>OY970311.1:0-3166583 GCA_963716415.1 Vulcanimicrobiota bacterium | reverse complement strand
CCCGCCCCCAGAGGTTGCACGCCGGGGCGGGGTTATGGTACAGTCGGTTAGCTAAGAACGGTCCTGCGGGCCGTTTATTTCATGTCGCGTGGTAAACTAAGATGGCTAAAAAAGAAAATCGCGTGATGGTTGTGCTGGCCTGCAACGAGTGCAAACGCCGCAACTACAACACGCAAAAAAATAAGCAGAAGACAACGGACCGGCTTGAGCTGAGCAAATATTGCCGCTTCTGCCGTTGCCACCGCGCACACCGCGAGACAAAGTAACCGCGCGCATATAGGGCGGTAGCTCAATTGGTAGAGTAGCGGTCTCCAAAATCGCCGGTTGCAGGTTCGAGTCCTGTCCGCCCTGCCAAGTTTAAACCCCGGGAGCGAAAGAAGTTTGGTGAACGAGCAAAAGAAGTCCGCGGCAGCGAGCCGCCAGCAGCAAGCTGGCAGCGATTTCGTGCGCGGCGTGTTCACCGAGCTGCGCCGTGTGACGTGGCCGACCCGCAACGAGTGGGTTTCGGCGACCGTGTTGACGCTGGGACTGGTCATCGGCGTGGGCCTCATTACGTGGGCGCTCGACAACGGCTTCGCATGGCTTTTCGCACAGCTTCACACGTATAACATCTGATCATGATGTCCGATATCGAACGCGAATACCAAGACGACGAAACGACGACGGTCGAAACGATCGCCGAGCCGGAAGCCGAGCTGACCACTCCGCCCCCGCTCGAGGATGACATTACCGAAGCCGGGGATGCCGATGTCGTTCTCGACGAAGACGGCGCAACCGAAACAACGGCTGCGGCGAAGAAAGACAACCGCAATTGGTTCGTCATTCATACTTATTCGGGCTACGAGAACAAAGTCAAAGCCAACCTCGAGCGCCGCATTCACTCGATGAACATGGCCGAGAAGATCTTCCGCGTGCTCGTACCGATGGAAGATGAAGTCGAATTCAAAGACGGCAAGCGCAAGATTACGCCCAAGAAAGTGTTCCCCGGCTACGTGCTGGTCGAGATGATCATGGACGACCAGTCGTGGTACGTGGTGCGCAACACACAAGGTGTGACCGGATTTGTCGGCAGCCCCGGCCCGGGCGAAAAGCCCGTGCCGTTGCAAGAAAAAGAAGTCAAGACGATCCTCAAGCAGATGGGCATCGAAGCGCCCAAGCTCAAGATCGACTTCGCCAAAGGCGACCGCGTCAAGGTCACCTCGGGCCCGTTCTTCGACTTTACCGGCGTCGTCGACGAAATCCAGCCCGAGAAAGAACGCCTGCGCGCGCTCATCTCGATCTTCGGCCGCGAGACGCCCGTGGAGCTCGAGTTCTTCCAGGTGGAAAAAGTCTAGCCGCTTTACTTTAGGCGCCAAGACAGCTAGAATCTGACAGGTTTCTCGTGGGAGCCACCCCGGCTCACGAGTATGCAGAGGGGTAGGCATTCGCTGATCGACGCGTTCCGCAACGAAGGAAACTCGCGCTGAGGGCTGGAGCCAGGATGGCGAGAAGTCGCGAAGCCGTAACCGGCGCGTGCAACACGATGTTGCGCGACGACGTCTTCCGTAGTGCGGAACGCGCCGAGAGCAAGACCGTGCCAAACGAAAGACACAAACCATGGCTAAGAAAGTCGTAGGCAAGATCGGCCTACAGATTCCGGCCGGCAAGGCAACGCCTGCGCCGCCGATCGGCCCTGCATTGGGCCCCTACTCGCTGAACATCATGGACTTCTGCAAGCAGTACAACGAACGTACGGCTTCGCAGGCGGGCATGATCATTCCGGTCGAGATCACCGTGTACGAAGATCGTACGTTCACGTTTATCACCAAGACGCCGCCCGCGTCGTTCCTGATCAAACAGGCGCTCAAGATCGAGTCGGGTTCGAAAGAGCCCAATCGTAATAAGGTCGGCAAGCTGACCCAAAAACAACTCGAAGACATCGCCAAGGTGAAGATGCCCGACATCAACGCCAACGATATTGATGCAGCAAAGAAGATTATCGCCGGAACGGCTCGTTCGATGGGCGTGGAGGTAGAGTAATGCCGCAACATCACGGAAAGCGTTACAAGAACCTCGTGGCCAACTTTGATAAGAAGGCGCTTTTCACGCCGGCCGAAGCAATCGGTTTTGTGAAGAAGAGCGCGAACGCGAAGTTCAACGAGACGGTCGAGATTCACATTCGTCTCGGCGTCGACCCGAAGAAGAGCGATCAGAACGTGCGCGGCACCGTGCTTTTGCCGCACGGCACGGGCCGTACGGTGCGCGTCATTGCCTTCGCCAAAGGCGACAATGCCAAGGCCGCCCAAGAAGCGGGCGCCGACATCGTCGGCGATCAGGATCTGATCGACCGGCTCAAGGCCGGATTCACCGAGTTCGACGTTGCGGTTGCGACGCCGGACATGATGGCGCAAGTCGGTAAGGAACTGGGGCGCATCCTCGCGCAGAAGATGCCGAACCCCAAGGCCGGCACGGTATCGGCGAACATCGCCGGCGCGATTCGCGACATCAAGGCCGGTAAGGTTGAATATCGGCTCGACAAGGCTGCGATCATTCACACGATCGTCGGCAAAGCGCAATTCGACGAGCAGCAGTTGCTCGAGAACGTCAGCGCGCTGCTCGACGCGATCGTGCGCGCAAAACCGTCAGCCTCGAAGGGCACCTACCTCAAGAGCGTCACGCTCACGAGCACGATGGGTCCCGGCGTCAAGGTCGACCCCAACCGGATCAAAGCCACCGCCTAGGGGGCTGCCCCTCCCCAGCGAGCCGAGGACTCCCGCAAGCAATTGCGGGGGTTTTTGCTTTTAAACGTCCAGGTTTTTGGAGATAGACAGGAAGCTCGGTTGTTTGGTAAAAATTGGTCGTGGTTACATCTGGGATTTAAGGTGGGATTTCGGCTGTGAGCGCGAGAGAAAATCCGGAGCAGTTTGCCCGCGGAACGCGGGGTGAGTGGTCGCCCGGCGAGGCGCACGAGCGCGCCATGTCCATGCCGATCGAGGCGGTCGTCAAGGAGCTCACCGGGCTACTGGGTTCTAAGTCCGTTGCAATGATTGGCGGCGTTGCTGAGACGCGCGCCGTCGCCCAGTGGACGGAAGGGCGGGCACCGCAGCGGCCCAACGTGCTGCGATTCACGTTGCAGGTGGCGTCAATGATTCTGAGCGCGCGCGACCCGGATATCGTCCGGGCGTGGTTTCACGGAAGCAATCCGCACCTGGGCGACCGCGTCCCGGCGGTGCTTCTTCGCGACGAACCCCTAGTCGAAATACAGGGTGATATCATGGCTGCCGCGCGCATTTTCGCGGCTCGCTAGCTCGGTCGGCCTCTCTTCGGCACACGTTGTTTTTCGCAGGCGCCTTCTTCTACTGTTGCAATCATGGCAGCCGAAATACGGAAAGAACTAGTGGGTGAGTCCCTTTCCTGGGCGGAGGTCCTGTCCGTCACGGGCGAGCTTGATATCGCGGCCGCGCCCTGGTTTGACGAAATTATCGCAAGCAAGCTTGCCGGCGATCTCCCGCTGGTCATCGATCTGTCGGCGTGTAGCTATTTGGACTCGACGATCTTGAATGTTTTGATTCGGGCGGCGAATGCGGCACCCAATCGCGTCGGCGTCGTCGTGCCGCCTGATTCACGGCTTCGCCGAATCTTTCACATCACCGGGCTTGAGGACGCACTGCGGCTGAGCGGATCGCGCGACGACTTGCAGGTACGATTTTCGGCCTAGCGCAACTCCCCCGGAGTGAACCCGGCCTGGAATACGCGCCGCCGGCGCAAGGACGAACGTTTGGCGCGCATCTCTCGCTTGGTGCGCAGCGGCCGTTTCGAGGCACGCGACGCAGTCGCGATCCTGGAACAGCTTATCGAGCCGGGCGATCGCGTCTGCCTGGAAGGCAACAATCAAAAGCAAGCTGACTTTCTTTCGCGCGCGCTTGCCGGCGTCGATCCGCAGCGCGTCCACGATCTGCATCTGCTCATATCCGTCATCGGCCGCCCCGAGCATATCGCGCTCTTTGAGCGCGGCATTGCCTCACTGGTCGATTTCTCTTATTCGGGACCGCAGTCACTGCGTCTGGCCCAGCAGGTCGCCGACGGGCGCGTGCGCGTCGGTGCCATTCACACCTATCTCGAACTCTTTGCGCGCTACTTCGTCGATCTCACACCTGACATCGCGCTGATTGCGGCGGATGAGGCCGATGCCGACGGCAACCTCTATACCGGTCCCAATACCGAAGAGACGCCGACGATCGCCGAAGCCACGGCTTTTCGCGACGGGATTGTGATCGCGCAAGTCAACCGCATCGTCGATCGATGCACGCGCGTCGATATTCCGGGCGACTGGGTCGACTTGGTGGTCGTCGCTGATAAGCCGTACGAAATCGAGCCGCTCTTTACGCGCGATCCCGAGCTGATCGGCGACGTGCAGATCCTCATGGCCATGCTCGTGCTGCGCGGCATCTACGAGCGCCACCGCGTGCAGAGTCTCAATCACGGCATCGGCTTCGATACCGCGGCGATCGAGCTCATTTTACCGACCTATGGCGAGCGCCTCGGTTTACGCGGCGAAGTCTGCACGCATTGGGTGCTCAATCCCCATCCCACGCTGATTCCCGCGATCGAGAGCGGATGGGTGCGCAGCGTACATTGCTACGGCGGCGAGCTCGGCATGGAACGTTACGTTGCTGCCCGTCCCGATGTGTTCTTTACCGGCCGCGACGGATCGTTGCGTTCCAATCGTGCGTTTTGCCAAGCCGCCGGTCTTTATGCGACGGACCTGTTCATTGGATCGACGTTGCAGATCGATCGCGATGCGAACTCATCCACCGCGACCCTCGGCCGCATCGCCGGTTTCGGCGGTGCGCCCAACCTCGGCAGCGATCCGCGGGGACGCCGCCACTCGAGCACCGCTTGGCTCGAAATGACCTCCTCGGACGAAGAGATCCGGCGTGGGCGCAAGATCGTGGTGCAGCTCGTCGAGACCTTTCAAGAGAGCGGGGTCCCGACTTTCGTCGAGCGGCTCGATGCAATCGAACTGGGACGCAGCGCCGGATTTCCGATTGCTCCCGTGATGATCTATGGCGACGACGTCACGCATGTCGTCACCGAAGAAGGCATCGCGTATCTCTATCGCGCGCGCGATCTCGACGAGCGGCGCGCTGCGTTGGCGGCAATCGCGGGCGTCACCAAGATCGGTCTCGGCGCGGAAGAGCGACGCACCCAGTCCTTGCGGCAAGCCGGAATCGTCGCCTTCCCTGAAGACCTTGGGGTGAGACGCAACGAAGCCAACCGCACGCTTTTGGCCGCGCGTTCGGTGCGCGATTTAGTCGAGTGGTCGGGCGGACTCTACGATCCGCCCAAGCGTTTTAGGAGCTGGTGATGATCGAGACGTTGACCTATGAGTTTCCAGCGAACGAGGGAGTACGGCAACGTTCGCACGTCGGCGTGGTTGCATCGGGTAACTGTGAGATTTTGCTCGAGCCGGTGGCCGAGGGACACTCCTCGATCGTCGTGCGCACGAGCGTGAGCGGCTTCGCGGCAACGTGGCAAGCGGTGCTGGGACGGTTCTTCACGCGCAATCCAGTCGCAGTGCAGATCGAGATCAACGATTTCGGCGCGACGCCGGCCGTTGTGTCGCTGCGTTTGGAGCAAGCTTTGGAGAGCGCACAGTGAGTTTGCTCCTGGCCGAATCCTTTGCCGAGCGTAGTGCGCGCGACCGTGCGCGAGCGCTACTCGATCCCCAAACCTTTCGCGAATTGCTGGGTCCCTTTGAGCGCATCACTTCGCCGTACCTCGAGGCGCAAGGAATCGTTCCGCAATCGGACGACGGGACGGTCGTCGCACGCGGAACGATCGGCGGAGTGCGCGCATGCGTGGTCGCAACCGACGGGCGTTTCCTCGGCGGATCGATCGGCGAGATCGGCGGTGCAAAAATTGCCGGTGCGCTCGAACTCGCGCGTAGAGATGCGCAGCGTGGAACACCGACTCGCCTGGTGCTCGCACTCGATACCGGTGGCATTCGCTTGCAGGAAGCCAATCTTGCCATTCTCGCGGTCTCGGAGATTTGCGACGGCATCGTCGCTCTGCGCGAACTGATGCCGGCGGTTGCGGTCATCGCGGGGCGCGTCGGCGTGTATGGCGGACTCTCGCTCTCGACTGCACTGTGCAGCCAGATCATCGTCAGCGAAGGTGCACGCGTCGGCCTCAACGGCCCCGACGTTGTCGAAACGGAGTCGGGATTAGACGAGATGGATTCTTCGGATCGCCCGCTGATCTGGCGCGTGACCGGCGGGCAGTTGCGCTTCCGCCAAGGCTTCGCAACCGAATTGGTCAACGACGACGTCGCGGCGATTCGAGCCGCGGTTGAGCGCGCTTTCGAAGACCCGCGCGAACTCGGCCCACTGGTTCCGCAGCCATTCCCCGATCCGCGGCTCGAACGCGATTCGTTCTTGCGCGCGATGGAAATTGAACCGTGAGCGCAAGTGTGCGTGGACGCGCCTGGTTCGAGCGTTTGACTGCCGGTGCCAAGCCGATTGCGGGACTGCCCGCATCGGTGCTCGCGGCGGACGCGTCGATCGAGGGGCATGCCGTTCGCGCCGTTGCGGTCGTTCCCGATCCCAATGGACGTTTTCCACGCGCTCGCAACGGCGAGATGGGCATCGACGAGGGCTTCGGTCTTGCCACGGCGGTAAACGGCACGCCTGCCGGAAGTGCGATTCTGGCTATCGTCGATGTGCCTGGGCAATCTTTCGGCACGCGGGAAGAAGCGGTTGGTTTGCAGCGCGCGCTCGCCGCGTCGACCAACGCCTACATTCGCGCGCGCCGCAGCGGCCATCCGGTCCTCGCGCTCGTCGTCGGCAAAGCAATCTCGGGTGCGTTTCTCTGTCACGGGTTGCAGGCCGGTTGGATCGGCGCGCTGGACGATGAGGGCATCGAGATCCACGTTATGTCCGAGGCTGCCGTCGCGCGTGTCACGCGCATGGAGCGCGAGGATCTGGCTCGCGTTGCGCGCGAGGTTCCGGCGACGGCGCGCGACATTCGCACCTTCGCGACCCTCGGCGGGATCGATCGTCTCTTTCCGGTCAGCGACCCAAGCGCGCCAAGCGACGCGGATGTGGCCGTGGTGGTGCATGCGCTGGCAGAAGTCTTGCGCAATCCCAGTCTCGGCCTTCGCAATCCGCTCGAGCGACTCGACGCGCCCGCCGCGTTGCACACGCGAGCGCTGTCGCGACGGGTTCGCGACGAACTACAGGCTGCGTGGGATGCATGATCGGCCGCGTCCGCACGACCTCGTTCGCCTAACATCGTCTGCCGTCGCGCGGATCACCGGCGATGCCCCGGCGTGGACCGGGGCGAGTTTGCGGCGCGCACCCTGGGCGGCCGTTCGGCGCGCCCACGTCGACCGGGGTGTCGCGATCGGCGTGCGCGGATCCGGCCGCGAAGAGCGATTTGCCGCAGTGGTGCTCGACGATGAGATTGCGGAACTCGTCACGCCGGAGATGCTGACCGAACACGCGCCGGCCCGGAGCCACGGCGCATTTGACGCGCTACAGGCCGTCGTGCGCGAAGCTCGTGCGTTCTCGCTGGCGGTTGGTCCGATCGGTGCCGCCGGCTTTGAGCTTGCGACCGGCGTTCCCGCATTACACGACGAGAGCGATCTCGACGTCGTGGTTCGCGCACAGCCGATGGATGCGCAATTGCACGCCTTCGGACGCACGGTTGCCGACTTGCCGCTGCGCATCGACGTCGAAGTCGCTTTCGCGGACGGCTACGGTGTCGCGCTCTTCGAGGCCCTGCGCGGCGGCGACTTGCTGATTAAGACGCCCGGTGGGCCGCGGATCTTGCCGCCGTTTACCCCAGCACAGGCGGCCGTGCAAGTCCTCGTTGCCGAAGCCGAATTGACACCCAAGCCGGCGCTCGTCGACCGGCGTGGCAGCGGCGCGCACGATGATCTTTCGCTCGAGCTGCTCTTGCGTTCGGCCGGAACGCTGGGCGAAACATTTGAAGCGGTGGCGCTCGCCGCGCGCGGCGCCCCGTTGGATGCGACGTTGCGTGAGCGCCTCGGAGCGATCGGGCGTGATGGAGAAGCGGCGATGCTGCGCGCTACCGGTGGAGTCAATACGCATCGCGGCGCGATTTGGTCCCTTGGGCTTTTGCTCGCGGCCCACGCGCAGACCGGCTCGCGCGATCCGCGCACCCTCGCGCAAACGGCTGCAGCGATCGCGTCTTTGCCCGATCCCTCGCGCGGCAACCTCGATTCACACGGTGCACGCGCACGTGCGCGTTATGGTGCAACCGGTGCGATGGGCGAAGCACAGGCGGGTTTCCCGCACGTGGTCGACCGTGCGCTTCCTGCGCTGCGCGCGGCGCGCGTGCGCGGCGCGAGCGAATCGGTGGCGCGGGTCGATGCGCTCCTGACCATCATGCGCACGCTGGACGATACGTGCGTTCTCCATCGTGGCGGCGAGGCCGCCTTACGCACAATGCAGGCCGGAGCGGCGGCCACGCTTGACGCGGGCGGGAGCGGCACACGCGCCGGACGGCGCGCATTTGATGCGCTTGAATCGGAGCTGCTCGCACAGCGTGCCTCTCCGGGCGGCGCTGCCGATTTGCTTGCCGCAACGCTCCTTGTGGACTCGATCGAAAGAAATAGCTGGTCGTAGCGTGCTTGCGCTGCTCTTTCCGGGACAAGGCTCGCAGTATCCCGATATGCTCGCTCGCATCGCGAGCGAGCCGCTGGCGGCCGGCGTCTTCGACGAAGCCCAGGCGGTGCTCGGCTACGATATACGCGCGCGCGCCGATGTCGTATCGCTTGCATCGACCGTCAACGTGCAACTGGGCCTGCTCGTTGCCGGCGTTGCATCGGCGCGGATTCTCGAAGAGCGCGACGTTTGCGCGCCTGCCGTCGCCGGACATTCGGTGGGTGGTTTCGCCGCGGCGGTAACAGCGCGTGCGATGTCGTTCGCCGACGCGCTGCGCGTCGTTCTGGAGCGAGCCCGCACGATGGAGCGGCTCTTTCCGAGCGGTTACGGCATGGGGGTGATCGCCGGTTTGCCCGAACGCGACGTGGTTGAGATCGTTGCGGAGATCTTTGACGACGGAGCGCAAGTGTATGTTGCCAATGTCAACGCTCCCACGCAGTGCGTCGTGGCGGGCGAAAACGCGGCGCTCGAGCGGGCGCTCGACGCGGGCAAAGCTGCCGGTGCGCGCCGCGCAGACCGGCTCGACGTGGCGGTCCCTTCCCACTGCCCGTTGCTTGCACCGGTGCAGGCGCGTCTCGAGGAGGTGCTCGCCTCGATCGAGATCCGCGATCCGCGCGTCTTGTACGTGGGGAGCGTTGGGCCGCGCGTTATTCGTGACGCGCGCGCTTTGCGCGACGATCTCGCTGCGGGTGTCGCGCACGAAGTACGCTGGCACGACGCATCGACGATGCTGGCCGAAATGGGCACGAACATCTTCGTCGAGACGCTTCCCGGGCACGTCCTGACCGATTTAGCTCGCGCTGCGTTCCCGCGCGTACGCGTAATTGCGCTTGACGATGTCGGCGTGCAATCTGCCGTATCGCTCGCGCGCCGTGCCTGAACTTCCGGATATTGTCGCGTACCTGCATGCGCTCGAAGGGCGCATCCTTGGCGAGACGCTCGAGCGCGTGCGGATCGCGAATCCGTTTTTATTGCGAACCGCGCAGCCGCCGGTCTCGGAGGCGCAAGGGCATCGCGTCGTGTTGCTGCGGCGCGTCGGCAAGCGCATCGCCATCGGGCTCGATAACGACCTTTGGCTGGTGCTGCACCTCATGATCGCGGGGCGGCTCCACTGGCGCGCGGCGGGGGCCGCGCTGACCGGTCGCAACAGCTTAGCCGCACTCGATTTCCCAAACGGTTCGTTGGTGCTGACCGAAGCCGGTTCAAAACACCGCGCATCGCTCTCCGTGATCGCGGGAGAAGAGGCGCTCGCCGGAACGGATCGCGGCGGCCTCGATGTCTTTGCCGCTGATCTCGATGCGTTTCGCGCAGCGCTGACGGCAGAAAACCGGACGCTCAAACGTGCCTTGACCGATCCTCGCATCGTCGACGGCATCGGCAACGCGTATTCCGACGAGATCTTGCACGCGGCGCAGCTTTCGCCGATTGCCTTGACGCAAAAGTTGACAACGGGCCAATGGGAGCGGCTCTTTGCGGCGACTCGCGGCACGTTGCAAACCTGGATCGACCGCCTGCGCAGTAAGGCGGACGAAGCGTTTCCCGAGCACGTCACCGCCTTTCGCAAGGACTTTGCCGTGCACGGCCGCTACGGCCAACCCTGCCCGCAGTGCGGCCGGCCGGTCCAGCGCATCCGCTACGCCGACAACGAAACGAACTATTGTGCGCAGTGCCAAACCGGTGGCAAGGTTTTGGCCGACCGCGCGCTTTCGCGTCTGCTCAAAGCCGATTGGCCTAAGACGCTAGACGAGTTAGAACAGCTATAGAACCAGCCGCACGATGCGGCGACCGAATCGTGCTTGGCGCGCGTTGAAGGAACTGGTATACCAGATACCATATCCCACCTCTCCCCAGGAGGGCGTGGGTAAATGGCATTGGGTTTGGTCCGGCTCGAATCCGAAGCAAGTTTCGCGCAACGCGCGTATGCGGCGCTGCGCTCGGCGTTGCTCGAGATGAACATCTACGAGCGTGCCGATCAAGACCTTCGCCTGGACGAGCGCGACTTGGCCGCGCGTCTGGGCGTGAGCCGAACGCCGATTCGTGACGCGCTCGCGCGCCTCGAACACGAAGGCCTCGTCGAGAGCGTGCCGCGTCGCGGGTACTTCATCCTTCGTAAGAGTCGCGACGAACTCGTCGAGATCATCAGAGTTTGGGCGGCGCTGGAAAGTATGGCGGCTCGACTTGTCGCCGAGCGCGCGCGTGACGATGAGATCGCCTCGCTCCGCACGATTTTCGCGACTTTTGAGAACGGCGCGATTGCCGCCAAACTGGACGAATACTCCGATGCCAATTTGGCTTTCCATGCGCGCATTATCGAGCTAGCGCGTTCGGTTACGCTTTCACGCATGGCTGAAACGCTTATGATTCACGTTCGCTCGATCCGTCATCGCACGATTTCCGAAGACCACCGGTTCGAACAATCGATGGTCGACCACATGCAGATCATCGAGGCGCTCGAATCACGCGAGGGCGAACTCGCCGAGCGATTGGTCCGCGAACACGCATTAGGTTTGGCGGCGCACGTTGCCGCACACGTTCACGATATTTGATCACCTCCCGTTGTGAAAGGGTCGTCCATGGCGAAAATGCTTTCGGTTCCTAGTCAACCTGCGGTCGAAGTGCCCGCGTCCGAGAAAAAAGTCTCGGGCGGTCATCTCGTGGCGAAGGCGTTGCGCTCGGAAGGTGTCGATACGATCTTCACCCTCTGCGGTGGACACATCATCGACATCTATGATGGTTGCATCGACGAAGGAATCAAAATCATCGACGTGCGCCACGAACAGGTCGCGGCGCACGCGGCCGACGGCTACGCGCGCATGACCGGCAACCTCGGATGCGCGGTCGTGACCGCGGGGCCGGGAACGACCAACGCGATCACCGGTGTAGCGAACGCATTTCGCGCGGAAAGCCCGATGCTGTTGATCGGCGGCCAAGCCGGGCTTGCACAGCACCGGATGGGTGGGCTGCAAGATCTGCCGCACGTCGAAATGCTGCGACCGATCACCAAATTCGCAACGAGTGTGCCCACGACGTTGCGCCTCGCGGACTTTGTTTCGATGGCCGCGCGTGAGGCCTTTAATGGCTCGTTTGGTCCAGTCTACCTGGAGATTCCCCGCACGGTACTCGATCATGAGATAGATCCGGAAAGGGCCGTGATCCCGCAAGCCGGCCATTACCGCGCGTCGACCAAGAGCGTTGGAGATCCCAATGACATCCAGCGGCTCGCCGATGTCTTGTCGTCGTCGACGAAGCCGTGCGTGCTGCTCGGGCAGCAAGTTTGGACGTGCCGCGCCACCGAGACGGCCCGCGAGTTCGTGGAGCGCCTCAACATCCCGGCTTTTATGAACGGTGCCGGTCGGGGCACGCTGCCGCCCGATCATCCGCTGAATTTCCAGCTAACGCGTCGCGACGCTTTCGAAGCAGCCGACGTCATCGTGGTCGTCGGCACGCCCTTCGATTTCCGTCTGCGCTACGGAAAGAGCCTCAAGGCCAAGACCGTCGTGCAGATCGACATGTCATACGCGACGGTTGGCCGTAACCGCGACGTCGATTTGGGACTGGTCGGCGACGTCGGTGCGATACTCGCTGCGGTGACGCACGCCGCCGGGGGCAACGCGTCTGCCGCATCGGCGCGCAACACGTGGGTCGCGACACTGCGTGAAAAAGAGAGTGCCGCGGTGGCAGCGCGTTTACCCAAACTGCGTAGTGACGCGCGGCCGATTCATCCGTATCGTCTTGCCTATGAGATCGACAACTTCCTGACTGACAACTCGATCTTCGTCGGCGACGGCGGCGACGTCGTGACCTTCGCCGGCAACGTCGTTCGGCCCAAGGGCCCCGGATTGTGGATGGACCCTGGTCCGCTCGGGACACTGGGCGTGGGCACGGGGTTCGCGATGGCCGCAAAACTCGCGCATCCGAGTCGCGAAGTCGTCGCGCTCTTCGGCGACGGTTCGTTCGCGATGACCGGATTCGACATGCAAACCGCGGTGCGCTTCGGTTTGCCGTACATCGCAATCGTGGGGAACAATAGTTACATGAACCAGATTCGCTGCGGGCAGATCCAGAAGTACGGTAAGGAGCGCGGCGACGTAGGCAACTATCTCGGAGACGTGGATTTCGAGAAGTTCGCCGACATGCTCGGGTTCTACGGTGAGGCCGTTCGTGAGCCCGAACAAATTCGCCCGGCGCTCGAGCGCGCACGCGAAGCTGGGACGTGCGCGGTAATCAACGTGTGGCTCGATCCCGATGCGTATGCTCCGGGCACTGAAAACCAAACGATGTATAAATGATCGAACAAACGACAAAAAAAGCACTGGACGGCATCCGCATACTGGACATGACGCATGTCCAGTCCGGGCCATCGTGTACCCAAATTCTCGCGTGGCTGGGCGCCGACGTGATCAAAATCGAGCTGCCTGGACGCGGAGATATCACTCGCCAGCAACTGCGCGACGTTCCTGATGTCGACAGTTTGTATTTTGCGATGCTCAACGGCAACAAGCGTTCGTTGACGCTTAATACGAAGACGCCGCAGGGTAAGGAAATCTTCACCAAGCTCGTTCGCGAGTGCGACGTCCTGGTCGAGAACTTCGGTCCGGGCGTCCTCGATCGCCAAGGCTTTCCGTGGGAGAAGATCCACGAACTCAACCCGCGTATGATCTACACTTCGATCAAGGGTTTTGGCCCGGGGCAGTATGCCGATGCTAAAGCCTACGAGCCGGTCGCGCAGGCGATGGGCGGATCGATGAGCACAACGGGATGGGAAGACGGTCCGCCGCTGGTGACCGGCGCGCAGATCGGCGACTCGGGTACCGGCATCCATTCGGTTGCGGCGATCCTTGCCGCGCTGTACCAACGCGAACACACCGGCGTCGGCCAGCGTGTCATGTGCACGATGCAGGATTCGGTGCTCAATCTCTGCCGCGTGAAGATGCGCGATCAGCAACGGCTAGCCAGCGGTCCGCTTCGCGAGTATCCCAACCGCACGTTCAACGGCGTCGTACCGCGCTCGGGCAATGCGTCGGGCGGCGGACATCCGGGTTCGGCCTTGCGCTGCGCGCCCGGTGGTCCCAACGACTACGTCTATCTGATCATCCAACCGCAGATCTGGGAGTCGCTCTGTCAGGAGATGGGGCGACCCGAGCTGATCACCGATCCGAAATACGCAACGGCTGAGGCACGCGTGCCGATACTTGACGAGGTCTTCGGCATCGTCGAACAGTGGACGCAGAAGTATACCAAGTACGAAGTGCTGGAGCGCTGCAACGCGCTCGATATTCCGTGCGGGCCGGTCTTGGCGACGAAAGAATTGCTCGAAGATGAATCGCTGCGGGCTCGCGGCATGATTGCCGCGGTCGAGCATCCGCAGCGTGGAACCTATTACACCGTCGGATGTCCACTCGTGCTCTCGGATTCGCCGGTAGAATACCGCCGGGCGCCGCTGCTCGGCGAGCACAACGAAGAACTGTTGAAAGAACTCATGGGCTATGATGCCGCGCAGGTCGAGAACCTGCGCGCGGAAGGGGTTATCTGATCATGGCAATTGCCGCAACACCGCGTCCATCTATCCGCGTTCCGCAGACCAAGTTGTTGATCGACGGCAAATGGGTCGATGCGCGCTCGGGCGAGACGTTTGAAACACGCAATCCCGCGACCGAAGAAATCATTGCGCACGTCGCGTCTGCCGGTCCTGAAGACACGGCGATTGCCGTCAAGGCCGCGCGCGCCGCGCTCGAAGCAGGGCCTTGGGGCACGATGCGAGCCTCCGAGCGCGCGCGCATCATGATGCGTTTCGCAGACCTTATCCGTGCGCGCCAAGACGACATCGTCATGCTCGAATCGCTGGACGGCGGAAAGCCGATTAGCTCCGTACGCCGCCAGGACTATCCGGCGATGCTCGATTGTCTCGAATATTACGCCGGCTGGCCGGACAAGATCACCGGCGACGTGGTCCCTGTCCGTCCCGACGCGCATACCTACATTGCCCGCGTGCCGGTGGGCGTCGTGGGTGCGATCGTCCCGTGGAACTTCCCGCTGATGAACTCGATGTGGAAGATCGCGCCGGCACTGGCCTGCGGCTGCACGATCGTGATGAAACCGGCAACTGAAACACCGCTCACCGCGCTGTTGCTCGGCGAGCTTGCGCTCGAAGCCGGTGTGCCGCCGGGCGTCCTCAATATCGTGCCCGGGCCTGGATCGACCGCCGGAATGTCGATCGTGCGAAATCCCGACGTCGACAAGATCTCGTTCACCGGCTCGCCCGGTGTCGGCAAGTTGATCATGGAGAATGCTGCGCCGTTCGTGACGCGTTTGACGCTCGAACTGGGCGGTAAGTCGCCCAACCTGATCTTTGAAGACGCCGATATCGATGCAGCGGTCAAAGGCTCTTCGGCGGGTATTTTCTTCAATAGCGGTCAAGTCTGTTCGGCCGGTTCGCGCATCCTCGTGCAAGAGAGCGTGTACGACGAGTTCTGCGAGCGAATGGTCGCGCGGTCGAAGAGCCTCAAGATCGGAGATCCGCAGGACGAGAAAACGTACATCGGTCCGGTCATCTCGCAGAAGCAGATGAACAGTATCATGGGCTACATCGAAGCCGGCAAGAGCGAGGGCGCTACCCTGAAGTCGGGCGGCGACCGGGTCGGCACGAAGGGGTACTTCCTCGAGCCGACGGTCTTCACCGAGGTCGACAATTCGATGAAGATCGCTCGCGAGGAGATCTTCGGTCCCGTGGCCGCCGTGATCCGCTTCAAGGATGAGGATGATGCGGTTCGAATCGCCAACGACTCGGACTTCAGCTTGGCCGCAGGTGTTTGGACGAAAGACGTTGTCCGCGCGCACATTATGGCGCAGCGGCTTCGTGCCGGCACCGTGTGGGTGAACACGTACGGGCAGAGCGACACGCGCCTGCCGTGGGGCGGTTTGGGAGGCGACTCGGGAATGGGTCGCGACCTTGGAGAGACCGCTTTGGATAACTACACCGATAAGAAGACGATTTGGATCAGTCTTCGCCGCTAAATTACTCGGAAATGTTGCTTCTCGGCTCAGTGAGAAAGGGTGCATGAATGGCCGCTCAAACCGCCGCGGCGCAGCCGCGACAAAGCGTATTGCGTAACCCCTGGATACAACTCGTCGCCGGCATCGTCTGTATGGCGATGATCGCAAACCTGCAGTATGGCTGGACAGTGTTCGTCGATCCGATAAGTGTGTCGATGGGATGGAAGAAAGCCGCGATCCAAGTTTCGTTCACGTTGTTCGTACTCGTCGAAACATGGCTCGTTCCGTTCGAGGCGGCGCTCGTCGACCGGTTCGGTCCGCGCCGCATGGTAATGATCGGCGGAGTGTTCGCTGCGCTCGGCTGGGTCGTCAACTCTTTTGCCACCACGCTCGAGGTGCTCTATATCGGCGGTATCCTAGCCGGTATCGGCGCCGGCATCGTCTATGGCACCTGCGTCGGCAATGCACTGAAGTGGTTTGCCGGAAAGCGGGGCCTCGCAGCCGGGTTGACGGCGGGGGGATTCGGCGCGGGCGCGGCGCTGACAATCATTCCGCTCTCGAATATGGTCAAGACGAGCGGCTGGGAACAGACGTTCCTGACCTTCGGTCTGCTGCAAGGCGCAGTTGTCATTATCGCCGCGTTCTTTTTGGTAACGCCGCCCGCAACGACGGTGAAGGAGACGCGTCCGATCAAGGTGCTGCAAGGCAATCGGGACTACACGCCGGGCGAGACGTTACGCTCACCGATTTTTTGGGTGATGTACGTGATGTTCACGTTAGTCGCAGCCGGCGGACTCATGGCAGTCGCGCAGCTAGGACCGATCGCGACGGACTTCGGCATCGCCAAGACGCCGGTAACGATCCTCGGCATCACCGGCGCAACGCTCACCTACACGCTCGCGCTCAACAACCTGGTCAACGGCTTCACACGTCCGTTCCTTGGATGGGTGTCCGACAATATCGGACGTGAGCTTACACTCTTCATCGCCTTCATGCTCGAGGGTATCGGCATCTTCGCGCTGATGAAGTTCGGCCATTCACCGGTTGCGTTCGTGCTGCTCTCGGGCGTCGTGTTCTTCGCGTGGGGCGAGATCTTCAGCATCTTCCCGGCGACGACGCGCGATCAATTCGGACAGAAGTATGCCACGACGAATTACGGCATGCTCTACACCGCAAAAGGCACGGGTTCGCTACTTGTACCGCTTGCGAGCGTGCTCACGGCGGCAACGGGAAGTTGGACACTTGCGCTCTCGGTCGCGGGGGTCTTCAATATCGTGGCGGCGTTGCTCGCGATTGGTGTGCTGCGTCCGCTGCGCGTTATAGAGGATCGGAAGTCTGGTTCGCCACCGGCCGCAGTGAGCTAGTCGAGAACCTCGACCTGCCCAGTGTGTAGATTGTAGAGAGCGGCGGCGACGCGCAGACTTCCATGCGCCGCCGCCGTTCGCACGATTTGAGATCGGCGCAGGATAGCGAGCTTCGCGGCGCGCGCGTTGCATTTGATTGCCGCCGTCCACCAGTCGGCCTGCGTCTCGCGCGTGTCGCGCGCAATCGGCGCGATCGCCTCGGCCAATAGCGCAATGTGGCCGGGGAACACCGTGCCGGACTCGACCAGAGAGATCGCGGCTTGCACCGCTCCGCAGCTCGTGTGTCCGAGCACGAGGATCAGCGAACTGCCCAGCACCTCGCGAGCGTACTCGATCGAAGCCAAGCCTTCCGTGGTTACGATGTTCCCGGCCAAACGAATTACGAATAAATCTCCCGGCCGCTGGTCGAAGATCGTCTCGACCGGAACTCGGGAATCCGAACACCCTAAGACGACGGCAAAAGGGCGTTGTGCGCTGGCCAACTCGACACGCTCTGCCGAAGGGACCGCGGTCTGCGGCTGCTCCTGGTAGAACCGGCGGTTGCCTTCGAGCAGGCGGGCGAGCGCCTCATCTGGGGTGGATGGCTGAGTAAAGGGCATCGGCGTCGGTTCGCTCGGCCGGCCGGCGGGGCCCTCCGGTTGCGCGCAGAGGCCCGCTGTGGTAGTCTACCCCTTGGCTCCGAAGACCGTAGGGCTGCCGCTGGGCAGTTAATTGAGGGTTCTGCTGAGACTGGGACGAGCGCGAAGCGCCGTCCGGGTTTGAGCGAAGCACAAACCCTACCGAGGCGCGCGACTGAGAATCTCCCGCAGCGTTTGCTGTTTGGCTTTCTTCAAGCGCCCTCCGGACGGATGGAGCGCTTTTTTAAATCCAAGAAAGCAGCAACAACGTCAATGCCAACCGCACGTAAAGAAACCGCGGTACAAGAGTTGCGCGATCGGCTCGCCGATTCGCAGAACTTGTTCTTGACTGACTTCCAAGGTCTCACCGTCGAAGAAATCACGAAACTTCGGGGCGAACTGCGCAAGGACGGCAGTACCTATGCCGTCGTCAAGAACACGCTCTTCAAGATCGCTGCCGGCGAAACTATCGCCAAGCAGTTAGATGCGTATCTGGCCGGTCCGACCGGTATTGTTTTTGCAGGCGCCGATCCGGTCGCGCCCGCAAAAGCGATCAAACAGTTCGCAGACGACAGCAAGAAGCTCGGGATCAAAGCTGCTTACATCGACGGCGTGCTCGTCGACGCCAAGCAAGTCAACGTCCTAGCCTCGCTGCCGCCTAAGATCGAGCTCATCGCCAAACTCGTCGGAACGCTTGCAAACCCGCTGCGCGGTCTCGTCACCGTCCTCTCGGGCAATCAGAGCGGTCTGGTCCGCGTGCTCAATTCCATCCGCGAGCAAAAAGAAGCCGCGGGTTCGAACGCTTAAGGAGATTCATTTATCATGGCAGTTGCCGAACTCATCGATCAAATCGACAAACTCACTGTCCTCGAGCTCGCGGACCTCGTCAAGCAGCTCGAAGAGAAGTACGGCGTTTCCGCCGCAGCCCCGGTCGCAATGGTTGCGGGCCCGGCCGCCGCGGCTGCGGCGCCGGCCGCGGAGAAGACCGAATTCGACGTGATCCTGTCTGAAGCAGGACCGGAGAAGATCAAGGTCATCAAGGCCGTTCGCGAGCTCACGAGCCTGGGCCTCACCGAGGCGAAGGCGTTCGTAGAAAGTGCTCCCAAAGCCGTCAAAGAAGGCGTCACGAAAGACGAAGCCGAGAGCGTCAAAAAGAAGCTCGAAGAAGCCGGCGCGAAGGTCGAGATCAAGTAATTTCCTCGACCGGAAATACAGAACGGGGCCGCACCAAGCGGCCCCGTTTTTTTTATAAAGGCCTTGGTTGGAAGCTCGCCCAAAGACGGCCGACATGAACCGCGAAAGTATCCTGATTTATTTCGTAGCAATGGCGCTAATACTCTATCGTTCGTCACGTCCGCAGCGCATCAGCGTCACGCGAATGTGGATCTTTGCCGGCGTGTTGATCGTGCTCGCAGGCGCGTTTGTGTACGAGAGCCTTGCCTTCTTTAATCCGCCGGTGTGGGAGATTGCGGCGGCAGTCGTGCTGGGCCTCGCCGCCGGCGTTCCACTTGGAATCTTGCGCGGTCACCACACGCAGGTTACCGCAACAGATCGGCACGGCGTCATGCAGCTTGGTCCCAACTGGGCAACGGCGCTGATTTACGTCGGCGCCTTTGTCGGGCGCGCGGTGATACGCATCCTGCTGCCACCGACCAGCGTAATCGGAAACGTGATCGGCGACGGCCTATTGTTCTTTGCTATCGGAATCATCGGCGCGACGTACCTTGCGGTCTACCGGAAGTACGAAGCGCTTGACCATGCGACCCCAGCGAGTGGGTGATGGATCCGACCGCCGAACTGCGTGAACGCGACGACCTCTTAGATCGTCTGCGCCCGTATGTCGACCAAATTGGTCTGTGCGGGCTCACGATCGACAACGCGGCGGATGCTCTCGGTTTGCAAGCCGATACGCTGGAAGACTTTTTCCCGACGAAGGAAGATCTGATCGCGGCGCTCATCGCGCGCAATCGCGTTCGCCTTCGCACCAAATTTTCCAGCCTCGACCGCTCGATGTCGGCTGACGAGTTCCGCCGCGCCATGTGGGACTTTTATCTCGAGACTGCGAGTGAGTCGCGCTTGTTCTTTGAAGCGTATGGTCTAGCGCTTCACGACGAACACTACGGCGACTTTTTGCACGGGATCAACGATTGGCTGGGCCTGCTGACGGAGTCGCTGGCGCGCCGGGGCGTTGCGAGCGACCGAGCCGAAGCGTTTGCCACGCTGTCGCTCGCGGTCTACCGCGGTGCGATGATGGACTACTGTGCGACGGAGGAGCGTGCGCGCGTCAACGCGGCAATGGAGTTGTGGTTCAAGGCGGCCGACTGGCTCACCGAGCCCTAAGGCGACATGCTCAACAAGCGTAAGGCTGCGCTGCTCTTCATCTTCGTGACCGTATTGCTCGACATGGTCGCACTCGGGATCATCGTCCCGGTGTTCAATCCGCTGGTACTGAGTTTCACGCACGGGAATTACGCAAGCGCTTCGCTGCTCGCAGGCGTCATGTCGACCATCTTTGCGGCGATGCAATTCTTCGGTTCGCCGATTCTGGGCACGCTCTCGGATCGCGTTGGCCGCCGTCCCGTCGTGCTGCTCTCGAACCTCGGGACGGCGTTCGACTATGCAATTCTTGCCCTTGCGCCGACGCTGGGCTGGCTCTTCTCGGCCGTATCCTTTCAGGCGCTACGACCGCGAGTATCAGTGTCGCGAGTGCCTACATCGCCGACGTCACGCCCGAGGACAAACGTGCGGGCGCGTACGGCATGATCAGCGCTGCGTTCGGCGTCGGCTTCGTGGTCGGACCGGCGATCGGAGGAATGCTCGCAGTGTACGGTCTGCGCCTGCCGTTTTGGGTCGCGGGCGCCTTAAGTCTGCTGAATTTCCTCTACGGCTTCTTCGTGTTACCCGAGTCGCTCGCGCCCGAGCACCGCAATGCCTTTTCATGGAAGCGCGCAAATCCGCTTGGCTCGTTCAAAATGCTGCGGCGCCACGCCGAGCTTTCCGGTCTTGCGATCTCCAACTTGATCGGTTACGTGGCGCACGATGCGCTCCCGCAGCTCTTCGTGCTCTATACCATGCTCGTGTTCGCTTGGAAGACGAGCACCATCGGTCTCTCCCTCGCCGTCGTGGGCGTCTTCACGATTCTCATTTCGGCTTTCCTGATTCAGCCGGTGGTCAATCGCATCGGCGAGCGCCGCGCGATGTTGCTCGGTCTGCTTTTCGGCGCGGCTGGTTTCTGCATGTACGGTGGTAGCGAGGTGCTCTTCTGGATCGCCATTCCGATCAACATGCTTTGGATGATCGCCGGCTCAGCTTCGCAATCGATGATGACGCGACGCGTCGGCAAACACGAGCAGGGCGAGTTGCAGGGCGCGATCAATCTCTTGCGCAGCGTGGGCACGCTGCTGGGTCCGACGATCTTTACCGGGACCTTTGCCTATTCAATCAGTTCGCTGCATAGCTGGCGCGTGCCGAGCGCTGCGTGGTACCTCGCGGGCGCGATGCTCGTCGTCGCAGCAGCGGTGGCGTGGAGGGCGACGAGTCCCGGCGACAACGCGGTCGAGCCGGTCGATCGCACAGCGGCGTTGGAAGAGGGCCTGGTTGCCGAAATGCCCGTTGCGGAATAAGGTAAGGAGATGAAGCTTCTCCTCGAAATTTTACTGTCGATCATTCTGCACCCGATTGCAATGATTTTGATGTGGATCAATCTGGCGGCACGCGACGACATGTCGTCGGGCAAGAAGATCATCTGGTTCATCGTCAGCATCGTCTGGGGCCTTGGCCCAATACTCTATATCTTGGTCGCCGACGGCACCCTCTGGTAAAAAAGCGAGCACCCAGTGAGGGCACCCGCTTATTACGCCGCGGATCGGTGCGCGTCAGCGCACCGAACGCCACGGATCAACGCGAAGCGTTGATCCTGCTAATGAACGAGGAAGCCGACCAGTAAGAGCGCGACGATGTTGAGCACCTTGATCATCGGATTGATCGCGGGGCCCGCCGTGTCTTTATAGGGATCGCCGACGGTGTCACCGGTGACCGCGGCCTGATGCGCGATCGAGCCTTTGCCGCCGAGGTGGCCGTCTTCGATGTACTTCTTGGCGTTGTCCCACGCGCCGCCGCCGGTCGTCATCGAGATTGCGAGGAAGAGCCCCGTCACGATCGAGCCGACCAGAATGCCGCCCATCAGTTGCGCCGCGGTATCGCCTTTGAGGATATTGAAGACCGCCAGCAGGACGACGATGATCGGCACGCCGACCGGAATGAGCGCCGGGACGATCATCTCTTTGAGTGCGGCCGCGGTAACGATGCTCACCGTCGTCGCATAGTTGGGTTTCGCAGTGCCGTCCATGATGCCGGGAATCTCGCGGAATTGACGACGCACCTCTTCCACGACCGCTCCGGCCGCGCGCCCGACGGCTTGCATCGAAAGCGAGCCGAAGAGATACGGCAGCAAACCGCCGAGGAACAGACCTGAGAGCACGTAGGGATTGCCGATCGCAAAAAGGTTCGTGACGCCTTCCGCGCAGGCCGGCCCGCCCCCGGCTACGCACTTCGCCTTGATCAGTTCTTGCAAGAACGAAGCGAAGAGCACGACCGCGGCAAGAGCTGCCGAACCGATTGCGTAGCCCTTGGTCACGGCTTTGGTGGTATTGCCGACCGCGTCGAGCGGATCGGTCACGTTGCGCACGTCTTCGGGCATGTCAGCCATCTCGGCGATACCGCCCGCGTTATCGGTGATCGGACCGAAAGAGTCGATCGCGACCACGATACCGGCCAGCGAAAGCATTGCCATGACCGCGATGCCGACGCCGTAAATACCGGCGAGACCGTAGCTCACGAGGATGCCGAGCACGATCACGATTGCCGGAAGCGCCGTGCCTTGCATCGAGACGGCCAGACCCGCGATGATGTTGGTCGCGTGTCCGGTGACCGAGGCTTGCGCGATGCTCCGTACCGGCCCGAACTGCGTGCCGGTGTAGTATTCGGTGATGACGGTGATGAGGCCGGTGATCACGACGCCGACCACCTCGCACAAGAAGATGCTCGTGGCACTAACGAGACTCGCACCCGCGAATTCTTGTTGCGTTGCAAACCAAAAACCGATCAGTGCAAGCACACCCGCAACGATCATGCCGTTATAGAGCGAGGCCATGATGCGCGTCTTGGAGACCTTGCCCAGACCCACGACCCACGAGCCGATGATCGAAGCAACGATCGAAATCGCGCCGAGCACGAGCGGAAAGGTTGTCGCGCCCGGGAGCTTATCGCCGAAGAGCAGGTTCCCCAGCAACATCGCCGCGACCGTCGTCACGCAGTACGTTTCGAAGAGATCCGCGGCCATGCCCGCGCAGTCGCCGACGTTGTCGCCGACGTTGTCGGCGATCACCGCCGGATTGCGCGGATCGTCTTCGGGGATGCCCGCTTCCACTTTGCCGACGAGATCGGCGCCGACGTCAGCGGCCTTGGTGTAGATACCGCCGCCCAAACGCGCGAAGACCGAGATGAGCGAGCACCCGAAGGCGAGGCCCACCATCGCGCCGAGGGTTTTGGTGGTGTCGCCGGCGTTGACGTAATATTGCAGGATCGCAAAGTAACCCGAGACGGCCAGCAGCCCAAGACCCACCACGAGCATGCCGGTTACGGTGCCGCCGCGGAAAGCAACATTGAGTGCCGGCCCAAGGCCTCCACGCGCGGCTTCGGCGGTGCGCACGTTAGCGCGGACCGAAACGATCATGCCGATGAAGCCGGCTGCGCCCGAGAGGATCGCGCCGATCAGGAAACCGACCGCCGACTCCCAACCCAGCGGCGGGGCGATGAAGATCAGAATCGCCAGAATAACCGCGACGATTGCGATCGTTCCGTACTGGCGTTTGAGGAAGGCCATGGCGCCCTCTTGGATCGCCGCAGCGATCTCCTTCATGCGCGCGTTGCCGTCCGGTTGACCGAGCACCCAGAAGGTGAGCGCGATGCCGTACAGCACCGCCAGCACACCACCGATTAGCCCGGCCCCAATTGCGTATTGTGCCGTCATGTAACTTACAGGTCCCTTGAGGAAGCAGCAGTGCGGCGCCCAAGGGGCGCCGCTTAAGGTAGGGCGGTACTGCGGTGGTCCGCCTAGTCCTTCTCCGTGAAGCGCTGGTAGGACTCGGTGATCTCGCGGCGCGCCGATGCGGCATCGCGCCACGAGCCGACGCGCGTCTGCTTGCCCTCGAGCGCCTTATAGGTTTCGAAGAAGTGCGAAATCTTGCGGAGTTGATGGGGAAAGATCTGCGAGTAGTTGTGGACTTCGTCGAAGAGCGGTTCCCCGACCGGCACGGCGAGAATCTTGTCGTCCTGTTTGTCGCCGTCCACCATCTCCAGTAAGCCGATCGGACGCGCCGCGACCAGACACCCTGGGAACGTCGGCTCGATCGCGAGCACGAGCACGTCGAGCGGATCGCCGTCGAGCGCGAGCGTCTGCGGCGCAAACCCGTAATCGCCCGGATAATGAATCGCTGAATGCAACGCGCGATCGAGGCGAAAGATATCGAGCGACTTGTCGTATTCGTACTTGTTTCGCGACCCTTCCGGAATCTCGACCACGACGTTGATTTCGTCGGGCTGGCGCTCCCCGAGCGGCAGGAGTAAATAATTGCGGGGATCCGGTAGGCTCATGAGGCGCAGGGTGTTCTCGCAAGCTCAACCAAGGACCTCGACATGCTGGAGGAGACCGAATTTCTCGTCGTTGGTGCCGGGCCCGCGGGCGCAACCGCCGCCCGCGAAGCCGCGCGATCCGGTGTCGAGACCGTCGTGCTCGAAAAGGACGCGGTTGTCGGCGTAAAGCGTGTTTGCGCCGCGGGATTGCGTCCCGGCTTCTGCAACACGTTCGATCTGCCGCGCGAACTCATTCACTGCGATACGCCGCGCCTCGCGCTCTTTGATCCCAGTGGGCGCGAGCACGAGATCTTCTTTGGCCCCGGTCATACGACGACGCGGGAAGAACTCGACGGGGAGATTGCGCGCCTCGCAGTCCAGGAAGGCGCGGTCATCCGCACCCAGTCGCTTTGGCGTTCCTTCGAACGTGACGGGGATGGGTCAATTGTCGAGTACGCCGATTTACGTTCGGGCGAACGCCGGCGTCTTCGCGCGCGCAACGTGTTTTTCGCGCAGGGAGCGACGGCGCGCTTCGATCGCGCGTTTTGCGATCCGCGCTGGAGCGACGGCCTGATGACGACGCTACAATATCGCGTGTATCTGGATCGTCCGGCGACACCCGCGGCCTATCGCACCCTGGAGCTTCACTATTTTCCGGCCCGCGACGGGCGCCAAATCGTTGCCTGGATGTTCCCCAAGCGCGATCATTTGGCGATCGGCGTGGGTCTCGTGGGCAAGCTCGACGGAAAGCGCCTACGCGAAGAACTCGATGCGTTTACCGCGCGCACGCGCGAGCGGCTCTATGCCAATGCGAATGTTAAGCGGATTAAAGAAGAAGGACATCTCCTCTACGGAGGGTGGCCGCGCGCACAGTACGCGGCCGGAGCGGCGATGGTCGGCGGCACTGCCGCGGGTCTGGTGGACGCGACCAATGGCGAGGGCATCTTCGAAGCAGCGATGAGCGGGCGCCTTGCCGCCGCGGCGGTGCGCGAACATCGTGCAAGCCCTCCAAACGCCGCGCAAGTCTATGCACAGCGGCTTCGCAGCCGGTTTACGCGCCGGCTCGAACACCGTGTACGGCTGATGCGCTACCTCGAGGCGCGGCCCGCACGCTACGGCCTGCTGTTCGATCAGCTCGCGGGAAGTGCGCAATTTGCCGACGCACTTCAAAAGGAAGACGCGCAGCGGACGCCGTTCGACCGGCTTACGCTCGCTTTAAGCGCGCTGCGCTTCGCGACGCGGGCTTCTTTTGTCTAGATGGCGAAGCCGGGCCTAGTACGGATACGATCGCTTGTCAACTATTGCTATATCGGAACACGAATTTCAAACGTTGCGCGATTTGATCCGCGAGCGCTTTGGTATCTATTACGATGATACCAAGCAGTTTTTGTTGCAAAGCCGGCTTCAGACGCGACTGCTCAAGTGCCGTGTCGTCGATTTCGCGGGCTATCAGCGCTTCTTGACGACGTCGCCCGACCGGGAGAGCGAGTGGAGCGAACTGGCGTCGGTCCTTTCCAACAACGAAACGTATTTTTTTCGCGAGCGGGCCCAGCTCGAGGTGCTCGTCACCGAAGTCCTCGAGGAGTCGCAGCGTGCCGGCACACCGCTGCGGGTATGGTCGTCCGCGTCATCGACCGGTGAAGAGCCCTACACGATCGCAATGATGCTGATGCAGACGCGTCGCGTGGCACCGTCGGGCGTGGTTTTGCGCGCGACCGATCTTTCGCCGCGCGCGCTGGAGCGCGCCTCGACCGGATTCTATCGAGAGCTTTCCTTCCGCGCGACACCGCCGGAAATGGTCCAGAGGTACTTCCGCCCCTTTGAAGGCGGTTTTTTCATCAATGACGAGATCAAGCACATGGTGGAGTTTTCGCGCCTGAACCTCATGGACGAACACGCAGTTGCGTCGATTGGCACATTTGACGCGATCTTTTGTCGCAATGTTTTGATTTATTTCGAGAAGCCGACGCAGAAGCGTGTCGTTGAGGCCTTCGCGCGAGCGCTGCGCCCGGGAGGATACCTTTTCCTTGGGCATGCGGAATCCATCATGCGGGTGACAGACAAATACGAACCTGTAGTAACTCCAAAAGCGATTTACTACCGACGGAAGTGATGTAAACGTGGGAAAGATCAACGTACTGGTTGTCGACGACTCGGCGTTCATGCGTCGAGCGATCGCGACGATGGTTGAAAACGAAACCGATATGAATGTGATCGCGACCGCGCGTAGCGGCGAGGAAGCGATTACCAAGGCCTTGCAGCTCAACCCCGACGTCATCACGATGGACGTCGAGATGCCGGGAATGGGCGGACTCGAAGCGGTGCGCCAAATCGTCGCCGATCACCGCATCCCAATCATCATGTGCAGCTCGCTCACGCGCGAGGGCGCCGAGACGACCTTCCGCGCACTCGAGCTGGGCGCCGTCGACTTTATCTCCAAGCCCGACGCTGCCTACGTCAACATCACCGACGTGGCGCGCGATCTGGTCGCCAAGATCCGTGCGGTCTCGCGGCAAGGCGGCCAGCCGGCGCAACCGATCGTACATGCGCCGCCTCCAATCGAACAAGCTCCCCGGATCATCGCGCCGCCGCCGATTGCTCGAGTGCGCCCGACCGGTCAATACGAGATCGTCGCGATCGGTACGTCCACCGGAGGCCCGGTCGCACTCTCCCACGTCGTCCCCATGCTTCCCGGGAACTTTCCGCTGCCGGTGCTCATCGTCCAGCACATGCCGATGGGCTTCACGCGTCCGCTTGCCGACCGGCTCAATGCGCTCAGCAAACTCGCCGTGCACGAGGCGGTCAACGGCATGCTTCTCGAGGCGGGCACGGCGCTCGTCGTGCCCAGCGGCAAGCAAGTCGAACTGCATCGGCGTGGGACGGGCGAGACCGAGGTGCGACTGGTAGATGACGATGGTTCTTCGGTGCATGTCCCGAGCGTCGACTTTATGACCGCGCAAGTTGCGCAGGCCTACGGCCGCGCGGCAATCGGCGTGATTCTCACCGGCATGGGCCAAGACGGCGTCCGCGGTTTACGCAAACTTAAAGAACGAGGCGGCTACGTGCTCGGTCAAGACGAAGCGACGTGCGTAGTCTACGGTATGCCGCGAGCTGCCGCCAAGGAGGGCTTGGTCGACCGCGAAGTCCCACTAGACGACATCTCGCCGATATTGGTCAGCCTTGCCGGCGTCGCAAAGCCTTAACCTATTGGATGCAGAACGCTGACGAAGAATAGGCAAAACGCTGACACAGCCGAGTAGGAGGGCGATTGGAGACTCTGAATACGAAAGCTCGGACGCGTGATATGCTCGTCCACGAGGTTGCATGAAGCTGAGCCGTAGTCCACGCAGCTACGTTATCGGCGGCGTCGAACTCTCACGAGAAGAGATTGTCCACAAATATTTGCACTTGGTGAAGTATGTGGCCGGTCGAATCTCTGTTAATCTCCCGCCGAACGTTGAGATCAACGATCTCATCAACGACGGGATCTTAGGTTTGATCGATGCCATCGAAAAGTACGACGACGCGCGCGGAGTGAAGTTCGAGACCTACGCAATCACTCGTATCAACGGGGCTATTTTGGACGCCCTGCGTTCGCTCGATTGGGTACCGCGCGCCGTTCGCCAGCGCGCCCGCGAGCTCGAGCGCACCTATCAAGAATTAGAAGTCGAGTTGGGCCGCGCGCCGACCGAAGCCGAGGTCGGGCAGCGCCTCGGGCTTTCGAAGAAAGAGTTCGATCAGCTCATCCAGCGCGTACGCGGTACCGCCGTGCTCTCGCTCGAGGAATTTCTACCCAACGAAAAGGGCTATGAGATCCCGTTAGTCGACACGCTCCGCGACGACGACAACGACGTCATGAGCGAAGTCGAGTCGCGCGAAGTGCACGCCGAGCTGGTGCGCGCGGTCGAGAATCTCCCGCCGCAAGAGCGCACGGTCATTACCCTCTATTACTTCGAGGGGCAAACGCTCAAAGAAATCAAGGGCGCTCTCGGCGTCTCGGAATCGCGGGTCTCGCAGATTCACGCGCAGGCCGTGATCCACTTGCGCCAGCGACTGCGCGAGCTGCGCGCGGACCTCGGCTACCGCGAAGACGACCCCACCATCAAACAGAAATATTTGCGGCGACCTGCGCCGGCCCCCGAAGCTGCCGAAAATAAAGTAGAACGGACGCTCCGAGGGGAAATACCCGAGCATGGCGATTCGTCCCGCGGATCTGCAACTGGCATACCTGGCCGCCCCGCAAAACGCGGCCCAGGTTAGCGTCGCCCAGCAGGCCCCGCAGGCGGCTCAAGCGGCTTCGCAGGCGGCCTTCGCCGCGCAAGTCCATCAGCGCGAAGAAACGGTCAAAGAGGCCGAACACGCTGAGCGCACGTCTCTGCGCACCAATCCCGACGGCAGCAATAACGGCGGGGGCTATACGCCCGGTCAGCGACGCGACAGCAAAAATGACGATGGAACGCCGGATTCGCCGCTCGGACTCTCCGGCGAAGGCGAGCACTTCATCGACTTCACCGCGTAGAGGCTAATCAATGTCGGGGCTCGATCCGCTCGCCGCACTCGCTGCTCAGGCGGTCGCCAACGCGCAAGCCGCGATGGACGAGGCAATTCTTAGCCTCGGAGCCGATGTCGCGACGCTCCAGGCCCAAGTCAAGGTCGGCGATGTCATCGCAGCCACCGTTCTTCCGCCCCAGGGCGGCACCGATCTCCTTTCCTTCCTTGGGCAAACCGTCGCGGCGCAGATTCCACCCGGCATCAATCCCGGCGAAACGTTGCTCTTACAAGTGACGGGTTTTACCAATTCAACCGTGACGGTTCGCAATCTGGGCACGATCGATCCCGAAAACCCGATTCCTACCGTCAATCCCGAGCTGACCCCGCCGGCAACCGACGGTCCGCAAACCGCGGTGCTCAGCACCCAAATCGCGCCGGCTCCGAGCTCACCGGCACCCAGCGTAGCGGTGCCGTTGCCGAGTGCGGCGCTGCCGAGTGCGAGCGTTGCGACCGCGCTTCCACCCGTTGTTCCCCCGCCGTCGGCGGCAACTGCGCCGTCGGTGCCGATTCCCGCGAACGTTGCTCCACCGCGCGAGGTATTCGTCGCCGCGTCGGTACGCCCGAACTTGGCCGCGAATGCACGCGCATTGGCTGCGCAAATCGAAGAGGTCGTTGCAAGCAACGACGTCGAGGCGCGGCTTGCGGCGAATCGCGCGAGCGCGCCGGCGCCACCCGCGGGGCCACCAGCGCAGGCGTCTCCCGCAGCTCAGCGCGGTGTGTCGCCGCCCAGCGCGCCAAGTGCTGCAGCGCCCACTGCACCGCCGAGCTCCCGCTTCCCGGTCGCGCCCCCGATCGTTCAACCGGCCTCGAATCTTCCCGCCTCGCCGCAAGCGCAACCACTTCCCGCGGCGGTGCCGCGTCAAGGCGTGCCCTCAACGCCTGAAGGCGAACTGCTGACGCGGCTAGGCGTACCGATTACGCCGGCCACGCTCGCGGCAGCTCGTTCGGTTAGCACGGCGACGCAAAGTGTCACCGCAGCGTACGAACGGCTCGAAGGGCTGCTGGCACGAATCGCGCCGGAAAGCGCAGGGGCACTGCGCTCGATGCTGGCCTTCGTCGCGCGCTTCGATCTGCGCAACTCCCGCGCGCTGCCCGAGCAAATAGCAACCTTTGTTTCCGACGTGCTCGACGGTGCCGAATCGAAAATCGTGCAGAGCGTCGCTGCGTGGGATACGCTCGCGCAAACCGAGCCATCCGCCGAGCCATCACCGGATGCGCCGGCGCAGACACCCGCGCAGCTGCAGGCACAAACGCAGGCGCAAAGTACGCAGCCGGCGACACCGGTTGCAGTCAACGCTGCGGCGCAAGTCGCCGAGCGCGCTGCGGCCATGGAGTATGACGTGAAATCGGCGATCCTTGCGATGATTGCGTCATCGTCACGCGAGGGCTCGCCGCAGATCGCCGGCGCGTTGCGCGACGCGCTTAGCGCGACGACCGCGCTGCAACTCAACGTACTCTCATCGCAGAGCAGCGATCCCCGATCCATTGCTATTCCGCTTCCGGCCTATTTCTATGACGGCGGGGAACCCGTGCAGCTGCGCATTTCCCGTGATGCGCCCAATGGCAAGGACGCGATGGATGCAGACAACTTTCACATCGCCTTCATTCTCGACACGAAATCACTGGGAACCGTCGCCATCGACTTGCAGACCGTCGGCCGTGCCGTGAGCGTGGATGTGAAAACGCAAGCCACGCCGGCCGCCGATCGCTTTCGCTCGACGTTGAACGACCTGCGCTCGCGTCTGGAAGGGTTGCGCTACCGCATCTCCTCGATCGGCGCGGGCGTTGCGCCGCCGTCGGGCGGGGTCGTGCCGGCAGAATCCGCGCAGTCGTCCGCTCCCGCCGAACGAAAATCGTTCTGGGATACGCGCGCGTGAATCGCTTCTTCGATTTTCGCAAATCAGTGTTCAAACGGCCGGCCGCGGCTGCGTTGAAGTGGGATCCGCTCAGCTCCGATCCGCCCGAGGTCGTCGCGGTCGGTCGCGGGATCACGGCCGACACGATCGTGCGTATCGCCAAAGAGCGCGGCATTCCGCTTTATGAAGATGCAGGACTGGTCGAAGCACTAGCGCGCCTGAACGTGACTGACAGCATCCCGCGCGAACTGTATAGCGTGGTTGCCGAAGTGCTGGCTTACGTTTATCGTGTCGATGCCGCGTTTCGGGAGCGCGCCGGATAGCCGTGTGGAAGAAGAATTGGCTTTCGAAGACGATGCGCGATCACAAGGATTGGATTCGCGAAGTGCGCTTGACCAAAATGGGCGGGAACCTCGAGATGCACATCTCAGGTCGTCAGTTTAGCGTCGAATTCATCGACGGCGTCGAGCCGACACGCTACGTGATCGATCGCGAGCGTTGTTTCGACGAACGCCACGCCCGCGTCGACGACACCCTCTTCTCGCAGATCGTCGCCGCGCTCAAGATGGCGGTACATGATTGCTTTGGCGAAAGCGTACACGCTTTTGCGGCCTCAGCGGCGGTCTTTGAGATTCACTTCGTGCCGGGCCATGCGCCGTTCGGTGCCGGCCGGCGCGTGTTCATCGAAGGACGGCTAGCCGATATCATGCGCGATCAAATCGGAAAACCCAACGTGACCTTCGAGTATCCGGTGCGGGTGGACGGCGCCGCTCCGCAGTGGGTGAAGATGGAAGCCGCGACCATCACCGGCCTGGACCCGGTTGCGTAGGCCACAAAGCTTCAGCTTTGCGGGGCAAATACGAACAGGAGTTCGATGCTTGCCTCGTGAAGGAAGGGGTCCGTGAGCTGGTTTCAACGACTCAAGGCGTCTCTTGGCAAGGCCCGCGACACCTTTGCCGCGGTCCAGAACCTCGGCCTCGCGCGCAAGCCGCTCACGCCGGAATTTTGGGAAGACCTCGAGGAGCTGCTCATCATGGGCGACTTCGGCGTCCCAACGACGGCCAAAATCATCGAGGGCCTCAAAACCGTCGCCAAACAAGAGGCCTGGGCCACGACGGATCAGGCCGTTGCGCGATTCCACCACGACGTCGAAAAGTTCCTGACGATTCCGGGCGCGGAGTTACAACTGAGCAGCGATCCGCCGTCGGTCGTTCTCGTTGTCGGCGTAAACGGCAGCGGCAAGACGACGACGATCGGTAAACTCGCAGCGCGTCTGCGCGGCGAAGGCAAACGCGTGTTGCTGGTCGCCGGCGATACCTTCCGTGCGGCGGCCGCGGAACAGTTGGCGATTTGGGCTGAACGCTCCAAGAGTGAGATCGTGCGCGGCGCCGAAGGCGCCGACCCGGCGTCGGTAATCTTCGACGGCATCAAAGCCGGAAAAGCGCGAGGCGTCGATGTGATCTTGGTCGATACTGCCGGGCGTTTGCAAACCAAGGCCAATCTCATGGAAGAGCTCAAGAAAGTTCGGCGCGTGATCGAGCGCGAGCTCGGCCGCCCGCCGGATGAAACGCTGCTCGTGCTCGACGGCACGACCGGGCAAAACGCGATTTCGCAGGCGCGGCTCTTTAATGAGACCACGAGACTCACCGGCGTCGTGGTCACCAAACTCGACTCGACGGCAAAGGGCGGCGTGCTCGTGGCCATCGTCGACACGCTGGAGATCCCGATCAAGTTCATTGGCCTAGGCGAGAGCGCGGATGCGCTGCGCCCATTCGTCGCCGCAGAATTTACCCAAGCCCTCTTCGACGAGGCCCCGGATTCCGTGAAAGTGTGATAGCACTTTCACAAAGTGTGACATACACTTGTCACCAGCATAAGAGAACGTGATCGTATAGCATCTGAATCCATAGGAGAGAGAATGGCAGCGCAAGACGAACGGGCAATCGCCCTGGGCAACGCCCTCGCCCAGATCGAACGGCAATTCGGTAAGGGATCGATCATGAAGATGGGCGACTTCCAGGAACGCATGGCGTTCGAGGTCGTGCCGAGCGGATCGATCGCACTCGATCTCGCCCTTGGGGTCGGCGGATATCCGCGCGGCCGTATCGTCGAGATCTACGGTCCCGAATCGAGCGGTAAGACGACGCTCGCACTGCACGCAATCGCCGAGGCACAGAAGAACGGGGGCACCGCCGCCTTCATCGACGTCGAGCACGCACTCGATCCGAATTACGCCGCTGCGCTGGGTGTCGACCTCGACAATCTGCTCGTCTCGCAGCCCGATACCGGCGAACAGGCGCTCGAGATCGCCGAAATGCTCACGCGCAGCAACGCCGTCGATGTGATCGTCGTCGACTCGGTGGCAGCGCTCGTGACCAAGGCTGAACTCGAGGGCGACATGGGCGATGCGCACGTCGGCCTGCAGGCGCGCTTGATGTCGCAGGCCCTGCGCAAGCTCACAGCCGCGATCTCGCGCAGCAAGGCCGTCATGATCTTTATCAACCAGCTTCGCGAGAAGGTCGGCGTGATGTTCGGTAGTCCCGAGACGACTTCGGGCGGCCGCGCGCTCAAATTCTATGCGTCGATCCGCGTTGACGTGCGCAAGCTCGAACAAATCAAAGTCGGGCAAGATGTCGTCGGGTCACGCACGCGCGCCAAGGTCGTCAAGAATAAGGTGGCGCCGCCGTTCCGGCAAGCCGAATTCGACATCACCTACGGTCGCGGGATCTCGAAGATGGGCTCGATCCTCGATGTCGCGCTCGAACAGAACATCGTCGGCAAGAGCGGATCGTGGTACACCTACGGGGAGCAACGTATCGGACAGGGACGCGAGAACGCCAAGGCGTTTCTCGAAGAGCATCTCGATATGGCCGGTGAGATCGAAACGAAAATCCGTGAAGCACTCGCGGGCGCCGTTTCGAAGAATGGACACAGCATCGGCGCGGTCGTCGCCGTCACGGAAGAGTAACCATGGCAAGCGCATATGCGTGCGCTTTGGGAATGCTGGCGCGGAGGCGGTTGACGCAAGCGCAACTTTGGGAGCGCCTCGAGCGCAAAGGCTTTGACGACGACACCATTACTGGTGTCGTCGCTCGATGCAAGGCCGAGCGTTTTCTCGACGATCGTCTCTTCGCGCAACTCTACGTTGAACGCACGCGCAAGGCGATGGGCGATATGCGCCTCGTCGGCGAGCTGGTCCGCAAGGGTATCGATCGCGACGACGCGCAGGCTGCGGTCGATGCGCTCGAGGAAGGCGAGCGATCGCGCTGCATGCGTGCGCTCGACGTGCTCTTGCGCGGCGCGGCGCCGAGTTATCCCGCTGCGGCACGCCGGCTCGAGCGCTTGGGATTCGCTGCATCGACGATCTATGCCGTGCTGCGCGAAAAAGCTGCACACGATATGGCCCTCTCGGGAATTCTGTCCCGATAGCGCTCGCAGGGGGCACTGGTCAGCATATGGCCGCCCCCACGATCGTGGTCGCCGAAGACGACAGTGCTATCCGCGACCTCCTTGCGCATCACTTGGAACGCGAGGGCTTTAGCGTCGTTACTGTGGGTGACGGCCAGGCGGCGCTGCGCAGCGCGCGCCACGCTGCGGATTTGGTCATTTTGGACATCGGCCTTCCCGGTGTCGACGGCTTTGACGTGGTGCGAACGCTGCGCCGGGAGGAGCGTGCGGTGCCGATCGTGATGCTCACCGCGCGCATCGATGAGATCGATCGTGTTGTCGGATTTGAATTGGGCGCCGACGACTACATCTGCAAACCGTTTTCTCCGCGCGAAGTCGTAGCGCGCGTGCGCGCGGTATTGCGGAGGGCAGGCCGAACCCTCGATGCGGCGCCGGCGAGCCTACGCTTCGGGCGCTTGGAGATCGACGAATCTGCGCGCGAGGCGCGGGTCGACGGGGTCGACGTTCGACTCAAACCACGCGAGTTCGCCCTCTTACTTGAACTCGCAGCAAACGCCGGTGTGGCCCTATCGCGGGAACGATTGCTCGAGCGCGTGTGGGGCTTCGACTTCGACGGCGACGAGCGTACCGTCGACGTCCATGTGCGCCGATTGCGCGCCAAGATCGAGGAGGATGCCGGATTGCCGCCGATCGTCCAAACGATTCACGGGTACGGATACAAGTTCGTTCGCCTATGAATGTTCGCGGACGGCGGATCTATGCGCTCGCACAGCTCGAACCGCGGATCGTGGAGGTGCTTGCGCAAGGTCGCAACGTCCCGCTCTTGGTGCTGCGGCTACCCGAGGTTGCGCGGCTCGCCTGGCGCGACGGGCGGCGCGCTGCGCGGCGATTGGAACGCGAGACGGTTGAGGCATTTGCCCGCGCGGCCGAGCGCATCGTACGCGAGGGCGATCGTTTGGCCCACGAGCCCGGGAGCGACTGGTTTGTCATTGTCATGCTTGCGCCCGCGCGCGATCCCGCAACCGCGCTCACGCTCGACGCGCGTTCAGCGCTCGAGCGCATTGCCGCCACGATGTCGCTGGTGACCGGAAAACGGATGGAAACCGGTTGGTGGCCGATCTCGACCCCAGCCGATGTTGACGCGTTCGAAGCGACCATCGACCGAGCCTTGGAGCGTGGTGCGCGAGAACGCGAACGGTACGAGTTTCTCGCGACGGTCGGCCACGAACTGCGGACGCCGCTCACATCGATACGCGGCTACATCGAAACCTTGCTTGATGACGACAATCTCGACGTCGTCACCACGCGGCGGTTTCTGGAGGTCGCGCGCAACGAAGCCCTGCGACTTGGGCGCCTGGTGGACGGCATGCTCGACTTTTCGCTCTTGGACCTCTCGCCGCAGCCGGTCGCCGGCGTCACCAATCTCGTGGCCGCGGCCCAGGCTGCGATTGATGCGCTCGATCCCATCGCGCGCGAAGCGGGCATGCACCTGCGCGTCGCGCACGACGGCGAAGCCGTCGCGCGGATCGGCGCTGATGCGTGCATGCACGTGCTACTCAACGTGGTCGAGAATGCCATCAAATATGCCGGCCGCGGCGGACGGATCATTGTCACCCTCGAACGCCAGGATCCGTTTGTTCACGCGATCGTCGATGACGACGGGCCCGGCGTTGCATTCCCGCGAGCGCGAGCGCATCTTCGAGCATCGCGCACGCGGCGGCGGGAGCGACGCGACACCCGGCTGCGGGATTGGCCTTGCCATCGTTCGTACGATCGTCGAACGCGCAGCCGGCAACGTAAGCGTTTCGGACTCTCCGCTGGGAGGCGCGCGATTTGTAATTCGTTTGCCGGGTGCAAAGGCGGATTTTCGACCGAGCATGTCGTAGAACGTCTTCCGTGGCCGTGTCACGGATTGTTTTTGCTCACGAGAGCGAATCGGCGCTCGCCCGGCTCTTTGACTTCTATCGAATCGTCTGGGAATATGAACCTCGTTCGTTTCCGATTTTTTGGGACCCCAGCGGCAGGCCTGTCGCTTTTTTTACGCCCGATTTCTATCTGCCGGATTACGATCTGTATATCGAAATGACCGTGGCCAAGCCCGCGTTGAACACGCGCAAAAACCGCAAGCTGCGTTTGATGGCTCAGCATCATCCGCGCGTGCGCGTTAAACTCTTTACGCGACGTGATATCGAGCGGCTCCTCGCGCGCCTTCGGCCCGCGGCATGATCGGCGAGGTGCTCTTTGACGCCTCGGCGATTGCCGCTCGCGTAAGCGAGCTGGGCACCCAGATTTCGCGCGACTACGAGGGGCGCGTCCCCGTCCTGATCGGCGTTCTCAACGCGGCGGCGACCTTTCTCGCCGACCTGACGCGGGCGGTCGACGATCCCCTGCGAGTACGACGCGATCGCCGTGACCAAGTTCAGCAGCGCCGAGGGCATCCGGTTCCTGAAGGACACCTCAGCCTCCATTGAGGGCCGGGACGTTATCCTAGTCGACGACACCATCGATACGGGTATGACCCTTCAGTATGTTTTCAAGTCACTTTCCGCCCGGTCGCCTGCTTCGCTGGCGGTCTGCACCCTGCTGGATCGTCCCGCGCGCAGAATTGCCGATATTGAGGTCAAGTACCGCGGTTTTGAGATCCCCGACGTCTATGTCGTGGGGTATGGGCTCGACTATCGCGGTCGCTACCGAGAATTGCAGGCGCTGTATGCTCATGGAGCGTGGCCGTGATTGAGAAGTTGGACGCGCGGGATGCGCGTGTGCGCGCTGATTGTAGCGTTCCTCGCCGGGATGTTCCCGCTGCGTGCCAATTCGCTCGAGCTGCAGTCGATCGCGCGCGCGGCGGCCGACTATAATAGCCCCAACGCGCATCTGGCCGAGATGTTTCGGGCGGCTTTGCTCGACACGGGCAAACTCGCCGAGTATGCGCCCGACGGCACCGCTTATATCAAGACCGGCGACATTCCGGCCGAGTGGCTGCGCGACGCGAGTGCCCAAGCGCGTCCATATCTGTTCTTCGCCAAGGACGATCCCGATACACGCGCGCTCCTGCGCGCGATCATTGCGCGCATGGTGAAGTACGTACAGGTCGATCCCTACGCGAATGCGTTCACGCTCGATTACCGTGTCTGGGAGCAGAAGTTCGAGCTCGATTCCCTCGCGTACCCGATAGCGCTCTCGTGGAGCTATTGGAAGACCACCGGTGATGCGTCGATCTTTACGCCCGATTATCAAAAAGCGCTGGATGCGACGCTGACGACGATGCAACGCGAACAAGATCATCCGCGCGACTCGCGCTACACCCACAAGGAACTCGCCGAAGACGGCAAGGGCCGTGCCGTTGGCTACACCGGCATGATTTGGACGGGCTTTCGTCCCTCGGACGATGCCTGCTACTACAACTTCCTGATTCCGTCGGAAATGTTCGCGGTGGTCGCGCTCGGCGACATGGCCGAAATCGAACGCACGGTCTATCACAATGTCGTGAAGGCAAACGAGGCGACCTCACTGCGCGATGAAGTCCAGCGTGGCATCCAAACCTATGGATTGGTACTCGTGCCGAAATACGGCTACATCTACGCCTACGAAGTCGACGGGCTGGGCCACGCGATCCTTACCGACGACGCCAACGTTCCAAGCCTGCTCTCTGCGCCGTATATCGGCTATACGACGCCGAACGATCGTTACTACGAGAACACCCGCCACTTCTTGCTTTCGGCCGATAATCCGTCGTTCTATCAGGGTCAAGTCGCACGCGGCATCGGGAGCTTCCACACGCCCGATCATTGGATTTGGCCGCTCGCGCTGATTATGGAAGGCCTTACCGCCACGACCGACGGCGAGAAGCAGGACGTCCTCACCCAATTGCTCGCGAGCGATCCCGGCGATCACCTGTTGCACGAATCGTTCGATCCCGACGACCCCAAGCGCTTCACGCGCGAAGACTTCGGGTGGCCAAACGCGCTGTTCTCGGAATTCGTGATGACGCAGCTTCAAGGGGCTAAAGAAATCCCCATGGGTGATACAAGCGATTTAGAGTTTCGCTCGGAATAGCGCAGCGTTGTCCGCTATTGTCGCTCGGGACGCGCGGATTTTTGCGTCGTGCAAAAATCCTACTCGATCCGCTCGCCTCTCGCCATCCTGGCTTCGGCTCGCCCTCATACGCCCTTACGCCAACAGCGGCCGAACGCTGCGCTAGCGGAATGCCAAGTCGCTCGCTCGTATCACCCATGGGAATGAAAAAATTGGATAGAGGTCAGTGACTAGAGCCGATATCATCGTGGGCATTCAATGGGGTGACGAGGGTAAGGGCCGTGTCGTCGACCTGTACGCGCAGAACTACGACGTGGTGGCGCGTTTCGGCGGCGGCGACAATGCCGGGCACCAGATTAAGGTCGGCGACGTCGATATCGCGCTGCGCATTGTGCCTTCCGGCGTGCTCAATCCGCACGTCGAACTTTTTGTCGGCGGCGGCACGGTCATCAACCCTACGAGTTTGTTGGACGAACTCGATCGCTTGGCCGCGATCGGTGTCGACATCTCGCGTGTCAAGATTTCCGATCGCGCACACCTGGTGCTTCCGTACCATGCAGCGCAAGATCGCGCGAGCGAACGGGCCCGTGGAGCGAGCGCGATTGGAACAACCGGCCGCGGCATCGGTCCCGCGTACGTCGACAAGGCCGCGCGTAGCGGCATTACCTTCGGTGAGTTTGCGCGACGCGAGTCGCTCGCCGAGAAGATTCGCTTGAACCTGTTGCACCGCGCCGCGTTGCTCGAGGGGGAGAACGTTCCGAGCGAAGCGGACATCGTCGGCGCGACGCTCGACGCGGCCGAGCGGCTCGCCCCGCACATCGTGGATGGCGTCGCCTACATTCACGAAAAGTTCGAGCGCGATAAGCGAGTGTTAATTGAAGGCGCGCAAGGTTCGCTGTTAGATGTAGGGTACGGGACGTATCCGTACGTGACCAGTTCGCACACCATTGCCGGCGGCGCGTGCATCGGCCTTGGCATCGGGCCGGGGGCGATCGACCGGGTCATCGGCGTGGTCAAGGCGTACTGCACGCGCGTCGGCGCCGGTCCGTTTCCATCCGAGTTGCTCGACGAACGGGGGGAACGCTTGCGGCAAGCCGGAGGCGAGTTCGGCACCGTCACGGGGCGCCCGCGGCGATGCGGCTGGTTTGATGCCGTCGCCGGCCGATATGCTGTCCGGCTTAATGGCTTGCAGGCGCTGGCCCTTACAAAGCTCGACGTGCTCTGCGGGTTCGAGCGCGTGGGGATCGTCACCGGCTACCGGCTGCGCGGCCAAGCAGCCGAGTTCTCGTCTGCCGGAGCCCCGGATCTCGAGGTGATCGTCGAGGAACTCGAAGGCTGGAGCGAGCCGATCGGGCACATTCGCGCCATGGCGGCGTTGCCGCAAGCAGCCCAGCGCTACATCGCCCGTATAGAAGAGGTACTAGCCACCCCGGTCGAATTAATCTCGGTCGGACGAGAACGAAACGAACTGGTCCGCTAAGTGCTAAAGGCGATTGCACCGTGACCGATACACGGAATAGTAGCCTGACGTTCGCGATGGGCTTCTCCCGCACCGAACAGGGAGGCTCGGTGTTGCATGCCACGGTTGGCTCGGAGAATTAGGTACATATAGGCGTGGACCGTCTTAGCTCGCTTTGGTCTGACTTTGCCGCACGTTTATCGGCTATTTGGCAGAGTCAGAACCGTCAGACGCGCACGATTGCCGTCACGGGCGTCGCCGCTGTGGTCATCGGCCTGCTCGCGCTTTCGTGGCTCTATCTTGGGCGCGGTCAGCACTACGAGACGCTGTTTTCGAACCTCTCGGCCGATGACGCCAACGCCGTTACACAACATTTAAAAGATGATAAGGTTCCTTATCATCTCTCTGCCGACGGCAAAACGGTCTACGTTCCGGACGCAAACGTCAGCGACGAGCGCGTCGCGATCGCCGGCGGTGGTTTGATCAAAGGCGGATCCACCGGCTACGAGCTGTTCGACCGGACCAACTTCGGAATGACCGAGTTCCAAGAGAAACTCGACAAGACGCGCGCCGTGGAGGGAGAACTCGAGCGCACGATTGACGGCCTTGACCCGGTCGAATCCTCACGCGTGAACATCGCCGCGCCGGACCAATCGCTCTACACGGCGACACAAGAGCCGACGACGGCCTCGATCGCGATCAAGACCAAGCCCGGCCAGAGTCTCGATGCAGGCCAAGTCAAAGGCATCACGATGCTCGTTTCCAATGCGGTCGACGGGCTCAAGCCGCAAGACGTTACGATCGTCAACCAAGACGGGCAAATTCTTTTGCCCGGCGCGGGACCGACGGGCGCAGGTTCGGGCTCGGGCGATGGGACGGCCAGCGCGTTGCAGATGACGCAAGAGCAACTGGTCGCCAAAGAGCGCTACGAGTCGGCGCTTCAAACCAGCATTCAGTCGATGCTCGATTCGAACGCTTGGTCCTAAGCGCGCGGTCGCTCGCGTCTCAACCAAGATGAATTTCGACGCCAACTCGACCGACAGCAAAGTCTACGCGCCGCAAGGCACCGTGCTCTCTGCGCAATCCGAGCGCGAATCGTATGTCGGAACGCAGCCGGTTCGCAATCCGGCAGTGGGCGTTCCGGGAACGACCAGCAATATCGGTACCTATCAAGCACAAACCCAACAGGCCAACGGGCGCTACAATCGTTCGAAGTCGACGACCAACTACGATATCACCGAGCAGAACATCAAGCACATCGACGCGCCGGGCAAAGTTTTGCAAACCAGCGTTGCCGTGCTAGTCGACGCCTCAGCGCAAGGTGCAAACGCAAACGGCACGCCCGCCATCGCTGCCGCGCAGACCTATCAGTTGACGCCGGCAAACGTCCAGCAGATTCGCAACGCCGTCATTGCCGCCGCCGGCCTCAACGTCGCGCAGGGCGATCAAGTGTCGGTCGAAGCTATTCCGTTCAACCCGTCGGTTGAAAACGCGGGCGCGCCGTCGGCCGCCACAACGACGGTTCTGGGCATTCCGCTCTGGGCGCTCATCGCCGTCGGTCTCGCTGCGGCGCTCGCGGCCGCCGGTCTCTTGGTAACGCGCTCGCGGCGCGGACGCTTCGCGCCGGCAACCGAGCTGCCGTCCTTCGATACCTCGCTTGCCGAAGAGCTGCCGCCCTTCGAAGAGCATCCGATCCTCGAAGGCGCGCCGGGCATTGCCGCACCGATACGATCCGCTGCGGATCTCACTCGCGAACAGATGATCGAATACGTTACGACCGTGGCTCAAGAGAATCCCGACTCCATTGCCAAACTCGTCAAACTCTGGCTAGCCGAGTAGGAGAGGCGAACTTTGGAATCACCGATCGTTAATCTTACCGGAATGGGCGGGCTGCCGGAGCCGCCGCCGCTCACCGGTCTGCCCGAACATCCGCAGATCGAAATTTCGGGGCCGGAAAAGGCCGCGATACTTTTGATCACGCTGGGACTCGAACTCTCGGCGACGATCTTCAAGTTCTTGCGGCAAGATGAAGTCGAACGCATCGTGCTCGAGATCGCCAAGATCACGACTGTTCCGATCGAAAAGCGCGACGCGGTCATTCAGGAAGCCTATCAGCGCGCGATCGCGCTCAAGTACATCAACGAAGGCGGTATCGAGTACGCCAAGGAGATTCTCGAGCGCAGCTTCGGCGCGGGTCAAGCCGATGACATGACCTCGCGGCTGTTTGCCGCGCTCAAGCACGGCAATCCGCTCGAGCTCATCAAGAAAACCGAACCTGCGCAGTTACTGCAGTTCATTCAAGACGAACATCCGCAGACGATCGCGCTCATTCTCGTCTACATGCAGCCCGAACAAGCGGGCGCCGTGCTGTCGGCGCTGCCGCCCGGACCTGCAGGCGGAAGTCGCGATGCGTATCGCTATTTTGCAAAAGACCGCCCCGGAAGTGCTCGAGCAGCTCGACGAGCTCCTCGGTCGCCGACTGTTGGTCAGCGGCGCGGATTTTGCCAAGGCCGGCGGTGTGCAGTCGCTCGCAAACGTCATGAACTTCGTCGACCGCGAAACCGAGAAGAACATTCTCGACGGTCTCGCCAAGCGCGATCCCGAGCTTGCGCAAGAAGTCAAGAACCTGCTCTTCGTCTTCGAAGATATCATCAACCTCGACGATCGCTCGATCCAGCGCGTGCTCAAAGAAGTCGACGGTAAGGACCTGGCGCTCGCGCTTAAGGTCGCCAACGACGAGTTGCTCGCGCGGGTCTACAAAAACATGTCCTCGCGCGCGTCGGCGATGCTCAAAGAAGAGATCGAATTACTCGGACCGACGCGCATGCGCGACGTCGGCAAGGCGCAGCAACAGATCGTCGACGTCATTCGTACGCTCGAGGAGAACGGACAGATCGTCATTGCTCGCGGCGCAAAGGACGAGCGCCTTAGTATGGGAGCGACGGATGGGTAAGATAGTAAAGGAGGCGCGCTTCTCCGACGCCGCTTACGTCGTCGAAGTACCGCCCGCCGACTTTGTCGCGGCAGCGCAAGCGCAAGCACATGGCGAACCTGACGATCGGTTCGCCGCTCCGTTTGTTGCGCCGTCGTCCAACGGCCACACCGAGCGCATTACGCTTCCGGAGCTCGAGCCCACCGTCGATTGGGAAAAGCTGCGTGCCGACGCGGAGGCGATCATCGATCACGCGGCAGGCGACGCCGAGAGTCTGATCCGACAGGCCGAGACGAAGGCACGCGAACTTATCAGCGCGGCGCAGACGCGCATTGTGCAGATGGAAGAAGACGCTCGCGCGAACGGACACGAGCAAGGCTATGGCGACGGAAAGAGCGCCGCCGAAGCGGAGCTGGCGCCGGTGATTACCACGATACGAGAGTTGATCGAGAGCATTCGCGCGCAGCGTAGCGCGGTGATGACGTCGGCCGAGCCCGAGCTGACGCGGCTTGCGATGGCGATTGCTGAACGCATCGTGCACGGCGAACTGGTCACGAACCCCAACGTCATCGTCGAGAACGTACGGCAGGCGCTGACCCGCCTGGTCAGCCGCGAAGTCGTGACGCTACGGGTCAATCCCGTCGATCTCGATATGATCCGCCAGCATCGCGATGAAATCATCGCGGCGGGTGACGTCGAACACTTGCGCATCGTCGAAGATCAACGCGTCGAGCGCGGCGGCGTCATCGTAGAGACCGATGCGGGAACGATCGATTCCAAGATCTCTACCCAATTGCGCGAAGCGCGGCGTGCGATTCTAAGCGACGACGAGATCGCGCTCGGCGAGGCGGACATGTTACACTCGCCCGCCCAAGCCAGCTAGCCGCCGTTACCGATGGAAACGACTGTCTACTCCGCCGAACCGTACCTCGAAGCGTTGCGTGGCGCCGATTTGGTGCGGCAATACGGGAAGGTGCGCCAGGTCATCGGCGTCGTGATCGAAAGTCTCGGGCCGAATATGGCTGTCGGCGAGACGTGCTCGATTTCATACAAACGCAACGCGGTGCCGGTGCTGGCCGAAGTCGTCGGCTTCCGCGACAACAAAGTGCTGATTATGCCGCTGGGCGAGCTGATGGGGATCGGCGCGGGCAGCGATGTCGTTGCGCACGGCGCTCCGCTCGAGATCGGCGTTACCGATCACTTGCTCGGCCGCGTTCTGGGAGGCCTGGGTCGTCCGATCGACGGCAAGGGCACGATCGTCGCCGAGCAGCGCGCGGTCGTTACCGCAGCTCCGCCGCCGCCGCTGTCGCGCCGTCGCGTCACCGAACCGCTTCCACTGGGCATTCGGGCCATCGATGGGATGCTGACCTGCGGAAAAGGGCAGCGCGTCGGCGTCTTTGCCGGCTCGGGCGTGGGAAAGTCGACGATCCTGGGCATGATCGCGCGCAACACGGCCGCCGATGTGAATGTGATCGCGTTGGTAGGCGAGCGCGGTAAGGAAGTTCGTGATTTTATCGAGCGCGATTTAGGTGAAGAAGGGCTGCGCCGCAGCGTAGTCATCGTTTCGACCAGCGATCAGCCCGCGCTCGTGCGCATCAAGGCCGCATTCGTGGCCATGACCATCGCGGAGTACTTTCGCGATCAGGGCCTCGACGTGATGTTCATGATGGACTCGGTGACGCGCTTTGCGATGGCGCAGCGCGAAGTGGGCCTCGCGATTGGAGAGCCGACTACGACGCGCGGCTACACGCCGTCGGTTTTCGCGCTCTTGCCGAAGCTGCTCGAGCGCGCGGGCACGTCGCAAGACGGCACGATCACCGGGCTATTTGCCGTGCTGGTCGACGGCGACGATATGAACGAGCCGGTCGCAGACGCCGTACGATCGATCCTCGATGGGCACATCGTGCTTTCGCGTCAGCTCGCTTCCGCCAACCACTATCCTGCGATCGACGTGCTGCAGAGCGTAAGCCGCGTGATGCCCGACGTCGTCGACGCTAATCAATATTCGGCTGCGTCGGCGGTTCGCGACGTGCTCGCTACCTATAAGGATGCCGAAGATCTGATCAACATCGGCGCGTACGTTCCGGGAAGCAATCCTCGCGTCGACCTGGCACTTTCGAAGATCGAAGGCGTCCGCCACTTTCTGCGTCAGGGCATCTATGAGGCCAGCTCGCCCGAGCAGACGCTCGCGAAATTGATGAGCATCACGTGAAGCGTTTCAATTTCCGCCTGCAGCCGGTGCTCGATCATCGTAAGCGGATCGAAGACCAGAAACAGCTCGTCGTAGCGGCACGCGCGCGGGCGCTGGATGAGGCCGAGTGCGAGCTCGCCCGCCTCAACGAGGAATTTCGCAATCATTCAGTGATGCTGCGCGAGGGTCACAAGAAACTCGAGACACGTGAGTTGCAGTGCATCTATGCGCATTTGCAATTCCTCGATCGCTGCATCGTCGCGCAGATCCGTATCGTGGCCGAACGCCGCGTAGCGTTGGATCGTGCCCGTACCGAATTGCTCGAGGCCAGCAAAGAGAAGAAGATCGTGGAGAAGCTCAAGGAGCGTCGTCGCGAAGGATATGTGCTCGAAGAGCAGCGGATGGAACAGAAGGAACTCGACGACGGAAATGCCCGCCGACACGGGCGCGTTCAAGCAGGAGGTACGACGTGATCGTCACTCGCCGGCGGCGCAAGCCGTTCCCGTGGAGACGTTTGATTTTGCCGGTCGTTGCCATTGGGCTGGTGGTCTTCGCGTTTGCCTGGCCGCCCTCACGCAATGTGATCACGGGCGGCCCGCTTTCGCCGATGCTGCAAAACCTTGGGTCGCGCTTTGATACGATCGCAGCACCGTTTCATTTCGCAGCGCAAAATCAAGTCTTGACCGACCGCAACCGGCAGATCGTGCAACTCCAGTCGCAGATAGCCGACTTGCAAGCCCAAAGCGCCGCTAAAGACAAGCAGATTTCATCGCTCAACGGTCAGATCGGCCAACTGCAGAGCCAGGCCGCGAGTTCGCGCAGCGCCGCGACATCGCCGAGCGCTGCTCCGGCGGCGGGTGCGGCAGCGCAAAGCAATCCAGCGACGGCGGTACCGGCAGCGGCGACACCACGTCAAATGCAACGCCGGGGATGCGGCGGACGGCGCAGGTGTGGGCGAACATGCAGCCCGAGAACGCCGCAAAAGTCGTGCAACGACTGCCGATTCCGTATGTCGCGGAAGTGCTTGCGTTGATGTCGCCCGATGACGCCGGGTCTATTCTCGACGCTGTGCCGCCCGCGTTTGCCGCGCAAGTGACGCAGGAGAACCCTAGCCTAAAGCTGTAATCGCGGCGTCTTGATCGTCCGCACTCGCACGCTCCCAGCCGATGTCCTCTCGCCGATCGGCGCGTATCTCGCGCTCGCCTCGCCTGGTGCGTCGTGCTTGCTCGAGAGCGTTGAGCACGGCGGAAAGATCTCGCGCTATTCTTTCATCGGGCTGGATTATCTAGCGGCCGAATCGTTTACGGCGACGGCCGATATGTTGGATCGCATCCGCGAGTTTGTCGAGCGCTATCGGCCATCGGACGATGAGCACGGCTGGGGCGGCGCGCTGGTCGCGTTTGCCTACGACGCTGCGCGCCCGTTCGCGCATCTTCCGGAGCGAAAGCAAGACACGCCCGCAATGCCCGCCGCCTACGTCGCGGTGCCGGCAAGTTGGCTGGTGTTCGATCATCTGACCCATTCGCTCGTGCTCTGGGGTTGCGGCGAAAGCGCAAGTGCTGTCGAACAGCGGCTCGACGGCTACGTGTCGCGTTTGCTTGCGCAAGCACCCCAGCTTGCACAGACGGTGCATGCGGTGGGCACGGTGCATGCCTCGATGGACCGCGCCGGGTATCTCGAGCGTGCGGCGCGCGTGAAACATCATATCTACGACGGCGACGTCTATCAGTTGCAGCTGGGGATTCGCTTCAGCGCCGATCTCCACGGCGACCCGTTCGACCTGTATCGAGCGTTGCGCCGGCGCAATCCCTCGCCCTACATGTTCTACGTCGACGGACCGTTTGGAACGGTGCTCGGCGCATCGCCCGAATTTCTCGTACGGTTAGAGGGACGGCGCGCGCGCATTCGGCCGTTGGCCGGTACGCGTTCGCGCGGCAGCACCGATGAGGAAGACGCGCGGATCGCGCGCGAGTTGCTCGAGAACGAAAAAGAGCGTGCCGAGCACGTGATGCTGGTCGATCTCGGACGCAACGATCTCGGCATGGTCTGCGAGTACGGATCGGTTGCGGTCGACGAGTTGCTGCAGATCGAGCGCTACAGCCACGTGATGCACATCGTCTCCGATCTCGTCGGGGATCTGCGGGCGGAGTGCGACGGGCTGGATCTCTTTCGCGCCGGATTCCCCGCCGGCACGGTGACCGGAACGCCCAAGGTTCGCGCCATGCAGCTCATCGACGAACTCGAACCGGTGACGCGCGGCTTTTATGCCGGCAGTGTCGGACGCTGGTCGTACGGCGGCGATTTCGACTCGTGCATCACGCTGCGCAGCATGCACGTGCAGAACGGCAGAGTCTATTGGCAGGCCTCGGCCGGTATCGTTGCCGACAGCGACCCGGAATTCGAGTATGACGAAGTGCTGCACAAAACTCGCATCGCCCGCGAAGTGTTAGGAGTAGCGCAATGAGTGCTGACGTTCTCTTCATCGATAACTACGACAGCTTCACGTACAACGTGGTGCATCTGCTCGCCGCGCAGGGCGCGCCGCCGGATGTGATCCTCAACGATGACGAGCGATTAGTGCCTGAACTGCTCGATGGCTATCGATTGCTGGTGATCGGGCCGGGGCCGGGCAACCCGTCGGAGCAGCCGCGCATGATGGCGGTGTTGCGCAGTGCGATCGAGCGTGGGATGCCGGTCTTCGGCGTGTGCCTTGGGTTGCAGGCGATCGGCGAGGCCCTGGGAGCCACCGTCACCCATGCCCCCTCGCAGATGCACGGCAAGACCAGCGCGATCGAGCACGACGGATCGGGGGTCTTCGCCGGTCTACCCTCGCCCCTGACCGCGACCCGGTACCACTCGCTGTGCCTCGAACCCGCGACCCTCCCCGACACGCTGCACGTCAGCGCGCGCAGCGCCGACGGTGTCGTCCAGGGCATCGCCCACCGCACCCTGCCGGTCTACGCGGTCCAGTTCCACCCCGAGTCGGTCCTGAGCGAGAACGGTGGCCGGCTACTCCAATCGGTGCTGGAGACTGCCGGGCTCGGCTGCGACATTCGCCCTCGCTAAGCGCCTCGCGTCTCGGACAAGGAATGTCAGGGTCCTCGCCGCTTCGGCTAACCCGCTCGGCCGAACGTCGCAGCCAGGCCCGGACTAAACCCTACCCCTCCGGGGGCCGAACATCTTAAATGAGGGCATCCCAGGCCATGCTCTCCGTTTTGACATTCGGGCCTTAATACGAAGAAAGGAGGTGAATGAAATAAGCATGATATCCAACGCATCGGTGCTTCCGGCCAATCTGATAAATGCGGCCGCCGGCACAGCGCACGCGGGAGGAAAGGGCAAAGGCGCACATTGGGCGTCGTTGTTCGGAGCCTCACTTGTAAACGCGAGTACCGCATCTTCGTCTACGTCGCCGACGGCGAGTCCGTTAACGGCCAACGCGAATCTGCTCGCACAGCTCACGTCGCTGTTGCAAAACGGAACACCGATGGCAACGATCGTCGATCAACTCGCTCAAAGCGTCGGTTCGTCGGCAGCCCAGCTGCTCGCCGGAAAGATGAGTTCGAGTGACCTCGATCGGCTTCGTAACTCCATCACGCAAACACTCGCGAATGCACTCTCTCCACCCAGTAACGCGCCACCTGGGACAGCCGCTCAACAAGCGGCAGCCCTCGCAGCCCGATTGCAAAGTGTAGTCGAGTCGATCGCGGGGGACGCGCAAAACGGATCAGGGCAGCAGAACGAACTCTCGGGGAACCTCTTGGACGCCAACTCGGCGAAAGAACTCCCGGCCCAACTAGGACAAAGCAACGGAACATCGAGCCCGCTCGATGTCTCGTCGCTGGTGAGTTCGCTTCTGTCTTCGGTGATCGCGGCGCTCAATGCGCCGTCGGCAACCGCTCCACCAGTCCCGGCCGCCAAACCGTCCTATTCCCCGGTACAACTCGCAAGCACGCAGTCTCTGGCGACATCCGCGGCCGAGGCGCAACAAAGCGCTCCGTCCACGTTAAGCGCCGGACTGCTGAACCAATCCACCGCAAACGCGGTTGCTCCACAAGCACCAACGTCACCGCAAACGTTGATCTCGATGTCGAACGCTCCTGACTTGCTCGCACGGATGCTCGTGCGCGCGGCCGGCGTCGACGCACAGCTCAACGCGGGCGGTACGCCGGCGAGTGCGAGTGATGCAAGCACCGGCGCATCGGCGCTGGCCGCACCCGCATCCACCCCGTCGCTCTCATCCTCGACGCTCGCTGCACGGTTTGCAGCGCTCCTCGCGGATGCAGACGGCACAGCGATAACCGCGGGTTCATCCTCAGGGAATGCCTGGACGAGTACCAACTCGGGACACTCGTTCGCTCAAGATCTCGCGCAGCAGGCGCCTTCGGGCACCAATGCGGCGAGTCTGATCGCGGCGCCGAACACCAGCCTCAACGCGCAAGTGCAGAACGCCTTGCAGTCGACGCCGGCCGGCACCTCGGTCGATGCGAACGCGGTCCTCGAACAGATGATCAACGGAATGTCGATGCGTACGCTCGCGCAAGGGACCTCGGAAATTCGGTTGCAGTTGCAGCCGGAAAACCTGGGTCAAGTGACGATGCGACTCACCGTATCCGGAACTCAAGTCACCGCCAACGTCGTCGCGCAGAGCGCCGACGTGCGCAGTGCGCTCGTTGCCAACCAACAAGACCTTGCACGCTCTCTCTCGGAAGCCGGACTGACCCTCTCGGGTTTCTCGGTTGACGTTTCGGGAGGCGATGCAGGCCAAGATCAAAGCAAGGATCGCACCGCCGGCTTCGGACGGCGGTATACCGTTCATGAGTTGGGCGGTCAACCCACGGCCGAAACGACCGAAGCTTCGAATCTAGAACCGTCGCTCTTAGGCGGTTCGAACCTCGAGCTCTTTAACTCCCTCGCGTAGGAGGAACTATGGAACCCACAGCAGGTGTCGGAACGACCACGGTCAACGCCGGCGCCAACAACTCAGCGACGACGACCGACAACGACCTCGGTCCGAACGCGTTTCTGCAACTGCTCACGACGGAATTGCAAAACCAAGATCCGACGTCACCGCAGGACGCAAACGAGTCGGTAACCCAGCTCGCCCAAATGTCTGAGCTGCAGTACCAGCAACAGCTGACCAACGATTTTGCCTCGTTTCAAAGTAATTTCAACGTGACGCAGGCAGCTTCGCTCATCGGCAAGGCCGCGACGGTCAATACGAGCACGAGCGGAAGCTCGAGTTCGAACAGCTCGACCGTCACCGGCATCATCCAATCGATCGACGTGCAAAACGGCACGCCGTACTTCACAATGACCAATTCGTCCGGCCAAACGATGACCGACAACAACGGCAATCCGTTGCTCTTCTCGACCAGCCAAATCGTCGGCATCGGGAGCGCGGCATCGATAACCGGAACCGGCTCGAGTAGTTCGGGGCAATAACGACGTGGATCCGAACGACATTAGCCGCGTCCAGCAACCGGGAATCATTCCCGGTCCGGCGGCGCGTCCGGTCGGTCAACCTGTCGAGATTCCGCCGACCTCGTCGCCGAGTTTCCGTTCGGTCTTCGAAGGCGTCGCGTCGTCGCAGCAAGCGCCCGCGTCACCTTCTTCGAGCGAACCGCTCAAGTTCTCGGCTCATGCCATGGCTCGTCTGCAATCGCGCAACATCAGCCTCACGTCGGACGACGTGACCAAGATGAACGCGATGGCCGACAAAGCCGCGGCGAAGGGAGCGAAAAACTCGCTCTTCATCGTCCGCGACGTTGCGATGGTCGTGAGTATCAAGAACCGTACCGTCATCACCGCGGTCGATTCCGATTCGATGAAAGAAAACGTCTTCACCAACATCGACTCGGCCGCAATCATCTAATAACACTCCCGGGGCGGACCGCTTGCGGAGCTCCGGCCGCGATGTGGATCAACTGAAACATCGCGGATCCGTAATAGAGGTCAAGAATGGCTTTCGATTCACTCTATACGGGGATCTCCGGCCTGGATGCATACCAGAGCTGGATCGACATGATCTCCAACAACATCGCGAATACCGCGACTACGGGCTTTAAGGCTCAGCGCATGACCTTCGCCGATCAGTTTTACCAACAGACCGGCTCGCCGTCGGGCCCGACCCAAACCAGCGGCGGCGTCGACCCTGTCGACAACGGACTCGGCGTCAAGGTCAACACCGTGGACACGGAGTTCGGTCAAGGCGGTCTGGAAACGACCGGCATCAATACCGATCTCGCGCTCAACGGCGACGGGTTCTTCATCCTCAATAACGCGAGTGGAAACGGATCGCCGGTCTACACGCGCGACGGCGACTTCTCGCTCAACTCAAACGGGCTCTTCTACAATCCGGCGTCGGGTCAAGCGGTCATGGGCTACATGGCCAACAACGCCGGCGTTGTGAACGCCACCGGTACGCCGGGCGCGATCACCATTCCGGTCGGCTTGCAAGAACAAGCCACCGCGACCGGACAAGGCGTCAAGACCGGTCCATCGATCAACGATCAGGTCTTCGACGTTGCACTCGGCGGCAATCTCGATCAAACCAACTGGTCGCAGGCGTTCGAGAGTGCGATCGGCGCATCGGCCAACCCGGGCGCGGCCGTGACCGTCTCGACGACGATCTACGACTCGCTCGGCGGCTCGCATTTGGCGACGGTCACCTACACGCCCATCGCGCTGGCCGCAGTTCCGGCGACGGTGGCGATAACGACCACGGGTTCCCCGACGCTGCTAGGTACGCTCTCGGTCGCGCCCGCGACGAGTGTCGGCGATACGATCACCGTAAAGGCCACCGGAGCTACCGGATTCACCATCAGCGATACCAACGGTACGACGGAAACCGGCGTGCAAGGACAACCGGTCACAATCGGCGGCGCGACGTTTACGCTCGGGACTGCCGCGGCAGGCACGCAAGACGTTCTTACCGTCGGGGGGCTCGCAATGGCCTTCCATCGTCGGTCGAAAACGCAGCGGGTACGGCAGTGACGCCTGCCACTGAGTGGCAGGTCAGCGTGAGCTTCGCAGATGGCACGCAATTCCAAACGATCGCGGCCGGCGGGCATATCGCGTCAACGGGCAATATCACCGCGGCGACGCTCGGTCAGGGCTCGTCGGGTGTCGTCGGATTCGCCTACTTCGATCAGAACGGTCAGTTCATCAACTCGTCCTCGATCGCGTCGGTCGCGAACGTGGCAGGAAGCACGGTCTCCGAAGCGCTCGGGGCAAACGCGGCCGGCTACTTCCACGATGCCGGTGCCACGGCGAGCCTACAACAGGGCAACCAACTCAACGTCCTGCAGTGGGGCCCAAGCGTCGGGAACGCTGCCCAGGCACCCACCAATACCGCGACTCCGGGTGCGATCGCGATGGGTTTCTACGACAACACCAGCTTGAACAGTAGCTCGGCGGCTACGGTCATCAGTCAAAACGGCTACTCCGCCGGTACCCTCTCGAATATCACCGTCGGCGAAGACGGAACGATCACCGGTTCGTTTACCAACGGCCAGCAAAAGACGCTGGCGCAGCTCGCGGTCGCGACCTTCCAAAACGAGGATGGTCTCGAGCGCACCGGCGGCAACGACTTCACCCAGACCGCTGCGTCGGGACTGGCTCAAGTTGGAACGGCCAACAGCGGACGGTTCGGTTCGATCGTGGCCGGCTCGCTCGAAGAGTCCAACGTCAACCTGGCCAACGAGTTCACCAACCTCATCGTCGCCCAGCGCGCCTTTGAAGCGAACTCACGCGGCATCCAGACGGCCGACCAAAACCTCATCACCATCACCCACATCCAGGCAAGCGAAAACTAGTAGGCCCTGCCCGGACAAAGCTAAAGCTTTGCCGGTCAGAGCCCCGGGGGCGGCGGGAACGCCGCCCCCTCTCGCATTACCTCAGAGATCAGTATGATTGCATTGACGCGCCTCAACGGCCACCCGGTCATGGTCAACAGCGACCTCATCGAGCAGATCGAGGAAACACCCGATACGGTGGTGACGCTCACCTCCGGCAACCGCCTGATCGTCCGCGACCGGATGCTCGAGATTCAGCAAAAGATCATCGACTTTAAGAGGCGAATTTACGGGCCAGGCTAGACGGTTCCATTGGCCTGCGGCCAAGCGCGCATCCTGCGCTTGGAACCTTCAGCCGCATCGTGCGGCTGCGGGCGCCTCGGACTCGTCATTACGCGGCCTTGATATTGGGATTCAGCTAGCCGATACCCGGTAAAGGCGCTGACCCACCCTGCGGAGAGCGGAACCTTGGATTTAGCAACTGTTATCGGCCTACTTTTAGGCTTTGGAGCCATCTTCGTCGCCGGCTGGGTCGGAGGCACCGACCCGCACATCATCTTCGGCCGGTGGGAAGCGTTCATGCTGATCATCGGTGGAACGATCGGCGCCACGCTGACCTCGTTCTCGATGCGTACGTTCTTGCGAGGGTTTTTCGGCGGTTTCAAGACCGCGTTCGTGACGGTCGACTACCACGAGCGCGACGTCATTTCGACCCTCGTCTCGTTTGCTGAAAAGGCCCGTCGCGAAGGCTTGCTGGCCCTCGAAAACGAGGCTGCCGCGCTCGACGACGACTTCATGCGCAAAGGCATCCAGCTCGTGATCGACGGCCGCGACACCGAGATCATCCGCAAGGTGCTCGAGACCGAAGTCAGCAGCACCCAAGAGCATGGGGCCAAGGCCGAACAAGTCTTTATGAATTTGGGCGGCTATTCGCCGACCCTGGGCATCATCGGCACCGTGCTCGGCTTGATCGGCATGCTCAAAGGGCTGTCCGAGATGGGCAACAGCACCAACGTCGCCGGGACGATCGGCGTTGCGACCGCGCAGGCGTTCGTCGCGACGTTCTTCGGCATTCTGTTTGCCAACATACTCTGGCTGCCGATTGCAACGAAGATCAAAGAGCGAAACGGTCAGTTGCTGTTGATGCGCGAGATCATGATCGAGGGTATTCTCGCAATTCAAGCTGGCGACAACCCGCGACTCTTGGAAGAGAAGCTGCTGGCGTTCATCGATCCACGCGAGCGCGAGAGTGCTGTCGAAGAAGGCGGAGCGATCCAAGGCGAAGCCGGCTACTCCGCGTCGTCGGCCTAACGAAAGCGCACGCGTAACAACTGATGGCACAACCGATCAAGAGCGCGGCCCGCGCTGCCGAGTCGAATCGGCCGCGCAAGAAGTCCGAGGAGAAGCTCGAGACGGCGGGCATGATGCGTTGGCTGCTGACCTACGCCGACATGATTACGCTCATGCTGGCGCTGTTCATCATCCTTTTTGCGATGTCGACGATCAGCCGGGTGAAGGTGCAGGCATTTGCCAAGTCGGTTTCGGCCGGCTTCAACAACGTCTGGACGGTCAATCAGCCGCCCAACGGCGGAGCGAACGGCGAGCAATCCTTCGAGGCCAGCTCGAGCATCCCAGCGATTCAAAAAGAGCTGGAGAAGTACGTCAAAGAAAATCACCTCGAGCAGCAAGTGCAAGTGCATAGTGAAGCCCGTGGATTGGTCGTGACGCTGCTTTCCGATAAGTCGTTCTACGACAGCGGCAGCGCTGAAATCCGGCCGGCAACGCTCAAGATTCTCGATGGTATCGCCCCGCTGCTCAAGCGCAACGGCAATGCTATTGCGGTCGAAGGCTATACCGACAACGTGCCGATCTCGACCTACCAGTATCCGACGAATTGGGAGCTCTCGGCTGCTCGCGCGGTCGGCGTCGCGCGGTATCTCGACGAGCACGATGGAATTAACCCGACGAAGTTGAGCGCAACGGGATACGGCGAGTTCCGTCCGCGGAACACCAACGCCACAGACGACCAAAAACAACAAAATCGCCGCGTCGATATCGTGCTCTTGAGCGGTAACGCCGCTCCGGGCAGCAGCGGGAAAGGTCCGTAAGCGAGAACGCATGTCAAGTCTTTCACAAGAAGAGATTGATGCCCTCATCAATCAACTCTCCGGCGAAGGTGCGCCGGCGAAAGAAGCAATCGACGGACGCAGGGTCAAGTCGTTCGATTTTCGATTCAACAAGCGACTCGACAAGTTCACCAACAATCAGCTGCAGACGCTGCGCACGCTGCACGAGAATTTCACCCGTCTCCTGAACAACTCGCTTTCCGTCTACCTGCGTACGCGTGTCGAAGCGACCATCGTTTCAATCGAGCAGATCAGTTATGGCGATTTCATCGCCTCGATCGGCATCCCGTCGATCCTGGGCATCTTTTCGATGGATCCCCTTCCCGGCAGCGGCATCGTGCAGGTGGACCTCAACCTCGTCTTCTCGATCATCGACCGGTTGCTCGGCGGCCCGGGCTGGTTTCCGAACAAGCTACGCGATCTGACCGATATCGAGCGCACGCTCATGCAGCGTTTCATGGCGCGCATGCTCAACAGCTATCGCGAATCGTGGAACTACTTGCTGACGCTCTCGCTCAAGATCGAGGCGCTCGATTCCAATCCGCAGTTTATCCCGCGCATCATCCCGCTGGATCAGATCGTCGCCTATATCTCAATGGAGCTCAAGATTGGCGATATGGCGGGGGTAATGAACTTCTGCCTCCCGTATCTCGTGCTGCAATCCATCGGGCAGCAACTCACAGAATTCCAGTGGTCACCGACAGTCATGGCCGGACGCGGCATGACCGAGGAAGACATCGCGCAACTGACGCGAAACGTTGAGCGCGCGGCAGTTGAGGTTGAGGTTGAGTTGGGGCAGACGACGGTCTCACTGCGCGACCTCGTCGCGTTGCAGGAAGGTGACATCGTGGTCTTCGATAAGTTGACCGACGAGCCGCTGATGGCGAAGGTCAACGAAAAGGAAAAGTTCCGCGTCTTCCCCGGAATCAACAAGGATCAGTTGACGGTTCAAGTATCACACGTTTTATCGAGCGAGGACGAATAGCGTATGCCCGATACACAACAGCTTGCCGACTCGATGCTGGCCGCGGCCGGCACGGTGCTCGGTCGGCTGGTGGAGCAGTCTGCAAGCGTGGGAGCCTCGGCGCGCAACGATCATGACGGCTCGATCCGCACCGACGGCGATGAACTCGTTTCGCTAGCGACTATACCTTCGTTGGGCGCACAGCTCGTCGTTCGCTTCCCCACCGTAGACATGCAGCAGATCGTCGGCGTGATGCTCGGCGGCGGGGACGACGTGACGGAAATGGGGCCGATGCAGCTGTCGATTGCCTCGGAGACGGTTTCGCAGATCGCGACGGCGATGGTTGAGGAACTCGCAAAACAACTCGGCACGTCTGCCGAGGGGGCGCATGCATCGATGTGTACCGACGCGACGCTGCTTCCGCCGCCGCCGTTCGTTTCGTATAGCGGCAAGATCGATGTAGGCAGCGACCTGCATCCGGCTATAAGCGTCGACTTCGCGGCAATCACACTCTCGAAACTTGGTCTCGGTTCAGCCAGTGCGAGTGAAGCAGCCAAGGCGCGCGAGGCCGAACCCGCCGCACCCGCATCGAAAAAACGCTCCGCAGCCGCTCCGGTTGACGCGCAGAACGTCGCCTACTCGAAGATGCCGCCGACCCCGGTGCGCGCGGCACAACCGGGACAGGCAAATCTCGACCTCGTGCACGACGTCCCGCTGCAGATCAGCGCTGTGCTCGGCAAGACCGTGATGCCGCTTCGCGAGGTTGTTTCGTTGCAGTCGGGCAGCGTCTTCGAGTTGGACAAGCTTGCCGCGGAACCGATCGACCTCTATGTGAACAACATCTTGATCGCGCGGGGCGAGGTCGTCGTGGTTGACGACAAGTACGCGGTGAAAATAAGCGAGCTCAACCCGCAGACGAGTTCGTAGCGTTCTGTAATGCCCGGGGGCTTCTGGCTCAGTTACATCTTTGCACTTCTGGTCGTCGCGCTATTGCTCGGCGGCCTTTATGTAGCGGTGCGTGGCTTGGCTCGCGGAAGAATCCTCGTTTCTGCGGATCGCCGCTTGGTGACCGTGCTCGAGTCGACGGTGCTCTCGCAGCATTCGGCGCTGCACGTCATCAAGGTTGGGAAGCGCTACTACCTCCTTGGGGGCGGACAGGGACACGTGAACTCTCTGACCGAGCTGCCCGCAGAAGAGGTCGAGCCCTGGCTCGAGACGCAGCGAACGTTGCTGCGTTCCACCCAGCGATCGCTTGCGGATATGGTGAAATCGCTTCGTGGTAAACCGTAACCCTATTTTGGCCGGGCTCGCGCGCGTGTGGGCGCGGCATGCACCCTTCCTTCTTGCCTCCGTGACCGTCGTCACGCTGCTTTGGATCGTACCGGCGCTAGCGCTCGCGCAAACCACGCCCAATGGCCCGACCGCGCCGAACCTGCCGGTCCCAAATATCAATATTGGACTCGGGCAAACCAACAATCCGCAGCAGGTGGTGGGTGCGCTGCAGATTCTGCTCTTGCTCACCGTGCTTACCCTGGCGCCGACGCTGCTCGTGATGATGACCGCGTTTACCCGAATCATCATCGTGCTCTCGTTTGTACGAACCGCCATGGGCACGCAGCAGACCCCGCCTAACCAAGTAATCGTCGGTCTCGCGCTGCTCCTGACGTTTTTCGTGATGAATCCCACCATTCGTCAAATCAACGACAATGCGGTCCAGCCGTATCTTGCCAAGAAGATCAGCCAATCCGTCGCGCTGGATCGTGGCGCGCAGCCGTTGCGCACGTTCATGTTCAAGCAAACGCGCGAGAAGGACATTCAGCTTTTCTACTCCATTTCAAAAGAGCCGCGCCCGACCGCGCAGCGTGACGTGCCGACGTACCTGCTGGTGCCCGCATTCGTCCTCTCCGAAATCAAGACGGCGTTCGAGATCGGCTTTGCGATCTACATTCCGTTCATCATCATCGACATGGTGACGGCAAGTATTTTGCTGTCGATGGGCATGATGATGATCCCGCCGATCATCATCTCGTTGCCCTTCAAGGTCCTGATCTTTATCTTGGTTGACGGCTGGGATCTCGTGATCAGCGCGCTCTTCCAGAGTTTCCACTAATGAGCTTCGGCGACGTCGTTTCGATCGGGCAACAGGCGATCTTCGTCGCGCTGCTCGCAGCTGCGCCGGTGCTGCTCTTGAGCATGGTCGTCGGACTCACGGTCTCAATCTTTCAGGCGGTGACGCAGATCCAGGAGCCGACGCTCGCCTTCATTCCGAAGATCGTCGTCTCGGCGCTCGCCTTATTGTTTTTCGCGCCCTTCATCCTCGCGCTACTGACGGACTTCACGGCCCGTGTTTTTTCCGGTCTCCCTGCCTTTGTGAAGTAGCGGGCGATGCATCTCTTCGGGCTCACGCCGCAGCAATTCGAAGAATTCTTGCTGATCTTCCTCAGAGTCACGTCGATGCTGTTGCTCTTCCCGATATTTTCGTCGGCCCAGATTCCGCATCAGGTGCGCCTGGGGCTCGGAGCACTGCTCTCGTTCATTATTTTTCGCGTCATACCGCCGCCGCATCTGACGGGTGGCGCCTTCGAGCTGATCGTCGGGGCGTCGGCGCAGGTGCTGCTCGGCGTGATCGTCGGCTTTGTCGCGTCCCTCGTGTTTACCGGCATTCAATTCGCGGGTGAATTGATCGATCTGCAGGTTGGATTCGCCATCGCCAACGTCCTCAATCCGCAGACGCAGCAGAACATCACGATTATCGGCGAATTCCAGCTGGCGCTGGCGACGCTAATCTTCCTCACGACGAACTCACATTATTTTTTTATCCAGGGAGTCGCGGGCTCGTTCAACCTGGTGCCGCTTCCGTACATCAATCTCGACCCTAGCGTCGCGGGCAATCTCGCGCTATTTTTCTCGCAATCGTTCTTGATCGTGTTCAGGATTTCGGCGCCGGTCGTTGTCGCGTTGTTTCTCACCAACGTGGCGCTCGCGCTAATGGCGCGGGTCGCTCCGCAGATGAACGTCTTTGTGATCGGGCTGCCCATCCAAGTCGCAGTGGGATTCACGATGATGATCATTGCGATTCCGCTGCTTGCGACGGTCGGCCCGGAGGTTTTTCAAGACGTCTCCGGGCAGATGGACGCGGTGATGCGAGGCCTCAAGCCTCCGTAGGGCTCGCCGCGCGATGATGCGTTGTCGATGCGACAACCGCACTCGCTTCGTCCTCGCGTCTCGCACAATGAATGTCAGGGTGCTCGCCGCTCGGATGCGGCTTTTCGAACGTCTCTCGGAGCAACCAGCGCCCGAGCGAGATCAAGGGCTGAAGTAGAGGAATTGGCCGATCTGATTGGCGGTCTGCTCGGTGAAGTAGACTTCCTTATCGGGGCCGACCGTGAGAGCATACGGACCGGCGTTTGCGGTCTTGGTCGGATAGCTGTTGATTGCGCCGGTCGCGGTGACGTATTGCACGATCGCGCTTTTGGTCTGATCGCCGATGTAAAAGTTGCCGTCGGGTCCGAGCACGAGACCGTAGGGCGCACCCACCCCGGTCAGCGGCGTTTCCGACGCGAGGGCGCCGGTGGTCAACATGCGGCCGAGCTTATCGCTCTTGGTCTCGGTGAACCACAAGGCGTTGTCGGCACCGGAGACGATCACGCCAAGACCCGCGCCGGCGCTGACCGGATACTCGGTCGGCACGGTCCCGGAGGGGGCACCAATCGGGATTCTACCGATCTTGTCGACGCCTGTCTCCACGAACCAGAGTGCGGTATCGGGACCAACGGTAATCGACTGGGGGTCGGCGTTCGCCGTCTTGAGCGGATAGAAGGCGTACATGCCGCAGCCCGGCTGGATGACCCAGATCCCGTTGCTTCCCGGGTCGGTTACCCAGAGGTTCCCGTCTTGCCCCGGGGCGATTCCATAGGGAGTCGGCGTTGCGCTGGTTGGCGCCGGGCTGAGCTGGCACTCGGTGAAGCCCAGCGTGGCCACGTTGAATTTGGCGATGGCGTCGCCACCAAATTCGGTTAGCCACAGATTCCCGTCCTGGCCGACCGTGACGTTGAGCGGCTTCGAGTTTGCATTGGGAAGCGGATAGTCGATGACGACCGCGTTCTCGTTCAGAGAGCCGATCTTGTCGCCGGCCTCCTCGGTGAACCAGAGGGCGTTCGAAGTACCCACGATCCCCGCTGGTTGGGAGTTTGCCGTAGGGATGGGGTATTCGCTGCTCACGTTGGGCGAGTACGTCGGACTGGGCGTTGCCGTCCCGGAGGTGATCGGGGTGGTATGGCCGCAGCCGCCCAGCACGAACGCGGCAGCCACCGCGCCGGCCAAGACCAGCGTTTGTTTCAAGTTTCTCTCCTACGGATGTGATCGTTTTGGGTCAGCCTCCCTTATTGGCAGGCCGCCCGTCCCTTCCCGCTTACGTTGCCGGAAGCTGTGATCCGCGCTTGGCTGTAGGGTAACCGACCCTCCTCAGGATGGGGGCTGGCGCGCCGAAAACATCTATGAGCATGCTCGCGAGCAATAGCGATGGCTAAACCGGAACAAACCGAAAAGGCCACCCCGAAGCGCCGCCATGAAGCACGCCAGCGCGGTCAGGTCCCACGCAGTGTAGACCTTGCCGGTGCTGTGATCTTCCTGTCGGTTGTCTTGACGTTACACGCACTCTTTGTGCCGATGCTGAACGGACTTCAAGGTTCGGCCGCAGCGTATTTTTCGCGCATCGCCGACCACGGCGACCCGACCTTCCAATCGATATATCCCATGTTCGTGCAAGCGGCTGACGGTATCGGCTGGGTCGTGCTCATGGTCTTCGCGGTGACGATTCTGGCCGGCGTCGGCGCAAACCTGATGCAATTCGGCTTCGTGATGACAACCGTGCCGTTCAAATGGTCGTTTTCAAAGCTCAATCCGCTCACCGGCTTCAAGAATCTCTTCTCGAAGCGCATCTTCATTAACCTCGCTAAGCAACTGCTCAAGCTCGCCGCGGTCGTGCTCATCATTTACACGACGATCGCCGGTAACATCGGGCTTTTCGCGCAGGTCGGCCAATCCGACCCCGCCGGTATGATCGGCTTGACGTTCTCCGTCATCTTTGACATCGCGTGGAAATTCGGATTGTTCCTGCTCATCGTTGGCTTGTTAGACTACACGTACGAACGCTGGCAGCTCGAAGAAAATCTGAAGATGACCAAACAAGAGGTCAAGGACGAGTGGAAGCAGTCCGAAGGAAACCCCGAAGCAAAGGCCGCGCTCAAGAAACGCCAGCGTGAATTTGCTCGCCGCCGGATGATGCAAGCGGTGCCGCGTGCGACTGTCGTAGTCACCAACCCGACGCACTTTGCGGTCGCGCTCGAATGGGATGAAGTCAAGATGGACGCTCCGGTCGTGACCGCGAAGGGTGCCGACCTCTTAGCCAAACGGATCCGCGACATCGCCAAGGAACACGGCGTACCGATCATGGAGAACCCGCCGCTGGCGCGCACGCTCTACGAGCGCGTCGAACTCGACCAACCGATTCCGCCGAACCTCTATGCGGCCGTCGCACAAGTCATCGCGTTCATCTACAAGCTCAAGAGAAAGATTATCGCCTGATGGCTACGCAAGCACCACCGGCTGCGGGCCGCCAAACCATAGTCCAGCGGCTTACGAGCTTCACGCCGATTCTTATCGCCGGAGCTTCGGTGATGCTCGTCGTGCTGATGATCGTCCCGATCCCGGCATGGCTGCTTGATATTCTCCTCTCCGCGAACATCACGATCGCGCTCGTTATTATCTCGACCGCGTTGTATACGGAGAATGCGCTCGCGTTCTCCGCGTTTCCGACGATGTTGTTGATCATCACGCTCTTCCGCCTGTCGCTCAATATCACGGCAACGCGCGCAATTCTACTGCACGGGTACGCGGGCGAGGTGATCAACTTCTTCGGACAGATCGTCGTAGGCGGCAACTATGCAGTCGGCTTCGTGATCTTCCTCATCCTGATCATCATTCAATTCGTGGTGATTACCAACGGCGCGGGGCGCGTCGCCGAAGTCGCTGCTCGCTTTACGTTGGACGCGATGCCCGGTAAGCAGCTGGCGATCGACGCGGATCTCAACGCCGGGCTGATTACCGAGGCTGAAGCACGCCAGCGCCGCAAGGACATCCAGCGCTCCGCGGACTTCTACGGCGCCATGGACGGTGCCAGCAAGTTCGTACGCGGCGACGCGGTCGCCGCCGTGATCATCGTCGCCATCAACACGGTCGGAGGGTTCATCGTCGGCGTTGCGCAGCAGCACCTTACGATCATCGAATCGCTGCAGAAGTTCACGCTTTTGACGGTAGGTGAAGGCATCGTTACCCAAGTGCCGGCACTGTTGATCTCGACTGCGACCGGTATCATCGTGACGCGCGCCGCGGCTGAGACTGACTTCGGTAGCGACATTACCAAGCAATTGACCGCGCAGCCGCGCGCCTTGCTGATCACGGCCATTATCACCGGCCTCTTTGGTTTCGCCGGACTTCTGCGCTGGCTCATGTTCGGTATCTCGGTAGTCTTGTTCATCGTGTATTTCGCGCGACGTGAAGGCGCGGCTGAAGCCGCCGCGGAGCGCAAGGTCGCGCAAGCCAAGGGCGGCGTTCCGGGCGCGCCCGGCGCGCAGCCGGTCGCCAAAGGTGCCGAGAGCGTCGTGCCGCTGCTTTCATACGACCCGATGGAGCTCGAGATCGGCTTTGGACTCATTCCGCTGGTCGACGTCAATCAAGGCGGGGATCTTCTCGAACGTATCACGCTGATTCGACGCCACGCTGCGCGCGATTTGGGGATCGCGGTGCCGCCGATTCGCGTGCGCGACAATTTGCAGTTGCGCCCGAACAGTTACCTGGTGAAAATTTATGGACTCGAAGTCGCGCAAGCCGAGGTGATGGTGAGCCGGCTGCTCGCGATGAATCCCGGCACCGCAACGGCGCCCATCGACGGCATCCCGACGACCGAACCCGCCTTCGGGCTTCCGGCCCTGTGGATCGCCGAGAATGCGCGCAGCGAGGCCGAGATGGCTGGTTACACCGTCATCGATCCTACCAGCGTGATCGCCACGCATTTGACCGAACTGATCAAAGCCCACTCGCCCGATCTGCTCGGGCGTCAAGAGACTTCCGCACTGCTGGACAACATCAAGTCGCACTACCCGGTCGTCGTCGACGAGCTGGTCCCGGCGCTCTTGACCGTTGGCGAAGTCCAGCGCGTATTACAAAATCTACTACGCGAGCGCATCCCGATTCGTAACCTGGTGATGATCCTCGAGACGCTGGCCGACTCCGCACGCGTAAGCAAAGACGTCGATTTTCTCACCGAAAAGGTCCGTGCGGCACTGTCACGCCACATTTCGGCCGAGTATGCTGAGAATGGTCTGTTGTCTGTCATCACCGTTGATCCGCGTCTCGAATCGCTTCTTTCCGAAGCGGTTCGTCGCGGCGAGGATGCGTTTGCACTGCTCGACCCGAATACCGTTTCACGGATCTACGCGTCGCTGACGAGGCAGATCGCGGTGGCGCAAAATGCCGGTTTGCAGCCGATCGTTTTGTGCTCGCCGTCCGTGCGTTTGGCGCTCAAGAGGCTTACCGAACGTGCGGCGCCACAATTGGTCGTGCTCTCGTATTCGGAGATTGCGCCGGGGCTACGGGTTGAGTCGATTGGCCAGATCACCGCGACCGAGGAAACCGCGGAAGCAAAAAGCTGATGTTCAAATCGATTTTTGGAGGCCGAGGGGGAGGCGTTCCCCTAAGCAAATTGCCCCAGCTCCACTCGTTTGTCGAGGCTATCGTCGGCGGACGCCAGGCGCGCTCGGTGACCGTCGAGCAGGTGGGCGCCAAGGGCGTCGTGACCCGCGACGCACTGGGCCGGGTCGGCGAGACGGCAATCCTCATCTACAGCGCGGCGGCTGGGCGTTTCCGGATGGAAACCAAGATCGCCGCGGTGACCGCGTCGAGCACGCAGTTCGATCCGCCACGACGCCTGATCCTCATCGCGGCCGCGAGCGGCTCGCAAAAGCGCCAGAGCGTGCGGCTCGATGCCATCGTGACCGGGGAGTGGCGCTTTGCGCCCAAGGGCGTCGGGACGGGGGAGTTCGTCAAGGCGACGGTCCGGGACATTAGCCGCGGCGGCTGTTCTCTGATCATCGACCGGGAGCTCAAGGCCCACACCACCGTCGAGGTCCGCATAAAGCTCAAGCCCGAGGGCTCCGGCATGACCCTGCTCGGCGAAGTCATGCGCCACGAGAAGATCAAGAGTTCAGGGAAGTTCTCGCATGGGCTGCGCTTTCAGGGGCTGCGTCCGGATGAAGACCAGGCGATTATCGACTTCATCAACCGGCGCCAGTCGGATCTGCGTAGCCGGGGATTGGCCTGACCTATCTATAAAGTACCCCTATCCTTTGGCCGATTGAGTTCAAAGGTACGAGTCGCGTTTTTTGCACTTCGTCTTGGGAGCATTGGATGAGCAAGAGAGTCCTCATCGTCGACGATGCCGTCGTCATGCGGATGATGATCAAAGGGATCCTATCCAAGAACGGCTATGAAGTCGTTGGAGAGGCCCAGAACGGTGTTGAGGCGGTGGAGAAGTACAAGCAACTCCAGCCCGACCTGGTGACGATGGACATGGTTATGCCCGAAATGGACGGCATCACCGCGGTCAAGCAGATCGTCGCCAACGATCCCAACGCCAAGATCATCATGTGCACCTCGATGGGCCAGCAGGCGCTGGTCGTCGAGGCGATTCAAGCCGGCGCGAAGTCGTTCATTACCAAGCCCTTCCAGCCACCCAAGATCCTCGAAACCATTCAGAAGGTGCTCTCATGAGCGGTGGCGGCATGCAACTCACCGACCTCCAAAAAGATGCGCTCAAAGAGGTCGGGAACATCGGCGCAGGTCACGCGGCGACCGCGCTCTCCCAGTTGCTCAACACCAAGATCAATCTTTCCGAGCCGCGCATCGATGTCATCAAATTCCGTGACCTTGCCTCGCGCGTTGGACACGAGAACCGTACCGTCGCAGCATTGCACATGTACGTGCGCGGCGAAGCGCCGGGCCAAATGGTCGTGCTCTTCGATCGCGAACAGGCGCTGGACTTCGTCAGCCAGTTCTTGCATCGCGTCATCGGCGACATTCAGATCTTCGATTCGATCGCAGATTCCACGCTCAAGGAACTGGGCAACATCATCGCGGGCTCGTACCTGACCGCGATCATCCAGCTCACCGGTTCCAATCTGCTGCCCTCGGTGCCGACGCTTTCGTACGGCACCGTGCAAGCCGCGTTCCGCACGCTGATGTCGATCCTGCCCGATCAAGACGTCTTCCTCATCGAGTCGAGCTTCCTTGACAAAGAGAAAGAAGTCGCCGGGCAATTCATCCTCATCCCGGAGACCGGTTCTCTCGGGCCGTTGCTCTCGGTATTTGGTGTAGAGTAGCTTGGGCGCGCCCCAGGGGAATCTATGCTAAACGAGATGTACACGCGCGCCCTGGTTTGGGGGCCCCACGAAGTGGGGGGCGCGGAGCCTCGGGCGGAGTGCCTTTCAAATGTCTGACGAACTCTTTAATCGAGAAGAGTTCATCTCGTATTTCCGCGACGAGGCTGAAGAATTGCTTCAGCAAATCGACGCGGATCTACTCAAGCTCGAAGAGTTCGTCCAGACCGGCGAGCACGATCCGGAAATCGTCAACTCGCTTTTTCGTGCGCTGCATACCGTCAAAGGCAGCGCAGGCATGCTTGGGTTTACCGATGTTCAGGGTCTGGCTCACAAGCTCGAAAATCTTTGCGACTTGCTGCGCAAAGATCGTATGCCGCTCTCCGAGAGCGTTCTTGAAATACTCTTCTCGGGGCGCGATCTGCTGACCGAACTGGTCGAAGCGGCGATCGGCGATCAGCCTTCGCCTACCGGCGTTCAAGAGTACATCGAAAAGCTCGATAAGTTCACTTCGATTTACGAACAAACCGCGCAAGTCATCGAGGGTCGCGGCGGCCCCGAACAGTCATTTGAAGCAGCGCACGCTGCCGAACAGACCGAGGCGAGCCCAACCGACGCCGAGGCATTCGAGGCCGAAGTGCAGCGGCTCTTGGCCGAAGCGGCGGCGCAAAAGGCAACTGCGGCGGCAGCAACCGCACCGGCGTCCGTCGACGTGCCGGCTTTCGAAGAAGTAGCGCCTCCACCCGAACCGGTCGCTCCCAAAGCCGAAGCCCCGGCGCCCAAAGCGGCGCCGGCTGTAGCGCCCGCGGCAGCTGGGGCTGCGCCCGCGGCAGCTGGGGCTGCGCCCGCTGCATCGCCCAACGCCGAGCAGAAGCGTTCGTCCATTCACCAAACGATTCGCGTCGACATCGAGCGTTTGGATGCGTTGCTCAATCTCGTCGGCGAATTGGTGATCAATCGCACCCGTATTTCGGATATCGCCAACACGCTCGAGCGGTTGATGGCCGACAAGGCGAGCACAGCCGGCGGAGCATCCTCGGGGATCATCGCGCCGCTGGCAAAAGATCTCGCCGACTCGGCGGCGTTGCTCGCCCGTACCACCAACGAGATTCAAGAGTCGATCATGAAAGTGCGCATGGTGCCGATCGGTCAAGTATTCGATCGTTTCCCGCGCCTCGTGCGTGACGTCGCGAAGGCGCGCGGCAAAGAAGTGCAACTGGTAATCTCGGGTGCCGAAACCGATCTCGACAAGACCATCGTCGATGAAGTCGGCGAGCCGCTCATGCATTTACTGCGCAACAACGTCGACCACGGGATCGAGCCGCCCGACGAACGCGAAAAGCTCGGCAAAGCGCGTGTAGGAACGATTTCGCTCAATGCGTACCACGAAGGCAACCAGATCATCATCGAAGTGTCGGATGACGGGGGCGGAATCAATCTCGAGAAAGTGCGCGCGCGCGGCATCAAGCAGGGATTGATTTCAGCCGACGACCGCCTCTCTGATCGCGAAATCATCGAGCTGATCTTTACCCCAGGCTTCTCGACCGCCGACGTGGTCTCCGACGTTTCGGGTCGCGGCGTCGGGATGGACGTCGTCAAACGCAACATCAGCCGTCTCAAAGGCGTCTTCGACGTCGACACCACGCCCGGGCAGGGCACGCGCTTTACGATCAAATTACCCTTGACGCTGGCCATTATCCAGGCACTCCTGGTCCGCGTGGGCGAAGAACTCTACGCGATTCCGCTTGATTCGGTCATCGAGTCGCAGCGCGTGGAGATGGTCGATGTGCGGACGGTGCACGGCAATGAAGTGATCACCCTGCGCGGACAGGTCGTGCCGCTGGTGCGTATCGCTGAGTTCTTCGAGCTGGGCGGTCAGCGCGACCCCGACAAGGTGATGATCGTCATCGTGGGCCTGCAAGGGCGCCAAGTTGGGCTCGTGGTAGACCAGTTCGAAGGCGAGCAAGAGATCGTCATTAAGCCGCTCTCCGACGTGGTCGGCCGGATCGCGGGCATCTCAGGCGCGACGATTCTCGGCAACGGCTCGATCTCGTTGATCATCGACGTACACTCGCTGGTGGGAGAAGCCTACGCCGGCGGAAAAGTGGCTCGCGCAGAATACTCGGGAGTCTAAACGCACATGGCAGACGGTAGGGAAGAGAAGAAGCAGCAGTTCTCGGGCGAGGTCGTTCAGGTCGTCTCGTTCCGCTTGGGAAGCGAAGAGTACGGTGTCGATATTTCGCAAGTGCAAGAAATCATTCGCATGGTCGAGATCACGCACGTTCCGCGGGCGCCCAAGTTTATGGAGGGCGTCATTAACCTGCGCGGCCAATTGATTCCGATCATCGATCTGCGTACACGCTTCGGGATGAACCGCATCGACAAGACCAAGAGCACCCGCATCATCGTGACGGAGATCGGCAACAAGCGCGTCGGCATGGTGGTCGACTCCGTGAGCGAAGTGCTCAACATTCCAATCGAGAACGTCGAGGACGCGCCCGAAATGATCGCCGGCGTCGGCACGGAGTACATCCAGGGCGTCGGCAAGATGGATGAACGACTGATTATCATGCTCGATCTCACGATGGTAATCTCAGGCGAAGAGAAGCAGGCGCTCGAGCAAGTCAACGAAGCCGTAGCGACTTAGACGGTCTGGCCCGCCTTCGGCGGGACGCACCTCCTGTGCTCCGGACACTTCATCCGCATCCTGCGGATCGCGCCGTCACAGCAGGCGATGTGCTGTGTTCTTGTCGTAGATGAGTTCCATGCGCATCCCCGCCTTGCTCGCGTTGCTTCTAATCGGTGCGACCCCGAGTCCGTCCCCGACCTTTCTGCCGGAGATCTATCACACGGTCTCGCATCCGCTCTGCAGCGCGCTAGTGACGAAGTTTCGGCCGGCGATCGCCATGCTGATGCAAAACGACGCTACGATTGCCAAGAGCAAGGCATTCTTCAACGCCTACATCAATTCTACCGCGGCCGGCAGCGATGCGGCTCAGAACATGGCCGTGATGCATCTCGAGAACCTGGTGCAGCCGCTGGTTCAAAATACGCTGGCGCTTCAGAAGCTGCTTGATGACCCGTCGGTCTTTCCGCCCAAGCCGCAGAGCGCCGAAGACAAGGATTTGGTCGCGCTCAAGGACTCGGTGCTCAAAGCGCTCGCCAATCAGCAGGCATCGATCGATATCATTAACGGCTTCGTGGATACGCAGCAGCTCTCGCAGATGCAACACGAAGGCTTCGGCTATATAGCCGCGCTCACGGGCAACAGTCAAGGAGGCCAGGGCCAGCAAGCGCTGACCGATCTGGTCGGCGGCTCACCCGATCCGACCAAACCGCAGCTCTACGACAACCTCGCGCTGCAGGCCGGGCTTCCCCCCAATCAGTATGAGATCGATCCGACCACGATTCCGGGTCTTGCCCTTGGTTACAATCCCGTCAGAAACCTCGAGAAAGGCGTGGAGTGGACGCAAGAGCAGAATAAAAAGGACGAAGCTCCGCTTGCCAACGGGATCATCGCGACCAGCAGATATTGCACTCAGCTCGCCGAGCCGTCTCCGAAGCCGTAGCCGAGCCCAGTAAAGCGCATCAATCCTTCGAATGGACCATAGGTCGCGAATGCATCGCGCCACAGCGCGCGTGCACGCGAGAGTGCGTCGTCGCGCTGCATGCGCACGCGTTGCGCGCTCACGTGCAAGTCTTTCGGCATTATAAGCAGCAGCAGGTCGCGATCGTGTAAATCCCCCAGCGCGTCTTGTAACTGGCTCAAGCGACTCGCTGCTTCGAGGAGTGCCGGCTCGCGCGGCGTGTAACGCTCGAGTGCATAGCGCAAGCGTTTGCAGGCAATGCGGAGATCGTGCAAATCGGCGCTTCGCCCGTGGCGCAGCGCGGGAACGAGCGTAAGCACTTCGGCGAAACGAACGATCGCGATGCGGCGCATTGCATCGTCAACTCCGCACGAGTCGGAGAGATCGACGTGCCGAGCTTTCACGGTTGCTGCGGCCTGACATGCGCGAGCGCGCGAGCGATATGTTTGAGAGCGAGAAGCTCACGCCGGCGTAACGTTCGCAACAATTTGCGAGCGGCGCGACGCTCACGTACGTCGAGCGCTTCACGTAATGCTTCGCGCATGACCGCCGCATCACGCGCTTCGCCGGTCAGATCGATCAAGCGGCGTAAGCGTTTGAGCGAAAACGGCGGGATTGCTTCGCGCAAATCTTCGTGAATGCAGCGCAAGCGCCGCGCAGTGGTGCGCAGCTCGTGCAAGCGTTTGGCGCTGGGCTGATGTAAAAAGCGCGTCCGCGCCCGCTTAAAAGCGTGCACGTCCGCTTTGACGAGTCCCAGGGCCCATTCCGCAATGCGATCGTCGGGCATGGATTCGGCTTCGCCGAATCTGTAGCGTTCGGCCTCTGGCCGTTGGCCGTCGGCCGATCCGCCTGTCGCCAGGGTCTTGACTAGCGAACATATGTTCGATTAGGATGGGAACCATGCTTCCGGCACGCCCCGATTTCCAGGAGCTTAAAGCCCGCCTCCACGCCGCGGGCGCCGCGTCGCGTACCGGCCGGGAGGCGCTCTTTCCGAGCGCCATTGCGGATATCGACGCCCTGCTCGGCGGGGGGTTCCCCTGCGGCTCGCTGGTCACGCTGGAAGGCTGCGGAACCGCCGGAGCCCGCAGCATTGCCGCGGTGCTGCTCGCCCAAGCGACCCGTAATGGGCTGGCCGCGGTCATCGACGGCGGCGAGCTCTATCCGCCCGCCTTGGAAGCCGCCGGCGTCCGTTTGGACCGTCTCCTGATCGTTCCCGCCGCTACGCCGGTTCGGGCAGCTCGGGCTGCCGACGTGCTCCTTCGCTCACGTACTACGCGGGTCGTGGTCATGGCGGTGTGCGGTGGCACACCGGGGGGCGCCTTGCGCGCCGCGGTCTGGACCCGCCTTGCGAACCTCGCCCAGAAGGCCGGAGCGTTGCTCGTGGTGCTGTGCAGTGGCACACCGCTGACGACGCGCAGCATCGCCGCGCTCTCAGCGGCGGCCACGGTCTGCCTGTCATGCCGCGTCAATCGGCCCGTTCACACTGGTACGCGGGGAATCTGGGGCATTTTTACCGGGTTCGAATTGCGGGCAGAACTGCGCAAACACAAATTCAGAAAATCTTTAACTCCGTTTGTCGTCAATGAACTGGGGATGGTGCAATGATCGTTTGTGTCCGGATTGCTGATGACGTGCGTAGTGATGACGTCTGGCACGAGATTCTCGATGCACTCGACGCGGTCACGCCGCTGATCGAAGACGTACGTCGTGGCATCGTGCTGCTCGACATGCACGGTGCGGGCGGCGATTTTGCAGCCTGGAGCGCAAGCATCCGCGCCGCGCTTGTCCCGTATGCGCTTTCGCCCTGTGTCGGAGCGGGACCGAATCGCTTCTGCGCGTTTGCCGCTGCATGGAGTGGTGATGGCTCGCAGATCGAGGCCGGTCACGAAGCGCAAACGCTGGCGCCGATGCCGCTCGAGGTGTTGGAATGCGACGCCGACGTCATCGAACGGCTGCACTTGCTCGGCGTCACGACGCTCGGCGAACTGGCCGCATTGCCGCACGGACCCTTCGTGCGCCGCTTCGGTTCCGATGCGGCGCGTTGGCACGAGGCTGCGCGTGGCATCGATCGTTCGCCGTTCGTGCCGCGCGGACACGCGATCACGATCGAGGCGGCGATGCTCGGCGAGGGTTCGGCGCAGAGCGAAGCGGCCGTCGTCTTCGCGCTGCGCGTGCTGATCGGCCGGATCTGCAGCGATTTGGAACGCAGCGGCAAACGTGCGAGTGCATTACAGGTCGAGATTGAGCTCGAGAGTGCGGATACCGCGCGTATCGAGGTACAGCTTGCCGCCGCGACCTCGCAGGAGCGCGCGATGCTCGACGTGCTACGTGCCAAACTGGAAGGCGCGAGTTTTCCCGCACCAATCTGTGGCCTGCGCCTGCGCGCGCTCGGTTTAGAAGAAGGCGGCGAACCGGTGCCGTTGCTCGCCTGCGACGAGATCGATCGCGCGAGCGTTGCGGTGGTGCTGGCACGTCTCGAAGCGATGCTTGGTGAACCGGTGCGCCGGGCGTACACGCGGGCGGCGCATCCGCTCGAGGAACGTTTCAGCTATGCCCCATTCACGCTTCCCGCAAATCGCCCGAAAGCCGAGCGCTATAGATTCGACGAAGCCGAATCCAGGCTCGTGCCGCAACTGCGTTTGCTCGCAGTCACTGAGATCGACGTCCGCTTGCGCCGGGGAGAGCCGTCGAGTATCGGCGGGCGAATCGTGCAACAGTGCTTTGGACCGTGGCGCATTGAAGAGGGATGGTTCGCCGCCGCTCAGGTTGCGCGCGACGAATACGACGTGCAGCTCGATACCGGCGAGATCTGCCGGATCTATCGTCAAGGTGAGCGCTGGTATCTGCGAGGATCGTATGACTGAATCCACGGGGGGACCCATCGGCTTTGCCGATGGGGGCGCGGAGCGTAAGCGAAGCGCTTTCAAACAAAATGGGGCCCCCAACGGCGATGAGCCGTTGGGGAAGTGCGAGCGGTTTCAACGTGTCGCATTGGCGTGGTTGCGCAGCGGCGAAATCACTCGGACCAATCATCTGCTCTCTCCGCTCGAGGAGCTCGCCGGCTTTAATTACGGATTCGTCTATCTGCTCGAGCTCGACGGCGGCTGCGTGAAGGTAGGCTACTCGGAGCATCCGATGCGGCGTATGAGGGAACTGCGCGCGGGGTTCCGTTACGGCGAACGCCTCCGATTGCGTGCGTGTTTCGTCGGTGAGCCCGAGGACGAGCGGACGCTGCACCGTCGCTTCGCTCATTTGCGAATCGAGAACGAACGCTTTTTATCCAGTGCTGCGATCGATGCCGAGTTTGCCTGCGCGCGGGAACGCGTGCGCCAAAGGTTGCGTGCGCTGCACTGTTGCAGCGCCGAGTGTCCGCAGATCGTTACACGACTCGATTTGCGAATGCTCCGAACGTGGCTGCGACGATAGGGTATGCGGAGCTGCACGCCTATTCGAACTTCACGTTTCTTGAAGGAGCGTGCCATCCCGAGGCGCTGATCGAGCGCGCTGTCCAGCTCGAACTTACGGCGATCGCGATAACCGACCGGGATGGACTCTACGGCGCGGTACGGTTTGCCGGGGCGGCGCGACGCGCGGGCATCGCCGCGATCATCGGCAGCGAGCTCACGCTCGAAGATGGCACGCGCCTAACCCTATTAATCGAAGACGAGTACGGCTATGCTAATTTGTGCGAGCTGATTTCGTGCGCGCAACTGCGCGGCAGCAAGGGTAACGCGCGGCTCTGGATCGAGGATCTCGACGGCCGCAGCAGCGGGCTCGTTGCACTCTCGCAGGTCCCGGATCCGCAACGCATCGACGCATTGCGCTCGCTCTTCGGCGAACGCTGCTATCTCGAATTGCAGCATCACCTTACGCCGGAGGATGCGCAGCGCAACGATCGTCTGGTGCGCTTGTCCCGTGAGATGCACGTGGCCTACACGGCAACCAACGGCGTCGTCTATGCGCACCGCGAGGATGCGCAGCTCGCCGACATCCTGGCGTGCGTCAAGGAGACGATCACGCTCGATGCGGCCCGCGCGCGGCACCGCTTGCGTCCCAATGCCGAGTACCATCTCAAATCCGCCGCTGCGATGCGCGCGATCTTCAGCGCCTATCCGCAGGCCGTCGATGCAACGCTGGGCATCGCGCAACGCTGCGCTTTTCGTCTCGAACGCCTGACCGGTCAATTCCCGCTCTTTCCCGTGCCGGATACATACACGCGCCAAAGCTATTTACGCGAACTGACCTATCGCGGTGCAGCTGAGCGCTACGGCACGCCGCTGGCGTCGAACGTCGAGCGTCAACTCGAATACGAACTCGGCATCATCGCCAAGATGGATCTAGCGGGCTACTTCCTGATCGTGTGGGATATCGTACAAGCCGCCGCACGCCTCGGTGTGCTCTGTCAAGGCCGCGGCTCGGCCGCGAACTCCGCGGTCTGTTATGCACTCGGCATTACCGCGGTCGATCCGGTCGGCATGGATCTGCTCTTCGAGCGCTTCATGTCGGAGGAACGCCAAGAGATTCCCGACATCGACATCGACTTCGCACACCAAGACCGCGAGCAGGTCATTCAATACATCTACGAACGCTACGGACGCGGCAATGCCGCGATGGCGGCAGAAGTCATCAGCTACCGCACGCGCTCGGCCCTTCGGGACGTGGCAAAGGCGCTGGGCTTTACCGTCGAGCAAACCGACGAGCTCGCCAAGGAATACGATGCGCGCGAATCGCTCGCCGATGCTTCCGCACAATTTGGGCAACGCGCCAACCGCCTCGAAGAATTCTGCCGGCGCATCGACGGCTTTCCGCGTCACATGGGCATTCATTCCGGCGGCATGGTCATCACCCGCGATCCGCTCATTCGTGTAGCGCCGATCGAATGGGCCACGATGCGCGACCGCACGATCATTCAGTGGGACAAAGACGATCTGCAAGAACTCGGGCTGATCAAAATCGACTTGCTGGGCCTCGGCATGCTTTCTCTTTTACGAGAAGCATTCTCAATTCACAAACGCGTTTATTGTCATCCCGAGCGTAGCGAAGCGGAGTCGAGGGAAGCAGATCCCCCCTCTGCCCGCGAAGACGCTCCTCGCGGCACCTCGTGTGCCGCTCCTGCTGCGCGAGTTTTGCGCCACGACCAAAGGAAGTTCGCATCCTGCGAATGGCGCAAAACTTCGAGCCTTCGCTCGGCAGACGGGGAATCTGCTCCCCTCGCACTCCACACCATTCCCCCCGACGACCCCGCAACGTATGAGATGATCACCAAGGCCGATACGATCGGGGTGTTTCAGATCGAGTCGCGGGCGCAAATGTCGATGCTTCCACGGATGAAGCCGCGGTGTTTTTACGACATCGTGATGCAGGTCGCGATCATCCGTCCGGGGCCGATTCAGGGACAAATGGTGCATCCGTTCTTGCGCCGGCGCGCCGGGCTCGAGCCGGTGACCTACCCGCATCCGAAATTGAAGCCGGTGCTCGAGCGTACGATGGGCGTGCCACTCTTTCAAGAGCAAGGGATGCGCATGGCGATCGAAGCAGCTGGATTTTCACCGGGCGAAGCCGACGTGCTGCGGCGCGCGATGGGGCACAAACGCTCGCACGAGCGGATGCGCGAGATCTTTCCGCGCCTGGTGGAAGGTATGGTCGCAAACGGGATCGATCGCGCGGCGGCCGAGCAGCTTTTCCACATGCTTGAGGGCTTTGCCGACTACGGCTTTCCCGAATCGCATGCGGCAAGTTTTGCACTGCTGGCTTACGCGTCGGCCTACGTGAAGTGCCACTTTCCGGCGATCTTCGCGGCGGCGATTTTGAACGTGCAGCCGATGGGATTTTACTCCACCGAAGTGCTGGTCAACGATGCCCGCCGTCACGACGTCGTGGTCAAGCCGGTCGAAGTAAACGCAAGCGAATACTGGTCGCACGTTGACGCGCAGGGAGCGTTGCGGTTGGGATTCCATCTCGTGCGTGGTTTGGGCAGCGCGCAGAAGGAACGGCTCGAAGCGGCGCTACGCGATGGAGCCTTTACGGATCTGCTCGCCTTCGCGCAACGCACGCGATTGGAAAAGGAAGCGATCGAGAATCTCGCGGTGGCCGGTGCGTTCGCACCCTGGTTTGCGTCGCGGCGCGAAGCGATGTGGGCGCTGCGCGCGCTCGACGAACGCGAGGCGCGCGGCGAACTCGGAAAGTTGATGGACGTCGAGGAACCGGTGGTGCGCTTTTCGCCGCTGGGACCCAAAGTCGAGACCGCCTTCGATCTGTGGTCGACCGGCGTTACGGCGAAGGGTCAAGCCGTCGCACATTTCCGGGCAGCGCTCGACGCGCAGCGGGTAATTCCGGCGAAAGGTCTGGAAGCGATGCCCAATCATCTGGTCTGCCGGGTGGGTGGCCTGGTGATTACGCGGCAGCGGCCGGGCACGGCTAAGGGCTTCGTCTTTTTAACGATCGAGGACGAAACAGGTTTGGTCAACGTGATCGTGCGGCCTGACGTCTACGAGCGCTACCGCCGCGTCATTCGCACCGCGAGCATGATTGTGATCGAAGGCGTTTTACAGAAAGAACAGGGTACGATCGATATGCTCGCGCGGACGGCGTGGGTCTTCAATGACGAAGGCGTCGTGGGCGGCGTGCGTTCGCACAATTTTCATTGATGTCTTATTGCTGCGAAAGCCATGCAGTATAGACGTCCTTTGCCGCCGGCTGGAGTTCAACTCCAGACGGCAAACGATAGCCCGCCACCGGGAGCGGCATATCGAACCTGCGGTACCTTTGCAGAAAAGGATCTTGTCGCGGCGTGAAGCAGAAGGGCCACGGAATATCGCCCTCTTCGAGTTGTCCACTATCATACCGAAGCGTATATCGGGCGCCGTTGTAGCAGTCGTAGCCATGCACTCTCGCCATCGGATTTGGAAAAATGATTCCCTCCCCACGCTGAGGTTCGCCCGGCAGCCCCGAGATATCCAATTGAAACGGCTTTTGCGCTGCCGGCGTCTGACTCGGGTCGACCGTCGCGACCGAGATCACTGAATGCTGCGCGTTAATCTGCTGGGCTTCGTGCTGGAACGCCACCTCTTGCTGCGCCAGTTGCTCGGCGAGCGTTCCTTGCGACTGCTTCTTCGGCGCGCTCCGCGGCTGCGGCGTTCCGTTCGGCGTGATGTGCGCGAGCTCGGTCGGCTGCGCCTGCGGCTTGGGCGTAGCTTGTTGCGGCGCGTGTTCCGGCTCGGGCTGGCGCTGCGGCTGTCGTTGTTGCTGGGGTTGCGCGACGGCCTGTTGATTCGGCTGTGCCGGGACCGGCTGCGTACGTTTGGCGATATTCAAGGATGACGAGGTCACGGTGAACACCTCGGGTTGGTTTTGCAACACGACCAGCTCGTTGGTACGAAACGCGATCACCCAGGCGAGAAGCACCCACAGCATCAAGTTGGCGAAGCCGGAAACGAGAAGCGACCACACCAAAGTGGCGCGGTCATCGTCGTGTTCTTGCTGATCGTCTCGTTCGGTTATCATTGGGGTTGCCCGGCCGCTAGTTCACTGATGCGCGAGCCAGGCCTCGTAGACGTCCTTCTCGATCGGGTAGAGATACGTTCCCGGCGGCAAACGATACCCGTCCAGCGGCAGCGGGAACGGAAATTGGCGCAAACCGCGCGCGATCGGATCGGCGCTCGGCGGATAGCAGAAGGGCCAGGGAATGTTTGCCACTTCGGTGCTGCCCGTTGGATAGAGCCAGTGATACTGTCCTTTGTAGCAGTGCATGCCGTTCTCGATCCAACGCTGTAGCGGGTCCAAGAAGCCGTAACCTTGCCCCTGCAGTTCCGTGCTGCCCGAGAGGTTCATGTGATACGACTTGAACGACGATTCGCGCTGGTTCGGATCGATGGTCGCAACCGAGATCGGCCCGTTCTTGGCGTTGAGCGCATCGGCTTCTTTCTGAAACGCGGTCTGCTGCTGCGCGAGTTCCTCGGCAAGCGCCTCGGTCCGCTTGGGCGCGCTGCGCGGCTGCGGCGTTCCGTTGGGCGTCGTGCGCGCCAGTTCGGTCGGCTGCTCTTGCGGCCGCGGGGTCGCGGCCGGCGTCATCGCCACCGATTTGTGCTGCGGCTCGGGTTGCGCCTGGTGCGACGGCTCTTGCTGCGTCCGGGGGATCGGATGGCTGCGCGCCGCGTGATGTTGCGAGGACGAGGCGACCATCGGTGCGCGCATCATCTGGGTGGTGACGGTAACGATCTCGGGGCGCTCCTGCACCGGTGCAAGCGTGCGGATGTGCATGATGATCGCCCACCCCAGCACGATCCAGACCATCAGATTGGCAAAACCGGACACGAGAAGCGACCACACCAAAGTGGTGCGGTCATCATCGCGTTGCTGTTGTTGGTCGTCGGTTTCGGTGATCATGGAGAGCCGGCTCTATTAGAGCAAGCGTAAACGTAATGCTACCTGAGAGCAACGACCTCCCCGGAGGAGGGGGGCGGGAGCCCCTCCCGGCGAGGCGAACGATACCGCTACGATGGACCAGCAACCCGATTTCGATCGATCCGAAGAACGCCGCCAGCAGACCCTCACGCGCACGTTGATCTGGATCGGTGTCGCAGGCCTCGGCGCCGCGCTCGCCTTTACGGTGACGCGCGTGCTCTTGAGCCGGCGGCCGGCCGATCCCACGAGCGAGCGTATTCAGCAGCTCATCGACGAGGCCAACCACTTGCTCAAGACGCTTGACGAACAGAGAAACAGCGCGTAGCGGCGCGCCGGCGGTTACGGTCGGCGCAGAGTACGAGCTTGCCTTCACCGATTTGTTGGCCAACGGTCAGGCGGTGGGGCGCGCCGCAGGGATTGTGGTCTTTTGCTTTGGTCCCTTGCCGCAAGAGCGGGCGCGCATCCGCGTTACGGCGGTCAAACCGAAGTACGCAATCGGCGAGCTCGTCCTGATTCTCTCGCCTTCGCCTTACCGTACGACGCCGTTCTGCAGCGTATTCGGCACCTGTGGCGGCTGCCAGCTTCAGCATCTGAGCTACCCTGCGCAACTGGCGTGGAAGACCGACACGGTCCGCGGGGCACTTCAACGCATCGGCGGCTTTCACGATGCCGGCGTGCGCGACGCGGTCGGGATGACCCACCCGCGCGCCTACCGCAACAAAATGTCGCTGGTTGTAGAGCATCATGGCGGAACGCCGACGATCGGTTTTTACAAGCAGCGCTCGCATGACATCGTGCCGATCGACTCGTGCCCGATCGTGACGCCGCAATTGGGCGACTCGATCTCGCGTCTCAATCGCGCGCGAACGGCGCCTGAGGTCAACGAAGCGCTCGAGGTCACGCGGCACGTCGTCGCGCGTAACGCGCGCTCGAGCGGCGAATCGGTCGTGACGCTGACCACGAAGAAGCTCGCTCCCGAAGTAGCGCGCGCGGCAGATTCGCTGATGCGCGTCTTCCCCGGAGCGGTCGGGCTCACCAACTCCTACGAGCTGGGCAGCGAGAACGCGATCATGGGCCGCCGTCACCGCACGCTCGTTGGGCGCTCCGACATCGAAGAGGTACTCGACGGCGTGCGTTACCGCGTCTCGGCCGGTTCGTTCTTTCAAGTCAACGTCGAGATCGTGGGGCGCATCTTCGATTTCATGCGTTCGGGCCTCGAACACCCCCGGCGCATCGTCGATCTCTACTGCGGCGCCGGAACCTTCGCGCTCTTTTTTGCGCGGCACGGTTGTCAGGTTTATGGCGTCGAAGAGAATGCGCAAGCAATCCTCGAGGCGCAGGAAAACGCGATCCTCAACGGCCTCGAGAATTGGGCGCGCTTTCACTCCGGCCGCGTCGAAGACGTCGTGCAAACCCCCGAGGCGAGCGCCGCGATGCGCGAGGCCGACATCATCTTCCTCGATCCACCCCGCAAGGGGAGCGACGAGATAACGCTTGGCGCGATCGCCCGGGCAAAGGCCCCGTATATCTGGTATCTTTCGTGCGATCCGGCGACGCTGGCCCGGGATTTGAAGTTCCTTGCCGCCAATGGATACCGGCTCGGCATCGTGCAACCGTTCGACATGTTTCCGCAGACTGGGCACGTGGAGACGCTGGTGACGCTGTACCGCGAGGCCGAGGAGCCGATCGTGGCCAAGGCGTTCGAGGACATCGAGCCGCCGAGTTGGCCCGAGGACGACTTCGCCCAAAACCAATCGGAGTATCCCGACTTTGTCATCCGAGAAAATTGACGTTCGTTACGTAGCCAAGCTCGCGCGCTTAGCGCTGACCGACGACGAGGTCGTGCGGTTTGGCGAGCAACTTAACGATCTGCTCGGGCACGTCGATTCACTGGCAAAGCTCGACGTGTCTGCCGTACCCGCCACTGCGCAAGTGATCGAGTCGCGCAACGTCGAGCGCGACGATGCGCTCACGCCGTGCCTCGACCGGGAGGTCGTGCTCGCACAAGCGCCGCAGCGAGCGGGCGGATTCTTCCGCGTGCCGCGGATCATCGCCGAATAAAGGAACACCCGTGTCCAATCCTCTGATCGAACGAAGCGCCGCGCAGATTGCGCGCGACGTGAATGCGCGCAGCCTTTCTGCACGTGAGGTGGCCGATGCCACGCTTGCTCATGTCGACACCGTCGATTCGCAGATCGGCTCCTATTTGACCGTGCTGCACGAGCAGGCACGCGAGCAGGCTGCGCGGGTCGACGCGCGCGTTGCTGCGGGCGAGCATCTGCCGCTCGCCGGAGTTCCGCTCGCGGTCAAAGACAACATGTGCCTGACCGGTACGCGCACGACCGCGGGTAGCAAAATTCTCGAACACTGGGTTGCGCCGTACACCGCAACCGCCGTTGCGCGGCTGCTTGACGCGGGCTGCATCCCAATCGGCAAGACGAACTTGGATGAGTTTGCGATGGGCAGCTCGTGCGAGAACTCGGCGCTCGGCGTGACGCGCAATCCGTACGATCCGCAGCGCGTGCCCGGCGGTTCGAGCGGCGGATCGGCGGCAGCGGTTGCGTCGTATGAAGCGACGATCGGCACGGGCAGCGACACCGGTGGATCGATTCGCGAACCTGCGGCATTTTGCAATCTGGTCGGCTTCAAGCCCACCTACGGGCGGGTTTCACGTTACGGCTTGATCGCGTTCGCGTCGAGCCTCGACCAGATTGGGCCGTTCGCACGAACGGTCGAAGATGCCGCGCTCGCCTACGACGCGATGGGTGGCCACGACCCGATGGACTCGACCTCGATCGACCGGCCGCTCGAAACGACGGCGACGCATCTGCGTACCGATCTTTCGGGTCTGCGCATCGGCATCGTCAAAGAGTTTGCCACCGCCGGGCTCGGCGCCGAGATTGACGCCGTCTACGCGCAAGCGTATCGTGACCTCGAAGCGCTTGGCGCAACGCTGGTCGAAGTCGAACTGCCGACGGCCGAGCATGGGCTTGCGACGTACTATTTGATTGCCCCGGCGGAATGCTCGTCGAATCTCGCGCGTTTCGACGGTGTGCGTTACGGCTTGCGCGTGGAGGGCGCCGACGTGCATGAGATGTACGAGCGCACGCGTGCGGCAGGCTTCGGTCCCGAAGTCAAACGGCGCATCCTGATCGGAACGTATGCGCTCTCGAGCGGCTACTACGACGCCTATTACGTGCGCGCGCAGAAGGCGCGCACGCTCATCGCGCAAGATTTTGAACGAGCGTGGACGTCATGCGACATGATCGCCTGCCCGGCCGCAAGCTCACCGGCCTTCCAGTTCAACGCCAAGAGCGATCCCTACAGCATGTACTTGATGGACTATTACACGATTCCGATGTCGCTCGCGGGATTGCCGGCGCTCTCACTTCCGTGCGGTTGGGTGACGCCGCCCGGAGGAGCACGCCCGATGCCGATGGGCTTGCAGCTTTGCGCGCCGCTCTTTGCCGAACGTCCGCTTTTGGCGGCCGCACACGCCTACGAACAGAAGACGCAGCATGCAACGAAAAATCGACCATTGCTAAACACAGCGGCCGCCCCCTCGGGGAGTCTATAGCATGGCAGAATCAGTACGGGCGGGTGACGCAGGGGGGCCCCACGCAGTGGGGGGCGCGGAGGCTAGGCCGGAGCGCCTTAAATACGAAGCTGTCATTGGTATCGAGTGTCACGTCGAGCTGCGGACCACATCGAAAATGTTCTGCGGGTGCGCAAACGAGTTCGGCGGCGAACCCAATACCAAGGTGTGTCCGGTGTGTCTCGCGCTCCCAGGCTCGCTTCCGGTTGCAAATAAAGCCGCGATCGAACACATGATCCTCGCGGGGTTGGCATTTGGAGCCGAGATACCGGCGTTTTCAAAGTTCGATCGCAAGAACTATTTCTATCCCGACATGCCCAAGGATTACCAGATCTCGCAGTACGATATGCCGATCACCCAGGGCGGCGTGGTGCGATATTGGCTCGAAGACGGAACGATCAAGGAGTGCCGGCTCACTCGCATTCACTTAGAAGAGGATACGGGCAAGTCGACGCACGCGGGTTCCGACGACGGCCGCATTGCGGGAAGCACGTACTCGCTGGTGGACTTCAACCGCGCGGGTGTGCCGCTGATGGAGTGCGTGTCGGAGCCCGAGATGCATAGTGCCGAGGAAGCTGTCGGCTATTTGGAGGCGCTGCGTCGCACGCTGCAGCAACTCGGCGTGAGCGACGTCAAGATGGAGGAAGGCTCGCTGCGCTGCGATGCCAACGTCTCGGTGCGCCCGGTTGGCTCGGATAAGCTCGGCACCAAAACCGAGATCAAGAACATGAACTCGTTTCGCTCGGTGCACCGTGCTATCGAGAGCGAGATCGAACGGCAGATCGGGTTGCTCGAAAAGGGCGAGCGCATCATTCAGGAAACGCGCGGTTGGGATGAACTGCGCGGCATCACGGTGTCGATGCGAAGTAAAGAAGAAGCGCACGATTACCGCTATTTCCCCGATCCCGATTTGGTGCCGCTCGAGATCGCGCGCGGTACGGTCGAACGTTTGCGCGAGCAACTGCCCGAGTTGCCGGTCCATCGTTTCGAGCGTTACACGAACAAACTGGGACTCGACGCCAAGCAGGCGACGCAGTTGGTCGACAATGCGGCGCTCGCAAACTTCTTCGATAGCGTGGTTGAGGCCAGCGAGAGCCCCAAGCAAGCAACGAACTTTGTGCTGGGCGATCTCTCGCGCCTGGCCAACGAGACCGGCAAACCGGTGTACGAGTCTCCGGTGACGCCGGGGCATCTCGCCGAGTTGATTGCATTGGTCGACAGCAAGACGATCAACTCGAAAATCGCCAAAGACCTGGTGGCGCGGTTGTGGAACGGCGAGGGCTCGCCCCGAGCAATCGTGCAACGTGAAGGCCTCGCGCAAACCAGCGATCCGGCAGCGGTCGAAAAGTTCATCGACCAGGTTCTGGCATCGAACGAAAAGAGCGTCAACGACTATCGGGCGGGCAAGACCAATGTGATGGGATTCCTCGTGGGTCAAGTGATGAAAGCCAGTGCCGGCAAAGCCGACCCGCAGTTGGTCAACAGCCTGATGAAGCAGAAACTGGAGCAATGAGCCTGGCGGACGAGCGCACGCTGCAAGCGCTCGATTTCGCGACCGTGCGCGAGCGGGTCGTGGCGGCGACGCGCACGCAGCGCGGGAAGGCACGCGCGGCGCAGCTCGAACCCGTGGTCGATTTCGCGCTGGTGCGGCTCGAACAAGGCCGCACGTCGCTCATTCGCAATCTTGTCGTGGGCAGCGATCTGCATGTGCTGCCGGCGATCGATACCGACGAGCTGACGCAAGCCGCCGTGCTCGGCCGTACCCTCGCTCCGACGGAGTTGCGCGCCGTGGGCGACGCGATCTCGGCCGCTGCCGCCGCGGCGAACGCACTTCGCGAGGTCAAGCATGAGGCGCTCGGCGCGATCACCGCGCCCTACACCAATCTGCGAGACCTTCATCGCGCGCTCACCGACGCAATCGACGAACGCGGCAACGTGCTTGACCGCGCTTCGCCGGCGCTTGGACGGATTCGCCGTAACCTTGCACAGGCACAAAGTGACGCGCGCGACCGGGTCGGCGCGATCTTGCGTTCGGATCGTTATGCGCGGGCGATTCAAGATAACGTCGTGACGATTCGCGAGGGCCGCTTCGTCGTGCCGGTCAAGGCCGAGTTCTCGGGCGAGTTTCCCGGCATCGTCCACGATACCAGCGGCTCGGGCCAGACGCTCTTTATCGAACCGCTCGCGGCGCTGGACGACAATAACCGCGTGCGCACGCTGCGATTGGAGGAGGAGCGCGAGGTCCAGCGCGTGCTCGAAGAGCTTTCTCGCGGCGTCGCCAATGCCGCGGATGCAATCGAGCGCAATATCGAGATGCTGGCGCAGATCGATCTGCTCGTGGCCAAAGCCAACGTCGCGCGCGCGATGGATGCGATCGAGCCCGAACTCGTGGACGATGCCGTGGTGCACGTGGAAGCCGGACGACATCCGCTTTTGGGCGATCGCGCAATTCCTCAGACGATCCCGCTCGACGGCGCCACGCGACTGCTGGTGATCAGTGGGCCGAACATGGGTGGAAAAACGGTCGCCCTAAAAATGGTCGGGCTTTTCGTGGCGATGACTTACACGGGAATGCACGTGCCGGCGTCGATCGGCACGCGGATCGGGCACTTTACCAAAGTCATCGCCGATGTCGGCGACGAGCAATCGATCGCGCTCAATGCGTCGACCTTTTCCGCGCATCTGGCCCGTATGCGCGAAATGCTCGACGTGGCGGACGATCGTACGCTCGTGCTCGTCGATGAAATCGGCGGCGGCACCGAGCCGGGCGCGGGGGCTGCGCTCGCCGTGGCGATGCTCGAGCGCTTGCTCGAAGTACGCGCCTGCGGGGTCGTGACCACGCATGCTACCGAACTCAAGCTCTTCGCAAGCGGCACGCCGGGCGTTGCCAACGCGAGCGTGCGCTTCGATCCGTACACCTTCGCTCCAACCTTTGTGCTGGACGTTGGTGCCCCGGGGCAGTCCCTAGCCTTTCCGCTCGCCCGAGCGCTCGGAATTACCGCAGGGGTGCTCGAGCGCGCCCAGGCGTTGCTTGATTCAAGAGAACGCGACTACGAGTCGGCCTTAGCCGAACTTTCCTTGCGCGCCGCCGAGTTGCAAACCGAGCGTGACGGCCTTCGGGCCCAGCGTCTCGCCGCCGAGCGAGAGCGCGGTACGCTGGCACACGAGCGCGCGGTGTTCGAAAGTGAACGGCGCGCCTTTGCCGATCGCGCCGAGGAGCGCATGCAGCAGAGCTTGCGGGAATTCATGGCCGAATTGCAGCGGCGTGCGGCAGCGGCGCAGGCCAACCGCCCGCGGGTCACCGCTTCGCACGCGGCACTCCTCGGCAAGAGCGCCGACGATCTGCGCCGTGACTTGGGAGCCATTGATGCGCCGGCGACGCACGCAGCGGAGCGCACCGCGCTCCATCCCAACGATCGCGTGCACGTTCACTCGCTGCATACCGACGGCACCGTGGTCGAGGACTATGGCGTGACGGTCCTCATCGCGATTGGGCCGATGAAAACCGTCGTGCAACGCAGCGACGTTGAGAAACGTTCGGGCGGCGCCAGCAAGCGCGACACACGCGTGAGTGGGGCGAACGCGAAGTTGGACGCGGCGGTGCGTTCCACAAGCGAACTCGACGTTCGCGGCAAACGATTCTCCGAAGCGCAGCCGCTGGTCGAGCGCTGGATCGACGAGGCCGCGCTTGGCGGAAATTCGACGCTACGGCTCATTCACGGCAAAGGCACCGGGATGCTCGGCCGCGGGCTGCAGGAGTATCTTCGCACGTATCCGTCGGTCACGAGTGTGCGTTACGGGCGCGAGGACGAGGGCTCCGGCGGCGTGACGATAATAGAACTCGGGTGAGCGCCAACCCGCAAGCCTCAGACGTCGAGTTCCTGCTCGACGGTTTCGAACACATCGAAACCGTAGAAGATTTTCGCGCACGCCTCAAGCTTGGGCGCCCGATCCGGGTCAAACTCGGTATCGATCCGACCAGCCCCGATTTACATCTGGGCTTCATGGTCGTGCTTGAAAAATTGCAGCGTTTCGCCGAAGCCGGTCACGCAGTAACCTTGATCATCGGCGATTTCACCGCAAGCATCGGCGATCCAAGTGGTCGCAATGCGATGCGCCCGCCGCTCTCGGCCGAACAGATCGAAGCCAACATGCAAACCTACCGCGATCAGGCGGGAAAAGTGCTCGATTTGGAGCGCGTGAAAATCCGCTACAACTCCGAGTGGCTTGCGAAGCTCGATTTTTCGGACATCGTGCGCCTCGTGTCGCACGTTACGGTCGCACAAATGCTCGAGCGCAACGACTTTCATAACCGCTACAGCGCCGGGACGCCGATCTCGCTCCACGAGTTTCTTTATCCGGTCGCACAAGCATACGACTCGATTGCCATCGAGGCGGATGTGGAACTCGGCGGGACCGACCAGCTCTTTAACCTTTTGCTCGGACGCCAGTTCCAGCGCGAATACGGTCAATTACCGCAAATTTGCGCGACCGTTCCCTTGCTCGTCGGACTCGACGGCGAGAAGAAGATGAGTAAGTCGCTCGGCAACTATGTCGGCATTGCCGAAGACGCCCAGACGCAGTTCGGCAAGCTGATGTCGATGCCCGACGATCTGATGCCGACCTACGCGCGACTCGCGGCGTTCGAGAGTCAAGCGCAAGCCGATGCGCTGCGCAGCGGACTTGCTTCGGGAACGATCGCGCCGATTGACGCCAAAAAGAAACTGGCTGAATCGATCGTTGCGCGCTACCACGGCCGCGACGGTGCCGCCTCGGCGCGCGACTATTTCGAACGGACGGTGCAGCGTAAGGAGATTCCGCAGGGCGATCTGCCCGAAGTTGCGCTCGGCGACGCGCGTCGCATCGCCGACGTCCTGGTGCGCGCCGGATTTGCCGAAAGCCGGCGCGCGGCGGAGCGACTTATCTCGGGGAATGGTGTCAAGGTGGATGGTATAGTCGTCGATGACCCGCGTGCAGCGTGGACCGCAAGCGGCCCCGCGGTGCTTTCGGTCGGGTCGCGCCGGTTCGCGCGCATCGTCCCGTAGGGAGAGATTTATGGCCGAGAAGCAATTTGTCTGCAAGCGCTGCAAGCGCGCGTACGCGTATCCGCAGGCGGGCGAGCGCCCGATTCGCTGCGAGTGCGGTTGGTGGTATTACAATGACGGTGCGTTTATTCGCGAGGCCTTTTGGCAGCGCATCGAGCCGTATCGCGTGCCAAAGGATCTCGAGCGCATGTTCGAACCGGAGCTGATATTTTAGACGGTTCGGCCGCCCTTCGGGCGGTCGCACATCGTGTGCTCCGAACCTTCAGCCGCATCGCGCGGCTAACTACGCCGAACGCGCGGCGAGTTTGCGCAGCTCGTCGGACGTGAACACGTAGCGCTTCTTGCAGAAGTCGCACAGCGCTTCAGATTCGGGGCGCTCCGAGGCCATGATGCGCAACTCGTCGCCGCCGATCCCAAGCAGGGCGGTTTCAACTTTCTCGCGCGTGCACGTGCACGCGAAGCGCAGCTCGAGCGTGCGATGCGAGCGAAGTTCCAGCGGACCCGCGAGCGCGTTCAGGAGCGCGTGGGCATCTGCGCCTTCGCTGATCAATTTGGTAATAGGCGGCATCGCGAGCGCGCGCTCTTCCAATGCCGCGATCGCGCGTTCATCCGCGCCGGGAAGCACTTGCGCAAGCACGCCGCCCGCTGCGCGTACGCCGTCCGGATTCGCGAGCACGCCGAGCGCGACGACGCTTGGAATCTGTTCGGAGTTGACCAGATACGAAGCGATGTCTTCGGCAACTTCGCCGGAATAAAAAGGCACAATGCCAACGTACGGTTGGCCGACGTCGTAGGATTTGGTGACTTGCAACGAACCCGAACCGAGCGCGCCCGCGACGTCGAACTTTCCAGCCGCATTGAGTGGAAGATCGGCATGCGGATTCGCCGCGTAACCGCGGGCGCCGAGGACATCGGCCTCGAGCAGCCAGGCATCGGCAGCGATCGAACCGGCCGGTCCATCGCCCGACATTTGCAGCGTAATCCGCTCGCTGCCCTTGAGCGCCATGCCCAGAAGCGCGGCGCCCGTCGTCAACCGGCCGACGGCTGCGCTCACCAACGGAGAGAGGTCGTGGCGGCTGCGAATCTCGGCGACGAGGTCGGTGGTGATTGCGGCCGCGATGGCTATACCGGTCTGCGGTGCCGACGCGCTGATGATGAGATCGGGCATGAGGTTTCATAGCTCGGCCGAAGGCACAGGCTTTTCCTCCTGAGAAGGACCGTACATGCGCGTACTCGTGATTCACGGGCCCAACCTCAATTTACTCGGCGAACGTCAACCCGAGATTTATGGCCGCATGACGCTGGTCGAACTCGACGACTTCATCGCAGCCGCCGCGCGTGAGCTGGGTGTCAACGTCGATTGTATGCAATACAACGGCGAAGGCGAGATCATCAGCGCGATCCACGATGCGCGCACGCGTTACGATGGTGTCGTGATCAATCCGGGCGCATTTGCGCACTACTCGTATGCAATCGCAGACGCAATCTCGTCGGTCCAGATCCCGGTCGTCGAAGCGCATCTGTCCAATATTGCGGGACGCGAAGCGCACCGCCGCGTCAGTGTTACCGCCGCATCATGCGTTGGCACCGTCTCCGGCTTTGGCCAGCATTCCTACGTGCTGGCGCTGCGCGCACTCGCGCAAAACGTCGAAAAATGAAGGACCGGGCCCGCGCCCTTCGTATATCCCCTCCCTGGCGGCCGCCAACCACCCGCGTTCAAACGCTTGCCCTTCGAGCCGCCAACAGGAGATTTCGAGTTTGACGAAAGCCGATCTGATTGATACCGTCGCCGGTGAAGTGGAGCTTTCAAAGCGCCAAGCCGGCGAAGTCGTCGACTTGATCCTCGAAGAGATCAAGTTGGCGCTGCAGAAGGGTGACCGCGTTGCGTTGACGCCGTTCGGCAGTTTTGTGGTACGCAGCCGCAAGGCGCGCGAAGGTCGCAATCCCAAGACGGGTGAGAAGATCAAGATTGCGGCGCGCAAAGTGCCCGCGTTTGTCGCGGGGAAGTCGCTCAAGGATGCGGTAGGCGGTACTCGCTCGAGCAGCGCGAAAAAAACGTCCGCCAAAAAGAAAAGCGCGAAACGCAAGTAGTAACGCTGCCGGATGAACGAGGGTTCTCCGGCAACTATCGGGCTGTAGCGCAGCTTGGTTAGCGCGCTTGACTGGGGGTCAAGAGGTCGCTGGTTCGAATCCAGTCAGCCCGACCATAAACAAAAACGAGGCCTTGCGCCTCGTTTTCGTTTACGGACCCGGATTGTGTGGATGAGAACCAGCGAAGCTGGTGCCCACACGACGAGGCCGTCGCGGCGGGTAGCGGCGAAGTATCGGCAATGGCGTCTGGAGCCGCCCAGGTACAGGCGATGCATTACCGTCGCCCCTGGTACTGGCTGGTCGTTCTTGTGGTCGCCGCTTTCGTAGCGACGGGGTTCGTGACGTGGAATGCGCTGTCGCGTATCTCGCTCAACGAGCGTCAATTCGAATCCATGCAGATGTTGCGCCTCGAGCAGATGAAACAGCGCATCGACGACTACTTCCTCAACGCTAAGCAGCTTGCGGCGCTGGGGGCGCAGACATTGGGAAACGTGCGAGGGGACAGTGCCCTCCTTCGTTCGCTGACGCTTGAAACGTTCCGCGGGCACCGAGACCCGGATCTGTACGGGTTAGGCGTGTTCTTTGCGCCCTTTGCCTTCGATGAGCACGTGGAATTGGTCAACGATTACGTCCATAGCGGAACTCGGAGATATACGCCGTTCGACCGGATTCTGCGAGGCGGTATTATCGAAGTGTACTACGCTACGAACCGGCTCGACCCGGTAACCGATTATATGAGAGAACAATGGTATCGAACGGCGGTTGCGAGTCGCGGCAAGATCAATATTGAAGGACCCTACACCGAAGACGGACGCAGCTTTATTAGCGTGGTCCAAGCGTTTTATCGTAGTGGACATTTGGCCGGCGTCATAAGCGTCGATACGCTGGAGGCCTGGTACAAGGCGATGATGACGGCGGCGGTCGCGCGCGGTGACATCGCCTGGCTTCAGATCGGCGCGAACGGCGGGTGGCGGCTGGGGACTTCGAGCCTGCCCAAAGACGTCTCACTGCGCAACGATCTCAGCGTGCCTTTACGAGACTCTCGCGCCAGACTACACCTCTCGTCCGATACATCGGGTTTGCTCGCCTCGAACCGTCAAGAGGTTAGCGCAGCTGTTTTTCTGATAGCAGCGATCTGGGGATTCGGGCTGATCATCACTCGCCTGTTGCTCCAGCGCTGGCACGCGTACGAGGAGACGATCGAGTTGGAGTTGCGGCAAGCTCGGCTTGAAAATGAGGTGGCGTTTGCACAGACCGTCGCCGCCGAGTTGCATAAGGCTGCGTATAGCGACGCGCTCACCGGCCTGCCCAATCGGGCAGCGTTCCTCGAGCACGCTGCCGGGATGTTGGCGCAGGCGGGGAACGGAGCAGAGCACGCGGTTCTGTTTATCGATCTCGACCATTTCAACGTCGTCAACGAAACGCTCGGTCACCTCGCCGGAGACGAACTCCTTCGCCTCGTTGCCCTTCGTTTAGCAGCGGACAGGAACGGAGACATGTTGGCAACGCTCGGTGGCGACGAATTCGTTATCGTCGCTCACGGTGATGAGCTCACCGCGCTGAAGAAAGCCGAGCGTGCACTGGAACTTATCGCCGAGCCGCTAGCGCTCAGCGGACGCAACTTACGCCCGCGCGCGTCAATCGGTATCGCACTCGTCGGTGCGACATATACCAAGCCGGACGACCTCCTGCGTGACGCCGGCATCGCCGTTACCGAAGCCAAACGTCGCGGACGGCGGCGCATCGTCGTCTTCGATGCGGCAATGCGGCGACAAGCCGCCGAGGACGCCGAGCTGGAGACCAGCCTGCGCCACGCGATCGAACGTCACGAGTTGGTGCCCTATTACCAGCCGATCGTGAATATTTCTACGGGCGCGGTCGCGTCATTTGAGGCCTTGGTGCGTTGGCATCATCCGGGAGGCAGCACCGTTGACGCAGGCCAGTTTATGCAGTTTGCCGAGTCGCACGCTTTGGTGCACGAAGTCGACTCCCTGGTTTTGCCCCAAGTCGTGCAGCACTGCGCTACGCTCTTTGCGCTGATCCCGGAGACGAGCGTCGCGGTGAACCTTTCGGCCGCCGAACTGTCGGATCGAGACCTCGCCGGCCGCATCGAGGTGCTTCTTGCCGAGCATCACATATCGCCGAGCCGGCTCAAACTCGAAATTACGGAGACCTCGATAATGACGCCCAGCGACGAGGCAACGGCTAACCTCGAACATTTGCGTGGAATCGGCGTGCAACTCGTGCTCGATGACTTCGGAACCGGCTATTCGTCGCTTGCGTACCTTCCACGATTGCCGGTGGTCGGGCTAAAAATCGATCGTTCGTTCGTCGAACACATCGCGCACGACTCTCGAGTCGAGGAACTGGTGCGGAACATCGTGGCGCTCGCGCACACGTTCTCGCTTTACACCGTCGCGGAGGGCGTAGAGAATAGAGAGCAACTCGATATCCTTGCAAAGATCGGAGTCGCCTTCGCTCAAGGCTACCTGTACTCACCTGCTGTGGACATCGCCGCCGTTGCAGCGTTACCCCTGGAGCTATTTCGTCGGATCCACCAGGGGCAGTAGCGACGCCAACTGCATATTGACGACCAGGTCGATCTGCCGGTCGATCTGGTACCACAACGCCGTCTTCTTGGGCGAGATCACCTTTTCGAATATCGGGACATAGCTCTGGCGCAGCGTAACCATCTGTTGATCGATTTGGGTCGCGCGCGTCATGAAGTCTTGCGCTTGTGTTGCTGACACGTTTGGATAGCTCGCGGCATATTCTTTCATCAATTGCCAACGAGCGTCGCCGATCTTGTTGAGGCCCAGTTGGTATTGATCGTAGATCGGCCAAAACTTCGTCGCCTCGTCAGCGGTGAGGTTCATGTTGGCTGCGATGACCTTCTTGCGAGAAGCACGAATGTTTTCACGCAACATCTGGATGTCTTGTTCGCTCGCCGCCGTCGGTTGGCTGTTCGGCACCGTAACTTGTGCCGATGTGGGCGCTGCGCAAAGCGCGATGGCCAAGACGGCCGCGCCGAGAAAGACGTGATACTTGTTCATAGGCCCATCCTAGCGGTCAAGCCTGCCTCCGATTATCCGAATATTGCGCCGGCCACGCCATCGTATATATACTGATGCGACAGCCCACAGGAGAAGAACGATGGATGCAGTCGTGCTCAAGGCACCTCGGCAGATTAGCATTGAGGCCATCGACGAACCCGAAGTGCTCGAGCCTACCGATGTGCTGCTCAGGCTCACGTCGACCGCGATCTGCGGTACCGACCTGCACATGTACGAGGGGCGCCTCAGTACCGGCGCACCGATGGTAATCGGTCACGAGCCGCTCGGCGTCGTCGAGCGTGTCGGAGACGCCGTCGTCAACGTTCGCATCGGCGATCGGGTCACCGTCCCGACGCACATCTGTTGCGGCTTTTGCGCCAACTGCGTCCATGGCTATTCGGCGCAGTGCCTCACGAACAATCCCGGAAAGGCCGGCGCCGCCTACGGCTACCCCGGCATGGGCGGCTACACCGGCGCGCAAACCAAACTGCTGCGCGTGCCCTTCGGCGACGCCAACTGCGTGCGGTTGCCGGGAGAGCCGGGAGATCGCTTCGAGAACGACTTCGTGCTGCTCGCCGACGCGCTGCCGACGGCCTTTCACGCGACCCAACTTACCGGCGTTCGCACCGGCGACGTCGTCGTTATCTACGGCGCCGGCGCAATCGGATTATTAACCGCGATGTGCGCGTTTGTGCGCGGAGCCAGACAGGTCTTCGTCGTGGACGCAATTCCGGAGCGGCTCGAGAAGGCCGGGGAGCTCGGCGCCGTACCGATCGACATGCGCGACGGACACGCTGCCGACCACATCCTCGAGCAAATTGCGCGCGAACGCAGCGGCATCGCCTGGCGCGGCGAGGACGCGAACCTAGGTGCGACCGTCTGTATCGACGCGATCGGATTTCAAGCGCGCGATCCTCTCAATTATTCAATCGAGAACCCTACCAGCGTCATCGCGGACCTTGCTCGAATCATCGCGGTCAAGGGCCGGCTGTGCGTTATCGGCGTTTTCCTCGACAACGACCCCCACGCACCAAGCGACACGGCAAAGCTCGGCGACTACATGATCCCCTGGGGGACGCTGTTCAAGAAGGGCGTGATGATCGGCATGGGTCGCGATGACGACGAAAACTACAACGATCATCTGCGGGACATGATCGTGAGCGGGCGGATGAAGCCGAGCGCCATCGTTTCACAACGATTGCCGCTCCGCGACGCAGCCGACGCATTTGCAAAATTCGACGCACGGAGCGACGGCTACATCAAGGTCGTGCTCGAGCCGTAAGGTGGGCAGACTAGGGTCGCGATGCGAACACCGCGACCCTGACGCTGCAGCTATTGCGCCGAGATGCGTTGGTTGGCGTTGTTCAGGATAAAGATCTTGTCGGCGTGGCGTATACCAAGCGCCTTCTGATCGTAGACGACTCCCACGTAATGCCCTTCATGAACGTCTTTCATTTGATACGTGGTTTTGCCGTCACCCGAGAAGATTTGGTCGAATTTCGGCAGGATCTCAAAGCTCAGGGTCTGCTTGGTCCGCGGATCCTCAACCTTGATGTTGTTGGTCGAAACGTGAACGACTAAACCGTAGAACGTGTTCGCTGCCAGGGCCGCGTTCGGAATCAAGGCCAGCGAAAGAATCGCGAGGGCGGCGAAGCCGCGCAAAAAGACGTGTCGCATGGCTGCATTATACCAATGCCGAACACGGTCGAAACGATGGCCACCCTTTTTGACGCGCTTCCCGCTGATGCGACGCTTTTTGCTGATGGCGGCTCGCGAGGAAACCCCGGTCCAGCCGCCAGCGGCGCCGTGCTGGTGGGGCCTGACGGCTCCGTCCTCGATGAGGTGGGCCGGTACCTCGGCACTGCAACGAACAACGTCGCCGAGTGGACCGCGCTGTGCATCGGGCTCGAGCGCGCCGCCGAGCACGGCATCCGCCGCCTCGCGGTGCGCCTCGATTCCGAGCTCGTGGTCAAGCAGATGCGCGGCGAATACAGGGTCAAACACGCCGACCTCCAACCGCTCCACCGCCGGGCGCAGACGTTGCTGCGGCGCTTCGAACACGTCGACATCAAACACGTCCCGCGCAAGCAGAACAAGCTCGCCGACCGGCTCGTGAATCACGTGCTCGACCAGGAAGCGGCCTCGCCGGATTCGTAAGGACGCCCGTCATGCTCCGCCGCACCACCATTGTTCCTTGGATCATCTTTATTTTCGTCGCCGTGATGACCGTCGTCGGTATCCGGCTCTACGGGTCGCACCCCGAGTTCACCAGCCTGAGCGCCGTTGACAAAGTGAAAAATCAGCCCAGCGCCCTGTATGCACGGCTCTCTATTCGCTACGACAAGCCCCCGATTTACGAAGAGGAATACGACATGTCGGATGTCGACGGCGAATCGAAGTTTTCGTATCGTATTCGTTCCTACGACGGCAAACAGATCACCATTAAAGAGCCGACGGCGCAGGCGATGACCGATGTGAGTTTCTTCTTTGGAGGTCTCGTGCAGAACGGCGTGTGGGATCTCGTCGACAAACCGCCGCGCGGCAACACCAACGCTCAGTACACGGTCTACGTGAAGCAGCTGGCCGATTTCAAGCAGGGCGATCGAACGATCGTTTTTACCGATCCCCACTATTGGGCAACGACCGCGGGACGGCAATATACCATCGACTTGCGTAAGACCAACCCGAACGATCTGCTCAAGCTCTCGAGCACCCAGCTTGCCGATCCGCGCTACCAAGAAGTCGTCAACGATTTTCGCTCGTTCGGACCGCCCGCTTTTCGCGCCAAGGTCGCTGCGGCGCGTGCATCGGTTTTGCACGGTGGGAGCGCTCCGTGACTGCGACGGCGGCACTTGCGTTACGAACGCTTCTTGCGAGCGCGCTGCTCGCACTCGCAGCGTTCTGGCTCTACGAAATCTGCGAAAACCCAAGCAATCAAATCTTCGGCAAGACGCTGGTGAGCGGTCCGGCCGATCAACGGATTGTAGCGCTCACCTTTGATGACGGGCCCAATCCACCGTATACAACGGCGATCCTCGACGTGCTCGAGCGGGAGCGCGTGCACGCGACGTTCTTCCTCGTCGGGCGTGCGGTCGCGGCCTATCCGTCGGTCGTGCGCCGTGAAGCGCGTGACGGCGACGCCATCGGTAACCACACCTGGTCGCACGCCCACATGATCTTGATGGATGCGGCGCAAGTTCGTGGCTCGCTTTCGCGAACCGACGACGCGATTTACCATGCCGCCGGCGTGCACACCACGATCATGCGTCCGCCGTTCGGCGTGCGCGATTGGTTGGTGCTCGATCAGGCGCGCCGTCTTGGATACACGCCGGTGATGTGGTCGGTTCCCCTCGCCAACGATTGGGAGGAACCGCCGGCGACGACCATCGCCGATCGGATCGTCCCGTACGTCCACGACGGTTCGATCATCGTGCTTCACGATGGCAATCGTGGTATCGTATGCGCCTCTACCCGGGTTTCCGCCAAAACCTGCGACCGCCATAGCGAGATCGAGGCAACGCGTCTCATTATCGAGAGCTTGCGCCGTGAGGGCTATCGTTTTGTGACGATTCCCGAACTGCTCGCGATCAAAGGCAACACTACGCGTACACCTGCCCACGGAAGCGAATGAATCCGTCGGGATGACGATGCGCGGGATCGTGGTGCGTCCAATGCACGATCGGCACCGGCTTCCCGGGGTCGTGAACCATCTCGCCGCAAACCTCGATCTGATCGCCCGGCTCAACCGGGACGCGCGGCGCAAGATCGACATTATCGATCACGTCGATCGGACCGGCAGCGGTTTGCGCCCAGAACTCCTCATGCTCGGCGTGCGTCTTGGTTCCCATGAAATACGAGGGCGCACTTGTCACCGTCGCCATCAAATCGACCATCTGCCCTTTCCTCCCCTACGCATGAATCACGCGCGCGGCGGGAAATGACTAGGGGCATGCGAGCTCTTCACACGGAACGGTTGCGTCTGGTGCCGGTGACGTCGCACAACGCGGACGCGCTTTGGAATGTGTTGCAGCAGCCCGGTTTGCGCGAGTTTCAGGATTTGCCCGAGGTCGATCTCGTGCAATTCCGGCGCATGGTCGCCTCGCGCCCACCCAAACTCGAGCCTGGCGCATGGGGACGATTCGAGTGGTTGATCTATCTCGAAGGCGTGAGCGAAGCCGTTGGTTGGGCGTCCCTGCGCGTCGGCGAGCGTGTCACCTCCTCGGCGGAGGTCGGTTATAGCATCGTGCAGGCCTATCGTGGGCGCGGGGTTGCGAGCGAGACGCTGCACGCGATCGCGTCGGAGGCATTCTCACGGCTTCATCTGCGCAAGCTTCGCGCCTATTGCGTGCCCGAGAACGTTCCGTCGCGCGCGGTGCTTGCAAACGCGGGATTTGAAGAAGACGGTGTTTTGCCGCACGGCGCGACCGTTCGCGGGCAGCCCGTCGACGTGCTGGGGTACGTTCTGGATCGGGAGCAGTGGGAGTTGCGTAAGCCGGCTTAGCGACAACGAGCGGCGCGCTCGAGTAGAAGCTCACGGTCTCGTGCATTCTGAGCCAGCGCGGCAGCGCGCTCGAAGGCTGCCCGCGCTTCGCTGAGCCGGCCGAGTTTCTCGAGCAAGTCGCCGCGCACGGTGGGCAGCAAATGGTAGTTCTTGAGAGCGGGTTCCGACTCGAGTGCGTCAACGAGCTCTAATCCAAACGATGGACCGAGGGCCATGCCGACCGCGACGGCACGGTTGAGCTCGACGACCGGCGATGGCGCGACCTGCGCAAGCGCTTCGTACAGCGCCGCAATCCGATGCCAGTCGGTCCGCGCAGCCGTGGACGCGCGCGCATGACAAGCGGCGATTGCCGCTTGGAGCGTATATGGTCCAAATGGCGCTCCGAGCTGCTGCGCGCGCTCTAGTGCGGCAAGCCCGCGACCGATGAGCATGTAATCCCACCGTGTGCGGTCTTGATCGAGCAGCAGGACGTGCTCGCCCGACGGCCCCACACGAGCCTTCGAACGGGAGGCTTGGATCTCCATGAGCGCTACGAGCCCGTGCACTTCGGCATCCTCAGGCAGCATGTGCGCGAGCACGCAGCCCAGCCGAATCGCCTCTTCGCACAGAGCGGGCCGTAAAATATCGTCACCTGTGCTCGCGGAATAGCCCTCATTGAAGATGAGATAGATCGCTTCGAGGATCGAGGGCAAGCGCCTCGCACGTTCGGACGCATCGGGAACTTCGTACGGCACATGGGCGTCAGCAATGGTTCGTTTGGCGCGCACGATCCTTTGAGCGACGGTCGCCTCTGAAACGAGGAATGCGCGCGCAATCTCAGGCGTCGAGAGGCCACCGAGGAGTCGTAACGTCAACGCAACGCGAGCGTCGGGCGAAAGAACCGAGTGGCATGCAATGAACATCAGGCGCAGGAGGTCGTCGCCCACGTCATCGTCGAGTGCGGCGAAATCCGGATCCTCGACCGGCACCATCTCGCGCCCGAATTGCTCGTGCTTTTGCTCTAGCAGCGCGTCACGGCGGAAACGGTCGATGGCACGGCGTTTGGCAACCGACATTAGCCACGCTCCCGGATTGCGCGGGATTCCTTCGTTCGGCCACTGCGCAAGCGCGGCGACGAATGCATCCTGGGCGAGCTCCTCGGCGAGGTCGATGTCACGCACGACGCGCGTCAGCGCGCCGAGCAGTCTTGGGGATTCGATCCCCCAAACCGCTTCGATTGCACGGCGCGCCTCAGCCGCGCTCATGTTTCCTGGTGCCCTTTAGTCTCGTCGGGCCAGACGATCGTGACGCCGGCATCCGCGAAACCGAAGTAGCGCGTGCGGTCGCGCAAGTAGTGGACGAGAGGATCGCGCACCACCGCGACGGCGATGCGCTCGGCCAGTCGATCGATCGGGACCCATTCCACCGCGACTACGTGGTCGCCGGGCTGCGGTGCGTCGATCGAGCCGGTGACGTCGATGGCAAAGGTGGCATTGAGGACGTGGAGCTCGCCATCGTAACTTTCGCTCAGGTACGCAAGCTCGCTCACCGTTGCTCGCAGCCCCGTTTCTTCGTGCACTTCGCGAACGACCGCATCGCGGAGTAACTCGCCCGAAGCAACGCGCCCACCGGGAAGATTCCAGAGCGGCTGCTCGTGCGAACGATAGGTGGATGCAACGAGCAACACGCGGCCATCCCGAATCGCAAGCCCGCTCGCCAGACGAATGCCGCTGCTCACGATGCAGCGCGTTCCAGCACGGCAAGCGTCGCTGCCGCTACGTTCACCCAAGTCATCGTGGCTGCGCGAGCCAGACCACGCTCGCGCAGTGACGCTGCAAGTTGCCGATCGTTGCGAACGCGCGCGATGGCTTGCGCAAGCGCGACGTCGTCGTCGAGCGGAACGTAGAGTGCGGCATCACCCGCGGCTTCGGGAATGGCGGTCACCGCCGTGGTAATGACCGGGGTCCCATGGGCCATCGCCTCGAGTACCGGCAAGCCGAAGCCCTCGTATCGCGAAGGGAATGCCAGCAGCTCGGCTCCTCGATATAGCGCCGCGAGGGTTTCGTCGTCGACAAAGCCGAGGTCGGTTAGCAAGATCGATTCATCACCGCGCAGCCCGTCGCCCCGCGCGCCCGCGATGACCAGTCGCAAGTTTGGATCATCGCGCTGTACGCGCTCCATGGCCGCAAGCAGCGTCGTGATGCCTTTGCGGCGTTCGGACGTTCCAGCGAAGAGGACGTAGGGCGCAAGTGCAGCGCCGGTGCCGTTTGTCGAGGCGATGGCGGGCGACATCGACACGCCCAACGGAATAGGCGTGAAACGCTCGAGCGGAAGCGCAAGCTCGCGTGCAAGTTCGTGCGCCGAGAAGACGGAATCGGTGATAAGCGCGCGGCAGTGCTTCGCCGCGTTCTCAAAGATCACTTTGGTCTGCGGCGCGTAGTCGGGAATCACGAAATTCGTGGCGTCGTGCAACGTCGCGACGGCGGGGCACGTAAAGTCGAGCCAGCTGCAGCCGTTCCAGGGAAACCACAATACGTCAAGCTTCGCGCGATCGTGCGATGCGCGCGATACGATCCGGTACGGAACGCTGCCGACCTCACGCCGGTAGCGTCCGCGCACGGTCCAGGTGTGCCACTCCGGAACGATTAGCGTGACACTGACGCGATCGCTGAATGCGGTACGCCACTCGTGGAGGATCGAGCGAACGTAGCGGCCGATACCGCGATGATCGCCGGGGAGATTCCAAGCATCGACACCGACGTGGAGCATTGCATGAGGGATACGCCGTACACGCTGGAGATGCCCGTCTACTCTGACGACGGGCGCGCCTTCGGCGCGGTGATGAACCGGCGCGTGTTAATCTACTGGCCCCACGGATTTGGGGATTTCGTCCATCTCTCGTTTGTCGTCCCGTTGCTCGAGCCTAGCAACGAGTATTTTGTCACCCGGTTTGGTGACGATTTCGTGCACCTCTACGACTGCGGCGAACGGGTGCTTCCCCTTTTCTCAGGCACGCGCGTGCTCGGCAGCGGGGCGGAACAGGGTGCACGGCCGCACTTCGGACTCGATCTCGATCGTCCGCCCGACGGCATCACGCGTCTCGATGTCCCCGAACCGATGCGATCGCGCATCCAGGAACGCGGCATCGAAACGCTGCTCGTATGCCGCTATCCGGAGATGACGGGGCGTACGCCCTATCCGTGGCAGACCAAGGCGCGCTATCTAGCCAGCCGCATCGCTGCGCCTCAGCGCCTCGCCTGCACCGACCTTTCGCAGCCGCTGCGCAGCTCGCTTGCGTTTCGGGCCCCACTGCAGGCGGAGCAACGCATCGAAGCGCGTCTACGCGAAGCTATTCCCACGGGGGCGCGCTTGTACGTGCTTTCGGCGGGCGGTCATACGCAAGTGGACAAGGTTTGGCCGGAGCACGAGATCGCAGCGTTTGCGCGCGAGGTGCGGCGCCGCGATTCGCATGCGCGTCTCGTGACCGTCGACGAGCGAACCAGCGCGGTCATCGGTCGCGAGAGCGGTATCGCGCCCACGACGACCGATCTCTTCGGCGATCTCGAACTTCCTTTCGCGCACGTGCTTGTTACGCTCGTGCGCGCAGCGCACGCCTACGTTGGCGTCGCGTCAGGTCCGCTGCACGCGGCGATTGCAATGGGCGGACGGCCGACGGTCGGCATTTGGCTCGCGCACTGGCCCGAGTACTACGACGAACCCTCGCCCGAAGCGATTCATCTCGTCGGACCCGAGGTGTATCGCCGCGGCCTCGACCGGCGCATCGGTGCGCGCACGAAAGCTCGCGCCGGCGTGTTGCCGTATCGAATCGAGGCGTTTCGCGATCGCCCTCCGACCAGCGCCGATGCACTCGATGCGCTTGAACGCGTGTAAGTCAATCTACTGCGGCGGCAAGTGCGGCTGACGCCGGCGCCGAGGCTGTCCGGGGCTTGACTTTCATCAGGAACGCAAGCGGGGCTGCAAGAGCGAAGATAATTGCCGTGACGCGGAAGAGATAGTTATACGCGATCATCGAGGACTGTTGTGCGACCATCCCGGTCAGTGTGCCGACCGAGTAGCCGTGCGTCTGGGTCACGCCCGACGCGAGAACGTTCCAAGCAACTGCCGTCTGGTGTACCAGGAGCGTGGTCAAAATCGCGATGCCAAGGCTGCCGCCGAGTTGACGAACGAGCGTATAGACGCCGGTCGCGCCGGCCATCTCCGAGATGGGAATATCGCCGAGCGTGATGGTCGAGAGCGGCACGAAGAGAAACCCGAGTCCGAACCCTTGGATCAAGCGCGGCCAAAACACGTCCCAAAAGCCGGCGTCGGTCGACAAGCCGCCGAGCATCCACGTTGAGAGACCGAAGATCAGGAAGCCGAACGCAATCGACGCGCGCCCGTCGATACGGTTGAGGATGCGGCCGACGATCATCATGCTCACGGCAGTCGAGAGCGCACCAGGCAAGAGCATGAGCCCCGTATCAAACGCAGTAAAGCCCAAGATCGTCTGAAAGAACAACGGCAAAATCAAGGCGGTGCCAAAGAGTCCGAACCCGCTGATGATGCCCAGGATGTTGCCGATCGTGAACGACGGATGCCTGAAGACCTTCAAGTTTACCAGCGGCTGTCGTTCGCGCAGCATCCTCCAAACGAAGACAATCAGCGCCACCACGGCAACGATCGTGAGGATCGTGATCGTCGATGAGTCATACCAATCGTCGTGTTCCCCACGTTCGAGGACGTATTGCAGCGATGCCAGGCCGATGGTCATGAACGAAAGGCCGATCCAATCGAGGCCCGCTTTGGAGCGCTCGATGTATTTCGGATTGGGAATGAACATCATCGTCATCAAGAATGCGACGATGCCGATCGGAATATTGATGTAGAAAATCAGCGGCCAAGACGCGTTATCGACGATGTAGCCGCCCAGCGTCGGTCCGATTGCCGGTCCGACCATCGCGCCCAGACCGAAGATGGCCATCGCATTGCCGCGCTTCTCCGCCGGATAGCTCTCGAACATGATCGCTTGTGCGGTCGGCTGCAACGCGCCGCCGCCGATGCCTTGAATCACGCGGTAGATCACGAGCTGGGTGATGTTCGTTGCCGTTCCGCACAGGAACGATGCGATCGTAAAGACGGCCAGCGAAGCCGCGTAAAAGCGCTTGCGCCCGAGAAAAGCGGTGAGCCATCCATTGAGCGGCATGACGATGACGTTGGCCAGGATGTAGCCGGTGGCGACCCAGGAAACTTCGTCGACGGATGCGCCGAGGTTGCCGCCGATCGTATTGATCGCGACGTTGACGATGGTCGAATCGATGATCGCCATGATCAGCCCGAGCATGACGGTAATCGTGATCAGGGCGAGGGGTGCGTCAGCGCGGTGAGCAAACGGATTTCGCATCAGAAGTTATTAACCGGCTAACTATATACGCGGTTACACCCTCCGTCGCCTTTTCGGGGTGGCGCGAGCGCAGCCGCCTGACTCTAACGAGCAAAGCTTCAGCTTTGATCGGTAGAGTCTCCTTAACGACCCTTTAAGCCATGGTGAAGTACGCTGAGGACAATTGAAAGGATGGTGTAATGGAACTTGAACTCGACGCTCCGACCAATAACGTCATTGCAATGCACTTGACGATCGCCGCGCTCGACCAGTGGCTCAAGAACGTAAGCTCCGATCGCAGTGGGCAAGAGCTTGGCCGCGAGATCGCGGCGATGTATCGCGAGATCCATGCGGCGGTCGATGAAATGTCGCCCGACGAAGAGGATGACGACTTCGACTTCGACGACGAAGAAGAAGACGACGAGGACGAAGAAGAGCGAAGAGGACGAGGAAGACGTCGACGAGCGCGATTAGGTTGACGGCAAGATCAAGCTGACAACCGCTCCCCGTTCGGGCCGATTTGCCAGCAGCACTTCGCCTCCGTGCGCTTCGATCAGCACGCGCGCAATCGAAAGGCCGAGGCCCGTTCCGCCACGGGAGCGGGCCGAGTCGGCTCGCCAAAAGCGTTCGGTAGCGTGGACGAGCGCTTCGTCTGCAAAGCCTGGACCCTCGTCGCCTACATCGATCCGAACCCACGGCGGATCAGCGACAACGCGCACGTCGATCTCGCCGCCGCCGTGCGTGACGGCATTGTGCAGCACCGCGGTCGTGGCCCGCTCGATCGACTCGCCGTGGCCGCGGATGACGGGCGCTTCGCCCACCACCGCGACTCGAACGCCGCGCGAGGCAGCACGCATGCGCTCGGCCACGCGCCCGACAACGGCCGCGACATTGACCGGTTCGTTCGGGACGATGGCGCGATCGCGCATTGTATCGAGCAGGTCATCGACCAAGAGCTCGAGCCGCGTAACCTCACGATCGATCGACTGGAGCGCCGCCAGGTACTCGTGTGCTTCACGCGGCCGGCGAAGCGCCAGGTCCGTTTCGGCACGCGCCACCGCCAGCGGCGTGCGCAGTTCATGCGAAGCATCGGCCACGAAACGCCGCTCGGTTTCAAAGCTAGCTTCGAGGCGGTCGAGCATTCGGTCGAAGCTCGCGCAGAGGCGCGAGAGCTCATCGTGACCCCGCGCGCCGATGCGTTTAGAGAGGTCGCGGGCTTCGATCTGCTCGGCCAATGCGGCCATCCGATCGACCGGTCCGAGTACAGCGTTGGCGAGGGCGCGCGAGAAGATGGTTGCCACGATGACCAGCACGAGCCCGACGATGATAAACGTGAACAGGCTTGCGCGTTGAACCTCGGCGATCCAACGGTCGTTTTGCCAGGTGAGGACGGTGCCCAGGCCGCTCGTCGTGCGCTGCAGTCTCGTTGTGCGAGCAAACCGATAGCCGTTGCGCTGCGCGGCCGCGGGAGGCGTCTCGCCATAGACAATGCGGCCGGCGCGATCCAGAACCGCGACGTACTCGTCCGATCCGTGGAGCGATCGAATCTGCGCGATGTCTCCGGCGTCGACGGAAAGTTTGCCGCCGTGATCATCGACGATTTGGCCGACGGCGAGGGCAAGTGTCATCAGCTTCGCGTCCATTTCGGCGCGCAGCGTACGGTCGAGCACGGCAAGTGAGATGCCGGCGAAGACGACCGACGTCACGGCTACCAGCGCGGTAATGGTGAGCGCGATGCGACGCCGCAAGCTCACGCGGTTGTTCCCAACCTAAAGCCGATGCCGCGAATCGTGTGGAGCAAGGGCGGCTCTCCGAGCGCGCTGAGTTTCACCCGAAGTCGCCGAGCGTACACGTCGAGGACATTCGAGGCAGGGTCGGCGGTGCGATCCCACACGGCGTCGATCAGCGCTTCGCGCGTGACCGTGCGTCCGGCATTGCGCAGCAGTGTTTCAAGCAGTGCGATTTCTTTAGAAGTCAGATCGATCGGGCGCTCCCCGCGACGCGCCTCACGCGTGCGCCGATCGAACACCAAATCGCCGCAGCGCAGAAGATCCTCGCTCCAGGTCGATGGGCGCCGAGTAAGCGACCGCAGCCGAGCGTGTAGCTCATCGAGCGAGAACGGCTTGCGCAAGTAGTCGTCGGCGCCGGCGTCGAGCCCATTGACCACGTCACGCGCATCGACCCGTGCGGTGAGAAGCAGAATCGGGGTGCGGATCCCGCGTTGGCGGACATCCCGAAGTACCAGAAGTCCGTCGCGATGCGGTAAACTCAAGTCAAGAATCGCCACGTCGTACGCGGTGGCGCTTAAGTACTCGGCGCAATCGCGCCCATCCGCGAGTGCATCAGCGATATGGCCCTCTTCTTGCAAACCGCGCGCGATCAAACGGCGTAGTGAGGAATCATCTTCGACGATTAGGACGCGCATAAGAAAGGGCAGTGTTCGCTTGCACGAGCGCGTCCCTTTCTCAGGGTGCAATCCTTAATGCTTCGATAAAGTCGCCTTTCGGCGCGGCGTAGACGATCCAAACTCGGCCGGTACGTTCGTCAATTCCAACCGTGTGCACGGCGTGCTTGGTATCGATCGTAGCAACAACCGCCGGCGCCGAGTTGCGCGCGAGTTTGACAAGCGTAACGATGCCCTTGCCGGCGCAGACTTCTTCGTCGCCGTGCTGCCCCAAGCTGCACTGGTCGATATCGGGTTGGACCTTACCGTCGCCAAGCCGTGTGCCTGACGGCGTGTAAGCCGACATGACGCCGTTCTTTCCCCCGACCACGAGCTCGTTGAACCGGCTGCTAAACAGAAGCGGATGGTTCTTGACGATCTGGGGCGTCTTAATGACCTTAATGACTTTGAGGCTTTTGGGATCGATGACGGCGATGCTGTTGCTGTCGTTGAGGTTCTGATAAAAAAGATGCGTCGCCGGGTCGATGGCCATCGCTTCAGGATCGCTCGAGGGAAGCATGATGGTCCCAATCAGTTTCATCGATTCCGTGTCGATGACGTACACGTGCGGGCCGCCGTCTTCATCGGCATAGAGACGGTGGAGATGCGGATCGTACTCAATACCGTCGACATTCCCCGGGACATTGACGCTCGCGACGACCTTCATCGAGGTTGGATCGACCTTGTCCACCGTTTGATCGGTGCCGTCTCCCGTGTAGACGCTTCCGTCAGCCGGGTCGACCGCGACGCCGTGCATCGGGCCGACGTTGACTTGGCCGAGAACCGCGCCGGATGTCCCGTCGACGACGAGGAGCGCTTCGCTGCCGGTGTGCGCAGCATAGACACGACTTCGCGCCGCATCGACGGCGACATAATCGAAGCGGCTCACAATCGGAACCGAATGTGGCGAAAGCGTAACGAGCGTAGGCACGCCCACGATTTTACGTCGGCCTCATGACGCAAACATGAACGACGAAAAGTTACTATTTCTTAAACCGGGCATAAGCGAGCGATAAAATTTCGTGCGTAGTGATTCATTCATGATCTTACGTATTTGTGCGGCGCTGCTGCTCGCATGTTCTTTGTTGTGTTCCCCCGCATTGGCGCAAGCGCCGCCGGCTGGAACCATCGTCTCAGGACGTATCCTTGAAACGAGCGCCGGGCTTCCGGTCGCGGGTGCAAAGGTAGAACTCCGCCGCGGATCGAGCGTCGTGGCGAAAACGATGACCAGTGCAGATGGGTCGTTTTCGTTTCGCGGCATAGGGCCCGGGGCATATTCGATCTCCATTTCCGCAAGCGGGTATCAGTCCGCGTTCGTTCCCGTCTTGACGGTCGAGCCGGGACAGCCGGTCGTCGAGATCCAGACCGCGCTCGTTCCCGGTACGGGCGGTCTCAAAGAGATCGCTGCGGTATCGGTCAACACGCACGCGGCGCTTCAGACCTCGGCGACAATTAACAGTAACCTTCCGCCGTCGATCATCACGGACCAAAACTACGCGCGGGCAGGTGACGCGCTCGCGACGCTGCCGTTCGTCACCGCCTCGACCAGTTCGTCTCTCGGAGATGACGAGTCGCTCTCGCTGCGCGGTTTCGATCCGACCGAGTCGGCGACACTGCTCGACGGTCACCCGATCGGGCCGATTGGTGCGCACGGCACCGCCTACGATTTTCAGGTTGCGCAGTTCTGGGGTTTCAACAACATCAGCGTTATCTACGGCTCGGGTGCGGACGGCCTGTACGCCGTTCCCGTTCTCGCCGGCGCGATCAACCTCGAAACGATCAACCCCACGCAACAGCAGCACTTTGCAATAACGCAGGGCATTGGCGACCTCGGCCACCAAATGACCGGCGTCACGCTGTCCGACACCGTCGGTCACGTCGGCTACGCGTTCGCGTACGGCGTGAACGGAACGAACGGCGAACTCCAAGGGAACATTCTGCAAAGCAATCTGCTTGCCGGTGGACAGAGCCGCTGCCCCAACGATCCGAGTTGGCAGACGTACGCGCCGCTCGTTAATGCGCCCAGCGGCCCACTCTCGGGGGCGTCACTACCGCCGTCGATCGCGTCCGGAGATCAACAAGCGTGCAATTACAACGTCACCGGGGATTATCTCCAGCGCAACTTCGTCGGTAAAGTTGTCGGCCAACTCGGGCCGCGCACGACGCTTACCGCCACGGCGTACAACGCTTGGATCTATGCCGATTCAACCGGCAACGGCGATACCGACTACGAGCCCTATCAAGTACAACTCGCCAGTGCGAATGGTGCGGTCTCCGGCGGCCCGGTCAATTTCACGCTGCCGAGTGGTGCGTCAACGACCTGCTCGGGAGCAACGCTGGCGGCGCTCAGCGATGCCGCTAGCGGGTACTCGTGCCTCACGCCGCAGCAGTATGCAGCGGCGTTCTACGGTCCGAGCGGCGGCGGTCTGGCACGCTATCATGCCGCCGGAAACCAAGACTATGACCTGCGTCTCGTGCAAGGCATCGGCCCAGGCAACTTGATCCTCGACGGCTACATCGACAACTACACCTTCGTCAACCAAAAGGGGCCGCAAGACGAATACGTGCAGGCGGCATCCTATCTGGACGACTATTTCACGCATGGCGGCGTGATCGAGTACGATTATGCTCGTGGCAAGAACGATCTCTCAGTGGGCTTCAGCTCGCTGCACCAGCTCTACCAGAACAATAGCGGTTCCTCGTATCCGATCACGCCGATCGGCGCCACCTCGCCCGTATATATCTCCTTCGGGCCTTTCGACCAGAGCGATTCGATCACCGAGAACTCGTACTTCGCGCACGACAGTTGGACGCCGAACGACCGGTTCTCAATCTTTGCCGATCTCGACGTCGAACATTCGTACAATACCGCGACCACCAATTTGGATCCGCGTCTCTCGCTCGTGTATCGCGCGACGAGCAATGACGTGTGGCGCATTACCGGTGGACGCGCGACAAGCGAACCCGATCCGTCACTCGTGACGGGCGGCATCACCTTTTCCCCGCCGGTCGCCAGCAACCCGAGCTTCAATCCGGCAAACACCTGCGGAACCGCGGGACTCGTTGCACTCGGCGGCGGTTCGAGCACGTTGGTCAAACCGGAAACGGGCAACGATCTCGAAGTCGCGCTCGCGCACCGTTTTGCAAATCAGGCAACCTTAGAAGTCGACGCGTACGACACAACCGAACTCGATCCGATTCTCTCCGGCGTCTTCCCCCTTTCGAGCGTTCCAGCGAACGAACTGCCGCCGGCTTCGTACTTCAGTGCGTATGCCGGCGTTCTGAACACAGCGTGCGGGGTGACAACGTACAACGTCAATAGTTTCGGCGTGTCGATCCCGTTCAACGCCGGCAAAGCCGTCTATAAAGGCATCAATCTGCAAACGAAGGTTCCGATCGTGCGCGGGCTCGAGGTCGACGGCAACTACGCGATGCAGTCGGCGCAGTATCAAGACCTCCAGGATGGGATTTTGCAGCTCAACGGCAGCCTCATCAACAACATGCAGATATATGGCGTTCCGGTGAATACCGCAAATGCCGGAGCGGGTTACTCGAGCCCGCTCGGCAATTGGACCGCGCGCTTTGACGAACACTTCGTCTCGGAAAACAACGGGCTCAATCGGCCATCCTATTGGTATGCGACGGCGAACGCATCCAAGACCGTCGGGCCGATCACCTTCAACCTCGGCATCTACAACGTGTTCAACCAGAACAGCGGCCAGTTTGGTTTGATTGGTATGGGCACGCAGGGCTACTACAACCAATTTAATCCTCCGCCCACTGGTCCGTACCAGAGCAACAACGAAGAGTATTTCCTTCCCGTCCGCCAGATCTGGATGACGACCACGATTCGACTCTGAACCGGAGATCGCGAGGCGGGCCCGAAGAAGCGCGCATGAATGCTTTGCAGTATGCGCGCTTCGGCGAGCCCGCCGACGTCGTCGCCCCCATCGATATCCCGGTGCCCGCGCCGCGCGAGGGAGAAGAGGTGGTGCTGCGGATGGTCCGCTCGCCGATCCACAACCACGATCTCGCGACGATTCGCGGCATTTACGGCGTCAAGCCGAAGCTGCCGGCGATCGGCGGGACTGAATGCCTAGGCCGGATCGGCGACAAGCGTTACGCTTGCCTGACACGAGGCACGTGGGCCGACGAGGTCGTTGCACCGACAGCATCGCTTGTGCCCGTTCCCGACGCGATCGATGACGATCGAGCCTGCCAGTTGCTCGCGATGCCGCTTTCGACCGTCGTGCTCTTCGAAGATCTGCGGACGCAGCCGGGCATGTGGATCGCGCAAAATGCGGCGAACGGCGCGGTCGGAAAAACCCTCATGCTGCTCGCGCAAAAGGCCGGCGTCAACATCGTCAACTTCGTACGAAGCGCGAAGGCCGCCGAAGAGCTAAAAAAATTCGGCGCGGAGTTTGTTGTGGTCACCGAGCACGACGGCTGGGGGAAGAAGGCACTCGACCTCACCGGCGGTGCGGGCTTCGCGCGCATCGTCGATTCGGTAGCGGGTTCGCAGACGCTGCAGTTACAGGAGTTGCTTGCGCAGTTCGGTGAGTTAATCGTCTTCGGTGCGCTCTCGGGCGCCGCGATGAAGCTTGCACCGGGACTCATGATCGCCAAGGAGACAGTCATACGCGGATTCTGGATGAACAGCTGGATGCCGCGCGCCTCGGCCGAACAGCGCGCCGCCGCGTTTGGGCGCGTCTTCGAGCTTGCGTTGGCTGGCGAGCTGCCGCTGCCGGTCGCGGGCATCTATCCCCTGCGCGATGCGGCCAAGGCTCTCAAGGCCGCCGAGGAGCCGGGCCGCGGCGGCAAGGTGCTTTTCACCCCATAGCTTGGCGGACATGATATACTGCTTGGCGATCATGGGCGGACTCGGACATCATCATTTACACCCGTACCTCGTGCAGACGATAGCCTTTTTGGGCTCGCTTGCATTGCCGGGCATGCTCTTCGCGCTCTTGGGCGCCGCGCGGTGGGAGCAGGGACGCCGGCGCGCCACGTTGGAGCCCGATTGAGCCCCAAGCGACTCCTCCTTGACGCCCAGGCGACCCAGTGTTAATATCTTTGCCTATGCCCCGGGGCGAATAAGCCATAAGAATAAAGAAGGACGAGTCAAGACCCTAGTGATGTGAGGGGACGAACTCGGCCTCTTTTGCTTGTGTGGCACCATGCCCAACCTCAAAGGTCAGTAAGAGAGAGATAATGGCGAAAACGACGGCACCGAAAGCGACCGCGAAGAGCTCCGCGGCGAGTAAGGGCAAGTCGAAGCGCACGGAGCGTCCTGCGCCCAATGCGGGCGTAACAACGACGGCCGTGCCGCAGTCGTTCCCGATGGCGGCGGGAGCGTTCACGATTGAGCAGCCCCCGGATCCCGGGCCCAAGCGCTCGCGTTACACGTTTGCGAAGATCCCGCACGTCCTCGAAATTCCGAATCTGATCGAACTGCAAAAGGCCAGCTTCGATTGGTTCAAGACGGAAGGTCTGGGCGAGGCGTTTTCTTCGATCTCGCCGATCAAAGATTTCACCGGCAATTTGATCCTTGAGTTCGGCGAGCATTCGCTCGGCGAGCCCAAGTATTCTATTGAAGAGTGCCGCGAGCGCGACATGACCTACAGCGCGCCCCTGCGCGTGCGCGTCCGCTTGATCACGGCTGAGTCAGGCGAAATCAAAGGCATCCCCGACCAAGAAATTTTCATGGGCGATTTCCCGCTCATGACCGACAAAGGCACGTTCATGATCAACGGCGCGGAGCGCGTGATCGTGAGCCAACTCGTGCGTTCGCCCGGCGTGTACTATAGCCAAGACGTCGATACCAACGCGCGCCCGACGTACAACGCAACGATCATTCCGAACCGCGGTGCATGGATCGAGTTCGAGACAGATAACGGGACGAAGAACGACGAAACCGAGGGTACGATCGGCGTTCGCATCGACAAGAACCGCAAGATCTACGTGTCGACGTTTATCCGCGCGCTTTCGCGCCCGGATCTCGGCTTGAATTGGGAGAGCGACGACGCGATTCTCGCGCTCTTCAACAATTCGCCGCTGATCCAGAACTCGATCGACAAAGACAAAGACATCAAGACGCGTGAAGACGCGCTCAAAGAGATCTACAAGAAGCTGCGTCCGGGCGAGCCCGAGAACGCTGAAAACGCAGAGAAGCTCCTCGAGTCGCTGTTTTTCGACGAGAAGCGCTACGATCTCGCCGGCGTTGGCCGCTACAAACTCGGCGGCAAATTCCATTATCGCATCGAGAACCCCGACGTCGACGAGCGCATTACGACGCCGACGCTTCAGATCAACGAGTACGCCGGTCTCGAAGAACCGTCGATCGAGGTCAAATGCCTCACCCGCTCGGACATGATCGCCGTGATCCGCCGCTTGATCAAAGTCGCCACCGGCATCATCGCCAAGGACGACATCGATCACCTCGGCAACCGTCGCGTGCGTTCGGTCGGGGAACTGCTGCAGAACCAGTTCCGCGTCGGTTTGCTGCGCCTCGAGCGCGTTGTTCGCGAACGCATGACGGTGCAAGACATCGAGACGGTCACGCCGCAGGCGTTGATCAACATCCGTCCGGTGGTCGCTGCGATCAAAGAGTTCTTCGGTTCATCGCAACTCTCGCAGTTCATGGACCAGACGAACTCCCTGGCCGAACTGACCCACAAGCGCCGTCTTTCGGCGCTCGGGCCGGGCGGTCTCTCGCGCGAACGTGCGGGCTTCGAAGTTCGCGACGTTCACCACTCGCACTACGGCCGCATCTGCCCGATCGAAACGCCGGAAGGCCCGAACATCGGTCTGATCGGATCGCTTGCGACCTACGCGCGGGTCAATAAGTTCGGTTTCATCGAGACGCCGTACCGGGTCGTGCAAGAAGGCCGCGTGACCGACGAGATCATCTATCTCACCGCCGATCGCGAAGACGAGTACATCATCGCCCAGGCCAACACGCCGGTCGACGCTGCGGGACTCATCACGTCCGACTCGGTCGTCTGTCGCTATGCCGAGGAGTACATCGAAGAGCCGGCGCTGCGCGTTCAGTTGATGGACGTGTCGCCCAAGCAAATCGTCTCAGTCGCAACCGCGCTCATTCCGTTCCTCGAGCACGACGACGCCAATCGCGCGCTCATGGGCGCGAACATGCAACGTCAGGCCGTGCCGTTGCTCCGTCCGGACTCGCCGATCGTCGGCACCGGCATGGAGTATCGCGCCGCCAAGGACTCGGGCTCGCTCATCGTTTCGAACGTAAGCGGCACGGTTGCAGCAGTCGACGCCAAAGGCATCACGCTCAAGCTCGACGACGGCACGGAGAAGGTCTTCGATCTCCTCAAGTTCGTGCGGAGCAACGCCGGCACGTGTATCAACCAGCGTCCGATCGTTAAGCTGGGCGAACGCATCGCCGCGGGACAAGTCCTCGCCGACGGCCCGTCATCCGATGAAGCCGAGCTGGCGCTCGGGCAGAACGTGCTCGTCGCGTTCATGCCGTGGGAAGGCTACAACTACGAAGACGCGATCTTGATCAGCGAACGCATGGTTAAAGAAGATCGCTTCACCTCGATCCACATCGAGGAATACGAGTGCGAAGCCCGCGACACCAAGCTTGGACCCGAAGAGATCACGCGCGACATCCCCAACGTCGGTGAAGACGCGCTCAAGGATCTCGACGAGCGCGGCATCATCCGCATCGGCGCCGAAGTTCGCCCGGAAGACATCCTGGTCGGTAAGGTGACGCCCAAGGGCGAGACCGAACTGACGGCGGAAGAGCGCCTGTTGCGCGCGATCTTCGGCGAGAAATCGCGCGAAGTCCGCGACACCAGCCTCAAAGTTCCGCACGGCGAAAAAGGCAAGATCATCGACGTCAAGGTGTTCTCGCGCGAGAACGGTGACGAACTTTCGCCGGGCGTAAATCATCTGGTGCGCGTCTATGTCGCGCAGAAGCGTAAGATTCTGCAAGGCGACAAGATGGCCGGACGTCACGGCAACAAGGGCGTCATCGCCAAAGTACTGCCGGAAGAAGACATGCCGTATTTGGAAGACGGTACGCCGGTCGACATCGTGCTCAACCCGCTGGGTGTTCCCTCGCGTATGAACCTCGGCCAGATCATGGAAACGCACCTTGGTTGGGCTGCGCGTATGCTCGGCATGAACGTTGCGACGCCCGTCTTCGACGGCGCGCACGCGGAAGACATCGCCGAGTGGCTCCAGGACGCCGGTATGGCGCCCGATGGCAAGACGTGGCTGCGTGACGGACGTTCAGGCGAACGTTTCTCGCGCCCGATCACCGTCGGCATGATCTACATGCTCAAGCTCGCGCACTTGGTCGACGACAAGATCCATGCCAGATCGACTGGACCGTACTCGATGATCACGCAGCAGCCGCTGGGTGGTAAGGCGCAGTTCGGTGGTCAGCGCTTCGGCGAAATGGAAGTCTGGGCGCTCGAAGCGTACGGTGCGGCATACACGCTGCAAGAACTCCTCACGGTCAAGTCCGACGACGTCGTCGGTCGCGTGAAGACGTACGAAGCGATCGTCAAGGGCGAGAACGTGATGGAGCCGGGCGTTCCGGAATCGTTCAAGGTCCTCATCAAAGAGCTTCAATCGCTGGCGCTCGACGTCAAGGTGCTCACTGAGAATCGCGAAGAGATCGACGTGCGCATGCAAGACGACGATCTGGGCGAACGCGAACGTCAGGAGATCGGTCTGCTCATGGGCGACGATCAACCGGTTCCCTCGCAGACGCAAGTCGCGGCGCGCGAAGTGCTCGCCGAAGCGGCGGCCGCCGAGGGTATCGGCGACCCGACCGAGGTCGAGGATCCCGAAGCAGAATTGGAAGAGGAAGAGGACGAGATCGACGACAGCAAGCCGCTGGACGCGACGATTCCGCTTCCGACCCCGCCGCCGATGCCGGTTCGCGAAGCCGAATCGGACGAGATCTTCACTCCGGAAGAAGAGACCGAAGACACGGACGTTGAGGGCGTGCAGGGTTACGAGCTCGAGGAAGAGGACGAGGATTCCTACGAGGAAGAGAAGCCCTTCGAAGACGAGGAAGAGGAAGCCCCGTATGTCGAGAACCCACAGGAAGATGACTTCTGACAACAATTCAGATGATTGTTGGAGAGCGAAGGCTCGGCCGCTTGGCCGGGCCTTCGTCTTTTAACGGGAACGGCGCCTCCACAGGATGAACATCGCAAGCGTGCGCACCCTCGCGCCACGGTCATTCAGTTCACAACAAACGGCGGTCTATATCGCCGGCTTTTTGGTTGTGTGGCAACTCGTCGAGGGCCTGACGGAGTGGCTCTTCTCGGGCGGCGGCGCATGGCTTGTGTTTCCGGTATATCCGGTACTTGCACTCGACATCTTGTTGCTCTTGTACGTCGGCTGGAAATGGTGGCCGCTGATTCCGGCCAGCGCTCTTTTGCACTGGGCGCTCATCGAGCACTTCGCGCAAGCGCCGTGGGCGGCGCTCGCGGTGCAAATTCCGCTCGGCATCGTCTTTGCGCTCGCGGTTCGCCTGGTTATCGAGCGTTTGCGCGTCTCATTGCCGCTGCGGAATTTACGCGACGTTGCGTGGTTTTGCGGAATCATCGGCGTGGCCGCTCCACTTGTGCTGGGCCCAATCGCCATCACACTGCTTGTGGCGATCTACAGAATCGCGCCCGACAACGTACCGCACCAGCTCGCGCTTTTTGTCCTGGGCGACGTAACCGCGATTGTGGCGCTCGTGCCCGCGATCACAACGTTCATCGGGTGGCGCCAAACGCGCTCGCCGGCCGAACATCAGGATCCGCCGCGTCGGGAGATCGTCGCCTCGGTATTCGGCACGGCAATTCTCGTGTCGCTGGGAGTCTATCTCTCGTCCGTCACGCACGCGCCGATCCTCGACCTCGCGTTCGTGGTGATGTCCTGGCTTGCCATTCGCTACGGCATTCGCGGAGCGGCCCTCGCATCGGCAACGGCCTGGTTGGGCGCGACCTTGATGCTCGTGGCGCTGGGACTCGAGCCCCAACTGCTTCTACAGACGCAAGGCTTTCTGTTTGCCTCATCGCTCACGGTCTTTCTCTTGGCGGGGTTGGTCGACGAACGCTGGGAATTGGTCGCACGGCTTTCGCGCCGCGCCTTCGTCGATGAACTCACCGGTTTGCCCAATCGCGAGCGCCTCGTCGAGTGGATCACGCGGCATGCGGATTCAGCGATCGTGCTCGTGATTATGGACGTCGACGACATGCGTCTGCTCAATCAGGGCGTCGGCCGGGTTGCAGCGGACCATGTGTTGCAGCAGATGGCGATCCGAATGCGCGCCACCTTCCCGACCTCATATATGATCGCGCGGGTGAGCGCCGACGAATTTGCCGTCGCTGTGGTCGACGATCGCAGTCCCCACGCGATCATGACCGAGTTGCGACAGTTCTATGACGCGCCCTTCGACGCTGACGGTTCGCGCGTGTTCATCTCGGTCTCGATGGGCGCCGTTCGCATGATTCGGGCCGGCTCGGCCGACGAGATGCTGCGCAAAGCCGACATCGCGCTCGACCGAGCGAAGGAGTCACCGACGCACGCGATCGTCTACTCGCCGGATCTTCAGGTCGGTGAGTCACCGTCGCTCGTTGGTGAGCTGCATCGAGCCGTGGAACGGGGCGAGCTCGTGCCGTTCTTCCAACCGATCTTCCGTTACGAGGAGCACACGCGCACGTGGCGCGTCGCCGGGGCAGAAGCGCTGCTCCGATGGATCCACCCCGACCGCGGCATCGTCGCGCCGGCACACTTCATCGAACTCCTGGAGCGGCTGTCGATCGGCGAACACGTGGGCTGGAACGTCATGGAGCAGAGTCTTTTACAGGCCGGCGAATGGCGCCGCGAGATCCCCGACTTCACCGTGTGGGTCAATCTGTTTGCACGACAGATCTTGCACCGTCAATGCCGGGAACGCGTGCGGGATCTGCTCGAACGCACCGCTATGCCGGGCGACGCATTGATCGTCGAGATCAACGAAAGCGTCGTCGCAAGCGATGACGGCGACGTTGCCGCGCTGGTGAGCAGCTTGCGCGAAATCGGCGTGCACTGCGCGATCGACGATTTTGGCACCGGCGGTTCGTCGCTGGGTCGCGTGCGCGATGTTCCCGCAAGTGTGCTCAAGATCGACCGCTCGTTTGTAACCAAGAGTGAAGTCGATGCCAAGGCCCGTGCCGTCGCCGTCACCGTCGTGCGGCTCGCTTCCGAGCTGGGCATGACCGTGGTTGCCGAAGGCGTCGAGAATATGATGCAGCTCGAAGTGATGGTCGACACCGGCTGCCAGTACGTGCAAGGTTATGCGTTGGGCCATCCGCTGCCGGCCGAGCTGTTTGCACGCACGTTCCTCACGCTCGACCGCGCAAGCAGCCTTTAGACAGTTAACTCGACGGGAAGACGCGGTACGCGGCTAAGCGGCCATTCTCGTCGAGTCGCACGACGACGTTCATCGTGCCCTTGGAGAAGCTCGCTCGATAGGTGTACTCGTGCTTGGGGTTGTCCGATCCCAGCAGCGTGAGTCCGTTGTAGTTCCCGAGCGCGTGCATCTTGTCGGAGAGGACGCCGACACTGGCGCGCGACACCTTTGCCCGGGTCGCGCCGTCGAAGTACGGTGCCACGGCGGCAAGGTTATCAGCGTAGACTGCGCGCGTCACGCCGTTAGCAGCCGATTGGGGGTCTCCGGCACCGCAAGCAGTAAGCGCGCCGAGCATGCAGAGCGCAACAAGCCGTTTCATGGATTACCCCAACCGTACGAGACTGCTGCGTCGTTGCCCGTGTAGTCATTGGGGGCACCGAACTCCGCGAGCTCTTGGCGTTGCGCTTCGACAACGGAGTGTTGATAGGCGACTTCTTTCTGCAGTTCGTTGTTGACCGCGACCTCCTGTTGGTACGCCTGTTCAGCTTGCTGATACGCCGACGAGTCGTCGCTGTTCTGCTCTTCCAGTGCGGCCTGACGCTGCGCGTTTTGGGCCTCCTGTTCGTGAACTTTGCGATTGTGTTGGATGATCAAGTACGCAGCGGCCGCGCCGCCGAGAATGATCAAATTGCGCGTGCTTGCCGCGCCGTCCGCCTGCGCCGGTGTCGCGGGCACGCCGAGCGCCAGCATGGCGCTTGCCACCAGCACGGCAAGGATCGATCGAATGCTCTTCATGTGGGTTTTATTCCCACTTTTTTTGGGCTATTTTGAGCAGGCGGGGGCTTGCGGGCTGCCGACCGGCGCGGTCAACGCGAGCGAAATGACCTGCGGCGGTGCATAGCGGTCGATGCTCGAGAGGTAGCGTGCGTCGGTCACGTTGTCGGCGTTGAACACGACCTTCACCCCACCGCGCAGCGGAACGATGGCGTGCACTCCCGCGGTAACGGCGGTACCCAGCGGCTCTTGATTCAGGTCATCGGCCCACGTCATCCCGGAATAATTGATACTTATTCCGGTTTGGACGACACCAATCGGCGTGTCGTATTCGGCGCTCGCCGACGCCTTGGGCACATAGGGAAGCTGCTTCCCGTCTTCACCGGCTGTTCCGGCGGTGATGCGCGAATATTGCTGATTCCCCCAGAGTGTCAGTCGCGAGCACGAACCCAAGCGCCGGACGTAGACCACGGTCGTACCATCGGTTTGCGTATGCGAAAAGTTGCTGCGCATTTGAACCGTCGGACTGATCGTGCGAAAGTCGATCGCGTCATTGACGAATGCGTGGGTGAAATCGGCGGAGAGTTCGCTGCTTGCGTGAAGCCAATCGAAGCCCGCAACCAATGACGAACTGCGCTCGGGAACGAGCGTAGAGTTCGGCAGATACTGCACGGCGCCGATTTGATACCCACGAACGAGTTCGTTGAGGTACGGTGCTCGGAAATCTCCGCCGCCGGATGCACGAAATGCAAGCGTCTTGCTCAGATCGTATCGCACGGCGACACGGGGAGAGAGGGCGCGATCGGTGCGTGGTGCGATCGGCGTAACAACGGCGCCCTTCTGGGTAGCGGCGTCAACGAGGTCGATCGCGTCCTCACGCAGGCCTCCGACGACTTCATATCGTGCGCCCCTAAGCGTCTCCTGAAGGGCGAGGCCCGATGAATCTTGCGTGCCGCTGCCCGAGACGGTGAACACGCCGGCTCCGTTGTACTGATCGCTCACGCCGCCGACGAACTTGGCGTTACCGAGTACGGCAAAGGTCGAGTGTTCGCCGCCGACGATCCAGCTCACCAGCACGCCGCTCTCGTGCGTGGGAACGTATTGGGTGTAGAGCAGTGTTCCCGGCGCACTGGGAAAGACGTCTGCACGATTGGTTACGAAGCCGTTGCGTTCATAGTAGCTGGCGGTTAGCGTCGACTGGGTTGTCGCGTGCGCGATGCGCACGGCGTTCTGCACGAGCTTTCGCCAAAAATCGTAGTTCGGGCGGCCTTCTTGCTGATAATCCCACGCACCAAGGTAACCGTACTCGAGGATGGTGTTCGTGTCGGGCGCATAGCGTAGCCGGATGTTCGCCATGTTGCTTTGCGACTGCGCCTCATTATCGTGCGCGGTTTGATATCCCGGCGCGAGATCGTTGTATTGCAACCGTTGCGCGAGTGCGGAAAACGATGCGGAGAGTTTCCCTCCCAGCGGTGCGGTTGATTGCGCGTAGGTCTGCGCGAACGCATGCGTGCCGCCGGAAAAGCTAAGGGTTCCCTGCGCGGGGCCGGCAAGCTCCGTTGTTGGGCCGTAGGTTTGAAGGGCGAGTACGCCGCCGACCGCGCCACCGCCGTAAAGAGCCGATCCCGGTCCACGCAGGAGCTCGGCCCGAACCAAATCGGCGGCGGGGAACTGCGCCCAGTCGACTTGTCCGCCAAAGCCGTCCTGTGCCGGAATGCCGTCGGCGAGGACGAGTCCGCGATCGTTCCCGAGGCCAGCAAATGACACGCGCAATTGCCCGTAGTTGGTGAACATACTGTTGCTGCGATTGCGATCGAAGCCGGGCAAATAGCGCAGCACCTGGTCGCCGGTAACGGCGGGCAGGCTTACGATTGCCTGCTGATCCAACACGGATGCCGGCACGGGAAGGTTGTGCATCGACTCTTGCGAGCCGGTGACGACGCGTACGGTGCCGATTACCGGGAGCGGGGAGGGTGTGGGGGTTGGCGTCGGCGTCGCGATTGCGAGAAGCGCGGCAAACGCCGCGATCACGTGAGGCCGTGGCGCAGTGCGTAGACTGCCGCCGAAACGCGATCGTCAACCTCGAGCTTGCGGTACATGTGAGCCAGATGCGTGCGGACGGTAGGGTACGCGCACTTCAAATGTTGCGCGATTTCCTCGTTTGAATACCCTTCCACGACGAGGTGCAGGATCTGCTGTTCCCGCGGGGAGAGGTGCGGCGTCGGAACCGGAACATCGTGAACGTCGTGCGGCTCGCTGTGAAACAGCGCGTGCGCGACCTCGGGGTCGAGCCACGTCGCGCCGTCGGCGACCACTTTGATCGCTTTGCGCAGTCGCGCGCCGGGCGTGACCGCAAGGCAACACGCATCCGCACCTGCATCAAGCGCGGCTCGCAGTTGATGTTCGTCGACCTTGCGTTTGAGCGAAAGAATACCGACGTCGGGCCTTATTTGCTTTGCATAGCGGATAAAGCGCACGCCTTCCGAGGTGCCTGACTCACCGTCTTCGTCAGTGAGGCTGAGATTGACGATAAGTACGCGTAGCAAATGGTCGGTAAGCAACGCTGTTCCGCCCGCCGCGTCCGAGATCCCGAGGACCGCGAGTTCCGGATCGGCACTCAAAAGCTCCACGAGAGCGGCAGCCGTCGTGTGGCGGTTCGCGACAATTGCGACGCCGACCGGAGCCGCAAGCGGTGGCACGGTCGTGGGACGATGGTACACCGCGTCAACGTCCATGACGGATCATTATCAGCTGCAGCAGCGGGTACCTGTTGGCCGGCATCATCAGGTTTGACGATCATCAGGCCGGTCGATTGCCAAGCACAATCCCGCGAACCTACGCTTGAAGACGACGCACACCGGGTGCCAGGAGTAAACGAATGAACACACGTCTTTTTGCAGTGGTCCTCGTGCCGCTGCTTGCTATCGCATTGCTCAGTGGGTACCTTCTTCATGGCCAGAAGGCGGGAGCCCAACAACAGGTCTCGCTGAACGACATGAGTCAGAACCCGAATCAGTGGGTGATGCCCGCGGGCGATTTTGCAAACCTGCGGCACAGTGACCTCACACAGATCACGACCGACAATGCAAAGGACATGCACGTCGCCTGGATGATGTCAACCGGAGCGACGCGCGGCCATGAGGGCCAGCCCCTCGTGATTGGGGATACGCTCTATTTTGAAAGTGCCTATCCTAACCACGTCTATGCAGTGTCGCTGGACGACTACCATATCAGGTGGGAATACACGCCGACGCAAGACACGTTTGCAACGTCGGTCGCGTGCTGCGACCTGGTCAACCGCGGCGTCGGTTACGGGAACGGCATGATCATCGCCGATGCGCTTGACGGAAATGTCTACGCGCTCGATGCGGCCACCGGGAAAGTGGACTGGAAGTATAAGGAAGCGAATCCCGAACTCGGCCAGACGCTGACCTCGGCACCACTCGTCATCCCGGAAAAGAACCGCGTTATCGTCGGCGTTTCCGGCGGCGAGTTTGGCGTTCGCGGGTACGTGACCGGTCTCGATCTCCACAGCGGACATCAGGTTTGGCGCGCCTACAGCGAGGGGCCGGATTCCGACATCCTGATCGGCAGCGGCTTCCACGGTCCACGCAACCAAGGCACGGCGACTTGGCGCGGCGACGAATGGAAGGTCGGCGGCGGAACGACGTGGGGATGGTATTCCTACGATCCCAAGCTCGATCTCTTCTATTACGGGACGGGGAACCCCGGAACGTGGAATCCGTCGCAACGTCCCGGAGAGAACAAGTGGTCGATGACGATCTTCGCGCGTCATCCCGATAGCGGACAGGCCGTCTGGGCGTTCCAAATGACGCCCCACGACGAATGGGATTACGACGGCATAAACGAGATGATCCTTGCCGACATCAAAGTCCAAAATCAGGACGTCCCGGCGCTCGTGCACTTCGATCGTGACGGCTTTGCGTTCGAATTGAATCGCGAGACCGGCAAGTTGCTCCTCGCCAACAAGTTCGATCCATCGGTCAACTGGGCATACGACTACAACGTCGCGGCGGGTAAGCCGAACATGAACGCGGCGTATTCCACGCGGCAGGGCTACAACACCAAGGGCATTTGTCCGGCATCGATCGGAAGCAAGGACCAGCAACCGGCAGCATTTGATCCGTCAACCGGCTACTTCATCGTGCCGACCAACCATTGGTGCGAAGACTATCAACCGTTCGCGGTCAAGTACAAGGCCGGGTTCCCGTTCGTCGGCGCCATCGTAAAGATGTACCGCGGACCGGGCAACTACGGCGGCGCGCTGATTGCGTGGGATCCAAACGCCGGCAAGATCGTTTGGAGCGACCACGAGCACTTCCCGTGCTGGAGCGGCGTCGTGACCACCAACGGTATCGCGTTCTACGGGACGATGGACGGCTGGTTCAAAGCCGTCGATACCAAGACCGGCGGATTGCTCTTCAAGCAGAAGATGCCCTCGGGGATGATCGGCGCCCCGATCGTCTACTCGTACAAGGGCAAAGAGTACGTCGCAATGCTTGCCGGCGTCGGCGGCTGGGCCGGTATCGGTCTTGCGGCCGGACTCACCAACCCCACGGCGGGTCTCGGCGCGGTCGGAGCCGCGGCCGACTTGGGCAAATACACCACGCTCGGCGGTGACCTCGTCGTCTTTACGATCGACTGATGATGCGCCGATTGCAACTCGGCGGCGCGATTATCGGAGCACTCCTGCTATGGGGCACGGCGGCGGCAGCACCGCCGCCGGCCCCGGCGGTAGCGCCGCTGCGCGTCTGCGCCGACCCGGATTACATGCCCTACTCGAATCGCGCGGGCGATGGATTTGAAAATCATATCGCGCAAGTGATCGGCGCGAGTTTAGGGCGCCCGGTGGTGTACGTCTGGAAATCGATCCGTGGTGAGGACGGGTTCACCGAGATGGTTCATCTGTATGTCAACAAGGGCAGATGCGATCTCGTTGTCGACGTACCCTACGCCATAGCCGATCTCCAAACCACCCGTCCGTACTACATTTCGTCCTACGTGTTCGTGTATAAGAAAGGTTCGCACGCAGACGGGATTACCTCGCTTGATTCGCCCGAGCTGCACCAGGTTAAGATTGGCTACGAGGCCGACACACCTGTGGAGATTGGTCTCAAATTGCGGGCGCTCACGATCGGTGCCAAGCCGTTCATGACGGCAGATGAAGAAGATGCGTCGCCGCAAGCGATCGTCGATGCGGTGCAGGCCGGAACGATCAACGTGGGTCTGACCTGGGATCCCGCGGTCGGCTACTTCGTTGGGCAACATCCCGACCTGACCGCCGTCATCATCCCCAACGCCCGCAGCCAAGGCTCACCCGAGCAATACACGTTTCCGATGGCGATGGCCACTCGCTCGGGAAATGACGCGCTTGTTACCCAGCTCAATCGCGTCCTCGTGCAGCAGCAGTCGAAGATCGATCAGATCTTGAATGCGTATCACATCACCTACTTCAAACCGAACGGAAACGGATGAGCAAACTTCCTGCAATCGGCATCGTTGGCGCGGGCCGAATGGGCGCAAACATCGCGCTGCGCTTGGCGGATGTCGGGTACCCGGTGACGGCCTACTACGATGTTCGCAACGAAGCGGCGCAGGCCGCGGCCGCACAGACCAAGGGCACCGCATATACCAACCTCGCGGATGTCACGGCTAACTCGGACATCATTATCACCGTAGTCACCGACGATGCGGCGATGGAGCGCATCTTCGCCGAACGCGGTGACAGTCTGCTCGAAGACGCAAAGGGTAAGATCTTCGTCAACTGCGCAACCGTGACGCCTTCGATTCACGTTGAGGTGCAGCGACGCGCGGAAGCGCGTGGTGCGCACTCGCTGGAAGCTTGCATGGCAAGTTCGATCCCGCAAGCGCGGAACGGCACGCTGTACTTGATGATCGGGGGACGTCGGGAAATCTTCGATCGACTCGAACCGATGCTCGCTAAGATGAGCGCGTCGCTTCGCTATGTCGGTGAGGCCGGACGCGCTGCACAAGTCAAAGCCCTGGTCAACATGGTAATGAACATCAACACGGCGGGACTCGCCGAGGGTCTGGGCCTAGGCGATGCACTTGGGCTCGATCTCACGATGCTGCGCGAAGTCTTTTCGCAGACGGGCGCAAATTCGCGCGTACTCGAGACCGACGGCGGGGACATGCAAAATCGCGAGCACGACGTCTACTTTTCGGCCGAACACGCAGCTAAGGATTCGGGGATCGCGCTCGGCCTTGCGCGCGATCACGACCTTGCGCTCCCGCTCGCCCAAGCAACATACGATCAATTCGAGCGCATGAAGGCACTCGGGTTCGGACAACTCGATAAGTCCGGCGTCTCGGAGCTGACGTTCCTCGCACGTGAGGGACAACATATTCACAAACAACCGACCAACGCTTAGGAGATATCATGCCAACCGTAACGCTCCAACACGTCGTTCCGCTGATCAGCTCGGACACCGCCGGACCGCTCGGCGCAATCCACCTTCCACGCCTTTGGACCAAGCTTACCCTAGCCGCCGCCGGGGTTTTGCCGGATAGCTATGACGAGTGCGGAAAGGGCTTCGATCAAATGACGCTGGATGCGCTCGGACTCGACCGGCAGAAAACAATGGACTTCATCAAGAGGAACCACCCGAAATACGTCGAGTTCGAGGAATGGGTTATCGCCCAAAACGGTGGATCGATTTCACCCGAGCGAGTCAAAAAGCATAACGAAGCGGTTCGGGGCTACAAGCATTCCGACGAGCTGGCCGGAAAAATGCGTGCATCGTCGGGCATCAAGAACGCGGCGATCAAGGACGCGGTCACACTCAATACGATCGAAGACCTCGACGACGTTCACGCACAAGTACACCGAGGCTGAACCTGGTGCAACGGCTTTCACGGATCGCGCCTGCGTGCGCGCTGATGTTGGCTGCAATGTTGCTGACAACCAATCACACGAAGGCGTCGGGTGCGGCAATTTCTTTCACCGCGACGCAGGCGTCGGCTGGAGCCGCTGCTTTTGCAGCCAAGTGCGCGCTCTGTCACGGGACCCAGCTCGAGGGCGGCGCCGGCCCGGCGTTGAGCGGTCCAAACTTCAAGACGCTCAGCACCAAGGTCAAGGCGAATGTCAGCGACATTTTCACATACATGACGACCAACATGCCGCTCAACGCGCCGGCGAGTCTCTCGCACACCCAATACGTCGATATTCTCGCCTTCATCCTGAGCCGGAACGGGTACCATCCGGGATCGTCGGCGCTTACATTCGGCCAAGCCAGCGCATCGACGGCGGCAATCGTGAAGAACTGAGGCTAAGGTGTCGTGCATCGCTGCCTTGCTGCTGGCGATCGCGCCGCTACGTGTGGTCGTTATGCCGTTTGCCGGACAACCTGTCGGTATGACCGACGAGGTACTGCCCTCGGCCTCGGAGTTGGGCGCGCTGCGAACGGCCTTGATTGAAGACCTGCGGCGCGACGGCGTTACGGTGATTGCCTCGCGTGCGCACTGTAGCGATGACGATGCTCGCTGCTACCAGCGCGTCGCTTCGGCGCATGACGCTCGGGCCGTTCTCACAGCGAACGTCACACGTTATATGGCGCTGTTATGGAGCTTCGATGTCGGGATTCGCGACGTGGCGCGCAACAACGCCCGGCTTCTGCGCAGCGAATACAAAGGTGATTTCGAAGCGTTGCTGCAGACGATGCCGCAGACGGCGGCGACGGTCGAGAAGAGCTTGCGGTGAGTACGCATGCCTCGCGATCGTGACCGTCGAAGACGAAAAGCGTGAGCCGATCGCGCCGCTCGTACACACTGGTACGCCTCTGGTCCGTCGTCATCGTCGGGCTGCTCAGCGGCGTGTTGGGCGATGCCGGGACCGAGCTGTTCGGAACGCTGGGTTGGCTTGGGCGAGGCGCGCTCGATAGCGACCACCAGGGACTTCTGCCAACGTCGATTGCCGCGCTGATCTGCGCGCTGGGTTTGGGGTTATACGTCATCGGCTCGCGCATCGCACCGAGCGACCCGTTGCTGCGCGAACTGGACGATCGGTATGCGCGCGCCCTTGATGCTTGCACAGCCTTCGCCGCGAGCTGGCTCACCGTGATCGCGATCGAGGGATATGAGACGCGGTTCGGCGGCGTTGCACCGTTCGACGCTGGGTCCACCATTGTCGCGCATGCTCCCGCGCTCCTTGTGTCATTCCTAGCGATTGCGATCGTGGCGCGCGCACTGCTCGGTGCAGCAATTCGCTGGACCGCGCGCAGCGGAGCCGCCGCGGTCGCGCTGCTCATCGCCTTTCTTCGTAAGCAACGTGCCGCGATCGCCGCACCCAAGCATTGCGCAGCACTCTTCCCCGACGCGATTCATTCGCACGACGTTCCCGAATTGATCAGCGCGTGCGGTCCGCGCGCTCCGCCGCTCCCAACGCTTATTTAGACCACTTCGTCACTTAGCGTTGGGGGCTTTCGTATGCCTCGGAACAGTTGCATGAATCGGTCTTTCCTTCCGCGAGTAATTCTCGCGCTTAACATCGTTTCATCTTGCGCAATCAGCCCGGCCGGCGCGGCCGAAGCGACGACCGGAACGCTGGTCGGAACCGTTGTCAGCAACGGCGCACCCGTTGCCGCGGCGCATGTTACGTTGAGGGCGCCGTCGGGCATCTACACGGCGACCTCGGATGCGCGTGGTCGCTTCAGCGTACTTGGCATCGTTCCCGATTCGTATTCGATTTCGGTCGAAGCGAACGGTTTTGAGCCCGCAACGCAGAGCGGACTCACCGTCTTGCCGAGCCAAACGCAAACGATCTCCATTCACCTCGTCGCGCGGCTCCAAACGATTGCAAGCGTCCAATCCACGACCAAGTCGTTTACGGTCGGGAGCACGAGCGACACGTACACGGTGACTGGGACACAGGCGAGCGCGATCGTGCCGCCGGTATCGTCGTCGGGTCTTTCGACGTATATCGGCGGCACGGTACAAGGGGCGATCGCCTCCGTACCGGGCGTGGTCCTCGACCAATTTGCCAATGCCATCTTGCGTGGCGGCAAGGTGTCGGACACGGTCTTCGATTACGATTCCGTACCGGTACCACAAGGCTTGGTCGCAGAGCCCGGGGGGAATATTGTCGGCGCGCAGCTGCCGACGACCGGGGTCGCCTCAACGACGGCGACGCTCGCCGGATACACCACGCAAGGTCAAAACTCGCTGGGCGGCGTCATCGACGAGATCCCCGCGGTCGGTACGTATCCGGGCAGCCTGACCTTCCAGAGCAGCATCGGCTTAGCGGGCGGTCAATTCCAGCGCAATGAGTTGGAGTTGCTCGATGCGTCGCCCGACCTACGCTGGCGCTATGCGTTCGCAGCAACGACCGGTAGCCAATACTTCAACTACGGCAATGGCACGACGTTCTATCCGTCCGAAGCGGCAACGTATGGGTTGGCACTGCAAAATCGCGGTGAGTACTCCCTCGAATCGAACGTTCACTATCGCATCGACAATTCCGATGACGTCTCGATCTTAGAGCTCGCCGGTCAGGCCGTGTACGACCAATATGGCTCACCGTACGCTGGGGAGACGGTCGGCGCGTTTGACGGGAACTTCACGACCTATCCGGGCGAGGTCAACCCGAACGATCCGGTCGATTTTGCTTCGGGTCTGCGCGGGTCGTACAACATCCTCAAAACGCAGTGGCTCCATTCGGGCACGCACTCGCTTTCGCGCGTCCAGCTCTATCAGTCGCAGTACGGCTCGCAAGCCGGCGGCCCGTTCTGGGACGAGAACGGCTGGCCGGACGGATCGATATCGCTCTCCGAGACTCAAGGCAGCCGCGAAGAGGGCGTCGGTTACGACGGCGAGGATGTGCTCGGCGAGAAACACGATCTGCGTTTCGGCGCGGAATACAGCACGAATACCTCATTCCTCTCGCAGGTCGTGCCGACGGCGGACGAATTCATAACGTCAAATCCGACGCTCATTTCCTACCTTGCGTATTTCGGCGACACCTGGCAGGCGACGGCCCGGCTCAGCGTGATGGCGACGGCTCGATTCACGGACACGCATGTCATTCCAAGCGCGGGAACGATCTACGACGATAGTGCGCTCGATCCGCACGTCGGCGTTTCCTACAGGGTCGGCAGCGCGGCGTTTCGCGTGACGTACGATCATACGACTGCCGCGCCGCAGCCACTCGAAGCAGACCGCGTCGATTCGACCAACCTGCAGCAGGACGGAAGTCCAGCTCCGTTTGTACCGCTTGCGCCCGAGGTTGCCAACAACGTCACGTATTCGGTCGAAGGTGGCGGTCGTACGCAGTTCCGCGCGACGGTCTACAACATCAACGAGCACGACCTTATCGACGTGCTGCCCTATAATTTTCGCTCCGCGCTTCAATCTGGCGTCGTTCCGAGCGGTGTCGGCGTCCCGACGAATGTGGGCAATCTCCGAGCCGGCGGCGCCGAATTGTGGCTAAGCAACAGCGGGTTCACGTTAGACGCAAACTATGTGCGTGCGTACTCCTCGAGCGCTTCGCAATTCGCCTACAACGACCTAAACGCGCCGGCGGTTGTGGCGGGCGTGCTTTTCCCAGTCAGTTATCTGCCGAACTTTTCGGCCAACCTCTCCTACGAGTGGCATAGTCGGAACCATCGCGTGCGCGTGACGCCGTCGCTCTCGTTCGAATCAGGCTACCCCTATGGCAACGGCAAAGAGGTCTGGGTTTTCGATCCGGCAACGAACAAACCCGTGGAAGTTCCGAACGACAACTACGTCGATCCCGGCTACAACTACTATTTTCTGCGCGATCCCTCAATGCCGTATAACGCGGCAACGAATCCGTACATCGGCAACCTCGGCACGCGCGAGGCCGGCTTCCCGAATTCTCTGCACTCGCCGGGCGAGACGTTCGTGAACTTGCACGTCGAGGGCGACATCTCGCCGCATTGGACGCTGGTCTTCGACGTGGTTAATCTCTTGGGAAACATCGCGCCGACGTCATATCAAGGCAATCCCTACTTGATCGGGCCGCCCGGCTATGCCGGCGGGAATCCGCTTTACGCCGCTGCCTATGAAGCAGCCGGCGGATATTCGCTGCCGTACACGCTCGGCAACGGTGTGCCGACGAACGACGGTCAAACGCAATCGGTACCGTGGACCTACGGCCGAGACGGATACATTCCGCAGAATTACCCGATCGGCCGCACGGTCCAACTGAGCCTTCGCGTGAAGCTGTAGCAATTATTGTGGGTACATCGTGGCGACCGCGCGTTCGATCGTGCGCGCGTTTGCCAGTGGCCCCACGTCGAGTGCGCTACGACCGCAGTGCGCGATGAGCTCTCCGACTTCGGCGCGCGCCGCGGGATCGTCCGAGGCGATGCGAATGAACTCGCTTTCGTCAGCATCGAGCGGTTCGACGAAGCCCTTGACGACGTGCGGATTGTCGAGTTTGTGCGCTAACAGTTCCGCACCGCTGAGCTGCCCGAGATCCGGCGGCCGCGTGGCATCAACCACGATACCGTCTTTAAAGCTGCCCAACTCGGCGAGGGCTCGCTCGAGATCTTGCCAGTGAATGGTCAAAAAGAGGGTGTCGCAGGTTACAGCTTGTTGGTGTGGTGTGGTAGCAAACGTTCCCTCGCCGAGCACCTCAGCCGCAGATTGTGACGTGCGATCGTCGTTGAGGTCACTGAAGCAAACGACGTGCCCGCCGCGCTTGAGCATTTTGCCGATCGCGACCGCGCGATCGTCTGCACCGATGATTCCGATAATGGCCATAGTAGGGGCTTTATACCCTTACCGGTGGTGTTCGAACGTTAGCTCGACATCCCGCGGGGAGCGGCGACGCTCTTACGAACGATCAACTCGCTTGGAACGACGACCTGCGTGCGCTCGAGCGCGACCTCCCCGACGCAAGCTTCGATCGCGCCCCGAGCGAGCTCGGCGGTAGGACAACTCACCGTCGTCAGTGGTGGTGAAAGCACACGCGCCATCGCGACGTCGTTGTATCCGATAACAGAAAGATCCATCGGAATCCGCAGCCCATGGGCGCTCGCAGCCTCGTAAACGCCGAACGCCATGTCGTCACTCATCGCAAACACGCCTGTTATATCGGGAGTGCGCGAGAGCAGACGCTCGCAGCCGGCAAGGCCGCCGGTTCGCCGCGAGTCGCCTTCGACGACGAGCGTCTCGTCCCAAGGAACGCCGTGGTTCTCAAATGCGCGCTTCGCGCCGGCGAGACGTTCGGCTGTACCGGTAATCGTGCGCGGCGTAGTGATGATGCCGATGCGTCGATGTCCCCGTTCAAAGAGATGCTCGACCGCAGCTCGCGCGCCACCAAAGCTATCGGAGGCGAATTCCGCAAACGGTAATCCGTGCCGTGCGCTCATAACGACGCGGCCGCCCTGCTTGACGTAGCCATTGAGCTCGCGGGTCAAACGCGCGCGGTATTCGTCGTCGTCGAGTGAAGTGCCGCCGAAAATAATCGCGCCGACGCGCTCCGCGCGAAACACGCGTAGATAACGAAATTCCTTTTCGATATTGCGGCTTGCATTTGCGAGCATGATTAGCCACCCCGCGTGATCGGCGGCCTCTTCCAAGGCGCGCACGTAATCGCAACTCTGCGCGTCGACCATATCGTGCAGCAACACGCCGACGATTTTGCGCATTCCAACGCTCAAGCTGCGCGCGCTCGCGTTGGGGACGTAGTCCAACGTTTCCGCCGCGTGAAGGACACGCTCGCGTAAGTCGCGCGAGACGCGATGCTTGCTTCCCGTCAGGACGCGCGAAGCCGTCGCGAGTGAAACACCGGCGCATTCAGCTACCGCGGCCAGACCCGACCCGGAGGCCGGTGTCGATCGTTTCGCGGGCATTTATAGCTGCTGGGTTAGGCACCACCGGAGGCGCCTCCTCGGCCGAGCTCACACGATGATGATTGCTCGCAGCGCGTTGACGTTGGTCAGGGTCGGACCGGTGAGTAAGAGATCGGCTGTCGCTTCGAACAGGGTAAAGCTGTCGTGCGCTTCCAGCGTTGCGCGTGAATTGCAGTCCGCCGCGCTCGCGCGCGACAGCGTATCCGGCGTGATGAACGCGCCGGCGGCATCCTCGCTGCCGTCGCGCCCATCGGTGTCGCCGGCAACGGCCCACACTCCCGGCGCACCGTCCAGCGAGAGTGCAAGACTGAGGAGAAATTCCATGTTGCGCCCGCCGCGACCGGCCGGCTCGCTGCCGATCGTCACGACTGTTTCACCTCCGGAAATCAGGACGGCGGGCGGCGCGATGGGTAGTGAATGTGCGCTCACGCTGCGTGCAATACCAGCCATCACGATTCCCAGGTCGCGGCTCTCTCCCTCGAGTTCACCCAAAACGAGCGGCGCAAAGCCGAGATCGCGAGCGCGCTCGGCCGCGGCGCGCAACGCCATGGCGGGCGTCGCGATCAGGCGCGCGTCCTCGGCGATTTCTCCGGGCTTCGGGGTTTCGGCAGCGTGCTCGAGATAGGGTGGGACGGCCGGCGGAAGCGCGATGCTGTAGCGCTCCAGGATCGCGCGCACGTCGGCGAGGGTCGTCGGGTCGGCGAGCGTCGGACCGCTGGCGATCGTGGCGGGGTCGTCGCCGGGAACGTCGCTGATCGCGAGGGTGAGGACGCGTGCGGGTGCCGCGGCTTGGGCAAGACGGCCGCCTTTAATCGCGGAGAGATGTTTGCGGACCGCGTTCATCTCATGGATCGTCGCGCCGGACGTGAGCAGGGCCTCAGAGACCGCTTGCTTGCCAGCCAAGGTCAGACCTGGGGCCGGTTTGGCCATGAGCGCAGAGCCGCCACCCGAAATCAAAGCGATAACGAGATCGTTGGACCCGAGGCCGCGTACGCGCTCCAGGATGCGATCCGCCGCCCGCTCGCTGTTGGCGTCGGGCACAGGGTGGGCCGCCTCGAGTACTTCTATATGACGGGTCGGCACGGTGTAGCCGTAGCGCGTCACGACCACGCCTTCAAGCGGGATCTGCGGCCACGCGTCCTCGAGGGCCGCGGCCATCAGGGCTGCCGACTTGCCCGCACCCACCACAACGACCCGTCCGGAGGGTGGCTGCGGAAGGTGAGCGGCTAAGACTTTTCGCGGATCGGCGCTCGCGACGGCGGCATCGAAAATGGATCGAAGGGCAGCGCGGATTTGAGCGTCGTCGGGCGGCATCGCGTGCGCAACTACCCCACCCTTGAGTAGTGTTCCTGGCGGTGGTATACTATCTGCCTGTGCCTGGACCGATGCCGCTCTGACGAGGGTGGTTGCTCGGTTCGCCCGGTGGAGCGACGGTGGGACCCCTTACGACAACGTGAGATGCGGTACCCTGCGTAGGCGACCCGGATGGCACGCGTACCAGGAGTTCTCCTTGAATCTCATTGACGTCAACAATTTCGATGCTATGCGCATCGGCTTGGCTTCACCTGAGCAGATCCGTGCGTGGTCGTTCGGCGAAGTCAAGAAACCCGAGACGATCAACTACCGCACGCTCAAGCCCGAACGCGACGGACTCTTCTGCGAGAAGATCTTCGGCCCGACCAAAGATTGGGAATGTCACTGCGGTAAGTACAAGCGCATTCGTTTCAAAGGCATGATCTGCGATCGCTGCGGCGTCGAGATCACGCGTGCGAAAGTGCGCCGCGAGCGGATGGGTCACATCGAGCTTGCGACGCCGGTTTCGCACATTTGGTATCTCAAAGGCGTGCCCTCACGCATCGGTATCCTCCTCGATATGTCACCGCGACAGCTCGAGAAGGTGATCTATTTTGCCGCCTATGTCGTGATCGATCCCGGTGATACAAACCTCACCAAGCGCGAGGTGCTCTCCGAGCAGAAGTATCGCGAAGCGCGTGACAAGTACGGCAATCGCTTCAAAGCCGGCATGGGCGCCGAAGCGATTCGCGAGCTCTTGCGCGACATGAACCTCAAGAAGCTCCAAGAGGAGCTGCGCAAAGAGTTCAAGGAGACGTCGGGACAAAAGCGCCTCAAGGCGATCAAGCGCCTCGAAGTCGTCGAAGCCTTTATTGCCAGCGGCAATCGTCCTGAGTGGATGGTGCTTTCCGCCGTTCCGGTGATCGCGCCCGAACTGCGCCCGATGGTGCAGCTCGACGGCGGACGCTTTGCCACGTCGGATCTCAACGATCTCTATCGCCGCGTGATCAATCGCAACAACCGCCTCAAGCGCTTGTTGGAGTTAAACGCGCCTGAGATCATCATCAAGAACGAAAAGCGCATGCTGCAAGAAGCAGTCGACGCGCTGATCGACAACGGCCGTCGCGGACGTCCGGTCACGGGACCGAACAATCGTCCGCTCAAGTCGCTCTCGGACATTCTCAAGGGTAAGCAAGGGCGCTTCCGGCAGAACCTGCTCGGCAAGCGCGTCGACTACTCCGGCCGTTCGGTCATCGTGGTCGGCCCCTCGCTCAAGCTGCATCAGTGCGGTTTGCCCAAAGAGATGGCACTCGAGCTCTTCAAACCGTTTGTGATGAAGAAGCTCGTCGATCGTGGCCTCGCGCACAACATCAAGAGTGCGAAGCGGATGGTCGAGCGCGTGCGTCCGGAAGTTTGGGACGTGCTCGAAGAGGTGATCAAAGAGCATCCAGTGCTGCTCAACCGCGCACCGACGCTCCACCGACTCGGCATTCAGGCCTTCGAACCGGTGTTGGTCGAAGGTAAAGCGATCCATCTGCATCCGCTCGTCTGTACGCCGTACAACGCGGACTTCGACGGCGACCAGATGGCCGTGCACTTGCCGCTCTCGGCCGGTGCGCAAGCCGAAGCGCGCATCCTGATGCTCAGCTCGAACAACATCCTGTTGCCGGCTTACGGCAACCCAGTGTCGATCCCGACGCAAGACATGGTCTTGGGTCTGTATTACCTCACGTTCCAACGCGACGAGTATGTCGGTCCCGCCAAGGCCGCGGTCGCGGAAGAAGACGCCGTGTTTGCGCGCGCCAAGAAGAAGAACGCACCGAGCCAGGATGCGCCGGGAGCGCTTCCGACGTTCTACGACCCCAAGGAAGCGGTGATCGCATTCGAGACGGGTAGTGCGCTGCTGCAAGAGTGGATCTACGTGCGTTGGAAAGGCGAGCTGATCAAGACGACCATCGGTCGCACGATCTTCAACATGGCCTTCCCGCTCGCGTGGAACAAAGAGTTCGTCAATCGGATTGTCGACAAGGGCGCGCTCAAGAAGCTCATCACCGAGTGCTATCGCAAGTACGGTAACGCGGAGACCGCGAAGTTCCTCGATGCAATCAAGGAGCTGGGCTTCCACTACGCGACGCTTTCGGGTACGACCGTCTCGATCAACGACATCGTCGTCCCGCAGAGCAAGCACGACATCCTCGACAAGGCTCAGCATGAAGTCGACGAGTTGCACCGCCTCTTCGATCAGGGATTCATCTCTGACGACGAGCGCTACAACAAGACGATCGACATTTGGTCCAAGGCCGGCGATGCTGTTACCAGCGCGATGCAGGCTGCGCAGAACCCGCTCAATCCGGTCTTCATGATGGCGACCTCGGGCGCGCGTGGTTCGATCGCGCAGGTCAAGCAGCTCGGTGGTATGCGTGGACTCATGTCCGACCCGTCGGGACGCATCCTCGAGATCCCGGTCAAGGCTTCACTCAAAGAAGGCCTCACCGTTCTCGAATACTTCATCTCGACGCACGGCGCACGTAAGGGTCTTGCCGACACCGCGCTGCGTACGGCCGACTCGGGCTACCTGACGCGTCGTCTCGTCGACGTGGCGCAAGACGTCATCATCCGTGAAGACGACTGCGCGACGACGAACGGCATTACGGTCAGCGACATCCGCGCGGGCAAGGAAATCATCGAGCCGTTGATCGACCGGATCATTGGCCGTCGCGCCGCAGAAGACGTCAAGGATCCGGCAAGCGGCTCGGGGCGAGCTCACGCCGTGGTCAAGCGCGACGAAGAGATCGACGAGGAGAAGGCCAAGGCGATTATCGAGGCGGGCATTTCGACGGTGAAGATCCGTTCGGTGCTCACCTGTCAATCGAAGTACGGCGTCTGCTCGATGTGCTACGGCCGCGACCTCGCGACCGGCAATCGCGCCGACATCGGCACGGCGGTCGGGATCATCGCTGCGCAATCGATCGGTGAACCGGGCACGCAGCTCACGTTGCGTACCTTCCACACCGGCGGTGTCGCAACCGAAGACATCATCACTGGTCTTCCGCGTGTCGAGGAAATCTTCGAAGCGCGTAAGCCCAAAGGTCAAGCGACGATCACCGAAATTGGCGGTACGATAAAGTTCGGCGAGGACAAGAACAAGCGCGTGATCTTCGTGGTCGACGACACCGGCGAAGAGCACGAGTACGACATCCCGCATGGCACGCATCTTGCCGTACAAGAAGGTCAAAAGGTGGCGCCGGGCGATCAACTCAACGAGGGCTCGCTCAACCCGCACGACATCCTGCGCATCAAGGGCGAAACGGCTCTGCAGAACTACATGGTTCAAGAAGTGCAGAAGGTCTATCGTTCGCAAGGGGTCGACATCAACGACAAGCACGTCGAGGTCATCGTGCGCTCGATGATGCGCAAGGTGAAGATCGTTGAAGGCGCGGACACGCTGATGCTCCCCGGCCAAGTGGTCGAGGCGGCATTGTTCGGCGAAAACAACGATCGCGCCAAGGCCGAAAACCTCGAGCCCGCAACGGCAAATCCGGTGCTGCTCGGCGTGACAAAGGCCTCGCTTGCGACGGAATCGTTCCTTTCGGCAGCGAGCTTCCAAGAGACCACGCGCGTTCTCACCGACGCCGCGATCAAGGGCAAGTACGATCCGCTCTTGGGTCTCAAGGAGAACGTCATCATCGGCAAACTCATCCCGGCGGGTACCGGCATGTCGCGTTATCGCAACATCGAGATCACGCCGCAAGGTCAGGATGTCGACGACGACGGGCGTCCGCGCACGCAGGTCGAGACCAACGGCTACCAGATGACCGCCGATGACGCGGCTTTGGCGGAAGTCATGGCCGGCGGCGGCGACGGAATGAGCCGTTTGATGAGCGCGTACGAACGCAATCGCGAACCGTTAACGGTTCAATACGAAGGCGAGTACGACGATCATCTGGCGGTGCATGCTGCGCCCAAGAAGACGCAGTATGACCGAATCAAAGGAATAAACCCCGAAGATCTCTAGATCCGTCGAGATCGAAAATCCTTACAAGTCAAGAGCCCTCCGTTAGGTGGGCTCTTTTTCTTTTTCTAGATACTCTTTAAGATTCTGCAGGTGCTGGCCCCACTCGGTTGTCGTCACCGCGTAACGCTCGTCGGCAGCCTCAAATCCACGATGGGCAAACGAAAGCACGGTTCCGCCGGCGTCGACGCGCAAATCGAAGACGATCGTAGTTCCGTCCCATTCGGGGCGAAACGATGATACCGTTTTCCAGAGGACGTGCAGCGGCGGTTCGAGTTCTTTTACCGTGACCGCGGTCACATCGTTTCCACCCTGGAATCGAAACGTGCCGGTCCCGCCGGCGACGGCATCGAGATCGGCATCGCGGGTCAACCAGCCGCGGATGCCTTCGGTCGTGGTAAGCGCCTCGTAGACCCGCTCCGGGGGAACGGCAATTTTGACCAGATGCATAATGTCGGCCATACCCCTATATAATCGGCGGATTTCCCCAGCCGGACTAGGATCCGATTATGGGAATCTGGCCAAAATTGCGGCGAGCAAGCCGGCTACGATGAGCGAGAGCACCAGGGGCGGGGCGAAGAAGAAGAACTTGCAGACCAGTGCCATCGCAACGAATGCCAGCAGCAGCGCAAACGTAAGGGGCCGCAGCAGCAGGCGCGTTGCGCGATCCAGGCCGCCAACATACCAGACCGTAAAAGCGCACAGAAGTACGAATACCGAGACCATGATTGCAAAACCCAGATAGAATCCGAACCACGTGCAGCTCGAGCCGTCGCACGGGAAGCGCACCGAGGTCATTGCGCTGCGCACCGCGCTTGCGGCGTCGTTGAAATGCGGCGTGCGCAGAACCGCGCCCATGGTGTGACCCGCGGCGAGCAACGCCATCGTGGCCGCCGCGAGACGGTACAGATTATTCGACGAAGTTCGTGAGCCAACCAAGAACACGGTTCCAGCCCTCCGAGTGATTGTCGCGTGATTGAACGTTGGTGAAACCGGAGTGTCGCACGCGCAGCACGTTCGATCCGTCCTCGTGCTCGGTCAATTCATAGCGCACGAGCGTTTGTTCGGGTCCGCCGTTCCAATCGTGGCGCCAGGTGTATTCGAGAAGATGGTGCGGTTCGATGGCGGTGTACTCACCCTCGACGACAAAGGGCCGGCCGCTCGCGCTCTTTCCGGTGGTGCGCCATGTGCCGCCGACGCGCAGGTCGACGACCATGTGCTCGGTGTGATAGAGGCCGTCCTCGCCCCACCACTGAGTGAGCTGCTCGGGCTCTGTGAGCGCAGCGAAGATCTTTGCCGCTGGTGCGTTGATGGTGATTTCCTTGACGATCTCGTTTGCGGAATCGGTAACGTTCACTGTTGCTTCTCCACGTGAGCTTTGAGGCGAGTGAGGCTGCTGTCCCAGAAGCGTTTGTACTCTTCGAGCCAGACATCGAGCGCGCGGAGCGGTTCGGCATTGAGCTCGCACAGGCGAGCGGTTCCGATCGGCGTATCGCGCACGAGGTTCGCGTCGCGCAGAAGACGCAGGTGTTTGGAAATCGCCGGGCGGCTGATCGAAAAATTCGCCGCCAGATCGCCGACCGAACGCCGTCCCCCGCGCAGCAGCGCGAGGATCTCGCGCCGGGTTGGGTCGGCCAGGGCTTTAAAGACGGTGTCTTCGTAACTCATTGGTTACCAATGACTGTAACCGAAAGGTTACCAAATGTCAAATGGCTAGAAGCCGCGCGGTGGAAGCGTCGAGCGTTGCAGCCAGTTTGTAGGCGAGTAGGCGGCCCGGCCGTCGACCGCGTGGAGGGTGTAGGCGTGGCGCGAGTGCGGCGAGCGATTCGGGGCACTATAGTGCGGGAGTAAACCGTCGAAGACCACCAACGACCCGGCCGGCACGTCCAACGGAATTGCTTCCTCCAACGTTGGCCACGGTGTCGAATCGATTGTGTGCAATCGTGCCTCACCGCCATTGGCGATGAAGCGTGCGCGGAGCGGTGAACGGTGTCCGCCCGGTTGAACCCACATGCAGCCGTTCTCGCGTGTCGCATCTTCCAGCGCAAACCAAAAGGCGGTGACGGTGGGCGGATCCGTAATGAAGAAGGCCGCGTCTTGGTGCCAGTCGACCTCGCCGCCGACGTGCGGCTGCTTAAAGATGTACATCGACTGGTAGATCAGGGCTTCGCGCAGCCCCACCTTCGCGGCGATCTTCCCCAACCGCGCATCGCGAGAAAACGCGTCGAACACGGGGTCGAGGTCGTGCATCGCGTGGCCGATCTTGTTGATCGTTCGGCCATCTTCCTCGAAAAAACAGCGGATCGATTCGGCGGATTCCATGAAGTATGCATCGCTGCGCGCAGAGTCATTTTTTGTGGAGAAGATCGAAACAGCTTCACCGGGGTCGAACGCGTCGACGATCGCGCCGGCGCGTTCGCGCAGCGCAACGATCTCTTGCGGTGATTTGAAGTTCGGGAAAACGATGAATCCTTGCGCTTGGTAGCGCCGGAGATCGTCGTCCGTCATTACTCCAGGGTCATGCGGCGGAAATAGCGCCGTTGAAGGTCTTTCTGTGCGCCGGCAAGGCGTTCGCGCATCTCACGCGTGGGAACGCGGACCTTGTCGACGAGCTTCATCGCGGCCATTAATTTGATCGCCCACCAGGTGCAGTCGATCTCGAACCACTTCAAGCCGTGACGCGCGGAGAACGGAAAGGCGTGATGGTTGTTGTGCCAACCCTCGCCCCACGAGACCAGTGCAACGAACCAAGAGTTCACCGAGCGGTCGGGTGTGCGATAGGTACGATAACCAAAGGCGTGCGCAGCCGAGTTCACTAGCCAGGTCGCGTGATAGGTGAAGACGAGGCGTACGAAGATGCCCCAGACCACCCACGACCAGCCGCCCAAAAAGAAGAGCAACACGGCAAGGCCAATTTGCATCGGCACGTACAGATAACGTAGCGCTTGATAGACGGGATCGGGCCAGAGATCCGGTGTGTAACGCTTGGCCTGCGCGTCGGTCGGTATATTCTCGTTCGTACGGAAGAGCCACGACACGTGAGCCCAGGTCAATCCACGGCGGATGCTATGCGGGTCGCCGCGCCGGTCGGCATGCGCGTGATGGATGCGGTGCGTTGCTACCCAATTGATCGGATCGCCTTGAAATGCGAGTGCCCCCATGATCGCGGTTGCGTACTCGAGAGGGCGTACCATCCGCAAGGCGCGGTGCGTCAGCGTGCGGTGGTAGCACAGCGTGATGCCGAATGCGCCGGTAAGATTTGAAATGAGGATCGCGACGATGAGCCCCGACCACGAAAAGAACACAGGGAAGAGCGCGAGGAGAGCGCCGACATGAATCGCGAGTAACGCGATGCCGGTGATCCAATTGGGCCGGTGTTGCATACCTGCGGGTTCCAAGGCCGGGCCGAGGTTCTCCTCTAAGCGGCTGCGGCTGCGCTCGAGGCGTCTTCAACAAAGGCGCACAAGAGGTTTACAAGGGCCATCTGTTCGGGGGTCGAGCAACGAACGGAGAGCAGTTCAGGCGAGCAGACCAGGACGCTAAGGCATTGGGCGCGGGAAATCGCCACATTAAGACGATTGCGCTCGAAGAGAAACTCGAGGTCGCGCGGCAGCGAGCCGTCGTTGGACGTCGCCATGGAGTACAGGACGACTGCCGCCTCCTGGCCTTGGAACTTATCGACGGTGCCGACGCGAATCTCCGGAAGCCCGGCTTCCTCGAGGCGCTTGCGAATCAACTTGCGTTGCGCGTTGTAGGGCGAAACGACGATCAGATCACGGGGTTCCATCGAGCGCGGCGCGCCCTCGCCGATGGTCACCGTTCCGCGCAGCAGGTCCCGAACAGCGTTCGCGACGGCGTTCGCCTCTTCGTCGGAAGAGCGCGTGTTGCCGTCGTGCGCGACGCCGAGAAAGCGCAGGCCGCTGCCTTCCCATCCGGGAGCATCGACGCGGTTACGCGCGCAAGCGGGGGCGGCGAGCAGACGATCTTCATAGACGGCGTGTGAGATAAAGGCGCAGATGGACGGCGCCATCCGATACGAGCGATCGAGGAAGATGCCGTCTCGCGGATCGATCGTTTCGTGCACGCCAAGGAGATGCTGCAAAATCGAGAGATCGGTTCCGGGGGGATGCGAGCCCTGCGAGACACTCTTGAGCTGGAGCGGGTCGCCGAGCAGAACCACATTTCGCGCCGCAACCGAACACGCGAGCGCGTCGCCAAGACTCATCTGCCCGGCCTCGTCGATGAAGAGGTAGTCGTAGCGGCCGGCCATCTCCGGGCGAGTGAAGAGCCAGGAAGTTCCGGCCGCCAGATCGTGCGCGCCGTCAAAAGCACTGTTGTCCGGCGTCGCTTCGATCCAGCTCGTCGGCTGCTCGGACAGATACTGCGACCCTTCGGTCGTGCTCGAATACTTCTGCAAACCGCGAAAGTTCCGGCCCGTCTGCATCGTGCAGGCTTCAATCTTATGCAAGAGGTTATGAATCGCTTTGTGGCCGCCGGCGACGATGCCGACGCGGTTCCCCGCCGCGAGGAGGTCGCAGATGACCGCCGCAGCCAGCGTGCTTTTGCCGCTGCCGGGCGGCCCCTGAATCGCGAGATGACTATCTTCGAGATCGGCGATCAACGCGCCGACCGACTTCGTGTCGACCGTTTCTGGCTGCATCTGTTCGCGCGCGGTGCGCGTGCGCGGCCGCCGGGCCAAGAGTAACGAGAGCGTCGCCGGATTTGTGCGTCCGAGGGTGCCTTCCAGATAGGCTTGGGCAATCCGCGAGAGGGCCTCACGTTGTTCGTTGGTTTGGATCGGTTTGCCCGGGATCAACGCGCGTAAACGGTCGGGGCGAATCGAGCCGTGCAGCTTGACGCGAACTTCGTTGCGATCGTCGTCCAGCAATACGATACTGCCGGCCGGTCCTTGCGTATGCGGGCAATACGGTTTGTCGGTGCCGAGGTTGTGCAACTGATCCGGGAACGTATAGGTGTAGACGAAATTGCGATCGCGTGGCATGAGTTTATACGGCGCGACGTCCTCGCGCAAACGCAGTCCGCCCAGAGCTTCGTGATCGAACTCGAGGAGGCGATCTACGTTTTCGATTCGGTCGTAGTATTTCCAATAAACGGGTTTGGCTTCGCGGGCGTGATAGTCGAGCAGATGCCCAAGCAGCCACCTGGCGCGTGTGCTTTCGTCGCTGGCACGCAGTTCCCGCAGCGAACCGGGTGCGATGACCGTATCGAGTAGCTGCGCCGCCATTTCGCTGCGAGCGCCGTCGTCGGGGGCGGCCACGGATTCGGTCTCGCGCCACGCGAGTGCTCGCGGGCACTGCATTTGGTACTCGGCGCGCCGCTCGAGCAGCCATTCGCGCAGCAGATGGGTCGAGCTACAGTCGTCGGCGTTGTAGCGCTCGATGTCATCGAGAATCGCGTCGCTTCCCCCGGCGAGCCAGGTTTCGAACATCACGATCGAATCGTCGCCGCGGCGTACGTCGGTTGAGCGCTGCATACCATAGTAGGGCTCGAGCTTTTTGAGCGAATAACTCGGCTGCGAAATGCGCAGCGTCTGACGCACCACTGCGAATAGATCGACGAAGCTTTGGCCCCGGAGGAGGTCGTCGAGCTGGCGTTCGCGCGTGCCGTAGAATCCCATCAGGCGGCGAAGTGCGCTGGTCTCATAAGAGGCGTAGTGATAGATATGCATGCCGGGATACCGTTCGCGGCGCGCACACATGAAATCGATCGCCGCCTCGAAGGCCGCGCGTTCTTCTGCCGCGGAGCGCGCCCAGAATGAAACGTAGTTAGCGTCGACGGGAGAGTAGAAACCAAAAAGGTACTCCAGCCCGCGCTCGGGAGCGTAGAGCGGATCACCCTCGATATCAAAGAACAGGTCGCCCGGATCGGATTGCGGCAAGAGCTCGAAGCCGGTGCCCTCCTCCGCGTTGAGCAACTCGTACGCGTAGCGGTTCTCGCGCCGCCCGGTGACCTGCAATGCGGCCTGTCCTTGTAAGTTGGCGAACGCGCGCTCCTCCATGCCAAACGGCCGCGCGCCATTCGCAAGCTGCGTCATCGTCGTGATGCCGGCGCTCTCGAGACGCCGTATCTGATCGCGCCGGATGCGCGCGACGAGGCTCAGGTGATCGTCGGCGCGCCGCTGCTGCGCACAGCGATCGTGCCAACGGCAGACGTCGCAGTGCGCGACCTCCAGCGGATACGTCGCGTTAGGCCCGCCGGCCATCTTCGCCAGGAACCGCGCGCGCAGGTGGCGTTCGTAGGCGGCAAAATCGTCCACGCGAAAGGCGCGCTCCGCGCCGCTCCCGAGCAGCACGTGCATGTCACGAGGCGCGCATCCTTGGATTGCGGCGAGGTGTGCGCTGTAGTGGGCCAACTGCACGAGGTAGTATGGCTTCGGTGTCAGTGCGAGTTTTGCGTCGATGACTTCGTAGCTCCAAGGCCAACGCGCGCACGGACGTTCCACTCGCCGCAAGAAATCGGTTCGCCCAAGAAAAGTGCCGTCGAAGAACGTCCCTTGATAGATGAAGGGTGCTCCGGAATCCATTGCGGCAATCGTCGCTGCTTGCGCGCCGGCCAGCGCCGCGAGTGTGCGCCCGCTTTCGGAAGGAAAGGCGGCAACCGCGCTACCGTAGATCTCACAATAACGGGCGAACTGCCGCTCCTCGTGCTCGTCGCCTTTGCGGGCGAGGAGCGCAGTGGTGTCGCTGGGGTCGGGACGAATCAGTTCGTGCCGGGCTGCCATCGCTTCGAGCTCGGTGAGATGTTCGCACTCGAGCGCGTTGTTCAGATCGCTGGCAGAGTAGATGAAGCGTCCGTCGATTCGCTGCATGAGCCCATCTTCCGACACGATCGTGCCATGCGCCTGGCATTGCAGTACGAGACGATGCGAACGACATGGACGCACTACTCGCCGCCGAACGCCTTCCCCGCCTCGCCCAGCGCGCGATGCGCGCCGCGATCGTGACTTGCCTTGCAGAGCAGCGCATGACGCCGCGCATGCTGGTCGATCGTGCGCTCGTCGTTTTCGAGTCGGCGGTGACGAGCCGGCTCGGCGAGGTTCGTTCGGCACTGCTTTTCGCCGAGCGCGATCGGATCGTCCGGGAGCTACGCTCGTTCGTTGACGGCCGCCTCGCGGCGCGGTTACGCGCGCTGCGCCGGGTCGATTTGGTTGCCGCGGGCTCGCGAGCGGCTCCCTTCGACCTGGTCGTGCGCAACCGGCGCGGCCGCCTCTACGGGGTTGTCTTTCGCCGGCTGCCGCGCGACGGGCGGCGGCTCTCGCTCTTGCAGCGGATCCGCACGGCCGTGCAAACAGCAACAAGGACGCCGCTTGACGGCGTCCTCGTTTACGATTTCTCGCGCGGAACCGCGCTGCGCTTAGACCAGGCCGGCACGCAGCGCATGTACCGCTACTTGCGTGCGAGCTGAAAGATTCAACTTGGCGAGGATGTGCGAGATGTGGTTCTTGACGGTTTTATCCGAAAGCTCGAGCCGGATACTGATTTGCTTGTTCGAGAGCCCTTCGGCCACAAGCCGCACCACCTGAAGCTCGCGATCCGAAAGCGCCGCCCGCATGTCCCGGCTGCCCGTGATCGGACGCAGATGGCGCGAGGGCGCGAAGGCCGGGGCTGCCGGCGGGAGACTCTTCACCATCGTGATGAAGTCGGCGATCGAAACATCCTTGAGCTCGTGCAAAAGGGTCTCGTCGATGATCACATCGGCATCGATGCCGGCGGCCAGCGCCATGGTTGGCGCGGTCCCGGCCACGCGGACGCCACTCTCTAAGGAGAGCAGACGCGCGATGGCGGTGCGAACCGACGCTTCTGGACCAACCACGAGAACGCTCGTGGGCTGAGTAACGACGGTCATTGGTTGCCTTTCCGTTTGGCTCGGCTGGCCCTGCCATCGTAGGCTCCTGCGCTTTCCCGGGACTTACGGACTAATTACATGGTGATTACAAACCGATTACAGGAAGATGGTGGCGGGCGGCTCGCTTCGGCGTGATGGGCTTCTTGAACGGTTGCGCAGGATGGATGCTCGGCTGGTGGCGATCGTTGCGCCGGCGGGCTTCGGTAAGTCGACGCTGGTACAGCAATTTCTCGCCGAGCGCGGTGGCGGCGCGGTTTGTGATTGCGCCAACGTCCGCGACGAACTCGATCTCGCGCGGAGCCTCATCCCAGCCCTAGCCGCGGAAAATCCTGGGCGTGAGCGCGATCTGACCCAACGGGAACTGATGCTCGGCGATGGCGGCACAAGCGTCGCCGAACGCGTTGCGCTCGCGCTCGATGTGTGGCGCGAACCCGCCCAGGGTTGCATCGTCTTCGAAGGCACCGAACGTCTGGCCGATGCTCCGGCGGCGCGCGAACTCTTCGCTCGGCTGTTGGAGGCGCGGCCGGCGGGGCGCACGGTGGTCATCTGCTCGCGCGATCCATTGCGGGTTCATCTGACGAAATATGCGGTGCCTCACGAAATCGTGACGCTACGCGCTGCCGATCTCGCATTCGATTCGGCCGACATTCGCGAAATTTTTGCGCCGCTCACGCTTCCGGACAGCTCGATCGAGCGAATCTTCAAGGTGTCCGAAGGCTGGCCGGTAGCGGTGCTCCTTTTGAGGCGGTTCGCCACCGAAGGGCGCATCGACCAGCTGCTCGAGCGACTCGACGATGTCGCCTTTGACGAACTGCACGACTATCTCGCCGACGAGGTACTCGCCGGCCTAGACCGTCGCATGCTCGATGCGCTCTTCGCTTGCGCGGCGATTCCACAAGCCACGGCAGACGACTTGCGGGCTGCCCTCGACGATCCCTCGATCGTCGACGATGTAAGCGAGTTTGCCCGGGATGCGGCCTTCGTGGAGCGCGGAGAGAACGGCTCATTTTCGTTGCATCCGCTGCTCGCGGCACTTTTGCTCGAACACGCTCAGGAACGGCGTGACGCATTGCTTGCGCGCCTGGCGCAGGCGCACGAGGGTCGCGGCGATTTTCAGCGCGCGGCCGAGCTGCACATCGCTCGGGGAGACCAGCACTCCGCGGCTCGTGCCCTGGGCTCGCACGAGGTGGTACGCGAGCCGGCTCCGTCGATGCGCTATGCGCGCGTTCTTTCGAGTTTGGACCGGGCGATCGTGGCTCGGTATCCGCGTTTGTGGGGCGTGACCGCGCTGATGCGTATCTTTTGCGTGGATAGCTCGGCGCTGCTCGATGAGGCCGAAACCGTGTGGCGAACGCTTGCGCGCGACATAACGCCGATGGAGCGTTACTACGTCTTCGTTTTCCGCATCCTCCTGATGAGTTACGTCGGGAAGTTCGACGAAGCGCTTGCGGCAATTGAGGAGTTTGCGGTGCAGATCGGATTTTCGGATCCGCCAAAGACCGTGCTCGACGGCCACGTCTTGTATCTGCGCGGGCTCTTGCGCGCGCGTCGCGGACTTTTCGATCTCGGTGAAGGCGACCTCAATGCAGCGCTTCCGTTTATCGATCAAATGCATGTCGTTGCGTCGGGAACGTATCTGGCGTTGGGTGCCGACATTGCGCGCGTGCGGGGAGAGTGGTCGCTCGAGCGTCAGTTCTTGGCGCGCGCGCACGAGCGCGCGATGCAATCCGGCCTGTCCAATTTCATGGCCTTCGATACCGCCGAGTCGCTGATCGCGGCGTGGTTTGCAGGCGACCGGCCGGCGTTCAACGCGATCGCAGCGGAACTCGAGAGCGTGGTGACGCGGGGCAGCGTAGCCGGTTTTGCGTATTTGGCCGCGGCTGCTCGCGGGCATAGCGCGCAACCGTTAGCCGCGGACATCCCGAAATTCGTGGTGTTTGGCCATCTGATCGCGCTCTCGCGCTCACGAGATGACGAGGAACGCACGGCGCTCGCAAACTCGGCGCTCGCGTTGGCCGGCCAGTTGCACATGCCGTTCGTTGAAGCATTGGCAGCCATCGCCCTTGCGTTGTGCGATCCTACCGCGTTCGATGCTGCATCCACGCGCGCCAAAGATGCCGCAGCGCACTGTGATGCGCCGGCGTTCGTTCATGCGGTAAGCGCATTTTCCAATCAATACGAAAACGTTGGGATGCTCTCGAATTTCGTCGCGCAGATCACGCGCGACCGGAGCGAGGCGGCGCCGATCGCCCTCGAAATTCTCGGCGGCCGCGTGCGCGTCGACGGCGCGTTGGCGCGCGTCTCGGGACGCGAGCTCGAATTGCTCGCTGCGATCGCGCAGCGCCGCGAACCGACACTGCGTGGGCGCCTAGCGGCAATGCTTTGGCCGGATCTCGACGATTTTGCCGCACGCAATGCGCTTAGCGTGTGTCTGCACCGCCTGCGCGCGCATCTTGGGCGCGAAGACGCAGTTGAGCGCGAAGCCGACGGTTATCGCCTGCACGCCGACGCGTTCGTCGATGTGTGGGAAATCGATCGGGCGGCACTGGCACTGCGCGCACGCGACCGGCTGCGCGAGGGCGATCGCGCCGCTCTCGGGCGAGCCTGGGAACGCTTGCGCGAAGAGCGGGCGGGCGCGCTCGAACGCTGGGAGTGGTTTGCGCCGGTCGCACAGCGGATGGACGATTTGCGCACGGCGATCGCGCACCGCTTAGCGGCCGATGCGCTTGAACGGGGCGATCCTGAGGCGGCGCTTGCATTTGCCTCCGACGTCATCGCCCACGATCCGTGCGATGAACCGGCGCGAGAGGTTGCGATTCGCGCCTATCTCGCGGTCGGTGATCGCGCGGCTGCTCTGCGAACCTATCGCCAATATCGTGACGTGCTCAAAGCCGAACTGCAGGTGGAGCCCTCGGCGGCGCTTTCCGCGCTAGTGACCGGGTCATAGCCGTGCTGTCGCTGATTTTGGCAACGCTGGTTCATGCCGACGTTTTGATGTCGGCCGGTCACGAGGGACGTCCCGCGTCCTGCGCGCGCTTTCCAACGCGTGCTTGCAACCTGGGAGCGCGGGGTGAACGCGATTGGACGCCGGTGGTTGCCGACGAAGCAACGCGCGTGCTACGCGCGCATGGCCTGCGGGTGATTCGTGAGCCGGCTGATTTCGACGGCCGCTTTGAAGTCAGCATGGCGATTTTCATTCACTTTGACGGCGCCGTTCCCGCGTGCACGACGGGCACTTCGATCGGCTATCATCGTCAAGCCGATCGCCGCGCCGCAGAGCTCTGGCGCACCCTGTATGCGCCGCTCTTCCCGTTTCGTTTCATGCCGGACAATTTTACGGTGGGTTTGCGCGACTATTATGCCTTCCGCCAGGTTGATGCGCTGGACGGAGCGCTGGTGCTCGAACTCGGTGAGATTACGTGCCCGCCCCAGCACGCATGGCTCGCGGCGCGCCTGCGTGCACTTGGCGATCTCATCGCCTACGACGTGAGCCGAACGATCGGCAAAGGGGACGTCCCGTTGCCCGCAAAGTTCGATCTTCAACGATGATCGAGGTGCTCTACCGCTACCGGGTCCATCCAGCGCAGGTTCGCGCGTTCGAGCATGCCTATGGACCCGCCGGCCCGTGGGCGGCACTTTTTTCGACCCACCCCGGTTACCGGCGAACGCGACTCTTCCGGCATCGGTCGGAGAGCGGGGTTTACCTTTGCATGGACGTTTGGGATTCTAAGGCCGATTGGGACGGCTTTCGTGCGGAAAATGCGGCGGCCTATTCGCAGCTCGACCGCGATCTGCACCTGCTCTATGTCGAGGAGCTGCTGTTGGGGTATTATGATGGACAGGAAGAGTACCGAGCCTCCCTTGGCTAAAGGCGCCTAGGAGCACATGATTCGACCCGTTCGCCCCGACGGCAAAATCGAGACCGGCGGGGTTTTCGTTCCGATCGTTCGGCGGCGCATCATCGAGCGCATCGCCTCTGCGGCGATGCAGCGCGTCGTCTTGATCGTGGCCCCTGCGGGATACGGTAAATCCGTAGCCCTGCGCCACTATCTCGATACGCTTGCCGAGCCGCAGATCCGGTACGACGTACTGACCGAAAACGCCGGGCTTCTCGGCTTTCTGCGCGGGTTTGCCGACGCGGTAGCCGAGATCGCACCCGATGCGCGCGGTACGGTGGCCGGCGCGTACGAAAAGAACGCCGGAGCGCAGTCGCCGGGCGCGGATCTCGCCTTGTGGATGCATTCGCACTTGCGCTCGTATCGCGGTGTCATCGCGATCGACGATCTGCACGTCGCGCAAGGCGATCGCGAAGTCGCGCGATTTATCACATCGCTGATCGAACGCACCAAAGGCCGGGTGCAGTGGATCATCGCTTCGCGTGCAACCAGCGGCTTGCCGATCGGCACGTGGCTCGCCTACGGCGAAAGCGACCTTGCGATCGACGAACACGATCTGAAGTTTTCGGTAGAAGAAGCCAAAGAGGCCGCGCGCACCTTCCGGTTGGGCGTGCGCGATGAGGAGTTGGTCGAACTTCTGCAGCTCACCGACGGCTGGGCGACGGCGATGACCTTCGCGCTGCGTTCGTCAACGCGTTCGGTCGATCTGCGCAACATCGCATCGATGACACGCGAGATGATCTATCGCTATCTCGCAGAGCAAGTGTACCAAACACTGACCGGTGAGGAACAGAATTTCATCGAGACCGCCGCGTTGCTGCCCGAGATCGACCTCGAAGTCATGGTCGCTGCCGGGTTTGATCGCGCAACGGCGTTGATTGAGGATTTGCGCGCTCGTGTCGCGTTCATCCACGAATACGAACCCGGTCGCTACCGGCTGCACGATCTCTTTCGGGATTTCGTACGCCATCAAGTCGAACTGGGCGGCAGCGGTGTGCAGCGCGATCGGCTCACGGCACTGGGCCAGATCCTGGAAGAACGGGGCAGCGTTACGCAAGCGCTACGCCTATATGTCGACTCGAATTCGCCCGATGACGCGTTGCGACTGCTCACGTCACACGGCGTTCGCATGCTGGATAACGGATTCGCCGACGAACTCGAATCGCTGACGTCGGCACCGCTAGGACAAACTTTTGAGAAGAGCGCCGTGGTTACGGGCTTGCGTGGGCTGCTGGACCTCGCGCGGGGAAGATACGACGAAGCGGAGCGCAAAATTGCGCGTTCCGCACGTTCGATTGAATCGCTCGAATTGCGAGGCGAGTTGCTGCTTCGGCTTGCGGTGCAACGTACATATAGCGACGCAAGCCCGATCGATCTACTCGCGTCCCTGATCGCGGAACCGGCGATCCCAGCTCCGATCCGGATCGAGAGCGAAGCATTGCTCGCGAACTGTTGGATAACAGCGGGAGATCCTGCGCGCGGGCGCGAGCTTGTCGCCTCTGCCGAGCGCCAAAGCCTTACCTTGGAGAACGACGAATGGCTGGCGCGCATAACTTTTCGCATCGGCCTCGCGCGCAACAACCTCGGCGACGCCGAGGAGGCCCGTAAGCGACTGGCGCACGCCGCGGAGCTCGCGTCACGCTGTGCCCTTTGGAGTATTGCCGCCCGCGCGTTTCGCAGCCTCTCACTCATTGCGCTGTTCAGCGAGAACGACTCGGCGCAGAGCCTGTGGTTTGCGCAGCAATCCGCGACCGCCGCGACGCGTGCCGGCGATTACGCTGACTTGCAGAACGCTTTGGTCGCGATGCTGAGCCTTGAAACGCGCCGTGGCAATCCCGATCGTGCGGTGCAGATCGAAAAACAACTTGCCGAACTCGCTTCCCGAGACGTGCTCAGCCAGACCACGTTTCTGGCTTCGAGCCAAGCTCATCGGCATGCGTGGGCGGGCAACTACGCCGATGCGCATCGGCTCTTCGGGAGTATCATCGACCGCCAAGTCCACGTACCCGACCGCGCGCTGGTGCGCGCAAGTTACGCGCTCGTCTTGGCTCTCGACGGGCGCGCGCGAGAGAGCGGTGCGATCGTCGCTTCGACGCTCGAACTCATCGATAAGAAAGCCCCTGCGGCGCAATATTCGAGCGCGGTTGTCTTGGATTTCGCCCTCGCAATGCTCGTCCTGGCTGAAGTTGTCGCCGGTCGTCATACCTCGGCTGCACGATTGCTCAAGAGAGAACTGCGCAGCCCGCACGACGCCGGCTTTTGCATGCGCAAAGCGGTCGAGGAGCTCGCGCGGGCGGCGAAAAGCCCGTCATACGTCGCGGACCAGCTCGCCGAGCACGTTGACGGGGTGCGGGAGTTCGGCTTTGGCGGCTACGCGCGATACGTCGAGCGTGTGGCCAGGCATTTGGAGGAAGGGCACGAGCCCGCAACCACCGTCGTGCTGACGCCCCAGGAGTTGCGTGTCGTGCGAGATCTGGCGGCGGGCCTTACCCCCAAGCAAATTGCGGCCGAAATGGGACGATCCGTCTATACGGTTCAGACCCATATCCAGAATGTGATCGACAAGTTCGGCTGTCACGGGCGGGCCGAGGCGATTGCCGCGGCTCGACGAAATGGGCTGCTCAGCGAGGGGTAGCAACGCCTCTACTTAAATTTCAGTAGGGCCTTTGGCCTGGTCCACCCGGTATCGTGAGAGCAGATACCCACCTGCTTGGAGGCTTGTTCTCACACATGCTCACCGTCCTTTTGCTCGCGGCCCTCATCGTTGCCGCCGACATGCCCGGTCCGGGGAATTAGGACCGGCTAAACCGGTCTTCGTTTTTCTATGTCTGCCGTACGAACGTTGACCGCCCTCGGGGCGGCTTTGGGACAGAGCATCCCGGAATTGGCGCGTTCCGCCGCCGATCACGTAACGATGCCTTCGCTGATGGGGAGCACCCAGATCGAGCCTGCGCTGGAAGTGCTGCTCGATCGCCTGTGTCTGTCGCTGACGCTAGCCAAGCCGGTCGGTTTGTCGACCTGGGCGCAACGCGAGACTCCTCGCCTCGGCCGGGCGGCCGTGGTTGATTTGACCGGTGCCGCGACCCACACGATCGCACTCGCGGCCGGGGCCTACGAAACCGATCAACGCCGGCTCTTGGCCTTCCTCGATGTCCTCGCAACCGAAATCGAGCGCAGCGCGCTGGGCAGCGACGGCGAGGAGACGCCGGACGGTCCGAGCACCGAAGGAACGACGGCATTGCTGGCCATGCTGGCCGAGCGCGACTACGGAACGTGCTGCCACTCTAAAGCCACGGCCGAATGGGCGCGCCGTTTGGCGACCGCGATGGACTGCAACGCCGAGACGAGCGAATTCATTTCGCTGTGCGCGCTGCTTCACGATATCGGAAAGATTTCGACGCCCGATCACGTTCTGCTCAAGCCCGCACCGCTCGAGCTCGACGAATGGGATATCATGCGCGATCACGCGGCCGCCGGAGCTCGTATCCTGACTCAGATTCCGTCGCTCCAGCGCTGCGCCATTATCGTGCGGGCGCACCACGAACGCTACGACGGCGCCGGGTATCCAGACGGCATCTTCGGCTCGAGCATTCCGTTCGAAGCGCGGGTCGTGGCCGTTGCCGATGCGTTCCACGCAATGATCAGCGAGCGGCCGTATCGTCAGCCGATCTCTCCGCGCCAGGCGTTACAGGTTCTCCAAGACGGCCGCGGATCGCAGTGGGATCCGGATGTCATCGACGCGATGCTCGGCATGTTCTCGCGACGCGTTACGATCGTCTCGCACGCGCATACGCACCTTTCCTCCGCGTAGTGTCCGCGCGGAGGGAAAAATGCTTACCGGGTGGTGGGCTAGAGGCGTCGCTAAATGCGGCGCCTCTTTAGTTCCCGAAGCGCCGCAAGCGCCATACAGATGGCACTCGGGACTGCGATGCTTGGTGTATGAACGACTACGTCATCGGCTGCGGGGCGGTCCTTACCGCCGGTCCGAACGCAAGCATCGCGGGGGCGACCCTCCACGCACAGACCGACAGCGCCCTAGCCGCGAGCGTTCGAGCGGCGCTGGTCGATTTCGAATCGAGCAGCTGCTCCGAGCTTACGAAGGTCGTCGTCCTGGCGACCGGTTGGAATGCCGCCCGGGTCAGGGCCGACCTGGTTTCCCCGCTCCTTGCGCGGGAGTGCTGTACGCTCGCCGATATACTGGCCCAGCTCGCCCGAGCCGCCCAGATTTCTGAAGTGCACCTCTTTGCCCGCTGGCTCCCGGATGAGGTGCTTACCGCTGCCCTCGAACGTGAAGGCGTCATCCTCGTGGTTCACCCTCTCGAGAGCATTCGTCAAGCCGCACTGATCTGCGGCCAGAATTACTCCCGCTGGCCTTCTCCCCTCCGAGCAGCATAAGCGGACCGATGCTCTGATTTGGGCTGTATTGAGGAATCGAATCCCGAAGTGTACTCGGGTAATCGAGGAGTGAGCTGACGATAAGCCGGCCGAAATAGGTCCCTGGTTCAGTGCGTTCTCAGGGCAAAAGGGCAGTCTAAACCCTAGAAATGGCTATTACTACGTTGCTCCATGCTCGTGTCGTCGTGGTCGACGACGATCGAATGATTCGCGAAATGCTCGAGCTGGGACTCTCGCGCGAAGGGTACGACGTGCAGTCCGCTGCCGACGGTATTGCCGCACTGGAGTTGGTGCGGCGCTTCGACCCTGAAGTGATCGTGCTCGATATCATGATGCCCAAGATCGACGGCATCTCGCTCCTTCCCAAGTTGCGCGAGATCTCGCAGGCGCCGATCGTGATGCTCACTGCCAAGGGCGGCACCGAGGACAAGGTCCAAAGTCTCAGTGCGGGCGCGGACGATTATTTGGTCAAGCCGTTCGTGTTCGAAGAGTTGATCGCGCGCTTGCAAGCCAAGCTGCGCCGCCCGCAACTCATTGAAGAGAACGTACTTCGCTGGCGCGATCTCGCGCTCAATCCCCAAACTCGCGAACTCATGCGCGGCAAGGACGGTATCGAACTCACCCAGCGCGAGTTCGATCTGCTGTCGGTCTTCATGCGCGAGCCGCGACGCGTCTTTAGCAAAGACCACTTGCTCGAGATCGTATGGGGTCACGACTTCGAAGGCGGCCCCAATATCGTCGAGACCTATATCTCGTACCTGCGGGCCAAGATCGATCGACCCGGCGAACGTGGCTCGTTCATCCGGACGGTGCGCGGCGTCGGTTACGGCCTCTCGCAGCATAGCTAAGGCCGGCCGAAGAACGTATCCGGGATGAAGCTTTCGATCGTCTCGCGGCTCTCGCTGCTCTACGCGGTGCTCCTTGGGATTACCGTAATGGTGGTGATTGTCGCCTCGAGCATCGCGCTCGTCGTCGATCTCTACAGCTTCAATCGGGATATCGTTCTGGCCAAGCACGAGGAAGCTCGCGTCCTCGTCGACCAGTATCGTGCTGACGGGATGTCGCTCAAAGCCGCAGCTCCCCAAATAGCAAACGCGCTGCAGGGTATCGGCCTGAGCGTGGCTGTCTTTGACGACCATGGCAACTTCCTGGCCGGCGATAAGAGCGTGCATCCGCGGCTGCTGGCACGTATCGTCGCAGCGCATCTGCATCGGGCGAGGGCGGGCAATACGGCTAGCCACTTTGGAAACGGGCTATTGTTCGGGCAGGGCGGAGGCGCGCCGGGTTCTCCGCCACCGCGCGATACCTCGTTTCTTTTCCGATCGAACGGCGTATCTGGGACGTTGCCGCCGCCTGAGCCAACCAACATCGCGGCCGTTGACGGCGGCTACGTAGCGTTCGAACCTTCGGCGGCGCTATTGTGGGTCTCGCTTATTCCGTACTGGCGCGTGGTGGTGGTCGTTGCAATCGTGGCGATGCTGCTCTCATGGCTGGTGGGCCGGCTCTTTGCAAACCAGGCGCTACGCCCCATCAACGATCTGACCGAATCGCTCAAGGCACTCGCGCGGGGTGACTTCACGCAGCGCCGCTTCATCGCACCAGGCGGCGACGAAATCGGCACGCTGACGGCCGCATACAACGACGCCGCGGCGAGCGTTGCTACGGCAATGAGCGAACGCCGCCAGACCGAAGAACGGATGCGCCAGTTCGTCGCGGATGCGGGACACGAGCTGCGCACTCCACTCACCGTGATCGGGGGGTACATCGATGTGCTGCGCCGCGGCGCGGTCGCCGAACCGACGATAGCGCGGCAGATTCTCGGCACGATGTCGATCGAGAAAGAGCACATGCGCAATCTCATCGATCGGCTGATGCGGTTGGCGCGACTCGATTCGGAGGCGCCGCCGCACGCTGAGACGATCGACCTCGCCGAACTTCTTCGCAACCAATGTGACGCCGCGCGGCGTTTGGACGAAACGCGTGAAATCGACTATAGCGTTGACGGCGACGAAAAGATCATCGGCGATCGCGCCGAACTCGGAGAAGCCTTGTGGAACGTGGTAGAGAATGCGCTTAAGTATGCGCCCGAAGCGCCGATCCATCTTCGCGCTGTTCGAAACAACGGCCACACAATGATTAGCGTTCGTGACGAGGGTCCGGGGATGACGGAATCCGAGCGGCTGCATGCCTTCGAGCGGTTTTATCGCGGTGACCAGCGAGGCGAACTGACCGGCAGCGGTTTGGGCCTGGCGATTGCCAAGCGCGCGGTGGAACGCGCCGGAGGTTCGATTCAGATTGAAAGCGCGCCGGCTCGCGGAACGACCGTCACCATCAGCTTATAGACATAGAATCACAGGAATCAATGAAGCGCCTCCTAGCGGCCGTGCTTGCCGCTGCACTCGCGCCCCTTGCGCCGTTGGCCGCATCGGCGCAACAGGCGGATAGCGGTGAGATACGGATCGTCGTTACCGACCAAAGCAGCAAGGCGCCGATCGAACTCGCGCGCGTCGTTCTCGACGGTCCCGTCGTCACAAGTGAATTCACCGACAAGAAGGGTCTGGTCGTATTCACCGACGTCCCGGACGGTATCTATCGCGCGCGCATCGTACATCGAGATTACCAGACGGTCACCTCGGCATCATTTGAGATCATCAACGGCAACTACGTCACGGTCAGCGTTTCGCTCGCGCTCTCGACGCAACTAAAAGTCATCGGCACCGTCGAGGCCCGCTCGTCGGCGGCCATCTCGTCGAGTTCATTTGGTCCGGATTCCGCGGTGCGCCGCCTTTCGGGCGATCTGGCCGATGCGTTGAATAAGCTCTCAGGCGTCTCCGTACAAACCAGCAGTGATGATAGCGACGCCGAGCAGACGATCTCGCTCGACGGTGAAGATGCAAGTCAGACCGCGCTGACGCTTGACGGTGTTCCGCTCAATGCTCCGGGTTCGGCCGGCAATCTCCGCAACTACGCCACCTGCTTGTTTACGGGCGCGGGCGTTCGCAACGGACCACAGCTTGGCGGGCTCGCCGGAGGCGTGAATTTCACCACGCTGCAGCCGACGCTCTCATGGGAATCGTACGACTCGCTGATGGTCGGGTCGAATGCCCGCAACAGTTGGCAGACCGCCGAGACCGGTTCAGAAGGGAAGCTCGGCGTCGCCCTCAACCTGTGCGGCGGACTCGCGACGAGCTGGCTCGACGGTTTGCTCTACACCGATGCGAGCGGTTTGGATTACGTGCATAATGGCGATGCGAACAGCTTCGGCTCATCCGGAAGATTCCGTTACGAGTTCGGCGATTCACAGACGATCAGCGGTACGATCTTGACCTCGAATCACATCACGAACGTCGTCTGCGCGCGCGAACAATATGACGGTGTCCCATGCGGGTATGGCCCGAACAATTATTCGGCGGGAAGTGTGAGCCTATTCTCGCTGAGCGACGATCTCTTGCTCGGCGCGACGTCGATTCAGGCGACGATCTACGGAAGCAATTCTACCTCGCTGAGCGACCAACTCAATCGCTATGTCGATGGCGTAGCGTCGCCGGTCGGCGCCTCCGGTCTGAACGAAAGCAGCGGCTTCACGCTCCATGCGATCCTTCCGGCGGCGCAGCGGCACACGATCTCGCTTACGGCCTACGGCTCGTGGGGGACGTCGCAGACCTTCCCGCTCAACGAACCATCGACGCCGTACTACACGAATTTGCAGCACAGCAGGTATGCCGCCGCGGAAGTTACCGATTCAATTCACTCAAACGAGCATCTCTCGTTTAACGAATCGCTCGGCGTGACACAAGCGACCGGCGGCTTCGGCGGCCTGCTCGAGTCGCTGGGGACCACGTGGCATCCGACAAAATACGATACCTATTCGGCTTCGTATACGATGCAGGGCTCGCCAGGCCAGCAGACACGTTCGACGATTCTAAGCGATCCGGCCGCGCTTCGCTATACGTGCGATGGAGCGAATAGCGTCGCCTATGGCAACGCTCCGGGCGCGGCGCCGGAAGCAAGTTCCTCGACGTCGACGAATCTTAGCTACACGCGCACCTGGGTCGGCGGCGATCTCTCGGTACGCTTGTATCGCCAGATGCAGAAGAACACGCTGCTTCCGACCGACGTCAACGGCACGGTCCTTCTGGCAAACGGCACGTTGTCGCCTTCGTACATTGCCGCCGTCCAGGAAGTCTTCCAAAGCGACGCAGGTTGTGGGAACGTGCCGTTCAGCCCGAGCCAACTGTATTTCAGCACGCCGGTCGCCGGCGTCGATCGTCTCTATCAAGGCGTTCAGGTCACCGGTTATGGCACGTTCGGCAATCTCATCGTGCAGCCGTTCTGGAATACGACGGTGTCGCAAGCAATCTCGAATTCCCCGTTGATCAACAATCCGTATTCGATCACGCAGTCGGGCCAGCAATTGCCGAACGTGCCGCTGCAGCGCGCCGGCGTGATCTTCGATTACAAGGCGCGCCACTCGGCGCTCGAGTACTACGCCGATGCGGAATATACTGGGCGGAATAACCAGAACAATCTGCCCGCGTACACGCAGTTCGATGCCGCCGTCAATGCAGCGTTCAGCCGGGGAAATTTAACCGTCGCGGCTTCGAACATCTTTGGAACCTACGCGGGCATCTTCTCGAGCTACGCGAACGCGGTTCCGTTTTACACGCAGAGCGGGATGATCGTCCCGAACGTCGCGCGTCCGCTCACGCCGCGCACCTACACCGTCACGTATACACTACGATACGGCCCCGGCGCGCTGGGGAACACGCATGTCGCACAGACGCGGCCCGCGCCCGGCGGCGGTGGAGGCCGAGGTGCGGGCGGCCCCGGCGGCGGAGGATTCCGTCCGCAGCCATTGCCGAGCACGGCACCGGGAAATCCGCTCGACGTCTCGTCGGACGACACGCGCTGTCCGGCCGACGCGCACGCGACGGCGCTGCAGCTTTCGAACGAACTCAAGGCGTACGTTGCGCAGATCGAGACGGCAAAGACGTCTGCGGGATATCCGGCGACGATGCCGGCGCCGCAGATCACCGATGCGACGGTCACGTATCATGGGATGGGTAACACGTACGCGCTCTCGATTCAGCCACACTTCCAGCCGGCGACCTTGCGGCTTGCCTCGGAAGTGCTCGCTGCGCCGAGCCCGAGCCCGGCTCCGCGACAAGGCTCGCAAAGCGGACAGCGCGGTGCCGGCAACCGCGCCGGTGGCGGGCAGTTCCGCGTCTTCTTCGGATGCCTCACCCTTCACATCGCGCAGCCTGACGAAGTGGCGGCGCACAATCTCTACACGCCGAGTTCGACACTCTTCGGGGCGCCGCAGATCAGCTTCATGCCGTCGGTTGGACTCTACGCGGTCGCACGCCAGCCGCAAGCCGGGCAGGAGAGCTTCCGCGTCTACACGCTGCCCTCGGCGCCGCCGAAGGATCCGTTCCAAGTGCGCACCGCACCCGAGTGCACCGGCGACCTGAAGAACACCGCGACGGAAGCGCTGACCGAGTTGCGCGCGTACTTCACGAGCGGCGCGACGCCGCATCTGTGGACGATCGCCGCGCATACGGCAAAGAACGGGACCTGGTATAGCTTGGTACCGGGCGATCCGACGCTCGTGCTGCCGCTACTCTTCTGCGGGCGCGTCGCCGCGGCAGAGCCGAAGGATGTGGTGCCGAAGGGTTGGGACGGCGTTATGCAGCCCAACCTCAACTACAATGCCGCGTGGGGACTCTATCTGGTTCGTCAGCCACCCCGGCCGCGGCCGAGTCCGACACCTTAAACCTCGGGCGAAATACCCCGTTCACGCGCCAGCTCGACCATCTCGCGCATGCGCGGGTGCGTGCCCGGAATCGTTTTCACCCACGGCTCAAAAAGTGGAACCGGTTCGCCGCAACGGAAGAGGACGTACCACACGTTCATGTCGCCGAGAAAGGCGAAGCGCTTCTTCATGTCCCGGGCGAGCACCGCGTAATTGGAAAACGTCGCGACGTAGTCGTGAAAACTGCGAAACTCTTGCGCGATTGCGAGCAGCGCCGCGGCATTAGCGATCGTGGCTTTGACTTTGCGCGGGACGCGCAACACGCCCTCCTGCGCGAGCACACGCTCGGCGTCGATGCTATCGAAAGCCGCGACTTGCTGCGGGTCGAAGTTCGCAAAGGCTTCGCGATATGCATCCCAATGCGCAGCGATCTGCGACCATTTCACGCCGGTCTGGAACACCGCGCGGGTGATGATCTCGAGGATTTGCGCGGTCGACGGATTCGGAACAATCTCGGGGATCGCCGTTACCACGGAACCATCTCAAGGGGCGTTGCGCGGTGCGTCGAGCGCGAGCGCGGTCATCATTGCGACGCCGTTCGGCAGTGCGCGTTCGTCGATGTCGAACAGGCTCGAGTGATGCGGATGGCTCGTTTGTGGGCCACCACGACAACCGAGCGTGTAGAAACACGACGGTACGCGCTGTGCGAAAAATGAGAAATCTTCCGCGCCCATCAAGCGTGTCGCGTCGATCACCCGTGTTTCGCCCACCGTCGCGGCCGCAAGTGCCCGGGCGTACTGCGTCTGCTCGGAGTCATTTGCGGTCACCGGATAACGCCAGATGTAGTCGTAGCCGTACGATGCGCCCGACGCATCGCAGCAGGAGCGCAACACGCGCTCGATGCGCTCGGGCATCGCGCTGCGCACCTCGTCGGTAAACGCGCGCACCGTGCCGAGCAACTTGCAGGTGCGCGGGATGACGTTATGGGTCGTGCCGCCGTGGATCGCGCCGATCGTCACGACCGCGGGTTCGAGCGGATCGACCATGCGCGACACAACTTGTTGCACGCTGGTGATAAAACTCGCGGCGGCGAGGATCGGGTCGACCGCGTAGTGCGGCGCCGCGCCGTGGCCGCCGACGCCGATCACCTCGATTTCGATCGAATCGCTCGACGCGTACATCGGGCCTTCGCGAAAGCCGAGAACACCGGTGGGATAGAGCGTATTGAGATGTAGGCCGTATGCGCGTTCGATGCCGAAGCGTTCGATCACGCCGTCGTCGATCATCGCTTTAGCGCCGCCGAGGCCCTCTTCGGCGGGCTGGAAAAGGAGTACGACCGTTCCCGCGATCTCGTCGCGACGGTCGGCGATCAAGGCGGCCGCACCCAGCAAAATTGCGACGTGTCCGTCGTGTCCGCATGCATGCATCGTGCCGTCGGCTTGCGAGCGATAGGCATGATCGCGCTCCTCGAGAATCGGCAGCGCGTCCATGTCGGCACGCAACATGATCGTGCGGCCCGGCCGTGCGCCGCGCAGGAGCCCGACGACGCCGGTTGTGCCGATGCCCTCGTGGACCTCGTAACCAAGCGCGCGCAGCCGGTCGGCGACGATGCCGGCAGTGCGGTGCTCGTGGAAACCAAGTTCGGGATGCATGTGTAGATCGCGGCGGATCAAGACCACGTCGTCGGCCAGTCGCTGCGGAACGGTTATCGTCGCTGCCATGCCTGCGTGGGTTCTGCGAGCACGTGGCCAACCCCGGCAGGGACTCCGAGCGCAGGGGGCGCAGAATCCCGCACGCGCAAGAGGGGCGCACTATTCATGACGAAGTCCGAACTCTTTACCGAGTATGCCGCGTATCACGCGGACCGCCGTAACCGCGCTTGCCATGCGGTCGGCATTCCCTTGATCTTGATTGGTACCATGGGGATCTTGCATTTGGTTACCTTCGGGCCGATCGACCTTGCGATCGTGGCCGGCATTGCAACCCTGCTCTACTACGCCTTCATCGATCCTCGCGGCGCGTTGATCTCCACGGTAGCCTTTGCGATCCTCTACGAGATCGCGATCCGCGTATCGTGGCAAATTGCCCTTGGCGCACTCATCATCGGATGGGTCTTCCAGTTGGTCGGTCACCGGTTCGAGGGAACCAAACCGAAATTCTTGGAGAATCTGGTCTATCTGTTGATCGGGCCGCTGTACATTTTTGAAGAGATCTTCGATTCCGTTCTCGGAGCTTGACCGCCGCTAATCGCGAACCGGCTCGGGCGATAATGCTCGGGCCGGTTGCGTTAATAGCGAAACCCCGACGAGCACGAGCACGTTGGCGCAAAGCCCGATGAATCCGGGGTTCAGGCCGAACGGCGCCGTGCCGGTTGCGGCGAGCGTGACTGCGAGCGCAATGCCGACGACGATTCCAGCGGTGACACCCGGCGTAGTCACGCGTTTCCAATACGCGCCGAACGCATACGCGGGCATGAACTGCGAGATGCCGTTGTAGGTGAGCAGCAACAGATCTACCAGCGTCGTGCGATAGGCGAGCCACAGACCAAGTGAGAGCAGACCCATCGCCACGACCATCAGGCGCGTAATGCGCAGCCGTCCGGGTTCGTCTAAGCCGATGCCGAAGAGATCGCCGGCGATGTTCTTCGCGACGACGCTCGCCGAGCTGAGCAACAGCGCCGTCGAGGGCACCAGCGCGCAGAGCGCGCCGGTTCCGGTAACGAATCCCAGTACCCACGGCGGGTAGAACCGCGAAACGACGGCGAGAAACGATTGATCGGCGGCGGGACCTTTGAGGCCCGGCACGATCAAGAGCGCCGAAAAGCCGGCGAAGAAAATCAGCAGCATGATAAGCTGGTAGACCGGCAAGAACATGGCGTTGCGCCGCAGCACGTTTTCGTCTTTGGCGCTGAAGATCGCGGCGATCGACTGGGGTCCCGAAAAGAAGCCCAGTCCGGTCAACAAAACGGTGCTTACATACCATAGCGATCCTTTGGGCGCGGTAAGTCCGCCGAGCACGAGCCGTTCGGGGTGTGCGAGCAAGACCTGGTCGAACAATCGCGCAGGCGAGCCGAAAAACTGCAACGGGATGGCCAAACCGACGAAAAGCAGCGCTCCGATCACCAGCGCGTCCTTGATGATGCTTGCCCACGCTGTGCCGCGTAAGCCGGTCACGAAGACGAACGCGATGATGAGCAAGAATGCAACGCACGCGCCGAGCACCGGATCGATTGCCCCATGTCCCGCGACCGTCAAGAAGATTTGCAGCGCTGAAAGCTGCAAGGTAACGTACGGGATGAGCGCCAGCACCGCGACGATCGCAACGATCGTTGAAAGCGCGCGGCTCCGATAGCGCACCTGGATCAGATCGGGGAGCGTGAGCAGGTTATGTTGCTTGCCCATACGCCAAATCCAGGGGAAGAGAAAATAGTAGAAGATGTAGCCGCACGTGCCATAGGCCATGATGTAAAAAGCCGGTGCGCCGAACGTGTAGGTCCAGCCGGCAGCGCCCAAAAACGTGAAGCTTGTGTAGATCTCACCCGCTAGGAGCACCCAAAGAAACACCGCGCCGAAGCCACGCCCGCCGACGATGTACTCTTGCGGCGTCATCGTGAAACGCCGGACGCTCGCGACAGCAAAGAACACCGTACCGAGGACGATCACGGCAATGACGCCGAGCGTGACGCCGGAGTTCACCAGTGTCCCTCGATACGGCCGAGCGTCCAGAGAAATGCGGGCGTCACGATCACCCAAAACGCGATCCAGGCAAGCAGAAACGGCAGGCCTAAAATCCGCGGCTCGACGTGATTGACGAACGGCACAGCTACGGAGAGCGCGCCGAAGGGTATGGCCGCGAGCAGGAAGCGAAGCTGTCGCCGCATTGCTTAGGCCTTCCGGCGCTGGTCACGAAAACCTCCGGCCGCTCGATACAGCCTATGTCGAGCGGTTCGAGTCATGGCTCGGAGCGGGGACTCCGGACCCGCCGATCTTCAGCCCGTTCCGTTTGCGTGAGGTCCACTTGCGCAACCGCGTTGCCATATCGCCCATGGATATGCACAACGCGGTCGACGATCTCTCGCCTCCATCTCGCCTCCACATGAAGGCGATCTTGCGCCGGTGCAATATTTCCCGGAGATGTCATCTGACTACACCGCGATCCTCTCGGGGAAGCACGCGCTCGTGACCGGCGGTGCGCGAGGTATCGGCGAAGCTATTGCAAGGGCGCTGGCCGCGAACGGCGCGCGCGTGTCCGTGGTAAGCCGGAATCCGGGCACCGTTGCCGGGCAATTTACGACGGCGCAGGCCGACGTAACCGATGAAGCGCAGCTCAAAGCCGCCTTCGCCCATTGCCGCGCGGCAAACGGGCCGATTGAAATCCTGGTGAGCAACTCAGGAATCGCCGACTCCGCACCGCTCACGCGCACAACGCTCGAGATGTTCGAACGCATTATCGCCACGAATTTAACCGGCACGTTTTTGGCTTGTCGCGATGCAGCGGCCGATATGCTCAAAGCGAAATGGGGACGCATCCTCAACGTTGCGAGCATGGCCGGACTCCATGGTGCGCCCTACGTATCGCCGTACTGTGCGAGCAAGCACGGCGTCATCGGTTTTACCCGCGCGATCGCGGCGGAGTTTGCCGGCACCGGCGTCACGGCGAATGCAGTCTGCCCCGGCTACACCGAGACCGATATGATGCAGCAGGCGATCGACAAGATCATGAAATTCACCGGTGCTTCCAACGAATCGGCGCGCCAGTCGCTTGCCGACATGAATCCGGAAGGACGTCTTGCGAGCGTCGATGAGGTCGCGCAGGCCTCACTTCATTTGATCTGCGGCGAGCGAAGCGGCATTTCGGTCGTCGTTCCCGGAGGTGCGGAAGCCTGATGCATTTCCTTCTCGGACTACTGCTCGCGGCTCTCTGGGCGGCCGATCCCGTTCATTCCTCGGCGAACTTCACCGCGACGCACCTGATGATCTCTCACGTGAACGGGATCATTCCGATCGTGAACGCGACGATCGTCGTCCCGGACGCGACCAACATCCCCACTGAGGCTCGAGCGTCTCTCGATCCCAGCGGGATCGACACGCGCAACTCCCACCGAGACGACGACCTCAAGTCGCCCCATTTCTTTGACGTCGCGACCTATCCAAAGATGGCGTTCGCCAGTACCAAGATCACGGCTAGCGACGCGACGCACTTCACCGCGGTCGGCGATCTGACGATGCACGGACAAACGCATCCCGTAACGCTCGCCTGCGAATACCTCGGTCGCGGTCCCGGCATGCGTCCGGGCGAACTTCGTATCGCCTATACCTGCAAGACGACGGTGGATCGCACGCAATGGGGGATGAATCTCTTCTATCCCGTGGTCAGCAACAGCATCGATCTCGAAGTCGACGTCGAGGCAATCAAGCAGTAGCGGCTACGCGCCGTACCAGCGCAAGTGCGGCCATATTTGATCCAGTGACATCGTGGGGTCGGTGCAGAGATAGATCGGCGCGGGGCCTTCGACCACCCATTTGAGCGGCTCGTTCGACGTGCGCACGATACGGCACGAACGATAATACTGCCGTAGCAGATCGATGCGCGACGCGCCGATTGCGATCATGCTTTTTCCGTCGTAGCCATGGGTTCCCCAAAGCCAATATGAGTTCTGACTGCTAATGGCGCTGGGAAGGCCGACCGCCGGACCAAAGAAGTCGATTGCTCCAGCGTCGGCGTAGGTGTCCGCGTAGATCGCGGTGTTCGCCCGCGTCGATGCGGGAAGCCCGTCATACACCGAGGCGACGTCGCGCGCGAGCCGATTCCAACCGAATTCTTCGGCATAAACCGGCTGAATGAGCCGCGCAGGCGCGCCGTCGCGCCCGGTAAGTCCGAGCCTTTGCGAATAGGCAATGAACCCGTCGACCGGCAAAACCGGAAGTGAAAGCGGCATCGTTGCGATGGCCGTCGCGGTTAGCGCGACGAAGAATACGGAACGCAGCCACAGCGCCGATCGCTCGACAACGACCGAGCCGATGGCCAGAAGTGCGCCGTACATCCCAATGATGTAATAGCCCTTGGCTTCGAGCGCAACCGCCGCGGCGAAGAGCACGACGTACGCGATCGAAATCCATCGTAGCTGGCGCAGGTGTGTCCAGGTAAACGGGGCGATGAGCCCGCAGAGCCAGAGCGGAGCGGCAAGCGGGTTGGTGTACACCAGCTGTTCGGTTGCGAAGGAGATCGCGTTGCCGGCGAGGTTTTGTGATTCGAGCAGCCAGCCGTTGTTGAAAGCGTGGCGATGCGCCGCGTCGCCCTGGAGTACCGCGAAGAAGGGCCAGCCGTGCGCGGCTTGCCACCACAGGTTCGGCAGGATGATGATCGCAGCGATCGCCGCAGCGATCGGGAACCACGGCGTCGCGAAGATGCGCCGCTCCTTCGTGACGAGCAAGCCGATGGCGAGTGCGACGAGCAGCAGCGCCATGGAATACTTGCCGTAGAGACCAAACGACGCCGCGGCGGCGAGCGCGAGCCAATTACGCCGCATGGTGCACCAGATGACCAAGGTCCATGAAAGCGGTTCGAACGAGGTGGTCGTCAGGATGTTGCCGAGCAAAAGATAGGCCGGCGTCAACGCCACCGCGATACCGGTCAGCCATTGCGCGAAGCGTCCGCCACCCAGATCGCGCGCGATTTGCACGGCGACGTATGCCGTCAACCCGGCAGCGAGGCACGGCAAGAACCGCAGCGCAATCAATCCGTCGTTTGCGGGCTGCGCGAGCCACGCAACGAGCGCAACGAGCGGCGGTTGGTCGACATAGCCCCACGCGAGATGGCGACCGCACGCGATAAAATAAAGTTCGTCGCGAAAGTATCCGTAGCGCGACGCGGTGGAAAGATGCAACGCGAACGTGGCAAGCGCGATCGCGACGCCGATCACCGGGCTCGAACCGTCATGCGGCAGGAATTACGCGCCTCCTGGGCCGACCCTTGCGGCGATGTGCAAGTTGAGGCAACGTGCGTCTGCCCAATAGTCTGACGATTCTGGTGCTGGCCGCTGCCGGCTTCGGCTTCGTGGCGTTTTGGGATCCTCAGATCGGCGTGCCGGGTTTCTGGATTGCCATTGCGGCGATCGCTGGACTTTTACTTTGGCATCGTTTCAATACGCAGGCCGCTTCGAAGCGTTGGCTGGCTCGCGCGTCGGATCGGCCGATCGTGCTTCATCCGCCGTTTGCCGATCGCTGGCGCGTCACGTCCGGTGGACCCGATCCGCGTCACAACCACCACCTGAGTCGTGGCGACCAATACTTCGCGTACGATTTCGAGCGCGACGCCGGCGAGTCGTGGGATCAGCCGATGCTCGCTCCGTGTGATGGAATGATCGTACACATGGAAGATCGCCAACCGGACGCACCGCCGGATCAGGCGCAGCACAATCGGGCACGGCCGTTCGGTAACTATATTTCAATCGAGACGCCGTCCGGATATGTGATCCTCGCGCACCTGCGTCAGGACGCAGTCACGGTCCGGGTCGGCGAAAGCGTGCGAGCGGGCGATGAAATCGGTCGGTGCGGGAACTCGGGAACCACGCGCCGCGCGCACCTTCACGTGCACGCACAGAACCAACCGAGCCAAGTCGACTCGGCGCAAGCGGTGCCGATCGCTTTTCTGAATCGCATGGCGTCCGAGCCGATGCTGCTCGAATACGGCGATACTTTAGGCTAACTCGCCTTCGAGTGTGGAATCCGGGCGGCCCGAACGTCCAAGCGCGAAGGCAAAGAGCATGCCGCCGAGGCACACGACGGCACCGATCAACTCGTAAGGAAGAAAGGCGGCGTGCAAGATCGGCACGCTCAAGACGCCGGTGAGAACGGGCATGAGGAATTGAACGATCGATCCCTTTCCGGCGCCGAGTTTGTTGATTCCCCAGATCCAGACCGGATAGGTGAGGAGGATGGGGAAGAGCGTGGCGTAGATGATGCGCCACCATACGTCCCACCCGAGCGCCGCAAGATTGGTGTGCAATAGTGCCGGCACGCCACCCGGAATCAACATGATGGTGCCGATCGTCAGGCCGATCGCGAGCAGCTCCAGCGGCTGGTAACGCGACATCAGCCGGGAACCGACCACGTTGTAGCCTGCAAACACGGCAGCGGAGGCAAGAACCAGGAGGTCGCCGATACGGAGCGCAGCGTTGCCGGAAAACGCGCCTTCGAAGATTGCGACGCCGAGCAGCGCGATCGCCACGCCGAGCCACCGTCCCGGGCCGCACGTGCTCGTGTCCTGCGAGCGCCACGATCGCGAGCGTGAAGATGGGTGAGGTTGCGCCCAGCAGCGCCGTGGCGAAGGGTGTCGTGTGCGCGAGCCCGGTCACCCAGAGGTATTGATACAGGCCGAAACCGCACGCACCGCAGAGCAGCAACGCGGGAATGTCGCGGCGCTCGACGTGAATGCGGCTGCCGCTAACCCAAATGAACGAGAACGCTAGCGGCGTCATGATCAGAAAACGCACGAAGGTGAAGGCGAGCGGGTTCATCTGCTCAATGGCCTGCTTTGCGACAATCATATTGATCGCCCAAGCGAGTACAACGTAGAGCAATGCACCGTAGATAAGCAGGCGGCGCGGCACGATTACGCGCAAGCTTCGTGCATCGATGAGCCAGTCCATGCCCTTTCTCGAAAACGGTTTGATCCGATTGTGTTGCGAGCGCCGCGGAACGGGGCTGAGGCACGTGCTCTTCGTGCATGGTTGGATCTCTTCGCGACGCATGTGGTACGAGGTTGTCGAGCGCCTCGATCTCACTGTTTTCACGTTGCACCTGCTCGACTTTCGTGGATGCGGACGCTCCGATCGCCCACGTGTGGGACACGACCTCGAAGGTTATGCAGGCGATCTACGCACCGCGCTTGCGTCAATCTCGACTTCGGTGACACTCGTTGGGCATTCGATGGGCGGAAAGGTGGCACAATATGTCGCTGCCGAGCAGCCGTCCAATCTCGAACGGATGATTTTGGTAGCGCCGGGAACCGCGTGTCCGGCGCGTCCTTCGCCGCGTCATCGTGCACTGACGCTCGAAACCTACGGATCGCGTTCGCGCATCGAGCGCTTTCAGCGCTCGGCGATGCAGCGCGAGGTCAGCGCTGACGTGATGGAACGGATCGTTGACGACGCGCTCGTCGCGTCGTACGAGCATTGGATCGGTTGGTACGATAGCGGCCGCGGGAGCGAGTTCACCGATCGCCTTGCCTCGATTGCGGTGCCGGTCTTGGCGATTGCGGGGAGCAACGATCCACTCGTGTCGGCCTCGCAAGTAAAGCGCGACGTCACGGGCGCAATCGGCGGTGCGCTCTTCGTACAATTACGCGATGCAGGGCACAATCTTCCGATCGAAGCGCCGGACGACATCGCCGAGGCGATTCGGCGATTCGCCGGCTAGTAATTCCACGCGGGCGCAGCTGATGCGGGACTCTCGATGATCGGCTGCCACACATTGCCCGCGGTGCTCGAGCCGCCACCGCTTGGGTCGTATTCGACCGTGATCAACGTGTTGGGGGCGCCGGCGTCGTCGCCGGTTCCGTCGTTGATCAGCGCATCAAGCGTGGCGTCTGTCCCACCGATGATCGATGCGTAAGGCGGCGTTGCAAAGGTGCGGAAGGCGACGACACCGCTACGCGAGGCCAGCGTGGCGCCGCTCGCGGCGCTGACGACGCTTGCAATCCCGAACGAGGCCCGTCCCTCGCTGACGGCGCTGTTGCTCTGCAATACGATGGTGCAGGCCGTACCCGGGCAGGGTAAGGGCGAGGCGGCCGGCGCGGCAGGCTGCATCGCAAACGTCGTTTGCACGTTGATCTCGCAGCCGTTCGCGTCAGCGTAAGCGCAGGTCGCGATCGGCGCCGGCGCCGCGAAGGTCGATGTTTGCGGATTCGCCGCAATGCTGTGCGCGACCGAGGTTTGCGCAGCCCGCGCGCCGCTGACGAATGCCAATCGCGCGGCGTCGAGCGCGCGCTGACGAAGCGCAGCTTGGGCGAGCGAAGCAGCGCCATGCACGATCGTTTCGCCGAGCGCGGCAAGAAGTGCGAGCAAGAAGATCGTCCGCAGCAGCATTACTGCGGGGCCGCACCATTGGCGGCTGCGGGAAGGCGCGCGCCCGGCAGCGGTGCCGGCGCAGCGATCGTTTGGCTCAGCGTCGCGGCCTTCGTCACATCGTTGTCATCGCTGGCCGAAAGGACGATCGTCACCGAACCGTTCGCAGCGGCCGTCGTTGAGAGCGAGAGGTGCGCCGGAAACGGCGAGCCGCTCGGCAACGGGATCGTCGTTGCAAGGTTTGTCGAGGGCAGGCTCGCGCCCTGATATTTCAGCACGTCGACGGCGATTCGCATTTCGCGCGTCACCGTCGCTTCGAGCGCACTCTGGAGCGGATCGGGACCGAAGCGGTGGACGGCGGCGATCGTAGCGGCGCCCAGCGCGCCCGTGGCCACCGCGATAATCGCGACGGCTACGACGACTTCGAGAAGGCTATCACCGCGTTCGAAAGCACGCACATCACGGTGAGTGCCCACGTGCGGGTGGAAGAAGACGCGGCTGTCGCAAGCGCAGGAGCGGCCGCTCGACCAGATAGGTCACGATTGCCGCCTGCACGATGGTCACGATGAAAGCGAGAATCGTATAGCGCAATCGCCACACGGGATCGTAATGTGGATCGCCGGTGTAGCTGGGGATATGGTTGTTGACCATTTCGCGCGCAACCAGCTGGTGATACAGGTAGAGATTGTACGAGATGATCGCCAAAAAGCGCAGCGGTGGGTTGGCAAGCAGCAGTTGCCACGCGCGCGGGGCCGCCAGCGACCCGATCGCGATTGCGGCGAAGCTCAGGCCGTATAGCGGGCGTGTGTAAATCTGCAACGCGGTTTGCCACTGCGGATCGGTGCGATGGTTGAACATTTCGACCAAAAGCGTGCAGAGCAACCAGGTGCCGGCGACCGCGAGTAGCGGCATGACGAGCGAGACGCGCGGCGTGCGCAGAAGGTGGCCGAAGCGTGCAAAGAGCCACGCCGAGAGCATGCCGCAGGCGAAGATGTCGAGGTAGCCGGGCAGATTTTCAACCAGGAGCGGCATCTGATTGGCGAAGCAGCACTGGGCCGCATGCATACGCCATAGCTCGGCAATTGCGATCATCACGACGACGGTCAGCAACGGGCGTCGCGAGAAGCACCACCACACTAGCGGAAAGATGACGTAGAACTCGACTTCGACCGCGAGGGTCCACAGCACGCCGTTGATCGAGCCGTAGGTTGATTGCCACCAGGTGTGAATGAAGAGCAGGTGGGTGACGATCTCTTGCCAGGGTGCCGCGCCTGCGCGACAGAGCACGTCGTAGCCGATCGCGTAGGCGACGACAATCGAGAGAACGTACGACGGGACGATTTTAATGAATCGCCGCCACGCGAAGTGGCCCCAAGTCGGCAGCGGTTCGCCCGCGAGCTGCGCGCGCACGAACGGGAACGAGATCACAAAGCCGCTCAGAAAAAAGAAGAGATGGACGCCGATGAAACCCGTTTCGGGAATCCATTGCAGCCACGGAACCGGCGCAGGCTGCCATGAGATCTCCCAGATGTGGTACCACAGCACCAGCAGCACGGCGATGCCGCGCATCCCATCAAGAACGCCTAGTCTATCTTTCAACGTTTAATTCCGTGGGCGGATCGGCCGAAGGCCGAACGCTAAGGGTCAACGCGCAGCGTTGACCCATTGTTCTAAGGGGTTGACACAAACCCTGTGTTTGTATTAGCCTATAGATACAATGCCTGTGCACCCGCTCGGATACGTTGTTCTCGCGCTACCGCTCCTCATTTTGCCGGCGGTCATCATCCCGATCGTCGCGCGGAACCTGCGGCCGCGATGAGCGATCCGTTCATCGTTTCACTCGGACGCGCCCTCTCGATTTTTTTGGCGCTGTTGGCGACTGCGTTCTACGTATACAATCGGCTAACGCCTTTTGACGGCGAGAACAGGTGGCTCACGGCTGTTGCGCGGCCGCTGAGTGGGGAAATGCGGGGCCGAGTTGCGTCAGCCTTGACGCGGCGCCGCCGAAATGAGCGTAGCGAGCCATGGGCGGGCGGCGTTTTGCTGATGCTCCAGCTCGCCCTTTGCGCGTGCGGCTATTTCGGGATGCTATCGTTGCCCGTCGCGTTCGCCGCATACTTTGCAATGATCGTCGCGCACCAGTGCGTATCATTTTTGTTTACGAGCACAAGCCGGATTGGACCACGGGTCGCGAGCCTGCAGCCGAGGATGCTCGCGCGGATCGTACCGCCCTGGTCGCTCTGGCTTCCGGCTATTGGTTGGTGCGCGAGCCTCGTCGTCGGGGAGCGAACCGGAGCGTGGCTTGCTATTCTACTTAGCATCGCCACGTCGGCCGGGGCGCTCGCGTTAGCGTTTGCGATGACGTCATGGCCGGCGATTATCGGCGACCAAGACACACAGGCTGATGAGGTCGTCGACCGGGCGCTGCGCGGCTGGCGCGTCCGGTCGCTACTCTTCATGGCCGGACTCGTACCCTTTTCGGTTTCGCAAGCAATTTGGGCACCTCACGACATCGTCGTCATCGTGGCACGGTTGGTGTGCGTGGCTGCGTACCTTCCGATGACGTTGTGGTATGCCAAGGCCGTGCGTGCCTCGCAGAACGACATTCTAAGACTGGAGCGTGCATCATGAGCGCTGACAATTTTTCGTACTGGTATATCTCGATATTCCTGATATTCATCGGCGTCGCGGGCGTGATTGCGAGCCGATCGCTGAACCTTCTGAAGTGTAACTTTTGGCTCGAACTGCGCGATCCAACTGTCGCGCCCCGTCTTCGTGCCGTGCTCGATCGCCGCGATGCACTCGAAGGCCTCGGGCAAAAGCCGGTCCTCGTTGCGTCGATCAGCTATTTGTTTTTCGGCATCCTCTGCTTGCTGCATATCTTGACGCCGGCAATCACCTACGCGCTCGCCTGCGCGGACGTCGCGCTGGTCTTCGCGTGGGTTTACACGCGCGTTCGTAACCGAAGTCAGCGCCGCGCCGCGTCCCTTGCACCGAGGCGGCAGATATCCGTCGTTCCGCCACTCGCATTCATCGGTGCGCTGCTCTCGGCTGCGATACCGCTCCTCTTCGTGACCGATGCGACGTTGCGCGCGCCGGCACTCTTGGTCTCGCTCTCGAGCCTCGCAATCGTCGCCGCGGCGTGGTCGATCGCGGGCATGGCGGCCGTACTGGTTGGCGAGGACGTCGATCTCGAGGTCTACGTCGACGAACGCATCCGGCGTTCGCGCGTGGGCTCGATGCTGGCGCTTGCCTATGCGGTTGGTCCGGTGTTCATCTCGGTCGTCACGCGGAACGCGGTGGACGTCCCCATATACGACTATGCGTTCGTTGCATCGATGATTTTGGCGGTCATGTTTCTCACCTGGTATTTCATCGACTTCGCGCAGCGGCGGGTCCCGCGAGCAGATGGCGCCTGAGAACGAGCCGCTCATCGCGGTCGATCCGCAAATCGAAACACCGCCATATCAGCAGATCTTCGAGCAGATTCGCGCGGCGATCGAGCGCGGCACGCTCGCCGGCGATGCGCCGTTGCCGACCGTGCGCCAACTCGCGGGTGATCTTGGCGTCGCACCCAACACGGTGGCGCGCGCCTATGCCGATCTCGCAGATTCGGGATGGCTGGTCAGTGAGGGGCGGCGCGGGACGCGGGTCGCGAGCAAGACCCCAGCGGCTGATCGGCGCGCACGATCGAACGCCCTCGCCGACGCGGCGATGCGCTTTGTGGACTCGCTGCGCCACCGTGGGTATAGCCGGACCGAGATCGCCGCTGAGCTGCGGAAGGTGCTCGAATCCTAGCCGCGCGGCTTGACAGCCCCCGCCGGGATGTGATTGCATAGCCGCAACGTGACTGTCCACAGCTTTAGCTACGCGTTTTGGTATTACTACTTTGGCCTCCAAGGCCCAAGGGGATTCGCGCACGCATAAAGCTGGCCGGCAAGAAGCCGCAGAACACGCGTAAAATGCACGAACGAGTCCCCGCCGAAGTGGGGACTCGTTCTTTTTCTCTCAGGGGCAATGCCAATGACAGCGGTCTACCAAGGAGTCGATGGAGCCTACTCGCAGCTTGTGCTCGGGCACTTTCTACGCGAACACGGTATCGAGATGCCGACCGTGGGGCTTCCGAGCTTTCGCGAGATGGCAACGGCGGTAGCCGGAGCGCGGGCCGCGATTGGGGTCATCCCCATTGAGAACGCGATCGTCGGAACGGTGCGCGAAGGCTACGATCTGCTCGCGGAGTTCGATTTGGTGCCGGTCTCTGAGATTCAGTGGCGCACCGATCACCGTCTGCTCGGCGTGCGTGGCGCGGAGTTGCGCGACGTGCGCGAAGTGCTCGCTCACCCGCTGGTGCTTGCTGAGTGCGGCGCGTTTCTGGCCGGGCTCGACCATGCCCGAGCGATTCCGTGTGAAGATACGGGTGTGGCTGCGCGCGAAGTTGCGCGCGGCGGCAATCCGGCGATCGCTGCACTCGCTTCGCCCGCGGCGGCGTCGATCTACGATTTGATCGAGCTCGCGACGCACTGCAGTGACGACCCGCGCACGTACTCGCGTTTTTTGATCGTGCGTCCGCGCCATAGTTCCGGGTCGAATCCGGTGCTGACTATCGCGAAGAGCTCGCGGCGTAAGACGTCGCTGATCTTTTCGGTCGAAGAGCGCACCGGCTCGCTCGCCGGCGCGCTTGCCATTCTAGCCAACCGCAACATCAATGGCGACAAGCTCGAGTCTAAGCCGCATCTGGGCTACGGCACCGAGCGCGTCTTTTACGTCGATTTCGACGGCGACCTTGACGACGCAAACGTCGCACAGGCGCTTGCCGAGTTGAAGAAGGCCTGCAAGACGCTCAACGTGCTGGGGAGCTACGACGCGCACGTCGGCGAGCCGATCGGGCGCAACGACGATCCGCCCAAGGCGTTGGTGGAACTGGTGCGCGAGATTGCGCCCGCGCCGGCCCCGATCGCCGATTCGCCTTTTCCGCGTGTTTCGCGCGCGGCGAATCCGCCGGGAACGACGCTGCAAATCGGCGGTGTGCGCGTCGGTGACGGCGAGTTCACGATCGTGGCGGGCCCGTGCTCGGTCGAATCGCGCGAGCAGATTCTCGACACCGCGCGTTCGGTCGCAGCCCACGGCGCGGTGATGTTGCGCGGCGGTGCGTTCAAACCGCGCACGAGTCCGTATGCATTTCAAGGCCTCGGCTGGGAAGGCGTGTCGCTCCTGGCCGAAGCGGGGCGCGCAAGCGGCCTTCCGACGGTGAGCGAGGTGATGACCATCGATCAAGTCGAGCGCATGGCCGCGCAAATCGACGTCTTGCAAATTGGCGCGCGCAACATGCAGAACTTCGATTTGCTCAAAGCCGTCGGACGGTGCGGACGCCCGGTGTTGCTCAAGCGCGGACTGGCTGCAACCGTCGACGAATTGCTTGCCGCCGCCGAGTACATTCTCTCCGAAGGTAACCCGAACGTGATTCTGTGCGAGCGCGGTATCCGAACCTTCGAACAAGCCACGCGCAACACGCTCGATCTTTCCGCCGTTCCGGTGTTACGCGAGCGCTCGCACCTGCCGGTCTGGGTCGATCCCAGCCACGGTGTCGGCGTGCGCCGCTGGGTTCGACCACTCTGCCGCGCGGCCAAAGCAGTCGGCGCTCACGGGTTGCTCATCGAGGTGCACCCCAATCCGCCTGAGGCCAAGAGCGATAAGGAACAGGCGCTGACCTTCGACGACTTCGGCACGATCATGGCCGACCTCGAGCAGATCGACATCTGGTCGCAGCCACAGGTCCGCGTATGAAAGAGGCGGAGTGGCGCGGCGGCAAAGTTCGCGGGATTCGTGGGGCCATCACGGTCGAGCGCGATGAGGGCGCGGCGATCGTCGATGCGACCAAACGCCTCTTGAGCGCCATGATCGAACGCAACGAGGTTCAGATCGATGACATCGCCTCGGTGTTGTTCAGCCTCACCCCGGATCTGCGCGCGGTCTTCCCTGCACTGGGCGCACGCGAAATGGGCTGGACCAACGTGCCGATGTTGCACTTTTGCGAGATCGACGTGCCCGGATCGCTCAAACGCGTCATTCGCGTATTGATGCACGTCAATACGTCGCGCAGCATCGACGCGATCGAACACGTCTATCTCGACGGAGCCGTCGTTTTGCGTCCCGATCTCGCGCGCACGACGACAACCTAAACCGTGCCTTGCGTCGGTATCGTCGGCACCGGATTGATCGGTGCATCGATCGGACTTGCCGCGCGCGAGCGCGGCTGGGAGGCGCTAGGATGCGACCGCGATCCGGCCGCTGCAAGCGGGGCACTGCGAAACGGAGCAATCGATCGCATAGCCGAGCGCGATGAAATCTACGGTGTTGCCGATGTCGTCGTGATCGCGGCCCATGTAAGCGGTACGCTCGAAGAGATCATGTCGCTGCGGCGGCGCAAGCTGCGCGACGATCAGCTGATCATCGACGTCGCGTCGGTGAAAGCGGCAATCGCGCGAGCAGCCGACGGAATTGCAACGTTCGTGCCGACGCACCCGATGGCCGGAGGAGAGCGGCGCGGCCCCGACGCGGCGCGTAGCGACCTGTTCGAAGGACGTATCTGGTGTTTCGTGCCGACGCCGGATGAATTGCGCAGCGCGCAAGCGCGCGTCTTCGTCGAGGCGCTCGGCGCGACGTCGCTCGCGGTTGAAGCGCAGGAGCACGATGCAATCGTCGCCCTCACCTCGCACCTTCCGCAGTTTATCGCCTACGCGTTCACGCAATGCGTGAGCGACCGCGCGTCGAGCGATCCCGCGCTGGTCGATGCGCTCTGCGGGCCGGCGGCGCGCGAGCTGTTGCGGTTGGGACGCTCATCGCCGCAGATGTGGGATGAGATTTTCGCCGCCAACCGCGAGGCGCTGCAAGGTGAACTCCAGCGCTTTAGAAAGGCGATCGATGCTCGTCGGATTTCAGGGTGAGCCCGGGGCCTTCAGCGAGGAGGCTGCGGAGGCACTGTTCGGCGCGATCGAATCGCGTGGCTATCCAACCTTCGATGCGCTCGTCGAAGCGGTTGACGCGGGCGACGTCCCGTGCGGCCTTCTCCCCTGCGAGAACAGCATCCACGGGCCGGTGACACGTGCGTACGATCTGCTGTATGGACATCCGCGCGTCGCGATCATCGATGAAACGGTCCACCGGATCGTGCAAACCCTCATCGGGGTCGAGGGCGCGAGCTTAAACGATGTTCGGCGGGTCGAATCGCACCCCGTCGCGCTCGAGCAGTGCCGGCGTTTTCTTGCATCGCTCTGCGACGTTGAGGTCGTTGCCGTTGCCGACACCGCGGGCGCGGTCAGAGACGTCGCTCGCCAAGGAGACCGTTCGCACGCCGCCATCGGTCCGGCGGCAAGTGCGCTCCGGTATGGCGGCCGCGTGCTCGCCGACGCGATCCAAGACGAGTCCGAGAACTACACCCGCTTCTTTCTCATCGCGCGCGACGGCGCAGCACGGCGGCAGCTCGGGCGCGCGGTCCTAGCCTTCGTGCTGCCGCATCGCCCGGGCAGCCTGCACTCGGCGCTGGGAGTCTTTGCCGAGCGCGGCCTGAATCTGCGAGCCCTGGTTGCCCGCCCGCGGCCCGGCCGTCCATTCGAGTACATCTTTTATGCCGAGATCGAGTGCCGGTCCGCGGAGCTTGCGCAAGCCGCGGCCGCAGCCGTGAGCGAAGAGGTTCGCTTGCTTGGTTGGTACTAACAGCGTTCAGGCCCGCGGCCGCAAGCCGTGGCGTTCGGCCTCCGGCCGATCCGCTCTGGCCATTTGACGCCTCCCTTTGCCCCTGATATACTGCCGTAGTTCAGGCCCACCGGCAGGTGCGGCCCACTTTGTGTGTGTTGCTAGGGAGACGCAGTTGCCCACGATTAATCAGCTCGTCCGTAAGGGCCGAGCGAAGACGGAAAAGAAGGTCAAAACCCGCGCGTTCCGCGTGATCCTCACCGGACCGAAGCCGGGTCATCCAGACCTTCCGACGCGTCAGTTTGAAGTGACGGGCAATCCGCAGCGTCGCGGCGTCTGCACTCAGGTGAAGACCGTAACCCCCAAGAAGCCGAATTCGGCGCTGCGCAAAGTTGCGCGTGTGCGCCTGACCAACGGCGAGGAAGTGACCGCCTACATCCCGGGCATCGGCCATAACCTGCAAGAGCACTCGGTGGTGCTCGTGCGCGGCGGGCGCGTCAAAGATCTTCCCGGCGTTCGTTACCACATCATTCGCGGCACGCTCGACACGGCCGGCACCGCCAATCGTAAGCAAGGCCGCTCGAAATACGGCGCTAAGCGCACCGTGAAGAAGTAAGGATATAGATGCCACGTAAAGGACCGGCTCCCAAGCGGCAGATTCTGCCCGACCCGAAGTTCAACTCGAAGATTCTCGCGCGCTTCATCAACAAGGTGATGCTCAGCGGGAAGAAGTCGACCGCCGAACAGGTCACCTACGGCGCGCTCAACATCATTGCCGAGAAGACGGGTCGCGATCCGTACGAGATTTTCCAGCAGGCGCTCTCGAATGCGATGCCGCTGGTTGAAGTGCGTCCGCGCCGCGTCGGCGGTGCAACCTACCAGGTGCCGATGGAGGTTAGACCTGATCGGCGCCAGGCGATGGCGATGCGCTGGCTGATCGGCTTTGCGCGGGCCCGCGGCGGTCGTTCGTTTGAGGAAAAACTCGCGGGCGAACTGCTCGACGCTTCGAACAACACCGGCGCGACGATCAAGAAGCGCGAAGACACGCACAAGATGGCCGAGGCCAACAAAGCCTTCGCCCACTACCGTTGGTAATTCACCAGAACATTTAGGAAAGTGGCAACCAGAGATTTTCCGCTCGAGCGGACTCGCAATATCGGGATTGCGGCGCACATTGACGCCGGCAAGACCACCTGCACCGAGCGCATCCTGTTCTACACCGGACGGGTGCACAAGATCGGTGAGGTGCATGACGGCGCTGCAACCATGGACTGGATGGTCCAGGAGCAGGAGCGCGGCATCACGATCACGTCGGCGGCGACCGCATGCACGTGGCGCGAGAACCGCATCAACATCATCGATACGCCTGGGCACGTGGACTTCACGGTCGAGGTCGAGCGCTCGCTGCGCGTGCTCGACGGTCTCGTCGCGCTGTTCGACTCGGTTGCGGCCGTCCAGCCACAGTCCGAGACGGTCTGGCGTCAGGCCAATAAGTACAAAGTGCCCCGGATCATCTTCGTCAACAAGATGGACCGCATGGGCGCCGACTTCTTTAATGTGGTCGCGAAGATTCGCGAGCGCCTGGGTGCGCGCGCGGTCCCGGTCCAAGTCCCGATCGGCGCCGAAGACAACTTCAAGGGTGTCGTCGACCTCTTCACCATGCACAAGATCATCTACACCGACGACCTTGGCAACACCATGGGCGACGAGCCGCTAACCGATGCCGACGGCGAACTCAAGGCAACTGCTGAGAAGTGGCGCCACGAGCTGGTCGAGGCGATTGCCGAGCAAGACGACGAGCTGCTCGAGATGTTCTTTAACGGCGACGATCTGCCGGTGGACCGCATGAAGACGGCGTTGCGTAAGGCGACGATCGTCGGCTCGGTGCTGCCGATGCTCTGCGGCTCGGCGTTCAAGAACAAGGGCGTGCAGCCGTTGCTCGATGCGGTCGTGGACTATTTGCCCTCGCCGCTTGAAGCGAAAGCCATCATCGGCAAGGATAAGCACGGCGACGAGATTACGCGCAAGCCGGACGACAGCGAGTCGTTCGCGGCGCTCGCGTTCAAGATCGCAACCGATCCGTACGGCAACTTGACGTACTTCCGCGTCTACTCGGGCACGCTCGAGAAAGGCTCATACGTTTACAACGCGCGTTCGGGGCGCAAAGAACGCATCGGCCGCATTCTGCGGATGCATGCGAACCATCGCGAAGACATCGATGCAATCGGCGCGGGCGACATCGCGGCGGCGGTCGGGCTCTCCGATACGCGCACCGGCGATACCCTCTGTGACGAGAAGCATCCGATCTTGCTCGAGTCGATCACGTTCCCCGAACCGGTCATCTCGCAGGCGATCGAACCGAAGTCGAAGGCCGACCAGGATCAACTCGGCAAGGGGCTGACGCGCCTTGCGCAAGAGGATCCCACGTTCCGCATGTGGACCGACGAAGAGACGCAGCAAACGATCATCGCCGGTATGGGCGAACTGCATCTCGAAATCATCCTCGACCGCTTGCGTCGCGAGTTCAAAGTCGAAGCCAACGTCGGAAAACCGCAGGTCGCGTACAAAGAAGCGATCACCAAGACCATCGAGAGGCAGGGCAAATTTGTCCGGCAGTCCGGTGGTAAGGGTCAATACGGCGACGTGTGGCTGCGAGTCGAACCGCTCGAACCGGGGTCGGGATTCCAGTTCGAATGGAAGATCGTCGGCGGCGCGGTTCCCAAAGAATACGCCAAGGCCGTGCAACAGGGTATCCAAGAGTCGTCGCAGAGCGGCGTGCTCGCGGGATTCCCGGTGCTCGACTTCAAGGTGACGGCGTTCGACGGTTCGTACCACGACGTGGACTCGTCGGAAATGGCCTTCAAGATCGCCGCATCGATGGGCTGGAAAGAAGCCAATCGCGCGGCCGGTCCGATTCTGCTCGAACCGATCATGAAAGTCGAAGTGACCACGCCCAAGGATTACATGGGCGCGATCACCGGGGACCTCAATCGCCGGCGCGGCATGATCCAAGCGACGGAAGAAGCTCCGGGCGGTGCGCAGATCATCACTGCCAACGTCCCACTCTCGGAAATGTTCGGGTACGCCACCGACATGCGTTCAGCGACGCAAGGCCGCGCGACGTACACGATGGAGTTTGCTCGTTACGAGCCGGCTCCGAAGTCGGTCACTGAAGAGATCATCGCAAAGTCGGCCGGCAAAAAGTCCGCTTAATAACTCATCGACGGATAAATAAGGAAGAACGATAGAATCATGGCTAAAGCGAAATTTGAGCGCAACAAGCCGCACGTGAACATCGGTACCACCGGTCACGTCGACCACGGTAAGACCACGTTGACGGCGGCGATCACGAATTGCCTCTCAACCGAGGGTCTCGCGGCTAAGCGCGGCGTCGATGAGATTGACAATGCGCCCGAGGAGAAAGAGCGCGGCATTACGATCGCGATCTCGCACCAAGAGTACGAGACCACCAAACGTCACTACGCGCACGTTGACTGCCCCGGACACGCCGACTACATCAAGAACATGATCACCGGCGCGGCGCAGATGGACGGCGCAATTCTCGTCGTCGCTGCGACCGACGGTCCGATGCCGCAAACGCGCGAGCACATTCTGCTCATGCGCCAAGTCGGTGTGCCGAGAATCGTCGTGTTCTTGAACAAGGTCGACCTGGTAGACGACGAGGAGTTGCTCGAGCTGGTCGAGATGGAAATTCGCGAACTGCTCAACAAGTACGAGTTCCCGGGCGACGACACGCCGATCATCCGCGGTTCGGCGCTCAAGGCGCTCAACTCGAGCGGCAAGAAGGGCGACCCGGATGCCGATCCGATCTTCAAGCTCATGGACACGGTCGATGCGTACATCCCCGATCCGGTGCGTGAAATCGACAAGCCGTTCCTGATGCCGATCGAAGACGTGTTCACCATCACCGGCCGCGGTACGGTTGGTACGGGACGCGTCGAGCGCGGCCAGGTCAAGGTCGGTGAGGAAATCGAGATCGTCGGCTTGCAAGAAGACACGCGCAAGTCGGTCGTGACCGGTATCGAAATGTTCCGCAAGCTGCTCGACATCGGTATCGCCGGCGACAACATCGGCGTGCTGCTGCGCGGTATTGACCGCAACGACATCGAGCGCGGCCAGGTTCTTTCGAAGCCCGGCTCGATCAAGCCGCATCGCAAGTTCCAAGCCGAAGTCTACGTCCTCTCGAAGGAAGAGGGCGGCCGTCACACGCCGTTCTTTGCGAACTATCGTCCGCAGTTCTACTTCCGCACGACCGACGTGACCGGTACGATCAAGCTGCCTGAGGGCGTCGAGATGGTCATGCCCGGCGACAACATCAAGATGGACGTCGAGCTAATCACCCCGATCGCGTGCGAGCCGGGCCTGCGGTTCGCCATCCGCGAGGGCGGACGGACCGTCGGCGCCGGCGTCGTCACCGCCGTCTCGGAATAAGATAGACAGAAGGAGGGGAGTCGTGTTAGACTCCCCTTCGGTTGTCACTCTGAGGTGCGCGCCGCAGGCGCGCCTCGAAGAGCCCTTGAGTTCATTGAAAATATAGGATAGAGATGTCAAAGCAGAAGATTCGTATTCGTTTGAAAGCGTTCGATCACAAAGTTCTCGACCAGTCGGCCGAGCGCATCGTCGATACCGCAAAACGCACTGGTGCGTTTGTGAGTGGTCCGGTGCCGTTGCCGACCGAGATCAATCGTTTTTGCGTGCAGCGCTCGACGAATAACGATAAGAAGTCGCGCGAGCACTTCGAGATGCGCACCCACAAGCGCCTCATCGACATCCTCCAGGCGTCGCCCAAGACGATGGATGCGCTCATGCACCTCGACTTGCCGGCCGGCGTGGACATCGAACTCAAAGCATAGCTTCATCTTTTCGCCCATCTTGGCGTCGTCTCAGCCCTCATGGTCGCCCTAGACGACTTCGGGCCTCGACTCCTAGAGATGGACGAAAATCTAAAGCTATGGCGAATTAGGCTCGAATGATACTTCGAGCTTTTTTCTTTTCCACGATCGTAATTATGTCGTCGACAGTGCCAGCGTTTGCCGGCAACTGGACCGTCGACGTCAACAACGAGAGCGACGGATGGGTCTGGGTGACGGTGCGCGCGTCGGTGAAAAAGATCATCGGTACCAGGATTGAAAATATCGCCTGGTACTGCGTTGGGCCGCACAGCAATAGTCACCGGGCAGACTTCTCCGACGAGCCGGAAGAGGCACTCTTCGAGATGACCGCTCAGAAAAATTGTGCGCATCCACTCGTCAGCACCCAGGGCAGGAACGCGGATAGCAACGGCAACATCCGCGCTACCGTCATCAACAACCCGTGCGCGGTCGGCTACCCGTGCGTGCGGTTCCGCCTTAAGTAGACGGACGCCAAGGAGAAGCTCATGGAACTCAAACCGACGTATTTTGGAACAATGCTTTCGCTCGCGACGGTCGCATTCGGCCTGATCGCCGCGGGTGCGTGGAATAAGTTCATCTCAGACTTCATCGCCTTATTCCTCAAGCCGGGCAGCGGCGTGGTCGCTGAGCTCATCTACGCCGTCATCATCACGATCATTGCGATCCTGGTCGTGCAGCATCTCGGCAAGCTCGCGGATAGAGGGAGCGAGCCCAAGCCTTAGTATCACGCGGTATGGATTCAACCACACGGTTCGGGGAGCGAGCCGGCGACTACGCGCGTTATCGCCCGAGTTATCCCTTCGACGCCATCGCTGCGGTGCTCGACGGGCTCACCAAGCCACGCGTTGCCGACCTCGGTGCCGGTACGGGAATTTCGTCGGCGCTGCTGGCCGATGCCGGAGCCCAGGTCTTTGCGGTGGAGCCGAATGCCGCGATGCGCTCCTCGATTCCGTCGCGTCCAGCGATTGTCGTGGTTGACGGAACGGCAGAAGCGACGACGCTTCCCGATCGCACTGTCGACGTGGTCACCGCATTTCAGGCCTACCACTGGTTTAAACCCGATCACGTTTTGGCCGAGGCCGAGCGCATCGGCCGGCGGAGCGTGCGCTTCGCCGCGGTTTGGAACGAGCGCGATGAAACCGATTCATTTATGCTTGCATACAGCGACGTCATTCGGCGTTACATGGCCGACGGTACCGAAACCGCGCGTCGTGCGAGTGCTGTCGATAACGACCTGCGCGGACACGGCTGGTCGAACGTGCGCGTCCTCGATTTTCGCCACGTACAGCCGGCAGACTGGGAAAGCCTGATCGGGCGCACGCGCTCGGCCTCGTATCTGCCCCGCGAAGGGCCGGCCTACGAGTCAATGGCCGCGGAATTGCGCGCGCTCTACGACCGTGCCGGCGAATTGGGCGGCGCGCGATTCGTTTTGTTGACCAGCGTGCACCTCGCCGAGCGACAGATGAGCTAGCCTGCGGCGCCTCGAACCAGGCGCCATGCCAATCGAACTTCGAGAATCGCGTGCCCGCACGTTCCACGGTACCAAACGCCGGATTTTCCATCTACTCGAAGAGATGGGGACGTCGGGCGACCAGATCTGGCCCTTCGCGTCACAACCCTTCATGCGCTCTCCGGGTCCGCTGGTTCCGGATCGGACCGAGGAGTGGCATTTGGGCATCCATGCGATGCTAGCTGAGGTCGTACCGGAAGAGCGCATCGTTTGGCGGATCCTCAATGACGGCGTCAAAGGCACCCACGGCTTTTATCTCAGCGCCGACGGCAAGCAGACCGTGCTCGAGTATCGCATCGAGGGCACGCTGACCGATACGGACGGGCGTCTTCTGTGGCGTCGTCTCGAGGATTCATTCGAGCGTTCGACCGAAGCGCTCTTCGACAAAATCACGCGCGTCTTAAAGCGGTAGAGGAGTCATGGAACAGCGTACGGTTGGCAAGAACGGACCCAAGGTCGGAGCGCTTGGCCTCGGTTGCATGGGCATGTCCGAATTTTACGGGGCCGGTGACGAGGCCGAATCGATTCGTACGATTCACCGCGCGCTCGAGTTGGGTGTCACCATGCTCGACACGGCCGATATGTATGGGCCTTTAACCAACGAGCAACTCGTTGGTAAAGCGATCAAGGGCCGCCGCGACGGCGTGTTCCTTGCCACAAAGTTCGGAATTGTGCGCGATCCGAGCGATCCGACGCGGCGCGGCATCAGCGGCAAAGCCGATTACGTGCGTTCGGCGTGCGACGGTTCGCTCAAGCGGCTCGGCGTCGATCATATCGACCTCTATTATCAACATCGCGTCGATACGTCGACGCCGATCGAAGAGACCGTAGGCGCGATGGCGGACTTGGTCCAAGCCGGCAAGGTGCGACACCTCGGGCTCTCCGAAGCGAGCGCGGCTAACGTTCGTCGAGCCTATGCCGTGCACCCGATCGCGGCGTTGCAGAACGAATGGTCGTTGTGGTCGCGTGACTTGGAAGAAAACGGCCAACTCGCGGCGGCGCGCGAATTGGGGATCTCGATCGTAGCCTACTCGCCGCTGGGGCGCGGCTTTCTCACCGGCGCCATCACCAGCCCGGATGACTTCGCTTCGGACGATTTCCGGCGCTCGAGTCCGCGCTTCATGGGTGAGAACTTCGCGAGAAATTTAGATTTGGTTCGACACGTCGAACAGCTCGCGCAGAAGAAGGGCTGCACGACGTCGCAGCTCGCGCTGGCATGGCTGCTCGCGCAAGGTCCCGACGTGATTCCGATCCCGGGTACCAAGCGGGTGAAGTACGTCGAAGAAAACGTTGGCGCGCTCGCGGTGAAGCTTACCGCCGCCGAGCTGCAAGAGATTGAAGCGATTTTTCCCGCCGGCGCAGCCAGCGGCGCGCGCTATGCCGACATGAGCTTTGTGAATCGATGACGACGGCGCACGCAAAGAAGAACGTAGCACCACCCGATGCGGTGGATTTTCTCGGCCTTGATGCTTTGCTTTCGGGTGAGGAACGATTGGTGCGCGATACCGTCCGCACTTTCGTACGCGAACGGGTGCTACCCAACGTCGCGGAGTGGTTCGAAGAGGGGGTGCTCCCGCAGCAACTCGGGACCGAGCTGGGCAAGCTCGGTGTCCTTGGCATGCATCTCGAAGGCTACGATTGTCCGGGCGCGAGTGCAGTTGCGTACGGTCTTGCGTGCATGGAACTCGAAGCGGGCGATTCCGGCGTGCGCAGCTTTGCGTCGGTGCAAGGGTCGCTCGCGATGTTCGCGATTCATCATTGGGGCACCAACGAACAGAAACATGAGTGGTTGCCACAGATGGCGCGCGGTCAGAAGATCGGTTGCTTCGGGCTCACTGAACCCGACTTCGGCAGTAATCCGGCCGGCATGCGCACCTTCGCGCGCCGAGACGGTGACGATTGGGTGCTCAACGGTACGAAGATGTGGATCACCAACGGTTCGATTGCCGACGTCGCCGTCGTGTGGGCCAACACCGACGACGGGATTCGCGGATTCGTCGTTCCGACCGCGACGCCGGGTTTCTCGGCACACAACATTCATCGCAAGCTCTCACTACGCGCGAGCATCACGAGCGAACTCGTGCTGCAGGACGTGCGCCTTCCGGCGGAAGCTCAATTGCCGCTGGCCAAGGGCCTGGCCGGCCCACTCGCGTGTTTGAACGAGGCGCGCTTCGGCATCATCTGGGGTTCGATGGGCGCGGCTCGCACCTGCTACGAAACGGCACTCGATTACGCAAAAACCCGAGTGCAATTTGATCGGCCGATCGGCGGATTTCAACTCACGCAAGAAAAGCTTGCGAACATGTTGATCGAACTGGGCAAAGGTTCGCTGCTCGCGTTGCATTTGGGACGTATGAAAGATGAAGGCCGGCTGCATCCTTCGCAAGTGAGCTTCGGAAAACTCAACAACGTTCGCGAGGCGCTCGCCATCGCACGCGAGTCGCGCACCATTCTCGGCGGGAACGGCGTGACGCTCGAGTATCCGGTGATCCGCCACATGAACAACCTCGAATCCGTCCTCACGTACGAAGGCACGAGCGAGGTGCACATGCTCATTCTTGGTCAGCAGATCACCGGACTCGCTGCCTTTACGTAAGCGCGCGCGCCTGCCGATCGAGTTCCTCGAAATCCTGGTCGCTCAGCACCAGATTTGCCGCGGCAACGTTCTCTTCGAGATGATCGACGCGCGAGGTTCCCGGAATCGGGAGCATCACGGGCGAGCGCTTGAGCGTCCAGGCAAGTGCGACTTGCGACGCCGTTGCGCCCAGACGCTTGGCGATCTGCGAGAGGACCGAATCCGGCGCCGCTAAATCGCCTGCGGCGAGCGGGAACCACGGAATGAAGCCGATGTTGTGCGCCTCGCAGTAATCGAGGACGGATTCACTCTTTCGATCGACCAGGTTGTATTGATTCTGCACCGTGACCACGGGGAAGTACTGTTGCGCCTCCTCAATGTCGCCGACGCTTACTTCGGAAAGGCCGACGTGACGGATGTAACCGTCACGCTGCATCGCAGCGATCGTTTCGAATTGCTCCTTGCGCGATGTTTGCGGGTCGATACGGTGCAATTGCCAGAGATCGATACGTTCGACGCCGAGGCGCCGCAGGCTCATCTGCACGCATTGCTGCAGATAAGCTCCGCGACCAACGGGGTACCACTCGCCGGGCCCCTGACGGGTCAAGCCGCCCTTGGTTGCGATGACGACGCCGCGATACGGATGCAGCACCTCGTGGATGAGATTCTCGCTGACTTCGGGTCCGTAGCTGTCGGCCGTGTCGATAAAATTCACGCCGAGTTCAACTGTCCGGCGCAAGGTCGCGCGAGCACCTGCGGCATCCTTGGGATCGCCCCAAAGGCCTTGACCGGTAATGCGCATTGCACCGAAGCCGAGCCGGTTTACTGTCATGTCGCCGCCGATGGTGAATGTTCCGGATGCGGCGGCGGAAATTTGCGTAGCCATGCCGCCTTCAACCGACTTTTGGCGGCAAAGGTTCACCTTTGCCGAATAAAGTCTGCTAGTAGCCCCAGTTCGCGACGTTCCAGAACGGCGTATTGACGGCTGCATGCTCGTTGCGCAACCACGACGGAAACGTGTTGATCGAGACGGCTTGATACATTGCGACCATTGGTAGATCGGCCGCGAGAATGCGCTGAACGTCGCGATAATACGGAATGCGCGCGGCTCTGTCGTACGGCCGCACGGCTTCGTTCATAATCCGACCGAGCGCCGGATTGCAGTAGCGAGCCTTGTTAAAGCCGCGCGGTGGGATGCGCATGCAGCCGAACTGGTCGCGCACGTCCGGGTCGAACCCCGCGATAAACGGAAAAAGGGCGATGTCGTAGTGACCGCCGTAGAGTGGCCCCTTCGGCGCCACAAGAGCGCTTACGGAGAAGCGGCGTATGGAGAGACGAATCCCGAGCGGACGTAGTTGTGCCTGCATCAAGGTCGCCATATCGAGCGCGCTCGGCTTGTCGGCGCGTACGATAATATCGAGCGCGAGGCTCATCCCGCCTTTATGCCGTACACCGTCCGCACCCATTCGCCAGCCGCTCGCATCGAGCGCGTGCGCGGCGGCGCCGGCATCGTGCGATGGCATCGCGTAGGCCCTCGGATCGTACGCCCATTCAAATAGCCCGCGACCCGGATCGCGCGTGCGATCGCCACCCAACAGTGTTTTGTTGATGACGGTGGCCAGATCCAGGCCTTGCGCCAGCGCGCGCCGGACCCGCGCATCCGCAAGCGTGGGCTGCATCGTGTTGAAGATCAGAGCACCGGTACCGTCGATCGGCACCGATTCGGTTCGTTTCCCCGGCAGAGCCGCAAGTTGCGCGTACTGCGAGTCGTCAGCATTGACGTACGCGTTGGCTTCGCCTGTTCGCAGCATTTGATACGCGGTCACCGATGAGGGAACCGGAAGAATCGTGATCCGTTCGACCCTTGGTTTCCCGCCGAAATAGTAGGGGTTCGCGCGTAGCTCCAGCCGCTCGCCGCGCAGCCAACGGTCGACGTGATACGGTCCGCTCCCGATCGGCGCGCTGTCGAGGATGGTTCCGCGCAGATGGGCATGGCCCGCAAGCTGCTGGGCAGAGAGAATGGGGACGGCGTTGCCGGGCCCGCAGAGATAAAGGACGATCGGCGCATACGGGGTGCGAAGGTAGATCTTGACGGTCATGGAGTCGGGAGTCGAAATTGCGGCGATGTCGTCGAAGGCGACGCGCGATGGGGCGTCCGAACCCGGGAAGGTCACGTGGCCGATGGTCTCAGCGACGTCGAACGACGTCAGGCTACTGCCGTCTGAAAACCGGACGCTCGGACGAAGGTGGTAGACGATCTGCAAGCCGTCAGGGCTGATGCCGCCGTTGGCGCGGGTGGGTACCGCGATCGCGGCGTCGGGGACGAGCTCGCCGCGGTCGTCGAACTTCACTAAATAAGAATAGACAAGAGCCGCGAGCTCTTGACCGCCGACGCCGCTGACAAAGATCGGATCCAGACTCGGAAAATCTTGAGTCTGGACGATGATGAGGTGGTCCCGGGTATTGCCCCCGGGCCGGGCGCATCCGGCAACGAGAAGAGCGAGGACAATGAATAGGGCCGGCCGCACGAAGCGACCGAAGGTTTGGAGCACAGCAGGTCCGTCCGTCTAAAGGACGGCCAAACCCTCTTGACGCTACCCCGCCCGCCTTGATATAGTGCCGAGGTTGTGGTCCAGCCGGTCCGCGCTCTCTTCGCGCGTGCCGGTAAAAGCAAATGCTAGTACGCCTGGACCAGTGTACTTGGCGCAACTTAGGCCGCGGATCGGGGCGAAGCCCCGAACGCTATAGGTTCGCGAAGCGAACCCAGACGAGGATTCAAGTGAAAAATATCCTTGGCCGCAAGGTTGGGATGACGAGCGTGTTCACCGATGACGGACGTAACGTTCCAGTCACGGTGATCGAAGCCGGTCCCTGCACGGTCGTGGAACGCCGCACGAAGGAGTCGCATGGCTATGATGCCGTTGCGCTCGGCTTCGGCGCGGTTAAAAAGTCCCGCGTAACCCGTGCCCTTGCTGGACATTTCAAGAAACAAGGCGTCGAGGCCACCCGCTTCGTGCGCGAGTTTCGCACCGGCATCGACGGCGTCGAAGTCGGCCAAACCATCACGGTCGCCGGATTTGAACCGGGCGATCGCGTCGACGTCGTCGGCATCTCGAAGGGCCACGGCTTTTCGGGCGGCATCAAACGTCATAATTTTCGCGGCGGCGGCGCAAGCCACGGCTCGATGATCCATCGCCAGCCGGCGTCCAACGGCGACACCAATGCGGGCCGCGTTCCCAAAGGTGCGCGTCGTCCGGGTCACTACGGCGTCGACCGCACGACGATGCAAAATCTCGAAGTGGTTCGCGCGGATGTCGAGCGCAACTTGCTGCTCGTGCGCGGTCCGGTACCGGGCCCCAAGAACGCGCTCGTCGTGCTGCGCGCAAGCGTGAAGCACAAAGCCGAAGCGGGGGCGTAAACAATGCCGAACGTTATCGACGCAACCGGTAAGGTCGTGCGCGACGTGCAAACGCCCGCAGCCTTTGCGCAAGAGTACGGCGAAAAGCACCACACGATCTTCCGTGCGGTTTTTCGCGAACAGGCTAGCCCACGCGCGGGAACCGCGTCCACGAAAAAGCGCGACGAAGTCGCCGGCGGTGGTCGTAAGCCGTGGAAGCAGAAGGGAACCGGGCGTGCGCGCCAAGGTTCAATTCGCTCGCCGCAGTGGCGCCATGGCGGCGTCGTCTTCGGACCACAGCCGCGCAGCTATGTCACCGACCTCAATAAGAAGGAACGCAAGCTCGCCTTCGCAGCCGCGCTCGCCGATCGTTTCAAGAACGACGCAGTGACGGTGCTCGATCTGGCCGGCTTCGCGCTGACCAAGACGGCCGACTTCGCTAAACTGCTCTTCGGTAGCGCCAAGGCGGCCAAGACCGGCCCCTCGACGCTGATCGTCACGGGCAAGGGCGAAACCGGTGCAGACGCGCTCGCGCGCGTTGCACGCAATTTGCAAAAGGTTGCGGTCACCGACAGCGGCGCACTCGACATCAAAGACGTCCTTCGCTACGAACGGATCATCTTCACGACGGCCGCGTTCGACGCGATCGGAGGCAACTAGCATGGACGCACGCGATGTGATCCTCTCGCCGCGCATTACCGAGAAGTCGATGGCCAATGCGCTCGGCACGCAATATACATTCGTCGTGCACTCGCAGGCGACCAAGACGCAGATTCGTCACGCGATCGAGCAGATCTTTAGCGTGAACGTGATGAGCGTCAACACGGTCAACGTGCGTGGTAAGGCCCGCAACTTCGCGCGTCGCGGCAACCGCACCAGCGGTAAGCAGAGCGATTTCAAGAAGGCGATCGTCACTTTGAAGCCCGGCCAGAAGATCGAACTGGGCGGCGTCAACTACTTCGAGCAATAAGATGCCAGTAAAGAAATATCGTCCGACCAGCCCCGGCCGCCGCTTCGTAACCACGATGGATTTTTCGGATCTCTCGAAAGTGGATCCGCAGAAGTCTCTCGTCGAAGTTCGCAAGAAGCATTCCGGGCGCAACAACAATGGGCACATCACCGTCCGGCATAAGGGCGGCGGTACGCGCAAGCAATATCGGATCATCGACTTCAAGCGAACCAAGGACGGGATTCCGGGCAAGGTCGCTACGATCGAGTACGATCCGAACCGCAGCTCGCGTATTGCGCTTCTGCACTACAAAGACGGCGAGAAGCGCTACATCCTCGCGCCGCTCGGCCTCAAGGTCGGCGACGTCGTCGAATCGGGCAGTGCAGCCGACATCAAGCCCGGCAACTGTCTTCCGATCAAGAACATTCCGGTTGGTACCGTCATTCACAACATCGAGCTGCGTCCGGGGCAAGGCGGCAAACTCGTGCGTTCGGCCGGCGTTGCGGCGCAACTCATGGCCAAGGAAGACGAGTATTCGCAGGTGCGCATGCCCTCGGGCGAAGTGCGTAAGATTCACATCGAATGCCGCGCCACGATCGGCCAGCTCGGCAATATCGAACACGAAAATCAAGTAATCGGTAAAGCCGGCCGTTCGCGCCATCTTGGCAAGCGTCCGGCGGTTCGCGGTATCGCGATGAATCCGGTCGACCACCCGCACGGCGGCGGTGAAGCGCGTTCCACCTCGGGACGTCCGCCTACCACGCCTTGGGGTCAGATGACCATGGGTAAGAAGACGCGCCGCAACAAGCGCACGACTAAGATGATCGTTCGTAAGCGAGGTTCCAAGTAATGGGTCGCAGCCTTAAGAAGGGCCCCTTCGTAGCAGACCATTTGCTCAAGAAGGTGGAGAAACTCAACGAAACGCGCGAGAAGCGCGTCGTTAAAACCTGGAGCCGCGCATCGACGATCGTGCCCGCGATGGTAGGTCATACCATCGGCGTGCACAACGGCAAAGCGCACGTTCCGGTCTACGTCACTGAAAACATGGTCGGTCACAAGCTCGGCGAGTTTGCGCCCACGCGCAGCTTCCGTGGCCACGGCGGCGACAAGGCAGCGGTGAAGTGATGGCAGATACTCAAGCACAGCAGCAGCAAGCTGTCGCGCATCTGAAGTTCGTGCGCATGGCGCCGCGCAAGCTACGTCGCGTCGCGGACGCGATTCGCGGCAAGAGCGTGCGCGAAGCGCTCGCTATGCTGAAGTTCGCGGGCGTCTATGCGGCCGAGCCGATCGAAAAACTCGTGCGAAGTGCCGTCGCCAATGCCGGCAACAACCACGATATGAACACCGACGAGCTCTTTATTACGCGCATTACGGTCGACGGTGGCCCCGGCGGCCGCTTTACGAAACGCCTGGATCCGCGTGCTCAAGGGCGCGCGTACTTCAAGCGCAAGCGTCTCTCGCACGTGACGGTCGTCGTGAGCGAAACGCCGCCGGTCAAGAAGCGTAAGGCGCGCAGCGGCGCGTCCGTTTCGACCAAGCGTGCTCCGGTTCGTCGCGCGACTCCTAAACGTACTGCGAAAGCTGCGGAGGCAACCGCCTAACCTATGGGTCAGAAAATACATCCGGTCGGGCTTCGCCTGGGCATCACGCGTACGTGGGACAGCCGCTGGTTCGAGAAAAAGCATTACATCGAATGGCTGCACGAAGACGTCAAGATCCGTCAGTTCTTCAATAAGTGGATGCGTTCGGCCGCGATCAGCAAGATCGAGATCGAGCGTCGCGCCAATCAGGCGCGGGTGATCGTCAACACGGCCAAGCCCGGTATCATCATCGGCAAGCGCGGCGTCGGCATCGAAGAGATCCGCAAGAATCTCGAAAAGCTAACCGGCAAGAACGTGCAAGTCAACGTGATGGAGATCAAGCATCCCGAGCTCGACGCGCGTCTGGTGGGCCAGAACATCGTCGATCAGCTCGAGAAGCGGATCGCATTCCGTCGCGCCATGAAACAGGCGATCATGCGTACCATGAAGGCCGGCGCGCGCGGCGTGAAGGTGCAAGTCTCGGGCCGTCTTGGCGGTGCCGAAATCGCGCGCACCGAGCGCAACGCCGATGGGAAGGTGCCGCTGCACACGCTGCGCGCCGACATCGACTACGCGCACGTGGAAGCGTTCACGACGTTCGGACGCATCGGCGTCAAAGTGTGGATCTATCGCGGCGAGGTTCTTCCGGATCAGCCGCGCCAAACCAATACCGTCGATCGGGCCGAGCGTCAGGGCGGATTCCGCGATCGTCGCGAGCGCGGTGGACGCGGGCGCGGACGCGGTGCCGCTCCGGGCGGACGTCCGAACGGCGCGCCGGGAACCGCGGGCGAGCCCTCGAGTGAGCCGGTCGTCGTCGATGGCGACGCCATTGTCAATGAAGGGGCCAACGCACCGTACGAAAGCGGCGCGCCGGTGGTCGAAGGGAGTGCGGAATAAATGTTGACGCCTAAACGAGTGAAGTGGCGCAAGCAGCAGCGCGGTCGCATGACCGGGCGCGCTTCGCGCGGCAGCACCCTGACGTTCGGCGAGTTCGGTTTGCAAGCGATGGAGCCGTGCTGGATGACCAATCGCCAAATCGAAGCCGCGCGTATTGCGATGACGCGTCACATCAAGCGCGGTGGCAAGGTCTGGATCAAGGTCTTCCCCGACAAGCCGGTGACGAAGAAGCCTGCTGAAGTCCGCATGGGCGCCGGCAAAGGTAACCCGGAGTTCTGGGTTGCCGTCGTGCGTCCGGGACGCATCCTGTTCGAGCTTTCCGGCGTTGAGCCGTTGGTTGCGAAGGAAGCGCTGCGTCTTGCTGCTTCCAAACTTCCGATCGAAACGAAGCTCGTTTCGCGCGAGGAGGCCTCGGCATGAAGCAGGGTGAGTTGAATGAACTGCGCGGCCTCACGATTGAGGAGCTCAAGCAAAAGGCGCGCGATACCAAGTCGGAGCTCTTCAACCTGCGCTTTGCGCTTCGGACCGGGCATCTGACCGATTTCAGCAAGATCAAGGCGATGCGCCGCGCGTACGCCCAGATTCAGACCGTCATTTCCGAGAAGCGGATGGCCGAGGAGCAGCATGGAGCAGCATAACGTTAGAGCGGCGACCGCGCGCCGCGTGAAGCAGGGCCGAGTCGCATCGGACAAGATGGACAAGACCATCGTCGTCGTGACCGAGACGCGCGTTCCGCATCCGACCTACGGAAAGATCGTGCGTAAGTCGACGCGCTTCAAGGCGCATGATGAGAAGAACGAAGCCAAGACCGGCGATATCGTTCGTATTATGGAGTGCCGGCCGCTTTCGCGCGATAAGCGCTGGCGTCTGGTCGAGATCGTCGAGCGAGCGAAGTAAGAACATGATTCAACAAGAGACTCGGCTCAAAGTAGCCGACAATAGCGGGGCTCGAGAGCTGCTGGTGATTCACGTCAGCGGCGGGAGCCGTCACGCCTACGCGCACGTCGGCGACATCGTCGTCGGCACCGTCAAGAGCGCGATCCCCGGTGCGGCCGTTAAAAAAGGACAAGTCGTGAAGGCTGTGATCGTGCGCACGTCTGCGCCGATCCGCCGTCCCGATGGATCTGTCGTCCGTTGCGACGACAACGCCTGCGTCATCATCAAGGGCGAAAAGGACAACCTCGATCCGCGCGGCACGCGCGTGTTCGGGCCGGTTATGCGCGAGCTGCGCGACCGCGGGTTCCTCAAGATCGCCTCGCTGGCACCGGAGGTGCTTTAACATGGCTGTGAAGCCAAACATCGTCAAGGGCGATACCGTGATGATCCGCCGCGGCAAAGAAAAAGGAAAGCGCGGCGTGATCAAGGCGGTCTTCGCCGATGCGGGCCAGGCGACCGTCGAAGGGCTCAACATCGTAAAACGCCACACCAAGGCCGGCCAAGAACGCGGCAACATGGGTGCGGCGCAAAGTGGTGGCATCATCGAAAAGGAAGCCCCGCTTCCGATCTCTTCGCTCCAATACGTCTGCGAGAAATGCAAAACGCCGACACGTCTTCGTCGCGGTCGCACCGCCGACGGCGTCGCGCACCGCGTGTGCGTAAAGTGCGGCGAGCCGGCTCGCGAGTCGGCAAAGGGGGCGTAAGCGATGGAAACGCGTTTGAAAGAAAAGTACAAGAGTTCGGTGCGTCAGAAGCTGCAGGAGAAATTCGGCTACAAAAACGTCGAGCAGATCCCCAAGCTCGAGAAGGTCGTCGTGAACATGAGCGTTGGTGATGCGATCGTCAACGCGAAGGCGCTTGATCTGGCCGTCGCCGAGTTGACGCAGATTACCGGTCAGAAGCCGATCGTGACCAAGGCGAAGAAGTCGATCGCGGCGTTTAAGCTGCGCGAAGGCATGAACATCGGCGCCAAGGTGACGCTGCGCGGCGACCGGATGTATATCTTCCTCGATAAGCTCTTCAACATCGTGCTTCCGCGTATCCGCGATTTCCGCGGTCTTCCGGCGAAATCGTTCGACGGGCGCGGCAACTACAATTTGGGGTTGCGCGAGCAGTTGGTCTTTCCGGAGATCAACTTCGATAAGGTCGACAAGGCGCGCGGAATGGACATTACGATCGTCACGACGGCGAAGTCGGACGAAGAGGCGTCGGAGTTCCTCACCGCGATGGGGCTTCCGATTCAGAAGGGACGGAACTAATGGCAAAAACCAGCATGATCGTGAAGTCGCAGCGGACGCCGAAGTTCGGCGTGCGTGCGCACAATCGTTGCAAGATCTGCGGACGGCCGCGTGGCTATCTGCGTAAGTTTGCCATGTGCCGTATCTGCTTCCGCGAGAACGCGCACAAAGGCGTCGTTCCCGGCGTGACCAAGGCGTCGTGGTAAGGAGAGCATGACATAATGGCTGCTATTACCGATCCCGTCGCCGATCTGCTGACGCGCATTCGTAACGCGAACACCGCCAATCACAAGTTGGTCGATGTTCCGGCGTCGCGCGTGAAGGCGGCGATTGCCCAGATCCTCAAGGACGAGGGCTTCATCGAGGACGTCGAGCGCGTGAACGAAGGGCCGCAAGGCACGCTTCGCATCCGTCTCAAGTACGGCCCGGAGAAAGAAAAAGTCATCACCGGCCTGCGTCGCATTTCGCGTCCCGGCTTGCGCGTTTACACGGGCAAGACCGAGATTCCGCGTGTGCTCGGCGGTTTGGGCTTGGTCATCATCTCGACCTCGCAAGGCATCATGTCCGGCAAACGAGCCAAAAAGCTCGGCGTCGGCGGTGAAGTCCTAGCGTACGTTTGGTAAGGAATCAAAGCAATGTCGCGCATTGGTAAACTGCCGGTTGCCGTTCCCAGCGGCGTCAACGTAACGCTGGGCGAGGGCGAGGTGGTCGTCAAAGGGCCCAAGGGCGAGTTGCGTCAGAACATTCTGACGCAAGCCGTCGAGGTCAAGCTGGAAGACGGAAAAGTGATCGTCGAGCGTAAGGGTGATGCGAAACCGCAACGCTCCGCGCACGGCTTGACGCGAACCTTGATCTCGAACATGGTCGAGGGCGTCAGCAAGGGCTTCCGCAAGAGCCTTGAGATTCAAGGCGTCGGTTACCGCGCTGCGAAGGCGGGCGAGAAACTGAATCTGAGCCTGGGCTATTCGCACCCGGTCGTGTTCGAAGCGCCTAAGGGCATTTCGCTCTCGGTCGAGGGCCAGAACAAAATTCACGTCGACGGGATCGACAAGCAACAAGTCGGTCAGGTCGCTGCAAAGATCCGTTCGCTGCGCGAGCCGGAGCCGTACAAGGGCAAAGGCATTCGCTATGAGGGTGAGATCGTTCGCAAGAAACTCGGTAAGGCCGGAAAGGCAGGAAAGAAGTAAATGGCGCGCATCTCCAAAGATGACTCGCGTCGCGCTCGTCATCAGCGCCTTCGCAAGAAACTTGCCGGCACGAACGACTGCCCGCGTCTGATGGTGCGGCGCACCTTGCATCACATCTACGCAACGCTCGTCGACGACGCCAAGGGGCACACCCTCGCGGCAGTGTCGACACGCGATAAATCGGTCAGCGAGCCGCTCGGTTCGAAGACCAATCTCAATGCGGCCAAGGCCGTGGGCGCAGCGATTGCGGCCAAGGCCAAGGCGGCTGGAATCACCGACGTCGTGTTCGATCGCGGCGGATACAAATATCACGGACGCGTCCAAGCGCTCGCGGATGCGGCGCGTGAAGCGGGGCTGAACTTCTAATGAACTATCGTGGTGGTCGCGATCGCGACAACAGTGGATTCGAAGAAACCGTCGTGCGCGTCAATCGCGTCGCGAAGGTCGTCAAGGGCGGTAAGCGCTTTAGCTTCAGCGCGCTCGTCGTGGTCGGCGATCGCAAGGGTAAGGTCGGTTTTGCGATCGGCAAAGCCGGCGAAGTTCCCGAAGCGATTCGCAAAGCCGTCGAGCAGGCCAAGAAAAACCTCGTCACCGTGCCGATGGTGGAGAAGACCATCCCGCACGTCGTGAACATGACGGTCGGATCGGCCAAAGTGCTGCTCAAGCCGGCCGCGCCCGGAACCGGCGTTATCGCCGGTGGTTCGATGCGCGCGGTGCTCGAACTCGCGGGCATTCATGACATCCTGTGCAAGTCGCTCGGCTCGAACAACCCGATCAACGTCGTCCTTGCGACGATTGAAGCGCTGCGTTCGCTGACGACGGCCGATAAGGTCGCCGCGCTTCGCGGCAAGACGAAAAAGGAAATCTTCGCCGCTTAGACCCGGCGAGAGAAAGCAACATCATGGCAGAGAAGAAAAAGACCACGGCAAAAAAGAGCAGTGCTAGTGCAAAGTCCAGCACGAAGGCGACTGCTGCCAAGAAATCGACTGCAAAAAAGGCGACTGCGACGAAGACCGTCGCTAGCAAAACGACCGCGGCAAAAGCAGCCCCTCCGAAAGCGGCCGTAGCCAAGAGCACGTCAACGGTGAGTGCCGGCGCGTTCGCTACCTCGAGCGGCGCGGTGCTCAAACTCGGTTCGCTCAAACCCGCGAGGGGCTCGTGGCCGAAGCGTCAGCGGATCGGCCGCGGACACGGCTCGGGCATGGTCAAGACCGGCGGCGAAGGCGGGAAGGGTCAAACCGTGCGTTCGGGCGGCGGAAAAGGCCCTGCGTTCGAAGGCGGTCAGACGCCGTGGGCGCGTCGTTTGCCGCACAAGCGCGGCTATTCGCAGAAGGCCCGCGACATCGGGCATTTCCGTTCGCGCTATGCGGTCGTCAATCTGCACCAGCTCAGTGCGTGGGATGCCAGCGTCGAAGTTTCGCCCGAATCGCTCAAAGAGCGTGGCCTACTTAGCTCCACACTTGACGGCGTGAAGATTCTCGGCGGCGCCAAAAGCGGAAAGTCGCTTCCGCAGGGATTGAAATTCCGCGACGTCGTGTTTTCGGCAAGCGCGCTCGAGGCGCTCAAGGCCGCGGGCGCGACCCTTCCCGAACCAGTCACTGAGAACGCGTAGTGTTCGATAACCTCAGGGCGGCGATCTTAGTTCCCGATATCCGCAAACGCATCGGCTTCGTGCTCTTTGCGTTCGCGTGGTTCATCTTCATGATCCACGTGCAACTGCCCAACGTGAACCAGGCCGCGTGGTCAAAGGCCCTGAGCGGCGGCGGCTTCTACAATCTGCTCGGCTTCCTGTCGGGCGGCGCACTGCAGAAGCTCTCGATCATCGCGATGGGGATCACGCCCTTCATCAACGCGTCGATCATCATGCAGCTGATGACCGTCGTGCTGCCGCAGCTCGAGGAGCTCGCGAAAAAAGGCGGCGAGGAAGGGCGTAAGAAGATCAGCCAGTACACACGCTGGCTCACGATCGTCCTCGCAATTCTCCAGGCGACCTTCATGACCAATGCGATGAAGGCGTACGGTGTCTTCTATGACACGAGCATTTGGTACCAGCTCTTCGCCATCGTCGCACTGGTAGCCGGCACGCTCTTCCTGATGTGGCTCGGCGAGCAGATCAGCGACAAGGGCATCGGCAACGGCGTCTCGCTGATCATTTTCATCGGTATCGTGCTGCGCTACCCGCAGTACGTGGCCGAGACGTACAAAACGGCGAGCACCGGCGGCCTTTCGCTGCTCAACCTCGTCCTGTTCGTCCTAATCACGATCGCGATCATCATCGGCATCATCTTCATGTACCAGGGCCAGCGTCGCGTTCCGGTGCAGCAAGCCCGCCGGGTGGTCGGCCGCAAGATGTTCGCTGGGCGCTCGACCTATATTCCCCTGCGTCTCAACAATGCGGGCGTGATCTCGATCATCTTTGCGATCTCGATTCTACTGCTGCCGCAGCAGGCACTGACTTGGCTCCACGGCGCCGGCGATCCGAAGTGGTTCAACCTCTTTACGCTGCCGCTCGTTAATTGGACGATGCAAATCCCGGAGAACACGGTGGCCTTGAACCTAGCAATCAACGTCTGGTTCTCACCCGGTTCGGGCCTTTACAATTTCGCGTACTTTTTCCTCGTCGTGATCTTCACGTTCTTCTACAGCTCGATTGTGCTCAATACGCGCGACGTGGCTGACAACCTAAAGAAAACGGGCGCGTTCATTCCGGGCATTCGCCCCGGCCAGCCGACGGTCGACTATCTCAATAAGATTCTGGTTCGCCTAACGACGGCAGCGGCGCTCTTCCTCGGCATCTTGGCCGTCGCGCCGAATATTCTCGAGCGCGGTTTGAGCATCACGACGATCTATCTCGGCTCGACTTCGCTGCTCATCGTGGTGGGCGTTGCGCTCGACACCATCTCGCAGATTGAGGCGCGTCTGGCCATGCGTGACTACCGCGGGTTCATCAAGCGCTAATGCCGCGTGACATCGTGCTGCTCGGTGGTCCGGGCGCGGGCAAGGGCACGCAGGCGCAAGTTCTGCAGAAGCAGTTTGGGTATCGTCAGATCTCAACCGGCGATCTGCTGCGCGCTCACGTCAACAAGGGTACAGAGCTCGGCAAAACCGCCGACGGTTATATGAAGGCCGGCGCACTCGTACCCGATGAGTTGATCATCAAGATGGTCGAAGGCGAACTGCAGGATAGCGGCGCGCTCCTTTTCGACGGCTTCCCGCGCACGGTTGCGCAGGCGCAAGCGCTCGACACGCTGTTGGAAGCACGCGGACGCGGTCTTCCCAGCGCCGTCTTCTTCGAAATTCCGCGCGCGTTGCTCGAAGAGCGGCTTCTGGGCCGCTGGACCAATCCGCGCACGGGACGCGTCTACCACGAGAAATTCAGCCCACCGAAAGTCGCGGGCATGTGCGACGACGATGGTGGGCCGTTGATTCAGCGTCCCGATGATAATGCGGAGACGATCAAGAAGCGCCTCGACGTTTTCGAGAGAGAGACGATGCCGCTGGTCGCGTACTATCGCGCGAGCGGACGTCTGGCGCAAATCGACGCAACGCAGCCGGTCGAGCACGTGACGCACATGCTGATGCACGCGATCGGCGTGGAGCACGCGCACTAATGTTTGTTTGGCGCGCCGTGGCCTGGGGGCCCCACGAAGTGGGGGGCGCGGAGCCTCGGGCGGAGCGCCGTTAGAATGGTTACGCTCAAGTCGGCGCGCGAAATTGAAACGATGCGCCGCAGCGGCAAGATCACCGCGACCGTCCTGACCGAATTGATGCAAACCGCCAAGGCGGGCATGACGACGAGCGATCTCGACCAGATCGCCGAGCGTGGTATCCGCGAGCGCGGCGGCATTCCAACGTTCAAAGGCTATCACGGCTTTCCGGCCACGATCTGCGCATCGGTCAACGACGAGGTCGTCCACGGTATTCCCGGCGACTATGTGTTGCAAGACGGCGATCTGCTCTCGATCGATATCGGAACGACGCTCGACGGCTACGTCAGCGATACCGCGGTGACGATTCCAATCGGCACGATTTCGCCCGAGGCGCAGCGCTTGCTCGACGTCACGCAGGAGTGCCTCATGATTGGGATCGCGCAGATGCAGCGAGGCAACCACGTCGGCGATATCGGCGCGGCGGTGCAGCGCTATGCCGAGGATCGCGGCTACGGCGTCGTGCGCGAGCTGGCCGGCCACGGGGTCGGAACGGCAATGCACGAGGAGCCACAGGTGCCCAATTACGGCAAGCCCGGGACCGGCCTCGAGCTGCGCGCGGGGCTGGTGCTCGCCGTGGAACCGATGATCACCCAAGGCGACCGCAAGGTCGAGATCCTCAAGGACGGCTGGACAGTCGTCACGGCAGATGGTAAACTCGCAGCGCACTTCGAGCATACGATCGCCGTGACCGACGATGGCCCGAGGATTCTGACGCTTCGCGACTATGGGGAACACCCAGACGTTGCCAAGTACGTTCCCGGTGCCGAGCGGGTGCAGACCCACTAATGGCTCGTCGTCGCGGAGGTCGCCCGATTCGGGGCAGAAAAAGCGCGGCGGACAAGGCGGCTAAGGCCGCCAAGACCGCGATGCCTAAAGAAGAGGCGATCGAAGTCGAAGGCACGATCGTCGAGCCCTTGCCCAATGCGATGTTCCGGGTGGAACTCGCCAACGGGCATCGCGTGTTAGCACACGTGTCGGGAAAGATCCGGATGAACTTCATCCGCATTCTGCCCGGCGACCGAGTCCTCGTAGAGCTATCACCCTACGATCTGACTCATGGCCGGATTACGTACCGGTATAAGTAAATAGAAACAACGACTCAACTCAGTTAGAGAAACCAACGTTCGTTTGGGCGCCCCCAGGGGAGTCTCAAGCGGACAAACCAAGAGAAAGGCGCCCACGGTCCGGGGGCCCCACGAAGTACCGACACGATGCCGGTACAATTGCCGAGCACAGGATGTGCGAACCCGCGAAGCGGGGCGGCATGAGTGGGGGTGCGGAACCTGGGTGTAGCACCTTAAAAATGAAAGTCAGACCCTCGGTCAAGAAAATTTGTGAAAAGTGCAAGATCATTCGCCGCGAAGGCAAAGTGCGCGTGATCTGTACCGTCAATCCCAAACACAAGCAGGTTCAGGGGTAATATAAGATTATGGCTCGTATCGCTGGTATCGATCTTCCGCGCGAGAAGCGCATTGAAATTGCGTTGCAGTACATTTACGGTGTCGGCCCGGCCAACGCCGCGAAGATGCTTGCCCTCACGGGGATCAATCCCGACACGCGCGTCAAAGACCTCGCCGAGGACGACGAGAAGAAGCTGCGCGACGCGCTCGACACGCTGCAAATTCGCGTCGAAGGCGATCTGCGCCGCGAAGTCCAGGGCAACATCAAACGCCTGATGGATATCGGTTGCTATCGCGGTTTGCGCCATCGCCGCGGTCTGCCGGTTCGCGGACAGCGGACCAAGACCAATGCGCGCACGCGAAAGGGTCCTAAACGGACCGTGGCCGGTAAGAAGAAGGCCGCAACCAAGAAATAGGACGAACAGACCCGGCACAATGCCGGGTCTTTTGTTTTGTACGCGGTGATCACGGCCGGCGGTCCGATCGATGGCGAGTACGCTCGCGCGGCCGGGACCACGCTCAAGGCACTCGCGCCGGTGCGCGGCCGAACGATGATCGCGCGTACGCTTGACGCGCTGCTGGCGTGCGGGATCGAGCGTATCGCGGTCGTCGGGAACGACGCGGTCCGCGACGCATGTACACCGGTGGCGCCGGTACGCATGATCGCCGACGCCGGGACGGGCGCGGGGAACGTTCTCGGCGCGCTCGACGGGTGGCCGGACGACGCGTCGCTGCTCTATCTCACCTGCGACATGCCGTATATCGATGCGCCTTCGCTACTGTGGTTTCTCGAGCGCATCGATCCGCGCGCGCTGTCGATGCCGCTTTGCGAACATGGCGCATTCCTCGAACGTTTTCCCGGTGCACCCCCGTTCGGAATCACGCTCGCGGGCGAGCAAGTAGTAAACGGCGGCGTGTTTCACTTTCCGGCGGGTTCGCGCGCGCGCGTACGAACGCTCGCGACGACGATGTTCGATGCACGGAAAGCACCGTGGAAGATGGCCGGCGTCGCAGGACCGCTCGTGCTCCTGCGTTTTGCTATCGGCCGGATTTCAGTCAGCGCGCTCGAGGCACGCGCGAAGCGTCTGCTTGGAGTACCGGTGGCGGCGCTGCGTGACGCGCCGGCGGAACTCGCCTACGACGCCGACACGATTAGCGAATATATCTATGCAGCCGCCCGCTCTTAAGGAGCCAAAGCCCGCGCGCGTTACCGCGCTTTGGTTCGGCGTGCAGTTGATTTGGGGCGCGGTGCTGGGTATCTCGCTCCAGGCGCGCTGCCTGCAACTCGCGGGCGATTCGTCGCTCGCCCTCTTTGGCGTGATCTCTGCAAGCGGTGCAGGCGCAGCAGCGATCACGCAGCTCGTGATCGGCCCGGTTTCGGACGCGCTACGCCGGCGCGGTCGTGACCGGCGTGTATTTTACGGAATCGGCGTACTTCTCGGCGCGTTGGCAATCCTCGCTTTTTACGCCGGCGGAAATGCGCGCGTGCTGCTATGGTCGTTCGTCGGCTTGCAAGTCGCGCTCAACGTCATCATCGGTCCATATCAAGCGATCATTCCTGATTTGGTCCCACCGCGCAGCTTCGGCGTTGCATCCGCGTGGCTGGCGGCGATGGGCAGTGCGGGGAATGCGTGCGGCGCGATCCTCGCGACGCTGCTCGGTATGCAATGGCTCGGGTTTGCGCTCGCGACCGGGCTTCTCACATCGGCTGCCGTTACGCTGATCCACATCCGCCGCATCCCCATGCAACCGATCGAAGGGGCGGCGCCCCTTACGGTCAGCCGGACGCTCGTCGATCTGTTCATCTCGCGAGCCTTCGTCTATCTCGGCTTCTATACGGTGCTCGGGTATCTGTATTTCTTCGTTGCGTCGATCTTGCCGCACGGCTTCGCGCTGGATGCGACGCGGACGACGGGTCTGTGCGTGCTCGTATTCACGGTGGTGGGAGCACTTGGGGCGCTCGTGGCGGCGGGCCCGTCGGACCGCAGCGATGAGCGATTGGTCGTAAGCGTTGGGGGCGGGGTGGTAGCCGCATCGTTGATGGGGCTGGCGCTCGTGCATCAGGCGGTGGCCCTCGGACCGGCGATCGCGCTCGCCGGCGTCGGCTGGGGCGTTTTTCTCTGTGCGGACTGGGCTTTTGCCTGCCGTCTGCTCCCGCCGGCCGCGCTCGCTACGACGATGGCCATTTGGAACGTCGCCGTGGTCGGTCCGCAGATGCTGGCGCCCCTGGTAGCGACCGTGACACTTTCACAATTGGGTGTCTTGCGGAACGCGACCGGACCCCGCGATGCACTGCTTCTGGGGGGGGCCGAAATGCTCATCGGTACGCTCTGGATTTGGCGTTTACCCATGGCCCCAAGGGGGCATAAGAGTTATGGCCATGACTGCATGGAACCCAAGCAAGGCGACCATGCGTTCTAGCCTTCGTGGGGCGGTTTTTGCCGCCCACGAACGCGAAAATAGTTTTAAGGAGGCTTTTGTGAAACGACTGAGCACCGGAGTCCTTGCAGCACTGATGGCAGTGTTCTGCGGGCTCACCGCAGTCGCGGCCCCGTCAACTGCCAAATCACAGGGAAACACTGGCCAAGCTGTGGTTGCACAGGATACGGGTTCGATGTCGGCGGCCAACTTCGGATCTCCGCCGTCCGGCACTATACCGATTCTTTATAACGATCATCACGTCTACGCCAAGCCTGACGTGCTCAAACAAGGGCGCGTACTTGCTGCTTTGGTAAGAGGCGGCACCGTTCTGATTCCCCTTCGTTCGATGTTCGAGCAAATGGGTGCATCGGTGTCATACGATGCGGCAAGCAAGACCGTCACGGTCAGCAAGCCGGGTTCTGAAGTCAAGGTGACCGTCGGTCAACCCGAAGTCGTCATCAACGGCGAGTCCCGTCCTCTGGACGTGCCGCCGATTCTCTATCAAGGCACCGTGCTCGTCCCGGTGCGTGTAATCTCCGAAGGCATGGGTGCCTACGTGCAATGGGTTCCCGACAAGCAGCTTGTCGTGGTTCGCTACTTGCCGCCGACGCCGCCGCCGACCGCACCGCCAACGGTTGCGCCGACGATGGCCCCGACGGTTGCACCAACCCCAACGCCTGCTCCGGTTGCAACACCGTATAAAGACCTATTCGTATCCGGCGACTACATCTTCTCGCCCAAGGTCTATAACGAGTTCAGCCCGGGCAACACCGGCAACGGTGCTTCGTATCAACTTCATGGCGCGTGGGAATTCAGCGCGTTCAACATCCCGTGGATGATCGAAGGCAACATGCAGCAGTTCCAGTATCCGCACACCTGTGCGGGTGGACTTGGTGCACCGACGCCTGACTGCCAAGTCACGGTCATCGGCGGTAACGGCGCGACGAACGTCCCGGCCTTCAACGCTCGCGATACCGATCTCGATGCACGACTGGGCCTCAAGGTCGCGGATCCGCGCATCTACATCGGCGTCGGCTATCTGTGGCGCAACAACAACTACGGATATCCACGCGAGACCGCGTTTGGATTCGGTGTTGAAAAACTCCCGGATCTCAACCAAGCGTTCTCGGTGTACGGCGATGCGTACTACTATCCCAACGCCAAGGGCACGTTCACCGCTCCGTCGGGTACCGAGTACAACTTGGCATACAACATCCTGATGTACAACATCGGCGTGGACTACGTCATCGGCAACAGCCCGGTCTTTATCGAAGCCGGCTGGACTGGAACCGGTGGTACCAACAGGTCGAATGCTCCGTCGAACTACTCCATGAACGGTCCGTTCGTGGGTCTCGGCATCAAGTTTTAACGAATAATTTCGTTAAAGCAAAGAAAGGGGCTCGGTCGAAAGGTCGGGCCTTTTCCTTTTTAGTCTTCGCCGTAGCGGTACGGCGCGAAGCCGCGGCGCGCGTCTTCAAAACCAATCTTGAACGTCTTGTAGATATTTTCGCGATCGTCGAAGCCGACCACGCCGACGGGCAGCTCATCTCCCGGCTGCATTTGATAGATATCGGAATCATAGAGCGTGGCGGCAAAGAGACGTGCCTGCGGTGCATTGACGCTCGCGATCGCGCGCTTGCCGAACGTTTCTAAGTAAGCGGCGCGCAGGTCGGCTTCAAGTATGCGGCGCTGCATCGCGCCGAACACGCCGAACCCGACTTCGAGCGCGTTACGATAGTCGGTCTTTTGCAACGGCGGATCGAGCAAGACGACGTCAATGCGCGTTGCGGCAGCGCGTGCGGGGCCGACCGGCGTATTCGCGGTGACGCCGCCGTCGACGTAGAAATTTGTTCCGCCTCCCGATGCGGCGGGTAGCGGCACCGGATCGAAGGCGACCGGAATCGCCGTCGACGCCTGCAAGGCATAGACCAAGAGATCGGGCGTTGCTTCGCGCAGCACCGCCGTCGGTCCGACGGTTAGCCGGATTGCCGTGATCGCGCGTTCGCGTTCGCCGGCTTGCAGCGCCGTCGGTACCAGATAGAAGAATTCCGGCGACTGGTACGTGAGGTTCGTCGCGGTCCAAATGAACGGCATGACGACCGGCCGCGTCGGATCGATGAAGCGCACCAGCCAGTCGTGCAGATGGTCGCCGTCGATCACGCCCGTGTCGTGGCTGGTCAAGCTGAGCACCATGCGCATCGCCGCGGTAAAACGCGTGCCGACGCCGCTGTCGTCGTTAACGATCTTGGCGTAGCGAGCCTTGAGTTGGATCACGTGCTGGTCGGCGATCGAGTACCAAAGTTGGCGCAGCAAGTCAAACTGGCCGGTCGCCACAAAATACCCGTTGAGGGCGCCGATCGACGTCCCGGCCACCAGCTGATACGGCCGCAGGGCCGCGCCGTTCGGAATTTGTGCCGAAAGGCGGAGGTAGTCGATCAGGCCGGCTTGGTAGGCGCCGCGAGCGCCACCGCCGGAAAGCACGAGGGCCCGCGAGAGGCGCCCAGGATGGTCGGGATCGGCGGGGGCCGCAGCCTCGCCCGCGATCGGGAGCGAGGCAAGAGCGGCCGCCGAGGCGAGGAAGGCCCGCCGGTTCGGCGTGGCTGGACGCATGGCCACGCGCTTCCCGCCATCGGCAGTTGACCCCTTGGGGGTTCTTAAGGTAAGATGCTGGCTTGGCGCTGCTGCTCTCTCTCTTCATCAGCGGCGCGCGGCTCCGGGGGCAATCGCCGTGTCCCTGGCTCCATCAGATGAGTCCACGCGCAAGCGCGGAGGATTCGTTGAGGCGACGACAGCCCCGTCGTTCGGGGAACCGGATAAATTTCATCGGAGTCTTTTTTGGCTGCCAAAAAGCAAACGAAGTCACGTAAGAAACGTGAAGTTAAGAACGTCCAATCGGGCGTGACTCACGTGCACGCGTCTTTCAACAATACGATCGTCACGATCACCGATCCCCATGGCAACGTCGTCTCGTGGGCCTCAGCCGGAAATCTCGGCTTCAAAGGTTCGAAGAAGTCGACGCCGTTCGCCGCGCAGATGGCTGCCGAGTCGGCCGCGCGCAAGGCAATGGAACACGGTATGAGGAGCACGGAAGTGTTCGTCAAGGGTCCGGGCGCCGGGCGCGAAGCCGCGATCCGCTCGCTCCAAGCCGCCGGCCTTGAGATCACGATGATCAAAGACGTTACGCCCATTCCGCATAACGGCTGCCGCCCTCCCAAGCGCCGCCGCGTGTAATCGAAGAGAGAAGATATGTCGCGTTATACTGGACCCGTCTGCCGTCTGTGCCGTCGCGAAACGGCTGCGAGTAAAACGGGCGAAAAAATCAAGCTGTTTCTCAAAGGCGACCGCTGCCTATCGAGAAAGTGCGCGGTCGAGCGCCGCGGCACGGCGCCGGGTCAAAAGACCGCCGGCAAGCAGCGCACGAAAATTTCCGAGTACGGCCGTCAACTGCGCGAGAAGCAGAAGATGCGCCGCTACTATGGCGTGCACGAAACGCAGTTTGAGAACTACTTCCGCGAGGCCGCGCGCGTTCCGGGTCAGACCGGCCGCACGTTCTTGCAGCTGCTCGAACGCCGTCTCGACAACGTCATCTACCGCTTGAACCTGGCGACGAGCCGCGCGCAGGCGCGTCAGCTCGTTACCCATCGGCATTTCCGCGTCAACGGCAAGAACGTCAACGTACCCTCGTTCATCGTCAAGCCGGGCGACGTGATCTCGATCGGCGAGCGCAGCTTAAAGTCGCCGGTATTCGAAGCGAATCTGGAAGTCGCGCGTTCGCGCCGTCCACCAGACTGGCTCGAGTGGAACGATGCCGACAGCACGGGTAAAGTGACGCAGCTGCCTGCCCGTGAGCAAATTGACACGCCGGTCGACGAACAGTTGATCGTCGAGTACTACAGCAGATAATACAAACCCCCAACCGCTGCTAGGCGTGCGATCGTTATCGTCGGGGACGATGGCGGATAACGTAAGCAGTAACAAAGGATAAACGAAACCACATCATGACCACGTTGGAAATGCCCGCCGGCGCAACCATTGAGGTGCGCGAGCGCCGTGAGAACTATGCCAAGTTCGTGATCGAGCCACTCGAGCGCGGATTCGGCATCACCCTCGGCAACGCGCTGCGCCGTATTCTACTTAGCACGATTCCCGGCGCGGCCGTCACGTATATGAAGATCGACGGCGTGCTGCACGAGTTCTCGACGATTCACGGAATGGTCGAAGACACCATCGCGCTGATGCTCAACCTCAAGGGCTTGCCGGTCAAGCTCAACAGCGACGAGCCGCGCGTGCTCAACCTCTCGGTCTCCGGGCCGAAGGACGTCACCGCTGCAGATATCGCAGCGGACGCCGATGTCGAAATCCTCGATCCGAGCTACCACATCGCGACGCTGACCTCGAAAGAGGGCAAGCTCTCGATGGAGATCGGCGTGGAGAAGGGCCGCGGCTATGTGATGGCCGACAAGCAACGCAACATCGAGCACATGATCGGTCTCATTCCGCTTGACTCGATCTTCTCACCGATCCGCAAAGTCAACTTCTCGGTCGACGACACGCGCGTCGGCCAAAGCGTCGACTTCGATCGTCTCACGCTCGAAATCGAGACCAACGGTTCGATCACGCCGGATGACGCGCTCGCGACGTCGGCGGCGATCATGCAAGAGCAGCTCGACCTTTTTGTCGGCTTTACCAGCCGCGAAGAGCCGCTGCCTGAAGCGCCGCCCAACGAATGGGACATTCCGGTCGAAACGCTCAACCTATCCGTGCGCTCGTTCAATTGCCTCAAGCGCGCCGGAATCTCGAAGGTCTCCGAGCTGCTTGACCTCACCGAGGACGAAATCATGAAGATGCGCAACTTCGGAAAGAAGTCGCTCGACGAAATCAAGCAAGTTCTCTTAGAGAGGGGGCTCTCGCTCCGCCTTTCGTAACGGGCGCAACGAGAGATAACGAATGCCGCATCAAATCGCATACAAACGCCTCTCTCGAACGGACGGGCATCGTAAGGCGCTCCTGCGCAACATGGCGACCTCGTTCTTCAAGTACGAGAAAATCGAGACGACCTCGACCAAGGCGAAAGAAGTCAGCAAAGTCGTCGAGCAACTGATCACCACCGCGATGGCCGGCGATCTCGCCGCCCGTCGCAAGCTAGCCGAATTCCTCACCGAGCCGGCGGTGGTCAAGAAGCTCGTCGAGCAGATCGCGCCCTCACTGAAGGGACGATCGGGAGGGTACACGCGAATCACGAAAACGCGCGTACGCTCCGGCGACGCCGCCGAACTGTCGCTCCTCGAACTGGTGAAGTAAGTACGGAATACGCACCACTCTTGCGCCGGCTCTTAGCCGGCGCTCGTCTTTCTCAAGCCGAGAGCGCCGAAATGATCGGCGCGATCATGGACGGCGAACTGACGCCGGCCCAGAGCGGCGGTTTGCTCGTTGCACTCGCTTCACGCGGCGAGACGGTCGACGAGATCGCCGGCGCGGCACGCGCGATGCGCGAGCGCAGCCTCCATGTCGAGCATGGCCTCCCGGAGGTCGTCGACGTCGTCGGCACGGGAGGCGACGGCGCGAACACGATCAATGTCTCGACCATGGCGGCGCTCGTCGCGGCAGCGGCTGGGGTACCGGTTGCCAAACATGGAAATCGGGCGGCTTCGAGTGCCTGCGGCAGCGCGGATGTGCTCGAGGCGACGGGCCTGGCGATCGATTTGGCCCCCGACCGCGCGGCGCACATGCTGCGCGAGACCAACTTCACGTTCATGTACGCGCCACGCTATCACCCTGCGATGAAGAACGTTGGTTTGGTCCGTCGCGAGCTTGGCGTCAAGACCATCTTCAATGTGCTCGGCCCGCTGACCAATCCCGCCAGCGCCGGCGTGCAGATTGTCGGCGTCGCGCACGTCGAGCTGGTCGAGCCGCTCGCGAAGGTCTTGCAAGATCTGGGCGTACGCAGGGGTGCGGTCGTCCATGGCGAGAACGGCATCGATGAAGTGGCAGGCGACGTTCCCACCATGGTGTACTCCTTCGATCCGGCAGGCGGGCGGCAATGGGCCCTTGACCCCGCGGCGTACGGAATCGCGGCCCCGCTGTCCGCGATCGTGGCATCTTCGATCGACGCGGCGCGCGAGGCATTTCTTTCGATCTTGGGCGGCGAAGAGTCGCCCCGTGCGGATGTGGTGGCGCTTAACGCGGCACTGGTTTTGCACACCGTCGGCACGCAGCCGACGATGAAGGCCGCGCTCGAGCACGCGCGCTCGATTCTACGCGCCGGCGCAGCATTACGCACCTACGAGCGCGCAAAGGAGCTGGCGACGCATGGCTGAGGATGTCCTAAAGAAAATCTACGCGGCAAAGGCCGATCGACTCAAGCACGAGATGGAGCGCGAGCCGTACCAACAAATCCGCGAACGTGCGTACGCGAGCATCCCGTCGCGCCGCCACTTTCTGCGGCACCTGCAAGCGCGTAGCGGCGACGCGATCGTCGCCGAGATCAAGCGCGCTTCACCGTCCGCCGGGCTCATCGCGCGCGACTTCGACCCGGTCGCGATTGCGAAGATGTACCAGCGTGCGGGCGCCGACGCGATCAGTGTCCTTACCGAGAGCGAGCACTTTCTGGGCGATCTGTCGTTTCTCGCACAGGTGCGCTCGGTTACGGCGCTTCCGCTGTTGCGTAAGGACTTTCTGACGGTTCCCTATCAGATCGCTCAGTCGGCGGCGTACGGAGCGGATGCCGTCCTCCTGATTGTCTCGGGCCTCAGCGACGAGCAGATGCGCGCTGCGCTCGCCGAAGCGCGGGAGTACGAGCTCGACGCGTTGGTTGAGGTGCACGACGTGCGCGACCTCGATCGTGCGCTTGGGCTTGGGGTCGAATTCGTCGGCGTCAACAACCGGAACTTGCGCACGATGATCACCGACCTCGCGGTCAGCGAACACGTACTGCCTCGTGTTCCTCCCAGCGTATTCGCCATCAGTGAAAGCGGTATGCGCGATCTGGCCGACGTCGAGCGGCTGCGCCGGGCCGGCGCGCGCGGCGTGTTGATCGGCGAGGCGCTTATGCGCTCGGACGATCCCGCGGGGCTTATCGCATCGCTCAAACATGTCCACGCGCATTAAGTTCTGCGGCTGCAATAGTTGGGCCGACGTATCGCTCGCGATCGATGCCGGTGCCGACGCCGCCGGGATGATCTTCGCGTCCTCGCCACGGCGCATCGATTGGACCGCAGCGGCGGAAATCGCGCAGCGTATCGGTACGAGCATTTTGCCAGTTGGTGTTTTTGTCAATCCGGACATCGAAGATGTGGAGCGAGCGCGTTGGTATTTTCCCGAATTGGTCGTGCAGCTCTCGGGTGACGAAACGCCCGAGTTCGCGCGGGCGGTTGGTGGATCGGTCGTGAAAACCTTTCATATTGCGCCGGGCGAGCGACCCCAAGATTTGGACGCCCGCTGCGACGCATACTCGGCGCTGCCGCTCTTCGACACGAAGGTCGCGGGCGCGTGGGGCGGAACGGGCGTTTCCTTCGATTGGTCGCTGCTGTCGAAACTTTCACGCTTGCGTCCGATTGCCGTCGCCGGCGGCCTGACGCCGGCGAACGTCGGCGAGTGCGTACGCATCGTACGTCCCGCCTGGGTTGACGTGCGCACCGGAATCGAAACATCCGGTCGCAAAGACGCCGATAAGATGGAACGATTCGTCGCTGCCGTGCGGAAGAGCGATGCAGCCTAACGCACGCGGGTACTTTGGGGATTTCGGCGGACGCTTTGTTCCCGAGGTGTTGATCGACGCGCTCGACTCGCTTGAGCGCGAGATGACGGTGGCGTTCGCGGAGCCGCAGTTTTGGCACGAGTACGAGTCGGTGCTCCGCGATTTCGTGGGACGACCCTCGCCGCTCTATCACGCGGAGCGGTACGTCGCGCCGGGCGGCGCGCCGTTTGCGTTGAAACGCGAAGACCTCAACCACACCGGTGCGCACAAAATCAACAACACGGTGGGCCAGGCCCTGCTCGCGCGGCGCATGGGCAAACGGCGACTGATTGCCGAGACCGGCGCCGGTCAGCACGGCGTCGCGACGGCCACTGTCGGCGCCAAGTTCGGCTTTCCCGTTGACGTGTACATGGGCGCGGTCGACGTTGAGCGTCAGGCGCTCAACGTGTACATCATGAAGTTGCTCGGGGCAACGGTGCACCCGGTGACCGGCGGCACGCAAACACTCAAAGATGCTACCAACGAAGCGTTTCGCGTGTGGGCCGCGCAGGTCGAAGACACCTTTTACGTGATCGGCAGCGTGGTCGGCGCGCATCCGTATCCTTACATGGTGCGCGAGTTTCAGAAGGTGATCGGCATCGAGGCCCGGGCGCAATGCTTGGCGCAGTTTGGCCGGCTGCCCAGTGACGTCGTCGCGTGCGTCGGCGGCGGAAGCAATGCGATGGGTATTTTCGCCGGGTTTCTCGATGACGCGCAGGTGCGCTTGTGGGGCGTCGAAGCCGCGGGCGAAGGCGTCGCGAGCGCAAGAACGGCGGCGTCGCTTGGAGCGGGGAGCGTCGGCGTGCTGCACGGTTCGCGTTCGTATCTCTTGCAGAACGAACACGGACAAGTTCGAGATACGCATTCGATCAGCGCCGGACTGGATTATCCGGGTGTCGGCCCCGAGCACGCGCACCTCAAAGAGAGCGGGCGCGCGACCTACGTTCCGATTACCGATGAGGAGGCGCTCGCCGCGTTCTTTGCGTTCTCGCGGGCAGAAGGAATTATTCCCGCGCTCGAAAGCGCGCACGCGATTGCATTCGCGCACAACCTTGCCGCGGAGCGTGGGCCCGACGATCTCATCCTCGTCAATCTTTCCGGACGGGGTGACAAGGACATCGCGCAAGTTCGAGACCTGCAGCATGCTTGAAGCGATCTTCGAGCGTGCGCGCAACGCGCAGCGCACGGCATTTATCCCTTACGTCATGGCGGGCGATCCAGATGTGCCGACGACGCTCGTCGTTTTGCGCGCGCTCACTGCCGCCGGCGCCGACGCCATTGAACTAGGGATTCCGTACAGCGACCCGTTGGCCGACGGACCGACGATTGCTGCTGCAGGGCAGCGCGCGCTCGCCGGTGGGACGACGATTGCGTCGACGCTCGAACTCGTGCGCGAACATCACGACCACGGCGGCGCGCCGATCGTGCTCTTCACCTATTACAATCCGGTGCTGCAATTCGGCATCGATCGCTTCGCCGATGCGGCCTCGGACGCCGGCGCCTGCGCGGTCATCGTACCTGATATCGCGCTCGAAGAAGGCGAAGCGCTCTCGGCAACGCTGGCCGCACGTGGGTTGGATATGCCGTTACTCGTGGCTCCGTCAACCAAGCCGGAACGCGCGAAGCGCATCGCCGCGCAGAGCACGGGCTTCATTTATGTGGTCTCGCGCTTGGGCGTCACCGGCGCGAGCACGCAGCCCTCGACGCACGCCCTTCGCGCGCAGATCGCCATGCTGCGCAGCATCACCGAAGAGCCGCTGGCCGTGGGGTTCGGGGTGAGCAACGCCGATCACGTGCGTGACGTTGCGGCGCTTGCCGACGGCATCATCGTGGGAAGTGCGCTGATCGATGCCTACGCGGGTGCGCGAGGAGAAGAGGCTGCGGGACGCGTGCGCGCGTTCGTCGAGCCGCTGATCGCTGCCGCGACCTACGCAACATCGCCTTCAGCCTAGCGCCTTGCGCATGAGCATCGCATCCCACGTCTCGCCGTTCCTGCGCGAGATGCGCGCGGCTTGCGAATCGACTTCGACGAAATCGAATTTGCGATAAAGCGCGAGCGCACGTTCGTTGTGGGGAAAGACGAGCAGCGAGAGATGCGGGATGCCGCGACCTCTCGCCCAGGCAATCAGCTGTCCGAGCAGCGCGCCGCCCACACCTTGTCCGCGGTGCTGCTCGTCGACCAACATGCCGATCGTGTGTCCGTAGGGATCGTGCCGGTATTCGGTGATCACGCCGACGATCGCGTCAAGTTGTTGCGCGACGAACATCCCGTTGCCGTTGCTCAGCGAGAAGCCGAGCATGTCCCGATATTTCTGACGATCGTATCCGGGTTCAGTTCCGATCCACATCCGTTCGGCGGCGACGGAATCAAAAAGCAAGAGCACGGCGTCGACGTCGCCGTGCTCCATGTTCCGGACCGTAAAGTCGCTCACGCCTCAGACGGCGGCGGCCGTCGTTCCCAAGCCGAAACGCTTGTCGGCGTCGTCGGCAATGAACATGCCGATCGCGAGCGACGACGTGGCAGCCGGAGACGGAGCGTTGCGCACGTGCATCGTTCCCGAGTCGCCTTCGAAGACGAAGTCGTCGACTTGCGTGCCGTCGGCCATCATTGCCTGTGCGCGCACGCCCGATGGGCCGGGAAGCGTATCGGCGACTTGCAGCTCGGGGATGTAGCGTTGCAGCGCTTTCACGTAAGCGCTACGCAGCACGTCACGGTACATCTCACCCATACCGGTCGAGAAATACTTACTCGCTAGCTTGATGAAGCCCGGATACGTGAGCGTTTCGAACAGATCGCCGGGGTTGATCGTGGTAAATGAATAGCCTTCACGTGCAAAGGCGAGCACGGCGTTGGGCCCAAGCCAAATGTCGCCGTTCATGCGCGGCGTAAAGTGGACGCCGAGGAACGGGAAGCTCGGATCGGGGACCGGGTAAATGTTGCCCTTGACCAGATATCGCTTGTCGGGTTTGAGGATTAGATAGTCCCCACGGAACGGCACGATCTTCGGATCGCTGCCGCCACCGGTCATCTTTGCGAGGCGATCGGATTGGAGACCACCGCACGTGATCACGTAGCGCGCCTCGTACTCCCCTTGGGTCGTCTCGAGTTGTACCATGCCGTTGCGTCGCTCGATGCCGCGCACGTCGCGCCCGGTGAAGATCTCGCCGCCCATGGCGCGGACGTCGTCAGCGTACGAGCGCGCGACCACGCCGTAGTCGACGATTCCGGTAACCGGTATCCAAATCGCTTTGATCCCGCGGCAATGCGGCTCGCGTTCGCGAATGCCGTCCGCGTCGACGATCTCGAGGCTTTCGATGCCGTTTTGGACACCGCGATCGAAGAGGTCTTGGAGCAACGGCAGCTCGCGCTCTTCGGTCGCAACGATCAGTTTGCCGACGCTGCGATATTCAATACTCTTGCTGTCGCAGTACTTCCACAGCTCACGTCGGCCCTCGACGCACAACTTGGCTTTGAGGGAGCCGGGCTTGTAGTAAATGCCTGAATGGATAACGCCGCTGTTGTGCCCGGTCTGGTGAGTGGCGAGGAGCTCCTCTTTTTCGAGGAGGACGAGCTTGAGGTGCGGATGGCGGAGCAGGAGCTCCCGCGCGGTGGCGAGGCCGACGATGCCGCCGCCGACAATCGCGATGTCGTACGTCATATCACGAGAATTCTCGCACCTTGCAAGGGGGCCCGCTACCGCACAAGTGGCAAGGCGGCCCGGACGGCGGTGGGGAAATCCGGGGGTATGACCAGCACACTGACGCGCACGATTCCACCCTTTAAGAATGAAGTCGTCAAATCGTTTACCGACCCGGCCGACGCAGCCGCGATGAAGGCCGCACTGGCGAGCGTCAAGGGACGCTTAGGCCGGCACTACCCCCTGATGATCGATGGCGAACGGATCGAGACCACAAAGCAGATCCGCTCGCTGAATCCGTCCCGGCCTGCCGAGATCGTTGGTCTGACCAGTTCGGCGTCGAAGGAGCAAGCGAGTGCCGCGGTAGCAGCCGCATCGCGTGCCTTCGAAACATGGAAGCGCAAGAGCGCGCAAGAGCGCGCCGCGTTCATTTTTGATGCTGCCGCCAAGTTGCGTGAGCGCCGCTTCGAGTACGATGCGCTACTCGTTTACGAAGTCGGCAAGAGCTGGCCCGAAGCCGACGGCGACATCGCCGAGGCGATCGATTTCATGGAATTTTACGCTCGCGAAGCGCTGCGCTATGCGGAGCCGCATCCGGTTGTGCCGATCGAAGGCGAGCGTAACGAGATGGTCTATATTCCGCTCGGTGTCGGCGCGGTTATTCCGCCCTGGAATTTCGCCGGCGCGATCATGATCGGCATGACCTCGGCAGCGATTGTCGCGGGCAACACCGTCGTGCTCAAGCCGTCGAGCGATTCGGCAATCATCGCGGCTTGGTTCGTCGATCTCTTGCATGAGGTCGGCTTGCCCAAGGGCGTGGTGAATTTCATTCCTGGTTCGGGAAGTGAGATCGGCGACCTGATCGTCGGGCATCCGCAGATTCGTTTCATCTCGTTCACCGGGTCAAAAGAAGTCGGACTGCATATCAACGAGCTTGCTGCCAAGCCGCAGCAGGGCCAGAAGTGGATCAAACGCGTCGTGGCTGAGATGGGCGGCAAGGATTCGATCGTCGTTGCAGCCGATGCGAACGTCGATGCCGCGGTTGAAGGCGTCGCCGTGTCCGCGTTCGGCTTTCAAGGACAGAAGTGCTCGGCGTGTTCGCGCGCGATCGTCGATGCCTCGATCTACGATGAGTTCGTGGGCAAACTCAAGGACCGTGTCGCGAAAATGACGGTCGGCGATCCCGAGCAACAGTCGGTCTACATGGGACCGGTCGTCAACGAGGCGGCGCTCAAGTCGATCTCCGAGTATATCGAGATCGGAAAAAAGGAAGGCCGGCTGATCGCGGGGGGCAATCGCGTCGGGAGTGAAGGCTACTTCCTCGAGCCGACGATTATCGCGGACGTCGATCCGCAAGCGCGTATTGCCCAGGAAGAGATCTTCGGTCCAGTGCTTGCGATCATCAAGGCCAGCGACTTCGATCACGCAATGGAGATTGCGAACAACACCGAGTTCGGGTTGACCGGTTCGCTCTATACCAGCGACGACGCCAAGATCGAACGCGCGAAGGAAGATTTCTTCGTCGGCAATCTGTACTTCAATCGTAAGAGCACCGGCGCGTACGTGGGCGTTCACCCGTTCGGCGGCTTCAACATGTCGGGTACCGACAGTAAAGCCGGCGGCCGCGACTATCTGCTGCTCTTTATGCAAGCCAAGTCCATGTCGCGCAAAATCTCGTAGGCCCATGAAAGAGCTTCGACTCCAAGCCAAGGCGGACCGCAGGGTCCGCCTTGGTCATAATTGGATCTTTTCCAATGAAGTCGCAATCGATCAAACACCGCTGACGGCATTCAAGCCGGGCGAGCTCGCACGCGTGGTGGATGTGGGCCGAAATCCCGTTGGCATTGCGTACGTGAATCCCAATGCCTTGATCGCGGCGCGCATTCTGACCCGCGACGTGCGAGCGACGATCGACGTGGCGTGGTTTCGCTCGCGCATCCAGCGCGCCCTTGCGATGCGTGCGGAGCTTTTCGCCGCGCCGTTCTATCGGCTCGTCTACGGCGAGTCAGATGGAATGCCCGGCTTCGTCGTCGATCGTTACGGCGACGTGAGCGTCGCGCAATTGAACACCGCCGGCGCGGTCGCCTTGCGCGAGCCGTTCATCGCGGCCCTGACGGACGTGATTGCGCCGAGGGGCGTGTTATTGCGGAATGCCGGCTCGACGCGCGCGCTCGAAGGGATCGAGGCGCTCGATCAAACGCTGGGTGAGGTACCCGAGCGCATCGAGGTCGTCGAGGGCGATATGAGAATTGCCGCACCGCTGCGCGAAGGGCAGAAGACCGGGTACTTTTACGATCAACGCGACAACCGTTTCCGATTACGCCGCTACATCAGGCCCGGCGACAACGTGCTTGACGTGTTCTCGTATGTCGGCGGCTGGGGCGTGTCCGCATTCATCGCCGGTGCCGCTACCGTGACCAGCATCGACACGTCACAGCTGGCACTCGACTTTGCAGAAGAAAATGCGAAGGCCGTCGGTAAGGAGATCGACGGCCTCGTCGGCGACGCGATGGACGTCATGCGCGGGCTGCACGAAGAGCGCCGTCGCTTCGACGTGGTAATCTTGGATCCGCCGGCGCTGATCAAACGGCGCAAGGACGCCGCGGCCGGTGAACGCCTGTACGAGCGGCTACATGAAGCCGCGTTTCGATTGTTGCGCGAGGACGGATTCCTGGTGACATCGTCGTGCTCGTATCATCTTTCAACCGATCGTCTCCAACGTGCCGCGTTGGATGGAGCGCGTACCGTGGGACGGCGCATGCAGATTCTCGAGCGTCATGGCCACGCGCCCGATCATCCGGTTCATCCGGCGATGCCGGAGACGGAGTATCTCAAAGCGCTGTATCTGCGAGCGTGACGTCGAAGTGCTCGACGCGCTCGGGAAAGTCCAGTAAGAAGCGTTCGTCTTCGGGATAGTAGCGCGCGCGATCTACGGGCGTTCCGGCGAAGCGCGCGATCGCGCCGTAGGAGTCCCAAAGCGAGAGGGTCATAACCTCGCCATGGTCAGGGAGTTCGCGCGTGAACATGTACGCGCCGAGATTGCCCGGCGTTTCTTGATAGTCGCGCAGGCCGGTTTGCGCGATGTAGCGGCGGTATTCCGCAAGCATGCCAGGCCGCACGCGGCCACGCCAAATTCGTGCGATCGTTTCATCAGGCATAGCGCGGCCTAGAAGAGGCGGCCGCTCCAGAAGCTCACGCCCCAGCCTTGGAAGAGGTCGCTAGGCCGGCGGTCAGGCCGCTCGAGCTGAAGGTCGATCGTGGTCCGGACGAGTGGCCGGCTGGGGGACGAGGTCGGAAGTATCACGGCGGGAGCCTTTCTGCGAAGTAACTACCTATCATGTTACGGTGGTGATAGTAACTTGTCAACACGTTTTGCTGGTGATATGCTGATGCCGTGCCCAAGGATGCCTCCGCGCCGGGTTCACTCGAGTTGGTGCGCAGTTTCGTGAACTCCATCGACCTCGAACGCCCCGAGACGCTCGACGCTTTCTCCGATCTGGGGAGCGCACGCGTCTGGTTAGCCGACGCGGGTTTGGGCGCCGGTCACGTACAGGAAGCCGAGCTGCCGAGCCTTCGAATGCTCCGCGAGGCGCTGCGCACGGAGCTCCTGGCCCACAATGGCGAGGGCTCGACTCAGAAGAGCTGGCCTGCTTTGGTGCAGTCGCTGGCCGGAGCGGCCGCCCAGATCGTCTTCACGTCCGAAGGCGGGGTTCGGCTGAAACCGCGCGCCGGCGACTCGGGCTGGGAGCTACGCGATAGCTTGGCGGCGGCGATTTATGACGCCGTTCGCGACGGGACGTGGCCGCGGCTCAAGGCCTGCCGCAAGCACAGTTGCCTGTTTGCCTTCTACGATAAAACGAAGAACGGCTCGGGCGCCTGGTGCAGCATGGACACGTGCGGCAACCGGGTGAAAGCGCAGCGTCGCCGCGCGCGCGAGCGCACGGGGGCGTAGCGAGAGTCCTTCTGGCGCCTTGGCACCCTTTATGGTACCCTGATAGTCCAGGTCCGGCGGCTGTCGACGTTTGTCGTGGCGCTGGAGAAAAAGTACGAAATCGCGCTTGACACGCGTCACGCGCTTCGATACTATAGCCGGGTTGGCTTGGAGTACCCCCACTAAAGCGCGATCGAAAGATGCGCGTTTTGGTTGCCGGTGCGTCCAGGCCGTTCGCTCCTTGAAAACTGAACAGTACAGCAGCAAATAAGTCTGTGGGTCTCCGACCTCTAAGACAAGGTCATGCAAATGGTCAAGTCTTTTGAGAATCGCGAGAACGTACAATTCTAGCTGTTATGAATCGCAAGATTTGTAGCGATGTGATTCGCAGTCACATCTGAAAAAGCACAGCGAAATATAGAGCCATGCTAGTCATGCGCTCCATAAAATATTTTTATGGAGAGTTTGATCCTGGCTCAGGACTAACGCTGGCGGCGTGCCTAACACATGCAAGTCGAACGAGGTAGCAATACCTAGTGGCAGACGGGTGAGTAACACGTAGTCAACCTTCCTTTTAGTGGGGGATAACTAGCCGAAAGGTTAGCTAATACCGCATACGATCGTCGAGCGGCATCGCTTGACGCTGAAAGCAGCAATGCGCTAAGAGACGGGACTGCGTCCCATTAGTTAGTTGGTGGGGTAACGGCCTACCAAGACTCCGATGGGTAGCTGGCTTGAGAGAGCGACCAGCCACACTGGAACTGAGACACGGTCCAGACTCCTACGGGAGGCAGCAGTGAGGAATTTTCCGCAATGGGGGCAACCCTGACGGAGCGACGCCGCGTGTGGGAAGAAGGCCTTCGGGTCGTAAACCACTGTCGAAGGGGACGATATTGACGGTACCCTTGGAGGAAGCCCCGGCTAACTACGTGCCAGCAGCCGCGGTAAGACGTAGGGGGCAAGCGTTGTCCGGAATCATTGGGCGTAAAGCGCTCGTAGGCGGGTATTTAAGTCCGTGAAGAAAGACCTGGGCTCAACTCAGGGAACGGCACGGATACTATTTACCTTGAGGCAATCAGAGGATGATGGAATTCCCGGTGTAGCGGTGAAATGCGTAGATATCGGGAGGAACACCAGTGGCGAAGGCGATCATCTGGGGTTGTTCTGACGCTGATGAGCGAAAGCTAGGGGAGCAAACGGGATTAGATACCCCGGTAGTCCTAGCCGTAAACGATGGACACTAGGTGTAGGTGGTATCGACTCCATCTGTGCCGCAGTTAACACAATAAGTGTCCCGCCTGGGGAGTACGGCCGCAAGGTTAAAACTCAAAGGAATTGACGGGGGCCCGCACAAGCGGTGGAGCATGTGGTTTAATTCGACGCAACGCGAAGAACCTTACCTGGGCTTGACATCCTGTGAACATCTAAGAGATTAGGTTTCCGAGCAATCGGACACAGAGACAGGTGCTGCATGGCTGTCGTCAGCTCGTGCCGTGAGGTGTTGGGTTAAGTCCCGCAACGAGCGCAACCCTTGTCGTGTGTTGGTCCACAAGATCTCTCACACGAGACCGCCGGTGACAAGCCGGAGGAAGGTGGGGATGACGTCAAGTCAGCATGGCCCTTACGTCCAGGGCTACACACGTGCTACAATGCGCCGGACAGCGAGTCGCGAACCCGCGAGGGCAAGCTAATCTCTTAAACCGGCGCTCAGTTCGGATTGAAGGCTGCAACTCGCCTTCATGAAGTCGGAATCGCTAGTAACCGCAGATCAGCTACGCTGCGGTGAATACGTTCCCGGGCCTTGTACACACCGCCCGTCACGTCACCTGAGTTTAGTGTACCCGAAGCCGCCCGTGTAACCGCAAGGAACAAGGCGTCTAAGGTATGCTAGGTAAGGGGGACGAAGTCGTAACAAGGTAGCCGTATCGGAAGGTGCGGCTGGATCACCTCCTTTCTAAGGAGAACATGCTATCGATTCATACTCTGTATGAACGCGATGGCGTATTCATTCTAAGTCGACCACAGACGAGCTATTTGAAAACGGCGCCATGACTCACGCAAGTGGGGGAAGTGCCGGCCAAGGGGTCTGCCACGCGTCAAAGCGTGTAGGGCCAGAGGTCATAGCGTTTTGCGGCTCCCTCAGTGGGGGTCTCCGTCATCCCGAGATGCACGAAAGTGCCTCGAAGGAAATGGACTGTACTGTTCAGCTTTGAGGGAACGAACCTCGATCGCCGAGTTCCACATTGCGTTGGACTCGGATCAAGATCGTGGCTGCGTCCCTTGATCCTTGAAAACTGTATAAAGAAGAACTTTCATGTGTCAAACATATGAAAGCGGCCAACTCATTTTTTAACCTGAATGAGTTGGTGCAATTTTGCGTAGTCGAAAATTAATAAGGGCATACAGGTGGATACCTTGGTTCCACAGGCGACGAAGGACGTGCAAAGCTGCGATAAGCGTCGGGGAGCTGCTAAGAAGCGATGATCCGGCGATGTCCGAATGGGGCAACCCCCGTGCCGTCATGGGCACGGACTCCACGATGAATTCAATAGTCGTGAGAGAGCATACCCGGTGAACTGAAACATCTAAGTAGCCGGAGGAAAAAACATCAAACGAGATTCCCGTAGTAGTGGCGAGCGAACTGGGAACTAGCCTAAACCGTTCATGTGCAAGCGTTCGGGCGTTGCATGAGCGGGGTTGTACGACGACCGTCACAGAGCCGAAAATCTGTGCGCAAGTTACCAAACCGATCGATAGTAGAAGCCGGCTGGAAAGCCGCACCATAGAAGGTGATAGTCCTGTAGACAAAATCAATCGGTCTTGCGGAGTCGTTCGTGAGTAGGGCGGGGCACGAGAAACCCTGTCTGAAGCTGGGGGGACCATCCTCCAAGGCTAAATATTCTGTGGAAACCGATAGTGCACTAGTACCGTGAGGGAAAGGTGAAAAGAACCCCCGGAGGGGAGTGAAATAGAACATGAAACCGTATGCCTACAAACCGTGAAAGGCCCATGTCGTAAGACAAGGCTAATCGCGTGCCTATTGAAGAATGAACCTGCGAGTTACTTGTAACGGGCTTGGTTAAGGTGTTGAGCCGGAGCCGTAGCGAAAGCGAGTCTGAATAGGGCGAATTTGTCCGTTGCAGTAGACCCGAAACCGAGCGATCTATCCATGAGCAGGGTGAAGCGTGATTAACCTCACGTGGAGGCCCGAACCTGTTGTTGTTGAAAAAACATTGGATGACTTGTGGATAGGGGTGAAAAGCCAATCGAGCTCGGAGATAGCTGGTTCTCCCCGAAATAGTTTGAGGACTAGCGTTGCACGTTAACCCAGGGGGGTAGAGCACTGACAGGGCTAGGGGTCTTACCAGATTACCGAACCCCATCAAACTCCGAATACCCTGGCGAATTATGCAGCAGTCAGACTGTGGGGGATAAGCTCCATGGTCAAAAGGGAAACAGCCCAGATCAACAGCTAAGGTCCCTAATATGTGCTTAGTGGTAAAGGAAGTCTCGTCGCATAGACAACTAGGAGGTTGGCTTAGAAGCAGCCACCCTTGAAAGAGTGCGTAATAGCTCACTAGTCGAGTGATGGGGCGCCGAAAATTCAACGGGGCTCAAGCATATAACCGAAGCTTTGGGATTAATTAAAAACTAATCGGTAGGGGAGCGTTGTAGCGTAGGCTGAAGCACGACCGTGAGGACGTGTGGACGAACTACAAGTGCGAATGCAGGTATAAGTAGCGACAAATGCGGGTGAGAACCCCGCACGCCGGAAGTCTAAGGTTTCCTGAGCAACGTCAATCGTCTCAGGGTGAGTCGGGAGCTAAGCCGAGGCTGAGAAGCGTAGGCGATGCACAAGCAGTTCATATTCTGCTACCACCGATGACCGTTTAGACTTTGCCGGACAATGTCGATCGACGAACGCATCGAGGTTATACTCGATGTTTTTTGTTGTTCGATATCGTCTGTCAAAGTCTATGAAATGATGGGGTGACGCAGGAGGATAGGTCAGCGCCCGGATGGATGTGGGCGTTCAAGCTTGTAGACCGTAACGTAGGTAAATCCGCGTTGCAAGGACGAGAAGCGAATACGAGGCTCTTCGGAGCCGAAGTGACTGACTCCACGCTGCCAAGAAAAGCCTCTATTAAGGATCATAGGTGCCCGTACCGTACACCGACACAGGTAGACTGGCAGAGCATGCTAAGGCGACGAGAGAATCCCTGTTAAGGAACTCGGCAAATTGACCCCGTAACTTTGGGAGAAGGGGTGCCACCTTTGGTGAAGTGTTTACCACGTAAGCTGAGGGTGGTCGCAGAGAATAGGTCCAAGCGACTGTTTAACAAAAACACAGGTCTCTGCGAATGCGAAAGCAGACGTATAGGGGCTGACTCCTGCCCGGTGCTGGAAGGTTAAAAGGAGTGGTTAGCGCAAGCGAAGCTGCGAATTGAAGCCCCAGTAAACGGCGGCGGTAACTATAACCGTCCTAAGGTAGCGAAATTCCTTGTCGGGTAAGTTCCGACCTGCACGAATGGAGTAACGACTTGGACACTGTCTCAATGGGGAACTCGGCGAAATTGCAGTACCAGTGAAGATGCTGGTTACCCGCAGCAGGACGGAAAGACCCCGTGAAGCTTTACTGTATCCTGGTCTTGGGTTTTGAGATTGTCCGTACAGGATAGGTGGGAGTCGATGATCCAGCGGCGCTAGTCGTTGGGGAGACAACGTTGGGATACCACCCTGATAGTCTTGGGATTCTAACTAACAGCCGTTATCCGGCTGTAGGACATGGCCAGGTGGGCAGTTTGACTGGGGCGGTCGCCTCCTAAAGAGTAACGGAGGCGCCCAAAGGTTCCCTCAGAACGGTCAGAAACCGTTCGTTCAGAGTGCATAGGCATAAGGGAGCTTGACTGCGAGACAGACAAGTCGAGCAGGTGCGAAAGCAGGGCTAAGTGATCCGGCGGTTCCGAATGGAAGGGCCGTCGCTTATCGGATAAAAGCTACTCCGGGGATAACAGGCTTATCTCCCCCAAGAGTCAAGTTGGGCTCCCCGCTCGAGTGATCGAGCGGTAAACACATTGCTCATATCGGTGAAACCCTTCGGGGCAATACCGAGGGAAGAAGGTTTGTCGTAGAGACATATTTTGGCCGGCGCGCTCGAGCGACTACGCCTTCGATTCTCGGCAACCGAGATCGTTGATCGTCGGTTCTTTGCTCGGTGACGCGAGCGCTGCTGAAGACGACAGTCGGGATATTGTTTCCGAGTCCACCATGGACTCGCGCAACGTGCTCTCGTCGATTGGAAGTATCGCTCGCTCTCGCGAACTTCGTGAGAACGGCGCCAAGACTTTCGAATCCGGAAATGGATACTATTTCCGGACGGTGAGCCATCCATGGCTTACAGAGCTGCGCGAGCAGTTCTACCAGAACAGAAAGAAGATCGTGCCGATCGGGTTGCTTAAGAGCAGTTTATCGGCGTGGCTTGCGTCTGGATCATGGATGACGGCGCAGCTGAGGGTAAACAGTTGCGTATCAACACCCAAAGTTTGTTCGGCCGTCGGTGATGAGCTTGCGGGTTTCTACAGCTAAGTTCGGTTCAAAATGACCGTAATCGAGATAAGACGAAGCCACGTTTGCGCTGCAAAGCGGCAAGCATGGCGCGTCTATAATCGATTGTGCGTGATCATACGATGCCGTAGCGAACACTTTCCCTGTAACGACTTCGCGCAACGAAGCGAGAGATGGACGTGCTGCATGTACTCGATGCAAATCTATCGCGTTCATAATACGCAGTGCATCTCGAAAGAGATGAAGGTATAGTCTAGCCTGCACGATGAGTGCAGGGCCACATCGACGGGGAGGTTTGGCACCTCGATGTCGGATCGTCGCATCCTGGGGCTGTAGTAGGTCCCAAGGGTTGGGCTGTTCGCCCATTAAAGCGGTACGCGATCTGGGTTCAGAACGTCGTGAGACAGTTCGGTCCCTATCCGCTGTGGGCGTAGGAAGTTTGAAGGGCGTGGACTCTAGTACGAGAGGACCGAGTCGAACGAACCGCTGGTGAACCGGTTGTCCCGCCAGGGGCATAGCCGGGTAGCTATGTTCGGATCAGATAAGTGCTGAAAGCATATAAGCACGAAACTGACCCTAAGATGAGACTTCAATCCCGTAAGGGTGAAGAGCCGTGGTAGACTACCACGTTGATAGGCCGGGGGTGGAAGCACTGCAAGGTGTGGAGCTGACCGGTACTAATCGCTCGGATATTTTAAACTACGCTTACGCTTGAAAGTTTGGCACCTGGAAGTTCTTCTTTGTACAGCTTTCCCACCCGCGATCGGCTGGAGCTCCGGCTCGCCATCGCGTGTGGGGATCCAGTTTCTGGCGTCCATAGCGGCGGGGCCCCACCCGTTCCCATCCCGAACACGGCAGTTAAGCCCGCCAGCGCCAATGATAGTCGGACCGCAGGGTCCCTCGAAAGTAGGTCGGCGCCAGATTATAAATACGATGAGCCCGCGACAGTAATGCCGCGGGCTCTCGTCGTTTTACACAGAATTGTTTCTCGCCGCCAGCCCGCGGTGTTCAGGCGAACGCCGGTTTCTGCCGACATTGCAAAGAGTTGGCTTTATATTGCTGCTCGTAGGCGGGTGTTATGCTGCGTTACCTTTTCCCGTGTTTGTTCTTGGCCGCGATCGTCGTCGCGGGATGCGGGGGCGGAAGCGTCGCACCGCCGAATCCGGGGCCCTCTGCATCATCGACGCCGAACTCGGGGCCAACGAATATTCCGGTAAATCCGAGCGCGACGCCGCAAGTCGTGTTCTTAGAAGGCGGCGGGTACACGCTGCAGTTCACTGTTCCGCCGGTTACCAACGGCAGCTCGGCAACGATGAGCGCAGTATTGCAAACGACGTTGCCGGCCGGTGTGAATGCACCGCAAGCGCATTCGAGAGCGACGAACATCGTGCCGGTGAAGCGGATCGCGACCACGTTTACGGGATCTGCCTACCTTATTGTCTCGACGACGGAATCGGTTGGATTTTCCTCAGCGCCGAGTTTCGTCTTTACGCTTCCGGCGGGAACCACGATCGCAGCCGGACAGTATGCATATCTGCTATTCTGGGATCCGTACGTCGGGCCGATTAACGGCTGGATCAATCTCCTTGGGCCAGGCACCGTCAGCGGGCAAACAGTCACGTTCCCGGGCGTTCCGACCGGCGTGCAGCTCAATGCGAACGCTCAATATATCTATGCGCTGGCAATTTCATCGCAAGCGGTTCCAACGGCGACGCCGGCACCGACTCCGACTCCAACCGTTGCGCCGTCCCTCGCCGGGTAGCACGCCGACCTATTGCCAAGGAATCTCAGCCGCGCAATCACCGGGTCAAAAGGTGATGCTCACCGACAACTCGGGTACCGGAGGCATCCCGGTGCTCTATGTTGCGACGGGAACGCAATATCTGAATGCGCAGGGCCAAATGACGAATTGGTCCACTTGCGTAACCGCGCAGCCGTTTCCGTTGACCTGCTTCCCGGGAAGCACCGGTGGCAGCGGAGCAACGTTTGAGCTTCCCGTTGCGAGTGCCGGCAGAATGTTTATCGCCCTTGCGACGCCTCCTCCGTCGGGCTCGACAACACCGCCCAATCCGTTGATTCTCATGGGAAATAATGGCGGCGGTTACGCTCCTCCGGACAATAAGCCGGCGGATTCTATCCCGACCGAACGACGCCGACCTACACGTCGACGCCGTGGGACTTTGTTGAGTTCACCTTACCGAGCGGCGTGACCGATGTGACGCAAGTCGATCAAGTGGGGCTCCCGCTGGAATTGACGCAAAGCGGCGTCTCGGTTGGATTTGGGTCAGGCACGAGCTTCGGCCAGCTCGCAACCGAACTCATCTGGGATAATTACGGCAAATTGGTCGTGAACTCGACGTTCAACGGCAGAGGCATCGTGTCGCGTATCGTCTCACCGAAGAACGGCTTGAATTGGGGATTCCCGCAAGATTGGTTCTACAACTCAACCTATAATGCGGCGGACTCGCCGAACCCGCCCAACCGTGGCTACATCGGCTACATCCTTCAGCAGTATATGACAACCCCGCAGCTGTACTCGCTGTACGGGACGAACTCGACGGCCACGCCGACCACGAACGACTATTATTGCGCGCAATCCGACGGTTCCGCGAGCTTCACGTTCGTCGAAATCGGTTCGAGCACGACGTGCACAGCCTCGACGACGGCGATGCCCGGTGGGAACACGTACACCATGCAGGCGTACAACACCGTGGAAGCCTGGATTTCGGGCTCGAGTTGCCAAAGTGCGATCTTCTCGATGCCGTCGGGTGGTCCCGGGAGGCCCGCTTGCCGACAACAACGCGTTTTACTTGTGGAAGGCCCTCGTGATCGAAATTGCGCGGGGAACCGCCTTGCAGGCGGTATCGTACGGACATCCGGTAAGCACATGGCAAACCGGGGCCCCTTTCACCTCACCTACGCCGCCGCCGTTTAGTCGAGTATTTAAGGATCCGGTCTTCGATCTGTATGCGCAGCAAGTTCACGAAGCCATGTTGGGCAACAACTCGTACGCGCTGCAATACGATGAACCGGGTGGCTTGGCGCCGACCCTCACGGGACCGAGTTCCGTATCCGGTCCAGCGCTGCAGATAACCATCCAGAACATTCCGCCGGCACTGAGCGCACCCACGCCAGTTCCATCTCCGGTAGCTACGCCGATGGTCTGCCCGACGAGCTAAAACAACCTACAGGTAGGCCGTTTGGCCTACCTTTACCAACCAAGGAAAGAAAGCGTCGCGTCGAATCAGGCGCCATATGAAGACTCGCTTGGTACTTTTGGCCCTCTTGGCTTTCGGTGGTCTCGGACGTGCAAGTACGCTCCCCGTCGCAGCAGATACGGTGAGCGCGGACTTGCTGCAAGCCGAGAGTCTTGCCGGCGCAGGTAAGAATGACAGCGCACTTGTCATCCTTAACAAGTATCTCGCCACGCACCAGACCGACGCTCGTGCGCTGGTAGACCGCGGCGACATCTATCAAGAGCAGAGCAAGTTCCCGGAGTCGATCGCTGATTATACGGCGGCCCTTGTAGTCAATCCTGAGTATGCCTACGCGTATGCATCCCGTGCCGACTCGTACAATCAGATGAGCGACTACACGCATGCGCTATCTGACGCAAACAAGGCTGTATCGCTGAAGCCCGACTATGCGTATGCCTTGCGCGTGCTGGGCGTCGCTCGTATCAACATGGACGACATCCCAGGGGCGCAGGCAGCCTTTCACAAGGCGGTCGCGATCGATCCGGGCGCAACATCCTATGCAGAGGCATGTCGGGCTGATACGGCTGCCAAGCAACTCGATGCGGCCCAAAAAGAGTGCGCTGAGGCGCTTCAACTTGGGCCCACCAATTACCATGCGCTCTTCGAGAGCGGGCGATTGCAGCTCGCCAACGCCGACTTTAGTGGCGCCGAGGCAACCTTTACGAAGATCATCGTTCAGGAGGGCAGCGACGCCGGGTCGAAGCTATTGGCGCGCCTATGCCCGATTGCGATTGCACCGCGGGGACGATGCGCTCGCTGACATCAACACCTACATGCGCCGGTACCCGGACGATGCCGACGCCTTCTACGTGCGGGCCCAAATCGATCAGCTTCGTGGCGATTTTAGCGCCGCAAGAGCTGACGCAAATTCGGCGCTCGAGCACTACGGAATCGATAACGATACGGACGGCATGGCGAAGGCACGAACACTATTGGAACAGCTAAACGCGGCCCATTGATGCGCTTGAGCTACGGACGGATGCGGTAAATTACTCCGGCCTGGTCGTCGCCGATAAACACACTGCCCTTCGCGCCGACGGCCACGCCGGTCGCGCGGCCGATCCGGCTCGTGCAACCCGGTTGGAATCCGGAAACCAACGATGAATATTGGCTCGTCGGACTGTTGACGCCCCAGTTGGTCATCGCCGTCGCCGGCGTGTCGCCATTCATCGGAACGTAGTCGACTTCTGGTGCGAGCGTGCATCCATTACCCGCCGGTGTGTGCCACGAACCGTGGCTGGTGACGATGAGCGCGCCGCGGTACTGCGTCGGAAAGGCGTATGCGCCGGTCGGATTGGTGGGATAGAACGTCGCCCCAATGTGCGTGATGTAGGCTGGGAATTCAACCAGCGGCTGCGCTTGCGCATTACAGTTGGCTGGGGCTCCGCTACCGGTGTTGTAGAGCATGTGATTCTCTTCGCAGTACGGCCAGCCGTAGCTAGCCGTGCCACCACCGGCCGTCGCTGCTGCGGTGATGTCATCTGCAAATTCGTAGGGATGGTAAGTGGGCAAATCGTCTTGGCCGGCACCGGCCGCCCACAGGTGCCCGCTGGCCGGATTCACGGCAAGCGCGATTGCGTTGCGAATGTGTTGGGCGAAGAGCGCCATCCCCGAACCATTCAAGCTCATCTTCCAAATCGCGGCGCGCTGCGAATCGGTCTCGCCGGTGCATCCGTTGCATGAGGCTGCCCATGCTCGCATAGAGCGTCGAACCCGACACGGCAACGGACGTCGACGTGTGATAGTCACCGTCGCCCGGATTGGCCGTCGGTCCGGTGCGAACGGTTGCGATCGGCTGCAAATTTTCGGCGGTGAGATCCCCGTCTTTGTAGGGCGTCGACCACACGTGGTATTCGCTCGAGACGAAGATCGTGCAGGTTGCCGCAGAGAACGCGACGCCCTCAGCGTTGTTGATGCCGGTGCTCGGTTCGCCACGGTGTTCGCTGATCGTGCGAAATCTGCGGTGTCCCGCGCGCCGCTCGCTTCGGCATTGGGCACGATGTAGACGTTCGAGCCGCCGGTACCCGCGAGCAAATCGCCGCTCGGTAACGCGACCAGTTCACGCGCTCCGCCGACGTTGGCGATCGTCTGAATCGTCAAACCACTCGGTACGGTCAACGCCGGCGTCGAGAGCGTCGTGGTCGCAGTGTACGTTGACGCGGTTGCGCCCGTACAGCCCGTGGCATTCGGCGACGTGGGCGGCGGTGGCGGCGACGTCGAGGTTGTGCCGGGGTTCGTGGCGACCGTACCGGGCGCGGCGCTTCCGCCGCCGCCGCACGCGACGACAAGAACAGAAGCGAATAGCAGAACGGCGCATGCTGGTCGGATCATACGCCGATCGAGCGCATGAATTGTTCGCGGAAAAGCGCGGGCGGAAGATTGGTTTGCGCAGCCAGTTGAGCGAGCTGCGGCGCTTCGAAATCGTGCGGCTCGAGGCGCACCATGTAATCTCGCGCAACGGCGTAGGCTTCGGCGTTCACGTCGACCTGGCGCGTGCGAATGCGCCCAGTTTGCGGATCGACTAGAGACTCGAGCGCCACCGGCTGCACGCGTCCGCCCGAGAGCGCAATCAGCGCGCCGCTCCCGCCGGCAAGCAAATAGCGCACGGCGCCATAGCCCAGCGTGCGCGTGTAATCGACGTCGAATGCTACCGGCTTTGCGCAGCGTAATTCGTAGCCGATATCCTTGGTCAGCACGGTCGCTTCAATCCCGAGTTCGGTCAAACGCTCGCGCACGCGATCGCGCAGCAACGACCCGATCGGGACGTCGGCGAGACGCACGTGTCCGTAAGCATCGCGTGCAACATTTTCGAGGCCTTTGAGCACGTCGGCGGAGATGCGTTCGACGATGCCTTCGGCCACGACCGCGACGCCGTAATCGCGGCCTTGCGCGCGTCGCTTGACGATCGCGCCGGCGAGCACGTCGACGACGGATTCGATTGCCAGCGTATCGCCCGGAAATTCTTCGGGAATCACGGCCAGGGTTGCGCCGGCCGCGCTCGCCATTCCGAGTGCCAGCGCGCCCGATTTGCGCCCCATACTCACCACGATGTACCAACGCACGGTCGTGCGCGCGTCTTCGAGCAAACTCTCGATGATTTGCGCGCCCACGGAGCGCGCGGTTTCAAAGCCGAAGGTCGGCGCGTTGTCGGGAAGCGGAAGATCGTTGTCGATGGTCTTGGGCACGGTCGCAACACCGATGCGCCCCTTGGTCTGTTCCGCAATCCGCGCAGCCCCGAACGTCGTGTCGTCGCCGCCGATGCAAATCAGATACCGAACGCCCAGCGTCTCGAGCGAGCGAATCGTGCGATCCAGCGTCGCGGCATCTTTGGCGGGATTCGTGCGCGACGTGCGCAAGAACGAGCCCCCGCTAGACTGGATCAGGGCCGCGTCGTCAATTCCCAGCGCGGTGGTTTTCACCGGTGTTCCCGCGGCCAAATCGCGATAGCCGTCGTAGATGCCCACCACACGCAGCCCCGCGTTGGTCGCTTCGATCGTGGCTGAAGCAATCACGCCGTTGATGCCGGGCGCGGGGCCACCGCCCACGAGGATCGCGAGAGTATCGCTCATGTGCGGAGAAATGCACTGATACCATGGAGCTTTCCTATGCGGGCATATGTTTCGATCTCTTCGGTACGCTGGTGAGCGAAGACGGCGCCGCAATTGCCGGAGCACGTGAAACGCTCGCGACGCTTGGCGCAAGCCGGTGGGCGATCGTTACCTCCGCACCACGCAGATTGGCGCTGGCGCTCATTGCTCGAGCCGGCCTGGCGACCCCGCCGGTGCTGGTCAGCGCCGACGAAGTCCTGCGCGGCAAACCAGCGGGCGATCCGTATGCGCTTGCGGCCAAGCGGTTGCAGATTGAGCCGGCGCACGCACTGGTTATTGAGGATTCGGCGTCGGGTGTGGATGCTGCGCACGCAGCCGGTATGGAAGCCGTCTACGTGCTACGCGGACGGCCCGCGAGCGCATGCGCACGGGCCGACTACTACATCGAGCGGTTCGATCAGTTAGGCGTGGCGACGGGCGCCGGCGGAGCGTTGTTCGTCGCGCTGCCCTGACGCTGCGCGCGGAACCTTGCTTCGTCGCTCTGGAGCTGCGTGCGTTGATCCGGCGTGAGGATCGCGTCGATTTGGCTACGCAGTTGCTTGCGACTATCGGGGTCGGGCGCGCTGCCGCGAGGATGTGTTTGCCGGTAGCTTTGCATGAGCGAGTGAATCTGCGATTTTTGTTGATCGCTGAGGTTGAGATCGCTAAAGCGGCGCATCATGCGATCGCCGTGTTCGGATTGTGCCGGTGGCGCAGGCTGCTGTTGCACCTGGGCGATGGCCGGTAGGGAGAGGCCCGCGGCCATAAGACCGGCGAGTACGGTGGCTTGGAGTTTCATGGGCCCATCTTATTGGGAGAGCGCTCAGTGCTTCCTGGGAAACGTATTAGACGCAGCTTAAACTTCGCGGCCGATCAACTCCAGTTTCGTGCCGGCTGGATCTTCGAAGAAGACCGCCGGGTACGTTTCCATCGTCTCACTCAGCTCAACATTGATGGCGCCGATTTTGCCGAGCAAGGCGATCAGCTCGTTCATGCGCTTGTATTCAACGCGAAAGGCGATGCGGGTGTCGTTGTTGCGATGCAGCGGGTTTTCAATCAAGCCGAAGAAGCGGCGCGGTTTGGTGGGATGCTGCGGTTCGAAATACTCGATGGCGTTGTAGTTTTCGAACTCCGTATGCCACTCGCCCTCGGAATCGACGAAGGCGTAGCGTTTCTCAGTCAGCCCGATCTCGGGCGTCAAGTCGTCGTAGAACGTCTCAACGACCTCGAGCGAACGCACGCGACAGTCGACATGATCGTAACCGTAGAACTCCATGCGGAAAGTTGTGGCTACTTTGCGGCCGGTTTGATTGCGACGGCGTTTACGGCCGCCGATGCTTGCGCTTCGAAACGCTTGAAATTGTTATAGAAGAGTCCCACGAGTTTGCGCGCCTGTTCGTCGTACGCGTTCTTGTCGGCCCACACGTTGCGCGGATTGAGCACGTCGGAGGGAACGTCCGGCACGCTCTTGGGAATGCGTAAGCCGAAGAACGGCTCGGCTTCGAACTCAGCCGGAATGCGGCCTTCGATCGCGGCGTTGACCATGGCGCGCGTATGCGCGATCGACATGCGCTTTCCGACGCCGTAGCCGCCGCCGCTCCACCCGGTGTTCACCAGCCAGCACTCGACCTCGTGACGATCGATCCGCTCGCCCAGAAGCTTCGCGTACACGGTCGGATGATGCACCATGAACGGCGCGCCAAAGCACGTCGAAAAGGTCGCGGTCGGTTCGGTGACGCCGCGCTCGGTGCCGGCAACCTTGGCCGTGTATCCCGAGAGGAAGTGATACATCGCTTGATCGCGGGTGAGTTTGGAAATCGGCGGCAGCACGCCAAAGGCATCGGCGGTGAGCATGATGATCGTACTGGGTTGGCCGCCTTTGCTGCCGGGCACGATATTCGGAATGAACTCGAGCGGATAGGCCGAGCGCGTGTTCTCGGTTTTCGCTTCGGAGTCGACGTCGAGCTTACGCGTACGATCGTCGTACACGACGTTCTCGATGACGGTCGAGAAACGGTGCGTCGCGGCCCAAATCTCGGGCTCGGCGGCCGGCGAAAGACGAATGACCTTCGCGTAGCAGCCGCCCTCAAAATTGAAGATCCCATCGTTCGACCAGCCGTGCTCGTCGTCGCCGATGAGCGGACGGTGCGGGTCGGATGAAAGCGTCGTCTTTCCCGTTCCCGAGAGGCCGAAGAAGATGGCGACGTCGCCGTCGCGGCCTTCGTTGGCCGAGCAGTGCATCGGCAGCGTGTCGCGCAGCGGCAATAGATAGTTCATCACCGTGAAGATCGACTTCTTGATCTCCCCGGCATAGCGCGTGCCGCCGATCAAAATGATGCGCCGTTCGAAATTGACCAGAATGAACGTTGAGCTGGGGACGCCGTCGCGCTTGGGATCGGCTTGAAAGAGCGCGGCATCGACCACCGTGAACTCCGGGCTGAATCCCGGCACCGGATTCTCGGGTGTAATGAAAAGATGATGCGCGAAGAGGTTGTGCCAGGCGAACTCGCTGTAGACGCGAATCGGCACGCGATACCGCTCGTCGGCGCCGACGTAGCAATCCAGCGAATACACGTCGCGCTCGGAGAGGTAGGCTTCGACCTTTTCGAAGAGCGCATCGAAGACCGACTCGTCGATCGGGCGATTGGTGTCGCCCCAGTCGATATATTGTTCGCTCGACGGTTCTTTGACGAACGCTTTGTCTTTGGGCGAACGCCCGGTGTGGGGACGCGTATCGACGATGAACTGCCCGTCGCGCCCAAGGACGCCCTCACGATGCCGCAGTGCATGCTCGATGAGCTCGGGTGGCGTAAGGTTCTCCCACAGGTTGGCGGCCTTGAGTTTCTGCGGAACGGTAAGAATGGTTGTGTCCCTCGTTTGCGTTCGTCGGTGCGAATTTACTAGAATCTACTTTTTGAGATAAGAAGAGCGTGCCTGCATGAGAAACCGTTTTCCGATGGCTCTGGTTGCCTGCCTCGCGATCGCCTTGGCAGCCGGGGGCCGGGCTGCAGCCGTGCTGCCCTTCCACTTTGGATTCTTCCCTAGTGGACGGCTGGACGCGATCACTGATGTCGCAGGCGTGCGGGTTGCCAACCTGACCCTGATCCAAGGCCAAGACATCCGGACCGGGGCCACGGCGGTGCTTCCCAACGCCGACCCCTGGAATCACAAGGTGGCCGGGGCCTTTTTGTCCTTCAACGGCAACGGCGAGATGACCGGGACCCACTGGATCCAGGAAGCGGGCTATCTGGAGGAACCGGTCGTCCTGACCGACACGCTGGACATCGGCCGGGCCGATGACGGGGTGGTGGACTGGGTCATCGAGCACCATCCGCAGATCGGCGTGACCGATGACGTGCCGCTGCCGGTGGTAGCTGAATGCGACGATCAACTGCTCAACGACATTCAGCGGCGCGCGGTGGGGCCGGTCGACGTGCACAAGTTGCTCAACGAGGCGCGTACCGGACAATTCGCGCGCGGCAGCGTCGGCGCGGGTACCGGGATGCGCGCCTTCGGCTTCAAGGCGGGGATCGGCTCGGCATCGCGCGTGTTGCCGGCGTCGCTTGGCGGTTACACCGTCGGCGTGCTGGTCAACGACAACACCGGCAGTTCGCGCGAAGCGCTCACCATCGTCGGCGTTCCGGTGGGCGAACGGTTGAAGAGCGAGTACCGTACCGTTTTCCCCAAGCATCTGTCCGAAGCCGACCTGCACGGGCGGATGGAGAGCGGCAGCATCATCATCGTGGTGGCGACGGATGCGCCGCTGGATAGTCGCGAGCTGCGCGCGCTCTTACTGCGCGCGGGCCTGGGCATGGGGCGGACCGGATTGACCTCCGACGTCGGCAGCGGCGATTTGTTCGTCGGGTTTTCGACCAGTGAGGTTTTCGAACGGACCGCCGATTTTGAAGTAAGCGCACCGACGCAGCGGATCGTTGAAGACGACAGCGTGCTCAACGCGCTGTATCGCGCGACCGCCGAAGCAACGCAGGCCGCCATCTACGATGCGCTGTTCGAGGCGACGACGATGACCGGCCGCGGCGGCGCAACGGTCTATGGTTTGCCCGGCGATCGCGTGCTGCAGATGTTGCGGAGTGCCGGCGCGATTTCGCAATGAGCTATATCGAAACGGAGCGGTTGATTCTGCGCACGTGGATGTCCGGCGATGCGCCGGCGCTTGCCGCAATCTACGGCGATCCGGAAACGATGAAGTACATTCTCTCGGGAACCAAGACGCTGGAGCAGACGCGCGCGCTCATCCTACAGATGGCCGAAGCGCAGGAACGTGACGGCTGCTCGATGTGGCCGGTCGTGCTCAAGGAGAGTTCGGAGCTGATCGGAAGCTGCGGGCTCATGAAGACGGAACGCAATGATGTGCTCGAGCTGGGGTTCGCGTTTGCCCCGCAAGCACACGGACAGGGCTACGCGTACGAGGCCGCGCAAGGCGTGCTCGCCTTCGGGTTCCAACAGCTCCACGCGCCTTCGATCATCGCGTTGGTCGATCCGTTCAACGCGCCGGCCGTCACCCTGGTCAATAAATTGGGCATGCGCTTCGATCGCCTGGTGCGGATGAAGCGTGCGCAGCGCGGTGCCGACGTGTTACGCTATGAGCGTCATGGCTAAGAAGAAGCGGCGCAAGATGAAGCTGGTGCCGCGCCTGGGCCCGCCGACCAACGTGCGGCCGGCCGGCGCGCACGAGACGCTCACCCGCTACAACCGCAAACGCAAGAAAAAGGAACTGCGCGACGAGCTCGCAAGCGACGTCGATCCCAACGTGGATTAATGTGGGACGATTCGAACGGTCGCGCTCACATGTGTCCACGCGTGATAGAGTATCCCACGTGGATCGGTCACGCGCACCTCAACGCCCGAATGACAGTAATGATTATAAAACAAGCTGATGTAGTGCGGATGCTCACGTGCTTGCATTGGGAAAGCTGATGACGATCCGTCGTCAAAGGCAGCGTGCACCATGACGTTTTCGTGGCTGTCGTTAATGAGTTCGATTTGGCAATAGCCCGGATATGCATATGCCTGGCCTGCCATCGTAAAGGCCAGACACAATGAAAAGAACGCTACACGCGTGAACGAGGTCATGCGCGCATAGCCAGCATCGCCACGTTCATCGCCGAGAACGGCGTTTGGCGCATCTCGAAATCGATGAGCGCCTGGCCGATCTTATCGGCGAGGCGATTGGTGACGAACCACGGCGGTTTGGGAAGCAGCGTCGCGCCGTAGCCGAAGAGGCTGCGCGGGAACGGCGCAAACGGCGCCCAGACGATGCTCTTTTGCGCACGATCGAAGAGATAGCTATTGTGTACCACGCCGATGCCGCTGCGCACGTCGTCGATCGTGTGGCCCGGATACGCGCCCCACGTCGTTTCGGTGAGCAAGAAGCCGACGCCGGTCCAGGCATTGACCGCCACGCAGCCGTAGCGCAGCGCGGCGATCGCGGCATCGAGATCGCTTGCGTAGGTGCTCATCGTCACGGGATGCGCGACGAGATTCGCGCCGAGCGTCCCCCACAGCCGGTCGTTTGCGAATGTCACGGCGTCGTGCAAGAAGGTTGGCGCATCGCCCGGAAGCGTCGTCACGGCCAGCACGCTCGCGAAGGCTTCGATCTCGAAGTTAGGATCTTCGCTGCTGGCATCGACGCGCACGATCGTGCGCGGCGTGTAGCCTTGATCGCTGCGACCATAACGCTCCGATCCGTGTCCCGTCGCAAGGCGTTCGCAGCGTTCGCTCGCTCCCGGATAGTACGCCGGGCGATCGAGCACCTCGCGCATGACCGATTCGATCTGGGCGATGAGCTTGGGCGTGCCGTCCCAATCGCGCGGCAGCACGAGCACTTGCGAGGCGATGCAGTTGAAGCCGTCGTTGTGCAGCTTTTGCGTGACGATTTGTTCGGCTTGGAAGCGAAAGTCCGCGTCGGTCCACGGGCCGGGCACAACGATCGTGGGACTGACGTTGCCCAGCTCCGCGGTGATCGGCTTGGTTACGCCGCCCGCAACGATCGCATTGAAGGTGCGATCGCTGCCGGTGATGTGAATTTCGTCAACCAACGGATGGTTGCAGAGTAGCTTGCCGACTTCGGCACCGCCGTACGCAAAGCGCAGAAAACCGCCATCGACCAACGGCTTGAGCGCGTCTTCGAAAATCGGGCCGAGATATTCGTTGACCGGGTTCATCTTGAGGACGCAGACGGCGCCATCGGCGATGAGCTTGTAGAGCACGTCGAGCGGCGGGATCGACGCGATGTTGCCCGCGCCGAGCACCAGCGCAACCCGCGGTTGCGGCGCGGATTGCCTGTACCATACGGCCATGGTGGATTTGAGATTGTCGCGCGTGACACCGGGCTGCATCCATACTTGCGCGCGAACGCCTGAGAGCAACAGACGATCGTAAAACGCGTTGGGAAAAACGTCGACCGTCACTTGGCCGTCGGCGCGTTCGTGCACGCGGGAGGCATCGATGTGCGGCGCGCCGTCGCGCGCGAGATCGTGCATCGTTCGGATGTAGCGGTTGAGTGCGTAGAGCAGCGCCCACGGTCCGCTGACCCATTCCTCGCCGGCGAGCGGCGTGCCGGTCAGGCCTTTCGCTTCGATTGCGGCCTGCGCCCAACGGGATGCTTGGTCGTAGACCGATTGCCGGGTCGCGATGAGCAGCTCGGCTTTGGCTGCGGTGCGCAGCGCGACCCAGCGCTTCGCGCCCTCGCGCAATTCGATGAGCGATTGCTCGATCTCGGTCGGCGTCGCCGGGTGAACGAGCGTACTCATTCGTGCGCCGTGACCATCCACTGAATGCCGAACTTATCGACGAGCTGCCCGAACCGGCCGCCCCAAAACGCCTTGTCGAAGGGCATCTCGACGGTACCGCCTTGCGCGAGCGCTTTGAAGACGCGCTCGCCCTCGGCGACATCCTTGGTTGCGATCGAGAGCGCAATATCGTCTTCGCCGTCGGGCGGGGTGCCCGGACGCCCGTCGGAGGCCATGAACTTCAAGTCGCCGGCGACGAAGGTCGCGTGCATGACCTTGTGCGCCCACGACGGATCGCCTTGATGTTCGGGCGGGGAGTCCGACATGCGGCTCAATTGAACGATCTCGCCGCCGAAGCACGAGGCATAGAAGTTGAGGGCTTCCTCGCAGGTCCCGTGGAAAAAGATGTACGGCTCGAGCTGCATCGGCGTCTCCTCCAAGTGGGGGTACGAAAGCCTTAGCCTTGAAGCGGGCGGTCTCCTATGGCGCGGAAAATAGCGTGGTCTTCCATCATCGTGGTCGTCGTGTTTTGCGCGACGACCGTGCTGATCGCGTTCGCCAAGGGACATGAAGCTGCCGGTGTCACGATGTTCATGGCGTACGGCGCTGCGTCATGGGCGTATGCGGTGCTCACGTTCACCGGTCCGCGCACGATCCCGGTAAATCAAGAGCTTCATGAAGAGTTCGCGCGCAGAATCGGCTTTGTGAGTTACGAACGATTAGAACTTTTTGAATACGTGCTCGCACCGTGACTCCCCGGGCTAAGCTCGCCATCCACATCTGTTCGCCCTGGCTTGCGCTCACAGGCTACCCTTGTCATCCCGAGCGTAGTGGAGCGGAGTCGAGGGACGGCGAAAGCACCTTCGTCTCTATGTGGCGCGTAGTCCGTGTGGACTATGGCTCGCTATTTGTAACAGGAGAAGGCGGCGCGTGCGCAGATTTGAGCCAAACGAACTAGCAGGCGATAAGGAATTGTAGCGTGCCGATTAGGTTTAATGCAACGGTTGTTATGTCGCGGGCCACACCGGTATCCGGTAGCGGCAGATACTCGCCGACGATCCATTTCGATCTTGAGGGGGTCGCGGATCGCTACGAACTCACAACGATCACGCAAGCTGAATGGCCGCTTCGCGCAGGTGAAAGTAAGCGCGCAACGTTTACCATGTTTTATCACCCGGCGTTTCAAAGTCTTGTGGCCAACCTTGTCGCTGGTACCAGATTCACGATGTTTGAGGGAAACAATGAAGTTGGCACTGGCGAGGTGGAACGAATCGAAGAAGCGGCGCTAGATGAAGCAATTTGAAGGGAATGGAATGGCTCCATCTGTGATTCTTCTGTTAGCTTCGCTGCTCAGAGGACCTGAAGCACGATGATGGGCGTACTTTCTAGCCCCGCCTTCTGGCTGCTGACAGCAATATTCCTCGGGGGTCTTGGATTTGCTGCGACGCGTTGCCGGGAAGTTGTCGCTCCGAAATACCGGGTAGCGTACATGATCGTTGTCTCTCTTGCTTCTGGCTGCTTCTGCGTAGGGGCTTACTACCATAGCGGCGCGACGGCAATAGTGCTTTTTATCGTCGGCATCACATTGTATGTCCCGCTGAATTTTCTCGAGCGCGATAGCCGAGAGGGGCTAAAGTAGGCGTAAGCTCTCGATCCCGACCGCCTGACGTAAGGAAGAACGCGGCGAGTCGTACCCTGGAGCTACAGAGAGGCTCCTATAAACCTGCGCTTGCCGCGGTCGCCGCCGTTGTGTGGCTCTTTCGTGTCCCCATTCCCAGAAATATGGGAACTGGAAGTTGCAGTACGCAGTCTTGGTCACTTGCGTGGCGCATAGTCCGTTTTGACTATGGCTTGCTGCGTTTGCGTAACAGGAGATAGCGATACGCGCACAGATTAGAGCCAAACGGACTAAAGGGCTCGCGAGGAGGACGCTTGCGACTTCAGGGTGTGATCGGATGAACTTGACGGATTTAGATAAGGCGATACTTTTATGCCTTGCTCAAGGTATGCAGAGCAAGGAAATCGCCGCGTGCATCGGGCGAAAGAAGCCGACCGTCGAGGGCCGCATTCGCCTTCTCTCAGCGAAAATCAATGCCAGATCGCGAGCGGAGATCGTTGCAATCGCGATAACGCGCGGAGATCAATCCGCGCTCGAGGCGACGGGCTAGCGAGAACTCACCGGGATTTGCACCGTCGCAGAAAACCCGTCATTTCGATAGGCATTGAGTGTTAGCTGCTGCACCGGTTGCGCAGGTCCCAGCGCCAATTGGCCGGCCGGGAACGTGCCCTGCCATTTGCCGGGGCCAACCTGACTGAGCGACACGCTCGCGTTCGGTGTGCCGATCTGTACGCGTGTAACGTTCGTGGTCGTGATGACGTCGACGCTTGCCGTTGTCGCAGAACTGAGGACCGTTGGCGCAAGTCGAACGTAAAAAATCTGCGGTGCATCTTGCGGCTGCGCAAAGTTGTTTTGTGGCGCGTGCCCGTACTCGAACACGTTGGATGCGGCAAAGGCGGACGGTGTCGGCTGCGGCGCCGGTGCTGGGCGCCGGCGACGAGCTTGGCATCGGCGTATTGAGTACGGCGGGGGCGCCCGGGGATGGCATGCCGCTTGGGCGCACCGTTGGGAGCGCCATGCCGGGTGGGACGGTGGGAAGCGGCTGCGGCGTCGGGAGGCCCATCGTGGCGCCGGGCGGCGGGGTCGGCTCGCCGTCGCGAATGATGTGCGGCGTCACCACGATGACCAGCTCGTTGCTGGTGTTGTTGGTATCGTTGTTCTTGAAAAGGCCGCCGATGATCGGAATGTTCCCAAGCACCGGCAGGCTCGTGATCGTGCGCGTGTCCTCTTCCTGAATCAATCCACCAATGACGAGCGTTTGATTATCGTGCAGTGTGACGACGGTCTGCGCGTTGCGCGTGGAGATTTCCGGGACGCCGTTGGGATCGCCCGAAAGGCTATTGACCGTCGGATGAACGGTAACCGTGATGTTGCCGTCGGCGGTGACGATCGGCGTGATGTCGAGCGTGACGCCGGTATTGAACGACTGCAACTGCGTAGTGACCACCGTGCCGACGCCGCCTCCCGTCGTCGTGAGAATCGAGAGCGTGTCACCGGCTTGAAAATTCGCGTCGTGCCCGGAGAGGGTCACGATGCGCGGATCGGCCAGTACGCGACCGTCGCCGTGTTGGATGAGCAGATTCAATTCGGCGGTGAGCTGGATCGGCGTGCGCGTGATCGGTTGAATCTTCCCGATGCGCCCGGGATTTCCGTAGGGATCGGGCGTGGGCTGCACCTCTTCGAAGGTCGTGCTGATCACCGCGGTGGGGAGCTCGAGGCCCAAGTTCTTGGCAAGGCTGCCGTCGATCTCGAGCACTTCGGTATCGAGTTCGACCAGCGGCGGGACGACATCGAGCTTGGCGATGAGTTCTTTTGCGAGGCGAATGCTGTTGGGATCGCCGGTGAGGATCAGCGAGCTGGAGTTTTGCATGACGGTGACGTGCAGCCCCGCGGCCATCTGGCCGAGCGCCTGCGTAACCGCCTGGGCGATATCTTGCGCGGTGGTCGAGGGCGCGCCGTTCGTGCCGGGGATCGCCGACTTGAGTTCGATCACCGCCATGTTGCCGTCGCTTACGGCGGCGCCGCGCGCCCGACTGTCCCATCATGCCGGGTGCGCCGCCTTTTCCGTCGAGCAAATCGATCGCTTCGCCGATGCGCGTTTGCTCGGTTGCGGTTGCGCGCACGGAGATCGCGTTGAGATCGGTATCGACGACGACTTTCGCGTCGGGATAGGTTTTCTGGACGAGATCTCCGACCGAGGCGGCGTCGACGCTCTTGAGATGGTAGAGCTGGCTGAAGCTCGAGCCGGCGGCCGGCACGTCGAGTTGTGCGACCAGGGCTTTCGCCGCGGCGACGGATTGTGGATCGCCCGTGATGAGCAGCGAGGCGCCCGAGACGCTGATGCGCACGTGCGGAACCGAGCGAACGACGGCGCGCGCCACGTAGGTGGGCTGCGCCAGTTTAATGTCGACCGCTTCGACCGGATCGGGTGTGGGCGGCGGCGAGGCGAGCGGCGGCGCATCGAGGCTCGCGATCAGCGCCTTGACCTGCGTTGCGTCGAGCGGCCGCGCCCGCAGAAGCACGCTGTTCTTTGAAGCGACGGTGAGCGAGGCGCTCGGAAAGAGCGGCGCAACGCGCTGCACGAGCGCATCCGGCTTGATGGTGTGGAGCGCAATGACTTCCACGGTCGGCTGCGTCGGATTGCGCACGTCGAGCCCCGAGATCACGGTGCGCACGGTTTGCACATCGTCGGGCGATCCGATCACGACAATCGCATTGGCGTTGGCATCGGCATGGACTTGAACGCGGGGGAAAAGTTCGCGCACGGTCGCGACCGCGCGAGCGACCGGCATGACTTGCACCTGGATGACCGCGGGAACGGGTGACGGGGTGGGCGTTGGGAGGGGGCGCGCGCCGGCAACACCGGCGGGGACCAACGCAGTGAGGGATGCAACGGCGAGAAGCGCGACGATCGACGCGCGAGCGATGAACGAACGCATGAAACGATTCGCAAACTTGAGCGTCAACCTCTGAATATACCTGCGCAGTAACCATTCGAAGTGATGATTAAGAATGATCATCATTTGTGATGGTCAGTAATTGCGCCGCGATTTGCGAGGAGAAAAAGGTCCGTAACCGCATTGAACGTGCGAAATCACAGCTCCATGTGGATTTGGGAGAGTTGTATGCGCCGTCTTCTTGCGTTTGTTCTCGTGGCCGTGTTCTCGCTGCAGGCCACGGCCTCGGCCGCATCGCCAGGCCAAATACAGGCGCCGAACATGCAGCCATTGCTCGCCGCGATCGAAAACTCGCAAGTCTTCGCGTTGATCACGGGTCAAGAGGGGCGCTACCAAGCGATGCATGAACCGGCGCCGACCTTTCCGCGACTGAAGGACAATTACGATCGACCGAATCTGAACTCAAATCGTTTTGCGCCCCGTAGCGCTCGCTACGGATCGCTTGGACGGGCGCCGAAGATGTTGCGCGCGGTTCCGCTGCCGGGACACGCACCGCGAGATCCGTTGGCGATGAACGGTCCAGTGGGTAGCCCAGTAAGTGGACCTTCGAAGACAATTCAGACCACCTGCTTGGCTGTCGGGCCCCGCAATCCGAGCCGGCCGATGATCGCGTGTTCTAAGCTTCCGTCGCCGACGCCGGTTCCAACTCCGACGCCGGTTCCGACCGCTACGCCGACCCCAATTCCTACCGCTACCCCCATTCCGACCGCTACCCCGACGCCCGTTCCAACGCCGACACCGATTCCGGTCACCCCGACACCGGCTCCTACGGGAACACCCGTTGCAGCACTAGCTCCTGCGTCAACCGGCATCAACCCGTGGTGGACCTACGAGGAGAAGGCGATCGCGGGCGTTGGTAAGGCGATGGTGAACGTCGCGAACGGCAATCTTCTCGTTCAGGCGGACGATATCGACGTCCCGGAACGCGGTATTGATTTGGCGTTCCGGCGCACCTATAATTCGCAGAGCGCGCATGACACTGTGGGCTCAGACGGCGCGACGCCGAGTCTGTACGGCAACGGTTGGACGAATACGTTTGACGCACACCTGAGCTACAACAGTACCGCAAATGTCATGTCTGTCTACGATATCGATGGCGCGCGTTACGATTTCAGCTCCAACGGCAGCGGGGGCTGGACGCCGCCGCCTGGGATGCAGGGAACCACCCTCGTGTGGGACGGTAGCAGCGGCTACTATTGGACCAAGAAGAGCGGCACGATCTACTATTTTTGGGCGCCGGTTCAACCGGCGCAGTATGCCGGTTATGCCGGGCGTACGTATCAGATCATCGGGCGCAATCACAACAACTACATCACTTTTGCCTATTCGTGGGCTGGCGGAAATAGCAGCAGCATCAACAATCTGACCGCGATCGATGCGGAGCATTCCGACGGCCAAATCGTCACCGAGACATTCGCGCTGTTCGGAACCCATCTCGAGCTTGCGTCGCTGACGCGCCCCGACAATCTAACGATCACCTATAACTACGATACCAGCGGAGATCTGCTTTATGTCACGCGGCCAGGTAAAGCAACCGATGACGCGACGCAGACTGCAACCATAACGAATCTCATCGAAGAGTATTGGTATTGGGCAGGCACGCACGAGATGCAGTGGGTGGCGGGCCCGCGTTACGTTTGGAGTTCAGACAACGATGGCAGCGCCTATGCGTTCACGTACTCTGCGAATACGACCAGCGGCCAATTGACCTGGATCAGCGACTATGGCCTGATGAACCCCACCCCGAACGACGGAACGGGCACGGCTGTGCAATCAGGTTCGACGGCGCCCAATACACTCTGGCGTCAGGTAGAGTTTACCTATTACCCTAACTACGCCGGCTTCAGTGAATTGACGCAGATGTCCGATACTCAGGGGCATTTTAGCCAATGGGGGTTTGATTCGTCGAATCGCGATATAGAGACGTGGGACTGGCAAGGCACCGAGTATCTTGTTACGTACGCGACCTGGGATGCGGACAACGACCTCACCGCGAGTGTCGATCCGCGGGGCGACGAAACGAACTACGCTTATGATGCTAGTGGCAACGCGATCGCCGTGGGCGAGCCGTCCGTTACCACCTCCATCGGGACGTTCCGGCCGACCAAACTTTTCTCGTACGACCAGTTTAATAACGTCCTATCGTACTGCGACGAGGTGAAGACCAACGCGCTTGGTCTGAACTGGACGGGCACGCCGGCAGCCAGTGATACGCTTTGTCCCACGGGCACCGGCGCAACGGGCGCTACGCAATACGTGTGGGACTATGTCGATAGCTACGAACCATTCGGTCTTCTGATCAACTCGTACACTCCGCTTGGGTACGAAGAGACGTATGCTTACACGGGCGGCGCGGTTTCGGATAACTACGGGCTGCCGTCGAGCGTTGTGGGAGCATCGTTCGCGCAAAGCAACGGCACGAATGCCCAGCCGCAGCAAAGCTTCACGTATGACGCGTATGGCGATCTGCAAACGTACAGCAAGGGCTACGGGAGCTATCAACTCAGCTATGACTTGATGCATCGCATGACGTCGGTGACGGACCCCGACAGCGTCACGTCGCGCACGTACTACAATCCGGACAGCACGGTTGAGTGCAAACAGGCCGCCTACCAGTACTCGCTCGACGGCGCGACGTGCGGAACATATTCGGAAGACTACACCTACGACGCAGATAGCAATGAGCTGTCCGAGACGCATCACCACGGCCAGACACCGACTAACGGCGTTGCAACGGGAACCACGCAAAAGTGGTATGACGGTGAGGATCGGTTGGTTGAGGTCCAGCTTTCGTCTGACGCAAGTACCGATAATTCCGTTCCCTGGCGTACCCGCTACATCTACGACCTCACCGAGGATGCGAACGTTTCGTTCTCCGGTACGAATCAGGCACCGTCGTATCTAGCACACGGCAATCTCTACGAGACGCAAAACTACTTCCCGGTAAGTGGCGCTACCGCGTTATCCTGGAATGACGTGAACGGCAATGCCTTTGACGCGCTGGACCGCAGCGTTACGCGGTATCAATACTCGCCGGGCAACGGTGTCGAGGCATGGACCAGCGTCTACGACACCGCTCCCTACCAGGGACTCTTGGCCTCCAAGACCGATCCGATGAACGTGACGACGACGTATGCCTACGACGATCTAAATCGGCAACAGTCGATTTCATTTAGCGATGGCGTAACGCCGGGTCGCAGCTACGTTTATGATCCCAATGGACGGACGGCAAGTATCAACTCGACGGTGTTTGGCACGGACAGCTACCAATACGATGCCGACGGTCGCGAGACGCAGTATGGTGAAGGTTCGGGCGGCGGCGTGTCGTCGCCGGCGACGCTGACCTATGGCTATTATCCCAACGGCTGGCGCCAGACGCTTTCGATATCTTCGAGTGCACTGAATCAGCAGAACGAATTCACCTACGACTATCGCAATGACGGCAAACGAACGAATTTGGCCGTGGCCGGGCATACACAGCCATTCACTTGGACCTATACCAATGCCGAGCGTGAGTTAACCCAAAGCGATCCGATGACGGGTGGTGCCGCCCTTGGCGTCACTTCAAACGGCCTGGGCTATCCGCAGTTTGCGCCCCACACCGAGGTGGCGCGCACGAACGCATACGACAGCTACGGTCGCCTTGCATCGCTTGAGCTCCCGAATCAGGGAACCTATGCAAGTATCACTCACGATGTTGAGGGGAACCTCACGTCGTATACGCCACAGGCGGCGGATCTCGCAACGGGACAAGGGCTTTTGGTTGTCGCGATGCAGTTGAGCTACGACGTGCGCGGTGAACAGACGTCGATGGTAGGAACGCCGGGACCTCCTAGGCGGATACCGCCCTACGAGGGCGCGTCGGAGCGTACACGACCGGAACATTCCTCTATGGGCATAGTTGTTCGGGCTTGGTATGGGGGATCAATATAACCCCGCTCGTCTTCAGATTGCGCTGGTGTCAAGGATACGGTTATTGGCACGAGCTACCGAACACCCTGATTGCGCAAACAGCGTGGACCCTTACACCGGAACGACGCTCACCGGATCGTCGACCTATGAGAGCCGTGGAACGACGACGTGCCCAGGCTACGACATCTGGGGTCAGGGGGCGATGAGCTACGACCTTGATGGGCGTCAGTCAAACGAATCGCTCAACGTGAGCTCGAGCTACTCCGGTTGCGGTGTGAGCATCTCAAGCGTTAACTCACGTGCGTACGATGCGGAAGGGCACGTCACGCAGGACGTCTGTGCGAACGCCGGCACCGGCACGGGCGTGAGCATCCCGGCGTGTTCGCCGGACAGGCAGTTTCGGAGCAACTACGGCGAGCCTTGCGTGGGGTCCCACGGGCAAACTGCGCACGGCCACCAACATCAGTGCCTGCGACCTATATGGGATGACTATCCACTGGGACGGTGGTCAACCTCTGCTTATCACGGATTCCACTGGGGCCCTCGTGCAGCTCAGCGTCGAAACGCTCGGCGAACCTTCTATGCCTATCAGAGCCTGGCGTACTTCGTCGTCCTCGACCGCGACTTCAGCAGTACGCGAGTGTCCGCCCATCATTCCAATGGCGACGACGATCCTTGGGAGTACGGTCAATTGTATTCGCACGTGATCGGCAAAGGTGCGGTAGTAGAGTCCGGCGGCTGGGTGAACGGGGATGACCTCGTCAATGGCAACGGGGTTAACAGTATCGATAATCTCGTGCTGGCTCCCACCAGAGAAGATGGCTACGCTGTGCGCGGGCTAACAATCCAAGGTGTGCGCTCGTACGATTCCAACACCGAGCAATGGACGACGCCCGACGCCTACAAAGGCGACGTGCACGATCCCATGTCGCAACGCAGCTACATGTGGAACAACAACAATCCGGTGGCGTACTCCGACCCGAGTGGGTACTGTCTCGAGGACGCGTGCGTCGGCGAGACCATCGCTGCCGCAGCGGTCGTCGAGGGTGGTCTTGAAGGCGGCGCTGCCCTGGCGGGCGCTGCGGGCGATGCGGAATTGGCTGGGGCGCTTGCCCGAGCAGCGGGAGGAATCCAACGGGCCGAAGGAGCGTTGCAGAAGGCTGGACAAGAAGGGCTAACAAAACTGGCGCGTACTCCAACAGCCGGCCAGATTCGTAGCGCGGCGCAGACCATCGCGCAAGGCACGCAATCTCAACGGTTAAGGATGATCAATAGCACTGTTAAGACCATAGATGATCACATCCAGAAGCTCGACAAGTTCGCTTCGCAGGGAAGCCTGACGTCGACCCCGTGACGTTCACCATCAAACGCCGCAAACGTCTTGAAAGCGGTTGTTAAAGCCGAACTTCAGTGGGGCCAATATGAGTCAACCTAGAATCTAGACGCGTGACCGAGATGTTGAAGTTGCGACCGAGTTCGCGCAGCTCTCCGACGACGGCTACAGCGAAGCCGACCGCCTGGTGTACTTTTACGACATTGCCAGGGACCACGTTGTCGAAGTCTTCCGGTTCTTTCTAGAACAGGCTATTCCACGGAGACATCTCAGCGAAGAGGCTTGCGAGATCGCGACGAAGATTGAGGATGTAATGTCGCGCCTATTTTCGGATACGGCAGTATCCGAGGTCGTACCGCTGGTTTATAAGGCATGATCTAGAAGACTTGGAATGATTGTTCCAGTGACGCCCATGCGAGCCATTTCCACGGCCAGCTGGTTGTGTTTTGGCAGTTGTCGTACGGTCAAAGCTTGTGGCAGGCAAACCAACCCTCGATAGTGACATGACCGGCTGCCTGCACCGCCTCGCGGGCCTTGACCGTACCAAGGAAACGTAAACGCGGCCGATTCATCTGCGGCGTGATATGCGTCGGTCGCGGCGTATAAACGTTCGAGCTTCCTGCCTTTTGTAATCCTAATGAACTGACCGAGATCGAGGAGCGGCTGGCTCGGGCTCCCGATGACATCTCACTGCTTTTCTCTGCGCGCCTGCACGCTCGACATGCTCGGGCGTGAACGAGGCGCGTGATGCCTACATCGAGGTCATCAAACGCGACGGCGCGCATATCGGTGCCTTGGAAACCTCGGAACGCTCCTCTGTAACGCGGGCTATCGACGCGGCGCGGATGACCTACGGCGACGCGTCAGACATCATCCGCACGATCTGCGCACCCTGACCAATCTCGCGAACGCGCTCTTCGAAGACGATGAACTCCCTTATCGCGGTAAGTTCACGAGCGCGCGCTGGAGGTTGATGATTAAGCAAGGCCGATAACGCGACAGCGCTCTTGATCAAAAGCGACGACCCAAACGAATCGCTCAACGTGAGCTTGAGCCGCACTCTGGCTGTGGTGTCAGCATTTCAGGCGTAAATTCACGTACATATGACGCTGAAAGGCACATTTTTTTTTTTTTTTTTTTTTTTTTTTTTTTTTTTTTTTTTTTTTTTTTTTTTTTTTTTTTTTTTTTTTTTTTTTTTTTTTTTTTTTTTTTTTTTTTTTGTGGACACCATGATAGGCCACTGTACATGGCCGGGAAGAATGGTGCCCCATGGCAGACGAACGACGGAAGTTTCCGCGTGAATTTAAGATCGAGGCTGTTCGTCGCGTAGTCGACGGAGGCGAGCCAGCCGTCGAAGTCGCGCGCCACTCGATCTACAACCAAACATGCTGTACCACTGGGTCCGGCAATTCAAGGCGGAGGCGGCTGAAGCGTTTCGCGGCAACGGCACGATGACGTCGCAAGACGAGGAGATTCGCAAGTTGCGGCGCGAGGTCGCGGTGCTCCGCGAAGAGCGAGATATCCTGAAAAAAGCGGCGGCCTTCTTCGCCAAGGAATCCCGATGAGATACGCATTCGTTCAGGCTCACACGAACGAGTGGAGAGTCCACGACGATGTGCCGGGTTCTCGTGGTGTCGAAGGCCGGTTACTACGCCTGGCGCAAACGCGCTCTCTGCGAACGCCGCAAGCGCGATGCCACTCTTCACGTCCAGATAGTCGCCTCTCATTAGGCCAGTTCCAAGCGTTACGGGAGTCGACCGATCGTCGCCGATCTGCGCGAACTCGGGCAGCGCGTTGGCCGCAAGCGCATCGTACGAATCATGCGCGCAACCGGCATTTCCGGCAAGCGCCGCCGCGCCTTTCGCGTAACGACCGACTCCAAGCACAGCCATCCGCTTACTGGTAATCACCTCAATCGGCATTTTGCGCCGAAGGAAATTGAAGCAACGAATCTCGTCTGGGCTGGCGACATCACGTACATATCCACACGTGAAGGCTGGTTGTACCTGGCCGTCGTGATCGATCTATTCTCGCGCCGGGTTATCGGTTGGTCGATGAGCCATAGCCTCGAGTCGCGGCTTGTTCTCGACGCGCTTCAAATGGCGGTTGATGCTCGGAAGAACGACGGCGCGGTGTTTTTCCACACCGATCGCGGCGTGCAATACGCTTGCGAGGCAATGCAACGCTTTCATGATCGACATGCCCTTGTTGGAAGCATGAGCCGCAAGGGCAACTGCTGGGACAACGCGGTCGTTGAAAGCTTCTTCAGTTCGCTTAAACGAGAGCTCGACGATCCGATCTTCGAATCGCGGGAGCTCGCCAGATCAGTTATCTTCGAATACATTGAAATCTGGTACAATAGAAAACGACGCCACTCAACGCTCGGTTACGTCAGCCCCGAACGCTTCGAGAGAGATCAGGCTGCATAAACTCCGTGTCCACGAAACCGAGGCCATCCCAGCTTTTTTTTTTTGACCGAGATCGAATGACGGCTAGCTCAGAGCCCTGACGACGTGTCACTGCTTTTCTCGCGCGCCTGTGCGCTCGACATGCTCGGGCGCAATAACGAGGCGCGGGATGCCTATATTGAGGTCATCAAGCGCGATGGCACGCATATCGGGGCCCTGGAAACCTCGGGAGTCTGCTCTATTACGCGGGCTTTCGCAGCGCGGCGCGGCTAACCTACAACGAGGCGCTCACGCATCATCCGCGCGATCTGCGAACCCTGATCGATCTCGGGAACGCGCTGCTGGAAACGAATGAACTCGCCTTCTCGCGGGACCTGTATGAGCGGGCGCTGAGGACAACCCGATTGTCACCGGCGCATCAAGCTCAGCACCCGGCCGTCTGGTAGACTGCGCGTACAGGGCGCGCGCGCTGATGAACAATGATGTGAGCGCCACGATTAAACACGTACCGGGACGTCACGACCGCTGAGCTCAAAGCAAGCTACGTTCAATCGTCACGAACTCTGGCTGCGGTGTTAGTATTTCAAGCGTTTATTCACGTGCGTATGATGCTGAAGGACACGTCGACGCAGGATGTCTGCGCGAACGTCGGCACCGGCACGGGTGTGAGCATCCCGGCGTGTTCGCCCAACAGCAATTTCGGAGGAACCACGGCGAGCCTTGGGTGGGGGCCCTCGGGCAAACTGCGCACGGCCACGACATCAGTGCCTCCGACCCTTATGGATGACCATCCATTGGGACGGTGATCGACCACTATTTATCACGGATTCCACTGGGGCGCTCGTGCAGCTCAGTGTCGAAACGCTCGGTGGAACCACCTACGTGGGCCAAGCTCCGTACTTCTTCGTGCTCGACCGCGACTTCAGCGGTACACAAGTGTCCGCGCATGATTCCAACGGCGACGACGGCCCTTGGGAGTATGGTCAATTATATTCGCACGTGATCGGCAAGGGTGCGACAGTACAATCCGGCGGCTGGGTCGGCTCGACAAACGCAGCGGGCGATAGTCTTGTGCTGGCGCCCGCCAGAGAAGACGGTTACGCCGTGCGCGGCCTGATGATCCAGGGAGTGCGCTCGTACGATTCCAACACCGAGCAGTGGACGACGCCCGATGCCTACAAGGGCGACGTACACGATCCCATGTCGCAACGCAGCTACATGTGGAACAACAACAATCCCGTAGCGTACAGCGATCCAAGCGGATATTGTGCCATAGCTGCCATGTGCCCCTTTGAAATAATAGCCGTAAGAGCAGCTACAGCGGTTGCAGGAGCCGCCGCCGGAGCCGCCGCAGGAATGGCCGTAGCGATCGGCGTGCTCGCTCTAGCCGCGACGGGAGAGACTGGGAAAGAACCGGAGAAACCTCTCGAGGGCGCCGAACTCGAGGAAGTAAAGAAAAGTGGAAACGAGATTTGGGGAAAAGCCGGCGACAAAGAGACCGCCGAGAAAGATTTTCAGGGCATGGGCTTGTCCGACGTAAAGACCTACGAAAACGGGACGACTACCGGCAAACGCGCCGATGGTTCCATTGTAAACGTTCGGGAGCAAAGCACAGACCCCGGCGCCGCCGCAACGATCGAGATTCAAAAACCGAACGGTCAAGACATAAAGATACGATACAGGAGCCAATCGTCCTCAGGCGACTCCTCTACCAGCTCCCCGCCAAAAACGAGTAATAGTGAATAGCATGGAAATTATAAGATTATTCGACGATATTCAGCTGACGGGTACGGAAGTTGAATCGATTGTCGATTGCGATGGACTCACTGTGATTGTTGGTGGGGACGATCGCTCTCGAATTGAAGTCAAATTCACGAACGTTCGCGGCCACCGCGTTACCGATGAGGGGGATCGCCGGAAATTTGTGTCGCGGCTGTTAGAAGCTAATTTTTCAGGCCACTGGTGCTTTCAGATCATAGATTCCGATTTTCTCAGGTGGCTTAACGAAGAGAGCGATGGAATGTTTGCCGACCTCCCGCGACGATGCTTTGCAATTGTGACTCGAAATGACATCGTTGAGGTTATATGTACTGCCGCGCCTGTCGCCCGAAGGCTTGATCGAGAAGCTCCCGCTGAGGTCAAGTATCGTCGAATCTAGATACTGGCGTGCCCCTTGGCCGTAGTCGCTATACTGCATTCAGACTCAAAGCTGCGTGCGCGTTACCGTTTCTGTACCTCTACCCAGGTGAGGCCGTCCGCGTAGAAACGCCAAACGAGGTAGCGCGAGGGGGAGAGTGACGGCATGCGCGACGTATAAACGATCGTGCTTCCTGTGTTTGGTAATCCGAATGACCTGACTGAGATCGAGGAGCGGCTGGCTCAGGCTCCCGACGACATGTCGCTGCTTTTCTCGCGTGCCTGCACGCTTGACATGCTCGGGCGCAATAACGAGGCGCGCGATGCCTACATCGAAGTTATCCGTCGCGATGGCGCGCATATCGGCGCGCTGGGCAACCTGGGAACGCTCCTCTATAACGCGGGCTATCGGAGCGCGGCGCGGCTGACCTACGGCGAGGCACTCAGACATCATCCGCGCGATCTGCGCACGCTGATCAATCTCGGCAATGCGCTGCTCGAAAATGATGAACTCCCCTTATCGCGGGATTTGGACGCCGTCTCGCTACTGCTGCTTGCATTAGCGTCTCGTGGCAACGCCCCGGTCGAGGTTCCGCTCGACGACCAAACCTTTTCGCCATCAAACTCTTCACCGACTCTACGAAGCGCTTTGCCGCCGCCGCGCGATGTGACCTTCATCGGTATCTGCGACGCAGATACCTGTGCCGCGGGTCGCTCGTCAAGCTAAGATAGCCGTAATACGAGCTCGTGCCCCGTTCTCGGTGTCACAGGAGCGATGGGGGCCCTCGGCCAAACTGCGCACGGCGACCAACATCAGTGCCTCCGACCCTTATGAGATGACCATCCATTGGGACGGTGATCGACCACTATTTATCACGGATTCCACTGGGGCGCTCGTGCAGCTCAGCGTCGACGTTGGGTCGACCCTCCCCCTCGGCCAAAGTCCGTACTTCTTCGTCCTTGACCGCGACTTCAGCGGGACCCCGTTTCCGCCCATGTTCTAACGGTGATGACGGCCCTTGGGTACGGTCAGTTGTATTTGCACGTGATCGGCAGGGTGCGACAGTACAATCCGGCGGCTGGGTCGGGTCGGCACGCAGCCGGCGATAGTCTTGTGTTGGCCCCGGCGAGAGAGACGGTTACTCGGTGCGCGGCCTGATGATCCAGGGAGTGCGCTCGTACGATTCCAACACCGAGCATGGACGACGCCCGATGCCTACAAGGCGACGTACACGATCCCATGTCGCAGCGCAGCTACATGTGGACAACAACAATCCAGTCGCGTACTCGGATCCAGTGGGTATGCCCTTGGTGTATTCCAGTTATAATAGATCGGCGAGACGCGATGGCCGCGGAGGCGGCACGGCCGCAGCAGAGGCTGCAGCGCCGCGCGTACGGCCCAGCTTTCCAGCGCGGCCCTTAAGGCCGCGACTGGGCGAGCGACAGCGGCGCTTTAGGTGGTGCGGGTCCTATTCCGTAGCGGCGAGCAGAGTCCCAGGAGGTACCGCTGGCGCAGTCGGAGTGAGCTGGCTGGAGGGATGACCATGGTCGTACCATCTGCAGAAGGCGCAGAGGAGCTCGGTCGGCTTCGTGGCTTGCTTCATCGATCGCTCAGCAGGGGACGCATCGCGGCTGAGCATGTACCGGGATCTCAAGGAGCTTTTGGGCATGATCCTGCTCAGTTCATTAATAATAACAACCGCCGGTAGCGGCCGGCCCCGCAGCCCTCGCCGCCGCAGAATAGAGCGTATGATTACTTCTGATGACGTACCAGTCTATTCTCGAGCACTGCCCGAGATGCAGATATGTTGATACGTACGCGGGCGGTCCGGTTGGGGGGCTATCTGCTACTTTCTCACTTCTTGAGACCTTCTCCACGTTGCTCAATGATAGTCATGCCTACCGCTACGTCAGCGTTCTTTAACGTGGTCGGACGTCCTCGAGACGGTGATGATCAGCCCGCGCTCATCTCAATAGAGATCGGGGGTGTTGGCTGCTGGCGTAGCCGCCGAGAAATTCGGCGGTACTACGGCCCGAGGTGCGCGACGTGGTTGAAAAGATAAGGATGGCCGAAGCTCAAGGATCAGGCGCTCCCAAGTTACGCGGGGTATTCTGAGATAGGGCGAGCCAAACTTACAGGCTATGGCGACGGCAGCGTGTCAAGCCTAGCCCTTCTTAAAGCTCCCGGAGATTTTGGCATACGTTTTTTCGACAAAAATGGGCGAGAGATCACGGAGAGGGTGGGTTTTGCGACCATGGAAGATGCCGTTGCCGATGCGGCACACGAGTTCGGTATAACGCACGCCATGGAGATTCGAACCCTGAGTCTGATGGGCTGGGGCCTTCGCTTTGGCACCAGCCGCGTGTTCCGGTCCAAACGTTTTGACGATGGTCAGGGATCCGGGCCGAGAAGGCAACCCTGGACGGTCTAATGTGTAAACGCTCGTGCTTCCTGCGTTTGGTAATCCGATACGAGTTGACCGAGATCGAGGAGCGGCTCGCGCTGGCTCCCAATGACGTGTCGCTGCTGTTCTCCCGCGCCTGTTTTGCTCGATATGCTCGGGCGCAATAATGAGGCGCGGGACGCCTACATTGAGGTCATCAAGCGCGATCGCGCGCGCACTTGGGCGCGCTCGGGAAACTCGGGACGGTGCTCTATCGCGGCGTGGCGCGGCTAACCTGCAACGAAGCTCTCAAACATCATCCGCGCGATCTGCTTACCCTGATCAACCTCGTCAGTGCGCTGCGCGAAAACAATGAGCGCGCCTTCTCGCGGGACCCGCGTCGTCGACTTATGACAGCCGTAGTACGACGACTTGCCCCGGCTACGCCATCTGGGGTCAGGGGGCGATGAGCTATGACCTCGATGGGCGTCAGTCAAACGAATCGCTCAACGTGAGCTCGAGCTACGCTGGTTGCGGTGTGAGCATCTCAAGCGTTAACTCACGTGCGTACGATGCGGAAGGGCACGTGACGCAGGACGTCTGCGCGAATGCCGGCACCGGCACCGGTGTGAGCATCCCGGCGTGTTCGCCGAACAGCAATTTCGGCGGAACCACGGCGAGCCTCGCTTGGGGACCCACGGGCAAACTGCGCACTGCCACCAACATCAGTGCCTGCGACCTATATGCGATGACTATCCACTGGGACGGCGATCGACCCCTGTTTATTACAGATTCCACCGGGGCGCTCGTGCAGCTCAGTGTCGAAACGCTCGGTGGAGTCTTCTACGCTTGCCAGAGTTCGCGTACTTCGTCGTTCTCGACCGCGACTTCAGCGGTACGCAAGTGTCCGCCCATAATTCCAATGGCGACGACGACCCTTGGGAGTACGGTCAATTGTATTCGCACGTGATCGGCAAGGGTGCGATAGTACAATCCGGCGGCTGGGTCGGCTCGACAAACGCAGCGGGCGATAATCTTGTGCTGGCGCCCGCCAGAGAAGATGGTTACGCCGTGCGCGGGCTGATGATCCAAGGAGTGCGCTCGTACGATTCCAATACCGAGCAATGGACGACGCCCGATGCCTATAAAGGCGACGTACACGATCCCATGTCGCAACGCAGCTATATGTGGAACAACAACAATCCCGTGGCGTACAGCGACCCGAGCGGGTACTGCGCCGCCGTATGCGTTTTGCCGGTCGCGATCGCATGCCCGGAGTGTGCCGTTGCGATCGGTATAGGCACGCTGATTGGCGCGGGCGCTGCGATCGTGCACTCGGAGTTCAAGAAGGCTCAGGCGAGCACGTCGAGTCCCGAGCCGCAGGCTGGGCCGGGCCCCAGCACCGGCGGGGGATCACACGGTGACTCGCGGTTGCCACGGACAGGCCCTCCTGGCCAAACGGTCACTAGGCCCGACGGCAAGCAGGTCCGAACCTATGGTCCAAACGGCGAGGCCGAGAAGGACATCGATTACGGGCACGACCACGGCGCGGGTGACCCGCATGCTCATGATTGGCCGAGCGGTCAACGCGGCAGTGGTCGAACATTGACGCCCGAGGAGCAACAGCAGTTCGGCACGCCCCCACAAGCTGGTACGCAGCCGCAGACAAGTGGCGGGCAAGCGACGACGACAACTTCCTCGAACCAAAAACCCGACTAAAAGCGCTTAGAAGCTAAAGGGGGCGGTTGATGATAGACAGCGGAAGGGAAACTGCCACTCCGGTCGCCATTGTCGTGGATCCGGATTACGGGGACCGCATAATACATCTGGAATCGGAAATGCCAGTGTGGGCGGTGAAGAGCCCAGTTAATTCCGCAGCCTGGGATCCAAAAACATCCCGACACTCGAATAGCGCATTGTTCAGCGTCGGAAATACCGCCGCGAGGGCGGAGAATCTGACCGGAGTGCTGGTCGACATCGACGAGCATTTCGGACCTGATTCAAATCCACAGCACCCCTATTTAGGAATCTACGTTGTTGGTGTCGCTCTGTCTCCTGCGCTGGAGCAGCGTTTGCAGAGTGCGGATTTCGGAATTTCCGGCAGGCGAGAGATGGGTTTGAGGCAGATCTTCTGCGTTGACCAAGCTCTCTTTGACTTGAAACCTGGCGAGCGTCTCAAGGACGTGGTCGTAGATGTGGAGGCTGTCCGTGATGCCAAGGGGATAGTGGCAGTGGCCGTGGCGTATAATCGCTCGTGCTTCCTGCGTTTGGTAATCCGAATGACCTGACCGAGATCGAGGAGCGGCTGGCTCAGGCTCCCGACGACATGTCGCTGCTTTTCTCGCGTGCCTGCACGCTCGACATGCTCGGGCGCAATAACGAGGCGCGCGATGCCTATATCGAGGTCATCCAGTCGCGATGGCACGCATATCGGCGCGCTGGGCAACCTGGGAACGCTCCTCTATAACGCGGGCTATCGCAGCGCGGCGCGGCTGACCTACGGCGAGGCGCTCAGACATCATCCGCGCGATCTGCGCACGCTGATCAATCTCGGCAATGCGCTGCTCGAAAATGATGAACTCCCGTTATCGCGGAATCTGTACGAACGCGCGCTGGAAGTCGATCCGCAATCGGCGCCGGCGCATCAAGGACTCAGCCACGTGCTCGGCCGGCTCGGCCAACACGCGCTGGCAGAAGAGCACCGCCGAGCCGGCTTTGAAGCCATGCCGGTGGTCCTCAGCGCGTTTCGCGGTGAGGGTCTCCCGGTCTCGCTGCTGCTCCTCGCCTCGGCGTTTCGCGGGAACGTCCCGGTCGAGGTTCCGCTCGACGACCAGACCTTCCTGACCATCAAACTCTTCACCGACTACTACGAAAGTGATTTGCCGCTGCCGCCGCACGATGTGATCTTCAACGGCATCGGTGACGCAGATCTGTGCCGCGCCTCGCTCGAGGCTGCGCAGGCGTTGCTCGAAGCAAACGATGCGCACGCGATCAACGATCCGGCGACGGTTTTAGGTACCGGACGTGTCGCGATGGTTGAGCGCTTGGCGGGCATCGAGGGCTTGATCGTGCCGCACATCGAGGAGCTCGGTCGCGATCAACTGGATCGCGTGCAGACGTTCCCCGTCTTGCTACGGCCACCGGGGTATCACACCGGCGAGTTCTTCGAAATGGCGCGCGATCGCGACGAGCTCGTGCGCGTCGCGGCGCTGCTTCCCGGTGAACGCCTCCTGGCAATTGAATTGCTGGATGCGCGCGGCGCCGACGGCCTCTACCGCAAGTACCGCTTCCTCTCGATCGGCGGCACTTTATACCCGGTGCATCTGGCGCGCTCGTCGCAGTGGAAGGTGCATTACTTCTCCGCCGATCAAGTTCGCACGGCCGACGCCATCGCGGAAGAAGAAGCGTTTCTCACGGATCCGCGAGCCGCAATCGGCGAACGCGCGATGGCGGCTCTTGAGACCGCTGCACAGCGAATCGGGTTGGATTACTTTGGGATTGATTTCGCGCTCGACCACAATGGGAACGCGCTCTTTTTCGAGGCCAACGCGACGATGCGTGCGGTGGTGCCGGTGGCCGACGATCCGTCGATCGCCCGCCGCAACGCGGCCATCGCGGCCAATGCGGCGCTTCGGGATCTGGTGTTGCGCGCCGCGCGCGAAGCTAACGAACCAGCTTGAGGTGGCCGGTCGCGTAGATGCGCACGTGCGAATCGAAGCGGTGGCTTTTACCGTCGATGCCGCGCATGTGTGAGCGCACCGCGTAGTCGACGCTGCCGTCGTGATGATTGCGCGACATGCCGAGGAAATGCATCAGCGGATGGCCGTTGCGCAGCTCGACTCGCTCGTGCGTAACGAGGAACTGGGCGATTTTCTCCTGGATTTCGGCCGCCGGGTGAAGCGCGGGCTTCACGGCCGCTATAGCAGCCTTCTCTAAGGCCTTTCCCTTGAACCAGGACATGCCGTCCCTCCTCTTCCCCTTTACAATACGGGTAAAGCGTCCGAAAAGCGTCCAGCATGACGGGTTTTTGCGTTAAGTCGCGGTCAAGTCGCGGCGATCTTTACCATCCCGGCACCACAAGACGCCGCGTACTTGAAATAATAGGCGTGTGAATCAGTGGTTTTCGAAGCAGTCCACCGCGCCGGCGAAAAGCCCGGCGGTTCCCGCGCATCCGCCGCTCAATCTCGAGCACGCGATCGGTGTTCTGCTGTGTCAGCACGGACGGCTCGAACAGCGCGCCGGACGCCACCTGATGCACTTCTCGGCAACCACGCGCAACGCGGACGGAAGCGTCGACTATTTAGTCCGCACCCGCGTGCACACGACGCACGGCATGGAACGCAACTTTGAATCCTGCATCCGCGTCACCGCCGACCGGCACCTCAAACTGATTCGCTAGCTGATCAGCTCGCGCTCCACCATCACGGTGCGCGGATCGATCAAATGCTTCTGGAGGCCGAGCGTATCGGCCGGCACGCCCAGCGCATAAGCCACCAACTGCGGAAGATGGAACGTCGGGAGATCGGTGCGGCCCCAGCGGGCGGCTGAATCTTGCTGATAGCCATCGAGCGCAAGATGACACAGCGGGCAGGGCGTGAGCACCGCTTCTGCGCCATGATCCTTGGCCATGCGCATGTTCTGTCCGACCATATCGGTCGCGACGTTATCTTTCTCGAGCTGAATGTGGAAGCCGCAGCAGCGCGTCTTGCCGGCGTAGTCGATCGCCTCGCCGCCGATGGCGGTGATGATATCTTCGAGCGAATGCGGATTGCGCGCCGACTCCCAGCCGTTGACGCTCTCGGGGCGAATGATGTGGCAGCCGTAGAAGGGCGCAACTTTGAGCCCGTTGAGCGGGCGCACGACCATCGAGCGCAGGTTGTCTAGACCAATGTCGTCGATCAAGAGCCAGAGCAGGTGGCGCACCGTCACGTTGCCCGCGTACTTCGCGCCGAACTTGCCCAGAATTGCGTTCGCTTGATTCATCTGCTCTTCGTTCTCGAGCAGTTCTTTGTTGGCCGCGCGCATGTGCCCGGTGCAGGTCGAGCAGATCGTGATCACGTCATCTAAGCCGAGCGCTTCGGCCTGCGCGTAGGTGCGCGCGTTAAGCACGCGCGCTACGTCGCGATTGACGTCATTGACGACCGAGGCGCCGCAGCATGACGCCGCGGTGAGTTCGATCAACTCGATGCCGAGCTTCTCGGCCAATAGCATCGTGGAATTAAAGAGTTCTTTGCACGACTCTTTGGCCACGCAACCCGGGAAGAACCCGTAGCGCTTGGACTCGCGCGAGTGGGTCTTCTTGTGGGAATCGAGTGCCTGCTGTTCGGGAAGAAGTGTGGTAGACATGAGTTAAACCGGGACCTCCAGGGACTCGAAAATAGTACGGACTTCATCGACCTTCGGAATCGGCTTCTGCGAGGGAAGCCCCAGCATCGGAGCGGTTCCCCCGACGGCCATTTCAACCGGGGTCAGCTTGCCGCGCGCGACCATGCGCAGGGCGAGCGGCGTGACCTTGAGCAGACCGCGCACATTGAAGCGCCCGACCGTGCCGAGGATGACCTCGGTCTCGGCCAGCATGCCGGTCTGTTTGATCGTCTTCGAGACGACCAGCGCGTGGCGCGGGCCGCGCTCGTTCATCATCACCTTGTCGCTGATCGCCGCGCGCTTGACGTCGATGATGCGATCGTTGGGATCGACGTGCTTGGGGCAGTACGAACATGCATAGCAGTGGGCGCACAGCCACAGGTAATCTTCGGAAATCTGCGCGATGCGCTCGGTGCGCTGGCCGTCACGCACGTCTTCGATGAAGCGATAGGCGTACGCGATTGCGGCCGGTCCGGCAAACGCCGGATCGACGCTGACCACCGGGCAGAGCGCGTAGCAGGTCGCGCACATCACGCAGTTCGCGACCGCGACGAGCTTTTTCATGTCGTCGGGCGAGACGCGGCGCTCGGTCGCGTGATCGGCATCCGCATCCTTGGGTTGCAGGTAGGGCTTGAGCCGTGAATACTTGTCCCAGAACGGGTCCATATGCACGACCATGTCTTTCATCGGCTGGAAGTTCGGCATCGGATCCACCGAGATCGAACCGTCGGCCTTGATGACGTCCTTGCAGTTGGTCTTACAGGCAAGTCCAGTGATCCCGTTGATGTTCATCGAGCACGAGCCGCAGATCGCCGAGCGGCACGAGCGGCGGAAGCTGATCGAGCCGTCGACTTCAGCCTTAGCCCACTCCAGCGCATCGAGCACCGTGGTCGTCTCGGGAACCTCGACTTCAACGAGATCGCGATGCGGAACGGTGTCGACGGCTTCATCGAAGCGGAAAAGATCGAGTTTGATCTTGGCCATGAGTTAGTAGCTTCTCACCTCGGGCTGGAACTTGGTGATGGTGACGCCGCGCGAGTAGTCGAGGCGCGGCGACCCATCGGTCTGTCGCCACGCAAGCGTATGCTTCATCCAATTCGCGTCGTCGCGTTCGGGGAAGTCCGTGCGCGACTGCGCGCCGCGCGATTCCTTCCGCTCGAGCGCGCCCTTGGCTAGCGCATACGCCGTGTCGATCAGGAAATCGGTCTCGAACGTCGAGACGAGATCGGTGTTGAACGTCTTGGATTTATCCATGACGTACACGTTCGCGTCGAACTCTTTGCGCACGCGATCGAGATCTTGCACGGCTTTGGCCAGGCCGCCCGCGTCGCGGAAGATGAACGTGTTCTCGCTCATCGTCTCGTTCATTGCATGGCGCAGCTTGGGCGCGCGCGTTCCGCCTGAGCGGGCGAGCAGACCGCGAACGCGCTCTTGCTCGGCGCGCAGCGTCTTGTCGGAGGGCGTAGCGTCGCCGACCTTCTTGATGTACTCAACGGCGTGTTTGGCGGCGCGTGCACCGAAGACGATCGTTTCGAGCAACGAGTTACCGCCCAGGCGGTTCGCGCCATGGACCGAGACGCAGGCGCATTCGCCGGCGGCATACACGCCGGGTACGCGCGTCGCACCAAACTTGTCGGTTTCGATCCCGCCCATCGTGTAGTGCGCGCCGGGAAGAATCGGAATCGGCTCGTTGACGGCGTCTTTGCCGGTCGCATCCAACGCGAGTTCGCGAATCTGCGGCAAGCGTTCGAGGATCTTTTCACGCCCGAGGTGGCGCATATCGAGGAGCACGCAGCCGTCGACGCCGCGGCCTTCCAGAATTTCGGTCCACTCAGCGCGCGAAACGACGTCGCGCGAAGCGAGTTCGCCCTTGTTCGGCGCGTACTTGAACATAAAACGTTCGCCAGCGGCGTTGAGCAGGTAAGCGCCTTCGCCGCGCGCGCCCTCGGTCATCAGCACGCCGTTCTCTTTGAGCGTGGTGGGATGGAATTGCATGAACTCCATATCCATCAGCGGGATGCCGGCTTTATAGGCGATGCCCATGCCGTCGGCAGTCGAGGCGTAGCCGTTAGTGGTCTTGAGGTACATGCGTCCGGCGCCGCCGGTTGCAAAGATCGTTGCCTTGGCCACGATCTGCTCGAGCTCGCCGTTGCGCATGTTGTAAGCGACGACGCCCGTCCCGATACCGTTGTCGATCGCAAGCGCGGTGCAGAAATACTCTTCGTAAACTTTGACGCCGAAGCGCTCGAGCTGCTCCCAGAGCGTGTGCAGAATCACGAGGCCCGTGACGTCGGCCGAGTAGCACGTGCGCGGCGTACCGGCGCCGCCGAACGGCCGCTGCGCGATCCGCCCATCAGGCATGCGCGAGAAGATGCAGCCGCGATGTTCGAGCCAAATGATTTGGTGCGGCGCATCTTCGCACATGGCTTCGACCGCGTCTTGGTCGCCGAGATAATCGGAGCCCTTGATCGTATCGAAGGCGTGCGCTTGCGGCGTGTCTTCCTCGCGGTTGCCGAGCGCAGCATTAATACCGCCTTGGGCTGCGCCCGAATGGCTACGTACCGGGTGCATCTTGGAAACAATGGCGACATCGGCACCGCCTTCGGCAGCTTCCACTGCCGCACGCATGCCTGCCAGGCCGCCACCGATAACGACGACGTCGTGTTTGATCATCTTCTTTATACTATCCGTGCTTGGAGGGGGGTCCCATGACTATTATCGTTCGGGAGGCGGCTCGCCCTTGCTAGGCTCCGTGCCCTTGGTCCGGGAGTAGAACCGGTACTGGTTCTTGCCGGCTTGCTTGGCCGCGTAAAGTGCCTCGTCGGCCGCGAAGAAGAGGGTCTGGCCGTCGATCCCGTCGTTGGGGAACATCGCGACCCCGATCGAGCTGGCCAGGCCGTTGCGGCGCAGCGCCGACATAATGCGCTCCACGCCCCGGCCGGTTTGGTCGCGGTCGCTCTGGGCCATGATCAGCACGAACTCATCGCCGGCATACCGGGCGATGATGTCGCCCTTGCGGGCATTCTTCTTGAGCACCTGGGCGAAGCGCTTGAGCGCAAGGTCGCCAAGGCTATGGCCACCCGAGTCGTTGATTTTTTTGAGGTCGTCCAAATCGAGAATGACGAACGCAAAGGGCGTATCGTAGCGCTCCGAGGTGTGTAGCTCGCGCTCGAGCAGCTCGCTCATCGCCCGCCTGTTCGGGATACCGGTCAAGCTGTCGGTGTTGGCCAGGCGCTGCGTCTCTTCGAGCAGGCGGCGCGTCTCTTCGTAGAGCCGAGCGTTCTCAACCGCGATCGCGGCTTGCGATGCGAAATCGAGCAGCACGCGCAGTTGATTCTCAGTGATCTCACTTCCCGGCGGATCGTCGGCGTAGAGCATGCCGCGCACGACATCGCGCGCAACCAGCGGCGCGACGCAGAACGCGCCGCGTGAATCCTCCAGCGGCGAATCCGGGTCGTCGTGGGTGCCGTACGCAAGCTGTAACTTGCCCTCTGAGACATCGGCAAGCGCGGAGTCGGGCCGGAAGTCGTGCGGATCGACGGCGTGATTCACCGTCCCGTTTTCGTCGCACTCGAGGCGTCGAATGATCGTGTCGTCCTCGCCGACGTCGAAAAGTACGACGCGTTTGAACTTGAGCGCCTCAACCACGCCGCGCAAGACCATCGACAGGATGTCGTTGATCTCGAGGCTGGAGTTGATGGTGGAAAAGACCTGTTGCAGAACGAAGAGTTCTGCGTTCTGTTGTGCGTACTCGTCCCGCTCCGCCTCGAGGATCGCGATGCGACCGCGCAGCCGTTCGAGCTCGTCGAGGAGGTCGGCGGCGTCGGGAGGACCGGCGGACAGGTTGCGACTCATCGTTTAAGGTAACGTCTAGCTTTCCGGTATTCTTTAGGTCAGGCACATATTTGAAACAGTTCGTCCATCTTCACGTCCATTCGGAGTATTCGCTGCTGGACGGGGCCTGCCGGGTCGACCGCCTGTGCCGGAAAACCGCCGAGGGAGGTGCTCCTGCCGTCGCCCTGACCGACCACGGCGTGATGTACGGGGCGATGGAGTTCTACTACGCCGCCCGGGACACCAGCCTGACCCCGATCATCGGCTGCGAGGCCTACATTGCCCCGCGCGGGCGCTTCGACCGGACCGTGCGCGAAGAGGCCCACGTGACCTTGCTGGCGGCCGACCTGATCGGCTACCGCAACCTCACCGCGCTCATCTCCAAAGGCTTTCTCGAAGGCTACTATTACAAGCCGCGGATCGACCTGGATCTCTTGGCGCAGCATCACGACGGCTTGATCGTGCTCTCGGGCTGTATGTCGGGCATGGTGGCCGCGCCGCTGCTCAAAAACGATTACGAGACCGCGGTCAAAAACGCCAAGACCTACGTCGACATCTTCGGCGACCGGTTCTACATCGAAGTCATGCGCCACGGCATGCCCGAAGAAGACGTGATCAACACGGGCCTGGTGAAAGTGGCGCGGCAACTGGGCGTGCCGATCGTCGCGACCAACGATTCGCACTATCTCGATCAACGCGACGCCCCCGCGCACGACGTGCTGCTGTGCATCGGCACCGGCAAAACCGTCTCGGATACCAGCCGGATGAAATTCTACTCCGACCAGTTCTACGTCAAAACCGCAGAAGAGATGTACGAACTGTGGAGCGATCTTCCCGAAGCGTGCGAGAACACCGTTAAGATCGCCAACCGCGTCGACATCAAGATACCCGAAAAAATCTTTCACCTGCCGCAGTTTCCCGTGCCGCAAGAAACGTCCGCCGCTCCCGAGCGCAGTGCGGAAGAATACTTGCGCGAGATTTGCGAAGCGGGGCTGATCGACCGCTACGGAGCCGAGCGCGCCGCAAACGACGCGGCCCTGCGCACGCGCCTGGACTACGAGCTCAACGTGATCAACACGATGGGCTTCGCCTCGTACTTTCTCATCGTGTGGGATTTCATCAAGTACGCGCGCGATCACGAGATTCCGGTCGGTCCGGGGCGTGGTTCGGCCGTCGGTTCGGTGGTGTCGTATTGCCTCAAGATCACCGACCTCGACCCCCTCAAGTTCAATCTGTTCTTCGAGCGCTTCTTGAACCCCGATCGCATCTCGATGCCCGATATCGATACCGACTTTTGCGTCGACCGCCGCGACGAAGTGATCGCCTACGTGACCGAAAAATACGGCAAGGATCGGGTCGCGCAAATCGTGACCTTCGGCACGATGGCCGCGCGTGCGGCCGTGCGCGATGCGGGAAGGGCGTTGGGCGTGCCGCTTCCCGACGTCGACAAAGTCGCGAAGATGATTCCCTCAGGTCCAGGCGGCCTCTCGATCGAACAAGCCCTCGAACAGATTCCCGAACTGAAAATGGCCTCGGCAAGCAGTCCGCAGATTCGCAAACTGCTCGACACGGCCAAAGACATCGAGGGCCTGGCGCGCAACGCCGGCACGCATGCCGCGGGCGTCGTGATCTCGGCTGGACCGCTGATCGACTACGCGCCGCTCGTAAAATTCAACGACGGCGGCGTGAACACGCAATTCGACATGATTTGGGTCGAGAAGATCGGGCTGCTCAAGATGGATTTCTTGGGCTTGCGTAACCTCACGGTGATGAATAGCGCGGTCGCCGAAATCCGTCGTACCGTGAATGCCGCGTTTGAACTGGCCAAGATCCCCGACGACGACAAGAAAACCTACGAGATGCTCAGCCGCGGCGACACGATGGGAACGTTTCAATTCGAGTCTGACGGTATGAAGCGCGTCTGCACCGAGGTCAAGCCCTCGCGTTTCGAAGACATCATCGCGATCGGTGCGCTGTATCGACCCGGGCCGATGGAATGGATTCCGCTCTACATCAGCAATAAGCACGGTCGCACGAAACCGAAGTATCTGCACCCCAAACTCGAGCCGATCCTCGCGGAAACGTTCGGCGTGGCAGTTTACCAAGAGCAGATCATGCAGATGGCGCGCGATATCGCCGGCTTTACGATGGGGCAAGCCGACGAGTTGCGAAAAGTCATGGGGAAGAAGCAAAAAGACAAAATTCCCGAGTATCGTGAGAAGTTCATCGAGGGAGCCAAAGCGACCTCAGATATCAATCGCGATCTTGCCGACAAGATCTTCGCCTTCATCGAGCCGTTCGCGGGCTACGGCTTCAACAAGTCGCACGCGGCCGCGTACGCTTGGATCACCTATCAGACCGCGTATCTCAAAGCCAATCATCCGCTGCAATACCTGTCGGCGCTGATGACCTCGGTCAAAGACAAGACCGATAAGCTGGTTGAGTACATCGACGAAGCCAAGAAGATGGGCATCACGGTGTTGCCGCCCGACATCAACGAGTCGCTGATCGACTTTGCAGTGGTCGGGGATCGCATTCGTTTCGGTCTTGCGGCGGTCAAGGGCGTCGGCGAAGGCGCGGTGCGCAGCATCATCGAGACGCGCGAAGCCGACGGAAAGTTCACCGATCTCTTCGATCTTGCCAAGCGCGTCGATGCAAAACAAGTGAATCGGCGCGTCTTTGAAGCGTTGATCAAGTGCGGTGCGCTCGACGAACTGACGGGAAACCGCGCGCAAAATCTGGCTGCGCTCGACGTGGCGCTGGATTTGGCCGCGCACGCGACGCGCGAAAAGGAGCTCGGACAGGTCTCGCTCTTCGGTGACGCATCGGAGCATGCGCCGTCGCTGACGCCGACGTTGCCCATGATCTCCGCACCGACGACGCGCGAGATGCTTGCGTGGGAGAAGGAGACGCTTGGGATCTTCGTCTCCGGGCATCCGCTCGCCGACGTCCAAGGTTTGCTGGTGCGCGGCGGAGCCACGCTGATGAAAGACTTGCGCGCGGTCGACGACGATGCGCTGGTGACCGTTGCCGGCATGGTCACCTCGGTGCGCCGCACGCTCACCAAGTCGGGTCAGCAGATGCTCATCGCGCAACTCGAAGATACCAGCGGTGCCTGTGACGTGGTCGTGTTCTCGAAGATGTATCCGACGGTGCAAGGGCTCTTCACCGAAGATGAAATCCTCGTCGTGAAGGGACGTCTACGGCTGCGCGAGCGGCCCGGCGCCGCGCCCGGCGAAGAAGGACCGGTCGAACTTTCGGTGAGCGCAAATGACGTCAATGTGTTCGAGATCCCGGCGCGAGTCGCTCCGTCGGTGCCGGTGCGTGAATGGCACGTCGAGGTGGGCTCCCGCGATCAGATCGATCGCCTGGCCGCGCTGGTCGACGATTGGCCCGGTCACGTTCCCGTCACGATGCACGCGAGCGGCCGCTCGCAGCGCCTCACACGCACGGTCGCGGCGGATCATCGGCTACGCAGCGAGCTCGAGCGCATCTTTGGACGCGGGAACGTAAGGCATGACGCTTAGCGTGATGCCGGCCGCCGAACGCATGCGCTCGGCACGAACGCGGCGCGACGGTTGGACGCCGTCGCCGGAGCTCATCGCGTCGGTCGCGGAGATTCTTGCCGGGGTGCGCGCACGCGGCGACGCTGCGCTGGTGGAGTACACGCGGCGTTACGACGACCCGAACTACGATCTCTCAAAATTGCGGGTGGCAATTCCGATGCAAGAGGGCGCGCGCGCGCTGGTGCCGCCCGAGATTGCCGACGCGTTGCGGCTGGCCAAGGATCGCATCACGCGCTTCCACGAGCGACAACGGCCCGCGGATCTCTCGTATGTCGATGAAGACGGAACACGGTATGGCCTGCGCTACCGCCCGCTGGATTCGGTCGCGGTCTACGTGCACGGCGGACGCGCGGCTACGGCATCCGCGGTGTTGATGAGCGCCGTGCCGGCCAAGATCGCCGGCGTATCGCGCATCATCGTGCTCGCGCCGCCGCGCAACGGCGGCACCGTCCATCCGGCCGTGCTCTATGCCTGCAGTTTGTGCGACGTCGACGAGCTCTACGCGGTTGGCGGCGCGCATGCGATCGCCGGCGCCGCCTACGGAACCGACTCGATTGCGCGCGTCGACAAGATCGTCGGCTGGGGCGGGGCGATCGTCAGCGAGGCCAAACGGCAGATCTACGGTGTGTGCGGCATCGACGGGCTTTCCGGGCCGCCCGAAGTGCTGGTCGTTGCCGACGACGGCGCCAGCAGCGAATACGTCGCCGGCGAATTGCTCGCGCAGGCCGAGCGCGAGCCGTTTGCGCGGGTAGCAGTGCTCTCGGAATCGCGTCCGCTCTTAGAAGCCGTGGCGCAACTGCTCGATACGTTCGACGTGCGCACCCTCGCGCACGGCGAAACCCTGCGGCAGGTGATCGAGGGCGCGTGCTACCTGCTCCACGCGCAGAACCGCGCCGAGCTCCTCGAGGCGATCGAAACGATCGCGCCGGAGCGTCTCGCGCTCCAAGTGCGTGAACCCGAACCCTATCTCGCGCGCGTGCGTCGCGTCGGGACCGTGCTCGTCGGCGACATGACGCCGCTGGCCTCGGGCGACTATTTGGCCGGCACGAACAACGTGCTTCCCGCTTCGGGTACCGCGCGCTATGCGTCGGGTCTCCGTCTGGACGATTTTTTCCGCAGTTTCAGCGTCGTCGAGAATTCGCGCGAGCGCATGCTGCATGACGCGTTGCCGCTCGCGGCGCTGTGCGATTTCGAAGATCTTCCGCATCACGCGCAAACCTCGCGGATGCGTAGCGGCGGATGACGGAAACGGCATGAAACTCGTAGCCTTCGACCTCGACGGGACGCTGGTCGGGCGGGATCTCGTGATACGGCCGCGCGTCCGCGCGGCGATTGCGCGCATGCTCGAGGCCGGCATCCAAGGCTGCATCGTCACGGGACGGATGTATCAGGCCGCCGTTCCCTACGCGCGCGAACTCGGTTTCGATGCGCCGGTGGTGTGCTATCAGGGCGCGGCGATTGTCGATCCCACTAGCGACGAGGTGCTGCGCGATACGCCGCTCCAGAACGAGACGGTCGGCGACGTGATTACGATTGCCGCTGACGTCAACGTGCACTTGCAGCTCTATCGAAACGACGAATATTACTGCGAGCAAGAGAACCGCTTTTCGCAGCTCTACGCGCAACTCTCGGGCGTGAACCCGATCATCGTACCCTCGCTGCGTGAGGCGTTTGCGTTCAGCCCCGCAACCAAAGCGGTCGTGATCGACGATCCGCCGCGCGCCGCCGAAATGGCGGCGCTTTTCACGCAGCGGCTCGGCAAGCAGGCCTACGTGACGCGCAGCTATCCCGAGTTCGTGGAAATCCTTGATCCACACGTCGATAAGGGCGAGGCGCTGCGCTTTGTGGCCGCGCGTCTGGGCGTCGAGATGCGCGACGTCGCGGCGATCGGTGACTCGTGGAACGACGCGCCCTTGTTGGAAGCGGCCGGATTCGGCATCGCGATGGGCTCGGCGCCCGACGAGTTGCGCAAGGTCGCCAAGGCCGTGGTGAGCGACGTGCAGGAGGACGGCGTGGCCGAAGCCATCGAGCGTTACGTGCTCGCGTGAAAAAGGGCCGCCCGCAACCACGCCGCCGTCGCGCATCGCCGGCGCGGCGCTTGCGCCCGTTCTGGTTTCTCATCGCCATCGCGGTGGTGCTCGCCGGGATCGGCGGCTATGTGCTCGCGACCTGGCCCGCGCTCTATCCGCACACCATCGAGGTCGACGGTAATCACACCGTCCTGAAGCAAGCCATCATGGACCGCGCGCAAATCGATCTGAGCAAGAACATGTGGCTGCAGAATACCGGCGCGATGGTAGCACGGGTCGAATCACTTCCCTACATCGATCGCGCGGTGATCCACCGGCAACCGCCCGACACGATCGTCATCACGGTGACCGAGCGCACACCGTATGCATTTGTGGACGATCGCGGCGAGCGCGTCACGATCGATCATCGCCTCCGCGTGCTGCAGAACGGTGCGCCACCCGATCTTGCCGACTCGCTACCCGCCTTTGTGCTCGTGCTGCCCCAAGCGGCCGCCGTGGGCACGACGATCGACGATCCCGATCTGCAAACGCTCGTGGGAGACGCCGACGCGCTCGCTGCCGCGCATCTGGATGCGCGCTCATTGGGCTTCGACCGCTTCGGTGATGTCACCGTGCAACTGCGCAGCGGCATTACCGTACTGCTGGGCGATCGCAGCGGCAGCGAACAGAAGGTTGCGCTCATTCGCCCGATTCTGGAAAAAGTCGAGCGCGGCAAACGTAGAATTACCGCGCTCGATTTGCGAGCGATGACCACGCCGGTGGTCGTCTACGCGAAATAGTGGCTGGTCAAAGCTAGGTGCAGCGGTATATCTTAACCTGAGCCGGGCGAATCAACTTGGATATCTCAATCGCTACTAGCTGACTCGTCGTGAAGCTGGCCCGCTTGTGCTGAGTGTTTCTGGTTAGACATCAGGTGTCGTGACGCATGAGACAACGCGGTACCGCTTTTCAATATTTTCGTTATTCGGAACGGGAACAGCCGTACCATAGAGATTCGAATCTATTATCGCCCGCGTTTGCGCTCGTGCTGCCCCAAGCGGTCGCCGCGGGCACGACGATCGACGACCCCGATCTGCAAACGCTCGTGGGAGACGCCGATGCGCTCGCAGCAGCGCACCTGGCGCGCGATTTTGGTCCATGGTCGGTGCCGTTATCGGCGGCGCGATTGGAACGGTGGTGGGGTCCTTGGGCGGACCGCTAGTCACGTTCTTTGCGAGCACCACTGGCTCAGCCGCGCTCGGGTATTTCTCTGGTTTAGGTAGCGACGCGTCCTTCAACTTCTATAACTCCAGCGAAGGATACTGGAACAGCATTGACATAGGGGACTGCTGCACCGCGACAACCGAGAACGGAAACACTCTTCAGACTTCGCTTGACTCCGATGGGGTCGACGTGATGGGGAGTTTCGACGCGGGGTCCAATACCGCTACGATCACGGTCGTTGCGAAGTAAACCCGTCGTGATAGGCGCGAGGCAACGCTTGAAAGAGAATTTGGATATCATGGAGTTGACCCGCTTTCGCGGAGGATTGCGAATTGGACATCAGGCGGCTTGACTCATCCGCCGCTCGTAGTTGTTGGGTGAGAGATAGCCGAGAGCTGAATGCCGGCGATGCGGGTTGTACCAGCCCTCGATGAAGTCGAAGATCGCGAGCGCAGCCTCCCGGTGCGTCCTGAAGTTATGCTGCACCAGCAGCTCGCATTCGAGGGTTGCATTGAAACTTTCGCACATCGCGTTATCGTACGCATCGCCAACCGAACCCATCGACGGTCGTACGTCCGCTTCGCGGCAGCGCTGCCCGAAGGCGATCGACGTGTATTGGCAACCTTGGTCGGAGTGATGAATGACGCCCATCGGGTTTGCGGCGATAGATCGCCATGTTGAGCGCTTCGAGCACCAATTCCGTGCGCAAGTGATTGGCCATAGCCCAACCGACGACGCGCCGGCTGTAAGCATCGAGCACGACCGCGAGATACAGGAACCCGGACCACGTCGGGATGTAGGTGATGTCGGCAACCCAAAGTTGATCGGGCCGCTCGGCGCGAACTTCCGATCGACGAGATCCGGCGCAGGCCGCGCATCGCCGATTGCGAATCGTTGTCATCGTCGCATTTGCGCCGAGAAGCCCCGTAAATACCGCGTTCTCGCATCAATCGTGCAACGCGCTTTCCCGAGATCGCGATGCCTTCATCGCGAAGGTCGGCGTGGATACGCGGGCGACCGTACGTCGACCGCGATTGTGCGAAACGACGCTTCGATCCGATCGCCAATCAGCAGATCGTTTTCGGCGATGCCGCGATGGCGAGCGTTTGCACCACGCGTAGTAGCCGCTCGCGGAGACCTCGAGCACGCGGCACAGCATGGTGATCGGTATATGCGGCCTGATACGCTTTCATGAATCCGAAGACTTGTTCGGAATCGTGTTGGTCTCCCGAGCGAACCAGGCCGCGGCTTTTGACAATATTTCCGCTTCGAGTTTCAGCCGCTTGTTCTCGCGGCGAAGCTGCAACGAGCTCGATATGCTCTTCGGTTGTTAGACCGTCGCTGCGGCGACCGCCGTCGAGATCGTCTTGCTTTTGCCAGTTCATGATCGATTGCCGCGCGACTTCGAACTCGCGGGCGACCTCGTTCACGCTGCGGCCCGAGCGGACCAGTTCGAGGATCCTACGCCGGAACTCCGGCGGGTATGTCGGCGCTTTGCCATGGTGGATTCTTTCTCCGTAAGAACGAAAGTATCCACGGAACCGGGTCAACTCCAATCATACCGGTGTGGCTGGCCATGCCGTTCGCGGTCGGTATAGCGGTGCTGCTTCTAACTCGCAATTTGTTTATTGCGAGCGGCGGCTTCTTGGGCACACTTGCCGTTTCTACGTTTCACGTTGTGCGCTTGGTTGCCAAGGGCAATCGAAAATAGCGACGTTGAAGCCCGCGGCCCTGGTGGTCATCGTTATTATGAGCGGTCTCATTGCGTGTTCAGGCAAAAGAGTAACGTACGTATCGGCGGAGTACACGTATGCGACGAAGCCATTTGCCATTGCTCCAGAAAACGTTTTGTACGTTGTTGACACGACGGTCGAGGAGAATGTGCTCGTGCTCTATGTCGAAGCCGGAGCGTGCACTCATCCCGCAAATGATCTTTTGACGATCCGAGTACATGGCGCACCGCATGGGGTCTTCCGCGAGGGACAGTGGATCGCTAACGGGGTCGTTCAGATCAAACGCCTTCACATGCTGGCGATTCGATCCGTTACACCGGAAGAATTGACTCGGTTCGGGTGCAAACTATGAGCGCCGCTGCGAGGGTGGCAGCGGCGCTTGTTGGACCGGGAGTGAAGGCTTAGCGCAAGACCAAGCCGTTGGCGATGAACGTACCGTTGCTGTAGTAACCGTAGATGGCGATGCGATCGCCGCGCTGCGGTGTCGCACCGATGGGATGAATCACGGTCCCGTTCTTGAGATCGATCGTCTGTACGTCACCGTTGGGGCGTTGAATCTCGACGCGATAGGCGCGAAAGTGCATGACTTCGCCGAGAATGACGTGGGCTCGATCGTATTGGAAACGATCCCACTGCGGCTGCCAGGTCGTGTAGACGGGTCCGTATCTGTACTGTTGCGCGGACGCGTTCGGCGCGAAGGTTGCCGAGAGGCCGATGAAGAGAGCGAGCGACGCGAGGGTTGCGACAATTTTTCGTTTCATGCAATAAGAAACGGGCGCCCATTCATTTACGGTGCGCCCGTTTGCCGTTTCTCATCGCGTTCTCATCGAACGTCGCATAGATGTTAGTGACTGGTGAGATCGAGATAGACCATCACGGCGCCCTTGATCAACGAAAGTTTGAGTTGATCGCCGGTTTTGCATTTGCCGAAGTCGACCGTATCCCGCCCTGCGGCGAGCGTGGTCTCCGCACCGTTGTCCATCGTCACTTCAATGTGTTTGGCATCGACGAGTTTGTCGATTTTGACGGTATAGGTCCCGTCGGGAATCAGCGATGCGTCGATACCGGTGGCTAGCGCGCTGACCGGCATCACAAGGGCAGCGAAGAATAGAACGACAAGGCTGAGCTTCTTTTGCACGGTTACTCCAGTAGAAGGGGGTAGGTTACCTAGGTTATTGGGTTAAGATGATAGCGCAATCTTGTGGGGGTCTTCTAGGGCCCCGCTGCCAGAAGTTGCACCGTCCTCGAAGGCCAGTTGGCCAGTGTGGAACTGCCCGACCATCTCGCGAAGCTCGCTCGCTTGCGACTGGACGTCGTCCGCGCTGGTAGCCATGGTTCCAATGGCCTCGGAGTTCTTTTCCCCGAGTTCGCTCGACTGCTCGATGCGCGTACCCAGCGCCTTGATCGAACCACCTTGCTCGGTGGAGGCACGCGCCACCTGGGCCGTGCGATTCTCGATTTCTGAGACGCTTTCGAGGATCTGGTTGGAAGTAATAGCCTGCTCGCGCATCGTAGCCGCGGCCTCGTGGGTCATCGCGCCCATCTGTTCGCTTGCCCGGGCAAGTTCTTCTGAGGCGCGGGCCTGCTCGGTGGTCGCAACGCTGATCTCGCTGACCAGTTGGGCGACTTCCGTGACACGGGTGCTGATCGTTTCGATCATCGTCGTGACGTTGCGGGCCGATTCGGCATTGTTTTGCACCAAATTGTTCGCGCGTGCGGTCCGCTCGAGCACCGCCGACGTGCGGCGCTGAATGTCGGCCACGAGCTGACCGATTTGCTTAGTGGAGCTGGCGGAGTTCTCGGCCAGCTTGCGGACTTCGTCGGCAACGACCGCAAAGCCGCGGCCGTGCTCGCCGGCGCGCGCCGCTTCGATGGCGGCGTTGAGCGCGAGCAAGTTTGTCTGGTCGGCGATCTCTTCGATCAGGCCGAGAATCTCACCGATCTGGCGCGAGGCGCCGTCGAGGCTCTGCATTTCGGTGACGACGTCGGCCACGGTGTCGCTGATCGAACCCATACCTTTGGAGAGCGCCAGCACTTCGTTGCGACCCTCGCGCACTTGTTGATCGGTGACGTTCGATTCGGAACGCACGCGGTCGGCGTTGCCGGCGACCTGCACGATTGAAGCCGACATCTCTTGGGTGTTGGCCACGGCCTGCTCGACGACGGTCGCAAGGTTCAAGAGGTTTTGATCCATCTCTTGGATCGACGCGGTCATTTCGGCAACCGCGCTTGAGATATCCGAAACGCGGCGGGCCACCGCCTCGGCGTTGTCGGCGACGGTGCCGGCGGCGCCGGCGAGATCGTTGGAATACTGCAACGCTTGTGAGAGCGCCGCCAGCTCTTCTTTGACGCGGCTGTCGACTTGCAGCGCGATGTGGCTGCTTTGCTCGGACCGAGTTTGCACGGTCAGCGAGGCGCGTTGAATGCGGCGGATGATACCTGAGATTTGATCGGCGAATTGATCGATCGCTTGGCCGAGCCGGCCAAGGAGATCGTGGCCGTGCCAGTTGATGCGCTGCGAAAGATCGCCGCTGCCCATCGCCTCGAAAATCTCGACGCACCGGCCGATGCCGCGCAACACGATCGTGCGCAGCCAGCCGTACATGAGGCCCACGAGGATGATCGCAATCCCGATACCGCCGCCCAAGGCGATGTAGCTGGTCGTGCGCGCCGCGAGCAACTTCTGATAGCGATCGTTGGCGAGCGCGACCAAGGCGTCGAGCATCGCTTGACCATCGGTGCTTTGCTTCGCATAGGCCAAGCCCGACGGACCGTTGATCTGTGTGAGCGCGTCTTTGTTCTTCCCGGCTTGGAGGAGGCTTACCGCCGAGAGCGCTTGGAAGTCGTAGCCGCTGGCGCTCGCGCTGAACGTATCGACCTTCTGACCAATGGTCTTGGCGATGTCGTCGCTGTTGCCGGCGCAGGACGATGCCGTGAGGTCGGTGCCGCCCTTGGCTGCGGTCTTGGCCGGGCAAAAGATCTCGACCATCTTGCGCGAGTCGTCGGGAAACTGCTTGACCAGCGTGTTGGCCTGGGCAAGCTCTTTTGCGGCTGCGGCCGGGTCGGTCGAGGTGGCGGCCTCAAGCGTTGCTGCACGCAAGGTGTCGGCATCGTTGGCAACCTTCGCATACGCGAGCTGCCCCGCGATCACGCGGTTACTCAACACTGCGGCCTGATCGGAGATCCCGCTCAGGGCCCACGACATGACCAAACCCATGAGCAACATGACAAGGATCACGAGGCCAAAGGCCATCATGAGCCCGCGTTCTAAACTTGTGCGGCGCTGTTCCATCATTAGCTTAATCGGCCGACCTGGGGTGGGTATTTATTATTAGCAGCCTATCCCCAGCCCATCCGCATCCTTTCCTCAAGGAGTCGACGCCTAGGGCGCCAAGCCCTCTCGGTTCCCTACTTTTGATGCCCTCATGTAGTAGGGATTGCTCGTCGCCGGCACAATATATGGGGGTTATGAAGCACGAGACCGTTTGCGGGCTCGATATCGGGACGACCAAGACCTGTGCGGTCGTCGCCGTGGAAGGTCCGAGCGGCTTGGAGATCGTGGGCGTAGGTGAGGCCCCGTCCCTCGGCATGCGCAAAGGCGTGGTCGTGGATCTCGACGAGACGATCAAGTCGATCGAGGCGGCAACCGAACGCGCCGAGCGAATGGCCGGTGTGCACATTGCCGACGTCTACGTCGGCATTACCGGCGATCACATTCGCAGCACCAATAATCGCGCCGTCGTTGCAACAACGAGTGACGATCGCGAAGTAAGCAGCGCCGACGTGCGTCGCGTCATCGATGCAAGCAAGATCATCAACATTCCGGCCGATCGTCAGATCATTCACGCGCTGCCGCGGTACTTTACGGTTGACGGACAAGACGGCGTGGACGATCCGGTCGGTATGGCGGGCGGTCGCTTAGAAGTCGACACGCACATCATCACCGGTGGCTCGACCTTCATTACCAACGTGCTCAAGTGCGTGCATCGCGCAGGGCTTGAAGCTGCGGGACTCGTGTTCGAGCCGTTGGCGAGTTCAGCTTCCACGCTGTTACCGGAAGAAAAACAAGTCGGCGTGGTGTTGCTCGACATCGGCGGCGGCACGACGGATATCGCGGTCTATTCGCTGGGGAGCGCGATCTTCACCGCGACGGTTCCGGTGGGCGGCAACATTCTCACCAGCGACATTTCGCTGGGTCTCAAGACCTCGCTTGCGCAAGCCGAAGACGTGAAAAAACACTACGGTGCCGGCGTGGCCGACGACGGTGAGATGAGTTTTTCGGTACATGGTCTCGACGGTCGCACGAATAAAGAATTCACCACGCAACAACTGCGCGCTATCGTGGTGCCGCGCGTGCTCGAAACGCTGCGCATGGCCAAGCAAAAGATCATCGAGAACGTGCCGCGCGATCTCGTGCTGGGTGAAGTCGTCATTACCGGCGGCGGCGCGCTCTTGCCGGGCCTCGTGCCGATTGCCGAAGACGTCTTCGGCTTGCCGACGCGCGTCGGTTCGCCCTCGACGCTGATCGGCCTCACCGAAGCGATGAGCCAACCTCAATATGCCACCGCGATCGGCCTGGTGCTCTTCGGCGCAAACGGCGAATTAGACGAGAGCAACGGCGTGCGACGCAGCGGGGGATCGATGTTTACCAAAGTCCGACAGTGGTTCTCGGATCTTTGGAATTGACGTGACCCGGAAGAAGAACCCGACACAACTCACCTTCATCGAGGAGCAAGCTCAGATGGCAGATGCACGGCGCTTTCAACCCGAACATGCCGCGTCGATCAAGGTAATCGGCGTTGGCGGCGGCGGCTGCAATGCCGTCAACCGCATGATCGAAGCGGGCCTGACCGGCGTGGAATTCTATGCAGTGAATTCCGACGTGCAGGCGCTGCGCAACTCGCGCACCGAGAACACGGTGCACATCGGCGGCGGACAAACGCGCGGCCTGGGCGCCGGCGCAAATCCGACGCTGGGACGCGAAGCCGCCGAAGCCTCGCGCGAGGATCTCGCAATGGTGCTGGATGGCTCGGACCTGGTGTTTATCACCGCCGGGATGGGCGGGGGCACCGGCAGCGGCGCAGCGCCGGTGATCGCCGAGCTCGCGCGCGATTCGGGCGCGTTGACGATTGCCGTGGTCACCAAGCCGTTTGCGTTCGAAGGGCGTAAGCGCATGACGACCGCTGAAACGTCGATTGCCGACTTGGAAGCCAAGGTCGATACGCTGATCACGATTCCTAACGAACGCATCTTGCAAGTGATCGAGAAGCGCACCCCGCTCAACGAAGCCTTCGCCTACGCGGACGACGTGCTGCGCCAAGGCATTCAAGGCATCAGCGATTTGATCACGCAGCCGGGCTTGATCAATCTCGACTTCGCCGACGTGAAGACGATTATGAGCGATGCGGGCAGTGCGATGATGGGCATCGGCGAAGGCACGGGCGAACACCGCGCCGCCGACGCTGCGCAAAAGGCCATCGCCTCGCCGCTTTTGGAAACGACGATCGAAGGCGCGCGCGGCGTGATCTTCAATATCACCGGCGGTCCGGATATGGCGATGTACGAAGTCAACGAGGCGGCCGAGATGATCAGCCGCGCGGTGGATTCGGACGCGCAGATTATCTTCGGCGCCTCGATCGATCCAACGATGACCGGCAAAGTTCGCGTGACGGTGCTCGCTGCCGGCTTCGGTCAGCCCCGCGCGTATCGTCCGCAAGCGGGTCACGCGTTCGAAAGCGGCAAGCTCGACGCGGTAACGCCGGTGAACATGGACGACATCGAAGTGCCGGCCTTCCTTCGGTACCGCGGCTAGTCACAAGCGAACCATGGACGACCAGGGCTTCAACGCCCGGGTGCTGGCCGACTCGATCAGCCCCGCGGGTATCCGTTTGACCACCCTCGAGGTGCGCTTCCCTCGCTTCGTGTTGAGTGAATTTAACACGCATAGAATGTTCTGTCTCGACGGCTCGACTGAGCTGTACTTCGACATGCCGAGCTATGAGAAGAACGGCGGCACGAAGCGGTTTACCATGACGCTGCGTGAGTTTCACGACAAGTGGCACAATGGCGCAGCGCCGCGGAAGAACCACTCGCGGAAGATCACCGTCGAGAAGCTCTGCTTGAGCGCGATGTACTCCGCGCGCGAACTGGCACCGCTCCTCGGTCTTTCCGGCTACACCGCGGTCGATTTCCTCACGCGGCGCGCGAACATTCCACGTGTCGCTATAAAGGGGCAGCCATATCGCGTGAGAGGCCTCGATGTCGCGCACTGGCTGTACGATCCTGCGCGCAACCAGAATCGGCAGCCGATCCGCGAACGCCTCGCGGCCATGAATCTGCGCTCATGCAACGAAGCGACAGGCGAGATTTATCACACTCATGTTCGCGACGTCTGCTATTCTGGCCGTAAAGATGTCTTCCGTGTCGTGCTGGAAGACGGACGTGAGATTCTCTCGACCAAGGACCATCAGTTCTTAACGCGTGATGGCTGGCAGCGGTTAGAAGACGCCGTCGGCCTCGAGCTTTCCGCGAACGGTATCGCGACCTGGGCGAAATCGGCCGATTTCGCAATGAACGGCGTGGATGCGTACCGCGATCCGGAGTGGCTGCGCGCTCGAAGGGCCGAGGGCTGCTCGGCTAGGGCAATCGCGGACCTGACTGGCGCGACAGTCGACCAGGTCAAGAGGCAGCTTAAGAAACATAAGATCCCGTTCTTAAATCCGGATCTGGTGTGGAAGCGCTCGCATACGCAGCAGCCTTGGAACAAGGGGCGTCGTTACTGCAACATCCTCACTCGTGGGAAACCCGGGACCGCGCGCGTGCGGCGCGGGGAGGAGTCGCATCTTTGGCGCGGTGGCATCCTCGTGCTGCTCGAATTTGTCCAAGCAGGCGGCGCGCTCGCAAACTTCTGGGCTCACGTTGGCGGGATGCGGCTGCGTAGGCCGTTCGTCTCGAAGAAGAAGCGTGCCCGGGTTCGGCATTTCGTGGCGCTTGAGCGGATCGAGTATGCCGGCGAGCGCGAGACCTACGACATCGAGGTTGACGGCCCGTACCATAATTTTGTAGCGAACGGCTTCGTAGTGCATAATTCTCGGAATTCCGCGAGCAGTCGTGCCGTGCCGACCAACAAAATGGTCGAACGAGTCGTGCAAAACCCCGCGATGCCGGTCGAGTGGGGCGTGAATAAGGCGGGCATGTCGGCGAGCGAAACGCTCACCGCAGAACAAGAAGAAGAGGCCAAAGCCGGATGGCTGCGCGCACGCGATAGCGCCGTGGGGCACGTGCGGGATTTGCAAAGGCTCAACGTCCATAAGCAAGTTATCAATCGCATCATGGAACCATTCATGTGGCACACCGTCATCGTGACGGCAACCGAATGGGACAATTTTTTCAAGTTGCGCCTGGCAGAAAATGCGCAGCCCGAGATTCGCGTCGCCGCGCAACATATGCGCGCTGCGATGGATGCATCCAAACCAACGCCCATTGCGATCGGCGCGTGGCATCTACCGCTCGTACAAGACGACGAGCGCAGCATGCCGATCGAGCAACTGAAGAAGGTTAGCGCCGCTCGTTGCGCCCGCGTGTCGTACCTTACCCATGACGGCAAGCGCGACATCGAAAAAGACATCGAGTTGTGCCAGCGTTTGTTGAGCGATCGCCACATGAGCCCGTTCGAGCACGTTGCGACGCCAGGCGAGGACGCAGAGTTTCAAGCTAACTTTCGCGGCTGGCGCCAAATGCGGAAAGAGCTGGAAGACCAAGCCCCTTAAATGCCGAGGGCCGCTCTTTTGAGGGGCCCCGGTGACGCACGCCTATAGCCGCAACATGGGATCAGTGCCCGGCAGCGTATTGACTCGGACATTAAGGTCGCCGGCGTTTCCACCATATTGCAAACTCGTTTCCAATATGCGATAAAGATGACCCGAGCTTCATTGTTGCCGTGGCGCCGGGAAATTTTACACCGCCAGGTGGGGTTACGGGTGTGCCTCTCTACGCTGAGCCTCGGGCTTTGCTCGAGGGTGAATTTCCTCTTAGCTCACCAGAAGCGATCGCGCTGATACCTCACGCTGTCGCGGTACGGCACGCGGTTCTTGCCAGCCGCGTCGATGGCGACGAGCTCCACATCATCGTCCCGACTCCCGCCGACGAAAGCCTCATCGATCGCATGCAGGCTCTGACCGGGCTGCGTGTCGTCGCGATCGAGGCGCCGCGCGAGGCTATTCGCGGTCGCATCGCCGGATATTACGCGCAACAGGAGCGAACTTCAGACGAAGGCGTGGACGATCCGCCCGCTATACGCGCGGTCGACCGGCTTCACGAAGCTGCGGTGCAATTGCGGGCATCCGATATCCATTTAGAGCCAATTCGCACCGGTGGTCGCGTGCGGCTGCGAGTAGACGGCATCCTTCGCGAGAGCGATCAAATGCCGCGCGAACTTTTCCAGTCGATGGTTTCACGGGTTAAACTCCTGGGGGCAATGGACATTGCCGAGCGCCGCTTGCCGCAAGACGGCCGCTATCTGCTAGAGCGCGGCGGCCGAACACTCGACGCGCGTGTGTCATCGATGCCGACCATCGCTGGGGAAAAACTCGTGATTCGTCTGCTCGACATGCAGGCGAAGGTTCCCGGGCTCGCCTCGCTTGGAATGAGCTCGGTGATGCTTGCGCGATATCGTCATGCGATCCACGCTGCGCACGGGTTCATCGTGGTTTGTGGGCCGACGGGGAGCGGGAAAACTACCACACTTTATGCGTCTCTGGCCGAACGAAACGTAGATGGCCAGCACATTTGCACGGTCGAAGATCCGGTCGAAGTTCAAATGGCGGGCGTGGCGCAGGTGCAAGTTAATCTTAAAGCAGGCCTTACGTTTGCCTCGGCCCTGCGCTCCTTTCTCCGACAGGATCCCAATGTAATCATGCTCGGCGAGATGCGCGATGCTGAGTCGGCGAGCGTTGCCATGTCGGCCGCGCTCTCGGGTCAGCTCGTCATGACCACGCTGCATGCCGGCGACGCGCCGCGCGCGGTCGAGCGTCTGATAGAATTCGGGTTGAATCGACATACTCTCGCGGCTGGGCTCTCGGCCATCGTCTCGCAGCGCCTCGTGCGTCGTCTGTGCACCGGTTGCCGGCGTTCCGCCCCGAGCGCTCGAGGCCCCGCGTTTGAGTCGACCGGCTGTACCCGATGCGATGGGTCCGGCTATCGCGGACGCGTCGCAATCTTTGAATTCCTACCGATGACCAATGCCGTCCGATCCGCGATCGGGCGTGCCCAGACGGCGCTTGAGTTGGCTGAACTGGCGTCGCGTGCCGGATACGAACCGATGTTGACCGAGGGGTTGCAACTCGTGGCGCGCGGCGAGACGTCGCGGAGCGAATTGGAACGTACCCTGGGATCGGGGGACGTGCAATGAACGCGACAATTCCGCACATTCGTGTGGTTGACGTGCTTCATGTTGGGCGGCAACAAGATGCGTCAGACATCCATCTTGTTCCGGGGCTTTGTCCGGCGTTGCGCGTTGACGGCGAGCTCCGGTTTCTAACCGGTTCGCCGCTATCAGCAGACGATACGACGGAGATCGCACGCGCGCTGTTGGAGCCCGAAGCACTTGCCCGCCTTGAGGCCGGCCACGATGTCTCTGCAACGCAGCTCGCCGACGAGCGGCTTGTACTGCGCATCCATGCGTTTCGCGGATCGGAAGGGTGCACGCTCGCACTTCGGTTGCTCAACAAACGCATCCCCACGCTCGAATCCCTCCACCTGCCCCCGGTCGTGGCGACGCTTGCACACCGCGATCGCGGGCTGGTTGTTTTCGCCGGACCGACCGGCAGCGGTAAGTCGACCTCGCTCGCGGCGCTCGTCGCCGAAATCAACGCGGCCAGGGCCCGCCGGATCATAACGATCGAAGACCCGATTGAATACCGGTACGAGAGCGCTCGATCACTCATTACGCAGCGTGAGGTCGGCAGGGACGCACCCTCGTTCAGCTCCGCACTGCTGGGGACGTTGCGCTCAGATCCGGATGTCATCATGCTTGGGGAGATGCGCGATAGTGCGACCATGCGAGCGGCTCTTACCGCGGCCGAAACCGGACATCTGATCTTTACCACGCTGCACACGGGGAGCGCCGTTCAAACAATCGAGCGGATCATTGATGCGTTCGGCGGCGCGGAGCAGTCACAGGTGCGGTCGCAACTTGCGCAGTCGCTGACTGCCGTTGTGTGCCAGCGCCTTATTCCGCGCAAACACGGACCCGGGCGTCGCGCAGCCGTCGAAGTGCTTCTCGTTAACGACGCCGTACGCGCGATGATTCGCGAATCGAAAACGCACCTCATCCGCAACGCAATGACCACGGGACGCCAGCTGGGCATGCAGACACTCGAACATCATTTAAGTGAGCTGGTGCAGGGTAGCGAGATCGACCACGATGCCGCTTGTCGCGTGAGCGAGCGATTCGAAGACATTGCAACGGACCGGCAGGTGGGGTAATCGACGGTGGCATCGATCTACGCGTATACGGCACGCGACGGCGAAGGTGGCTTTGTCGCCGGTTCACTTCAGGCTGACAACCGGGAGCAGGCGCTCGCGCATCTGCGCACTCGTATCCTATACGTAACGTCGATCGCCCCAGCGGATTCAACGCACGGGGTGATCGGATCGATTGTAACGGGATGGCCCGTTTCGTCGAGCGCTCGCAGCGCGTTCTTCCGCGCGTTTGCAACCTTGATCCGGGCCGGAGTTCCGATTCGACGCGCGCTCGACGTGGTCGTCGAGAGTTGCCGGGACGCCCGTTTGCGCGAAGCCCTACGGTCGATCTCCAGCGACATTGAGTCGGGCAGTGAACTGTCGAACGCAATGTCGAAGCGGCCTCGCGAATTCCCGCGGCTCCTCGTCGCAATGATTCGGGCCGGCGAACTCGGCGGAGCGCTGGATGAGATCCTCGAACGCTTGGCGACGCTCCTGGAACGCCATATGGCGATACGCAAGAAGGTTCGTTCGGCGCTAGCCTATCCACTCATCGTTGCAACCGCCGCGCTCGCGCTCGTACTCTTTTTGGTAGGCAGCACAGTGCCGGCGTTCGCTTCGATGTTCGCCGAGATGCACGTGAAACTGCCGTGGTCGACACGCGTGCTCATCGCTGCCGGAAACGCACTGAAGAATCCGCTCATTTGGATTGCGATTGCGGCACTTCCGCCCGCGACTCTCGCACTGATCCGGATCGGACGGCGGGAGAAGCGCATCGCGTTTCGGATCGACCGATTCTCGCTCGCAACTCCGGTCTTCGGCGGCGTTCTACGCAAAGCCGTGGTCGCGCGGTTCTCACGAACGCTCGGCACACTGCTGCGATCCGGCGTGCCGCTGCTCGAAGCGCTCGAAGCAGCAAACGACGTCGCTGAGAATGCCGTCTATTCGCGGCTGGCGCGCGATCTCTCTGTAGCATTGCGCGAAGGCAGCTCGATCGCAGCGGCTCTGGAGCGTAGTTCCCTGTTCGAAGGGCTTTTTCTTCAACTTCTACGCGTGGGCGAAGAAACAGGCACACTTGACGTGATGCTGTTGCGCATCGCCGATTACTACGACCTCGATGTGGAAACCGCCGTGGCAACGCTCGGCAGCGTGTTCGAGCCGATTTTGATCATCGGGCTTGGCGCACTTGTCGGTCTCATCGTGGCCTCAATCCTCATCCCCCTCTACTCAATGATCGGAAGCATTAAATGATTAGCCTTGAGTCTGACCGCGAACGAACGATTCATGAGTACCGATACCTCTGCGCACGCGGCGCTAGAAAATTCATGCGTGACGGCATTGACCGTAGGGATCTTGAGCAGGTCGCCGCGATCGGGTTGATCAAAGCAGCGGACCGTTTCGATCCGAGCTTCGGCACGCCATTCGAGGCGTACGCGTGGATGCTGGTACTCGGTGAACTCATGCATTACGTGCGCGACAGCGAGCGGGCAGTTCGTGCACCTCGGCGGATGCGAGAACTAGAACGTCGATGCGGCGCTGCAGAACGCGAGCTCTGGGCGCGGTTGGGGCGCGAGCCCAAGGCGCCGGAACTCGCCCGCTACCTCGGCGTGGGTGAAGGCGAGATTCGCGAGATGATGCGCTACCGTGACGAAGGCACGCCTTTGTCGGTGGACGCCCTGCGCCCCTACGAACACCTCGCGCTCTCGTACACGATCGACAGTCAGCTCGACCGTGTGCTCATCGAGTCGGGACTCGCATTGCTCTCGGACGTGGAGCGAGAGATCCTTCGGGAGATTTACGAAAACGACACGCCCGTCGGAGAGATTGCGCAGCGTTTGGGATATTCGCGACGCCATATCACGCGTTTGCACCGTGGAGCATTGCGGAAATTACAACCGCATGCACGTCCCATCAGCGCGTGATCGTGGCACTGAACTCGGTTGAAGGCGCAGACCGGGATCGGAGAGCGGATGTTACGTACGGGAGAGCGTGGGTTCACGCTGATCGAGATGATGATCGTGGTGGCGATCATCGCCATTTTGGTTGCAGTCCTGGTACCCAATTTTATGCGCGCTCGTGCCCAAGCGCAGACGGCAGCATGCGAAGCAAACCTCAAAGAGATCGCCACGGCCCTCGAGGAATACGAGACGGATCACGAGGCGTATCCCGACGTTACCACGGCTACGAACGTCACCTCAACCGAGACGAACCTTGGCCAGTACTTACGCCAAACGCCGATCGATCCGGTTGACCCGAGCGGCTTTTACCAGTATCAAGTCGCGAACTACAATACCGGAAGCGCCAGCTACACGATCATCTGTCCCGGACAACACGACCCCGCGACACTGGCAGCCGTTGGTGGGGGAACGTCGGCGACGCACATCCAGTATGCGTCGGCGACTGGATTCACGGCCGTCGCGAGCCAATAGCGTGAGTCCGTTGGTCGTGGCGTCGGCATTCGGCGCGGGTTTAGCAACGAGCGTTGGACCATGCGTAGCACCGCGCTACCTCGCACTGGCGGCAATTGTGGCAGATGCGAACGGACGCGCCAAATGGTTGCGCGTCGTGGGGTTTGTTACGGGCCTGCTGCTCTGCTATGGTCTTTTGGCCGTAACCGCGTCGCTAATCGGAACGCTGCTTGCCTTCTCACACCTAATCTATCTCGGACTCGCGGCATGCTTTTTCTGCTTCGGTCTGCGACTGCTTGCTTTAGATCAGGGGCGTTTGCATCGATGCGAGCGCGATCGCTTGGGAGGTTCGGCGCTGCTCACCGGCGGTGCACTCGGTCTCGTCGTTTCACCGTGCTGCACGCCGGCCGTTGCGACGATGGCTAGTGTCGCGTCGCTGTCTAGCTCGCCATTTGCTTCATTGACTGTGACACTCGCCTTTGCACTCGGGCACATCGCGCCACTCGCAAGCGTCGGTTTGGGGTTGCGGTGGGGTACGCGGAACGCCGTAAGTCCGGCGCTCCAAAGCGCATCGAGCGTCATTGGAGGCGGATTATCGCTTGCCCTCGCCGGCTATTACGGACTTTTGGCATGATCGCGTGGAAAGCTGCTCTGCGTAGGCTGGCCCTCGTGGCGATCGCCATTGCGTGCGCATACCCGATGCTTCGTTCTGCGATCTCCTCTGCATTGGTGACGCGAGGCGATGCGCTGCTCTACGCGCGCGACAGCCGTGCGAAAATAAAGTACCGCTTGGCACTGCAGATCGATCCCGGAAATGTGATTGCCGCCGATCGCTATGTCTTTGCTGCGTTTCTCGAGCGGACAAGCGCCGCGCTCGAGGATGGAGTTCAAATAGCTGACCTTGCCTTACGCGGTAACCCAGAGGCGACCGCGGTGCGCATGGATCGTGCCTTGTGCCTTCAACGGTTAGGGAAGTATGCGGCTGCCGAGCGCGACTTCGAACGCGTCGGCGATGAACGCCGGGACGTTCAAGCCTTGGCGCTGGCGGCTTCGGATGCGGTGCGGTCTTTGGATGGAGCAAAGGCGAGGCGATTGCTGCGGCTCGCGCAGCAGATCGACCCGCGATACGCTCCGGTCCGCCTTGCGTTGACGAAAGTTCGCTAATGGATTCAGCGATTGTGCTCTCACTTTTCGGAGTCTCATTACTTGCGCTGGTGTCGGTGGCGCGAACTCGCAGCGAGACTGTCACGCTGCGGCGACCGGCGACTGTGCTCCTGACCGCGGGAGCAGTATTGGCGATCATCGCAGCGGATCGCCGTGGCGCGCCGCTTTCGGTCTGCGCTACCGTGACGCTAGCATGCGCCGTTGTTTGCGCTGCGAGCGATCTTGCGACCGGCCTGGTTTACGATCAGGTAACGATACTCGCAGCGACCGCCATCGCGCTCGTATCCATCCTCGGCCGGGACATGTCGGTCGTGTTGATCGGCGCAGGCGCGTGCGTAGGACCGATGCTGACAGTCTATGCGGCAACGCGTGGCTGTGGAATCGGACTCGGCGACGTGAAGCTCAGCGGCGTCATCGGCGCCGGGCTTGGTGGACTAACATCTCTGGGAGCGCTTGGCGCAGCGTTTGCTTTTGGCGCGCTTTGGGCGATTCCACTGTTGATCTTCAAGCGTGCGCGGCCCGGCGACCGCGTAGCATTCGCGCCGTTCCTTGCCCTCGGAGCAATAGCGTGTACGGCGTTGCGTTGGTGACGGTCGATGGCTGATTGGAAGCTGCTTCCGCTCGGAATCGATTTGGGGTCAACACGCGCACGCATCGCCTGCGGTGAGTCCAATCGCGAGGGCGCAGTTCGCATTCGAGCCATCGTCGCGCGTGACGTACCGGATGATGCCGCTTCGCCGTGGCAGGTCGAACAACCCGAACTCGTCGCAGCCGTGATCGAAGAGATGGTCGCTGAAATAGGAACGCGCGAGCGGCGTTGCGTGCTTGCAGTTGGCGCTCCGGCCTGTGTCTTGCGTACCGTGCGCCTGCCTAAAATGACCTGGCCGGAACGCCTGCGAGCGTCGCGCTTTGAGGCGCAGCGCTTTGCCGGTTGGGATCTGGACGAGGACGATTCGGTCGTGCGAACGCATGCGATTGACCGGGGAACCGGTACATTTGCTATCGGCGTTGCGCATCCGTTGGGCATCAACTCACGCGTGAGTGCCGTTCGGTCCGCTGGGCTACGCGCGGTCGCAATCGATCACGACGCGTTCGCGATGCGCCGAATCTTTCCCGATTGCGATGCGATCGTCGACATCGGGTCGGAGCGCTTAAGCCTTCATGTTTTCGGAGCGTCCGGTCCGATCTCTCTTGCTGCGCAAACCGGTGGGGCGGCCGTTACGCGCGGCATCGCCGCCGAGCTTTCGATCGACGTGCCGACTGCGGAACGCCGTAAGCGTATCCTCGGGTGCGCCGGAGCGGGACAAATGGCAAGCGAAGAAGTGATAGCGGCAATTGCGGCTTTAGTTGATCGAGCACGGTCGCGCACCACGATCGAGCGCATCGTCGTTACCGGCAACGGCGCACGCCTGCCGAACTTTGTGCACGATTTGGAAGAAGCAACGAGCGCCGTCGCGGAGATGCCGGTGCCGGAGGTGCTGCATACCGGCACGTATCCGGACGATGTGGTCCGTGCTGCGACGCCGGATTGGGCGCTGGCTGCGAGCCTAGCGCTGTGGAGCCTCGCAGCGTAGTGCGCTTCAACTATTTGCGCGACAGTGCGCCCGACGCGTTTGTGTTCCTTCGGCCAAGCCAGATTCCCGAACCGCTGCGGACTCCGCTTGCCGCGCTTGCTACGATCATTGCGGTCGTTGGAGTATGGTGCATTATCGAGCAGATTCTGCTTGGCCAGGCACGCGATGAGTTGCAACTCCAAACATTACGACGCAACGCGAGCAACGCGGAGCTGAGCGAACTCAAGTTGCGAAAGGACCGAGTCGAAGAATTGCTCGCGATTGATGCGCGGCTTCGCGAAATCCGTCGCTCAGGTGCGGCGCTTTCGAGCGACCTCGCCGATATCGCCAATCACATACCGCCGAGCGCTTGGCTCACGAGCATCACACGTGTCGATACGGGCATTCAGATCGATGGTCGCGCCGAAGGGCTCGACGGCCTCAGCGACACGGTCGCCGACCTGATGGGGAGTTTAAGTGCGGCACCCCCGGAACTTATTCGCGCGAGTAAAGAAGACCGCGACCGCTCGGGCACGATCATCTCTTTTGAAATGCGTCTGGGGGAGACGCGATGAAGGTCGGAGGGGCAATGACGGTGTCGGGCGGCGTTCGGGTCGTCTGGATGCTCTGCGCGGCAGTCTTCCTCGCCGTTGGCGTCGGTCTCGTTTGGTGGCCAACATCCCAGACCATCGCGGCGCTCAAATCACAGGCGAAGACCTTGTACGACGAAGCGAACCAAAACGAAGCCGAGGTCCGGCACGCTGCGGAATTACACTCGCTTGCCGTGCGCGTGTCGGACGACGTGCGTCAGCTATCCGGACAGGGGTCACAAAGTGCAGTGATGGCTGCAACGCTGGGTTTGCTCGATCGCCAGGCGCGCGCCTTTGCCATAGATGTACGGTCGATCGTGCCGGCACCGGCGTCCTCGTCCGCAGCAGCGACCCAAGGACAAAGCACATCAAGTAATGCATTCGCAGGAACTGCTCTCGAGTTCGATGTTCGAGGGAGATTTCGTGAAGTGTTGGCGTTCGTCGCGGACCTGCCACGTCACAATGTCCTCATCAACGTGAGTGACTTGAACCTTGCCGGCGAAGGAGACCGTTCGGTAAAGCCGATTCTTAGCGCTAAAATCCACGCTACTGTTTTCCGCTATCGAGGCATTGCGGAAGAGGAGGCGCAACATGCTTCCGGCACTTTATGACGACGAACGGCGTTCACTTGCGCGGCTGGCGTCGATGTTGATCGTTGGAGCCATCGCTGTAGTGCCATTGACCACGCAGAGTTCGTCGGTCGCCGGTGCCGCCGACGTGCGCGCGCAGAACGATCAATCGGGCCTCGATTTACCCGCGCGTCTGACATTTCCGGCGTATTCGGTTAGCCGCGATCCGTTTGTGCCCGAACAATCGATCCGCGCGAAGCTCGAAGGCAGCGCGTTGCGCAGTTGGCAGGGGAGCGAGATTGGAGTCGTCTTGCCGCCAAATGCAGGCGCTGCGCAAGATGGCCCAATTGCCCCGCTCAACGGAACGTCGCCAAGCGCACCGATCGTTCGGGCAATCGTTCTGGGGAAGCCGGCGCGCGCGCTCGTGGAGGACGCCGGCAGCATACGCGTGCTGGGCATAGGCGACCGCATCGGCGAGCTTGTGGTCGCGTCCATAACCGCCGAGGGCATTACGCTCTCCGACGGGACGCGATTGATGTTGACCGTTGCCCATCGATGAGAACTCTGCTGTGCTGCGTCCTGAGCATGTTTCTCTTTGCGCCTGCGGTGGCCGGCTCGAGCAATCTGATCACGATTGACGTGCACGACGCGGACATCAGTGATGTAATTACGCTCCTCGCCGCGCAGTCGGGCGAGAACATCATGACCGACGCTTCGATCAAGCCACAGCGCGTGACGATTCACCTCCGAAATGTCACCTTCGGCCGCGTGCTCGAAGTACTGGTCACGGCAAACGGACTTCAAGTGCATCACGTAGGGAACGTCTTGATCGTCGGTTCCGCCGATGCTATGAACCGCCGCTATGTCGAGAATCAACCCAACGCCGGTGCGCAGACCATCGTGCTGCGGCTGGCCCATGCAAATGCTGACGACGTTGCGAAGGAGATTGGGCCGGCGCTTGCGACCGGAACCGTGATCGTGCCCGATCGCCGGACGAGCGCAGTCGTGATCACCGGCGATGCGGATACCGTGGCGCGAGCGCAGCGATTGATTGCAGCGCTCGACGCGGCAACCGTCGGCGGCGGAAGTGGAACGCAGACGCGCGCCTATCGGCTGGATTATATCCGCGCGGACGACGCTATCAAAGAGCTCAAGGTCCTTACTGCGGACGGATCCTATATCGCCGATAGCGAGCGTAACGAAGTAGTCGTAGACGGCAACGACAACGTGCAGAGCACGGCAGCAAGCCTATTTTCGACTATCGATCGTCCCGGTCCGCAGGTGATGTTTGAAGTCAAGGTTGCCGATGTGACGCCGCAAAACGATACGAGCAACTTTGGCCTGGAGTTCGGCGGAACGAATCTCCAGGGGACGGTGACGCCGGGCTCGACATCCTATGCGTTTACCGGCGGCGCCATTCCGGTGAATGTGACGCTCAATGCACTGATCTCTCTCGGGCGGGCTCAAATTCTCGCGACGCCGAAGCTCGTAACGCTGAACAACAGAGAAGCGGATCTTTTGGTTGGCGAGACGTATCCGATTGTATTTAATACGTCGGTGCTTGGTGGGCAGAACGTCCAATTCGTCGATGTTGGTGTGAAACTGCGCCTCACGCCTACGATTGGTGATGACGGCACCGTAACGGCAGAACTGCACCCGGAATACAGTGAGATCGAAGGGATTACCTCGACGGGCTACCCGATCATTACCAATCGCAAGATCGACGCCACGCTCCGGGTCGACGACTCCCAGACGATCGTGTTGGGTGGCCTGATGATGGATACGTCGAGCGAAACGATCTCAAAGGTGCCATGGCTCGCCGACATTCCAATTCTCGGGAAGGTGTTTCAGAACAAGCAAACCGCACACGAGCGCGACGAAATCGTTTTCCTGATAACGCCGCACGTGATCTATCCGGGGCCGCCTGCGCCGAGGAAGCCGCTGCCCTAAGGCGTAGGTCATCCGACCCGGTTGCTTCTACCGGCCAATCAGGCGCATAGTAGATCAACGGGAGGTCTACCATGAGTGTCGCGCTTGCTGCGTTCGATTTTCTGTGGATCGAGCTGACTCCGCGTTGCAACCTGCGTTGCACGCACTGCTATGCAGAATCAGGGCCGGAGCGGCCTCTTCACGAGACTATGGGTGTCGACGACTGGAAACGCACGCTGCTGGAAGCTTCGGAACTGGGATGTCGGAGCGTCCAATTTATCGGTGGCGAGCCGACGATGTATCCCGGCCTGCCGTCGTTGATCGACTATGCGCGTGAGGTGGGCTTTACCGTCGTGGAAGTTTTCACCAACGGTACGGCGTTCACTCCGCGCCTGAAGGAACTTTTTACACATCATCGCGTTGACCTCGCGTTTTCGGTCTACGCCGAATCCGCCGATGTGCATGACGGCATCACCAAGCAGGCGGGGAGCTTTACACGAACGGTCGAGTCCATCCGGTGGGCCCTCGATGCCGGGCTATCGGTACGTGCGGGCATCGTGTCGATGGCCACCAACGCGAACCATGTCGACGGCGCACAGTGCATGCTAAGGGCAATGGGCGTCCACACGATCACCGTCGATCGGATTCGCGGTATCGGCCGCGGCGCAGACGAGGTGCATCCCGAGGAGCAACTTGGTGAAATGTGCGGCGGATGCGGTCGGGGTCAACTTTGTGTTTCCTCGGACGGAAAAGTGTCGCCCTGCGTGTTCTCGCGCTTTTGGCCCGTGTCCGATGCGAGTTCGCCACTTGCGAGTGCACTCAAGCGTCCGGAGCTGCATCGATTCCGCGAGTTGGTGCGGGCTACGCGCGATGTTGTCGATTCCGCGCAGCCATGTCCGCCGGAGAGGCCCGCGCCCAAATGCCCGCCGGAGATGCCGGCACCGAAGTGCCCACCCGAGAGGCCCGCGCCAAAGTGCCCGCCCGAAATTCCGCCGCCGCCTTGCCCTCCGGAAAGACCCGCACCGATTTGCGTTCCAGAGCGAGCAAAGTGAGGCGCGATATGCGGCTTGGCTAAAAACGGTTTCCGGGTCGTGGACAACGACATGCACACCATCGAGCCGCCGGACATTTGGACGCGACATCTCGATTCGGAGTTTCTCGCTCGCGTCCATAACATTTCGGCCCCGGACATCTACACGCGTGCCTACGACGCCGAATCGCATGTTCGCGCAATGGACGTCGAGGGCGTGGACATCGCCGTCTTATACGGAACGCACGGGCGCCACGTGCACATGCGCGATGATCTCGATCCTGCGCTGGCCGATGCGCTGGCGCGCGCGCATAATGACTGGACGCGTGCGTTTTGCGACGCGGATCCGAAGCGATTACGGTTTGCAGCGCAGATCGCGTTCCACGACGTCAAGTTTGCCGTGTCGGAGGCGCAGCGGGCGGTTGAGTCCCTCGGCGCAGTGGCAATCATCGGAAACCCGAATCCGATCGCTGGACGGCACATTCATGACCCGTATTTCGAGCCGCTATGGGCCGCGATCGAGGAGCTCGATGTGCCGGTCGGATTTCACCCAACCGGCGTGTGGACGTTGCACGATAACATCGCGCGTCGATTCCTCGATCATTCAAATGCCGCGATCATCGGAACGGCGGCGCACAATCCGATGGAAATAATGCTTGCATTCGCGAGCCTTTCGCTCGGCGGAGTTCTCGAGCGTCACCCGCGCTTGCGCTGCCTTTTTCTCGAAGGAACGTGCGGATGGTTGCCGTGGTGGTTGTGGCGCCTCGATCAAACGTGGGAGCTCTATGGCGGCGATGGTGACGTTGAGCTTTCGCTCAGGCCTTCTGAATATTTCGCTCGTCAATGCTTCATCTCGACAGAACCGGACGAAGTCGAACTCGCGCACACCGTACGTACGATCGGGGACGATTCCATTGTCTTCGCTACGGATTATCCGCACAGCGACGGCCATTATCCGAATGCAGTCGATATGTTCTTCCAAAGTGATGGTCTGAGCGAATTGAGCCGGCGAAAAATCCTCTGGGAGAACGCCCTGCGCCTTTATCCCCGAATTGCGTGAATTTCGGTCGTTCCGGGGTGATTTCCACAAGGAAATAGGGGTTTTTTCGATAATCCGCTGCTCAATTAACTGACCCAAATCCGAAAGGACAGTATGACCAAGAACGAGTTAGCTCGTGAGCTCGCCGAAGAGTTGGAACTCCCGCGCCGCCAGGTCGCCGACCTGATCGAAGCGATGCTGGAGAAGATCACCGACGTGCTCAAGTCGGGCGATAAAGTCCAGCTTACCCCCTTCGGCCAGTTCAAGGTTCGGGACCGTGCGGCTCGCATCGCACGCAATCCGAAGACGGGCGAGCCGATCAAAGTCCCGGCCAAGAAGGTGCTCAAATTCATTGCCGGCCGCACGTTGAAGGAAGCCGTCGGCACCGCCAAGCGCGGCGCTGCGAAGAAGTCGTCGGCCAAGAAGCCGGCGGCCAAGAAATCGACGGCGAAAAAGGCTCCCGCTCGCAAGGCCGCACCGGCCCGTAAAGCCGCCGCGAAGAAGACCACCCGCAAAAAAGGCCGGTAAACGCCCAGCGCTTTCGTCCTTTAAGAGAGCCGCCCGAAAGGGCGGCTTTTGCTTTATGACGAGACGTTCAACGCCTGTCGTGACTTCGCGAAGAGCGCGATCGCGGCGACGTTGAAGGCAGGAATGTCGTCGGGCTTGCGGCTCGTGACCAGATTGCCGTCCTCTACCGTCATCCGATCGACCCAATTGCCGCCGGCGTTGCGAATGTCGGTTTGCAGCGACGGCCACGAGGTGAGCGTCCGATCGCGCACGACGTTCGCTTCCACCAGCATCCACGGGCCATGACAGATCGCAGCCATGGGCTTTCCCGCCCGAGCGAAGTCGCGAACGAATTCGACCGCCTGTTGATTTAGTCGCAGCGCGTCGGAATTGATCACGCCGCCGGGCAGCAGCAGCGCGTTAAAATCTGCGCCGTTTGCTTGCGCCAGCGGCAGGTTGACCGGGAAGACGTCCGCCGGCGTGAGGTGTTTCCAGCCGCGCACGCCGTCGCTGCGCGGCGAAATCAGCACGGTTTCCGCGCCGGCGTCCTCCAGCGCCCGGCGGGGAGCAGTCATTTCGACTTGTTCGAATGCGTCTTCAACCAAGATCGCGACGCGCAGTCCTTCTAATTCTTTAGCCATAGTGCAGGCATCGTACCCCGGCCCGCCGCGGACCACCGCGGGCAGGCGCTGCGCTGCCCGCTCCGCAGGCGCACGCTGCGCACGCCGCTAAGAGAGCTTGGGTGTTCCGCTACCTCACAGCGGGCGAATCCCACGGACCGGCGCTCGTCGGGATCCTCGACGGGCTGCCCGCGCATCTCCGACTCGATGTCGAACGCATCAACGAAACGCTGGCGCGGCGCCAGGGCGGCTATGGTCGCGGCGGCCGCATGAAAATCGAGCGCGACGAAGTCGAATTTCTGGCCGGCGTGCGTGGTAGCGAAACGCTCGGTTCACCGATTGCGGTGATGGTGCGCAATCGCGACTATGAAAACGTGCGCGCGTTGATGGATCCGATCACCGGCGCCGGCAAACCGCTGACCAATCCGCGACCCGGTCACGCCGACTACGCGGGCGCACTCAAATATCGTCAGCGCGATCTGCGCAATGTCCTCGAGCGCGCAAGCGCGCGGGAAACCGCAATGCGCGTCTGCCTCGGCGCGATCTGCGCCCAGTTTCTCGAAGCGCTGGGAATCCAAACGCGCAGCTACGTGCACCGTATCGGCGAGGTGGTCTCGCCGGAGTTGGAAGATTTTAGCCAGGATGACGTCGAGGCGAGCGACGTTCGCAATCCCGACCAAGCCACGGAAGCAAAGATGATCGCCGCGATCGACGCGGCGAAAGCCGCGGGCGATACGCTCGGCGGCGTGTTTGTGGTGCGCGTCGACGGCCTTCCGGTCGGCATTGGCAGCAATCGCCAGCCCGAAACGCGACTCGACGGCGTGCTGGCCGGCGCGCTGATGGGCATGCAAACGGTCAAAGCGGTGGAAGTGGGACTCGGCGCCGACGTTGCTGCGCGACCCGGTTCGCAAGCTCATGACGTGTTTGCGCTTGAGAACGGCGGCGTCGTGCGCGGCAGCAATCGCGCGGGCGGCATCGAGGGCGGCATGAGCAACGGTCAGCCGATCGTGCTCCGCGTCTCGGTCAAACCGATTCCGACACTGATGAAAGCGCTGCCGTCGGTGAATCTGCACGAGCAGACCGATGCGCCGGCGACGATCGTGCGCAGCGACGTGTGCGTCGTGCCGGCAGCCGGTATCGTCGGCGAAGCGATGGTGCGTTTGGCATTGGTTGCGCCGGTGCTCGAAAAATACGGCGGCGATTCGATCGAAGAGACCCTCGACAACTTGCGCCGCGCAAACCAAGCGGCGGGCGCGCTCTTTTCCCCGGCAAACGAGGGCGTGTGAAGCAGCACATCGCGCTGGTCGGGTTCATGGCGTCGGGTAAGTCGACCATCGGCAAACGCCTCGCGCGCAAACTGAAATGCGCCTTTTTTGATACCGACGATTTGGTGGTTGCGCAGCACGGCCCGATTTCCGATATCTTTTACAACGAGGGCGAAGCGGCGTTTCGCAACTACGAGCACGATGCGCTCGCGCACGTGGTGAGTGAGGGCGAACCGGGCATCGTCGCCTGCGGCGGCGGGGCGCTCAGCTTCGAACCGTCAGCTAAGCTGCTCAAAAAGAAGACGTATCGCGTTTTCATCAAGGTCACGCCCGAGCTCGTGCTCGAGCGGCTGCGCAACAGTCGCAACGTGCGGCCATTGCTCGGCCCCACCCCAACCCTGTCGCGGATCAAGTCGCTCTATATCAAACGGATGCCGCAGTACGCACATGCGGATTACGTCATCGAAGCCGACGGCATGAGCACGGCTCAAGTCGTCAATGCGATTGTCGAGTGGTTGCACAAGAAGAAGATCGAGATCTAGCCGCCGACGTCATCGTCAACACCGATCTGCGGTATCCCATCTGCATCGGTGACGACGTGCGTCCGGCCATCGCTTCGTACCTCGACCACCGCGCGCAGCGATTTGTGGTGCTGACCGACACGCATCGCGAAGTGTCGAGGCTGGCTCGCGATATCGGCCGATTGCCCGGCGCGATGGGCGTTCTGGCGTTTCCGCTCGGGGAAGGGCGCAAGCGCCTGGCCACGGTTGAAAAAGTGCAGGACGCGCTGCTCGCCGCGGGCGCGGGGCGCGACACGCTCATCGTCGGCGTGGGCGGCGGCGTCGCAAGCGATCTCTTCGGGTTTTGCGCCGCCACCTACATGCGCGGCGTCCCCTACATGCACGTCGCGACCACGTTGGTTGCCATGGTCGATGCGGCGGTTGGCGGCAAGACCGGCGTCGACGTGCGCGCCGGAAAAAACATCGTGGGCACGTTCACCGATCCGGTCGCGGTGTTCGCTCATACGCGCGCACTGCAAACCTTGCCCTACCGGCAGTTGCGCGAGGGCCTGGCCGAAGTCGTCAAAGCGGCAATCATCGAAGGCCACGAGTTCTTCGAGTCGATCGAGTCGCTCGCGCCGCATGCGTTCTGGCGCTGGCCGTGGCTGGAGATCGTCGCCGAAGCGGTCAAAATCAAAACGATGATCGTCGCCGACGATCGCCAAGAAGCCGGCATGCGCGAGCTGCTCAACCTCGGACACACCTTTGGTCACGCACTGGAAACGGCCAGCGGTTACCGCGTGTCGCACGGCGTCGGCGTTGCGCTCGGACTGCGCGCTGCCGGGATTCTCGCGTTGCGTCTCGGGCGTTATTCCGAAGAAGAACATTTGCGTGTGCTGGCAACGATGGCGCTGCTGGGCATGCCGCTGAGCACGTCGGTCGGCGTCGACGCGGCGATTGCCTCGATGCAGAGCGATAAGAAGAAGCGCGCAGGCAAGCTGCGCTTCGTCGTGCCGCGCACGATCGGCGACGTGGAATACGGCGTGGAAGTGCCCGAGCGCACGGTGCGCCGCGTGCTCGCCCAGCTCCGCCGCTCGCCCGAATCCTTCGGCTAAAAGAATGCCCCGCGTCGTGGATGCGCTCGCGACGATTCGTTCGTCGCGTTTCAATCTGCCACTCACGTATGACGTCGGTGGGTTCGACGTGCAGGTCGGTGACGTGGTGCGCGTGCCGCTGGGTAACCGCGAAGTGGTGGGCTATATCGTCAGCGATGTCTACGATGCGCCGCCGGATCCCAAACGGAAGGCGGTGCTGGAACGGATCGACGTTCCCCGCGCCTTCGATGAAGAAGGCTTGCATCTGGCGCGCTTCGTCGCGGAATACTACATCTGCACGCTCGGCGAAGCGCTTTCAGCCGCCGTGCTCGCGGGCGCGATCCCGCGCACGATCGATAGCTTCGTGCGCACCGTCACGCAACCCAATCCGCAGCGCTATCCCTCGGTGCCCGCGCGCCTAGTGCGACTGATTTGGGAAGAACTCGCCGATGGCTTTGCGCTCGAAACGCTGTTGCGTCATCCCGATGCACGGCGCGCGGGCGATCGCAGTGCACTGCTACGACATCTGCAAACCCTCACCCGCAGCGGTGAGCTGCGGCGCGAGCGGCGCTTCGTTCAGCCAAAAACCAGCGTCTATCGGATCCGCGTGCTCTTTCCGGGTGATGCGGCGATTCGTGGAAGCAAAGGCCTCGCGCTCGCGGCGTTCGTGCGCGAGCAACCCGGCGTCCCGCGTTCCGATGCACTGCTCGCCGGATTTTCGAGTGCCGTCATCGCGCGCGCGGTGAAAGCCGGCGCAATCGAAGAGCGGGACGTTGAACCGGCGCACGCGCGATCGTATGCGCCGCTGGGCGACGCGCCCTTTCCGCCGACCACCGAACAAGCCGCAGCGCTCGCACGCGTTGACGCGGCACTGGACCAACGCACGTTCGCCGAGTTGCTGCTGTTCGGGGTGACAGGCAGCGGCAAAACGTATGTGTACGTCGAGGCGATCAAGCGTGTCGTGCGCGAAGGAGGGCGCGCGATCGTGCTGGTTCCCGAGATTTCGCTTACCCCGCAGACTGCGCGCCGTTTCGAGGAGAGCTTCGGCGATCGGGTAGCGGTGTTGCATTCCGCGCTTTCCGAGCGCGAACGTTTCGATGCGTGGCAGGCCTGCGCGCGCGGCGAGATCGACGTCGTGGTTGGAGCGCGTAGCGCGATCTTTGCGCCGCTGCCGAAGGTGCGCCTTTGTGTCGTAGACGAGGCGCACGAAACCTCGTACAAACAGGAGACCGTGCCGCGCTATCATGCCCTCACGGTCGCGCGCGAGCGAATGCGCGCTGCCGGTGGCGTGTTGGTCCTCGGCAGTGCGACGCCACCGCTCGAAAGCTACGAGGCGGCGTTGCGCGGGAAGGTGGAATTGGTAACGCTGCGCACCCGTGCGACGGCGCAGCCGATGCCGCACGTGCATATCGTCGACTTAGCGAAGGAGTTCGAAACCGGCAACAAGCGCATCTTCTCGACCGCGCTTGCGCAGGCGCTGGGTGCGCGCATCGACCGCGGAGAGAAGACCGTGCTTTTCGTCAACCGGCGCGGCAGCGGCGGGTTCGTGCTCTGCCGGAGCTGCGGTCACGTGCCGCAGTGCCCGCGCTGCGATACCTCACTGACCGCGCATCGCAGTGAAGGGCTGTTGCGTTGCCATTACTGCGATTTCCAAATGCCGTTGCCGAAGCTCTGTCCGCGAGTGTGGGCTCGAGACGATTCGCGAATTCGGTGTCGGCACCGAACGCGTGGTGGAAGAAGTGGCGCGCCTCTTTCCCGATGCGCGTGTGGTGCGCATGGATTCCGACACCACGACGCGGGTGGGCGATCACGCGCGGCTGCTCAACGAATTTGGCGAACGCGGCGATGTGCTGGTGGGCACGCAGATGGTCGCCAAAGGCCTCGACTTTCCGACCGTGACGCTGGTCGGCGTCGTGGCGGCCGACGTCGGCTTGCATATCCCGGACTATCGAGCGGCAGAGCGGACCTTCGATTTGGTCGCACAAGTGTGCGGTCGCAGCGGACGTGCGCGGGAGGGCGAGGCGATCGTGCAGACGTATTCGCCGACGCATCCCGGCGATCGTGTTCGCAGCCGCGCACGACTACGACGGTTTCGCTCGCGGCGAGCTTGCGCAGCGCCGAGAACTCCAGTATCCGCCGTTTTCGCGCCTGGTCTATCTTGGCGTTATTGGGCGCAGCCGTAAGGCCGCAAACGACGCCGCGGAACGCTACGCTGAGGTGCTGCGACCGGAAATGTTGGCGAAGTCCTTGGCCCCGCGCCGTATCCGATCGCTCGTGTCAACAACGAATGGCGCTTTCGCGTGGCGATCAAAACGCGCACGCCAAGACCCCTGCGTGCGGTGATCCGAGAGAAGTTGTCACCGTTGTCGCGCGCCGATCATGGGACACGCATTGCAATAAACGTGGACCCCTAGCCTCCACTAGGATGGAACGAGATCACGGAGCAAGGCCCGTCGCGCCGTAATCATCGCGCGAACAAGCATCGCGGAACGCCGCTCTCCATGTCCTCTGACGCCAAGGCGATTGCAATGCATGTGGAAGATCGAGCGCAGACGGCTCTCGGGGTCATGGCCGGCGAGTGCGTCCCGCAAGCCGTATTGGGGGGCGGCTGCTGCGCTAATGGCGGCGAGACGCTTGAGCGCATCTCGGTCGGTTTTGTCAAGCTTGCCCCTTGCAACAACGGAAAAGCTCCCTAGGGCGAGGTCTTGCAGCTCGCTGGTCTCGAGCAACCAAGAAAAGAACGTCTCCGCCGCCATGGCAACCCGAGCATCCGTGCTGCGCTCGGGGTTTCGCAGCTGTTCCAAGCAAACGTCGCTGTCGATCGTGAAGAATCGCTCGACCGCATCCATCGTTCCATTCCCGCCGTAACGCTCGTACTCTGGATCGTAGGTATCGAAGGCGTAACGTATGAGCCGGCCCTCGGCGAGCAGATGCTCCAACTGATTGAGCAAGTCTTCGCGCAACGTGGTGTCATGCGTTCCTGTTGCGCGGAAACGCACGCGCAGATGCGGCTCAGGGTCGGCATATCGCACGAAAAACCATCGGTCCAATAACGTCGACTCGCGCCAGCGTGCAATCAAGGGTGCGACGTCGCGCAGAAGCAACTCCTCAAATGCTTGATCGCCGAGATAGAGCTTTGCATAGAGCCACTGAGAACCGGGCCCAAAGCTCTTCCGGGGCGATACGAGAATTGGAGCGCTCCGGGACGCGACCGATGCGGTGTTGGCCGCTCTCGGCGTAAGAGAAACCACGAACTCACCGACATACTTCCCCCCCGCACCGTCGGACAACCACACGCGATCGGGCGCGGGTAACATCTCTTGGAGGATCACCGACTTCTGCGCACCCTCCACGAGACGATCCCTTAGGAGCGCGGGCGTAACGCGAGAATGGAGATCGAGCAGCAGCTTGTTATCACCTTGGCACAAGAGCACGTAGCGCGGTAGTCCCCACTCCTCTCGCAAACGATCGAGTTGCTCTCGGCAGGATTCGCTGTTAGCTGCCACGAGGCGCTGCGCGTCAAGCGACCATTGCCGGACGCTAAGAACAAGCCTTCCGTACTTGATTCGGGGGAGCGCCGTCAGCGACGCCGCCGGCCCCCAAGAGAATCCCCGAATCGTTCGAGTGCCATCTCGTCCAATCAGCGAAAGCAAACGGCATAGGTTCGGCGCGAAAGTATGCGTATTAAGAGACGTGGCTCTCAACCGGTTCGACGCGGCGTGCGCGAGTGCGCGACCACAGAAAGAATCGGTCGTTATCCAGACCAACCCAAAGATCGTCTAGCGCGAGTCGATCCGATGCTCGAGGCGTCGACCACGCCTACCTGAATTTCGGTGTCAAAAAGGCGCGGCCGTATCGAGACGTTATAGTTTCTACTTCGCGCCGGAGCAAAAACGAGCTCCGCGCGGATGTCGTCACCGCGAATCTCCTCCGCGATTTCTCGAGCTCGTTTGTAGGTATCCCCGCCAAGAAAATCCATGAAACGCCCGAGGCTGCGAGCTGCCCCCATCGCTGCCAGAAATCCGCTCGGGACGACAAGGTAGTCGCCTTCATCAACGGCCTTGTTCGACGTCGCAGCTATTTGAAAAGCTATGTCAACGGCGGGAACCCTCGTCTTCGGATCCAACGGCGGAGCAATGATCTCGAGCTGCTCGTCGGTAAGTTCGATTTCTTCCGCACCAAGGCGCATCGCGTCGCACGCGATACGAACGAGCAATGCGTCGCGTTCAACGTTAGCCGGAGCAACGTTTTCGAGATCCCCGACATTCCCAAGGCCTAGATTACTGTCTACCAGCTCGAGAAGCGCCACCATCCTCTCGCGTCCACCGTATCGTTCCATGAAGCGCTCTCGAAATGATTTCAGCGATTGATCCGTGCCCATTCGAACGAATACTTCACCGATGCGCGCAACATCCGCAAGCACGCCGGCAGACAAGCTACCAACGCATGGCGTATGCATGTCAACCTGCACGACGGCCTTTGGTGGCTCAGGCGTAAGCGCCGTAAAGCCTTCAACCATTTCGGTGTACGCCTTCATCGAGCGTTGCCCGACCGGTGTTGCGTCAAGCCTCTGAGCGTCGACGATCGCGGCGCTCAACTGCCCTGCAAGTCCTTCGTCGATCTCGTGAAACCGTTCGAGGAGATAAGCCATTGGATCGCCCAGTCGGCGAAGCTTGTAGCTCCGAAACGAGGATCCCGGACTCGATCAGCGCGTCGAGTAACTTATGGCCCTCAGGAATCGGCTCGCCGAATTCTGTTGCTATCTTTGCGGCGAGCTCGTCATAGCTTACGGCTATCGTTGCCGTTTCACGGACGAAGCGGACGGCCCGCGTCTCCTTCAGCGTCACCGGTCTCTGATCGGTCCTGCCGTATCCCTGATTTCCTAATAAAATATTGACGACGTACAGTCTTCCACCGCGGCGAACGACCGCATCATTTGTTTTATAGCGAATTTTTCCGCGATTCTCGCCGCTCTCTAACCCCTTTGTCGAGATCCGTCGATGAACTCCATGTCTGGCCGCGTACGTGTGCGCCTGACGCTCGATATCAACCCGCAGCGTCGTTTCGCCGCCGATTTCGACCGCGCCGATTCCAGCGCAAATGCCGAATGGCGTCGTACGAGCCGACATGCGCGAAACATAGGCGAGCGCGCGTGGCAGTACTGTCGCCTTCGACGGAGCTGTTCTGCGTACACCAGGCTGTCAATCGCGTCATCCAGCCCGGAGGACGCCACGCGAATCGCCTGACGAACTAGAGGCATAGCCTGCAATAGCTCGCGCAATGCTTCGTACGGTTCGTCTGCAGCGTATACCTCAAGGATCTTTTTGAGCGGAAGCAGCGGCGTTCGAACTGCTGCGAGCCGCGCCCCGTCATACAAACTATGCATGCTCTTCCTCACGTCGCGGCTCCCGCCGGTTGCTCCCAACTTGCGGTGAGACGACTCCAGCGCGGGTCTCGAAGTAAGCTCCCTGGGTGATCCCGATGCGACCACTGAACCTGATTCGAGTGCAATCAACGTGTCGAAATCCCGTATCGAATCAAGGCGATGGGTCATGACGATGATCGTTCTCGTCGAATAAGCATCTCGAATGTCCTCGATGATCCGCCGCTCCATATCGATATCAACACCCGTAAGAGCTTCGTCGAGAATGAGGATGTCCGGGTCCTGCAGCAGGCCACGCGCCAGGCAAATTCGTTGGCACTCGCCGCCGGAGAGGCGAAATCCGCGCTGCCCGAGCACCGTGTCCAATCCTTGCGGCAGACGCGCAATCACTTCGTCGAGGCGCGCTACGGAGATTACCCGCGCGAACGCTTCAGGCTCAACTGAAGTCTGATTGAGCGTTATATTGTCGCGCATTGACGCGTTGGTGACGAATGGGTCCTGTGAAACTAGGCCGATCGAACTCCTCAACCCCTCCAAAACGAACTCCTCTAGGTTGTGCGGGCCGACGGCGATGCGTCCGGAGCTTCTTTCGTAAAGGCGCAAGATAAGTGACGCGACCGATGACTTTCCCGCACCGCTCGCTCCTATGATCGCGACATGTCGCCCGAGCTCAATCTCAAAGCTTGCACGATTTAGGATGGTGCGCCCTTCGCGTGACGCCGATACGTCGCGAAACGTAATAGTGCCCGGATGAAACGCCTTCGATCCTGAGCTTTCATCGGGTAGATTGGCGATCTCTAATATCCGCCCGATCGTCACACCCATGCCCGCAAACGTCAGTTGAAGTTGAGAAAGCGTAGTTATCGGTGCCGATATACGAGATTGATAGATGAGAATCGCTACGATAACGCCGACGGAAAGCTCACCGCGCAGCACGAGATATGCGCCTAGGGCCATTATGGCGCTCGGGCCGATCATACCCATGAGCGAGGTCCCTACGCCGGTGATTCCTCCGTGAGGATGACGCTCCGGACGCGAAGCTTGAAGACATCGCTCGTTAGCGCTTCGATGTGACGTCATCTTATGACGCGCCGCAGCGGCATTCCGATGCGCGGCGAGGCCGGTAAGGGATGCGGCTTCCGCGACCGTTCCAAAAACCTCATCGCTCTTTGCGGAGCTCAGCCGTTGAAGACGCATGACCCGTGGGCTTGCGATCCGTAGCGGCAGCAAGACCGCAAACGCGCACACGAAAGCCACCAGTGCGAGTCGATAGTCCAGGCGTATCATGATGCCCAAAGTCGCGAGAAGGGCGCAGACATTCGACAGCACAGGAAACAATGAGTACTCAAGCTGCGTTCCCATTTGACGCACGTCGCCAAGAATCCGATTGGTGACCTGCCCCAGCGTCATCGCAGAAAGACTTTCGAAGCTCGCGCGATTGATTTTTGCAAAAAGGCTCAATTGAATGTTTCTTGCAAGCGTTTCACGGAAGATACTCGAGGCGTAACTAAAGCCCAGACCGAGCAACGCAAGTAATATTGCGATCGATACGTAGAATCCGAGTGCACGAACGACCCCGTGTACGTCCTGACGTTGAAGCGCATCAACGATATTTCCGATAAAGAGCGGCGGCAACGCGCCCAGCGTCGCTAAAACGACGATCGTCAGCGGCAACACGATCAGCGTCCACGCCGGGAACCCGACCAAGTGCCAAAAACGCGCGGCTTCAGCCAACGTCTGCCGCGCCGTCAGCTCCGGAGCGACGGCTGCCCGGCGCTCTATCGCGGGCTCTTTGCCGCCGTTCTGCATGTGTTTCGTAATGGCGGCATTCCAAAATATGACATCCACGACGAATCGCAAACGCCCGCAAGCGTTAGAAGAGCTAGTCCAATTCCGGCCGTGCCTTCGAGAAGATTTCTCAAATCCAGCAACCTCCCGTCAGGTGCCCAAGCGCGGTAGCCCAAAGTCGACTCCTCACAGAAGCCCTGCCAGCGTTCGGTCCACGAGCATATTCGAAACGGCAAGAAAATCGACGTCTTCAGTTTCTTGAGCTGCAACTGCAAAGATCAAAGCGTTTCCCATATGCCCGTGGCAAAGAGCATGGTCGGACATGTTCCATCGCTCGATCGGTTGCGCAATCAAACGCTGTAGCGCGTCCCGAGCGACGGCTTCTGGTTCGCTCATACCGAGCCGCTTTGCGCCCAGCAAGAGCGCCATCGCGCAACCGGGAGTTCCATAACACCACGCGGAGCGACCCGTTTGAACCTCTAGGCGGAACGCTGTTGGACCAACCCATCGGGCTCGTTTGCTCCCTTTGGCGACAGAGATATCCAAGTCCGACAGCCAGCGCCTCGCTGTACTTCGGCTCGAACGGTGCGCTCAACGCGAGTGCGGCGAGCATTCCAGCAAGACCATGAGCTATCCCCAAATCGTTGACCGGCCCGGCATCGCTTACGCGGGGATGCGTGCAGCGCCAGCGGCGGTAATCCTGGACGAGCCACGCCAGGTAATCGCACGAGATCCGTGCACTTTCCGCGCCGAGCGAGTAGGCAAAGGATATCGCTTTGCCGGCGCGGCCTGAAACGATATCGTATTCGCGGAAACTCGCCGCCGGCTCGTATACGGGCGTTGCGTCGCCGAGAGCACGCGCCGCATCTCTGCAGCAGTCCTTCATACCTTTGCTCGACACGCATGACGTATCGGCAGGCGGCAAGAAGGCCCGGTAAGCCGTCAAACATGCCGCGCCCCCCCGGATTGACCGCGTGCGCCGCCGCTTTCATCGACGCGTGAACTCCCGCCTCATACTTTGCACTGGAGGTTGCTTGCGACATTGCCGCCATAAAGATGGCAATCCCCGCGTCGCCCGATAGTCCGGGACCCGAGCGCATCTCCCGCGACGCCGTGGTGAGCGCGCCTCCGTCATCGATGAGGCGATCGGCAAGCTGGATCGCTACATCAACTGCTCGCGCTCGCCGGCTTAGAGGCTGATCCGTTGCTTCTTCGGAAAGGGCTGCGCGCCGTGGACGCGCAGCCTGCCATTCCCTGACCGTATCTATTGCGGTGTACCACCACACGTGCCCGGTATCACAAAAGCCCGAGGGTAGGACAGCCATCATAAGTCGCCGGGCCACACGTGTCTGATGGTGGGTTGCCGGTGTCGCACTCTATCCCTATGGTGATACACGGCGTCGCGACAGACGTCGGACCTGCTGCCGATTTGAGATGCGTGGCGAAAAGTTCGCCAATCCAGAGATCGAGCTCTTCGAACATGACGTCAATCCTTTCAAGACTCATTGCAACATGGGCCCAGGCGCGTTTCCCCTTTGAATCGCAAGGGCTAGTAGGTGGCTTTCGCAGGCGAAGCTCTGGCGTGTCCCCATTCGTTCACCTACCCTGCCACGGTTACGAGGTTATCAGTCGTAACTGCCGTTTCGCAACGAAATTATTAGTAGTAACAATGTCATGAGTGGGCTAACCAAGCAGTAGAGCGCCCGGCCGAGTCTTGCCGCGCGTTCACAGTCAGCGTGAAGGTTCGTCGATGATCATGTTATTGACCGTATGCGCGACGAACGTGACATTGCCGCGGAGTATAATGACGCTGGTGCGGCTCTTCATAAGAAGAACGAGTTGGATGCTGCTATTGAGGCATTTCGAGATGCACTACGAATCGATCCCGAATTTGGCATAGCCGCCGATAACCTCGGTGTCGTCTTGCGCGAACGCGGTGACCTGGCCGAGGCAAAATGCTGGTTTCTTCGAGCGATCGAACTCGAGCCGCACAACGGGCGGTTTCTTCGGCATCTCGCCGATCACGAGCCCATTGACGCGGAGAGTCCGCTGGTCAGGCACGTGGAACGCGTTGCTTCAGTCGCCCACAAATTGCCCCTCGATCTGCGCATCGAAGCATTGTTCGCATATGCAAGGGTGTTGGAGGACCTGGGGCGTTTGGAGGAGGCGTTCGCCGTCCTCAAACGCTCCAATCGACTGCGCCGAAAGACCATTGTCTACGATGAATGCGGGATGCTGCGGAGCTTCGATCTCCTGATCGATACGTTTGGCCGTGCCTTCGTCGACGCCGTGCGAAACAGCGGTCATCCGTCAACGCGTCCAATCTTCATCATCGGCATGCCGCGATCGGGAACCACGCTGGTGGAAGCGCTCCTAGCGGCTCATCCCAACGTCCGTGCCGGCGGCGAGCTCGTATCCTTGGAGAACTGCATTGCGGCCATGCCGAAGATCAAGCCGGGCAGTCCGCTCGCTGAGCTGCGGGCCGCGCTGAACTCCTTGGGAGCGGCGTACCTCGCGGACACCGACGCAATGGCACATGGCGCGCAACATCTGACCGATAAGATGCCATTCAACTATCGATTCGTGCCGCTCATCCGGGCAGCGCTTCCGAACGCGCGGATCATTCACATGCGACGCAATCCGCTGGACGTGGCGTACTCGTGTTTTGCGACACATTTCGTGGATGACGTGCTGTTTTCGTACGATCTCGCCGAGCTTGGCCGTTACTACCGGGCGTACGAACGGCTCATGGCCACATGGGGAAAAATCGCGCCGCCCGGCAGCATCCTCGACGTCGAGTATGAAGAAATCGTCGGCAATTTCGAGACGCAGGCACGCCGCATCCTCCGCTACTGCGGTCTCGATTGGGACGACGGCGTGCTGCGCTTTCACGAATCTCGCCATCCGGTGCGCAGCGCAAGCCAGACCCAAGTGCGGCGACCACTGTATAGCACATCCGTTGGGCGCGGAGCCGCCCTACACCGACAACTTGAGCCCTTCGAGCGAGCTCGTGTAGGACTGGACTAAGGCTGAAAGTTTGGCGAGCTGTAAAGCTGCCATGGCAACGTGTGGCATTTGAGACACGTTGCTAGCCTGGCGACGAGCTGAAGCAAGCACCGATGTAGCCGTCGTGCGTGTTGATGCAACTCACCACGTACTGGAGTTGACCCGGTTCCGTGGATACTTTCGTTCTTACGGAGAAAGAATCCACCATGGCAAAGCGCCGTACATACCCGCCGGAGTTCCGGCGTAGGATCCTCGAACTGGTTCGCTCGGGTCGCAGCGTGAACGAGGTTGCCCGCGAGTTCGAAGTCGCGCGGCAATCGATCATGAACTGGCAAAAGCAAGACGATCTCGACGGCGGTCGCCGCAGCGACGGTCTAACAACCGAAGAGCATATCGAGCTCGTTGCGCTTCGCCGCGAGAACAAGCGGCTGAAACTCGAAGCGGAAATATTGTCAAAAGCCGCGGCCTGGTTCGCTCGGGAGACCAACACGATTCCGAACAAGTCTTCGGATTCATGAAAGCGTATCAGGCCGCATATACGATCACCATGCTGTGCCGCGTGCTCGAAGTCTCCGCGAGCGGCTACTACGCGTGGTGCAAACGCTCGCCGTCGCGGCATCGCCAAAACGATCTGCTGATTGGCGATCGGATCGAAGCGTCGTTTCGCAAATCGCGGTCGACGTACGGTCGCCCGCGTATCCACGCCGACCTTCGCGATGAAGGCCTCGCGATCTCGGGAAAGCGCGTTGCACGATTGATGCGAGAACGCGGTATTTACGGGGCTTCTCGGCGCAAATCGACGATGACAACGATTCGCAATGGCGATGCGCGGCCTGCGCCTGATCTTGTCGATCGGAAGTTCAGCGCCGAGCGGCCCGATCAGCTTTGGGTTGCCGACATCACCTACATCCCGACGTGGTCCGGGTTCCTGTATCTCGCGGTCGTGCTCGATGCGTACAGCCGGCGCGTCGTCGGTTGGGCTATGGCCAATCACTTGCGTGCGGAATTGGTGCTCGAAGCGCTCAACATGGCGATCTATCGCCGCAAACCCGAGGGCGTCATTCATCACTCCGACCAAGGTTGCCAATACACGTCGATCGCCTTCGGGCAGCGCTGCCGCGAAGCGAACGTACGACCGTCGATGGGTTCGGTTGGCGATGCGTACGATAACGCGATGTGCGAAAGTTTCAATGCAACCCTCGAATGCGAGCTGCTGGTGCAGCATAACTTCAGGACGCACCGGGAGGCTTCGCTCGCGATCTTCGACTTCATCGAGGGCTGGTACAACCCGCATCGCCGGCATTCAGCTCTCGGCTATCTCTCACCCAACAACTACGAGCGGCGGATGAGTCAAGCCGCCTGATGTCCAATTCGCAATCCTCCGCGAAAGCGGGTCAACTCCAGTCCGTTGGTAATCGTTCAATCGCCAGCGCCGTAAAGGCGGAGGCTTTAACCAAGTTGGATTTGGAACAACAAACCGCGCTCCAAGGGGTCTCGCAGGCGTGCGCGTCCCCTTCCGCTTCCGGCTTTAGAGCCAAGAAGGGCAGCTGAGCCGGATGACGTGACCGATTTTGGAGTAGGAGCCTTCTGAGACAAAACAGTATTTAGTCGAGTGGAGCAGTATATTGTTCCACTTGATCGCGTCTGGAGGCATCTTTGCGCTCTTCGTTTGGCACCCGGCTTTCGGCCGCCTTGGCGGCATTCGTCCTCTCGATGGGCCTCCCGGCGGCGACGCTGGCCGATGCGCTTTCGCCGGCGCAGATGTCGAAAATCGATTCGATCGTACGGTCGGCGATGGCGCAGCAGCACCTGGTCGGCGTCGAAGTCGCGGTCGGGCGCAATGGCTCGACGCTCTTTTCCAAGGGCTACGGCCTGCGCGACCAGGCAAAGAACCTTCCGGTCACCGCAAAAACGGTATTTCCGATAGGCTCGATCAGCAAGCAGTTCACCGCGGCCTGCGTGATGCTGCTGGTGCAGCAAGGCAAAATCGATCTCGATGCAAAGCTCGCGACCTATCTGCCCAACGTGCCGCATGCTACGCAGATCACTGTCCGCGAGATCCTCGATCAAACCTCGGGGCTTCCCGATTACCTCGAGAACAAGCCGCTGATAACGGCGCTCTTTGCCGGCACGTGGATGACCCGCGAGCCGTTCGCCTACTACGTCAATCTGATTCGCGGCGATCCATTAAAATTCAAGCCCGGCACGAAGTGGGAGTACAGCAATACGAACTACGCGATCGCCGGTATGTTGATCGAACAAGTCAGCGGTGAATCCTACGCGACATTCCTCAAGCAAAATATCTTCGCGACGCAAAGCCTCGCCTCGATGCAATATCTCATCTGGTCGATTCCGGCGGGCAACGACGTCACGCGGGGCTACAACTACGCCAAGGGCGCATATACACTGGTGCCGCGCTATGAGATGTCGTGGGGCGGTGCGGCCGGCGCGATCGCCTCGAACGCGTCCGATCTAGTGAAGTGGGACGGCGCGTTCTTCGGCGGCAAGGTGATCTCGCAAAGCAACGTCGAGATCGCGACTACCCCGCCGCGCGGCATTTCGCTCGGCCTGCATTCCGGGAATACGCAGAGTACGATCGCGGAGGGCTACGGCTTCGGCTGGGTCACGGGCCACGACGAAGGGCGCCGGATCGTTTGGCACAACGGCGGACTGATCGGTGCGCGGGCGATGAACGCGGTCTTCCCCGACGATGGGCTCGAGATCGTCATCCTCACCAATGCAACGACAGCCGATCCCGAAGCGATCTCACTGCGAATTGCCCGTCTGCTCTATGGACAATAAGCCCTTGCGTATCTTCACCGCGATGCTCCTCACCGAAACGAATACGTTCTCACCGATCCCGACCGGGGCGACGGCGTTCGATCGGAGCCGCTTGCAATCGGACGTGGCGTCGATGTCCGACGTGGCGCGAGTCGGGCTGCGCGCGACGGGCATGAGGTCGATCGAGAGCATCATTGCGATCGCGCAACCGGCCGGCCCCACCGTCGCTGCGGTTTACGAATCGCTGCGCGACGAGTTGCTCGACGACTTGCACCGCGCGCTGCCGGTGGATGTCATCTTGCTGTACCTGCACGGCGCGATGGTTGCCGAGGGCTGCGACGACTGCGAAGGCGATGTGCTGCAGCGCGCTCGCGCGATTGCCGGCGAGCGGGCGGTGATCGGCGCCGAGCTCGATCTTCATTCGCACCTTACGCAGGCGATGCTCGCCAATGCCAACGCGATCGTCGCATATAAGGAATATCCGCACACCGACATCGTCGACCGCGCCCGCGACTTGTACCGCATCTGCGTCGATGCGGCAGAAGGTCGCACGCGGCCGGTGATGGCCGCGTACGATTGCAAGATCGTGGGGATGTTTCCAACCACGGCGCAGCCGCTACGTGCACTGGTCGACGAGATGACGGCGCGCGAGCGCGACGGCATTCTCTCGCTGAGTCTGGTTCACGGCTTTCCGTGGGGCGACGTGCTCGAGTCCGGCGTGAAAATGTTGGCCATTGCCGACGGCGACAGCGCGCTCGCGGCGCGTACTGCGCAAGAATTCGGAAAGCGTTTTTGGGTCATGCGCGAAGAAGCGTTGCTGCACGCGACGCCGCTGGATGAAGCGCTCGATGCGGCACTGGCGACACCCGGCGGTCCGATCGTGCTCGCCGACGTTGCCGATAATGCCGGCGGCGGCGCGCCGGGCGACAGCACCTACCTGCTGCGGGCACTTCTCGAACGCGGCATCGAGAATGTGGCGACCGGAACCTATTACGATCCGATGGCGGTCGACACGTGCTTCGAAGCGGGAGAAGGCGCGACGCTCGATCTGCGCTTTGGCGGGAAGCTCGGCACCGCGTCTGGCGATCCGATCGATGCGCGCGTCGAGGTCATGCGCCTCCTGGACGCGCACGAACAAGACTACATGGACGACTCGCGGCCGGTGGCATTCGGGCGCAGCGCTTGGATTCGCACGCGCGGGATCGACGTCGTGCTGGTCTCCGCGCGCACCCAGGTCTTTGCGCCCAACGCATTCACCGGCCTCGGCATCTCGCTCGACGACAAGAAGCTGATCGTCGTGAAGTCCTCGCACCATTTCTGGGGGAAGTTTGCGCCGCTCGCGAAACGGGTGATTCACGTCAGTGCTCCCGGCGCGCTTTCGGTCGACTTTGCCGCAATCCAGTACAAGAAGCGCGATCTGAGCTATTGGCCTCGGATCGATATGGAGATGAACTAATGCCACGACGGCCTGCAAAGGAAGTCCCGAAGACCAAGGCGGCGCCGGCGCCCGACGTCGGCACGATTCTCAAGCGGCTGCGCGATCGCAACGGCGTCACCGTGCGCGACCTCGCCAAGGCTAGCGGACTCTCCGCATCCTTCATTCGCGCGGTCGAACGCGGCGATTCCGATATCTCGCTCGGACGTTTGGCGCGTCTCGCGCAGTTCTTCGAATACGATCTCGGCTCGTTCTTGGGGTATTCCGCGCAGCTCTCGCGGCCGAATTTCGTTACGGCTGAAACGCGCAAGAAGGTCGCCCGCGGGCGTGGTGTCGACTATGAAGCGCTGCACCTGCCAGGGATCGATCTCGACTTTATCATGGTGAAGTTCGAACCGCGTTCGCAGTTCAAGAATGAAATGGCGCATGAGGGCATCGACGTCGTGTATGTGATCGAAGGCAACATCGTCCTCGTGGTTGACGGCGTTGACTATCCGATGGCAGCCGGCGATTGTTGCGCGTTTTCTGCAGCATATCCGCACTTGGTGCGCAATGATTCCGGCCGGCGCGCGACCGCGGTGTCACTGACCACCGGCCGCATGTACTAGCGGAGCTCGGTTAGGACCTCGTCCACGGCGTCGATTACGACATCCGGGTGGTCGAACTGAATGTAGTGTCCGCTCAACACCAGCTCGTAGTGCCCGCGTGTCGAGAGCGCGGCGATGCGCTCGTGCGCGTTGCGCCACGCCGGCTCAAACCGTTCGAGCGATGCGCGCAACGCCGCCGGCATTTGGTCTTCACCGTGCGTCGTGGCCGTAAGCACGACCAAGGGCAGATCGCCGAGCGAACGTTCCTGGTCGCGCACTTCGCGCTGACTCTCCTTTAGGTTCTGCGTTTCGGAGACGACTGCGAGGTAGGGCGCGGGCTTTTGTGCTTGCTTCTTGACCGCTGAAAGAAGTTGGGGCGTCACGCCGTTGTTCGGTTGCGAACTGATGCCCCACAACAGGTCAAAGCAGCTCGCGCGAGGCGCCGCCGCACACTTTTGTATTGCGGCGAGCTGATCGTCCATTAACGTCTTCACCGCTGCGGGGATCGCAATGTCCGCGGGCGTGCCGTCGACAAGAACGAGACCGGCCACCTCGCGGCGGTATATCTGCGTGAACGCGAGCACGTTGAGTCCACCAAACGAGTGTCCGACGAGCACGTAGGGCGCAGGCAAATTCGCCGCGTGCAAGAGATCGTGCAATTCGCGCGCGATCGTGTCGGACGTGCGCGCTGAGGACGCCGGATCGCTGAAGCCGTATCCCGCACGATCGTACGCGCACACCGTTGTGCGCGCTGCGAGCCGCTGTTGAATGGGAATCCAGGATGGCGACCAATCACCAAGCCCCGCATCGAGCACGATCACGGGACGCCCTGACCCCCGACAGACGAGGTTCAGGCGATGCCCGTCGACGCTCACGCGCCGGCCGGGCACCGCGTAGAGGCTCGCGGCCAGCAGTAGGTGGAGCAACCGGCGCTAGAAGTTCGTCACGAAGTTTACGAACTGCATGGCGAAGAGGAACCAGATCGCGTAGACCGCGGCCAGTGCGACGATCACTTCACCGACGCGCACGAGCCAGCCGCCCGGTCCGCGCAACACACGAACCACGGCCTCGGCAATCATGGCAACGGCGCCGATGAGTGCGATCACCCCGATGACGTAGAGCACCATCATCTGCCCCGGCAGCGACGGCGATAGAATCGCTGTTTCCGAGCTAAGCAGCACGGGCCACCCGATCAAGACCACGAGGAAGGCAATCGCCCCGATGCGCGCGACCAGGTGCAGCCAATTCTCACCCTTGCTCAGGTTGAGCCGAAGTTTGAGCTTGCGGCGCGCGATCCACGCGCCGAGCCGGATCAGAAGCGAGAGCACGATGACGATTGCGCAGATGCTCAGCAGCAACTTGACTGATGCGAGCGTCCGCAGTCCGGCCACGCGTTGTTCGACGGAGACCTGGTTGTAATAGTCCGTCGACCACGAGATCACGTTGCCGGCGGCGTCGGTACCGAAGACGACGTACGCATAGCCGCCGACTTGCCGGTAGCGCAACGGCGCGACTTCGCGCCACTTGAAGAGCTCGCCTGCGGGATTCTTGAGCGCGCTAACTTCGATCGTGCCGTCGGGATTTGCGGTCACGTTGCTCTGCGCCAGCGTGTACACAAAAGCGAGCGCGCGTGCGACGCGCCGGCTGCTTTCGTACCAGCCGGCTACGCGCGCCGCGTCCTTTTGCGGATCGGCAACGGTGGCTTCAACTTTCGGCGTGTACGGATAGTAGCGATTGAGAAAGAGCTTGAAGAGGTTGTTGCGGACGTCTTCGACCGCGCCTTCCTTCCCCGGCGAGTTGAACGAAACGAAGAAGCCGATGCCTTTGGTTGGGATCAGGTGCAGGTCGCTGTGGAACGCAACGGTGTCGCCGCCGTGTCCGATAATCGGCAGCCCGTTGAAGTCGTCTTGGTAAAAGCCGAGATCGAAACTCGGCAATCCCTTTTCCGGCGCGACTTGCGGCGTCCACATCTCTTTGATCGTCGCAGGCTTGAGCATCTGGTAGCCGTTGTAGGTGCCGCCATCCAGATACGCCAGCATGAAGTGCGCCATGTCGATGCCGGTCGAGCTCGACGAACCTGCGGGTGCCGTGTCAACGTACTCAAACGGTTTGGTCTTGCCCTCGGACGCGTTGAGATAGCCGGTAGCCATCAGCGGCGCGAGATTCGGCGGCAACGGCTGGACGAACGTTGAGTGCAGCATGCCGAGCGGTGTGAAGATGTGCTTGGCGATATAGTCCTCAAACTTCTCGCCTGAAACGCGCTGGACGATGTAACCGGCCAATGTCGCGCCGTAGTTCGAATACGCGATCACCTCGCCCGGCGGAAAGATCCGGGTCGGCAAACGCCGTTTGAGGTACACGTCGATCGGCAGCACCTGAGCTTTGGTGTCGACCAGCAGATCGCGAATGCTTTCCTCGAACCCGGCCGAGTGCGTCATCAGATTGCGCATGGTGACGGGTTTGCCGTCGTACGGCGGGATCGTGAAATCGATGTACTTGTTCACGTCCGCGTCGAGATCGATCTTGCCGGCTTGGACGAGCTGCATCACCGCGGTCCAGGTGAAGAGCTTCGAGACCGAGCCGGGGCGGAAGATCGTCGTCGCGGGATCGACGGGCCGCTTCGTCTTGATGTCGGCGTAGCCGTAACCCTTCGCGAAGAGAATCTTGCCGTCTTTGACGATGACGAGCACCGCGCCGGGAATATCCGCGCGATGCAACGCGTACGGCATGAGTCCGGCATAGAACGTGTCGAGATCTTGCGCGGTCATCGCCGGCGCGCTTTGCGTGCCGACGGATGCCGCTTGCACGGGGGCACCGAGGAGGCTCGCCGCAACCAGCAGTGCCGAGATGAATCGAATCATGCGCTAAAAGTCCTCTGAGGGCGCGGGGCCGAGTTCAAGTTAGAAGTTGGTCACGAAGTTGATCATTCCGAACGCGAGCATGAACCAGATCGCGTAGACGGCAGCGAGAGCGACGACGACCTCGCCTACTCGCACGAGCCAGCCGCCGGGGCCGCGCCTCACGCGTACGACCGTTTCCACCAAGATGCCCAGACACCCAACGACGGCTACGACGCCGAGCGTGTAGAGTACCAGGAGCTTACCAGCAAACGACCCTTCGAGGAGCGCCCCTGGGTTCGACACTACGACAACCCAGGCGAGCAGCGTGACGATGAACATGACGGTGCCGATGCGCGCGACCAGATGGATCCATTGCTCGCGGCGTGATAGGTTGAGCGACAGTTTCAGGCGCCGCCGCGCAATCCACGCGCCGAGACGGATCAGCAGCGAGAGCGCGAAAGCCGCGACCGTGCAGAGCAGCAAGGTCTTGACCGAGGCCATCGTCCGCAGGCCGGTGACGCGCATTTGCATCTCCACCGGGATGAAGTCGTCACTCGTCCAGGAGATCACGTTGCCGTTTGCGTCGGCGTTGAACTTGAGATGCGCCTGGCCGTTGACTTGCTGATAGTAGAGCGGACCGACTTCGTGCCAGCGCAACGGATTGCCGGCCGCGTCTTTGAGCATACTGACGGTGATCGTGCCGTCGGGACGTGCGTCCACGCTGCCTTGACCGAGCACGTAGATGAATCGCAAGGCACGATCGACGCGACGGCTCGATTCATACCAGCCGGAAACACGCGCAGCGTCGGCCTTGGCCGTCGCCACCGTCGGCTCGACCTTCGCGGTGTATGGATAATAGCGATCGAGAAACGTGCGGAAGAGCTGCGTGCGAACACTCTCGATCGCGCCTGCCTTGCCGGCGCTATTGAAGGCGAAGAAGATGCCGACGTGATCGGCCGGGAGCAGATGGAGATCGCTGTGGAATCCTTCGAGATCGCCGGCGTGCGAGACGACTGTTTGCCCGTTGCGGCTTTCTTGATAGAAGCCGAGGTCGAAACCGTTGAGATTCGTTCCGGGTCCAGGTTCGATTTGGCGCGTCCACATTTCGCTGATCGTGGCCGGTTTGAGCAGCTGGTAGCCGTTGTAGGTCCCGCCGTTCAAATAAGCGAGCATGAAATGCGTCATGTCGGTTCCGGTCGCGCTCGACGAGCCCGCCGGTTCTGCCTCGACGATTTCAAACGGGATCGGCTTATCGCTCGAAGCCTGACGATATCCCTCGGCCATGTCCGGCGCGAGCGACGCCGGCAGCGGCTGCACAAAGGTCGAGTGCGCCATACGTAGCGGCTTGAAGATGTTGTCAGCGACGTACTGATCGAACGGAACGCCCGAGACGCGCTGCACGATGTATCCGGCGAGCGTAGCGCCATAGTTGGAATACGCGATCACGGTACCAGGCGGGTAGATCGCGTTGGGCATTTTCTTGATCAGATACTCGCGTATCGGATAGAGCTGGCTCGATTTTTGGAGAATGAGGTCGCCTGCGACGTCCTCCCATCCCGGCGTATGCGTCATCAGGTTGCGCATCGTGATCGGTTTTCCGAACTTCGCGGGGATTTTGAAATCGATGTACTGATTGACGTCGGCATCGAGGTTGATCTTGCCCGCTTGCACCAACTGCATGACCGCGGTCCACGTGAAGAGCTTTGATACCGAGCCCGGCCGAAACATCGTCAGATCCGCAATGACCGGCGTGCGTTTTGCGAGATCTGCGTAGCCATAGCCCTGACTGAAGATAGTCTTGCCATCTTTGACCACGACGACCACCGCGCCGGCGACATCGTCGCGATGAATCGCGTACGGCATCAGGCCGCCAAAGAAGGCATTGAGATCTTGCGTAGTCATTGCAGGCGCGGTCGGCGTCGCAGTGGCGGCGCGAACGGAAACTGCCGGCAGCACAAAGAGTGCTGCCAGCAGCGCGAATGCAAATCGTTTCATAATCCCCTAGAAGTTCTGTGTAAGGATGAGGCGCAGGGTCGTTGGGCCGTAATTTCCGCCTGGCGTCGGCGCGAATGCGATCGGACCTGCGGGGCCGACGCCTCCCTTAACGAGCGGCAGCGGAATGCCGTTGAAGTAGCTTGGGTACGGCTTGCGAATTCGCGCCGAGAAGGTTGTCGCCGGAGAGCTGCAGCCTCGTGCCGTGGTTACCGAGGTTGAAGCGCACGTTGGCCCCGAGCACGTAGAACGGCGGCTCGTTAAATGGGTTATTGTTGCCAAAGAACGTCAAGCCGAGATTGTAGTACTGGCCGTAATGACCGAGCCAGTTGAGTTCGCCATAGGCGCTTGCATACGGCACGCGGCCGCTACCGACGCCGTTCTCACCGAGGAGCAGCCCCGTCGGCTGACCGCCGAAGTTCGAGTTTGGGACCACGCCGAGGTTTATGTCATACGTACACCCCGGTCCCGGGTTCGCACAGTAGAAGTACTGCGGCAGGTTGTAGGTGTAGGCGCGCTGCAGCGAGCCCTGGAGTCTGTAGCCCAGACCGAATTGCGGCACGTGGTTCAGCGTCAACTCGATGCCTTCGTATCGCGCCTGCGCGAGGTTCGCCTCTTTGGACATGTAGCAGGGATAGATGCCCGCGGCCGGGCATCCCGCCGCTGTCGCGTCAGCCGTATCGGCAGCAACTCCGTCTCGGGCAGAAACAAGTTGTGCAGCTGCGTGAAGTAGACGTCGGCTGAAAACGCGGTCGATCGCGCGATACGATGATCGACGCCGAGATCGTAGCCGAAGGCCGTCTCCGCATTGATGTCGCCGTTGTTCGCGTTCAAGATGAACCCGAGCGACGGCACGCCGCCGATGACGTAGCTCCAGCGCTGGGCGTACCGCGTCTCCGGACATCAGACCCATGTATGGCGGCGCAACCGATCCACCGGCTGAGAAGCGCACAGCCGTATCGTTAGTTCGGACGCCAGCTCAGCGCCGCGCGCGGCTCGTTGTAGGTGTGCGAGGAATCTCCCCACGTCATGGCCGCCATCGGGCGAATAGTGGCTCTTATAGTTAATGCCGTAGTCGCCGAAATCCAGCATCACTTTCGGGCCGATCATGATGTTGTCGCGCAGCGAGAGTGTCGTGAATGTCTGATTCGACCCTGGAGCCGGCGCGTTGCTGACAAGGCCGACGGAAGGCTCGTCCTCAAGCGCTGACGAGCCCTGCTCGGAGCGATCGTAAGACGCCGTAAGCGTGTTATTGCCCAACAGCTCCTGAACTTCGACCGTCTCGCCGTTCATCGTATCGTTCGAGGAAACATATGCTCCCTGAGCGACTGCGGAGAAGGTGACGTCTTGACCATTGAACGTCGTCATCGTCGGCTGAGCACCGCCGCTGCACCCAGTCGCGACGTTGTAGTAGGTGTTGCCGACGGGGCAGAGCGGGAGCGCACCCCACGTTTGCATCGTGTAGGTGAGAGAAGTCCGCCGCGTTCGCTGTCTCTGAGGTGTAGCTGTTCAACGAGCCGGTGTAGTAGCGCGCGAGCAGCGTGCCCGTGTTGCCTAGCGTCGTGCGGAACTCAGCCTTGGAAAAGGTTCTGCTGCGCCCAGGTGTATCCCATGCCATTGACCGAGCTGAGGTCGAACGGCATCGCCGAACCGCATGCAGGTCCGCCGGACGAGCAGTTGTACGTTGCTCCGGTATACGGCGCTCCGGTGAGCCCGTTGTTGCAGTTCCCTGCCGCGGCGCCTTGCGCGCTGCCGCACGGAGCGAAGTACATGAACGGCAGGCCGGTGCCGGCGACGTCTGTCCGTCGAATAGGTTCCCGACGCATCGCCGTTGCCGACGATGGATTGTCCGCCGAGGTATGAAAGTTTGAGTGACGTGCTGTTCGAGAAGTTGTAGACGAGCTTCGCGAGCTCCGAAGTCGAGTGGTAGCCGGTGTCGTCTGAAAACAGCAGCCGACGACCGGCTCAGCGAATGTCTCCGACAAGCCGTACTGCGACCAAGCCGCAGGCGGCGGCCCTTCTCCAAGCGGCATATCCGCCGATCACTTGGTTACCCGCCACCGCGTTGACGTTGTACACGGAGAGGTTGCCGGTGGGACCGACAGCTAAGCCCGCGGCGCCGTACAGCGGAATTGCTGAGGCCGAAAGCGTGAAATTCTGCAGCGGGCCAGGCGCGCCGTCCGTCATGTAGCCGGCGGCATATCCGATCTTGTGGTTCTTTGTCTGACCCGTGAGCTTGAACCCGACCGAGATGCCGCCCCACTTGTCGACTGGCCAACATTCCCTCGAACTTGATCATCTGCGTTGGGTCCAGCGTGCGGTAGTTCACCGTGCCGTTGATCGCGTAGTTGATCTCTGCCGGCATCGAGCCAGGGCCTTTGACGATTTCGACGTTATTGAGCAGAAACGGGTTGATGAGCGTCGGCGAGAACGTGCCCGCCGAACCAACCGAGACGGGGTGACCGTCGATGAGCGACTCGGTTTCGTACGGCAGCGCGCCGCGAATCTGCGGCGTTTGGATCGAGCCCGGCGAGGCACTGTTGTTCGGATTGCCGTTATTGGGGTTATACGGCGTGATAAAGATGCCCGGCGTTTCATTGAGCACCTGCGTGACCTGCTGAGTGCCCTGATTCTCGAATACTTGCGCGCTAATCGTACTGATTGCCGCGGAAGACGTATTGATCTTGCGCGACGCCTGGGCTGTGAGTCGAGACCGATCGCAATCGTCTGCAGCGAGGAGAACGAGGACTCGGCGAGCGTCACGTTCGCCGTCACCGTCTCGCCGATGAACGCGGCGACGGAGTCGTCGCGATAGAGCGTATAGCCGGCCTTGCTGACCTGCAGTGAATAGAGTCCGGCCGGGACGGCGGGAAACGTGAACTTGCCTTGCGCGTCCGTGGTCTTCGAAAGGCGGGTGGGGCCGATCAGCTCCACCTGCGCGCCGCCGAGCGGCGCTCCGCTGGAAGCGCGCACGACGCCGCTGACGACGGCAGTCGTTGCAGCGCTTGTCGCGAGTGGTGCTACCGCGAAAATTGCGGCTAGCATGAGGGTCGTCGCGCGTGAGATCAATTGACGCATCGCACTTGCTCCAATAAACGGTAAGCAGGGCACCAGATTAAATTTCGCCATTTAAGGCCATATTATGAGCTTCCTCCAAAAAATTGTCTCTGGGAGCAAAATTTTGCTCCCGCGCGGGAGGGGCTATTCGCGGACCCCCCGTAAACCGCCGCATGAAGCAGTGCGCGGCGGTCCTGGTGTGTTTGGTCGCGCTCGCGTTTGCGGGGTGCACGAGGCAGGACGCTCGCGGCGTGCGCGCGCCCGGGACCCTCGTTTTCGCCGTGCAGAAAGAGCCGATCTCACTCAACCCGCTGTTGCTCGAGGGGATCGACGCGTACATTTACAGCGAGGTTCTGTACAGTAACCTCACGCGATACGACGCCGGCGGTCGTCCGCTGCCCGATCTCGCGACCGAGGTGCCGACTCTGGCCAACGGCGGCGTAGCTACCGATGGTAAGCGCGTCACCTACCATCTGCGGCGCGGCGTTCGCTGGCAAGACGGTACGCCGCTTACCGCGCAGGACGTCGTCTTCACCTACCGCGCGATCATGAACCCCGCGAACAACCTGCCCGAACGCTACGGCTACGACCTCGTCTCGTCGGTCGAGGCGCCCGACGCATATACGGTCGTCGTGCGCTTGAAGCGCGCGTTCTCGCCGATCATCAATTTTTTCTTCGGCGGCGACAGCAACTACCCGGTGCTGCCTGCGCACCTCCTTGCAACGCTGCCGAACGTCAATACCGCCGCCTTCAACGCTGCGCCGATCGGCGAGGGTCCTTATCGCTTCGTGCGCTGGGACCGCGGCGATCGCCTGACGTTCGATGCAAGCGCGTCGTACTTCGGCGGGAAGCCGCACATTGAGCATCTCGTACTGCCCTTTATTTCGCAGGACACGACCGCGATCAATGAATTGCAGACCGGCGAGATCGACGCGGCCATGGAGCTCGATCCGTCGCGCATTGCGGAGCTGCGCGCCATTCCAAATCATCGCGTGGTCGTGACCCCGGTGCCCTGGTACTACGCACTCGGCTTCAACCTCCAAGATCCGGTGCTCTCGGATCACGCGGTTCGCGAAGCGATTGCGCTTGCGATCGATCGGCGCACGCTCACGCGCAAGATCACCCAGGGTGTCTACGACGCGGACACGGCGATGCGCGGTCTCTTCACGTGGGCCTTTGATCCGCGCGCAGACACGATCGCTTACGATCCGAAACGTGCGGCTGCGCTCCTTACGAGCGACGGCTGGGTTCCCGGTACCGACGGCATCCGGGTGAAGAACGGGCAGCGGCTGCACTTCGAATTGGCATTTGCAACCGGCCTTTCGATCACGACACATTTCGCGACCGCGATCGCCGCAGAGTTACGGGTGATCGGCATCGATGTGACGCTGCGGCAATACCCGCGCACGCAATTGATCAGCAACGAAGGGCCCCTCATGCAAGGGCACTATCAGCTCTCGCTCTACGACTATCAAGCGCAGGTCGACCCTGACGTCTCGTGGCTGCTCGAGTGCGATCAGCGTTCGCCGCACGGGTTCAATTTGTCGCGCTATTGCAACCAAACCGTCGACGCGCTCTTAAAGCACGCGGCGGCTTCGTTCGATCGCGCCACGAGAATCGCCGATTACCACGCCATTGCGCGCCAGATTGTAAGCGATCTTCCGTACTATTTCATTTGCCAAGTCAGCGAGGTCGACGTTATCCCAATGAGCCTGCAAGGCTATCAGCGCCCAATGCTCTCGCCATTTAATTCGGTGGCGTCGTGGAGATAAAGGTGCGCTACGCGATCCTGACCGAGGGGATGCTAACCGGAACGAACGGGAAGACCGCGCACGGCGTGCTGCGCTACCGTAGCGACGCCGTTGTCGCGGTCATCGATTCGAACTATGCCGGCAAGCGCGTCGACGAGGTGCTGCCGTGGCTCGAGTCGCGAGCGCCGATCGTAGCGTCGCTCGAGGAAGCGATGGCCTACGCGCCGACCGCCTTGCTGATCGGCGTCGCCACCGAGGGCGGCCACTTGCCGCCGGCAATGCGGCCCACACTGCTCGCCGCCGTTGACGCGGGATTGGAAATCGTCAATGGGTTGCACGAGTTTTTGCGCGACGATCCCGAAGTGGTGGCGCGTGCGAAGCGATCCGGCGCGCGTTTGTGGGACGTGCGCATTCCTCCCGACGACATTCCGCTGTTCAGCGGCGCGGCGTATGAAGTACCGGCGCAAGTGGTGCTCGCGATCGGCAGCGACTGCGCCGTTGGAAAGATGACGGCGATGCTCGAAGTCGAGCGGGCCGCCAAGGCGGCCGGAGCGCGGATCGATTTCGTCGCGACCGGCCAAACCGGCATCTTGATCGCGGGCAAAGGCATCGCCGTCGATCGAGTGATCTCGGATTTTGTCACCGGCGCAGCGGAACAGTTGGTGCTTGCAGCGTCGCCCGATGCCGACGTCGTGTTGGTCGAGGGACAGGGCGGCATTCTGCATCCCGCCTACGCGCCGGTCACGTTTGGGCTGCTCTACGGCAGCGCTCCCGACGCAATGGTGCTCTGCCATCGGGCCGGGAAAACGCACATCGACGGTTTTGACGTCGAACTTCCGCCGCTCCCGGAGCTCATTGGGGCTCACGAGGCGCTTGTCGAAAGGATCAAACCCGCGCGCGTGGTCGCGGTGGCCCTCGATACGTCGGCGCTGGATAGCGAAGGAGCGCGGCGTGCGATCGCGCAGGCGGCACAAGAAACCGGACTGCCGGTCGACGATCCCGTTCGTAGCGGCGGAGCCGCACTGTGGCGCGCGATCGAGAAGGCGCTCCAAGCTACACCGAAGGCTAGACGCGCGCTCGCGCGCTAACCCCGATTCCGGGCTGATCGGTAAGAACGATCTTTCCGGTCGAAACGTCGACGCCGTCGAAGGGCGACGAGGCCAAAAACAGCGGTCCGTCGATGTCGGGCCAATCGACCAGCGGCGCAAGTTGCGCGGCGGCAGAGCAGAGAATTTCCGTCTCGAGCATGCAGCCGAGCATGATCTTGAATCCGAGCGAGCGCGCCGTGTGAATGAAGACCAGGCCGGCTCGAATGCCGCCGGCTTTGGCGAGCTTGAGGTTGACCCCGTCCACGCAGCCGATCAGCGACGGCAAATCGCCGGCGACGATGGAATCCTCGTCAGCAACGATGGGAATTTTCACGCGCTCGCGGATGAACCGCAGTTGTTCGGGATGACCGGCGGGAATCGGCTGCTCGCAGAGTTCGATCTCGTATCGATGCAGCTCGCGCAGAAGTTGGACCGTCTGCTCGGCGGTCCAGCCCTCGTTGGCGTCGAGCCGAATCGCTCCCGTATAGACGGTCCGAATCGCTTCGATCGTTTCGATTTCTTTTCCGGTGCCGAGTTTCACCTTGAGCACCGGAACGTGCGCGAGCGCGCGCACGCGATCGAGCAGCAGGTCGATCGTGTCCTCGATCCCGATCGTGTGCGAGGTCACTCCGGCCTTGGACGGATCCAGTCCAAGCAATTGCCAGATGGGCTTGCCGAGATCTTTGCCAATCCAATCGTAGAGCGCGATGTCGAGTCCGCAGCGCGACGCTTCGGGAATTCCCTCGAGCAACGCTTCGATGCGGTACGGGTCGCTTGACGGGGGCTCGTAGTCACGATAGAACGCCATGACGTCCTCCACCGAAGCGTCGTAGCGCGCGATCGGCGCGGCTTCGCCGTAGCCGGTGATCCCGCCGGAATCGACTTCGACCAATACCGTCGAGGAGTCGGTCATAACGCCGCGCGTGATGCGAAACGGGCGGATCATCGGAAGATTCAGGAGTGACGTCTTGATTTGCATGCGCCGAGAATCCGGGACCTTGCCGCCAATATCCTGTTTTGGCTGAACGATATTTTAGCGTTCGCGACCCGCGCCGCGTCGTAGTTGCAGCGCTTTGGCCGGAAAAACCAACTGAGACAGAAGAAGGCCCGCGACGAGTTGCACCGCGGCGAACGTCGCGTTGCTTGCAAACGTGAACGCACTCGAGATATTGTGCTGGAACGCAAAGAGCACGCTTTCGTAGCTCAAGCTCCCGGGAACCAATACCAGCAGTGCAGGGACGAGCATCAGTGCTTGCGGCACGCGCAGCACGCGCGCGCCTACGTTGGCCACGATGCCGCACAGAAACGCGGACAAGAACGCTGAGATCGCCTGAACGTGCGTGCCGGCGAGCAGATGCGAGGTGAGCAGCGCAACGAAACACGCGGCGAAGACCCACACGAAGTCGCGCGCACGCGAGTCGAGGTCGATAGAAATTCCGACCGCCATCAAGACCGCGGCCAGAATCCAGAGATGACTCGGTACCGCATGCGGCGTCACGTCGCCGGTTCGCAGCAGCGATGGCCCGATCACCGCAAAGCCGAGAAATGCGCCGCAACCCAATTCCAGCAGCACCGAGAGCACGCGCCCGAGCCGCGCCATCCCGGCGACCAAATCGCCGTTGGCGAGTTCATGAAGCGCAAGCGTCAACGAGTATCCCGGCAAAAGCACGACGACGCCGGCGACGATCGAGATGAAGATGTTCGTCGGCCCGAAGATCTTTGAAAATGCCGCGACGATAAGCGTGGCCGCGAAAGCGGCAATCGCTTCGAAGAGGCGCGCGACGATCGGCACGCGCTCGGCGACGGCGGAGACGATCCCGGTGAAGAATCCGATGCAGCCGGCGACGATGAGTTCGCGCGCGCCACCGCCCAGCAGAATGGCGACGCCGACGGCGAGCAACGTGAGCGCGGGAATTTCCCAGAGCGCATTGCGGCCAGGCGAGCGACGGTCGACCTCGCTAACGGCAACGCTGGCTTCACGATAATCGATTTTGCCGGCGAGCAGCTCGTCGTAGACGGCATTGAGCTGCGAGAGCTTACGCAGATTGACGCGCCCGGGCGGCAAGCGCATAAGCACGATCTTTTGATTCCAAGCCGGGCCAACCGCGATCGTGATCTGCGTCGGCAAGGCGAAGATTTGGGTCGTCAAGCCGATCGCCGAAGCGACGTCGCTCAGCGTCTCCTCGAGCGTGTCGGTCGCAACGCCGGCCTGATGGAGCTCGCGCGCCATCGTTGCGAGGAAGACGGCTTTGGGATCGTCGGCGATCGCGGATATCGCGGGAGGCTGCTGTTCGCTCATACAATCAAAAAGCGCTCCGTTCATACGGAGCGCTTTTGGAACATTCGTGAAGAAGCGACTACTTCTTCGTCGCGGCCTTGCGCGTGGCGCTCTTAGCTGCGGCGGACTTTGCCGTGGATTTTGCCGACCTCACCTTGGTAGGCGCAACGACTGCCTTTGCAAGCGCCTTGGCCAAGCGCGACTTTTTACGGGCCGCCTTATTCTTATGAATGACGCCGGTTTTGGCGGCCTTGTCCAATTCGCTCTCAACGGTTTTCGAGAACGCATCGTCCCGCTCGGTGAGCGCCTTCTTGAAGATGGTCTTCAAGCGCGTCTTGCGGTCCTTATTGGCGACCGTGCGCTTTTCACTCTGGCGGACCCATTTTTCGGCGGCCTTGATATTCGGCAAAAGAAACTCCTACGTGCGCTAGACTCGGGGGCAACGGCTCGCAGTATAGCAGAGGGGCGGAGTCGCGCGCAAGCGCGCTATGGAGCCTCGCAGGAGACTTTTGTAGCTCTGGTAGCGGCTCTCCGCGATGCGCCCCTGCGCAAGGGCAGCCCACCACGCCGCACCCGGGCTCGACCAGGTGCGTGCAGTCGGTAAAGCGGCAGGTGGTCGCCGGCTCGCGCATCTCGCGAAAACCCTGCACCAGCTCGGACGGCGTGATCTGGCCCAACCCGAACTCGTTGACCCCCGGACTATCTATAAGGAAGCCGCCGGGCATACGGTAGAGCCGAGCGGCCGTCGTCGTTTGGCGACCCATCCCGTGACGTGAGACATCTCCGACGACCGCTTCGCCCCCGAGCGCGCGGAAGATCGAGCTTTTGCCCGACGCCCGAATTCCCGCTGAGCAAAGCATGACGCCCGTCGAGCGCTTGGCGCAGAGCGTCGACGTTCTCGCCGGCTTTAGGATTAAGCACTAGCGCGGATACCCCAAGCCCGCATAGAGATCGCGCAACGCGCGCGTTGCCAGCCGGATCGCTCAAATCAGGTTTTGTGAATACCACGATTGCCTCGATCGATTCGAGTTCCACGAAAGCGAGGAGCTGGTCCAAAACGATCAAGCGCGGCGCCGGATCGGCAAGCGCCGTTACCGTGACCATCGTATCGACGTTGGCAGCGATGGTCTTGGCGCGGCCGCCGGCGCTTCGCCGCTCGAGGTGAAACGAACGCGGTTCGATCCGGTCGACCACCGTTTTCTCATCCTCGAGCACGCGAACGAACACGACGTCACCAGGAACGGGCATGAAACGTTTCCCGGTCTGACGTCGTAGCTGAGCCAGGCGTGGCGCGGTTTCGCCGTCGAGGCAGACCCACGCCGCGTTTTTCCCATTGGATACAACTAATGCGCGGCGTAGGCCATTCATCACAATGATTGCGAGTGCATCGCGCCTAAAAAGGTAGAAGGTATCGTGCCCACCATGTCCCCCTTCACTTTGCGCTTCAGCCCCAGCTCGACGACTCAGAAGTCGCCGCGGCGGAGGCCATCGTGCAGCAATCCGGCGGCAAAGTGACGTGGCAGCAGTCTGCGGCATGCAAGCGCACGTATGGCTTGGTTGAAAACGCCGGAGCCGCGTGTGCAACCTCGCTGCGCAAAGCAACACGGGCAACGGTATTCGATCGGCCGGTCATCGCCCTTGCTGTTTTCCCTAGCGTGCGAGAAGCCTTGCCGCTGGTCATGCATGCGCTTGGGCGGGCCGGGCGGTCCGGCGGGCGTGCTCGCGTGCGAGCCGAGCGGTGACGGCACAGTCGTCGAGTGGGATCTCGACGTCACCCCGTTCGACGTCGTGCTCAATCTCGTCGATCTCGAAATCGGATCGTTTCCGCGCTGCGCGCGTGAACACGCTGCTCACGCCGTTACCGCTTGCGTGGTGGACGCGCATCGCTGCGACCGGCCTGCACGCGCCGGAGATCACAGCGCAGCGCGTGCTCGAAGAGCAACTCGAGGTGCACGGTGTCCTGGATTAACGTCGTCTTCGGCTACATCGGGATCACCGACGTCATCGATATCGTCGCGACGAGTGTCTTGATCTACTACGTGCTGCTCTTGATTCGCGGCACGCGCGCCGTGCAAATCCTTACCGGCCTCTTCGTGCTCGCGGGGCTGTTGGGTCTTGCCAACCTGCTGCACCTGTATTTGCTCGGTGCGATTCTGCAACTGCTGTTCTTCGGAGCCGCAGTCACGTTGGCGATCGTCTTCCAGCCCGAACTGCGGCGCGCGCTCGAGCAGATCGGACGCGGCGGCCTCTTGCATATCGGCAACGAGACGACCGATTGGATGCGGCCCGAGGACAAGTCGATCTCGACGCTCGGCGCACGCCGCGTTTTTGCTTTCGCGTAACAAGCTTGGCGGCTTGATCGTCATCGAACAGCAAAGCGGACTCAAAGAGTTTGCCGAGAGCGGCACGGCCCTTCATGCCGAGCTTTCCGAAGAATTGTTGCTGGCGATCTTTATGCCGCGCTCGCCGCTGCACGATGGTGCCGTGATCGTTCGCGAGAACACGATCGAAGCGGCGGGCTGTTTCTTGCCACTCGCCGAGCAACGCTTGGCCGAACGGCGCGTCGGAACGCGCCACCGCGCTGCACTGGGGCTCACCGAACAGACCGACGCCGTCGTTGTAGTTATCTCGGAAGAGACCGGAGCGATCTCGATCGCGCGCGAGGGCAAGCTCTCGCGTCCGTTAGAAGAAGAAGCGCGTCTCGTGAAGGTATTGCTTGCCGTGACGCGTCCGCCGCGCGACCGGCGCGGCTTTGCTCGCAACGACGTCGTCTCACAACTGCGCGCGCGCCTCGCGCCGCAAAAGAACCAGGAGAGCCTGCGTGCAGATCATCCGAAAGAACTTCGGACTTAAACTTCTCGCGCTCGCGCTCGCGATCGTCGGCTGGGCATACTTCCGCTACGCCACCAATCCCGTCCTCGCAGCGCGTTTCGATCAGCAGTTCTCCGTGCCGATCGTGACGACGAACTTGGCGGTTGGCTACATTTCTCGCTTCACCGACAAAGAGGCGGTCGTCACGGTCAGCAGCCGGCGCGGCGAACCGGCCGTAAAACCCGACGAAATCAAGGCCGTGCTCGACCTCTATGGCAAAACGGCGGGCGTTTACAACGTGCCGGTCGAACTGGTCGCGCCAAACGTCGTCGTGCAGAGTTTGAGCCCGGCGTCGGTGAGCTTGACCATCGTAAAGATCGATCAGCGCAGCTTCCCACTTGCTTTTCACTATATGGGGCCGCAACAAACCAACGTGGTCGTCAATCAGGCGCAACTCATGCCGGCGCAAGTGCTGGTGCAAGGGCCGCAGGATGCGCTCTCGGAAGTGAGCGCGATTCGCGTCGACATTACGGTGCCGCAAGCGCCGCAGTCGCTCGACTTGATGGTGCGCCCCGTGCCGGTCGACGCGAGCGGCAATGAGGTCGGGGATCTGCAGGTCTCGCCGGATCTGGTTCGCGTGCGCGTCGATTTCGTCCAGGGAACGAGCGCGAAGAAACCGTGAGAGCTCACTTTGGAACCGACGGCGTTCGTGGCGTCGCGAATGACGACCTAACGCCGGAGCTGGCGTTTGCCATCGGGCGCGCCGGTGCAACCGCGCTCGCGCACGAAAGCGAGCGGCATCGCCCGGTCATCGTGGGGCGCGACACGCGCCTTTCGGGCACAATGCTCGAAGCCGCGATCGTTGCCGGCATTACGTCGGTTGGTCGCGACGTGCTGCAGATCGGCATCGTGCCGACACCGGCGGTCGCGCGCGTCACGGTCGCCGAAGGCGCGGCAGCGGGCGTCATGATCAGCGCATCGCACAATCCGATCGCCGACAACGGCATCAAGTTTTTCGGTCCGGACGGATTCAAGCTGTCCGACGAACTCGAGCACGAGATCGAATCGCTGATGGAGCGTGAGGATCTTCCCCGTCCCACCGGAGCAGGTGTCGGAATCGCGCGCATCGCTCAAAACCTGGGCAAGCACTACTACGACGAACTGTTCGGCATGGGCGTTGACCTACGCGGCTTACGGGTCGTGGTCGATGGCGCGTTCGGTGCGGCGTATGCGATGGCGCCCTACGCGCTGCGCAAACTCGGCGCCGATGTGATCGAAATCAATTGTGAAAACGACGGCGCGCGGATCAACGTCGAGTGCGGGGCCACGCACCTGGGCCCACTGCAAGCCGAAGTCGAGCGGGCCAGCGCTGCCGGCGATCGCGCGGCGATCGGCGTGGCGTTCGACGGTGACGCGGATCGCGCGCTTTTCGTCGATGAAACCGGCGCGATTGTCACGGGCGATCACGTCATGTTTGCGATCGGGCGTGCGCTGCACGAACGCGGTGCGCTCGCGCAGGATACGATCGTCGGCACGGTGATGAGCAATATCGGTTTCGAGCGCGCGCTTGCGCGGCACGGAATCGCGCTGATTCGCACGGCGGTCGGCGACCGCTACGTGCTCGAACGCATGCAGGCCGGCGGGTTCACGCTGGGCGGCGAGCAGTCCGGGCATATCATCGATTTGCGCCGCAACACGACCGGCGATGGGCCGATGACGGCGGTGACGCTCTTTGGGATTATGCGCGAGAAAAGCGCCCAGCTTCACGATCTGGTAGGTGAGGTCGTGGTCGCACCGCAGGTGCTGGTGAACGTCCGCACCCCCCACAAGGCCGTCTTGCAGGTGGAAGCCGTGCGGGAAGCCATCGCCCGCGCCGAGCGCGAGCTGGCCGGCGCCGGCCGCTTGTTGATCCGCCCTTCGGGGACGGAGCCCCTGATCCGGGTCATGGCCGAGGGCGACGATCGCAAGGAAATCGAGCGAATTGCCGGCGATTTGGCTCGCCAGATAGAGCAAGCCGCCGCTTTATTGTAAAGCCTGAGAAAAATGGCTGCAGGAGACGTCCGGCCTGCGGTAAACCAAAAGTCCCATCCCACGGGAATGCCCGTGGGCCCTACGCCTGCACAAGTAACACTGAATCCGGCCTGGCAGCCGGAGCGGGGGACTTTCCCGGGATTAGGGGTGAATGAGCCGGTCGGCTCTAGGGCGATCTTTCCCGTCCGAACCCGTCAACTAACCTCGCAAGTGTCGTGAAAGAGGAGCGTTTCTTGCGCCATGCGTTAGCTGCCGGGGCATTGGCCCTGTTGCTGGCCGGATCATTCGCAAATGCGAGTGCTGCGACGTCGAGTCGCACTAATGATACCCAGTCGACGACGAATGAAACGGTAACCAGCCCGGACGTCGCAGAGTGGACGTCCCATCTCATCGTCATCACCAAGTCCGAACGCGGTAATCAAAACGCGGAATTCCGCTCGTTCGCGGGCGGCGTGCTTGCGCGCACGTCCAAGCTTGCGACCCAGTTGACCCGCAGCGCGCTGCGCTTTTTGGGTGTGCCGTACGTTTTTGGCGGCACGAGTACGAACGGTTTTGATTGCTCGGGTTACGTACAGCACGTTTTTGCTCTGCTCGGCATTAATTTGCCGCGCACGGCCGACGCGCAGTACGACGCGGGCCATCGCATCGTGGGCGGGATGAAACCAGGCGATCTGGTGTTCTTCCAAACCTATGCTGCCGGTGCGTCGCACGTAGGCATCTATATCGGCAATGGCAAGTTCGTGCATGCGAGCTCTAGCCACGGCGTGATGGTGTCCAGTCTTTCGGATTCTTATTGGCACGCCCGGTTTATTGGGGCCAAGCGCTTTATCACCAAACACTTGGTCGCCAAAGCCGTAAATTAACACCCCGACGGAACGCGCTGCGGCGGAATCGCGCAGTGCATCACTGGCCTACCTTTTCTGGCCGACCGCGCTGATCGAGCAGATCACGCCGCGCCCGGAGACGTCGAGCTGGTTCCGTTTTCACATGCGGCAAGCCCTGGGGTTCGGCATCCTGTCGAGCGTCATCGGGCTTGTCGCGCTACTGTGGCCCCTGATCCTGAGCATGCTGGTGAGCAACGTCGTTGCCACCCTCTGGATCTATGGGGTCGCCATGCTCGTCGATCTTGCCCTCTTGGTCTTATGGGTGCTGCTTGCGGTACGCTATAGTCAGCGTGCGGGTCGGGGCGACCTCTTCGATGTGCCCTGGGTCGCGCGCCTGACAGGGACCTCCGTCCGAAAGTAGTATTCAGGGCGTCGGTCGGAGCGACAGGATGTCGCGATCGCCACGAGTGGCGAACGGTGGGGTCGCCGCAGGAAGCGGCGACAGAAGGAGCGACAGGATGTCGCGATCGCCACGAAGTGGCGAACGGTGGGGTGTCGCCAAGCGGTAAGGCAGCGGGCTTTGAATCCGCCATGCGTTGGTTCGAATCCAGCCACCCCAGCAGACTCTGCCCGTCAAAGCTACAGCTTTGCCGGTCAAGAGTCGTCGTGGCGGCGCTACGCGCCGCTCACGCGGTCCGGGGCGAGCCGCACGATGCGGCTGAAGGTTCGGAGCACACGATGTGCGACCGCCCAAAGGACGGCCGAACCATCTTCCCGTTCGAATCCAGCCGGCTTAGCGGCGACGGGGCTTCTCGAGTTTTGCTACGCGCTCGTCGAGCGATGCGAATCCGTCGATAACGCGCACTTCCACGCGCGACAGGCGATCTTCGACGCGGTCCAGGCGAAACTCGACGCGATCCAGTCGAGCGTCAACGCGGGCGAAGCCTGCACCCACGGCGCCCGCAAGATCGGCAATTGCGCCAGACAGCTGCGTAAACTGCTCGTCTTCCATCAGCCCCACGGTAGGCGACGTTCTTTACCGCGATGTGGCGGCCTTGTGGACAAATCAGCGGGCGCGGGTTTTTAGCGCTTCGATAACCGCCTTAGCCGTGCTCGCACTCGACTGCGGGTTTTGGCCGGTGATCCACGTGCCGTCTACTTCGATGTGATCGGTGAAGTTGGGCGCGGTCACGATGTTTGCGCCTTGTTCGCGCAATTTCGATTCGAGTAAAAACGGCATGAGCGTATCGAGTTTCACCGCGCGCTCTTCGTCGTCGGTGAAGCACGTGACGGTTCTGCCCGCGACGAGCGTTTCGGCTTCGCCGGTGCGAATCGCGTCGACAAAGGCCGCCGGACCGTGACACACCGCCGCGATAATTTTGCCCTGCGCGTCAAATTCGCTCAGCATCGTTTTGATTGGATCGAAGGTCGCAAGGTCGAACATCGTGCCATGTCCACCGGGGATAAACACCGCATCGTACTCCATCGCATCGCCGGCTTCGATGAGCGTTTTGGTGTGCGCCAGTTCTTTGCGCGCAGGATCGTTCGGGTCGGCGCCTTCGAGGCTGCGCGGGTCGATTGGTGCGCTGCCTCCGTGCGGCGTGACCGTAACGATCTCGAACCCGGCGTCGCGAAACGCGTGCCAGGGGATGCTGTACTCCTCAAGCCATAAGCCGGTTGGATGCTCGCCATCGATCTGCGAGTGTCCGGTCACGATCATCAAAATCTTCGGCATAGTACCGACCATGGTACCCGAAAATGGGGCCGAAGAGTGCCGGAATCACGACATAAAGGGACCGACCGCCGGCAAGCCCAATCCGCGACGAATGTCGATTGCTCGTACGTTCGCACTCGCGGCCTTGCTATTGGGCGTGTCCTTTGTACCTGCCCTGGCCGCCGATCCGCTCATCCTTCAAAGCCCAACCGTCAGCCGCACGCAGATCGCATTCGTCTACGGCGGCGACATCTGGGTCGTTTCGCATGACGGTGGTGCGGCGCGACGCCTGGTGACCGGCTTCGGTCTCAACGGCGCGCCGTATTTCTCTCCGGACGGCACCACAATTGCCTTTAGCGCGAACTACGACGGCAGCACCAACGTCTATACGGTAGCGGCATCCGGCGGCGAACCCGTGCGCTTGACCTATCATCCGGGCGCCGACGTGGTGATCGGCTGGACGCCCGACGGCAGCAAGATTCTTTTCGCGTCGCACCGTGAGAGCCAGAACGACGCAACGCAGCTCTATACGATTCCCAGAGGCGGCGGCATTCCGACGATGCTGCCGCTCCCCGACGGCACGACCGCGTCGTACTCACCCGACGGCACGCACCTCGCCTACGTGCCGAACAGCCAATGGGAATGGTATTGGCAGGGCTATCGCGGCGGACAGACGACGCCGATTTGGATTGCAAACCTTGCCGATTCGTCGGTAACCGCGATCCCGCGCAACAACTCCAACGATCGCTTTCCGATGTGGATCGGAAACGAGATCTATTTCGTTTCCGATCGCAGCGGACACTATACGCTCTTCGTTTACGATCCGCAGACGCGCGACGTCAAGCAGTTGGTCGAGAATCCGCGTGGCTTCGATATTGTCTCCGCGTCGGCCAACGACGGCGAAATCGTCTATTCGAAATTCGATTCGATCCATCTCTACAATCCGTCGTCACGCACCGATCGCGAAGTGCCCATAACGATCGCCGCCGACATGCCCGATCTGCGCCCGCAGTGGGTTCCGGTGGCCAATCAAATTCAGAACGCCGCGATCTCGCCGACCGGCGTGCGCGCGGTCTTCGAAGCGCACGGCGACATCTTGACCGTCCCGGCTGCCAACGGGTCGGTACGCAATCTTACACAGACACCAGGTGTCATGGAGCGCGACCCGGCCTGGTCGCCCGACGGCAAGTGGATCGCGTATTTCTCGGATGCAAGCGGCGTCTACACGCTGCGACTGCGCGATCAGCAAGGTCTTTTGCCCGAGCGCGTCTACCAACTCGAAGCGCAACCGACGTTTTACTATACGCCCACCTGGGCGCCCGACAGCAAAAAAATCTCGTTTGAAGACAAGCACGGCTATCTCTGGTACATCGACGTGAGCCAGGAACATCCGCAGCCCGTCAAGGTCGCCGAGCAGCCCTATGAGGGCTTCGGTCAGAACGCGTTCGGCGCGGTTTGGTCGCCCGACAGCCGCTACCTCGCGTACAATAAGCAACTGACGAACTTTCTACATGCGATCATCATCTACGATACGCAAGATGGCCAAGCGCACCAGATCACCGACGGCATGAACGACGCCACCAGCCCCGCCTTCGATAAGAATGGAAAGTACTTGTACTTCCTCTCGAGTACGAACACGGGCTTCACCGCGTACCCGCTCGACATGGAGAGCGACGAGCATGCGACTTCGAACTACGTCTACGCCGCCGTACTGCACAAGAGCGACGCGTCGCCCGTGGCACTGCAAAGTGACGACGAACCGGTCACGAGCGACGAACCGGTGAGCGGGCCGCCGCCGCCGGCGAGCGCGGCGCCCAAGCCCGCGGCCCACTCTGCGCCTAGCGCCCCAAAGATGGCTCCGATCGACTTCGACCAGATCGGTCAGCGCATTGTCTCGTTGCCGATTCCGGAGGCGAATTACGCCGGCATCGCGTCGGCAACCGCCGGCACGATCTTCGTCGCCCAAGCGCCGCTGGTTAGCGTCGATCCGTTGCCGCCGACGTTTACGATTTTCCGCTACGATAATACGTCTCGAAAAGTGATGCCTTACGCCGAAGGCGTGAGCGCATTCGCCGGCGTCTCCTTCGACGGGAAGAAGATGCTGATCGGGCGCGGCCTCTTCGTTCCGCAGTGGTCGATTATCCCGACCCAGCTTCCGATTCCGCCGCCGCCCGGTTTGGGTGCTCTGGCGACCAGCGGTCTCGAAGTGCGCAACGTGCCGCGCGAAGAGTGGGCGCAGATGTACCGCGAGACGTGGCGCATCGAACGCTACTGGTTCTACGATCCGCGCTATCACGGTCTCGATATCGCGGCGGCGGAAAAACGATTCGCGGCGTTCTTACCGGGACTGGCCTCACGTTCGGACTTCACCTATCTCACCCAAGAGATGATCGGATATCTTTCGGTCGGGCATTTGTGGGTCTATCCGGGCGTAGCGCCACCGAAAACCGATCGCGTGAACGTCGGCCTTTTGGGCGCGGACTACACCGTCGATCACAATCGCTTCCGCTTTGCCAAAATCTACAACGGTGAAAATTGGAATCCGACGTTGCACGCGCCGCTGACCCAACCGGGTGTCAACGTGAAGGTCGGCGACTACTTGATCGCCGTCAACGGCATCGGCGTGCATGCGGATCGCGAGGTCTCCGCCTACTTCCAAGAAACGGCCGGAAAGCAAACGGCGATCACGGTTGCTTCAAATCCTGAGGGGAGTGACGCGCACAACGTCGTGGTCGTGCCGCTTGCGAGCGAAGCGGCTCTGCGCAACCTCGCGTGGATCGAACACAATCGCGAAGAAGTCGATCGCCTCAGCGGCGGCAAACTCGGCTATGTTTACATGCCCGACACCGCGTACGGCGGCTTCACCAATTTCAACCGCTACTTCTTCGCGCAGGTGAACAAGGAAGGCGTCATTCTCGACGAGCGCTACAACCACGGCGGCCAAATCGCGGACTACGTGATCGACGTGCTCAGCCGCAAGCAGCGTGCGATCATCGTAGGGCGCGAGGGTATGCCGTACATCGATCCGCCGCTGGCGGTGTTCGGGCCCAAGGTCATGATCATCAACGAGTACGCGGGCTCAGGCGGCGACGCGATGCCCTGGCTCTTCAAAAAAGCGGGACTCGGGCCGCTCGTCGGCGTGCGGACGTGGGGTGGTCTCGTCGGCATCGGCGGCTATCCGACGCTGATGGATGGCGGACGCGTTATGGCGCCGCGCGTGGCGATCGGTGGCTTGCATGGGCATTGGGAAGTCGAAGGCCACGGCGTCGCACCGGATATCGAAGTGCAACAAGATCCCAAGCTCGTTCGCGAAGGGCACGATCCGCAGCTCGAAGCAGCGGTTGCAACCGCGATGAAGCAGCTACGCGAACATCCGATTCCGCACTACACGCCCCCGCCATACCCGGATCACCATCCGGTCTTGCCGCCGATCGTCCAAAAATCGTAGGTGAGTTCGGGATCGGTGAAATAGGCGTCGGGAATGGAGAAGAAGCCGTTCTTCGCAAATGCGCTTCCCAGCGAATTGCGCGCGATGAACGTCTTCTTGATGGCGTCATAGCCGACGGCGATCAGCGCGTGCCCGCCTATGAGCGTGTCGGTCTTTCGCGGCAGGCGCAGGTATGCGGTTTGCGCCGCCTGCGTGAACGGCTCGCCGTAGGCTTGGATGCCGAAGACGAACGCGTTGCCTTGCGCGAGTGCCGCGTGAAGTTGGTTCAGCTCTTGAGCGATTCGGTGATAGCGGATCGGGCGCATCTGCGCATCGTCATAGCAGGCGCGCAGCGGGCGCAGGGTTACCGCGTCCTTGCGGTAAGGCCACTGCCGCTCGGGACATGCGCCGGCGCGTGCCAGGGCCTTGATCGCGATGCGAATCGTTGTGCCGCAATCCTTACGCTGGGCATTCGAGAGTGCGCGCGCGTTGTAGTACATAAACAGACGCGACGGCGGCGCAATCGATTCGTCGAGCTGATTGGCGACCAGGGTCATCGCCGAAGCGAGCGCATTTGCGCTGCAACTCTGGATGCGGTACTGCTGGTAGACTTTGCCGCAAAACCGCGAAAGGTCAGCTCGCCGCGGAAGCCGCTCGAGCCTTGGGACAAAGCGCCGATCTCGCGCATCAGGCTCGTCGCGATAGCCGCCGGGATGAAATTGCAACGCCGCCATGAACCGCTCCATTCGGTATGAGCCCGCAACAAGCCGCCACGCTTCACGTCACCAACGGCGACGCCGTGGTCTATCTTTTCAAGAAAGCAGGGGTCGTGGGCACGCACGTACCGTGGCGCGATATTCTGCACGAGGGGCCCGTCCCTGCCGGTGCGACGCTCGAGCAGCTCAGCCGCGTGCGCGGCGAGTACCTGGCTTCGCGTGGCTTCGGGAAGCCGATCAAACTGCTGCACGATTTTTCGTCGCGCGATGCCGCGCTCCGTCGCGCGTCCGAGTTTTCCGAAGTAGTCCTGTGGTTCGAACACGACCTCTACGATCAACTGCAACTCGTGCAGGTGCTGGTCGAGCTTGATGCGATGGGTCTCGAGTCCGGCAGCGTCAGCCTCGTGCAAAGCGACGTGTACCTGGGCAGCATGACGGTGGATGAGTTGCTCGCACTCTATCCCAGACGCAAAACCGTCAGCACAGCGACGTTCGAGCAGGCACGCGTGGCTTGGGACGCGCTGCGCGCAGAAGAGCCCGACGCGCTGCTTGCCTGCACGCAGCGCGACGCGCAGGGGTTGCCGTACTTGCGCAGCGCGATGCGCCGTTTGTGCCAAGAGTATCCGTGGAGCGAGGATGGCCTCTCCCGTTCGCAGCGTCATGCATTACAAGCCGTTGCTTTTGGACCGACGAACACCGACGAGTTGTTTCGCCGCGCACAATCGCGAGAAGAAGCGCCCTTCCTCGGCGATCTCGCCTTCGCGGCGATCGTGCGCGATTTGCAAACCGGCCCAGCGCCGTTGATCGAGGGACAAGATGGGGCGCTCGAACCGACTGCTCGCGGCCGCTCGACACTCGCCGGTGGCGAAGATTGGCTCGCGGCGCAGCCGCTGGATCGCTGGATCGGCGGCGTGCACCTCAGCGCAGAGCACGAGTACCGCTGGAACGACGACGCGGGACGATTCGTGTCGTGACGCCGCGTGAGCTGATCGAAGAACTGGTCGGCGCGTGGCAAAGCGGTGACGCGCATCGCGCGGCGGCGTTCTTCGCGCCGCACGGCGTCTATCATGAATCGGGTGAAGAAGAACTTGTCGGACGCGCCGCGATCTTCGCGCATTTCGCGCGGTTTTTTCGCGACGGGCCGGCCTGGCGTTTCGAAATCGACGAGATCATCGTCGAGGGCGAGCACGCAGCGGTCGGCTATCGTTTCGACGTAAACCGCGACGGTGTGTGGAATACGAGCAGCGGCTGCGCGGTGGTGCATTGTGAAGGCAGCCTCATTGCGCAGTGGCGAGAGTATCGCGGCTGACAATTGTTAGCGTTGCGTGCGCTGCGACAGCAGGGTGACCTCCAGCTGCGGATCGCGCCTATCATGATCGAGAACTAGCGAGCCCACACGGGGCGTTAGCGCTCGGAATTGTCTGGGCAACGTAAGCTAAGGATTAAATTTAACTTGAACAGAGTACTTATGTCTCTACCGGCACTTGTGATGGCCGGAGTCTTCGCCGTATCAAGCCCGGCGATGGCAAGCAACCCAACCGCCAGCGGCACGCTGGGCGTAAGCGCCACAGTCGCAAGCTCGATCAGCATGACGTTCGTAACCGACGCCTCCGGCATCGCGCTGGGCGGCACGGGAACGAACGCGGCAACGCTCGCCTTCGGCTCGATTCAAGCCTACGGCGGCGTGGTTCCGACCGGCGCCACGCGCACCGTCAACGGGACGACCAGCTTCACCTACAGCAGCCCGTTCGACATCAACGTAGCAGAAGAGAATTCGGCAAGCGCAACCTATACGCTGGCTGCCTTGCTGAGCGCTTCGAGCACGGACACGTTTGCAGTCGATGCCGTTACACTTACGACCGCGTCGCAAACGATTACCGCAACCGGCGCCTACGCCGCCAATGCGACCCACACACTAGCGCTAACGGTTCCGTTTAGCATCGCGAGCGGCACCGTGATCAATTCGAACGTGAATTTCACGGCGACCGCGAACTAAGAAGGCGGTCGCTTGCGACAGAGCCAGCGCAGGCTGCGCCGGCTACATCAGCCAACGTGGAGCCAATCTATGGGTCGCCAATGCGCAATGATACTGCTGTTGGCGCTCCTTCTTGGCGGAGTGGGGCGCGCTGCCCCCGTTGCTTCACCGGCACCCGGCACCGAGCTCATCCTGCAGGTCGACGCGACGACGACGATCGCACTGGTGCTGCTGACGTTCAGCGGCGCCTGCACGCTCGTGAACTCGAATTCGAACGCAGCGGCCGTCGATCTCGGCCAGGCAAGCTCGAGCGCAAATACGTCGTGCGCAACCTATTCGAGCGGTAATCCTTATCAGCTTGCGACGAGTTTGAGCGTCGAATCGACGTGCTCGGGAACGTGTAGCAACTGGAACTTGACTGCCCAACTGAGCTCCGCCGCGCAGACGGGCACGACCTGGCGGGCCGGCAGCACGAACCTCACGACCGCTGCTCAAACCATTGCCAGTAGTCTTTCCTACGCGGCGTCCCACACCGAAGCTCTTCGGCTCACGGTTAGCACGTCAAATGCCCCAACCGGCGCGCTGCAGCAAGCGATCACCTTTACTGCGACCGCGAATGGCGCGGCGGCGTCGGCAAGCGCGACGCTCAACCTCGAAGAGATCAACCAGCCCGGAATCGCGATCTTTCTCGTCGCTGACGCAAGCGGCGCTCCCATCACCGGCGGCGCCTTCAACGCTGGGTTGAATTTTGGCACCGTTGCTGCGGCTGGAGTGTTGCCGGCAGGCGTAACGCGCCCGACGGTGACCGCATCGTCGTTCACGGTTGCGACGATCGTCGACATCGATGTGGAGAAGAGTGGCGGTTTCTCGAGCAGCAACTACACGATGCGCGCCGCGCTGGCCGCGGCCGCGCCCACCGGACTGACGTATTTAGCAAACGCTGTCACGCTTACGACGTCCCCGCAAACAATCACGAGTACGGGCACGTATAACAGCAACCAAGCCTATACGTTGGACATCGTGATAAAAACCGCCGCTCCCGGATCGGGTGGTCCAACCGTCGGCTCGCTGCTCTCCGACACGATCGACTTTACGGCGACGGCAAACTAGTATGCGCAAGATCTGTTTACTGCTGGCTTCGCTGTTGCTCCTCGGGGCGGCAAAATCGGCCGCCGCCATGCCCACCACTAACGGCTCGATCGCGGTCGCCGTGGTACAACTTCCCGAGGGCGCAATCATTGCGGGCGCTGCGAGCACGGCGATTGCGCAACTCGGCACCGTCTCGTCGAATGTGCGCACCACGAGTCCGGGCGTTCGGATCGTGCGTCGCGCTACGTCGTACGTCGTCGTCACGGTCATTGGACTGCGTGCCACGAGCTCGGGGGCGTTGGGGACGGTCGCGCTTCAGGCGTATCTCAACGCTCCGATTCCGGGCGTTTCCGTCCGCCTCGACGGCATCGATCTCTCCACATTTCCGCAAGTCTTTGCCGCGCACGTTCCGCTGAACGTGGTTTCGCGTCACCAGCTCGAGCTCGAAATTCCCAACGGCATGAGCCCGCAACTGATCCCGAACCAAATTCCGCTCGAATTTCAGGCACAGGAAGAATAACGATGAGGTTTGCAGCAGCACTGCTGTTTGTAGTCGCTACAACGGCGCAATCGTCGGCTCAGAGCGCGCCAAGCCTCTCGCTCTCTCCCTCGGTCGTGATTCTGAGAGCGACGTACGGGCAGACGATCAAGCAATCCATCGGGCTCAACAATGGCACTAGTCAAGGTCTCGACTTCGAGATGATCGCCGACGACGTGGTCGTCAAGAACGGAAAACGCGTCTTCGTCGCGGCCGGCGAGCTGCCGCATTCGATCGCCGCCACCGCGGTATTCTCCGAGCGGTCCGGACACGTCGCGGCCGGTGCCAGCCAGGCGATTCAGGTACTCTTGACGATCCCCGACCAAACCACGATCCGTGCGGTAGCGATCTACTTCCGCTCGAAGCACGTGGTTGTCGAGCACGGCACCGTTTCGATCACGGCTACTGTGGGATCGCTGATCACCTTTATCCTAAGCGACAACATTGTCGTGCAGGCCGATCCCGTTCGCGTGCATGCGGCGACGGCAAGCGAGAATTTGAAGATCATCGAAGCGCTCAAAAACACCGGCACCGAGCCCGTCGTCCCCGACGGCGTTGCCGCCTTGGTCGACGCGAGCGGTTCGCTGGTGGCCAAGATCCCGTTTCAATCCCAACGGCTTCTGCCGGGAGAGCGTCTCGAGTTCACGGCTGAATACGCTGGACGTTTGAAACCCGGCGCATATCACGTGCTCTGTACGTTTTCGTACGAAGGCAAAGCACTGACGACTACGGCCGAGATGCGAGTGCGTTGAAATACATCGCCGCAACGCTGCTGATCCTGGCGCTTCTCGCGCCCAGGAGCGTTACGGCGCAAGAGATGTTGACCGTCGTCTACGACAAGACGATAACCATTAACGTGCCGGGAGCGACCTCGGCTTACCCGGTGAACCCATCCATCGTAGCAGCCGACGTCGTCGCCGGCGTAGTTTCGATCCGCGGTGTCGGCACCGGCGTGACGAATGTCGTCGTGTTGAGCGGCGGAGGTGCGGTAACGACCGTTGCGGTGACCGTGACAGGCGCACCGGCGGTGGAGCTTAGCGTAGGCGGCGGGGGGACACGCCTCTCCGAAGGCGGGAGTTATAACGGGACTTACAACTCCGAGGGCGGTTCAGTGACCAACGCGTTCGATCTGTGGCAGCAACAGGGCCAGACTTTTCGGCAGCTGCTGCTAACGGAGGCGACGTACTTGTCGCCGAGCGTGGGACAAGCCGGCAGTGGTTTCCCCGTGCTCAGCTACGAAATCAGTCGTCCGGGGCAACGGATCGTCTTTCTCGACGACGTGGTGACGATCTCGCCGTTGACGTTTAACGAATCGCTCGTTCGCGGGTTCCATCTTCAGGAAGGTCCCTGGACATTTCACGTGGGCGCGTCGTCGGTTGGTGTGTTCGGATCCTACTTCATTCCCGCCAACCCGCAGTGGATGGCCGGTGTGACGCGCGCGTTCAAGCTCTCGGCCAGCAGCACCATCTCAGCGAATCTCTACGATATCGTCAACACGCCCGGGTTCGTCAGTTCGACCAACGGCGGCATCATCGGCTCACTCCTTTACACCTACCAGCCTCAACCGCACTTCATGGTCCAGGCCGAACTTGGCCTGAGCCGCTCGATCGGTTACGATGTTTCGACGGTCTACGACGACAAGAAGCAGCATGGCGATGCATCGCTGGTTGCCAAGCCTTCAACGTTTGCTTCGCTCGCGACCAACGCGCAACAAGGGTTGTTCGCTAACGCAGATTACAGCCGAATCTTCAGCGATGCGTTCAACACCAATGCAACGGTTTCAAAAACCGACTACAACCTGCCGAACTTTCGCGAGAATTCGCTCACCGCTCAGGGGAACGCGAACTATCAGCTCAAAGGGAACTTCTCGACGAGTGCGGGCGTACTCTATTCGAGCTTTGCGTCGATCTATCCGACCGTCTTTAACGTTCGGACGCTCGCAATTCCGGTTTCGCTTGCCTATAACGGCAAGCATTTTGTAGCGGGCCTGCAAGATCAGCCAACAAGCGATTTTCAAGGAACGCACGCGAACGGCTATGGCGCCAACGTCGGTCTAAACTACCCGCGGTTCCAAATCAGCGGGCTTTACCAGCACAGCGTCGATATCCCGACCGTGTCGTCGATCTTCAACCAGGTTCCCGGCTTGCAAGGTGCTCTCGAGCAAGCCGGCATTACGATCACCAACCCATCGCAGCTTGCGGCCTTGCTCAACAACACGGCGCTACTGGCGAGTTTGGGCTTCACTGGGCTCCAGTTGAACGTGGCGCCTGCCCAAAACAACGTCGGAGCCAACGTGAACTGGATCTTTCCGGGTAGGGCGCGGGGACAGCTCAGCCTGAGTTACCTCAGCAGCGATGCGCAACTCACGCAGGGAGCCTTCGATTTCCGGCTCGCGACGCTGACCTATCAACGCCGGTTGAACGCTTCAACCGACATGACGGCATCGATCACCACGCTGCGCAGCAGCGAGTATTCCTCGCCCACGACCTCGGGTCCAAGCGCGCCGTCGGTCAGTTCGCAAGTGTCGTACGGTCTAACATTTTCGCACCGCTTTTCATCGGTTCCCGAGTTTCTCTTTCCAACGCGACGCGGCAGCATCGACGGCTATGTCTTCCGTGACGACGATTCGAGCGGGAGATTCTCGACCAGCACGCCGGGCATTGGCGGCGTGGAGGTAGAGCTCGACGGCGAGCGTTCGACGCGTACCGACGCGGCCGGCCACTACTCGTTCGCCGGCGTTCCCTACGGCACGCATCAGGTGGAAGCGGAAATCCCGAGCACCGGCCCTTCGTACTTCACGACCGATTCGCCGGCGTCGGCGGAGATCGGGAGCCGCATCGATTTCGGCGTGAATTCCGTCCAGGGGAAAATCATCGGGAACATCGTCAATGACGCGGGCCAGGGGATCGGCGGTGTCGTCGTTGCGATTCAAGGAATAAAACAGACGGCTACGACCGGGAGCGACGGGCGGTTCGTGTTCGAGGGCGTCGGACCCGGTCACTACACCGTGGTGGCTTCGCCGGACTCATTTCCGACGGGGTACGATCTTTCAAGTCTGTCGACCGTGGCGGCCAACGTTACGAACGGCGCGCCCGTGCCATTGACCCTCACGGTTCGCGCGCTGCGCAGTGTCTCCGGAACGATCACGATGTTCGATCCACGGCGATCAAAGCTCGTGCCGGCAGCCGGCATCGAGGTTTCGATTCCGCAGCTCGATATCGTCTCGAAGACCGACGGCAACGGCGTCTACGCGCTGCGGAATTTGCCGGCGGGCACCTACACCATCCAAGTGGGTGGTGGGAGGTCGGCGCAGCACCGTGCGATCTCGCTGCCGTCGGATCCGACGATCTTGACCGGCGTCGATTTCCGCGTACACCCTTAGTCTTGCAAGGACGTTGAGTACGCGTCATCGAGCAGTTCGACGATGTGCTTGACCGTCGCGGGAAAGCCGGCGGCGCGTAATCCCGCAGCAACTTGCATCGCGCAGCCCGGATTGGCAGTTGCCACGATCGTCGCGCCGGTTGCCTCGATATTGCCGACCTTGCGCGCTTGCAGGCGCTGCGCCATCTCGGGTTCGGTCAGATTGTAGATACCGGCGCTGCCGCAGCAGACGGCGCTTTCATTCATCTCGACCAGTTCGAGGCCCGGAATCTTTTCCAGCAGCCGGCGCGGTGCGGCGCTGACGCGTTGGGCGTGCACGAGATGGCAGGGCTCTTGATAGGTTACACGAGCGTCGATGCGCCCGCGCGGCGCCGTTAACTCCATCGCATCGAGCACTTCGGTAATATCGCGAACGCGGGAGGAAAAGGCTTGCGCGCGCTGGCGCCAGGCGGGATCGTCGTCGAGCCATGCGCCGTACTCTTTGAGTGCGCTGCCGCAGCCGGCGGCATTGACCACATATACGTCGGCGCCACTGCGTTCGAAAGCGGCAATATTCACACGTGCAAGCTCGCGAGCAAATTGCGGGTCACCCGCGTGCACGGCGAGTCCGCCGCAGCAGCCCTGCGCTCGTGGAACCACCACCGAGAGACGCGCGCGGTTGAGCATGCGGACCGTCGCTTCGTGCACGTTCGCAAAGGCCACCTGCATCACGCACCCGGTATGCAACATCGCCGTTCCGGCGGCGCGCGAGACCGCGTACTGCTGATCGTCCGGTTCGAAGAAGCGATCGGAAATCTGCGGTGCGAGTCGCACGGTTTCGCGCAAACCGAACAGCGATGCAAGCGCTGTGAGGCCGCTGCGTTGCGCGAAACGCAGCAGCGACGCCGCGCTGCGCAGACGCGATGGCGCAGCGAAGAGCCATTGAAGCAGAAGATAGCGCGCCGTCCGTGCCCCCGCTGGACGCGACGGGGCGCTCGCGTGCTCGATTCGGGCTCGCATTTCTTCGAGCATTGGTCCGTAGGGAACGGCCGACGGGCAGACGGCCTGACAGGCGCGGCAATCCAAGCATTGCGACATCTGCTCGACAAAGCCGGGGCTGAGCAGATCGAGCTCGCCTTCGTCGACGGCCTTAATCAGACTAATCCGACCGCGGGGGCCGGAGGTTTCTGTCATAGTCTCCAGGTACGTCGGGCAGGCCGGAAGGCATAATCCGCACCGAACGCACGCTTCGTAACCCGTCATCGCCATCCTAATCACTAGCGCCAAGGGCCTTCCCTGCATGAGCGTGGATTCCCAGCGCGAAGGGTTAGGGTCAATAGTTGGAGGTAACCTTCGTGGCCGAGACCGCCACCACCGAATATAAGCTTTCGAGCGAAGCCAAACTCAAGGCGCTCACCGTCGAAATTCTTTCGAAGGTCGGCGTTGCGCGCGACCAAGCGCAGGTCGTTGCCGACGTGCTCGTTGCCGCGGATGAACGCGGCGTCGAATCACATGGCGTCGCGCGTTTGAATTCATATTATGTCGGCCGCATTCGCGCCGGCAAGCTCAAGCCCAAGCCGAACTATGAGATCGTCCGTGAAACCGAGACCACCGTGCTGTACGACGCCGACAACGGCCTCGGGCATCCGGTCGGTAAACTCGCGATGGACGCGGTCATCGAAAAGGCTCGCAAGCATGGCTCGGCGTTCGGCGGCGTGCGCAATTCGAATCATTTCGGCATCGCCGGTTACTATGCGATGCTGGCGCTCGAGCACGATATGATCGGCATCGCCTCGACCAACTCGGTGAAGTACGGCGCACCGACCTTCGGCAAAGACGTGTTGCTGGGCACCAATCCCTTCGCGTACGCGATTCCGGCGGGCAAAGAGCCGGCGTTCGTGCTCGATTTTGCGACGACCGTCGTGCCCAAAGGCAAGCTCGAAGTTTATAAGCGCAAAGGCCTGCCGCTCAAAGACGGCTGGGCGATCGACGAAAACGGCTTCGGTACGACCGACCCCGATGCGGCGCTGCGCGGCGCGCTCCTACCGCTTGGCGGTCTTGGAACCGATCACTCGGGACACAAGGGCTATGGCCTCGGACTGCTGGTCGATATTCTTTGCGGTGTGCTCTCGGGCGGCGCGTTCGGACCGACGCTCCCGACGGTGAACGAAAGCAAAGAGGGCGCGATCTCGCACTGGTTCGGCGCATTTCGCGTCGACGGATTTCGCGACGTTGCGCAGTTCAAAACCGACATGGATAAGGAGCTGCGTTATTTCAAAGAGAGCCAGAAGGCGCCGGGACAAGATCGCATCTACGTTGCCGGTGAGATCGAATACGAAAAGACGCTCGAAGCGCGCAAAAACGGTGTACCGGTGCACGTCAAAGTCTGGGACGAACTCGAGAAGCTCAGCGGTGAGCTCGGGATCGCCTTTGATCTCGGCCGGTAGTCGATGAACGGCGGCCACGGGCATTCCGATATCGATCTCGTGCACGTGAACGTCGCGTCGCCGGCCGGTGCTTACACGGTCGGCAACGCGTCGTTCTTCCGGTACATCGTGCGCCTGACCGAGCTCGGGCTGCCCCTGACCGGCCTGGATCGCGAAGCGGTCGAAATCCTCGCCGCGATCCCGCATGCGTTTGATGCCGACGACGACGTGCCGGCGCTCTCGGGCGCGGGCTGGCGCATCGTGCCGGCGCAAGGTGATTTGGATTGGCCGGTGCTCGAAGTGACGCCGCGGCGCCTGCGCACCGCGCTCGAACGCGCGCGAGCGCTGCTCTGGAATCACGCCTCGCGCTTTCCGGTCAGCGCGCGTGAAATTTCGGCCATCGAAGACGAGCTGGAATCGGTCTACGCAGTGCTCATGCGGGCTGAAGCCGCCGGTTTCGCCGTCAACGTCTCCTACGTTTCGTAATCAGCACCCCGATTTGCTGCGATGAGCGACGTCATAAAGAATGAGCCGAGCCCTGTTTACCCCCTGGCGAAAGCAGAATGCAAAGTCACTGTGGCTCGCTGATCTCGCGGCCGTCCAGGGCGGAGGATTAATCTCGTCGTCGCCGTGTTTTCTAAACTCGATGTCGAGCCATTGGCCGCTTGAGATCGACACGAACTTCATATAGAAGATCCTGTCCCCGCAATTACCCGGATTGAACGACGCCACCCGCTCGCCGACCGTCGGCAACACCAACGCAGCGGGCATCGTCTTCATGCAGTGTCCACCATTCGGTATCGCCTTGATCACTGTCCCGGTGTTATTCTTGAACCACAGCTCGTCTGCCGAAACGTTCGCGAACGTAAACACAAAGGCAACGAGAACGAGCGAGGAGATATACAAAGACGTTTCATCGCTTGCTCCTTACGGGAAGTGTTATTTTGCTTCAGAGACCTCAATGGTGGACGCGTCGCGCTGATGCATGTGGCACGTCATGCGACTTGACGACTCGTGCCAGACAGAAACGCGCTTGATCTCGCCTCCGGCGACCTCTGCTGCATACCTGCACCACGTTGTACTGCTTCGGCCTACGTCGAAGCGGAGCGGATGGCCCGGCTCGACCGCGCAGCGAAAATAGACACCAAGGCTCTGACAATAGCCCGCCGGCATCGAGCCGATCAACTTCAATCCGCTCTGCGTGTAGACGGTTAGGTGGAGGATTTCACTTTGGGATGCGATTGGCAGCAGCGCAAAGACCCCATAAGAACCCAAGAAAGGAATTTCATAGCACGATTCCCCCTCCGCAAGAGCAACGGACGGCTCTCTCGGTTGGTTCCCGAAGAATGATGAAGATTCCGCTGATCGGTGCGGGCGGCGAGCCGATCTCGTTCGTTCGCACGATCTTTTCGCATGGTTTGCCATTCTTGCCGCCCGGGCAGATCGATGAAGAGAAGAAGATCTACGACCTTACCGTTCGTATCGGCGAACGTGTCCGCCGATTGCGCTTCGCCTCGGATGACGGTCAGTTAGACGTCGATCTCGACGGGCGCTCGAGCACGGCAAACCTGCGTGCCGCCGAGCGGATCACGCGCCGTGTCTTTCGCCTGGACCAAAACCTCGCTCCGTTCTACGCCATGATCGAGAATGACCCGCGGCTATCATGGGCGATCGGCGCGGGCCGATTAATCGCAAGCCCAACGGTTTTCGAAGACGTGATCAAGACGATTTGTACGACCAACACCACATGGGCCGGCACGCGGCGCATGATCGCCGCGCTGGTCGAACGCGGCGGCGGCGCTTTTCCCGATGCAGCGTTGCTCGCGAAGACGCCGGAGCGTTGGTTTGCCGATGTTGCCCGAATGGGGTATCGCGGGCCGTACGTGCGAACGATCGCACGCGACGTCGCAGCCGGGCGAATCGACTTAGAAGCAATGCTGCCGAACACTGAGCGCGACGAGCTCGCGAAGGAAGAAGTGGTGGAAGAAGCGCTGCGTGAGTTGCCCGGTGTTGGCCCCTATGCCGCTGCGCACATCATGCAGCTGCTCGGCTATCACCACCAACTGGTCCTCGACTCCGCAACGCGGCCGAAATACCTCGAACTGAGCGGCAAAAAGCGCGCTTCGGACAAGACCATCGTGCGCGCGTTCAAGCCATATGGGCCGTATGCCGGACTGGCGTTCTGGCTCTATATCACTCGCGATTGGATCGAAGACGTCCCCTTCGAGCGGTCGTAGGTCGCTGCGGGGACGCCCTCTCGTGCGCTAACGCACGAGTAGCACGCTCGCGACGAGCGCGGGGATCGTAATCGCGGCGCCGATACGGAAGAAGTGCCACGCTCCGACATCGTAACCGTCGCGGCGTAACGCGATTAACCACAGCATCGTCGCGAGCGACCCCGTCACGGAAACGTTCGGGCCGAGATCTACCGCGACGACGGTCGCATGCGCAAGTCCCGCGGTGACGGGCGTTGATTGCAGCGCGAAACCGGCGGCAAGCGCAACCGGAAGATTATTAAACAAATTGTCCGCGGCGGTGATGACAAACGCGGCGATCACGTTGCCGCCTGCGTGACCCAACGTCTGCGCATGTTGGAGAAAGTCGCGAAGCAGATCCAGCATGCCGGCGCGATCGAGCGCCGCGACCACGACAAACAAACCCGCCACGAGCGGCACGACCTGCCAGGCGACGTGCTGCGCGACAAACCGTGCCGCACTCCGTTCGCGCAGTGTGACGAACAACAGCACGACCGCCGCCGCGATGAGCGCGGTATATCCCACGTCAACGCGCACGGCAGCGGCGACGAGCAATGCGAGCGCCGCGGCGACAATTGCGATCCCGCTCAATGCGGCAGCCGGCGATAGCGGCCGCACCGGCGCGCCGTCGTGGAAATTCCCACGCAATTCGCCACGAAAGCAGAAACGCAGCCCCAGATAGGTCACGAGCATCGCCGCAATCGCGGCGAGTCCAAATGCCCCGAGCCATACGCTCAGCGACGGAAGGTGCGACCCGAAGACGACGAGATTGGCGGGGTTTGAGAACGGCAGCACAAATGAGGCCGCGTTTGCGACGAAAGCACAGCCAAAAAGGTAGGGGAGCGGATCGGCATCGGTGCGGCGCAGCGCCGCGGCGATCGCCGGGGTGAGGAGCACGGCGGTCGTGTCGTTGGAGAGCAGCGCGGTCACGCCCGCGCCGACTACAAAGAGCAGCCCGAAGAGGCGACGCTGCGACCCCCCGGCCGCGGCAAGCGCATGCGACGCCAGCCAATCAAAGAGTCCCTCGTGTCGTGCCAGCTCGGCAAGCGCCATGATCCCGATCAGAAAGGCGTAAACGTCGGTCCCGCGCAGTATTGCCTGCCACGCCTGGCGCGGCGCGATTGCGCCGACGAGTGTCAACAGCGCCGCCGCAGCAACCGCCCAGACCCATTCTTGCGAGCGCTTCGGCCGAAGAATCATGCCCATCACGGCGCCGAGCGAAATAGCGATAACCAGCCAGCTCGTAAGCGTCACGAAGAGGAGCATACCCCGGACAAGGCCTTCATGCACAGCCGGTCGTATATCCACAAACACTGATTTGGTGATGTGAGCAGCCTGTGGATGACCGGCTAAGTAAGCCTCGAATAGCTCTCTTAATGGCGCACTCGAATGAGGCTGAGGCGCCGCGTTTCAGGCGGCCCTGGTATTGGCTCGCTGTACTGTGTGTTGGTGCGGCGCTCGCTAGTGTGCTCGTGGGACTCAATGCGCACGCGCGTGTCGAGCAAAATGACCGTCAGTTTGCGGGCGCGGTCAACATGCGCTTAGCCCACATGGCGGGCGGCATCGACGGTCTCTTTGACGACTCCGTGAACTTAGTCAATCTGGCGGCCGCCGTCTTCGCAAGCGCAGCCGGGGATCGCGCTTTGACCGAGAGGCTCGCTGCGGAATTGTTCGCCACACGTCCGAATCCGCGGATCTACGGCCTCGGTCCGTTCTTCGAACGCGGCGGGTTCGGCACGCCGGACGTGTACTTTAGCATCTATGAGCGGCGTTGGGATCCACGCCTCGGATTAGGACCGCTCGATCGCCGGCAGCCCGACGGTAGCGTCGAGGTTGAGAACCTCACCAACGTCTCGAAGGGAACCTACGACTATACGCGCTCGCGCTGGTTTTTGCTGGCAATGCGGGCGCGCGGCCAACGCGTGATTATCGGTCCGTACGTTGAAGGGGGCCGCAACTTCATCAGCATGCTGAAGGCCTTCAAGCACGGTGGGCGTCTTGTAGGTGTAGCCTCGGTCGATATCCTTGAGACCGATTTCCTCTCGATCTTGCGGTCGTCACGTAGCCGCGGCGATGTCGTCTGGGTCAATACACAATTCAGAAAAGCGCCGACGATCGCTACGGGACCGATCCCTCCGCCGGGTGCTCATCAGATTATTCGCTCCACCCCGCTGAACTACACGCACCGTGCGACGCTCAGTTTGCTCGCTGACAGCACCGCCGTCGATGACGCCAACACGAACATCATCGTGTGGAGTATCGTACTGATCGTCGGTATTTGGCTGCTCGCCGGGCTCATCGCCGCGGGCGCGATTCAGCGCTGGCGCTTCCAGGAGCGCGCGCATATGCTTGAACTCGACCAGCGCCGCCTCGAGGGCGAGATCGCGCTTGCCAAGACCATTGAGGCCGAATTGCGCAAGGCAGCGTTTACCGACTCCCTTACCGGCCTACCGAATCGTGCCGCGTTTATCGAGCGCGCGCGCACAATCGTTGCAGGGGGTGATCGCTACGGACATGCTGTCTTCTTCATCGATCTGGATCGTTTCAACATCATCAACGAAACACTCGGGCACCTCGCCGGTGACGACCTGCTGCGCGCCATCGGCGCGCGATTGCAGGCGCTGGTGGAGCCGACGGATTTGGTCGCGCGCCTCGGTGGCGACGAGTTCGTCGTTGTTGCTAACGTCGAATCGGGGGCGTTCGACGAGGCGGCCGCACTGCTGCTGGTGCACCTCGGCGAACCGATCGTGGTCGCCGGGCGCACGATTTATCCCGAGGCATCCATCGGCGTCGTCGCGGTCGACGACTCGTATAGCACGCCCGCCGAATTGCTTCGCGATGCGGACATCGCGATGTACGAGGCCAAGCACCGCGGACGGGCGCAGTTTGCGATTTTCGATTCTGAGATGCGCCGTCGTATCGCCGATGATTCGCAGCTCGAGGATGATTTGCGCCGGGCCATCGAGCGTGGCGAGCTCGTGCCGTACTATCAGCCGATCGTGAGCCTGAGCACCCGCCGGATCGTGTCGTTTGAAGCGCTCGCGCGCTGGAATCAGCACGGCGGGTCGGTAGCTACGGCTTCCGAGTTCATGCGCTTTGCGGAGCAACACGGCTTCGTCGAGGCGATTGACGCGATGATGTTTCGCGCGGTTTGCGCGCACTCGCAAGCAATTTTTGCTTCCTTTCCCTCGGCGCAGATTTCGGTTAACATCTCAGCTGCAGAGCTGGCGACGGCCGGGCTGCCTGAGACGATCGAGACGTTGATTCGTCAGCACAGCGTCTCCCCGAGCCGGCTCAAGTTCGAAATCACCGAAACGGCGATGATGACGAGCTCCGAGGGTGCGCAGCGCACGCTGGCGCGCCTGCGCGATCTTGGTATCGAATTCGTGCTCGATGATTTCGGCACGGGTTACTCGTCGCTTGCATATCTGCAAACGCTGCCGATCGCGGGCATAAAGATCGACCGGTCGTTCGTCGAGCCGCTCTTACGTGACCCCAAGGCGGTCGAGATTGTGCGCAGTATCGTCGTGCTCGCTCGCTCGTTTGGCCTGACAACCATTGCGGAGGGCGTTGAAACGTTCGAGCATTTCCAACTGCTTGCCAGCCTCGGCGTCGACCACGCGCAAGGCTTCTTCTTCTCGCCGGCGGTCGAGATCTCGGCGCTGGTGCATCTCGTGGACAGCACGATTTCCGATTCGCCGCAGGCTGCCGTAGAATGATTCAGTGAGCTCGTACATTCCCTCCGACCCGGCCATCGCGGAATTCGCCGCGTACTTGCGTCTCGAGCGCGGGCAGTCTCCGCGCACTTCCGAAGAGTACGCGCGCGACATCGAGCTCTTCGGACAATTCCTCGAGCCCGGACACGCTAAGGAAGCGCCGTTCACCACACTCGCAGGCACAACGGTTTCGGACGTCCGCCGTTTCGTCATGGAGCTCATGGGGCCGCGCAAGTATTCTGCGAGTTCGGTTCGGCGTAAGATCGCCGCACTTCGATCCTTCTTCTCGCTACAAAAGCGGGAAGGTCGTCGCGCCGATAATCCCGCGCAGGACGTACCACCGCCGAAAGCGGCAAAGCGCTTGCCCCATGTGATGAGCGAACGCGAGGTCGGCAAGCTGCTGCGCACGCGCGTCGCCGGAAAAACCGAGTTCGCGCGTTTGCGCGACCTTGCAATGATGGAGCTGCTCTATGCCAGCGGAATCCGGCGCGGCGAGCTTGTCGGGCTCAATATTAGCGATGTCGATTTAGACCGGCGCTTGATGCGCGTGATTGGTAAAGGCAACAAGCAGCGCACCGTCTTCATCAATCAAGCCTCGGCCGACGCGATCCGCAACTATCTCGGGGTACGCCCCCGTACGCCGGATGAAGCGCTCTTCATTTCCCGCCGAAAGACGCGCATGTCCCACCGGCAAGCATGGGTCATTTTCCGGCAGTTCGCGGAACTCGCCGGCTTGACTCAGCACGTGACGCCGCACGTCATGCGCCATTCCTTCGCAACCCATCTGCTCGAAAACGGCGCGGACCTGATGACGATCAAAGAGCTGCTCGGACACGAAAGCCTTTCGACGACGCAGATCTACACCAACGTCTCACTCGAGCATATGCGGCGAAGCTATGAGGAGGCGCATCCGCGCGACCGTAGCGAAGAGCGTTAGGGTGAAACGCTTCGCTCCATTCCTCGTTCTGGCTTTTGTCGCATGTTCGGCCTCGCCGACGCCCTACGCGACGATCGTCGGAGCGCTCAAACCCGGCTCGGTGATGACCGTCAACATCGAAAGCGGCGTGATCAACGCCTTTAAGCCGGCGCAAAGCGATCCTACGGACCGCTATACGATCTCGCCAACGGCGGCCGGTGCTACGCCGCCTCCCCCTCCGCTTATTCATCCAAGCGGCTCGGGCATTACCGTCGATGCCACGGGCACGCTTGCGAACCTTCTCGTGCGCGTACCGCAGGGCGTCAATCTCGTGGTGCATTCAAAACACGGCAACGTGAACGTGACCGATATCAGCGGAAATGTCGACGTGCAAGCTGAGGAGGGGGACGTAAAGATCATGGTGACCGGTCAAGCTCAGGCGCGTACCACGAACGGCTCGATCGATGCCACGATGGGGGCAACGTCATGGCCCGGTACGCTTCATTTCTCGGCGCAAAACGGCGACGTCACGGTCTACATCCCGGAGACTGCAGCGTTCCATGCGCACCTTCACACCGATGACGGAACGCTCTTCACCGACTTTAACCTGCGCGGAACCTCACAAGGAAATAACGAAACGATCGACGCGCCGGTGAATAGCGGGAGCGCGTTCGGTGTGGATCTTGAAAGCAAGCGCGGAACGGTTCGCCTGCTGCGCCTCACACCTCAGGCGTAGCCCCGTCCTGCGTCAACACGGCTCCGGGATTCATCAGGTCGCGCGGGTCGATCGCGTGCTTCACTGCCCGCATCAGCGCCATCTCGGTTTCGCTGCGGTGCTCGGAGAGCTCGCCGGCGCGATAACGTCCGACGCCGTGCTCGGCGGTGATACTTCCCGCGAACTCGCGGACGATCGCGTGCACGGTGTGATTGATCTCAGCGGCGGATTGCTCTTGCGCGAGCAGCACGTTGAAATGAATGTTGCCGTCGCCCACGTGTCCGAAGGCGAGCACCCGTGAACCGGGATGCTTGAGTTCGACCTCGTGCGTTGCACGTTCGACGAATGCGGCGATGGCGGAAATCGGGACCGAGACGTCGTGCTTGGCGCTAGGCCCGGCGCGACGTTCATTCTCGGTGATCGTTTCGCGCCAAGCCCATAAAGTGTGTGCCTGCGAGCTGCTCTCAGCCAACACGCAATCTTCGGCGTGACCACGATCGAGAGCGAGTGCCAGCGCCGCCTCGGCTCCCTCGCGTAGGCCCGCGAGGGCCGATGCCGCCTCGACGAGCAGATACCACGGCTGCGCGGCGATCGGCCGCACGAGCTGCGGCTCGTGCGTCAATCGCAAGGCGATCGCGCGGTCGCTAAAAAGTTCGCATCCCACGAGCGATTCGCCCAGAGCCTCTTGTACGTCGCTGAACGCAGCGACTGCGTGCTGCGCGCTCGAGACGGCCAGCAATGCGGTCGCCCGGTGAGCCGGACGCGCGAAAAGCCGCAACACGGCGCCGGTCACAACGCCGAGCGTCCCCTCGCTGCCGATAAACAGTTGCTTCCAATCGTAGCCGGCATTGTCTTTGCGCAGCGCACGCAGGCCGTCGGCGATCGAACTGTCGGGCAGGACGACTTCGAGACCGAGCACCAGAGCGCGCATCGATCCGTAGCGCAGTACGGCAGTGCCCCCGGCGTTGGTGGAAATCAATCCGCCGATCTGCGCCGACCCCTGCGCCGCGAGCGAGAGCGGAAAGAATCGTCCGGCTTCTTCTGCAGCCGCCTGCACGTCGGCCAGCACGCAACCGGCGTCGACGGTGATGGTGAACCCGAGTGCGTCAATCACGCGTATGCGGCGCATACGCGAAAGGCTCAGGACGATCGCGCGCTCGAGACCGATCGGCGTTGCTCCGGCGGCAAGGCCGGTGTTACCGCCTTGCGGGACGACCGCTACGCCGGCATCGGCACATGCGCGGACGCATTGCGCTACCATTCGCGTGGTATCGGGGCGAGCCACGGCCAGGGCCGCGCCCGAAAATGCACCGCGCCAATCCGTGACAAACGGGGCGACGTCGGCAGCCTCGACGAGCAGCCCGCCCGGGCCGCAGATCTCCGCGAGCCGAGCGAGCAGCGTCTCGCTCACGCGCCCGACCGTTGCGCCGTTTGAGCTTCCTTTGCCTTGACCAGGCGCACCATGGCGTCGTTATAGGGCGTTGCCACGCCGGTGCGCCGTCCGAATGCGACCACGGCGCCGTTGATGTGATCGATTTCGCTTGGATGCCCCGACTCGAGATCAAACGCCATCGAGCTCTTCGAATCGGCGCCGACCTCGATCACCTGCGTGACGTATTGCCAAGGGTTGACGAAGGGCAGATTGATCTTGAGCGCCGCGGCTACGGCAGCTGCTTCTTCAGCCAGCGACTCGGCCAGATGCGCTGCGTTGGCGTTTTTTGCAATCTCACCGGTCTCGCAATCCAGGAGCGCCGAAATCGCGTTGATTGCTGCGTTGGCTACCAGCTTGCCCCACAAGTGCGGGCGTATGTCGTACACGACCGAGGCGCGCAGCCCCGAGCGCGTCAGCACATCGGCGATCGTGCGCGACGTTGCCGGCGCCGCCGACGCCGAGCCGATGAGCGTCGTCCCGGTTACCGAGCTGCGCGCCCAGCCGGGCCCGACGGTGATGGACGACTCGGTCGTCACGCCGAGAACGACCGGCACCGCGCCGCCGAGCGCTGTCTTGATCGCATCCTCGTTGCCGACCCCGTTTTGCAGCGAAATCACCGGTGTCGCCGGGTTCAACTCACCCGCGAACGGCCGCAACGCGCGCAACGTATCGACTGCTTTGACGAAGAGAAAGAGCATCTGCGAGCCAAAGAGTTCGCGCGCATTGCTCGCGACGCGCACGCGGCGCGGCGCCTCCTCGTTGACTTGCAGGCCACGCTGGGCGATCGCGTCGCTGGTTTGTGCGTTGGCTTCGAGGACGGTGATGTCCGCGCTCTGCGCGAGGTGGTAACCGAAGAGCGTCCCCATCGAACCCGCGCCGATGATGCCGATCTTGAGTCGTTCTGTGCTCACCGAGGTCATCGCTACGGGATCTTGGTTTGGAAGCCGTAGGTGAAGCGACGCTCGGCGTGATTGAGCGCGCGCTCGCCGATGAAGAGCTCCCAGTTCTTCGCGATGTGCAAATTGCCGTAGACGTCGATTTCGGGCCGCTGCGGATTGTAGATCTTGGTATCGAAGCCGAACACTCCGTCGCTGTATGCACCCAGGAAGCCAAGCTGTGAATAGAGCACGCCGCCCCCGATCCGCAGCGTCGGCGAGAGTTTTTGAATCAGGGCTACGTTCGTTGTCGTGTTATAGCCGATATCGTTGGCGCCGACGAGCAGGCTGGTCCCGTTGTTAGGCAGGATCACGGCGTTGAGATCGCTTTGCGGACCACGATCGGCGCTGTAGAGCGGGTTCGGGCAGCACACGGTCTGCGTCGAAAGCTGGCTCATTCGCAGTTGAATCGAGATCAGATTACTCGCGATGTCCGCCAGACGATGCTGCAGGTGCAGCGACCGCGCAGTCGGCGCCATCCGCTCCGGCGCCGGCGACGACGCGTCGATCTGCGAGAGAGAGGGAAGTGGCGTCGCGGAAGCCCCGCCGGGAAGGGGCGCAGTACCTGCGCCGGGCGCAAGGGAAACGCTCGGAACCGGATAGGGCGTCGCATTCGCGTCGACGCCATACACGCTGCTGGTGGCCCCCAACTCTCCCAGCAGCGAGTTGGCGCGCTGCATCGTTGCATCGAGGTTAGCGATGGTGTTCTTGAGCTGCGCCTGCGTCTGCGGATCACTAGTAACATTGCGCAGGTCGTGCGTGATGCCGGCAATGTTGGCGGTCGTGTCGGCGATGTTCTTCGTCGTTGCCAGCACGTTGCCGCGCAAGTCTTTGTCGGTCGCAATCGATTGCAGCGATGCCATCGATTGGTTGAGTGCCTTCGACGTTTGATCGAAATTGGCTAAGATGTCGTTGATGTGCGCGGCGTTAAGTTGCGTCGTATCGTTGAGCGTCCCGGTAAGCGCAACGAGATTGGCGCTCGCCCGTGCGAGGCTTACTTGCAGTTGGCTCGTCAGCGAACCGATCGAGTTTTTCATCGAGAGCGTGAGTTCGTTCGCGTTGGTGAGCGTCGATTGCAAGGTGTCCAGGAGCTTGGGCTCACGCTTCTCCAGCTGGCTGAGCATCGCGTCCAGCTTGACGACCTCGCCTTGACCTTGTTCGAGAAGATCGGCGATGGTCGCCGTGTTGGTACCCTGCGGCTGCTCCTCGATCGGCAGCACCTCGCGCGCGATCATCCGCAGCGGCGGTGCGCCGGGCACTGGCCGCGGAGGGACGATGATGAGATTGGGATCGCCGGTCAAGGGCGCCTGAATCAGAAAGCGCGACGCCAGCGGAATATCCACGTCGCGATTGATGGCAAGTATGACATCGACGGTATTATCCGGCAACAGCGTAATCGTATCGACCGTTCCGACCGTCACGCCGCTGAAATACACCAGAGCCCCGGAGTGCAATCCGGCTGCCGAGACAAAGTGAATCCCAACCCGATACCCGGTGTACCTCGTCCCGAGATTGGTAATCACATAGAACACACCAAAAAGTAGCAGCAACGCGAGCAATGCGAAGGCTCCCACCTGTGCCTGTCTACTCATCAAACCCCATCTTTTTCATTTCTACGCGAGAGCCTTTGACGCGAGGGCCTTGTGGGTCGTGCGGAGGGGGGGTGCGTACGCGACACGTAGTCCCGATGGACCTGGGCGACGAGGCAATGTCGTTTAGGCGCGCCCTCGGGGAATCAAACGCTTGTCGCAATCGTGCGCGCGCCGTGGTTCGGGGGCCCCACGAAGTGGGGGGCGCGGAGCCCAGGGCGGAGCGCCTTTTCAAATCGGGATCGGGCCGACTTCGGATCCGGCAATGAACTGCTGGACGATCGGGTTGGCTGACCGTTTGATCTCATCGACGGTGCCGTACGCGATGACCGCGCCTTCGAAGAGCATCGCCACGTAGTCGGACATCATATAGATCGATTGCAAATCGTGCGATATGACGACGGCGCTGCCGTTGAGCTTTTGGCGCAAGCGGATGATCGTGTCGGTAATGAGGTGCGTAACGATTGGATCGAGGCCGGTCGTCGGCTCGTCGTAGAGAATGAGATCGGGGCGTGTCACAATCGCGCGCGCGAAGCCGGCGCGCTTGAGCATACCGCCCGAAAGCTCGCTGGGCATGCAGTCGTAGGTGTGCCCGAGCCCAACCGATTCGAGCGCGTCTTCGACGGTTTTGACGATCTTCGCGTCGGTTTCATTGGTGTTTTCGCGCAGCGGCAATGCAACGTTCTCTCCGACGGTCAAGCTATCGAGCAGCGCCGCGAACTGAAACGACATGCTGATCGAGCGCCGGATGTCGTTGAGCTGATTCTCGGGCATATGGCAGATGTCGCGGTTGCGAACGTAGACATGGCCGGCATTCGGTTTGCTCAGGCCGTCGAGCAAGCGCAAAATCGTCGACTTCCCCGCTCCCGACAAGCCGATAATGCAGGTGATGGCACCTTCGACGATATCGAGGCTGCAATTCTTGAGGATCACACGATCGCCGTAGGCGAGCGTCACGTCGTCCAAACGCGCGATAACGTCGGTCACGTCAATGTGCGCCGAAAAGGAAGAACGAGAGCACGAAGTTCGAGACGAAGACCAAGATGATCGAAATCACCACGGCGCCGGTCGTCGCCGCGCCGACGCCGGCGGCCCCGCCGCGCGTCGAGAGCCCCTGATACGCGCCGACGAGTGCAATGATCGCCGCGAAGACGAGCGACTTGATCAAGCCCTTGACCACGTCTTCGAAACCGACCGCCTGACGCGCCGAGGTGAGGAACGTGTCGGGCGAGATGTGCGCGTAAGCCTGCGCAATCCACATCCCGCCGCCGATCGAAACGACGTCGGCGAAAATCGTGAGCAGCGGCAGCATCACCAACATCGCGAGCAGTCGCGGCAACACGAGAAATCGCGGGACCTCTAAACCCATCGAAGTCAGCGCATCGATTTGTTCGGTCACGACCATCGATCCCAGTTCGGCGGCAATCGCCGCTCCCGCGCGTCCGGCCACGACGACGGCGGTGAGCATCGGACCCAGTTCGCGCACCGAGCTGTACGCGACGGCACCGCCGACGACGCTGGCAAAGCCATATTGCACCGCTTGCACAGCCGATTCGAGGGAGATGACCATGCCGGTGAAGAGCGAGGTCAACAGCACGATCGAGAGCGATTGAACGCCGAGAAAATAACACTGATTGATCGTCTCGATGAACCGAATGCGCAAGCGGCCTAGGAATCCAAGGGACTCGCTCCCGAGGACCACGATCCCGCCGGCGTATTCGAAGAGTCCGACCGTTGCGCGGCCGACGCTTTCCAATACCTTCATCTGAGATTGGCCCCGATCGCGTCGAGCTCGTTCAGCACCGCTTGCGTCGCTTCAATGCGCTTGACCGAAACACCACGCTCCGCGGATAAGTTGAACTGCACCTGGTTGAGGTGCTCGAGGCGGCGGTCAACGTCCCGAAGATGGCCCCGCGCTTCGTGCTCGAAGCCGGTAAAGTAGCGCCGCACGGCCGAGAGATAGTCGTCGAGCGCGCGGGCCTCGAGCCGGCCTGCGGCGAGAGCCTGCTGCGCTGCCTCCTGCGCCTTGCGCATTGCGCGGTCGGTAATGTGGAACGCTCCTACGTGCGCGACCAGTGCGCTCACGCGTTCGTCGCTCACGGGCGGTTTGCGCCTATCGCTTCGCGTTGGTGCTCGAACAGCTCGCGAATGCCGGTCTCGGCGAGTGCCAGGAGGCGATCGAGCTCGGTCCGGTCGAAGGGCGCGGCTTCTGCCGTTCCTTGCAGTTCGACGTACTTGCCCGCGTCGGTCATGAAGACGTTCATATCGGTATGCGCGCTGGAATCCTCGTCATACGCGAGATCGAGCATGGGGATGCCATGGACGATCCCGACGCTGGTTGCCGCGACCATTCCGGTGAGCGGCCACTTCGTACCCTGCATCTCGGGAATGGCTCCCAGTGCCAGGGCGAGTGCGACGTACGCGCCGGTTACCGAGGCGGTGCGAGTACCGCCATCCGCCTGGAGCACGTCGCAGTCGATCCACACGGTGCGTTCGCCCAACTTGGTGGTATCCGTCACGGCGCGTAGCGCTCGGCCGATGATCCGCTGGATTTCATGCGTGCGGCCGCCGACGCGGCCTTTAGCTGCTTCGCGTTGCGTTCGCTCCTGCGTCGCTCGCGGCAGCATCGCATACTCGGCGCTCACCCAGCCCAGGCCCTTGCCCTTGAGCCAGCCCGGAACACGATCTTCGACACTCGCCGCGCAGACCACGCGAGTGTTCCCCACGCTGATAAGTGCGCTGCCTTCGGCGTATTTGAGATAACCGGGTTCGATCGTGATCGGGCGCAATTGGTCGGGTCGTCGCCCGTCACTTCGCGTCATACGCGGCTCTCTTTGGCACCCCGCGCAGGCATTCCGCTCGCGGACCTAAGAATGCAGCGTAGCGACCTCTTCCCTGCTAGGAGGATCCCATGAGACCAGTCGCTCCCGTTCTCATCGCCGCCCTTGCGCTCGTTCCCGTGGTTGGCTCGGCTGCACCGATCACCGTGACGCCGACGACACTCGTATTGCAGATCGGCGGGAAGGTCTTCGGAAAAGTTACCGCAAGCGCCGCGAGCTCAAATCTGACGCTCGCGCAGTCGACCTGCTTTACCACCGCCGGCTCTCCGCGCGACATTTTAAAAGTTACCGGACTCAACACGTCGCGCGGCAGCGCGTCGATGACGATGTCGCTCGATGTGCGCGCGCAGCACCCCGGCACGTGCGTCATTCGGTTCCAAAGCGAGTCGCACGTCGGAACCATCGACGTTACCGTCAAGCCGGAGGATTGAGGCGGTCGTAGATGTGGCGCGCGTACCAGTCCGGCCAGTCGGTGTCGGGATGCCCGAGGGATTTTTCGTAGATTCCGTGCGCATGCTCTGCGTCGCGCAGCAATTCCGCTAGCCGCGCCACCGGATCGTTGCCTAGGTCAACCTGCATAGCGGGAGTATACCGCTATTCGACGGTTACCGTCTTCGCGAGGTTGCGCGGCTGATCCACGTCCTTGCCCTCGATGTCGGCGATGTGATAGGCGAGCAACTGCAGCGGGATCACGTTGACGATCGGCGAGAGCAATTCATCGACTTTAGGCACCCAAAAGACGTGGTCGGCGATCTGTGCCGCCTCTTCATCACCGTAATTGGCAACGAGAATGATCGGGGCTTCGCGCGCCTTGGACTCCATCACGTTCGAAAGGATCTTCTCGCGCACGCGGCCCTCGGTCATCACCCCGATCACCGGCGTCTCGGTATCGAGCAGCGCGATCGGCCCGTGTTTCATTTCGCCCGCCGCATAGCCCTCGGCGTGGATGTAGCTGATCTCTTTGAGCTTGAGCGCGCCTTCGAGGGCGGTCGGATAGTTGATATAACGTCCCATGAAGAGGCAGCTGCGCATCTTGCGAATCTTGCGCGCGACCTCGCGAATGCGGTTTGAGGTATCGAGCACCACGTCGACGCTGGCGGGAAGCAATTTCGTATTCTCGGCGATCTCGGCTAGGCGGCGCGGCTCGACCGTTCCACGTATGGCGGCGAGATAGAGCGCAAAGAGCGTCATTGCCGTCACTTGAGAGACGTAGGTCTTGGTTGCCGCGACACCGATCTCCGGGCCGCCGCGGGTAAAGAGCGTACCGTCGGCAATGCGGGTCAGGTGCGAGCCGACGACGTTGCAGATGCCCAGGATCGAGCTTCCCGCGTCCTTAGCGATGCGCACCGCTTCGATCGTGTCGGCGGTCTCACCGGATTGCGACATGGCGATGACGAGCGCCGTGGGATCGATGACCGGATCCCCGTAGCGAAACTCGCTGGCAAGCTCCATCTCGACCGGCAATTTGACCAGCGACCGCAGCAAATACATGCCGACCATGCCGGCGTGGTAGGCGGTGCCGCACCCGGTGATGGCGATCTTCGAAATTTCGCTCAGGCGCTGCGCCGTAATGCTGCCGATCTCACCGCTCAAATCGACCTGCGCATCTTCGTCAATGCGCCCGGCGAGGGTCTCTTTGATGACGTCGGGCTGCTCGAAGATCTCCTTGAGCATGAAATGTTTGTAGCCGCTCTTTTCGGCCGACGCCGCATCCCACGTCACGTTCACGACGTCGCGCACGATCGGCGTACCGTCGTAACGCATGAGCCGGTAACCGTTGCGATCGACCACGGCCATCTCACCCTCTTGTAAGATAACCTCGCGCCGAGTGTACGGCAGAATCGCCGGCGTGTCGGAGGCGACGTACATCTCCCCCTCGCCGATCCCGATGACCAGCGGGCTTGCGCCGTTGCGCGCGAAGATCAAGCGCCCCGGATCTTCGCTCGAGATGACGCCCAACGCATACGCGCCGCGCACGTCGGCGAGCGTCTTGCGCAGCGCGACTTCTAGGTCACCCTCGTTGTGCATTTCGATGAGGTGCGCGAGGACCTCGGTATCGGTCTCGCTGCGAAAGACGTGACCGAGTTCGATCAATTTCGTACGCAGCGATGCGTAGTTCTCGATGATGCCGTTGTGCACAACCGCGATGCGGCCGCTGCAGTCCATGTGCGGGTGCGCGTTGGCATCGTTGGGACGCCCGTGCGTAGCCCAACGCGTGTGCCCGAGGCCGACGCTGCCGTGCAATGCCTCTCCGTTTCGCAGGCGCTCGGCCAAGCGCGAGAGTTTGCCCTCGGCCTTACTGCCGGTGAGGTCGCCCTTCGCGTCGATCACCGCGATGCCCGCGCTGTCGTATCCCCGATACTCGAGGCGCGCGAGCGAATCGAGAATGATCGGAACGCTATCGCGCTCCCCTATGTAGCCAACTATTCCGCACATATCGTATCTTTATAGCGATGGTGGGGACCCGGCAGCCTTGCTGCCGGGGGCGCGCAGCCGAAGGCGGAGCGCCGGTTAACATACCAAGAGGGAATAAAATAGGGGACTATTTTATTCCCTCTTTGGTACGGTGGTATTCGATCTTGCCTTCGGCGATCTCGTCGAGCGCGATCGAGACCGGCTTGTTCGGGTTGATCTCATCTTGGTCGACCAGCGGCTCGCTGGCGAAAAACTCGCGCCGATCCGCGAACGGCATCTGCTGTACTCGCACCCAATTGTTCAACTGGCGCGCGCGCTTGGTCACGATGTTGACGAGGCTGAACTTCGAGTCCGCGTGCTTGAGCAGCGCGTCGAGGTCGCCAAAAACGGTTTTACTCACGATGTTTTCTTTAATCCCTTTTGGTAGTTAGTTCTGTTCGAGGTCCCCGAGCGAATCGTCGCTGTACCGATGGATCCGGAATCGTTCGGCTTGAACGACGGCCTGCAGATCCGCGGTGGCCTGCTCGGGCTTCCCCTGTTCGTTGATCACGATGTAGTCGAATTGCCGGATATATTTCATCTCTTGGTGCGCGATCTCGAGCCGGCGCGCAATTTCTTCGTTTGTTTCCGTGCGTCGCGCAAGCAACCGCTCACGCAGATGTGAGAATCGGTCGGGCACGAGAAAGATCAGGACCGCATCGGGATAGGCCGCTTTTACGGCCAAGGCCCCGTTGACTTCGGGCTTCATGATCACGTCGTACCCCTGCGCGAGGGTTGACTCCATAAAGTCGCGCGGAGTTCCATAGAGGTTCTCGTTGTACTCGCGCCACTCCAAAAAGCCGCCTTCTGCTTGGCGCGCCTCGAAGGCTGAGCGCGTCACGAAGAAATAATGCTCGCCCTCAGTCTCGCCGGGCCGCGGAGGCCGGGTGGTCGCCGACACGGAGTAACGCATGCGCGGCATGCGCTCGCGTAACGCATCGACCAGGGTATCCTTGCCGGCTCCGGATGGGCCGGACACCACGAATAAGAGCCCTGGGCCGGTGATCACTCGAACTCCTCTGGAAACGAAGCCTGAAGAGTTCCCATCCAATGGGGGGGTCACCTGGTTCATGTCACTGCTTTCGCTCGCATCGATCCTCGCCGAGAGCGCAATGCGCCATCCCGACCGGACCGCCCTCGTGGCCGGCCAGGAGCGGATCGGCTACGCCCGGTTGTGGCAAGAGGCCCGGCGCTACGCCGCGCGCCTTCGCGAGCATGGGCGTCGGCCCGGGCGACCGGGTCGCGATTCTGGTGCTCAACACGCCGGACTTTCCGCGCGCCTACTACGGCGTGCTGGCCCTGGGGGCGGTGGTGGTCCCGGTCCACGCGCTGCTTACCCCCGAGGAGATCGCCTTCATCTTGAGCGATTCGGGGGCGAAGGTCCTGATCTGTGGCGGACCATTGGTTCCGGCCGGCACCGCGGGCGCAGCGGCCGCTGGTGTGCCGGTTTTCGAAGCGCAGCTTCCGCCCGACGCACCGATCGGCGCGCTGATCGAGCGCGAACCCGGCGACGACGCGGTGATTCTCTATACCAGCGGGACCACCGGACGTCCCAAAGGCGCGGTACTTTCGCAAAATAACATCATCCTCAACGCGTCGGTTTGCGTGAACGACCTTTTTTACGTCGTGCGCGACGACATTTTCCTGGCCGCCTTGCCGCTCTTCCACGCGTTCGGGCAAACCGTCGTGATGAACGCAGCGTTTCGCGCCGGTGCTTGCGTCCTGCTGATGCCGCGTTTTGACGGCGCGGCCGCGCTCGATATGATGATCGAACAACGCGTGACGGTTTTCGCCGGCGTGCCGACGATGTACATCGCACTGCTCGAAGCCGCCAAAGCGCGGACTGAGCGTCCGCAGTTGCGGGTTTCGGTTGCGGGCGGTTCATCGCTGCCGCTCGTCGTGCTCGAGGCATTCGAGGCCAGTTTCGGCGTCCCGATCTACGAGGGCTATGGGCTCTCCGAAACGTCTCCGGTTGCGAGCTTCAATCAACAAGACTTCGGCCGCAAACCCGGGACGGTCGGCCGCGGCATCTGGGGCGTCGATGTGGACGTCGCTAACGCCGAGTTGGAGGACCGCATCGAGTTGCTTGCGCCAGAGGAACTCGGCGAGATCGTGATTCGCGGTCACTGCGTCTTCAAAGGCTACTTGAATAACCCTCAAGCAACGCACGCGGCGATCGTCGACGGCTGGTTTCGTTCGGGCGATCTGGGCACCAAGGACATGGACGGCTTCATTACGATCGTCGATCGCAAGAAAGACATGATCCTGCGCGGCGGATACAATGTGTACCCGCGCGAAGTCGAGGAAGTTTTGATGCGCCACCCCGCGGTCAAACAGGTGGCGGTTATCGGCATCCCGCACGAAACCCACGGCGAAGAAGTCGTTGCCGTCATCGTACGTTCAGACGAGGGAATCGAGGTCACGGACGAAACGATAATCGCCTGGTCACAAGAGCACCTCGCGCGCTACAAGTACCCGCGGTACGTGCATTTCATCGAAGCGATGCCGCTTGGTCCCAGCGGGAAAGTGCTCAAACGAGAACTACGCGATCGCTTGCATCAAAGGACGGTATCATGATTGGTACGACCACCCGCGTTCGTTCGTTCAACGTCGTTCAGCTCGCACTCATGGCCGGGGTACTGTACGCATTGCTCGGCGTCATCGCCGGATTCTTCGAAGGCTTGGCGGCGATGACCGCAGGCTCGTTCTTCTCGGGGTACGGAATGCCGAGCTTCGGCCCACTAAGCATCGTACTCTTCCCGATTCTGTTCGCGGTCTTTCTCTTCGTGGCCGGCTTCTTGTACGGTTTGATCGGCGGCGCGCTCTACAATCTGGTTGCAGGCTGGATCGGCGGCGTCGAGGTTCAACTCGAAACGCGCGTCTAAGTGCGAACCGATCCGGAGCTGATCGCTCGGCTTGCGGCCGAAATCGACGCGCGCTTTTCCGGATCGAGGGTTCGCGATGTAGGGCGCTTGCCCGACGGCCGCATTGCGCTGGTCCTATGGTCGCGGGGCCACGAGCAAATGCTGTGCATCGACGTCTTCGGCACGCCGCCGCTCATCACGGTCGAAGAGGCGCACGAGCTTTCGATCGAAAGCGAGGCGGGATTCATCCGTGCGGCGGGCGCAGCGTTGCGCGGCGCTACACTGCTCTCCGCCAAAGCGCGCAAAGGCGATCGGCTGGTGCGTCTGACCTTCGGAACCCGCTCGCGCTTCGGCGTCGGTGACGAGAGCGAGCTCTACGTCGAGTTGGTTCCGCGCTTTGGAAACATCGTGTTGGTGCGCAAAGAACGTATCGTTGCAGCGCTCAAAGAGTTTTCCCTCGCGGAAAACACGACGCGCGCCGTCCAGATTGGGCAGCCGTACGCGCTCCCGCCGCTCCTCGCTCGCGCACTCCCGGACTCCGACCAAACCCTCGCTCCCGACGCGAGCGTGCTGGACCACGTCAACGCGTTCCGCGCGCAAGCCACGCTCACCGGCGAGAGCCATCGCACCGAGCATCGTCGCAAAGCCCTGCTCAAACGGCTTGACGAACGCGAGCGCAAAGCTCGTAAGGATCTCGAGTCGGTCGCGCAAAAGCAGCGCGCCGCCGCGGATCGCGATCAACTTCGCGAACGGGGAGAGGCGCTCTACGGCGGATTGCACGAACTCGATGAGGACGCGCGCGCGCTTGCCAAGGAGGATGCAAGCGGGCTCTTTGCCCGCTACAAGAAACTCGGTGCTTCGCTCACCCATCTCGCCGCACGCGAGCGGACGTTGCGTTCGATCCTCCAGGCCGTCGAACAGCTGCGCTGGGAGGCCGAGCGCATCGACGAGACCGATCTTGCCGACGTCGAGCAAGCTGCCGCGCTGCTCGAGCGGCGCACGACCAAAACGGAAAAATCCCCACCGCGCCGGAAGCGCGCGCCGCTGGAAGTCCGCACGGCAAACGGATCGCGCATCTTCGTGGGCCGTTCGCCCAGCGAAAACGCCGACCTTACGTTTCGCGTTGCTCGTCCAAACGATTGGTGGTTCCACGCCCAGAACGTCCCGGGGGCCCACGTGATTCTGCAGCGCGACGACCGCAGCGAGCCGCCCGTTGATGATATCGAGCGGGCGGCGTCGCTGGCGGCCTATTTCTCAAAAGCGCGCGCGAGCGCAAAAGTCGCGATCGACTATACGTTACGCAAGCACGTGCGCGCACAGCGCGACGCGCCGCCCGGCCTCGTGTGGTACACGCACCCGCGTACCATCATGGCCGAGCCCGCGCCGCCCTAAGCTAAGCGGGCAGTCGAGATTGACAGACTTGCCAATCGGTATGTGCCAAGAACGCTTCGACGTATTTGGCTTTGTCGGCCGGTTTGTAGTCGCGGATGTAGGCGTGTTCCCACAGATCCATGACCAGAATGGGCTGGCAGCCGGCGAGTTCATTGATGTTGTGATCGCCGATCCAGATGTTCACGAGTCCAGCGACCTTTTCGTCGTAAAAGGTGATGGCCCAGCCGATGCCGCGCATCAGCGCGATCGCGCCCAGATCCTTCTTCCAATTCTCGAACGAACCAAAGGCCTCGCCGGCGAGATTGTAGAGTCGCCCGCTCGTGTAGTCCTTTGGGCTCTTGGTGAGATTATCGAAGTAGTATTCGTGCAGACGCATGCCGTTGAATTCCCATCCAAGGCGGCGCACGAGCTCGGCGTACCCGGGATCGGAACCGACGTTCTTCCCAGCCGCACGAATCTCGCTAAGCCGCTGGTTGAGCGTGTTGGTATTCTTCAGATACCCTTCGTATAAACCAAAGTGGATCTGCAGTGTGTCGTCGGAAATGCCTTGCAATCCCGAAAGATCCCATTTCTTGGGCGTGTAGTTCTTGGTCGCGGTCTGAACAGTCATGTTCGAATTTAGAACCCCGTGTTCTAGCGATGTGCCCTTGTAGTCTACCCCCACTAAGACGAGGTCTCTATGAGAATGGCTGCACGAAAATTGTGCTGAGCGAAAAGGGCGGGGCGCTTGCTTGCCGTAAGTGAGGACTTAAGCATTTCTTAAGACTTCTGCGAGGTAATTCGCCGTGAAGAATCCTCTGGACTCACTCTGGGGCACGGTCATCAGCGGTGTCGTGCTCACGGTCATCTTCTTCTACGTAGCACAGTGGCTCGTGGTGCGCACGAGCGCGGGAGGTTAACGCCGTGTGGGAAGCGCTCGAGGGCGCAGTATTGCGCTGGATCCACGTTTTGGTCGGCATCATGTGGGTCGGACTGCTGTACTACTTCAATTTCGTCAACGTCGACGCGGCGAAGCAGGCGAACGCCGCGGGCGAAGGTGCGGCCATCAGTAAGTACGTGATGCCCCGCGCACTGTTCTTCTTCCGCTGGGCGGCGATAGCGACGTGGCTGGTCGGCGCCGGGCTGCTTTCAACGATGCAATCCGCGAGCGGACTCAACGGATTTCTCGCGGCGTTCGGGTTGCAGGGCGAGTTCGCTCCGATCGGCATCGGCGCATGGCTCGGCACGATCATGCTCTTCAACGTGTGGGGCATCATCTGGCCGAATCAGCAAAAGATCCTCGGCTTGCGACCCGCGACGGACGAAGAAAAAGCCAAAGCCCGCCGTATCGCGTTCCTCGCTTCACGCGCGAACACGATGCTTTCGATCCCCATGCTCTGGTTCATGGTGACCGGCCCACATCAGTCGATCTACCACTAGCCTTACGGGTCGGGAACCAGAATGATCTTCCCGATGTGTTGGCTCGACTCCATGCGCGCGTGCGCTTCGGGCGCTTGCGAGAACGTGTAGACGGAATCGACGATCGGCACGATCGGGTCGCGCGCGGGAAGCAGCGGCCAAATATGCGCACGCAGGCCGTCGGCAATGGCGGCCTTCTCCGCGTCGGTGCGCGGACGCAGGCTCGAACCGTAGATCGTCGCGCGGCGCTGCATGAGGTAACGCAGGTCGATCGTCGACTCGCTCCCGCCTGCGTGCGCGATGCAAGCGATGCGCCCTTCCGTTGCGATGGCGCGTAAGTCGCGGTTGAGATACTCGCCGCCGACGATGTCGAGCACGACGTCGACCCCGCGCTTGTTGGTGAATTCCAGCACTTCTTCGACAAAGTCGGCCGTCTTGTAATCGATCGCGGCTTGGGCGCCGATCTCGAGCGCGGCCCGGCACTTCTCCTCCGAACCCGCCGTCACGATCGCGCGGGCGCCCACCGCACGGGCAAACATGATGCCCATCGTACCGATGCCGCTTGTGCCGCCGTGGATCAGCGCGATTTCGCCGACCCCCAACTTCGCGCGCACGAGCAGGTTGTCGTAGACCGTAAAGCCGTTTTCGGGCAGCGTTGCGCCTTCGACGAACGACCATTGCGCAGGCAGCGGAAGCACCTGGCCGACGGGGACGCTCACGTACTCGGCGTATCCCCCGCCGTTGCAAAGCGCGACCACGCGATCGCCGACCGAAAACTCGCCGGCGCCGGTGAGCTGCGCGATCGTGCCGCTGACTTCGAGTCCGAGGATGGGAGAAGCGCCTTTCGGCGGCGGGTACAATCCGCGCCGTTGGAGCGTGTCGGCGCGGCTGATGCCCGCGGCTTCGACCTCGATCAGCACCTCGCCCGGACGTGCCAGGGGCGTGGGCCCCTGCGCGACATGCAGTACCGAAGGCTCACCCGGCTGATCGAACGCGACGTACCTCACGGCATTATTGTGCGGGCCGACGCGGCGCGCATCCTTCGCGCGGCTCGATGAACATCGCGTCGCCGAATGAAAAGAACCGGTACCGCTGTGCCACGGCCTGGTCATATGCGGAGAGTATCCGTTCGCGCCCGGCAAACGCGCTGACCAGCACGAGCAGCGTCGATTGCGGGAGGTGAAAATTGGTAATCATCGCGTCAACCACGGCAAAAACAAATCCCGGCTTGATAAAGAGCGACGTCGTGCCTTCTTCGGCTCGGAGATGCCCGTGGGCCGCGGCGTTCCCCTCGAGGGCGCGTACGACGGTGGTGCCGGCGGCAATGACGCGGCCTCCACGCTCGCGCGCGCGTTGGATCGCCTCGATCGCATCCGGTTCGATCACGTAGCGCTCCGCATGCATGACGTGCTCGTCAAGCCGCGCAGTCTTCATCGGCCGGAAGGTCCCAAGGCCCACATCCAAGGTGAGGTGGGCAATGCTCGCGCCCGCATGCTCGATGCGGGTAAGCAGCTCGTTTGTAAAGTGCAGCGATGCGGTCGGCGCGGCAACGCTGCCCGGATCGCGTGCAAAGACCGTTTGATACCGCGCCTGCGCTTCGTCCGAATCGTTGTGAATATACGGCGGAAGCGGCAAACGGCCGGCGCGCTCCAGAAAATGCTCGAACGGCTCGTCGAGCTCGAACTCGAGGTCACGCAGCCCCTCATCGCCTTCGCCGACGACGCGCGCTCGCGCACGCTCGTCGAAGCGAATAACCGACCCCGTTCGAAGACGCCGGCTCGGGCGCAGCAACGCGGTCCAGCGCGTTGCAACGGGATCGTATCGCATCGATTGTGCCGGATGCAGCAGGAGGACTTCGACGGCACCGCCGCTGGGTTCACGCGCGCCCCACAGGCGCGCCGCGATGACGCGCGTGCGATTGAGCACGAGCACATCGCCCGGACGTATCAGTTCCGCTAAATCAGAGAACCGGCGGTGCTCGAGTCGCTCGGGTCCGAGCACCATGAGCCGGCTCCCGTCGCGTTGCGGGGCAGGGTGCTGCGCGATGAGTTCGTTTGGAAGCTCGAAATCGTAGGCGGAGGCGAACTCCTGCGACGAGTGCACTACGTTGTCAGGCGCTGCCGCTCGAGTTCCAAGAAGTTGGTGAGACGCTTGCGCTCTTCTTCGGTTGCATCGATGATCAGGATTCCGACCTGATAGTTCTCGGCTTGAAAGGCTCGAATCCAGCGCACTTGGCCGCGCAGGCGCAAGAACGGGTTTCGCTTCATCGTAAACGTGTACTTCGTACCGACCGGGAGGTACTGATCGGCGATGATTCGCATCCCGGTTGGTGAAATGTCCGCAACCGCCCCGCGAAAAAGCATCGAGGAGAGCGGGTCTTCGACAACGACGTCGATGTATTTACGCAAGCGCAGCGCGTAACGCTTGTCGCTATTTGCGTCATCTTCCCCGGCGGGCTTATCCGCCGGCCCGTCAGTCATGCTCGATCTCTGTTCCCGGAAAATAGAAATGCAGAATGTCGCTAAACGAAGCACCCTCGATCGCCCGGCCACGTGCACCCCATTGGCACAGCCCGACGCCGTGGCCTAGTCCACCACCTTCGATGACGATACGCTCGGGTGCCTTCGTATCTGAGTCTATTTTCATAATGAGCAGGCTGGGGAGCACGCGCGAGCCGACACGCAGTCGAAACGCGCTGCCCTTGACCGTTATTGCACCGCGTTGACCCTGCAGGATAAAGCCGCTGATTCGCCCGCTGCCATCGACGCCTGCTTCGGTGAGTGCTTGCAAGGGGGCGACCGGCTGTAACTCACGCGAAAATTCTTGCTCGATCGCAGACAGCCCGAGTTCGCGATTCCAGCGATAATACGGCGAATCCGTACACGTGGTACAGACAACGCCGTTCAAATACGAAATGGGCGCGCCGCCCCAGGCATCGTGCGAGGCCTCCGTGCGGCCGCCGCAGCACGAACTGTACATCGCTTGGGCGAAACTTGGTCCGAATCGCAGTACCAGCCCGGTACTCGCGTCGACCGCAGCGCGCCCCTGCGTGCTTTCCGCGGCAACACCGGTATAGATCTGATCGAGTTCCGACGGTACGACGTCGTAGGCGCGTTGCGGATTGCTCCGTCGTAGCACGTACGTACGGGCGCAGATCGCCTGGGCTGCCAGCGCCGCAGCGGGCCACGACGGCGACATCTCATGCGGAACGACGCTGTAGAGGTACTCTTCGAGCGGGAGCGTGTTAACGATGCTTCCGTCGGCCAGCTGCACGGCGTCTCCGCGATAGGCGCGCCCGTTGAAGGTGAAACCGTCTCCCGCCATTGGCGCGACCGTCCCCCGTCCAAGTAGAACGCGAAGCTCGGCCGTGCGCGCACTCATCGCGGGATCAGCTTGTTCTTGTGCGTTATCAGCGCGAGCTCGCGCGGTCGTGGCGGCGGCCAGGCCGAGCGCGACAAACGTGCGGCGTGTCATCACAGCAGTCGATCCTCCTGCCGCGGCGCGATTGCGCCGAGGTGACGGTATGCTGACTCCGTGGCTTTACGGCCGCTCGCGGTGCGCACGACGAATCCCGCTTTGAGCAGATACGGCTCGACGACATCTTCGAGCGTCTGCGTATCTTCATTGAGCGTTGCGGCAATCGCGGCGATACCGGCCGGTCCGCCGCGATACGACTCGATCAGTGCCGTGAGGAACGCGCGATCCATACGATCGAGTCCCAGTTCATCTACCCCTTCGCGCGCCAACGCCTCCTCGGCCACCGCGCTCGTGATTGCTCCGCTTGCGCGAACGTCGGCGAAGTCGCGAACGCGGCGCAGCAGCCGGTTCGCAAGGCGCGGTGTCCCGCGACTGCGCGCGGCGATCGTGCGCGCACCCTCGGCATCGAGCTGCGCTCCGAGCAACTGTGCGGAGCGCGTGACGATTCGCTCCAAATCCGGCGGTTCGTAGTAGTCGAGGTGATGTACGATTCCGAAGCGGTCTCGAAGCGGTGCGCTAAGCATTCCCGCCCGCGTTGTCGCGCCGACGAGCGTGAACCGCTTGAGCGGCAATTTGATCGTCTTGGCATATGCGCCGCGATCGACCACGAAATCGATCTGGAAATCTTCCATCGCGGGATAGAGAAATTCTTCAACGACGCGACCGAGCCGATGGATCTCATCGATGAACAGGACGTCGCCTTCTTCGAGCGAGGTCAAGATGCCGACGAGATCCTTGGGTTTTTCGAGCGTCGGGCCGCTGGTCGGGCGAAAGTTCGCGCCCATTTCGCGGGCGACGAGGCCCGCAAGCGTCGTCTTCCCGAGGCCCGGAGGCCCGTAAAGTAGGATGTGTTCGAGTGGTTCGCGCCGCGCGCGCGCTGCCTCAATGGCAATGCGAAGATTTTCGACCACCCGGTGTTGGCCCACGTAGTCGTCGAAGGTGCGCGGCCGCAGGGAGGCGCCGTACACTTCATCTTCCAACGATTCTTGCGGCGAAAGAATCCGATCGGTCTGATCCTCGCCCGAGTAGAGCGGGCGACGCCCCTCTTCGCTGTCGCTCACGTTTGCGCGGCCTTGCGTCGATAGATCTGCGCGAGCAACGTTTCGGCGTCGGCGATCTTCGGATCGCCTTCAAGCGTCTCGCGAACCATCGCTTCGGCTTCGGCGCGCTTGTACTCGAGTTGGAGCAGCACGGAGAGCGCTTCGTCGGCGAAGTCCGGCATCGCTGCCGCTTGCGCCGGCAACGGATCTTGGATCAACAAGAAGCGCGCCACTTTGCCTTGGAGCTTCGCCACGATGTCGCGCGCCTTCTGTTGCCCGATCCCAGGCAGCTTGCGCAAGTAGGTGTGATCGCCGCGATCGATTGCGCTCGCGATCGAGGACATCGGTTCGGAAAATGCGCGTGCGGCGGTCTTCGGCCCGATCGATGCAACGCTGATCAACGCTTCGAAAAACGTGCGCTCGATGGCATTGGTGAACCCGTAGTAGGTCGCGCGCGCACTATTACCGTCGATGTTGAGCACCGCATAGATTTCGAGCGCGACGCTCTCGCCCGGCGCGGCCGTAACTTTGTCGGCGACGCAGGGCGGAAGAACGATTTCGTAGCCGAGTCCGGCAGCCTCGAGAACGACGTGCTCGCCGTCGCGTTCGAGCAAGGTGCCGCTAATGCGCGAAAACATGCTCGGACATATTGAGGTACGCAAGCGCGATGGCCAGCGCATCAGAAACGTCATTGGGCTTGGGCGCCACGCGCAACTTCAGCAATCGCGTCACCATCGCGTTCACTTGATCCTTGCTCGCGTTCCCCGAACCGACTAAGGCGCGTTTGACGTGCGCGTGACCGAGCGTCTGCACCGGGACGCCGGCTTGTGCGCTCGCTAGACACATAACGCCCCGGGCGTGGCCCATCAAAATCGCCGTCATCGGGTTTTTGTACGTCGTGTAGAGCTCTTCGATGACGACCACGTCGGGTGCGGTCTGCGCGAGGAGCGCGGTAATCCCCTCGTGTAGGATCGCTAAGCGCCGTTCAAGCGGCCCGTTCGGCGCCGGGCTTACGACACCGGCTTCAATCAGCGCGACGCTTTGTCCGCGCCGTTCGATCACGCCGTAGCCGGTGACGCGTAGCGCAGGATCGATGCCGAGTATCCGCATTACTGTCCGGTGCCGTTGACGATGAGCGTCACCGTCGCTCCCGGCGTGAGATTTTCGCCCGCTGCCGGATCCGTACGAATCACGTGTCCGCTCGCGCCCTCGGTCGTCGTGTATTGGATCTTGCCGACTTGATAACCGTCGGCGGCGAGCGTGGCTTGCGCGTCTTGCACCGTCTCGCCCTCCGTATCGGGCACTTGACCGTTGACCGAGAGGGTCAAGGTGACGCGCTTCCCGCTCGAAACTTGCGAACCGGGCGGCGAATCCTGGGCCACGATCGTCCCATTCTTATCGGCCTGTGTCGAAAAGGTGATCGCAGGCTGCAGTCCGAGCTGTTGCAGCTGCGAAACGGCTTGGGCGTATGCGACGCCGACGAGCGGAGGAACTGCGACGGCTTGCGCATTGTTCGCGGGACCGGTGCTCACGATCGCGTGAATAACGTCACCGCGTTGCAGCGGCTCGCCCGGAAGCACGTCTTGCGCTTTGATGACGCCGCTGGGCACATTCGGATCGGACACTTGCTGCGACGTGTCGAGCGTGATCCCGAGCTTCGATGCAGCGGTCTGCGCGTCGGCAACCGCCATATTGACGAGATTCGGCGCGGCAATCGCTTGCGGGCCTTTGGAAACCGTAAGTGCGATAACGGCGCCTTTTCGCACCTGCGAGCGGGCGGCGGGCTTTTGGTCGATGACGCTGTCCTTGGCCGCGTTGTCGAAGCGGTCGGTGCGTTTAATCTTGAAGCCGTCATCCTGCAGCGTGCGCTGCGCGTCGCTGACGTTGTATCCGCGTACGTCGGGCAGTCCGACCATCGGTAGCCCGTTGCTGACCACGAGCTCCACGAGTGCGTTGCGGTCCACCTTCGTGCCGGCCTGCGGGTTTTGGCGAATCACGTGGTTGGCCGGCACCGTATCGCTGGCGCTCTTGATAAAGCGCGCGACGAGGCCGGCGTTGACGACTGCAGCCTGCGCCTGCGTATCCGTCATATCGGTGTAATCGCCGACGACAACCGAAGACGCCACGCTCGGCAAGCTCAACGGGTGGCCGAAGATGACGTAGCCGATTCCGGTTGCGGCAAGCGCGAGCAGTACCAGCGTGAGGATCAGCCCCAGCCCGAAGCGTGAACGGCGCTCCTCTTCTTCGCTCATCGAGCTGTAGGCGCGGTCGGGCAAGGGCGAACGGCGCGGCGGCAATACGCTGTGCATCATCTGCGTCGGCGCGTCGTCTGCGATCTGATATGCCTGAACGGTGGGACGCTCGCGTGCCTCGCGCAATGCGGTGGCGACCTCGCTTGCTGATCGAAAGCGATTCTCCGGGCGCTTTTGCAAGAGCTTGTTCACGATCGACGCGAGCGCGGGCGAAACGCCGGAGGTGTTGGTATCGAGCACGGGTACCGGATCGCCAATGTGCTTGAGCGCGACCGTTACCGGCGACTCCCCGGTATACGGCAGCGCCCCGGTCAGCATCTGATAGAGGACGATGCCGACGCTGTAAAGATCCGAACTCTCATGCAATTCATGACCCTGCGCCTGTTCCGGCGAGATGTAATACACGCTTCCCATCACGAGGCCGGGTTTGGTAAGCGCCATCGTCTGCTGCGAAACCGCTCGCGCGATGCCGAAGTCGGAGAGCTTGACCACGTCGTCTTTGGTGACCAGGATGTTGGCGGGCTTGATGTCACGATGCAAAAGGCCGGAACGATGCGCGTAAGCTAGACCGTTGCAGATCTGCGCCGCATAGTCGATTGCGACCGGTTCGGGCAATGCGCCGTCGGCGATGATCTCGGCCAGAGATGGCCCATCGACGAGTTCCATCACGATGTAGTAGGTTTCGCCTTCGCGCCCGACATCATAGGTGTTGACGATGTTGGGGTGCGAGAGCCGCGCAGCCGATTCAGCCTCTTGATAAAAGCGGCGCACGAACTCGTCGTCGGCCGCGTACTGCGGGCGAAGCACTTTGATTGCAACGCGCCGGCGCAGCACCGTGTCGGTGCCGCCATAGACCGTCGCCATCCCGCCTTCGCCGAGCCTACGATCGAGTTTGTAACGATTGTTGAAGGTCTGCTGCTCGATCACGTTCGAGTACTCGTTTCTCGCGCCGCAGGTGTTTCCTGCATACAGCCGGTCGTCATCAGCGTGTTGCGAGCGCCGCTTCGAGTACGTCGCGCGCGATGGGCGCCGCTACATCTGCTCCGTAGCCGGCATTTTCAACCACGACCGCAACCGCGAAACGTGGATGATCGGCCGGTGCGAAACACACGAACCAGGAGTGCGCGAGTCCGTGTGGATTGGTCGCAGTTCCCGTTTTGCCCGCAACTTGCACGTGCGGGATTTGCGCAGTCGTTCCGGTGCCGCGCTGGACGACGGCGATCATCATTTTTGTCACCTGCGCGGCGGTTTGCGATGAAATCGGCGTCTCGAGCGTTCCCGGCGGCGTAACGCTCGCCACTTTGCCGTCGCGCACGATCTGCCGAACGATGTACGGTCGGGCCATCGTGCCGTTATTCGCGACCGTTGCCGTGACAAGCGCCATCTGGAGCGGTGTTACCAAAAGCGCGCCCTGGCCAAACGCCATTTGCGCAAGCTCGCCCGGTACGATCGTGTCTTTGGGAGGAACGCGGTCGGTTTCGGCAGGGAGTTGGAAGTCGAGCGGTGCGCCGATTCCCCAGCGTCCGAGATAGTCGTAGAATTGATCGACCCCCATTTTCAACGCGATCTGTGCGAAGTCGACATTGCTGGAAAGCGCGAATGCGCCGGTGAGATCTTGATCGCCCGTAGCTTCGCTCTCGTTATCGTGAAGGGTGAAGTTTCCGATCTGAAAATAGCCGGGATCTTCGAAGCGCGAATCCATCGTGACCGTACCGGCTTCGAGCGCCGATCCCGCGGTGAAGATCTTGAAGCTCGAACCCGGGGGATAGAGTCCGCTCGTGGCGCGGTTGAGCAGTGGGCTTTGCGGATCGGCGACCAGAGATGGAAACTCGGCATCGTAGTGCGTAGGGTCGTAGCTCGGCACGCTGACGATTGCGAGCACCGCTCCGGTTGCCGGATCGAGGACGACGCCGGCACCGCGCGCGTGACGCGAGAGCCCGTCGTAGAGCGCTCGCTCGATCGCCGGAACAATCGTGGTAACCACATCCGCGCCGCGTGACTGCGAGCTCTTTCCTTCAAACGCGCTGAGAATCTCATCGAATTGCGCGACCGGATCGCCGGTCGTGTCGGCCGGCGTGAGCGCGCGGTCGTAGGCGTCCTCGATGCCGCTGGTGCCGTAACGCGGGGAGACATAGCCGACGGTCTGCGCCAGCGCGTCGCCGAACGGATAGACTCGCCCATTTCCGACGGTTTGCGCGAGCACGGTGCCGTCGGTCGCGAGAATGCGTCCGCGCCGAGCGTCGAGCAAGGCGTGACGAGGATTATAGGGTTTGGATGCAATCTCGGGTCCGGCCACGAGCATCACCCATGCCACCCGAAGGACGAGAACCGCGAACAGGCACAGGAAGAATACCCACAGCCGCCCGATTGCGCGATTGGTCACCGTTCGCGCAGAACGCTGAATCCGCCGCCGGAACGCACGGCCATATGCGCCCGGCCCGGCTCGGAGGAGAGCAGCAGATTGATCATCTGCTGCGCTGTTTCGTCGGCAATCTCACCGGCTGCGAGCACGACGTCGACGTTCATTTCGCTCAAGATGGGCGGCGCGACGTATGCACACGACGGCAGCGTTTCGAAGTGCCGCTCCTCATAAGGCCCGTCGTGCCAGGGGCCACGTTTGCCGAAGACCTGCGCGTGATAATCCCAAGCACAGAGCTGCTTTTCTTTCCACACGAATTCATCGCGCACGCATAACCGGCGGCAGGCGGCGCATTGAACGATCGGCCCCGGCGGATGCGCCAGACCGTCAGCGATTTCCTCGGGTACGTCCTCGATATTGAGGACCGCTTCGTCGGAGAGCGCTTCGGGCAGTTCGGCATGCCATTGCACGCGCGCAAGCAATTCAATATCGCGCATCGGTGCGACAAACGCACGCTCGTCTTCGGGCGGGAAGGTGCGATCGACCCAATCAAGCAGGTTTGCCAGCGCAATCCCAACGTTTTGCCAGCTCTCGCCGATCACCACCCCGACCGGCGTCCACGCTAGCGGAACCAGACGCGCGGTAATTGCTCCGCCGTCGGCACGAAAACTGTTGATGAAGCCCAAGGTACTGCCGCTACCGCCCAGCACGAAGACCCGCGGCTCGTCGCTCAGCTCGAGGCTTCGCTCGTCATTGCCTCGCTGCGATACTCTTGCAGACTCCGCGGCGGCCCCGCCGTGCTTTCGAGTGCCTCCGCGAGGGCCCGAGCCGTATCCAGACTGGTCAAACACGCAATACTCGCTTCTACCGCGGCGCGCCGAATCTTGTAGTTATCGGACATTTCCCGCGGCCCTTTGGCATCGTTGATCACCAGGTCCACGCTACGCTGCCCGATCACGTCGAGCACGTGCGGTGAACCATCGGAGATTTTGTTGATCGCTTCGCACACGATCCCCGCTGCTTCGAGCACGGTGCGCGTTCCGGGCGTTGCGACAATCGTAAATCCGAGATCCGCGTAGCGCCGCATCACGGCCACCGCCTCGTCCTTCTCCTCGTCGGCGATCGAGACGAAAATGCGCCCTCCCGAGCCGGGCAAACGGACCCCTGCGCCGATGAACCCCTTACGCAAGGCACCGGCAAACGTTTCGTCGATACCGAGCACTTCGCCGGTCGATTTCATCTCGGGCCCAAGAATGGTTTCCACGCCGCGCATTTTCGAGAACGAGAACACCGGCACTTTAACGACGACGTATGGGGTACGCGGATGCAGCCCGATGCCATACTCCATATCGCGCAAGCGTTCTCCCAGCGCAATGCGGGTTGCTGCGGCGACGATGTTCACGCCGGTGGCCTTCTGAATGATCGGCACGGTGCGGCTCGCGCGCGGATTGGCCTCGATGATGTACAGATCGCCTTCGTGGACGACGAACTGAATATTGATCAGCCCGCGAATCGTGAGCTCGCGGGCGATCGCGGCCGTCACGTCGACGATGCGCCGCTCCATCGCTGCATCGATCGTTTGCGTCGGATAGACGCTGATCGAATCGCCCGAGTGAATTCCGGCTCGTTCGATGTGCTCGAAGATGCCTGGGATCAGAATGTCCTCGCCATCGAAGACTGCGTCGACCTCGACCTCGAGGCCGCGCAAATACTTATCGACCAGGAGTGGGGCGCCGGGCAGAATCGGCGGGGCCGACTCGGCATATGAGGCGAGCTGGCCTTCATTATAAATGATCTCCATCGCTCGGCCGCCCAGCACGAAGCTCGGACGCACGAGCACCGGAAATCCGAGTTCACGCGCAAAGGCACGCGCTTCGCGGAAGCTCGTGGCGGCTTTGCCTTCGGGACGTGCTACGCCAAGACGCGAGAGCGCCGCATCGAATTGTGCGCGATCCTCGGCCATGTCAAGGCTGGCGCGGTCGCTGCCGATGATTCGCACGCCTCGCGCTTCGAGTTCGTTCGCGAGATTGATGGCCGTCTGGCCGCCGAAGGCCAGCATGACGCCACTCGCATGGGTGGCGCGGTACGCGGCTTCGACCTCATCCGCACCCGGCGGCTCGAAGATCAGCGCATCCGAGACGTCAAAATCAGTCGAAACGGTCTCGGGATTGTTATTGACGATGACCGCGGATTTGCCCGCGGCACGCAGCGCCCACGCAGCGTGCACGCAACTATAGTCGAATTCGATGCCCTGGCCGATGCGAATCGGCCCGCTGCCGACCACGACCACCGCTTCGCATGGCGTCGGGCGCATCTCGTTCATTTCACCGCGCGAGAGATAATAGTAAGGTGACCGCGCTGGAAATTCAGCCGCCGCCGTATCAACCATCCGGAACGAGGCGACTTTAGACGGCAAAGCTTCAGCTTTGACGGATAAAGTCTCTTCGTCGACGATATCGGCGATTTGATACAGCCAGAAGCGGTCGATCGCAGAGTTTGCGTGGATGCGTTCGATGCAGGCGTCGCGTCCGGCCGATCCCGCTCGGCGAATCAGTTCACCGACCGCGAAGAGCCGCTCGTGTGTGGGTCGCGCGACGATCGCCTCGAGCTCACCCTGGGTCCATTCTTCGTATTCACCGCCGGTGAGGCGTTCGCGCTTGACGTCGAGTCCGCGCACCGCCTTCATCAATGCATCACGAAAGGTTCGACCGATCCCCATCGCCTCGCCGGTCGATTTCATCTGCGTCCCCAGCAGCGTATCGGCCAGCGGAAACTTGTCGAAGGGCCAGCGCGGAATCTTGACCACGCAGTAGTCGAGCGTCGGTTCGTAGGCAGCCTTGGTCACGCCGGTAACGGGATTGGGGATCTCGTCAAGCGTCTGACCCAAGGCAATGCGCGTCGAGATCTTGGCGATCGGATACCCGGTCGCTTTAGAAGCGAGCGCCGAACTGCGCGAGACGCGCGGGTTGACCTCGATGATCGCGTATTCGTTACTCGTCGGGTGCAGCGCAAATTGAATGTTACAGCCGCCCTGCACGCGCAGCGATCGGATGACGTTGAGCGAGGCGCTGCGCAACATCTGATAATCGAGATCTGAGAGCGTCTGCGACGGAGCGACGACGATCGAGTCACCGGTATGCACGCCTACCGGATCGATATTCTCCATGTTGCAAACGATGATGCAGTTGTCTGCACCGTCGCGCAGCACTTCGTACTCGATCTCCTTCCAGCCCAACAGCGAGGTCTCGAGCAGCGCTTGATGGATCAGGGAGGCATTCAATCCCGCATCGAGCCGCTCGCGCAACTCGCTCTCGTTGTACACGACACCGCCGCCGGTGCCGCCCAGCGTGTATGCCGGGCGCACGACCAGCGGATAACCGGACTGCGCCGCAAAGGCAAGCCCCTGCTCGACTTCGGTAACGATCACGGATTCGGGAACCGGCTCGCCGATCTCCAGCATCTTTGCTTTGAACCGCTCGCGGTCTTCAGCGAGTTTGATCGTGTCGACGGGTGTGCCGAGCAGTTCAACGCCGTAACGTTCCAGAACGCCCGCATCGTCGAGTTCGACGGCAAGATTCAACCCGGTCTGGCCGCCCAGCGTCGGCAAAAGCGCATCGGGGCGTTCGCGCGCAATGATCGCTTCTACGGACGCGACGGTCAGCGGTTCGAGATAGACGGCGTCCGCGATCTCGGGATCGGTCATGATCGTCGCCGGATTGGAGTTGACGAGGACGACGCGGTGGCCTTCCTCACGCAGCGCGCGGCACGCTTGAACGCCGGCGTAGTCAAATTCGGCAGCCTGACCGATCACGATCGGACCGGAGCCAATCACGAGGATATTGCGGCGGGGCATGCTGGGGGGAGTGGATTGGCGGAAATGGTTCGGTCGGCCTTCGGCCGATCGCACGTCGTGTGCTCCGAACCTTACCCGCATCGTGCGGGTGAGACTTATGTCGATCTATGGTTGTAGTCGGAGTACGCTCCAACCCGTAGCGCCCGTGCGCTTATACGCGAGCCGGTCGTGCAGTCGATTGGCCTGCCCCTGCCAGAATTCCACATAGGCGGGTGAGAGAACGTAGCCTCCCCACGAGTGCGGTCGCGGCACGTCCTCGCCCGCAAAGCGCTCTTCGAAATGCTCCATGCGCTCGACGAGGATCTCACGGCGTTCGAGCGGCGCGCTCTGCTCCGATGCCCAGGCCGAAAGCTGGTGCCCGCGAGGCCGCGACGCAAAGTACGCGTCGGATTCGTCCTCGGAGAGTTGCGTAACCGTTCCCTCGATACGTACCTGCCGGTGCAGCGGCGCCCAAAAGAACGTCGCCGCAGCATGCGGATTGGTTTCGAATTGTGTCGCCTTGCGGCTGAAATACGACGTGTAAAACTGCAGACCACGTTGGTCCAGTCCGCGCAGCAGCACGATGCGGGCGCTTACCGAGCCCTCTGCGTCGACGCTCGCGAGCGTCATCGCATTGGGTTCGCGAATCTCGGCGCATGCATAGGCCTCGTCGAGCCAGCCGCGCAGCTGCTCAATCGGATTCGAGGCCAGCGCCTCTTCCAAAAACGGCGGACTCGAATACACGTCGCGACTGCTCTCGATACTCACGGAATTCTCCCAGTGGACAAGCCGGTCAGCATCGTAACGACCAGAAGCACCGCACCGGCGAGGACGAAACCGAACGCCGCCGCAACGGGCCTGCGCTCGATCGTCGTTTCCCGTCCGAGGCGGACGAGCGCATCGCGCAACTCGGACGCATTTTCAGCCCGGGCGTATGCGCCACCCGTGATTTGCGCGTACGACTGAAGTGCGCCTTCATCGATCGAGGATTCTTCGCCCCCGATCACGTCGCCGTTTGGCGTTCCGATGCCGATCGTATAAATCGGCACGTGATGTGCGGCGAAGTACTGCGCCATCTCTTGCGGATCGACCCCGGTGTTATTCACGCCGTCGGTAATCAGCACGACGACGCGGTGACCGGTCGGGGGGAACTGCGATGCCGCAAGTTGCAACGCATCACCGATCGCGGTCGCCCCGTTCGGGGCCGGAATCTGATCGACCGCGCCGAGAATCGTCTCCTTGTTTGAGGTGAGCGGCGCGATCAGCTCGGCGGCGCCGGAAAAGGTGATCAGCCCGATCTTGATTCCCGCCGGCGCTTCTTGGATGAAGGCTCGCGCTGCACTCTGCGCCGCCGCGGCGCGCGTCGGCGCAACGTCGGTTGACGCCATGGAGCCCGACGTGTCGATGCAGATAAACACGCTTCCGTCGGCGACCGGCACCGGAAGTCGCAGATGTGGACCCGCAAGGCCGATCACGAGCGCACACAGGGCGACGATCCATGCTCCACGCAGCACCGCGGTAACCCAACGTTTTGGTGCAAGGGCTCGCTCGAGAAAGGCCAGGTTCGAGTACTGCAAGGCCTGTGCGTCCACCCGTGAAACGGCGCGTTGATACAGTAACGCAAGCAATACCGCGCCAACCGCGCCGACAGCAAGAACCCACGGCGCGTCGAAGCTCATTGTGCCACGCCGAACGCGGCGCGCAGCGAAGCTGCTCCGTCGGCCTCGTGCAGAATTCCGGTTCGCCAGCCGGCCTGCGAAAAGCGTGCGACGAGTTCGTCTTCACGCGCGCGCACGGCGAGCGCGAACGACTCCCGCTCCCGTCGGCCGATGTAGGTGCGCAGCCGTCCGCCCTCGGCCCCCGCGAAGCGCACGATGCCGCCAAGGGGTAACCCGTCGTACCACGGATCGCGGGCAATCAGCGCCGTGCAATCGCACCAGGCCGCCAAGCTTTCGAGAAGATCGGTGTTTTGCGTGGTGAGGTCATACCAATCGCCGATGGCCAGAAGGGCGGTTCCGCGGCGAAGTGCCCTCCGCGCGGTCGCGAGGGCGCCCAGCGATTCGAACGGCGTCGTGACCGGAGCATGCGCGGGGCCCAAGTAATCGCTTCCAATGCGCAGGAGCCGGTCACCGCTGCGCGCAGCTCCAAACCACGCATGTGCGGCTTCCTGTGCGGCGTCGAGCAGTCGGCGCGAGCGTCCAACCTGCATCGAGCGCGTATCGTCCACCATGACGGCGAGCGTCAACGCGACGTCTTCGAGTACGACCCGCGTTTGCAGCTCGCCGGCTCGCGCCGTGGCCGCCCAGTCGATGCGCCGCACGTCGTCGCCCGGAACGTATTCGCGCAATTCAATGAACTCATAGCCGTCTCCGCGGTACATCGTGGGCGACCCCGCGCCAAAACGCCGCGGGCGCCGCTTTCCGCGCAGCAACGCATCCCGCAACGAGAGCATCGCCATTAGTGTCGTGTTCACACGTGTCCGCCGCCGCGACCCGCTGGGCTGCCTCTTTTGTGCGCGCTAGCGTCGTCACTCTTCGCTCGCAAAGCCACGCTTTTGTCGCTCATCGTTCCTCGTTAGCATCTCACAAAACAGGCAGCTTTATACATCGAACCTCGGGAGCACGACACTTAGGGCGTAGGCACCTTCGCGATCAATTGTTCGAGTACGCGCGTGGGGCCGCCCTCGGCGGTCACGCGGAAATTGAATCCGATGCGATGGCGCAACGCAAGTGGAGCCACGTTGCGAACGTCATCCGGCACGGCATAGTCGCGCTGCTCGAGCAGCGCTTTCGCGCGCGCCAGATTGGCAATCGCGAGCGTCGCGCGTGGGCTCGCGCCGTAGTCGATAGCGGGATGTTGCGCTTCGCGGGTGACGACGACCAGTTCGACGATGTAGCGCTTGAGCGCGTCATCGAGATGCACGCTGTGGGCTTGTGCCCGCCACTCCCGCACCTGATCGAGCGTCGCGACCGGGGCAATGACCGGGGCATCGGCAATCGCGAAGCGTTCGAGAATTGCCAGCTCGTCATGTCGCGAGGGATAGCCAACGTCGACCTTGAGCAGGAAGCGATCCATCTGCGCAACGGGCAGTGCATACGTTCCCTCGGAATCGAGCGGATTCATCGTCGCCATTACAATGAACGGATCCGGCAGCGGATGTGTCTGCGGGCCGATCGTTACTTGGCGCTCCTGCATCGCTTCGAGTAGTGCGGACTGCACCTTTGCCGGCGCGCGATTGATCTCGTCGGCCAAAACGACGTTGGCGAAGATCGGTCCGCGCACGGTGGTAAACGCGCTCTCCCGCTGATCGAAGATGCGCGTTCCCACGATGTCGCTGGGCAGGAGATCCGGCGTGAATTGAATCCGCTTGAACTCACCGTGCAGCGCATCGGCGAGACTTCGGCAAGCAAGGGTCTTGGCCAGTCCCGGCGGACCCTCAAGCAACACGTGTCCGCTGCACAGCAATCCCAATAGCAGACCTTCGATCACGCCTTCTTGTCCAACGATGATTCGTTCGAGGGCGCGCGTCACAATCGCAGGCCCGGATCCGGTGGTGCTCATCGCGTCATGCGCTCCAATTGGGCGATTGCCGCCGCTACGGCGACGTTGAGGTCGGCGTCGTAGGTGAAACCGGCGCGCTCAAGCGCGCGCAAGAGATCGCGCAGGCTTGGGTCGGCGGCGAGTGGCCGTTGCAACACGTCCGCCAGTGTCTCCGCTTCGCTTGCGCCAACCATTCGTCGAACGATGCTTCGCGCCCGCATCGCGCCGGCTCGCGTGCGCTCGCGGCGCAGGGTCTCGAGCGCTTCATGCAACGCTTCTTTCGGATTGCGCACGACCGGTTTGGCTGGTGCAAGCGTTACGAGCGGCGCAGCCGGCGCAGGCCGGCGACGAATCAATGCAACGACCAGGAAGACGACACCGACGATCCCGACGAAAATCAGCAGGACGCGCAGCAGGGCCTCGCCCAGTGCGCGCATTCCTTGCCACGTATCATCCGCGGCGACGATGGCGGCGCCCGGACCGGCAACGTGGAGGGTGAGGGAATTCGAAAAATATCGCTTCGCCTTGCCGTCACGCGCATCGACGGCATCGAGCGTGACCGGGGCAATGGTGATGGTGCCGGAGTGATGAGCGAGCACGGTGATTGTTTCGCGATAGGTCGACCCGCTACGTGATGCAACCGTCGTTCGCTCGCTGCCGAGAAGTTCCAATTCGGCCAGAATCGGCAGATCGAGGTTATCGAGCTCCGCGATGCGTTGGCGCACGTGTGCCGTCACGAGCAGGTGAAACGGAACCTCGATCTGCGGCGTCCTCGTGTCCGCGGCAAGCGTCAACTGCGTCACCGTCAACCGCTGCAAACTCTGCGCGTCCGCGAGCGTGCTAGAGGCAGAGAGCACCAGCACGATGCTGGTGAAGGTTCGGAGTACACGATGTACGACCGACCGTAGGTCGGCCGAACCGTCTAACGAACGGAGGGAAGCGAGGATAGCCATTGAGCGAAGAGCGGGCGAGCATCGAACGGCCCTGGCGAAGCCTCGGGGTGGAACTGGACGGCGGCCACCGGAAGTTCGCGATGGCGGAATCCTTCGTTCGTTCCGTCGTTGAGATTGATCATCGTGGGCTCGAGGTCGTCGGGCATCGAGCGCGCATCGACGGCATAGCCGTGATTGTGCGCCGTAATCAAGACCTCGTCGCGAAGCAAGTCCTTAACCGGCTGATTGCCGCCGCGGTGTCCGTATGGAAGCTTGTACGTTTGTGCGCCGCAGGCGAGAGCCAACAGCTGATGTCCAAGACACACGCCGAACAACGGTTTGCGGCCAAGGAGCCCGCGCAACGTTTCGATCGTTTCACGCAGATCGGTGGGATCGCCGGGTCCGGGCGAGATGAAGATCGCATCCGGGTCACCGCGTAAGAGTTCTTCTTGCGTAGCGTTGTAGGGCACGACGGTGACTTCGCTGCCCAGCGCGGTCAGCTCGCGTAAGATTGCACGCTTGACGCCGCAATCGATGAGGGTCACGCGTGGACCGCCTCGCGTCCCTTCAACGTGGCGATCGCGTGTCGCCACGCTCGGAACGAGGTCTGCCGTGCTTGCCGAGCGCACGAAGCGCGCGAGGTCACTCTCCGCGCGCTCCAACGCGGCCCCGCCGACCGCGAGCGCTGCCCAAATCGTGCCGTGTTCGCGCAGCGTAATCGTAATCGCGCGCGTGTCGGCGCCCACCATCGTGGGAATCTTTTGATCGTCGAGCCAATCCGGCAGCGCCGCTTTGCTTAGGTAGTGTGAGGGATGGCGCGCGATCTCTTTGATGATCGCACCGCTCACGCACGCGCGCGGGTACTGCGCGGCGCTTCCGGAAATGCCGTAGTTGCCGATCAGCGGATACGTGAAGGTGAGGATTTGGCCGGCATACGACGGGTCGGTAAGGGCCTCTTCGTAGCCGGTCATTCCGGTGTAAAAGACGGCTTCACCGAGGGAGAGACCCTCGTGGCGCAAGCCGAAGCCGTCGAAGCGCGAGCCGTCGGCCAGGAACAGTGCTGCGGGGATGGTCATGCTAAAGCAATGGCGGTTATACAGAGGGTCCCCGCAAACCTGGAGTTAACGCGCTGAGAATGGACTGGCACTTCGGCGCGACGGCCTTTGCGACGGCGATCACGATCATCGACCCCATCGGCATGATCCCGATCACGGCCGCGACAACCGCGCATTTCGACCGTGGCAAGCGCAATCGTATCGTCGACCAGGCCGTTGTGGTGGCGGGCGTCGTGATGCTCGCGATGGGCCTAATAGGCCCGTATTTGCTTGACTACCTTGGAATCACGTTGCCTGCCTTCGGCATCGCCGGTGGGATTCTGCTCTTTTTGATCGCGATCGACATGCTCTTCGCGCGGCCTACCGGCGCGCGCGCGACCAGCGAGGAAGAACGCGTCGCGCGCGAAGGCGAGAACCCGGCGGTCTTTCCGCTCGCGATTCCGATGATCGCCGGCCCCGGAACGATCGCAACCGTTCTGCTGCTCATTAATCTTGCGCACGGGAATCCGGCGCGTGACGTGCTCGTACTGGTTGCCTATGCTGCCGCTCTTGCGATCGCGTGGCTTTGCATGCGCGGCGCGGCACGCTATCTGCATCGTCTGGGAACGACCGGCATTCACGTGATCACCCGCGTGCTTGGAATCATCCTTGCCGCATTGGCCGTGCAATTTGTCATCAACGGCATCCTGCAGACGCCGCTCGTGCGGTGAACCACCTTCACCATCACCAGCATATACTCTAAGGAAAAGGAGCACCCATGGAAGACGATGATCCGCCCGCCGAACAGATGATTCACGATCTCGGCATAGATCCGACGCTCGAGATCGATTCGGATCAGCGTGCCGACTTGCTGCGCCGCTGGCACCGCGAATTCGGAAGTCGCTACGGCAAGCAGCCCGACGTCAAGGGCGATCTCGGGGACGGCGACATCGACTCAGGGGATCCACGCGCCGAGTTGCTGCGAAGCTGGCACGAGGGGCATGAAAGCCGTTACGGCAGCGAGCCCGACGTCAAAGGCGATCTCGAAGGGGATTAGTTAGAGTCGCCAACGTAACTCGCCGTTGACAATCGTGGCGACGGCGCGCCGTGGGAGCGTGCGCCCGTCAAACGGCGTGCTCTTTCCCTTGGATGCGAACGTCGAGGTATCGACCGTCCAGGCGCGATCGGCGAATATCGTAATGTCCGCGCGCGAACCGATGCGCAACGTTCCACCTGCGACGTTGAGAATCCGAGCCGGATTCGTCGAAAGCAGCGCCACAAAGCGGTCGAGCGGCAGATCCGGGATTGCTAATGCGTACGCGCCGATCGCAATTTCCAGACCGGTAAAACCGACTGCGGCACTTTGCAGATCGCCGGCCTTGTCTTCTTTTTCGTGCGGTGCGTGGTCGGTTGCAAACACGTCAATGCTGCCATCGCGCACGCCGTCCCGAAGTGCGCGAGCGTCGGCTTGCGATCGCAGAGGCGGATTCACTTTTGCGCCTGCGCCGCGCTCGCGAACGGTTTCGTCGGTCAGGAGCAGATGGTGCGGCGTCACCTCACAGGTCGCAGTGCCGCCCTGTGCGCGCGACCAGCGCACCAGGTCCAGTGCACGCGCGGTGGAGAGATGCGCGATGTGCCACGCCTTCCCGGTGTCCAATGCGATGAGTAAATCGCGAGCGACAATCACGTCCTCGCTCACGCTGGGCGCGCCGGCGAGACCGAGGGCATCGGCCACGGCACCGGCGCTCATCACTGCATCGCCCTTGAGTTCCTCGTCCTCCGCGTGGGAGATGAACGCACCCGCGACACCGTTAGCCAGTAAAGCGGCGTCGCGTAGGACTCGCGCGCTTGCGACGGTGTTGCCGTCATCCGAGAACGCAACGGCGCCGCTACGCGCGAGTGCTGCAAAATCGACGGCCTGCGCACCTTTGCGCCCACGCGTGATCGCGGCGATGGGGTAGAGCCGGCAGCGCGCGTCGCGCGCCGCGATGGTTGCGAGCTGCGCGAGCACTTCGGGCGTATCCAGCGCCGGTTGCGTGTTGGGCATGCACGCGACGGCGGTGAACCCGCCTTGCACGGCTGCTTGCGTTCCGGTGGCAATAGTCTCTTTTTGCGGAAATCCCGGCTCGCGCAGATGCACGTGCATGTCGATAAACCCGGGCGCAAGGACCGCCCCGGTTGCGTCAAAGGTCTCTTCGCCGGATTCGGGCTGCAGCTGCTCGCCGATCTCGACGACGACGCCGTTTGAGGTCCGCACGTCGCGGAGCGCATCGATGCCTTGCGACGGATCGATCAGCCGTCCCCCTTGAACCAGCACAACGCTTAGCTAACGCGCTCGCGCGTGCCGTTGACCAAGAGATCGAGGACGGCCATACGGATATATACGCCGTGGTGCACCTGACGAGCGTAGCGCCAGCCGGCGAATTCGAGCACGGTGTCGTCGAGCTCCATGCCGCGATTGTAGGGACCCGGATGCATGACGATTGCATGTGTTTGCAGGCGGCCGAGCCGGCGCCCGTTGAGCTGATAGCGCTCGATGTACTCACGATCGTCGATCGGCATCTGCTCGAAGCGCTCGCGCTGAATGCGCAGCAAAATCACTGCGTCTGCCGCTTCCAATGCGCTATCGAGATCGCGGACGACTTTCGCTCCGGCGACTGCATCCTGGACGCTCAGAAAACATTCCGGCCCGACCAAGAGCGTCTGCGCGCCCAAGCGAGCGAGACCGAGGACCGTCGAGTGCGCAACGCGCGAATGAGCGACGTCGCCGACGATCGCGACGGTGCGCCCTTCTAACGATCCAAACTCGTCGCGCAGGGTGAAGAGATCGAGCAGTGCTTGCGTGGGATGGGCGTGCGAACCATCGCCCGCGTTGATCACGTGCCCGTCGAACGCGGCCGCGACGCGCGCCGGAAAGCCCGCTTCGGGATGCCGGATGACGATGACACCGATACCCATCGCCGAAAGCGTGAGCATCGTATCCTCGACCGTTTCGCCCTTGGTCGCCAGGCTCAAGTCCTTGGGAGAAAGGTTGACGACGTTGGCGCCCAGGCGCATCTGTGCAAGGTTGAATGAAGTAAACGTTCGCGTGCTTTGCTCAAAAAAAAGGTTGACCGCGTCAACCCCTTCCAGCAATCGTCCGGGCGCATGCCCTTCGAAAGAACGCGTTTGCTCGAAGATCGCTTCGATTTCGTCGGCCGAAAGATCGTCGAGATCGATGAGACTACGTCGCGTGCGCATGGATGGAGACCTCGTCGCTAGCTGCCGCTATTGCAGCGAGTTCGACCTTGACGTGTTCCCTTCGGCTAGTCGGAATCGCGCGTCCGACGTAGTCCGCTTGAATCGGCAGTTCGCGCAAACCGCGGTCGACCATCACGCAGAGCCGAATTGCCGCCGGTCGACCCAGATCCGTCACTGCGTCGAGCGCGGCCCGAATCGTTCGCCCGGTGAAAAGCACGTCGTCGGCGATGACCACGAGCCGGTCGCTGATGTCAACCGGAATCTGCGATTCGGGCATCTCGTGTGTGACCCGGTCATCGCGATACAGGTTGATGTTGAGAAACCCTAGCGCCGGCGCCTTGCCGCTGATGCGTTCGATTTCGCTTGCCAATCGCTGCGCGAGTGCCTCCCCGCCGCGTCGAACGCCGATGAGCACCACGCCGCGCTGCGCGTCGTCGGGCTCGAGGATCTGATGCGCGAGGCGCGCGATCACGCGCGCGATCTCGTCGCTCTCGAGCAGAACGCGCGATTTTTGCATCGCGGTGGTCATGCAGTCTCTCCCATGGCGGCCAGCGCAGCCTCGACGCGGGCTAGTTCGTTTCGATATCCTTCCAGCTTCTCACGCTCCTTCGTAACCACGCTGGGCGCCGCCTTGGCGATGAAATCGTGGTTGCCCAGGCGGCTTTCGCCGCGCTCCACCTCGCTGCGCAGGCGTTTTGCGTCTTTACGGTAGCGTTCGAGCAAGAGCGTCGGCGGTGCCTCGACCACGATTCCGCTGATGCCACCGCGGAGCGAGGCATCCACCGCAATCGTCGCCCCCGCGGCCGGCGGTGTGTAAGCGACGATTGCGCCGACCGCAGCGGCGCCAAGATCAGCCGGCACGCGGGTCGGCGGCTTGGAGCCAAGCGGCAACTCGAGCTCCTGTTTGAGGCGACGAATCTGCTCGGTGACGGCCATGTGCGTCTCGAACGCGGCCGCCGCGTCGCGATCGACCGGAACCTCGAGCCGATCCGGCCACGTCGCGGTCATGATCGTCACGCCGTCGTGCGGAAGCGCGAGCCACACCTCTTCGCTGATGAACGGCTCGATCGGATGGAGCACGCGCATTGCGTTGTTCCACACGAATGAGAGCACGGCCGCACGGGTGGCGTGGTTCTGCGCCACTTTCGTTGCTTCGACATACCAGTCGCAGAACTCATACCACACAAAACGCCATACCGCATCGGCCGCATTGCCGAAGTCAAAGCCGTCGAAACGTTCGCTCACGGTCGCGATCGTGTCGTGCAGACGAGTAAGGATCCATTTGTCCGCTACCGTGAGATCGCCGGCTTTAGGCAAGGTCATCGCGCGCGGCAAGCTCTCGTTGAGCGACAGCATGAAGCGCGTCGCATTCCAAATCTTGTTGTTGAAGTTGCGCGCCTCTTCGCAGCGGGACTCCTGAAAACGAATCTCTTGCCCCTCGAGGCGCATCTGCCGCAAGATCCCCATGCGGAATGCGTCGGCGCCGTAGCGATCGACGAGATCCATCGGATCGATTGCGTTGCCCAGCGACTTGGACATCTTGCGTCCCTGCGCATCAAAAACCAGCGGTGCGATGAAGACCGTCGGAAACGGCACTTCACCGAGAAAGTGCATGCCCAACATCACCATGCGCGCAACCCAGAGAAAGATGATCTCCCATCCGGTAATCAGCACTTGCGCTGGATACCAGCACTGCAACTCGAGCGTTTTCTCCGGCCAGCCCAAGATCGAGAATGGCCAGAGGCCACTCGAGAACCAGGTGTCGAGCGTGTCGGGGTCGCGCGTGAGCGGCGCGGCATCGAATCGCGTCCGCGCGATCTCGAGGGCTTCTTCTTCGGTTTCGGCGACGATCACGTCGCCGGCCGGCGTGTACCAGACCGGGAGCTGATGTCCCCACCAGAGTTGTCGTGAGATGTTCCAGTCGCGAATGTTTTCGAGCCAGGTCTCGTAGGTGCGGCCGTAGCGCTCGGGAACGAAGCGCAAGCGACCGTCGCGATACGCCGCGAGCGCCGGTTCGGCCAGTGGTTTCATCTTGACGAACCATTGCAGCGAAAGAAGCGGTTCGATCACTTCGCCAGAACGCTCGCTCACCGCGACCGCATGGCGGTACGCTTCTTCTTTCACGAGGGCACCGTTCGCGCGCAGGTCGTTCACGATGCGCTCGCGCGCCGCGTAACGGTCGAGCCCAGCGTAGGGACCGACGCCGATCTCGGCGTCGGTGATCTTCGCATCAGCGTCCAGGATCGTCGGCATCGGAAGATTGTGACGCAGGCCGATTTCGTAGTCGGTCGGATCGTGTGCCGGGGTCACCTTCACCGCACCGGTTCCGAAACCGCGCTCGACCGCCGCGTCGGCGATGATTGGAATCTCGCGCCCGATCAACGGCAGCGCGACACTCTTTCCAATCAACGCCGTGTAACGTTCATCGTCAGGATGCACCGCGATGGCGGTATCGCCGAGCATCGTCTCCGGGCGCGTGGTTGCGATCTCAATGGTAATACGTCCATCTTTCGATGGATAGGCGATATGCCACAGGTGCGAATCGCGCTCGACGTGATCGACCTCGGCATCCGAGACCGTCGTCTTCCCCTTGGGATCCCAATTGATCAGGCGTTTGCCGCGATAGACCAGCCCCTCGCGATAGAGCGCAACGAAGACTTTGCGCACCGCGGCGGAGAGCCCGTCGTCCATCGTAAACCGCGAGCGTTGCCAGTCGGGTCCAAACCCGAGCGTGCGAAATTGTGATTCGATCGTGCCACCGGTCGTACGCGACCACTCCCATGCGCGTTCGATGAATCCGTCGCGGCCCAAGCTGTCGCGTGAGATCCCCTGCGCGGCCAATTCGCGAACGAGCACCGACTCTGTCGCGATCGCGGCGTGATCCAGACCCGGGAGCCAGTCCGCGTTGTCGCCGAGCATCCGGTGGTAGCGGGTGAGGACGTCCTGCGGCGTGTAGGTCGATCCATGGCCCAGATGCGCGCGGCCGGTGACGTTGGGCGGCGGCATCGGGATGATGAACGGTGGGCGTGCGGGATCGGGATCCTCGTGAAAGAACCCGCTCCGTTCCCAGAACTCGTAGATCCGCGGTTCAACGCTCTTGGGGTCGTAGGTTTTGGGGAGATCGGTGGATTTCTGCGGCGAGGTCATGCGAGCGCACGTAGTTCCGCGCCCCCTAAGCCTAGCCCTCGCCGACCGCTGCCCCGGCGATTTCGCGCGCGCGCGCGGCCAAGAGCCCAAGCAGCACGTTGCGCTTTTCCTCTTCGGTCGGCGCGTTCTGATAGAGCTCGTAGTCGTCACCGAGCAGCGTGGCGAGCCCCTCGTACGTGAGCGCTTGTGATTCGGCCGAGGCCGGAGCGCGCGTCGGATTGGTCGAGCGCAGGTGACCGTCGATGCGTCCGCGATCGATCAAGCGGATCAGCGTGCTCTCACAAGACGGGCGGCGGTACAGATTCCGCCGGGCGCGGATCCCGGGAAATGCCGCACGAACGCGTGTGATGAATCCTAGATCGTCCAACGCCGCGAGCGCCTCGAAGACCATCGACGAGCTGTAGAGCCCGAGATCCTCACGAATCTGATCGACCGTCGGGCTGCACTCGCCGCGCGTATCGCCGAGCATGGTCAAGTACATGTACATGCTCGTCTGCCGCGGATTGAGCACGTGAAAAAGAAACCCACTCCACCACGCGGGAATCAGCGCCGACGGCGCACACACGTGGTCCGGCTCACATGATGGAGGCAGTTTTTCCACTGGCTCGCTCGTTTCAAGTCCCTCCACGGTCAGCCTGCGCGGCTTCAGGTCCAGATATCTGGAGGGTCCTTTCTGCCCCAAAATGACCTGGATCAGACAAAAAAAAGATCGGGCCTGGTAAAGACCCGATTAACAGCATGAGAGCGCTTGGATGCAGCGTCTTACGCCGGCATATCTTTCTTTTGTTCTTGATAGATCAGCGTCGGCTGCTCTTTCTTGTCGATGACGTCCTTGTTGATGATGCACTTCTTGACGCCTTGCAGCGAGGGCAGATCGTACATCACGTCGAGCATCGTCTCTTCGAGAATCGAACGCAATCCGCGCGCGCCGGTCTTGCGCCCTTGCGCTTTGGTCGCGATCGCAACGAGCGCATCTTTGGTAAACTGCAGATCGACGCCGTCCATATTCAGGATCTTTTGGAACTGGCGCACGAGCGCGTTGCGCGGTTCGGTGAGGATCCGGCGCAGCGCGAGCTCATCGAGGGCATCAAGCGTCACGACGATCGGCAGGCGACCGATGAACTCCGGAATCAAGCCGAATTTGAGCAGATCCTCGGGCATGAGCTGTTGCAGCAGCTTGCCCGTTCGCGCATCTTTCTTGCCTTCCGGCGTGGCACGGAAGCCCATGTTGTTGGCGCTGACGCGTGACTCAATGATACGCTCGAGGCCGTCGAACGCGCCGCCGCAGATGAACAACACGTTGGTCGTGTCGATCTGAATGAATTCTTGGTGCGGATGCTTGCGGCCGCCTTGGGGCGGCACATTGGCCGTCGTACCTTCCAGAATCTTGAGCAACGCTTGTTGCACGCCTTCTCCGGAAACATCGCGTGTGATCGACGGATTCTCGCTCTTGCGAGCGATCTTGTCGATCTCGTCGATATAGACGATGCCTTTCTCGGCGCGCTTGACGTCGTAGTCCGCAGCCTGAATGAGCTTGAGCAGAATATTCTCGACGTCTTCACCGACGTAGCCCGCTTCGGTAAGCGAGGTCGCGTCGGCCATCGCGAGCGGCACGTCGAGAATCTTGGCAAGCGTCTGTGCGAGGTACGTCTTGCCCGAGCCCGTCGGTCCGACGAGCAAGATGTTCGACTTTTGCAACTCGACTTCGTCAGCGGCGCCGCCGGCGTTGATGCGCTTGTAGTGATTGTAGACGGCGACAGCAAGTGACTTCTTCGCGCGTTCCTGCCCGATCACATACTGATTGAGGATGTGATTGATTTCTTTGGGCTTGGGAATGTTGCGCAGGCGCAGGTTCTCGTCGACGTTCTTGTAGAGCTCTTCTTCAATGATCTCATTGCAGAGCTCGATACATTCGTCGCAAATGTACACGCCAGGGCCGGCGATCAACTTGCGTACTTGCTCCTGCGATTTACCGCAGAAGCTGCACTTAAGCTGACCTTTCTCGTCTCCGAATCGGAACATATCGGGGGCGGGCGTCCTCCTGGGCGTTAAGCCGGCTGCGACAGGGCTGTTCGATCTTCGATAACGTGATCGATAATCCCGTAATCCTTGGCCTCTTCGCTGGTCATGTAGTAGTCTCGGTCGATATCCTTAAGAACCTGTTCGATCGGCTTTTTGGTGGTTCGCTCGTAAATATGGGCGATCGTCTGGCGGGTAGCGATCAGGTCCCTGGCCGCGATTTCAACGTCGGTGGCCTGCCCCCCGATCTGCGAGACCCAGGGCTGATGGATCAGTATCTTCGAGTGGGGCAGGGAATAGCGCTTCCCGGCTGCCCCCCCGGTCAGTAGGACCGAGCCCATCGAGGCGGCCATGCCCATGCAAATCGTGGCTACGTCGGACTTGATGTAGCGCATTGCGTCGTAGATCGCCAACCCCGCGGTTACGCTGCCCCCAGGCGAGTTGACGTACATGTCGATGTCCTTGTCGGGGTCTTCCTTTTCTAAGAAGAGCAGCTGCGCGATCACCAGGTTCGCCAGATGATCGTCGATGGCGCCGCCAACGAAGATAATCCGATCCTTGAGGAGGCGTGAGTAGATGTCGTACGCGCGTTCTCCGCGAGCGCTCTGCTCGACAACCATGGGGACGAGATGACCCATAATATTTATCTATTCCTTATTTTAGCTGTCGCATCTGACGTAACCCACACGAGGTGGGTGAAGGTTCCGAGCGCAGGATGCGTGGACTCAGCTTCGCTGAGTCTATAGCGTTCGGCCTTCGGCCGATCCGCCCGGAATCGTCTAAGGGTTGCTGCCTTCTTTTTCGACGACCTTGGCGTTATCGACGAGGAACTCGAGCGTCTTGTTTCGCACGATGCCCTCCATCAGCGAGACGACGTTATTGCCCAGCGCCTTGCGAATCCGGTCGATCGGCTGCCCGTATTGACGCGAGAGCGCGGCGAGTTCTTCGGCAATATCGGCCGGGGTTGCATTGATACCTTCGGCTCGCGCGATCTCCTCGATCACCATTGTGCCCTTTACCCGCTGCTCGGCGTCGGCGCGAAATGTCTCGCGCAACTCGTCGGCCGTCTTGCCCTGCTCCTGCAGGTATTCGTCGAAGTTCGCCCCGCCCTGCGCGACCTGCGCCGCGAGGTCATTGATCATGTTGTCGACTTCGCGATCGACCAAGACGTCGGGCAACGGAAAATCGTGAGCGCCGACAAGCTTCTCCATCAACGTGTTGCCGATGGCGCGCCGCGCGCGCGATTGTGCGATTGCCTCGAGGCGCTTGCGTACGTCGACGCGCAGCGTTTCGAGCGTCTCATTCTCCGAAATCGCCTTGGCGAATTCGTCATCGATAGCGGGAAGCTCGAGCGCTTTCACGTCGTGTACCGTTACCGTAAAGACGGCGGTCTTGCCGGCAAGATCTTCCTTCGGATAGTCGGACGGAAAGACGGCCTCAACGTCCTTGGTTTCTCCCGCGCTCATGCCGGCAATGCCTGACGCGAAGCCGGGGATGAAGCGGTTCTCGTCGAGTTCGGTCATTTGGCCCTTGGCTGTTCCGCCCTCAAAGGCCACGCCATCGATCTTGCCCTCGTAGTCGAGCGTGACGACGTCGCTCAACTCGGCCGGCCGCTCCACCGGCACGAGTGTCGCGCGCTCTTTGGCTAGCGCCGAAATGCTGCGCTCAACGTCGTCATCGCCGATGACCGGCGCTTCGCGCTCGACCTCGATGCCTTTATAATTGCTCAACTCGATTGCGGGACGGACCGCGACTGTGGCCTTGAGGCGCGAAGGCTTCCCCTCTTCGGCGGGCAGCAGTTCCATCTTCGGCCGGTCGACCGGTGACAATTCGTGCTCTCGAACGGCACGAGCGTAGACCTCGGGGACGACATCCTCGAGCGCTTCGCTGGCAATCGTCTCCGAGCCGTAAGTTTGCTCGAAGACTTTGCGCGGCACTTTCCCGGCCCGGAATCCGGGCAGTTTCACGTTCTTGGCCAGCCGGCGGAATGCGCGCTCTTGCGCCGCGGCGAGCTCTTCGGGGGTGATCGGGATCTCCAACTCCACCTGCGTTGGGGCAAGGCGGGTCAGGGTCGAGGTGCTCACGGGTTGCAACATTCCTTCTGCATCGATTGGGTTGCGCGGGACAACGCGGGACAACGCGGGACAATAGGAAGGGGCGCTTCGGCGCTCGCGCGCCCGCGCCCCGTGTAATCGCATGGAGCGGAAGACGAGATTCGAACTCGCGACCCTCGCCTTGGCAAGGCGATGCTCTACCACTGAGCTACTTCCGCGCGCCACTCGAGCTCGGATTCGTTCGGTTCGGAGACGCTCGTCGCGAGCCATCCGGGCTCGCTCCTGCTCCGCTGCCTCCTCGCTCCCGCCATCATGGCTTCGCTCGTAGGTCAGAGGCTCCTCACCAAACCAATCCTAGCTCTCGCTAGAAACGTATTTGTCTTGGCGGTTCCTTGGGCAAGCAGAGACTCGAACTCTGACGGGTTGCCCCACTGGAACCTAAATCCAGCGCGTCTGCCAGTTCCGCCACTTGCCCCCGGACAGCCGTCCGCGATGCGGCGACCGCTTAGTATAGAACGCGCCCCCCGTATTTCCTCCCTTACACGGGCGCAGGCTCTTGGAGGAGCGTTCCGCCCTGGACAATCGTCGCTCGGACCGTTGATTCATCCGCTGCGCGTAGATTCTCGAAGCGCACCGCTGTCTTCGTATAAATCTCACCGCCCGTGGACATCGGTCCCAGCGCGTCTTCTTCACGAACGTAATGCGCGCCGTCGAGTTCATCAAAGTGAATCATCCAAGCGACGTTCGTTCCGGCGCCGCTGGTGAAGTTCAGAGCGTCCTGGAGTTGCCACGTTGCATACGTCTGCTCATCGATCCACGCTTGGCGGATGCGGTAGCGGCCGGGATCGCGTGTGGGCGCCAATGCAAGGTGATAGCACGCGTGTCCGTCGATCATCTGGGTGCCGAGCAACGTGATGGTGTAGTCGCGATTGTGTGCGTACACGGTTGCGATTTCTTCCAGACCGTTGGGCGTGGGTGAGGCGCTCGGCGTTGCGCGGGGATTGGGATCGTGGAACTCTTTGCGAATCTGATCGACGAGCGCAGCGGAATTGAACGGCGTGGGCGTCGGAGCGGGTACGAACGGTGCCATACCAAACGAATACGTCGGCGCAAGATATGGAACGCCGATCCAGTCGACGGATGGAAGCGGCTTGTTCAAACGAAACCCCAGGATCCCCAAGTCGATACCCTTCGGGACGACGGGGTGTGCAAGCTGGTAGTCGCTCATCGGATCGACGCGCACGACACCCTGCACCGCATCGTATTCCGACGTGTAACGCTCCACACGTTCGTTGCCGCCTTCGACGATATCAACCGCGACCGTGTAATCGAGCAGCATCGGATAGCTCTGCTGCTGCCAGTACGCGCGCGCATCGCCGAAGATTTGATACGGGTCCGGGGCCGCAACGGCACGCGGCGCGGCAAACGCACAGAGCGTAGCAAACGCCGCGAGCGTGAGGATGCCGCTACGCGTGGGGCGCACTCGTAACCGGTTGGTTGTTCCCAGTCAGCGCGAGATAGGCGCCGACAACGTCACGATTGCCCAAACCTGCTTGCAGAGCGCTGTCCCACTGCATCCCAATCGCCTGCACCATCGGCAGCCGTTGGTGCGCCTGGTTCGCCGCATCGAGCGCAAGGTGAAGATCTTTCGCCGCAAGCGCAAGCGCAAAATCCGCATCGAACGCGTTGTGCTCGATCTTCTCGAGTTTGGCGAGCGCCCATGGTGCGTTGAGCGCGGTCGAACCGAGACAGGCTGAGACGTCATCGAGAGAAACGTCGAGCGACTGCGCCAGGCGCGCGGTTTCTGCGATACCTTCGCCGAGAACGGCGAGCCACGTGTTGAGCACAACCTTCATACGCGAGCCGCTTCCCACGAGTTCCCATCGCATCGTCTTTTGACCCAAAACTGCGAACACCGGCGCGAGCGCGTCGAGCGCCGCAGCCGGTCCGGATGCGAGGATCAGCAGTTTCCCTTGCTCCGCCGGCACCTTCGAACCGGATACCGGCGCATCGACGAAGACGATATCCGGCCGGCGCGCCTTGGCGAGCGCAAATGCGCGCTCGGTTCCTTCGACCCCGATCGTGCTCATCTGCAGCCAGATCGATCCGGGCCGCATCGCCGCGAGCGCTCGCGGCATGGTTTCCTCTAATGATGCAATCGTCGGCACCATGGTGAGAACGACGTCCGCCTCGCGAACCGCGTCTTCGGGCGTCGCCGCTGCCGAAGCGCCCGCATCCACGAGCCGTGCGGACGCAGCGGGGGTCGGATCCCAGGCGCTCACGCGCATTCCCGCGCCGAGCAGCCTCCGCGCGAACGCCGAACCCATCGTGCCGGTGCCTAGAACCGCAATAGCCGCAATCGCCATGTCACGCTACCTCGTCGTGCCATTGTAGCGCAAAAAGGCCCGTGGCTTTCCAAGCAACCACGGACCTTGAAAGTTTGGTGCACCGCGAAGGACTCGAACCTTCAACCAATTGATTAAGAGTCAACTGCTCTACCATTGAGCTAGCGGTGCAATCTCTTGCGCCCTCCGGGACTCGAACCCGGGACCAACGGATTAAAAGTCCGCTGCTCTACCGACTGAGCTAAAGGCGCGTGTTTGGTCTCGCGCTTCGCGCTCGATCGCACATCCTGTGCTCCAAACCTGTTCCCGCATCCTGCGGAAACGCTTTAGGACCAGGGCATTGTAGCCTTAGCGGCCCCGGTTCGCAACCCCTTACGCCGATGCGGAGCGCGCGATACGTCCGAGCACCTCGGGATAACGTTCGGTGATCTCCGTCGGCGCGAGTGCCGGCGCGAAGAGAAAGCCTTGCCCGAGCCGGCAACCTGCGCCGCGCAGCATCTCGCATTGCTCCGCCGTCTCTACACCTTCGGCAACAATTCGCACGTTGTAGGCTTCTGCCAGCGAGATCAGTGTGCGTACGATCGGTTCGCTCGCTAACCTTCCGTCTGCGCCGCACACGAAAGATCGGTCGATCTTGATTGCGTCGACTTCGAACTGCTGTAAATAGCGCAGCGACGAATACCCGGTGCCGAAGTCGTCGATGCAGATCTTAAATCCGCGCTCGCGCACGCGGCCGATGGTCTGGTTTGCGCGCGTTCCCGCGTCGAGCACGACGCTCTCGGTGATCTCGAGCGTGAAATCCGACGGATCGAGCCCGTGATGCTCGACGATTTGCGCAAGGTTGCGTTCGAAATCCGGATCGCTGAGCTCACTTGCCGAGACGTTTACATGCATGTGGAAATTTAGCGTCCCCTGACGATTGCGTTTCCACGCTGCTACCTGTTCCGAAGCCGTCTGTAGCACGAAGCGTCCGACCGTTTGGGCTAGACCGGTTTGCTCGGCTAGCGGAATGAACTCGCTCGGGGAGAGCAGTCCACGGGTCGGGTGATTCCAGCGGATCAACGCCTCGCATGCCAGCGCCGCGCCGTCATGAAGCGAAACGATCGGCTGATAGAGCATGCGGAATTCCCGCCGCTCGACTCCCAGACGCAGATCGCTAATGAGCTGCAGCCGCTTCTCTGCCCGCTCGTGCATGGTGGAGTCGAAAAGTGCAAACCGCGCGCCGCCGCCGGCTTTTGCGTGCTGCATCGCGATTTCCGCGTCGCGCGTCACGTCTTCGGCGCGCTCGTACGACGACGAGCCGACGGCGATGCCGATGCTTGCGCTGATGAAGACCGAGCGCGAACCGATCTGGATCGATTTCGAGAGATTGTTTAGAATGCGTCGCGCGACGGATTCAACGTGGATGATATCGCCAAGTGAGGCCAGCAGCACGGCAAACTCATCGCCCCCCAGTCGCGCCACGATATCGCGCGCATCGACCGCCGAGCGCAGGCGCCCCGCGATCTGCGTGAGGACGACGTCGCCTGCCGCATGCCCGAGCGATTCATTGATCTCTTTGAAATGCTCGAGGTCGATAAAGAGGACCGCGAAGAACGAGTCCAGCAGGGCACCGGCTTCCGCGAATCGCCCGCGCAGACAGTCTTCGAACAAGGCACGGTTCGGGAGCCCGGTGAGCCCGTCGTGCGTTTTGCTGTGCTGGATTCGCCGCTCGCTATGCTTGAGCTCGGTTTTGTCGCGGAACATGCAGATGGCAAAGCGCGCGTGTTTGTTCTCGTCGTTGACGATCGACACGGTGGCGTCGGTCCAGACTTCCTGGCCCGACGCGGAACGCGCCTGCTGCTCGTACTCGAACGTCTCACGTTCGGCCGCCCACAGCGACTCGAGTTCCTCTGCATGTCCCTCGATCGCCGTCACGAGGGTGTCGCCGAACATCGTGCGATAGACGTCGTTTGCGTCCATAACGTTGCCGGCGCGATCGACCACCGCGATGCCGATTGCCGCGCCGTCGAAGACCGTACGGAACTGGGCCTCGGTCAACCGTAAGGCTTCTTCGGCTTCTTGTCGCGCAAGCTCAGCCTGAAGCCTCGCTGCTTCGCGGAGGGCTTCGCGCAAGAGTGCGCGATCGCGCCGAGCGATGACTTGCGCGATGGAGACCATGATCCCGACGACAAGAATTGCGCCGAGCACGAACGCGAGATAGAGATAACGATTCCGCTCCGACTGGATGCGCCCGCGCGCCGCCAAGCTCGCGTCGAGCATCTGTCCTGAGAGCGTATACACTTGCCTGGTGGCATCGATCGCGCGCGCGGCGCTCCGATGCAGTACCGTAGCTGAGATCATTGGCCTTGGCTGGAGCATCACGTTGTGGACGACCAGGTCGGCGAAAGCATTCCCAGCCGTTTGCATCCGCCGCGCGAGTTCTGGGAGTACTTCCCACTGTGCCCGCGGCGCCAGTTGATTGAGATTGGCAACCGCGGAAGGAAGCTGCTCTCGCGAGAGGTCGAAGGCCTCGCGCAAGTTCATGAGGTTTCCCGCGGCATCGAGGCGCTCTGACAGACTTAGTCCATGCTGTTGTAGCGCCAGGGCGCTAATGCTCTCCAGACGCCGCGTGCCTGACATGCCCGAAACGGTATCTTGCATGTAGACGTCGGCCAGATTTTGCGCGACGATGCTGGGGTCGTAGCTGAGTCCCGAGTGATCCTCCAGCGCTGAAAGCAACTCAGCAACCGCGCCCATAAGCGGGGCCATCTTCACAAGCGTATCGGGACCGCCGCTTAGGGCCCGCGACGTTTCCCACGCGCGATCGATAGCATTCAATTGCGCCTGCAGCCGGAACATAGCCGCGCTTCCGGTCGCGAAGTCACGATGCAACTCGTCCAGGCGCGCTTGCGCGAGATCGCGTGCGCGTGAAATGTCCGCTGAACGCAGCATCAATGCTTGGCGATAGCCGTCGAGAGCATCGATCGTCCCCTGAATGTGCGATGTCTCGGCGACCGCGACGCGCTCGCGTGTGAGCGAATCGCGGCTCAGTCCGGCTTCGTTGCCAAGGCGGAAGATTTGGAGAAGCACAAAGGCCAGCAGGACTCCCGCCAGCACCGTGACGACGATGCCCAACGCGTCGCTAGGGCCTGGTCTTTGACTGGCTTCGCGCGTCATCTAAAGAAGCCACGTTCTCGCTTAGGGGCTGACTACTCCCGCCGCCGTTAAGATAGGCAAGAGCCCGCCCGCGATTTGCGTACGGGCTCTTACGTCAAAATGGGGTGACTGAGGGGACTCGAACCCCCGGCCTCCGGATTCACAGACCGGCGCTCTAACCAGCTGAGCTACAATCACCACGTTGGGCCGGGGCCGATGCTTCGCGCCCGGAGGGACTTGAACCCCCATCTTCGAGTTTAGAAGACTCGTGCCTTATCCTGTTAGACCACGGGCGCTGAAATGGAGCAGGGGCGGTACCCTGGCTAGGATATCACGCCCCCGCAAGTGGTCGGGGCGACAGGATTTGAACCTGCGGATCCTCTCGCTCCCAAAGCGAGCGCTCTACCAAACTGAGCTACGCCCCGATACCCTTGTCTTTATACCATCCGAAGTCAACGGCGGTCTTTCGGCGATGGCAGTTTGCACAACGAACTACGCATTTTGCCACCTCCGCTTCTATCCGCTGCCAGCTTGCGCCCCGACCTACCAAATTACTGATGTTCGCCGTCTTGGTTCCGGGCGCGTGATCGAAATCGAGCACCCGGATATCGCCTTCACCGCAATCTACGCAGGGATGTTCTTTGAGGTAAGCCGTCATCAGTATACGATTGCGCTTTTTGTATCTCCTCGTATTTACACATCGCCTACGGTTGTGAAGCTCGAAGTTTCGCAAATAGTGGGCACGACAGTAAATGCGCTGACATTCTCTGCAATAGGCACTCGGATTCGCTCCTTTCGGGCGTTTTGCAAATGCATCGAGCGGCAATACTTCCTTGCACATCGGCCATCTCTTCATGCGATGATAATCGCATGCGTGACTGCCACCTGGGTGGCAATTTAAAATGCCAGTGAGTGAAATCCGACGTAGCGTGAGAGATCGATCTGCGGCAGATCTGTCACAAAGATGCGAACCTGATCCAGTTGCAATCCGATTCGTACCGCCGCGCGCATGACACGCACGTTGCTCCCGGGCACGAGCGCTTGACACCACGACGCGCCGTACGTTCGCCGCAGCGCCACCAGCGCAAATCCGAAGAACTGCGTGAGGTACGCGCCCGACGACGCGACCATCGGACCGATGCGTCCGTCGGGCCATACGTACACATAACCGACACATTCGTCGTTGAGGAGGAGCAGCGTGCCGGTCGCGGCCTGCGCAAAACTCGCATGATCGTTGGGCCGAGCGGTCCCGCGCGCATCCCGGTCGAGCGCGGCGAGCAGCGTCGCATGTGCCTGCGGGTCGATCAGCATCGTCGCGAAGCGATAGTCCCCAGCCGCCATCGGCATCAACTCTTCTTCCTTTGGGATCTCGCCGGCGATGCGCAGTACCGGCACTTGCAAAGCTACACCGAGCCGGAGGAAGAACGCCATGCCGTCCGTGCTCGTTACGTCGAGCAGTCCCGATCGCGAGACGTCGCCGGCGTCGCGCGCGACTTCACGCAGAAGGCGCGATCCAATCCCCTGCCTGCGAAAGGACGGTTCAACGAAAAGCTCGCTGAGAAACCACTCGTCTTCGAGCGCGTGCGCGAAGCCGATGGCTACCGGCGTACCTTCGTCGCGCGCGACCCACGCGCCGCGCGGTGCGCCGTCGGCTAGACTCACATAGAGCTGCCGGCTGCTCTCATCGGGCCAACGCCGCGCCGCGAGTGTGCGCACATCAGCCTCGGTTGCGGCGCCTAACTGCGGCTCGTTCATTGTGGCAGCGCGTCGAGCAGTGCGCGCGCCGCGCGTCCGCGATGGCTAAGTTGATTCTTCTCGTGCTCGGGAATCTGCCCAAACGTCTTCCCGATCGGCGGATAAAAAAACAGCGGGTCGTAGCCGAAGCCATTTTCGCCACGAAGCTCGCGCGCAATTTCCCCACGAACATCGCCTTGCACGACAATCTCGCGCCCCTCCGGCAGAATCAGGGCCATCACGCAGACGAACCGCGCACCGCGACTGCCAGCCTCGTGTGTTGCGACCTCGCGCATCATCGTCGCGAGCCGCCGTGGCCACGCCGTCCCCGCGCCGGCATACACGGCTGAATCCACCCCAGGACCCCCGCCCAGCGCATCCAGCTCGATGCCCGAGTCATCAGCCAGGACCGCAGCGTCGGTAATCCCCGCGTCATGCAATTGCGAACGCAGCGCGCGCGCCTTGAGCAGCGCGTTGTCGATGTAACTCTCGTGCCCTTCGTCCGGATCTCGATAGGCTGCGTACGTGTGGAGATCGAGTGGCGACCCCGCAAGCATCGTACGTATCTCAACCAACTTCCCCGCGTTCTTCGAGGCGAGATACGTGACCACTAATCGTCGAGCTTGAGGACAGCCATGAAGGCTTCTTGCGGCAGCTCGACGCGGCCGACGCGCTTCATGCGCTCCTTGCCGACCTTCTGCTTCTCCAGCAGTTTGCGTTTGCGCGTGATGTCGCCGCCGTAGCATTTCGCCAAAACGTTCTTGCGAATCGCGCTCACGGTCTCGCGCGCCACGATCTTGCCGCCGATCGCAGCTTGAATCGGCACGTCGAACATCTGCCGCGGAATCAGCTCTTTTAACTTTTCCGCCAGAGCGCGACCGCGCGCGGCTGCCTTTTCCCGCGCGACGATGAACGAGAGCGCGTCGACCGGTTCGGCGTTGAGCAGAATTTCGAGCTTCACCAGATCGCCCTCGCGGTAGCCGATGACCTCGTAGTCGAGCGAGGCATAGCCCTTGGTCCGCGACTTGAGCTGATCGAAGTAATCCACGATCACTTCGATGAGCGGCATCTCGAACGTCAGGATCACGCGCCCGTCGTGCAGGTACTCCATATTCAGGAGCGACCCGCGCCGCGCGATCGTCGTGTCCATGATCGTGCCGACGTAGTCGGGTGGCGTAATAATCGTCGCCTTCACGAACGGTTCCTCGATCGTCTCGATGACGTTGCTCACCGGCAGCTTCGACGGATTGTCGATCATCTCGACCGTGCCGTCCGTCCGGGTCACGCGAAAGACGACCGACGGCGACGTCGCGATGAGGTCGATATTGAAATTGCGCTCGAGCCGCTCTTGCACGATCTCCATGTGCAACAAGCCCAGAAATCCGCAGCGAAAGCCAAAACCAAGTGCTACCGACGTCTCCGGCTCGTACGAGAGCGCCGCGTCGTTGAGCTTCATCTTCTCCAGCGCGTCACGCAGGTCTCCGTACTCGGCGCCCTCGTTCGGATAGAGGCCGCAGTAGACCATCGGGACCGCTTTGCGATAGCCGACGAGGGCCACATGCGCCGGATTGCTCGCCTCGGTGAGCGTGTCGCCGACGTCGATGTCGCCCAGCGACCGAATATTGGCGATGACGTAGCCCACACTCCCCAAGCCAAGCGCTTTCGTCGGGCGCATCTGCGGGCTAAAGACGCCGACCTCGGTACACTCGTAGACCTTTTCGTGCGCCATCGACATGAAGCGGCTTCCGGCTTTGAGCTCGCCGTCAACCACGCGCACGTAGGAAACCACGCCGCGATACGGATCGAATTGCGCATTGAACACCAAGCCGCGCAGGTGATCGCGATGGCCTTTGGGCGGCGGGATGCGGCTTACGATCGCTTCGAGGATCTCGTCGATTCCGATACCGTTCTTGGCACTTGCGAGAATGCACTCGCTGCGCTCGATGATCAGCAGCTCTTCGACTTCGCCCATAACGCGCTCAGGATCGGCTGCGGGCAGATCGATCTTATTGATCACCGGGATGATCGTAAGATCGTGTTCCACCGCGAGGTGGTAGTTCGCAAGCGTCTGCGCTTCGATGCCTTGCGCTGCGTCGATGATCAGCAGCGCGCCTTCACAGGCAGCCAACGAGCGCGAAACTTCATACGAAAAGTCGACGTGTCCGGGCGTGTCGATCAGATTGAGCTGGTACGTTTGTCCGTCAACGGCTTTGTAGTTCAGCGTGACCGGATGCATGCGAATGGTGATCCCGCGCTCGCGCTCCAAATCCATCGCGTCGAGCGCTTGATCTTCCATGTCGCGCATCTCGACGGTCTTTGTCAGTTCGAGCAAGCGGTCCGAGAGCGTCGTCTTGCCGTGGTCGATGTGCGCGATGATACAAAAATTGCGGACGTTGGCCGCAATTTCCGTACGATGGGGACGCTCGGCCTTGATGCTCACATTAGTACGCGGCGAAGCACACGCTATTGATAGCCATGCCGATAATCCACGGTACAACGTAGATCACGAGAATGAAGAGCACGATAAAGGCAAGGTCGAAGCCGCCGACCGGCGGAACGATTCGGCGGATTGGATTGAGCAGCGGTTCGACCAGCATGGCGAGATAACGTGTCCATGAGCCGCGCAGATCCGGGATCCACGATAGAATTGCATAGATGAGCAGGATGCCGGCATAGATCTTGAAGATTAGTAAGATCGGCCCGTAGAGCGCGCATAGGAAATTCACGGCGAGGTAAGTTCTACGGCAGCGCGGCTAAGACATTTGCCGGGACGCCGTAGAGGAACGGCGTCGGATCGACCGGCGAGCCTTCGTACATGATCTGATAGTGCAGGTGCGGTCCGGTTGCAAAACCGGTTGCGCCGACGAGGCCGATGGTCTCGCCTTTGTAGACGTGCGCTCCGACCGAAACCAAGACGCGAGAGAGATGCGCGTACCAGGTGTGGTAGCCGTTTCCGTGATCGATATCGATCTTGATGCCGTAACCGCCGTCGTACCCGTTCGAGACCACCGTGCCGGCGGCAGACGCGCGAACGATGTCGCCATAGTTGGCGCTTAGATCGACGCCCGGATGAAATTCGACATCCGGATAGGTGCGATAGCAATAGCAGCCGATGATCGGCGCGCCCTCGACCGGATCGATCGAAGGAATGGCGGCAATCATTTGCGCACGAGCCAAATCGCGAATGTGCCGGATATTGAGCACGTGCATGGCGAGCTGGCGCATGGCGTCAGACTCGTGCGACAGCGCGAGGCTCTCGGCGCTCAGTGCCTTCACGCGTGCGGCAACGGCTGGAAGCGACTGGCCCCGCACCCACGACGTCTTCTGGCGCACCGGCGGATTCGATACCGTACTCGGCGCTCCGAACAACTGGCGGATTTCGGTATTCTGCTTCTGCACGTGCTGAAGCTGCTTACGTAGCGTCTCGGTCTGCCGGTCGATCTGCCGAAGCGAGGCTTGTTGCGCGGCAGCTTGCGCGGCGAGATGCGAGACCTCCATGCGCGCGCGAATCACTTCGGCAAAGGCAAATCCGATCGATCCCAAGATTACGAGCGCGAGCGCGCCAAGCACGGCGGCCATGTGGCGGCGCCGAACTTGGAAACGGTGGACGGTCTCGCCCCGCTCCGGGACGATTTTCACATAATATCTGTCGGTTATCATGCCTACGACGACGATCGCGCCTGTTCGATCGCACGGAGTTCTTCTTCCGAAGCGTTGACTGCCGGTTTGTATCGGTTGACGGCCTTGCCGTACGTCCGTGTGTCGGTGCGCGAGTAGATGCTCGAGATGACGACGCCGTCTCCCTCACGATTGAGAAGAGCCAGCGCATAGGACAGTTCCGAACCGGTATCCTCGAAGGCGTCGTAGCGGACGAATCCTACACGGGAGACGTCCGTGCGAGCCAGCGCTTCGAGTTCGCTTACCTGCTGGGCGACCCTCTTGAGCCCGGCTTGCTCGGTAGACAAAGCGGATTCAATTTCGGACAGGCGCCCTGAAGCAGCGGCTCCGCCGCCGATGAGCCCGTCGTGCACGGCAAGCAGCTCTCGGGCCCGGCGCAGCGCCGGCGCCGCGACCGCAAAATGATAAATGATGAGCGCGACCAAGGCCGCGGCGAAAGCTGCGAGCGCAGCGTAAATCGTTAGTGTCATAAATAAGGAACCACGACGAGGGCTGAGGTATTTCACGGCACCCGTAAAAACTCGCTTACCGTTGCTACCTTCCGGTCCTGGCGGGGTTCACAAGGTTACGCCGCGTGAAGCCCAGCCCCCGTCATGGCCACGCCATGATACCACAGGGCCAAAGGCCGGCTTGCCAAGGAGGTCTCAGCGTGAACGTGCTGCTTGCCTTGATTCTCCTCAGCTCCGCTTTTCAAAATGGGGGGCCGTTGCCGAAGACGGCTGCGGCGGTCCCCTGCGGCGGTTCGGCCGTGTCACCGGCACTACATTGGATCGGCGCGCCGCCCGGCACACGCAGCTTTGCACTGATCGTGCATGACCCCGACGCGCCGGTCGCCGGGGGCTTCTACCACTGGGTGCTTTACGACGTCGCGCCGCAGACGAGCGAGCTTGCAACGTCAGCGAAGATCCCGGCCAATCGTTCGGGCCGCAATAGCTACGGAACGATCGGTTACGGCGGCGCATGTCCTCCGCCCGGGAACGCGCACCACTACCGCTTCACGCTCTATGCGCTGGACACGCCGAGCATCCATGCGACTCAACCGTTGACGGCGACTCAGCTACTGGCGCGCATGCAAGGCCACATTCTCGCTCGGAGCACGCTGGTCGGAATGTTTGGCGTGACACCGCGGTAAAGGTCTCTCGAATGGAAGACGTCGTCATCAAAATTCGCGAGAACGGTCCGTACCTGGTTACCGGGCGCGTGCGTCTGATCGACGCCGATGGCAACCCGTACACCGTCAACGAAAATTTTGTCCTTTGCCGTTGCGGCGGTTCGGCGCTCAAGCCGTTTTGCGACGGCAGTCATCGCGAAAACGGCTTTTGCGCCACGCAACGCGCCACCCCACAGGAGTAACCGATGCCATCGTACGTTCGCGCCGGCTCGCTTCCGCACAAACGGCACATTCAATTCCGCCGACCCGACGGTGGGCTCTACGCGGAAGAACTCTTTTCGACCAAGGGCTTCGAGAGCGTGTACTCGCTGCTCTACCATCTGCGCCCGCCAACGGCAACGCTCGAGGTGCGTGCATGGGATCGCCCTGCGGTGCAACTCATGCCCAACGAACCGTTACGCAACCGGCACTTCAAAACCGCGGGCATTCAGACCGGCGGCGATGCGATCGATTCGCGCCGGGCGCTCCTCGGCAACGATGATATGCTTATTTCCATCGCGCAAGCCGATCGTCCGATGGAGTACTGGTATCGCAACACCGGCGGCGACGAGCTGCTCTTCATCCATCATGGCGCGGGCGTGATCGAAACGCCGTTCGGTGATCTCGCTTATCGGGGACACGATTATGTCGTGATCCCCACCGGCACAACCTATCGCGTTCTTCCGGCATCGTCGAGCCGCATACTCGTGCACGAATCGCGCGGCATGGTCACTATCCCGCGGCGCTATCGCAACGAGTTCGGCCAGCTCGAAGAGCACGCACCCTATTACGAACGCGATTTTCGCGCACCGGTACTCAAGGCGCCGGTCGACGCCCGAGGCGAGCACGAAGTTCGGGTGTCCAACGCCGGACGCACGGCAATTTACATGGTGCAGAACCACCCGTGCGACGTCGTCGGCTGGGATGGTTACTGCTACCCCTATGCGTTCAATCTCGAAGAGTTCGCGCCAATCACCGGCAAATTGCATCAGCCGCCGCCGGCTCATGCAACGTTCGAGGCACCGGGCGCGGCTTTCTGCGCCTTTGTGCCACGCCTCTTTGATTACCATCCGCTGGCTATTCCGGTCCCGTATAATCATTCAAGCGTCGACTGCGACGAAGTGATTTTCTACGTCAGCGGCAACTTCATGAGCCGCCGCGGCGTCGAGGAGGGCTCGGTTACGTTGCACGCGGCCGGAGCGCCGCACGGGCCGCAGCCGGGTGCCGTCGAGGCTAGCCTCGGCGCAAAGTCAACCGATGAGATTGCCGTCATGGTCGACACGTTCAAACCGCTGGCGCTCGCGTTCTCCGCGCTCGAAGTCGAAGACGAGAACTATTACCGTTCTTGGATAGAAACTAACGCGCCGGTGTGATCGTTCCGCGCGCTGATCCGAAGCCGATGCGGAACTCACCCTGCTCGCACCATCCCCGCAATGTGATCTCGTCACCGTCCTGAAGGAAGCCGCGCACTTCGCCCCGCGGTAGACGCATCGGCTCGGTGGCATTCCAGGTGAGCTCGATCAAACTGCCGCGTGAATCCGGCGTGTTGCCGCTGATCGTTCCCGACGCGTAGAGATCGCCGGGGCGAATCTGTGTGCCGTTTACCGTGACGTGCGCGAGCTGTTGGGCCATGCTCCAATAGAGCTCTTTGAAATTCGTGCGCGAGATCGTGACCGGTGCGATGCCCTCGTCGCGCATCATTTGCGTCGAAAGGTCGACGGCAAGCTTGATGTCATAGGCGCCGCGTGCTTGCCCCCGCAAATACGGAAGCGGTTGCGGATCCTGCTCGCGGCTTTCGGTGCGGAAGGGCTCGAGCGCATCGAGCGTGACGATCCACGGTGAGATCGTCGTCGCGAATGACTTGCCTAAGAATGGTCCGAGCGGCTGATACTCCCAAGCCTGTATATCTCGAGCGCTCCAGTCGTTCACCAGAACCAGGCCAAAGACGTGATCGCGCACCTTCGCTGGTGGGATCGGCTCGCCGGCTTGATTGCCCGGTCCGGTAACGAACCCGACCTCGAGCTCGATATCGAGGCGTTGCGAGGGGCCGAAAACCGGTGCGTCACTTCCGGCCGGTTTTCGCTGACCGTTCGGGCGCACGATCGGCGTACCGTCGATGACCACCGTGCTCGAGCGGCCGTGATACGCGATCGGCATGTGCCGCCAGTTCGGCAAAAGCGGCTCAGAGTTCGGGCGCAGCAGTTTACCAAGGTTCGTGGCGTGTTCGAGCGACGAATAGAAATCAACGTAGTCGCCGATCTCCATCGGCACGACCATGGCTGCTTGCGCCTGATCGACGAAAAACGCCTCGCTATTACGCTGGCGTAACGCAGCGTCGCCGCGATCGTCGCCGCGCAGCAACGCGGCAAGGTGCAGACGCAGCTTCTTCCACACCGCAGGACCCGCCGCAAGAAGTGGATTTAGGTTTTGCGCCATGACCAGCTGCCGGTCGCAGACGTCGTCGACGAGCCCGGCTTCGCCAAGCGCGTGAATATCCAATATGCGCGTCCCAATCGCAATGCCCAAGCGCGTACGCCCTTCGCGCGTAAAAGCGCCGTAGGGCAGGTTGTAAATCGTAAAATCGCTTCCGGCCGGAACCGGAACCCAGGAGCTGATGTGCGGCATCGCGTTACGCGCTGGCTAGGACGCCGAGGGCGCGCAAGTCCTCGACCGGTTCGTCGAAACTGCAGCTCCCGTAGCTGGCGAAGCGGGTGCGTGCGCCGTGCATCGCGCGTTCGTCCTCGAGCACCCGCAGAAGCGCTGAGGGGTCCTCCTCGGCGACGGCCGCTTCGAGTGCGTCGCGATCGGCCTTTGGCGCAAGCGCGGCAGCGCAAAGCAGATTGAGGAAGCCGTGCATTGTAACGCCGGCAGCCTCATTAAAATGGCGTACCGGGTGGTGAAGCCCTGCGGTCGCCTTGAATGCGACCCCGGCTTCGCTTGCCGCAGCGATGAAGGCTGCGACCTCGGCGACACTCGGGAAGGCGGACGGCTTGACTCCTCCGCAACGGAGCTTGGCCCGAAGACCATGCTCGGCAAGTTTATCCATCGCAAGGTGTTGGCGCGCGGGCTCGACGTAGATCGGCAGGTCATCGAGCCGCGCTCGACGCGCTTGCCGCGCGCATCCGCCAATCGAATAGTCGCCGAGCGGAACTTCGATGCCGGCAATCGTGGCCCAGCCTTCATGTCGAGTACGAGCAACGACCTCGAACATTTCAGGCGCGCAAATCACCGACAACTCGATGCGAGCACGTCCGGCAAGGCATGTGCGCAATGCGATGAGGTCTTCAGCCCTCACGATGAAGCGTCCGAGGATCCACGCGGCGGAGCCGGTCTTTGCCTGCTCGTACTGCGTAACCGCCGCTTCCATGGGCAGCTTTGCGGGAGGAAAGAGGCCGGCGTAGTCGACCAGGCCTTCAAGGGCGGTGCGTTGAGCAGGTGTCTGGGTCAAGGTTTCCATCGGTGCTACTCTTTCGACAGGGCCCCTCCCGACGCTTCGCCAAGCCCCTTTTCATGAATACGAGCATCGAGGCGCGCAGCAATCCACTGGCGCGCATCGACTGGGACTACGTCGAGTTCTACGTCGGCAACGCAAAGCAAGCCGCGCATTATTATATGTCCGCCTTCGGTTTCGATCAGGTCGCCTATGCGGGGCCTGAGACCGGAATCAAGGATCGCTGCAGCTACGTGCTCGAGCAAAATAATTTACGCTTCGTCATAACGGCGAGCTTGGTGCCCGACGACGCGATCTCGCGACACGTCGCCTTGCACGGCGACGGCGTCAAAGACATCGCCATCGTCGTCGACGACGCGCGCGCTGCGTACGAGCGCGCAATTGCCGGCGGCGCAAGCTCGGTGAGCGCACCGGCGGAGCACTCCGACGAGACCGGCCGCGTCATTCGCGCGACCATTGCGACCTACGGCGAAACCGTCCATACGTTCGTGCAACGCAGCGGCTACACGGGCGCCTTCATGCCCGGTTTCATCGAGGCCGCGCGGACGTTGCCGGGAAGCAAAAAGACGGGCCTGCAGTTCATCGATCACTGCGTCGGCAACGTGGGCTGGGGCGAGATGGACGCCTGGGGCGATTTCTACGCACGCGTCTTCGGGTTCTCGCAGCTCGTTTCGTTTGACGATAAGGACATCTCCACCGAATACACCGCCCTTAAATCTAAGGTGATGAGCGATCCGCGTCATCAAGTGAAATTTCCGATCAACGAGCCGGCCCACGGCAAGAAGAAATCACAGATCGAAGAGTACTTGGAGTTCTATCGAGGTTCGGGCGTGCAGCACATCGCAATCCGCACCGACGACATCGTCACGACGATCGATGCGCTGCGCTACAACGGGGTTGAATTCCTCGACACGCCCGACAGTTACTACGAGATGCTGGGCGAGCGCGTCGGCACGATCGACGAAGCCTTCGACGTTTTGCGCGAGCGGCGCATTCTCGTCGACCGCGATGATTTAGGATACATGCTGCAGATCTTCACCAAGCCTCTGCAGGATCGGCCGACGGTCTTCTTCGAGATCATTCAGCGCAAAGGAAGCCTCTCGTTCGGGAAGGGCAATTTCAAAGCGCTCTTCGTTTCAATCGAAAAAGAACAAGCTAAGCGCGGCACGCTCTAAGTGCCGACTCTGACCAGCCCACTTGTTAACGTCGATGCCGTCATGCTCGAATCCCGCGCCTCGGCACTTTCGCAGCGCTCGATCAAGACGTCGGCCAAACTCGAAGGCATCACGCTCGCCATTCGCTGCATCGATCTGACCACGCTCGAGGGAAAAGATTCGCGCGGTCGAGTGCGCTCGCTGTGCGCCAAGGCGGTGAATCCGCGTCCCGGCTGGCCCAACGTACCCAGCGTCGCCGCGGTCTGCGTCTATCCCAACCTGGTTCCCGTTGCGAAGCAAGCACTGAGCGGTACTTCGGTCAAGGTCGCTTCGGTTGCGACGGCCTTCCCGAGTGGCCTCTCGAGCCTTGAAGTCAAGCTCGCCGATACGGCTGCGGCACTCGAATCCGGGGCCGACGAGATCGACATGGTGATCGACCGCGGGGCATTTCTCTCCGGCGACGAGGGCGCGGTCTTTGCCGAGATCGGCGCTGTGAAACAATTGTGCGGCAATGCGCACCTCAAGGTCATCCTCGAAACGGGCGAACTCGGCACCTACGACAATATTCGCCGCGCGAGCGACCTCGCACTCGAAGCCGGCGCCGACGTGATCAAGACGTCGACGGGGAAAGTGGGAACCAACGCAACGTTTCCCACCGCGCTCGTGATGTGCGAGGCGATTCGCGATTTTGCGCGCCGCACGGGCGAGCGGCGTGGACTCAAGGTCGCCGGCGGTGTGCGCAATACAAAACAGGCGCTGACCTACCTCGTGATCGTGAAAGAAACGCTGGGCGACGCCTGGCTCACCCCTGACCGTTTCCGGATCGGCGCAAGCTCGTTGCTCGACGATCTCTTGATGCAGCTCGAAAAAGAAGAAACCGGCCACTACGCGGGAACCGATTACATACCAAAGGATTGACGATGGCCATCTTTGATTACGCGCCCGCGCCGGAGAGCGTGCGGCCACAGATTCGCGAAGACTATGGGCTGTTTATCGACGGACGGTGGATGCCGCCCGAAAGCGGCGCGTTTTTTGAGACGGTCAATCCCGCGAACGAAACGGTGCTGGCTCGCGTCGCCCAGGCCGGTGAGGCCGACGTCGACCGCGCCGTCCGCGCTGCGCGCAAAGCGTACGACAAGTACTGGCGCAAGCTCAAGAGCGCGGATCGCGCAAAGTACATCTATCGGATCGCGCGCGCGATCACGGAACGCTCCCGCGAACTGGCCGTTCTGGAGACGATGGACGGCGGAAAGCCGATCAAGGAGTCCCGCGACTTCGATATCCCGATGGCGGCGGCGCACTTCTTCTATTACGCGGGTTGGGCCGACAAGCTCGAGTGGGTCATGCGCGCAGGGCGCGAGCCCCAATCCCTCGGTGTCTGCGGCCAAATCGTGCCCTGGAACTTCCCGCTCCTCATGGCGGCGTGGAAGCTCGCGCCGGCACTCGCCTGCGGCAATACGGTCGTCCTCAAACCGGCCGAGACAACCCCGCTCACAGCACTCGCGCTGGCCCAAATCATCGAAGAGTGCGATCTTCCTCCAGGTGTGGTCAACGTCGTGACCGGCGACGGCACGACCGGCGCAGCGTTGGTGGAGCATCCCGACGTCGATAAAATCGCCTTTACCGGTTCGACCGAAGTCGGGAAGGCGATCGCTCGCCGCCTGGGCGGGAGCGACAAGCGCCTCACCCTCGAACTCGGCGGAAAAGCCGCGCACATCGTCTTCGCGGATGCGCCGATGGATCAGGCGATCGAGGGCGTGGTCAACGGTATTTATTTCAATCAAGGACACGTCTGTTGCGCCGGCTCGCGATTGCTCGTCGAGGAGCGCGTGCATGACGAGATCATCGTTCGCCTTACCGAGCGGCTGCAGACGTTGCGGCTCGGCGATCCTCTCGACAAAAACACGGACATCGGCGCGATCAATTCGCGCGCACAGCTCGAACGGATCGAGGAACTAGTCCGTAGCGGTGTCGAGCAGGGTGCGACGCTCGTACAGCAGCAATGCGATCTGCCTTCACGCGGCTTCTTTTTCCCCGCATCGTTCTTCACCAACGTCCATCAGTCGCATCGCATTGCTCGCGAAGAGATCTTTGGCCCCGTTCTTTCGATCTTGACCTTTCGCACGCCCGACGAGGCGGTCGAGAAGGCGAATAACACGCCTTATGGCCTCTCCGCCGGCGTATGGACCGAAAAGGGGAGTAAGAATATGTGGGTCGCGCAGCGACTACGTGCCGGCGTCGTGTGGTGCAACACTTTCAATCAATTCGATCCGAGTTCGCCTTTCGGCGGCTATCGCGAATCGGGCTTTGGTCGCGAAGGCGGCGTGCACGGACTCTATGAGTATCTTGCGCATTAACCGGGAGAGCTGATGCTGGGCGAACGCGATCTTCGTCTGCTTGACGACCTGCTCTCGCGCTCGCCACTCGCAATCATTGCGTGGGACGCCGGCTACCGCATCACCTACTGGTCGGCGCGCGCGGCTGATATGTTCGGCTTCCGGGCCGTCGACGTTGTCGGTAAAACGATCGACGACTTCGATCTTGTCGCCCCCGAAGACAAACCGATCGTTCGTGAAGTGCAGCAGCGCCTCGACGGCGCCGACAACGTCCGCACGCTCGTCAACGTCAACCGGAATCACCGCGCGAACGGCGAGGTGCGCACTTGTCGTTGGACCACGTTCGCGGTGCAGGACAGCAGCACGTTTCACGCGCTTTCCTATGCTGAAGATATTACCGAATCGTTAGCAGCGCAAAATGCGCTGGCCGAAAGCGAGGAGCGCTTCCGTTCGCTCTTCGATTACAACCCTGATATTGTGGCGCTGTTCGATCTCGACGGACACTTCGTCGACGTCAATGAATCGGTTCGTCGCTTTGCGCCGCCGGAAGCGCTCATCGGCATTCACTATACGAGGTTTCTCGATCCTCAAGATGTGCCGGCGCACGAAGAGTATTATCGGAGGGCGCTCGCCGGTGAAACAATCGTCTACCATTCGCGCGTGCGTACGTTTGACGGGCAGCCGCTCGACGTATCGGTCACGACGTTCCCAATGTACCGGGACGGCAAGATCGCCGGTGTCTACTCGATAACTCGCGATGAGACGGAACAGCGCGCGGCCGAGGGCGCCTTGCGGTCGCTCTTCGAACACAATCCCGACGGTGTCGTCTTACTCGATCGCCGCGGCGAAGTCGTCGACGCGAATGATGCCGCCCTGCGCATAGGCAGCTTTAAGCGCGACGACGTCGTCGGCGCGCATTTCAGCCGCTTGATTCCCGAGCACGAGCACGACCGCACGAACGCTGCCTTCGCGCGTGCACTGAGCGGTCATCCAGCTGCAATCAACGTCGAGTCGGCCGGCGCCGACGGTTCGCCGCTCGAGCTCGAGTGCACGCTGATCCCGCAATACAAGGGTGGCGAACGGGTCGGTGTCTACGGCGTGTTGCAAGACATCACCGAGCGGCGCACCGCCGAGCGGCGCGCCGAGATGCAGAGCCTGCGCATCCGCAATCTCTATTTCATTGCCGCGAGCGGTGACTACCCTGACGTGCGTATGCGCGCCTCGCTCGAAATGGGCTGTCACGCCTGCGATCTTACCCTCGGCGCGGTGGTTGAGATCAATGGCGGCATTCCAACCATCGAAGCAGTCTATCGCGAGCCCAGTGCCGAGACGATCGCCGACGAAGAAATTATTGCGATGGCCAAGAGCGTCGCCTCGTTACCAGGTGCGGCGATCCCGGTTCCATTCAAGAACGGCATCGCCATGCGCCTGGATGTGGCCGGCGATCCGTACGGGGCGCTAGTCTTCGCGGATCCGCACGGCACCGTTCGCGAATTCTCGTCGACCGACGCAGACCTACTGGGACTGATCGCAACCCTGATCGCCGGCACGATCGACCGTAGCCGGCAGCGCGCCAGGCTGCGCGCGATGGCGTACTTCGACGCGCTGACCGGCCTGCCGAATCGCGTTTTCCTGGCTGAAAAGCTGCGCGACGCAATCGAAGTTGCGCAATCGCGCCTCGGCCGCGTCGCGGTGCTCTTCCTCGACCTGGATCGATTCAAGGACGTCAACGATACGTTAGGACATGCGCGGGGCGACCGGCTGCTGCAAATGGTCGCGCAGCGTCTGGTCAAGGAGCTTGGCGAGGACGCCACCATCGCGCGCATGGGTGGCGATGAATTCGTCGTTCTGCTCACCGATTGCCGCGACGCCGAACACGTCCGTGACGTCGGCGAACGCATTCTCGGCATGGTGAGCGAGCCATTCCTGCTCGATGAATACGAGCAATACATCTCGGCAAGCATCGGCATTGCGGTGTACCCCGAGGACGGGCGCGACGACCAGACGCTGATCAAGAACGCCGATATCGCGATGTACCGCGCCAAGGACCGTGGACGCAACGGTTACTACTTTTACAATCCAACGCTCGAAGCGCCAATCCATATGCGTCTGTCGCAGGAGAAGTTGCTCCGACGCGCGCTTGAGTACAATCAATTCGTCGTCTACTACCAGCCGCAGCTGGACGTGCGCACGGGGGACGTTGTTAGCGTTGAAGCGCTGGTGCGCTGGAATCACCCCAAGAGCGGGTTAATTGAGCCCTCGCATTTCATTCCAAGTGCCGAAATTTCGGGGCTTATCGTTCCGCTGGGTGACTGGGTCCTCGAGACCGCGGCCAAGCAGGTGGAGCACTGGCACAAGACGCTCGCACCGCTACGCCTTGCGGTCAACCTTTCCGGCCGCCAATTCCATCAACGCGATCTTCGGCGGCGCGTCATCCAGGCGCTCGAGAATGCGCAGCTAGAGCCCTCATTTCTCGAGGTCGAGATCACGGAGAGCGTCGCGATGTCGGACGCGGCACAAACGGTCGGGATCGTGCGGGATCTCAAAGCCCTGGGAATTCGTACCGCGGTCGATGACTTCGGAACGGGGTACTCGTCGCTTGCATATTTGCGGCGATTCTCACTCGATGTGCTCAAGATCGACGGCTCCTTCGTCATCGGCCTCGGTCACGAAGCTTTCGATGAGACCATTGTTAAAACGGTGATCGGCATGGCACACAGTCTTGGCCTCGAAGTGGTCGCCGAAGGCGTGGAGTCCGTCACCCAACTTGCGTTCCTGACCGAACACGGCTGCGATATGGTGCAGGGCTATGCCATCGCCCCTCCGCTTCCGGCTGCAGAGTTCGAGGATTTCTTCCTGCGTCGCCGCGAAGCGTCCGCCGCATCGGGGTAAAGGGTGACGGCCATGATATCAACCACGCCAGGCTTAAATCGCAGCGCGCTCATCGACTGGTACCGGCGCAATCGCGAACGCTCGGCACAACTCTTCGCACTAGTCGATGAAGCGGCGTTCCTGCAGCGACCCATTTCGTTGCGCCACCCATTCGTGTTTTACGAAGGTCACCTTCCGGCATTCAGCTTCCTCACCTTGAACGAACGCGCGTTAGGACAGGCTCCGATCGACCCGACCTTCGAAAAGCTGTTTGAGCGCGGCATCGATCCCGACTCGGCTAACGTGGCGCGCAAACTCGGGCGTAACGACTGGCCGTCGCGCGCTCAAGTCGAACAGTTTGCTCGCGCGTGCGATGAACGCGTGATCGAGGCGCTGGGGCACGCGACGCTGGTTGACCCATCGAATCCCCGTTTGCGCCACGGTCAGTCGGTCTTCACCGTGCTCGAGCACGAGCCGATGCATCATGAGACGTTGCTTTACATCATCCATCAGCTCGACTACGCGAACAAAGGCCGCATCGCCCAAGAGCACCACGATCACGCGCCGCCTGACAATCCGATGCAACGAGTCGACGCGGGTACGGCGCACCTCGGTGCCGATCCCGAAACGGTTACATTCGGTTGGGATAACGAGTTTCGCGCGTGCGAAGTCGACGTTCCGGCATTTTCGATCTCGCGCTATCCCGTAACCAACGCCGACTGGCTGCAATTCGTTCATGCCGGCGGTCCGGTACCGGAGTTTTGGGTCGAACGCGACGGCGAATTCTTTTTGCGCGGCGTTTTTGAAGAGCTGCCGCTGCCGCGGTCGTGGCCGGTGTACGTCTCACACGATCAGGCGCAGGCCTATGCGACGTGGGCTGGGATGCGACTTCCGACAGAGGCGCAGTTCCACCGTGCTGCGTATGGTACGCCGGATGGCGCCGACCGCGTCCATCCCTGGGGCGACGCGCCGCCCGACGCACTCCACGGAAACTTCGATTTCGAACGCTTCGACCCCGAACCCGTCGACGAACATCCGGCCGGCGCCAGCGCGTGGGAAATCGAAGATTTGGTCGGAAATGGATGGGAATGGACGTCGAGCGTCTTCGGACCCTTTCCGGGCTTCGAACCGATGGCATCATACCCTCAATATTCCGCCGACTTCTTCGATGGTCGGCACTACGTCATGAAAGGCGCGTCGCCCGTAACCGCACGGGAATTGATCCGGCCGTCGTTTCGCAATTGGTTTTACGGCGATTATCCGTACATGTACGCAAAATTCCGCTGCGTCCTATGAGACGCCACCCCTTCGCGCAAAGGAGCCCTGTCTATCCGTGAGTACCACCAATAACACCTCGGGCGCCGTGCTTGAATCCGTCTCGAGCGCGACCGGCACACCAACAGTGCCCGTAAAAGTTCCGATCACCGTCGCGTATGGCGACGGTATTGGACCCGAAATCATGGATGCTACGCTGCGCATAATTCGGGCAGCAGGAGCCCAACTCGAAATCGAGCGCATCGAGATCGGCGAATCGATCTACAAGAAAGGGATGGACAGCGGCATCGAGCCGTCCGCCTGGGACTCGCTCCGGCGCACCAAAGTCTTTTTGAAGGCGCCGATTACGACGCCACAGGGCGGCGGGTTCAAGAGTCTCAACGTGACCGTGCGCAAGACGCTCGGCATGTATGCCAACGTGCGTCCCTGCTCATCGCTCTATCCGTTCGTGGCGACCAAACATCCCAACATGGACATCGTGATCGTGCGCGAGAACGAGGAAGACGTCTATGGCGGTATCGAGCACCGCCAGACCAATCAAGTGGCGCAGTGTCTTAAGCTGATTTCGCGTCCTGGCAGCAAGCGTATTATCCGCTATGCCTTCGAGTACGCACGAGCGAACAAGCGCCAGAAAGTTACCTGCTTCACCAAAGACAACATCATGAAGATCACGGACGGGCTCTTTCACCGTACGTTTGAAGAGATTGCCAAGGAGTACCCGGATCTCGAACACGAGCACTGGATCGTCGACATCGGCGCGGCAAAGATGGCCGACACGCCCGAAGCCTTTGACGTGATCGTGATGCCGAATCTCTACGGTGACGTTCTCTCCGACGTTGCCGCGCAGATCACCGGGTCGGTCGGACTCGCCGGATCGGCGAACATCGGCGATCACTGTTCGATGTTCGAAGCGATCCACGGCTCGGCTCCGCGGCGCGCGGGCCAAAACCTGGCCAATCCGTCGGGGCTCCTGCATGGTGCACTGCTAATGCTGGTGCACATCGGCCAAGGCGACGCCGCCGAGCGCGCGCACAACGCTTGGTTGCGGACAATCGAAGATGGCGTGCACACCTACGACATCTACAAGGAAGGCATTTCGAAACAGAAGGTCGGCACAAAGGAGTTCGCCGACGCCGTCATCGCGCGTCTCGGTCAAAAGCCGCAACAACTCAAGCCCGCCGAGTATGCGAAGAACATCCACATGAACCTCGCAATTCGGCCGGCCGGCAAGCCGCCGATGAAGGTGCGCGTCGGCGTCGATCTCTTTATCGACCGTCGTGACGGTAATCCCGACCAGATCGCTGCGTTGATGCAAAAATTCAACGTGGGCGGCACCAAGCTGACCATCATCAGCAATCGCGGGACGAAAGTGTGGCCCAACGGCAATCCGGACACCTACTGGAGCGATCATTGGCAGTGCCGGTTTGAAGGCGACAGCGACGAGCTATTTACCGCCGAGCACGTGATCAAGCTGCTCGCTGAGGCTGACCGCGCCGGTTTCGACGTGATCAAAACCGAGGGGCTCTTCACCTTCAACGGCGAACGCGGATACTCGTTGGCCCAAGGGCAGTAGGGAGCTTCTCGTTCGCCCAAGGAGGTTTGTCGTCCAATCGCTAGCGCGTAGCGTATTCGTTATCGCGGCGCTCGCGCTGGCCGCGTGTGGCGGAAAGACCGTCATCTACGAAACTCCGCCTCCGAACGTAACGACGCCAACGACGCCGACGCCGCAGCCAACCAATCAACCCACCGGGCAGCCCACGATGATGCCGAGCAGTACGGTCTCGTTCAACGTCATCGTTCCAAATAGCAGCGTGAGCGCACGGCAGCGTCCGCATGCAGTGGTGCCGTCGGCGTCGCTCTCCGTCGCGATCGCGCTCGACTCGGTCAACGGTACCGCATCGAGCACAGCGCCGGCGATCGCAAACCTCAGCGCATCAACCGCCGGCTGCGAACAAACCTCGACGCAATTGAGCTGCGTCGTCAACGTTAGCGCCCCGGTGGGCGCGCTCATCTATACCCTCACCGTCTATAGTGCGGCCGGCGGCGGAGGCTCGTCGCTCGGCGCCGGCAATCTCGCCGTGACAACGACCGCTGGTGCGACGGTCGTAGCTCCCGCCACGCTTTACGGCACGGTTGCAAAGATCGTCCTAACGGTCGGGGGCGCTGCGCTCGGCGCGAGTGTGGCCGTCACGCTGACGGTTCAAGCCGAAGACACGAACAACAATACGGTGCTCGGAAACTATACGAACCCCATCACGCTCACTGACAACGATCCGTCGGGACAGACGACGCTTTCGTCATCGGCGACCAACATCACGAGCGGCGCGCTTTCCGTTACGCTTGCCTACAAAGGCGGCACGATGAGCGCGCCGGCAGTGATCGACGCATCTGCCTTAGGCGTAAGTCCAGGGAGCGTAACGATCGCCTCCTTCTCGCCCGATCAAACGGCGCCCACCGTCAACGGTGCAACGACGTCTTTTGCCTACAGCGCGAGCATGCAGCAGGGCACCAACGCAGCGCCGAACGGGAAAGTGTTCACCTCGTCCGGCACGTACACAGTCACCGTTGCGACCGGGCAGAGCTTCAACGGCGTTAGTAATCTCGTGCAGATGTCCGGGCTTCCGGAAGCCGACCCCGGCCTGCCATCGTCGTTTGCAACGTGCTGCAACTATCCCGGCCTGGTCGCGTACTTCGCCTGGACGCAGCAAAGTGCAGCCTCGTCACTCGGTCTCGTGGGAATGACCAGCACCGATCTCTTCACGCTCAGCTGTGCCGCGCCGTACAATCAGCGAATTATCACGCCGCTTCCAAGTAGCTGGGACGTGCGCAACGACAGCGCGCCGTGCACGCAGACGTACGACGATAACATGGGTGACACCGACACCGCCGTCATCAACGCGGACGGTTCCTATGCGGATACCGGGAATCTCATTAATCAATTCGGCTACTCGTATCGGGTCGGAGTGAATTCCGACGGCAGCGCGACGCAATTCTATAACATCGCATGCGGCTGCGGGAACTCCTCGATCGTGGCGGTACCCGTTCCGAGCCCGGGCGCGGCACTATTGCCGGTCACGATTACGTATTTTCCGGGCGAGGGAATCCCGCCGTCGAATACGGCGCCAACGCCTGCTCCGATCTCGACTAGCGTGCCGAATCCATGGATCGCAGCCGGCATCCCAAACGGCGCGATGCCGATCCCGCTCGAAAGCGATACGTTCGCGACGGTCGGCGCGATCGCTACACTTCCCGCCCAGTGCGCCATTCCCGCGAGCTTGCTGGGGTCCAACCCCACGATCAGCGAAGCGGTTGAAACGGTCGTTCTCGCCGACCCGATGCAAGATTGGAACATCGGCTACTATACGTCGCAGACGATCAACCACTACTATCTTGACGGCGTGGGCGAAGTGTGCAGCGAGTACGTTATGTACCAAGTGTCGTTTGATTCGGGGCCGACGAGTTACTACGTCAACGTTGCCGGCAATCCGGACTACGACACCGACTATGTGACGACCGCGCAAACGGTATGGATCTACGCGACTGCATCAACGCTGACCGCAACTGCGCAGCGCCGCCGGCTAGCGCTGCAAGCATTCAGCGCCGCGACGTCCGCAATGGCGCGCGCACCGTTGAACCTCTTCAGTCGCCAAGCGTACGGTCACTTCCATCATTTCGTGAAACATTAGAAACAGAATAGGCGCGAGGCGTTTGCCTGCATGCGGCAAAGTTAGACTATCATGCTGCCTCGCATCTTGGCCTTGGCATTTGCTTGTGCATCCGCATTCCTGCCGCTTGCCTGCCGCGCAAGCGGCCCGGCACCTGCCGACGAGTACTTCGGTCCGTTCAAAGAGAGCATCCTCGAGATTCGCAATCGGCTGATGTCGTTCGAGCGCGATGCGGATTGGGATCTACGCCGTCACGTGCGCGGGATCGACAATCTTGAAATGGCGATCGAGGACTGGTATCGCAAGTATCCGCGCGATCCGTGGCTCCCCGGATTTACCAACCGCCTTATTCGCGTCTACGCCCGCGCCCACACCTCCGACCGGCAATGCGCCCGGGCGCATGGTATCGCGAGGTCGGTCGGCCGCTAAGCCGAAGAGCTAGCCTCATGGAAGCTCTCGACCTTACCAAAGCCCCGCCGCGCACGCCGCGAGCTCGGCTCGCGGACCTCGACCTCATCATGGCCGCGCGCACCGTTGACAAGATGCGCGCCACGCTCCCCGGCGGTAACCTGGGCTCGTATAATATTCCCGGCTTCAGCACGCAAATGCTCGAAGCGATCGGCGTCTCGGAGGATGACTTCCGCAGCGAAGTCGAACGCGCGTCGACCGACGCCGACATCGCGGCATGGCTGCGCGAGCGCGTGACGCCGGAGAAGTTCGGCGCATTCAACGCGGCGATCGTGGCTCGACGCATCGAGCACCGCCTGAGCGACGAGGCCTGGCGCAAGAAATATCCGCACGGGGCTGCGATGCCGCCCGAAACGCCTCTGATCGATTTTCTCTCCGAGGACGATCAACTCGCCTTCTTCGGGGCCCGATAGCCGATTGTGCGCATCGTCAGCCTGCTGCCGAGCGCGACTGAGATTCTCTTTGCCATCGGCGCGGGCGACGACGTCGTCGGAGTCACGCACGAGTGCGACTTTCCGCCCGACGCGATCTCACGTCCGCACCTGACGTCGTCCGCACTACCTGCGGCGGGTTCTTTCGCCGACATCGACCGGCACGTGCGCCGCAGTTTGCACGAGGGCTCAAGCCTTTATCATCTCGATGCGGAGTTGCTCGAAAAGCTCGAGCCGGATTTGATCGTCACCCAAGAATTGTGCGTCGTGTGCGCGGTCTCGTACGAGATCGTGCAACGCGCGGTGCGCCGTTTGCGCGGCGATCCGCGCCTAGTGTCGCTCGAACCTTCTTCTCTCGACGACGTGTTTGCAACAATTACGTTCCTTGGCGAAATTACGGGACATCCGGATCGTGCCGCAGCGCTGCTGCGCGACCTCAACGCGCGCGTCGACGCACTGCGCGGTCGAAAGCGCGATAGCGCGCGCCCGCGCGCGCTCGTCCTTGAATGGACCGATCCGCCGATGAGCGGCGGCCATTGGACGCCGGGCTTAGTCGAGCTTGCCGGCGGAACGTCCGTGCTCGGCAGTGCCGGCGAAAATTCGCAAGTCCTCACGTGGGAACAGATTGACGGCGCGGATCCTGACGCGATTGTGGTAGGTCCGTGTGGCTTCGATCTGGCACGCACGCATGAAGCAATCGCGCAACTCGAGGGCAATGCCGGCTGGCGCAACCTGCGCGCCGTGCGTGAAGGGCGTGTCTATCCGATCGACGGGAGTGCCTATTTGAATAGGCCGGGCCCGCGACTCGTCGACACGGCTGAAATCATCAGCAAGGCGATCTCTGTTACGACGATTGCCGCGCCGTAACAGTCGCCGTTAAGGACGCCGCCCAGCCGCCGCTTCGCGAAAACGCCGAAGAGCCATGGAACAATGGTCACGATGCCGATGAGCAGCACAAGCGGCGACGGGATTCGCTTGGACGGCCGCAAGACCAGCAGCGTAAGTCCTCGCGCGATGCATCCGGTTAGCGCGAGGGTCGCCGGCATTAGCGACGGCGGAATTTGCGCCAGTGCGTAAAGCCAAAGCACGCTCACCATCGCCATGCCGGCGATCGCGTACGTTCCGTGGTGCGGATCGCGCATGATCTCCAAGCGCTTCTCCGGCGGTGCCATCGCAAACAGCCCGTCGCAGCAGTCGAGGAACCCGTCGACGTGAATCGCGCCGCTGAGCGCTATCGAAAGTACCCAGGCCGCGATCGCTGCCGCAAGTTGCGAGTGCGTGAGCAGCGCAATGCCGTACGCGCCGTAGCCGGCAAGTCCGCCGATAACAAGGCCCACGATCGGCAAGAGCGCGATCGCGTCGTCGTCGGGCGGCGCCTGAGCGTGCGGAATCGGAAGGATCGAAAAATACGAAAACGCGGCGGCGAGCGCGCGCAGATATCTCAAACGTGGGCCGGTTCGCTCGCGGTCGAGACGCCTGCCTCCGCAAAGGTCTTCATCTCGCGCACCATGCGCGCCGCCGCTTCGCAGAGCGGCATCGCCAGCGCCGCGCCGCTTCCCTCGCCGAGGCGAAGATCCAGATCGAGCAACGGCACGAGGCCCAAATGCCGCAGCGCAACAGCGTGACCAAGTTCGCGCGAGCGGTGCGCGGCGATGCAGTATCCGATCGAATCGGGCGCGATCGCCTGCGCCAGCAGCGCCGCTGCCCCAACAATAAATCCGTCAAGGAGGATCGGGATGCGTCGCTGCGCTGCGGCGAGCAATGCGCCGGCCAGGCCCACGATCTCGTAACCGCCGAACTCGCTTGCGACCGTGCGCCAATCCGATGTCCGCATGCGTGAGAGCGCGGCGGAAACCACGCTGAGCTTACGCCGTAAACCATCGTCATCGACGCCGGTGCCGCGTCCGACAACGTCTTCGGGCGAAGCACCGGTCAGCGCGCAGATGATCGCGGCCGCGCTGGTGGTGTTCCCGATGCCCATTTCACCCAGGGCAAGGATCTGCGGATCGACGCGTTCGACGATCGTTCCCACGGCGTTCATGCCGGCTTGCAACGCGCGATCGACATCCAGCGGATCGATTGCTGCCTCGCGCGCAAAGTTACGCGTTCCGCGACCAACCGGAAGGCCGAGCAATCGCTCGTGCTGCGGTAAGTCACCCGCAACGCCGAAATTTGCCACGAATACGTCAGCCTTGGCAACGCGCGAGAAGGCGTTGATCGCGGCAAACCCGCCCAGAAACGCGCCGACCATCTGGGGTGTCACCTCGCTCGGATAAGCGCTGACCCCCTCGGCGGTAATGCCGTGGTCACCCGCACCGACGAGGATGGCACGACGTTCGTAGATCGGCGGTAAACCCCCGGCGATCGCGGCGAGACGTTCGGCCAGCTCTTCTATTCGGCCCAAACTGCCGACGGGTTTGGTAAGTTGATCGATCCGCTCGCGCGCGGCGCGCGCTGCGGCAGCGTCAAGCGGTGGAATGAAGATGGCTGACATCGTTTAGGGAGATTATCCGCGCGCGGTCACCTTCCATGGCGATTCGCGTGATACTCGCCGTCGAAAAAACCATGCCCAGCGGATCGAAGCCCTCAGGAGCCAGCTCTTCCATCGCGGCATGCAGCGCGCCGGCATGGGTCACAACCAGGACGGGGCCGTCCGGCGCACGGGCTCGCAGGTCCTCGAAGAACGAGCGTATCCGGGCCGTTACCTGCTCGAATCGCTCCCCGCCAACGGGCTCGTAGCGTCGCGCCTGCGTAGGCAGACGCGCCTCGAACTGCGGCCACCGCGCGACGATCTCGGGCCAGGTGAGGCCCTCCCACTCCCCAAAATCGAATTCACGCAATCGTGGATCGCTTGCAATGTCGAGCCTGCGCTCGCCGATGATAGTGCGCGCGGTTTCGAGTGCACGCACGAGATCGCTTGCGTACGCGTGACTAAACGATTCAGCGCGGAGCGCGCGCCCGAGTGCCGCAGCTTGTGCGCGGCCCCGCTCCGACAGCGGCACTTGACTTTGCCCTTGAAAACGGCGCGCGGCGTTCCACGCCGTCTCACCGTGACGTACCAAGACGAGTTCCATACGTGCCGTTAGAGCGCTTGCGACGCCGTATCGACGATCAGGCCGTCTAAATGATCGTCGACGCATTCGTCGACCAGCTCCCACGACCCGGCGCGAAGCACGGCGTAACCGCCGTTGACCACGCGCGGTTCCCATAGCTGCGAGAGCGGTGCGCCGCTCGCGGCGAGAATGGCGAGACGGACGATCACGTCGTGCGTCACAATCGCAATTCCATCGGCATCGCGATTGCGCTGCATAAAGTCGCGCCAACGCGCATCGACGTGTGCGAGTGACTCGCCGCCCTCGAAGTGCACTCGTTCGGGATGCTCGCGCCAAGTGCGCATTGCCGGCGAGTCTTCGCGCTCGATCGACGCACGCAAGCGCCCTTCCCACGAGCCGTGCGCGATCTCGATCAGCTCGCTGTCGGTTTCGACCGTCAGGCCGAGCGCCTCGGCGAGTGGACGCGCGGTGTCGATGCAGCGCGCCAGCGGGCTCGAAGCGACACGCCGAATCTCTTGTCGGCTAAGCGCGCGAGCTAGAGCGCGCGCCTGCGCGACGCCCGTATCGGTCAGCTGCGATTCGCGCTGGCCTTGGTAGCGCCCCTCGCGATTCCAATCCGTCTCACCGTGACGCGCGATATAGATCATGCAACATCGATCATTCAGATGCGCACCAAACGAACCGCGGACATCCCCTCCACGTGGGCGATCCGGTCGACCACGGTCCGTTCGATTTCACGATCCACTTCGAGCACCATCATCGCGTTGCCGCCGCGCGCGGTGCGCGCAACTTGCATCGTCGAGATGTTGACGTTGGCCTCACCCAAGATCGTGCCGATGCGTCCGACCATCCCGGGAACGTCGCGATGGCGCGTTACTAAGAGCGTGCCGTCCGGGATCGCGTCGATCTCGAAGCCGTCGATCTCGACGATCCGCGGCCCGTGCGGAAGCACCGTTCCGACGATGCGGTGCTCGCCTGCCGCTACCAGCAATGACGAACGAAACGGCGGCGCGTTCGCCTCGCGCGAAACCGCGACGCGCACGCCGATCTCACGCGCGATCGCACCGGAGTTGACCAGGGTTACGCGGCGATCGGTGACGAGCGGCAACGCTCCGGCCAGCAATGCGGCAACAAAGGGTTCAGCGTCGACGCCTTCGAGTTCACCTTGCAACACGACGGCGATCTCCGTGCGCATCACCTCATCGAAAAGCTGGGGCAAGAGCGCTCCGAGCCGGTGCGCAAGGTCGATGAACGCACTCGCGCGCTCGGCGTCTGCGCCTTGGAGCATCGGAGCGTTGACCGCACCGTTTGCCGGACGCCCGCCGAGCACACGCACGACGTCGCCCGCGAGCTCGAGCGCGATGCGTTCGAGAGCTTCGTAGGTCGAGCCGCCCAAGTGCGGCGTCGCGATAACGCGCTCATGGGTTAGGATACGCGCCGACGCTGATCCGGGCGGCGGCGGCTCTTGGGGTACGACATCGACCGCGACCGCGCGCAAGCGGCCGGCATCCAATGTCTCGACCAGCGCGTCGGCATCGATGACGGCGCCGCGCGCGCAGTTGACCAGCACCGCGTCGTCGCGCATCTGCGCAAGCGCGGAGCGTTCGATCATTCCACGGGTTTGTGCGGTGAGCGGTACGTGGAGGGTGACGACGTCCGCGCGTGCGAGGAGGTCTTCGAAACCGGTCAGCTCCACGTTGAGCGCGCGGGCGCGCGAAGCAGCGAGATAGGGATCGTAAGCAATCACCGTCATTCCGAATGCCGCGGCACGCGCGGCAACGTTGCTGCCGATGCGTCCGAGTCCGACGATGCCCAAGGTCTTGCCATGCAACTCGTGGCCGATGAAGCTCTTTCGCTCCCATTTACCAGCGTGCACGCTCGCGTGCGCCTGCGGCACGTGGCGCATCGCGGCAAGGAGCAGCGCAAAAGTCTGTTCGGTGGCAGCAAGCGTGTTGGCGCTCGGTGTATTGACGACGACAATCCCCGCCGCGGTCGCGGCGTCGACGTCGATGGCATCGACGCCCACACCGGCGCGCGCGACCACCTCGAGGCGGGGCGCAGCTGCAAGCAATTGTGCGTCCACCCGGGTTTCGGAGCGGACGATGAGCCCGCGCGCCTCGCGCAGTGCTTCATGCAGGGCCTCGCGAGGCCCGCCGACGACCGAAACGACCTCCGCTCCGGCTTCGCGCAAGACCGCAACACCGCGTTCGTCAAACGGCTCGGCGACGACGACGCGACCAAGGAAACTGGGGGTGACCATGGCTCCGCAGCTTCGCCCGAGGGCTCCGTCTATCTTGCGTCGTACCCGTCCACCCCCATGTCCAAGAACGGCGATGTGCGGCTTGCGGTCCGCAAAATGTACAAGCTCTACATCAACGGCGCGTTCGTGCGCTCGGAATCCGGGCGCAGCGATCCGCTCTGGGACGGCAAAGAGTTTGGCGCAAACATCGCGCGTGCATCGCGCAAAGACGCACGTGATGCCGTGGTCGCTGCGCGTGCGGCGCAACCAGGATGGTGGAAAACGGCGCCCGGGACGCGTGGCTTGATCCTCTATCGTCTAGCGGAGATGATGGAAGCGCGGCGCGCCGAGCTTACCGAACGCATTCGCGAAGGCGCGGAATGCTCCGAGCAAGACGCCGAGCGCGAAGTAACCGCGGCGATCGATCGCACGGTCTGGTACGCGGGTTGGAGTGATAAATACGCAGCGTTGCTTTCGACGCGAAATCCCGTGGCCGGGCCGCACTTCAATTTTTCGACCGCCGAACCGATGGGCGTGGTGGTCGTTTGCGCACCGGATCGGCCGGCTTTGCTGGGTCTCGTTTCGGTGCTTTTACCGCCGGTCGTCGCCGGAAACGCCGTCGTGCTGCTGGCCTCAGAGTTCGATCCGCGTACCGCGGTCGTCTTTGCCGAAGCGCTTGCGACCAGCGATCTTCCCGCCGGCGTCGTAAACGTGCTCACCGGGTATCGCAGCGAAGTCGCTCCCGTCATGGCCAAACACATGGACGTGAACGCGATCGTCGTTCCGCGCGGCGATCCGCAGCTCCGCGAATCGGTGGAACGTGAGTCAGCCGAAAACGTCAAACGGGTGCGCCTCTATCCGATGCGCTCGCGCGAGGAGTGGTTCGCGCCGGCTGCGCAGAGTCTCAACGACATTAGCGACTACTGCGAGATCAAGACGATTTGGCATCCCGCCGGCGTCTAGACGAGGCAGACGCGCGCGCCGCGCTGGTGCGCTGTGGACGCCGTCTTTGGAAACGCCGCTTAGTTACCGGATCGAGTGGGAACCTCAGTTATCGTATGGATGACGGGACGCTTCTGGTCACGCCGTCGGCGCGGTCGATCGGCGATCTGCGTCCGCGCGATCTCGTCGCGCTCAATGCCGACGGTTCGCTGCGCGATGGCGCCGGCGTCCCGACGAGCGAACTCCCACTTCACCTCGCCGCCTATCGCGCGCGGGACGATATTGCCTGCGTCGTGCACACGCATCCCACGATGTGCGTCGTTTGGTCGAAAACGGGCGCAATCTTCCCGCGCGATACGGTCGGCGCGAGCGAAACGCTTCGAACGTGCGCCTGGACGCCCTATTTTCGTAATGGAAGCGAAGAGCTGGCTGCCGCTTGTGCCGAGCAGTTCGCCGCCGGCGTCGACGTCGTGATGATGGAGCGCCACGGGCTCTCCGTTATCTCGGGAACTCTGGAGGATGCGTTCCTCCAAACCGACTTGGCCGAGGAAGCTGCCCGCATCGCGTACTATTGGCAGTTGTTGGAGGGTGTGGGCGCTTGAGTTATCGTCTCCCCGCGCATCAGCGCCTGTCGAATGCGCTGAGCTACGGCGAGTTTCGGATCTTCTATCAGCCTGTGGTTTCGCTGGCCAGCGGATCCATCGTGGGCGCGGAAGCCCTATGCCGTTGGCCGCAGCGGGACGCGACGTTTGCTCCGCCCGAAACCTTCATTACGCAGGCCGAAACGTCGGGGTTTATCGTGCAACTCGGCGAGTGGGTCATGCGTACGGCGATCGACCAAGTGAGTCAATGGCAAGGTCTGCACAACGTCGATTTGCGGCTTGCGGTCAATCTCTCCGCGCGTCAGTTCTTACATCACAACTTGACCAAGGCGATCGAAGATTCGGTCCGCGCCGCGCGCTTGCGCCCGCATACGCTGGAATTCGAGATCACCGAGAGCGTGGCGATGCAAAACGCCGAGGACTCGATCGGCATCATGCGCCAGCTCAAAGGGTTGGGACTTGAACTTGCGCTCGACGATTTCGGCACGGGTTATTCATCGCTGGCATACCTCAAGCGATTTCCGATCGACAAACTCAAAATCGACAAATCCTTCGTGAGCGACATCCCAAGCGACGCCAACGACCTGGCGATCGTCTCGGCGATCATCGCGATGGCCCATGCCCTTGGGCTGAGCGTGCAGGCGGAGGGCGTCGAAACCCAGCCTCAAGCCGAGTTTCTGGCCGAGTGCGGCTGCGAATATGCCCAAGGGTATCTGTTCGGCCGGCCATTGCCGGCCGACGAGTTCGCGACCCTCATAGGGTCGGCCCCGGCATAATCGAAACTTTACAAATGCTTGGCCCGGCGCGTCTGGGAAACCACAGGCGGTCGCCTTGCGGCACGTAAAGGGAGCCCTTGCGCCGGGTGTTTTTAGCTTTTTTTCTTTGATGGGAGCTTTTTCGCTATGTCGTGGGACCGTCAGCTTCGTATCGTCGTAAGCGCCGCAGCGATCGCGGTTTTGGCCGCATGCTCAGGTGGGATGTCCGGCGTAGCGCCGCAGGTGTCCGGTGGGACTTCGAACGACACGGTACCGGCGCCGCCGAAGGAGCTTCAGGTTACGCAGGCGCCCACGGCGACCATCAAGCAGGTCGACGCGGCGAAGGGCCGCGATGATCTCAATCTCGGCCAATGGCAATATGAGGTGCCCCTCGCGGTCACGCCGGGTTACTCACTGACCAGTCTTCCGTTTCTGAACACCTGTGAGAACTCGCCGAGTCCGCTTCTCGGGATTTGGTACCTGACGCTAAAGAGCATCACGGTCGCGCAACAGCCGGTGACGATCCCCGCGTGCAAGTTCACGTCGAAGGCTGTCTCTACCGCGAACTTCTACATCGTGCAGGTCGACGTTAGCCTCTCGGGAGTGGTCGTCACGCCGCTGAGCCAACCGGTGGTGGTCTCCGGCAAGACGTGGACGTTCTACGCGAATGCAAAAGGCTACACTTTTGCGGCCGACAACATCTACGCGTTCTGGGTCGGGAACTACACCGGAACCGGCACACCGACGAGCTCACCACTCTAAGAGCCCTCAAGGACTCGCCGCAGCTCTCCGCTAACCCGAATGCGCTTCACCCTGGAGGGTGAAGCGCTTCACCTGGAGGGTGAAGCATGTCGTTTTAGCGCACGATGCGCGGTGCCACCGAAGGTGGCGAAAACGATGCGGAGAGGTGGTCGAGTGGTCGAAGGCACTCGCTTGGAAAGCGAGCAGACGTGCAAACGTCTCGAGGGTTCGAATCCCTCCCTCTCCGGGTGCTCCCGCTTCGCGGGACGCCCCTCCGAGGCTAGCACTCCACCGGTAACATCCTGTGACCGCCGCGTTAGGCGGCGAGGCCGGCGCGTTTGCGGGCGTTGCGCACGTACAGGATCGTCCATGCGATTAGTCCGACGATTGCCGCAGCATCCAGCGCCGGCGACACGATTGCGGTGAGTTGTCGCCAGAGTTCCTCGAACGTCGCGTACGCATCCGGTCCTGCCGCTCCCTTAGCGATAGCAAACATGGCCGGGCGCGGCGCCAGCAGCGAGACCAGACATACAGCTCCAAAAATCGCTGAGCCCAATGATCCCGCGACGAGCGCATACCGTGGGTCGGCGCTGACGAATGACGTCGCGACGCGGACGATGATGAATAGCAAGCCGATGATCGCGATCACGTCGACGATCCCTCGCCTCCAGGCGAGAATGGCGGCGCCGAGCGGAAAAATCGCTGCAATCGCGAGCGCAGCGATCAGCGGAACACGTACGCGAATGAGGATTTGTACCAAGATCGCGGGCAGAACGATCGAGATGACGATGCTGCGGGGCAGCCCGTGGAAATCCGGTCGAAGCGCGCGATCGACGCTCACGGGTTATGGCGGGCGGCGAGCACCCACTGACCGCCGACCATTTTCCAATGATCCACCGTCACTTCGTTGTGACCGTGAACGCCGACATATTCAGCGCGGACATACAATCCGTCCGGCCGCGAATCGATCCGCTGCACGATGACGGTGAGCGGATCGTAATCAAATGTCGAGAGCCGCATCTTCGCGGCGTCGTTGAACTGCGGTGACAGTATGCCCCGTTCTTGCGTTGGATCGTGGGTCACGGCATTGCTAAGCTGGGCGTAGCGCTGGGAAATGGCCGACTGGACATCCATGGAAACAGGCATCTCGCCGCGACCTCCGTACGATTCAAGTATGGCACGGATACTGTTGCAGACGACGATTCCCTATGCGGAGGATGACTGGCACGTCGGACGTTTCAGCCTGCTTCGCGACGAACTCGTCGCCTCCGGACATGAGGTCACGCCCCGCAATCGCGAACCCGACGCCGCTGGAAACGATCCGGTCCTTTCGGGTCTCGCGATGAGTACATTCGATCAGCTCTGGCTGATGGGCGTCGATACGGGCGACGGACTGCGCGGTGCGGATGTCGAGGGCATCAACGCCTTTCGTGCGCGAGGCGGCGGGGTTCTAACCGCGCGCGATCACGCCGATCTCGGCGCGTGCATTCGCAATCTCGGAACGCTCGGCGCGGTCAATCATTTTCACAACTACAATCCCGAGGACGAACCCGAGCGCCGCCAGCAGGACGACCAAGACGATCCCGAGATCCCGTGGCCAAACTATCACTCCGGCGCAAACGGTGATTACCAGCGCATCGATCTGATCGAACCGATTCACCAGATCTTTCGCTCGGATCGCGCGCCCAACGGGGTGATTGAACTCTTTCCCGCGCATCCGCATGAAGGCGCGGTCGGCGCGCCGGCGGGCGATCCACACGCGCGCGTGGTTGCGCGCGGACGCAGCGCGCAAAGCGGACGCGCGTTCAACATCGCCGTCGTCATCGACGGGGAGCCGGGCCGCGCCGTGGCCGAATCGACGTTCCATCATTTTTGTGATTTGAATTGGGATACCGATCGCGGCGCGCCGTCGTTCGTCACCGATAAACCCGGCACCGCGATGAAGCGCGATCCCCAGCACCTCGCAATCTTCAAAGACTATGTACGCAACATCGCGCGCTGGCTCACCCCATCAGAATGACGAGATCGCGGTACTCACCGTGAAGCCGGTTGTCGTCACGGTAATTGCGACCGCTATGTGCTGGCTCTTCGTATCGGTAAAGGTCGCGCTGCAGGTTCCCGCTGCGCTGGGCGTCACCGTGAACGTCGCGGTCGGACCGCTTCCCGATGAAGGAGCAACGGTCGCCACTCCGGCGCACGTGTCGCTCTCACCGAACGCGCCGGCGTATCCAGTTTCCTGGACGTAGACGTTCTGCGCGGCCGCGGCGCCGGTTCCGTTTAGTGCTAGTGTAGTTGGGCTGACGCTAAGCACCCCGGACGGCGGAGCGGTTGGAGTGGGCGACGCCGAGGGCGATGGCGACGCGCTTGATGTGGCACTTGACGTGGGGCTCGATGTCGGGCTCGGAGTTGGGCTCGGAGTAGCAGTCGGGAGCTGAAAAACATTGGTCGTGCTGCCGGAGCACGCAGCCAGTAGCCCGGCGCAGAGAAGCAGCGCCAACGAGCCGAGACGGATATACCGACGCCCCGCAGCCGACATGCCGGGGAGTTATCCGCGTTTGGGCGGAGTCCCTCGACCCATCGAGAGCTATCTCCCGGGAAACAGTGCGTCAGAAAGCTCTTGCGGAAACGCGAAGTGATCGTAGGCAAACGTTATTCTCACGCTCTTTATCCCGATGCCCAGTGCACGGCCCACAAAGTCCATTTTTCCGCCGCGAACCAGCGACTCACCGTTGACGTCGGCAATGTCCAGTTCGGTCGTGAATGTATAGCCGGCCGCGACGACGCTCTGGCGCATCTCAAAGCGCACGCGGCAGAGGCGATTCGTGCGCGTGTCGATGACGGCATCGGTGAGCGGATGGTCCAGCGGATCCTTCCGTGCGATCAAGTGCACGCGATGCGCCGAGTCACCGTTTGCACAGGTCGCCGAGCCGCCGTCGCTTACGTCATAGAACGCAACACCCATGACCCGGACCGCCGCAATCACCGGCAGGCCGTTCGTGTCGGGCGTCGGCAACGGCGGCGCGGTGACCGAATCCGGACGCCCGTTGAATCCGTACCGGATCCAATCGTCGACGCCGTGCCACGTCGGATCGAAGATCGGAGAACGGATGACGCCCCAACCCTGTGGCGTTTCCACCGAGGTTAAGTCGTCGCTCTTTCGGTATGCCGCCGGAAAGGATGCATCGGGCTTGCCGCCGCTCAAGGTGAGGTTGATCGATGCTTTGCCGTCCGGTTCGCGCGTGAGAAAGAAGCCGAGACCCGTGACATGAACGTATACGTCGTACGTCGCGAAGGTCGGCTGCGGAACATTGCGCATCGCTTCAATCGCGCGTATGTAGTATTGCTCTGCCGACGGCGGCGCCGGAACGCCTACGACTGCCGCCAGAATGAACGAGAGGATCATCGTGGGCCGCCGTAACGCGCCTGGTCGACAACTTCGTCAACGGCGGAAATAACGACGGATGGATGGTCCAGTTGTATCGCATGGGTCGAGCCTGCGACGACGAAATGCGCACCTGCGGAAGACAGCCGGGCAATGTGTTCTTCGGCCTCGTCTTTGGCAACCCACATCGCGCGCTGCGCGGGCACCGATATTATCAGAGGAGCAGTATAGTCAATGTCGCCGTCTTCGGAGTCCGTGAGGACGATGAGCGGTAGATTGCCGTACGGACGCGCCGCCGCCCGGACTTCCGCTGCGCCTTTGTCGGACGCTTCGAGCTCTAGCGCCTCGTCTTTCCAAAGCGAAGCTCGCTCCAGGTGTTCCCCGCGCACTTCTGCAATAGCGCAGGCTGCGGTTGAAATCGTCGGACAACCGGCTACACGTAAACGTCGGCGATAGGCGGCGAGGCCGCCGGGGAAAAATGTGCACGTTCCTCGTGACACATTTATCGCGCAGTTGTCGAATTGCTTGTACCAATCTTGCACTTGCTGCTCGTACCATTGGCGTGACGTATGCATTACGGCAGTGACAATTTTCGAATCGTCGACGAGTGTGTCAAACTCCGAATCCGGATCGACCTCGACAAGCCCGGCCAGCTCGTGCGGGTAGCGGTACTGATACAGGCGCGTATACAGGCCGCCGCTCGACCATCCGACAAGCACGTAGGGCGGAGCGATTCCAGCACGCCGCAGGAGCGTATGCAAATCGCGGACGATCGCCGCAGCGTCGCGCGGGGCGCCGGCGGGATCGCTAAAGCCCAATCCGGCTCGATCGTACGAGCAGACCCTGGTGTCTCGGGAAATGGCCGGCTGCACTAACCGCCAGGCCGCCGAATCAGCGACAAGGCCCGCCTCGAGGATTACCGTCGGTGATCCCGCTCCCGTGCAGAGGATGTTCAGCCGGCGGCCGCCGATATCGACCAAACGCTGAGGACGGAGATACCAATCGACATCGTACGGCGGTTTGTGCTGCGGCGTTGCCGCGATTTGCGCTAGGACGATTGCGCTCATTACGGCAACACGAAATACGCCTCGCATTGAGGTTGTCACAGATCTCCTTATGAAACCTAGTTGATTACTTGTGCACGCTGCCAAAGAGCGACGGCGAGGCCGCAGGTCACAACGGCGATAGCGAAGAGTGCGGGTGTTGCCTGCGTGCCGAGCCATTGCAGCGAGGGCCAAGCATCCAGCCCTGCGCTCGAAACGGCAACCAGTCCCGCGTTATAAACGGCAAACGGGTTCGCGGCAAGCGCCGCCCGTAGTATCGCAGTGGCAGCACTTTGCGACTGCGCGAGAATCATCCAGATCATCAGGAATGGGAGCGCGATGATCCCAGCGTAGGACATGCGCCGGCCGAGCATGCCGATGAGGGCGCTCCATCCGTACGTGGCATACACCGTCGCGAGTGCCATGGTGATGTCGGTCGCGCTCGGCGTGCCGTACAGGTTCCACCCAAAGCGCAGGCGGGCAACCGCGAGATAAAGCGCGCACACGCACGCGAACGCGACGGTCGCACCGGAGAGATCCACGGCGATCACTTGGAGCGCGAGTTTCCAGCGCGGCGCGGGCAGTACCCATAGCACGCGCGCCGCTTCGCGCGACGCATTGCCCAGCGCTACGCCGAAGATCGAAGCGAAAATCGCCGCGAGCCACGCAGCACCATTGGCGATCTCTGCATATCTCATCGCGTTGATCTCTACCCCTACATCGCTGTGCGAAGCGGCGGGAATGATGAGCATGAACACCAGCACGATGCCCGCGAACCAAGCAATTGCCTTACGCATGACCAGGTACTCGCGATAGATCATCCTAGCCGCTCCTTCTTCTCGTCGATGGTCGTAAAGAAGATTTGCTCGAGGTTCATCGCACGCCGGGTTACCGTCACGGGGGAGAGCGAGCGCAGTTGCGCTTCGATGGCAGCGACGTCGCCGTTGGCGTAGCGCTGCTCGAGCCGGCCGTCGTCGAAAACAGCTTCGATGAGGAATCGTGTGGCGCGCAGCTCGTCGACGTCTGCCTCCAGCGCGAGTCGGCCTTGATCGAGAATCGCGATCCGCTCAGCGGCTTGTTCGACGTGTCCGATTTGATGCGATGAAAAGAGGACCGTGACACCGTCGGCGGCAGCGCTAACGATGCTGTCGAGGAGGCGGTGCTGCATGACCGGATCCAGCCCCGACGCCGGCTCGTCGAGCATCATGAGCTCGGGACGCTGTGCAAACGCGAGTGCCAGCGCGACGGCTTGACGTTGTCCTTTCGAGAGCTTGCGGAGCGCTCGCCCCGGCTCGATCTCAAACCGCTCCATGAGCTCGTTCATGAGCGCGCGATCGAAACGCGAAAAACAGCGGCTGCGAAACTCGATGTGCTGACGGGTCGTCATCCAGCCGTCGAGACAGTTGATCTCCGGCAGGTAGGCGATGCGATCGAACGTTCGCGGTTGGAGCGGTTCGCCGAAGAGCGCGATCTCGCCGGCTGATTTCGAAATGAGGCCAAGCACGCACGCGATCGTACTGCTCTTGCCGGCACCGTTTCGGCCAAGCAATCCGAAGACCGTGCCCCGTGTGACGTCGAGTGAAAGATCATCGAGCGCAAGTCGGTCGCCGTAGCGTTTCGTGAGGTGTGCGATTCGTAGTGGAATCATCATGCTCCGAGCGTGCCGTCGCCGCGATACCATGCATTGAGCGCCAGCCGGAACAACTCGCGCAACTCGGCCTCGTCGACGCCGAGCGAACGCGCCTCGCGAATCGCTGCGTCGATCGAAGCGCTAACGATGTCGCGCGCGCCGGTCTTGGCGACCCCCGTTGCCGCATCGGCGCGGACGAAGGCTCCCCGGCCGGGCACGCTCCGGATGATCTCCAGATGCTCCAGCTCGCGCAGCGCGCGCCCGACGGTGGCCGGATTGACCACCAGGTCGCTAGCGAGCTGCTTGACGGTCGGGAGCTGCTCGTCCGGCTTCAGAATCCCGATCGCGACCGCTCGGCGGACTTGATCGACGATCTGCTGGTAGACGGGCAGCCCGTTCCCGGGATCAACGTGAAGGTATAGTGGCATATGGCATCGTTAATGTACTACCTGATTAGTACATTAGATGGCTAACGGCCTTCTGTCAAGCTATCCCCGCTCGGGCGCGAGTCCCTCTACGTGGGCGAGCCAGAAATCGAATGACGCGCGCGCCTGCTCTTCGAGCATCGCGTCGCCGGGAACGATCTCGCGTTCGAGCTGATGGTGCAACGTCGCGCGCCGGCCGTAATTGACGTCCATGACGACGTCGGCGCGCATCAACGCATCGAGCATATCCGGCTCGAAACGCACCTTGGGCGGCAAGGTGCTAATCACGATCTCCGGCGGATTGTCACTCGGCCAGGCTTGCGCGTCGTAGCGTTCGCACGCCGCTTGCACTTTTTGCGCGTCGCGACCCCAAACGAACATATACGCGTCGTTCTCCGAGAAGTGCGCGAGGATTGCGCGCGCGGTCGCGCCGTAACCGAGCACACCGATGCGCTTGAGCGCGATGGATTCTTCGAGCAATGCTTCAAGCGCCGAGCGCGCGCCGATGCCGTCGGTATTGTGTCCGAGAATCTCTGACCCGAAAAAGATCGTGTTTACGGCTTGCGCGCTTTCGGCTTCGTGGGTGAGCGCGTCACACGCAGCGCGCGCTTCTTCTTTGAGCGGAAAGGTCACGTTTGCGCCGGTGTAGCCGTCCATGCGCATGCGCCGAATCACCGAAATCGCATTGATCTGCGGCACGCGAATCGCTACGTAGCTGCCGTCCTCGATCTCGGCCTCATCCATGAAACGCCGATGGATCTCCGGGCTGCGGCTGTGCGAGACCGGATCGCCGATTACCGCGAGCCTCATTCGCTGGTGCGTCCCGCGAGCATCAAGCGTTCGAAAAACCGGAAGATTTTGGTGACCGGAAAGTCCTTGCTTTCGATCGGTTCAGTGAGGATCGTGTAGAGGCCGCACAGCTTTCCCGAGAGGACGTCGGTGAAGAGCTGATCGCCGACTACGGCGATCTGCTTGCGCGGCATCTCGAGCATGCGAACCGCCCGCATGACCCCAAACGGCAGCGGTTTGAGGGCATTGGGAATACAGGGGACGTTGAGTTGACGCGCGATCCCGGTGACGCGTTCGGTGAAGTTGTTCGAGACCATGACCATCCGAAACCCGTTATCGTGGGCGCGCGCGACCCAGTCCAGGTGGTCGGCCTCGAGCTCGGTCTGCCGGAACCCCATCAGGGTGTTGTCGAGATCGACGATCAGCCCCCGGAAGCCCTGGGCGTGCAGGTCCTCCAGAGCGAGGGTGGCGAGCCGTGAGACAAAGCGATCAGGACCGAACATTATGGCTGCCGTTCCGACGGCTTATCCCCGGTATCCTCGGAAGGCTCCACAGGGTCTCCTCCCCTCAGATGCCTCATCCTCGGGCAATCCTCCGATTTTTGTCGCCTTCCACATCGAAATCACAAGGAGTTGAGGACGACGACCCCAATATCTTGTGGCAATGAGATCGATGTGGCACAATAGGTGTCCCGTTGGTCTATCGGTGTCGGTTTTAGCGAACAGGTGTTCGCCTCTACTCTCTTGAAGATCACTGGTCCAGCCAAACACGCGCAAGGAGCAGCTCCCGATGAAGTTCCGTCGTCTCTATTCGGCCTCCGGCGATCCGTATGCGGGCTTCGAGTTCGAGCCGCGTACCTCTCGGATCGTCAACCCGGACGGTTCGGTCATTTTTGAAGCCAAGGATGTGATGGTGCCGACCGGCTGGAGCCAGGTCGCCGTTGACGTGCTCGCCCAAAAGTATTGCCGCAAAGCCGGCGTTCCAACCGCGACGGTGCGGGTCGAGGAGGAGGGTGTTCCGCAGTGGCTGTGGCGCTCAGAGGCCGCGTCGGATGCGACGTTCGGTGCCGAACGCGACTCGCGCCAGGTCTTCAACCGGCTTGCGGGCTGCTGGGCCTACTGGGGCTGGAAAACCGGCTACTTCGATACCGAAGACGACGCGCGCATTTACTTCGACGAGATGTCGGCGATGCTCGCGCGCCAAATCGGTGCTCCGAATTCACCGCAATGGTTCAACACCGGTTTGCATTGGGCGTACGGTATTTCGGGACCGGCGCAAGGCCACTATTTTGTCGACCCCAAAAGCGGCGAAGCCGTTCGTTCGACGTCGGCCTTCGAACACGCGCAAGTTTCCGCGTGCTTCATACTTTCCATTGACGACGATCTGGTCAATCAAGGCGGTATTTTCGACGGGTTGATGCGCGAAGCGCGCATCTTTAAAGGCGGCTCCGGTTCGGGCGCAAACTTCTCGCGCCTGCGCGCCGAGGGTGAAAAACTGACCGGTGGCGGCACATCGAGCGGATTGATGTCGTTCCTCAAAGTCTTCGATCGCGCGGCCGGCGCGATTAAATCCGGCGGCACCACGCGCCGCGCAGCCAAGATGGTAGTGCTCAACGCCGACCATCCCGACATCGAGAAATTCGTCAACTGGAAAGTAACCGAGGAGCGCAAGGTCGCCGATCTGGTGATCGGTTCGCGTATTCTGCAGGAGCAGCTCAACGCGATCATGGCGGCGGCGCACGATACGCGCATCCCGGAGTCATCGCGTCTGGACGTGGCGTTTAATTCGTATTTGCGCGATGCACTACGCAAAGCGCTGACGATGGGCGTGCCCAGCGGTGCGACGCAACAAGCGCTCGATTACGCGCGCCAGGGCTTCAAGAGTCTCGAGATCGACCAGTACGACACCGCGTGGGACTCCGAGGCATACAATACCGTCTCAGGTCAGAACTCCAACAACTCGGTGCGTTTAACCAACGCCTTCTTCAAGGCGCTGGATAAGAACGACGACTGGGCCTTGACCTCACGCACCAACGGCAATACGGTCAAGACGATCAAAGCCGCGGATCTGTGGGAACAGATTGGCCTTGCCGCCTGGCAGTGCGCCGATCCCGGCCTGCAATTCGATGACACGATTCAAGAATGGCATACCTGTTCCAACGACGAGCGCATTAATGCGACGAATCCGTGTGTTACCGGCGACACGCTGGTTGCTACGGCCGACGGTCCAAAGAGAATCGCTGACATGGTCGGCAAAGCCGCATTCATCATCGGCTCCGACGGCAAACCGCATTTCGTCAACAAGATCTTCCCAACCGGTCGTAAGGCCGTCTATCGCCTTGTTACCAAAGCCGGTTACACGGTCGACCTGACCGCCGATCACAAGGTTCTCACGGAGAATCGCGGTGATGTTCCAGCCTGCGAACTGCGCAAGGGCGATCGTATTCTGCTGTCCGGTTCAGGCTTCGGAATCGAGACCCTCGACGAGCAAATTGCGCTCGGGATTGGTGCAGCAGTACGCGACAGTGTGCACGACGACGCCCCGCCGGTTATTCGAGGCATCGCCGGGGGCATCAGCGAGACCAATCCGGCTATCGTGGATGATGGCCCGAGCCGTCGCGCTACCGCCGCGACCGCGCCCAAGTCCGCCGTCGAACTCATCTCGCACTATGCCGTCCTTGATGAAGGTCGTGCGAGGACGCGGTTCACTGAGGCAATTTATCGCCTCGACAAGGCCTCGACCGCTGCGGTGCTGCGTGGACTCTTTAGCGCAGATGGGACGCTCGACGCGGGCTTGCTCGAGCTCGCGCAGCAGGTTCAACACATGCTGCTCTCGTTCGGAATCAAAGCGGAGCTCTCCACCGATCGCCTGCATCCGCTTCGCGTCGCGCCTTCATCGCTGCAACGTCTCAATGTATCAGTGAGCTGCAGCGACGCTCTCTCGGATGAATTTGCCTCGCTCGACCCAATCGGCGAAGCGGACGTCTTCGATCTGACCGAACACGACACATCACACTTCGTTGCAAACGGTTTGCAAGTGCACAACTGCTCGGAATACGTTTTCATTGATGACACTGCCTGTAACTTGGCATCCTTGAATCTCGTGAAGTTCGAAGACGATCGTGGCGGATTCGACGCACATCGTTTCGCTGAGGCGGCGCGCGTGTGGACGACGACGCTGGAGATCTCGGTGACGATGGGCCAAATGCCGTCGAAGACGATCGCCGAGAAGAATCATAAATACCGCACGCTTGGACTTGGCTATGCGAACCTCGGCACGCTGCTCATGCGTATGGGTTTACCCTACGATTCCGACGAAGGCTACGGCTGGTGCGCGGCGATCAACGCCTTGATGACCGGTGCGGCGTATCGCACGTCGGCCGAGATGGCGCAGCAGCTTGGCGCCTTTGAGCGCTTCGAAGCCAATCGCGAACCGATGCTGCGCGTGATTCGCAATCATCGTCGCGCCGCGTACGATGCACCGAAAACGGAGTATGAAGACCTCAGCGTGACGCCGGTCACGTATGTGCCGTCGCTCTTCACCCAAGAGACCTGGGCCCTCGCCCGTAAGATGTGGGACGATGCGCTCGCAATCGGTGAGGTGTCGGGCTTCCGCAACGCGCAGACCGTCGTGATCGCGCCGACTGGCTGCCTCACGGGTAACTCAATGGTGGTTACCGATCGCGGCTTGATGCGTCTGAATCGCCTCGGTAATGTTGAGGGCGAAAAGTGGCAAGACGTCAGCTTCCGTGTATTGACAGACGATGGCGAGCAGAATGCGACTAAGTTCTTCATAAACGGGATTGAGCAGACTCGGCGTATCGTCACCAAGAGCGGTTATGTGATTCAAGGCACGCCCACGCACCGCATCAAGGTGGTGGATCCCACGACCGGCGATTTGCAGTGGAAACGTATGGCTGATGTCACTTTAGACGACATCGTGGCGCTCTCGATGGGTAAGTTCATCGGAGAACCAAAGACTGTATCGCTGCCTGATCTTAGCGAAGAATATTGGACTGGAGACTATACGACGCGTGCTCCCCGCACGATGACCGAAGATCTGGCTGAGTTCATCGGCTATTTCATGGGAGATGGCTCGTTCCATAGCAAGGGGCTGCGCTTCTGCGTCGCTCAGCAAGACGCCGATGTAGCCGAGCGTCTCTGTTCCCTTGCAAAGTCGCTATTCAACCTCGAGGCGACTTTGACAAACAAGACCGGATACACAGAGGTTTCCGTCAACTCGGTTCCTCTAACGCTTTGGTGGGAAGCATGCGGACTTAAGAAATTTCCTCCGCACGAAGGCCACAGTGGAAAGGGGTACGTTCCGCGTATTCCTGACGCGGTTCTCGCGACGAATGACCCCGCAGTATATGGCGGCTTCGTGCGTGGCCTCTATGAGGCAGACGGTACGGTCACAAATGGAGCCCCGTGCTGGACAACCGCATCTCGCGAATTCGCTGATGAGGTGAAGACGCTGCTACTTCTTCTTGGCGTCCCTACTACGACGAAGATCGATATCTCGGGCTGGGGTCAATCGGAGATCTATTGCACGCGGGTACTGAATCTTTCGTATACCAAGGCGTTCACGAATACCGCAGGATTCATTGGAGCGCGTAAGCGGAACGCCGTAGCCTTCAATGACACGTGGCAGGGTCGCAAGCACGACAATGTCTATATCGGCGAGACTGCATTCCGCGAACTCGTCGTATCGGGAAACGTGTCGAAAGGCGTTCTCTACAATTCGCACAAGCGGAACCCTGGTGGCATTTCTCGCAATCTCGTTTCACAAATCGTTGAACAAACCGGAAATGAAGAGTTGGCCTGTACCCTGGACTTCTTCTACGATCACGTATCGGCGAACGACGATGGCGGCGAACAACTCACATATGATCTTTCCGTGCCCGCAAATGTCACGTACATTGCTAACGGCTTCATCTCGCACAATACGATCGGCCTCGTGATGGACTGCGACACGACCGGAATCGAGCCCGACTTCGCGCTCGTGAAGTTCAAGAAACTTGCCGGCGGCGGCTACTTCAAAATCGTCAATCAATCGGTCGATGCTGCCCTGCACCGCCTCGGCTACAGCGACGAGCAGATCGCCGCGATCGAAACCTACGCCAAAGGCACCGGCACGCTGTTCGAAGCGCCGCACATCAACCGCGCCACGCTCAAAGCCAAGGGCTTCGACGACGATGCAGTCGCGCGCGTCGAGGCATCGCTGGTCGGTGCGTTCGAATTGCCGTTCGTCTTCAACAAATTCGTGCTGGGCGAAGAGTTCTGCAAAGACAAGCTCGGTCTCACCGACGAGCAGCTCAACGATTGGAGCTTCTCGCTCCTACGCGACGGGCTCGGGTTCAGCACGCAGCAGATCGAAGAAGCCTCGGCGCACATCTGCGGACGCATGACGCTCGAGGGCGCACCGTATCTCAAAGATGAGCATCTGCCGGTCTTCGACTGCGCGACACCGTGCGGCAAGTACGGCACGCGCTACATTCGCCCGACCGCGCACATCGAGATGATGGCGGCCGCACAGCCGTTCGTCTCGGGTGCGATCTCCAAATGCGTCGTCGGCGAAACGCTACTGACGACCGAGAGTGGCTTGGTTCGCATTGAATCGCTGCATCAAGGCGAACGCGACGACTCATTCCGCTCGCACGAAATGCGCATTGCCTCGCTCAACGGTTCGCAAAACACCGATGCATTCTATTACGGCGGCAAGCGGCAAGTTCGGGAAGTTCGCCTCCGCTCCGGTCATCGCGTCACCGGAACGCCGAACCACCGCGTGCTGACATGCGGCGACCAGGGGCTAGCATGGCGATACCTTTCGGATATTCAGCCGGGCGAGCATGTCGCAACGCAATACGGTGACGACATGTGGTCGAAGGAAGCTGCTCGTTTCGATGACTTCGTGGCGTCGCCGGCGTACGGATACCAGAAAAGCATAGCGCTTCCCGAGCAGATGACGTCCGATCTCGCCTTCTTCCTAGGCGCGTATGCTTCTGAAGGCCACACCTCGCGTTCGAATTACACGATCACGATCACAAACTCGGTTGAGACGGTGCTTCTGCGCGTTCAGGATGCGGCGCGGTCCGCGTTCGGAATCGAAGGCAAGATTCATCAGCCAGCCGACAAGTGTTCAAACATCGTCTTTACGTCGAAAACGCTTGTCGAGTTCCTCGAACACCTCGGATCGGGATCGCGCGCGAGCGAGAAGCGTATTCCCGACGCGGTGCTTCGCTCACAGCGTGAGCACGTACTCGCATTCCTGACCGGACTCTTCCTCGATGCTTACGTGACTACCGAGGGAATGAGCAAGTGGGCGATCTGTCTTGACTCGGCCGGCTTACTGGACGACCTCCAAGCCGTCCTGACGAACCTTGGCGTTGTCCATAGCCGTATCGAGAAGCTCAATCGCGAGTACCGAAAAACCTATGGTGAGGTCTATGCGACGGGCCGTCAGGCTCAGAAGCTCCTCGCAATGGTTCAGTTCCCGGAGCCGGCTAAGCTCGCACGCGCGTGGACCGTCCTAACCCACAGTTTCGCGCAAGGTTCCGCAGATGTCGTCCCGGGCGTCGACAGTCGGGCGCTCTACGAGATGCTTCCACGCGGCAAATCGGGTCGGAGTGGAGCGGGCACAGGTGGTGTTCGAAGCCGTTACACGCACCTGCTCGATTCGCGTACGAAAAATGTCTCGTGGGAAACGCTACAACGACTTTCCGAAGAGATCGAACTTCCCGAGTGGCTCGACGAGATCGTTAACCGCAATCTTCACTTCAGCCCCGTCGAACACGTAGCGGACGCCGGCGAACGCCTCGTCTACGACATCTCTGTTCCGGTAACGCACGCCTTCGTCGGCAACGGTATCGTGAACCATAACACGATCAACCTGCCGCAAACCGCGACGATTGCCGAAGTGAAGGACGCGTACCGTTATAGCTGGGAGCGCATGATCAAGGCGGTCGCGCTCTATCGCGACGGATCGAAACTCTCCCAACCGCTGGCGGCGAGCTTCGATCTGGGCGGCGATGCCTCGATCGGCGAAGAGGTCGCACCTCAGCAGCCGTTCCAACAGCCGCTGCAAGTGGCTGAGAAGATCGTGTACCGCTACATTGCCAAGCGCCGCAGCATGCCGGCGCGTCGCAGCGGCTACACGCAGAAGGCGGTCATCGGCGGCCACAAAGTCTACCTGCGCACCGGCGAGTACGTCAACGGGCAGCTCGGCGAGATCTTCATCGACATGCATAAGGAAGGCGCCGCGTTCCGATCGTTGATGAATAACTTCGCAATCGCGGTGTCCTTAGGTCTGCAGCACGGCGTCCCGCTTGAAGAGTACGTGGAGGCGTTTACCTTCACGCGCTTCGAGCCCAACGGTCCGGTGGTCGGCCATCAGAACATCAAGATGGCGACGTCGCTGCTCGACTACATCTTCCGCGAGCTGGCGGTGAGCTATCTCGGCCGCTACGATCTCGCGCACGTGCAACCCTCGATGGAGATGGACGCGATGGACGTCGGCGGATCCGGCGAGGAGTACATCGCCGAGGAGGCAGGTGAGACGCGCGTGCGTCCCGCCGGCGTGGCCGAGCAATTCCATCCGGTCTCGACGCATCTGCGTCCGGGCAAGGACGAAGGCGGCGAGAGCGGAGGCGGCATGCACGCACCGGCAATGCACGACACGCCCAAACCGCTGCCGCACGCTGCAACGTCCACGGCGGTGATGTCGAAAGTCGAAGCAGTCAATGCGTCAAAGGCGAAAGGCTACACCGGCAACGCCTGCGGCGAATGCGGTCAACTCACGATGGTGCGCAACGGCGCCTGCGAGAAGTGCGACAACTGCGGCGCAACATCGGGATGTAGTTAAAAAGGCCGGTTATTTCACAAGTTCCCAGAAAAAACCGCCGATCATCGCATCGGCGGTTTTGATTTTTGCGAGAATGGGACAGCACAATTGCGTGGGACGCGGTACCCTTCATATGCTGTGAATCCGATTCCCATCGCGATGGCGCTGATCACGATGCTGCTCGCCTTTTGCGGAGTGGTTCTCGGGCGCCTCATCATGCGCCGCTCGCTAGAAGCCATGGGCGCCGACACAAATGGCTTCGTCAGAATTGTGGCTGGGCTCATGACGTCGATGGTCGGGCTTTTGTTGAGTCTCCGGCTTTCATCAGCGACGACGGCATTTGATGCTGAAGAGCACCAGGTGACCGATGTCGCTACGCAAGCGATTTTTGTCGATACGGCGCTCGCGCATAGCGGTCGTGGTTCCGCAACGGCGAGAGCAACGTTGCACCAACTTGTTAAGCAAATGTACGAGCATGCTTGGCCTGACGTGCCTCGGGGAACCCGTATCGAGACTCCACCGGGCGCCGATCTCCTGTACGAGCAAATCAATGGTATCTCGCCGGCAAACAAAAGTCAGCAATTCGCGAAGTCCGAAGCGCAGAATGCCGTTCTGGGCGTCGGAGAGACGCTGCAACTCCTTTCGGCGCAAAACACAAGCTTCGCGACAATCACCTTGCTGATCGTAGAGATGGCGTGGGCCACGGGGATCTTCACCCTCTACGGATTACTTGCGCCAAGGAACCACGCTGCGCTGACGGTGCTCGTGCTTACCGCAGCTACCGTTGCATCCGCGATCTATCTTATCGCCCAGATGAGTGCACCATTCTCCGGAATCATTCGCGTCTCGAGCGCACCGATCGAGCACGCCCTAATCCAAATCGGGCGCTGATAGGGCGAGGCCGGTTGTCGGCAATTTTGGGATACCCGAGCGTACCCCCAGGGCATGACACTGAAGGCGCATACAGTCGCCGCGAAAGCGCAACAACATGACAACCATTGACCGAACCGTGCTGCCTATCCCGCCGCCTCAGTATCCGCCGATTACCGAGCTCGATGCGCACAATGCTACAGCTCCGCCACGATTCGAGGTAAGGGCACCAAAAGGTGCCCCTAACGTGGTCGTCATTCTTCTCGACAACATGGGGTTCGGCGACATATCGACCTTCGGAGGGCCGATCCAAATGCCGACGCTGGATCGTCTAGCGAAGACCGGGCTGCGATACAACAATCTCAAAGTCCCACCGCTGTGTTCGCCTGCGCGCGTGGCGCTGCTAACCGGCCGCAATAGTCACAGTGCGAACTTCGGCGTGATCTCGGAAATTGCCAGTGGCTTTCCCGGGTACACGGCGATGCGTCCGAGCAGCATCACGATGTTACCGCAGATCTTGCGGCTCAACGGCTATAACACGGCAATGTTCGGAAAGTGTCATGAACTAGGGCCGTGGGAAGCGAGCGACGTCGGCCCCTTCGATCGCTGGCCGGTGCATAGTGGGTTTGAGCGGTTCTACGGTTTCATGTCCGGCGAGGCCGACCTCTTTCATCCGGTCATTTACGACAACATGACCCGGGTAGATGTACATCCTGAAGCCGATTACTACGGTAGTACCGATATCACCGACAAGGCTATCCTTTGGCTGCGTTCGCAGCGTTCGCTGGCCCTCGATAAACCGTTCTTCGTCTACTACGCGGCGATTGGCACGCATGGTCCGTTCCAAGTGCCCGAGTCGTGGCGCGATCGGTACAAGGGTAAGTTCGATCAGGGCTGGGATCAGGTTCGCAAAGAAACATTGGCGCGGCAGATCGAATTGGGCGTCGTTCCGCCGGGCACCGATCTCGCGCCCAAGCCACCGGGAATCCAAGAATGGGACGACTTGACCGCCGATGAGAAAAAGGTCTTTGCGCGGTATATGGAGATCTACGCCGCTTTTGCGGAGGTGACCGACTACGAAATCGGACGGTTCCTCGATGAAATCGAGGCGCTAGGGGAAATGGACAACACGTTGATCTTCTATATCACCGGCGACAATGGTTCAGTTTTCCAAGGCGGTCCCAACGGAGCATTTAACGAGCTGTCCGTGTTTAACGGGCTACCCGAACCCTTAGATGTTGCGCTGAAAAATTTCGACAAGATCGGCGGTCCCGAATCCCATATTCTGTACAATAACGGCTGGGCATTTGCGGGCGCCACACCCTTTGGGTGGGGACACCAGGTGGCCTCATACGGCGGCGTCTGCCAATCGATGGTCGTTCATTGGCCGAAGGGCATTGCGGAAAAGGGCGGCCTACGTACGCAATGGATGCATATGATCGATATTGCGCCGACAGTATTGGAGGCAGTCGGTGTGCCCGAGCCCGGCGTCGTCTACGGCGTGGAACAGCAACCGCTCGAGGGTGTGAGCGTGCTCGAAACCGTGAATAGTTCCGACGCGAAATCACGCCATACCACGCAATACTTCGAGATGGCCGGCAACCGCGGCATTTACCACGATGGCTGGTTCGCGACCACGGTGCACCGCCCACCGTGGGAGCCAAAGCCACGGGCGACGTTTGAGAACGACAAGTGGGAGTTGTACAACGTCGAGGAGGATTTCAGTTGCGCGCACGACCTTGCCGCTAAGTATCCCGACGAACTCGAGAAACTCAAGGGGCTATTCCTGGAAGAGGCCGTGAAGTATCACGTGCTTCCACTTGATGACCGCGCGTGGGAACGCTTCAACGCCGTGCTGGCGGGCCGCCCGGATCTTATGGAAGGTCGCACCGAGATCACCGTCTACGAGGGCATGAAGGGCATTCCCGAAAATGCCTTCATCAACGTGAAAAACCACTCTTTTGTAATAAGGGCCGACATCGAGGTTCCGAAGGCCGGCGCAGAGGGTGTGATCATTGCGCAAGGCGGAGAGATGGGCGGCTGGAGCCTCTACGTGAAGGACGGCGCACCCCGCTTTGCCTGGAACTACCTAGGCCGCGAGACATACAAGACCGTCGGCCGCCATCCGCTGCCTGCGGGGCGCGTCGCACTCCGCTTCGAGTTTGCGTACGACGGCGGTATCGGCGCGGGCGGTGACGGTACGATCTTCGTTAACGACAAAGAAGTCGGCGCGGGACGAGTCGAGCACACGCAGCCGTTCGCGTTTGGTGCGGAAACGACGGACGTGGGTGAGAACCTCTACACGTGTGTTAGCGACGACTACAAAGTAGGCGAAAACAAATTCAACGGCAAGATTCACAAGGTGACCGTCCAGGTCGGAAAGTCAAACCTGAGCGAAGAGGCCCAGAAATCACTCGCTGAACTGCGTATGAAGAAAGCGCTCTTCGTCTAACCGAGCCGCAGCAGTGCCACTTGCACGTCACATGAACACACCCTAGTTGTTAAACTACTGATGAGCGAGCTCACGCGACACGCCTCCCCCGTGCAAGGTCCGCAAGGCCTTGCATGGGACGGTACGCGGATTTGGTTGACGAGCGCCGCGAACGGCCGCCTGTATGCAATTGATCCGCAGACGTGGAGCATTCAACGCGAGTTCGTTCCGCCGTCCGAGTCATTGGGTATCACGTTTACCGGTTCGGACTTTCGGCTGATCCTGGCGCCGGCGATCGACGAACCGACCCTAGAGCGCGATCACCGTTACGTCTATAGATTTTCGCCCGACGCGGGATTTGCGGAGTGTTTTGTATGCCCGGATAACTCCGGATCGTTCCTGGCCTACGCAAACGGAACGCTGTATCTTTCGCAAGCCTGGGATAAGAAAATCATCGAACTCGACGAAAACGGTGCGGCGGTGCGCGGCGTTCAATTGGAGCGCCGCCCGGTTGGTATGACGATCGCCAACGATGCCTTCTACCTCGTGACCGTCGACGAAGAGTGGGGCGACGGACGCTTCGATCGTCTTGGCATCGACGATGATGCATCATCGATCCAAGCACTTCGCTCGCTTCCGTTCAAACCACGCAGCGTTGCATTCGACGGAACGCAGTTCTGGACAGCCGATCGCGACAACCACGCGATCGTATCCTTCTCAAGTGATTGCCGCAGCTGAGGTTAGGGCAGGACGCGCGCGATCGCCATCGCCCAGCCGCGCTCCGTCCGCGTCCGCACGAGGTAGCCATCCGGGCACTTGTCGTAGACCTGAAAGCCGTTGCGGATCGCCTCGCTCAAACTGTTGAAGATCATCAAGCCGTTCATCTCCGCTTACCTCACTTTCACGCTTAGTATACGAGTGGTATTGGACAGCGGGCGGAAAGCTTTCCGAGGAAAAGATTAGAGAATCCTGAACCGAATAACCGCTCTAATGGCTAAAGCGAAGCTTGGACCAGTTCATAAACTTCCGCCGGACCTGAGGAAAGCAATTGACTCGGACTCGATTGCAAAGGGCGTGTGGGAAGACATTACGCCGTTAGCCCGCAACGAGTGGATCTGCTGGGTTACTTCTGCGAAGAAAGACGATACCCGCAAACGCCGCATTATCGTCGGCCTGGATAAAATGCGTAAAGGCATGCGCAGGCCTTGCTGTTGGCCGGGTTGCCCCCATCGTTAGCCACAGTGGCGTGCCAGATGCCGACCATAAGCTGTGCCCAACGTGTCACGCGACGGTGCCTGCTATGGCGAAAGTCTGCGCGGCGTGCGGCGGTCCCATCCCCCGAGTTTCCAAGCAGCTAAGCACAGACGAGCAACCGAAGCCGGCGCCGGCAAGGACCGGCAGCGTGACGTACTCGTGGCCGCTTGGTGGTGGAGCGAAGGTCGAAGTGATCTTCACGAGCGAGCCCACGAAAGCTCAGCTCGACGTTATGATGGCTCAACTAAAGATCATGCGGGATGCAGAGCCCGACGGCTAAACCGCTAGCGCGGTAGATGCATCGAAAAGAACTTGACGCCTGCGGCGCGCACGCGCATTTCGATAGCCTCGAAAACATCCAACGTCAGTGCGGCAACGCCAAGGCGTCGCGCCACTTTTCCTTCGGTGCGTAAGCGTTGAACCATCGCACGGCGACCTAGGTCGTCGGTGTTGCCGAGGCCCCACTTGTCGCGCGCAAGGCGCGGATCGTTGTAGAGGCTCTCAATAAGTGCAGCCAGTTTATCCGCTGGGCCTTCCAACGTGATCAGATGCGGCCACACGGCAAACTTCATCGTCCGCTCGTCAGCTAACATAATGCGGCCCTCCCCCTACCTTTACAATCGGCTCCGAAGGCATCCTCGTGAACACGCTTTTGCTAACGAGCCGTAAGCGCTTGATACAGCTTGTGTAAATCGTCTCGCGCCCTTCGGCCTTACGGGCTCTTAAGGAATCTCAAATAGAAGGCTAAAAACACCAAGACAATGCCGATGTTCGCGATTAGCCGTTCCAAGAATCGATTCCTAAAGAACAGTAGATCCACGGTAACGACAACGGCAATCAACAATACGACGTAAAGCACGACAGGCATGTTCCTGGCCATTTAGCTCACCCGCTAATCTGCACGATCTTATGGCGTAAGCCCGCGGTATTTTAGCAGCGGCGCGACGTTGGGATCCGCCCCGTAGAACGCTTTGAACATCGGGCCGTAGTCCTCGGAATGACCGCGCGAGAGGATCATGTCGCGAAAGCGCTGACCGTTCGCTCGCGTGGGACCGCCGTGATCGACGAACCATTGATACGTGTCGTCGTCCAGCATCTCACTCCACGCATAGGCGTAGTAGCCCGCGGCGTAACCGCTCGACCAGATGTGTGCGAAGTACGTCGACCGATACCGCGGTGGGACGGATGGAAAATCCGTCCCCGAATCGGCGAGCGCCTTCTTCTCGAAGGCGTCGGCGTCTTGCTTCGGCGCAGTCGGCGGCAATGTGTGCCATGCCATATCGAGCTCGTCGGCAGCCAGTGCCTCACCCGATGCATAGCCTTGGTTGAACTTCGCCGCGCGGAGCATCTTGTCCATCAGCGCCTGCGGCATCGGCGCGCCCGTACGATAGTCCACGGCATAATGTTTGAGGAACGCCGGGTACATCGCCCAATGCTCGTTAAACTGCGAGGGATACTCCACGAAGTCGCGCGCAGTGTTGGCCCCTGAAAGCGACGCATATTCCTGGTCGGCAAAGAAGGCGTTGAGCGCGTGGCCGAACTCGTGGAACATGCCCGTCACTTCGCCGGCGGTCAAGAGCGTGGGCTGACCGGGTGCCCCCTTCGGGATGTTCTCGACATTGTAGACCACCGGCTTCGTTCCCCATAGCTTCGACTGGTCGACGAACGTGCTCATCCACGCGCCGCCCGATTTATTGTCTCGTTTGAAGAAATCGAAGTACATCAGCGCGAGTGGTGAGCCATCTTTGTCGTACACTTCGAACACGCGAACGTCGGGATTATAAACCGGTATATCATGCCGTTCTTTGAGCGTAATACCATAGAGCTGGTTCGCTGCGTAGAACAGCCCGTTCTTAAGGACGTTATCGAGCTCGAAATACGGCCGCACTTGCGCATCGTCCAGGTCGTACTTGGCTCTACGTACGGCCTCGGCGTAGTGATTCCAATCCCATGGCTGCAGCGCAAATGTTTGTCCCGATGCATCGATTTGCGCCTGGATTTCCTTGGTCTCGGCTTCGATTTTCATGCGCGTGGGGGGAATGAGCTGCCCTAGGAATTGTTGCACCGTCTGCGGGGTCTTGGCCATCTGGTCGACCAGCGCATACGCTGCGTAATTCGGATAGCCAAGCAATGCGGCACGCTGCGCGCGCAACTGTGCAATCGACGCGATTGTGTCGCGGGTGTCGTTCGCATCGCCTTTCTCCGCGCGATTCCACGATGCCATAAAGAGCTCTTCCCGCAGGTCGCGGTTGTCGAGCGACTGCAGCGCCGGCTGCTGCGTCGTGTTTTGCAACGAGAGCATCCACTTGCCGTCTTGGTGATGCGCCGCAGCCGCCTGTGCCGCGGATGCAATTCCGGCATCGCTCATCCCGGCCAAGTCCGCCTTGCTGTCGACGACCACCGCGCCGGCGGCCGTCGCGGCCAGCAACTTGCGCTCGAACGTGGATTGCAGAATCGAAAGGCGCTTATCGATATCGCGCATCTTCGCCTTGGCCGACGGACTCAGTCTCGCGCCCGCTTCCACGAAATTCTGGTAATCCACGCGAACAAGCTGCCGCGACTCGGGATCGAGGTTCAGCGTTCCGAGCCGGTTATAGACGCTTTGCACGCGAGCGAACAGCTTTGCATTGAGATAGATTGCGTCTTGCGCCTCCGCCAACTCCGGAGAGATCGTGCCTTGCACGTTTTGCAGGGCGTCGTCGGTATTAGCTTGCGAAACCGCGTTGAATGCCTGATTGACACGGTAGAGCAGCATGCCGGCCTTCTCCATCGCGACGAACGTGTTCGCAAATGTCGGGGGTGCCGGATTGTTGGCAATCGCCGCGTACTCGCGCGTCTGCCGGGCGATGCCCTCGCGGAATGCCGGCAAATAGTCGCTATCCTTGATCCGGTCGAACGGCGGAGCCCCAAACGGCAACGTGCTCGGAGCAAAGAACGGGTTGGTCGCGCTCGGGGCCGGCGCCGACGGGATTGCGACCAGCGCAAATAGGAGAATAGCAGCAATAAGACGATACATAGGCCGTCAAGTACGACGCAAAGCGCGCTTTACCTTAGCGCTGCGCGGTAGCCGATACGTAGCGCGCGCGCATCGAGCGCGCTCCCTCGCCCAGGGCGCGAAGTTTCCCATAGGCAACCGCGCGTGACATGGGGGCCATGCCGCAGTTGGTCGTTGGGCTGATCGATTCGGCAGGCAGATACTCGAGCGCCGTTTCGATTGTTCGAATGACGTCTTCGGGAGTTTCGACGTCGTCCGAAGCGACGTCGATGCAGCCGACCGCGACGGACTTCGTCTTGAGATGCGCAAGCACGTGCGGCGGGACGCGCGACCCCGCGAGCTCGATCGCCACCTGGTCAACATTGCTGCGCGCCAGCATCGGAAGCACGATATCATATTGATCCCAATGTTCGCCGAGCGAGTGCTTCCAGTCGTTGTTCGCCTGAATCCCGTAGCCGTAGCACACGTGGACCGCCGTCTTGCACGGCACGCCGGCAATACAGGCGTTGAGCGCGTCGATGCCCCACTCGTCAACCTCGTCGAAGAAGACGTTGAACGCTGGTTCGTCGAGCTGGACGACGTCGACGCCGAGTGCGCAGAGGTCGAGAATCTCGTCGTGGATGACGTCGGCGAAGGCGAACGCAAGATCACGCCGCGAGCCATAGTGGCCATCGAAGAGCGTATCCACGATCGTCATCGGCCCAGGAATCGTGATCTTCAGCGTGCGATCGGTGACACTTCGCGCGAATTGCACTTCTGCTGCGTGCACGCTTTTCGGGCGGCGAATCGGAGCGACGACGCTCGGGCAATCGGCTTCATAGCGATCGGCGCGGATACCGCGCCGGACCTTCTTCTCAAAATCGACCCCTTCGACGCCGGCGACGAACCCGTGGACGAAGTGTTGGCGCGACTGTTCGCCGTCGGTCACAACGTCGATTCCAGCGTGCTCTTCTTCAAAAAGTGCGATCCTGGTCGCATCGCGCATCGCGTCGGCGAGCGCGTCCCCGCTCTGGCGCCATTGCGGCCAGAGCCGTTCGGTCTCGGCGAGCCACGATGGCTTGGGAAGACTTCCGGCAATGGTCGTTGGAAACAGCATCGTCTTACGCTTCCTCTCTTCGACGCCTTTGCCTCCTTCGTAGTGGGAGCCTGAGCGGCGGCGAATTACATATCGCAATGGGCATCCGAAAGAGCGGGGGACCGCGCTCGTGTTATAAGAAAAACGGTGCGCCGAAGACCGCGTTCAAAACGCGAAAGGACGCCGAGCGCGCCATTCCCCGCACGAGCGTTCGTCTCCAGCCCTATGCGTGTCCGTTGCACGGATGGCACCTGGGGCATTGAAAACGCATGAAATTCAGCGCCGGTCACGACCAGGGTATGGCAATAGCTGCAGCAGAATACCTCCGCGTGCCCAAGAACGATTGGTACAGAAAAACCACGTGGACGAGTGAGGACTCGAAGGACTTCTTCACGCAGCTTGCTCGCTCCCAAACGGATATCCATCGCGCACAATACCTAAAGATTCAGGCGCTCACGCTCAAGGACACAAAGCAGTTCGATGCCGCGCTTGAATTGGTCGAGCTGGCGATCGAGAAGTTTCCGAATAGAGAAATGACGCAGCTGCGCAAACTACGAGCGGAGTGCCTGTGGGCTTTAGGCCGTCGCGAAGAATCGTTGGAAGCATTCCGTTCCGCGTTCCAAGCTCAGCGCGAGCAACGCAACGTCCTCTGTAACGTTGCGCTGGCATTTGCCGAAGCCTTTCATGACGTTGACGATGGCGCACATCGCTCGGAGCTCCTCGAACTTCTTCGAGAAGAGGTCGCGCAGCCGGAGTCGTTTGGTACGTTTCTCGGATTCCGGTACGCGTTAATGTTTACTCGACTTCTCGCGGGTCTCGGGCAAATGAAGGCTGCCGCCAAGTGGGCGGATCGAACGCTCTCGGCGCAGCGCGCCGAAACCTCCGGACTTCGGCATTATAAGCGCGTTGGCTGGGCGAGCGGCGTTGACGAGGGTACCGAAATCTGGTTACGACAGCTCGCATCACGCGGCAACGAGTGATCGAACACGAGGTTGAGATCGTCACGCGTGCGGGCGTGATGGATACGTTCGTCACACACCCCGAGCGCGACGGCCCCTTTCCAGTGATCTTCTTCTACATGGACGCGCCGGGTATTCGCGAGGAACTGCGTGACATGGTTCGCCGCCTTGCGACAGGCGGCTACGCCGTGGTGCTCCCGAATCTCTATTATCGCGCGGGAACCGGGACGAAACTGGATCAGCCCCGGTTGCGCGAAGAGGGACCGGAGCGCGAGCGGATGTGGCAGCTCATGTCTAGCATCAACAACCCGCTCATCATGGACGATACCCGAGCGCTCTTCTCATTTATCGACGAGCAGCCGTACGCGCTAACCGCCGGCATTGGTTGCGTGGGCTACTGCATGAGCGGACAATACGTGTTCACGGCTGCGGCGGAGTTTGCGGGGCGGATCGCGGCGATGGCGTCACTCTATGGCGTCGGGCTCGTGACCGAGCGCCCCGACAGTCCGCATCTGCGTGCAGGCCGCATCACTGCCGACATGTATTTCGGTTGCGCCGAGGTCGACAGTTACGCACCGCCCGACGTCGTCGTCGAACTCGAGCGTACACTCCTCGCCGCGAACGCGACATTCGAGGTCGAACTTTATCCCGGCACCGAGCACGGTTTCGCCTTTCCCAAACGTCCCGTGTACGATAAAGCTGCCGCCGAGCGGCACTGGGAACGGCTCTTCGCACTCTTTGGACGCTGTCTGCGTTAGGGCCGCTCGCTCGGCCGTGTCGATCTGCGCTTCACGGATAGTGTGAAGAGCCGCAAAGTCGTACGCTAGGCCCGATGAACCGACGAACATTTGCTTCACTCGCCCTAAGCGCGCCGATTGCGGCGATCGTCCTCGGCGATGCGCGGGCCGCAGCGGATCCGCTTCCCTCTTGGAACTCTGGTCCAGCCAAGACGGCGATTCTGAACTTCGTTCGCGCAGCGACCGACGCGAGTGGTCCCAACTTTGTTCGTCCCGAGGATCGCATCGCAACCTTCGATCAAGATGGCACGCTGTGGGTCGAGCATCCGGTGTACGCGCAAGTGGAGTTCGCATTGGATCGCGTTGTCGAACTCGCGCCCCAGCATCCCGAATGGAAGACGACCGAGCCTTTCAAATCGGTGCTCGACGGCGATAAAGCTGCGATGGCAAAGTTCTCGATGAAGGATCTCGAGGCCATCGCCGGCGCGACGCAGGTGGGCATGACGACCGACGCGTTTACACCGCTCGTGGCCGCGTGGCTTGCGAAAGCGAAGGATCCGCGCTGGCACCGGCCTTACACGGACCTCATCTACCAGCCGATGCTGGAAGTCATGCAATATCTGCGTGCGAACGGTTTCAAGACCTACATCGTCACTGGGGGAGGACAGGCCTTCGTCCGCGTGTACTCCCAAAGCGTGTATGGCGTGCCGCCCGATCAGGTGATCGGCTCCGCACTCAAGACGAAGTACGCCTATGGCGAGCATGGCCGCGCCGTCCTGATCCGCGAGCCCGCGCTGCTGCTCAACAACAACATGTCGGGCAAAGCCGAGGACATCTATCTCTTCCTCGGAGCGCGACCGCACGCGGCGTTCGGCAACTCGACCGGCGACCAGCAGATGCTCGAGTTTACGCAGGGGAACACGGGCGCGCGTCTGATGGGGCTCGTGCTGCACGACGACGCTGCGCGCGAATACGCATATGGGCCGGCGCAAGGCTTACCCAATACGGCGATCGGAACGTTCACCCAGGCGCTTTACGACGAAGCGACGACCAAAGGCTGGAACGTCATCAGCATGAAGAATGACTGGAATCGCATCTTCTCATTTTAATCGCTCAATACGCCAACGCGTAAGCCACGCATCAATATCGGTCACCTCAGCGTCGCTGATCTCATGGGCGATCGGATAATTGCGCTCTTCCAATTTGGCGCCACTACTGTCACGCATATATTTCGCGCTGCGCGTTACGAGATCGGCTGGAATGACGCGATCGAAGGAGCCATGCCCGTAAAAGATGGGTACGCCCGCCAGACGGTCCTTGCTCATCGATACGTCCGTGTCGAACGGAAGCGTCCCGCTTAAAAGCACGGCACCCGCGTAACGCGCCGGCTGGTCCAACAGTAGCGCGCCGGCCATGGCCATGCCCGCGCTAAATCCCAAGAGATACACGTCTTGCGGCTCCGGCCGGCCGTTCGAGAGCGAGTCGAGCCAGGCTTGAAGCCAGGTCAGCGACGCGCGCAGGCTTTCACCGAAATAGCGACCGGGCGTACGGCTTTCACTCCACGTGTAGCCGCCCTCATCGGTCGGCAAGGGCGCGCGTACCGCGGCGACTGCAACGCGCGAATCAATTGCCGGGGCTAACGTGAACAAGTCGTCCTCGTCGGCGCCACGGCCATGCAACAGCACTAGGAGCGGCGGACGTTTTGCGTCGGCGCCTTGAGCCTTGCGCCAGCGAACCGTCGGCGGCAGCGTATACATCTTGCTAGTCGTCGCGCTCAGCCGACTCCACCACCGGGTCGCCGCCCTCTTCGATGCGGACGCCAAACGAAATCGGACTGCAGCACACCGGGCAATCCTCGGTAAAGCGTTGCCGCGAGCCCGCCGTCGGATCGACCCCGACGTGGTTTTCCCGGCCGCAGTACGGGCAAATGTAGGAAGCGTCGTGCTCGAGTGGCATTATCAGTCCATTGTGAGAAAAAGAACTATCGCCTGCACCGCACTTGTCGCCGCCCTCCTCCTCCTTCTGGCGCGCATCGCACAGGCGGAAGTGGCGTCCGCCGACGAGCGTTCCTACATGGCCGTTGAGGTCGCGAACTACATCCACGACGTGCACAACCGCGCTTTCCACGCGGGTTCGTTCGAGGGCGCCACCGCCGTGGAGATCGGCGCCGCGGTCATCGAGCAGCCCGGAGCCCTGGCCGACTGGCGTTCCGAAAACGGGAATGGGGGCGGCCAGGTGGCGTTTCTCTACGTGTGCGACCACTGGAACGTCTTGAAGGTAAGCAACGGCGTGCCGTTGCGTCCCGAACAGATCGTCGTGGAGCAACCCTTTCCCATCACCAAAACCGTCGCCCAGAAACTCGTCGCGGAGCTGGCCCAGCTCGAAACCAAAAATGTCGTTTTCCTGAAGCCCGCGCGCCCGCATCCCGGCTGCTAATCGAGGGGTTTTGTGGCCCATGGAAACGACAACACTCTCCAAATTTCAAGCGCGCCTGGGCACCCCGTCCGACCTCGCGCAAGACGCTCGCGACGAGATCGGCAAGGCGCTGCTGCCTCTGACCGCCGATGTGGTGGCGTTGTTCCTCAAGACGAAGAACTACCATTGGCACGTCTCGGGCAGTCACTATAAGGAATACCACGAGCTTCTCGACGAGCACGCCGATCAGATCTTTGCGATGATCGATGTGCTGGCCGAGCGCTCGCGCAAGCTCGGTCAGCCGACGCTGCGAAGCGTAGGGCAAGTCGCAACGCTCACGCGCGTCGACGATGACAACCGCGAGTTCCTCGAGCCCCACGCGATGCTGCGACAGCTGGTCGAAGACAACAAGGATCTGGTCAGCCGTATGCGCTCGCTACACGGAACGGTCGACGAGCTCGGTGACGTCGCGACAGCTTCGTTGCTCGAGGTTTTCATCGACGAGACCGAACGGCGAATTTGGTTCCTTTATGAAACCACCGTCGGCGAACAGTACACGAACTAGTGCCGGGGGTAACGATCGAGGCCAGCCTTCCTAACGCCGGGCCGATCGAATAGCCATTCCGGCTCCCTTTTAGACAGATGGCCACAAAGGTTCCGGCGTCCGGCCCGAAAGGCGGCACGATGCAGCCTTTGCTGGAGTCGTACGAGCAAGCCGCCTGCTTCGACGAGTACGCCGATGAGCACGGGGTCCCGCGACCGCATTATGCCGGCCTTGCCGCGACCCTTCTCGGGATCGAGTGGACCGATTTGCGCGCGCGCGAGCAGCGGGTCAACGCGGTCTTGCTTCATCGCGGTGTCACCTTCACGGTGTATGCCGATAGCCAAGGCACCGAACGCATCATGCCCTTCGATCTCATTCCGCGGATCATCCCCGGAAGTGAGTGGACCCGGCTCTCGCGCGGCGTCGCGCAGCGCGTTCGAGCGCTCAACGCGTTTCTCACCGACGTCTACCACGAGCAGCGTATCTTGCGCGAAGGCGTCATCCCCTGGGAACTGATCTACTCGTCGAAGTTCTTTTGTCGCGAAATGGTCGGTGTTCGCGTCTATCGCAACGTCTACATCCACGTCTCGGGCATCGATCTCATTCGCGGAGGCGACGGCACGTACTACGTCCTCGAGGATAACCTCCGCTCGCCTTCGGGCATCTCCTATGTCCTCGAAAACCGCGACGTGCTCAAACGCTCCTTCCCCAAGCTCTTTGAAAACTATCAGCCGCTCCCGGTCGACGACTACCCGCTTCGCCTCCGCGCGGCGCTGCGCGCCAGTAGCCGCAACACCGACGATCCCACCATCGTGTTGCTCACACCCGGCATCTACAACGCGGCGTACTTCGAGCACACGCTGCTCGCGCGCCGTATGGGCGTCGAGCTAGTCGAGGGAAACGATCTCATCGTCCGCGGAAATGTGGTCTTCATGAAAACGACGCGCGGGTTACAGCGCGTCGACGTCATCTACCGTCGCGTCGACGACGACTTCCTCGATCCCGCTCTACTTCCGCTCCGACTCCGCCGTCGGTATCGCGGGCCTGATGAATGCCTACCGGGCAGGCAACGTGGTCATCGCCAACGCCGTCGGTACCGGTGTGGCTGACGACAAGGCCGTGTACCCGCACGTGCCGGCGATGATCCGCTTCTATCTCGACGAGGAGCCGATTCTCGAGAACGTCCCCACCTATGACTGCTCGATCGAGCGCGAGCGCGAGCACGTGCTCTTGCATCTTGAAGAACTTGTCGTCAAAAACACCAACCAATCCGGCGGCTACGGGATGCTCATGGGACCATCCTCGACGGCCGCGGAGCGCGAGCGATTCCACGAGGCGATACGCGCGCATCCGCGTGATTTCATCGCGCAACCGGTGATCCAACTCTCCTCGCATCCGACCATCGCCGGCGAACGGCTGGCGCCACGACGCGTCGATCTGCGCCCCTTCGCGCTCTACGGCCACGAGGTTGACGTTCCGCCCGCGGCGCTTACTCGCGTCGCGCTTACCGAAGGATCGCTAGTCGTGAATTCCTCGCAGGGCGGCGGAAGCAAAGACACCTGGATCATCGAGGACGAGGCATAATGCTATCGCGTGTCGCGGAGTCGCTCTATTGGATGAGCCGCAATCTCCAGCGCGCGGAGTCGCTTGCGCGCATCGTCGACGTGGCCTTTAACCGCACCGTCGATCGCAACGTCGCTGGGCGCCAGCAGACCACCGCGATGTGGCGCAGCGTGCTCGGTCTCGTCGGCGTCCCGGGTGACGACGCCTACCCCGGAAGTTCGCGCTTCGCCGTCGACGCCTTTGCCCTCTCGACGTTTTCGCGCGAACATCATAGCTCGATCGTTTCCTGCATTCGCATCGCCCGGCAAAACGCCGCGAGCGTCCGCGCCGAGCTGAGCAGCGAAGCGTGGGAAGCGGTCAACGCGCTCTACCTGCACATCGAAAAGCAGTCGCCGCGCGCGGTCGTCCGCGCGGGCCCATCATCCTTCCTTCGCGAGATTCGAGACGCAGGCATCGCCTTCGGCGGCATCGTCGACGCCACCATTACCCACGGCGAGGAATGGAATTTTCTCCAACTTGGACGTTTTCTCGAGCGCGCGGTCATGACCGCTGCGATCCTGCAAACGCACGACGAGAGTGATGATTCCGTTCCCGAATGGCAACGCATCCTCGAGATGTGCTGCGCCAGTGAGCCCTTCGCGCGAACGCTGCGCCACTCCAACGACCCGTACGACGCCCTGGCTTTCGTTCTTTTGCACCGGGCGTTTCCGCGGTCGGTGCGCTATTGCACGGCCGAGGTCGACCACGCGCTGCATCGTCTCTCCGAAACGCAACTCGGCACGTTCAGCAACGAGGCCGAACGCGTGACGGGGCGCCTCGCCGCGATGCTTGACTACGTGCGGCTTGGCGAGATCGTTGGCGAGGGTGCGGTTGCCTTCGCGCGGCGGCTCGCCGCGCGCCTTGCCGAGATCGGTACCGCTGTCGAAGCCACCTATTTTCCACTCGTTCCGGCAGCGTAGATGCTGTACACCATCGATCACGAGACGGCGTATTCATACAACGAACGCGTGCGCGAATCGTATACCGTCTGCCATCTGCAGCCGCTCAGCGATGCCACGCAATACTGCACCGGCTTCGACCTGAGGATCGAGCCGTTTGCCCAAATCTTCGCCTATCGCGACCGGTTTGGAAACGAGGTCCATCACTTCGATTACCTGCCCAATCACGACGTGCTCACGATATGCGCGCGTTCGAGCGTGGTCACGGCGCGGGCGAGCCTGCCACAAGCGCCAGGATTCGTGCCGCGCGAGTCGCTTACCGCGGATCCGCTGCTTCCGGAGCTCTACGATTTCATGCGCGAAAGCACGTATGTGGTCTTTGGGCCGGCGCTGCGCAATTTCGCAACGTTCCTGGGTGACCCCGGAGACGATCTCGCCGCGTACTTCTTTCGCGCCGGTGAGGCGATTCACGAGCTCTTTCGCTACGACCGCGACGCGACCGGCGTTCACACGATCGTTGACGAGGCGGTGGAGCTGCGCAGCGGCGTGTGCCAAGACTTTGCGCACGTTTACGTCGCGCTCTGCCGTTTGCACGGGATCCCCGCACGCTACGTCAGCGGCTACATTCACACGCGTTCGGGCGACGATGTCCTCGGCGCAGAAGCCTCGCACGCATGGTGCGAAGCGTACTTGCCCCCGCACGGTTGGGTGGGCTTTGATCCCACCAATGCGCGCCGGATCGACGACAACTTCGTGAAGATTGCCGTCGGCCGGGATTACCGCGACGTAAGTCCCGTACGCGGTGTCTATAAGGGGGCTTCGCAGGGCCTGCTCTCCGTGAACGTAGCGGTCGAGGCGCTGACGACTACGCAATAGAACGAGGCCGGATGATCGTTTTACTCGGCGTGGCGCTTGTCGTCGTAGGATTTGCGCTGCGCATTAATCCGCTTCTCGTGGTCATGGTCGCCGGCATCGTCTCGGCGTTGCTCGGAGGCTTGAGCCCCCTGCACATTCTGGAAGCGTTCGGCTCCGGATTTGCTGCCAGCCGCTCGGTGACGCTTGCATTTTTGGTGCTTCCGGTCATTGGTTTGCTCGAACGGTATGGCTTGCAGCAACGAGCGCGGGCGCTGGTTTCGCAGGCGGCGTCGTTGACGGCTGGACGGCTCTTGCTCGCCTACCTTTTCATGCGACAGATGACTGCGGCATTCGGATTGACCAGCATCGGCGGCACGCCGCAGATGGTTCGGCCCGTCATCTATCCGATGGCCGAAGGCGCGGTGATGCGCGCGCATGGTGTCGTGCCTGAGGCCGTGACCGAAATCATCAAAGCCAACGCCGCCGCGGCCGATACCGTGGGCGTGTTCTTCGGCGAGGACTGTTTCGTTGCAATCGGTTCGGTGCTGTTGATCGCCGCCTACGTCAATGCGAGCTACCATCTCAAGCTCGATCCGCTGCAAATCGCGATCTGGGCGATTCCCACGGCAATCGCCGCCTTTCTCATTCACGGCTTCCGGTTATTACGGCTCGACGCGAAGGTGGCGAGGATGATCGATGATCGGCGCTGACTGGATTTACTGGCTGCTGGGCGGGTTCTTCTTTATCGTCGGCGTGCAGGTCGCGTTTGACGGCAGTCACCCCAAGCGCTGGCCGACCGCAGCATTCTGGTGTTTGCTCGGCGCATCGATCTGCGCGGGAAACCTCGTTCCGTCGTGGATTCTTGGCGCCGTCGTCATCCTCACCGCGCTGATCGCGGGCGTCGGCCTCACCGGCGGCGGCACGATTCGCACGACCAGCAACGCGGAGCGCGAAGCGAGTGCCGCACGTCTGCGCAACCTGCTCTTCATCCCGGCGCTGACCATTCCGGCGGTAACGGTGGTCGTCGCTCTGGGCGGCGGCCGTTTATCAATCGGCGGACGGGCGTTGCTAGTCCCCGGCTCGCAAACGCTTGTCGGGCTTGGCGTCGCGACCATCGCGGCGCTCGTGGTCGGCTGGAGCATCTTGCGACCGAAAAATCCGGCCGTCGCTTTTTCTGAAGGGCGACGTCTCCTCGAAGCCATCGGCTGGGCGGCGTTGCTTCCGCAATTGCTCGCAACGTTGGGCTTGCTCTTCACCCAGGCCGGCGTGGGAACGCAAGTCGGCGCGATCGTGCAACACGTTGTCCCGGAGCATTCGCGCGTGCTGGCCGTACTCGTTTATGCGCTAGGTATGGCCGCATTCACGATCGTCATGGGCAATGCGTTCGCAGCATTCCCGATCATGACCGCGGCCGTGGGGTGGCCGATCCTCGTGCAGCAGATGGGCGCGAATCCCGCGCCGATGTTTGCCATCGGCATGCTGGCCGGATTCTGTGGAACGCTGTGCACACCGATGGCGGCGAACTTCAATCTCGTTCCGCCCGCGCTGCTCGAAATGCGCGATCGCTACGGGCAGATCAAGACGCAGATCCCAACCGCGGTGCTGCTCTTCGCGGTGAACGTCGCCTTCATGCTGATCGTGCCGTTCCGATGAGCACACTCCGAGATGAACTGGCGCCGCGCATCGTGCCCGTGATCCTCGCAAACGTCACGACGCGCTATCCCTATCATGACGCCCATCTCACGGTCGCCGGAGAGATTCCGCGCGACCCAACCGCGCTGCATCCGGCGTTCGGAAACTCGTTCGATTGGCATTCGAGCGTCCATTCGCACTGGACCGGCACAAAGCTGCTCGAGCATTTCGCACCCCGCACAGAGGGTGTGCCGCGCGACGTCGCCGCATTGCAAGAGGCGCTGGCAAACAACCTTGAGCAAGCGAACCTCGCCGCCGAAACCACATATCTTGCCTCGCACCCGTCATACGAGCGGCCCTACGGTCGCGCCTGGGCGATGCTTCTTGCGTCGTCGACACGCAACGTGGCGCTTCACGAGATGGCCTCTCGAATCGCCGCGGCGACGGTCACGTGGCTTACCGTCTTGCCCGAGCCGGTTCGCCATGGCGTTCATGCTAACACGGCGTTCGCGCTCGGATTGATGCTCGACGCGGCTCGGGTCTTGGACCTTGCTACCCTTGAAGCGGCGATAATCGATCGCGCGCAAGCGTGGTACTCAAGCGATCGCGATTGGCCCGGACGGTTCGAGCGAAGTGGCAACGATTTTCTCTCACCGGGATTGGCCGAGGCCGATCTTCTGCGCCGGGTGCTTTCGCCTGACGCATTCGCTCGATGGTTCGGCACGTTTCTGCCGCGGCTTTCGCTTGACGCCCCGATCCTCGCAGTCGTCGACGTCCCTGGTGTTATGGATGGGCAGATCGTTCACTGGCATGGTCTCAATCTTTCGCGCGCCGGCATGCTTGCGCGCCTAGCACAGGTTCTGGGTGAGCCCACATTGCGTAACCACGCCTGCCGCCTCTATCGCGCGAGCGTCGATCGTGCGGTCTCCGGAAATTATCTCGAAACCCACTGGCTGGCGACGTTCGCATGGGATGCCGCCACGAGCCTCGATCGTTCGGCGTAGGCAGTTTCGCGCAATCGACCGGCGAAGCTTGGCGCCATGCCCGTCTTCGATCACGCCGGGATCGCCCTCATCATCGCCGTCGCAGCCGTCGGCGTCTTGCATACGATCGTCCCGGATCACTGGGCTCCGATCGTCGTTTTGGCGCGTGAGCAAGGCTGGTCGACCGCGCGCATCGCTCGCGCGGCAGCCCTGGCCGGCTTCGGTCACGTGACCACGACGTTGCTGCTCGGCGCAATCGTCTGGGTAGCGGGCGCTGCGCTCGCGGTACGTTATGCGCATCTGGTTTCATCGGTCTCAGCGATCGCGCTGATCGCCTTTGGTTTGTGGATCGCATACACCGGATGGAAAGAAACGCGCGAAGAGAACCGCGCCGGCTCGTACCACGGGCACGCGCACCTTCACCGGCACGAGGGCGGCCTCGAACACGTGCACTGGCACGAGCATCACGAGGGTGATCTGCACCACATTGAACCCGGTGTCGCCGTCCTGCACCGCCACGACCACGCGACCTCGGGGCGCATGGCACTCTTGCTCATCCTGGGCTCGTCGCCGATGATTGAGGGCATTCCAGCATTCTTTAGTGCATCGACCAAGGGCCCGGCACTGCTGGGTGTGATGGCCATCGTCTTTGCGCTATCGACGATCGTCACGTACGTAACGATGTGCGTCGCCGGTCTGCGCGGATTGCAAAAGACTTCGCTTGGCCCGCTCGAGCGGTATGGCGAAGTGCTCAGCGGTCTTTTCGTTGCGCTGGTCGGTGTCTACGCGCTCGTAGCTACCTGAGCGACCTTGTCATAGATCCACAGCAGCATCGTCGTCAACAGCCCAACGCCCGTAACGATGGGCCAGATCAGCGCCGGCCGGTGAGCAACTTCACCAAAGTAATGCAGCAGCATGCCGCCAAACCACCCACCGATCAGTGAGCCGATGCCGATCGGCAAAAAGGCAAAGCCCATGTAGGTCCCTTGTTGGCCTGCGGGTGCGAGGCGCGATATGTACTCGTAGTAGCGCGGTGATTGCGTGATCTCTCCAAGCGCAAGCACCGCTAAACTCAAGACCGCCATGAGGACGCTCGCCTTGGCCGCAAGCAGCAGCCAGCCGGCCGAGGTGATCAGTGTCCCAAGCGTGAGCGCCCGAAAGGCGGGAAATTTGCGCGTGAGGGTGTTTACCGCAACCGTAAGCGTGATCACGATCAGCGGATCGGTGATAAGAATCATCGCGGTATTCGCGTTCGGGTCGACGTAGTCGTGAATGTAAATCGGCAGGATGAGATATTGTTGCCAGAAGACGATCCAATAGCCCGAGAAGATCGCCAAAAACAGCACGAACCGTCCATTGCCGAGTACGGTCAGAAAATTTCGGCCTACTTGCGCGAGCGACACGGCCGCTTGCGCGCCGCCGCCGCGCGGCTCCCTAAAGAAGAGCAGCACGGTAAAAAACATCGCAAAGACGCTCAGCGCGGCGAGCATAAACACGTTCTCCGGCCGCATGCGCTGGTTGATCCACCCGGCAAGAAACGGACCGGCGGTACTGCCGATATTGACCATGGTGTAGTAGATCGAGTAGCCGATGGAGCGAACGTTCTCTTTGGATGCGCGCGCGGTCGTCCCCACGACGGACGGCTTGACCAATGCCACGCCGAGCGCGGGTAAAAAGAGAATGATCCCGACCAAAAGACCAAGCGGCACGACGGAACGGACCGGCGCTAACCACGGTGCGCCGATCGACCCAACCAGAAAGTAGGCACAGGTCAAGATGAGGTACGCCGTCGATAGCGCGCGCCGAAATCCGATGCGATCGGCAACCGCACCGCCGAAAATTGCCATAACCCAGACAGCGCCGCCGAAGATACCGCTGAGGCCGGCGGCCTGCGAACTTGGAAACGCGAGCGTTGTGTTCAGATAAAGCGCCAGCGTCGAGAATACTGCGTAGTAGGAAAGCCGCTCGAAGATCTCGCTGATATTAGCGATCCAAAACGGCCGCTCGAAGCCGGTGCGGATGTCAGCCCACGATAACAAATCGCCCGCCGTCGGTGAACAGGATGACCAGCAGCATCGAGATCAGCATCAATTCATACGACCAGCCGAGTCCATCTTTGCCCCAAAAGCCGGTCTTCCAGACGAAGATCTTCTTCTGCATCGCCCCAAGCATGATCAGAATAAGCCCGATCGACGCAAGCTGCTGCAGCACGCCCAAGATGATCCCGGCGCCGCCGGCGAGTTCGGCGATAGCGAGAAACATGACGAAGCCTTTGGGCAGGCCGAGGCCCTTGCTGCGTTCATCCGGACTGCGCACGTCGTTGTAACCGCTGTCGATGTAAATCAAGCCGGTCATGATCCGAAGAAATAGCAGGCCGAAGTCCGTGAACGAAGCGAGATGAAACATGTGTGCTAGCCCTCACTTAATATCCGTGAGTTCGTGGAGGCCAGATGCTTATCCGCCGCCTGCTCGGCGCCCGCACACGCTTCGTCTGCAGCTGTGCTGGCACGAAGGCAGACCGTAGCGCTTACTGCAACGCGTTCAGGTCGATTTTGATCGAACAGTCGGCGGCCGAGGTCCCGATGTAGCGGGGAAAGGCGTCCTCGTCGTCCATACGATTCACTTCGCAGCCGCCTTCGTCGAGCGTTGACGTATACGAATCCGGGCTTTTCGGTAAGATCCCGGCAGCACGGCTCTCGATCTTCCAACCGTCCGGTACGATGAGCATCGAGTGCTTTCCGAAGATGATGGCTTGGCCGAAAGGCGCCTTGGTGATCGCGCCGCCCGGGCCCAGTGCCGCTTCAAAGGGCGGCTGATTGTCGGCACTTGGGCGCGTGATCGTCAGCCGATAGACCGGCTGCAGTACCGTTCCGCTCGGGAAGACCAAACTCGCTGGTTTGGCTTCGATCTTGCCGGCGCGTCCATCGCGATCGCGACAGTAGAGCATCGCCGTCGGCGGCTCCTTGGCGCCCGTCTCGAGGTCGAGAACTGACGGCTGCGTGGTCGAGTTTATCCCGCTGACCCGGTCCCATGACCCAAGCGAACCGTCGGCTGCGTGACAGGTCGCACTGTTAGCCGTCGCGTTTCCGCCGGAAAGCTCGATCGGATTGGGAATCGCCGTTCCGGCCGGTTCGGCCGCGAGACAAGCAAGAGCAAGTACGAGGGAAAGATTACGAACGGTCATGCCCCAGGTATTCGACGCCCGCTGATCGCTGCATCCACAATTTCAACCGGATGCAGAATCGTCACCCCTACGCCACGACGGCGCAGGAGCGACTGTATCTGGAGCGAGCAGCCGGGATTGCCGCTGGCTACGATGCGCGCGCCGGTTGCAAGTACGTTTGCGATTTTTCGCTCGCCGATCTCGTTCGCGCTGGCCGGTTCGAAGAGGTTGTACGTGCCCGCACTACCGCAGCATTGGTCGCCGTCGGGGATTTCCACCAACTTCAGCCCCGGTATACCGCAAAGCAAATCGCGTGGTTCTTGGCGCACGCGCTGCGCATGGGCCAGATGACATGCGTCGTGATACGCGACGGTCGCATCGATCGCGTTGCGCGGGGCGCGCGGTTCGATATCGGCCAGGTATTCGCTCACATCGCGAACCTTCTTACTGAAGGTCTGCGCCCGCTCCGCCCACTGCGGATCATCGGCGAAGAGCTCGTCATATTGCTTCATCGCTGAGCCGCAGCCGGCAACGTTGACGATGACCGTGTCGACCTGCGCCGCTTCGAATTGCTCGATGAGGGCGCGCGCGAACGTCTTTGCCTCCTGCGCGCGGCCGGTATGCAGCGAGAGCGCACCGCAACAGCCGGCCTGAGCCGGCACGATCACATCGCAACCCTCGGCACTGAGCACGCGCACCGTTGCCGCGTTCACCCCCGGAAACATCACGCGCTGTACGCATCCGGCCACCAAGCCAACCCGCGCGCGCGCCGTTCCTTGCGCCGGCGTACGCTCCGGTAGCGGCTTCGACGCGGCGGCGATGTCGATCGGCTGCAGCAATGCACCCCCCGGAGCAAAACGTTGTAAGCCGAGCTTCGTCGCAAGGTTCATGAAGGGCGCAAGGCGCAGCAGGCGCCGCGGATACGGGAAAATCGCAAAGACCATATCCCGAAGCCAACGCTCGAAAAGCGGCCGCTTGACCTGGGTCTCGATCTTCGCTCGCGTCGACTCGATCAAGAGATCGTAGCGCACGCCCGACGGACAGGCGGTTAAACAGGCCATGCACCCGAGGCACTGGTCGAAATGTTGCACGACCGATTCATCGAGCGCGATCGTGTCTTCGGCTAGGCCCTTCATCAAATCGATCCGCCCGCGCGGCGAGTCGGCCTCCAGACCCCACGAACGATACGTCGGGCATGCGGGCAAACAAAACCCACAATGCACGCAGTCCGCGATCAAATCCACGGTCGTGCGCGTAACGAACGTTTCACTCATCGCTAGAGCCCACCCACGAAACCACCGGGATTGAGCCGGCGCTGCGGGTCGAAGCGCTCTTTGAGCGCCCGCATCAACGCGAACGACGGTGGTGGCGTTCCCCATGGATCGAACGCGCCGCGAACCGCCGCCGGAGCTTCCATCGTTACCAGGCTACCGCCTGCGCTTTCCGCCCACGTGCGCGCTGCTGCTAGTGCCGGAAGCAAATGCGAAACGTCGCTGCAATCGCCACTGACGAAGGCGGCGCCGACAACCGGATACACCACTGCGCGTGCGCCTCCGAGCAGGCGGTAAAGCGGTGCGACTGCTCGTGCGTGCAGATCTTCCAACATCGAGGGTGCAGCCGTGATCTTCACCTGCAGATCGCCGCCCGTTCGCGCTGCTTCATGTTCGCCGTCCAAGCTACCATCCTGGTTGAGGTCGCGCCGGGTCAGCGCAAGCAATGCGTGGCGCTGCGCGGCCACGCCGGCGGGGAATCCTTCAAATCGCACCGCGCACGCATACGCCGCTCCGTCGAACGTGGCGTAGACGGCACTAGGCTCGAGTTGCGCCTGGGTCATCGTCGCGCAAAGCGAGCGCAGCGCCGCCGCGTCGCACGCGGGGAACACGACGTCGGAAGACGCCGGTGGCAGCGGATGCAGACGGAACGTGATCGTGCCGACCATCGCGAGCGTCCCGTAAGTGCCGACCATCAGCTTGGGAATGTCGAAGCCGGCTACGTTCTTAACGACTTTTCCGCCGCCGCGCGCAATGGTCCCATCGGCTCGCACGATCGTCATGCCGACAATCACGTCACGCGCCGTGCCGTAGCGCGTGCGCAGCGGGCCATAGCCGGCGCTAGCCACTGCACCGCCGATCGTCGTGCGCTGCGGCGCCGGTGGATCGAGCGCGAGACGCTGCTTGTGTTCGCGCAAGGCCTCTTGCAACCGCGCGACGGTCATGCCCGCCTGCACGGTGACGATTTGATCGGTGGGCACGTACTCGACGATCTCGGCCAACGCGCGCGTCGAAAGCGTTTCGTCAACCTGGGCACGGAGCGGACCGCCGGCGCGATCGGCGCCGGTAAGGCCGACGGTTCTGCCCTTGGCGGCAAACTCGCCCAGCAGGCCGGACGCTTCTTCAAGCGATGCGGGCGCGTGCATTATCGTACCCCCGCGCGATCGCCGCAGATGCGCGGCGCGGGAAAGACCTTCGTCGGATTAAACGTCCGCGAAGCATCGAAAGCGCAGCGCACGTAGTGCATGGTCTCCAAGTCGTCGTCGCTGAACATCTCGCCCATATACGCGGCCTTGTCGGCGCCGACGCCGTGCTCGCCCGTAATCGAGCCGCCGTACTTAATACAGATCTGCAGAATCTCCGAAGCCACGTGTTCGGCGCGCTCGGACTCGTCGCCCGAACGTGCGTCGTAGAGAACGAGTGGATGGAGGTTACCGTCGCCCGCGTGAAAGACGTTGGCGATGCGAAATCCCGAACGACGCGAGAGCTCGGCAATTTCGCGCAGCACGCGCGAGATGTCCGAACGCGGAATGACGCCATCCTGCACGTAGTAGTTGGGACTGATGCGTCCCATTGCTGCGAAGGCACCCTTACGTCCCTTCCACATCAGCGCGCGCTCGCTCTCGTCGTGCGGATTACGAATTTCGAGGGCCCCGATTCGTTCCAAAATCGCAATCGCCGCGTCGGCCGTCTCTTCGACTTCGGCAGCATAACCGTCGACGTCCATGAGCAGCGCAGCGCCGACATCGAGCGGCCAATCGACGTGCGTTGAGGCGACGATCGCCTCAATGGCCAATGCGTCCATCATCTCGATGGCCGCGGGCACGATTCCCGCCGAGATGATCTGGGAGACTGCCTCTCCCGCTTCATCGGTGGAAGGGAACGTCGCAAAGACCGTGCGCGTGGCTTGCGGCTTGCGCAGAAATCGCACGACGACCTCGGTCACAATACCGAGCAAGCCTTCACTGCCGATCACGGCGCTGGTCAGATCGTACCCGAGAGGATCGGCAACCGAACTGCCGATCTCGACGACTTCGCCGCTGGCCAGCACCATCGTGAGGGCAACCACGTGATTGATCGTGAAGCCGTATTTCAAACAATGCGCGCCGCCCGAATTCTCCGCCACGTTGCCGCCGATGGAACAGACGCTCTGCGAGCTGGGATCCGGCGCGTAATAGTAGCCGAGCGGAGCAAGATGCTTGCTAATGTCGAGATTGATCACGCCGGGCTGCACGCGCATCCGCTGATTCTCGATGTCGACCTCGAGGATTGCGCGCATCCGCGAGGTCCCGATCACCAGCGCGCCCACGATCGGCAAAGCTCCTCCGGAAAGTCCGGTGCCCGACCCGCGCGGCACGATCGGCATGCCGAGCTCGCCCGCGCGAACGATGCACCGCGCGACTTCGTCGGTCGTCGCGGGCAGCACGACCGCCGCCGGCCGAACGCGCGTCCCGGTGAGACCGTCACACTCGTAGACGCGAAGCCCAGCCGGATCGGTTATGCAGTTCTCTGCGCCGACGATATCAGCAAACACCATGCAGCCTTCGCGGCCCGGGTCTGCGGTCCCCAGGTTGTTCAGATCAGCGCGCGCCCGGGCTGCCCCCCAAACGGCTCGACCTCGCCGTGGACGCAGATGATTTCATCCGCGCGATCGATGCTAAACGTCGAGTCGAAAACATCGATATCGTAGGCGCAGAGCAGCTCGAAGTCGACTTTGTGGCGAAGCCGATTCCACAGCCCCTCGAGCTCGATCGCGATATCGTGTTGCCCACGCGACCAGAGCAGATCGACGACCTCGCCATAAATCCGCAGGGGTCCGCGCATTCGAAGGTTGCGCACCGCCTCGCCCACGATTTCGTCAAAGCTCCGCGATTCGATCCGTCCGTCGACGAGAATCAGGTCGCGAACGATGACCGCGTCGAGAAAAACAAGCAGACCCGCATCCCTCTTCGCGTCCGGATCCACGCCCCGCGCGCGCAACGCCGCCCAGAAGGCGCCCCGATGCCGCTCGGTGGCTACCACGAGTACCGGATAATCGAGCGCCAAATGTTCGCATAAGAATGTCGTGACGCGATCGGTCAGCCGGGGGCCGTCGCCCGCGTAGAGGACGACCGAGTGTCCCTCAAGGCTTCGCACCCGTCTATCTTAACCCGAACGAACGCAATTGCGGCCACCAGCTTTCGCCTGGTAAAGTGCCCGATCGGCGCGATCGACTAAGTCGCCAAGCGAAACATCTTCTGGAGCGGCCTGCACAACGCCGGTGCTGACCGTATAGGCGACGGTCGATGTGCGGGTTTCGACGCGGATGTTGCTGGTAACCAGGCGGATCCGTTCGGCGATCGCGACCGCTTCGTCGATTCCCGTTCCCGGGAGAAGGACGCAAAATTCTTCGCCGCCGTATCGGCCGACGACGTCGAAGGGCCGTAAGGTCGACCGCAACACCCTTGCAAAACTCCCCAGCACCAGGTCGCCGACCGGATGCCCGTAGGTATCGTTGACCCCCTTGAAGTGGTCGAGATCCAGCATCAACACCGAGGTCTGCAAGTGTTGGCGCTCGGCGCGATGCAGTTCGCGTTCCGCGGATTCGATGAAACTGCGCCGATTCGACAGGCCGGTCAGGGAGTCTGTTGCCGCCGTACGGATCAGCTCGGAGTCGGCCCGCTCTTTCGTCATGAGAATAAAACCGAGTGACGTGCCGAACAGTCCAACGTAGTTGACCGCCAGCACGAGCGACTGCACGCCGCTTGCAAATACGGCACGTAGCGCGTACGCGATCGCCAAGGCGACAAAGAAGCCCGCGGTCATCATATGCGAGATGCGCTCTTCTCGCCTCGGCCCGACGATCAGCGTCACCGCCGACGCAGCAAACCAGGCGGATATAACGAGCGACCCACAGAGGATCCGCCACCGCAAACCCCCGGGAACAAGGACCACCGTCAGCACGTTTGCCGCGACGCCGGCGGCGATCAGACCGGCAAGCAACCGCGGGGCGATGCCGCGGCCACAGAACAACGAAAGCGCCGAGAACTCGAGGGCGTAGCCCGTGACGAAGAGCGTAAAGGCCACGACACCAACGATGGCTTGCGCTGTTTCTCCAAAGGCGCCGTAAAGCACCCACGCCGCGAAGATCGAGAAATTCGCCGCCACCCACAGCGTCATGACGCGCATGTGCGCCGCGCGTAAGTTCGCGATGAAGAGCCCGACGGCCATAATGAGGCTGCCGGTCGCAAACGAAAAAATCATCGTCCGCGTGTCAAGGTGCATGCGACGCTCTCACCCTTCGACGAGGAGGAGAGGGGACTCTCCTGTTCGCTCGCCGTAGGTGCCCGGTGATGAAGCGTCTTCTTTTCTGCGTCCTCGCATGCGCGGCGCTGTTCTCGCGCGCAGCGGCGCCCGGCGTCGCCGACGCCCCGACCGATCCCTACGCCGCATTCACGGCTTCGGCCAGCGGCCAGCATGGGCTCTTCGGCGTCTGGCACAAGGCCGGTCACGTGTACCTCGACATCACGGCCAGCCAGCTCGACACCGATTATCTCGAGACCATCGTGCCCGGCAACGGCATCGGCGGAAATTTTATCGTCTGGGGCAATACCGATCATCTACCGGCGATGCTCGTGCGCTTCGAGCGTGCGGGCGACGGCATCGCGATCGTCTGGCCGAATACGTCATTCGTTGCGCCGGGGAGTGATTCGGGCACGCTAGCCGTACGCAGCAACTTCCCGCAATCGGTCATCGGCGTGGGAAAGATCGCCGCCGAAGGCGGAGGTCATATCGTTTTTGACGCCTCTCCCCTCTTTAGCGACGCGCTCGACATGGACCACATCATCAATGGTTCGCTGCACACGACGCCGGCAACGGCGTATCATCTCGATCCCTCGCGCACGTATTTCGGTCAAACCAAAGCGTTTCCCGAGAACATCGTGCTTGACGTCGAGCAGCTTTGGGCAACGAATGCGCCGCACGTTGCTCCCGACACCGCCCCCGATGCGCGCAGCGTTCAGATGCAGGTCGTGTACAACTTCGCGCAACTTCCGCATGACGAGTACATGCCGCGCTACGCCGACGACCGCGTCGGCATCTACGACGATATTTACCTCGACTTCGCACCAAGCGTCGATACCGCGCCAAATCGCTACTTGCGCTACCTCGTGCGCTGGAACTTTGCTCCTGAAGACCCAACCAAACCGTCGCGCGCCACGCACCCGATGGTGTTCGTGATGAGCAACACGATTCCGGAGCGCTTTCGCAAAGCGATCGGCGACGCCGTATTGCGCTGGAACGTTGCCCTTGCAAAGGCCGGCATCCTCGACGCGATCCAAGTCATTCCGCAACCGAACGATCCGAACTTCGATCCCGATGACATTCGCTACAACGTCCTGCGGTGGGTCACCGAGCAGCGTCCCAGCTTTGGCGCCGACTCACAGACGCTTTTCAATCCGCTAAGCGGGGAAGAATTTCGCACCGGGATTTTGATCTCGGCCGACAGCGCGCTCGGCGCGGCGAACCTCTGGCGCGACGTCGTAGATCCGGTGCGCAACGGCCGCAACACCGATCCCGTTCCCGATCAATTCATCTACGATCGTTTCCAATCCGAGATCATGCACGAGACGGGTCACAACCTGGGCATGCAGCATAACTTCATCGGACACGATGCCTACACTGAAAAGCAGCTGCAAGACCCGGCCTTTACGGCAAAGTACGGCGTGGCGACGTCCGTGATGGAATATGCTCCGCTCAACATTTGGCCCAAGGGCTACGGACAGGGATCCTACTATCAAACGGTGCTTGGGCCGTACGATTACTACGCGATGAAGTTCACCTACGAAGCAATACCCGGTGCAAAGACGCCGCAGGACGAGCTGCCGACGCTTCAACGATGGGCGTCGGCGTGGTCCAATCCGATGTACCGCTATGCCTCCGACGAAGACGTCTCGTGGAGCAACGGCCACGCCGCCGATCCACGCGTGGAACAGGGTGAACTCTCTAGCGATCAACTCGGTTGGACGGTCGTGCAGCTCGATATGGATCGCGCCCTCATGGATCGCGACGCCGCGATGCTGCCGCGCGACGGCAGCGCCTATGAGTCGGCAACCGTGGCCTTTCGCGCGTCGCTGATGCGCTACACCTCGTTAGTTACCAAGACCGCTCACTGGATCGGCGGACAATACCTCTCGCGCGCGCACCGCGGCGATCCCGGAGCGACGGCGCCGATCGAACCGGTGCCGCTCGCGATGCAGCAGCGTGCATTTGGGATCTTGAACGGCTACCTGTTCGCCGATGCGCACCTGCGCTTCTCGCCGCAGGTCCTCAACAAACTTGGGTATTCGGAGTGGGCCGGATACGGCTATGTCGGATGGGAAACCTACGGAAATCTTCCACTCTGGGCGTACAACCCGCCGCAGCGGCACGACTTCCCAATCATCGATCAGATCGGCAATGCGCAGCGTTCCACGATCGACTACCTCTTCCAGCCGGCGGTCCTTGCGCGTTTAGAACAGAATCCGCTGGAATCCACGGGACAGACGCTGAGCTTGCCGCAATTCTTCGGATGGATGCAAACGGCGATCTACGGCGGTAACACACAAGCGATCTCGCTGCTTCGGCGCAATCTGCAGGCCATCTATGAGGACAAGTTGATCGCGCTCGCGACCGCGCCGCAACCGGGCGCACCGCCCGACGCACAGTCGCTCGCGCGACTTGAGCTCGAGCGCATAGCTTCGGCCGCAACGGCCGGGGCAGCGCATGCAAGCAACGACGCGACGCGCGCGCACCTCCAAACGCTAGCGCAAAAAGCCGAAACCGCGTTGCACCCGCCACGCTGATGCTCGATCCGCGGATCACACTGCTGCATTGGCTCACGGTTGCACGCGGACGACAGTTTCGTCCCGGTGCAACCGTAGCGCAGGTACGCGCCGGCTACGTCGAGCTGAATCGTCGTCTCGGCATGCCGCCGGTTGACGACGTCGAGACGGCCACGCTCTCGATTCCCACACGCGACGGCGCCACACTTGCAGCGCATCTTCACCGGCCTAAAGGGAGCGCTGCGCCATTACCGGTGCTGCTCTTCTTCCACGGCGGCGGCTGGGTCATCGGCGACGTGCCGAGCTACGATCATCTCACTCGTTACTTCGCGCACGAGGGTAAAATCGCGGTGCTTTCGGTCGAGTATCGCTTAGGTCCCGAGCACCGCTTTCCGACCGCCTTCGAGGATGCATTCGACGCATTGGGCTGGCTGCAACGTGAAGCCCTCATGCTTGGTCTTGATGCGCGTCGCATCGCGGTCGGCGGCGATTCGGCCGGTGGAGGTCTGGCCGCAACCCTCAGCGCGTTTGCGCAGAGTGAAGGGCTCGAGCGTCCCGCGTTTCAATTTCTGATCTATCCGCCGCTGGACGCGACCGAACGCTTTCCCTCGCGGCGCAAATTCGACAAAGGGCTGCCGCTGACACCTGAACTGCGAACGTGGTTTATGCAAAACTTCTTTCGCTCGAAGGACGACGCGTCGAACCCTTGGCTTCGGCAAATTGATTCGCCCAATCCGGCATCGCTGCCGCCAACCTATTTCTTGGCCGCAGGATACGATGCACTGGTCGACGAGGGCCGTTACTACGCCGATCGTCTACGCGACGCGGGAGTACCGGTGGTGTACGACCTGCGGCCGACGATCGCACACGGCTTCGTCAACATTCCACGAATCCTACCGCAGGCGCAAAACGGCCTTCGCGACGGCATCCGTGCCGTGAGCGCCGCGCTCGCCTAGAGACGATAGAGCCACGGGATGCGCGGAGCGAACGCGTAGTTGAGTTGAATTGCAAAGGTCAGGCCGATGCTCAGCCAGGTGTTGACGAAACACAGCCCGGCGGCAACGGCGTAAAGCACTTGCGCGCTCACGATCCGGCGCATTAACGCGCGATACCCAACCGCCAGGTGCTCTTTGAACAGACCCGAGCGGTAAGCGTGCTCCTGGCTTACGAAAAGCATCAACCCCAAGAACAAAATGTTCGCCCAATAGATGAGGATCGCCGAGCGAAAGGTGATGAACTCGGCCAGCAGCGCGGTTGAGAACGGCTCCAGCACGACGGCGAACATGAAGCCGATCTGAATCCAGGAAACGTCGCGATCGGCGGCCCGCAGGGCACTGAGCTGCGTCTGTTGGCCGACCCAAAAGATCCCCAGCGTGACAAAGGTCATCACGCATGTGAGGAGATGCGGCGCGAGGCGCAGCAACGCGTGCAAGAGATCGCTTTCCGAATGAATCGCCGCGATGTCGGGCACGCGAAGATTCAGCACGAGCAGCGTCATCGCAAATGCGAAGATACCGTCGCTTAGAGCTGCGAGGCGAGTGAGATCTCGCCCGGCCACCTCGTTGTAGAGTTTCCCCACAACGAGGTGGCTTCGGGGTCGATCGTCTACGGCCCGCCCGACGACGTCGTCGTGGTTACGGTCGTCGTCACCGTCGTTGACGTCTTCGGTGTCGAATTCGTGCCGGTACGCATCGAGTCAAACCGCTGCCACGCGCCAGGCGAGGGCATGGGTGCACCCAGCGAGAGCATGGGTAACGGCGCTGCCGGCGTCACCGCGGCAAACTCGACCGGTGCAACCGGTACGGCAACTGGTACAGCGACCGCCAGCGGAACCGGTACCACCGTTCCGCCCGCGTAGGTCATGGCGATGACCGCGCTGGTTTCGGGTGCATCGGGGTAGGCCGTCTTCATCTCTCCCAGCATTGCGACGGCGCGATCGCTTGACGATGCACCGATCCGATGATAATCGCCAAGCAGGCGCGCATAGGTGCGCGGCAGCCATGGATCCTCGGGATACTGTTGATGCCAGTCGCTTACCGAAGCAGCGATGTCGTCGAGTTCGACGATCACGTTGCCGTCGACCAGTTCCCGATCGCTCCGGTTGTCCAGGCGATCGAGTCGATTGCGGATTTCTAAAATGCTTTGCTTGTGGGGTCCAAAGTATTCGTCGGCGGGGGCAGATCCGGAATAGGTCGCAGCCGGCGCGCTCATAGGAAAGCCGGCAAAGATCAAGACGGCCAAGAGGCCGATCATCGTTCGCATTTGGGGTGCCCTCAATTGTGGGAAGAGACGCCGTCTCTAAGACGGCGCCTCTATGCGCTATTTTTGTGCTCTAAGGTCTCCCTGGTCCACGCGGATGGTTTCCGCCGTAACTACCGTGCGAAGGCGCACTCCGAGAGCTCTGTTGCGGCCTGTAGTATTGCGTCCGCTGCTGCGGCGAACCGTACTGCCGTTGTGCCTGGTACGATTGCCGCGGCGCTCCATAGGACTGATACTGCCGCTGTTGTGGTTGGGCGTACCGGCGTTGCTGCTGGTACGCACCGTACTGACGTTGCTGCTGGTACGCACCGTACTGACGTTGCTGCTGGTATGCACCGTACTGACGTTGCTGCTGGTAGGCACCGTACCGACGTTGCTGCTGCTCAGACGCGCTGTACGGACGCGCATACGACGGATATCGCTGTTGCGTCGTGCCGCCGAAGCGCTGCCAACCGGCTGACGTTGAGCTGTAGCCCGGCCGCGCGACGCCGGTAGCGCCACGATTGATCGCATTTGCCGCGAAGCTTGACGAGCTTATCGGTTGAGCGCGGCTCACGAAGCCGTGGGAATAGTTGCGGTAGCTCGTCAACGACGCGCCGGCCGAAAATGACGCGCCGCGGCCCCACCACGGATGATTGGACTCGCCCGGCGCGAGCGGCACCCAGCCGGCGTTGCCGAATCCGACGCCGACACGAACGCCGCCGCTGAATCCGGCGAAGGCTACCAGTGCGGGCGACCAGACCGCACGCGCGGAGCGCGGGCCCGGCGTCCAAGCCCAACCGACGGCCGGCGCAAAGAACCAACGGCCGTAGTGATACGGCGCCCAGCCCCACGGTTCAGCCCCGACCCACGTCGGGCCGTAGTAGTTGAGCGAAACCCACGAACCATCACTGTAAGGCGTCCAGCCGGGTGCAACGTCGTTCGGCACCCAGGCGTCACCGTAGCCCGGAATGTTGACCCAGTTTCCGTATTGGTTGAGGTCTGCGCTGCCGGTCATGTCGCTTGGGACGTATTGCGATTGCGCGCTCTCACCGGCCGCGAGCATTTGGTCGCGCTGGTCGCCCCAGGCTTCGATGTCGCTCTGGGCGACCTCGTCAATGTACTGATACTGCGGATCGTTCGCCGCACCGGTGACCACCATCGTGCGACCCGGATCAACTTCTTGCGTGCCCTGCGGCGTCACCACAGCAACGCTGCCACTGCGCGCGGTTACCTGTGTGTTTCCGTCGCTGGTCACGGTGATCAGATAGGCACCGGCCTGCGAAGGCTCAACATCCACCGACGGCGTTTGCACTCGCACGTTGTCTTGGCCGGTTGCGAAGACACGCAATTCGAGTGATCCCTGCGCAAGCTGGGTGACGTCATTGGCGCCGTCGAGTTGCGTGAATCGCACCTGTGTGTCGGCGCCGGCTCGTATGAGGTTGGCCGAGTCGAGCTGTACTTCTGCGTGACCGTCGTTGCCCGTCGTGATATAGTCGCCCGCTACCACCGGTGCATTTTCGCTTGCGGATGCTTGGTCTGCGGAGTCACCGTGTTTGAGCGCTACCTGACCGTCGACGACGGAAAGGCGGGCGACGGCCGGCGGTGCGCCGGCTGGAGGCCCGCCGGCATCATCTTGTGCGCGAGCGGGCGCGGCGGCGCCTATAAAAGATGCCGCGAGCGTAGCGGCGAGAACGAGCGCGAACGGCGCGCGAACAATTGTAACGTGCATCCTGTGCACTCCCATCGGCGGTCTGCGTCTTTTTGCATCGTGTCAACGCCGCGGACCTCTGGGAAGTCGCCGACGCCGACGACATCTAATCTGATCCTTAACTTTGAGAACGCGTTGACTATTTGGTCTCAATGCGCTCGGCGCCGTCCCAAGCTACCCCGCCGCCCTTCATGACAGCAAGCGAGCAGCTATCGCGATAGTGCGCCGCCACGGTATCGCCGGGATTCATTGCCGCGACGCGCTGAAACGTGGTGCCGGCGCTCAAGAAAAGCGCCTCGCGGTATTGATTGACCGCGCTGGCAAAGAGATCGGCGCTGTTGAGTTTATGCTGCTGCAATTCCGGTGCGTCGTTGTCAAAACACTCGTAAATCTCGACGTTGCGCGTCTTGCCTTTGGCTTTGACGGCGCCCAAATGCCGCAAATGAAACCCATGACCAGGCGGTAGCTTGTCTACTACTGGTTTGCCGACCAGCAGGGAGACGCTGAAGACCTTGGTGAGCCCCTCGATGCGCGCCGCAACGTTTACCGCATCTGCGATGACGGTCGTTTGCATGCGGCTCTCTTCGCCGATCGTTCCTAGAATGAGCTCGCCGCAGTGCAAGCCGATGCCGATACGCACCGGCTCGTATCCGGCCTTCTTGCGCCCCTCATTGTACTTGACGAGTGCACGCTGCAATTCGACCCCGGCGCGCAGCGCATCCGCGGGCTCGCGCGGGAAGAGGGCCATGATCGCGTCTCCGATATACTTATCGATGAACCCGTGGTTGGCTCGTACAATCGGCGTCGCGCGTTTGAGATACGAGTTGAGGAAGTCGAAGTTCTGCTGCGGGGTCATCGTTTCCGAGAGACGCGTAAATTCCCGAATATCCGAGAAAAAGACCGTCATCTCGCGCTGCACGTGGTCGCCCAGGCGCACGTCGGCAATCGTCTTTCGTCCAAGATGCTCGAGAAACTCCTGCGGAACGAATTTGTTCGAAGCGCTCGAATAGAGTTCGATCAACGCCGTATCGTCGGGCTTTGCCGCGCGCAAGCGGATCGTAAACTCGCGCAAATTCCTGCGTTGAAGGCACAACTCGATACGGCGTGTGAGAACCAGGGCGTTGGCTGCATCGAACGGCGTCGCGATATAATCTTCCGCTCCGCGCTGAAGGCATGCTTGTACGCGATCGTTCGCCGTCGCCGGCGCGGTTACGATCACCGGAACGCGCGATGTTTTGCCATTGGCGGGCTGCGCCGCTCGCAGCACGTTGAACACGTCGTTGCTGGGCTGGATTAAATCCAGCAACACCAGATCAACGTTTCGTGACGCGATTGCCTCGAGCGCCTCGGCGACGCCGGTTACCGAAACCTGTGAGTGGCCCGCACCGCGAAGGAGCGCTTCCAAGGTTCCGTTCTCGGCGGCGCTGCCGCCCACGCGAAGAATCCGTGCCGACTGCACCCATACACCTCCGGGGTGTAGCTTCATCTCTAACGAAGAAGGTTTCCCTCGTCTCTTTGGACTGGGGACCAATATACCAGAAGCTTACTTACAGGAGCTTTACAATTCTGACGGATCGGCAAGGCATCGCGCGCGCGCTTACCCCGCTGATGGCGTTGCTGGTCGTACTGGTTCTGATCGGGCTTCCCCTCACGGTCTGGCTGAGTTTGCGCGAGATCACCAAGGACAGCCTCGAGCGCCAAGCTACGAGTCTTTCCACGGTGATCACCGGTATTCGCTCGTTTTACGCCAGCAACGTCGTTGACCGCGTGCTCTCCGCTCACGGACATGCCTTCGTCACCGCGCACTACCTCGAGCATCCCGGGGGCATTCCGATCCCGGCGAAGTTCTCGCTGGAACTCGGCCAGGTTATCGGAAACGACCAGGCGACCTACCGATATCGATTTATTTCGCACTATCCGTTTCGCGGTACGCCGGCCCACCCGTTCAATGCCTTTGAAGACGCCGCGTTGACATCGCTCGAGCGCGACCCACACCAGGCACTGACCAACGTCAGCTGGACCGGCATGAGTTCGCAGGTGAGCTACGTGACGCCGATCATCATGCATGCCGGCTGCGTCGCCTGCCACAACAGCAGTCCCGCTAGTCCCAAGCATGACTGGAAGGTCGGCGATGTGCGCGGGATTCAAGAATTGATCGTAACGCAACCAGCGGCATACGACCTGGCCGATTTTCGCTACTTGTTGATCTACCTCGTCTTCCTCGCGATCGTCGGTATCGGCGCGCTTGCCTGGCAACGAAGCCAGTCCCGAGCTCTGGGCGCCGCCTACGCGTCATTATCTGCCATCTCCAAGAAAATCTCGCGCTACATCTCTCCACAAATCTACGATGCGATCTTCAGCGGTAAGTCCGATGCCGAACTTGCCACCAAGCGCAAGAAGCTCACCATCTTCTTCTCCGACATCAAGGACTTCACGTCGACGAGCGAACGGCTTCAAGCCGAGCAACTCACCGATTTACTCAACGAATATTTCACCGAGATGGCGGCGATCGCACTGGGTTATGGCGGAACGCTCGACAAATTCGTGGGTGACGCAATCCTCGTCTTCTTCGGCGACCCGGAGACCAGCGGCGAATCCGAAGATGCGATTGCGTGCGTCTTTATGGCGCTCGCGATGCAAGCGCGCTTGATCGAACTCAACGCTCGCTGGCGGGCGCAAGGCGTCGAACAGCCGTTCCAAGTTCGCATGGGCATCAATACCGGGTACTGCAACGTGGGAAATTTTGGGTCGACGCAACGCATGGACTACACGATCATCGGCGCCGAAGCGAACCTTGCGGCACGCCTCGAGTCGATCGCCGAACCCGGCACGATCGTGGTTAGCTACGAAACCTATGCCCTCGTTCGTGGAACCGTGCACGCCCATGCGCTCGAACCGATTCGCGTAAAGGGGATTTCGCGCGACGTCGTGCCCTACAAAATCGATGGATACATCGACGGACCCGAAAGTCCGTCGGTCTTCAGCGAACATGGCGGTGGAATCGAATTTTATCTTGACGTTCACGCGGTTGCCGACCCGCAGGCTGCGCGTTCGGTCTTGGAAGACGCGCTTCGAGCCCTGGATGAACGCCATCCGCGTTAGCGCGGCGGTCCGCGCGGCTCTGGATCTGCGCACGCCGGTGGTCGCGCTCGAGTCAACGATCCTTGCGCACGGCATGCCGTATCCGCGCAATCTCGAAACCGCGCTCGCGGTCGAAGACGACGTGCGCGCCGCCGGCGCTACGCCGGCGACTATCGCGGTCCTCGATGGACAGATCTGCGTCGGACTAGATCCGGCGCAACTCGAACGTGTCGCAACCGCGAACGACGTGCTTAAGCTCAGCCGTGCCGACCTGGCGTACGCGATCGCGAGTGGTCGCGATGGCGCAACGACGGTCGCCGCCACCATGTTTTGCGCGCACCGCGCCGGCATCGCCGTCTTCGCGACCGGCGGCATCGGCGGCGTGCATCGCGGTGCTGCCGATACCATGGACGTCTCCGCCGACCTCACCGAACTCGGGCGCACTCCGGTGCTCGTGGTCTGTGCGGGGGCCAAGGCGATCCTCGATATTCCCAAAACGCTGGAAGTCCTCGAAACGCTCGGCGTCTGTACGGTCGTTTACCAAAGCGACGATTTCCCCGCGTTCTGGAGCCGTCGAAGCGGCATCCCTGCGCCTCTGCGCTGTGACGATCCCGCGCACGTCGCCGCGATCTTTCGTAGCGCGCGGGAGCTTGAAATCGAAAACGGGATGCTGGTCGCAAATCCGATCGACGCCACGGTGGAGATCCCGCACGACGCCATGACAGAAATCATCGAACGCGCAGTTGCCGAGGCGCACGATCAGCATATCGCTGGAAAAGCGGTCACGCCCTGGCTGCTCAGCCGCATCTTTGAGTTGACCCACGGCCGTAGCCTCGAGGCGAATATTGCACTCGTCCGCGCAAACGCGCGGCTCGCGGCGCAAATCGCGAAAGAACTCGTTTCCTTTCGCTAGTGTGGATCGGGCGGGTCGGGCGCTTCGCTGAGGTGTTGCGCGTAATCCCGCGGGTTAAAATACCAGTCGGGTAGCGACGCGGGGAAGACCAATTCCTTGAAATCGTAGTCGACCGTTTTCCCGTCACCGTCGTAGCTGCCGTAGACCACGCCGTGAATGTGCGTGATCACCGGAATTCCCTCGTACATCGAAAACTCGACGGTAAAGAGCACGGGATACGGATCGTGGCCCGGCACGAAGAGCTTGTCGGTTGCGACCAGCTTGCGCAGTTCGAGAGTCTTGGCGTCGACCCACAGTTCACGCAACCGATTGCGTTCGGGTTGGCGACGCGGAACGAGGGTCAGGTGCAGTTCATCGCCCTCGCGCTGTACGTTGGTCACGCGGTAATCGAACTCGGCGCGCACGCGCACCACGGCGATCACCGGCGGAAGCGATGCCTCGGGCGTCGGCACGAAGCTGGGCGGATACGTATGCAGCGGCGCCGGCTCGAACACATCGGCGGTCGGCGGACCCGGATCGGTCGCAGCGTTGAAGATCGGCCGATCGAACGTCATCGGTCCGACATCGCCCAGATCGCTGATTCTTCGGCGCAACGCGGCGTGATCCGACGAGCGATACCAGTCGTGATCGGTATAGCTGTTCACGTAGTCGGGATAGCCGTAATTCGTCTCCTGCTTGCGCACGATCGTGTAGGTCTCGAACGGCGGCGGCGGCCGATGCGTGCGGAATTTATCCCGGATCGCCGCAAGTAAATCGTCGGGCGAGGGCAACGGCGTCGGCGTCTCCGCGACCGTAGCGGCGCGTGCGGCCGGAGCCCCGGGTACGAGGACAATGCCGGCAACCGCTAGCGTTAAAAGCGCGAGGAGTGGGACCCAAGGCAACCGTTTCATCCTGGTCATGGTATCGTTTACGTTCTTTGGGATTCCTGGGAAGTGATCCGCCAAGCGGGTCGAAGCGTTCTTTGAGTATGAACCGTTTGCGCGCTATCATCCTGACAACGTTGGCCCTCGCGGGGACGTTCCTTACGGCTGGGCTCGGGCCCGCACCAGCAGCGACCGACCAGCACGTCGTGTTCGCCGGCGGCTGCTTTTGGGGCATGCAAGCCGTCTTCGAATCGGTACGCGGGGTCACGCGCGTTGTCGCAGGCTTCTCGGGAGGAGCCGCTGATACGGCGCACTACGATATGGTCTCGACCGGCACCACCGGGCACGCTGAATCGGTCGACGTCACCTACGATCCTTCGAAGATCTCGTTCGAGCAGCTGCTCGGCGTCTATTTTTTGGTCGCGCACGATCCGACTGAGCTCAATCGCCAAGGGCCCGACGACGGCACACAGTACCGATCCGAGATTTACTACACGGATGCGCAGCAGCGTGAACAGGCAAACGCATATATTGCCTCACTCACCAAGCGTAAAGTCTACGCCGACCCGATTGTGACCAAGGTCGCCCCGTTGAACGGCTTCTATCCGGCCGAAGCCTACCATCAGGATTATTTGGTGCACAATCCCGACAGTCCGTACATCGTATACAACGATCTTCCGAAGTTGCGCGCATTGCGCGAAAAGTTTCCGGCGCTGGTCAACAATAGCGCGGCGCCAATGCGAGTCGTCGCCAAGAACTGAGCAGTCGTTCTTATCTTGGTGCGAGACGGATGGCGCCGTCTAGACGAATCGTTTCACCGTTGAGCATCTGATTCTCGAAAATATGTCGAGCCAACGCAGCGTACTCGCGCGGCTGACCCAGACGCGCGGGAAACGGGGTTTGTTTCCCGAGTGATTCACGCGCAGCTTCGGGCAGTCCGGCGAGCATCGGCGTGTCGAAGATGCCCGGCGCGATGCTGCACACGCGAATCTGCGCTTGCGCAAATTCGCGCGCAAGCGGCAAGGTAAGGCCGACGATGCCGCCCTTTGAAGCCGAATAGGCGACTTGACCGACCTGTCCGTCGTAGGCTGCAACCGATGCGGTACAGACGATCGCGCCGCGGTCGGCGCCGGCTTCGACCGGCTGCGACATCATCTGCGCGGCAGCCAAACGAATCACGTTGAACGTGCCGATCAGGTTGACGGAAATCACTTTGGCGAAATGCGCGAGCGGCTGCGGGCCGTCCTTGCCCACCGCCCGTTCGGCAGTCGCGATGCCGGCGCAGTTGATGACTCCATGGAGAGCACCGAACTGCGCTACCGCCAGCGCGATCGCGGCGCTAACTTGAACCTCGTCGGTTACGTCGGTCTTGGCAAAGCGCACGCGCGTTCCGAGCTCATTCGCGAGCTGTGCACCATGCTCGCCGATGTCGGCGATGACCACGTTCGCGCCTGCAGCGCTGAATTCGCGCACGCAAGCGGCGCCCAAGCCTGAGCTCCCGCCGGTGACGAGAACGGTTTTTCCGGCGATATCCACGCGGGTGTTTCTCCTTCTCTCTTGCGGCTCTAGCGAATTGCTGCCAGCGGCACGTCGTGGTGCTGCGCGAGTTCTTCCCACTCCTGCGCGGAGTGCGCGGCGAATGCCGCGCCAAGCGTCTCGGCGTCGAGGCGTTCGATCCCCAACATCGCTTGCAGATGTTGCACGAAGTGTGGTTCCAGCGCGGCGATAGCGACATGGCCTTCACGCGCCGGATAGATATTGTAGACCGGCAACCCGCCGCCGAGCACGCCGCCCTCTCGCGTGAGCCCGTGAAAATACGCGTCGGCGAAGTCGCGCGCGACGTCGGTAATCGCCACGTTGGCAAAGCCGGCCTTCCCGGTTCGCTCGCGCTGCAACAGGAGTGCGAGCGCCACGCTTGCGACTCGCTCGGCGGCCGCCATATCGCCCACGAGCACCCGCGGCAGTGCCGGCGGCGCGATCATGCCGGCGCGAGCCTGGTAGGTCAGGTCATGTCCCGGGCGATCGTCGTCGGGCGGCGCTTCTCCAATGAGCGCAACGCTGCACAAGCGGGGATAGCGCGCCGCGAGGGCCGGCCAATCGAGTTGTGCGTTTGCAAGCGATTGCGGACGCATCGCGGTGAGCAGCAGATCGGCCTTACTCAAACGCTCCGCAACCAGCGCTTTTGCCTCCGGAGCATGCAAGTCGAACTGCACGATCTCCATCCCGGCGACGATCTCCTTGTACCAAGCCGGCGCCGCTTGCGCCAGCGGATCGCCACTGAGCGGCTCGATCTTGACCACGCTTGCGCCCAGCGCGCGGAGCCTCGCAGCCGCGAGCGGCCCGGGAAGATTCGCCGCGATTGCGACGACGCGAATATCGAGCAGCAATTACGCGCGGCGCGTCGCGCGAGCCAGATAGAACGCCATGGGCAGTGCATAGAATACCGCGGTGCCGAGCAGATCCTCCTGGAAATTACTGCTCCAGGTTGACCCGGTCTTCGTGGAAACGATGAACGCCATGACCGCGGTCACGATAACGCCCCACACGATTCCGCTAACCAGCCAGTTCCGCAGTTGCCCGATTGCACTTACGACATACGCGTAGAGCACGGCCCACACGAGCGAAATGACGGCGTGCACGAGCAAGCCGAGCCACCACGGGCTTCCCGGGCCCGCGGCGGCTGCCGCCATGCCGCTCCATAACGTGATCGGCGAGATGTGATGCGAGAGCGAAAGAAAGGCGTCGACCAAAACGCCGCCGATGATTCCGGCGATGAGCGCAGAACCAAGCAACGAGCCTGAACGAGGCTGAACACTCATTGTGAAACCTCCGCGAAGTCGTGCAACACGTAGGTCAATCGTTGCGCGCGTGAGAACCTGCGAACCTCGTGTCGAAACGCCGTTCTCAGCGCCGCCCCCGGGGCGGCTGGCCCGCGCTCCTCGTGCTCTTTATCATCGCCTGCGCGGCCGGTTGGTACCTGCTTCGGCCGATCCCACACAACGCAGCGACCGCGCCGTCGCAGCCATCGGTTGCGCAAACCGCCTCGACCGAAACGCCTGCGAGCACCGCACCCGCGGAGTCGTCATCTCCCTCGCCCTCACCGGCAGCGAGCGCAGCACCGACGCCAACACCGAACCCTCGCGGCCCCAAGATCGCACTGATCGTCGATGACTGCGGCCAATGGGTCGACATCGAGCGCGGCTACATCGCCCTACCGATCCCGTTGACCCTCTCCGTGCTCCCATACGTGCATGCGGGAACGCAGATCGCGCAAGAAGCGCAGGCCGCCGGAAAAGGCGTGATGCTGCATCTTCCAATGGAACCGATCTCCGGCGTGTACCCCGGGCCGGGCGAAGTGAAGACCTCGATGAGCGACGCGCAAATCATCGCGCAGGTTCAGGACGATCTCGCGCAAGTGCCGCTCGCGCAAGGCGTCAACAATCACGAAGGCAGTAAGGCCAGCGCCGACCCGCGGGTGATGCGCGACGTGATGCAGGTGCTCTCGCAGCACGGCGGTCTCTTCTTCATCGACTCACGCACGAACGCAGCGTCGGTGGGCGCGCAAGAAGCAACGGCCGCCGGAATACCGACGGCCTCGCGCGATGTGTTTCTGGATAATCGCGAAGACGTCGACTACACCGAAGGGCAACTACGCAAAGCTGCGGCGATAGCGCAGCGCACCGGCAGCGCAATTGCCATCGGGCATCCGCGGGCAACCACGCTCGAAGCCGTGCGCGCGATGATTCCGCAGTTGCAAGCACAGGGAATTACGTTCGTACTGGTGAGTTCGCTAACGCACTGATGGACTGCTGGCCAGATCAGGCGTGAAGACCTAACCAGCGTTCGGCCCAGCGGCCTAAAGCATCGAGTGACTCTTGCAATTCGGCGCCCGAGCACGTCAATTCGTAGATCACCTTCACCGGAGACCCGGACTCGACGCGCCGGACGATCAACTCTTCGTGCTCGAGTTCACGCAGGCGCTCGGTCAACAAACGATCGGAAATGCCGGGAACGGCAGCGAGCAATTCGTTGAAGCGCCGCGGTCCACCGAGCAGTACGCGAATGATCGCGCCGGTCCAGCGCCGGCCGATCAATTCGACGGCGCGATGAAAGCGCGGACAGAGGGCGCTTGGCGTGCTCTCCGTATGCGATTCTTGCGGTGCTGCGTGCGTTGACATCGATCGTTTCCTCGTGCTATCGTTTCTCTAAACTTACCATAAGTATGTTACTAAGACAATATAAGGAGCGGAGGTCTACGACCATGGATGCAGCTTTGCTCTTCGTTCGCCTCGTCGTGGGTTTAGCCATGGCGGCGCACGGCGTCCAGAAGCTCTTCGGCTGGCTCGGCGGGTACGGCCTGGCGGGCACCGGTGGCTTCTTCGAGGGAATCGGCTTTCGACCCGGGCGGTTTTTCGCGTTTTTCGCCGGGTTGGGCGAGGCCGGAGGCGGCCTCCTTTTGGTGCTCGGTCTCGGCGGGGCGCTTGGGCCGGCGGTCATCGTCATGGTGATGCTGGTAGCGATCTTCGCCGTGCACCTCGGCAAGGGGTTCTTTATCACTAACGGTGGCTGGGAGCTCAACGCGATCTACATTGCGTCGGCCGTCGCGCTTGCCTACGCCGGATACGGTGCGTATTCGCTGGATAGCGTTCTCGGTTTTACCCTGCTCTCGTCGACGCAATGGGCGACGATTCTGATGCTTGCCGCGCTCGTGCTCGCGGGGCTCAACATGCTTGCGCGCCGTCCGGCTCCGCAACAGTCGAATTAATTCACCGTTAACCACGCGACGATCGCATCGATCAGCCGCGGGTCGAGCGTCACGCGCGTTGCCTCATCGACGCCGGCAGCAGCCTGGGCCTTCGAGATTTGCGCAAAAAGATGCGAGTCTCCTGAAAGTTCGACGTCGGTGAACGTCGTTGGATGCGCTGCTTTTGCCGCTGCAATAAACGGCTGCAGGTCGTCACCGGTAACATTCGGATCGTTCGAACCGTGGACGAGCAGCATCGGCTGATGCACCTGACGAACTTCCGCAACAGGGTCAACGGCATTGAAGCTCGCCATATAGGCCGTCTTCTCCGCGGCGCGCTCCTGCGCAGCAACGGCACTCGGAGTGTGGTTACGAGCGAGCTGGCGCTCGAGCATCGCGGTGTAGTTCATCGGTAGCGGCGCAAGCATGATGATGCCGCGCACCGGCGCGCCCGCAAGGTCGATCCCCATGACCAGCTCACCACCTTCGCTGTGGCCGAGGAAATAGACCCGGCTCGCGTCGACCTGCGATGCACCTCGGACGAACGCGACGGCTGCTACGCCATCTGCGACGGCGTCGCTTCGGACGACTTTCGTTATCGATACCGCGCTGTGGCTCGCGCCGCCCCAGCGTTTGTCATAACGGAGCACCACGTAGCCCCGAGCGTTGAGCGCATCGGCAAGCTCCGCAAAGATGGGGTTCGGCCCGACCGTTTCGTTGCGGTCGTTAACGCCACTGCCCTGGAGCAAGATCACGCAACCAAACGGTCCCGATCCATCCGGATACGAGAGCGTTCCGGCAAGGACGCTGCCGTCTTTCGAGGTGAACGTGACGTCGCGCGATCGGAATCGCGAAGGCGTTGCGGGGGCAGCGGGCGCTACCGACGGCACGACGGTCGACGAACTCTGCGACACAAGCCGCATCTGCACTCCGCCCACTCCGTCGAACGCTTGCATGACGAGCGTCGTCGGATCGTACCAGAGTGTTTGTGTAACGCCTTCGGCGCTTAACGTCATCGCCACAGCGCTCGCAGGCACGCCTTCCGGAGGAGCCGCACGTGAACGGGCGAGCGCGAATGGAATCACGCGCGGATACTTCGTGGTGACAAAATCAACGTCGGCGGAGCCCGCCGTCAGCGCCGCCGGAAGCATCACCAGCACTTCAGCCAAACCATCCTCGACGAATGCGCGCGAGCCGCGCGGAATGTCGAATTGCATGGTCCCCGCGCCGCTAAAGTCAACGCCGGTCGCCGTAGCCGCAGCATGTAACCTGGTGGCTCCAACGGCGAGGTCCATCGACTTGAACTGTACGGGATCGTCATAGACGGACACCGTTGAGATGGATTGGCCGCTGATTGCCACCGTTTCGGTTATCGTCGTGCCGCCGTCGGCGTGTTTGACCACGATCTGCGAAGAGCCCAGCGACTTCCCCGCCAGGGATATTGCATACACGTAGGTTCCCGCTAGCGGGCCGGCCACCGCGGCGAGTATCATCGAAGCAAGCATTTCTCGACCATATCGTGCAACCGCGACAAGCTCCTTGGTCGGTTTGGACTAGGCGGCATGCTCGGTTCCGGGTTTGTCAGCGGCGTTGCCGTCGCAGCGGGCGTGGGCATCGTCGTACTCGTCGATCGCGACGTGAGCGTAGCACTCTGACCGTAACCGAAGTCTATGTAGTCCGGAATAAGTGTTTCCGCATCGTACCACACGGTCTCGGTGATGCTCGCAAGGTGAATGGTAACCGCTGCGTCACTTGCCGCCGCTTGCGCCGGATGTGTGGATGGGGGCGTGGTGATCACGTCGGCGACGATCGTCTTTGGCGACGTGGAGACCACGAACGTGCATTGCGTCGCTTGGCTAGCCTGCACGACGGCGGGCAGCATGAGGCTCGACGTGAGGATGTTATCTTCAATGAGCGTACACGCCGGATGATCGAGGGGGACATCGGCGTTGTGTCCGTCTATCGAGTAGTGCGCCGAGTTGTCAGAGATGTCAATAGTGAGCGCCCTGCCGGCTTGCGCTCCGGCGAACGAGCGCTGCGTGAGACTGCTGTCGAAGTGTTGGTCGGTCTGGGCGATGGGAACCGGCGCGCCAAAGGTCTCGTGAGTCCACACGCCGTCGAAGGCAAGAGCGACCACGATCGTCGAGGTGAACGTCGCGCCGGGTGTTGCAATCCGGTACGTGTACGTTCCGGGGGTTGGAAGCACCACCGCTGCCGCAAGCACGATCGAGGCGAGCATTACCCGACCATATCGTGCAACCAGGCCAAGCTCCTTGGTCGTTTTGCTCTACGTTATGAAATACAAGACTATTGCGTTTTACGGGGCCGGCATGCTCGGTTCCGGGTTTGTCAAATCGCTCTGTCGTCAAGGGTACACGGTCCACGTTTGGAATCGAACGTTCGACAAAGCCAAAGCCCTTGAGGCGGTCGGCGCGCGTGCATTCCAAGATGCTGCGCAGGCGGCGCGCGGGGCCGACATCGTACATCTCTGCGTACGCGATGAAGTCGCCGTCGATGCCACCCTGGCTGCGGCGCTGCCGGGGATTGCCACCAGCGCTCCGATCGTCGATCACACGACGGTCGATGTGCAGAGCGTCGCTCCGCGTGCAGCGCGCTTGCATGATGCCGGATATGCCTTCTTGCACGCGCCGGTCTTTATGGGGCCGCCACAAGCCGAAGTGGCGCAAGGCGTGATGCTCGCGTCGGGTCCGCAGAGTATTTTCGACGCCGTGCGCGAGCACTTGGCAACCATGACCGGTAAGGTGCAATTTTTGGGCGAACGCGTCGATCTCGCCGCAATCTATAAATTAATGGGCAACGCCATGATCCTTGCCGTCGTCGGAGGACTTGCCGATGTGTATACGATCGCACAGGCGCAAGGACTCACACTGCCACAAGCCTACGAGCTGTTTTCATTTTACCGTGTCGAGGGTCAGATCGCCGGACGCGGTAAACGCATGGCCGAGGGAGAGTATTCTCCGACGTGGACGCTCGAGATGGCGGACAAGGACGCGCGCTTGATGCAAGCTGCGGCGAAAGGCGCAGCGCTTCCGGTGATCGATGCCGTCGAAACCGCGATGCGCGAGCGCATCGCTCGCAAGCTCGGCGATCGCGATCTTGGCGCGCTTGCCCTTCGTTAATGCGGCGTCGGTGCGGCCACGGGCAGCGGCGTGCGCCTCGGCAGCGGTGTACCGTTCCATACCGGTCGCGGCGTCGGCGACGGAATGGGCGTGAAAATGACCTGGGGCGATGCCGAAGGGAGCGCGGGATTGAACGGGGTTGGGCTTGAGAGCGGAAGATACTGCGCGTAGACCTCCACCTGCCGGCGTCCGTATTCAACGCGCGCGCCGAGCGCGCGGAGCACCCTTGCAATCGGTACGTACACGTCATCGAGCGCGCGCGGGTCGCGCGGACTCAAACGAACGCGCACCTCTCGGCGGTCGCGTGCAATGACCAGTGTATCGCCCTCATACCATAGTTGATAGGCGATCCGCGTCACGAAGGGCTCCAACGGCGCGTACACATGCCCACCGGACAGGTAGGGCGCGTGGTAGGCCCGCACCGGGCGGCCATCGATGGCGACGGTTACCGCAGCCGCCGGTGGGAATAACATCACGGCATAGCGATATACCGCATCCGATGGGACGACTCATCTCCAGCCTGCGCGAGGCTAGCGTCCGGTATTCGAAAGATGGTTGCGCCTTCTTGGCGCAAGCCGTCGCGTTCAACGCGATCTTCGCGCTCTTTCCGCTGATCGTCCTGATTCTCGCCCTCGCATCGTACATTTTTCCGTCGGCCCAGGAACGCGTGCTCAATTTTCTGGGAATCTTTAGTCCGACGCTTCACCAGTTCGTCGCAGCGAATTTAGCATCATATATTTATGGCAGCGGAATCTCCAGCATCATCGCCCTGATCTTCCTCGTGTGGTCGAGCAAGAATCTCTTCATGGGCCTGGCGTTTGCGCTCGATCGCGCGCTCGGCGTTCCGCAGATGCGCCCATTCGTAAACAACCTGGCCCTCTCGATGATCATGTTGCCGGTGATGGCGCTGATCATGATGGTCGCGATGGCACTGCCGATCGTCATCGCGATCGTCCTGGTTTTTGCGCAGGTTCCGGATCGCCCGTACCTCTCGCACAAAGGCGCGTATGCGATCTCGATTGCGCTGGTTTTTGTCGTAACGATGGTGCTGTATCGCTTCTTGCCCAACCGCCGCATCTCATGGTCGTTTTCGTTGCCCGGAGCCATTCTCGTGGCGCTCTTGTGGCCCATCGTGCAGTTTGCGTTCACGCAATACACGCTGCACGTGAACTTCACCAAGATTTACGGTGCGCTTTCTGTGCCGCTCGCGCTGCTGCTCTGGTTTTACGTGATCGGCTCGGTCTTCTTCTTCGGCGCGGAATTCTCGGCGGCGTGGCATGCCGATGACCCGCAAGAACTCGCCGGCGTCGACGCTGCATGACCGTCGTCTTCGTACACGGTGCCGGTTGCACCGGTGATGTCTTTGCCGCGCAGACCGCCGCGATCGACGGATCGATCGCACTAACGCTTCCGGGGCACACGATCCCCGGCGAGCCCGCCGGCATCGAAACCTTCGCCGATGCGGTGAGCGCGCAACTCGCAGAGCTTGGGCTCGACGACGTCATCTTATGCGGACACTCGATGGGCGGTGCGATAGCGCTGGAGCTTGCGCTACGTCACGAACCGCGCGTCCGTGCGGTCGTGATGCTTTCGTCCGGCGCGCGACTGCGCGTTGCGCCGGCGCTGTTCGAACAGATGGAACGGGACTTTGAAGCCGCTGCGCGCGAGCTTCCGCGTCATTTCTACGCCGAGCCGTCGCCGGACCAACTCGCCGCGTCAACACGCATGATGCTCGCGGTCGGCCAAGCACAGACGCTACGCGATTTTCGCGCATGTGACGCCTTCGATCGGATCGGCCGGCTTGGAGAGGTCACCCTTCCGCTGCTCGCGGTGACCGGCGAGCGCGACGTGCTCACCCCGCCAAAATTCGCCGAGGCCCTGGCTGACCGGATACCGGGCGCTTCGGCGCGAATAGTGCCCCGAGCCGGGCATCTCGCAATGGCGGAACGCCCAGGTGATGTGAACGACGTGCTTCGCGCGTTCGTTAACCAAGTAGAATCGTCGATCTAGCAAAGGAAGTGCCGTTGCGTCGTCACCTCGCTGTTGTCGTGTTGTTTGCCGGCGCGCTGCTGCTCGCAGCAACCCCCAAGCCGCTCGCGACCCCCACGCCCAACGCGGTTCTCTCCGCGCCGGCGACGCCGCTGGCCACAAATCAGCCCGTCATCGTCGTCTACCCCTTCGAGGCGCCTACCGATCTCGATTCCCGCTACGGGACCTCGATCGCGCAGATCTATTCGCAGGTCATCGCACAGACCGGCGGCGTGAACGTGCTCGCGATTCCCTCGGGCATCAAGCGTGTGGACTATCAGAAGTACGCTCACGTGCTGCACGCCGACTACTACATCAGCGGCTACATTCAGCCGATCGGCCAAGGGGCAGCCATCGTTTCACAAGTCGTCGACGTCTCGAACGACATCAGCGTCTACTCGACCACGACGCAAGTCACCAACGTTGACGACGTCGCCTCCGCGGCGCTCAACGCGCGCACGGTGATTCTCGAGGCCGCAGGTGTGATTCGCCCCGATTTGACCACCTCGGGTTCGCCCGCGCCCCAATCCACGGCAACCTCCGGAACATCGGTACCGATCAGCAACGTGCTGACCGATCTGTTCAAGGGCAAGGCGAAAGGCAAGGCCACGCCCGCGCCCACCCCGACGCCGATTAAGCCCAAACGAGGCGTGCTCGTCGCGCACGTGACCGGCAACGTGCAGCCGGCGGTCCTGAGCGTTGCGACCGACGAGCTCTTTCGGGCGATGAACGCGCACTACACGACCGTAATGTCGAGTGTCGTTTCGAGTGATCTCAGCAAGAGCGCTGATGCGATCTGCGGGAAGAATCGCGACAACACGGTCGCTTCAGGCGTCTTGACCGCGACGCACGTCGGTGGATTCCATCCGCACGAAACCTACTCGTACACGCTCAATGTGTATGCGTGCTTCGGGGCGGTGCTCTACACCGACACCGAAAGCAACAACGACTACTCCCGTGCGATCAAAGACGCTGTCGAGAAGTATGCCTCCGAACACCCGGAAAACAACGGCTAGTCTAAGAGACCTTCAGGGAGATCATCAACGACGATCTCCTTTGTTTTGGCATCAATGCTGCGGATGAAGGCGCGCACCATCGGTAGCAGCCGGCCGTCAATGACGAGCATGTCGCTCGACGGGTAATGTTCGACGCGCTCGACGGTGCCGTACGATTTCCCGTCAGCGCCCATCACCGCACAGCCGATCAAATCGACGTCGAGATGTTCTCCGGGTTCGACGTCGAGTGCCTCGCGGGGCGCAAAAAACGTCGCGCCCACAAATCGCTCGGCGCTGGTGGCATCCGTCACGCCGTCAAGGGCGACCAGCAGCCGGCCCTTGTGCTCGCGAACGCTCGCGATGGTTACGATGTCCCCGTTGCAGCGCAGTTGCGCGCCTGCCGAAAAGACGGCGCGACCCGCGCTGGTCGGGTCGCACTTGAGTTCACCGCGAAGACCGAACAGGCCGGCGATGCGGCCGATCGGCAACTCACTCTTCTGCGTCGCCCGTGCCCTCGTCGGCTGCCGCAGCCTCTTCGGCGTCGAGGATGTCGACCGAGACGCGCCCTTCGGCGGTCGCGCGCACGATGGTGCGCAGGGCTTGGGCAACGCGGCCGCTCCGGCCGATCACTTTCCCCAAATCCTCAGGATCGACGACCAGCTCGATCACCGGCTTGCCCTCTTCGTCGGTAAACAGTTCAACGCTCGCCTCATCGGGTTTTGCAACGAGCCTCTTTGCGAGCAAATCGAGCAAGGCGGTCGCGCGACGCAACGATGCCCACGGATCCGACGGCTGCCGGTCGCGGTGCTCGCGCCGCGGCTGATAGTCACCACCGCCGCTGCGACGACGCGGTGGCCGCTCGGTGCGGGGCGGACGAGCATCTTCGGGCTCGACATCATCGATGACCGTTTCGTTTGAAGCGATCTTCCGCGCGGGAAGCGTCGAACGACGCTCAGCTTCATCGGCGCCTTCGCCGAAGAGACCGAACTCGTCATCGAAGGCTGACATTACTCTTTCCCTTTACGCGGAGCGCGTTTGGTCGTCGAAATCGGACCACGCTCCATGATGCCCTTCTCAGCGAAAAGGCGGCGAACGGTTTCGGTCGGCTGAGCGCCCTTGGCCAGCCACTCCTTCGCCTTTTCCGCGTTCACTTCGAGCGTCTTCGGCTCGGTGCGCGGATTGTAGTGTCCGAGTATTTCGATGAAGCGGCCGTCGCGCGGCGAGCGCGAATCCGCGACCACGAATCGGTACGTCGGTTGTTTCTTTGCGCCCATCCGGCGCAGTCTGATCTTCACCATGGTATTTGCGTACGTGTCTTTCTGCGTTGTGGTAGTTAGCGAAGCATCCCCGCCGGTAGCCGTGGACGTTTGCCGCCCTTGGCTCCGCCGAGTTGCTTCATCATCTTTTGCGCGCCTTCGAAGTTCTTGATCAGCTTGTTCACGTCGCTGACCTGGGTGCCGGATCCAAAGGCGATCCGCTTGCGGCGCGATCCGTTGAGGATCGATGGGTTGCGCCGCTCCGCGCGCGTCATCGAACAAATGATCGCTTCGACGCGGTTCAAATCTTTTTCGGGAATGTCGAAGTCTTTCGGCAACGCTCGCGACAGACCCGGAATCATCTTCATGATTTCCGTCATCGAGCCGAGCTTCTTCATCTGACGCATTTGCTCGAGAAAGTCGTCCAGCGTGAAGCTGCTCTTACGCAGCTTTTCTTCGAGCTGCTTTGCCTGCGTTTCCGAATACAGGCTCTGCGTCTTCTCGATTAGCGTGAGCACGTCGCCCATGCCGAGAATTCGCGACGCCAGACGATCGGGATAGAACGTCTCCAGGGCCGAAAGCTTTTCACCGACGCCGACGAACTTGATCGGCGCGCCGGTTTCACTAAAGATCGACAGCGCTGCGCCGCCGCGCGAATCGCCGTCCATCTTGGTCAGTATGACGCCGGTGATGCCCAATCGATCGTTGAAGCCCTTGGCGACGTTCGTCGCCTCCTGCCCCGTCATCGCGTCGGCGACGAAGAGAATCTCCTTAGGCGAAACAGCGGCCTTGATCCCTTCGAGCTCGCCCATCAACGCGTCGTCGATCTGGAGCCGGCCGGCGGTATCGATGATCACCGTTGAGAGACCGAGGCGCCTCGCTTCGTTCACGCCGTCGCGCGCGATCTTCACCGGATCGCCGGCGCCGGCTTGGTACACCGGCAGGTCGACCTGTTTGCCGAGCGTTTGCAATTGCGCGATTGCAGCGGGTCGATAGACGTCGGCCGCAACGAGCAGCGAACGCCGCCCTTGTTCCTTTAACCGTAGCGCAAGTTTCCCGGCTTGCGTCGTCTTACCCGAACCTTGGAGTCCTACCAGCATGATCACCGACGGTGGCGCATCGCTGAACGTGAGGCGCGCCTGCGCTCCACCCAGCAGTTCGACCAACTCATCGTGAACGATCTTGACGATCGTCTGCGCGGGCGTCAGCGACTCGAGCACGTTTTGCCCGATGGCTTGCTCCTTGACGCGCGCCACAAATTGCTTGGCCGCGGCCAAAGAGACGTCGGCCTCGAGCAGCGCGACGCGCACTTCGCGCATCGCCTCGTTGACGTCGCTTTCGCTGAGTTTACCGCGCCCGGTTAGGCGCGAAAAGATCGCGCCGAGCCGATCGCTGAGTTGATCGAGCATGAGGTGTCTTTACGTCGCTCCCGCGGTGGCCTGATCGATACGCGCGACGGCGTCGCCGACGGTCTTGATCTTTTCGGCTTCCTCGTCGGGAATGTCGATGTTGAACTCGGTCTCGAACGCCATTACCAACTCGACCTGATCGAGCGAGTCGGCGCCAAGGTCATCGGTGATAGACGCTTCCGGCGTGACTTCGGATTCGTCGACGCCGAGCTGCTCGACGATGATCTTCTTGACTTTGTCGAACGTGGACATTACAGCTCCTTATTATCTGTTATCTGTGACAATGTATCCCCATCGTGGGGAAATTTACATGACCATGCCGCCGTCGACCACGATGGTCTGACCGGTGACATAGACGGCGGCATCCGAGCAAAGGAAGGCGACGACACCGGCGACATCTTGTGGCGTCCCGACTCTCCCCAGCGCGGATTGGTCGATTTGGGCCTTCAGGGCCACCTTGGCGGCGTCGGGCAATTTCTCAGTCATGGCGGTTTCAATAAATCCCGGCGCGACGGCGTTGACTCTTATGTTCCTTGAACCCAACTCCTTTGCCGCCGACTTCCCAAGCGCCAGCAACCCAGCTTTGGTGGCCGCGTACGCTGCCTGGCCGGCGTTCCCAGTGAGCCCGACGATGCTCGAGATCAGCACGATCGAGCCCGACCGCTGCTTCATCATCGGCTTCGCCACCGCACCGCACAGATAGAATGCCGACTTCAGATTGACCGCGAGCAGTTGATCGATGGTCTCTGCCTTGAGGCGCATGAGCAACCCGTCGATCGACTGACCCGCGTTGGCGATCGCAAAATCGATCCGCCCGAAGCGCTCCAGCGTCGCCGCGACGGCACCTTCGACGGCGGCTGCGTCGGCCACATCGGCGACCAGGACTTGCGCCGTCGCGCCGGGGCGAACGGCGGCACACTCGCCGGCGGTTTCATCCAGCGCCGCGCGATCGCGTCCGACCAGCGCAACGTCGGCGCCGTGGCGGCACAGCTCGACGGCGATGGCGCGTCCGATGCCGCGGCTCGCACCCGTGATGAGCGCGACCTTATTGTCGAAGCTAGGCATTGATCTTCAACTTCTGTATGCCGGCGTAATCGCTAACGACAGCGACTTCGGGAGCGTTCGGTAAGCGCTTCATCAGTGGGCCAAGGACCGGGCTCGCGCCGCACTCGATCACAAGATCGAGCCCGTAGCTGACGAGCCTCTCCGCGGTCTCGTGCCACCGCACCTCGTTGGTGACCGAGAGCACCAGGTTCTTCTTGATCGTCGCGACGTCCCGATACGGCTGCGCGTCGACGTTTGAGACAACGTCCAATCGCGGCAACGTGAACGGCGCTGCTTCGACGACGTGCGCAAAACGTTCGAGTGCGGGTTCCATGAGGGCTGAATGCCATGCGCCGGAAACGTTGAGCGGCACGACCCGCTTCGCGCCCGCAGCGAGCAGCGCATCGCCTGCAGCTTGCACGGCGAGCAGATCGCCGCTGATGACGATCTGCGACGGCGAATTGAAGTTGGCGAGCTGGACGCGCTGGCCGGTCTGCTCGCGCACCGTCTCGACGACCTTGCGAATCTCGGCGGCATCCATGCCGAGCACGGCCGACATACCGCCTGCCGCAAGTTCAGCGGCGCGTTGCATGGCGATTCCGCGCGCATTCACGACACGTAGTGCATCTTCAAAGCCGATCGCTTGCGCGACGTACAAACTGCAGTACTCCGCGAAGGAATGGCCGGCACTCACAATCAGCGATTCAAATGGAAGCTCGAGCGCCGCGAAAATCGCAACGTTGGTGGCGAAGATCGCCGGCTGACTGTACTGCGTTTCGCGTAAGCGCTCTTCGGGGCCGTCACGCTGCAGGCCAAGCAGATCGTAGCCGAGCACCGTTTGCGCCATGTCGAACAGATCCGAAGCCGCAGTCGAATGCTTGGCAACGTCGACACCCATCCCGAGCGCCTGCGAGCCCTGACCCGGGAATATCACGCCGATGCGCGCCACTAGGCGACCCATTTCCAAACGACGGCGCCCCACGAGAGACCGCCGCCGAATCCAACGAAGACGATGACGTCATTGGGCTTGATTCTTCCGCCGCGAACGGCTTCGGAGAGGGCGATCGGAATCGAGGCAGCCGACGTGTTACCGTACTCTTGAATGTTCACGACGCAGCGTTCCGGCGGAATGTCGAGATACTTCATCGCCGCATCGATAATTCGTTTGTTGGCTTGATGCGGAATAAGCACGTCGACGTCGCCCTTCGTCAGGTGCGCTTTCTCGAGCGCCCGGTCGGTGGCGGCGATCATCTTCGTGACGGCGAATTTAAAGACTTCACGGCCTTGCATATGAATGCGGTCGGCCTTGCGGTCAAGCGTGGCGTGGGAGACGGGCACGCGCGAGCCGCCGGTCTCGACCCGCAGCAGCTCGGGACGGCTGCCGTCGCTGCCCAGTTCCGAGGCCAGAAATGAATCTTCTTCACTAGCCTCGAGCACGACCGCACCGGCGCCGTCGCCGAAGAGGATCGCCGTTCCGCGATCTTCGCGATTGATCAGTTTCGAGAGCGTTTCAGCGCCGATCAAAACGACGCGCCGGTAGACACCAGCGCGGATCAAGGACGAGGCGACCGTAAGGCCATAGATGAAGCCGCTACACGCGATTTCCATGTCGAATGCGGGCTTGTCGTGCGCTCCGAGCTTGGAAGCCACGATGCAGGCCGTGGCCGGAAAGAGAAAGTCCGGATAGACGGTGCAGACGATATACGCATCGATGTCGTCGGGCGCAAGCCCGGCGTTTGCAAGCGCGTTGCGCGCCGCTGCCAACGCCAAATCGCTGGTCGCTTCGTTCTCGGAAGTCCAGTGACGGCGTTTCATCCCCGTACGCGTCGTGATCCACTCGTCGGTCGTGTCGAGCCACTGCTCCAGATCGTGGTTGTCCACGATCCGCTCGGGCGCGTAGTGCCCGACGCCGACGATCTTTACCCCGGTCACGAAGCTTATAGCTTAGTCGTGATCGTGACCGGCGTGTTCGTCGCGGACTTCGACGACCTGACGGCCATCGTACGTGCCGCAATGACCGCACACGAAGTGCGGGCGCTTAGGCTGGTGACACTGGGGACATTCCACGGCTGTAACCGCGTTCAACTTCCAGTTCGCCGCACGACGGCTGCGCGTTTTACTGCGCGGCGTCTTCCACTTTAGATTTGCCACTTGAGTTTTTCGTCTCCGTTAATAAGGTATGCCTTGGCAACTCTCGCTGCAGCGTAGCCCCAGAGGCATTTCGCTCAGCACCAGCTGTTGAGCCAGGTCTGCGACGTCCAGCCGGCTCCCGGTCAGAACGTTGGTCTCACCGAACGGGTCGTCGTCGCGACCGCTCGTCGGATCGATCCGTTCGTCGACGTCGGCATGCACCGGCACATCGACCTCTTCTAAGCACGAGTCGCACGCGCTACGGGCTTCTACGTCCACCGTGCCTACTATATGAAGCAGGCGATCGGCGTAGCGCAATTCCAAATGCACCTGGGCCGGAGTTGGAAACGAGAACCCCTCGAATTCCTCGATCGGCACCTCGTCGTCGACCAGCATAAGCTGCCGGCCGCCCCCGAGGAGACCACTGATATCGACCTTGTGCGAACGAGCCATGGCGTATAATGCGACCTGTCGCAGATGGGGGCCCACCGTGCGGCGAGCCCCCAGAACGACTTGGAGATTGTAGAGCCCCTCAGGGGTCTTGTCAAACACCAGGGTCCGCGGGATGGAGAGGCAGCATGAACCCTCTCGGCTCCCTCGCGACCCAGCTCGCGACGCAAGGCGTCAACTTCGCCCCCGAAATCGCGGGCGCGGCGCAGCGCTACGGCCTTGACCCCCAGCTCCTGGCGGCCGTCGCCGCCCAAGAGACCGGTGGCCCGGGGGCTAACGGCGGCCGCAACGAGGTGGGCGACGGCGGCCACGGGCGCGGACTCTTCCAAATCGACGACCGGTGGCACGACTTCGCGAAAAGCGCAGCCGCGATGGATCCTGCGCAAAATGCCGACTACGCTGCGGGGATGCTCTCCGGGCTGCTCAAGCGCTACGGCGGCAACGTGAAAGAAGCGCTTTCCGCGTACAACGCCGGCAGTCCGACCGCCAAAGGCACGAGCACGACGTGGGGCGACGGTCAAACCCTCGATTACGCCGATTCCGTGTTGCGCCACTACCAGCAACTCGGTGGGAATGGCGATGGCACCGATCGCCTTGCGCAAACCGCGCAGCAAATGCCCCAGCTGCACACTCCACGTGCACATCATCACCATAATCGCTGGCGCTCGGCGGAAGGTCTCGATCCCACCGGACACCGCTCGAATCAAAGCATGTCCTGCGACAGCTACATCAATGGAGACAGTAACTCATGAGCTTTAATATCGGCAGCGCTCTCCTCGGCGGCGTCGAGGGCTTATTCACCGGCGGACCGGTTGGCGCTGCGGTCGGTGCAATCGCCGGCGGCTGCGAAGGCGGGTCGTCCGCAGCATCGACGTCGTCCTCGAGTCTCGACCCTAGCTCGCTCGAAAGCGCCTTGAGCCAACAGTCGAGCGCCTTCACCAACATCAACACGCTCTCGTCGTACGCACAATCACAGCCGCAGAGCGACAATCTGCTTGCGAGCCTGATCGACGGCGACGACAGCGGCAGCTAAGGAGCAACGACGCAATGAGTGTAGGACTTAGCCTGCTCGAGAACATGGCTCCGACCATCGGCGGCGCGCTCTTGGGGGGCGCGATCTCAAGCGCAACGGGAAACGGCCTGTCCGGAGTCAGCGCAGGCGCAATGGGCGGCTCGAACGCGAGTCTTTCCAGCATGATCGCCGGGAACGACGCGTTCAACACCGGCCTGATGGGCCAAGAGATGGGCGCGCAAGATCAACTCGATCTCCAAGCCACGGCGTTCGATGAAGCGATGGATCAGCAGTCCGAGAACATGCGTGAGATCAACTCGCTTCGCGATGCACAGATGGCGCAACGCAAAGCCGACGACGGCATCACCAAGAAGTTCATCCAGAGCATCGGCGAGTGATCGACGCGGTCAGAAAGCCATCCACCGATCCGGCGACCGGGGCCGCTGCGGCAGCCCCGGACGACGGCACCGCATCACAAGAGCACGCGCTTGCCCAGATGCGGGCCGCCTTCGACTACGAGACCGAAGTCGACGCCGAGGCCGAGCGCGAGCGTGAGGCCCTCGAAACGCTGCTGCTGGCGCAGCTCAAAGACGAAGACGAAGTCATGAAAAAGTGGATCGCGATGATTGGCTAGACTTTGTTCGTCAGAGGTGAACCTCTGCCGACCAAAGTCGCGTGGGCACCTCCGGTGCCTCACGCTGGCTAGGACTCTTGCAGGGCTGTGCTATATTCTGATTTGTCCCCTCGCGGGCCATTAGCTCAGCTGGTTAGAGCGCATGCTTGATAAGCATGAGGTCCCTGGTTCGATCCCAGGATGGCCCACCAAATTGCAAAGCCCCGCGATTGCGGGGCTTTTCATTTTGTCTACGGCGACTTGATGCTGGGTGCTGGTGACGCGCTCCGACGGTGCACCTTTGGGCGGCGTTCGTGGGGTACAAAATGGGGTACAGAATCGCCCCTAATGCCCGAGCGCCCCTTTGACACCCGCGATAAGAGTCTCAGCGCCCGCGATCTTCACGACCTCCCACAGCAGTTGTCTTGCAGCATCGCCGCCCATCCGCTGAAGCCAGCGCCCGGTTTGGATAACCAGATCGGCGCTTGCGGAACCGGAAACGATCTCACCCGAGATCCCTCGTAGCCGCTCCTTGGTGCCCTCGTCCCAGTCTTCAATATCGAAGTTGAGCGCCAGAAGCCGCGCAACTTCTGCGATTCTCTTTTCGCGCCACGGGTATGCGTTACCGCAGCTCCAACAATTGTTCCGAAAGTTCTGGTCGAAGGCAGCTCCGGTAACCACGCCGCGATGGCGTAGCCCGCGTATCTTCGCCTCGCACTGCAAGCAGTTCGTGAGGTTCTTGGCGCCGCATTCTATGCAACGTGGATCGGCGGCTTGGCCCGTGTCGAGTACAATGTTGAAGCAGTGCCCATTCTCGCAAACGACAGCGCCGAAAAACCCGTCATCTCCTGCCATTGTTCAACACTTTTCCCGGATCGGCGGCGCGGTGCATCGCCCAGTTCGAACACGGAATAATCCAACACGTTAACCGGCGACTCTAACGCTATCGTCTTGCCGCACTTTCCGCAGTCTAAGGCGTAGAACGAGTGGGCCTTGTCCGAGCCGGTGCTCGACACGTTCATAACCTCGCCGCGCGCGTCAACAACCGCCGACATCTGCCCGCGTTCAGCCAGCGTCTTCTTGCACTCCGGGCAACTCACGTCGTATTTGTACTCGACGGCAGCGAGGCGTTCCATCTGCCCCGTTGCTTCGTCGAACGGCCGCGCGCTTCCACCCGAGGCCTCGACCATCGACGCCGCGTTCGTGTAGGATGCGCTCGTGCTCCACCAGCTACCGGATCATCTCGACCCCGAACACTTCCAGTGCCCGATGCCTGTGCGGCCAGTGTATGTTGATCGCCTGCGCGTCTGCTGTCAACGAAAACTCGGTTGGAGCCCGCTGGCCGCGCTCGACTTCTTCTACCCGTTCAAACGCCGAGCACGGGGTGGCCTCAGTGTTGGAGAGCTGCTGGCCGCTGTTCGAAGTGAACACGGTGATGGTGTCGCGCTGGTCGTGCTCCGCGCGCTCGTCTACTTCCAACACGAAGGCGCATTCCGGCGCGAACACCGCCGCGCGTTCAAACGCCGGGCGTAAAAGGCTTGCCCGACGCCGGTTGAACGTGCGTTGGCTACGCGGCGAGCCGTGGTTAGGCAAGGGGGAGAGGGCCGTTTACACCACCCGGTGCGGCCCTCTCTTCTTTTGTGTTACGAACCCCAGTTCTCGACGCGCATAAATGATCTGCGCAAGAACACCGATCAATGTTGCACTTGAAACGACTACCGCGTCGGGGGACACGCTCTCCGTGACTGGTGATGCCACTGCAACCCTTGAGGGAACACCGCTCGATGACAACGGCTTCGATACCTCGAACTTCGATTCGTATTTCGGATCGATTGCGCTGGGAGCGCTGCCGGCGGGTTCGTGATCGGCTTCCAACAGGTTGAAGGGTATCCCCCAATGTCGCAAAGCTGTATCAATGATCTGAGCAACCTCAATGCCTCGTTTTACAACTTCATGGTCGGGGCGTTCGCGTCGGTGATCGGCGGGACGCTTGCGGGCATAGCAAGCAAAGCCGTGAAGGTCGGGATCCTCACAGGAGTCGGCGTTGCAGCCCAGCAATCTGGCACTGTTGGAAACCTCAATGCAGCGCAAAGTGCCGTGAATGCCGACTGTTCGGGTCAAGGAGCAGGTATGAGCCCCAATGGTCCACTCCCAAGCGGCTACTCCCCGGCGAGTTGATGAGTCCGCTACTGGCGCATCTTCTCTGGCTCTCGACCCCGCTGGTCGCGGGCATCCTTACCATCGTGTTCCCCGCCTGGAAAGTCACGACGTTTCTTGCCGGGGTCGCGGTCGGAGTGGGGATCGGGGCGGCGTTTGGGTGGGGTTCTGTCGTGGTCTACACCTGGACGCTTGCCGCGGTCTTCATTGCGGCATGCGGCGCCGATGTGATCATCTCTGCGGCCGGGCCGCCTGACCCGTCGAGTAGACAGAAAAAGCTCTCGTAAACGGCAGAAACCAAAGGCCTCGGCCGTCGTGGGAACACCCCGCTGGAAAACGCGCGAGTGATGCTGGCTCGATTCGGTGGAGAGTTGCAGGTTAGGCATCAGGCGGCTTGACTCATTCGGCGTTCGAACTCCGCTGGGGAGATATTTCCGATGGCGGTGTGCCGCCGATGCAGATTGTAGTAGCCTTCGATGAAGTCGAAAACGGCGAGTGCAGCCTCTCGTTGATTCTTGAAGCGATGCTTGACGAGTAGTTCGCATTCAAGCGTTGCGTTGAAGCTCTCGCACATCGCATTGTCAAAGCAATCGCCGACCGATCCCATCGATGGGCGAACGCCTGCCTCAGCGCAGCGTTTTCCGAATGCGATCGAGGTGTACTGGCAACCTTGATCGGAATGATGAATTACATCTGTAGGTTTCCTCCGATGAAGCGCCATGTTGAGCGCATCAAGGACCAGTTCGGTGCGCAGATGATTGGCCATCGCCCAACCGACAACGCGCCGGCTACATGCATCGAGAACGACGGCAAGGAAAAGAAACCCAGACCACGTCGGCACGTAGGTGATGTCCGCTACCCACAATTGATCGGGTCTCATCGCGGTAAAGTTCCGGTCGACCAGATCGGGAGCCGGCCGCGCGCCTCGATCTCGAATCGTCGTTGTGAACCCTTTTCGCCTTGTGGCGCCTTGGATATTTCGCTCGCGCATCAGTCGCGCAACCCGACGATCGCTCACGCGAAAGCCTTCGTCCCGCAGGTCAGCTTGCAGCCGTGGCCGACCGTAGTTGCCGCGAGACTTGCGATGCAAAACCTCAATTCGATCGCCGAGAACGATGTCACGCTGGTGGCGCTTTGACGGCCGGCGATTCAACCACGCGTAATAGCCGCTCGGGGAAACACCGAGCATTCGGCAAAGCGTGATCACGGAATAGCTGGCGTGATAAGACTTCACGAATTCGAATGCTTGTCGGGGATCGAACTGGTTTCCCGAGCAAACCACGCCGCGGCTTTTGACAGGATTTCGTTTTCGATCGTGAGCCGCTTGACTTCACGCTTCAGTTTGGACAGCTCTTTGCGCTCTTCGGTGGTCAGGCCGTCGCTTCGCGTTCCGGCATCAAGGTCGTGCTGCTTGACCCAGTTGCGTACGGTTTGCGGCGCTAGGCTAAATTCGCGCGCAAGGTCGTCGAGGTGGCGACCGCTCCGAGCGAGCTCAACGACCTTCTGTCGGAATTCCGGTGGATAGGCTCGAGGATGTTTTCGCATTGGATGGACCCTTCTCGGCTAAGCCGAAAGTGTCCACCAAACCGAGCCAGCATCAGCCGATGGCTGCTGGCACTATTAGCTCGGCTACGACCCAGTACGTGAGGAGTTAACTATGCTAGGTTTAGTGGTCGCGTTACTAATCCCAACCGTAATTCTCGGCTTCAGGGGCGTTAAGGCGGCGCAGACGGGCACGTCGACAGTGTCAGCCATGTTTGGCATTACGCCTTGGAAGCGATATGCGACGATCTGGGTTTACGTAGTAGCTGGTATCACCATCTTCTATTCCGTATTGCAATACTTCTTGCATAGAGTTTAGCGCGGCGCATGAAGCAACGGTGTTGGCGACGACCAGCCGCTGCTTCAGGCACGCCGTTCCCAGTTAATGCAGAAAGCGCCAGTTTCGTTACGGAAACTGTACGGGATATTGCTTACTTCATCTCAGCAACGATCCGAGTGAGCGCACGCGGGTCAGTGACCATGCCCATGTGGTTCACGCCGGCGACGAGCACGACGGGTACGTCGGCGCGTTGCTGATGAATCAGCGGTGCGTAGCGATCGGCGTAGAAGATCTCATCGTCGCTGCCGACCAGAATCGTCATCGGCTGTTTCACCGTGGAGAGCCGCGCAACCGCGTCGCGCGGTGCGCTGAAATTCATTTGCATGCGATAGGAATACGCCCCCACCAGCGGAATCGGCGCGCTCCGGTCGATCGCAAACCCGACGATCGGCAGCCCATTGAACCAGCGGATACCAACAGCATTGAGCGTGCGCAGCGCAATGATGCGTCCGATAAAGGGCGTCGCCCATCCGCCGAGATCCGGACGGTATGTTGGCGATCCGTATCCGAGCAATGGCGAGAGCAGCACGAAGCGATTGAACCAATGGGCTTGCGGTCCCTCGGCGATGCGCAGTACGAAACCACCGCCGGACGAATGCCCCATCAGCGTAAAGTTCGCTCCGGGATGCCGTAAACGAATGACACTCATCAAGTCGGCGAGGTCGTTGTCGAGCTGGCCGATATAGTCGATATCTCCGGGGCGTCCATCGTGGCCGTGGCCACGCAAGTCGGGCACATAAACGGTATCCCCGACGGCATTGAGCGATTCTGCCACGGCGTGCATGCCGCTGCTTTCGCCGGATGAGCCATGGATAAGGACCACGACGTTGCGATTTGTGCCCGCATACATTCGATAACTAAGCCGTTGACCGTCACGCGCAGTAAACTGCTGCAACGGCGGAAGGCCGGTGAAATCGACGGCGCGCATCGGATCGCTCACCGATAGCATCTGTGCGGGCATCGGTTTTGTGCCAAAGATGAGCAGGCCGGCGAGACCAACGATCTCCACGGCGAGGACCGTTGCGACAGAAAAAGCCGCCCATTTCAAAATGCGCAGCGTTCGCGGATAGGTTGTGACCATAGGACACTCCAGACTGAGCGCCTAGTATACCATACTATTGACTTCCAAATAGCGTTCCGGGCGGCGGTGCGGATTCGAACCCATAATTCGTGTAGTCGTATTCAGCGTCAAGCGTGCTTTCTTGAGAATACACTCTGAACGAATACTTCCAGGTGACGCGCCGCACGACCGAATAGCCGTCGACGTTTTCCATATCGATCGAAAAATCGGTCAGCGGATGCACGAGGTTCCACGTGTTCGTGTAGATGTTGAGATATTCTGCTGCGATCAGACGCGCGACAGCGAGCGATCCGCGATCGATCCAAATCTCTTTGAGCGCCGGTCCGCCCTTCGGAGCGTCAGGCAATACGATGTGCGCGGTCACGACGCCGTTGACGACCTCGTCGCCGGCAATGTTGCACTGGCGCGTCGAGGGATTGTGCACGTCGGCGATGAGCGGAATCGCATACTCGCGCGTTGCAACCGCAAGCCAATCGTCGCGCCGGTTGCCATACGGCCCGAGTACGGGCGGACCCGGCTCGAGCAAATCGCTTACGAACGGATGCACCCAGCGGTCGTCGTCGACCCAGGCAAGGCCGTCATCGCGATACGTAATGTTGGCGTTCGCGCGCTCGAAGCGATGCCCGTCGTTTTGAATGTTGACCAGTTCGGAGTAGCTGATGTATGGTGCATGAGGCGCCGCAGCGCCGTGCTCGATTGTGGCGTAGAGCAACTGCCAGCACGCGTCGTCCGGCCGTGCCGGCAGGGTCGAACCAAGAATTAAGGCGGCGGTCGTGGCGCCGCAGAGCAACCAACGAATCATCTCCCGGCCCTCGTCTGACGATCTTCTCTCTCCACGGCCCGCGTTGCAAGGGGAGGGGGCCGGGCCGCAGAGCCGAATCAGGTTGCCGCCGTTACGGGGACGTAGCTCAGCTGGTAGAGCGCCTGCTTTGCAAGCAGGATGTCAGGGGTTCGAGTCCCCTCGTCTCCAGAAATTTCACCGCCGCGGCCGGCAGGCCGGGCGAAACCTGGCGTGCCGTGCCTGCGTAGAAGTCAACGATAGCAACGCTCCCACCACAAGGAGACGCCATGACTTCGAAGTTCGCAGTGGCCCTTGCGTCGGCGCTCGTTTTGAGCATCGGCGCAGCTCGTGCAGCCGACGTTCCACCCGATGCGGCTAAGGCGATCACGACCGACTACGCCCTGGGCTGCGCCGCGGCGCTCGACCCCAGCGACGCGAACTTAACTGCGGCGTTCTCGTACCTCTCCCCTGACTACGTCGACGTCGACGTCAAGGGCAAGAAGCACACGCGCGATGAGACGGTGACGGTCGGCAAGCAGCAAATGAAGCAATTGCATACCACGGCGTGCGAACCGGCAATCGTCTCGGAAACACTCAATGCCGACGGTACGATCACGGTCGTGACGACGGTCCACGTCGCGGGCAGCATTCAGGCTCCCGACGGCAACCACGATCTCGACGTCAACGCAAAAGCGCAGGACACGTGGAAGCAAGCCGGTCCGACGTGGCAAGAAACGCAGAGCCAGGAGCTTCATACCGTCGTGAAGATGGACGGGAACGTCGTACAAGACGAAGGCCAATAGCGTTATGTGGAAGCGCGTGTTGCTTGCGGCGATCGCTTTAATGGTCGCCGCTCTTCCCGCTACCGTTCGCAGCGATCAGCGTCCGCTGACCCAAGTGCGCTGGCGCAATTTGGGACCGGCCCTGCCCGAAGGGCGCACCACCGCGGTGGTGGGTAGCGAGCACGATCCGCTGCTGTATTACGCCGGATCTGCAGGCGGCGGTGTGTGGAAGAGCGCTGACGGCGGTGTCTCGTGGCGCAACATCACCGACGTTATTCACCTGAGTTCGGTCGGCGCGCTCGCGCTCGACGCCGCTGACGACAACACGCTCTGGGTCGGCGCCGGCGAGACCAATCCGCGCAACGACATCATTCAAGAACGCGGCCTGTACCGCACGAGCAATGGCGGGCGCACGTGGCAAACCATCACGTTTCCCGGCGGCCCGGGAACGTCGAAGATTCTACTGGATCCCAAGGACCCAAAGCACGTCATCGTCGCGATCCTCGGCGACGTGTTCGGCCCGAGCAACGATCGCGGTGTTTACGTCACGTTCGACGGCGGTGCCACGTGGTCCAAGACGCTCTTTGTTTCCGATCAATCCGGCGCAAGCGACCTCGCGATGGATCCGCAGGATCCGCGCGTCATTTACGCCGGTATCTGGCACGTGCTGCGTCGTCCGTGGGCGCTCACCAGCGGTGGAACCGACGACGGGCTCTATCGTTCGGCCGACGGAGGAAAGACCTGGGCGCAAGTCACCGGCAACGGCTTCCCGAAACCACCGATTGGGCGCATTGGCCTCGCCATCGCTCCAAGCGATCCCAAACGTATCTACGCGCTGGTAGAAACCGCAAACGGATTGCTCTGGCGTTCCGATGACGCGGGCGCGAACTGGAAGATGGTCTCCAAAGATTCGCTCGCGAATCAGCGCCCCTTCTACTTCTCGCATGCGCGCGTTTCGCCGACCGATTCCAACACCGTCTACGGCGTGAGCATGCTCTTGACCGCCTCCTACAACGGCGGCGAGAAGTTCAACATCGCTAACTACAGCGTCCATCCGGACCTGCACGACATGTGGATCTCGACGAGCGGCAAGCGTATGGCACTGGCCGGCGACGGCGGCATCGCGATCTCGGATGACGGCGGATCGAGCTGGAACAATTCGCGCAACATCCCGATCGCGCAGGTTTACCGCGTCGCTACGTCCGACGGCATTCCCTATTTGGTCTGCGGCGGGTTACAAGACAACAACGCTTTTTGCGGCCCGGCGTTCAACGGCAATACCGACGGCTTGACCAACCGCGATTGGTTCAAAGTTGTCGAGGGCGACGGTGAATGGGCCGTGCCCGATCCGTCCAACCCGCGTTTGATTTGGGCAGATTCGGAAAATGGCGAAGTGCAGATCTATGACCGGCTTTCGCACGATTCGCCCAACGTGCGACCCTATCGCGGGCTGCTGGCCGAAGATTACGTCCTCGCTAACGCGCGTTACCGGTTCGATTGGGAATCGCCGATCGCGTTTGCCGCCTACGATCCGCATCTCGCCTTTCTGGGCGGCAACGTGCTCTTTGCCACGAGCGATCAAGGCAAGCACTGGCGCGCGATCAGCCCCGACCTCACGCGCAATGACAAATCCAAACAGCAAGTCTCCAAAGATTCCGTGACCCACGATGAATCCGGCGCAGAAAATTACGGCACGCTGCTTGATATCGAAACGACCACGCTGCGCAAGGGTGAAATCTGGACCGGCTCGGATGACGGCCTCGTGCACCTCACGCTCGACGGGGGCAAACACTGGCAAAACGTTACGCCGCCCGGCTTGCCGCCCGATAGCGCAATCGAAACCGTCGCGCCCTCAACGCTGACCGACGGCGTTGTCTATGTTTCGGCCGACCGCCACGCCATGGGCGATGACGCCGCCTACATCTACGTCACGACCGACTTTGGCAAACACTGGAGAGCCATCGGCTCTGGTCTGCCGGCGGGCGAGTTCGCGCGTGCAGTTCGGCCCGACATCCACAATCGCAATATCGTGTACGCGGGCACGAATCGCGGGATTCGCATTTCGTGTGACGACGGCACGACCTGGCAGACGTTTCAGGGGAACCTCCCAGCCGTCGAGGTGCGCGACATTCGCTTCCAGCCGCGTTTCGACGATCTGCTGATTGCCACGCATGGACGCGCGATCTGGACGCTCGACGACGCGCGCGTTATTCAGCAGGCCGGGTGCGCCGCACCGAACTCGCCGCTGGTAATCGGGCCGCGTCCTGCGATCGAACTCAAAGGCTATCGTGACGACGAAGGCAACTATCAAGACTTCATTGCGCTGCAGCCCGGTGGTTCGCTTTTTAGCGGCGGCGGCGTTGGAACGGCGCGCGTGTACTATTGGCTTCCGACCGAAGCCAAGACCCATCCGACGATCGACGTCTACGATACCAAGGGCCACGTCGTTCGGCACATCGCAGGCGAACACGACGTGTACACCGAGAACGAAGGTCAGTCGTGGTGGCTCAGCAAGAGCGACGGCAAGAACGAGTTCTACTACGACTTCGCGATCGACGGGCCGGAGCGCTACGCTACGGCGCCGTTCTTCTTCCGCGGTCCCGAAGAAGGGCCGCAACTCCCGCCGGGGCGGTATTCGCTCGCGCTGAATCTCGAGGGAAAAACGTATCGCTTCCCGCTTGTCCTAACGCCGGATCCGCTCGCGACGACGTCGGAGTCGGAATATGTCGCGACCTTCAACCAGCAGCGTCGCGCCTTCGACCTGCTCGATCGCACCGACGTCATGCTCAACGAGTTGCAGCGCGTGCGCGGTCAGATTGCAACCACGAAGGCGGCCTACACCGGGAAGGACACCGCGGTGACCCAAGGGCTGCAAGCGCAACTCGACACCATCGATGCGTTGGTCGCAACGATGACGTCCTCGCCGCAGAGCTTTGAAGACTTCATTCAAAAACCGGGGCAGCTACGCGAAGACGAACTCTCGCTGATCAACGATCAGACGCTCGCGCAGGCAAGTTTGAACCTTTACACGCGTCTCGAAGGCATCTACAGCGTGCGCGCACGGGCGTATAACGCGTGGGCCGGCTCGATCGCCACGATGAACGGTGCGATAAAGGCGGGAGGCGGCAAACCGATCTCGCCACCGCAGCACGCACGCACAACGCCCCGCCCACTCTCACCCATCGCGACGTAGCAGGGGAGGGTTTGGGCCGACTGCCGGTGTAGCAAGGCCGTCGACTTATGGGGGTTCCACCCGGATGGTGGAACTCCCAAGTTTAGGGCACGATGCCCGGTTCGAGCGCGAAGCGCTCGAAAAACTTGGGGGCATAGCTCAGCTGGTAGAGCACTTGCATGGCATGCAAGGGGTCAGGAGTTCGAGTCTCCTTGCCTCCACCAATTACTCGCGCACGCCCCACCTCTGCATCTCCGTTAGCATCTCCGATGCGGTGAACGGAGTGAAGTCAGAGATCGTCCGGCCCGTCATGGCCACATCGACGGACAGGCGCGTAAGCGTCAGAAGCCGCTGCCAATCCTGGGGGCAGAACTGGATTCCATCATTATTAAACATGATGGACGTTTGCCAATGTAAAGGTTTCGTAAACCTACTTGCACATGGGTCAAGAACGGCGAGGGCTCGGCTGCTTTAGGTTCTCGCCGAGAGCATGAACGCTGCGCCCGCGAAAGCGGCGCCGAGCGAAAGATAGCGCAGCCACGGACGATCGAAGAATTTGATGCCGAGTGCACGGTCGAGGGAGAGTTGCCCCGGGCCGCTCAGGGCTAAGAGCACCGCGATCGACGCAAAGAGCAGCTCTTCCTCGCGCTCGTTGACGTCAAACTTTTTTGCTCGCGCAGTTTCCGCCGCGCTCGCAACGATCATGTCGGCGAGCAGCAGCACCGGTCCGATGGGACCTAGCGCGCCAAGTGCAATGAGCGCCCCGGAGGCTGTCTCGACGACGCCGGATCGCTTCACGAAAACGTCGCCCGGATGAAAGCCTAGGCCTTCGAACTCCTTGACGTATTTCGCGTTGTTGCGATGCAACTTTGGCAACCCGTAAAAGACAATATACCCACCCGTGACAGCGCGCAATACAAATAAGCCAATTGCGTCCATGATATTCACCACCCATCCGACGAAGAGCTCGACCGCTTTAAGCTGCCGGGCTTTTGTTTCTGTTGTGTTGCGTGCAAGAACGTTTCGAGGAAGTTGCGCTTTGGTAAATCGTTTGACTATGAAACACATCTCTATCGCGATCGGTGCCATCCTCACGATTTTGCTTGCCGGATGCGGCGGCACGACGAGTAACTCGATCGCTCCTAACACCAACTTCGGGTATTTTCGTTTCGTAAACGGATCGGCGGATTCGGGAACGGTCGACGTTTATATCGACGGCAGCAAACTCTACACGCTCGGCTATGGCGCAATTTCGGCTTACTATCGGGTTAAAACCGGCTCGCACACGATCGCGATAGATGCCACCGGAACGCAGACGGCGATCGCCGGCATTCCGACGGCCGCCCTCACCCAAAACATTAACGGCGGAACCTACGTCGATCTCGTCATCGTCGGCGAACAGCATCCCAGCGTCGTCGGCGAAACGATGAACGTTCTGCCATTCATCAATACCGACTACGCCACCGCAAGCGGCGGCTTCGCCGTCAACTTCCACGACGCAGCCCCGGTGACCGGCGCAGCCGGTACGGTATTCGGAATCACCTCGTCCACCGGTACGCAACAACTCGGCGCCACGATGAACGTAGCCGGCGCCACGCAGCCGGTCGGCGTCCCCAGTGCCTTCATCGCGCCTTCCGAAACGGTGCAGTTTACCGCCACGAATTCGGCGGTCGCTGCGGTCGCGCTCTCGCCCAGTCAAATCGATCCGACCGGATGCGCGGCGAACACCCTTCCCTGCAATAGTGGAAGCCTCTCGCTCTATTACATCGATGGCCCCGCAGCCTCGCTTACGCCAAGTGCGGGTCCCTATCCCGACGGCATCACGGCCACGCAGCAGGCCACGTTCGTGGGGATCTTCGACGCCAACGGTACCTAACGCGGCATGCTATACTACGCGAGCGAAGTACGCCGGGCGATCGCGTGAATTGGCACTGACGTGCCAACTCCATGAGGAAAGTCCGGGCTTCATCGGGCAGGGTGCAGGATAACGTCCTGTCGGGGTGACTCGAAGGAAAGTGCCACAGAAACAAACCGGGAGGCGGATGCCGCTTGCGGCGTCCGCCCTCAAGGGTGAAATCGTGAGGTAAGAGCTCACGGAGTGTCGCGGTGACGCGCGCTCGGGCAAACCCCACCTGAAGCAAGATCGCTCGATTTTGGACCCTCGTGGTCCCGGACGGCCCGTCCGTACGAGTCATATCGCATCGAGGCACACGGTGACGTGCGCCCCAGAGAGATGATCGCCGGCGCCCGCAAGGGCGCGCACAGAATCCGGCTTACAGGCGTACTTCGCAGATTTTTCCCTAGGCGTACTTCCCAAGACCCTCGTACATTGCACGATGCGGCTCGCTTTTCAGGCGCTTATCGCGGCGCTCGTCCTGTTTGGTCTCGTCGAAGCCGTGGTTGCGCAATTGACGCCCAACGACAGCGGCTACTTCGGCCTAGTATTGTCGCACTACGATCCAGCCGGCACGGTCGTCGCATCGGTGGCACCCGGCTCCCCGGCCGCCGCGGCCGGCATTCGCCCGGGCGATCGCGTCATCATGGTGCCGACGAGCGCAAACATGATTGTGATGGATCTGGTCACCGAGCCAGGCGATGTCGGGATCGTCCAAGATGGCTCGCGATCGATCACCTTACACGCCGGCGTTGCTCCAGGCTCTTCTCCCATCGTCGCGGTGGTAATCCTCTACGCAGCAAAGCTCGCATTCTTCGCCACGGCTCTTCTGGTCGCGTGGCGAAAGCCGGACGACCCTGCGGCGCGCGCGCTCGCGCTCTTTCTCGCGTGTTTTGGTTTCGGGCTCGGCTTCGACGTTGGGCTCTTTCACGCGCTGTGGCTGCGTTTGTTCGTCGCGATGCTCGTCCAAACGGCGTTCTATGCAGGCGCAATCGCCGCGCTCGCCTTTGCGTGCCGATTTCCCACCCCACCCGAGCGCGGTTTTCGCGCGGCGATCAGCCGATGGATCTGGCCGCTTGCGGCATTTGGCGTGGTCGTTGGAGAAGGGGTGATACTTTTCGGCTTCATCGATCCGGCAGCGACGCAAGCCTTTCGTGCTCTCGCACCGCTCCCATTTCTCGCGTGCTATATGGCGGTTGCGATCGCGATGATCGCGGTATTTTGGGATTCGTATCGTTCGAGCACCGGGAGTGATCGCGTGCGCATCCGTTGGGTTCTGCTCACGTTTGCCTTTGGATTCTCCGGCCTCCTCGTGTTCTTCGCGGGCATTATCTTGCACGGCAACACCGGCGCACTCCAATACGCACCTTTTACCGTGTTTGCCATGCCGTTTGGTTTGGCGTACGTCATCCTGCGTCACCGCATACTCGACATCGGATTCGTCATCAATCGCGCCGTCGTCTACGCCGGTGTCTCGCTCATCGTCGTAGCCACATTTATCGTCTTCGAATGGCTGGCCGGCCACGTGGTTGAAACGAACAGCCGCGCATCGGGGATCCTGCAACTCGGAGCAGCGCTCGTGCTCGGCCTCTCGATTCGACCGATCCACAATCGCGTCGATCAGTGGGTCGATGACCTCTTCTTCCGCGAACGCCATGCCGCCGAAGCGGCGGTGCGCAAGTTTGCGCACGAAGCTTTACTCATCACCGCGCAAAGCGATCTCATTGCCAAGACCGTCGACGTCGCGCAGCGCAACATGCGCCTGACCGGATGCGCGTTCTACACCTCGCGTCGCGACCGGTACGTGCCCTTACACTCGACCTTCGAGGTCGCCCCTTCGGTAAGCGAAAACGACTATGCAGTACTGCGCATGCGAACCTGGCATGCGCCGGTCGAACTGCACGACGTCGAAACCCAGCTTCCGGGCGAGCTGGCGCTGCCGATGACGGTCCGCGGAAAGCTCGCCGGCTTCTTGCTCTGCGGCGATAAAAGTAGCCACGAGGCCTTTGCGCCCGACGAGCGTGAGGCGCTCGCGCTGCTGGCGCGTGATGCCGGAATCGCGCTCGATTCGCTGCAGATCAGCGCCCTCGAGCGGGCGGCCGGCGCAACCGGCGGGGGCGAGGTCGCGTTGTAGCCAATGATCATGATCATGAACGAGCAGCGTTTTACCCCTGAGATGACGGTCGACCAGGCCTTCCAAGTGCATGCCGGCGCGCGCCGCGTGTTCGCGCGCTTCCATTTGGGGGTTGCTCGAACTGCGCGATTAGCGAGACGCACACGATCGGCGCGGTCAGCGAAGACTATGGGATTCCGCTGCCGATGCTGCTCGACAGCCTCAACGCGCTGTTCGATCAAGGTTCGCTTGCAATCGGCGACAAGGTACGCATCCCCGACGAGATTCGCAACAAGATTCCGCAGCTTGCGAACGTACCGGAGATCGGCGAAATCACCGGCTCGGAAAGCGGCGCCTATACCGCCGAGTTCGGCGACGTGCGTCTGCAAGGGCTGGCCGAGGATTTTATCCCGGTCGAAGCCACCGCCACGAAAGCTAGTTAAGAAAGTTTGGTTTTGGTTGAGCTTAGGCGCCGACAGACGAAGTGGTCTATGGACCATGGGTCCGTTGGCAACGACAGCTCGGCCTAAAGCAGCTTCCGCTCCTCGAAGCCCTCATCGAGCGCGTGCCAGTGTGACACGCGCTTTTCTCCGGCTTTCCAGCACAGGTACATCGGCTCGCCGCGACGCGTCGAGGGGAAATCGATCAGTCCAAGGTCGATGTCTTTGACGATGCAGCCGAACGATTCGATGCGATGGATCAAGCGAACGATCTCGCTCTTGAGTTCACCGAAGCGCGGCGTGGGAAAGGGCGAACGCAATCCGGCCAGCCGCGTCGTTCGGATCGAGGGAGGCGGCACCGCCCGCAGCGCGGGATCGGTTTCCAGAAGTTTAATCGCCAGATCGCGCCGCTTCGTCAGGAGCTCTTCAATCAAGGGCGTCAGCTTCGGGATGAGGGCGTTGGCCTTCTCGGGCGAAAAGAACTTCATGCAGCTGCAACGCTCCCTCTGCCGGCCATGAGCGCGGCGCGAATCGTCTTCGTCACCGGGCTCTCCGGTGCCGGGAAGAGCCAGGCGATCAAGACCTTTGAGGACTTGGGCTTTTACTGCGTCGAACACCTGCCGCCGGCCGCACTCGATGCAACGCTGAGAGTCCTCGATGCCGGGCGCGTGGGCGACATCGCCATCACCCTTGTGGAACACGGTGACGCCTTGCTCGGCAACGCGCTGGCGACGATCGAAGCGACCGCTCGTACTCGCCCGGTCGATGTGCTTTACCTCGAAGCCCGAAATGACGCGGTGGTACGCCGTTTCAGCGAGACGCGCCGGCGCCATCCGTTCGAAGCGCACGGTTCGCTGCGCGAAGCGATCGCCGCCGAACGCGAAGCGCTTTTACCGTTGCGCGAGCGGGCAACGATGACCATCGATACGACGGCGCTTAATCACGCAAGCCTCAAAGAACGCCTAGCCGCTGCATTCGCTCCTAACGAACTCGCGCTCCTCACCGTGACGATCGTGCCGTTCGGATTCAAGTACGGCGTGCCGCTGGATCTCGATCTGCTCTTCGACGTGCGCTTTCTTCGCAATCCGAACTACGATGACGAGCTGCGCCCGCTGACCGGCGAAGATGAGGCGGTAATAAAATTCATCGAGGCTGACCCGGCATGTGCCCCGTTTGTGGCGAAGTTGCTCGACATGATCGACTTTCTGGTTCCGCGCTACATCGCTGAAGGCAAGGCGCGCGTGACCGTTGGTATCGGCTGCACGGGCGGCCGTCACCGTTCGGTCTATATCGCCGATCTGCTCTATCACCACCTAGCGGCCGACGAACGCCTCGCGCTGACCGTCGATCCGCGCGACCTCGGGAGATAGCGTGGGCCGCCGGATCGTCGCACCCCTCAAGTGGCTCTTGCCCGGCCTTGGGATCAAGCGTTGGCTCGTTCTCCTGGTGTTCGGCGTGGCGCTCTTGATCGACGGTATCTACCGCTTGCAAGTCGCCGAAGGGAACAGCTTCCGCATCAACGAGAACATCGACGCGTTTGTCGACGACTATTTCTCGCCCTCATACCTCACTTGGGTCTTCCTCGCCGGCGGCGTCCTTGCAATCGTGTACGCAATGAGCCGATGGCTGAGCTCGTTGACGCGCGCCACGCGAGCGGGCGAGCACGGGCTGCTCGATTCATTGCTGGTGCGACGTCTCGAACAAGGCTACAAGATCGTCGCGATCGGCGGCGGCACGGGGCTTTCAACGCTCTTACGCGGGCTCAAACGGCGAACGACCAACCTTACTGCGGTCGTTACGGTCAGCGACGACGGCGGTTCGTCGGGCCGTTTGCAAAAAGAGCTTGGCGTCCTTCCACCCGGCGACGTTCGCAACTGTCTGGTTGCACTTGCCGACGACGAAGCGCTCGTCACCGATCTCTTTCGCTACCGCTTCGAAGAAGGCGAAGGGCTAAGCGGACACTCGTTCGGCAATCTCTTCCTTGCGGCGATGAGCGGCATTACCGGCAACTTCGACGTCGCGATCAAAGAGTCGAGTCGCGTGCTCAACATCGTGGGTCGCGTGCTTCCGACCACGCTCTCGGTGGTGCAGCTCTGCGCCGAACTCGACGACGGCACGATCGTCGAAGGCGAATCGAATATTCCACTGGCTGGGGGCAAGATCAAGCGCGTCTTCTTCGATCCGCCCACGGCAGAGCCGCTCAATGAGGTCATCGACGCCATTCGCAGCGCCGACGCAATCGTGCTCGGTCCGGGTTCGCTCTATACGTCAATTCTTCCGAATTTCTTGGTCGATCGCATAACCAGCGAAGTTGCGCACGCAAGTGCAGTAAAGATTTACGTCTGCAATGTGATGACCCAGCCCGGCGAAACCGATCACATGACAGCGTCCGACCACGTTGAGGCGCTCTTCCGCGACGCCGGTGCGCGCGTGTGCGACTACGTCGTCGTCAATGACGAGCCGCCGCATAAACTGCTCGGCACCTATCTCGAAGAGCAGCAAGAACCGGTCGTGCCCGACGTCGAGCGGATTGAAGCGCTCGGGCTCGTCGTTGTGCGCGAGCAAATGATCAGCGAGAACGTGACCGTGCGTCACGATCCCGAAAAATTGGCAGATACGGTCATCGATGTCATCGACCGCGCCGTTGCCGAACGCGCGACGTTCGTGCGGCCGGCCAGTGCGTATGCTAAGGCTTCGTCGGCTGCTGCATTGCGACGTTGAGCTGGAACGTCTTCCCGGGTTCGGCATCGACCGTCGCCGTAATGTCGGTGTACCCTTTGGCCTTGACGACGTAATCGAGGATCCCGCTCGGAACCTTCGCGATCGTGAACTTCCCGTTCGCATCGGTGGTCGTTGTGAGGACCGTGTCGACGATGATCATGGCGCCGGCGATCGGCTGATGCGTAATCGAATCGGTCACGGTGCCGCTCACCGGCGCAAACTGCGCAGCCGGCGGCAGGTCGCCGTTATCGCACGCGCTGAGCGTAACGGCTGCGAACGCAAGTAACGCGAGAGCGCGAACGGCTTTCGTCATACGACCGAACCTTCGCGCGGGAGGCCCGTACTCCCCGGTCGCGGAAGCGCATGCCCATGTCTATGACCGCCCCCTCCAACCGGACGACCGGTCCGATCTACTGCGACACCGCGCTCGACGCGATCGGCAACACGCCGCTCGTCAAGTTGAACAAGGTCACCGATGGGGCCGAGTGCCTCGTCCTGGCTAAGGTCGAGTACGTGAATCCCGGCGGCAGTGTCAAGGATCGGCCCGCCGTCGCGATGCTCGAGGAAGCGGAGCGCGCGGGGCTGCTCAAACCCGGCGGAACGATCGTCGAGCCGACCAGCGGCAACACGGGCTCGGGGCTGGCGATGGCGGCGGCCATCCGCGGATACCGATGCATACTCGTCATGCCCGACAAGATGGCCAAAGAAAAGATCGACCTGCTCAAAGCCTACGGAGCCGAAGTCGTTGTTACGCCGACCAATGTGCCGAACGATTCGGCCGAATCGTATTACGGCGTTGCCAATCGGCTCGCGTCGGAGATTCCCGGCGCTTTCCAGCCCAATCAATTCCACAATCATCACAATCCCGAAGCGCACTACCATACAACGGGTCCCGAGATTTGGCGTGACACGCGCGGCACGATCACGCATTTCGTGGCAGGCATCGGTACGGGCGGCACGATCTCGGGCACCGCGCGCTACTTAAAGGATCAAAATCCCAAGATCCACGTGGTCGGGGCCGACCCGGAGGGGTCGATCTATTCCGGCGACACGCCGCGCTCATACGCCGTGGAGGGCATCGGCATGAGCTATCTCCCCGAAACCGTGGACCTCAAGGTCATCGACGAAATGGTTCGCGTTTCGGATCGTGAGTCGTTCTTGATGGCGCGACGCATCACGCGCGAAGAGGGACTCTTGGTCGGGGGATCGTCGGGCACCGCGGCAGTCGCTGCGGTCAAGCTCGCCAAGACCCTTCCTAAGGAAGCCATCGTCGTCGTGCTGTTCCCCGACTCGGGGCGCGGCTACATGTCGAAGATTTTCAACGACGAGTGGATGATTGCAAACGGGTTTCTGTCGGAAGGCAAGCGCAAAGCGACGGTCGGCGACGTGTTGCGCACCAAGACGCCGTTGCCGCCGATGATCACGGTCAAACCCGACGACACGGTGCGAACCGCCCTCGATCTTCTGCGCAAGTATGAAATCTCGCAGTTGCCGGTGATGAACGGACTCGACATCGTCGGGAGCGTCAACGACGTGGGCGTCATGCAAGCGGTCTTCGATCAATCGGATATCTTGCACAAACCGGTGAGCGAAGTGATGGGCCGCCCCTTCCCCTCGCTCGAGCAGCACGAAGAAATCGAGAAAGCTTACAAGCTGCTGACCCTAGCCAATCCTGCGGTCGTGATCACCGACGACGGCGAACCGATCGGCGTGCTCGCGCGCCAAGACATCATCAGCTTCCTCTCCTCCAGCAGCGTGTTTGAGACGAAGTAACGATGAAATTTTCGACGCGAGCCATCCACGTCGGGCAGGAAGCCGATCCGACGACGGGCGCGACCATCGTGCCCGTCTACCAAACGACGACCTATACGCAGGATGCGGTCGGCGAGCACAAGGGCTTCGACTATTCGCGCACGATCAATCCCACGCGTCTCGCGCTCGAAAAGCAGCTCGCCTCGCTCGAAGGTGGCGCGCACGGCTACGCATTCGCAAGCGGAATGGCGGCAACCGCGGCGGTGCTCAATCTGCTCTCGGCGGGCGATCACGCGGTCGTCACCGACGACCTCTATGGTGGAACCTATCGCCTCTTCTCGCGCGTGCTCAACCGTTACGGACTCGACTTTACCTACGTCGACATGAGCGACGTCGGCGCCGTGCGGGCCGCCGTTCGGCCCAACACCAAGCTCTTTTGGCTCGAGACGCCCACCAATCCGCTGCTCAAACTGATTGACATCGCGGCCCTTCGAGAGGCCGCGGATGCAGCACCTCGGGGTGACATCATCGTCGCCGTCGATAACACGTTCGCCACCCCGTATTTTCAGCAACCACTTGCACTCGGCGCCGACGTCGTCGTGCACTCAACGACAAAGTACATCGGCGGCCACTCCGACGTGGTCGGCGGCGTTGCGATTACGAATGACGATGCAATCGCCGACGTCATTAAGTTCCATCAGAATGCCGAAGGCGGGGTTCCCGGACCGCACGACGCCTGGCTCACGATGCGCGGCGCGAAGACGCTTGCGTTGCGCATGCAGGCGCACGCGCGTAACGCGCAGGCCGTCGCCGAGTTCCTCGAAGCGCATCCCGAGGTCGATCGCGTGTACTATCCCGGGTTGCTCTCGCATCCGCAGCACGCATTGGCCAAGCGGCAGATGAGCGGCTTTGGCGGGATGGTTTCATTTGTGCTCAAGGGGCCGCAGTCGCGCGCGCTCGACTTCGCCCACCGGCTACGGTATTTCAGCTTAGCTGAGAGCCTGGGCGGAGTCGAGTCGCTGATCTGTCATCCGGCGCGCATGACGCATGGATCGATTCCTAAGGAAGATCGCGAGCGGCGCGGCGTGACCGATGGTCTCTTGCGTCTCTCGGTCGGAATCGAAGACGTCGAGGATCTGCTCGACGATCTGGGCTCGGCGCTACTGGCTTCGGCCGACCGGATAGCGAACGGCAGTCGCGTCTGAGAGCAGCGCTCGCGCGGTGTCGGCGCTGATGTCATTGAGTTGCGTCATAAGGATGAGTGCAACGCCGCGCTGACCGTCGGCCCAAAGTAAAACATAGGCCTTCTGCACGCTAAAGCCTTCGCCCGAGGTCATTTCCACGAAAATCGCGGGCATGCCGTTCTTCAGCGTCGTATTTGTTTTGTTCTTGAAGACCGCACTCTGGAACTGATCGCGCATCTGCCCCTCGAGTACGGAATCAAATCCGGCGGCATCACCCTCGTAGTATTCTTGCTGAAGGGCGAGACGACGCGGATGATCCTTATCGGGGTAGACCCAACCGGCAACGATTTGCGGATCTTCTCCGAGCTTGTCGACGCTGATCTGACGCTGCCCGATCGCAACGAAGCCGGCGGGAGCGCGGAAGTGCATCGCCGGATCGTCGTAAACGTGTGGATCAGGTGTAGGCGATGCTCCGGCTTGAGCTTGCGCGCGAAGCATTGCAGGCGACGCGACAAACGCAGCGAGAGCGATAAAAACGAACAGGCAAGCGCGCTTCATGGTTCCCTATCGAGGACGTCGGCCAAAGCCGGAAGTGAGATTTCGTACCGGTATCCCACGTTGCGATGATCGTCGTCGAACTCCTCGTGCCGCACCGTCAGGCCGAGTTCACGGATGCGCTGGGCCACGAGGCGAGCGCCGATATCGAGTCCATACTCGTCGCGTCGTCCGCAATCGAGGTAGCGCAAGCGCAGACGGCGCAGGGCCGCGTCCTTCTCGAGAATGCGCTCGACCGGATCGAATGCCAGCCAGCGCGCGAAGACCTCGTCGCGCAGCTCACCTGTTTGCAAATCGAACGGCAAATCGAGATCGAATGCTTTTGCCGATCGCGGTGAATACGCGGCGGCGTAGCCAAGCATCTCCATGGTGAGAAATTCCGGCTGGGAACGCTTATGCTTCTTCTCGAAAACCTCGACGAAGGTCGCGATCGAGAAGTCATGCCGCTCCAGGGTACGTTGCACCGACGGGAATGCCGGCGGGTCGGCGTAGGCGAAGTACGAGTCTCCGCTGTGCGAGGCAAAGGCGGCAAAGACGCCGGGATGCTCCATGACCAGATGCATCGAGCCGAAACCGCCCGAGGATTTTCCGAGAACGGCGCGGCCGCCTTCTCGCGCAATCGTGCGATACGACGCGTCGACGTATCCGACGACGTCGCGGACCGTGTAGGTCGCGTAGTTGCCGTTATGGATCGAGTCGACGTACTGCGAGCCGCCCAGACGCGTGAAACCGTCAACGATCGCAAGGATCGCATGCGGCATGCGCCGCTCGCGAATGAGGCCGTCGATCCATTGGACGACGTTGCGCTCAAACGGACGCGCCGAAACCAGTGCGGCTGCATCGCCGGTGTAGCCGTGCAGCACGTAGAGCACCGGATACGCACGCGACCCCTGCGGGTCGTAGCCGGGCGGCGTGTAGACGATGACCGGCCGCTCCGAGGGGTCACTTAAGGGATTGCCGCGCAGCGCATCGCTCGCGACGCGATCGAAGTGCAACGCCCCATGCAATCCCAGCAATCGACCGTAACCCGATTCCATCGCAAGGGGCATTGTGTGTGCGGACCCAACTCCCTGCGCCATGCATCTTGCGATCGTGCTTGCCGCGATGCTCTGGAAAACCTGGCATACGTCGGCACTGACTAACGAGCGTGGAACGCCGGTTTTTACCGTCGAGGGTCACCCTTACTTCGTCTACGGCGCAGCCTTCTTCTATGAACGCACACCGGTGGCGCAGTGGCGCAGCGATCTTTTGCGGTATCGCGCGATGGGCATCAACACGATCGATCTCTATTTGATCTGGAACTGGCACGAACCTGATGCGCACACGATCGATTTCGACGGCCACACCAATCCGCAGCGCAACCTGCGCAAGCTCTTCACGCTGATTCACGAGCTGGGCTTCAAGGTCATCGTGCGCCCGGGCCCAGTCATTCGCAACGAGTGGCGCAACGGCGGCTATCCCGACTGGCTGCTCGAGCGGCCGGCCTACAACATGCCGTTGCACGACGTTCTCGAGGGACGTTATCCCGCCACCGCGACGCTGCAGAACGCGCATGCGGATGCGGCAGCCAATGAATGGCTGCACAATCCCGTGCACTTGCAGTACGCGGCGGGCTGGCTGCACGACGCGCTGACCGCGATCGCGCCGTGGTCGCACGACGTGATTGCGATCGCGCTGGATGACGATCAGGGCGCGTATCTCGACAATGATACGTACCCGGCGCCGCATTGGCATCAGTACATCAATTGGCTGAAGGCACGGGTGCAAGCAACCGTCGGGACGCACGTGCCGCTCTTTATCAATACCTATCAAATGAAGGTGACGGCATCCGCTCCGGTCTGGGCCTGGGGCAACTGGTACCAGAGCGACACGTACCGCATCGGCGATCACGACATCGCGCAGATCGCGCTCTCCTTTGGACTCTTGCAGACGCAGAGCGGCGTGCCGGTCATGGCGAGCGAATTTCAAGCCGGCTGGCTGCAAGGCGCGAACGAGACGAAGCCGCGCGCGGCGGCGCCCGAGAACACGACGATCGCGCTGCACAAGATGCTGCAGATGGGCGTGCGCGGGGTCGTGAATTTTCCGGTGCAAGACACGCGCAACCCGGCCGGCTACGAAGCACCCTGGGCCAACGCGTTCTACGGGTGGGACGCGGCGCTCGACGTCAACGGGAATCCGTCACCGCGGTATGCGCCGACCGCAGCCTTCGGAGCACTCGTCGAGCAGTACGGGCCGCTGCTGGCGACGATGCAACCGCAAGCCGATCGTGCGATCGCGTGGCGCGGTGATGCTGACGCGACCATTGCACAATTCGAGCAGTGCCGTGCCCTCGCGCTAACCTGTCGTGTCTACGATCCGCGCTATCAAAAACCGCCGGCGGTGACCGGCCACTCCAGCACCGGTGGATTGCGTGATGCGGCGCTCCTCGTCACGCCCGATAAGTCCCGCGCGATTCTCGATATCTTCAATCCGGATCTCGGTGAGCGCGACACGGCGCGCACGACCGTTTTCGTCGGAGGGCGGCGCTATGCGATTCAACCGCTGCATCTCGCACCCGGCAGCGCGCTCGACATTCCGCTGGGCTTTACGCCTCCGCCGGCACCACCGATGAAACCGTTACCGTTCGCGACGCCGCTCCCGATTGCGTGGCGACACGTCGCGCCCGGTGAAGCGATCGCCTATGAACTCGATGTGTTCCACGACGAGATGCCGACCTACGTGCTCGACAACGGCATTGTGCGCGTCGTTGTCTCCGCCAACGCCGGCGCGCGTTCGTTCATCTACGAAGACGATCGTACGGGCGAAAACTACTTCAACACGATCGGTGTAGGTCGTGACGCTACGCAGCCGAACGTTGAACCAGCGCCCTCTGATCGCGATTACATCGTCGCATACACGCATCCGATCCCAGCCGGCACATTCAATCGTCCTTACGATTGCCTGACCAAAGCAAGCGGCGCCCGCGCGACCTTAACCTGCAGCTATGCCGCGCCGGACTTCGGAACGGCGTCGATGCTATTTACAAAAACGTTTGAGTTGTCGGCGAACGATGATGCAGTTACGGTAAGGCAGACGTTTCCGGGAGGGGAAGTAACGACGCATTATCAGCGCGGCAAATCCCGGAGCGAGTTAACCGATTATTACAACATAAATCAGCCGCTACGAACGCTGCACGTCACGCCGCAGAACGCAGCTACTGCAACATGGCCGTACGATAGTACGCTTCGCCCGTCCCCGCGTTCGTGAAATGATGAAAGTGATCGAGCAGTTCCGTAACGGTGCCGTGTCCCGACACAAAGAGCACGCGACCGCTATACTCCCGGTCGATCCGCACGATCGTCCATAGCCCGGGGAGCGCCTGACCGAACGTCTCGTTTATGGTCGCGCTGTTGGCCCGATCGGGCAGCACATTCGGCGTGTAGGTGAGCTCCATGACGTGCCCGGTTCCTTCGTCGATCCGCATCGTGCCTGCGCCGTGCTGATCGTCTCGCACGAGGCTGGTAAAATGGACGTCGATCTCGCCCGGGTCGCAGGTGCACGGCGCGGTCGTGTATTGGTAGTCGGCGATATAGCGCCGATCGAAAGGCTGCTTGAAGAACCCGACGCCGCGCTCGAGGTCTCGATTATTCTCGCTCTCGCGCTTCGCGACGTCATTTGCGCCCAGCGCGTGTCCGCGCTCTTCGATATACAGATAGTGGATGTGCGTATAGGCGCCATCGGTCATCAACATGATCGCATCGTTGCTCTGAGTGAAGTGCGCCGGGCCGGCCTCAGCCAAGACCGTGATGTGCCGCTCGTGGACGGTGACGCCCGAATTCTCGAGCGCCGCCGTTTGCGCAGCTTGTTGCACGATCGCGGGAATGCTGCTCGCAGGCGCGCTCGCGCGCACAGGGGCGCCGAGGGCACCGATGGTTAGCAGGCAAAGCAATATACGGATCCGCATTGAGAGGGTCCAATTGTACCCTAAAAGGGGCTTTGGTCCTATCCGCCGTTTCCCAGGATCAACGCCAAGAGTCCCGAATGCAGCGCGGTCGTCAACGTGGGGAAATGGCGGAACGGCAGACGCAGCCGCCTCAAAAGCGGCCGGGGCAACTCGTGTGGGTTCAAATCCCACTTTCCCCACCAAGTCCACGGTGACAAAGGGCGCTTTCCATGCCGCAGTGTTTGGGGATCCTCTTGGTGGCGCTCGTTATGGCTCTAATCGCCGTTGCGAGTGCGCAAGAAGGTTACGGCACACTCGTCGAGTCGCGCGAATCGCTTTACAACAATATCTACATCTACGGGCAGGGCGATGTTCTCAGCATGACGTTCGGCTATAACCGCAACATCTAGACGCATCGTGAGATCACCTATCTCTACGCTGCGGTGCTCGCGCTCTGTTCGCTGAGCCTGCCCCTCGTTGCGAGGCTCGATGCTCGCTAGCTTGCACGCCCCCGAGCGGCAGTGCATATATGTGGGTATATGCACCTTGTCAATGCAAGGAGCATCCGTCATGTCGAAATTCGCACTCGCCGTCTTCTTCTTCGCGGCCTTAGCGCCGAGCGTCGCCAGCGCATGCAGCAATCTCACGCTTGCAAACGTGGGCGTCAAGGGCATGACGAGCAACGGCAACCTCAACTACTACCAGATCGACGGTGTTGTGAGCAATAACGGCGCAAACCAGTCGTCAAGCACCCTGCAAACCGTCGACATCTACAAGGGGCCGGTGAAGATCGACTCCAAGTCGATTCCGCCACTGCGAGCCGGCCAATCGTTCACGTTCACCTACGTCTCGGATCGTTCGAGCGACGGCGGCGCGGGCACGTCCCACTTGCGCTTCGTGCTCGATGCAAAGAACGGCTCGATGTGCGGTGCGCCGGCTCCATCAACGGTGACCTTCTAGCCTGAATTAGACAAACCCACGATTTCGGAATCTCGCGCGGGCCCGATGGTAGCCGACACACGTGCTTGGCGCATTGCTTCTCCGTAGGAAGATCCGTGGGATGACCGAAATCGCCCTCCACAATGGAGGACAGTAACACATGAGATTCCTTCCTATTACTGCAATTATCATGCTGGCGATGAGTTCGTCTGCGCTCGCGGTTACCAACGCCCCGGCACCGGTTGTCATCAAGGCGTGTGTGGTCATGAGCGCGTCGACTTCGGACTCGGTCATGGTACCGGGGGTGAGCCTCACCAACGGCGTGACCGTCACGATGACCAATACCAGCGGCAAGACCATACAATCACTGACGGTCTCGGGCGACTACCACGGGCGCAAAGAAACCGGCACCGCGACGTTCCAGTTCAAGCCGGGAACGACGGCGGAGATCACGCGTCACTTCGGTCAATCCGGCTATGTCGGTCCCGATGCGAAGTGTACGGTGGAGAAGGTCGTATTTGCTGACGGAACGACCTGGCCCTAAGCCACTATTGAACGACGATCTTTGCCATCATGCCCCCGTCCTCGTGCTCGAGGATGTGGCAGTGATAGACGAAGGTTCCCCTGACAATAGGATCGCGCAGATCGACCAGTAGGGTCACGGAACCTGGTTGCTGCGTACCATTCCCCGGCGTTTCGTAGGGCACGTTCACGGTATCAAGCCAATTGAGCGTGCTCTGCGGAACGCCGTTGATTGCTTCCACCAAGAAATGCACCTGATGCACGTGAAACGCGTGGACCTCACCGCTTTCGTTGAGGACGGTCCATTGTTCCACCGTGCCGCTCTTTGCCACGATCTGCGGCGCTGCGCCTGGTGTGTAGGCTTGTGCATTGATAAAGAATTGGTTGCTGACGACGTTCTCGGTGAGGATGATCTGGCGCTGTGCCGCGGGCGGCGGCGGGGCTTCACCGATAAACGGCTGCGCTTGCACGGCGTGCATGAGCGCGCGCGGCTTCGACTTCGACACCGCTGCTCCGGGCGTGCCGTTTGACTGCAACGATGCCAGCGTAACCGCGGGGTTGGGGTCGCCGTCAGGTCCCGCATCGAAACACGCCGACTGAAGCGTCGTGCCACCGGCTAGTCCCGTGACGATGAACTCGGCGCGACCGCTCGGTGGAACGAGCACGTGTGAGACGTTCTCGACGTGCGGATTGCCGGGATAGGTGTCGACCGGATAGCCGTCGAGTGCGACGATACCGATTTGTTCTCCGGGCACGGAGAGGTCGAAGTACCGATCGGCCGACGCGTTCACCACGCGGAAGAGCTGCTGCTCACCCGCGTTGATTCCGATCGTCGGCTGGATCAAACCGTTGACGGTAACGTGCCTTCCTTCTTCTGGACGACAAGCGTCGTAGGCAGCCGTGTCTTGCGTCTGCACGCGCTGCGCGATGAGCTGGCGTGAGCGCGCGAGCGTGGCAATGTCCGGCTGATCTTGCGGATCCGCGAGCAGCAGCACGCGTTGGGTGAGAAATTGCAAGCCGGCGTCGTGCTCTTCGATGCCGTCGACGATGATCGCCCCGATCATCCCGCTCTCAACTTGCCAGTTGCTCTCGCCGTGCGGATGGGGATGATACCAGTACAGACCCGACGGTTCGTCGCTCGGGATCGGCACGCTGTAGTGCAGCGTTTCTCCCGGCATCGCCATCGTATTGATCACTTCGTCAGCCGGCGCGTTCGGCGACACCGTCATGCCGTGGAAGTGTAAATTCGTCATGTTCGGCGGCGTCGATGAGACCGGAAGATTGTTGGTGTAATCGATCGTAATCGTGTCGCCCGGATCGACTTCGATCGTCGGCGCGATCCAGCCGCCATCGTATTCAAAGCCGGGCGCATTGGTCGCCGGATTGATCCCCGCGGCCAGGGCGATGTGCGCGACGCCGTTGACACTTTGCACGATGGGCGGCTCCGCGTACCCGCCGGGCGCCGAGGTCGGATAGATTGGCGCGCTCGCGTTACCGCCGCCGGCGCAGCCGGCGAGGAGTGCAAGCGCGATAAGACGATTCCTCATGGCTGCTTCACGTGAATGTCGAGCGTCACGTCAACGGTCCCGCCGATCACCGGATCGAGCCGCGTGGTCGTCATGCCGAACGCGTGACGGTCGATGTGGCCGGTCGCGTGATAGGCCGGATGCTGCGGATCTCCGCTCACGATCACCACCAGCTGCTCGGGTTGCGCCACGCCGTGCATCGTGAGCACGCCGTCCATCGTAAAGCCGCCGGGCGCCGGCACGATCTTCGTGCTGGTAAACGTCCACGTCGGGAATTTCTTGGTATCGAACCATTCCGGCGTTCCCATCACCCCGTCGCGATCGGGATCGCCGGTCCTCAACTTCGTCGCATCGAGCACCGCCGTGACGCTGGAAGGCACGAGCGAACCCTCCGGAAGATCGATCGTACCGCTGAGCACGGGCACGCTGCCGTTCACGCGTTCGACGAAGATGTGTTGCACCGAGAACGTGACGGTTGATTTAACCGGATCGATAGCGAGCAGTGCGGCGAACGCAAGATGCAACATGAGCTAATACCCGATCGTGTACTGGAGATTCATTGTGTTGGTCGTTTGGAGGCTCAGGGTGCCGTTTGCGTACGGCACATGTTCCACCACGTCTTCGATCGTGATGCGCGAATTGTGCGTTGGACCGTACCCAAGCAGCACAACCGTGTCGCGCTCGAAGCCGCTGGTGTCGTTGGTGCCTTCGTAGCGTGCCAGCGCGAAGAATCGCGGCGAGAACGCGTAGCGCAGCTGCGTGAAACCGCCGCTGGACGCATACCCGATCCCGTTGAAGCTCGAGTCCCACCCGGTCTGCAGGATGCTCTCGCTCGTCCACTTGCCCTCGTTGAAGACGACGCCGTAACCCTGGCGCACGAATCGATCGAGTAAGCTGGCGACGTCGGGCCGCTCGCCCTCGTAGTGGTAATACGTCAGCGCAACCGGTCCGATCGCTTCCTGGATGTTTTCCATCCAATCCTCGCCGGTGGTCTGCAGACCGCTCTGCCGATCGTGCCCGGGGCCGGTGAAGATGCGGGCTGACAGGCCTCGCAAGGTGTTGCCCGCGGTGAAGTTCACACCCAGCTTGGGCGTGAAGAAATCGAACGGATTATTCCCGACCTGTTGCACGAAGACGGCGTAATCCTGATAGGATTCGCGAAACGTCTCGGGATCGACCGGCAACGGCAACGTGTACATGCCGGCCTGCACGTAGAGCGGGATCTTGGCGTCCCACCGATTGATGCGATCGTTCACCCACGCGTCGCGCAAGAGCCCGTGCTCGCCGCCATCGACGGCATATTGTTCGACGAAAAAACTGCCCCGCGTCCCGATCGCCCCCGCGGTAAACAGCTCAACTTCGTCGACGATCGCCTTGGGCAGGCCCTGGCCGTTGGGGCCGTCGCCTTGGTTCTCGCTCGAATCGAGCAGGTTGGCCTTCATCGCGAATGGGAAAGCCGGGCCCGGCTGAACCCCTGGAATCCGGTCGCCGCTGGCCAAGAAATGGGCCCCAAAGTCGTTGAGATGCGGGATGACGGTGTGACACTTCTGGCACGTGACGCCGTATTGATGCGCAAACAGCGCAATGCCCAAAAGCACCCCTATTAGGTTCACCCACGCATGTTATTAGGCACACCTAATTCTGTCAAGGGCTTTGGCACCCTGGATGCCGCTAGCCCAGGCCGCGCGATCCGCGGCCAAGGCGCAGCGCAAGTGTCTTAGACTCGAGCGCCTCGGCCCGTCAGCAAATTGATGACGAGGAGAACGACCGCGACGACCAAGACCAAATGAATGAGCGCCCCTCCGACGTGCAGTAGAAATCCAAGTAGCCACAACACGACGAGAATGACGATCAGGGTCCAAATGAGATTTGCAAGTCCAGCCATGAACGTCTTGTTCCCAGGAAACCACAAGTTGAACCCGATTCGATTGCGCGTGCATCGGGAACGATCTCCCTATGAAAAACGATCCAATCGACAAAGCAGCAGACGCCGTCAAAGGAACCATCGATGACGTCCGCGACACCGCTCACGAAGCGTCACATCGCACCAAAGCCGAGGCAGAACGCGAACGCCGTGAAGTCGATGGCACGATGACGCCCGGCGAAAAGGCCAAATCGATGGCTGAGGAAGCCAAGAACCGGATCCAAGCCGATGTCGACGAAGCCAAACGGCGCGTGCGGCACGGCGAATAACGTCTAACGCGAGAGAAGGCGGAGTATAATATGCTCCGCCTTTCCTATCCGAGGAAGCGATCCGTCCAGATAGGCGGCAACAATTGCCGGATGAATGTACGCCTTGCGGCAAACCGCGACGGTATTGCCCAGACGACCGGCGACGATCTTGATGACGGCATTTACGCGCCGCTTAGCTTCCTGTTCGTTTGGCGCAGGTTCTTCACGCAGCAACAGCTCGCAGCACGTGACCGTGCCGCCCCAAGTTCGAAAATCCTTGGCTGAAAATTCCTGGCTTGCTGCCTCATGAATGTATTCGTTCACATCGTGCGAACTCACGTGCCGCACCGCGCCCTCCTCGTCGACGTATTCAAAAAGCCGCTGACCCGGGAGATGCTGGCACGCGCGAATGACCTTGGCAACGCGGCGATCGCGGATATCGACGTCGTGATGGACACCGCTTTTGCCGGTGAATCGAAAGCGAACCGTGTCGCCCTTCAAGCGCACGTGCTGGTCCTTGAGCGTCGTTAGACCGTACGAATCGTTCTCTCGCGCATACTCATCATTGCCGATGCGAATGAGCACGTTTTCCAGCAGGTACACGACCGTGGCAAGAACCTTCTCGCGCGGGATGCCAGCCCGGCCGAGATTCGCCTTCACATTTTTGTGAATGCGCGGCAGCGCTTTGCCAAAGTCAGCCAGCCGGTGAAATTTGGTTTCGTCGCGAGCTGCCGCCCAATCCGGGTGGTAGCGATATTGCTTACGTCCGCGCGCATCACGGCCCGTCGCTTGCAAATGCCCGAGCGGATCGGAACAAATCCACACGTCTTGGTACGCCGGCGGAATCGCGAGCAAGCCAATGCGTTGGAGATCCCGCGCCGACGCCGCGCGACCGCCCGGTGTCACGTAGCGGAATCCACCCCTGCGGCGTAATCGGCGAATGCCGGGCTCGGCATCGCTCGAGTACCGCAGCCCGGCCTCACGCGCGGCCTCGGTTGCCTCGTCTGCATTCATGCGATTGCCATTATACCCGCACAAGGGGCAGCAAAGCCCTCGTGCCTAGAACTGGCCTACGAACCCATGTCGAGTATTGAATTGACTCCGCGCACTTTTGCGCCCGGCGCCCTGCGCGGCACCATACGCGTCCCCGGTGATAAATCGGTCTCGCATCGCGCCCTGATCCTTGGGGCAGCCGCTCCGCAGCCGCTCGAGATTCGCAATCTCAATCCCGGCCGCGACGTACGCGCCACCATGGAAGCCCTGATTGCACTTGGTGCGCGCGTCGACGGCGACGGATGATACCCTGACTATTCACGCGGCGCATTTGCGTGAGCCGATGGGCACGCTGGATTGCATGAACTCCGGCTCGACGGCGCGCATGATGCTTGGGGTGTGCGCCGGCGCCGATGTCCCGGCGAACTTCGACGGCGACGAATCGCTGCGCCGGCGTCCGATGGAACCGGTATCTGCGCAGCTACGCGCTTTCGGCGCCAAAATCGAGACGACCGATGGCAAATTGCCGCTGCGCATCGAGGGAACACCGAAGATCGAAACGCGCCGCTTCATTCTGCTTTCACCTTCGGCGCAGGTGAAGTCCGCACTCTTGCTCGCCGGCCTCTTTGCCAAGACGCCGCTTGAGATTCTGGCCGATCGCAATTCACGCGACCACACCGAACGAATGCTGCGCTATCTCGGCGCCGACATCATCTGGGACGGTAGCGCGGTCGAGCTGCGCAGCCCAATCGCCAATGCAAATCCCATTACGGTGTGCGGCGACTTTTCTTCGGCGGCGTTCTTCATCGTAGCGGCGACCGTCGCTCCGGGAAGCGAGCTAACCATTGAGGGCGTCGGCGTCAATCCGACGCGCACCGGCCTGTTGGATGCTCTGCTCGAACATGGGCGCCCACATTGAAGTGCGTAATCCGCGCGAGACGTCTCGGGCGAACCGGTCGCCGACATCTTCGTGCGCCACGCGCCGTTGCAAGGGACCTCGATCGGCTCCGATCTCGTCGTCCGAGCGATCGACGAAATCCCCATCCTTGCGGTCGCAGCGGCGTTCGCGCAGGGCGCAACCAAGATTTCGGGCGTGCGCGAGCTTCGCACCAAAGAATCCGATCGCGTCGCAGCGATCGAGCGGTTGCTTTCCGCGGTTGAGATCGAGGTCGAAACCGCAGCCAATGGCCTAGTGATTTCGGGTGGAAATCCGCGCGGGGCGGGCGCGCAGATCGACACACACGACGACCATCGCATCGCGATGGCGGCTGCGACGCTCGCCGCGGGCGCAGGACCTCTGCAAATCGATAGCGATGCCAGTATCGACGTGAGCTTTCCGTCCTTTCTTGAAACGCTAGGGAGCGTCCAACGCGCGTGAACGAACAGCCGGTTTACACTGCAAACGAATTCGCCGCCGAAGCGCGCTACCTCGATACGCTGATCTGGGAAGCGGTCGTCGTGGTTCCCGGCGCCAAAGTGCTGGTCTGCGGATACGGCCCGGATGGAGCGTACGTGCAGCATGCGATCGATGGCGGAGCGAATGTCACCGTCATCGAGCATCGCCAAGAAGAGATCAATCGCTTCAATAAACTCGACGCCAAGCTCCTGCGCGGAAGCACGTCGGTCATTCCGGCCAAAGACAACAGCTTTGATCTCGCGATTTCGTATCACTACTTGCACGAGATCGATCCGTTCTTTCACTCGCAGGTGCTTTCGGAGCTCGGGCGCGTTGCGCGCCGTGTCGCTGTGATCGAGCCGGCGCCGCCCGCGGATCCGCTGGGCAAGCGCATAGCGCTGCTCTATTCTCAAGCCAAGCGCGAGCTCGGACAATTCGAATATTACCAGCCGCTCGAGTATTGGAAGAAATTGCTCCAAGGGGTCAAAGCGGACGTTTCACAGCACGTCTTTGCCTTTGCAAAAGTTCCGCCGCGCGAGTATCTCGTCGATACCGTGCAACTGTTGCTCGACACGATCGAAGTCGAAGAGGCGCCGCGCGAATACATGAACGAGCTGCGCGCGATCGCGCAGCGTTCGGACTCGCAGCTCTTACCGCCGCCGCGCTACGTGCTCGTGGGCGCCGCGGCGGGTGATTTGCTCGTTCCCAGCTTCACACCGCGTCTTCTGTCGCGGCCCGTACTCCCGCCGCCCGAGCCGGCACCGGCCGCTGCAGCGGCGCGGGCGCGGCGCGGACGTCCCGACGTAAGCACGCACGCAGGCTACGAGATGCCCCCGATCGAGGGAGCCCCGAAAGCAATCACCCCGCCGGACACGATCGAGCCCGCTGCGCCGCAGCCCGCAGCTGCGCCCCCCCCGCCACCGCAACGTCCGGCCGCACCGCCGCCCAAGCCGGTCACGCCGCCGGTCCCCGACTTCGGCATTGCGGGCTTGCCCTTCGGCGCTCCGCCCCCACCGGTTCCGGGAGCGCCGGGAGCGGGCGCACCGTTCGGCATGCCGTTTGCAACGCCGCCCGGCGCAGCGCCCGAGGCACCGACCTTTGGACTTCCCGGCGGCGCGCCGCCGGCCAATCCGGGTTGGGAATGGGAGCCGCCCGAAGGCGGCGAGGAACCGCCGCTACCCTAGGCGCGAAAAACGCGAGCGAATTCGCTCGAGCGCTTCGTGCGCGCGAATGACGAGCGCTTCGGCGAGGATGACTGCGCCTTCGATGCGCCCGACATCGCCTTGCGCTTTTTCAAGCTTCGCAATGAGAACGACCGGAACCAGCGCCTCGGCGTGACGTTTCGTGCGCAGCGCCGCAGAGATCACGACCGCCGCCGCGGTGAGGATCAACACCAGTGCAGCTAAAGCGCCGGACACGGGGATCCAGATCATGCGGCCGAGTCGCTCGAAGAACTCGGCTTCGCGTCGGCACTCGGCTTCGCGTCGGCACTCGGCTTCGCGTCGGCACTCGGCTTGGCGTCGGAACTACTCGACGATTCGCTGCTCGCGCTTTTCGCGGGACGCGAATCGGTTTTGTAAAAACCCGAGCCGTTGAAAATGATCGGAGCCGGATTAAAGACGCGCTTGAGCGCGCCGCCGCACTGAGGGCACGGCTCGGCGTTGGTGTCGTTGAACCCATGGCGGATCTCGGTGACCTTGCCACAGGCCTCGCAGCGGTAATCGTAGAGCGGCATATGGGTCCTGTTATATCAAGCTCTAGCAGTCTCGGTCAATGACTGCTAGCTCAACCATACCCTTAAAATGCACTAGCGCATCGTCGAGGCCTCGCTCGAACCGCCTTCCGTGCTTCCAGGCGTCCATCAAGGCGCCCAAACGGCCGCCGTAGGCGGGATAGCTGAGCTTCACGTGGAGTTTGGCCCGCGAAGTCTTGCGCTCGATCCGAAAATCCAAGCGTCGCCGGACCGAGTACAACCCCACCAGCGAGAGGTGGAAGTTCGCTATGAATTGATCGACTTCGAAGGCTTGTTCTTCGTCGCCCGGCAGGCTCGAGCGCACGATTACTTCGGTTCCTACGGAAAGCGGAGATGCCGGATCCGCTAGGGTCGCACTGCGTAGGAATGGGAGCCACACGGGCCACTTCTCGACGGCACAGAGCAGCGCGAATGCGTCTTCGACCGGTGATTCAATATCGAGACTCGCGCTGTACGACCGGAGCCCGGGATGGGCAAGGGCATCGGTCACGATCGCCATGGAGCGACTACTTCGATGCCCTAGATGTAGTGCCTGCCGCGCGATCTACCCCAATATATCGCCTGACCCCGCTCCGACAGCGAATGCGACCAGGGTTTGGACCCCGACCGCGAGCGCCGCTTCGTCGAGACGAAACTCGGCGCCGTGGGCCGGGTGGACCGCACCCGCTGCCTCGCTGCGGATGCCGAGGCGCACCTGCACGCCGGGCACGCGCTGCGCAAAATAAGCGAAGTCCTCCGCCCCCATCGTCGGTTCGAAACGCTCCACCGGCAGCGTGGTATTCGCGCGCAGATAACGCACGAAGTTTTCGGTCAATTCGACATTATTGACCACCGGCGGATAGCCGTGCACGATCCGAACCTCCGCCGTCGCACCGTATGCGGCGGCCGCGTGTTCGACGATGCGGCGCACGCGCGCTTCGAGTCCGTTGCGAATCGCCGGATCGTGCGCGCGCAGGGTTCCCGAAAGTTGCACTTCGTCGGCGATGACGTTGTTGCGATAGCCGCCGGCGATCGTGCCGATCGTCACGACCACGGCTTTGAGCGGATCGATCTCGCGCGCAACGATGTTCTGCAGCGCAAGGATCACGGCACTCGACGCGACGATTGCATCGATCGACGTATGCGGATAGCCGCCGTGGCCGCCCTTGCCGCGCACGGTGATGTACAGTTCGTCAGCCGAAGCGTTGACCGGACCCGGCGTGATACTGATCGATCCGGCCGGCAAACGCACGTCGACGTGCTGCATCGCAATCGCCTCGACCTTGGGGTCGTCAAGCGCGCCCTGTTCGATCATCGGCAGCGCGCCGCCCGGCCCTTCTTCGGCCGGCTGAAAAATCAACACCGTCGTTCCGTGCAGCCGCTCACGCATGGCGTGCAAGTCGCGTGCCGCGCCCAACAGCATGGCCGTGTGCGCATCGTGTCCGCACGCGTGCATTTTCCCCGCGACTTCCGACGCAAACGGTAACCCTGTGCGCTCGGTGATCGGGAGCGCATCCATGTCGGCGCGCAGACCTACGACGTGTCCGGGAAGCGCACCGCGCACGATACCGACGACGCCGGTCTGCGCCAAGCGCCGGTGTTCGATGCCCAGCGCATCGAGTTCGCGCTCGACGAGCGCCTGCGTCTGGTGCTCCTCAAAGCCCAGCTCCGGATGGCGATGGATGGTGCGGCGCAGCTCGACGACGCGGTCGATCGTGGGTGCGGACGGTTCTTCGATCACTCGGGGCCTCTGCGGCGGCAGTACGAGGCTTCCCTGCGAGCGAAAGCACGGAAGCAATGATCGGAGCCGATGCCGCGCTGGCGGCGCTCATCAATCGGGCGGCCACAACGTACCTGACCGCTGCGCCGGCGTACATTACGTTTCAGGAAAGCACGCACGTCGAGGGCGCAAACAAGAGCGAGGATATCAATCGCTACGTTGCGGTGCGCGTCGCCGATGACTATGCAGTGATGCGCGACCTTCCGCAGGGCGCGCAGCGCGAGGGGCCGGCGTTCCCGGTGATCCCCTTCTTCGATCCGTTTTCGACGTTTCGGTTTAGCTATTTTGCGAACTTAAAGCGGCTCGACATCACCTTCGACCCCGGTCAACCCTACCAACTGCAACTCCCCGCGCCCGATCCAAGCGTGAACGAGGTCGTCACCTACTTTTCGGAATGGGCGCCCCGCTACGCGCCGGATTCGACCGACCAAGCGCTGCATTTGCTCATCGAACCCACACCGCTCACCGGCAACAACAGCCTCTATCCGTCAGATGTAACCGAAGATCCGACGACGCACTTGCCGTCGCACGTGACGCTCCAGGACAACGGCACGGACATGACGCTCGGCCTCGACTTCTCGATCGTCAACGGCTATTGGGTGATCACCCGCGGAACGTGGAGCGCCACGCAGCACGTCGCGCTGATCGGTGCGTTCAAGGTGAGCGCCGTCACGACGTTTTCCAATTTCACGTTTCCAACCACGCCGCCCGATCCGCTCCTCGCAGGAACACCGCGCCCAAGTCCCAGCGCCAGCCCCACGTCGAGTCCATCACCCTAGCATTGTCATCGCGCCGGCAATTAACTCGAGGGAACGCAGACGCGCCGGATGATCGAAAACGTCGGAGACGATCATCAACTCGTCAATCTTCGTCTCGTCGACAAACGCGCGTATGCCCGCGCGCACGGTTTCCGGCGAGCCAACAACCGATCGCGCGAGCAGATTGAGCGCCTGCGCTTTCTGCTCCGGCGACCAATACGTCTCGATATCGTCAATCGGCGGTTTGCTCAACCCGCGTTTTCCGCTGAAGATGTCCGCAACGGACATCTGCTGCGTCGTCGCGAGCCGCTTTGCTTCCGCGTCGGTATCGGCGGCGATGACGTTGACTCCGGCCATCGTGTAGGGTCGATCGAGCTGCGCGGAAGGCTTGAACCGGCTACGGTACGTTTCGAGCGCGGGCAGCAGCAGATCCGGCGCGAAGTGCGACGCAAAAGCGTAGGGCAGTCCGAGTTCGGCAGCGAGTGCCGCGCCGAACGTGCTAGAACCGAGAATCCAGAGCGGTACGTTCGTTCCGGCGGCCGGCACGGCAACGATCGCTTGTCCGGCCTGCGGTTCGGCGAGAAAGGCTTGTAGCTCCAACACGTCCTGCGGGAAAAAGTCCGACGCATTGGGGGCACGGCGCATCGCCCGCACCGCAATTTGGTCCGTTCCCGGCGCGCGACCAAGCCCCAGATCGATGCGAGCCGGAAACAAACGCTCGAGCGTACCGAATTGTTCGGCGATCACATACGGCGAGTGATTCGGCAGCATGATGCCGCCGGCGCCAACGCGTATCGTCGACGTTCCGCCGGCGATGTGCGCGATCACGATCGAAGTTGCGGCACTCGCGATGCCCGCCATGTTGTGATGTTCGGCGATCCAGATGCGCTTGTAGCCCAGCGCTTCGACATGTGCGGCGACATCGCGCGCGTTATTCAGTGCGCGTGCGGCATCCGAGCCTTGTCGAACCCGGACGAGCTCCAGCAAAGAGAATTCGGTCATATCAAGATCTCGAAACAACAAAAGCCGGACAAAGTATCCGGCTCTTGCTTCATATGGCGGAGAGGGTGAGATTCGAACTCACGGTACCCTCATCAGGTACGCCCGCTTTCGAGGCGGGTGCCTTCAACCGCTCGACCACCTCTCCGAATGGATTTTGCCACCTGCGGTGGCACCGGGCGTCCTGCCCTAAATCCACATGCATCACCCTCCGGGTGATGCGTGTCTGCGGCGATGCCGTATCTACCCGCGATTAGGCGTCGATACCTTCCTCTCGCTGCGGAACCCGCTTTTGTCGGAAGTACCGGCGCAGCTGCTCGGCCGCCTCCTCCTCGAGCACGCCCGCCGTAACGTCGAGGCGATGATTGGTCTTCGGGGATTGGAGAACATCGAATGCGCCGCCGTCCGCGCCGCCCTTGGGATCGCGCGCCGCATAGACGAGACGCTTGAGCCGCGCTGCAATGATTGCACCGGCACACATCAAACACGGCTCTTTCGTAACGTACAGCGTCGCTTCGTGCAAACGCCATGCACCGAAACGTTTCGAGGCCTCGCGAATGAGCAGCATCTCGGCGTGCGCCGTCGGATCGGGGCGTGCTTCTTTTTCGTTCTTGGCTTCGAGCGTCAGATCGCCGCTGACGAGCACCGCGCCGACGGGAACGTCGCCGGCGTCGGCCGCTTCTTGCGCAAGCTCAATCGCTCGCCGGATAAACCGCTCGTCGTTTGTCATGCCTACCTAGAGAAAATCGCGCCCGGAGGGATTCGAACCCCCGGCCTCTGCCTTCGGAGGGCAGCGCTCTATCCAGCTGAGCTACGGGCGCGTGCGCTATCGCCGGATTACTCCGGCGCGGTTCCCGTTCCGGTACTCGGGATGTGTTTGAACAGATCCAATTTGTGATCGACCAGCGTGCGATAGAACTTACGCACGCAATCCGGATGGCCAAAGAAGTAGGTGCGCGCATAGGCGAGATCGTCGCCCGAACTGTCGGGGACATAATGCGAGATCTCGATCTCTTCCATCTGATTGCGATCGACGGGATGAGGGCAGAAATCGCACGGAATTGTGGACATGACTCTTAGGGTACTCCGCTCGCGAGCGGCGGGACCTCTTCTGAGGTCCCGCCTCCCGTAAAAATTGGTGACTCGGGGGTGATTTGAACACCCGACCAAGGGCTTATGAGTCCCCTGCTCTACCGCTGAGCTACCGAGCCCGGTGTGTCGAGGGCCGTTTTCGACACCTGACTGTACCAAAACCCGCCCTGAAGGTGCAAGGGTCCTACCGGGAGGTGCGCGTTCGCGCGGGCTTTCGCGAGGCCAGAAACGCCGCGGCCAGGCGCTCGGGAGCCCGTGCAAGCCATGCTTCAATGACAAGGTCCCGCAATTCGCTTACGCTGATCCGTCCCAGGCGCACCAGCACCGCCGGATAGCCGTCGAAATGCGGCGTCGTAAAATACACATCAGGATCGCGCGCAAGCAGCGCTTCTTTCATCGAGAGGTCGGCGGTTCGCACGCCGAGGATCGCGCCTTTGGGCGCACGATCGCCGAGGGCTGTCAGATCTTGTTTACGCAGCGGACGTTCCCACACGAAGCCCTTGTCTTTGACGTTCCACGCGGCGGTGTCGTGTTTGACTACTTCTTTGGTTTCGGGCAGCGCAAGCGCGCAGCGCCGCACGTCGTTCCATGTCGCCATCAACAACTCTTAGTCACAAAATGAAACGAGCCTCGGCATTTACCAAGGCTCGTTCTTCACATCTGCGGTCGGAGGGACTCGAACCCCCAACCTACAAGTTCGTAGCCTGTTGCTCTATCCAATTGAGCTACGACCGCTCGACACGACCCACCCAGATACGGGGTGGTTTTTTTATTCCCTGCCATCAAACCCGGCGCCCGCAGGATGCGGGTGGTAGAATTGCAGCGCAGGACGCGCGTCCCGCCAAAGGCGGGGCAATTCGGAGAGAGAGGGATTCGAACCCTCGATACGACTTTACATCGTATAACGGTTTAGCAAACCGCCGCCTTCAGCCGCTCGGCCATCTCTCCAAAGTAGCAGCGACCACTATACCACACGCCTGGCATCGACCCCTAGTCCACGCGTGGACGGCGGCAGGTCTCAGCGTCGTCCACACGGCCAGGTCCGCCATTGACCTCAAGTAGCCGGGCTGTAGCTCGAGCTCGTCGCCGTTCTCGCTTGCGAACCACGTGGGCATGCGTTACGATCGCGTCAAAGGTGCGAACGTGAAAGTACAGCTTGGCGCGGTCTGGCATTTCAGCCTTGCCGTCAAAGACCCGGAGAAGAGCGCGCAGTTTTGGAGCAAGAACTTCGACCTGAAGGAAATGTTCCGGTCCGGTGAGGCCATCGGACTAACGAACGACGCGATTATCATTGGGCTATTCAAAGGCACACCACATCCGGACACGATTGACCACATGTCGTTTCTCCTCGGCAGTATGCGCGCGCTGCGCGAAGCGCTCGAGACGTTGAAGAAAAACGGCGTAGAACTGGAAGATCCGGGCAATGAGATCGGCCCTACATCGCCGGGTTCGCCGCATATGGGATTGTGGTTTCACGATCCGGATGGGTATCGCTGGGAGCTCTCGGTACAGAACGGTGCTTAGACGTGAACGGCGGCTTCTGTCGCAGAAGGTGTCGCACTCGGCGGCGCGCCGGCCGGCACGGCCGCTTGACGGCGGCGGCGCATGAACAGCACGAGCGGCGTGCACAGGATGCAGACCAAAGCGATCACCATCGTGGCGTCAGCGTAGGCAAGGATGGCGGCTTGACTGTTGACCAGGCCCGCAAGCTGGCTCGCGGTTCCGCCCTGCGCGAAAAACGATTGAACGGCCGGCGCGTGCAGGTTCGCATTGGCGCCCAAAACCGACGAGTGAAACGACCAGCGCCGATCGATGATGACGTCGAGCGCGGCGACGGAGATCGAGCCGCCGAGCTGCAGCGAGAGATTGATGAATGCCGCCGCTTTGGGACCCTCTTGCGGCGTGGTGGCCCCGAGCACCGCAATCGAAAGTGGGATGAAGAGCAGTGCGGACCCCACACCGGTGATAATCAGCGCCGGCGCAAAACTCCAGAAATTCGCTTGTCCGTTCGTAACCGTTGCTTGTAACCAACTGCCGAAGCTCACGAGGATAAAACCCGAGCCGAGCATGACGCGCGGATCGACCCGCGCACCAAAGCGCACGATCAACGGCGTCATCAGCATGATCGGCACGGCACGCAAAATGAACAAAAGGCCGCTGATCGTGGGCGTGAACCCGAGCGGACCTTGCGTGAACTGCGGCAGGATGTACGTCGAACCGAAGACCGCCGTGCCCAGAGCAATGCCGAGAATCGAGCCGGCCGCGACGCTGCGATTTCGCAAGACGCGCAAGTCGACGATCGGCGTTTGCGTTGCAGCGAGTTCCCAGTACACGAACGCGCACAGGCTTAGCACCATAACGATACTCATTATGAACACGGCGGGATCAGCAAACCAGTAGTGGGGCTCGCCTTCCGTCAACACATATTGCATCGACCCCAAACCGATTGCGAGAAGCAATACGCCCACGAAATCCACGCTGCTCGCGCGCCCTGGTTCGGGATCGCGCAGCATGAGTCCAAGCACGACCGCTGCGAAGATACCCGGCGCAATATTGATGTCGAAGACCCAGTTCCATGAGTAGTTGTCGACCAGCACGCCGCCGAGCGGAGGTCCAAGCGCGGGCCCCATAATGGCGCCAAGCGCGAAAATGCCTTGACTGACGGCCAGTTGTTTGGGCGGAAATGTGTCACGAAGAATCGACTGCGCCGTCGCGAGCAAACCGCCGCCGAATGCGCCCTGCACAAAGCGCGCGGCAATGAGGAGCGTGAGGCTGTCGGCCGATCCGCAGACGACCGATGCAATCGTGAAGCCGGCGATCGACGTAACGAAGTAGTTTTTGCGACCGAAGCGGTTCTGCAGCCAGGGTGTGAGCGGAATAACCACGATGGCGGCGATCACGTACGCAGTAACGATCCAGGTGCCTTCCTCCTGGCTCGCGCCGAGATTGCCCTGAATCGTGGGGAGCGCGACGTTGGTGATGGTCGAGTCGAGCGTCTGCATCAGCGCTGCGGCCATCACGCCGGCTACGATCAGCACCCGGCGCAGACCGGTCTCCGTGACGTCGCGACGCTCTGACATGCATGCGTCTTATGCGCTGGGTGCGGTCGGACCCGTCATCGGCGGCTCTTCCACAAAAACGGCTTTCGGCGCGACGTTGCGCGGGCGACGCAAGCGCGCGAGCAGACCATCGATACCAAGCACGCGACCGGTCGGCAAAACCAGACTAAGCGCTGAAAGCACGAGCGCGGCGGAATCCAAACCCGACCACACGCTCAAATGCGCAAGGCCGCCTTTCGCCGAGATGTAGTTCAGCGAGAGCAGCACGCCGATCAGTCCACCCAGACGCGTGTAGAATCCAAGGAGCAGCAAGCATCCCGTGACCACTTCGCCCAAGCGCACGAGTTCGGCGAAGAACCACGCGTTGGGAAGAACCACGTTGGTAAGAAAGGCTTGATAGAATCCACCCGTGTGGGTGATCTGTTGATTGATAAATTGCGTCATCATGCCGTTGGGCGGCATGAAATCTTGACTCTGCGTAAATTTCGGAATGCCGTGCATCAGCCAAAATGCACCGGCATAGATGCGAAACAGCGAAAGCCAGAATGCGTAGGTCGATGACGATGGGAGCTTCACGCCGGAACCTCCTTTGGTGCTGTTGCGAGCCGCAAGATCAATGACGCGGCGTCGCGCGCAGCATCCGGGCGCCCATGTTGCCCTGCGGCTTGAACCATTCGCTCGCGACGGGTGGAATCCGTCAAAATTGCCGTCAGTGCCGTTGGAAGATCGGCCATCGTGCGTGCCCGCATTGCGACACCCCAGTCCGTCAGCACGCGAACGTTTCGCTCTTCCTGCCCGGGCAACGGTTTGAGCAGCACGATCGGTATCTGCGCAGCGAGAGCCTCGGCCGTGCTCAAACCACCCGGCTTGGTGACGAAGACGTCCGCTGCGTGCATGTAATCGTAAACATTATCGACAAAGCGCACCACACGCACCGGATAGCTTACACTCTCCGCTGCTGCAAGCACGCGGCTCTCCGCGCGCGCGTTGCGACCGGCGATAACGACTGCGGCCAGCGGTACGCTCACCGCCTCCAGTGCACGCAACGCCCGTTCCAGCGGTCCGATACCCAGGCCTCCGCCCATCACGAGCGCGATCGGACGATCGAGCGGTAAACCCAAACGCTCGCGGATCAGGTGCGCGAACTGCGCGCTGCGCTTGAAGCGCGGATCGACCGGTATCCCGGTGACGACAATGCGTTCGGGGCGCACACCCCGCGCGATCATCAAATCGCGCATGCCTTGCGTTGCGACGCAGTAACCCTCGACGTTGTCGTGGATCCAAAACGCATGCACGGCAAAATCGGTCACGATGCCGATGACCGGGGGCGCGTCGTCATAGAGGCGTTTATACTCCGCCATCGCGCCGCTTGGGAATGCATGCGTGCACACAATCGCGTCGGGGCGCTCGCGCTCGATGAGCGGGCGCAGATTGCCGGCGGTGAATTGATGGGCCCAGGTGCGAAAGGGCCCGACCTCAGTCGCGCGTTCGGCGCGGTCGTAGATGTAGCGGTACATTTGCGGAATTGTCTTGACCATCCGCAGATACCCATCCGAGACCACGCGCGAAACGACCAGTGCGGCATACTTGTACGAATCGACGACTTGCGTGTGAACCTTCGGGTCGAGCTCCCGCAACGCAAAGCACACGGCGTTGGCCGCCGAGACGTGCCCGACGCCAACGCTCGCCGAGAGAAAAAGGACGCGGATTAGTGCCCCACCCTGTTAACTCTCGCCGCCTTCCTCTCCGGCTTCTTCGGCAAATACAAGAAACTCGTCGAGGATCTCTTGCGCGAGGGCATCGTCTTCGAGCAGATTGCCGTCGAGATCGGTCACGATGAACTCGCTCTCAGCTTCTTCGTCTTGCGGTTCGTGCATCAGCACCGCATAGGAAGTCCCGTCGTCGGGATCTTCCAGAATTCCCACCACCTCGAACGGCAACTCCCCGCCGTCCTTGGTCTCGATGTAGAGGACCTCGCTCAATTCGAGCGGGCCGCTCTTGCTTTCACCGTTGTTGGACGACATGTTGGCTCCTTGGAGGGCGATTTAATGAAGACAACGCTGGACGTTGGCTTGATGTTCAGGAAGCGTCTTCGCAAAGACATGATGCCCATTCCCGCAGTATACGTAATATAGGTCGTCGGTTTTTGCCGGATGGAGCGCAGCGAGGAGGGAGGGCAAGCCGGGGTTGGCGATCGGGGTCGGCGGCAGCCCCGCGTGCTCATAGGTATTATACGGCGAATCGATCTTCAAGTCGTGCAGCGATAGCGCCGTTTTATGCTCGGGTAGTGCATATTCTATCGTGGCGTCGACCTGAAGCGGCATCCCCAGGCGCAAGCGATTGTAGATGACGCCGGCGATCAGCGGGCGGTCGCCCTCGATCTTCGCCTCGCGCTCGACCAGCGAGGCGACCGTGACCGCTTGCGGCACGGTCACGTGGAGCGCGTGCGCGAGCGGTGCTGCGTCCGATGGGAGTTCCTTGGCAAACTGGTCGGTGAGCATGCGCGTTACTTGCGCGGGCGTCGCCGCCAGTGGTACGAGGTAGGTGCTCGGAAACAAGAACCCCTCATGCCCACGAAACGCGCGCTCGAACGCAGCTGCGCGGCCAATGCCTTGTTCTTGCAGACGCTGCGCGATCTGCAGCGCGGTGAATCCCTCGGGGATGGTCACCCACGTGGCGACCTGCGCTCCGCCGCTGACTAGCTGATCCAAGATCTCCGCGGGCGTTTCGTGCGGCGCGAATGCATAGGCTCCGGCTCGCACCTCGCCATCGGCATGACGCACGCGCGCGAGCACACGGAAGACAAATGCGTTTCGAATAACGCCGCGAGACTCGAGCAGGGACGCGATGTCGGCCAGACTCGAACCGCGCGGAACCACGACCTGCGCGTTTGTCGACGGGAAGGAACGATCGAGGAACACGAACGCGAACCACGCCGCGACCACCCCCGCGACAAATAGCGCCACGAGCGCAGCGAGAGCGCCGAATATGCGGCCTCGCCTCACGAACCGCCCAAGCGCCGTCGCGCGAGAAAGGTCTCGAGAATCAGCGCTGCGGCCATTTTATCGACGACGTCTTTGCGGCGTTTGCGCGACACGTCGGCAGCGATAAGCGTTTTGGTCACTTGAGCCGTGGTCATGCGCTCGTCGACGCGGTGAATCGTTCCCTTGAACACCGTCCGCAATGATTCCACGAAGGCGTCCATCTTTTGTGCGGCGATTCCGCGCTCGCCCGAGAGCGCGATTGGGTCCCCGACGACCAGATCGCTGACGCCGTAGGATTCCATGAGCTCCTCGATCCGTGCGAGATCGGCACGCAGATTGACGCGTTCGATCGTGCCGACCGGCAGCGCAAACGTCTCGCTGGGATCGGCCATCGCCACCCCAATTCGCTTGCTTCCAACGTCGAGCGCCAAAATGGCTATGATGCGGCCTTCGGCTTCCTACCGAGATGGTGGACGATAATCTCGTCGATCGCCGTCGCGACGCGTGGGCGCGCAAGCAACGCGGCGGCTCCGGCACCGCGCGGCGTGCGCAGTCCGGCCAAGTTGCGTAAGTCGTCGACATCGAGTTCGATCAAATCGCGCCAGCCTTCACGGCACGACGTGCAGATGAAGCCCCCCGCCTGCGGATCCACCCATGCCCGCTCGCCTTCGAAGCCTTTGCCGCAGAGAACGCAGGCGTCGACCGGCGGCTCGATGCCCAGCGACGCCAAGAGCCGTAGCGAAAAGCGCGGCACGAGCGCGCGCGGCGTCTCACTCGCGGCGATCGCCGACAGGACGCCCGAAAGCAGTGCGTACACGTCGGGAACGGCGAGGTCGGGCTCGCAGAATGCGTCGACCAATTCTGCGATGAGCTGGGCGGTTGCAAAGCGTTCGGGTTCGACCAGGCGCTCCCACGGTGCGCGAACGATGTCGGCATTGACGATCACGTCGAGCGAACGTCCATGATGCATTTGCAGCTCGCACTCGTTGCCGAACTCGAGTCGTCCGGCGAAATGACTCTTGGCACGGCGCACGCCTTTCGCCACCGCGTCGAGTTTTCCGCGTTCGCTCGTGAAGAGACGGATGATGCGATCGGCCTCACCAAGTGGACGCGCGCGCAGCACGATGCCGCGCGTTTTATACGAGCGGGCCGAAGGAATGGGGAAGCAACTCCGCGATCGTCGACGTCGCGGGACCGTCGGGCGTGGTGTAGACCACAGTCATCTCAGGATTGAACTCGGCCAGCACTTGACGGCATGCGCCGCACGGGCTGGTCAGCACGCCGTCGGGACCCGCGATGGCGATTGCGGCGAACTCCCGGCAGCCGGCGCTCACCGCGGCGCCGATGGCGACGCGCTCGGCGCACATCGTCAATCCGTAGCTCGCGTTTTCGACGTTGACGCCCATGAATACGTGACCGTCACCGGTATCGAGTGCCGCACCGACGGCAAAGTGCGAATACGGAGCGTACGCATTCTCGCGAACCTCGCGCGCAGCCGAGAGCAGCGCCTCATGATCACTGAGCAACGTCGTGCTCATCCGCATGGACCTCCTCGTCAGCTTGCACGCTACCGTTGGGGCTAATGAAGATGCGCACCGAAAGTATGCGCCGCCCGCGCGTGCGCTCGACCTTCAGGCGCGTGTGCCGGTCAGCAACGATCTCTTCGCCTTCTCGCGGCAGACGCCCGAAGAGTCCGACGACGTAGCCGCCAATGGTCTCAAAATCCTCGCTCGGTATCGTCGTGCCGAGCTTATCGTTCACGTCCTCGATGTTGGTGCCGGCTTCGACCACCGCCTCTTCATCCGAAACGACGTGAATCGGCTCTTGCTCGTCTTCGTCGTGCTCGTCGCGAATCTCGCCTACGATCTCTTCGAGCAAGTCTTCCATCGTCACCAAACCGGCCGTGCCGCCGTATTCATCCACGACGATCGACATCGAGAACTTCTCGCGCTGCATCTCGCGCAAGAGCTCAGCGATCTTTTTGGTTTCGGGAACGTGCGAGGCGGGACGCATCAGAGAACGCAGGCTCGTTTGCGCAAGCGTGCCGTTGGCGAGCGCGATCAACAGTTCGCGGTCGTGCACGATGCCGACGATGTCGTCCTTCGACTCTTGATAGACGGGAAGCTTCGAGTAACCATCGGCGATCACCACATCGAGCGCGCGCCGGGGCGAATCGTCGATCGAGACCGCTACGATCTCCGGGCGCGGCGTCATGACCTCGCGCACGATCGTATCGCCGAACTCGATGACCGAATGGATCATCTCGCGTTCTTCTTCTTCGATCACACGCTGTTCAGCGCCGACGTCGACTAGCGAGCGGATATCTTCCTCGGTCACGTAGATCTGATGCGCGACTCGGATCCCGAAGATTCGCAAGATGCCGTTGGCCACGAAGGTGAAGGCATTGCTGATCGGTCCGATCACCACCGCGACGATGCGCAACGTTGGCGAAAGCACGAGCAGCCAGCGGTCGCCGCTACCCGCGGCCAGCGTCTTGGGAATGATTTCGCCAAAGAGCAGCAGCACGACCGCCATCACAAAGGTCGACCACAGTGCCGGCTGCATCAGACCTAAGTCGATTGCAAGCGTCGTCGCAAGCGAGTCGGCGGCGAGCAATGCGATCGTGTTACCGATCAGGATCGAGGTAAGGACGTGGCTCTTGTCGTCGACTAAGGCAACGAGGCTCGCGGAGCCGCGCAGCTTGCGGTCCTGGATGGTTCGGGCGCGCACGCGTCCGACTGAGACCAGCGCCGTTTCCGAAGCGGAAAAGAAGGCCGAGGCGAGCACCAGGACGATCAACGCGGCGACTTCGAGCCAGTTCGTCGGATGGGCCGCCGTCACGGTGCGGTACTTCGGTCAGGGTCGGTATTCAAAACGGCGCCATTATAGCACATCGGTTTTCTGCCGCTTGCGCGGCACCGGCCATCCTGACCTGAAAACCTGTGGATTACCATCCAGGTACTGCAAGGTGCGAGCGGGCCAGCAGATACACGGCCAGGGCGACCACGGTACCGAGGACCGAGCCGGCCACGACCTCGCCGGTGCTGTGGATCTTGGCCTCAACCCGGCTCTGCGCCACCAGGAAGGCCACAAAGTAGGCTAGCAGGGCCGCCAGGGGGCGCTGGTACAGGAACGCGAGCAGGGTGGCCGCCGCAAAGGCCAAGGCCGCATGCCCGGAGATTGCTCCGCCTTGAAGCGCCGAGCCCCGGCCAACCCAGGCCTTGGCGAAGATCGTCGCGATGGCCACCGCGACGAGAACCACGAAAGCTACGTTGCTCGGGACGCTGGCTACCGCCTCGAAGACGCGCTGACCCCCATTGATCAGGCCTTGGTAGAACACCAAGTACCCAATGACGACGGCTGCGACCGACGCGATCAGCACGGCACCCGCCGCCGCGTCTTTGGCCGTCTTGGCCAGCGGATGGTGCGTGACCGTGAGCAGATCGACGATCGACTCGACCGCCGTGTTGAGCAGTTCCAGCGCGAGGACCACGGCGATGATGATCACCAAGTCGACGACGTAGTCGCGGCCAAGACGCAAAATCAGCGCGGCAAGAATGACCAGCAGCGAGATAACCAGGTGCGCGCGCATGTTGGGTTGCGTACGCGCAGCGTACATGATGCCGGCGAAAGCGTGGTTGAACGAACGCCAGAATCGCACGCGCGTTAGCTCTCGTACGGCCAAGGCATGCCGATCGTCGCGGCCAGACGCCGCTCTTCCGCTTCCATCGTGCGCCGCTCGTCGGGCTCCATATGATCGTGACCGAGCACGTGGAGCAAGCCGTGAATCATCAGCCGCTCCACCTCGCGTTGGAGCGGAGCGTCGTAGTCGGCGGCTTGTCGGCGCGCCGTTTCGATCGAGATGACGATATCGCCCAGCAATTTTTCGTGGGCGAACGGTTCGGGTTCGAGCGGGAAGCTTAGAACGTCGGTGGGCGTGTCTTTGCCGCGATGGTCGCGATTGATTTCGCGGATCGCGGCGTCGTCGACCAGCGTGAGCGAGATGGTCGCATCGCTCCGGTCGAGGCTCACCAGCAGTTTGCGCATCGCGCTCTTAAGCGCCCGCGCATCGACCCCGCTCCGGCGCACTTCATTGCGGTAGTGGATTTGCATACGCTCTGATGATCTTGGCGACCAGCGAGTGGCGCACGACGTCGGTCTCATCGAGTTCGACCACGCCGATGTCGTCGAGAACGCCGACGCGCCGCGCAGCATCGCGCAATCCGCTTCGCGCCCCTGACGGCAGATCGATTTGCGTGACATCGCCGTTGACTACCATCTTGGACCCTGAGCCAAGCCGCGTCAAAAACATCTTGAGCTGATCCGCCGTAGCATTTTGCGCTTCGTCGAGAATGACGAACGCTTCACTGAGCGTCCGGCCACGCATGTAGGCAAGTGGGGCCACTTCGATCGTCCCACGCTCGAGGTAGCGTTCGACGACCGCACCGTCGAGCAAATCTTCGAGGGCATCGTAGAGCGGGCGTAGATACGGATCGACCTTCTCGCGTAGATCGCCCGGAAGAAATCCGAGCTTTTCCCCCGCCTCCACAGCGGGACGCGAAAGGATCACGCGGGCAACCTCGCGGTTCTTGAGCGCGCGCACGGCCATCACCACGGCCAGAAATGTTTTGCCCGTACCGGCCGGCCCGATGCCGATGGTGAGCGTGTTGCGTTCGATCGATTGCACGAGCGCACGCTGTCCGGCGGTCTTGGGCCGGATCTCTTTTCCGCGCTGCGTGCGAATCAACGTGCCGGGCAAGGCGCGGCCGTTTTCGGGTGCACCCGCATCGGCAATCGCGAGCGCAACGTCATCCGGCGTGATCTGCGCACCCTCGACTGCCGCATCGAGCATGCGGCGCACCGCGTGTTCCGCCCGTTCCACGTTGGCCGTTGAGCCCGCGAGCGTGAGCCGGTCACCGTCCGCGCGAACGCTCACGCGCAGACGTTCTTCGAGTGCTGAGAGATTCTGATCGAATTGTCCGAAGAGACGAACGCGATCTTCGAGATCGCTTAGATCGACGGTTCGCTGTGACGTGGACTCCAGATCGTTTGCTCCTGAAATGCTTTCGGTGGCCCCAAGACCTCGGCGGCGACGATTGCCCGCACGAGTGTCGCACTCCCTCCGAACATACCACGAATCGGCGAGGTTCTAATCGGTGCGTGGAACAGAGCGTCCAGTGGCGAAGGCGCCGGCGGCTTCGGCCTTGGCGTAGCCACTGCCCGGGGCAGCGGTTGTGGCGCATCGACCGGCGGCATCGCGAATGCGGCCATCGCGGGCGGAGGCGCTGGCACCGCCATGGCAACCGGCCGCGGCGGCGGCGGTTGCGGTTGCGGCATGGCAGGTTGAGGCGCGGGCGCGCGTTGGGCCTGGGCTCGCCGGGCGTTCTTGCGAATGCTCGAAATGACGCCGAATGCGATGATGATCAGCCAGACGATCAGGCCGAGATTATGCATCGTTGCTTATCTCGGGGGTTGCGGCGGCTGCGTCGCGTCGGGTCCCGTGCCCTCGACGCTGTTACCGATGGAATCGCGCATGCCGGTGTCCGCTTGCAGATTCTTTAACTTATAGTAGTCCATCACGCCGAGGTTCCCGCTTCTGAAGGCCTCCGCGATTGCAAGCGGGATCGCGGCTTCGGCTTCCACGACCTTCACGCGCATGGCTTGCGTCTCGGCCTTCTGCTCTTGTTCAGCTGCTTGCGCAGCGTACTGGCGCTCCGCCGCCTTCGCCTGAGCGATCTTGCGATCCGCATCGGCCTGCGAGGTTTGCAATTCGGCACCGATGTTCTTGCCGACGTCGACGTCGGCGATGTCGATCGACACGATCTCGAACGCCGTGCCCGCATCTAAGCCCTTGGCCAGCACGGTCTTCGAAATGCGATCGGGATACTCGAGCACTTCTTTATGGTCAACCGCTGCACCAACCGCTGCGACAACGCCTTCGCCGACGCGCGCGATGATCGTTTGTTCGCCGGCGCCGCCGACGTAGCGATCGAGGTCACTACGCACGGTTACGCGCGCCTTGACGTTGAGCTGAATGCCGTTCTGCGCGACGCCTTGGAACGTCGGCGTCTCAATTACTTTGGGATTGACGAAGACCTGAAGCGCCTCGACGACGTTGCGCCCGGCCAAATCGATCGCCGCGGCACGCTGCCAGTCGAGCGGAATCTGCGCGCGCTGTGCGGCGATCATCGCGAGCGTCACGTTCTCCACGTTGCCGCCGGCAAGATAGTGCGATTGCAGCTGATCGACCGTTAGACTCAGGCCGGCTTTCCGGCCACGCACGTAGTTGGTCACGATGATGCTGGGCGGAATGCCAATGAGCCGCATCCTGACGAGGGTAATGATACCCAGCGGCACCCCGGCCGCGAGGGTGCGGATCCACGTCGCGATCGGAAAGTAATATAAAAATACGAAAAAGAGAATGATCGCTACGATGACGATGATCACCGCACCGATGGTCGCGAGTTCCACGCTAGTTGCGCTCCTTTACTTATAGCTCGGAAGAGTAACCGGCTCGACGAAGACGCGCGCGCCTTCTACCCGGGTGACGCGGATAGGCGTGCCCGCCGCGATGAACTCGCCCTCGGTGAGGACGTCGACGCGTTTTCCGTCGATCTGCGCCACGCCGGCCGGGCGCAAGAACGACGCGGCAACGCCGGTCATGCCGCGCAGCGACGTGTGGTCGCTGCTGGCGACATAGTCGGGGCCTTGCGCTTCGACCAGCGCCAAGCGATGCATCCACGCGTTGCGTGGAAAGATGCGCGTGAGCAGCGCGAAGCAGATTGCCGTCAAGATAATCGACGTCGAAATGGCTTCGACCGCAATGAACGTAAAGGGCAGACCGAAGGCGAGAAAGACCGCGGCCAGCAGGGCGAGCCCGCCGAGTATGCCGGGGAAGCCATGACCTGGGACCACGTGCAACTCCCATAAAATGCCGAGCAGACCGATGACCGCAAGGCCGATCACGAGTCCGTTGGAAAATCCGGCATAGATGTGCGTCCCGAAGAACAACGCGAGCGAGAGGATGCCGATCGAGCCGGCGATCCCGTGCAAGGTCTGCATTTCTAGAATCAGGCCGAGCGCGCCGACCGAGAGCAGCAGTGAACTGATCCACGGGTTGTTCATAAACCGCGCAAGTTCTTCGCCCCAGGTGTAGTCTTGCGTTTGCAGTTGCGCGTCAGCGAGATGCACTGCGCCGAGCGCAGCGGTGAGGCTCGGTTCGATCGCGTCGGCCATCCCGAGCTTGACGGCGTCGGGGGCGGCGAGTGTCAAGATCTGCCCCGGCGTCTTATAGCCGGGCACGTCGATTTTCGCGTCGACGAAGGCCGCGGCGAGCTTTTCGGGACGATGATTGCGCTGCGCGGTCGATACGAAGAGCGCTTTGACCGCTGATATGGTTTCGGAATTGTCGGGATGGGGCAGGGCCGACCCGATCGCAGAACCGGGCGCCATGTAGATGCGCGAGGTTGACAACGTGATGAGCGAGGCTGCGGAGAACGCGCGGTGCTCGACAAATGCGTAGACCGGCTCGTGCGCGGCGAAAATTGCACCGCGAATATCTTGCGCCGCCTCGACCAAGCCGCCGTCGCTATCGACGTCGAGGACGACCGCTGCGGCGTGTTCGGCATCGGCTTGCGTAATTGCACGCTGCACCAAGTGCGCCATACCGTCGTCGACCATCCCGCTAATCGGCACGACCACGACCACCGGAGCGCTCGAAGCCGCCCGTGCGAACCCGGCAAAGCCAGCGGCAACGACGGCGAGCGAGAACGCGACCCGGATCAAGCGCAAACCAACCATGCTGGATGCTACTTTCGCAACACGGCAAGGTTTCTTCTAAAGGGTACTCGGGAGGTGTTTAAGCCAGTTCCTGGGTCACGATTTCGCGGATCACGTTACCGTCGGCAAGCCCTTTGAGCTGCGGCATGACGGCTTTCATCACGGCGCCTTGGTTCCGGCCGGCCTCGGGCAATGCAGCAATCGCGGACTTGACGATGGCGCGAATGTCATCGGCCGATTTTTGCGCCGGCAAATAAATCGTGAGAATCTCGCGTTCTGCGCGCTCTTTGTCGGCGAGGTCCTGGCGTCCGGCCTTCTCGAACTCCGCCAGGGAGTCGTTGCGCTGCTTGACCAGCTTTTGGACAACGCCAAGCTCATCGGCGTCGGAAAGCTCCGCGCCCGCTTCGCTGCGTTTATAGGTGAAACCCGAGAGCGCCGAACGGAGCGTATCCAGCCGAAGCTGGTCGCGCGCCTTCATCGCCTCCTTGAGATCGGAGGCGATGCGGTCTTTTAACGAGCCCAAGGTGCGGATTGGCCGAAGGCCAAACGCGACAGGTTCACGGAACGTGAACCCTCTATGCCCGGCGCTTACGAGCCGCGGCAGACTTCTTCTTGCGGCGAACGCTGGGCTTTTCGTAGTGCTCGTGCTTGCGCGCTTCGGCGAGGATACCCGCCTTTTGGGTGGCCTTTTTGAAACGGCGCAGCGCGCTCTCAATCGATTCGCCCGGAGATACGCGAACTTCCATTATTGAATGACCCCCCTTCGTGGCGCCTCCGCACGGGAGCACGCAAAGATTAAGCCTCGTTGCGAGGCCCAGCCGGGGTACTGTAGCACTATCCGGGCGGCCAGGTCAAATGCCTTCCCGCTAGCACGTGCAGGTGCAGATGGTCGACCGTTTGGCCGCCGTCCGTTCCCGTGTTCATCACCAGGCGATAGCCGTCGCGGCCGCGCTCGCGTCCGAGTTTTGTCGCGACCTCCACCAGACGGGCCAACAGCGGGCCATCAGCCGCATCGGAGAGCTCGCCGATATTGGCGTGATGGGCAATCGGCATCACCAGCAAATGCGTGGGCGCCTGTGGGTTGATATCCTCGATTGCGAGCACGAGGTCATCGCGGTAGACGGGCTTCGAGGGAATCTGACCGGCCGCGATCTTGCAGAACAGGCAATCCATCTTCAAAGCTCTCCTATCGGCGGATGACGAAGTTCCACGACTTGGTCGTGGTGTTCCCGGCCATATCGGCGACGCGCACGGTCACGTGCACCACGCCGCTACGATACGAATATTGCGGCATGTATTGAATGAAGGCCGCCGAGCGCAGCGACTCGGAGGTGACGTCGCGCCCGTCGACCCAGAGCACGATGCTCGACGGATTGACCGGAACCGCGTCGGCCACAAACGTTACGTAGATCGCCGGCGAGCTGGTGTTGACGACGGCATTTTCATTGGGTGCAAAATCCGAGACGCCGGGCGGCGAGCTGGAGGCCGAGAGCGTCTGTGGCGCCGCAGCGTCGGGCGCGTTGGATGTCCCGACGCGCAAATGGCCGATGATCGGCACGTTGCTAAAATTCGCTCCATTGGGAATTCGATAGCTCGCCGTATACACGCCGCGCGACGTCTCGCTCATGGCAAGGTTCGTCACGTAGGACCCGATGTCAAAGGTCGCGGCGCCACCGGGCGTGCCTTGCATCGTAACGTTTAGCGTGTCACCCGCGCGAAGCGGGCGATTGCTGTCGAGCGCGACCGAGGTGATCTGCGGACTGCCCGGCACCGGCGAGACCGTTGCGATCGGACGGCTGGCCAAGATTGTACGGATCTCGTTCGTAACCACGTTGTAGCGGACGGTGACGACGTCGCCAACGTGAAGATCGGCGATTGCGGCCGGTTTTCCATTGAGGACGATTTGAGTCGTCCGATCGGGCACGATCACATGACCATCCATCATTACGAATTCGCTCGACGTTGCTGCCGCGATCGTTCCGGCGCGCGAACCGAATTCGTCGGCAACCCGCTCCACGTGCCCGGCACGGTCCATGTAGATGCGTGCAAAGTCGCCCGGCCGCACGTCGCTCAATTCGCCCGGAACCACCACGTTTGCGGCAACGTCGTGCATCTCGACGATAGCGTTCGTCCCGATCGGGACGGTGTGGATCGTCGCGTTGTATTCCAGCGTCACCGTCGGCGGATCCGAGACGAGATCGACGGCCGCCACCGTTCCGAAACGCTCTGCGGACGTATGCGTAAGGACCAGCCCGCTCGACGAGCGCCCGACGAGCTGCGCGACGATCGTGACGGTGTGCGTGTGGCTGTCGTACGTCGCCTGTGCGCCGAGCACATCAGTGAAGAAGCGCAGCGGCGCGTAGAGCACGTCGTGGATTTCGATGGCGCCGTCTTTGCCGCCAATCGGAACGCTCACGGTACGCGCACCAACCTGTGTCGCGATCTGCGAACCCGATCGGATGAACTGCAATCCCAAGGCTTCGATCGTGCGGCGCACCGGCGCATACAGTTCACCGTGCAACATCATCGGCGGCGGCTGCAGCGGCAACTTCACGCCGTTGATCACGATTGCGATTGCTGCGGCCAGAACGTGAATCACCGTTGCTCCTCTACGATTTCGCGATAGACCGCGGCCGTCTCACGCGCCGTCCGATCCCAGCTGAGCGCTCCGGCGGCCTCGCGCCCACGTTCAACGAGCGCGGTACGCAAAGCCTGGTTGTCGAGCAGACGCTCGATCTGCGCGCGTGCACTCTCGACGTCGCGCGGTTCAAAGGTCAACGCCGCACCCGCGACCGGATCGGGAATCGACGTCGCGGTCGCGATCACGGGACAACCCTGCGCCATCGCCTCAACGAACGGCAGCCCGAAGCCCTCGAGCAGCGACGGATGGACAAGCGCCGCGGCCCCGGCGTAGTACGAGGCCAGCTCGCGATCGTCGACGTCGCCGAGGGCAAGGGCTTGGCGTCGATCGTTCGAGAGGCGCTGCAACTGACCGCCGAAGTCATCCGGCCCGCTGAAATACAGATCGATCTCGTAACGCGGCGGCAGCGACGCCCAGGCTTGCAGCAGCGTTGGGATGTCCTTGTGCGTGCGGTGATTGCCCACGTTGATCAAATAAGGGCGCTTCCCACGGTAGGGCGCTGCCTGGACCAGAAACGCTTCACGCGGCGCCAGCGGCACGACCCGGATCTTTGCCGGATCGGCACCGAGCAGCGTCACCAAATCCGCGATCGTTCGGCTATCAGACGTGATGATGCGCGCGGCTTTTCGCGCAGCGCGTTGCACCACGGCACGATAGTATGGGGCGATCGTGGGCTTGAAGAACTCGAGAAACCGCAGATGGATGACGTCGTGGATCGTGAACAAAAAGCGGCCGCCCGCAAAGAGCGGAACGTACTGGGACATGAAATGCGCGACGTCGATCCGGTCGCGGCGCATCTGCAGCGGCAGGGCGACTTGATCGAGCACACCCAGGTTCTCGCCTTCGCTGTACACGCGATAGTCGAACTCGGGTGCGACGCGGGGCAGTCGCGCAGACACCTCCTCGATGTAGGTGCGCATGCCGACGGAAATCGCACGGCCACAGCGCGCATCGAGGCCGATTCGCGTCATCGAAGCGCCCCTAATGTTTCTTGCGGTCGCGACCGGCTTGGCGGAGCGATTTCCACGCTACCGCCGCGGGATAGAGCGCCGAATACCAGGCGACGAACCATCCGCGCGGCCCGTCGCGAAGCGCCCCGCGCCGCACTAAGCCATTGCCAAAACGTGGCAGCACCATCGCGGCTTCAGCGAGCGTTCGCGGCACGCTCGGCGGCTGCGCCAGCGCCTCGATCGCCGTATAGCGAGCAAACTTCTCGAGGTAGGTGCGCGCGTCGGGATACGAGTAATGCAGCAGCGTCCCATCGAGCTCGCGCACGTCACCGTTGCAGATGAGCCGTTCGTGCAGCAGCGCATCGCCACCAGTTGCGGGTTGCGCTTCGATGCGCGCCATGCCGGTGCGCACCAGGCGCAGCAGCCACTCGCCGCTCCACAAGCGCATCGGCTTGCCGCGAAAATAGGTTGAGCGCCGGACACGATACCCGTCTGCATCGCCCGGTGCCGCCAAGATTGCCTCGCGCAAACGATCGTCGAGCTGTTCGTCGGCGTCGAGCATGAGCGTCCAAGGCGTCTCGATTTGCTCCAGGCCGAAGCGGCGCGCATCGACGAAATCGGTCCACTCGCGCTCGATCACCCGCGCACCAGTAGCGCGTGCGTATGCCACAGTGTTGTCGGCCGAGCATGCGTCAAGGACGAGAATCGAAACGCCGTGCGGCAGGCTGGTGATGGCGCGCGGCAGATCGCGCTCCTCGTCGCGGGTGAGGATGAACGCGGTAATGTCGCTAGGATTCAACGCGCTCGCCGACCGAGCGTACCTCGGCAGGGGAGCCGCCGTGCGACAGCGCCGCGCCGACGAAGTCACGATAGAGCGGCGACGGATTGTTGGGCCGCGACTTGAACTCGGGATGCGCTTGCGTTCCCACGAACCACGGGTGCATATCCGGCGGAAGCTCGACGATCTCGACCAACGTGGTCTTACCGACCGTGTGGTGCCCCGAGAATCGCATCCCTTGCTCTTCGAACACCGGACGATAGCGGTTGTTGAACTCGTAGCGATGGCGATGGCGTTCGCTGATCTCGGCGGTGCCGTACGCGCGCAGCGCGAGCGAGCCCGGCTCGAGCACGCAACTGTACGAGCCCAGGCGCATTGTGCCGCCGTAGATCTCCAGATCGCGCTGATCGGGCATGAAGTCGATCACGGGATCGGGCGTTGTTTCGTCGACCTCGATCGACATGGCCCTGGGAATCCCACAGACATTTTGCGCAAATTCGACGCACGCAAGCTGCATCCCAAAGCAAATCCCCAAGAACGGAATCTTATGTTGGCGCGCGTAGCGAATCGCGTGCAGCTTTCCGTTGACACCGCGCGCGCCGAAGCCGGGCGCCACCAGAATGCCGTGACAGCCTTCGAGCACGTCGACGCCCTGGGTCTCAACCGTGATTGAATCGATGCGGCGGATCTCCACTTCGGCGTTGTGATGGATGCCGGCGTGGTACAGCGCTTCGTTGATCGAGATGTAGGCGTCTTTGAGTTCGACGTACTTGCCCACCAGGGCAATGCGCACCCGGCGCTTGGGATGCATGATGCGGTCGACGATCTTCGTCCACTCATCGAGTTTCGGCGCGTTCGTCGGTAAGCCTAACTTGCGCACGGCCGCACTGGCGAGGCCCTCGGCCTCGAGATTGAGCGGGACCTGATAGATCGTCTTCGCGTCGATATTTTGTACGACCGAATTCGGCGACACGTCGCAAAAGAGCGCGATCTTCTCTTTGAGTTCGATCGGCATCGTGATCGCCGACTGCGTTCGACAAACGATCGCGTCGGGTGAAATACCGATACCGCGCAGCTCTCGCACCGAGTGCTGGGTCGGCTTGGTCTTGAGTTCGTCGGCGGCGCCGAGATGCGGGACGAGCGTGAGATGGCAATACATCACGTTTTCATCGCCGACGTCGTAGCGCATCTGGCGGATCGCTTCGAGAAAGGGCAGTGATTCAATATCGCCCACCGTCCCGCCGACTTCGACGATACATACGTCGGCGTGGCTGGCTTCGGCGACGCGCTTGATGTGCGCCTTGATCTCGTTGGTGATGTGCGGGATAACTTGAACGGTGGCGCCCAAGTATTCACCGCGGCGCTCTTTTTCGATGACCGAATTGTAGACTTGCCCCGTCGTCACGTTGTTCGCGCGGACCAAATTTTCGTCGATGAACCGCTCGTAGTGACCAAGATCGAGGTCGGTTTCGGCCCCGTCTTCGGTCACGAACACCTCGCCGTGCTGGTAGGGGTTCATCGTGCCCGCGTCAACGTTAATGTAGGGATCCAGTTTCTGGATCGACACGCTGATACCGCGGGCTTTGAGGAGTCGTCCGAGGGACGCAGCGGTGATGCCCTTGCCGAGCGAACTCACCACGCCGCCGGTGAAGAAAATATACTTCGCCATCTCGGGATGTGTTTATTCGCGTTACCCCGGGGTCTTCACCTTGAATGGTTCCGCCGCCCTACGGGCGGTCGCACATCGTGTGCTCGGAACCTTTAGCCGCATCGTACGGCTACGTAGCGCTCGCGAGCGCCGTAATCGCGCTCGAGCGTGACCGCGGCGCTCGGGAACGCCGCTTGCGCGAGCGCAAGCAAGCCCTGCGCAATCGGGGGCGCGCCCTCGGCCAGGACGATCCCGCCCGGCATTCACGAGCGGCGGCACGCGCTCGAAGAATCGGCGGTAATAGTCCAACCCATCCGGGCCGCCGTCGAGCGCGAGCACCGGCTCGAAGCGCAGGTCCGGATCTCCCTCGCCGGTGGGCACGTAGGGCAGGTTGGCGACGATTGCATCGTAGTGGTTGCGCGCAACCGGTTCGAGGAGATCGCCGAGATAGAACGCGACGCGGTTTTGCAGATCCAGTTGGTCGCGATTGGCGATGGCGACGATCAGCGCATCAGGGGAGGCGTCGGTCGCATCGATGCGCGCCCGCGGCAGTTCGGCGGCAAGCGTCAGCGCAATCGCGCCGCTGCCGGTGCCGACGTCGAGCGCACGCGGTGCATCGTAGCCGCGCAGATGGGCGATCGCCGCCTCGACCAGATGCTCGGTTTCAAAGCGCGGGATCAGCACCCGCGGATCGACGATGAATTCACGGCGATAAAACCCCGCGCTGCCGACTACGTACGCTAGCGGCTCGCCTTGCTGGAGGCGCGCATTTAGTTCGTCGTATTTCGCAACGACATCTTCGGGGAGCGGTTCGTCCGCATGGGCGCGCAGGTATGCCGGCGACTTGCCGGTGATAAACGCCAGCAATGCCTCAGAACCATTCGTCACGGCACCACCGGTAGCGGCGTTGGGGGCGAGCATGATGCCTCGGTCCCAGGGAACAGCCCGTGGGAATAGGGGTCAAATTCGCTGTTGCAAGATTCGCCAATTACGTGCCCGCCGCGGTCCTGCCCATCCTGGCTCGGCATTCTAACATAGATCACGAGCGGTACGTTGTAATCCGGTAAGTTAGCGAAGCGCAGACGGGCGTGAAGCGGACCGTAAGTTTTCGACCGAAGGACGCGCAGCAGCCAGGCGCGCTGCTCGCGAGAAAGATGGACGGCGTGCGGGCCAAATGCGGCGGAAACCGGATATGTCACAAAAGCGGGCGACGCAAATGGCGAGGGAGTCGCGATCGGCGCTGACCTGACGCTCATTCCATTCATGTATTCCGTTTGCTGCGACGTCGACCGCGCGCAAGAAGCGAGTAACATTAGCGCTGCGATCGCGAGGGCTCGAGTCATTGGCGCTCCTTCGACTTCGCTCACTGCGTTCGCTACGCTCAGGATGACAAGGGGCTAGGCGGCGCCGTCTTCGCCGGCGAGGAGGCGCGCTTGTTCGTCGGCCAGGAGATCGTCGACGATCGGGGTGAGCGCGCCGTCCATGATGCCGCGGATGTTGCCGTAGCTCTGGTTGATGCGGTGATCGGTCACGCGATCTTGCGGAAAGTTGTAGGTGCGAATCTTCTCGGAGCGGTCGCCGGTGCCGACTTGGCTGCGCCGCAGCGACCCCATCGCTTCTTCTTTTTCGCGCTGCTGGCGCTCGTAGAGCATCGCGCGCAACATCGTCATCGCCTTCTCGCGGTTCTGCATTTGCGAACGCTCTTGTTGCGAGGCGACGATGATTCCGGAGGGGACGTGCGTGATGCGAATCGCCGATTCGGTCTTGTTGACGTACTGGCCGCCGGCGCCTGAGGCTTTGTAGGTGTCGATCTGCAGATCGCCCGCTTTGATCTCGATTTCCACGTCGGCATCGACTTCGGGCAGCACGGCAACCGTCGCGGTCGAGGTATGAATCCGCCCTTGCGCTTCGGTCGCGGGAACGCGCTGCACGCGATGCACGCCCGACTCATATTTGAAATAGCGATAGGGTGAATCGCCCTTCATGCTCAGGACGATCTCTTTATAACCGCCGGCATCGCTCTCGTTTTCGGAGACCAGCTCGACGCGCATCCCGCGCGACTCGGCAAAGCGCATGTACATCCGCGCCAGGTCGCCCGCGAAGATCGCCGCTTCGTCGCCGCCCGCGCCGGCGCGGATTTCGATGAAGACGTCCTTCGTATCGTTGGGATCTTTGGGCACCATCAGTACCGAGAGTTCGGTTTCGAGCTGCTCGCGCTGCGGACGTAATTCCTTGAGTTCGTCTTCGGCCAACTCGCGCAGCTCGGCATCGCCGCCCTCGCGCAGCAAGCCTTCGCTCGAGTCGATGTCGTCGAGGAGCTTGCGATAGCGGCGATAGGCGTTGACGGTCTCTTCGAGTTGCGCGCGCTCTTTGACCAGCGCCGTGTAGCGCGCTTGATCGAACCCGCCCGAGGGATTGGCTAACTCCGCCTCGATCTCGTCGAAGCGCCGGACCATCGTATCGAGGCGTGCAATCACGCTTGCGTTTAATTCAGCCATATCGATTCGACGTCGGGGAACGAAAAAGACGAGCCGCAGTGCAGCTCGTCTTGAACCTTGGACTAGGGCGTTAAGCCTCGACGGCCTTTTTCGCGTCCTTGGCGGCCTGGCGTTGCGCGGCTTCTTGCTTTTTCTTCTCGGCGGCGGCAGCGCGTTGATTGAACTTATCAACGCGACCGGCCGTGTCGACCAGCTTTTGCGTCCCGGTGAACAGGGGATGGCACGCCGAGCAAATCTCGACGGCGATCTCTTTCATGGTCGAACCGGTGGTAAAAGCAGCACCGCAGGCGCAGTGGACCTTGGCCTCGGGGTACCAGTTGGGGTGGATCTTCTCTTTCACAGCCCCATGATTATAGCAGGGCGCGCAAGAGGGGCTCCTCCCGGGTTCGGGAGCAGCCCTGCGAGGCTTAGGGAACGGGCTGGCCGGTGATCGCTTGGATCAGATGCCCGGCGTACGGTACGCCGACGCCGGTGACCATGTCGTAGCCCGGACCGGCCGACGCGCCGGGAATCGGCGCCGCGGGGTTGTAGGTCGGGTCCGCCATCTGGTTGTCGCCGTACACGATGTCGTAGAAGACCTGGTTGTAGGCGAGCGACGGCGTCCAGGCATTGTTGTATGTGTATGGCGTACCCTTGTAGATCGCATACAGATACGGCGCCGCATTGCCGAGACGCCACGGTGTCAGGCCAGCGCCACCGGCGCATGCGCCCGCGCTCGGATGCGCCTTGCAGGCGCTGAGCACGTCGGCCCACATCGCGGCCATCTCGGGCGCCGCAACTGAAGTGCCGCCGATGTCGCAGATCTGACCGCCGCAGCCGTTCAACGCGTTGTTTACCGTCGACACGCCGGTGCTTGGATCGCCGATCATCGAAACGTCGGGCTGCAACCGCGACGTCGCGACGCTACTGCCGAGCGCGCTCACTTGCCACGCGGGCGCCGGAATACCGACGCCGCCCGTCAAGGACGAGCCGCCGCCCGATCCTTCGATCGCGCCGTAGCCGTTATCGAAAGTTGAGATGCCCCACGCGAGCCACGGCGCAGTTTGCTGACCGTACACGTTGACGTTCGCCGTGATGCCCCCGACCGAGGTGACGAACGGGTCGCCGGCCGGATACGAATCGCAAATCTGCGCGAGATAGGTGTTTCCGTTAAAGCATTCGGCTGAACCGTTGTCGCCGGAGGAAACGAAGACCGCAATGCCCTCGCTGGCGAGTTCGGCAAACTCGAGCTGCGAATACGAGCCCTCGTAACCACCGGTTCCGCTTAAGCCGCTCCAGCCTTGCTGCGGTTCGCCGCCGCCGTAGCTCAACGAGAGCACGTCGGCTTGATTGTCGGCAATGGCTTGCATGATCTCGGGGTCGGATTCGATCAGACCGATCTCCGGTCCATAGTCAGGCGCGTTGGCCGCACACGTCCCCGGGAAGCTCACGTTCGAGCAATCGGCCGCATTATATGCAAGATAGAAGAGCACGTTTGAACCCGGCGCCAACGTCGAGGCTTGTTGTGTGTCGAGTTGCGCTTCACCGTCTTCGGGATTACAGGCCGGGAGCGAGGTCGCGCACGGCGGCGTGACCGGCGGCGGCGATTGGAAGTCGCTCGAATACGGGAACGAACACCCGCTGGCGGCGGTGCAGCCGCTCTTCGCAAGCGCCGTCGCAATCGGTATCGGCGAGACTTGCACTTCTGTCACCGGTGCCGCGGACGTCGTGCCGGTAAATCCAAGGAACGCATTCAGATCGACATCGCCCTTGCCGGCAGTCGTCGTGTTGATCGGACCGGTCGCGATAATGCCGAGATTGATGCCTGCACCGTTGTATCCCGCGTTATAGGCGCCGACGTAATCGAACGCCGCGCGTATGGTGGAGGGCGAAAAGCCGACGGTCAAACCGGAACCGGCCTTGGGCGGCATAATGATGTAACTGTGATCGGCCCGGTATTTCACGATGCCGCCGACGGCATCCACGGCGAGCTGCTGCAAGAAGTGCGGCTGCGAATTCGGCGCGATGAACTGCTGACCATTACGTTGATAGATGCCGAAGGTCGTGCCGAAGGCTTTTTCCATGTTCGCCTGCGGGCCCGAGACGCTGAGCAGCATGCGCTGCTTCCAACCCGCAACCGCTAAGCCGTTATTCGCAAAATATTGCGCGGCGCTCTGATAATCGGTTTGCTTTGCGCCGAATTGCGCGGCGATTTGATCGGGGGTCAAAAAGTGACGGAAGCTGGACGAGCTGGGGTCTTGCACGGCCTGCGCGTAGGCCAACAAGGCCTGCGCATTTTGCTGATGCACCAGCACCGAGACGCTCATGTGCGCGTTGGTCACCGGACCCACGTAGGTCGCACCCGACATCGCGCTTTGACCGTAGTTTTGCACGAGCAACTGCGGCGGCACATTACTGTTCGAGCCGACCGGCGGCTGGGTCACCGGGACGGCTCCGCCGCCGCCGCCTCCGCCGCCGCATGCAGCGAGCGCGATCGCGAGTGCGGCAGCCGCCGCGAAAGCCAGACGGCGATTCACTTCAGACCTCCCAGATGCCCTGCGGCCGCGCCGTGAGCGATGTTCTCGATGCGTTTTGCGCGCTGCGTGGCGCGAGCGAAGGCGATGCCCGATGCGTGGCCGGCGATGCTTGCCGAGAGGCCGGACACGCCGCCCGGATTCGCGCTCAACGTGCGCACGCTGTTATCGCCGGTCGGCGCGCCGGTATACCAGTACGCTTCGCTAATCGTATCGGTCTGCAGCGGAGCAGTCGGTCCGCCCAGGGCACCGTAGAACGTGTACGTCGTGTCGTAGAAGTAGTCGTAGTACAGATTCTGTACGTCGTTGATCACGACGCACGCCGGGCCGACCGTCGTCGTGGTCAAGACATAATTCTTGACCACGTAGGCGTCGATCGTTTCGGTCTCGGTGTAGCCGAGCGCCGGATCGACGATGGTAATCGTGCGCTTGAAGTCGTCGGCCGACGACACCGCCGGGTTCGGCGAGCACGGCGATGGCAGCGATGTCGTGACGCCCTCATCGACCGTACTGTCGCTGTAAAGACTCGTGCCGCTCCACCACAGCGGGATCGCCAGCGTTCCGAGCGTGGTGCCCGACAGGCTCTCGGTGAGGTTGATCGTCCCGTTGCCGGTCGGAGCGCTAAAGGCAAATTCGAGCTGCCCTTGGTTGGTGTCCACCGTGTAGTTTCCGGCGAAGGTGTTGCTCACCGTGATCGTGTTCGCGCCACCGCCGGGAATCGTGTCGCTCTCGGTGTACGCGCCGTTTGACGTGTACGTGCGAGCGGTCGTCGTTCCGTCGGCCAGCGTCGCGTTTACCGTCGACGGCGGATCGTTGGTGATCGTTCCGATGAACGGCAACGGCGAGGCGACCGCGTACACGAGCGGAGCGAGTCCATAGGTGGTTACGGTTGAGTCGCCGACGAGGTCGGTCGAGGTTTCACTGGACTCACTAAACCCAGTTCCACTGCCCACACTAGCAGATTGCACGATGGCGTCAGTGGTGGTTGTTGTCAGGCCTTGCGCTGTATAGTTGTCGTTCTCGACGCTGTGCTCGTCGGCGGCGCCTCCGGGTGCGGTGGTCATCGAGACCGCGACCGACACGGTTGCATTTTGCGTTGCCGTCGGCATCGCGCAGGGCGTTGCGCGCGCGATCGTCGACGTCAGCGTTCCGGTGTAGCTGAACGTGGCCCCGGAGGTAATCGGTTGAACGCCGACCAGCGCCGCGTGCGCGCCGGCTAACGTGGTCGCATCCGGCTGCGCTCCGACGCATCCGTCAGGATTGGGCGAGGGTAATGTGCCGCCGCTGTACACGGCGAAATACGCCGAGACGCCGCTTGCAAGCGCGATCGTTTCGTTTTGCGGCAGCGTCACCCAGAAGCCTTGCGAATTGTAATACGCACCGGACATGCCCGCCGGCGCGGTGACGGTGATATTGACCGTGCCCGAGAATGAGACCGTCGATGACGCGGTAAGCGTGAGATACGCCGTCGTGTTGTATGGTGCGGAACTCGACTGCGCGCGAACTTTACCCGCCACCCGCTGCACCGACTGTACCGTCACGGTCCGCGCCGGGCTCAGGTTGAGCCCCGCTACGCCGGATGGAACAGCGGCAGATGCGGTGACAACCGCAGAACCGGTTCCGGCGGGAAAGGTCATCGTTCCGCTATAGCTGGTTCCCGGGGCGACCGGCAAGGCGACCGACGAGCCGGATGCCGAGAACGTCACATTTTGGGGCGAACTCGAGGGTACGGGTGTGGGCGTAATCCCGGGGGTCGGTGTGGGCGTGCCCGCCGGAGTAGGTGTATTGACTGGAGGTGTGCTGCTGCCTCCGCCGCCACATGCAGCAAGCGCCGCGGCAAGAAGAACGGCTCCAAAAAATGCAAAGCGAGCGTGCACGCAGGCTCTCCTAACAGAACGCCAGAGGGCGAGACAAGTTTGCCCTCCTTACCGTTACTTTGGTAGCATCCCTGCGGAGCGATCATGAGAAAAGCATTACTTTTTACACTCCTAAGCTTTACCGTCGCACCGGTTCTCAGCATCGCCGCCGCGCAACGGGACCTTGCGACTATTCGCAATTCGGGCTCGACCAATACGGCCGGATTTACAATTCGCGTGTGGTCTGATGCTAGCGCCAGTGCAAGCGTGCAAGCAGCGACGCCCAAAACATTTGCTCTACCGAACGATTTGAGCGCGCGGTTCTTTTCCGATCTTCACGCTGCCGCGAACGATGTCGCCCCGGCGACGCACTGCATGAAGAGCGCGTCGTTCGGAACGAGTACGATCGTGCAATGGCATGGATGGAGCTCACCGGACCTGCAATGCCCGCCCTTCTCAGCGAGCCTGGGGGCGCTTGCCGTTGATGTACGCGAGATCGAAGCCGCGGCTGATATCACGACGCAGGTCCATCGCCGCCTCATTCCCGAAGTGCAGCCGACGTGAAGTACGCCGTTCTGATCCTCGCCGCCGTGGTGTTTATCGCCGCAGCGCCACCTCCGCCGACGCCGCCCCCAACGCCGCCGCCGCTCACCGATCCGCAAGCACCGTCGGGACCCGCGAGTGCGGCGAACCCTAACGCGATGCCGCTTGCTACGCCGACGCCGAACCTTGATTCGATCCTTGGCGGTATGCCCGCGGGCGCAAAGCAAAAGCCCGGAGCCAAAGGTACGCCCTCGCCGCCGCCGGACGTGCGCAAGGGACTCGACGGCGTGTGGGAATTGGAGATTCAGCGCGGCCCCAAGACGGAGTACGAGCACATGAATCTCGTGCAAAAGGGACAGGACCTCAACGGTATCTTTCTCACGAAAGACAACAAGAAATATCCGGTGGCCGGATCGCTCGATCCGCAGAACAACGTTCGCCTGGTGGTTTCGCTGCCCGACGGCTCAACGATTCTCTTGGAGGCGCGCGTCGACGGAACGACCGATATGCTCGGCATGTTTACCGATGCGCAAGAGCGCGTGCCCTTTACGGCCGCGTATCGTCCAAAAGAAAAATGGATCGATAACATCAACGCGACGCCTGGTGGACTCGGCGGCGGCGGAGGCGGACCGCCCTAACGCGCCGCTAGCCGGCTCTCCACGTACGGCACGAGTCCACCTGCATCAATGAGCTGCTGCATGAACGGCGGGAATTCTGCCGCCTTGTATTCGGTCTTCTTCGTAAGGTTGCGAATGATGCCGGTAGCGGGCTCGATCTCGATCTCATCGCCCGGCGCGATACCGTCGACGGCTTGCGGACATTCAAAGATCGGGAGACCGATGTTGAGCGCATTGCGATAAAAGATGCGCGCAAAAGTCTTGGCGATCACGGCGCCGGTTCCTGAGCCTTTGATCGCGATCGGTGCGACCTCACGGCTCGAGCCACAACCGAAGTTGGTGTCGGCCACGATAATATCGCCGGGCTTCATCGTCGCGACGTAATCCGGATCGATGCCTTCGAGTGCGTGTTTGCCCAGCTCAACCGGATCAACGAGATTGCAATACTTCCCCGGAATGATCACGTCCGTATCGACGTTCTTTCCAAATTTGTGCGCGTTTCCGCGCAATATAGATTCCATCCGTCCCTCGACTTCGCTTCGCTACGCTCGGGATGACACAGGGGTAAGAACGCGGGGGTCGGTGATCTTGCCGGTGAGGGCTGACGCCGCGCATGTTGCGGGCGACGCGAGATAGACTTCAGACTTGGGCGAACCCATGCGCCCCACGTAGTTGCGATTCGTAGTCGAGATCGCGCGCTCTCCATCGCCGAGCGTGCCCATGTGACCCCCGAAGCACGCGCCGCACCCCGGCGTGTTGACCGCGCACCCTGCCGCCGCAAGCGTGGTGAGAATACCCTCGCTCGCCGCCGCCATCCAAACCTTTTGCGAACCCGGATTGACGATCGCGCGAATGTTCGACGCGATCTTCTTCCCTTCGAGAATCTTCGCTGCGATACGCAGATCATCCAGATACCCGTTGGTGCACGAACCGATGAAGACTTGATCGACAAAGATATCGTCGCGCGTCACGTCCGAAATCGGATGCACGTTGTCGGGCGTGTGCGGGCACGCAACCTGCGGCTCGAGCGACCCGACGTCGATCTCGATCACGCGCACGTACTTCGCATCCGCGTCGGAGCGTTCCACGATGAACGCACGATCGGTTCGCTCTTCGACGAAGGCGATAGCCTTGGCGTCCGCGTGAAAAATGCCGTTCTTCGCGCCGGCTTCGATCGCCATGTTCGCCATCGTGAAGCGGCCGGTCACGGAAAGTTCGTCGACCGTCGTGCCGTGATACTCAATCGCATGGTAGGTGGCGCCGTCGATTCCGAGTTCACCGACGGTCCGCAACATGATGTCCTTGGCGTAGACCATCGGACCGAGTTGCCCGTTGTACACGATCTTGATCGAGGACGGCACTTTGATCCAAACTTCGCCGAGCACGAAAGCCGCGGCGATATCGGTCGAGCCCATACCGGTCGCAAATGCGCCGAGCGCGCCGTAGGTGCACGTGTGCGAATCGCCGCCGACAATCACCTCGCCTGGTGCAACCAGGCCTTCTTCGGGCAACACGACGTGTTCGATACCGCCGCGTCCCACATCGTAAAAATGGGTGATCTTGTGCTCGATCGCAAAATCTTTCATCAACTTGGCGATCTTGGCCGATTGCGTGTCCTTGGCGGGAACGAAATGATCCTCGACCAGTGCAATGCGATCCGGATCGAAAACCGTGGTTGCACCTTTGATTCCGCGCATGACGCCGATCGCGACCGCAGCGGAGATCTCGTTGGCAAGCACGAGATCGACGTTGACATTGACGATCTGACCCGGCTCGACGCGATCGACGCCGGCATGCCGGGCTAGGATCTTTTCGGTCAATGTCATCCCCATGAGGTTGCCCAGTACGCGACGAACCAGGCTAAGCCATGCAGGATCGCAGTTTCGGTTTCGCCACGCGCGCCATTCACGCGGGTTCACCGCCTGACCCGACGACCGGTTCGCGCGCCTTGCCCATCTATCAAACGGCCGCCTTCGTCTTCGGAACGACCGAGCAGGCCGCCGAGCTCTTCCAGCTTCGCAGCTACGGCCACATCTATAGCCGGATCAGCAATCCCACCGTCTCGGCCTTCGAAGAGCGCATGGCCTCGCTCGAGGGCGGACTCGGCGGCATCGCGTTTTCGAGCGGTCTTGCCGCCCAGCTCTGCACGGTCCTCGCGCTCGCGCAGGCCGGCGATCACATCGTCAGCTCGCAAAACATCTACGGCGGCACGGTGACGCAGTTCAGCATCACGATACGCCGCATGGGCATCGAGACCAGCTTCGCGCCGGTCGACGACTTCGCGGCGATTGAGGCAGCGATCCGCCCCAACACCAAACTGCTCTTTGCCGAGACGATCGGCAACCCGTCGGGCACGCTTGCCGACCTCACGGGGCTCGCGAAGCTGGCACACAAGCACGGCATCCCGCTGGTGGTCGACAACACGTTCGCCTCGCCGTACCTGTGCCGCCCGATCGAGCGCGGCGCCGATATCGTGGTGCATTCGGCGACCAAGTTTATCAGCGGCCACGGAACGACGATGGGCGGAATTATGGTCGAATCCGGGCGCTTCGATTTTGCCAGCGGCAAGTTTCCACTGCTTTCCGAGCCGAGCCCCGGCTATCACAACAAGGTTTTCACTGAAACCTTCGGCGAGTACGCGTTCCTCATGCGGGCGCGCGCCGAAGTGCTACGCGACGTCGGTGCGCAGATGTCGCCGATGGATGCGTGGATCCTCATGCTTGGACTCGAGACGTTGCCCTTGCGTATGGAGGCGCACGTGCGCAACGCCAAAGCGATCGCCGCCTATCTGGAGTCGCGCCCTGAGGTCGACTGGGTGCGCCCGCCTGAGATGGGCTCGATTTTCACCTTTGGCATTCGCGGCGGCCGGGAAGCCGGTCGCCGCTTCATCGACTCACTCGAACTGTGGAGCCATCTAGCCAACGTCGGTGATGCCAAGTCGCTGGTGATTCACCCGGCCTCCACCACGCACTCGCAGTTAAATGATGACGAGATGCGCAAAGCCGGCGTCGCGCCCGAGGCGGTGCGACTCTCGGTCGGGCTCGAAGACGTTGAGGATCTCACCTGGGACCTCGGGAACGCCTTAGAAGCATCGCAGCGCGGAGCGCTGGCCGAGTCGGCGCGATGATTCTTGAGACGCCCGCGCAGCGCCGCGACTTGCTCGAGCGCTCCAAGACCGTGGCGGTCGTCGGTGCATCGAACAATCCAATGCGCCCAAGCTATACGGTCTTCTCCTACCTGCGCACCCAGCATCGCTTCGGGATCGCCGCGATCAACCCGACGATCGCCGAGATCGACGGCGTCCCGGCCTACCCCTCGCTTACTGCTTATGCACAGGCCAACGGCGCGCCCGATATCGTCGACGTCTTTCGCAAGCCCAGCGAGGTCACGGCGCTTGTCCAAGAGGCGATCTCCGTTGGGGCCAAGGCGATTTGGTTTCAATACGGCGTCATCAACGAGGAAGCCATCGCGCTCGCCGATAAGGCAGGCCTCGACGTAGTCGTAGACCGCTGCATGAAGGTCGAGAGCGCTCGATTCAACGGTGGGCTGTCGATGACGGGCCTCAACTCGGGAATCATCACCAGCCGCCGAAGCGAGACGCACGCGTGAATTACACCGACGAAGCTTACCGACTCGACGCTGAAATCTTTACGCTGATCCAGCGCTGGCACGATTACGATCAGCCTGTGCCCGACGATACCTTCAACGACCTTGCTCTACGGATCTTTGCGCATCAACTGCGCTACGACGAACCGTACGCGCGCTATTGCGCGAAGCTGGGCGTGACGCTCGAACGCATGCCCGACACATGGGAGGCGATCCCGCCGGTTCCGAGCGCGGCATTCAAAGAAGCCGCGCTCGCGACATTCGCGCCCGCGCAAGCCGAGCTGGTGTTTGCGACAAGTGGAACGACTGCCGGCGAGAGCGGCCGCCATTACATGGAGAATTCGAAGCTCTACGACGCCTCGCTCCTAGCCGGCTTCGATCGCTTCATGTTGCCCGATCACGTTTGCCTACGATATTTGAACCTCGTGCCCAATCCGGCGACCTACCCGCATTCGTCGCTCGGCTACATGATGGCGCGCGTGAGCGAGCGACGCGGCGACGGCGCGACCTCTTGGTATCTCGAAGGCGATCAGCTCAATATCGATGCGCTCATCGGCGACCTCGACTCCGCGGTTGAGCACGATCGGCCCGTGTGCATCGCAACCACCGCGTTCGCCCTGGTCCACGTACTTGATGCGCTGCACGAGCGTCACCGCTACTTCGCGCTTCCAACCGGCTCGCGTCTCATGGAAACCGGCGGTTTTAAGGGCCGCTCGCGCGTGGTCGATCGCGACGATCTGTACGCACGCACGGCCGAACGCTTCGGCATGACCAATTGCGCAATCGCTGCCGAATACGGCATGACCGAATTGACCTCGCAATACTACGACGACGTCGTTGTCAACGGACACGATCATCCGCACGCATCGGTGCGTTATAAGCTTTCGCCACCGTGGCTGCGCGCGCGTGTCGTCGGACCGGACGGGGCGACGCTTCCTCACGGCGTTGTGGGCGCTCTCGTGCACGTCGATCTGGGGAACCGTTCGTCGGTCGTTGCGATCCAAACCGAGGACCTCGGCGTGCAATTTGAAGACGGTCTCGTCCTCATCGGACGTGAGTCCGGCGCCGCGCTGCGCGGCTGCTCGCTGTCGGCCGAGGACCTCGCGGTTCGATGAACGCGCTGCGCGCCGTGCCGGCACGAAGCATCGTGCGCGCGGTTGCCGATGCAGCAGCACGCTGGGCCGACGCCGACTTTCCTCCTCGGGTTCGCCTTCTCGACCGCGTGGTCGAACGCACCGGCTATACCGCGCCGGTGGTAGAGTACGCGCTCGACCAGCTCTTTGTCTCATTCACGGTGGACGCACTGGAAGCGACGATCTCCGGCGAGCTTGGATCGCTCGACGTTCTCGACGATTTTGCGCTACGTCCCGGACGGCCACGCGCGCGCGCCCTTCCGGTGGGAAGTGTCTGCGTGATATCAAGCCGCACGACGATCGGCGTCGCGATCGTACCGGCGGTCTTCGCGATGTGCGCGAAGTGCGACGTGCTGGTGAAAGACCGCGAGGATGGCTTGGTGCGCGCGTTCTTCGAGACGCTCGCGCAGGAGCTGGATCAGGTCGCACACGCGGCGCGGGCGCAAACCTGGGAGGGCGAGAGCGACGCGATCAACGTCGGCAGTTTTGATGCAATCGTCGCCTTCGGCAGCGATGCAACGCTCACGCGGATCGCGGCCTCGATCCAGGGCAAGACGCGATTCATCGGATTCGGCTCGCGGGCGAGTATCGGGTATGTTGCGCGTGAGGAGCTGCGCGATGTCGTACACGCCAAACGCATCGCCGCCGGTGCGGCGCGCGACGTCGTGCTCTACGAAACAGAAGGCTGTCTCTCGCTGCACGCGCTTTTCGTCGAGCGCGGCGGGAGCGTTGATCCGCAAGAGTTCACTCGGCTGGTCGCTCAAGAGGTTGAACGCGCGTCGGTAGAATTTCCGCCGGGCTTGCGTGATGCACGCGCCAGTGCCCGAATCGCCAGCGCGCGCAACCTCGCCGCCTTTCGTTCGGCAGCGGGCAGCGGCAGCGTCTTCTCCGATGCGCGCGGGTCGTATCTGACCGTGCTCGATCCCCCCGAGAGCGAACCGCCGGCGTTTCTGCCACGCGCGATCGCCGTCCACGCCGTCGAGAATCCAGGCGACGCGATCACCTATCTCGCGCGCCACGATATCCCGGTGGAAGCCGTCGCCATTGCCGGGAAACGTCCCGACCTTCGTACACTGGCCATCGAGATCGGTGCGCATCGCATCGCGCGATTCGGCGATCTTCAACGGCCTCCGCTCGGCGGCAACCACGGCGGGCGCTCGCGTATCGCCGACTTCATCACGTGGATAACGGACGAACGCTGAGTGCCCCGCTCCATGAACGAGGATCTCGAACGCATCGTGGGTGACGTCCCCGGTCCGCACACGCACGCGCTTGCTGCGCCGCTGCGCGCTCACGAGTCGCGCAACGTCACCTACCTCAGCGACGATTTTCCGATCTTTTGGAAGTCCGCACAGGGTGCGACCGTCGAAGACGTGGACGGCAATCGCTACATCGATTTGACCGCGGCGTTCGGGGTGGCCAATGTCGGCCACAGTAACCCCGTGGTCGCCGCCGCCGTCGCCAAACAAGCAGCAACGCTCATGCATGGGATGGGCGACGTGCATCCGACAGCCGTGCGCACGCAACTGCTCGAGCGGCTTTCGCGTGTGCTGCCGTCGGGTTTGACGAAAACATTCCTCGCGACCACCGGCTCGGAAGCAGTAGAAGCCGCGCTCAAAACCGCGGTGCTCGCGACGGGCAAGCATCGGTTCGTCGCGTACGACGGCGCGTATCACGGGCTCTCGTTCGGCGCAATGATGATCGGCGGGATACCCAAATTCATCGAGCCGTTCGCGGATCTGATTCCGCAGGTCGCGCTTCGCTTGCCGTATCCCGATAAGCAGACGACCAACACCAAGGCGGCGCTGGCCGAGCTTCGCGCTGCGCTCGACCCGCATGACGACATCGCGGCCATCGCGATCGAGCCGATTCAGGGGCGCGGAGGATTCGTCGTGCCGCCGGACGGCTATCTCGCCGGACTGCGCACGTTTTGCGACGCGCGCGGCATTCTGCTGATTTTCGACGAGATTTATACCGGGTTCGGTCGCACCGGCAACTGGTTTGCCTGCGAACACGACCACACGATACCCGACATCATCTGCATCGGCAAAGCGATGGGCGGCGGTTTCCCGATCAGCGCCGCGGTCGCACGCACGTCGGTGATGGATGCATGGCCGCGTTCGACCGGCGAAGCGCTCCACACCTCGACGTATCTGGGTAATCCAATGGGCTGCGCTGCGGCGCTTGCGACGATCGGTGAGCTCGAGCGCTTAGCGCTTCCCGCGCAAGCGCGCGAACTGGGCGAATTGATCGAGCGGCGTCTAGAAGCGATGCTCGAACATCCGCGCGTCCTGTCGATACGCGGGCGCGGCGCGATGTGGGGCCTGCAAATGCGAAGTACAGCGGACGCCGGCCACGTCGTTAAAGCCGCGCTCGGACGCGGGGTTATCTTGTTGCAAACCGGCCCTCAAGGTGACGTGCTCGCGATCGCGCCGCCGCTGGTGATCTCGCCGCTCCAATTGCATCGCGCACTCGAATTGATCGAAGAGGTACTGTGAAGAAATATCGCATCGGCATCAGCGGCGCCGGCTTCGGCGTGAAGGCGCATCTCCCGGCCTTGCTCGCAAACGAGCACTTCGAGGTGGTCGCGCTCGCGTCGCCCTCGAGCGCGAAGGCGATCGCGGCGGAGCGCAAGATTCCGCACGCGTTTACCAGCGCACAAGCCATGATCGACGGCTGCGAGTTGGATGCGATCACGATCGCCTCGCCGCCCTTCACCCATCGTGACGCCGTGCTTGCCGCGCTGGATGCCGGGCTGCACGTGATGTGCGAGAAACCTTTTGCGCTCAATGTGGAGGAAGCCGAAGAGATGGTCGCTGCCTCGCGCGACGCGGGAACCGCGTGTGGGATCGCGCACGAGTTCCGCTTTGTGCCGCAGCGAATGGCGATCAAACAGCTCATCGACAACGGTCACCTCGCTCCGTTGCGCGAGATCGAGATCACGCATCTCACGACATTTCTGCGCGAAGATTCGACGGCGCGACAACGCGGCTGGTGGTTCGAGCGCGAACGGGGCGGCGGCATGGCCAATGCGATCTTCTCGCACCTGATCGACGCGGCCAATTGGGCCGTGGGCCGCCCGCCGCACAAGACCTACGGCTTTTTGCGCACGGCCAACCGCACCCGCCACGACGGCCAGGGCGAATTTATCAGCACCGTCGACGACGGCTGCTTTGCGCTCCTGGACTACGGCGACGGACTGGTGGGGCGCCTCACCACCGATGCAACCGAAATCGTCGAGTCGTTCACCTTTGCAGTACATGCCGAGAACCGCACGGCCGTGACCAGCGGGCCCGGCGCGATGGACAACACGCTCTACACCGTCGACGCCGACGAGACCAATGAACTGCAGTGCAAACCTTCGCCCTATGCTAAGTTCGCAAGCATCTTACCGAACGTGCCGTACCTGATGGAACTCTACGACGAGATGGTCAAGCAGATCGAAACCGGAATGAGTGCGCTTCCCACATTCCAAGACGGCTTGGAAACGCAGCGCGTGCTCGCCGCGATCGGCTACTCGTTCCCAACGTAGTTACGTCGCAACAAACGCCAAACGAGTCCGAGCGCCATCACGGTCGCGCGACGCTGGACCGCGTCGCGGTCTCCACGAAAATTGAATTTGTAGGAATGCACGTCACCGTCCGCGTCGATCGCAAACCATACCAACCCGACCGGCTTCTCGTCGCTCCCGCCGTCGGGGCCGGCGATGCCCGTCGTCGCAAGTGCGTAGGACGTCCCCAGGCGCACACGCGCACCGTTGGCCATTTCCTTTGCCGTTTCTTCGCTGACCGCACCGAATCGCTCGAGCGTTCGTTCGCTTACGCTGAGCTCGTTTTGCTTGACCGCGTTATCGTACGCGACGATCCCGCCGAGAAAACTGCGCGACGAGCCGGGCACGGCCGTCAGCGCGGCTGCAATGCGGCCGCCCGTGCACGATTCGGCGACGGCAATCGTGTTTCCGCGGATTTGCAGCAAATCATGGACGACCGAGGCGAGGCTTGCATGGTCGGCACCGAACACGAACCCATCGAGGCGCTCGCGCACCTGCACTTCGATCGGCGCGATTATCTCCTGCGCTTGCTCGGCCGATTGCGCTTTGGCCATGATCTTCACGTCGCAAAGGCCTTCGTGCGCGAGGACGGCGATCTTGGGGTTTTCGCCTGCGCGAAACAGATCGTCGATGCGATGATCGATCTCGGATTCACCGATGTTGACCGTGTGCAGCACGCGTGTATAGATCGCATCCACGATTCCGTAGCGTTCACGTAAGAATGGAATTAAGACGTCGGTGAGCATCGGACGCATCTCGCGCGGCACGCCCGGCATGCACGCGATGAACTTTCCGTCCGAACCGAATGCGACAAAGCCGGGAGCTGTGCCTCGCGGGTTCTCCAGCACGAGACTACCGCGAGGCACGTACGCCTGTTTGCGATTGTTCTCGCGCATCTCCCGCCCCATCTGTGCAAAGAAATCTTGCATTTGCTTTAGCGACGGTTCGTGCAGTTCGACGTCGAGACCGAGTGCATCGCACACCGCTTCCTTGGTCACGTCATCGACCGTGGGACCGAGTCCGCCGGTGGTGATCACACCGTCGACACGCTCGAGCGCAGCGCGCATCGCACTTGAAATGCGACCACGGTTATCGCCGATGGCGTGCGTCCCGTACACATCGATGCCGGCCGAGGCGAGCGACTGCGCGACGAAGACCGTGTTCGTGTCGCTCAGCTGGCCGAGCAGCAACTCGGTCCCGACCGCCATGAGTTCAACCGCGAGGGCCCTTCGAGGCTCGCCTACGGCTCGCACCTCAGGATGACTCGGGTGGATACGTGAAGTGAATCTCGGCGTCAAACCCATCGGCGGCCTCGATCATCGCCTTGCGCCGCTCGGCCGCGTGTTCGGGTCCCGGTTTCTCACGTTGCATGCGCACCTTCATCTCACCAAGCTTCTCGACGAAGCGCGCAAAGCGCGAATCCATCGCTGTCTGCAAGCGCTCTTTGAGAATCTTGCCGACGCGCGGCGCAAGGCCGCTGGTCGCAATCGCAATGCGTACGGGTCCGGCTTTGGCGATCGCCGCCATCGCGACGAATCCGTACTTCGGTTGATCGATGCAGCAGAGCAAGAACCTGTGCCGGTCGGCGAGCGCGCGCAGACGCGCCGAAAGCGCTTCGTCTTGCGGCGTCGAGATCACGAAGTACGCTCCCGTGACGTCCTCGTCGCGTAAACTTGCGGGGTCTTGAATCCAGCGCACGTCGGCACCGGACTCACGCAGCCCCGCTGCCTTGTCGATCGCTTCGCGGTCGTCGGCCGCGCCGATCACCACGCAGGGCCGGCCGGCCAGATTGAGGCTGACGGGGAAAAACGCCATTAAAAGTCGACCGGGCGCAGATAAAACTCGTTGATCGCCGTGCTGCTGAGCATGGCCGTCGTCGGTAGATGGCGCTTCCAGTGCGTCGAGTCGACGCGGCGCCGTACGAGCGCGACATCCTGCGCGTCGAAGCCGTGTTCGAGCAGCAACTCGTCGGGATACCCAAGCAAGAGCTGCGCGAGGATCGCGTCCGCGCGCGCATAGGTGATGCCGAGATCACCTTCATCGGTTTGATCGGCCTCTAAATCGGCACTCGGCGCCTTCTCGATCAGCGGCAGCGGCACGCCAAGGGAGCGCGCGAGCGCCCAGACTTGCGTCTTGAACAGATCGCCGATGGGATTCACCGGCGGCGTGTCGTCGGCGTGCCAGGTGAAGTATCCGAGCAGCCGTTCCGTCTTGTTTCCCGTGCCGATCGGCAGCGCGTCGAGTTTGACCGACTGATCGAAGAGCACCACCATGCGCGTGCGCGCCATCACGTTGCCACGCCGGCGCGCATCGGCTTGCGGTTCGAATTGCAGATAGCCATCCACCGCGTCGCTGATTTCGATCGTGCGCGCGTGGATGCCGAGTGCGTCGACGACCAGCTGCGCATCGGCCAGACTGGCCGGACTCGAGGTTTTGTAGGGCATGCGAATCGCGTGGACGTTCTCCGGGCCGAGCGCACGCGCGCACAGGTACGCGGTGACCGCGGAATCGACGCCACCCGAGAGGCCGATCACCGCCTTGCGGATACCACGACGCTCGATCAACTCGTCGCGTAAGAAAGCTTCCAACCAGCGCGTGGTAAGCTCCGGATTAATCGGAGGCGGCTGCAGCAGCGCTTCGTTGCTCGCTCGCACGACGGTAAGCATCGCTACGGCCTCCCCTTGGGCAACGGAAGCTCTTCGTCAAGAAGCAAGTCGGGAAGGACCGCGGCTAGATCACCCAGGAGCGGCAGCGTAGCGCGCGCGAGATCGGCTTCCCGCAGGTCGATCGCTCCGCTGACCACACATTCACCGATCTCCGGCGCCTCCACGCTCACGACGCCGCGTGGATCGATGATGCACGACGAACCCGTCATGCCTTTGCCGCCTTCGAATCCGGTCAAACCGGCGTAGAGCACAAAGACCCCGTGTTCGGTTGCACTCGAACGAAGGATCTCGCGCCAGTGCGTAATCGAGGTAAGCTCGCTTTCGCCTTCGATGCCGCGCCCGGGCGCAGCCGACGGTACGATCAGCACGCGCGCGCCCTTGATCGCTGCAATCGTCGGCATGATCGCATGCCAGATGTCTTCGCAGATCAAGATCGCGACGCGACCGATCCGCGTCTGGAAGGTCTGTAAACGCCGGCCGCGCGACAGGAAGCGCTCTTCGTCGAAAACGCCATAGGTCGGCAAGAACATCTTGCGGTGCACGTGGACGATCTCGTGGTTCGAGCGCCCGACGCGAAGATAGATCGCGCTGTTATGATACGTGCCGTTGTCGTTCTCGTAAAAGCCGCAACACAACTCGACTTCACGTTCACCTGCGCCGGCGCGCCAAGCGCGCACGAGATCATCGGCAAAGACCGCGGCCGGTCGCGCCAAATCGTAGACGGCTCCCTCCAAAAAATAGCCGGTCATTGCGGCTTCGGGGAAGACGATTAAATCCGGTGTTGTGGGCTCCGCAGCGATCTGTTCGAAGATCTCACTGGACTCGGCAAGGTTCTCGCGATAGCGCCCCTTCGCGGGTTTGACCTGCACGAGGCGCACGTCGTAACGTGACGGCGAACGCTCGCCGTTAGTCCGCGCCGCCACTGGTTGCCATCTCGATCATCTGATCGACCGGCTGGCGCAGACCACACTGTGCCGCACACTCTTCTGCCGGGTAGGTCCAAATCTCCGCAAGCGTCGGGTGGAGGTGCGGAATGCGCATGAACTCCGCAACCGTCGCGTGATAGTTCATTGCAACGATCACCTCGTGGATCAGTTCCGAGGCTTGCGGGCCGATAATTGATGCGCCCAAGATCTCGCCGGTCACCATCCGTGACATCATCTTCACGAAACCGCGCGTCGTGTTGAGACACATCGCTTTGCCGTGCTCGGCGAAGTCGTAGCGGCCGACGCAGTGCTCGATTCCGGCAGCCTTGAGCTCCTTCTCGGTCATACCGACGTGGGCAATTTGCGGATCGGTGAAAATCGTGTGCGCGCTTATGATTCGATAGTCGGCTTCTTCGTGTTCGCCGGTGACCGCGTTGCGCGCCGCGACCTCGCCCTGATAGATCGCCACATGGACCAGCGGATAGTCGCCGGTGACGTCGCCGACGGCAAAGATATGCGGACGGCTGGTGCGCAGCGTCGCATCGACGACGACACCGCGCGAGGGGTCGAACGCTACGCCGGCGGTATCGAGACCCAGGCCGGTGATATTCGGCGCGCGACCCAGCGCGAAGAAGATCTCCTCGACGACGAGTTCGCGCCTTTCTCCCTCGTGGACGTAATGGACGACTTTCCGCGTGCCGCGTTTTTCTATCCGTGTGACGCGCGTCTGGGTGATGACGTTGATCCCATCCTCGCGAAAGTACTGCGTCAGCGCGTCACCGATGTCGTCGTCCGCGGCCGTGAGCAGATGATTGCTGCGGATCAGCAGCGTCGTCTTGGCGCCCATTCTCGCGAGAAATTGCCCGAGTTCGCAGGCGCTATAGCCGCCACCCAGGACCGCGACCGAACCCGGAATCGATTCCAGTTCCAAAACACGGTCGCTGTCGACGTAGCCGGTTTCTTCCAAGCCGGGAATCAGCGCCGGGGCGACCGAGCTGCCGGTGGCGATTACGAACGAGCGCGCGTGCAGTCGTGTATGCTCGCCGACCTGAAGCGTGCCGTCCGAGACAAATGTCGCATGCCCTTGATGCAGCGGAAACGTCTCGATCCCCTCGATGCGATAGTCCGCGAATTCTTTGACGAGCGTGCGCTTGCGCTGCGCGATGAACGGCATGTCGACGGAGATGTCGCCCGCGATGCGAACACCGAGCGCGCGCGACTCGCGGACCGCGTGCACCGCGTCGCTCGACGCCAGGAACGCTTTGCTGGGCATGCAACCGCGCAAAATGCACAGACCCCCAAGCGGCCCGTGGTCAACCAACGCGACCTTCGCACCGAGGTCACGCGCGGTACGCGCCGCGGCGTAACCGCCCGAACCCGCACCAACAACGACGAGGTCGTACTCGAGTGATTCCATGCTTAGCGGCTCGGGCGCGCACCCAGGCGATGCACCGATTCGATGAACCGAACCGTACCGTTCGCGTGGACCAGGATCGAGTGCGTGCGGGCGTGATTGCCGAAAAACCGCACGCCCCGCACGAGATCGCCGTCGGTAATACCCGTCGCCGTAAAGATGACGCTATCGCTTTTCACAAGATCATCAATCGTCAAAACGCGCTGGAGGTTGCCGAAGCCCATCGCGACCGCACGATCGGCCTCCTCTTGACTGCGCGGCTCGAGCCGGCCCATGAAGTTTCCGCCCAGACATTTAATCGCAGCCGCTGCAAGCACGCCTTCGGGAGCGCCACCCGTACCCATCGCGACGTGAATGCCGGTCGTCTCGATCGCGGTCGCGATACATGCATCGACGTCGCCGTCGGAGATCAACTTGATGCGGGCGCCGGCTTCGCGTACTTCATTGATGAGCGCGGCATGGCGCGGGCGATCCAAGATCACGACGCATACGTCGGCCAACGGCTTTTCAAGGGCGTTGGCGACCGCTTCCAGATTCTCGCGCACGGGCGCGTCGATATGGACGTAGGGTGCTGCCTTGGGGCCCACCGCGAGTTTCTTCATATATGAATCGGGCGCGTGAAGGAGGCCGCCGCGCTCGGAAATGGCCATCACCGCGATCGAGTTGGGCAACCCGTTTGCGACTAAGTTCGTACCCTCGACCGGATCGACCGCGATATCCACCTCGAATCCGCCCCGCCCGACCTCCTCGCCGATGAAGAGCATCGGCGCTTCATCACGCTCGCCCTCGCCGATGACGATGCGGCCGGATATCTCCATCTCGCCGAGCGCCTCACGCATTTTTTCGACCGCGGCTCCATCGGCGGCGTCGCGTTCCCCGCGTCCCATCCAGCGGGATGCGGCCAGCGCAGCACTCTCGGTAACCTTGACAAAATCGAGGGAGTTGACCATGCCCCCGGCTCTACAAGGGAACCCCCACGATTCCTTTAAGAAATGTGGCCGTGTCGACCCACGCTCACGCCCCACATCCGACTATGCGCGCACCGGTTACGAGCGATCTGCTCGCCGCCGGACCGGCGCTATTTGCCGTCGTTGCGCTCGCCGGATTTTCGATCGGTTTTTTTGCGTGGCTTGGACTGATCGTACCGCGTCATCACGCGTTCGTTAGCGATCTCGGCTTGCTGGTGGCGCTGGCCGGGGGAACGTGCGCGACGCTGTGGCTTTGGCAATGGTACGCGCGATACTTTTCTCGACGTACGGGCGCCACGTACGCTCGCTCGCTGCGCTACGATGCGTTTACGTGGGCTGCGTTCCCCTTGCTCTGGCTCACGTTTGTTCTTCCACCGGCACTCACCCACGGCGAAGCGCGCATCTTTGTTGTCTGTGCCGCCGTTTTCTGCGTCGGCAAAGTGCTCATCGCGGCACGCTTCAATCAGACCGTGCGCGAGGTGCTGCTCGACTTCATCGCCACGCGAACCGCCATCATCGTCATCGCTGAACTAGCCGCCGTCATCATCGGCCAACGTGCCGGCTCACACGTGCAAGAGTCCTCGAATCTCTTGCTCAACGTGTGGGGCCGCTGGGATGCGGTACACTACCTGACGATCGCGACGCAGGGATATTCCGGTACGGACATGGCGTTCTTCCCGCTCTTTCCGCTGCTGATCCGGATCCTTGGATCGCTGGTCGGAAACCATCTCGTCGCGGGCCTCTTGATATCGAACGCCTCGTTCTTCTTCGGCTTGCTCTACCTCTATAAGCTGCTCGAACATGAATACGATCGATCGGTGGCGCGGCGCGCGATCTTCTACGTCTCCATCTTTCCTTCGGCGTTCTTCTTCTCGGCAGTGTACACCGAATCACTCTTCTTCATGCTCACCGTCGCGTCGTTCTACTACATGCGTATGCATCGCTGGTGGCTTGCGGGCGCGATCGGCTTTTTGGCTGCGCTGACCCGCGTCGAAGGCGTCTTGCTGGTCGTACCGTTCTTGATCGAGTGGTATTCGCAGTACAAGCCCAAACTCAAGCAGCACCTCTCCAACCTCGCTCCCGGCGGGTTGATTCCGCTCGGGCTCTTCACGTATATGGCCTTGTTGTGGGTCTTGGTCGGCGATCCGCTCTACTTTTCGCACGTGCAGATTCATTGGAACCGGCATTTCGCGCCGCCGTGGGTGAGCGTAATCAATTCGATTCACCAAATCGCGACCGCTACGCAGGGACTCACGATCGCCAATCAATTGATGGAACTGTCGTTCACGTTTCTCATGATTGCGGTCCTGCTCATCGGCTGGAGGCAGCTTCGCCCGTCGTACATCGCCTATATGGCGCTCTCGATCCTCATCCCGATGTCGACGTCGAGCCTAATGAGCATGCCGCGATTCGCGCTAGTGCTCTTCCCGATGTTCGCGATTCTCGCACGTGACGGCGAGCGGCCCTGGGTCAACAATCTCATTCTCGCCTTCTCGCTGCCCCTTCTGGGATTGTTTACCGTGCTCTTTGCGGATTGGTATTGGGTTGCTTGACAGCATTAGTTCGATAGCGGGCCGACGGGGCGTCCGCCAATTCGTCAAGTTCGGCATCGTCGGGGCATCAGGATTCATCGTGAATCTCATTGTGTTCACGCTTCTTCAACGTCTCGACCCGCTGCACAACGAGACACTGCACTACAACGTGCTCTATTCCATCAGCTTTCTTGCCGGCGGCGTTTCCAACTATTGGCTCAATCGAATTTGGACCTTCCGCTCAACCGGACATGCGGTTCGTGAGGGCGCGCAATTCCTTACGGTCTCGGTGATTGCCCTAGCCGTCGGATTGCTGGTCTCTGCCGTCGTCGCGCCATACCTCGGCCACGGCCACCGCACGTGGTTCATCGCCACGGTTGCCGGCATTTTCGTCAACTTCTTTGTCAACAAGTACTGGACGTTTAAGGGCGCCGCGGCCTAGCTTGCGCGAAGTCGACAAACGGTTTACCCTGTGGCTGTTCTTGATCGTGGCCCTTGCGTTGCTTTTGCGCCTGAAAGGCATTCACGATCCGCTGCTCGATCATCCCGCGTGGCGCCAAGGCGACACGGCGAGCATCGCGCGCAATTTCGCGCACCTGCAATACAGCATCATGTATCCGCAGACCAACTACGACGGGCCGCCGCCCAATTACGTCGAGCTGGAGCTGCAGATCGTACCGTTCCTCGCGGCGACACTGTACAAGCTCTTCGGGGTGCACGAGATCTTCGGGCGCTTGATCACGCTCGTCTTCTCCCTCGGCACGGTCGCCGTCGTCGGGTTCTTCGGGCGTTGGCTCTTCAGCAGCGCACTTGCCGGGCTTGCGGCGGCGTTCTTCTACGCGATCTTTCCGGGTAGCATCTACTACGGGCGCACCTTCACACCCGATACTGCCATGGTCTTCTTTCTCACGGCGGCGCTCTATGTCGTTGCGCGGTTGATCGTCGAAGACGAAGTCGTGACGCAGCGCTCGCTCGCGCGCGCCACGGCGCTGCTTACCTTCGCCTATCTAGCAAAGCCCGTCGCGGTCGCGGGAATTGTTCCGGTCATCGGCATGCTGTGGGAGCGCATGCGCAGTGGCCGTACGATGCGCCCGACCGCGATCATGGTACTTTTGATCGTGCCGCTGATCGTGCTCTATCTCTACGACGTTCGAGTAAGCGAGCACGCCGAATGGCATTGGGCAAGCGGCATTACCACCTTGCACGTCGTGCCCGCGCTCAAGGCCGCGCTGACTACGCCATCCGGCTTTGTGCTCAAGTTTGCTCAGTTCCGCGAGGTCCTCGGGCTCTTGCGCGCGACGATGCTCGGGTCGATTGGGTTCGTCTTGTCGATCGCCGGTTTCATCGCACTGATCTGGGCCGATGCACGTACCAAGGCCCTGCTCTGGGGTTGGCTGCTCGGCGGTCTAGCCTACATCTACGTGGTCGTCACGGTTGAACGGGTCGACTACTACATGTATTTGCTGCTGCCGCTCTGCGCGTTGGCCATTGGGTTGCTCATCGCACGTTTCGTCGCCTGGGTCGAGACGGTTGACGCCGCTCCCGCTGCGCGCTATGCGATTCTCGCGCTCGTACCGATCGTAGCGATCGCGTCCACGCTGGAGGCGCGCGCCGCGATCGAGCCCTACTATTCGTACAACAAACAGGCCTATCGTAATGCGGTGTTCTTGAATCACGCGTTAGCGCCCGACGCACTCGTCGTGGTCGGCCACTATGGTCCCGACGTGCTCTACTACATCAACCGCTACGGCTGGGAAGAGGATCCCGCGCTGTGGACGCCCTTTGACGAGGAGAGCGCGATCCGCAAGGGCGCGCGGTACTTCATCTCGATCGAAGACAACCGGCTGCGCCGTAATGCGGAACTCTGCGCCTGGCTGCAACGCTTCCCCGTGCTCAATCCGAAGGCGCAGTGGCCGGTGTATGCCACCGATCCTGCGCGCCAGCGTCCGGGCGCGGATGCATTTTGGCGCGCGTTCCGCTCAGCCGAGGCAGCCGGTCACGCGCGCGCATTCCTCGACGCTCACCGGGTATGTACGCTCTCGCATCGACCGTAAGCGAGATCATCTTGTCATGCTGAGCGTAGCAATTGAACGCGCAGCGTTCATAAGCGTAGTCGAAGCACCGGCAAAAAAGCGCTGCATCGAGGGAAGCGCATCGCAGCGGTCGCCTAGCGAAGGCTCGAAGTTTTGCGCCATTCGCAGGACGCGAACTTCCTCTGGACGGTGGCGCAAAACTCGCGCAGCAGGAGTGGCACACGAGGTGCCGCGAGGAGCGTCTTCGCGAGCGACCGCTGCGATGCGCTTTCCTCGACTTCGCGGGTGAACGCAAAGCGTTCACCCACTACGCTCGGGATGAAAAGGGCTAAGGTTTCGCGCTCAAAGGGTCGGCAGTGTCGATATGACCGAAGACGTGCAACGCGCGCTCGAACGCCTCGGGTGCGACGTAGACCGCACCGCGAAACGGATAGTCCAGGCTCATCGTTAGGAAGATGACCAGCCCGATGAGAAAGGCTAGCGTACCTACCATTGCAGTCTGCATCACGGTCCGACGAAAGCCGAAGAGGTACGTGAAGGCAATTGTGACAAAGCCGCCGACAAAAACGGTCCACCACATAATGCCGTACAGCCCATGGGTATCCAGCGCGAGCCGCGCGTCGCGGTCGAGCAGCGCTTCGTTCAGCGCCGAGGCCATGAGCGGGTACAAGGCCGCTTCACGTCCGTCGCGCAGGCGCGTGCGTTCAACGTCGCGGGCGAGAACTTCGGCGCTGATCGCGGTTGGAAAACTATGTCTGCCGGCCTGCATATCCGGCCAGCCGTCATGAATGATCGCCTCGACGTACGTTCGAACATCGCTTCGCAGGAGTGTCGCATTGGCAAACGAGCCAGCGTCGCGGTAGACGGCGGTCAGACTGCTCGATTCATCGAACGTTCGCGCCTCCGCTGCCTCGAAGCGCTCCCATACACCAACCATGACGAATCCCAGAACCAAGGCGTAAATCACGCCCACGACGGCAAAGACAAAGCCCGTGAGCTCGTTGTGCGCCATCAAGAGTTCGGGGCGCGCAACGTGCGCTGCCAGTCGCGCCAACAGAATCGAAATGATTACGAACCCGCCGACCACAACGATCGCGCCGGGAATGAGCGGCAGCGATTCGAACCAGGCGATCACGGTAGCGGCAGCAGCGATCCGGCGTTGGCGCTGGACGTCGTGTGCGTCGTCTCGGGAACGCCCGAACTGACGATTTGGCGATACGTAATGAGACGGTTGGTATTGCGCGCCACGTCGAGTTCGAGATCGTAGCTGTGCTTGATCGCCGCGGTGAGCTCGTCAGGATCGTAGGTATACGAAAACCGCTTGAGGCTCGCGAGGATCGCTTTGTTCGCGACGTCGAGCTGCTGGTAGGCGTGTTGAATCTGCACGCCCGCATCCTTATACGTCGGGTAATTCGAGATCACGATCTCGCGCTTGAGTTTGGCGTCTTCGATTTGGCCCCTGAGCGCTTCAAGGCGCACGCTCGACGGATCGTATTTCTGGCCGCCGGCGATTGCGGCCAGGGCATCATCGAAGTCACCCTTGCTGTAGAGCACTTGCGCAAAGTCGGCTGAAGCCTGAACGAACCCGGCACGAGCGCGCTCGTCGGTCGGATCGACCTTGAGCGCAAGGCTGTACGAGAGCTGCGCGTCCTTGACGTTTCCGCGTGCGAGCGCGACCTCTCCCTGATGGACACGGGTATTGACGACCCAATGCTCGACCGGGCCGGCACACCCGCCGAGGAAGAGAACAAGCGCTGCGAGCGCGATGCGTTTAGAAATGCACATGGAGAGCAAACCTTGCGACGTATTCGATGATGACTGCGGCGGGATAGAAGACGATCTGCGAGAGCAGCGTTCCGAGAATCGCCGTAACGGAGAGATAGAACACCATCGAGCGAACTTCCTCGATCGTCCTTTGCCCGTGAATCGCCTGATCGGTGATCATGGAGGATGTCGGATCAACGAAAAGGGTGAACGAGATCGTTCCGACGCCGTTGATGATGCCTGAGAGGCTCGAGGCCGTCACTCGAACCGCGGGATCGAGCACCGCGGCGAGAAACGCGGCCGGAACGCCGATTGCATAGATCCCGGTTACCACGATGTTGAAAATCAGGAGGCGCCGGGGAATCGCGCGCCAGTCGAACTGCCGCAACTGCTCTCGCGACGGCAGATGCTCGGAACGAAACACGTCAGCGAGATTCTTAGGGTTGAATAGCTGCGCGAGCGCGTGCGGCACCGAACCTCGCCGCTCGAAGGAATGGACGCCGCGCCGGAACAGATACGTGAACATCGGTAGGAGCAGCGCGAAGACGATCATGCCCGCGGTGCCGGCGAGGATGATCAGTCGCAGCTGAAGATCGTACGTCGATTGCCACTGCGCAACGACGACCGGATCGTGCCGGTTCGCGGCAACCGCGTTGCTTGCCATATCCGCCAGCGGCGCGACGAAGAACACCGAAAAGAGCGTCGCCAGGCGCCCGACCGTCACGAAGAGATTGAACAGCGAGATCGACGTGGCGATTCGCTTGGTCTGCACGCCGGCAAGACGCGCCGCGTAGGCGCCGATCGTAACCCCCTGCACGACGAACGTAATGAGCATCGCGCCGATCAGGCGTCCGGAAAACAGTGTCGGGGTAAGAGCCTCGTGCGCGACGCTAAGCGGCGTCACGATTCCATTCGATGGACGATTCGTCGACCGGGCCCAAGATGCACAGTCCCAGTTGATCTTCGGCAAAAAGATCGTGGGCAAGCTCGACGATCTCGGATGCACTCACCGCATCGATGCGTTCTTCGATTTCTTCGGGCGCCATCTGGCGGCCCAGCGCGAACTCGTTGCGACCCAGCCGAATCATCCGGCTCGAGGTGGACTCGAGCGAAAGCGTCAGGTTTCCCTTGATGTGCTCCTTGGCCAGGTGAAGTTCGTTTCCACTGATTTCGATATTGCGCAGCGAGGCGAGCTGCTCGGCGATGACGTCGATGCAGGGCTGCACGTTCTCCGCCGACGTGCCGGCATAGATCCCGAAGAGGCCCGCGGCACGATACGCAGCTTGAAACGAGTAGACCGTGTAGACGAGCCCGCGCTTTTCGCGAATCTCCTGGAACAACCGGCTCGACATTCCACCGCCCAGCACCGTGTCGAGCACCGAAAGCGCGAAGCGCCGGTCGTCACGAACGTTCAGACCACGCGATCCGAGGATAACGTAGGCCTGCTCGCTATCTTTTTGGCGCACGAGGGCCGCGGGCGTCGTGCGCGGTGCATCAGGCTCGAAACGTTCGCTCGTCCCCGTAAACGGCGCGAAGCACTCGGCCGCCAGCTCCACGAAACGTTCGTGCTCCACATTGCCGGCGACAGCAACGACGACCGAATCCGGAGCATAGTGACGCGCCATGTGCGAGCGCAGGTCTGCGGGGGTCACGCGGGTCACGGTATCCACAAAGCCGATGGTCGGCTCACCCAGGTCCGAGCCGCTCCACATCGTCTGCAAAAACAGATCGTGAATGAGCTCGTCGGGCGAGTCGTCGTACATCTTGATCTCTTCGAGCACGACTTTCTGCTCTTTGGCGAGTTCGTGCGGATCGAAGACCGAGTTCAAAAACATGTCCGAGAGCACGTCGAGCGCGAGCGGCACGTGCCGATCGATCACCTTGGCGTAGTAACAGGTCGCCTCTTTGTCGGTGAAGGCGTTGAGGCTCCCGCCGACCCCGTCCATCGTCTCGGCAATCTCGCGAGCGCTACGCCGCTGCGTGCCCTTGAAGAGCATATGCTCGACCAAGTGCGAGATACCACGCTGCTCGTGACGCTCCAGCGAGGAGCCGACGTCGGCCCAGATTCCAATGCTTGCCGAACGGACGGCCGGCATGCTCTCGGTGAGCACGCGCAGGCCATTAGGCAGCGTCGTCTTGTTATACACCGCTTAACTCTTCGTGAAAGCGCTCTGCGCCCATTCCTGATCGAGAAAGACGCTGGCCCCACTATGCAGCCGCGCCGCGAGTGAGGCCGCATTTTCAGCGCGGGTCACGCTGATCGTGAAGACCGTCCGCGTGGTCGGCACGGCAAGGTCTCCGCTGACCACGACGTCCTTGCCGACGATAATCGGGACCGTGACCCAGAGGTCCACCTCTTCGGCATTGGGGGCTGCCGCAAAGGCGCGAGTGATAAGCTCCTCGACCTCGCGATCAAAGCCCTCGCGCGTCAGCGGCTGGTGAAACTTCACGCCCGAGACACGCAGCCCAAGCACCACATCAGCGCCCGTCTCATTGGCCAAGACCTGCATCACCTGCGCGGGCCATGGGGAGCTGAACAATTGCTTGCCGACTGAGGTCGCAATATCGATCCGGTTACCACCCGCGCGCGAATGCGCATCCAGATCGGCCACGCTCGGCATCGCAGCGATGAGCAAGAGGGCGAGAAGCAAGTTAATATGACTGCGCAAAGTAGGCCCTCACCACAGCAGGTTCTCCACATGCAACGCACGACGCGCCTGCTTCGTTCGCCGGCAGCGGGTAGGTGTTGCGCGTCGTTGCACCGGTCTCTTCCTTAACGTGTTCCTCGCACGCGACGCGCCCGCACCACGGAATGTCGATCATGCCGGCGCGCGTCTTGCATTTCTCGTAGAACTCTTCGCGATCGCTCACCACAAAGGTGTGACTGGTTAGAAACGCCTTGGCTTGATCGAAGAGCGAGATTTGAATCGCGTCGAGGAGCACGCGCAGCTCCTGCGCGAGTGCGGCGAGCGGAACGCTTTGCTTTTGCTCGGGATCGCCCTTGCCCCGGTCACGACGAACCAGCACGGCCGTTTGCGTATCGACGTCGCGCGGACCGATCTCGACCCGCACCGGGACCCCGCGCAGATCCCATTCGGCGTATTTCCAGCCGGGCTGCTGATCGCGATCGTCGACTTTCACGCGAAAGCCCGCCTCGCGCAGCGCTTTGGCGGCATCCTGACACGCCGCCACGGCACGGTCGTCCCCTTTGCGCACGATCGGAACGAACACCGCTTCGATCGGCGCCATCTTCGGCGGAACGCGTAAACCGCGGTCGTCCCCGTGTACCATGATCATCGCGCCGAGCATGCGCCAAGACATCCCCCACGATGTCGTGTAGGCGTGCTTGATCTGTTGGTCGGCGTCGAGGAATTTGATGTCATAGGCCTTGGCAAAGTTCTGGCCGAGATCGTGCGAGGTTCCCGACTGCAACGCTTTTCCGTCGGGCATGAGCGCCTCGATCGAATAGGTCTCGACTGCGCCGGGAAACCGTTCGCTCGCGCTCTTGATACCGGCGTAGACCGGAACGGCGGCGACGTTTTCCGCGAAGTCACGATAGACGCCGAGCATGCGCAGCGTCTCCTCACGCGCCTCTTGCGCGTTTGCGTGCGCGGTGTGGCCCTCTTGCCACAAGAACTCCATCGTGCGCAAAAACGGGCGTGTGGCCTTTTCCCATCGCAGCACGTTACACCATTGATTGATGAGAATCGGCAGATCGCGATACGACTCGATCCACTGCGCGTACATGACGCCGATGATGACTTCCGACGTCGGACGAATCGCAAGGCGCTCGGTAAGTTCTTCATTACCGCCGTGCGTCACCCACGCAACTTCCGGCGCAAAGCCCTCCACGTGCTCCGCCTCTTTGAGCAACAAGCTTTCGGGAATGAGCAGCGGGAAGTACGCGTTTTCGTGGCCGGTGGCTTTGAAGGCAGCGTCCAGGTTCTTTTGCAGATTCTCCCACAACCCATAGCCGTACGGGCGTAGCACCACGCAGCCGCGCACCGGTGAATACGATGCTAGCTCAGCCTTCAAGCAAACGGCCGTGTACCACGCGGAAAGGTCGGCCGCCTTTGGAGGTATCTCCTTAACGTCCTTTGAGGTCTGGGGTTCGGACATGACCGGCCCGGTTTCGCGTGGAGCGGGCCCACGGCCTCTTCAGCCGAAGGGGAGCCCATGCCCAAGCTCACCCGCATCTACACCCGCACCGGCGACGACGGCACCACTGGTCTCGTCGGGGGGCAGCGCGTCAAGAAGAACACCCTGCGGATCGAAACCTACGGTACGGTCGACGAGTGCTCGAGCGCGATCGGGATGGCCCGCAGCACGCTGCGCCCGCTGCTTGCGATGCATGTGCGCGCCGCGCGCCTCGATGCGTGGCTCGCCTGGGTTCAAGACGCACTCTTCAACCTTGGAAGCGACCTCGCAACGCTGCCCAAGGATCGCTGGGAGGGCATGCCGCTGATTACGCACGATGATGCCGTGGCGCTCGAGCGCGCCATCGACGAAGCGCAGCGCAATCTGCCCCATCTCAACAACTTCATCCACCCGGGCGGCTCGCTGCCCGGAGCCTACCTGCATCTGGCCCGCACCATCTGCCGACGCGCGGAACGGCTGCTCATTACCCTGCGCGACGAAGATGACGGCGTTTCAAAGGAAACGCAGCAGTTCCTCAACCGCCTCTCGGATGCGCTCTTCGTATGGTCGCGATGGATTAATGCGGACTTAAACGAGCCGGAGTATCTTTGGAACTCAAGCTCCGCTCCGCCACCTCCCGCATAAGGAACCGATTGAAGCTGCGCCTCCCGGTCTTGGCCGTCCTCGCGACGGCGCTTCTCGCCGCGGTGAGCGCGCACGTCGGCATCGACGTGCTCGGCGACTACTTGGTGCGCGACGATTCCTACGACCATCTTGCCCACGATTCGCGCCTGCTCTTCACGGCTATCGCGCTACTGCTTGCGGCCGCCGCCGCCGTGCAATGCTTTCTCTATTTCTGCACCGCCGCCGCGTCGATTCAGACGCGCGTGCGATTGCTGCACCTCCGGCCGGCACAGATCGCCTGCGCGTGCGCCCTCATCGCGCTCCTCGCACTGCTCGTTGTGCCCGCGATGGAAACGATCGACGCGCTCCAGGCCGGTGCGGATATCGACTCGCTCGCCGACGCGTTCGGCGGGTCGATCCTGCTCGGTGTCGTCACGACCCTTGCCTGCGCGGTAGCGTGGTGCGGCCTGATCGTTGCACTGGTCGGCTGGTTCGCGCGTCAACGCGAGCGCGCTGCGCGGTTGCTGTACGAATTGCTCGTTCCAAGCGAAGCACCGCTTGCGTGCGCACACACCAGCCGCGAGAACGCGCCCGCAGTTGCAATCGATCCCAACCGCCACGCGCGGTGCCGCTCCAAGCGCGGCCCGCCCCGCGCAGCGTCGCTGATTCCCGTACACTAGACGCCGCTCAAAAGGGGCCTTCCATGCGTTCATTTTGCGCGCGCACGTTGTGCGCGACGCTCGCTTGCGCGTTCTTCGCGTCGGCGCTGCCGGCTCGCGCTCAAACCAGCTCGAGCATCGCCGGTATCGTCGTCGACGCGGCGTCGGGCCTCGCGCTCTCCGGCGCGACGGTGCGCATTCTCGAGACGTCGCATCGCACCGCGACCGATGCGCACGGCGCATTTCATTTTTCGGGCATCGTGCCGGGGACGTACCACCTCGAAATTCGAGCGGCGGGCTATCAGCCGGCGGTCTCTACGCCCGTCATCGTCGGAGCCGCCGCTACTGCCCGAACGACGCTTGCAATCCAGCGCGCTATGGGTACGCTCCACGTCATCGCCGTGACCTCGACGAAATCCAGCTCGAGCCTGCAACAATCGAGCGTTATTACTGCGACACTTAACAGCGAAACGCTACAAGCCGGCGGCGTACAGCGCGCAGGTGATGCGCTGCGTACGCTGCCGGGCGTCAACAACGGCATTACCGGTGACACCGCCGCACTCGGCGACGATATCAACCTGGACATCCGCGGGATCGGTACCGCCGAAACGGTCGCCGCGCTCGACGGAAATCCGATCGGATACGGCATCAAAGGCGGCTACAACTACCAACTATCGCCGCTCTTTCCGTTTCGCGACGTCCAAGTGCTCTACGGTTCGGGAGGGAGCAACCTTCTCGGCATCAACGCGATCGGCGGCGTCGTCAACTTCCAAACGCTCGATCCAACTCCCACGCAACAAGTGAGCGTGATGCAAGGCTACGGCACCTTCGCGCGTCAGGCAACCAATGTCATCGCCACCGGCTCGAGCCGCAAGCTCGGCTATGCGCTCGCCTACGGCGTCTCGGGCCTCGACGGCCCGTTCCGCAACGCGTACTTCTATCAATCCGGCGCGCAGGCGAGCTACATCGACGACTCGTCGGTAACCTCGCGCGCGAATCTCATCAAGTTGACGTATGCGCCGGATGCGAAGACCAACATCGTGCTGACCGACGTCAACAGCTCGTACTGGGAAGACAAGACCGGCAACGGCGACGGCGACTATCTTCCATACCCAACTGCGTACGCGACATGCGTCGCGCAAGGCAGCGCCGACCCGGCGGCGTGTGCGTCTTCGGCAACAGGCTGGCAAGGCGCGGGTCCGGCGTGGCAGGCATTTAACTTCGGCTATCAAGCCGCGACGATCTCGCACAGCTTCGGCGCCGGTACGGTCTCGCTGAACGGCTTTACGACCCTCTATAACGACACGACCTACCGCCTCAACCTCCCGACGCCCAAGAGTCAGTATCTGCGAGATTACCGCGTTGCGACAACGGGATCGTTACTCGACGACGACTTCGCCGCAGCCGATAACGACTTCACGATCGGCTACAACTACTTCAATAACGCGTATATTTACAGCACCCTCTACGCACTCAGCCCGGCAAAAACAACCCAGACGGCGCCGTACTCGAACGAGAGCGCATTCTTCATTCGTGAGGTTTGGCAGCCGCAGCATTCGCCGCTCACCGCGTACCTCAACGTGTGGGCGCGGCATGCGAGCGAAACCGATTCCTCGTACGTCGATCCGCGGCTCTCGCTGCTCTATCGCACGTCAACGCACGACGTGATTCGCGCCGCCTTCGGCGCGACGACGACGCAACCGACCTCGGACGAGCTCGACCTCCCGTTCCAGCCCGGTCAGCTTGCCGAAGGCATCACCAACGGTACCGGCGGCGGCGCGACCTACACCTGCGGTGCGCTCAACTCCATCGGATCGGTCCCGTCCGCCGACCTCAAGCCTGAACGCGGCGTCGACGAAGAGGCCTCATGGGGGCATACGTGGTTCGGCGACTCGATCACGCAGCTTCAACTCTACAACGTCAACGTCTACGACAAGCTCTACTCATCGCTCATTCCTTTGTCGCAAGCCGGCGAGGCAGGCATCGACCCATCGTACGTTGCGGCCGCGAACCAAGCGCTTACCGGCGTGTGCGGAGCGAATAACTACACGCTCGGCGTGACCGGCACGGTCAATATCGGAACGCTGCAAGCGCGCGGGGCCGATCTGTCCGGCCGTGCGCGGATCAGCCGCCGTTTGTACATCGACTACGATTGGTCCCTGACCTCGAGCGTGCTCGGGAATGCTCCGCCGCAGTATCTTGAAGCGAACCTAACCTCGATCGTCGGCAGTCAGATCAAGGGTGTGCCGTTGCACACGGCAAACGTCGCGGTCGACAACATCTTCGGCGTGGTTGACGCCCGCTACACGATCTATACCGCCAGCATCAACAACACCAAAAACTTGCCGGCGTACGACTACAGCAATCTGCAGCTCAGCGATCCCGTCTCGCGAAACGTTACCTTCACGGTAACGATCTCCAATCTATTCAATCAGTACGCACACATCGCAGGCTTGATCGGTGAAGGCGTTCCCGCGCCGCTCAATAGCTACGCGACGGCTGCGGCTTACGCCCCATACATCGGCAAAGCCGCAACCGAGTGGTTCGGCTTGCCGTACCGCCAAATCTACTTCAGCCTACAGTTCCGTCGATGAGCAAACGATAGCGCAGAAACGCGGCGAGCGTCACCGCGTCGTCGATGCGGCCGTCAACGGCGGCACGATAGGCATCCTCGATCGGCATGCGCACGGCGTCGACCGCTTCGACATGTTCCTGGGCCGTAGCTACCGTTCGGAGATCGTGCGCGAGGAAAAGCGCCACCGGAAACTCCATGATCGACGGGATCTCGTACGCGAGACCGAGCGGTGTCCAGCGCATCGCTTCAAGACCGAGCTCCTCACGCAATTCGCGTTGCGCACCTGCAAGCGGCGCTTCACCTTCGTCGGCTCCGCCTTTGACGATTTCGATGACGTGGGTGTCGGCACCGAAGCGTGCCTGCCGCGCGAGCACAAAGCTGTCACCGTCGACGACGAGCACACCGCAGGCGTGGCCCGCTGAAATGAGCACGTGCTCGCCAGTGGCGCCGGTCGGATGCACGATGTCGTGGACTTTCACCGCGAGCCACGGATTGCGGTAGATCTCGCGCTGTGCGAGCCGGAGATACGGGCTGGGGGGACGCATGGGCCCTCCTTGCGAACCTGCGCGAAATGTCCTTCGTCTCCGAACTCTTTGCGACGACCAACGTCGACAAACTTCGCGCGCTTGCACAACAACGGATCCTCAAGCGGGCGCTGACCGCGAAAGACCTCGTCGCAATTGGCCTAGGTACGATGATCGGCGGCGGCATCTTCACCACGATCGGCACCGGGGTCATCGGAGCCGGACCGGCCGTGATCGTCTCATATCTCCTCGCCGGGCTCACGTCGTTCTTTGCCGCACTGTGCTACGCCGAGCTTGGCGCGATGGTGCCGGTTGCGGGGAGCGCATACACCTACGCTTACGCGACGATGGGCAAGCTCTTCGCCTGGATCATCGGGTTTGCGTTGATCTTCGAATACGGGATCAGCGCCGCGCCCGTCGCCCAGCAATTTTCGGCCGCGATGCAAGACGTGCTCAAAAGCATCGGGGTCATCCTACCCAGCTGGGCGCAGACGTCGAATCTGCATTTTACCGGTCCATGGTGGACGCCCGCGAGTTGGGATCTGGCGCACTCACAGTGCGACATCGTGGGCGCACTCTTCGTGATCGCTCTCTCGGTCTTGCTCTCGATCGGCATCCGTGAAACGGCGACGACCAACAATATCTTCGTCGTCCTCAAAATCGGTGCGCTTCTGGTCTTTATTGCCGCCGGCATCTTCTTATTCCATCCGGCTCACTTCTTGAACTTCGCGCCATATGGTTTGGGTGCACTGCAACCGTTCGGTGGAATGGCCGATTACTCGTCTTCGGCGCAGCCGTATGGAATCGTCGCGGTCAGCGCATTCGTCTTTTTCAGTTACATCGGCTTCGACACTGCGACAACGACCGCCGAAGAATGCAAACAACCCCAGCGCGATATTCCGCTTGGCGTGATGGGCGCGCTCGGTATCGGCACGGTCCTGTACTGCGCGACCGCCGTCGTGCTCATCGGCGCCGTGCCGTGGGACAAGGTCCCCACCAAGGACCCTCTGGTCTTCGCGCTCGCGCCCTTGCACATGCCCTGGGTGAGCGCGATCATCACGATCGGCGTCCTCGCCGGGACGACCAGCGTTGCGCTCAGCTCGCTTCTGGGACAAACGCGCATCTTTTACGTGATGGCTCGCGACAAGATGCTGCCGCCGGCGGTGGCGGTGATCAGTCCTCGATTCAAGACGCCCGTGCGCACGACGATGATCACCGGCGTGGCCGTCGCCCTGCTTACCCTCATCGTCCCGCTCACCGATCTGCTCAACTTGGTCAACATCGGAACGCTGATTGCGTTCACGGTCGTCTGCGCCGGGGTGCTCTATCTGCGGAAGCGCAAGCCGGACCTCCCGCGTACTTTCAAGGTGCCGTTCGTCCCGCTTTTCCCGATTCTGGGAATCGTGATGTCGCTGTTTCTCGCCGTCTTCGGCCTCTCGGCCCGCACCTGGACCTGGTTTGTGATCGCGCTGGTCGTCGGCCTGGTCTTCTTTTTCAGCTACGGCTTCCGAAAATCGGATCCCGATCAGATCGAGCCGGTGGTCGAGCCCGAGGGCATTTCGGAGCAATTCGTATAGCTGGTGTAAACGCCGCGTAAGCGCAGGTGCTCGGTAGCGTTAACCTTTGGTAAGCGCCTGGTTATCGACGAATTCGCATTATAGACGCAAGTCGTAAGTAGCCGATGATCGCATTGGGTGTGATCTAGCGTAATTAAACAGAGGTGCTACCATGGCTACCCTATTTTCACGGGCCGCGAATCGTACGTTCTCTCTAGCCCATTTGCGCGCCCATGCCACCCAGCTTTACGTCGTGCTTACGTGGCTTCACATCCCCGCGGCCGCAGCGATCGCGATCGCATCGGGTAACTCGTGGCTAGCGCCCGTGTTTATCCTGTGGGCAGCGGCAACAACCGCCACCATCTGCGCCAAGCTCATGAACGATGGACCGGTTTTGCGCTCGATCGTCGCCGCCTCGCTGACCGTGGGACCGATCATGTTCGGTGTCGCCGGATTCGGCAACTGGCATGCGGACTCGAGCCTCTACTTCTTTGCGGTATTCGCGATGCTCGTCGGGTACGTCGATTCGCGCCCGATCCTGATCTCCGCCTCCCTTGCCGCCGCTTACGGCGTCGGCGCATCGCTTGCCGCTTCATCGACCATCTTTCCGGCCTATGGAATGGATCGCTTCGCGATTCAAACGGTGTGTGCGCTGGTCGAGGTCATCACCCTCGTTCAGATCACCAAGGCCGCACGGACGATCTTCACCCGCATCGACGAGTTCGTGGACTTCACGATGCGTGCGACCGCCGAAGCGATCGCCGGACATCTCAACGACAACGCGGCGCTCCAGGCTGAAATCGAACGCGTCCGCCGCGGCGCGGCGTAACCCCAGTTCAACCGTAAAAGCCCACCACAAAAGCCCACCACACGATCAATGCGGCCGAGGAATCGGCCGCATTGATTATGCACCATACTAAGGAGAGTCTCTTGACCCTGGCAGGTATGCGCGCGCGCGCAACTCAGCTCTATACGATCATTATCTGGATCCACGTCCTCGCAGTCGCCCTCGTTGCTCTCAACGCGCGCAACCCTTGGGTTGGTCCGGTCGCTTTTCTGGCGGTCGTCGCGGTTCTCGCCACAATCTGCGCCCGCACCATGAAGGATGGGATCGCACTACGCTCGATTATCGCGATCGCGATCACCCTCGGGCCCATTGCCTTCGTTTATGCCGGACGTGGCGACCTCAGCGGTCTCTCCGGACACGGCGATTGGCAAATCGACTACCATATGTATTTCTTCGCCGTCTTCGCCATGCTCGTCGGCTACGTCGATTGGCGCCCGATCGTCGTCTCAGCCGGTCTTACCGCCGTGCACCATCTCCTCTTCGATCTCTTCGTTCCCTCGGCGGTCTTTCCGGAGGAAGGCTTGGATCGCGTCGCGCTCCATGCGCTCTGCGTGGTGGCGGAATGCGGCGTCCTCATCTGGATCACCAACACGGTCGCCGCGCTCTTTGCGCGGATCGACGAGGTCATGAACTATACGACCAAAGCCACGGCCGAAGCGATCGCCGACGAAATCGCCGAGAAGGCCGTGCTGCAGGCACAACTCGATGAGCTTCGGACGGCGGTCGCCGCGCGATGACGACGACGATCTCCGGCATCATCCTCTACTTCGGATCGAATTCCGACACGATGATCGCCGGGAAGGCGCTGCGGGACGCCGGCGTCACCGCGAAGATGATGCCGAAACCGGAAAGCGTGTCATCCGATACGAACTTGTGCCTCGCGATCTCCGCCGAATCGGAATCGACGGCAAAGGCGGCTATCTCTAAAGCCGGGATAACACTCGGGGGTATTGCTGCTTAGCGCGAGCGAAGCCGGTAGCCGCAGGATGCGGCTGAAAACCGTCCTATTGTGCTTGGGCGGGCGGCGCGGGTGCCGCCTCGCCGATACCCGGCGTCATCACGTCAACGCGCGCAGTCCGCGCGTTGTAGGCAGCGTGAACACCGAAGGCGCGCGCAATCGCGCGTAAACCGATCATCACGCGCCCGCGTACGCGGAACGGCGCATGTTCGAGCGTGAAGGGCATACCGTTGATCGATGCATGAACGTCGCTGACGCGTAAGCGCAGCGACTCGGTACCGCGCACGACGTAGATGTTGGGACCGTCGACCGAGGTCTGCGCACCCAAGGCATCAGCCAACGAGCGAACCGGAACGAAAACGTGATTCCCGGCCGTCGAAACAGGCGGCACGTCGCTCTCCACGTGCTGACCGTCGACGACCATGTCGACCGGGCGCGAAAAGGCTAAAACCGTCGAGGCCGTCGTCGCGACCACGGCCGCGAGAACCAGCGAGCGCATCGACGGCGTGCGGTAGGTCATGACACGGCGCCGATCTCGCTTGCGTAGTCAGGATATTTCTCAGCGATTACTTTCTCGATCTCCAAGCGCAGCATGCCGAGCAGCTCGTCTTCGGGATAGGTCCCGACCAGCTCGCCGGCGCGATAGATCGCGCCCTTGCCTTTGCCGCCGGCGACGCCCACGTCGGCCATCTTGGATTCGCCCGGTCCATTGACCACACAACCCATCACGGCCACCTTGACCGGGGCGCTGTACTCTTTGGCGATCGCCTCGACCGCGCGTCCGAGTTCGAGGACCGAGATCTCAGCGCGCCCGCACGACGGGCACGCAGTGATCTCAAAGCCCTTCTCGCGCAGGCCGAGTGATTTGAGGATCGACCAGCACACCGGCACTTCTTCCACCGGATCGGCGGCGAGCGAAACGCGAATCGTGTCGCCGATGCCTTCGAAAAGCAGGATGCCGAGGCCAATCGACGACTTGATCGTGCCGTCGCGCAAGAGCCCGGCTTCGGTGATGCCGAGATGCAAGGGATAGGGCGTATTGCGTTCGCGCAGACGCTGATCCATCAAGCGATACGCCGTAACCGTCGTCATGACGTCATGCGCTTTGAGCGAGATGGCAATGTCGGTGTGCCCATGTTCTTCGAGAAGCGCGACGTGGCGAAGCGCCGACTCGACCATCGCTTCAGCGGTGAGACCGAGCGTCTTCTCGAGATCGGGCGCGAGCGAACCCATGTTTACCCCGACGCGAATCGGAATCTCACGCGCCTTGGCCGCGGTCACGACCTCAACGACCTTCTTGGGATCGCGAATGTTTCCGGGGTTCAGCCGTAGCTTAGCAACGCCGGCTTCGATGGCTGCGAGCGCCATTTTGTGATCGAAGTGGATGTCGGCGACGATCGGCACCGGAGAGCGGTAGACGATCGCCGGCAATCCGGCCGCGTCGGGCGGATCCTTCACCGTCACCCGCACGACCTCACAGCCTTCCATCGCTAGCGCGTAGATTTGTTGCAGCGTCGCATCAGCGTCGGCCGTATCGGTGGTCGTCATCGACTGCACCGCGACCGGATGATCGCCGCCGATCCACACGCTCTTCGCGTCGGATTTGCCGGTCTTATTCTGGAGGAAGATCGGGTTCGATTTACGCCGCAGGCGAATCACTAAAACACTCCCTGGCCCGAGAAGATGCGAGCGACGTCGTGGAAGGCAACGAGCAACATCAACGCCATTAGCGCGGCGAGGCCCGCGATATGCACGAGCGCTTCCTTATCCGGATCGACCGGTTTGCCGCGCAGCAGTTCGGCGATGATGAACGCCGCGCGTCCGCCGTCGAGCGCTGGAATCGGCAACAAGTTGAAAATCCCGAGCGCGAATGAGATCGTTGCCGCGAGCGTAAGATACGGCCCCCAGCCGAAATCTTGCACCACGCCGGCGACCTGCGCCATACCGACCGGGCCCGAAACTTGGCCCGCGTATTTGGTAAATTGCGTGACCAGTAAGCCGATCGACGAGAACGTCTGATCGGCAACGCCGACGTATCCGAGCCCGGCGTAGCGCAGGGCCGCGGCAAGCCCGACGCGCTCGTAGGCCGGCGCTGGCGAGAAACCGATGCAACCTTGTTTCGCGTTTTGCGGGCACGGTTTGGGCTTGACGTGGATCGTCTTCGCGACGCCGTCCTGATCGTAGGTTACGTCGATGGTCTTCCCGAGCGCGCCGTGAATCGTATCGACCAGCCGGTTCGCGTCGGTTACATTTTTGCCGGCGATACTCACGTCCACGATCCGATCGCCCGGTCGCAAGCCGTGCGTCGCGGCTGGATAACCCGGCATCACGACCATTACGATCGCGCGATCGATGCGGTCGCTTGGAACGCCGAACGCGATCGCGCCGACCAGCAGAATGATGTAGGCTAGCACGAAATTCGCAACCGGTCCCGCAAGGATGATGGCCAATCGGTTCCACGGACCCTTGGATTGGAAATTTCGACTTGCAACCCGAGGGTTCGTGCTGAAGATAGTTGCCTCGCGAAATTCGCGTTGCTGCTCGGCCTCGGTGGTTTTGTTGTCCTCGCCCTCCATCGCGCAGTAGCCGCCGATTGGGAGCGCACGCAGCGAGTAGAGCGTGCCGCTACGCGGGCTTACCCATCCAAAGAGTTTCGGGCCCATGCCGACCGCAAACTCGTTGACGCGCACGCCGTTGCGGCGCGCCACGAGAAAATGTCCGTACTCGTGCAGCACGATGAGAATCGAGAGCATCACGAGGAACGTGACGATTTTTCCGATCGATGCGAAGGTAACGACTGCTAGCAACACCTGATGTCCTCTACGTACTCCGCGGCCACGAGACGCGCGTCTGAATCTGCTTCCCGAATGTAGGCGAGGGTTGCATCCCGGTGTGCCACCCGATCCAACGTGGTTTCGATGATTCGCGCGATCTCACCGAACCGAACTCTTCCTTCGACGAAGGACCGCACAGCGACTTCGTTGGCGGCCGAAAGGACCGCTGGGGCAGTTCCGCCCTGGGCCAGCGCCCGGTAGGCCAGCTGCAGACACGGGAAACGTTCGAAGTCCGGCCGTTCAAAGTCATAACGCAGAGCGGATGCTTCCGGTTGAGCCCCAAGGATACGTAGTGGGTCAACCGTATCCGACGATCCTGAGAGACGTTCGGGAAACGATAAGGCATACCCAATGGGTAAGCGCATGTCCGGGGCGCAGAGCTGGCCCTTGACGCTGCCGTCCGTAAAGACCACGAAGCCATGGACGATGGATTGCGGGTGCACGGCGATGAGCACGCGGTCGCCCGGCTGTCCGAACAGGCGGCTGGCCTCGATGGCTTCGAGGCCCTTGTTCATCAGGGTGGCCGAATCAATCGTGTTCTTGGTGCCCATGCGCCAGGTTGGATGCGCCAGCGCCCGCTCGAGGGTCGCCTCGGCCATCTCCGCCGCGCTGGCATTGCGGAAGGGGCCGCCCGAGGCGGTCAACACGATTGCCGCCACGCTGGCCGGGTCCTCGCCGACGAGGCACTGGAACAGGGCACTGTGCTCGGAATCGACCGGCAGCAGCCGGCTCCCGCTGCGCGCCGCCGCATCCAGCATGACCTCACCGGCCGCGACGATCAGTTCTTTGTTGGCGACGGCCACATCGGTGCCGCGCTCGATCGCGGCGAGCACCGCGTCAAAGGCCACGGCGCCGTCTGTCGCGGCAAGCACGATGTCGGGTTGCGTCTCGATCGCGACGCGTACCAAGCCGGCCGGTCCGTCGACCGCGCTGGTTGCGATCTCGGGGTCGAAGCGCTCCCACTGCTCGTGCAACAGTGCGACGTTGCGCCCCGCCGCCAAGCCGACAACATTGAAACGATCCGGATGAGCCGCGATCACGTCGAGCGCTTGTGTGCCGATCGAACCGGTCGATCCGAGAATAGCAACGCGTTTCTTTTCGCTCATTGCGGAACTACCAATATACCGAGCAAATGTAAGGTGCCGAAGTAGGCCATGCCGCCGAAGAGATACGAGTCGAAGCGGTCGAGCACGCCGCCGTGCCCTTGGATGATCTGCCCCGTATCCTTGACGCCGGCATCGCGTTTGAGTGCCGACTCGGCGAGATCGCCGGCTTGCGCCGCGATCGAGGTCGCGAGACCCAGGGTGAGTCCTTGCCACGCCGTCAGATGCAGCTGGGGAATCCACGCCGCCGCCGCTGCGCCGACGCCCGCGACAATGAGCAGTGCGCCGACCGAACCTTCAACCGTTTTTTTCGGCGAAATCCTGGTGAGCTGATGACGCCCGATCAGCGAACCGACCACCATCCCGCAGATATCGGTGAGCGCAATGAGCACCACGACGTCATAGGTCCACCAGATGCCCAGATTCGGGATCGAACGCAAGAAAATGAAATACGTGAGGAGCTTGCCGATGTAGAGAACCGCGAGCAGCGTGTAAGCGGTGCGCGCGAAGTATCCCTTCTTGTCGCCGCTATACATGCCGATCGAAAAACTCGCGATCGTGATTCCGGCAAGGAGCACGCCTTCCCACTTGTGCAAGAGATCGAACATCGCAAGCACGATGTAGCCGACGACGCCGACGATCGCAACCGGATATTCGAGCGGCTGGCCTTTGATCTCGCAGAGCGCATTGAGTTCGTAGAGCATGATCACGCCCAGGACGAGCACGAACACGTCGAACGTCCACGTGTTCGCCACCAGCGTCAAACCAACGGCGGCCAGGATCAAGCCGACGACGACCCGCCGCACCGTGCGCGCTATTCTCCGAAGCGCCGCTGGCGTTGAGCGAAATCGCGCACGGCCTGCGCGAGATGTTCTCCCGAGAAGTCGGGCCAGTAAACCTCGCTCATGACCAATTCGCTGTAGGCGGCTTGGTAGAGCAAGAAATTGGAAAGACGCTGCTCGCCGCCCGGACGGATCAGCAGGTCGGGGTCGGGATCGCCCGCCGTGTAGAGGTAGGACGAGATCAAGGCATCATCGATGTCGTCGGGGGAGAGTTTTCCGCTTCGAACGTCGGTTGCGATTGCACGGACCGCGCGTTCGAGTTCACTACGCGAGCTGTAGTTCACCGCGAGATTGAGGATAAGCCCGGTATTTGACGCCGTCCCACGACGCAGCGAGTCCAGCGCATCGCGCGAGCGCTCCGGTAACGCCTGCCAGTCGCCGATAATCCGCACGCGCACATTCTTGCGCTGCAACTCGGCCAGTTCACTCTTGGCAAAGTATACGCACAGGTCGAAAAGAAAGTCGATTTCTGCTGCATCGCGGCGCCAATTTTCGGTCGAAAAACCGTAGACGGTTACGATCTCGATGCCAAGGTCGCTTGCCGCTTGGGTCACGTGGCGTAAGGCAACGATTCCGCGGCGATGCCCTTCGAGCGCCGGCAGTCCATGCTCGCGTGCCCACCGGCGGTTGCCGTCCATGATGATCGCGACGTGCCGCGGAACGGCACGCTCAGTCTGGGCGATCATAGGATTCGTATCCGCAAACGAGATCGATGCAGTCGTCACGCTCGGTCGTGCGCAGAACGCGCAAGGTTCCGATACCGAGCGCCGGGCCCACGGGCGCGAGAACGCACAAACGCAAGCGGCGCCCGGCCAAGGCCGCGCGCGCCTCCACTTCGGGCATCAGAGTGAGGTCGGCGTTGGTATCTGGCATGGAAGCCGCTAGACTTCCATGATGTCTTTTTCTTTTGTTGCGACGAGCCCGTCGATCTCTTTAACGAAGCGATCGGTCATCTTTTGCAGTTGGTCCTGCATTCGCTTGTTGTCATCTTCAGTGATCTCGTGCTTCTTGAGCTGTTCCTTGAGATCGTCGTGGGCCTTATGGCGCACGTTGCGCACGGCGATCTTCCCGTCTTCAGCCTTCTTTTTGACGACCTTGACCAGGTCTTTGCGCCGCTCTTCGTTCAACGGGGGAACCGTCAAGCGGATCGTCGTCCCGTCGATATTGGGCGTAATCCCGAGATCGCTTTTCTCGATGGCTTTGCGAATGTCGCCGACCACGTTCTTATCGAATGCCTGAACGACTAAGGTACGCGCATCCGGCGTGCTGATGCTGGCAACTTGCTTGAGCGGAACCGCAGAGCCATAAGCCTCAACGTGCAGACGGTCGAGGAGTGCCGGCGTCGCGCGACCGGTGCGGATCGATGCAAAATCGCCCCGCGTCGCCTCGACGCACTTGGTCATCTTCGATTCGGTGTCTTTGAAGAAGTCGGCCACTATCTCACGCCTCCGACGCTCAGGTTCGATTCGCGCTCGACGATCGTCCCAATCGCCTCGCCGAAAGCGACACGGCGAATATTCCCCGGAACGGTCATGTCGAACACGATGATTGGAAGTTTGTTGTCCATGCACAGCGCCATCGCGGTCGAATCCATCACCTCGAGCCCGCGCTGCAAGACGTCCATGTAGTCCAGACGCGCGAACCGGGTCGCGGTGGGATCCTTCTTGGGATCCGCGCTGTAGATGCCGTCAACCTTGGTGGCTTTGAGAATTGCGTCGGCGCCGATTTCGACCGCGCGTAGCGCAGCCGTCGTGTCGGTCGTAAAATACGGGTTGCCGGTGCCGGCCGCAAAGATCACGACGCGCCCCTTTTCCAAATGGCGCATAGCCCGCCTTCGGATGTAGGGTTCGGCGATTTGGTGCATCGCGATTGCCGTTTGCACGCGTGAGGGAACGCCCATGCGCTCCAGTGCGTCCTGCAGTGCCAATGCGTTGATCACGGTCGCGAGCATGCCCATATAGTCGGCAGTCGCGCGATCCATGCCCGCTTCTTCGTGCACTTTGCCGCGCCAGATGTTTCCGCCGCCCACGACGACCGCAACGGAAACCCCGGCGCGACTCACGTCGGCAATTTGGTCGGCCATGGCGCGCGTCGTATTGACGTCGACGCCGGTATCGGTTCCGGCGAATGCTTCGCCGGAGATTTTGAGGAGAATACGGTTGTACTTGGGTCGACTATCGCTTGCGTCCAAGAGCGTCAGTTTTCTCCGAGTGTGAACTTCGTGAAGCGACGAACCTGAATTTTCTCCCCCAACGAACCGACCGCCGCGTTGATCAGGTCGCTGACCGAAAGCGCATCGTCTTTGACGAACGGCTGATCGAGCAGGACGTGTTCCTCGTACCACTTGTTCAACTTGCCTTCGACGATCTTCTCCGCGACTTCGGGCGGCTTACCGGCCGGCACCGAGGCGCGGAACTCTTCGCGCGCTTTCGCCACGACGTCCTCGGGCACGCTCGCGCGATCGAGGTACTGCGGCGACATCGCCGCGATATGCATCGCGATATCGCGGGTGAGGTCGGCGAACTTGGGATTGCGCGCGACGAAGTCGGTCTCGCTGTTGACCTCCACGAGCACGCCGATCTTCCCGCCGGAGTGAATGTAGCTGGCAACGAGTCCTTCGTTCGCCGAACGCTCCGACTTCTTCTCGGCCTGTGCGGCGCCGCGCTCGAGCAAGAGCGCCTTCGCCTTGGCAACGTCGCCGTTTGCTTCGATGAGCGCTTTGCGGCAATCCATCATCGGCGCGCTGGTCTCTTCACGCAGCGCTTTGATCTCTTCGGCTTTGGGTTGGTAGGACATTGAAGTGGACACCGGTTCTCCTTACAGCGCTGCTTCGACTTCGGCCATCGTGACGGGTGCTTCTTCTTCGAAGCTCTCGGCGGCGGCATAGGGTTGCGCGTACGCGTTCTCCGTATCGTAGGCGCTCTCGCTTTCCGTCTTGCCCTCGATGATCGCGTCGGAAATCTTGCTGACCATCAGCTTGACGGCGCGGATCGCGTCGTCGTTGCCGGGAATCGGGTAGTCGATTTCGTCCGGATCGCAATTCGTGTCGATGACCGCGATGATCGGAATCTTCAGCTTGCGCGCTTCGAGAACCGCGATGCGCTCTTTCTTCGGGTCGACGATAAAGACCGCGTCAGGAAGACGGTGCATGTCTTTGATGCCTCCGAGGAAGCGCTCGAGCTTGGCCATCTCGTCCTGGAGTTGCGCAACTTCTTTCTTGGGCAGACGATCGAAGTCGCCTTGCATCTTCATGCCCTCGAGTTCGCGCAGACGCGCAATGCGCTTCTGGATGGTCGAGAAGTTGGTGAGCGTACCGCCGAGCCAGCGCTGATTGATGAAATAGGTGCCCGCGCGCTCGGCCTCTTCGCGGACGACGTCCTGCGCTTGCTTCTTGGTGCCGACGAATAGGATAACTTTTTTCTCACGGGCCATCTGTTTGACGGCCTCGTAGGTCTCGCGCAGCTTCTGAACCGTGAGCGCGAGATCGATGATGTAAATGCCGTTGCGCTCCTGGAAGATGAATGGCTTCATCTTGGGGTTCCAGCGACGGGTCTGATGCCCGAAGTGGACGCCGGCCTCGAGGAGTTCGCGCATGGTGACTATAGACACAGGGTGCTCCTTTTGCTGGCCTGCGGCCGCGGGCCATCGTGGCGGTGCGGTCGTGTCGTGAGGCCATATATCACCCGCCGTCCGTGGCGGGCGTAGTAAAGTGACCGCCCGTCAAGGGCAGCCGCCAGAGTATATCACGCCCGGCCGGACGGCGTCGAGCGGACTTCGTGGGCTGCGAAGCTCCTGGCGAGCGACCGTCGAGGCGATCGAATGCCCCTTCCAAACGCTCCACGCGACGCTCCCACGGTTCCGCCGTCATGCCTTCGCCTCTCGGGACTATATCACGATCCCGCTAAGGGGCCGTCGGGGAAATACCGAACGTGAAAAACGATGCGTTGGTTAGTGACCGGCGGCCTGGGGTTTATCGGGTCGAATTTCGTCCGCCTCGCCCTTGGGGAACGGCCCGACCTAGAAATCATCAACCTGGATGCCATGACCTACGCGGGCAATCCGGCAAATCTCCGCGACGTCGAGCACGATCCGCGCTACCGGTTCGTCCACGGGGATATTTGCGAGCCGTCCGCGGTCCGCGAGGCGATTGGCGCAGGGGTTGACGCGATCGTCAATTTCGCCGCCGAGACGCACGTCGACCGTTCGATTCTCGATCCCGAGCAATTCCTGCGCACAGATATTCTCGGGACCCACGTGTTGCTGGAAGCAGTCCGCGAACGAGGGGTCGCTCGCTACTTGCAAGTCTCCACCGACGAAGTCTACGGCGACGTGTCGGAGGGCGAGTCCCTTGAAAGCGACACGATCAAGCCGCGCAGCCCCTATTCGGCCAGTAAGGCCGGAGGCGACCTGCAGGTACTCGCCTATGCCACGACCTTCGGCGTGCCGGTTTTGATCACGCGGGGCAGCAACACGTACGGACCATACCAATATCCCGAAAAGCTCATCCCGCTCTTCATTACCAATCTCATCGACGATCAGCCGGTCCCGGTCTACGGCGATGGGCTGCAGATTCGCGACTGGCTCCACGTCGAGGACCATGCTCGCGGTATCATGCACGTGCTCGAACACGGGCAGAGCGGTCACGTGTACAACGTTGGCGGGGGCAATCCGCACACCAACATCGAGATTACGCGCCGGCTCATCGACGGCTGCGGCCGATCGATGGAGTCGCACGTGCGCCACGTTGCGGACCGCGAAGGCCACGATCGCCGCTACGCCGTTTCATCGGCAAAGGCGCATGCGCTTGGATGGGAGCCGCGAATCGCTTTCGAGGACGGACTACTCGCAACGGTCTCCTGGTATCAGGAGAACGAGGGCTGGTGGCGACCGCTCAAGTCCGGCGAATTCCTCGACTATTACAAGCGTCAGTACGCACATCGGTAAGATGTTAGCCCTGGTTTGGGGGCCCCCCAAAGCGGGGGGCGCGGAGCCTCGGGCGAAGCGCCATCAAACATGAAAGGCGTTATTCTCGCAGGCGGGCTCGGCTCGCGGCTTCGACCCCTCACCAAGGTAACGAACAAACATCTGCTGCCGATCTACGACAAGCCGATGATCTACTATCCGATCGAGACTCTTTGCAGGGCCGGGATCAAAGACATCATGATCGTCACTGGAGGCAATTCAGCCGGTGATTTTCTCCGTCTGCTCGGAAACGGCCGCGACTTCGGTCTCAAAGACATCTACTATACCTATCAAGAGGGCGAAGGCGGTATCGCCGACGCGCTCAAGCTGTGCGAACACTTTGCCGAAGGCCAGCGTATCGCCGTCATTCTTGGCGACAATATCATCCAGGACGACATCTCGCCCTACGTACGCAAGTTCGAGGAGCAGGATTCAGGCGCGCGCATTTTACTGAAGAAAGTTGACGACCCCGAACGCTTTGGTTGCCCGCAGCTCGATGGCGACCGCATCGTTCGCATCGAGGAGAAACCCGCCAAACCCGCGAGCGATTACGCGGTCACGGGTATCTATATGTACGACCAGCGCGTCTTCGACTTCTGCAACCGCCTGCGGCCATCGGCGCGGGGCGAACTCGAGATCACCGACGTCAATAATGCGTATATCAAGGAAGGCGATCTCTATTACGACGTGCTGGACGGTTGGTGGACCGACGCCGGACAATTCGAAAGCCTCTACCGCGCCGCGCAACTCGTGGCCGAATCAAGACTCAGCACGACCGTAACGCCTTGAGCTAGCTTTCCTCGCGAACTTCTTCTTCCGATAACGCAATGTCGGGCTTGAAAAAGAGTCCGGCCGCGCCTGAGCGCGCATACCAGTCGATCGTGCCTCTTCGTCCAGCTGCGACGTCCGCACTGTCGCTCGGATAGCGCTCGTACGCCTCCGCAAGCTGCCTTGCCATCTCGGCGTATCGCTTCCCTTGACCCTTATCGGGATCGTAATCGATTTCGACGGACGGATGATCGACGTGGACGAAATCGTACGCGCGCGAGACGCGCAAGAGAAACTCAATATCATTAACGCTCGTATCCTCGAACTCGCCCAGACGCTCAAACACCTCGCGACGAAACATCACACAAGCGGCTGACGTGAACGGCGTATAGAGGCTATCGCGGTGATCGACGCTTTGTTTCCATATGAGTCGATACCCGCTCGTATGGACTTTGCTGTTTGCGCGCCGGTCAAAGCGCATGACGGTGTTGCCGTGCACCGCACCCACCCGAGACCTCGAAAGCGCTTGATGCCACCGTGAGATCGTATCCGGATAAAAGAGGTCGTCGTCGCACAAAAAGCCGATAAACGCACCCTTTGCCACGCGCAGCCCAGCGTTGGCTGACGCGGTAGCGCCAAGATTGACGGGGTTCTCGACGAGGACCGCGTTGGGATATCGCGCGACGATATCGGCTATCGCCTCACCGCCATCGTTGACCACGATGATCTCGACGTTGCGATACTCTTGACGCGCCAACGAGTCGAGCGCTCGCGGTAACATAGCGCGCCGGTTAAAGGTTGGCACGATAATCGAAACGAGAGCTCCGTCGCGGGGAATCTGCGCGCGCTCCGCCGCGAGTTCCGTACAAATGTCGTGTGGATTCGGCAAATCCGAACGCAGCGCCGGCTTCAACCCACCTAAGGCGCGCTGCGCGGCCGCAGCAATCCCGCGCCAACTCCAGGGTTCATAGGGAGTCACACCCGTCACGTACTCAGCCGCACCGCTCGACGTCGTCACGGCGAGCGGAATGCCGAGTTTCGCGAGCGCGATCGCTCCCGATGCTCCGCCGATCTCTGCATCCAAGACGACCGCCGCCCGCTCGAGGATTTCGCGCCCCGGATCCGCGTATTGCACGTTCGGCAGCGAAAACGCGGGGCGCTCCCGCATTGCAATGATTACCGGCAGGTAGAAATCGTGTAACGCAAACGCGTAAATGGCTGCGTGCTTTGCCGGCAACTCGGGCGCCCATACGACGATCGCGTCGCCGCGGCCGTACTTGCCTTCGCGCGGTACGAGTGTGTCGGCGCCGGGGAACCGCATGATCAGATCGCGCCGCCGGCCGAATAGCAGCGCAAGGCGCTCGGCTTCTTGCCAGGAGCGCACGAGAAGCCCTTCGCCCATCAGCATAACGTCGAGCAGTACTTTTCGCGTCTCTTCCGTCAGCGTCACCATCGCCGTTTGCGGAGTGTCGTTAAAGGCTAACCCCTGCGCCGCAAGCGCGTCGAAGATCTGGCGCCGGCCGTCCTCGTCGGAGCGCGCGCGCAGAAGTTCCGCGGCATACTCGCGCGCGATGAGCGCCCGCGGGTCGTCGACGAGCACGCCGGTGCAAAACACCTCGCCCGCGCGGCGACGACGCACGGCAGCAGCGAGCGCGCCGGCCGGGGCGGATGCATCGGCGATAACGGCCGGGATGCCCTCAAGGCTCGCAGCGTAGCGAGCCGCGGCAGGACCGAAGCCTTCACTATACGCGTTCGGCACGAAAGGCCTCCGCTAAACGCGGCAAATCATCGAGCACATCGCGCGCCTCGAACGCGAATTCGTCTTGGATCCGTCGAACGTCGATCTCGCGCACGACGACGTCGGGCGACTGTGGCGCGATCTCCAATTCGAACGGCACGACGGTGCGCAGGCGGTCGAGCAAGGCACCGTGCGTCGTGTTTCGACCCGCAGCCACGTTGTAGATACGTTCGCGCGATCCGCCCGCGATACGTAGGACGCAATCCGCGACATCGACGACGCTCACGTAATCCTTCGCCGAGCGCAGTGAGCTGCGAATCGAGATCCGCCCCGTTTTCGCTGCTTGCCGCAGGATGTCGGAGAGAAACAGTTCGGAACGAAGACTCTCACCGTATACATTGGAGCACCGCACGACCCGGTTCTCCTCGCGCGCCGCTAAGATGATTCCTTCCCCCGCGAGCTTGCTCGCCGCGTAGACGTCGGCCCGTGCACCAGCGCGAACCGGCGTGTCAGCCGATTCGTCCGATTCGTTCGCCCGATCGTAGACCCGCGTCGATGAAATGTAGATCGCCCGCTTGTACCGCGCGCGCTCCAGGATGTTCGCGACGTCCACTGCGTGCACGCGGTACGCGTTGAAAGGATCGCGCTCCGCTCCCCAAGCTTGACCCGAGCAATAAACGACCGTGCCGAGCTCAACATCGGATGGCACGGCGTCGTGGGTGCACTCGACCACGTCCTTGCTCTGGGCACGGGCTGCCGCGGCGACCGCCGAGCCGATGAAGCCCCGGGCGCCGACAACGGTTATGCGTTCGGCCACGGAGGAACGTCCACGAGCATCGGGGCGTCGCGGTCTCGCATGTGATACGATCGGTTCGCCGCGAAGCGGCCACGCGATCGCGACGTTGGGATCGTTCCAACGTAACGCACCGTCAGATTCCGGATCGTAAAAGTCGGTCTGGCGGTACGAGACGACCGCCGTCTCGGAGAGCACGTAGAAGCCGTGCGCAAACCCGCGCGGAACGTAGAGCTGTTGACAGCCGCTTGCCGTAAGCGCGAATCCCTCCCACTGACCAAAGGTCGGCTCCCCGCTCCGAACGTCGACGAGCACGTCGTAGACTTCACCGTAAACGACCTGGACCAGCTTCGCTAAGCGAAAATCGAAATGCATCCCACGCAGTACACCCTGCCGGGACGTGGATGCATTGTCTTCGACGAAGAGGTCATCGATGCCGACTGCGGCATGCTCCTTCTGCGAGAAGATACGCCGGAACGATCCACGATCGTCGACAAACGCGCGTCGCACGAAATATTTCACTCCGGGCAAGCGCGAGGGAAGCACTTCGAAGAGAGCGTCGCCGCCGACCATACTTTAGTCTTTCACGCAGCGCAGGTAGCCGTCGGGCGCATCGGTGATCATGAGCTTGTCGTTGATCTCGTGATCGACCTCGAAACGGTCATTTTCGCGCAAGAACTCCTCGAGTGCCGACTTTGGATTCCTCGTCGTGTTCCACTCGCGCTTCAGATCGGTCGACGGATCGATCACGCCGGTGGACGTGCCGAACACGACGAGTGGCGCGCCGACCCGCGCGAGCGGCGAATACGCTCGCAGTTCGGCGAGCACATGTTCGTGGGTGTGCAATGAGTCCAGAACGACCATGATGCGTTCCTGACCCTTCGCCCGATCGAAGACTTGCGCGACGATTGCGGGGTCGACGGACGAACCTTCGATTACCTCGATGCGCTTCGACAGTGCGTGCTTTCCCGTCGCAACCTTGTTGTGCTCGCGAAACTCGACCTCAACTCCGACGACGCGGCCGGGACCTCCGATAAGCTCGAGGATCGAAGCATACAGAATGAGCGACCCGCCATGCGCAACACCCGTTTCGACAACTAATGTCGGCCGATAGTCCCAAATCAACTCTTGCAGCGCGACGATGTCCTGCGGATACTGAATGACCGGGCGGCCCAGCCATTGAAAATTACGGTAGTAACCATATTCGAACGTCTTGGTAAGAAACTCGCGAGAAGCTGCTACCATCGCCTCGTCGCGATTCATTGCGGCTACGGCTTGCGGGTTATACGGGTCGTACGGGTCTCGCGATTTCATCTTGCGGCCTCTTCGTTTTCCTGAAAATCGGTGAAATAGCGGCTTAGGAGATTCCGCTTTCGCGGCCACATCGTGATATCCGGCGAGGCGCCGCGAACCATCGAATCGGGCGGAACGTCCACGTAGCTCAGCGTGGAATTTGCAGTAATAACCGCTCCGTCGCCGATCCTTCCCGTTCCCACGACGAAGGCTCCCGGAAACAAAATCACGCCGCGACCGATCGTGAGCCACGTCGTGATGTCATTTGCGATCGTAACGTTCTGGCAAACCACGAGAAAGTCGCTATAATCACCTTTTCCGATAACCGTCCCGACCGTATGTGGAATACAAAAAATCTCCGGCAGCTTTGTGTCGGGCATGATGACGATTGCATGCCGCATCCGGTTAAGGAGCGAGAGCTTACGCGCGCCCGCTTCATCGCCGGCCTCCCAAGCGCAGCGAGACAGCAGGTACAGAAACGAGGCAAACTGATCCCCGTGCAGATGGTTGAAGGTTGCGCCGTCCGCGTCCGAATACCCGCGCAGTGCAATGTGGGAGAAGCAATGATCGACTCGATCGAGAGCCTGCTCGAAGACCGCAGGAATCTTCGTCGCGACTCCGTCGGGAAATTCTCGGTCGACGAGGAGAGACACGTAAGCGGCGAGATCGCGCGGCTCGAGGGACAGCTTCACTCTCGCCAAACTTTCCAGGGGGCATCGCCCGAGGCCCACAATTCTTCGAGGAGCCGCTTTTCGCGGAGCGTATCCATCGGTTGCCAGAACTCGTCCAAGCGATATGCGCCAAGCTGGCCGTCTGCGACGAGGCGCTCGAGAGGATCGCGCTCGAAGATCGTATCGTCACCTGATATGTAATCGAACACGCTGGGTTCGAATACGAAAAAGCCGCCATTGATCCAGCCGGAAACCACCTGGGGCTTCTCGATAAAGTCGGTCACAACGCCTTGCTCATCGATTGCGACGCTGCCGAAGCGTGACGGTGGCCGAACCGCCGTCATCGTGGCCAGCCGGCCGTGCGACTCGTGAAACTTCACGAGATCTGCGACGTCGATCCGTGCCACGCCGTCTCCGTACGTTGCCATGAAGCGCTCGTTCCCCAGAATCTTCTTTAGACGCAACAAACGACCGCCGGTCATCGTGTTCGAGCCGGTATCAACGAGGTGCACGGTCCAATCCGGCGCATCCTCACGCGAGACCGTAAGGTCGCCGCCACGAAGCCGAATGGAAAAATCCGCGCGATGGAAGCGGAAGTTCATGAAGTATTCCTTGATCGCTTCCCCTTTGTAGCCGAGTGCGATCACGAACTCATTGAAGCCCGCGTTGGAATAGATCTTCATGATGTGCCAAAGAATCGGATATCCCCCGATCTCGACCATCGGCTTTGGCCTCGCCACCGTCTCTTCCATCAGCCGCGTGCCGAGGCCGCCGGCCAGAATCACCACTTTCACTACGCGAGTCCCTCCGCAATGGAACGGTCGAGAAGCTCTCCAGCCGATGCGCCCTCGGCGCGTTCACGATAAAAGGCGGCTGCTTGCGCTACGGCATCCCGAGCATCAAACATGGGTTTCCACCCGAGTATTCGCCGGCTTTCCGTCGCGTCCAGCAGCAGCAGCGGATTCTCTGGAATCGTGCTCGCAACCGTCTCGATCGTCAACGGTTGCCCGTACGCTTTCGCAAATGTGTCGATCGCCTCGCGTACCGAAAGCCGCGGCTCGATCTCCGGACCGAAGTTCCACGGCCGGCCAACGCTTCGATCGCCACGAATTCCACGTGCGATGAGCATGCAATAACCCGACAACGCATCCAAGACGTGCTGCCACGGCCGTATCGCGTCGGGATGCCGCACGGCGATCTTTCGATCGGCGATCATCGCGCGGGCAAGATCGGGAATGAGCCGGTATGCGGACCAGTCACCACCGCCGATCACGTTTCCCGCGCGCGCTGTTGCGATCACGGGCGCGTCACTCGCCTCTCCGAAGAGCGGACGATATCCTTCGACCACCAGTTCGGCGGCCGCTTTGCTCGCGCTGTACGGATCGTGTCCTCCGAGCGGATCGCTTTCACGAAGGGGCGCAGGCGCCGGACGATAGCACTTGTCCGTCGTCACAACGAGCACGAAGCGAATCGAGTCGACTTCACGTGAAGCCTCGAGGACGTTCACGGTTCCGGCAACGTTGGTCGAAAACGTCCCGACGGGATCCTTGAATCCTTCGATGACCAGCGACTGCGCTGCCATGTGCAATACGCAATCCGGCCGCGCTTCGCGCATCGCGCGGCGCAGTGTTTCGTAATCTCGAACGTCGCCCGTAATCCCGGAGAAGCGCTCGGCAAGGCGGGCTTCTTCAAAAAGGCTCGGGCTCGACGGCGGCGGCAACGAATAGCCCGATACGGTTGCACCGAGCGATTGCAGCAACGCCACGGACCATGCCCCCTTGAACCCGCTGTAGCCCGTCACGAAGACGCGAACGCCGTCGAGGCGCGCAAACCCGGCCGGCATTTTACTGTGCCAGCACCATCCGAGGCCCGGCGAGTGCCTCCACAAAGTACGCGACTTCGCTCACGTTCCCGATCCCGTTCACGCCACGCCGTATGACGCCCTCCAGGCTCTGCTGGTAGGCCGTTCGCGCGGAACTCTCCGATTCGCTCGTGACCGGATAGGCGTTGTAGAGGGCCTGCAGCTGCTGCGCGTACTCGGTCCATCCCGCCGACGTGCGTCGCGAAAAGACACGATGACCTTCGAGAAACGCGTCAACGCCGATCGTGCATGCATCGGCATTGAGGTCATGCAACGGAAACGCCCGGGTCAGTCGCATCAGGAATTCCCAATCTTCGAGCACCGGAAGTTCGGGCCGGAAATAGCCCACGATCGGCAGTGCAAATCTACGATGCGCCACGGCTCCGAGCGGAGCCCGATTGCTCACCCACGAGACCCGGCCGGCCGCGTGCGAAGCGAAATCGCGGTCCGACACCCAAACGACGCCGTCATTCCTCGTATACACTCCAAGCGGGGCTCTTCCGATGGTCGCATTCACGGCGGGATCGGAGAAACGTGCGGCGAGATTGGCAAAGTACTCCGGAGCCAACCAATCGTCATCGTCGAGATATGCAATGATCTCGGCGTTGAGGCCGTGCAGAGCAGCGTTGCGCGCGGCGCCGGTGCCGCGTGCCTCACGTCGTAAACGCGTGACCCGGACGCGATCGCTCAAGCCCATCGCACCGATCAAACCTTCCGGGTCGAACGTCCCGTCACACGCCACGACCGCTTCCCACTTCGTGTAGGTTTGCGCTTTTAACGAGAGCAGCGCTCTATGCAAACAATTCATCCGGCCGCTGAACGCCATCGCCACGCCGATCATGCCCTCGCCGCGCAGCACCGCGTTTCCAATGTCGGGAAGCTCGGCGATACTGGCCTTGGCGCGTTCCACATACGGATCGAGTTCGGACCGAAGTTCATTATATTCCGTCGGATACACCGCACCGATTTCCTGGATCTTGCGATCGACCATCGCCAGAAGTTCGTGACGATAGCCCGCCAGTTGCTCGTGGTACCGTGGCTGCGTATAGCGCTCGAGGAGAATGCCGAATTCGCGAAGCTGACCGCCGGACTTCACAAACGTCTGTCCGCTTCGATTCTCGCCGTGGAACCGTATCAATGCTTCCGGCTTTGCGAAGAACGAGAACGTCAATCCGGATGATGCCATCCGGATATCGTATTCATAATCCAAAACGACGGTCAACGACTCGTCGAGTTTGCCGAGCTTGTCAAACACACGCTTGGGGAAGAGCATCGTTGGAAGATACATGCAACTATCGCGCGTCAGTAGTTTTGCAAACTCATTGCGACCGTAGTACGAGTCGGCTCCGTCGAACTGAGGATGATCGAAATACCCGTGCACCTTGCCGTTCCCATCTATGATGAGCACGGAGGCATAGACAAGGTCGACGTTCGGTCGCTTTCGCCGCTCGGCCATAATATCGCTGACGAGTGAGGGCAACATCATGTCGTCGGCTGAGAGGAACACGACGAATTCACCGCGCGCCTCGTCGATCCCATCATTGTGATTGCGCTGGATTCCGACGTTCTGATCGCGCGCGATCAGGCGAAGTCTTTTGTCGCCGGTGAACGCGCTGATGATTTCGACCGAATTATCCGTCGAAGCATTGTCGAGAACCAGCACCTCAATGTTCTCATACGTCTGCGCGAGAGCACTGCGAATTGCATCGGCAACGTACTCCCCGTAGTTGTACGAGGTGATGACGATGGTCACGAGGGGATCGTCTGTTCGGCGTTGGTTCACTTAGCTGATATCGGCCAATCGCATTGCGTTCGTGAGAGCCCAAGCGGTGCGTCGGCAAGGCTCGGTTTTGATCGCTGGCGAATTTATGCAGGTATGCGTAGATGCCTCCTGCACATCGGGACGTACAAGACCGGAACGACTGCCTTACAGGTCTTCATGACGCAGAACCGGGAGGCGTTTCGGCGCGCCGGGATCTGCGTGCCCACCGGTGGGACGCAACCGGGCAATGCAGCCGGGCATCACGGCGTGGCTTTGGGTCTTCGGGGGACGGACCCGCAAGCCGCCCTCGGACCGTTTATCGATGAGCTAAAACGAGCGGCGGAACCCGCCTTTTTGATCTCGTCGGAACAATTTTCGTCGCTCGCGCTGGAGCCGGAACGCCTGCGATTATTCGCCGACGGCCTTCGGTCAGCCGAGCTTGACGTGACGGTGCTCGTCTATCTGCGCTCGCAAGCTGCCTGGGCGGAATCAATCTACGGCGAACGCGCGCGTCACTCGATGTATTCGACGATGCCCGTATCGACATACGTTGAGAACATCATCGAGCATCGCGGGCATTTAGCGACGCCGCCGAGCGGCTTGTTACCTTTCGACTATTCCGAGATGCTTGGGCCATTCGCCGACACGTTCGGCAAGAGCTCGATCGTCGCGCGCGCGTATCCCGTCGGCACCGAGCCGATGGCGCTCTATAACGACTTCTTATCGGCGGTGGCGAAGATGTACCCGCCGGCTACGGCGAGCGGCACGCAACTCGTCATTCAAAGCGAGCGCATTCATGACGGGCTGAGCTTCGCGGACCTTCTGCGCCTAACGTACGAGCGAACTCATCCGTCAGTGCACGGCGACCCGCTTCCAGAACTCTTGTTACGTTATCGCAACGAATCGCCCGACTTCTGGTCGAAGCGCTTCAGGCTCTTGTCGCGCGAGGAGTCGCTGGCAATCACACGCGCCTTCGCCGACAACAACAAACATTTGGAAGCGGAATTCGGCTTGCACTTGCCCTCGGATGAACGCGACCTTCCCGCGCCGGCCGACGCACGGTGGGAAACCGCCCGCAAGCAACGCGCTATTTATGAAGAGTGTTTAAAAGCGTGGCTCGCCCCGGTCCCGTAGCGGCTTTGGATATCGCCCCTACAAAAACAGCCGCACTCCCACGATCACGAGAATCAGCGCGAGCCCGACACGAAAGGCGCGCTCGGGCAATCGCTTCGCAAGCGGCGTACCCACCAGCACACCCGGGACTGACCCCGCGAGCAGCAGCATCGCAAGGCGGACGTTCACATCGCCGAGTTTGAAATGTCCGAGGATCGCCGGCACCAGCAGCACCACCGCAAACGCAACGTCGGTTCCCACCAACGTGCGCAGTTGTGCTTGCGAGAGCACGAGCAAGAGCAGCGGGAGCGTGAGCGATCCGCTCCCGATTGAGGTGATGCTCACCAGCGTTCCGACGACGAAACCGATCACCGCCAGCGGTACGTGGGGGAGCGGCGCGGCCGGTGGCTGCTTGTCCGGCGCAACCGAACGGGTAAACGCCACCGCGGCCGCCGCAATCAGCAGGGCGATGCCAAGAGCGATCTTGAGCACATGGTTGACGACGCCGATCGGAAGATGCGCGTGCAGCCAACCCGTGACAAGCACGCCGACGATCGCGCCCGGCACGCCACCGAGCGAAAGGAACAGTAGCGCACCATAGTTGACCGTTTGCGCACGGATGTGCGTCAAGAATGCGACGATCTTCGTACCGAGGCTGAAGAGCAGATCCGAGCCGATCGCCGTGCTCGCGTCGTAACCCAGGAAGAGCACGATCAGCGGCGTGGTCAGCGAGCCGGCACCGACACCGGAGTACGAAATGCACAGCCCGACGATGAAGCCGATCAGAACGATCTGAATCACTTGACGAGATGCGCCTCGACGTACTCGAGAAGCCGCGCTGCCGACTCCTCGATGCGATGCGTTGCCGTATCGACGACGAGTTCGGGGTTACGCGGTATTTCGTACGGCGAAGACACGCCGGTGAAGTGAGCGAGTTCGCCGCGCCGAGCTCGTCCGTAGTGTCCTTTGACGTCACGCTTCTCCGCGGTTTGTAAATCGCAGGCAACGTAGATCTCGTGAAACCCGTTGGGATAGGCAGCCCGTGCCAATTCCCGGTCGGCCGCGAAGGGCGAGATCAACGCGCAAATCACGATGAAGCCCGCGTCGGCGAAAACGCCCGCAACGGCTGCCGTACGCCGCACGTTTTCCGACCGGTCTTCGTCGCTGAAGCCGAGGTCGACGTTCAGCGAGGTGCGCAGCGTATCGCCGTCAAGTACGTAGACCAGCCGGCCGCGTTCGAAGAGCATGCGCTGCACCGCCATGGCGACCGTCGATTTTCCCGAGCTCGGCAGGCCCGTGAGCCAGAACACGCCGCCCGCGTGTCCGTTGCGCGTCGTTCGCTCGCTGCGTTCAACCGACGACGTCATCACGACAACGTTGGTTGCTCCCTCGCCGCGATTGTGGCCGACAACGGCGTCGATACGGCCACCGGCGACGATTGCGCCATTGCGGACGAGCACGAAGCGGCCGATGCTCGACTCGGCTAAGTTGGTGTCGGCCGCGATCAGCTCGCGTGATACGAGCGATACCACGCCCACGTCGCCACTGCGCAGCTCCTGCGCCTCGCGCGGCTCCAGCGTATCGGGATCGATACTTTCCTCAATGCGCTGCAAGGTGACCGAGAGCTCGCGCGCGCCCAGACGCATGCGCAGCGGCTCGCCCGCGTGCACCGGATCCACACCGAGCCACACGACGGTGGTCTGCGCGACGTGACCCAGTTCGGGAGCGTCGATCGCGCGGCTTCCGACCGCTCCTCGATCGACGAAGACGCGCGCATCTAACTCGACGGCAATCGATGCGCCGGTCGCGGCCTGCTCGATCTCATCCGGCCAGTCGTGAATCACCAAGACGCGCGCACCGGTTTGCAGCGGCCAAAACGTGAGGTGCTCGCCGCGCTCGAGCCTGCCGCTCTCAACGCGCCCGGCTATCAGACGTTTCCCGTCGCGTCGATACACGTCTTGGACGACAAAGCGCAGCGGGCCGTCTTCGCGAACCTGCACGCGTTCGAGCGTGCCGAGCGCTTCAATCAAGGTCGGCCCCTGCCACCACGCCGTCAGAGGTCCCGCTTTTACGATTCCGTCGCCGCTACGCGCCGCAACCGGCACGATCGCGCGGGCCTGCATCCCAAGCTGATCGAGAAAGGTGCGAACCTCCGCCGCGCGAGCCTCGTAGGCCGCACGCGGATCGCCGGCCAAGTCGAGTTTGTTGATTGCGACCAGCACGTTGGCAAATCCGAACCAACGTAGAAAGAGCGCCTGACGCCGCGTCTGTTGCGTGATGCCTTCATCGGCAGCGACCACCATCACTGCGGCGTCGACTTCGGACGCGCCGCTGAGCAAGTTTCGAATGAGCTCGCGGTGTCCGGGCGCGTCGACGAAAACAAATTCCGCATCCGGCGTGCGCACCCAGATACGAGTAAGGTCCAGCGTAATTGCTTGGTCGCGTTCGAGTTGAAACGCATCGAGCAAAAATGAATACTCGATCGGCACGCCGCGCTTGCTGCTCGACCTTTCGAGTTCCTCGAGCTTTGCCGGCGTAACCAGTCCAAGATCGACGAGCAGACGTCCGAGAATCGTCGACTTACCCGCGTCTACGTCGCCGACCATCACGATGCGAACGTTCTTCAACGCTTACATGTACCCCGTCGTGCGAAGACGCTCGAACGCGTCTTCGCTCTCGTTGTCCATCGCGCGGCCGGCACGCTCCGGATCGCGCGTTACCTCGAGTTCCGCGATGATCTTCTCCAGCGTGTCGGCATTGCTCGCGATCGGAAAGGTGATGTTGCTCTCACCCAGCGAGCGATACCGCTTCCCCTCCTTGGCTAAATAAAGCGGAACGTACGGAATCTGCTCGCGCAGCGTGTAACGCCAGATGTCCAATTCGGTCCAATGCAGTAACGGATGGATGCGTACGTGCGCGCCGTCGGGCACGTCGTATGCGTAGTAGTCCCACAATTCTGGTGGCTGCGAGCGTGGATCCCACGACCCGTCGGCATTGCGCGGACTGAATATCCGCTCTTTTGCGCGAATCGCTTGTTCGTCGCGCCGGATACCCAAAAGAATCCCGCGGTAGCCCTCGCGCGCGATAAGCGCACGAAGACCCGCCGTCTTGCGCGCGGCGTGCCGCGCCGCCGGCGGAAGCGTTTGATCGACGGTGCTTTCGGACGGGCAGGCTTCGTTTGCTACCGGGAGTTCCCACTGCGCAACGAGCTGATCGCGAAACGCGTAGACCTCCTCGAATTCCATACCGGTGTCGAGCAGCACGACCGGAAAAGGAACGTCGCCAAGAAAGGCCTTGCGCACCATCCAGAGCAGCGCGGTCGAATCTTTGCCGATCGACCACAGCATGGCAAGCGGGGACACACACGAAAATGCTTCGCGCAGAATGAAGATCGTGCGGGATTCGAGCTCGTCGAGATAGTCGAGGCGGGACATCTCGTCCTTCTCTCGACCTCGTCTGCGTAAGGTCCTCGTTAGATTGCACGAGTGTACAATGACTTTGCGCTCGCGGGTCTAACCTATCGGTGGCGCTATGTCACGGTACTTTGAATTCTTCGGCCTCGAACGCGACCCGTTCTTGGATACCGCCGACCCGTTTTTCTATTGCGAGTTCGGCGCGTTGCGCAAGGCCAAGGAGCGTCTGTACGCGGCGGTCGACGCATCCCGCGGTCTGACCGTGATTCTGGGCGACCCCGGGACGGGCAAAACGAGCCTGAGCGGAGCGCTCGAGCAGGAGCTCCTCGCCGACGACAAGGTCGTGCTCGCCAAGATCCTCGATCCGGCGTTCGCGACCGAGGTGGAGTTCCTCATCGCCATCGGCCGCGTCTTCGGGCTCGCACTTCCGCCGCGCTCGAGCGCGGCGCTCAAGAATGCGCTCAAAAACTTCTTCTTCGAAACGGCGATCCTCGAAAAGAGAAACCTGGTCCTCACGATCGACGAAGCGCAGAATCTCAGCGACGAGAACCTGGAGGCGCTGCGCCTCCTGCTCAATTACCACGTGCCGCAACGCAAACTGCTTAACATCTTGCTCTTTGGGCAAAGCGAGCTGGCCGAGCGCATCCGCGCCAAGGGGAACCTCGAGGACCGCGTGGACGGCTGGATTCGCCTCGAACGGCTCGATCCCGGGATGGCCTCGGCGGTGCTCGATTTCCGCCTCTCCAAGGCCGGTCTACTGCCCGAGCGGCAATTCTTCACGCCCGATGCTCGGGCGCTGATGATTGAGGCCGCCGACGGCCTGCCGCGCCGGCTCACGATGCTTGCCCACGCAGCAATGCAAGAGGCCTGCGACCGGGCAAGCACGCTGATCAACGAGGACCACGTCCGCTCCGCAATGCTCGTCCGCGGCATCAGCCCGCGCGCGGTAACGGTTATCGGGCGGACGGAGATCGGCGCCACCGATGCTGCCGAACCTGCCAACGGACCGGTTCCGCGCAGTCTGCTCAGCCGGCTCTTCGCCCGGCGCTCCTCCTCATGAACCGGGAACCCGACTTCGAATCCAGCGCCGACATGCGACTGCTCGAATTGCAGCGCACCTCGCTCGGCCTGGTCGCCCCCGAGCGCGTGGCCTGGGAAAGCCGGTACGCCGTCGACTCGACGCCCGGCATCGAAGAACCCGTCGACGCGCCGAGCGCGCAGAGGGCGATGCTTGCGGTCACGCTGACCGCCACGCCACCCGGCGAAGTGATTCCGGGGACGGTGGTCACGTATGCTCTCAGCATCGCGAACGAAGGGACGACGCCCGCGAACGGCGTCCTTGCCGGAGTACCTCTCCCCGGAGGTGTGACGTACCGTCTGGGATCGCTGCAGATCGATGGCCGAGCGGCCGACGATAGCGCCGCCGACCAGCTCTTCGGGGCAGGTCTCGGACTTCGGACCATCGCCGGAGGAAGCCGCGCAGCGCTGTTATGGAAGGTCGGCGTCCGGATGGGCACCAAGCCGCTGCTGACCATTCCCCAAGTTCGTGCGCGCGACGCCGCGGTCATCGGCGGCGGACCGCTTTTGGTGGAGCGCAGAGGCACCGCCGGCGCTTTCGCCGGCGAACTCGCCGCAGCCGACCGCGCGCTCTTTGAACCACGCCCGCTGATCCCCGTCGAAATACCCGCCGCCGAACTCCCAATCTACGAGCTCGATGCGGAGGAGCAGATCGTCTACGAAGCAGCCGATGCAGCTCTCTCCGACGCCGCCGCACCAACAATCCTCGAGGCGGTACCCGAGCCGGAACGCGAACCCGAACCGATTCTTCCCGAGCCGCAACCCGAACCGGCGCGCGAAGCGGTCGTGCTTTACGGCAGCCTGGATCGCCCGACCCTCGCCTTCTTCGAGCGCGTGTTCAACGGGTCCAAAGAGCCGACGATTCTCCAACATTGCATCTTCGCAAGTGCGCTTGCGTGCGCGGTCGACGCCGACGGTAACGACGACTTGATGCTCAAAGCGCACCTTGCGGCGCAGTCGCAGATTCTTCATCGCGTTTCCTTGCACGAAAAGCTCGGCAAGAAAGAACCGATCGGCGAATATGCCGGAAAGCTGGTTGCCGGCATCGATGCGATCGCGCCTCGCCCCGTGCGCCAAATGGCGTCGCCGGGCGCCGACCGCGTTGCGCTTTGCAACGAACTCCACGAGCCCGCATTGGTCGTGGTGCGCAAAATCGCCGAGGAGCGCGACCGCTGGGATTTCGTCAAAGCGCGTCAACTCACGCTCGCTCTACAAGCGCAGCGCGCGCTACTCGATGACGACGCGCGTGCCGCTGCGATCGATAATGCTTTACGTTCGTACGCGCAGCATTCCATGACCGTGCTGCAAAAGCTCTTCGTGCGCTTGCGCATCGATCGCACCACCGGCGTGCTGTTTCAAACCGATCCGGCACTCGACGGAGCCGCTCGCGTACTGCTTGCCGCATTCGCAGCCGCACTGCGGAATTGAAACTGGTTCTGGGAATCCCAAGCGCGGGATCACCGGCCGCGCCCTTTGTGGAGAGCGTCGCCCAACTCGAGCTCCCCCCGTCCCTCCAACAGTTCGAGCGCGTCGTCGTAACGGGAAACTACGTCCCGGCGCAGCGCGATCTGATCCTCGAGCGCGCGCTCGAACTCGACGCCGACGTCGTCGTTATGTGCGATGACGACATGGTGTTGCCCAGCGGAGCATTGGTGGATCTGTGCTCGGCTCTTGATGCGAACCGGAACGCAGCGCTCGCCGGTGCGCTCTACTATTCGCGCGACGGCTTTCGTCCGATGGTGGTCGACGAGTGGGACGAGCACGACACGCGAACGGCGGTCATCCCGGCGTTCGATCGCGAGCCCGTCGCCGTCGACGGCGTCGGTTTCGGTTGCGTGGCGATTCGAATCGCCGCGCTACGCGACCTTATGCCGCCGTATTTTCCGGCACACGTCTTCGTCGAGCGCGCCGCCGGTCGCGTCCGAATCTGCAACGAAGACTATCTCTTCTGCGCTCGGTTGCGACGCGCGAGTTACCAGGTGTTGCTCGAGCCGAGCGTTCGTTGCGGCCACTACGACCATCACTCGAAGACCATCGCTCCGGCGTCATGGGAACCGCCCGAAGTCACCCGGCGCAGGCGCATGGCCGCGCTCGTGGACGGGCGACCCGCGCTCGTTGAAGCACGCGAAAGCCCGCCCGCCGCGCCGGAGTCTCACGTGCGCGCGAGCTTGGAATACCTTATTGTTCCGTAATTATCTGATGTCGCTGAAGAGCGCGGCCTGATTGCGGCGCTTGCCGGCAACCGAGCGCGCATACGACTTCCAACGCGAGATCAGCTGCAAACGGCCACCCGTTTCTTCGCTGAAGCGTTGCAGCCGCTTGAGCTGCCACTCGCGGTACTCTAAGACACGCCGCACGCGAGCCGCGATTTCATCGTCGAACTCGGGCGTCCGTTCCGGCTGCGCCGCTTCCCACGCGTTCATGACGAGATGGCGCGCACGGCCCATCTGGGTGAGCAAGGCTTCGAATCCCGGCCAATCGCACCGGTCGATGAGCGGACCCAGCTCCTTACATTGACCCTCAAGCATCGACACGCCCGAGCGAACGTCATCGAGCACGGAACTAGCCAACGGCCGCGAACGTCGACGTCACGCCGTCGCCCCCCGAAAGGTTCTGCGCACGACGTTGCGCTTTGAACTGCGTCACCGCCGTATTCCACGTCTCGCGATATTCCCGAGCGTAGCCAAGAATGCGCTCGACGCGTTCGGGATCCTTACGCATGTTGGCCATCACGAGTTCCTTGTGCCAAAATCCGTAGACGCGTAGGAGATTGTCCGAAAGTTCGCCGCCGATCTCCATGTTGAGGGAACTCATCAGTACGGTACACGCGCGTTGGGCGCGCAAAAGCGCTTTGTGAATCCCCTCGATGTCGTCGCGCTCATTCAGCAGCTTTTCGTGCGCTTGCTGCGAGGCGATAATCAAGACGTCGAAGATTTTGACGATCAAATCCTCCGGCGCCGCGGTAAGGATCGACGTCTCAAGGTAGGTCTGCTCGTTATTCTTGCGCATGCGTGCCGTTAGGAGCTCGACGAGCTGCTGCTGGAGGTTGAGAACCCAAAGACCGACGCCAGTTCCTGCTGCTCGGCCTGAAGACCGGCAATGGCGGTTTCGCTTGCGACAAAGCCGGCCCGCAGCGCGGTGGCTTGTTGATTCGCCGTGTCGGTAATCTGGCTGACCTGCTGAGACAAACTGGTGATCGTATCGTTGTTGCCGTTCTCGAAGTTTTGGATCAGTGACACCGCCGGAACGTTGCCGACCGGCCCCGAGTCCAGGAGCGTGGGGCTTCCCGTTACCGTGGCGAGGTACGATCCCAGCTGGGTGGTTAAGCTCGTCGCACCGACGATGAGGTTCTGCACGGCGGACGGATCGCTCTGGTACGCAGCAAGAAACTTGCTCACGTTGAGCGGCGCGAGTTGTCCGTCGGTCCCATCGACGGTCGCCTGTTGGACCGGCGTCTGGTTCGGGCCTTGCGCGTCGGCACTGGTCGCCTCGATGGTCGAGTAGGAGCTGTCGAGCGATAACCCAATTTGCGCGAGCGAGTTGTACGAGTTGCCCGATCCAAGGAAGCCGCCGAGAATGTCTTCGAATTCCGAGACGACCGACTGCACGTTGGCGTTGCCCCAGAGAACGCCGCCCGGAAGCGATTGCGCCGTCGCGTTTGTACCGGGCTGAATCGCCAGCACGATCGGCGGCGCTGTCGCGGTGTTGATCTCGTTGACCGCTGCGTTGTAGGTCGAAATGAATGCCGAGACCGTTGACACAAGCAGCGTCGTGTTCTGCGTGACGTTGAGCGTGAACGGCGTGGTCGTGTTTCCGCTGATCGTGAGCGAAAGACCGGGCAGCACATTTGTGACCGTGTTCGAGTTGTTGTAATACGTACTACTGGTGCCGTCGGGATTTTGCACGGTGATCGCGGATTGCTGACCTACCGTGGTCTTCGCCCCGCTGGCAGCGGTCAAGCCCGTAGCGGTGAGGAAATTGCTGGTGTCGCCTGATGCTCCGAGTACGATGCTCTGCGGCCCCGACGCGGCGTTGGTCAAGTCGATCTGCCCGGTTATCGAGTTGAAGACTGCCGTAACGCCGGCCGTACTGCTGTTGATCTCGTTGAGGATATCGGTGAGGTTCTGATTCGCCGATACGCTGATCTTGACGCCGTTGATCGTGAACGTGCCCGCCGTCACCGGCGTCACGAACGCGGCGCTATCGCCGGAATTGAAATCGGCGTCGGGATCGATGCCGCCCACGTTCGCGGTACCCGTGATTGAACCGCTGCCCGCGCTATTAATGAGCTGCGCATTGCTCAATTGCAAGACGCTAAGGAGGTTGCCCTGATCCTGACTGCTGCCCAGCGAAATCTGCTGATCGCTCGAGGTGAACTCGACGACACCGTTGACCAGCGTCGCGAGGAACCCGGCATCGGCGCTCGAGTCGACTTGCGAGGTAATGTTGTTCAAAATCTGGTTGAGCGACTGCCCATCGACGTTGTACGAAATCGACACGCCGTCGACCGTTACCGAACCGGCGCCGCTGGCTCCGTTCAGAGGCGTGACTCTTGCATATGAATCGGCGAGGGGCACCGTATTCGACGCCTGGCCCGCATAGGTGCCCGTCGTGATGAGATCCGTAATCGAGTGTCCGGCGCTTGCACTCGAAAGAATCGACGTATTCGTCGCCGCCTTCACGCTGTCGATCGTGTACAGTCCCGGCGTCGCGGTCACGCCCGGAATTCCGGTAGCCGAGAGCGCCGACGCATCGCCCGAGGCTGCTTGATAGGTCGAGAAAAGGTCCGGGTTCGAGAGATTCGCAAGCGCGTTCTGCACCGACGAGAGCAGGTTGCTGATCTTGACCAGCTCAGCATTCGCGTTATTGAGCGTCGCGATCTGCGCGTTGAGTAGCGTGGTCGGCGCAAGACTCAACTCTGTGAGCTTGGAAATAATAGCGTTATAGTTGATGCCCGAAACGATCCCGGGAAACGAGATCGGAGCGGTAGTACCTAGGGCGGTGCTGCTATCGGTTGACACGGTATCCTTAGACCTTCCGGTCGAGTGTGACGCCGTCGATTTGGTCGAAGAATTCGGCCAATCCAATCAGCTCTTGCGGCGGAAACTGCGCGACCTCTTCACCCGTCTGCGCGTTGGTGAAGACGGTCACGACCAATTGAAGTTGGCTTACATACTTATATGAGATGTCGAGCGCCGGTTGACCGGACGGGCCGGGTGAGACGTTATAGAGCTTTGCGACTGCGGATGCAATCGTCGATTCCTCCGGCTTGGGCTGCTGCGGCTGCTGCGTGCCGGTCGACGAACCAGAAGAGGTCGCCGGCGCCTGTGGCGCAGCAGCAACCCCCGTGTTTTGGGCAACACCTTCACCCGGGCCGCTGGTGGCCGGGGCGACGGTCGGAACGTCCATGTTTTACAATCCTTCTCCCGCTACTATACGTGATCGACCCATGCAGAGGACTAATTTAGCCGCGCATAGCCGCTGAAGGTCTGGCACAGCGTGTTTCCGGCCCGGACCCTCTAGACTGCCTTGACCGACGCGGCCTCCGCGTAGGCGCCCAAAACCCCCTGCAGCGAGCGCAGGGGATCGCACGCCTGGGCGGTTCGATCGGCGATCTGATGCGTGAGCGCAGGCGCCCGCATCCAGGCGCCCCGGAGCACGGCCGTCGCGCTCTCCAGCGAGGCCGGGTCGACGCCTCCGGTCAATTCCGGCCAGAGCTGGGCCAGGGGGAGCGCGGTCGACAGCACCGGCAAAGCGCCATACGCGGCGGCGCGCACGGCACGGTGGGCGCCGTAGCCCGCCCACGATAGGTCCGCATAGAGGCGAGCTCCGGCGTAAAGCGCCTCGACTTGACCGGCCGAAAGCGCGTCCTCCGCGAGACAGATTTGCTCGCGCCCGCCGACCGCCAGAACGGCGTAGTAGTAGTCCACCTCGACGACCGTTCCCATCAGAACGCACGGGATGCCCGCCGCTGCTGCGGCACGGACGGCCAAAAACTGATTCCCGCGCGGTTCGATCGTGGTGTGCACCAAGACGTATTCATCGAGCCCGCTGAGCGCTCCAATCGCCTCGGTCGCAATCGGACGGGGCAAAACGCACGGAACCACGCGCGAAGCTCCCTTAAAGGCAAACTGGGAGCGCGCCCAAGCCTCCTCTTCCACCGATGAAAATAGCGACGCGGCGCTCTGTGCGAGCATGCGACGCACGAGCGCAGTATCGTAGCTCGGCTTCCCGCGCTCGATGCTCGCACTCACGAGCAACCGCCGGCTCACCATTCCGTTCTCGAGCGATTGCTGTAGTTGGTTATCGCGAACGCTGGTGAGCATCGTACGCACGATGGTCGAACCCCACAAAGCCTCGCTTGCGAAGTCGTCGAACAACGGCGTGGTGACCACGGGTATGCCAAGACGCTCGGCCGCTTCGAGTACCGGCCCGAACTGATGGACGTGGCGGTGCCCGAAAAGATGGACCAGGTCGACGCCTTCGGTCCGCGCCGCCGACGCCGGCTTGAGCTCGGCGTCGAACCCTTGCACCACCAGCGCATCGACGAGTGCGCGCGCTTGATCGGTGTCCGCGTCCTGCACCGTTAGCCCGTTGTCACGAATGACGACGAGGATGCGTCCGGCGGAACCGCCGATGACCGGTGCGGGCGCAACGCGGCTCGCACGTAAAATGGGATCGCGAGCCCGCACGGTAAAGCGACGAGTCTCGGGGCCGTCGTCCACATCGAAGGAGCACGGCAGCGAAGGGAACAGCGGGCGTGCAACTTTTACCAGCGTAGCGCCGCGCTCTGCCTCTTCGAGACTGATCGACACGAGCGCGTCAATGGCGGCGCTTGGCGAAATCGCAACGTCGAAAGCAGCATGCGGGAGCTCACCGTAGATGCCCAGACCATACCACGAACGAGCGAGCTCGTTGAGCCGCGAATCGCCGAGATCGGCGTGAACGCTCGCGGCGCTATCGGCCAGCAACGAAGCACCGAGAGCCCCTGCCGACGATCGGATGCTCACGCGACGGCTCTTCACAAAACGCTGCGCGTACACGTACGGCGCAGCGTCGGTCAAGACCGCGTCGACCGGCGCCGCGCAAAGAAAGCGCGCCTCGCGGGCCGCGTCGAACAGCTCACGCGCCTGAGGTTCCTCGGAAAAATGCCCGATAGCTTCGCGGGAAATACCACCGAGAAGCGCGTGCGAAAGCAGCCACGGTTCGACGAATTCTTCAAGCGCCGCAGCGGTTTGTGCTTCGAGTGGAAGCCATGAGGGCCAGATCAAAGGGCTCGACTCGCGAACGCTGATCATCGCGGGATCGATCTGCACGAAGGGCGCGAGCGCAACGTCGCCGTCGCGCAAAAATACCAGATCGAGCCAAGCTTGTGGCCAGTTGGAGTAGGCGGGTTGAAGACGCGCCGCAATAAGAAACGGCGCCCCAACGACGCGTGCGAAGCGCTCGGGCTCGATGAAGGGCGCATAGCGCCCCATCTGTGAGTGACGCCTCATTTCGCTGCCGCGCTCAGCGCGCGCCGCAAGGCGCTCGGACTGCGATCGCGCAGCGAACGAAGATCGATCCAGCGCGCATCCTGCACGCGCTGCGGCCATTCGTCAGCATGTTCATCGAGATAATCTGCGATATCGATGTCGCCGCAGGCATCCGCCGACACGCCCGCCTTGAGGAGGATGCGCTCGACGCGCGCCGCGATCGTGTTTGCGTCCGGCTCGCCGAATGCGCCGATCGCGAGCGCTACGCCGTCCTCAATGTTGAACGCGAGCGCGAAGCGCCGGACGAACTGCGCCACCTCGGTCCAATCCTCTTCGCTGCGCACCGCTGCCCCGAAGATCGCACGCGCTCCTTCAAGCGACGGCCCGGTCAGCTCGGGGAGTGGCACTCCTTGAACCGGGAACGGCAAATAATGATCGTTCCGGCGGAACCCTCGAGCGTGAGCCTCGGCACCGCTGTACCCGGTCGCCGGAAGCGGCCCGCTCATTCCCCATTTCTCGGCGAAGTGCTCCCAGTTCGTCTTCATTGTCGCGTTATAATCGACGTTGTTCGCTGCGAACGAGCGACTCCCAAAATGGTGAATGAAGACGTCGTCGCACACATAAATCCAATATCCGGCGGCGCGGACTCGCATGCAGTAATCGTCGTCCTCAAAATTCCCGACGCCGTAGCGCTCATCGAGGGCACCAATTTGATCGAGGGCAACGCGGCTGATGCACCAGCAAAAGCCGATCGCGCGATCGGTGATGTAGCCCGTCTTGGAATAAGCGCGGCGACGCTCGAGCGCGAAGGCCTGTAATTCCGCCTCATCACGATATTGCGCATCGGCAAGGAGTTGATCGCCGGTGATGTGGTTGGTGCGTGGCGCCGATACGGCGAGCCCGGGAATCCGCCGGAACGCATCGACCAGTCCATCCGCCCAACCGGGCGTGACGATCACGTCATTGTTTAGCAGAATCACGTAGTCGCCCGAGGCGTGGGCGATTCCGTCGTTGTTGCCGCCGGCAAAACCGCGGTTCGTCTTGTTGTAGACGACTTTCACGTGCGGATCGTCTATCGTCGCAAGCGCGGTCAACGTCTCCTTTCCGGAACCGTTGTCGACGACGATCACTTCATATGGTTCGGCCGTGTGCGCGCGAATCGATTCCAGCGCCTTCATGGTGAATTCCGGCGCGTTCCAGCTCAGCGTCACGATCGAAATCAGTCCGCGCTTGAAAGCCGGTCTCGAACGCAGCACGCGTTCAAGGGCCGCCGGAGAGCGATCGAATACTTCGGGATGGGCACTCGCTCCCATCTCCGCAAACGGGTATGCCGCGACCGTTCCGCGCCCCAGCTGCAGTGCCCGCACGAGCAGATCCGCGGTCGCTTCGTCGAGGGATTGAAACTGGCCTAAGGTCAAATCTTGAGGCAGCATGCGCAAGCGCAGCAGCACACATCGCGCGTCGCTCGCAACTATCGGAGCGTGCGTGCCGTGCCGTACGCCCTCCAGAAACGTCGCGGCCGTTCCATTGGTCGGGGTAACCACGCGCGCGAGCAATTCGTCGAGCCAGCCTGCTTTGAGCTTCGTATCGGCGCGCACGAACGCTGCAAAACGTTCTCCGCGCACGTCGATCATCGCACGGGCTCGATCGACAGCCATGTCGTCCTCGCACCAGATGATTTCGCCGATGGGCGTGCGGCTGCGGCGCAGATCGTGTTCGAAGGCTTCGCGATCGAAGTTCCGCGGCATGCCGTGCACGAGGACGTCGACCGGTCTCGTTGCAGCCGGGTCGTCCCAGGACTCGCCGCCGTTCTTGGAACGGCGCAACTGGTCGTAAAATCCCGAGTTTACAAAGACGCGCGCGACGTCGTATTCGATGGTGTCGCGCCAGTGGTCACCCAGCCGCTGCATGTTCGGCTGCATGCGACGGAAACGTTGCGTGCCGGACTGCGACTCGAAATGCACGAGCGCGGCTTCCGGCTCGTACACGACGCGCAGGCCACGGGCGCCAACCTTCAAACAGTAGTCAACGTCTTCATTTCCGTTCCAGTAACCTTCGTCGAGGCCCCCCAGCTCTAGGTAAAGCTCGCGTGGCGTAGCCAGGCAGGCACCCGTTACGATTTGGTAGTCGCGGCGCACGTCGATGTCCGCATGGTCGCGCGCCGGGTACGAGTAGAGGTAGTGAAACGGCTGCATGCCAATCGCGCTGTACGGCCACCAGCGCACAACGACGCCGGCGTGCTGAATGTCACCGGTAGGAAAAAGCAGCTTCGCGCCGACCACGCCGACGGTGGGATCGTCGAACAAACGCATCATCGGGGCGAGCCATTTCGTAATCGGTTCGGTGTCGTTGTTCAGAAGCACCAAGATGCGCCCTCGCGCTTCACGGGCTCCTTGGTTGTTGGCACCGGCAAAACCGAGGTTTTCCTCGTTGTGAATCATCCGAATCCACGGAAATCCGGCCAAGACTTCCTGGGTGTGATCGGTCGAGGCGTTGTCGATAACGATCACTTCGCCTTCGCCGGCTCCGTCAAGGGACGGCCGCAGCTTTTCGAGGCAATTTCGCGTCAGCTCCGCCTTGTTAAAGACGGGAATGATGATTGAGTAGTCCACCGGTTCGTCTTCTTATTTCAACGCGGCGTCAGCAACCTTCGCCGCCTCGGCGAAACGCTCGTTCCTAAGGTAGTACAACGCAAGCGCTACCGACGAGCGCACCGGCTCGATCTCGCGTGCCCTCAGCAGAGAGGCTTCGACACCAGCCGGCGACGCCAGCAATTCGAGTGCGCCGGCGCGCGTCATCAACATATCGAAGTCATCGCCGTGAAGTGCCAGCGCGGCCTCGGTCGCGACAAACGCGGCCTCCGCGCGCTTTTCATCCAGTGCGCGATGTGCGCGTTCTTTCCACTCGCCGAAGGTCGTCGGCGTCAGCCGATCGCGAAGGCCGGCCGTCTCGTCGCCGCGTCCCTGCGCCGCAAGCACGCGCTCCAACTGCTCGACGGCACCTTCGCGGTCTGGATCGAGTTCGATCGCTAGACGCAAAAAGTGCTCTTCCTTACCGAAGGCGTAGCGCTCCGAGACGCCCGCCGCGCTCACCAGGAGCTCCGACGCTTCGCTCGGTTTGAGTCGCGGATACCATTGCTCGACGATCTCGATCGCTTCCGCGCCGCGCTTCATGCGCAGCAAGAAGTTCACGAAATGCAACATCGCCGTCGCGCTGTCGTGGGTGTCCATCACCAGTTTGTAGGCGTCCCCGGCTTCGGCGAAGCGTTTGACCCTTTCCAGGGCCTTGGCGCGATTGATCATCAGCGGCTCGACGCTGGGAGCGTTGGCAAGTCCCTTCTCGAACCACTCGAGCGCCTTCGCGTCGTCGCCCTGCAACGCATAACTCGATCCCATCTCGGAGTGGGCCTTCCAGACGTATACTTGGTCGTCAACGATGAACTGCTGAGCCGCGAAAGCACCGTCGTCAATCGCCGCGGCGAACGCCTCGCGTGCTTCATCGAAACGTTGCTGGGCGACCAACGCCTTGCCCAGCATCATGTGCGCGTTGGCGTAGCGGGGGCTGCGCCGGAGCGACTGACGCGAAAACTCTTCACCCTTGATCGGATCCTGAAAATGATCGCAGTACAAGTCGCCCATGAGCGCCAATCCGTTGGGCATAAACGCGCGCGGCGTATCGCCCACGAGCTCGTACATCTTTAGCAACGAGCTAAGCGCGAGGTCGTAATCCTTGTTGAGGTAGGCGGTCGTGCCGAGATTGTACCAATGGTACGCGTTCTCCGGATCGCTCTGCGTCGCCGCGAGCAGGATCTCCAAATTGCGCTGTCCTTTGTTCCGTTCGGCGACGACCGCGTTTACGTACCCGTGATGAATCAACGAGATGCTGCTACCTACGGCCTCAACGCTTACCTGCGTTCCGTCGATGGCCGGATACTCGTGAATCGGCCCGAAGAATCGAATGCGATCGCTATTGGGGAAAATGCGAATCACGTGATGCGAAACGTCGCCTGATCCACGGTAGTCGTCGGTTCGGTTGATGATACGCGTGTAGAGCGCATCGATGTGCGCTGGGACGTTCTTGAGGGCGAGCAACCCGGCGCGCGAATCCTCGGTCAACTCCTCGTCGGCATCCATAAACAGAATCCAACGCTTGGTTGCCATTTCGATCGACTTGTTGCGTGACCAGGAAAAGTCGTTCCGCCAGGGGTCTTCGATCACCGTCGCGCCGTACGAGCGCGCGATCTCGATCGTGCGGTCGGTCGAACCGGTGTCGCACACGATCAGCTCGTCGACGTAATCGCGCACGCTTGCCAAGCACTGCGGCAAGAACTTCTCTTCGTTCTTGACGATCATGCACAGACTGACGCCTGCGGGTTTCTGCAGGTATCCCGGCGGCGGCGGCTTCAGATCGGGCAAGCGAGCGTCAGGCGGCGTCGGGGCGGACAAGGGCGGCGGCGGTGCTGCGCGCCTGGCTCGAACGTGGATCGGCATATCGAAACAGTTATCGGCAGAAATGCAACGAGGGCCCGCCGGAGCGGGCCCTCGAGGAACGACCGTTGCGGTTGCCCGCGGTAGATCGATTAACGGAACAGCGTGAGGACCGACTGCGCGTTCGCGTTCGACTGCGCCAAAACCGACGTGCCGACTTGGACGAGCAGCTGCAGCTTCGTGAATTCCGTCGTTGCCTGACCCACGTTGAGGTCTTGGATATTCGACGCCGAGGCTTGCAGGTTGACCGCAGCGGTATCGTCATTCTGCTGGTCGATACCTAGTCGAACCACGACCGCGCCGAGGTTCGCTTGCTGTGTGGTCAGAGTCTGGAGTGCGATGTCGATCTGTCCGATCGCGTCTTCTGCCGCAAGCGACGGATTCGACGATGAACTGACGGCGAGGTTGATGTTCGAGATGCGCAGCGTGTTGGTGTTCGTCGCCGCGATCCCGAGCTGGATTACGTCGCCTTCATCGGCACCTGACTGGAAGTTGAACGCAGGCGCTGTCGCAAAGTTCGACGGTTGCACGTACTGCGAGACCTTGACGTAGGCCGTCTGACCGATGTCGCCGAGCGTCGGGGTGCTGAAGTACAGCGTGATGCCGCTGTTCGGGCCGGCACCGGCGGTGCCGAGCTGGAACGTGCTGGAAGTACCGATCGACAGGAACGCCGAGGTAACCGCTGCCGACGAGCTGATGAACTGCGTGATCTTCAGTTCGGGGGTCGCCGTCGTCGGGTTGCCCGGGTTGGCGATGACCTGAACTTCGACCGTTTCGTCGGTCGTGTTGCCCGAAGTGTAGAACGCCGCATTTGCAACGCCGACACTTGCGATCAGGAAGCCGGTCGACGACCCGATCGGCTGCGCGCCGCTCGCAAGGAGCGCTGCGTTCGCCGTGATCGTGTAGTAGGCTTCAGCGCCGCCTTGGTCGCCCTGATGGCTACCGTTGAGGAGCGACTGACCGTTGAAGTTGGTGTTCTGCGCGATGCGGTTGACTTCGAGCAACAGCTGCGAAACTTCCGCTTGCAGGTTGGTACGGTCGCTCGCGCTGTTGACGTCCGACGCCGCTTCGACCGCGAGAACGCGGATGCGTTGCAGAATGTCAGTTTGTTGCGTCAACGCGCCAAGCGCGACTTGCGCAGCGTTATTAGCGTTCTGCACGTTTTGCGACGCTTGATTGAACGCTTCGTACTGCGAGGTAAGGTTGGTTGCGATCGCGTTACCAGAGGGGTCATCCGCAGCGGTGTTGATCCGCAGACCGGATGAAAGTTGGGTAACGACGTTTTGAAGTTGCTTTTGGTTGTTGTCGAGATTCAGCTGAACTGCATTCGACAGCAAGTTAGTGGCAATGCTCAGGCCTGTAGCCATTTTTCCTCCATGATGTGGTGCTCAGAGGCACCGATACGTATCCTATGGGGGAAGAGTGTCCGTTCTCCCCCTAAATGCGGTATCGGCCCGTCTTTACAGGACTTTAGTGCGGCGGTTTATTGCGAGGACGAAGCGTCGCCCGCTCGGGCTTGCCGGCGGTAACCGGGGCCGCGCCCAGGGCCTCCTGGTTGGCCTTGCGGATCTCTTCGTAGACCTCGGAACGGTGGACCGGCACGGCCCGGGGAGCCTCGATCCCCAATTTTACTTGGTCGCGATCGACCGCGACGATCACAATGCGAACATCGTCACCAATCATAATCGATTGATTGATCTTACGGCTCAGAACCAGCATCAGAAGGCCCTCCTTGGCGTTGAGAGGAGCCTTTCGGCAGGGTCAGGCGGTCTTACTGCTCGCGGGCGCCGTCTGGGCAGCTTTGCGCGGCATCGGTTCGCGCGGCGAGTAATTTGAGCCGTCGAGCATGATCTGGCGACCCTTGCGCGTCCGAAGGTTGATGACCACCGGCGCCATCAAGTTAATCGTCATCTCCTGTGCATCCGGTGTCACGACGACGACGCAGAGCGTTGCGAAATCCGTCGCCTCGCGTATTTCAAGCGAGGTGAAGGCGTACGCCGGCATCTTCGGATCGTAATTTTCAAACACCATCCAAGGGTCGATCGCCGGCAAGGCCACGGACGGATCGTCGAGGCTCTGCAGCCATACGAAGGTGGGATGGCTGTCCAGGTTGAGCGGCAACCAACGCTGCAGGGTCGGAAACCCCGGCAAGCCCCACGGAAACTCGACGACCTCGCTCGCTCCGAAGGTGCAAGGGCCGAATCGCGGGAGATCGACGGTGATCTGGTCTTGTTCCATTGCAACTCCGCTATTCAAGCTGATCATGCGTTCGGTAGGTAAGTCATGAGGTCTTCCTGTTCGAGCCGGGTCGTCGTCTGGTAGGCCGCTTGCAACGCGGTCTGACTCAGGCTGAACTCGCTGGTTACCTTAGCAATATCGGTATCTTCGATACTCGATTGCACTTGGGTATCGCTCGTTCCGCGTGAAGATTCGATTGCGGAAAGGGAGCTCACCGTCTGGACGGTCGCTCCGACTAGGCCGGCCGCGGTCAGCGCCACCGTAAGGGTGTTGTCGATGTCGCCAAGCTGGGTCGAGAGGTTGGTGACCACGTCCCCGGTTGAGGCGAGCAGAAACGCACTGGTGAAATTGGTGGTCGCAAGTGCGGCCCCAGGCGAGGCATCGCTAACGATAAAGTTCCCGTTCGCAGGGTCGTTGAGCGTGAAGCGCTGCGTCTGGTAGTTAAATGACGCCACGACCCCGGTTGGGGGCACGGCACTGTTGATCGCGGCTACGACGCTCGCCATCGACATGGTCGGGTTTAAGAGGATGGTTGTCCCGCTCGGCGCCAGCGACGAAAGAATCGAGAGTGCCACCGTGCCGTTGCCTACCGAGGCCAGCGGGATGCCCAACGGCGAGTTCGCCGACTCGAGCTGACCGACCGTCGTGCCCAGAGTGATGGCCTGTTGGCTCACGTTGACCTGGGTGCTGCTCTGGTCAGTCGTTTCGCTGTTCTCGAGCGTATCGCGCAGCCGGATGAGCATGTCGAAAACGCTGGGCGAGCCGTTGGCCGCGTTGACGTTAAAGGCTTGCTGCAGGGTGACGTTGGTCGGCACGAGCTGCCCATTGGGCAGCTGCTCGTTCTGTTGGACGAGGTTCGACGCGGCCGAGACCGCGTTGGGCGGATTTCCAACCGCCGTCACCAACGTTGACCCCGGTGACGCGGCGGTTCCCGAAAAGATATACTTCCCGTCGTATTGCGTATTGGCTAGGCCAATCGCTTCGTTGAGCAGCTGATTGACTTGTTGGCCGATCGAGGCACGCTGAGCGGCGGTAATCGTATCGCTTGCGCCTTGGATTGCGAGGTTGCGCGAGCTCTGAAGGATACCGGTCAAGTTCGAGAGCGTGCTGTCGGTGGTCGAAAGCAGGTTGTTGAGTCCGCTGAGATTTTGCCCGATCTGCGTGGTGACCGCGGAGTCGTTGCGAACGGAGAGGTCCTGACCGATGAGCGTCGGGTTGTCGGACGGTTCGTTGAGCGCAATACCAGTCGAGAGCTCTTGGCCCTGTTGCTGGTATTGCGATTCCAGATTCTCGATTGCGAGCGTCTGGTTCGAGTAGATCGTCGAGGTTGCGATGCGCATCATGATGGTTGCCTCTCCTTAGGATCCCACGCCCAAGCCGTTAATCACGGTATCGAGCAATTGACTGAGCGTTGAAATGGTCTTTGCGGCGGCCTGGTATGCGGTCTGATACTTGATGAGGTCCTGAGTCTGCTCGTCGAGATTGATGCCGGCGATACTCTGCCGCTCCTGATCGATTGACGAGGCCAAATTGGTTTGCGTCGTCGTGCCGGTGTTTGCAGTCTGCGTGTCCAGCCCGACTTGCGTGACGAGCTGCCCGTAGTATTGCTGGAGCGTCTGCGACGGCGCCGACGCGATCGTAAAACCGGCCGGTTGATTGTATTGTGTGGTAAAGGTCACTGACTCGACGCCGCTCGCCGAATAGCTCACCGCACTTACCGTCACGTTCTCTTGCGTATTCAAAGGGTTCGACAGGTCGGGAGCGCCCGCGCTCAGGGTCAACTGTTGTCCGACTTGCACGTTGTTCACGCCCGCAGGCAACGCGACCGTCGTCGACTGACCCGCTGTGGCCGCCACAGCACCGCTCGTGGTCTCTAGCGCCGGGAATCCGACGTTGCTCTGGAACATCGCCGTCAGCGAATTGGCGATGCCGTTGTCGTCTTGACCGTAGGCGTTGCTGGCGTTCTGTTGCACGCCGTTGATCGCGCCCGCCCCGAGGACGCCGAGAATCGACGTGTTCGGCGTGGCAGCGTTGTATTGGCTGTCGGTAATGGTGAACGCGGCCGTCTGCGAAGCGGTTTGCTGCGCTCCGCGCAATGCCAGGCTTTCGTTCGACGGATCGCGAGCGAAGACGATCTGTTGCGAGGCCGAATCGAACGAGGCGGTAACGCCCGATTGCAGCGCGTTGAAGCTCGATACGAAGTCACCGACGTTATCCGCGTAAATCACGCCCGCTCCGCCACTCGCCGGCGGGGGAGCTGAGGTGTAATCAAATTGCTGTTTAACGCCGTCCACGTCGATGGTCAAATAGGTGACCTGCGCGGCCGGCGTCGACGGAGCCGGGGGATTGAGCGGGAAGTTCGCCGTCGGTGCATTCGCGAGCGCGCCGTTGCCGACCAGCAATTGCGATGTGTCGACCGTGTTGTTGGCCGAGTTCATCGGGACGATGCCGGTGCCGCTCGTATTCGCTTCGGTGTCCGCGAGCACAACCGGAAGCTGGCTCGCATTGGTGATACCGGCTTTGATGTTGCCGGCTGAGATCGGCAGTTGCGCGTCGATCGGCTGAAACAGCGCGGTACCCGCTTGCCCGTTGAAATCGTACCCGGACTCGGTGATTCGATTCGTTTCGTTGGCGAGCGTCGAGGCGAACTGGTCCAGCTGCGTCCCGTAGTTGCTGAGCTTGTTGTTGTAGAGATCTTGCAACGCGCCGAGTTGACCGCTTCCCAGCGGAACGGTCGGCGAACTCGGCGATTGCGGCGGGGTCGTCGCAAAGTACACGTTGAAGCTCTGCGCACCGTCGGACGAGGTTCCAACGACCGGCGCCGCAAGGTGGTAAGCCTCGGTGTCGTTGACTAGCGCCTGGCCGTTGACCATGACGAGAACCGAGCCGTCGGGTTGAACCGAGGTTTGCGTCGAGATGTACTGCGAGAGCTGATCGATATCGTAGTCGCGCTGATCCTCGAAGGTGTTCGGGTTGTCGCCGACCGCGGTCGAGGAACGAATCTGGCCGTTGAGGGCCGCGATTTGATCGAGCAGGCCGTTTACCGTCTGAACGATGGTCGCGCCCTGTGAAAGTGTTTGGTTCTCCGCGTTCGACACCGCCGTCGACGAGTTGCCCAGGGCCTGTGCGAGCGACTGCGCGCTGGTCAGCACGCCGGAGGCAGCCGAAAGCGCGCTGCCGGTCGCGGACGCATTGTCCAGGTTCGTGATCGCGGTTTGAAAGTTGGTAAACGCCGTGCTCACGCCCGCGTTGGGATCGCCGAGCTGCGACTGAACGCTGTTGAGGATCTGCTGCTCGGTCGAGTAGTAGTTCTGCGAGGAACTGGCGCCGCGGAAAAGTTGATCGTACGATTCGACGTTGACCCGTTGAATCTGCGAAACGATCACGCCGTCGCCGGCGGTTCCTGGAACGTGGGTCGACTCAAACGGTGACCCAACCACCGGTGGGGCTTCGGTAAGCACCGTCTCCTGTTGCGTTGCGCCCGGGGTGTTGACGTTCGAGATGTTGTCGCCCGTCACGTTCTCGGCCACCGAGAACGATTGCAGCGACGTCGACATCAAGTCGAGCCCGAAGAAGGTGCCTTGCGGGAAGAAACTACTCACGCTTTGCTACTCACCAGAACGCTGTTCTGCGGAGGCGGCACGAAGCCACGGCGCTTATACGTTCGCGGGGCGTCGCTGGCAGCGCGTTGCAGCGCCGCGGTGATCTTGACGAGTCGCTGCATCCCGCTCTGAATGAGCGCCTTGTTATTGTTGTTGGTGATCCGCAGACCGATCGAGGTCGTTGTAAGTTCGACCAGACGCTGATTGAGCGTCGGCCACATCTGCCGTGGCGCGTACAGACACACTTGACGCAACGTAAGCGCACCGAAACCGCGAATCTGCATGCCGCGACGTTTGCCGGAGGCCGAGTGATAGGCGCGCCGAGCCGAATCCAGCCCGCGCTCGCTCTCGAGAATCTCGGTCGCATCGCTTTTGACCAACGCCTTGGTCAGTAAGAGTGCGGCCTCGTGCGTGCGCTTGAGTAACGTCGACTCCTCGTGCAGCGCGGTCGCGAAGGCTTCCCACGAATCGGTCACGGTTGCATCCTCTTGTCAACATCGACGTTGGCCTCGTGACTTGCGTCACCGAGCACCTGATTGCGGAATTGACTCTCGAGCTGCTGCGCGAGTCCGAACGAGCCGCTCTTCGCCATTTGTTGCGAACGCTCGTCGTTGAGCATGCTTTGCCAGGTCTGTTCGGCCGAGTTATCGCCGCCCATAAGCGTCTGCTGCGGAACGGTCTCCTGCATCGCGTTCATCAGCATCTCGATGAAGACGCCTTCAAACTGCGTCGCCGCATCGTGCAGCTTCGCGAGCGCCTGCTTCTGCTCGGCCGTGAGCGGCGCTTGCGGTTTGACGCCGGACGTTTGCGGCGTGCTCGCGGTGGGATCGATCGGCGACGACACTAGATGATCTCCAAATCGGCTTGGAGCGAGCCGGCCGTGCGCAGCGCCTGCACGATCGCAATCAAATCGCGCGGCGAGACGCCGAGTGCATTGAGTGCACGCACCACCGACGCGAGGGTGGCTGCGCCGGCAACGAAGGTGAGCTGGTGGCCCTTCTCCGCGGTGTTGACCGACGTGTTGCGCTGGACGGCGGTGTTACCGCCGGCGAAGGCGTTGGGCTGCACGACCTGATTCGTCGTCGTGATCGTGATCGAGAGATCGCCGGACGCGATCGCGCACGGCGCTAGGCGAATGTCGCCGCCGAAAACGATCGTTCCGGTGCGTTCATTCATGATGACTCTCGCCAACTCGTCTTGATTGAAGCTCAGATCCGACGCATCGGCGAGAAATTGCACCGGGTTTCCGGTGTACTGCGCGGGCAGGTTGACGTGAACCGTTTCGGCGTCGCTCGCGGTCGCCGTTCGTGCGCCGAACCGTGCGTTGAGCAGCGCGGCAAGATTGGCTGCCGTCTTATAGTCGGGAGAGGTGAGGACATAGTTGAACCCCGACGGCGAGCTCTCGATCGGCGTGATCATATCGCGCGCGATCACCGCGCCGTTGGGGATCCGGCCGGCACCGGTGAAGTTCTTGTTGACGGTCGATCCGCCGAAGCCCGCGACGAAGCCGCCGACCGAGACCGGTCCCTGCGCCGTGCCGTAGACCAATTGGTTCGCCGCCTTGAGACTGGTGAGGACGAGCGTTCCGCCCTGCAAGCTCGTCGCATCGCCCATCGCCGACACGTCGACGTCAACGTTGTCGCCCGAATGGGCGAAGGGCGGCAGGGTCGCGGTCACGATCACGGCGGCGACGTCGCGCGTACGCACTTCCGTCTGCGTGACCGTCAGTCCGAACGACTGCAGAATATTTTGAATCGTTTGGCTGGTGAATATGACCGACGTGGAATCGCCGGTGCCTTGCAGGCCGACGACGACGCCGTAGCCGACGAGTTGGTTTCCGGTAACGCCTTGGACGTGCGCAATATCTTTGACCAGCACCGGCTTCCCGGTGGCCTGCGCCCATGCGCTCGAACCCGCGCAGAGAAACGCGAGGCACAGCGCAGTCAAGGAACGTGCTAGAATAGCCAACTTAATATCCTCGAGAGCAGGCCTTTGTTTTTCTGGTCATCGCCCTTGAACGCGGCCTGAACATTTGCCACCCGCGAAGCAAGGACGGTGTCCGTGCTGTCGATGTCTTCGGGGCGAATCATTCCGGTGATGTGCAAGGTCTGCTGCCGGCCGTTGACGGTCATGCCTTGATCGCCCGTTATCTGGAACGCGCCGCTGGGCATTACACTGGTCACCGTCGCCATCATCGTTGCGCTGAACGCGTCGGCGCCGCCGGCGGTCTGTGCGACGCTGGCCGCTGTTTGTCCCGAGACGCTGTTGTTGAGCCGAACGAGCGGTATACCGAAGATGCCGGTGCCGTTGCCGCCGCTGACCGACGCGGACTTCGTGCTCGAGTAGTTGTTGGTGTGCGAATTCGCATTCGGCAATGTCGAATTGCACGTAGACCAGATCGCCGACTTGCGCGGCGCGATGATCGTTCATCAAATTCAACGGATGGCCGGGCGCCGTGGCCGGCGGCGCAGGCTGATAGAGTGAGTCTGCCGACGCGGCGACCGGGGCAAGCGCGAGCAGCGCGAGTGCGGCAAGCATAGTGCGCATCATAGTGTCTCTCCCGACAGGTTCAGTTCCACGCGGTCCGGACCGACGACGGTTCCCGTTAAGGTCTTGTTGGTTAGCGGATTGTAGACGCTCACGTGTTCGCCGAGTCCGCCGCTGCTGCGCGCGACGACGTCGGCGGCGACGCGCACGCCGTCGTTGTCCACAATGAGCGTGACGGTATTGCCGGCTTTCACGATTTCATTGGTCTGCGTGCTTTCGATGATGATCGGCGCGCCGCTACGGACCGCGGAGATCACACGCCGTCCAATGAGCGCGGTCGTGCCGTTGGTGCGCTGCCCGACGAAAACCATCCGCGCCATCTTGAGGTCGGCCGCGGTAAGCACGGCGCCGGGAAGCAGATCGTGCGTGGCAACCGCGGTCTCGACGTAACGCTGAACGCGATAGCCCACGAAGATCTGGCGCAGGAACCGCCCGTCGAGATCGATCTCCACCGGCACGTTGACATAAGACGACGTTACGATCGCGCTCTGCACGGCCAGCGATACGCGGCCGAGGGGCACGACTTGATCCGGAATCCGGTACGATTGCACGAGCGTCGCGTCGCCGTCCAAGCGGACGCCTTTGCTGACCGGCGCGGCGAGCGCTTCGAAACGCGCGCCCGAGAGCACCTGCATCGCCGCGGCGCGCGCCATCCCCGCATCGCATCCGAGGAAGGCGAGCGCGAGGAGGAGAGCGACGGCGAACGTGTGCTTCATCGATTAGCCTATTGGAACGGCGACATCTGCACGGCGGTCTGCAACATCTGATCGGCCGCGCCGATGGCCTTCGAGTTGGCTTCGTAAGCGCGCTGCGCGACGATCATGTTCACCATCTCGTTGACTACCGAAACGTTCGAGTTTTCGAGGTAGCCGTCTTCGAGGACGCCGGCGCCGTTGAGGCCCGGAGTGCTCACGATCGGCGGCCCGCTCGCGGCGGTTTCGAGCAAGAGGTTGTTACCGGTCGGCGAGAGACCGGCCGGATTCACGAACCGCGCCAACTGCAGTTGTCCGAGCGTCTGCGGCTGCACGGCGCCCGGCACTTGCGCGGTCACCGTGCCGTCGGATCCGATCGATACCGAGACCGCGTTCTGCGGAATCGTGATCTGCGGCTGCACGAAGTAGCCGTCCGCCGTGACGATCGAGCCGTTCGCGTCTTCCTTGAACGAACCGTCGCGCGTGTAGCCCGTCGTGCCGTCAGGCAGCGTGATCTGGAAGAATCCGTCGCCCTCGATCGCGACATCGAGATTGTTGCTGGTTTGCTCGAGCGAGCCTTGGGTGAAGACCTTCTCCGAATCCGAGACCTTCACGCCGAGACCGACTTGCTGACCAACCGGCACGACCGACGCGCCGATCGGTGCGCCCGGCGCCTGAATTTGCTGATAGACCAGGTCTTGAAAACGCGCCTGATTGCTCTTGAATCCCTGCGTGTCGACGTTCGCGAGATTGTTTGAAATCGTATCCATGTTGTACTGCTGGCCTTCCATGCCGCTTGCAGCCGTGTACAGTGATCGCATCATGTCAGTTCGTTCTCTCCTGGCCTAGGCCGTCTTAGCGACGACCGAGATCGCCGTGTTGGTAGCATCGTCTTGGGTTTTGATCGATTTCTCGTTTGCGTCGAACCAGCGCTCGGCGGTGATGAGGTCGACCATCGACTTCACGACGTTCGCATTGCTCGTTTCGATCGAGCCTTGTTGCAGGGTGACGCCCGTGGCCGCAGTGGGCCCGGCGTTCCCGCTGGGGTTGTAATTGTTCACGCCCTCAGGGCGCAGATTGAGAAGACTGTTGAACTGCACGATTGCCAGTTGACCGACGACCTGTGAACTTTGCGGGTTGTTGGAGCCACCGTTTTGCACGATGGTGCCGTCGGCTTGAATCGTGACGGCGCCGCCCGTGTTTTGCAGCTGGATCTGCTGGCCTTGCGTGTTCAACACCGTGTTGCCGTCGTGCGTGCGCAGAACACCCTGCCCGTCCTCCGCGAACTCGCCGTCGCGCGTGTAGCGAATGCCGTTTGGCGTCTGGATGGCAAAGAACGCGTTCGCGGTACCGGTGATCGCGACGTCGAGCGGATTGCCGGTAGTCTGGAGCGATCCTTGGTCGTAACTCGTCGGCGTGTCATAGATCAACGCGCCCGTTCCGAGCTGCCCGACTTCTTGCGAAACCGAACGACCAGGAAGCGGACTGCCGGCAGTCTTGCCGGGATCCGTTTGGATGCGGTAGATGTCGAGCGTCGGAGCCGACTGAATCTGGAGCAGCGTCTGTTTGAAACCGCTCGTGTCAACGTTGGCGAGGTTATTCGCAACGTTGTCAGCCATGCTCTCCGCTACGAGCGCGCCGCTGGCGGACGCGTAGAGCCCACGTACCAAAAGAAAAAACCTCCGCACGAACGGGTTCCGGGTTTTCCCGGTTGCGCAAGACCGTCAATCAGTCGGGTCTCGCTCCGGCCTTCCACCCTTCGTGCGAGGTAGTCCAGGCCGCAAGTACCAGCGAACACTGGTACTCCATTGGGGTTTCGGCAGACTGGGGCAAAATTTAAGGGCCTTGCCTGCCGGCAAAGCCCCTGTCGCAGTATTGCCCCTCGCTTGACGCCTCGCGTCTCGGACAGTGAATGTCAGGGTCCTCGGCTTCGGCTAATCCGCTCGGAGCAATGCTGCTCCGGGGCTTTATGCCGGGAGCAAAGCCCTAAAATTGCATCTGAGAGATTTCGGTGTAGGCCGACATGAGTTTATTGCGGACCGACATCGTCATCTGCATCGCCAGGCCCGCCTCTTCGACCGATTTGACGGTTCCCTCGAGGTCGTTGCTCTTACCCAGCGCGTAGTCGGTCGACTTTTGCTCGGCATCGGTCATCTGATCGTTGACGCGAGTAAGCATCCCCGACAAAGTGTCCTTGAACGAGACCCCGCCGGCCCCGGCGACGCCCATATCGTCGGTCAAGGGCTCGGACTGCGGCCCCTGCGGGCTGATATCGGGAGCGAACGTTCCAGGAGCAACCTTGCTCATCGCATCGCCGTAATCGCTAATTTCCATCTATGCTTTGTGCTCTTCCGCTAGCTCTTGAGGATCGAAAGGTCGTTGTTGCCCATGTTCTGTGACGCGGTGATCGCCGCGACGTTGGCCTGATAGGCGCGTGATGCCGCCATCAGGTCGACCATCTCTTTGACGATCTCAACGTTGGGGTAATGCACGTAGCCCCGCGCATCCGCTTCGGGGTTGTTCGGATCGAAGACTAAACGGTCGGGCGTGGGGTCATCGGTGATGCCCAGCGCCTGCACGCCCTCGACGTTGGCCGGCGCTGAGGACGACGGGTCGAACGGGTTGGGCGGTGCGAACGGGTCGTCCGAAGCCTGGGAACCGATCTGGTCGGAGCCGTTCGGAGCCGCCGGCTTCTGCGCGAAAATCACCAGTTGGCGCTTAAAAGCGCCGCCCTGCGGCGTGCGCGTCGTGTTGGCATTGGCGATGTTGTTGGCAATGACGTCCATGGCCAAGCGCTCCGCCGAGAGGCCCGATGCGCTGATCTCGACCGAATCGTAATAGCCCATTAGCTCGGCTGCTCCGTCGCGGCTTGGCGAATAAATTTGTACTGCTCTTGCAAGAGCTGCGTCACCGTCTCCTGATAGCCCGTGTTCTCCGAGAGCTGCGCCATCTGCTGATCGATATCGACGTTGGACCCGTCGACGCGCATCTGCGTCGTTGTATCGACCTGCGGCTGCGGGTCGTAGGGCACCGGCGCCGTGCCGTCGCCGACGGCGAATTGCCGATCGTCGTCGGTCGTCATGGCGAGCTCATCCGGATCCGGCGGATTGCCGAGGCTGTTCTGGAGCGCCGTGCGGAAATCAATAGAGGACGTCCGGAATCCCGGCGTGTTGACGTTCGCGATGTTGTTTGCGATCTGGGTGTGTTGCATCTTCGCGCCCTTGGCCGCCTCGCTCAAGAGCGTGGTCGCTTCTCCAAGCGGAAGAACACTGAAATCAGCCATCCCTGAAGGTATCGGCGCCTGGGGGGTAGGCCTTAACCTGTAAATTGCGCGGCATGCAAGCGGGCGTATGCACCGCCTGCAGCCAGGAGCACATCGTGCGAGCCGGCTTCGAGTACCCGCCCGCCTTCGATATAAAGGATCGTGCTCGCACGACGGATCGTCGAGAGCCGATGAGCGATAATGAGCGTCGTCCGTCCCGGCAGCAAGCGATCGAGCGCCGATTCGATTAGGACCTCCGAGTGACGGTCGAGTGCACTGGTTGCCTCGTCCAAAATCAGGATGCGCGGGTCGCGCACGATTGCTCGCGCGATCGCGATGCGCTGGCGCTGACCACCGGAGAGACGGGCGCCGCGCTCGCCCACCTCGGTCGCGTAACCCTCAGGCAACGTTTGAACGAACTCGTCGGCATTGGCCTCGATGGCAGCTCGGAGCACGTCTTCGTCGCTTGCGTCCAGGCGGCCGTAGCGGATGTTCTCCGCGATCGAAGCGCGGAAGAGCTGCGGATCCTGAGGGACGATCGCGATCTGCGCGCGCAGATCGCTTAGCCGCACTTCGGCGATATCGATGCCGTCGATCAGGACGCGTCCGCGCTGCGGACGATAAAAGCGTGGAATCAGATTCACCAGCGTGGTCTTGCCTGCACCCGAGGGTCCGACCAATGCGACGATTTCGCCCTGGGCAATCGAGGCGATGACATCGGCAAGCGCCGGTGTTTCTTGTTCGTCGTAGGAGAACCAAACGCGCTCGAACTCGATGCGTCCGGCGATGCGGGGCATCGGCGCCGGATTCGCGACCGCTTCTTCTTCCGCCGGCAGATCGAGCAACTCGTACGCGCGCCCCGCGGAGACGAGCGCTTTGCTCAAATCGCCGACGAATGCAGCGATACGATTCATCGGATTCACGAGATTGACGACCAGTAGCCAGTACGTCAGGAGCGAGCCGTTGTTGAGGTGCCCAACCAGCACTTCACGGACGGAAAGCCAGATGATCGCGATCACGCCCAGCGCGAGGATCGACGAGATAACGACCGGCTGCATGTACACGAATTGATTAAGCTTCATGAACGCGCCGAAGTAGTCGTCGTTGCGATTGCGGAATCGCTTCGATTCGAATTCTTCCCGTCCAAAGGCTTTGACGATCCGCTGAGCCTGCAGTATCTCCGTCAGCGTCGACGAGAGATTGGCAATGCGCGATTGCGAGCGCGTCATGCTCGTCGAAATCAACTTCTGAAAGCGCGAAACCGCCACCGACATCAGCGGCGCGATCACAATGAGCACGAGCGTGAGCAGCCAGTCGATCCAGAGCATGGCGATGAAGGAGCTCGCGAATGTCAGCAGCGCGTTGATCAATTGCGGCAATGAGACGCTCACCGCGTCGCTCATCACTTGCAGATCGCTGTTGAACCGCGCAATCAGTTCGCCCGGACGCCAGCGATCGAAGCTCTCGATCGGCAGGCGCAACAGCCGGTCGTAGAGGCCCTGACGCAGCTTGGCAAGGAAGCGTTGACCACACCAGGTCGTGATGTAGTTCGTCCCGTAGGTCGCGATATTGGAGAGGACCAGCGAAGCGTAGGTGGCGCCTAGCGCAAAGTAGAGTAGATGAAGGTCCGGCTTTGTTCCGGCGGGCGGCGAGATGACGTGATTGGTGATGACGCCGAGCGCCCACGGTCCGACCAGCACGAGCAGACTGTTGACCGCGCCCAGACCGATCGCCACGAGCAACCGGGGATAGTACGGACGCCCCTCGCGCGCGAGACGCGCGACCGTGGATTGAGCCATCGGGCCCGGTCTTGCGGCCCGCCGCGGATGAAACCTGCACCCGCGCAGCGCAGTACACGAGGGTGTAGGATAGGAGCGAGAGCAACGACTATGGACTGCTATTTTCACTCAAACGTTCCGTCGATGGCGCCGTGCGCGCACTGCGGAAAACCGATCTGTGCGACCTGTCGCGACGATCAGGGCGGATGCCCGAGTTGCCGGCTCGGTCAAAAAATCGAGGCCACCGTCGGCGAACGCAAGCCGATTTACGGACAGGTCCCGCCACGCCCAAGCGCTCCCCCACAGACCACGCCTTCGGCAAAAGTGACGACCGTGTCGGACGATCCGGTCGAAAGCCGCGCCCTCGTTGCGCTCGGTTACCCGCTTTGGCCGCTCGCGTTGCTCGCGTTGCTCGATTCGAAGAAGTCCACCTACATCAAACGCCAAGCATTGCAAGCACTCGGCTTTAACGTCGGCTTCGCCGGATTTTGGGGCTTGCTCACGCTGACAAGTCAGATTCCCGTGCTTGGCATCTCCTCGCAGTTCGTGCTCTTGTTCATGCTGCCGATCTTCTTGGTCGCCAGCGTCTTCTTCGGGATCAAGGCTTGGCACGGCGATCCCGTTCGCGTGCCCGTCATTAGCGACTGGCTCGACGAACGCATGCCCGCATAGGAAGCTTGATTTAGCCCTGCTCTTCGTCGCAATCAGGGCAAAATCAGAGCTTCCTCTGTAGATATTCCTTGTATCGTTCTAAAAAGTTGCGGGCCTCGCGCCCGTGATCGACCACCGCGCGCGGATATGCGTCGCGCGAAAAGAGTGGAAGCATCGGTTGGCCGCCGTCGGCGCGGCCGCTCCAGGCACTCATCGGTAACTGCGCCAGCTCGGGAACGTAACGCTTGACGTAGGCGCCGCTTGGATCGTAGCGGCGCCGCTGTTTTTCGGGATTGTAGATGCGCGGGTACTGCGCCATATCCGCGCCGACCCCGGCAATCCACTGCCAATTGCCGCTCGCCAATACCGGATCGTCTTCAATCAGCCAGCGTTCCCACTCGTCACGTCCCACGCGCCAATCGACCCCGAGATCGAAACAGAGAAATGATGCCACGACCGAGCGCACGTGTGGATGCATCCAACCCGTTTCGTGCAGTTGGCGTACACCGGCGTCGACGAGCGGAAAGCCGGTCTTTCCGCCGCGCCACCGATCGAGCGCCGGGTGCGAACGCGCAAACGGAAAGCCGCGCATCTTTACTTGCAGCGCTTCATCGTCGAACGGTCCGTAGAAATATCCCAGTTGCAGAAAGAAATCGCGCATCGCGAGCGAGCGCACGAAGAGCCGCAGCGACACGCGCTCCTCAGTCAGCAAAAACGGATCTTCCAAGCGCGAAAGGGCGGAACGGAGCACGGTGCGCGACGCGATCGTTCCGAACGAAAGGTGTGCGGCGAGGTGCGATGTGCGATCGTCACTGGGCACGTTCATCGCGACGGCATATTGCACGGCCGCACCGTTCAAGAAACGATCCAGCGCGGCAGCCGCAACCGCAGGACCGGCCTCAAGCTCGCGGTCGCCTGCTCCGAACTCGTGCGGCACCGGGAGCGGTTCGCTCTGTAACTCGCTCGATGCAAAACGAACGAGCAGCGGCGCATCGTAAGATCCCGGCCGTAGCGAGCGCCAAACGTCGTAATACGGTGCAAACGCGCGATACCCGTCGCCCCCGCTCGGTCGCGCAGCAGTCGTCTCCTCCGGCGGGATTGCGGATGCATCGTGGACCAGCGCGGCGCGCAAGCCTGCTTCCTCGAGTTCGGATTGCACGCGAGCATCGCCCGCCGCGCCCGCACCGTCGTAGCTGATGCTCCAAGCTACGCCGCCGGCGGCGCAAGCGCGAGCAATATTTTTTAGTGTCGCTCCGGCTGCGCCGCGCCGTACCAGCAAACGTGCACCTCGCTCGCGCAACGCGCCGTCGAGCTCGGCGACGGCAGAACAAAAGAATGCAGCTCGACGGGGCGAACGCGCGAGTCGCGCTTCGGTGGCGCGATCGATCACGAGCACGGGAAGCACGTCGCCATGCGCGGCGGCTCGCGCCAAACCCGCATGGTCCTCGATCCGCAAATCGCGCGTGAAGCGATAAATGAACGGCGCCGCCATGATTACCTCTAGCCTAAAGCGTCTTCACGTAGGCGGCAATGTCGGACACGTCTTGATCGGTGAGCGTTCCCGGATACAGTTTGGGCATCGGCGGGTCAGGCTCTTCGATCGCACGCACGATCTGCGCGAGCGTTCTCTTGTGTCCCTCGTTCACAAGCGAAGGACCGATGCGTGCAGCGTCAAGGGAGGAATTGTGACAAACCTGGCAATTCTTTGCAAAGAGCTGCGCCCCACGCCCACGATTTGAGCTTCCCACGGCCGCGTGCTGATGCGAACAGCCCACGTTCGTAAGTCCCGTAAGGATTACGACGACCGCAGCGAATACCAGACGTCGGCGGGTGTGCATTGCTGGGCGGGCGTTTCGTCTGAGAAGCCCGTTTCTCCCCACTTGGGTTCGAAAGGCGACGTGGCCCGAAAGATCTTCTTGCGGTTTGGTCAAACGAGCGACATCGAGCGCCTGACGAAAGAAGGCGTTCTTACCGGCGCGCCCTCTCCGCGGGAAAGCTGGACGACGCGGATGACCATGTGCCTTGCCGAACAAAAGGCCGGCCGCCGCGTGATTCTGATCGCCGAAGACCAAAGTGGGCTTTTGGGGATGGTGCAGCTCGTCTTCAAACTGCCGCCCGGCTACGACGATCCCGAGGCCGCCAACGGCATGGACGTCGCGATGATGGAGAGTCTGCGCCTCAAGCCGAACGCACCGCCCGAGATCGGAAATGAACTCGTGGGCGAAGTGCAGCGGCTCGCGATGAAGCGCAAAGTCAAGACGCTGACCTTCTTGATCTCGATGAACAACACGCGCGGGATCAATCAAGCCAAGAGCTGGGGCTTCGAAGAGTTTCGCATCATGCCCGAAGCGGAGAAGATGCTCGCCTTCTTCCGCAAGTCCGTAGATTGAAGAACCGCTATTGTGGGATGCCGGTGTCCTCGTCCGAGGCGGGTCGGAAGGTAAATGCGTCCCGATACACGCCCACGGTCGGCTTTCCATTGACCAGGCGCGGCGAATAGCGCGCGACCATCGCGGCTTTGCAGACGGCGACGTCGAGCGCAAGGTATCCCGACGATTTGGTGATCGTGCATTTCGTAGGCGTGCCGCGTTCATCGACCGCCACTTCGAACGCGGTGGTACCCTGCGCGTTCTCCGCGTAAGCGATCAGCGCGGGTCGCGGCTTGATCGCCGCATCGCCGCCGAGCGGCACGACATCCCGCACCGTGGTCAGCGGCGCAATCGCAATTGACGCCGCGTAGCCGGCCAACACCGGCACAGCGGTGGTCTCGGCTTGGGCACCCTTTTGCGAAGGCATCGCCTCGTCGCGCCGCCAGATCGGCACGTTTGACGCCGGCGCTGTGACGTGCGGGATCGGGGCTTGCGCAACGACCGTCGTTTGCGTGGTGGTCTGCGTTACTTTGTTTCCATGCCGTTCGACGACGTTGTGCACGACCACCATGCTGCGCGTCGCCGGAGAAGGTTTAGCAACGGGCGGAGCGACCACCGCCGTCACATGAGGACGGTGTTCGAGCGCGACGTGGAACGTCGTCGCCGGCTCTACGGTCGCGGCCCTTGGTTCGATGGCGGGAGGATGCACCACGGCTGCGAGCAGCACGTGCATGCCGAACGAAATCGCAATCGCCGCAGCCAGCACCGCAGCACCCGTTTGCCATGTACGCATGCGCCGCCGCTGACCCAATCGCTGGGGCGTCGGCTCCCACATCTCGCTGTCGCGCGCTTGCGCTACCGCCGACATGACGCGTTCGATGTCGCGTTCGCCGCCGAGCGCGTGAAGACACGCCGCACAGGTCGCGATGTGCTTACGATATTCTTCGCGCTGCGCTTGCGTTGCTTCGCCGAGCGCGATCGCCCCTGCGAGGATTTCCGTGCTCGAGCACTGGTTGGTCACGATTGCTCCGTCATTACCGACCGCAAGATCTTCATCGCCCGACAGACTCGTTGGCGAACCGCGTCCGGCGAGGTTCCAAGGATCGTTGCAGCCTCATTGGAGGAGTAGCCCGCATAACTCGTCAGCAAGACTGCTGCGGCCTGTTCCGGCGGTAGCTTTGCAATCGCCGCTTGCAGATCGACCGACGACGAACTGCGTTCGTCGATCCGCCACGACCGGTCATCGCTTTCGCGATCGAGCGGCAGCATGCGGATGATCTTGCGCCGGCGCAGGTGCGAGATCGCACCGTTGGTCGCCGTCTTATAGAGCCACCCCGCGGTGAGGGGTCGATCCGGATCGCGCTGCAGCGTCCGAAACGCTGCCAAGAACACGTCCTGCGTCAGATCGAGCGCGAGCTCGCTGTCGCCGACCATGCGCCGCAAATAGCGCGCGAGCTTCGTTTGGTATTCGCGCACGAGTGCTTCGATCCGAAGCTGCACGCCAGCCGCCGGTTGCGTGGTGAGGTAGACCTCCTCCATGCGTTCTGGCCCCCCTTTCCCCTCCAACGTCAGGATATCAGGGTTTGTGACGGGATTTTGATCAGATCGAGGAAGCGAGCCCCGACGTGTGCTGTGGCACACGAGGGACGAGCTGACGACGAGCTGGACAAAATTAGCCGCCGATTTCGGAGAAGGCGCGCATCCGGGAGCTAGCTTCGCCCAGGCGGAGATGGTGCCGTTCGGGCTTGATCGCCATACTGGCGGTCAGCAGCCCGGCAATCTCGTCGGTGGAGGCGCCCGACCGCAGCGGCGTGCGCAGATCGACGTGCTGGTCCCCAAAGAGACAAAGGCGCAGCCGGCCGTCGGCGGTGAGCCGGACGCGGTTGCAGCGTTCGCAGTAATCGTGGGAGAGCGGACTTATCACGCCGACCGCGCCGGGAGCCCCGGCATAGGCGAAGTAACGCGCCGGGCCGTTGCCCGGCGGACCGGGCACCGGTTCGATCTGCTCGACCGCCGCGACGCGCTCGAGAATTTCGTCGGATGACACGTAGCTGTCGCGCTGCAGCTCGAGGTTTTCGTGAACCGGCATCACCTCGATAAAGCGCACGTAGACAGCGCGCTCGCGCGTGAGCGCGGCAAAGTCAGCGATCTCGTCGTCGTTTTCACCGCGCATCACGACGCAATTCAGCTTGACCGGACCCAGGTTTGCCGCGATTGCCGCGTCGATGCCGCGCAGCACCTTATCCAACCCGGGCCGGCGCGCGATGCGCGCGAAGCGATCTTCGCGCAGCGTATCGAGCGAGATATTCACGCGCCGCAGGCCGGCAGCGACCAACGCATCGAGCTGCTCTTCGAGCAAGACGGCATTGGTGGAAAGCGCGATGTCGTCGATGCCGTCGATAGCATTGATTCCCGCGACGAGGCGATGAAGATCGCGACGAACCAGCGGTTCACCGCCGGTCAAACGAATCGTGCGAACCCCAACCCGTGCCGCTGCACGAACGATTGCCACGATCTCTTCGTAACTCAGCAAGTCTTCGCGAGCCAGCCAGGGCAGACCCGATTCCGGCATGCAGTACACACAGCGCAGGTTGCACTTGTCGGTCACCGAGACGCGCAAATAGGTAATCGGCCGATTGAAGGCATCGGCTAATGGCTCGCGCGTGAGGTCGACCGTCGTTATCATGCTTTTATTGCGTGAACAGGGAATCGGGCAGATTCGGATTCAGCTGGTAGCCCGAAAGGGTCGCGGTGACGTCGCCCTTATAGCTGGGCTCTTCCACATGACCCGTCTGCGACGTGACCAGCGCATTCCCTTGTATCACGCTGTAACGGTTGTCCATGGACGCCCAGCCGCCGTTCGCGTAGTCCCAACGCTCGGCGCGGATCGTGGCGGTCGCGTCGTCGACGCTCACCGTGATCTTGCTGACGTTTCCGGGCGCACGCGGGACCAGGGTGAAGGTCGTCGTGTGGCCGTCGTCTCCGGCCGGCGTTACCGCGTAGAGCGCATTCCACCGTGCCGGCGGTTCGATACGCGGGAAGAGCTGCGAAAACCCCTGTGCGATCGCCGGCAATCCGCTCGTCACCGAGATCTTGTTGAGATCCGGGTCTTTGTGATAGTAGGTCGCGACGATGTCCGTTGAAAGAAAGGGGAATGATTCAAGCGCAACGTGCGCGTGCATCGTCGCCGAATAACTGTGCAGGTTGGAGTTGAGGCCGATCATGCGCGTAAGCAGATCGGCGAGTAAAATGACAAACAGTTTCATGGAAGGGCTGCGGAAATCTCCTCAAGGACGCTAGGGTCAGTTTCAATGCTGTGATGTGCTCGCAAGGCCTCGATCGCTCGCGGCGCTGCGATGCGTCCGAGCGCCCACGCTGCTGCTCCACGCACCATGGGGTGGGGATCGCTTCGAAGCGAGTGCGCAAGTGCGGGGATCGCCGAGCGATCGAGCGCGTTTCCAAGGCCAATCGCCGCATTGCGCCGCAAGACCGCGGCACCGCGCCATCCCATTGCCGTGCGCGCGTAACGCCGTTTGAATTCTCCGCTTCGAAGCTGGAGGAGTTCTGTGAGCGCGGGCGCCGCGGTTGTAGCATCGTAAGGCACGAATGCTTCGCTCCCTTGATTTCCGGCGTTGCGCGTTGGCGGACAGACGGTCTGACAGATGTCGCAACCCCAAATCCAATCGCCGAGCAATGCGCGCATCTCGCGCGGTATCGGATCGGTGCGCTGGGTGAGGTCGGCGATGCAGCGCGTTGCATCGATGGTGTAATCTCCGCGCAGCGCCCCGGTTGGACATCCGTCGACGCAGCGCACGCACGACCCACAACCTTTACGCAGCGGTGCATCGGGTTCGAGCGCGAGCGTGGTGAGGATCTCACCCAAAAACACGAACGACCCGAGCTCCGGCGAGATCAGGTTGGTGTGCTTGCCGATCCACCCCAGGCCCGCACGCGCGGCAAAGGCCCGCTCGGCGATCGGCTTCGTGTCGCAAGCAATCGCCGTTACCGCCGCGCCCGCCGCGCGATCGATGCGTTCCGCTACGTCGGCAGAGCAGCACGCGTAGGCGAACATGATAGTCCGACGACCAGGCGTAGTTCGAGACGCGCCCATGCAGCGGCGGCAACACCGGCGACGGCGTTGCATAGGGCACGGCAATACAGATGATGCTGCGCGCCCCGGCGAGGATGGCGTGCGGGTCGGCCGCCGACCGCGCGTACTCTGCGTCGTACCCCCACGTGCGCAAGTCGCCCCGTTCGAACGACGCGCGCATGCGTTCGCGCGATTCGGGATCTTCGCGCGCCTCGACCACGCGCACGTCGCCGGCACCAAGCGCGCGTGCGCGTTGCGTCGCAAGCGCCTTGATCGAGCCGAGCTGCGCGATCACAGCGTCGCGAGCGGTCCTTTGCGTCCCACCGGGAAGGCCGCGTCGATTGCCTCAACGTCGCTTGCATCGAGACGAAGGTCGCCGGCGCCGGCATTCTCCTCGACGTGCGCGACGCTCGAAGCCTTGGGGATCGTAAACACATTGGGTTCCCGTGTAAGAAAAGCCAAGATCACTTGGCGCGGCGTTGCAGCATGTTTTGCGGCAATGCGCTCGAGCACGTCGCCTTTGTTGCTCGATGACCGCGGGAACTGTCCGCGCCCAAAGGGCGTATAGGCGACGATTGCGACACCGGCGGCAAGGGCGGCTGGAATGAGGCGATGCTCGATCCCTCGCTCACGCACATGGTAAAGCACCTGATTGCATGCAAGAGGGATTTCGCCCAGCAGCCGGCGAGCTTCGAGCATCTCGTCGACGTCGAAGTTGCTCACCCCCACGAAGCGCGTTTTGCCCGCGTGAACCAAATCGCCGAGCGCGCGCATGGTCTCGGGCAGCGGAACGGAACTCGGCCAATGCAGCATATACAAGTCGAGATGGTCGAGACGAAGGTTTTTCAGACTGCGTTCGCAGGCTTCGATCGTTCCCTTGTAACTCGCGTTGCTCGGCAAGACTTTGCTCGCGACGAAGAGCGACTCGCGCGCAATGCCGGCGATCGCCTCACCTAAGATCCGCTCCACCGCGCCCGACCCGTACATCTCCGCCGTGTCCAGATGGGTCATGCCGAGCTCAATGCCGCGCCGGATCGCGCGAATCGCCTCGGTCTTGCGCGCGCCGCTCTCGGGGATATCCCAGGTTCCTTGTCCGATCACCGGAAGCAACACGCCGGTCGGACCAAAGAGCTTGTGCTGCATAGCTCGACTTTACCTCAAAAGAAGTCGAACGACTCGCGCGTCGCCGCGTAAGCAAGCAGGCCACCCTGGAGATGGCGAATCCGCGTGAACCCGGCGTCACGCAGCCGGCGCACGGCCCAAAGCGACTTCGCGCCTACCCGGCACGCCACGACGTACGTTCGCGCGCTGTCGAGTTCGTGCAGCCGCGCTTCGAGTTGCGACGCGGGAATATGCAGCGCACCTTCGATGAGTCCGAGTACCGCCTCGTGCGGCTCGCGTACGTCAAGGAGCGTCGCGCTCGCGAGCGCATCGTCCAAATCCGCCGGGGCGAGATCGCTCTCATCGCTGATCTCATCGAGTTCCGTCGCGATCGCGTCGAGAATCGTGGCACGCTTCGAGCAAACCGCGCAGTGCGGATCGCGTTCGAAGCGTACTTCTCGCGTGCGCGCGCCCAAGCTTTCGACCAGCAGCAGCCGGCCCGCGAGCGGCTCGCCGATTCCCAGCAGCAGCTTGAGCACTTCGTTGGCTTGCCACGTACCGACGAGGCCGGCTAACACGCCCAGCACGCCGCCCTCCGCACACGTCGGCACCGTGCCCGCGGGCGGCGCATCGGGATAGAGACAGCGGTAGCACGGACCACCGTCGTAATTGAAGATGCTCACTTGTCCGTCGAACCGGAAGATCGACGCGTAAACGTCGGGCTTGCCCTCCAGCACGCAAGCGTCGTTGATGAGGTAACGAGTGGAAAAGCGGTCGGTACAATCGACGACGATGTCGTAAAGGCGCACGAGTTCGCGCGCGTTGCTCGCATCGAAGCGGCGTGGGATCGCATCGATCTCAATCGACGGATTGATCGCGTGCACGTGTTCGGCCGCGACCATCGCTTTGCGCTTACCGATGTCGCTGGTTGCAAAAATGGTTTGCCGCTGCAAGTTCGTGAGGTCGACGACATCGTCGTCGACGATGCCGATGCGTCCGACGCCTGCGGCGGAAAGATACTGCAGAACCGGCGAACCCAATCCGCCTGCACCAATGACGAGCACGCGCGCCGCCGCAAGCCGCTCCTGGCCGGCCAGGCCGACTTCGGGGATCAGCAGATGGCGACTATACCGGCGAAGTTCGGGGCGTCCCGCTAGGCTCAGGCGCGCGGGTGCAGGTGATTCAGCCATTGCAGCACTTCACTGCGAGCGTGTTCGCCCGCATAGGTATGATCGCTTTCGATCAGTGCAAAGTTCTTGGGGTCCGGCGCACGGTCGTAGAGCTCGCGCACACTCGCAGCCGAGACCATCGCGTCACGCGCTGCTGCAACATACAGCGCCGGACGCCCCTTGAGCTGCGGCAGCAAGCGGTCAAAGGACGCGTCGATGCCTTCGAGCAGGGTGGGCAAATCGACGCCGTCGACGTACGATGAGCGAAAATCCGTTGCCCCCGCAGCTCGTAGCACGGTGAGCGCACTTGGGCGTCCGTAGCCGGTCGCGATGGCAACCGTCCCGGAGATCGAGCGATCCGTCGCGGCGACAAACAGTGCAGTGATCGCGCCCATACTGTGGCCCAGCGTATAGAGCGGCTCGTCACCACGTTCGCGCGCAACGGCGACGACTGCAGCCATGGCGTCGATGCAGTCGTCGAATCCCCGCAATTCACCGCCGCTCGCGCCGAGTTTGTGTCCGGGAAAGTCGAAGTTATAGACACGAAATCCGTGGCTCTGCAGAAACGCGCACAGAAAATCGAGATTGTGCTTGCTGGATGAATAGCCGTGTCCCGCTACGATGGACACGTTGCGCGGACGGCGCGGCTCGTAGACCAGCACCGCGACGTCGTTGTGCTGCGCGGAGACGCGGATTAGTTCGAGACCCAATCGCCCGTCCCGTCAGCGTATCGCTCCTTCTTCCATATCGGAGCGCGGGCTTTGAGCTCGTCGATTGCGTAGCGACATCCGTCGAACGCTTGCGCACGGTGCGCCGAGGCGGCGCACACGGCGACGGCGATCTCACCGATGCGCAGATCCCCGACGCGATGCACGATTCCCAGGCGCAAGCCGGGATAGCGTTCGCCGGCCTCGTTCGCAATCGCCGCAAACTCGGCCAAGGCCATGGCTTCGTGCGCTTCATAGGAAAGGCCGGTGACGCCGCGCCCATCCTGCGCGTGGTCGCGCACCACGCCGAGAAACATCGCAACGCCCCCGCAGGCTTCACTCCATACGGCGCCTTCGAGCGTGCGCGGATCGATCGGATCGCGAACGATCGCAAAGAGCGCCATGGCTATCCTCCCCCGACAGGCGGCAAAAGCGCGATCTCGTCGCCGTCCGTTACGCGTTCATCGAGCAGTGCGGCAACGCGACCGTTGCGCGCGATGCGCGTGACCGACGCGAGCGTATCCACCTTATTGTTGCGCGTGCGTAGCGCCTCCCAGCAATCGACCAGCGTCGCGCCGTCGGGCAGCACCATACTGAATTCGCTCTCACCGAGCAGTTCGCGCATTCGCGCGAAAGCACGCACGCGAACCGTTAACACCCTAGAAGCCCCCGATGTCGGTGGTGTAGCCGCGCTCGGCAAGCCACGAGCGAGCCTGCGCGTGATCCGCGAGCATGTCGATGCGATTGCAGATGAGTTTGTACAGCATCACTTCCCAGAAGTGCTCATCCTTTGCATAGATGTCGTCGGGAATCTCATTTTGGGCACGGGTAAACTCGCGCAGCGCTTGCCAATCGCGATCGCTCAAGATTTTGCGCAGGCGCGCCTCATACTCGGGGGTCGGGACGCCTTGCATCATGCGCTGCGCTTCTTTCCTTCGCGCCCTTCGCGCGGCTCGAGCACGAAGCGTTCGATCGCGCGCGCGACCCCGTCGTCGTCGTTGCTCGCCGTGACGAACGGTGCCGCCTCGATCACTTCGGGCAAGGCGTTAGCCATGGATACGCCGACGCCCGCCCACGTCAGCATCGGGACGTCGTTTCGCGAATCGCCGATGGCCATCACCCGGTCTGCATCGACGTGGAGATCGCCGCACAGTTCGGTTAGCGCCCGTACTTTGGTCGCTTCTTCGCTCGTGATGGCGAGCTCTTCGAAGTCGCCCCAGGTCTCGAACTTGAAGTGCACCGGCATACCGCTAAAGTGCGAGCTGATCGCATCGACCGCCGCTTTGCCGAAGAACCGGATGAAGGTCGAGTCGCGCTCCGCGAGCGGGGTCAGATCCGGCACGTCGACCCAGAGGGGTCCCTGCATGTCGTCCATGTAGCGCGGCGCGCCGGCGATACGGTGAAAGCGCTCGCCGGTGTACACGGCGGTATCGAGACGGTGTTCCTGCGCAAATTCAATCAGCGGCGTAGCGTATTCACGCGGAACGGCGATATGGCGCCGCTCGCGGCCGCTGGGGCAGTCCTTGGTTAGCGCGCCATGCGCGCAGATGATTGGATCGGTCAAGCCGAGGTCGCGTCCGAAGGCAAGAGGGGCGTCGGCACCGCGTCCGGTGATCAGGACGATGCGCACGCCTCGCGCCTGCGCCCGCTTGATGGCGGCCCGATTGGCCGGTGAGATCGTTTCGCGAGAATCGAGGAGCGTGCCGTCGAGATCGAGGGCGACGAGTTGGATGGTTGGCACCCCCCCAGCATAGCGCGGGGCGTCAAGCGGCCCCTCGCGAAGGGCCCGTCGGCGCAACCGCCCAACCCGAGGAAGCGTTAGGAAAAACGTCATGCGGCGCAGATACATCGCGTTCAACAATTCCAAGATCCCCGACGGTTGTCGATGCTGGGAGCTTCTTTAACCATGGCATGTACGGCCCAGGTGCCGAACCTCACGGCTCGTGAACAAGCGCAGTTCATCCACGATGCGATTCCCCCCGGTCTCTTCCGGACCGATGACGACAGCGAACGCATCCCATGGCGCGTAAGTCCCGAGCCGTTCGCTTTGTCCCCGAAGACCGTCGCGACCATCGAACAGATCGGACGCGATCTCCTGGCCTTCTACCGCGCGCTCAATAGCCTCTACAACCGCAGTGCCCGCGGCACCGCCCCCGCCTTTATCGCCGAATACCTCGACCAGGGCAAGCCCGAGCACATCGTGCGCCTCGCACGACAGAACCGCTTCAAGTCCGACATTCCCGGCGTCATTCGTCCGGATTTGCTCATGACCGATGCGGGCTTTGTCGCCTCGGAACTCGATAGCGTCCCGGGCGGCATGGGCTTCGTCGGCGCGATGACCGAGGCGTACTGCAAAGCCGGGATCGAATCGATCGGCGGCGCCGACGGCATTCCGCGTGGATTCTCCGCCATGATTTCCTACGCCAGCCGAAAGCCAAACCCGACGGTCGCCATCGTCGTCTCGGACGAATCGGGCGATTATCGCACCGAGCTGCGCTGGCTTGCCGACTCCGTAAACCGGCTCGGTGAAATCAAAGCGTTCGTCTGTGAACCGCAAGACGTGATCTTCACCGAGCAAGCACTTTTTGTGCGCCTCGAAGACGGCCACGAAGAAAAGCTCGACGCGATCTACCGTAACTTCGAATTGTTCGACCTGCTCAACGTACCCAAGCAAGAGCTGATGCTCTACGCCGCGCGACACAATCGCGTCTTGATGGTTCCCCCGCCAAAAGCGACGCTGGAAGAAAAGCTCGCCTTTGCGCTGTTCCACCATCCGGCGCTCGCGTCGCTCTGGCGCACCGAACTTGGGAAGGACGGCGCAGCGATCTACGACCGGCTGCTCGCAATTTTTCCGAAAACGTGGGTCCTCGATCCACGGCCGCTGCCGCCGCAGGGCGTCATCGTGGGGCTCGACATGCGTGGCCTACCGGTCAGTGACTGGCGCGCGCTCATCGACCTCGGCAAAGGCGAACGCGATTACGTCGTCAAGCCGTCGGGCTTTTCCGAGCTCGCTTGGGGTTCGCGCGGGGTGAAGATCGCGAACGATCTCACCAAGGAAGAGTGGGCCGCCGCACTCGAGGAGGGACTGAGCTCGTTCGAGCGCACGCCGTACATCTTGCAGCGTTTCCACAAGAGCAAACGCCTTCGCATGCCGTATTTCGACCGCAAGGCCGACGAGATCAAGATCTTCGACGGGCGCGCGAGACTCTGTCCGTATTATTTCGTGACCAGCGAAACGACCGTTCAACTCGGCGGCATTCTCGCCACCGTCGCGCCCGCCGACAAACGCTTGATTCACGGGATGGTCGACGCCGTCATGGCCCCGTCATTCGTGAAAGAGAATGGGTATTAGCGCCTCTTTGTCATCCCGAGCGTAGCGAACGAAGTGAGCGTAGTCGAGGGAAGCACATCCCTGGAACCGCTCGCGAAGACGCTCGTCGCGGCACTTCCTGTGCCGTTCCTGCTGCGCGAGTTTTGCGCCACGTCCAAAGGAAGTTCGCATCCTGCGAATGGCGCAAAACTTCGAGCCTTCGCTTAGCGATCCCAGGGATTCGCTCCCTCGACTACGCTCGGGATGACAAAAACTAACGCTGCCGTGTTACCGTCAGACCTTGCGCAGTTACGTCGATTTCGTCGGGAAGGTTGGTCGCGGGATCGTACCAGATCGTAAACGGTGCATCGCCCGTGAACACGACCGCCACGTCTGTTGACGGAACACCGCCGGGCCGCTGCGGCCTCACGGAACTATCGGGAACCAGCGTCGCCGAACGTCCCATTTCGGGAACGACGACCAGGAACGGCGCGTTGTTCCACGCGCGCATCTGCGCCGGGAGCGGCAAAAGCCCGGAAAAGAGCCCGAAATCGGCGACCACAAAATGCGTCGTGCTCGACGGCAAATCGAACGACTCGCTCTTGCCGTGCACGTCGATGACCGACGCGGTCGCGTTCTCGACGTGCGCCGAATCTTTGAGCGGCGATCCATCCTCGCTCGCGTTCATCTGGTAGCTCAAGGGAGCCAGATCCGCGCCAAGGATTAACGTGTCGTTGGCGCTCGCCGCCGAACCGCTTAGCGCGCCCTTGACCTGCTCGTCGATCACCGTCGTCGCGCCGACGTTCTTGACCGTGAGCGTGGAGGTGCCGACGTTCGCGCCGCCCATCGTAGCGGTGTAGGTATACGTTCCCGATGGAATCGGAGGGACGGGCGCGGCCGCGACCAATCCGGTCGAGAGCAAAAGTCCAATCACGGACGTTCCTTTAAGCAGTGAGCGATCGCGCGTGCTCCGGCACGAGTCGCAAGAGCGTATCGATCTCGTCGTGCGTGTTGTATCCGTGCGGCGAAACGCGAATTCCGCTCGGCCGCCAGGTCGTGACGACACCTTCCGACTGGAGCGCACGTCCTAGTGCCACGGGGTCGACCTCCGGCAGCGTGAACGTCACGATACCCGACGAGATCCCGGGCCCTCGCAGCGTCCGAAGGTTGGCGCCGCACGCGAGCAGCCCCTCTGCCAGGTGGTCGGTCAGCTCGAGAACGTGCGCCGCAATCGCGTCCGTGCCGGCGGCTTCGATCGCCGAGATCGAGCAGTCGAGTGAAACCGCGCCGATGAAATTCGGCGTGCCGCCCTCGAACCGCGACGCGTTCGCGGCAAAGGGCTGGTCGTAGTTGAGGAAATCCCAGAAATCGCTCATCGAGCGCCAGCCGGGCGAACCCGTCGTCAGGCGGTCGAGCAGCGCGTCGCGCACGTAGACGAAGCTCACGCCCTGCAGCGCAAGTAGCCACTTCTGACCGCCGCTAAACAACACATCGATGTCGAGCGCGCGCACGTCCAGCGGAAACGCGCCAAGTCCCTGGATTGCGTCAACACAGAACCATGCACCACGTTCGTGCGTCACGTTTGCCAGCGCTTCGAGATCGTGACGGTACCCATCTTCGAACGACACCCACGACACCGTAACCACACGCGTGCGATCCGTCATCTTCGCACGAAGCACGTCGGGCGTCATGCGTTCGCGTGAGGTATCGATGAAATCGATCTCGACGCCGCGCCGGCGAAGCGCAAGCCACGGAATCGCATTCGCCGGAAATTCGTTGTCGGAAAGGATCACCCGATCGCCGGGCTGCCAGTCGATGCCTTGCGCGACGACATTTGCGCCATCGCTGGTATTACGCAGGACACCGATCTCGGCGCCGGTCGCACCGATGAAACGCCCCAGATGCTCGCGGTAGGCGGGCATCTTCTTTTCATAGCGCGCGATTCCGACGACGCCTTCGCCGGCTTGCGCGTCGAGAAACGCCGCCAGCGCCGCATGCGTCTGCTGCGGCAAGATGCCGGTGGAGGCGTGGTTGAGATAAACGTAGCGCTGCGTTACCGAGAACTGCGAACGGGGAAGAGGGGTCACGCGCCGCCGATCATGTCCTTCGTGTGCCAGGCGATATTGCCGGCGCGATCGCCCACGCGTTCGAGCGAGGCGAGCACGAAAAGAAAACGGGTGCCCGAGCGCACCAGCTCGGGGTCGGCTTGCATCTCTTCTTGAAGCAGCTTGATACTGCGCTTGTACAGCTTGTCGACTTCATCGTCGCGGTCGATGACTTCGCTCGCAAGGTGCGCGTCACGCTCGGTGTAGGCACGCATGGCATCGAGCAACATGCCGTGTGCCACGCTTGCGATGCGATCGATCTCGACCTTATGCGGGCGCAAGGATTGGTCCGCGAGCTTGATTGCATTCTTTGCGATGTCGACCGCGTAGTCGCCGATCCGCTCGAGATCGGTTGCGATTTCGAGCATCGCCGCAATCTCGCGCAACTCACCGGCTACCGGCTGCTGACGCCAGATCAATTCGATGCAATGCGACTCGATGCGGCGTCGCAAGTCGTCGACCGAATCGTCGCCCGCGACAACGCGCGCCCCCGCTGTCGCATCGCGGCGTTCTAACGCTTCGACCGCGACGCGAATCGCGTCGCCGCAAAGCGCACCCAAGCGCACGACATCTAGTCGTGTCGCCTCGAGCGCCTCGTGATAGGCGGTCCGCACGTCTACGCATCCTCCCTCTGGGCGTAAGTCAAGCGGAAGTAAGTCTACCGCACGACAGAGAAAGCCCCTGCGCTCTTTATGAAACGATAATCTAGGGGGGTTCACTAGTGGATGAAATTCGCACCGTAGGCGTCTGCGGGGCCGGACTTATGGGCAACGGCATCGCGCAGACCTGCGCGGTCGCCGGCTTCAACGTCGTCCTGATGGAGGTGGCCGACGAGCCGCTGCGCCGCGGAGTGACGAGCATCGCCAAATCGCTCGACAAATTCGTGGAAAAAGGGAAGCTGGCGCAACAGGATCGCGACGCCACGGTAGCTCGCATCAAGCCGACGACGAAGGTGGCCGACCTTGCCGGCTGCGACCTCGTCATCGAAGCCATCGTCGAAAACGTGGAGGTCAAGACCAAGCTCTTCGCTCAGCTCGACGAGTTGCTCGCACCGGATGCAATCATCTGCACCAATACCTCCAGCCTCTGCGTGATCGAACTGGCAGCGAAAACCAAGCGCCCCAACCGCGTGGCCGGCTTGCACTTCTTCAACCCCGTTCCGATCATGAAGCTGGTCGAGGTGGTCAAGACGATCGCGACCACGCAGGACGTGATCGACGCGCTTTTCGCCTTTTCGAAAAAGCTTGGCAAGGAACCGATTCTGGCTCAAGACACGCCGGGCTTCGTCGTGAACCGGCTGCTGATTCCGTATTTGCTCTACGCGATCCGGTGCTACGAAGGTGGCCTGGCCAGCAAAGAGGACATCGACAAAGGCATGAAGCTCGGGTGCGGCTATCCGATGGGTCCGCTCGAGCTGCTGGACTTCGTCGGCCTCGACACGACGTATTTCATTGCCAACATCATGTTCGACGAATTCAAGGATCCGGCAATGGCGCCGCCGCCGCTGCTCAAGCGTATGGTGCTGGCCGGCCGCTTCGGCCGCAAGAGCGGGAAGGGCTTCTACGACTATGACTGAGTCGATCTTCGAGACCATCGTGGTCGATAAGGACGGGGCACTGGGCATCGTCACGCTCAATCGTCCAAGCGTGCTCAACGCACTCAACACCAAGCTGCTCGCGGAGCTTTCGTTTGCGCTGTTGGAGCTCGAGCGCAACGCCGACGTGCGCGCAATCATCATCACCGGCGCCGGCGAGAAAGCCTTTGCGGCCGGCGCCGACATCTCCGAGCTCAATGCGTTGCCCGGCGCAATCGCCGGTGCCGACCAGGCTCGGATGGGGCAGTCGATTACGCGCCAGATCGAGCGCCTGCGTACGCCGGTGATCATGGCGGTCAACGGCTTTGCGCTGGGAGGCGGCTGCGAGATCGCGATGTCGGGCGACATTCGGATCGCCAGTGAAAACGCCAAGTTTGGTCAGCCCGAGGTCAGCCTTGGGCTCATGCCCGGCTACGGCGGATCACAACGCACGACCCGGCTCGTTGGTAAGGGTATGGCGATGTATATGTGCCTGACCGGCGAGATGATCGACGCGCACGAAGCGCTGCGCGCGGGCCTGGTGGAAAAGGTCGTCCCGCCGGCCGAGCTCTTGAATGAAGCCAAGCGCATCGGCAACGCGATCGCTGCGAAGGCGCCGCTTGCAATCGCCGCAACCAAACGCGCGATCAATAACGGCGCGCACTTGTCAATCGACGACGCGCTCGAACTCGAGGCATTGGAATTCGGCACGCTCATCAGCACGCAGGATTTCAAGGAAGGCACGAGCGCGTTCTTAGAAAAGCGCAAGCCGGCCTGGAGAGGCGTGTAGATGCGGGCCACGCTGGGTGCGCTAATGCTTGCGCTCGCAGCGTGGCCGCTCGCCGCGCACGCGGATGACTATGGTCCGCGTCGCGATGTAGCCGCGATTCGGCACGATCTGCCGATACTGCTCGCTTCTCGCGTGCGCCGCGACGCTAAAGATCAAAACACGTTAGGTGCTTCGTCGTTCATCGACGGCGTCGTGGTATCAAGGCAACTTGCGCTCGTACAATGGCACGCCGGCAGCGATGAAGCCATCCTCGGCATGACCCTTCGATTTGGTCGATGGTGGATCGATCAAGACACTGCGTGGCCGCTACCGCTCGCTACGAGCGGTTGGGGTTGCGGTATGCACCTGAGCTCACCGCATCGCGCGCTGGTTCCGCTCGCCGACGGACACCTCCCCGCAATCACCGAACTGCTGCACCCTCCGACCACTGTGCCGAACGAGAGGTCGGATGCCCTCTGCGGCGTTCCATTGGGTAAGCCGACCTGGGCTGATCCGATTCGAATGGAGGCCGCGCCATACGCTGCCACCCTTACGCTCGCACCTGCCGACGAAACGGATGGCACCAGGGTTCAAGACCTCCAAGGCCGTGCGCCAACCGAAGCCGAGAGCTGGGCGAATCAGCCGTCGGGAAATGCCTACTTCTTCTTCTCGGGCACCGTGCAATCGCCGCAGCCAGTGCACGTGCAAGCGGGAACGACGCTCGACGTGTGGTTTCCGTTCGTGCTCGACACGTCGCTCCGTTACAGCTTAACGATCGCTGCGCCAAACGCGATGTCGCTCGGACCCGTTGAGGGCACGCTTAACGACAATACACTACACTTCGTGCTGCCGGCATTCACAGCGCCACCGGGGGCTGAGCTGATGGGCGAAATCGACAGCGATTAGTTGCGCAGTGTCTTTTGCGCGTGCGCCATCGCGAGTTCGATCGCGGGATTGAAACCGGACCAGGTTGCACGGATGCGTCCTTGCGGATCGATCACCACGATCGTCGGAAAGCCTTCGATCTGGAAAAAGCCTTGCGAGCTGCTGGTCGCGTCAAGCACTACATCGCGCAAATGCATGCGCTGAGCATAGTGCGCCGCCACGGCAGCGGGTTCACCGACGTCGACCGGCACGAGAACCACGTTCGGGTGTGCGTGCACGTAATGTTCGATGAGAGGCGCCTCCAACCGGCACGGCTCGCACCATGACGCGAAGAAGTCCAGGAAGACCACGCGACCGCGCTCGTCGCTGATGCGAAACGTCCCGCCGTCGAGCTTGGGATACGCAATGCGCGGCGCCGGATAGGCGTTCGCAACATTCAGGGCACGTGGCGCGAAGAAAATCTTCCATCCGATGAATGCGACGACGCAGAGCGCAAGCACGTCAAAGAGGCGCCCCCACCAAGGAGTCCTAGTCGACGAGAAGAACCGCCGCGATGCCTTGCCCTCCGCCGATACACGCCGACGCTACGCCGTAGCCACCGCCATGAGCGCGCAAATCGTTGAGCGTCGTGAGCGCAAGGCGCGCGCCCGATGCGCCGAGCGGATGCCCGAGTGATATTGCGCCGCCGTGCGGGTTCAAGCGCACACCATTCGTTCCCATCTCTTTCAAACACGCCAGTACTTGCGGTGCGAAGGCTTCGTTGATCTCCATCACACCGAGATCTTTTTCCGCGATGTTCGCGCGCTGCAAAGCGCTTGGAATCGCGTAGGCCGGACCGATGCCCATGATCGAGGGATCGACCCCGACCACGCTCGAGCTCACCAGGCGGCCGATCCAGGTTAGTCCGTCGGCCTTGGCTTGCTTCACCGTGGTCAGTACCACGGCGGCTGCGCCATCGGTCAACCCGCTTGCATTTCCCGGCGTCACGACGCCGTCTTTCACAAAGCGCGCAGGCAACTTCCCGAGCTTCTCCATCGAGAGGCCGGCGCGCGGGCCTTCATCCGTGTCGACGACGTTTTGCGTACCCTTTGGACCGGGCACCGTCACCGGCGCGATCTCATCAGCGAAGTATCCACTGGCCTGCGACTCGAGTGCGCGCGACTGACTCGCGAGCGCAAACTCGTCGCACGCTTCACGTGCGATGCCGTACTTCTTGGCGAGATTCTCGGCGGTCACGGCCATAGGCGTGTTGGGATACGAATCGGTGAGCGCGCTCCACAGGGAATCCTCGAACTGCACGTTCGCACCAAACGGAAAGCCGCGGCGAGCGCCGCGGACGACATGCGGCGCCTGCGTCATGTTTTCGGTGCCGCCGGCGAGCGCGTATTTCGTTTCGCCTAAGCGCAGCGAGCGCGCGGCGGAAAGAATCGCCTCGAGCCCAGAGCCGCACAACCGGTTCACGGTCACCGCCGGCACCCCGACCGCAACGCCGGCGCGTAACCCAACGTGGCGCGCGAGATAGATCGCGTCGGGACTAGACTGCACGACGTTGCCGAAGACCACATCGTCGATCCGATCCGCGGGAATGCCGCTGCGCGCGATCGCCGCCGTCGCGGCGGCGACACCCAGATCGGTGGCGGTAAGTTCGGCGAGGGTCCCGCCCAAATTGCCGAACGGCGTGCGGGCACCCGCAAGTATGACGACATCGCTGTCGCTTGGTGGTCTGTTAGCCATGGGGCGGGGGTATTCCAGGAAGTTCGAGGGGACACCCCTAAACTTCGCGGGTCATGCCAATCACACGAACGTCCGCGATCACGCTCGATGCCCGGTCGCTGCCCCCTGTCAGCAAAACCGAGCAGATCCTCGAGGCCTTCGACAAGCTGCAAATCGGCGGCGCGCTCGAGATCAACGAGGAAACCGATCCGCGCGCGCTGCGCAACGAGATGACGCAGCTGCGCCCCGGGCGCTTCTCGTGGGACGCGCGCAATCTCGGCGGTAGCCGTTGGACGATTCGTCTCGAGCGCATCGACGAGCATGCCGAGGGCGAGACCTTCCTCGCCCACGTGACGCAGTTCACGCAAGCCAAGGCCTCCACGGTTAAGGAACTCGCGGGCCAGATGAGCGAGCGCAGCTACAAATCCGGCGACACGATTTTTGACGAAGGCGAGATGTGGCCGTACCTGGGCATCGTCAAGAGCGGAAAAGTGATCTACACGCTACTCTCACCTGACGGTAAGACGCACACGATCGGCGAGCGACTCACCCACGACACGCTCAACGAGAGCGGGACCTTCGACGGCGGCGGCGCGACCACGCGCGCCGAGGCGTTGACCGATGCCACGGTGGTCACGCTCCCAAGCGAAGCGGTAATGCACGCGATTCGCAATGACGCCGAACTCGCGCTCGGCTTTTTGATCGGAAGTTCGCAAGCGCGCCGCCGTTCAATCGATACGATTGCCGATCTCGCGTTCGCCCACGTGCTACAGCGCGTCGCAAAATTCTTGCTCGGCTATGCGCGAGCGTCGGTCGGGATGACGCGCGGCCTTCCCGGCGTCGAAAATCTCTCGCAAGCGCAGATCGCTGCAGCGGCCGGCACCGTGCGCGACATGGCTGCCCGCGCGCTTCTTCGCCTGAAAAACGCGCACGCCGTCGAGCTCGATCGTGGACGCGTTAAGGCGATCGATCGCGCACGGCTCGAAGCCTTCGCGCACAACGTGCAAGCCCCACCTGTGTGATCGAACACCTTCGCGCAAGCGAATATGCGGAACAATCTTGGAAAAACGGCGGCGGTCTCACTCGAGAGATCGCCGTCGCCCTTTCCAATGAAACACCGCCGCGCGTGCTGTGGCGCATCTCCCTTGCAACGATCGAACGCGATGGGCCCTTCTCGGAGTTTCGCGGCTACGATCGCACGATCGTGGCCATCGACGGCGGCCAGGTCGAACTCGACGTCGAGGGCCAAAGCGTACTGCTCGATCGTGCAGAGCCTTACGAGTTCCCAGGTGAAGCGCACGTCGCGTGCCGTCTTCGCGCCGGGGCTGCCCGCGATCTCAACGTCATGACCTTACGCGACGGCTACGCTCACGACGTGGAGATCGTCACTTCGGTGCAGCGCTTCGTGCTCGACGAAGACGAGATCGTTTTTTTCTACGCTATCGAGGGTGCGGCGACCGTGTTGAGCACGGTCTGCGACGCGGGCGACACGCTTGCCCTACAGGCCGATGACGACGACACCATCGAAGTTCGCACGAGCGGCCTCGCCGCGGTCGTGCGGATCACGCCGCTCTAGTAGGGGAACAACAGCGGCGGACACTGCGCGCCGGCCGGCGCGATGACAAACCCGGAAAGGTCCGCAAGGGCGGCAGCCCGCTCCCGCGCGTAGCAATCAGCGAGCGGCTCGTTCGGCTGGTCCAAACCGGAGTACCAGTACCGGTGCAGTGGAAGATGCGGCTTCTGCGCATCCGGCGTGAGGGGTGGCAGCGGCGATACCGACCGCGAAATGGGCGCGGGTGCAGAAACAGGGCGCGAAATAGTCGTCGGAGGCGCAAAGACGGATGACTCAGTGACGTGGGCGCCTCCCACGGCGGCGGCAGCAACGACTGCAATAAGGAACATGGCTTCCTCCTCGCACCCCTATTATACCACCGAATTGCAGCGCACGATTCCCATGGTCGGCAGGCGCCATCGGCGCTACGCTGGGTCCACCATGACAACGACAACTATTGCTCTCTCCCTAGCCTATCTAGCCATACCCGACGAAATCGCCAGACTCGCGCGGCAGCGGTTGCTGGACGGATATCGGCACCGACTCCATGTGGAGCGGAACCAAGCTCCATGCCGTTCGTGTCTACGAATATCGAAAGAGCCCGAGGATCTAATTCTGCTTTCCTATCAGCCGTTGCGCGACACCAATCCTTACGCCGAAGTCGGGCCGATCTTCGTCCACGCGGATGAATGCGAGCCGTATCGCTCGCGCGAGTTCCCGGCCGACTTTCTGGAACGTGAACTCGTCGTACGAGCTTATAATCTCGAAGGGCGCATCGCCGACGCGGTCGTCGCCGCGCCGGGCGAAGCCGAGCGTGCGGCTGCGGCGTTTCTCGCTAGCGCGCACATCACCGAAGTGCACGTGCGCCATCGCAGCTACACCTGCTTCGACTTCAAGATCGTGCGCGCATGACTGCCGCTCGCTTCTACGCTGTGACCACGACCGGCGTCTATTGCCGGACGGGCTGCGCAAGCCGGAAGCCACTCGCGCGCAACGTACGGTTCTTTAACGACGTGCAATCCGCGCGTGCTGCGGGCTTCCGCGCATGCAGGCGCTGCCGCCCGGATGAAGCCGCGGCGGTCGATCCGCGGATCGTGCAGGCCTGTCGCATACTCGACGACGCCGGGGAGCGGATCACGCTCGACGAACTCGCGCAGCGCGTTGTCTTGAGTCCTGGATATTTGCAGCGGCTTTTCACGCGCACGATCGGAATCTCGCCGCGTGCCTACGGGAAGCTCGCGCGCGACGATCGCTTCGAACGACCCCGCGGCGGCGGCAAAGGCAAGCAGGTTTCCTACGCGATCGTCGACTCGGCCCTCGGACGCGTGCTCGTCGCCGCAACCTCGCGCGGCATCTGCCGCGTCGACATTGGGGGAGGTGACCGCGCGCTCGAACGGCGCCTGCACGAAGCCTTCCCCGCGGCGCACCTCGAGCGCAGCGATCACGGGCTCGAAAGCACGACGTCGCGCATCGTTTCGTATTTAGCCAACAAAGGGCCGTGGCCACAGCTTCCGCTCGACGTGCGTTCGACCGCGTTTGCGATGCGCGTATGGGAGGCATTGCGCGCGGTTGCGCCCGGCAAGACCATGCACTACGCCGAGCTGGCGCGCGCGATCGGCTCTCCTTCCGCGGCACGAGCCGTTGCTAGGGCATGCGCGGCCAATCCCGTCGCGCTGCTCATTCCGTGTCATCGCATCGTGCCGGCGGCCGGCGGCGTCGGCGGCTATCGCTGGGGGCCGCAGCGCAAAAAGCGCTTGCTCGAAATCGAACGCTAGCGGACGATGTACATGTCGGCGGTTATGTCGCCGTTGACGACCGCTGAGTGCATCCGCGCATTTGCGCAACCGGAACCCAAGTGCATCTGCATCCGTACGCGGGTGACGACGCCGGTGAAAACGTCGTGCTGGGCGCACGCGGAGGCAACGCGCATGGATGGCGACATCGCCAGCACCATATAGCGTCCCGTATCGAGTCCGATGTCGGAGAAGAACCCGTCACGGCCGGTTTTTACCGTGCCGACGGCGACGTCGCTCCTGTGCAACGGCATCCGGAAGAACCCAACCGACACGCCGGCCGCCGGATTGCCGTAAACGTCGACGATGTGCCCAGCAATGCCGCCGGGCGCGTCCGCGCGCACCGGCACTGCCAGCGCTGCGAGCAGGACGAACGTACCAATGAATCGCTTCATGGTACGTTCTTACCCAACCCTCAGACGTTTACGGCGTCGACCGACTCGAGCTCGGCGGTTTCTTCAGACGTATGCAAGTCGAACGCCGCACGCTTGCTCTTGGCGGCGGCGTCAGCTAACGGTTGCTGCTGTGGAGCGGCTGCCGGCTTGGGCGCATTCGCGAGCGCAGCACGCCCCTTTTGCACCGAGCCCAGTGCCGCTGCGAGACGGCCTTCCATTTCAGCGAGCACTTGCGTGGCGTAGTGATCTGCGCCCTCGCGGATTTTGCGCGCACGTTCTTCGGCTTCACGCAGGACGACCTCGGCGGTTGTACGCGCGCGCTGCACGATTTCATGATCGTCGATCAATTCGTCGGCTTTTTCTTGCGCTGCACGCATGACACGCTCTTGGTCCTTGGCAATGATCTGCGCGCGTCCGACTTCCTTGGGAAGCGTAGAGCGAATTTTCTCTACGAATTCCACTAGCCGTTCCTCGGAGAGAACGCGGTAACCGGCGGGAAGCCAGGTCCCCTCGTGTACGTAGCTCTCGAGTTTATCCAACACGCGATAGACCGACATTACGAACCTCCGTTACGCTTGCTTGAGTGCGGTGCGTTTGGTCGACATGACGTTGAGTACCGGGCCCGGTACGAACGGTGCGACGTCGCCACCGAGAAAGAAGACTTCTTTGACGAGGCTCGAGCTGACGAACGAATAGCGAGCATCCGACATCAGGAAGAGCGTATCGACATTAGAGAGCGACCGATTCATGAGCGCGGTCGACATCTCGGTTTCGAAGTCGGAGACGACGCGAAGTCCCTTGACGATCACGTCGCCATCCTGTGCTCTGACATAACCCGCCAAAAGACCGCGGAAGTGATCGACGCGCACGTTGGGTAGGTGGGCGACGACAAGCCGAAGCATGTGTTCGCGCTCGTCGAGCGTGAACATCGGATTGCTCTTTTGTGGATTGACGACGACGGCGACGATGACTTCTCCGAACGCACCGGCAGCCCGTTCGATGACGTCGAGGTGACCGTTCGTTGGCGGATCGAACGATCCCGGATAGATGGCCCGCGTGACTCGGGGAGTCAACCTACGGTGAAAAACGCCAGAGCGACATCACCGTACACTTCTTCGCGCGTCGAGCGATACCCCGGTATGTCGGGAAGAATCCGCTTCGCGGCGTGTTCGTACACCACGAGTGCATCCGGCGCCAAGAGCGAGCGCTCCAAGAGCAGCCGGAAAATCTGCTGCGGCACCTCGTTCGCGTACGGCGGGTCGAGATAGACGATGTCAAACGGCCCCTCAATGCGATAAAGCGCGCGCTCGACCGGCGCGGCGATGACACTCACGCGATCGTCGACCTCGAGCTCCTTCGCCGACTCCTCGATCGCCGACGCCGTCTCGCGGTGCGCCTCGACGCTCACCACGCGGGCGGCGCCGCGTGAGGCGGCCTCAAAGCCGATTGCGCCGGTGCCGGCAAAGAGATCGAGCACGTTTGCGCCCTCGATCCGAGGCATCAGGATCGAAAAGAGCGACTCTTTCACGCGGCCCGGCGTCGGGCGCACGCTCATCCCCTTGGGCGACTTCAATTTTCGGCTCCCCAGCTCGCCGCCGGTGATCTTGGGACTCAAACGCCTGCCTCCGCAGCAATCAGTGTAAGGACCTCCTCGAGCGAGTGGATTACGTGGCTCGGCGGCGGGAGGTCTGCCGGGTAGGTCTTCCCCTCGTGGTCGAGCCAGACCGCCTGGAACCCGGCTCCTAGCGCTCCAGCGATGTCACTTCGCGGGTCGTCACCAACATAAAAGCAACGAGACGGGTCGGTCTTCAGCTCACGCGCCAGAGCCTCAAAGGCCACCGAATTCGGCTTTTGTACCCCCAGATCGGCGCTAGCCAGGACCCTGCCGCCGAAACCCGCGAGGCGCGCCTTGGTGACCTGGAGCGGATTCCACCCATTGCTGAGCACGGCGACGGGAATGCCGTCGCGCTCGAGCGCGGCAATCGTAGGCCGCGCACGCGGATCGGCTACGATGAAGCTTTCCGCCATCGACAACGCCACGCGCTTGAAGCCTTCGACGTACGCTTGCGTCGGCGTGACGCCGCGCTCGCTCACGAAACGCCGGACGGCCTCTTCGATCGAACCACCGCCGCTGCGAGCGAAGACGAGCAGAGCATCGATGTGTTCCGTCTCCTGGGCCAAACTCCCAAGCGGAAACCCGCCGTCGTCGATCAAACGAGCGAGCAAGTGCAAAAAGGCCACGCGCTCGAGCTTGTTGTCGATGCACAATGTGTGATCGATGTCGAAGCCGACAGCGCAATCAGTCATTATTTCGGTCCCGGGCCAGTCACGATGCGCACGAAGCCGGTGGGGCGAATCCACTTCGCGAACGCAGCCTGAACTTGCGCGGCACTTGCGCTGAGGTAGTTCTGCGCATCGAGCTGATATTGATCGAGTGGAAGCCCTTGCGAAGAATAGCGTAGGAACATCGTGCTGACGCCGCTGTAGCTTGCCTGCTGAATCGGCACGTCGCCGAGCAACAGTGCCTTGGCGCGCAAGAGATCCGTCTCCGAGAGCGGCGTGGTTTGCACACGCTGGAGGTCCGCGACAATGGCGGCCTCGGCCGGCAAGATGTTTTGCGGGTCGCACGCGTAGGTCACCTGGAAGCTCGAGCGGGTCTTTCCGGTGTGCAGTGCGCTCCCGACCGAATACGCATACCCGTGCACTTCGCGCAGATCGTGATAGAGAATCGAGGAATAGAAGCCGCCGGTGAGCGCAGTGTTCGCGAGCAAAAGCGGCGCCCAGTCCGGGTCCGTGCGGCGCACGTCGTTTAACTCGACCAGCTCTACCGATGACTGCACGCGTCCGTGCGCGGGCACCACAACTTGCGCAGACGTATTAGGCGGAACGGGGGGCGCCTCGGTTTTCGGCTTCGGTCCGCTTGCCGCCCAGGCACCAAAGTATTTCTCGATCGTCGCGCGCGCGGCATCGGGCGTCGTGTCGCCGATGACGACGATCGTGGTGAGATCCGGGCGATACGCCGCAGCGTACCACGACTTCACGTCATCGAGCGTAACCGAACTCACCGACTTGACCGTGGCAAAGTTGCGGTACGGATCATCAGGCGGATACAACGCATTGTTGAGTGCGACTTGCGCGAGATAGTCGGGCGAGGTGACCTCACCCCGCATCTGACCAACTTCTTGACCCTGCACGATGGCAAAGCTCTTTGGATCGAAGGCCGGATGCAGTTCGTCGTCGGCGAGCAATTGCACACCGCGATCGAAGTCTTTCGAAAGCACCTCCACGCCGAAATCGGTCCCGGCGCTGACGGTGGCCGAGATCTTATCGAGTTCGGTCTGGAACTGTACGCGAGAATACGTGGTCGTGCCGAACGGGAAGAGTCCCGTCGTCAGATCGTTGATGCCGCGTTGATCGATAGGCTCTTGGACGAACGGGTTGTTTTCGATCTGCCCCGAGACGACAACCGTCTTGGTGATCGTTTCTGGTTGCACGATGAGACGAATACCGTTCGCGAGCGTCATCGACGTCGGGCTCAGCGTCTTCGGCGGAACCGAGAGGTGCTTGAGAATATCTTGCGCCCACACCGGCAACGGCTGGTGCGTCTTCGGGGGCACCATGTTGTCCTCTTTGCCGGGCCCGCTGCCGCCGGCACCAGTCGCACCGCTGTTCTTGGGCACCGCGTAGGCCGCGACGACGCGGTTATTGTCGAGGTATGCGCGCAGCACCCGATTCACGTCGGCGGTGGTCACGTTAGCGAATGCATTTTCCATTGCATCGGGCGACGAGAGGCGCTGCACCGCGACTGCTTCACTCCACTGAAAAGCCTGCTCCTCGATCGAATTCGCGTTGAACTCCAACTGCGAAATCTCGCGGCGCTTCGATGCCTCGACCAAATCGTCGGGTACGCCGCTCTTGCGGTAGGCGTCAATCACGTCGCGCATCTCTTGATCGATCGTCTCCGGCGTGACGCTCACCGGAACAACCCCGACGGCGAGTCCCATCGCGGCCTGACGAAACGTCTGCGCCTGAAAGCCGGTGTACAGCGCTTTGCCTGACGCCGTAAGCCCGTACAGATCGCTGCGCTGGCTACTGAGCACGTCTTGCAAGATTTGCGAGGCCGCGTAGTCGGGGCTGTCGTAGCCCGGCAGTCGATAGCCAAGCAATACGATCGTATATGGCTGATCGGAGGTATCCCGATAAACTTTCGAGGTTACCGGACTCAGCTTCACCGCCGGTCTTGCCGGTAATTTTACCGCGGGCAAATCGCCCCACAGCGCTTTGATTTTCGCGATCGTCGCCGGACCATCGACGTCGCCGACGATGATGTACACGGCGTTATTCGGGTGATACCAGGTGCTATAAAACTGCTTGAGCACCGGTGTATTGACCTGATGCGCAAACCCGTACACGGTTCCCAGGCCGTTCTTCGCGTACGGCGTCCCGGCCAGCACGCGGTCGAGCATCTTCTCGAAGACCCGGTAGATCGCGTTGCTGTTGTCCTGCGTCACCTCTTGCGTGATGGCTTTGCGCTCCTGCGCCCACTGATCGGCGGCGAGTGACAGACCCGAAGCGCGCGAGCGCTCGAGATGCAGCGCAATATCGAGGTACTGCGACGGGACCGTGAAGAAAAACTGCGTGATCGCGTCTTGCGTATCGGCATCGAAGTCGCCGCCGGTCAGACTCACCGTGTCCATCAACTGCGATGAAGAGAGCGACGCGCTGCCGCGGAACATCATGTGCTCGAGGGCATGTGCCTCGCCATCGACGGTTTGTTCGTCGGAGCCCACCTCGTAGTTCAAGACCGTACTTACAACCGGCGCGAGCGGATTGTGCACGACCACCACTTTGAGCCCGTTGGGCAAGGTTGCCCGCGTGACGGTCAGTGACGATGCGTTCGCCGGAAGGGCGAGGCAGATTGCCGCAGCGGTAACCGCAGCAACAATGGTGAGGCGAAACGAGCGCACGAGTGTCTCCTTCTTTCGGGCCGGGGTTTGGCCGCGAGCCCTTCACGCCCTCTTTTAAGAGGAAAGCACGAGCGCACGGGTCGAGGGGGCGCGCTCGAGTGCGGCACGGAGCGCCGCATGCTCGGGGCGCTGCAGCGTCGGATCGCTCGAAATTATTCGCTGCGCCTGCTCCTTGGCCGCGCGATAAATATCGATGTCGCGCACCAGATCAGCAATCCAAAGGTCAGCCGCGCCGGACTGCACGGTTCCGGCAAACTCACCGGCGCCGCGCAAGCGCAGATCCGCCTCCGCGATCGCAAAGCCATCCGTCGAGTCCGTGAGAATGCCGAGCCGCTCCGTCTCGCCGGCGTCGTCGGGATACACGAGCAAACAAAATGACTTCGCTGAGCCGCGGCCGACGCGGCCGCGAAGCTGATGGAGTTGCGCAAGGCCGTAGCGATGCGCATCGAGGACGATCATCACGCTCGCATTGGCTACGTCGACACCGACCTCGACGACGGTTGTGGCGAGCAAGATGTCGATCTCACCGCGAACGAAGCGGCCCATGACCTCATCTTTTTCACGACTGGAAAGACGCCCGTGCAATAATCCGATACGCCGTTGGGGGAAGACGTCATTTTTCAAACGTTCGGCTTCGGCCACGACGCTAGTTAGTTCACTCTCCTCGTCGATCGCCGGCGCGACGATGTAGGCTTGATGGCCGCGCGCGACGTTGGCTTCGACAAACTCGTACGCACGCTCCAGACGACTGGTTCGAATCGCAAATGTTTCGATCGGCGTGCGCCCCGGCGGTAGCTCATCGATAATCGAAAGGTCGAGGTCCGCATAGACCGACTGCGCGAGCGTGCGCGGGATCGGCGTTGCGGTCATGTGCAGCGTGTGCGGCGCGACGCCTTTGGCGCGCAAGCGCGCGCGCTGTTCGACGCCGAAGCGATGCTGCTCGTCGATGATCGCGAGACCGAGGCGTTTGAAGTCGACGCTTCCGGTGAGGAGTGCGTGCGTACCGACGGCGAGCAGCGCTTCGCCGCTTGCGATCCGGCCCTCCGCCGCACCGCGCGCTCGCGCAGCTTGGCTGCCGTAGATCGCTTCGACCGTAATGCCGAACGGCAATAGCAGCGGTGCAAGTTTGCTCGCGTGCTGTGCCGCGAGGATCTCGGTGGGCGCCATCAGCGCCGACTGCATACCGTTGCGCGCCGCGAGCACGATGGCCGCCGCCGCGACCAGCGTTTTGCCGCTACCGACGTCGCCCTGCAAGAGCCGATTCATCGGTACGTCGCGCGCCATATCGTCCCAGATCTCGCCGATCGCGCGACGCTGCGCACTCGTCAGCGCAAAGTCGAGCGATCGTTCAAACTGTTCGAGCAAATCGTGGGGAATGGTCAGCGCGCGAGCATCGTGCGAACGCTCGCGTTCGGCGCGGCGTAGTTGGGCGCGGGCCGCGAGCACGAGGAACTCGGCGAAGATGAAGCGCTCGCGGGCGCGCTGCGCTTCGTCGGGTGTTTGGGGCGCGTGTACGGCACGGTAGGCATCGCGAACGTCCGGGTACGCTGCTTGGGCACGGACCTCATCGGGAAGCGGATCGTCGCCCGCTTCGTCGAGCAGACGCGCAAGATTCTTGTGGACGACCGAGGCGATCTTACGGGTCGTCAGATCCTTACTTGCGCGATAGACCGGGACCATTTCTCCGTGATAGACCTCGCCGTCGCGAAGCAGCGCGTATTGCCCGACGTTGATCACTGCGCCTCCAAGCGTTCGCTCCACGCGGCCGCGTACGAAGAGTCGCATCCCTTCCTTGAAACGCCCGTAGACGTAGCGATTACGGCCGATCCATTTCGCGGTAAACTCGCCCGCGTCGTCGCGCAAACGCGCCTCGACGATCTCGAGACCGCGTACGCGGCGCTCCTTGACCGCCGTCACGGTACCGACCGCATTTTCCTCACCACCGGTCGTGCCGAGTGCCGTTGACGGCGTGGGATAGCGAAGATCTTCGTACCGGAAGGGCAGGTAATCGAGCAGATCGCGTGAGGTCTCGATCCCCAACTCGCGAAAGAGCGGCACGCTCTTGGGACCGACGCCGCCGAGCTCGCCGATCTTCACGAGAATGCGTCAGTCCGAGCGCGCAACTCGTCGCACACCGCGCGCAAATGGGGAACGGGAACGCCCAGGTCTTCGCCAAGCTCGACCACGGCGCCGACGATAGGGTCGAGCTCGAGTGGGCGATGCGCTTGCGCATCCTGCAACATCGACGTCCGAACGTCGGTGAGGCGCTGTGCATAGGTCATGCGCGCATCGATGTCGACGTCGTCCACGACTCCGAGCTTGCGTCCGACCGCGACGGTCTCGAGCATCAGCTGATGCACTTCTTCGCGCGTGACCGGATTGGCGAGCATTTGGTGGATTGTGAGCTCGTGGATCGTGCTCACCGGATTGAGGCTCGCGTTGTTGATGAGCTTGAGCCAGGTAAAGTGGCGAATGTTGGCTTCGATTTCTGGCTTCAGCCCTGCATTGCGCATAGCAGTGACGAGTTGTGTGAGCCGTTCGTCGACCGCCGGATCCATGGCGCCGAGAATAAAACGCCCGCCACCGCTTTGACGAATCTTGCCCGGCTCGGCAATGTTCCCGGACACGTGCACGACCCCGCCGATCGTTTGCTTATCCGGGATCAGTGTGCCGACGGCGCCGTTCGGGTCGACGGTCTGCAGCGCGGGCGAACGGCGAAACCAAAACGGCACGCCGTTTTGGAGCGTAACGATCGTGGTGCCGGCTTTCACGGCGTGCGCGAGTTGCGGAAGGAACCCGGGCCACTGGTGGGCTTTGAAGGTGAGGAGCGCGAGATCGAACGTGCCGAGCGAGCGCAGATCGTCGCTGGCCTCGACGCGCACGGTGAATTGCCCGAGATCGCTCGAGATCACGGTGATCCCGTCACGGCGGATCGCTTCGAGATGGGCACCCCGCGCGATGGCAGCAACGTCCATTCCGGCGCGGGCCAGCGTTGCCGCGATATACCCGCCGATGGCGCCTGCACCTACGATAACTATGCGCATGGGAAGATATTCAGGCGACGGGCAGATTCGAACTGCCGAATGGGGCTTTTGCAGAGCCCTGCCTTACCACTTGGCTACGTCGCCGCACTCGATGAAACAAACGAACCGGTACCGCGGTTGCTGGAGCGGGTAGTGGGAATCGAACCCACGCATCAACCTTGGGAAGGTCGCAGGCTACCATTACATCATACCCGCGAACCACGGCAGGCCGCCGATTCGGTGCAGGCCGCGAGGCGTCCTGGCGGAAGGTGGCCGCATGACGTGGGTCTACTCGATCCCAGCCTGGCTGGTGTGCATCCTCTTCATCGGCGGCATGAGCGCGCTGGCTGTTGCGGGCCTGTTGCTCGCGCGCAGCCCGCGAACGGGCAAGTTTCGCTCCGCCTCGAACGACTTCGCCGGTCCGATCATGGCAACGCTGGGGACGATTTTGGCGGTCATGCTCTCGTTCATGGTGGTGACCGTTTGGCAAGAGTACGATCAGTCGGCGCAAATCGTGCAGACTGAAGCGGACGAGATTTCCAATCTCTATCACGAAGTTTCGGTCTTTCCTCAGCCATTGCGCAACGAAATCCATGCTGCCATCGAGCACTACGTGGACGTCGTGATCGATCGCGAGTGGCCGATGATGCGAAATGGCGGATCGAGTGCGCTGGCGCATCGCGCTGCATATAACGTCGCTGCGCTGATCGAGGGGTACAATCCACGGTCGTTGGGACAACAGACAGCGCAGGCCGACGCGTTGCAACATGCTCACGCATTTTTGGACGCTCGCGGGAATCGTCTTTATCAAAATCAGGAATCGGTTCCGCCGTTGTTGTGGGTGGTCATGATTTTCATCGCGGCCGTGACACTCGGCTCGTCATACTTCTTCTATGTCGAGGACGTCCGCGCGCATCTGCTGATGACCGCTGCCGTCGGCGCCGTGATCGGCGCGATCTTCGTTGTCATCGCGGAACTCGATCTGCCATTTCGGGGCGATCTGCAAATTCCGCCGAGCGCGTTCACCCACGACTACACAACCTTCCTAGACGATCCCGTTCCGACCCCGACGCCGAAGGCATCGCCTAGCTCAGAATATTCACCGAGCGAGCCAAAATCAACGCCACCGTGATGAACGAAATCAGCGACTCGCCGAGCATCAGCATTTTGGCGGTGCGCGTGATCGGCATCACGTCGGTCGGGCTGACGGCAAGCGCGTTGGTAAACGAGAGGTAGAGGTAGTCGAGGAACATCGGCTTCCAATTGTCGGGGATGCCCTTAATTCGCGTGCGATCCATCGACATTTGTGGAAATACAAAGTCGATCGAGGGGGTATCGCACGCCGAGGGAAAGCGGTCGCGATCGAATGGTCCGTCGCCGTCGAGTTCCCAAAACCAGAGCGCAAAAATAAGCACGTTAGTGAGCCAAATTGCGGCACCGGACGAGAGCAGCTCCTGCGCGGTGAGATTGATGTGCCCGGGCGCGTGCACATTGAGTAGTTCGTTGATCAGCAGCACAACCGATGCGACATTAAAGAAATTGAGCGAGGCAACGAGCGCGATCGTTAGCCCACGCATCACGTGCAGGTCGCGCATCTTGGTGGGCGTCATCGCGACAAGCGGCGTCAGGAAGACCGCCACAATGACCGGCACGATCCAAATTGGACCAACCTCCAACCTGGGCGGCAAGATGAGGTTGAGCGCCACTACCACAAGAACCGCGAGGCGAGCCTGATATCGATCCTTCACGCGGCGTCGGTTCGCTCGCATCCGGCAACCGCCTCCGGCTCTCGTACGTTCTAGGGAGTATGGCTACTGATTTTCGAGACGGCAAGACCTTTCCGCGGCCTGGACGCGATGCAATCGAGGGCGTCCTGTGGCTGAAACGGGTCTCAGACAAGGCGCGTGCCGCCGCCGCCGGCACGATTTTTGACTACATTTATCCGTGCCCGATGGATAAGGGCGTTATGGAACGTTGGGGCATCACGCCGAGCGAGTTCGAAGGAGCGATCGCCAACCACGCGACCGACACGGAGTTGCTCGCGTGGCTCCGTAAGCGCGTCTCGCAAGACCGCGTCGAACGTGCAAACGAATGGCTGCTGAACGAGAAAATCGAAAACCTCGATCGGCAAGATTCCGAGGAGGGTGTCGCAGTTGGCTGAGTTGATCGAGTTTCCGCGTCCGGACGGAAAGACGGCTCCGGGATACTACACCGCACCGCCGGGCGTGGCCAACGCGCCCGGTGTCGTAATGCTCGAGGAGTGGTGGGGCGTCACCGATCACATCAAACATACCGCCGACGAATTATCGGCGGCCGGTTTTCGCGTGTTGATTCCCGACCTGTACCGCGGTCGCGTTGCAGCCGTCGGCGACGAGGCAAATCACTTGATGCAGGGGCTGGACTTTGGCGACGCGGCTACGCAAGATGCGCGCGGCGCAGCCCAATATCTCAAATCAACCGGCTCGAAGAAGGTCGGCGTCATCGGTTTCTGTATGGGCGGCGCATTGGCACTGCTCGCCGCGATGCACGACCCCGAGTTCGACGCCATCGTGACGTTCTACGGCTATCCGCCGCCTGAGGGCGGCGACGTCGGCACCATCAAGATCCCGGTGCAAGGGCACTGGGCGACGCGCGACGCCTTCTTCTCGATCGCCGGAGTCGATGCGATCGAGGCTCGGCTCAAAGAGGCCGGCGTCCCGCACGAGTTTCATCGCTATGACGCGGAGCACGCGTTTCACAATCCCAACCAGCCCGGCCACGCCGGCCTCGGACACTACAATAAGGAACTGGCGCTGCTCGCATGGCGCCACTCCGTCGAATTTCTCAAAAAGAACCTCGCTTGACTATTTACTGAACAAGGTTCCGGCATTGATGGGCGCGCTGCGAAGCGCGCCCTGTTCGAGTCCCCACTTCTTCAGCAGCGCGTCGTAGGTGCCATCCGCGATTATCGCATGTAGTGCGGCAACGATGCGAGCGCGCAACGCCGCATTGCCCTTGGGCACGGCGATGCCGTAGGGCACGAGGTCAAACTGACGACCCGCGACTTCATATTTGTGGTCGTTCGTTTTAGCAAGATAAGCTACGACCGGAAAATCTGTCACGTGAACGTCTGATTTGCCGTCTTGAAATGCCGCAAACGCTTGGTCATCGGTCGCGAACTCGACCAGTTTGATCGGGGCAAGACCGACGCTCGTGCAATGTTTCGAGGTTTCGTTCAGCTCGGTCTCTTGTGACGTGCCGCGCTGCACGTCGACGCGCAGCCCGCACAGTCCACTCACGTCGAAGATGCGCTTGGGATTTCCGGCCGGCACGAGCATGCCGCTTCCGGCGAGCAGATAGTCGACGAAGTCGACCTCCGCTTCACGCGCTCGCGTGTCCGAAATCGCCGAGATGCCGATGTCGAACGTACCGCCCCGCACGGCGCGAAGCAAACCATCGAAGGTGTAGTTGCTCACCATGATGGGCTCGCCCAGCTGCTGTGCGAGCGCCTGCGCAAGATCCACATCGAAGCCTTGCATGCGATGGCCAGGACCATAAAACTCGAGAGGTGCGTACGAAACATCCGAGCCGACCTTGAGCTCATTCGCGGCCATGGCTGTCGCCACGCACAAGAACAACGCCGCCAGCATGGCGACGACTACGCGAGAGAAACCTGTCATGGTCGGGTTATCGGCAAGACAAAGGCCCGGCGCAGGGGCCGGGCCTTTTCTCTAGTGGTGCCAAGGGCGAGAATCGAACTCGCGACACCGCACTTTTCAGGCGCGTGCTCTACCGACTGAGCTACCTTGGCATATGTTCATCGGGCCTTCGGCCCGAACGCCCTCCGGGCTTGAACAATTGCATCCGCATCCATGCGGATGCGCGCGAGCGCCCTCGTTCTGCGGGGCTTATCCGCAGGCCTCTCCTCTCGAAAGTATAAAGCAACCGGCCATCATTAAGCGCACACTCCTTTGGGCGATGATCGCTCTCACGCTGCTCGTTTTCCCGGCGCGGTCCGCTGCCGCCGTACCGCCGATTCCGGTCTCGGTGGTCGTGAGGCTGGCCAACAACAGCCGCGCCGCCTGGCTGCGCGTCACCCCCATTTCCTACGAAACGCGAAGGGCCATCGAGAGTTGGTGCCTCGCGCCGGGAGAAGCGCGAAATATCTACGGCTCTCTATTCGATCAGGCCGCGGGAAAGTACACCTGGAGCGTATCCTTGCCGGAGCGCTGAGAAACCCGCGATTTGCTCGCGGGTTTCTTCGCAAACTGGCGACGCTGATGGGGCTCGAACCCACGACCTCCGCCGTGACAGGGCGGCGCTCTAACCAACTGAGCTACAGCGCCATACCGGCGCACTGAAGTCTAAGACATGGGCACGGTTGGGATTGAACCAACGACCCCCCGCGTGTGAAGCGGATGCTCTCCCACTGAGCTACGCGCCCCTGCCCGGCCCGCGACCGGCTCGCATGCATTGGACAAGCCGAGAGTTTATCCTACCCGGGGGCATGTTGTCCAGCGACCTCGGTCGAAACGGCCAGCCCATGCTCGAAGGCTTTCCGCTCGTGACGCGTTTCACGATCCCGTTTTCCGACATTGACATGCTGCAGCATGTCAACAATGTGGCGTATATTCGCTGGTGCGAAACGGTGCGCACCGAGTACTTTGCGACGGTCATGCGTTCGGATATCACGAGCGAACGCGGCATGATCCAAGCCAACATCAACTTCACCTACGAACGCCAACTCAAATTTCGCGAATCCATTGCGGTCGGCGTTCGGGTCTCGCGCCTTGGCACGAAATCACTCGATTTCAGCTACGAGATTTGGAGCGAGACGCAGGGCCATCGTGCCGCTCACGGCATCACGACCGTGGTTGCATACGATTTCGTCAACCACCGTACGATCGAAATCCCGCAAGAATGGCGCGAATGGATCGATGAGGCCGAGCGGGGGCCGCAGCGCTCGTTTGTCTAGAGCGTAAACGCGACGATCGAGGTCGTCTTGGGATCGTTGCACCAAAAGCGCGATCCGTCGTGCGCCAGCGAGATCGCCGCGAACGGTAGCGACGCAATCACATCGACGCTCTCGCCGTTGACTCGGCCCAGTTTCGGGCCGCCCTCTTTGCCGAACCACAGCGACGCGTACAGCGAGCCGTCGACAAAAGTAATGCCGAGTATCTGCCCACCGGCCGTAATCTCGCGACGAATGTTTGCGTTCGCGTCGAGCAACAGAATGCGCCGATTGAAGCGTTGGCTGAGCCAGAGCGAGTCCCCGTCGTATGCCAGGAACGAGCCGGTGTCATCGGGGCACGCGAGCTTATCGCGGTCCTTAAAGCCATGTCCGGGGATGTAGCGCCGAATAAAGCGATGATCGTCCTCGCCGCCCTCGCTGAGCACGCCGCGCAGTTCTTCACCGACAGCGACCAGACTCACCGGCTTGCCCGGTGCGGGGCGCTCCTCGAAGACGGTGAAGTGCGCACGATCGATGCCGTAAATGCGCTGCGTCTCCCACGAGCCCATCCAGAGATTGCCACCGGCGCACGCGAGCGCCTGGGGCACCGGCGCCGGAGAGGGCATGCGTAAGACTTCTTCTACGGTCGTCGCTTGTTCCATGAGGCGCGCTTCGACTCACGTGCACGGTCCCCCGCAGGTACGGTCCGCCCCCGAGAATAATCGTTTGACGCCGCCAGGGCCCTTTGCTATAGTCTTGCGAGCCCGAGGTGCATCTGCAGGATGCAGATGCTGTTTTCAAGCCACGATGGCGGTCCGCGCGAAGCGGGATGAAAATACGTGCGTGTAGCTCAGTGGGAGAGCACCACCTTGACACGGTGGGGGTCGTAGGTTCAATCCCTACCACGCACACCACTTTTTCATTTTCCTTTAGTACGACTGGCCTTTGAGCTCGAGGAAGATCCGGCCACCGGCTTTGCCGTACGAAATATTTACGCGTATAATGTGCCACATCACCGCGATGCCGGTGTCCGGATGCCAGTTGAAATATGGCGTCGCGTTGGCGTTCGCACTCTGACGCACGCGGCTCGCCGCTGACTCGGTGAACAGCGCAAACTCCAGCGGCCGCTGCTTCGCATCGTTGAGACGAAATTCGACCACCCCGACTTCAGAATCAGTCCCGCAGAACCCCTTCGGGTAGGCGCGCGCCACAGCGCAGGTCAGAAAGCTGTCGGGAATCACGCCGGCCGTTCGCGCCATATTTCCGTGGAACACTAAGGTCGACTTCCCGATCGCGAAGTAGCGCGCGATATCGGCTATGTACGAGCGATATGTCGACGTTGCGCCGAGGCCGCCAATCGCGTCGGCAGCGGTGAAACGATACTGAAAGCCACAATAGGGCGGATACCACTCCGTCGGAGGTACGGTGCAGCCGTGCGAGATTGCGGCGATGAGTTGCGTCACACGCGCATAGTGCTGGTAGGTGGAATAGATCGATGGCGCAACGACGTTGGAAGGTAGCTCATCGCTCGAATGCACGACGCGCATCCCCGCTTCAACCTGCGTACCGGTGGTTCGCTGCGAAAGGAAGAGCGCTTCCTCTCCCGCGTTCCAACTGAAGACGCTGACGGCTTCCGGCTCGCTGGCGCGAAAGACGCCGCGACCCCCGAACGCATCGACGATGAGCGAGTTCTCGCGGCCGGCCTGCGGATCCACAAACAGCGGTGCGGTGAAGAGTGCGCGCAGCAGGTTGACGCGTTGGCTGAACTGCGTATACGACGAGAAGTTGGCGCCGTGCGTATTGACCGGAGGCCCGGTCACGATAAATCCGACGCCTTGAATCGCCGCCGAGAGCGGCTGATCGCCGTAAAACGGATGCTCCGTCGGCCTGAGCCATCGATTCATAACGATCCAGTGGAGCCGCACGCTACGCGGTTGCGCGCCGCTGTCAACGGTGACGCGCGCGATAAACCGGCCTAGCCGCTGCAAATTATTGAAGTCGCGATTCAGCCCACTCTGGCTCAGCTGCGAGCCAACATGCAGCGACAGATAGCGCCGCACCTCGACCGGCTTGGTGACGCCGTAGGTTTCGATCGAAACGTCTTCGATCGTCGCACCGTTTTGAAGGGCGGAAACGACCGGAAGGCCCGCCCGGCTCTGGGCGCTGCTTTGACATGGGCACAGAAACAGCGCCGCGAACAACGCGACGGCGCAAAGCCGAACGCCCGAATGATTCATAGAGTTGGGCTGCTAGCTCCGCCCCCGGACCGCCGTTCTCCTTCGCTGGGCTAGCTGCGACAGTGCGTCCAATTCGGGTCACCAAGCGGCGCGAGTTCAACCGGCGCGTCGCTTGCGCTGGTCCAGTCATGTTGCACGAAGCCGCGTTGCGCGAGCTGATGCGCGAGTGTTGCGAGCCGGTTCAGCGGGACACTGCAATCGTCATCCAAGCAGCCCGGCATGCGGATAGGGCTTGTCGCCACACCGCCGGCAATCGGACCCGCCCTGCGGAACTGTGCGAGAGTTTGGTAGACGAAATGCAGGTGGACGCGATACTCACCCGAGGGAAGGCGGTACAACTCAAAGACCAGCGCGCCGCCCGGCGGCATATCGTCGGCCACAAGCCCGTTTCCCAGCGCCCAATGCGCGTCGAGGATACCGCCCAGCGCGCCGAGTTGCGTGTCATGGCCCGAAAGGATCATCAGGCTCGCGTGCGAGGTGTCAGGCACGCTCACATCAGGATGCGGCATGCCGGCTTTGGCCTCCAAAACGCCGACGATGTGCGCGAAAATGTTGCTTCCCTTTACGAGCGGATTGTACGCGTTGCGCGCGTTCACGTCATAGGCGAGGACATGCAGCTTCATGGCCTGTGCAAGCGTCGCCGGATCAACCGCGGGCGCGCACTGGGCCTGTTCGAGAAAAAGTGACTCCGCATAACTCGAACCGGCGTCGAGCGGGCCGCGCAATTCCGCAAGGCCACCGGCCTTGGCGGTAATCTCGCTTGGCCCGGCATCGGCCGGCGTGCACGTTCCGCGGCAGTGCGGATGCAGCAGCGATTGCACCGCCGCAAAGTCAGCGGCGTGCTGCGCGACGATTGCCGACGGTGGATTCGGAGCCGCGGCGGCGACGGCCGCGCGCGATGCGGCGGTATCGACCCTTCCGGCCGGGATTAACCAATCAGCACCATCGAACAGCGGATCGTTGATGCCGGGACCCATCCTCGCTTCGTGATAGAGCGGCAGCGCATCCGGCGATCCGCACGCGCCATCGATCAGGGCCCGTCCGGTTTCCAGCGTGCGCTGATCGACATCCGCGTAGACGTAGGTGCCGCGCGAGCCGCAGCCCATTGATAGCCCGATCGATGTAAAATACGCGCGGTAGTATCGGCCGAGCTGCGCAACCAGCGTGTACCCGTGCGCGCTTAGGTACCCCGGCGCCACCGGCGCCCAGTCGGGCCAGGTATACTGCGGCGGCGTTTTGGTAAAACTACGCACACCGTGGCGTGTCATCACCACCGCAAAAACCGCCGTGCCGCGCTCGATTGCCGCAGGCGTCGCGGCGCTAGCCGCGACGAGCAGCAGCGCCGTCAAGATTGTCGCTCGCATCATTACGCGTTCCATTCAAACAGCCCGCCATGACAGGCAGATGAACTCACGCCGCAGCTTCTTCATACTCCGTTAATGTGCAGCATGACGCAGCAACTCGAGTGCGAAGAGACACGTATACCTATCTGTCGGGAGGGTCGTTTGTGAAGCGCTTCCTCGTTGCGTGTTGCATCTCGCTTGCACTTCTAGCGTCATCTGTACCGTCGCCCGCGCAAGTTTTGCCGGCTGCACCGCAGGTCGATCCTGCGCTCCTCGCGCTTGTGCGATCGAAGATCAAGCACGTCTTCGTGATCTATCAAGAGAACCGCTCGTTCGATTCGTATTTCGGCTCTTTTCCAGGCGCCGATAATCTCTCGACGACCTTCGCGCAGACGCAGGGCTTTCGCCAATACGATCCGCTGGGTAACCAATGGGTGACGCCCTTTCGGATCACCACCCCGGACACCGCGGACGCCGATCACTCGCGACCGGCGCTGATCACCAAAAGCGACGGCGGGCGGATGGACCTCTTCGTGAGCACCGAGGAGTTCGCGCTATTAGCCAAAGGGTACTCGCGCGAAGACGCGCAACGCGTCGGCCTGCTCACGATGGCCTTTGAAGACTGCGATACGATCCCGTATCTCTGGATGTACGCCCACAACTTCACGCTCTTCGACCATTTTTTCCAGGCGATGTACGGGCCGTCCACGCCTGGCAACATCGATTTGATCGCGGCGCAAACCGGACAGTCGCAATGGGCGCGCCACGGCGACGAGCAGGTTGCCTCCAACTCCGTCGGGCCCGGTGTCCCGGTCGTCAACGATACCGCTCCCAGCTTCGGCCCATACGGAAACGGCGCCAATCCGCTTCCGGGCACCGCGCAAGACGATCTCGGCTTTGCCACGCTGATGCTGACGCTCTCCGGCAAAGAAGCCGGTCACGCGAAGGTCGACGCCGACGACATCAAGGAAGATGTCGGTACACTCATACAGCAAGGGCACGATGCAATTCCGTGGGGCTGGTATCAGGTCGGCTACTCTTTCAAGAAAGGCCGGACGACGAACTTTGCCTACATCACGCATCACAACGCGGTGCAATACTTCGGCTACCTACGCCAAAATCCGTACTACTGGAGCGGCGTGCACGATGTCGCAGAGCTGATACCACGCATCCAACAGGGCACGCTCGGCGACCGCGGCGTCATCTTCGTCAAGGGCGGTTACATCGACCCGTTCGGATTCAAACCCGCCGACCCAAGTCCGGCCGTGCAAACCAATTTTAACGGCGATGACGATCACCCCGGCTACGCTGACTCGCAGATTTCGCAAGCATTCGTCGCCGAATTCGTCAACGCGATCGCCAAGAGCAAATACTGGAAAGACTCGATCATCCTCATCACGTGGGACGATTCGGAAGGCTTCTACGATCACGCGTCGCCACCCAATTTCGAACGCTGCCCCGACGGACATCCTTGCGGCGATGGTCCGCGCGTGCCCGCGATCATCATTTCGCCATTTGCAAAGGATCACGCCATCGACCGCGATCTTGCCGATCACACGTCGTTTGCGAAGATGATCAGCAAGATCTTCGGCACGCCCGCACTGGCGACGCTTCCGGATGAAGCGCCATACCTGCCGGAAGGCCCACGCGACACCAATCCCGCGCTCTCGGACCTGCTCTCGGCGCTCGATCCCGAGCGACTCGCGGGCACCAAAGAACCCATCCCCGCTAGCGCCGCGATCATCGATGACATCGGCGTCCCGCCGAAGATGTCGTGCTCCACGCTGGGTATTCACCCGGACATCGTTCCCGGCGCAGACAAGGTCCCCGCGGGCTTCGCCCCGTTGACGTTAGAGCACTAGCGCTGGCGATTGCCGCCGAGCTTGTACTCCACGTAGCTGCGCGCGAGCAGGTTCGTGAGAAATACGAAAATCATCAGCAGCGCCGCAGCAGCGTATGCGAGCTGATGTGACTCCTCGAAAGGTTGGCTGATGTACGTCCACACGACGTACGTCAGGTAGCCGACTGGCGAGTGCGTCAGCGCGAGCGTCGGGGCATAGTTCGACCAACCTGCGGTATAGATCAGCGGCGCCGTCTCACCCAGGCCGATCCCAGTTGCGACCAGCACGCCGGTAAGGATGCCCGGCAGCGCATACGGGAAGTTAATCGAGGATACCACCATGGCCGGCCGCGCACCGAGCGCCACAGCGCCTTCTTTTAGCTCGCGCGGCACATTGGTAAGCGCGACGTCGGCTGCGCGCACGACGTATGGCAGCATAAAGATCGCGAGCGCAAGCGAACCCGCAACTAATGAGAAGCCCCATCCCGCTTCTTCGACCAGCGCGACGTAGAGAAAATAGCCGACGACGATCGACGGAATACCAGCCAGCACGTCCACCATGAAGCGAATGACTCGCCTGGCCCATTGCGGCGCGAATTCGACGGTCCAAACCGCAGTTCCAAGCCCGACGGCGATCACCATGATTAGGCCCAGCGCCACGAGCATGAACGTGCCTTCAATGGCGTTCGAGAGGCCGCCCGCGATGCCATGCGTCGGCGTGAAGAAGAGTTGCGGCTTGAGCGCCGGCAACCCGCGGGCCATGACGAAGGCAAAGATCGCGAACAGCACGCCGATCACGGCAACCAAACACGCGACAGAGAGTGACCACCACGCGCGGCTGGCGTAGGTCTTCGGAGAAAGGCCGGCAGTAATCGTAGCCACTACTGATGCGCTCCTTCGCGACGGTCGGCACCACGCATGATACTGCGCGCGATCACGTTCACCAGCAGCGTGATGATGAACAACACGCACGCGAGTTCTGCGAGCGAGCGCTGCGCCATTCCCGTGGAGTCGGTCAACGCCGACTCGAGCTGCGAGACGATGACGGCGGCAATCGTGTTCACCGGCGAAAAAAAGTTCTGCGGGAACGTGTTTATGGCGGCGCCGCAGACCATCAATACGGCGATGGTTTCGCCAAGCGCTCGCCCGAACGAAAGCAAGATCGACGCGATGATACCGGAGCGCACGCTGGGCAACACCGCGCGAACCATAGCCTGCCAACTGGTGCTGCCAAGCGCCATGCTCGCTTCAAAAAGCGCGTTGGACTGCGCGAGAATCACGTCGCGCGTCGTCGCAACCATAATCGGAATCACCATCAGCGACAGGATGAAGACTGCGGCGGCGAGGCCGTTTCCGCTACCCGCCGATCCGCCAAAGAACGGAATAAATCCGGCATGCGATGTCACCCACGGCGCCAGCGTTGCGCCGATCCACGGTACCAGCACAACCAGGCCCCACAGGCCATACACAACCGACGGCACGCCGGCCATCAACTCAACCAGCGCGTTGGCTAGCGGCCGGAGCTGGCGCGGCACGCGATAGACCAGCGAGAGCGCGACCATCATCGAAAGCGGCACGGCGACAACCATGGTGAGCAATGCGGTGACGGTCGAACCATAAATGAACACCAGCGCGCCGAACGACGCGCCTGGTGGGCCCGAGAAACCGTTGCGCGTGGTGACGCCGCTGCCGTATTGGTTTCCGATGTTCCAGATCGAGCTAGTCAGAAAACCAAGGCCGTTGAAACGGATCGCCGGATACGCATACGCGACCAAAAAGAACAGCATCAAAAAGATGATTAAGAAGCTGATAAGCGCGCCGATGCCCGTGATCACGCGCAAAAACACCTGAGCACCGGTTCGCTGTAAGATGGCGGGGGATACCGCTTTTGCGGTATCCCCAATACGAAGGTCCATTGCAGCCATAAACGGCTATTGGATCTTTGCTATTTGCGCTCGGCTGAGTTTCTGGATCGATGCCGGTAGCGGGAGGAAGTGAACAGCACCGAGGTACTTGCTGCTCTGGCCTTCGCTCAGCGACCAGTCCAGGAACTTCTTGAGCTCGGCGGCTTTTGCCGGATCGCCTTGCTTCGGATTGACGATCGCATATTCGTAGTTGATGATCGGATAAGAGTTTTCACCCGGGGCGAAGATCAGCGAGATCCGTTCGTCCTGCGGCGTAGCTTTGTCGGTCGCAGCGGCCGCTGCGGCGATGTTCGGTTCGGTCGGAAGAACGAACTTGCCGGCTTGGTTTTGCAGTGCGGCGTAACCGAGCCCAGCTTTTTCCGTTTGATTGAGGAAGCTCACGCCGATGTACGCAATTGAGCCCGCCGTATTTTGGCAGGTTTGCACCATCCCCGGATTGCCGGTCGCACCGACCGCAGTCGCAACTGCCGGCCAGCTGATCGTCGTACCGTATGCCGGGCCGCTTGCCCACGACGGCGTCGACTTGCTCAGATATTGTGTGAAGATGAACGTGTCGCCCGATCCGTCAGCGCGGTGGATCGGCACGATCTGCGTGTGCGGCAGCTTCGCGCTCCTGTTGATATCCTTGATCTTTGCGTCGTCCCAGAACTGAATCGTACCCGAATAGATGGCGGCGAGAACGGGGCCCGAGAGGTTCAAATGGACGTTGTTCAAACCCGGGACATTGTAGTTGATTTGTTGCGCAGAAATTGCGAGCGGGATGTTAAGCATCGGGCTATTCTTAATTTGCGCATCGGCCATGTAGGCATCCGATGCGCCGATTTGCGCCACGCCCGAGATCGCTTGCGAAATGCCGGTGCCGCTACCCGTGCCCTGCGTCGTGATCTGCACGTCACCGTGGGCTTGTTGGTAGGCGGCAACCCAAAGATTCATCAACGGATAGACCAGTGTCGAACCTGTCTCCAACAAGTCCGTTGCCGCGAGCGCGCGGCCGCCTACGGACACGAGCAATAGCGCCGCGAGAGCTAGCGCCAAGGTCTTACGCATCAAGAAAAACTCCTAGAAAGCACGTGGGAGTAGTCAAGCAGTGATAAAACCGCTCTAACACTTGGTATCGTGAAGTGTGCAAACTAAAGTGGCCTTAAAGCCGCCTTATCGGTGCCTTAAGCTTCCTGGGAGCGAAGGCCGGTTGCATCGTCTAAGGAGCGTCGCGAGCCCTTGACGAAACGGCCCCCGGTATGCCCGATGCCCACGCCAACGACACCTCGCTGCCCGCGCTGCGCCATACGGCCGCCCACGTCCTCGCATATGCCGTCCAAGAACTGTTTCCCGAGGCCAGACCAACCATCGGTCCGGCCATTGAAAACGGGTTCTATTACGACTTTGATCGCAGCCAGCCGTTCACACCCGACGACCTCGCCAAATTAGAAGAGCGCATGCGCGCAATCATCGCGGCCGACTTGGAGATGACGGGCCAAACGGTTACGCGCGACGAGGCAATCGAGCGATTCGCCGGCAACCCGTATAAGGTCGAGTTAGCCGAGGCAATTCCCCAGGGCGAGCCGATCACGCTCTATACCATCGGCGACTTCACCGATCTCTGCCGCGGCGGTCACGCCGATCGTACCGGTGAAATCGGCGCGGTCAAATTGACCAGCGTCGCCGGCGCATACTGGCGCGGCGACGAGAACAACCCGATGCTCCAGCGCATCTATGGGACCGCGTGGCATACGGCTCAAGAGCTCGAGGCCTACCTCACGCAGATCGAGGAGGCGCAAAAACGCGACCACCGCAAGCTCGGCGTTGAGCTGGATCTCTTTTCTATAGAGGAAGACGCGGGCGGCGGGCTGGTCTTTTGGCATCCCAAAGGCGCGATCGTGCGCGGGATCATCGAGGAGTTCATCCGCACGGGCCTGCGCGAGCGCGGCTATGAGCCGGTCGTCACGCCTCACATCGTAAGCGAGAAGCTCTACGAAATCTCCGGCCACCTCAAAAACTACGCGCACGGCATGTTCGGTGCGCTCGAAGTCGAGGATCAGCGCTTCCGCCTCAAGCCGATGAACTGCCCAGGCCACATCTTGATCTATCGCAGCCAGCCGCACAGCTACCGCGAGTTGCCGATCCGCTACTCCGAGTTCGGCACGGTCTATCGCTTTGAACGCTCGGGCGTTTTGCACGGGCTCACGCGCGTACGCGGCTTTACCCAAGACGACGCCCACCTCTTCTGCACGCCCGACCAGTTGCAGAGCGAATTCGAACAAACCCTCGATGAAGCACTGCGCTTGATGAAAGCGTTCGGCTTCTCGGACTTCGAGTATTTTCTCTCGACGCGCGAAGAGCAGTTGCGCCTCGACACCGATGCGGTTGCCGAAGATGCGATTCGCCGTGCACTCGAGCGTTACGAGCTGCCCTATCAAGTCGACGAGGGCGGCGGAGCATTCTACGGACCCAAACTCGACATCAACGTGCGCGATGCAATCGGACGCAAGTGGCAACTGGGCACGGTGCAAGTCGACTTCGTGCTACCCGAGCGCTTCGAGTTGAAATATCGCGGCAGCGACGGCTTCGACCATCGTCCGGTGATGATCCATCGCGCACTGGCGGGCTCGCTCGAGCGGTTCTTCGGCATCCTCATCGAACACTACGGCGGCGCCTTCCCAGCTTGGCTTGCGCCCGTGCAAGCGGTGCTAACGCCGATCTCCGAGCATCAGATCGCCTACGCGCGTGAAATCGCGGCGCGACTCGAGGGAATGGGCTTCCGAGTGGACGTCGATGAGAGCAATGAGAAGCTTGGTTATAAGATCCGCCATTGGAAAACCCAGAAAGTTCCCTACATTCTCGTGGTAGGAAAGCAAGAAGCGGCAGACGGGACGGTCAACGTTAACGAACGTAGCATCGAGGAGAAACGCACGGTTTCTGTGAGTGAATTTGCCGAAGAACTGCGGCGAAAGGTCGACACCCGAGGATGAATTCGCGCTACCCAGTCGCGCTTGCTATCGCAGCACTGGCGCTCGCCGCATGTCAAGGAGGCTTCGGCAGCGGCGGCACGTCGGCGCCCGGCGGTATCAATCCGCCGGTAGCCTCGCCCAACATGGCCGCGCCGGCCACGTCGCCCAAGCCCTCCGGATCGCCGACGACACCGCCAGGCACCCAGGTCACGTACGCGCTGGCCGATGCTGCAAGCGGCATCAAATGCCCCGCGGATCAGGGCTTCTCGTGCACGCTGCAGTTCACGGTGCTCGCATCGCCGTCGCCTTCGGGATCGGCATCTTCATCGCCGACGCCGAGTCCAACGCCGTCGCCAACGCCGACACCGTCTCCAACGCCGATCGGATCATCCTCACCGCTTTTCTCGCCCACACCCACGCCGGCGCCCACCGCGAGTGGAACGCACATCACGGTGCACATCACCGGCCTACCAAAAGACGCGCCGAAAATGAACAACCCCGACCCCAAAGCGGTAGCAACCATCGCACTGGTTTCGCTGCGGCTGCGCACCGACGCAGATGTCACGCTAGCGGGGAAGGTGCTGGTCGATTACACGCTGCCCAAGGAGCAGATCGGTGGACGCGGCTTCGCGGTACAGCTCTATCATGAAGACGTCAAGAAAAAGAAGACGACCGACACGTTCTTCGGGTCGTATGCGAAGTCAAAACTCGAGGGCACGACCCTGCACTTCGAATTGGATTCTCCACCGCTGCAAATCAAAAAAGATGAAACGTGGCTGGTGGTCCTCTACGGTGACGAGTTGCCGTCGGCAAGCGCTTCGCCGAAGACATCAACGAGTGGCTCACCAGGTGAGCCCGGTTCGCCAAGCGCATCACCCAGTGGCCCACCGAGTGGGCCGGGGTCCCCAAGCGGATCACCAAGTGCCTCTCCCAGCGCATCAGCGAGTACGTCGCCTACGGCATCACCAACGTCGTCACCGTGATCATCCTCGGGATCGAGACGTCATGTGACGACACGGCGACCGCGCTCGTGCGCGACGGACGTAACGTCCTTTCCAGCGTCTCCACCAATCAAGACGCGTTTCATGCAAAGTACGGCGGCATCGTGCCCGAGATCGCGAGCCGCCAGCACGTCGCGTTACTTTCCGCGGCGGTCGACGACGCGCTCGGGCGCGCGGGGATGACCTTCGCCGGTGTCGATGCGATCGGCGTCACGCGCGGACCGGGCTTGATCGGCAGCCTCGTGGTCGGGGTTGCGAGCGCCAAAGCGCTCGCCTTCGCGCTGAACAAACCGCTTTACGCGGTCAACCACTTGCACGGACACATCTTTGCGGCGTTTCTCGATCGCAACGACGAACCGCCCTATCCGTTTCTCGCGCTCCTCGTGTCGGGCGGCCACTCGCAACTCGTCGACGTTCGCTCCGCAACTGACATGCACGTCATCGGCCGCACCCGCGACGACGCCGCGGGTGAAGCGTACGACAAGACCGCGCGGCTGCTCGGATTGCCCTATCCGGGCGGTCCGCAACTGGACGCGCTCGCGCGAACGGGCAATCCCAAAGCGCATGCGTTTCCGCGCCATCGTGCCGATGCCGGCACACTCGACCTTTCGTTCTCGGGACTCAAAACGTCGGTGCGCTATTTTCTGGAATCCGCGGAGGGACGCAGCGCCAAGCCGGCCGACGTCGCCGCGTCATTTCAAGCCGCCGTCATCGACGTGCTGATGGCACGGGTCGACACGGCATTTGCGAACGGTGCCTACCGCGCGCTGGTGGTTTCGGGTGGTGTCGCCGCCAACTCCGAGCTCCAAGCCCGCGTGCACGCGTGGAGCGAACGCCGCGGCGTTCCTGCGTTCATTCCGCCGCCGAAATACTGTACCGACAACGCGGCGATGATCGCCGCTGCGGCCTATCGCCAGCGAGCAATCGCGCTCGTCGATCCGCTCACGCTCTCGGCCGATCCGAATCTCTCGTTTGATCTCGCGGCGTAGGGCTGTTCGCGCCGCGGATCAGTAGGAACAACATGATCACGAGCTCGCCGAAGAGCGCGGGCTGCGCAATCAGAAACGCGCGTTCATGGTATTGCGGCGCCATGATGCCGATGACGCTGAGCACGACATAGGCGAGCCCGTCGATCAGCAACCAGTAGCCGATGAAACGCGGAATGAAGCCCGACTTTATCACGAGTAGGCCAAAGGGCAGCAGCCAGAGTCCCCAAAAGACGCCGTTGATCACGTTGCCCTGGCCATGCAAGTGAAGAAAGAACATCGCCAGCGCGTTGAGCTGCGCGGTAGTAAAGGCCGCAAGCGAGCCGCCTCCATGGATCAGCGTTAGCGCGGCAATCCAGTTTAGCGAGTTGATGAAGAAAATCGGTGCGACCGCGACGCCTCCTAAGATAACCATCAGCACCGCGAGATCGTGGTCGACGTCTTTGAACAAGCGATAGAGCGCGAGAACGAGAAAGATACTGACGACGCCGCTAAACAAATCGGCGAGAATTGCCAGGCGGAACATCGTCTCGTGCGCGAGGATGCTCGCCGCCGTCGCGGCCGCATTCCCGCTCACGATCAGCACGCTGGGGACGTAGATTAGGCTAAACGGGCCGGAGAGCACCTCTAAGAGATAGATCGCTCCCGCAATACGCGCCGCCCTGACGGTTGGCTTCATGCCGCCCCCCTTGCAAACCCCTACATTCAAGCGAGGCCGCGTGTTTCATTATAGAGAATCCTAGCCGGCGGAGGGCTGCGGTATGCGTATCTCTTTCCCTGGATTGGCATTTGCTCTGGTCGTGCTGGCCGCGGCCTGCAGCGGCGGGGGCCACAGCGTTGTACCTGTTACGAATGCCGGAACAGGCAACGGTGCGAGCGGCCCAAGCGCCCACGCCGTGATGGTCCTCTTCGTCCCGCCGGCAGCCAAACAAGCTGCGCGCAAACCGTTCTACATCTCGTCCGCAACGCAATCGTTTGGCGTGCTCGCCGTACCGGTCTCGTCGACCGAAACGCCGACGCCGTCGAACCTCCAATTCTTTCCGGTTGCGACACCAAGTCCGTGCGCGGTAGCAAGCGGTGGTGGCTATACCTGTACGCTCAACGTCACCGCGCCGGTCGGCAGTGACATCTTCTATATCGGGGCGTTTGCAAGTCCAAGCCCGGGGCCGAACGCAATTCCGCTTTCCGAATTTGCTTCCGGCGCGGTCACCGTCAGCTTGAGCCCCGCGCCGGGCGCAACGCCGCTCTCGTTCACGCTCAACGGCGTGGTCTATTCGGTCGCAATTACCGTGCCGAGTCCCGACGTCGGCAATACCCCGAACACGCAGATCTTGCCGGCCGGAACGCCTTCGGCCACGTGGCCGCTCGGGATCACCGCCTACGATTCGGCGGGCAACGTCATCGCCGCCGATCCCACCAATGTTTTCGTCGATCCGATCGCGATCACGCTCTCCCCGTCCGGCGCAGGCATCTGGCTCTCGACCACCGGCGCAACCTGTAGTTCCGGTTCGGCGTCAGCGGTGACGATTTCGTGCGCCGGCGATCTCGGCCACGTACAGTTTAGTTACAACGGCATGACCTCGCCCGATCCCAACGACCACGTTACCGATACGTTCACGATCGCGAACGCGACGCAGGTTGCCTCGCCGTCGCCATCGCCCGCGACCATCAAACTCGCGAGCAATGTCGTGACGTGGCCGATCACGACCAGCGGTGCCGGCACGTATCAAAGCTATCTGCTCCAGATTGCAAGCGGGGCGCTCCTCTATGCGTCCTACGGCCCCAGCGGCAACATCATCGGCACGTTCGATCCGTCGAACAACACCGTCTCAGCGCCGGCGACGATAGGCGGTGTCACAGAGCTAACCGCGATCGCTATCAACGCCGCGGGGAACGTTTGGATCGCGGACAATCAGAGCACGATCAACTGCTTTAACTCGGTTGCGAACGCCGAGTCCGGTTCTTCGCCGGTCTTCTCCACGCCGGTCCAACCGCTCGCGCCAAGTGAGGACACGCTCACGATCTTCTCCATCGCCGTCGACAACGCGGGAAACCTCTGGTACGTCGGCGCGGACACCGGATCGTACCAGGCATACGCCGGGTATTTCAGCGCCGCGTCCTGCACGTCGCCGGGAACCAACCCGATCGCGCAGTACACGCTTGCCGGCGACAGCTATGATTTGTTCGGCGGCAATAATCTCGGCGTGCTCGTCAACGCGGACGGGATTGCCTATAATGCGAACCGCAGCGACGGGCCAACCGCCGGGCTCTACATCGCGAACACCACGGACGCGCCGGGAATGGTCGGAGCGTTCGCGCCCGTGCTGCCCGGTGTCACCTACGGCGGCGGCGTCGGTGTTGACGGCAACGGCGCAAAGTATGCTGCCTATCTTGCTGACGGCAGCGGCGCAGCGGACATCGAGATCGCGCAGCCGCTCGGCACGTCGATGTCGACCCTCGTTGCGCTTCCACCGACCGCGACCGGCGTCTATCCCTATCCCGATCCGGAATGGGTCGCGGTCTTTTCGCCAACCGGTACGGCGGCCGATCGATTGGAATATGTCGACTCGGACTTCGCCGCGCTCGGTCTCGTCGAAAACGTGGCCGCGTCGCCGCAGCCGATTCTCGTTGGTATCCCCAACGCCAACGTGGTCTGGCAACCGGCTTATAACGTCCATGGCGGCGAGTACGTACTCTACGTCGATGCCGGCAGCAATCTCAATATCGCGCGCGTGATTCCAACCACGACCTGGGCGGTTCCGAATCTCCAACTAGCCGCGTCGTGCAGTAGCGAGGCTCTGCTCACCGTGCTCGAGCGCGGAGATAGCGGGCCATTCAATGTTTCGGTGACGGGCGACGCGAGCAGTACCGCGATACCGGGAGCGGATCACGACTTCTGGCTCGAAGCAAACGGCGCGCCGGGCACGCAGGTCACGGTGTCGGCCGGCTCACGCTCGGAGAGTTATCCGGTTATCGCCCCCACACTCCCACCGGAACAGTGTGACCTCGCGCATCGCCGTCTCAAGCGCTCAATTCACTCGCAAGCAATGCTGCCACGCGCGGCGCGCACGCCGCACTAGCGCGCTCGTCGAGAAATGCGGCTCGCGTACGGCGGGAAAGCACGTCGTCGACGGTGCGCGCCATCTCGTTGCGAATCGCATGCACAACGTCATCCTCCGTGTACGGCAGACTCGGATGCAACTTCGCTCCCGTCCCGGGCAGCAGTGATTCGTTCAGGGGCAAGTCGTGCGTGCGGCACGGCGCGGCTGCAAGGCCGCCGACTTTGCCGGCAACGTCGATCGTCTCTTGCGCCATCTGACGATAGGTCGTCCATTTCCCGCCGGCGATCGTGACCAGCCCCGAGATCGACGTTTCCACGACATGCTCGCGCGACAAACGCGCCGTGGAAGCTGCGGCGCCGTCGACCAATGGCCGCAACCCGCAATACGTCGCCGTAATCTGCGAACGCGAGATTGGCCGCTCGAGGTAGCGTGCGGCGTGATGCAACAAATAGTCGATCTCTTCTTGCGTGGGAACCGGATCGAGCGAGGGCTGCGCTTCGGCAATGTCCGTCGTGCCGATCAGGACGTGGTCGTGCCAGGGAATGATGAAGAGCACGCGCCCGTCGTCGGTCTTGGGAACGAGCAGCGCATCCTTGCCCGGAAACACCTCGCGCGGCACGACAATGTGCGATCCGCGGCTAAGCGAGAGCAGTGGACGCGACGCCGGATCGTCGAGTCGCCGCAGTTCGTCGGAGAAGATCCCGGTGGCGTTGACGACCACACGCGCGCGGACGTTGATCTCGTCGCTCGCTTCCTCGTCGCGCACGCGAACGCCCGGCCAGACGCGCACCGTTGCGCTCGAACCCGACGACCCGCGCATAATTGACCACCACGGCGCCACGATCGATCGCCGTTCGCGCCAGCGAAATCGCCAGGCGCGAGTCGTCGAACTGCCCGTCGTGATAACGAATCGATCCGCGCAGGCCTTGTGCTCGCAGGGCCGGGAGATGCTCGAGCGTCTGCCGCGGGCTCAAGTATGCGCTGCGTCCTAAATTTGAGCTGCCCGCGAGTAGATCGTAGGCGGTCAGTCCGGCAAAGTAGTACGGCGCTTCGTACCAGCGGTAGGCGGGACAAATGAAGCCTAAATCGCTCACTAAATGCGGCGCGTTCTTGCGCAGAATCGCGCGTTCGCGCAACGCCTCGCGCACGAGATGGATGTCGCCTTCGGCCAGGTAACGCACGCCGCCGTGAATCAACTTGGTCGAGCGGCTCGACGTCGCTTTGGCAAAATCAACCGCTTCCACTAGCGCGGTTTTGTAGCCGCGCGAGATCGCGTCGACCGCCGCGCCAAGCCCGCTCGCTCCGCCGCCGATCACGACGACGTCGAAATCGTCGTCGAGCGCGCCGAAATTACGCACGAGCTTTTCGCACGGCGTTGGCCCAGCCCGCGAGCAGTTTCTCTCGCGCGCCTGCATCCATCGCAGGCGCAAAGCGGCGCTCTCCTCGCCACTGTTTGGCGAGCTCGTCCGTATCGTTCCAATATCCGACGTGCAAACCGGCACAATACGCGGCGCCGAGTGCGGTGGTCTCGGTAACGCGCGGCCGCACGACGTCCACGCCCAACACGTCGGCCTGAAACTGCATCAACAGATCGTTGACCGCGGCACCGCCGTCGACGCGCAATTCGCGTAGCGCAACGCCCGAATCGCTCTCCATCGCCCGCACGACGTCGTAGCTTTGATAGGCCATCGCTTCCAGCGTGGCGCGCGCGAGATGCTCCTTCGTGCTTCCGCGGGTGAGCCCAACGATCGTGCCACGTGCGTACGGATCCCAATACGGCGCACCCAGGCCCGTAAACGCCGGCACAAAATACACGCCGGCGGTGTCGCTCACGCGCGCCGCGAGCGGCTCGATCTCCGCCGGCGTCGCGATGATGCCCAGGCCGTCGCGCAACCATTGCACCGCCGATCCCGTGACGAAGACCGAGCCCTCGAGTGCATAGGTCGCGACGCCGCGCTGCGCCGAGAAAGCGACGGTCGACACCAAGCCGTTCTTGCTGCACACGATTTCATCGCCGGTGTTGAGCATGACAAACGATCCCGTCCCATAGGTATTTTTGGCAAGACCCTTCGCGAAGCCGGCCTGACCGGCTAGCGCCGCCTGCTGATCCCCGGCAACACCCGCGATCGGCACCGCGGCGCCGAACAGGCTGGGATCGACCGCGCCGAAGCCGCCGACGCAAGGGCGCACATCCGGAAGCAGCGCGCGCGGGACGTTGAAAATCTGCAGCAGCTCGTCGTCCCAGTCCAGCGTGTGGAGATTGAAGAGCAGCGTGCGCGAGGCATTGGTGTAATCGGTCGCATGCACGGCGCCGGCGGTAAGGTTGTGAATCAGCCAGCTATCGATGGTGCCGAACGCAATCTCGCCCCGCTCGGCCCGCGCGCGCAAGCCCTCGACGTTATCGAGAATCCAGGCGATTTTCGTGGCCGAGAAATACGGGTCGAGCAAGAGCCCCGTCTTCTGCGTAACCGTCTGCGCGTAGCCCTGCGCTTTGAGGTTTTCGCACATCGGCGCCGTGCGCCGGTCTTGCCAGACGATCGCGGGATAGACGGGACGACCGGTCGCGCGATCCCACAGCGTCGTCGTTTCGCGCTGATTGCTGATCCCGACCGCCGCAAGGTCGCTCGCCGCGATGCCCGCATTGCGCAGAGCGCCCCGCGCGGTCTCGAGCTGCGAGCGCCAAATGTCGTCGGGGTCGTGTTCGACCCATCCCGGCTGCGGAAAGTGCTGCGCAAACTCGCGCTGATCGACGCCACGAATCGCACCGCTGCGATCGAACACGATCGCGCGCGAACTGGTCGTGCCCTGATCCAACGCGAGAATGAAGGACATGCCGAAGTCTCATACGCAAGGCCTGACTTTCCTGCGGATCGAATATACAAGTGTGAATTCACGTGAGGAACGCGCTGAAGAACGGCGGAGGACGTGGACAGCCCACGTCGCGCACTCGGCCGCGGAAGCCGCAGCATTCGAGCACGCGGAGATGCAGGCTACGTCGCCCGAAGAGCGTGTCGCAGCCATTTGGGAACTCGTCCTACGAATGCCGTGGGGAGGCGATGGAACAGAATTCCGACTTGATCGAGCTCTTGGCCGCGTTGAACGCCTCAGGCGCTAAGTTCCTCTTTGTTGGCGCGTACGCATTTGCGTATCACGGTCGGCCACGGGCGACCAAAGACTCCGACATCTTCATCGGCTCAGATCCCCAAAATGCGCGGAAGGTCTGGAAGGCGCTTGTTGCGTTCGGTGCACCGCTAGCCGAGCTTCGCGAAAGCGATCTGGCGGCACCTGGAACGTTCTTTATTATGGGCCGTCCGCCGAACCAGATCGATATCATCACGTCGATTGACGGCGTCCCGTTTGAGCAAGCGTGGAAAAACCGTGTAGAATCGATGTACGGGGGCGTCAAGGTTTCGTACATCAGTAAAGACGATTTAATCGCAAATAAAAAGGCGGCGGCGCGCCCGCAGGACCTCGCAGACGTCGCGTACTTGGAGCGCGCGCCGTAGCGGGTACGAGAACCGGCCAGGGCCTCTCAAAGAAGCAGCAGCAATGCCTTCTAGAGTAACAGCTGGTTGATCTGATGCTCCAGATAATACTTGCGGCCGCGCTTTTCAGCCCACCGACGTCATCGCCGTCGACAACTGCCTCGCCGGTTATGACGGCCGCGCCGAGCCCGTTGCAGATCTTCGAGAGAACCTTCAGGCGTCTGGCGTCATACCCAGTTCCAACCTTTGCGGTCTGGTACTCCACCTGGAGAGTCAGCGACGTTAGGGCGGATCAGACGTCAAGACAAACCACCACGTCTGTATTTCGTTACGCACTACGAATTCCGGATGGCCTTGAGTACGTGAGCGATCCTGTCACGAATGGTAAGCTTCCGCTGCGGTCCTCGAACCCGGTCGCCACGAGCAACAGCCGGGACAGCCGGACGTGGCCTCTGGATTGAAGACCATTGCCAGTGTTGAGGCGATCGCGAATCCGCCATACCGATTCGAGCTCGTTGGCACTGAGGACATTGACGGCCATGCAACCTATCATTTGCGGCTCAGCGCCGGTGCGCGATCCAAAGCGATACAACCTCATGGATCTGTGGGTTGGCACCACTGATTTCGACCTATGGAGAGCGTCTTACCTCGGCAGCTACACGTTTAGAAGCAACTCGAGCCCCAGCTACGTGACGGTGTACTTCAAACCGGTCGCCGGCTATTGGGTCAGCAGTAGAGTCATCTACACTTACGTACCTAATGGCATCGCAGATCGTGGCTCAGACCTGCTCGTCTCCGAAATTTTGCTTGATACAATCGCCTTCCCGGAAACGTTACCGAGTTGGTTGTTCGATTCTGCCGATTACTTGAAGCACCAGAAGGCTAATGAGCCGGATCTACTTCTGCAAATCCTCGGCCCACCACCGTCCCCTCCACCCAAGCAACTTGACCCTAACGGTTAACGCTGTCAATCCGGCTTCACTTGCTCGACCCATTGCGCGCGCCACGCCGCCGGCGTAAGCGGTTCTCCGAAGTACTGTGTTTCGTGGAATACCTTGTCTCCTCGAAACTCGTGGATGTTCACCGTATACCAAGGCTTTCCGTCGTACGTGATAATGACTTCGCTTACCCAAACGGGGCCGCTGCCGAATATCCGCAGCACTTTAGCGATGCTCGGATGATCTGGATCTGCGGAGCGCTGAGCGACGAGGTTCGCACGCCCACGTATTCGTTCGCCCGATTGAGGGAAATCCAAAATGACGTCTTCTTCGTAGAGGTCGCCTGATATGGGTTTCGCCCAACGCTGCTCGATCGAGGCCCGAATAGCGGATTCGTCCATAAAGCCCTACTTTCGCTTCGGGGCGGGCGGCATTTTGTCGCCATCGGCGCGCGCTTCGCTCAGTCCGATCGCGATAGCCTGCTTACGACTTGTGACCTTCTTTCCCGACCGCCCCGACGTCAGCTTCCCGCCTTTGAACTCTTCCATGACTTTCTTGACCTTTTGCCCGGCCTTCTTGCTGTATTTGCGGGTCGTCTTTTTCTTTGCGGCCGTCTTCTTTTCTTCTTCCCCGTCGTCTTCTTACGTGCAGCCATGTTATTTGCTCATTTCGTAGTGAAGTGCGCCGCGGAATTGCTTGACCGAACGTGTCAATGACTCAGCTTGCTCCTCATCGGCCTCATCGCGCAGATGCACGAACGCCTTCCGCTCTTCGTCCTCGATGTGCTCCAGAACGGCATTACGAAGCTTTTCGGCAGTGACCGCAAAGGCGTCTTCTTCACCGCGGCCCTCTTTCAACATCGAGTCGAGCTCGAACACGACGACGTCGGCTTCGGCGGTCTCGTGATAGAGATGTTGCGCTTCAGCCCGCTTGCGCGCGATGCGCTCGATTGCCGGATAGACCAAGTTTTCTTCGGTCGCGTTGTGAATGGTAAGCGCGGCTTTGAGCTCTTCGAGCGCACTCTTGCGCTCGGCGTTGTCGACGGCCGAGGTCAGCCGCTCGAGCAAAACCTCGATCAACCGATGGTCGTTCATCAGAATTTCGACGGCGTCGCTGCCCTTGGCCGGCAGCTTGTATGGGGCCTTTTGCATCTTCACATCTCCTTGATATGAAGCTTGCGTTCCCTAAGCGACTACGGCTGAAACCCGCTCATCGATATGCGAGAAGACTTCGTAGAGCGTTTCGTACGCTTCGTCGATTTGTTCTTCACCCAGCACAAGCGGCGGTGCGAAGCGGAGTGAGTTACCGCCGGCGCTGCCGACCAGCATTCCATGCTCGCGCAGCGCCCTCACGACATCGGCCACCGGATACTTCTCGTTGAGTCCAAGCGCGCAGAGCAGACCCATCCCGCGCAATCCGGAGATTATGTTGGGGAAGGCGAGCGCAAGATCGGCTAGGCGCGCCATCAACTGCACTTCGCGCACGGCGACGTATGCCGCTAAGTCGATTGCGTCGCGAACGCGCAAGTGCGCAAGTGCGGCCGCGCACGGAACCGGCGAACCGCCGAAGGTCGTCCCGTGATCGCCTGGCTGCAACGCGTCGATCGCGCTCTCTGCGACGAGCATCGCGCCGATCGGCAACCCGTTGGCCAGCGCCTTGGCCATGGTCACGACGTCGGGCCTCACGCCGAAACGCTGAAAAGCAAAGAGCGGCCCGAGCCGTCCCATCCCGCATTGAATCTCGTCGAAGATCAAGAGCGCGCCGCGTTTGTCGCATAAGTGACGCGCCATCGCCAGAAACTCGACGCTCGCCGGATGGACGCCGCTCTCTCCCTGCACGGGCTCGACGATGAAGGCCGCGACCTTATCGTCGATGGCCTTGTCCAGCGCAAACATGTCGTTGAACTCCGTAAACGCAAATCCGGCCGGCATCGGTCCGAAGCCTTCTTTATACTTGTCGTTGGCGGTAGCGGCGAGCGCACCGAGGGTGCGGCCGTGAAACGAGCCCGTGCACGCAAGGATCGTGACGCGATCAGTTTCACCCTTACGGAACGCGCGCTTGCGGGCGAGCTTGATCGCCGCTTCGTTGGCTTCGGTTCCGGAGTTGCAAAAGAATGCGCGCGCGAAGCCGCTGCGCTCGACCAGCTCTTTAGCGAGCGCGTCGGAAGGCTCGTGGTAATAGAGATTGCTGCAGTGCACCAGCGTGCGCGCCTGATCGGCAATCGCTTGCGAAATCCACGGATGACAATGACCGAGCGCGCAGACGGCGATGCCCGCGATAAAATCCAGATACTTGCGTTCCTGGTCGTCGTAAAGATAGCAGCCTTCGCCGCGTACGATGTTGATCGGCGCGCGGTTATAATTCCCCAGCAGCACGCTGTCATTCATGTCCGGTAACTCGCGTTAATGCGCACGTAATCCTTCGAGAGATCGCAGCCCCACGCGGTTGCGCGCGCTTCACCGATGCCCAAGTGCAGATCGACGACGATATCGGTCAACTCGAGCTCGCTGTGCGCTTCGGCTTCACTGAGCACTTCGATCGCGCCGGGTTGCACCCAGGTCTTGCCGTTGAGTTGTAACCACCACGTATCCGGATCGAGTCCGGCGTTCACCGAGCCCGCCGCTGCGATGATGCGGCCCCAATTCGGATCCTCGCCGTAGAGCGCCGTGCGCACCAGATTGCTGTTGATCACCGCGCGTCCGATCGTTCGCGCTTGCGCAACGTCTTTGGCACCGCGCACGTTCACGGTGAGCGTCTTGGTCGCGCCTTCGCCGTCGGCCACCATCGCCAGCGCAAGATCGGAACAGACCTGATGCAGCGCCCGAACGAAAGGCGCGGGCGGCGACCCTTCGCCCGCCGGCGCAAAAGCGTACAACGCGTCATTGGTCGACATGCAGCCGTCGACCGAAATCATGTTGAACGTCGCGTCGGCCGCCTCGCGCAATTCATTCTGTAATGCGTCGGCCGACATCGGAAGATTGGTCGCCACGAACGCAAGCATCGTCGCCATATTGGGAGCGATCATGCCCGAGCCTTTGGCGATTCCCCCGACGACGTATTTCTTCTCGCCGATATAAAACTCGTACGCAGCCAGCTTCGGCACACGATCGGTGGTCATGATCGCTTCGGCCGCGTCATTACTCGATTTGACCCCGCTCTCGAGTTGCTCGATCGCGCGCTCGAGTCCGCGCTGCACGCGATCCATCGGTAGCGGAACGCCGATAACCCCGGTCGACGCAACGATGATGCTGGTCGCGGAGACTTTGAGCAGCGCAGCGGCTTGGCGCGCGGTAGCGCGCGCGTCGCGATCCCCGCGCTCCCCGGTGCACGCATTAGCGCAGCCCGAGTTGCAGACGATCGCGCGGAACACGCCCTCACCCGCGATGTGCTCGGCGCTGACCAGCACCGGCGCCGCCTTGATTTCATTAGTGGTAATGACCGACGCGCAGACCTGCGGATGCTCGAACGTGATCACCGCGAGGTCGCGCTTGCGCGGCTTTATCCCCGCGTGGACGCCCGCGGACTGGACACCCGGCACCGCGCCGATGCCGCCGCGAACCGCGACTAGCCGAACATCGTCATCCTGCGACAATTGCGCGAGCATGCAATCCGGTCTCCTCGGGATAACCCAGCATGATGTTGAGATTTTGCACGGCCTGACCGGCCGCGCCTTTGCCTAAGTTGTCGATCGCGCAGATCACGCGAACAGTATTGCCCAAAACATCGACGCGGATCTCCGCGTCATTCGTCCCCGTCACTGCGGCAACGCTCGGAACGCGATCGCCCTCGACGATCCGCGCGAACGGGCTGCCCGCATATGCCGACGCATAGGCACGGCGCAGCGCCGCTTCATCCAGCGCGCGATCGAACACAGCGTACGAATCGGCCAGCATGCCGCGTGCGAGCGGCACGACGTGCGGCGTAAAGACCAGCGGCGTGGTGTTACCGTGCATGCGCAACAGCCGTTCGATCTCGGGCTGGTGACGATGCCCGTCGATGCCATAGGCACGAATGTCGCCCGCAACCTCGGCATACAGCGATCCGGTTGCCGGCTTGCGCCCCGCTCCGGTAATCCCGCTCTTTGCATCGACGATCAATTGCAGCGGCGCTGCGAACGCGAGCAGCGGCAAAAGCCCCAGCAAGGTTGCGGTCGGATAACAGCCCGGATTTGCAACCAGCGATGCGGACGCGATCGCGTCGCGGTGCCACTCCGGCAGTCCGTACGCCGCGTTGTCGTCGAAGCGATAGTCGGCGGAAAGGTCGACCACGCGCGCGCCGGCATCGATGAACCCCGGCACGTGCGCATGCGCTTCGCCGTGTGCGCCCGCTGCAATGACGAGATCGCCGGGACGCAGTGCCGCGCGCACCGAGCCTTCGGCAGAAAAGACGTACGGCGTCGTGCGCAGCAACGGAAAATGATCGGCGAGCGCCGCGCCCGCATGGCTGCGGCTCTCCAGCGCGCCAAGTTCAAAGAACGGATGCGCATCGAGCAGACGAATCGCCTCGGCGGCGCCGTATCCGCTCGCGCCCCACACATGCACCCGGTTCATGAGGCGTCTAATTCCGCGGCAAGCGAAGCGAGGCCCGCGCGCACGGCATCCGGCGAGGTCGATCCGCCGGTCTTTTTTGCACTCACGCTCGCTGCCGGATCGAGCGGCGCATGAACGACCTTAAGACCCGCCTCCTTGGCCAGTGTTTCGAGATCGCGCGCATCCAGCGGCCGCCCTGCATCTTCGGCCGCGCGCACCACCGCACCAACGTGCGCGTGCGCATCGCGCGCGCTGACGCCCCCCGCGATCAACGCGTCGGCAAGGTCGGTCGCAACCGTGTAGCCGTCGCCCGCGTGCGCGTTCATCGCCGCGCGAACGAACGTCGTGTCGCGCAGTGCGCGTTCGAACGCGTCCAGCGCCGCCAGCGTGCGTTCGCACGCCGCAATCGCCAACCGTTTGGTCTCCTGTAAGTCGCGGTGATACGAGAGCGGCATGCCCACCGTCGAGGTGAGCGCACCGAAGTACGCGCCGGCAACTTCGCTCGCGCAGCCGCGTACCAGTTCGAACACATCCGGATTGCGTTTTTGCGGCATCAGGCTCGATCCGGTCGAAGACGCATCCCCTAAGCGCACGTAGCCAAAACCCGGCGTCGCCCAGAGGACGATCTCGGCGCTGACGCGCGAGGCATCGGTCAGCGCTCGCGCGCAGGCTTGCGCGACGTCGAGCACCGCATCGCGCGTCCCGATCGCATCCATTGCGTTACGCGAGGGACGATCGAACCCCAGACGTTTGCACGCCGCGTTGCGATCCAGCGGCAGCGTCGAACCCGCGACCGCACCCGATCCGAGCGGACAACTGCTCTTGGCAAAGTCGGCGGCGGTCGTAAAGCGGCGCGCCGCACGGACGAACGGCTCAGCCGCGGCGGCCAGCCAAAAAGCCAGCAACACGGGCTGCGCCGGTTGCATGTGCGTCGTCGCGGCAAGCAAGGTTTGCGCGTTGAGCTCCTCGGATGCGCGCGCGAGCAGATGCCGCGCGATCGAACGGGTCCGCTGCGCACCTTGGAGCGCGCGATCGTGCGCGTAGAGCGCGAGCGTCGTTGCGACTTGGTCGTTGCGGCTGCGCCCGGCATGCAACAGCGCGCCGGCTTGCGGTTCGAGCTCGCGCACGCGCGCGTCGATCGCGCCGTGTACGTCTTCTGCGCCGCTGCCGCGCGCAAACGCCGCAAACGTCCCGGCCTCGATCTCGGCGGCAACCTTCTTCAGCGCGCCGTGCAGCGCCGCTGCGGTGGCGGCATCAATGATCGAACCGCCGGCGAGCGCGTCGACGTGCGCCATCGAGGTTTGCACGTCGAACGGAGCGAGCAGCAGATCGTCTTCGAGCGAGGAACCGAACGCGAGCAGCGCCGCATCCGGCGCCGCGCTGAACCTACCGCCCCACTGGAGCGACTTTGTCACCCTGAGGTGCTCGCCAAAGGCGAGCCTCGAAGGGCCGCTAACTGGTCGGTCGGTAACCCATACAACCGGATAAACCCATCGGCGGCGTGATGATCGAACGTGTCGGCATTGCTGTAGGTCGCGAGCGACTCGTTGTAGAGGGCGAAGGGCGAGCGCACACCCGCCATCGCAACCGCTCCGTGATAAAGTTGCACGCGCACGTCGCCGGTCAACCGCGAGGCAAACGACGCGTTGAAGGCGTCGAGCGCATCGCGCAGCGGCGACATCCACAATCCGTCGTAGGCAAGCTCGGCGTATTTCTGATCGCAACTCGCTTTGAAGCGCAGCTCGTCGCGGGTGAGCACCAGACGTTCGAGTGCCTTGTGCGCGGCGATCAACACCGTGGCGGCCGGCGCCTCGTAGACTTCGCGCGACTTCACGCCGATGACGCGGTCCTCGACCAAATCGATGCGACCGATGCCGTGCACGCCGGCCAGCGCGTTCAGTTTCGCAACCAGCGCGGGGCCGGTGACGCCGTCAACCGACGGAACGCCATCTTCGAAATGAATCACCACGTCGTCGGGTTTAACCGGTTGGACGGCCGCCGACGCGGTCCATGCAAAGGCGTCTTCGGGCGGCACGGTCCACGGATTCTCGAGCACGCCCGCTTCGATCGAACGACCCCACAAGTTGGCATCGACCGAATAGGGCTTGGCCGCGGAGTGCGCGATCGGGATCCCGTGTTCGGCCGCGTAGGCAATCGCATCGGGACGCGAGAGCGGCGCTTCACGCAGCGGCGCGCGCACGGTGAGCGCGGGATCGAGCGCCCGAACCGCCAGCTCGATGCGCACTTGATCGTTTCCTTTGCCGGTACAGCCGTGCGCAACTGCGTCGGCGCTGTACTGGTGCGCGACCTCGACCAGCAACGCGCCGATCAGCGGACGCGAGAGCGCCGCCGAAAGCGGATAGACGCCTTCGTACATCGCATTGGCAGCCAGCGCGGGCAGGACGTAATTGTTCACGAAGCGTTCGCGCGCATCGATCACGACCGCAGCGTAGGCGCCAAGCGCCAGCGCTTTGGCTTTGACCTTTTCGAGTTCCGCCGCTGCGCCTTCACCGGCGACGCCGTCAGACTCGCCGAGGTCGGCGGTCATCGCGATGACCTCGTTTCCCGCGGCAATCAATTTTTTGAGCAAGACCGAGGTATCGAGACCACCGGAATACGCTAGAACGATGCGGCTCACGCTGCGCTACTTCCCTTCAAATCCAAGAAACGTTGTTTGATGACGGACATCTCTTCGGCGCTGCGCACCACGATCATCACCGTGTCGTCGCCGCCGAGCGTGCCCAAAATTTCCGGCCATCCGGCCTCGTCGACTGCCGAGGCGATCATCATCGCGCTGCCGGGCGGTGTTTTGATCACGATCATGTTGACCGCGCCTTCAATGGTGATCGCAAGTTCGGCGACCACGCGATGCAATCGGCTGACGTAATTCACCGTGGCGTTGGGCACGACGTACTTAAACAATGCGTCGTCGTCACCGTTGGACTTGATCGGCACTTTGACCAGCCCCAGCTCTTTGATGTCGCGCGAAACCGTGGCCTGCGTTGCCGCATAGCCCTGCGCATCGAGCAGCGCAACCAGCTCGTCTTGCGAGTGCACCGGTCGCGTTGCGACCAGCGTGAGAATCGCCCGTTGCCGCCTATCTTTCATGGCTTAAAACATCCCCTTGGCGTCAGTTAAGAGCGCAACAAGCAACGCCTTCTGCGCGTGAAGACGATTTTCGGCTTCGTCGAGCACGGCGCTACGCATGCCGTCGATCACCGCTTCGCTCACCTCTTCACCGCGGTGCGCGGGCAAGCAGTGCATGAAGATCGCGTGCGGCTGCGCGTAGGAGAACAGCTCCTCGGTGACGGCATACGGGCGCAGCATCGCGTCGTTGCGCTCGCGGTAGCGCTCTTCGCCCATCGAGGTCCACACGTCGGTGTAAATGACATCGGCGCCGCGCACCGCGCGAATCGCGTTGGAGAACGCGCGCGCGCTGCCGCCGCTCGGTTGCCCCAGCTTATTGAGCAGCGAAAGCGTGGCTTCGGTCGGACGATGCGTCGGCGGCGAGCCGAAGTGCACCACCGCACCCAGCATCACCGCCGCCTGCGCAAGCGAAGTGGCGACGTTGTTTTTGCCGTCGCCCACGTACGCGATGGTCAGCCCCTCGAGCGTGCCGAAGCGTTCCTCGATGGTGAGCACGTCGGCCAACGCCTGACACGGATGCGCGACGGCGGAAAGGCCGTTGATCACCGGCACCGTTGACGAGTGCGCGAAGCGCACCAGCGGCGCATGCTCGTGGGTCCGCACGACGATCGCGTCGACGTAACGCGAGAGCACCCGGGCGGCGTCCTCGGGCGTCTCACGGCTGCCGATCATGAACTCGTTGCCCGCCGCAAAGAGCGTCTCGCCGCCGAGCTGTTGCATCGCTACTTCAAAGGAAACGCGCGTGCGCAGGCTGGGCTTCTCGAAGAGGAGCATCAGGGTGCGGCCACGCAGCAGCGTGCGCACCTCGGTGCGCGGGACGGCCTTGAGGTAGCGGGCAAGCGAGATCAGCGCGGCCAACTCGCCGGGCGAGAAGTCCGTGATCTCGAGAATGTTGCGCCCGCGCAAAGTGTTGCCGCGGGCTGGCGCTACGGAGGACATAACTGCATAATTATACATGATTGGCATATTTATGCAAGTCTTGACGATGGCGCTCTCATTATGAGAGAATTGCTCTCGAAATGAGAGCGGGTTGAGAGTCATCAGTCGTCGGCGGCTCCGGGAATACTGGACCGGTCATGCCGACGCCGAGGGCCCACTCAAGACATGGTTTTCGATTTCGGCAAAGGCAACGTGGCGAAACATCGTAGAGGTTCAGAGGACCTACGCGAGCGCCGAAGCGGTTGGCGACTACACGGTCTTCAACATCAAAGGGAACGCATATCGCTTGATCGCCAAGATTGAATATCGCCTGCAAATCATTTTTATCAAATGCGTGTTGACACACGCTGAATACGACAAGGACAAGTGGAAATGACCGCTATCGACGTTGCCTACGGAAAGTTGCTCCACGACGACCTTCCGCACGCAATCCATAACGAGAAAGACTATCGCACGTACCTCGCGCGAGCGGAGGAGCTTTTCGACAAGAAGAGCCGATCCGCAGCCGAGAATCGCTATCTCGAATTGCTCTCGGTGCTCATCGAGCGCTATGAGCAAGAGCACGATCCGATCGTCGCACCCGATCCCTTGGAGGCGCTTAAAGAGCTCATGGCCGCAAACGGAATGTCACAGAGCGCACTCGCGCGTTTGCTCGGATCGAGCGGTATCACCTCGGAAATCTTATCCGGGAAGCGATCGCTAAGTAAGACGCATATCAAGAAGCTCGCCGAAGCGTTCAACGTATCGACCGACTTGTTCGTGTAATGGCGCCCATCGTCGTAAAGTACGGCGGGAACGCCATGGCTACAGGGGATGGTGTCCTGGCGAGCGCCGTCCAGCTCCACCTCGAGGGCGCCCGGATCGTGCTCGTTCATGGCGGCGGACCCGAAATCGACCGCTGGCTGGCCGACCGGCATGTGCCCACCCGCCGGGTCGACGGCTTGCGCGTCACCGACGAGGTGACGCTCGAAGTGACCGAGGCGGTGCTCTGCGCCACCATCAACAAGCGGCTGGTTCGCGCCTGCGCAGCACTCGGCGCGCGCGCCGTCGGCATCAGCGGCGAAGACGCCGATACGCTCGTCGCGCAGACCGCGCATGGTTCGCACGGCGAAGATCTGGGGTTCGTCGGCGATGTTACGGCGTGCGATCCGGCGCTGATCAATCTTCTGCTCGCCGCCAACTATCTGCCCGTGGTCGCCCCGCTTGCGGTCGCGCCCGACGACGCGCACGCCTACAACGTCAACGCCGATCTCGCCGCGGCCGCGATTGCCGGCGCGTTGCGTGCGCGCGCCTTCATTATGATTACCAACGTTGAACGGGTCCGCCGCGACCCCAAGGATCCAGCCAGCGGCATCGACCGCCTCTCGCTCGAGCAGGCGCGGGCCTTCGCAAAAACGCCAGCGTGCGAAGGCGGCATGCTTCCCAAAATGCAGGCCGCGATCGCCGCGGTCGAATCCGGCGCATCGGCATCGTACATCTGCGGTCCGCACTCGATCGCCGACGCCCTCGCCGGCAACGCTACCGTCATCTCGTCGTAACACCCACGTTCTACTCTGTCACCCTGAGGTGCGAGCGCGTGCCATCCTGAGGTGCGAGCGTTAGCGAGCCTCGAAGGGAGCGAGCCTTTAAAGGCCTTGTCAGGAAGATACGCACTTCTTCGCACCTTCATGGAGGCGAATGCCGAAATCGCCGCGTTATGCGCGCTGTCCACCGTCATTCGCAGCTCCTCTAAGGTCTGTGGAATACGCTTCATGCGCCAGAATATCGCGATACCCACAGCTTTTGTCAAGGTAGTTCGCAGATCGCGGTACTAACGGGGATGCAATGGATACGTTCACCATTATGATGGGCTGTGATGGTCTGGTCGCGAACCGCGTGGCCAATTGGCCTCGCGTCGTCGGAGGTACGAGAGGAGCTCACTCGGATGTGGAGATCCGAGTTCGCGACAGTGGCGCGAGCGCTTGGAGACGAGAATGGCTAGGGGAAGCACAATCGTGCCAATACCGATAATCGAAACTTATCGTCCCCAACGCGCATTCTCACTCCGGAAATGCGTCGAGCCCGAGTGATTTCCTCGGGCTCGTGTGGTTTTTGCTAGGAGGTTGGTTTAGCGCCGACCGCTGCGTTTGCGAGCAGTCTTTTTGCGTGTCACTTTGCATCGCATCTTTCGGCGTTGCGAAATTGCGCTCATGAGAGCACTCCGCTCGGCCTTGGACTTGGCCTTACGAACTGATTTCGCTGCATTGCTAGCTGCGCGTTTGCCAGTCAAGAACGTCACCTCCCTTCATATTAGGCTGGGACCAAGACCTCGAGGCGCTGCACTTCGCTTGCGATCGGTGAGTGCACGGCATCGTAAAGATCGACGGCGGTTTGTAGATTGAGCCAGTATTCCGGCGTGGTGCTGAGCGCGTGGCCGAGGCGCACGGCCATCTCCGGCGTGAGGCAGCGGCGACCGTTGATCAGTTCGTTGATCGACGTACGATCGACATCGAGCGCGTCAGCGAGTCGCCCCTGGGTAAGGTTCAGGGGCTCGATGAAATCCTCGCGGAGCACTTCTCCGGGCGTAATAGGTCGACGGTTGTTCGGTGTAGTCATGGCGGTAGGCTCCTTGGGCTGATCCATCAGTGGTAGTCCGTAATCTCGACGTTCACCGCTTCGCTTGTCCATTCGAAGCAGATGCGGTATTGGTCGTTGATACGAATGCTCCATTGGCCCTCGCGGTCGCCGCTGAGCTTTTCGAGGCGGTTGCCACGAGGAGTCCGAAGGTCGGTCGGTGCGCCAGCCGCGTTCAAGCGGTCGAGCAGACGTCCAGCCTTCTCGTGAAGCTCTTGGGGGAGGGCCCGGCGCGCGGCGATAGTGTTGTCGCCATGGTAGACGTCCCGGGTGCCCTCGTCTTTGAACTCCACGAATCACTCCTTTGAATGGCCCTATTGTAGCCTGTTGCGCGACAGGCGTCAAGGAGGTCGGCATTCCCTAGGGGATGGACGGAACCGAGCCGCATTGGACTCGCACATTTGAGACGCGCGCTACCGATAATTGGGGACTACCGACCAACGCTCGGCCGGCCAAGCGGGCCACCGTCGTTGGCAACGCGACGGTCGTTAGCCGTGTTTGATAGTCTGTGATCGATCGATTCCACCCGCTCGTACGGGAGTGGTTCGCTAGCCGCTATGGCGAGCCAACCGAGCCGCAGGTTTCCGGCTGGCCGGCAATTGCGGCCGGCAACGACGTATTGATCTCGGCGCCCACCGGTTCGGGAAAGACGCTGGCCGCGTTTTCGATTTGCCTGGATGACCTCGTGCGCCGCGCCGCCGCCAACGAACTGGGCGATCACACCCGCGTCGTCTACGTCTCGCCGCTCAAAGCCCTGACCAACGACGTGCGCAAGAACCTCGAACTGCCGCTAGCCGAACTGCGCGCCTTAGCGCGAGAGCAAGGCGTGCCGCTCGACGAGATTCGCACCGCGGTGCGCACCGGCGATACGACTGCGGCCGAACGCGCGCGCATGCTCAAGCACCCGCCGCACGTGCTGGTCACGACGCCCGAGTCGCTCTTCATTCTCCTCACCGCCGAGAAGTCGCGCGCGCTCTTCACCAACGTGACGACGATCATCGTCGACGAGATTCACGCGATGGCGCGCGACAAGCGCGGATCGCATCTCGCGCTGTCGCTTGCGCGCCTCGATCGTATCGCGCAAACCACCGGCGGCAAAAAGCCGCAGCGCATCGGCCTCTCGGCGACGGTACGCCCGCTCGAAGACGTCGCGCAATTTTTGAGCCCGTCCGCGCAGGTGATCGACGTCGGCAGCCGGCGCGCGATGACCATTGCCGTCGAAGTGCCGCAATGACGAACTCGGTCCGGTCGCAAGCGGCGAGCTGTGGGGCGAGACCTACGATCGCCTCGCGGATTTGATCCGCGCCAACCGGACGACGCTGGTCTTCGTCGGGACGCGGCGCATGAGCGAACGCGTTGCCTTTGCATTGACCGAACGGCTCGGCGAAGGCCTGGTGCTGCCGCATCACGGAAGTCTTTCGCGCGAGAAGCGCTTCGAGGCCGAACATCGCCTCAAGCAGGGCGAGCTTCGCGCGGTCGTCGCGACCGCCTCGCTCGAACTCGGCATCGACATCGGATCGATCGATCTGGTCGTGCAACTCGGCTCGCCGCGTTCGATTTCGGTTGCGCTTCAGCGCATCGGCCGGTCCGGTCACTGGATCGGCGCGCGTCCGCACGGCCGGCTCTTTCCCACCACGCGCGACGAGTTGCTCGAGTGCGCGGCGCTGGTACGCGCGATACGCACGGGCGCGATGGACGCGATCGTGATTCCCGCAGCACCGCTCGACATTCTCGCGCAGCAGATCGTCGCCGCGTGCGCGAGCGAAGAGTGGGACGTCGAGGAGTTGTACGCGACGGTCCGAAGCGACGTACCCGTATCGCACGCTAGCGCGCAAAGATTTCGACGACGTCGTCGACATGCTCGCCGACGGCGTCGACCACCTCGCGCGGACGCAGCGGCGCGTTCCTGCACTTCGATCGCGTCAATGGCCGGCTGCGCGGACGGCGCGGCGCGCGCATGGCGGCGATCACGTCGGGCGGCGCGATTCCGGACACCGCACTCTACAACGTCGTCGCCGAGCCCGACGGGCATCTCGTCGGAACGCTCGACGAAGATTTTGCGATCGAGAGCCTCGCGGGCGACATCTTCATGCTCGGGACGACCTCGTGGCGCATTCGCCGCGTCGAACCCGGCGTCGTGCGCGTCGAAGACGCGCAGGGCGCACCGCCGACGGTACCGTTTTGGAACGGCGAGGGCCTGGGCCGCACGATCGAACTCTCGCGCGAGGTTGCGGCCGTGCGTGCGGCGATCGACGAACGCGACGATGCGTCGGCGCGCGAGTTCTTGATCGAGCACTGCGGGCTCGACGACCCCGGAGCCGACCAGGCCGTCGCGTACGTGCGCGCCGGCAAAGCGATTCTCGGCGTCGTTCCGACCGATCGAACCATCGTCGCCGAGCGATTCTTCGATGAAGCCGGCGGGATGCAGCTCATCCTGCACACGCCGTTTGGCGCGCGCATCAACCGCGCGTGGGGCCTCGCGCTTCGTAAGCGCTTCTGCCGTTCGTTCAACTTGGAGCTGCAGGCGGCGGCGACCGACAACGGCATCGTGCTCTCGCTGACCGACCAGCACGCGTTTCCACTCGAGATCGTTTTCGAATACGTCAAGTCGGCGAGCGTCGAGTACGTTTTGACCCAAGCGCTGTTGCCCGCGCCGATGTTTGCGGCGCGTTGGCGCTGGAACGCGATCCGCGCGCTTGCGATCCTGCGGATGCGCGGCGGCCAAAAGGTGCCGCCGCAATTGCTGCGCATGCGCGCCGATGACTTGATCGCGTCGATCTTTCCCGACCAAGCGGCCTGCCCGGAGAATCTCACCGGGCCGATTCGCATCCCCGATCACGTGCTGGTGCGCGAAACGATCGACAATTGCTTGCACGAAGCCATGGACATCGACGGACTGTTGGGCGTGCTGCGCAGCCTCGAAGCCGGGGAGATCCGCACGGTCGCCGTCGACACGCCCGAGCCGTCGCCGTTCTGCCACGAGATTCTCAACGCGAATCCGTATGCGTTTTTGGACGACGCGCCGCTCGAAGAGCGACGTGCGCGTGCCGTGCAGCTGCGACGGACGATCCGCGGCGACGTCGACGGCGCGGGCATTTTGAGCGCCGACGCGATCGCCGAGGTTGCCGAAGAGTCGTGGCCGGTCGTGCGCGACGCTGACGAATTGCACGACGCCTTGGCCACGCTCGTCGTGCTGCCACCGGTTGCGGCATGGGCCGCATGGCACGAGGAACTCGTCACACAACGCCGCGCAACCACGCTCGTCTCGCCGGCCGGCACGTTCTGGACCAGCGCCGAGCGGCTCGCACTCGCGCAAGCGGCATATCCCGATGCGACACTCGATCCGCACATCGACGCGGTCACGCACGACACCGTCCCGGAAGAGCATGAGGCGGCCGTCGCAGAGATTCTGCGTGGCTGGCTCGAGTCAACCGGGCCGGTCACCAGTCTCGAACTGTCGCAGCGCTTCGGCGTCGATCTCCCAACGATCGAGAGTGCCCTCATCAGACTCGAGACCCAAGGCCAACTTCTGCGCGGACGTTTTCGCGCCGGCGAAACCGAAGAGTGGTGCAATCGCCGCGTGCTCGCGCGCATCCATCGCCGCACGCTCGGCACGCTGCGACGCGAAATCGAGCCCGTCTCCTCGCTCGAGTACGTTCGCTTTTTGCATCGCTGGCAGCACGTCGCAACGGGCACGCGTCTGCACGGCATCGACGGCACGCTGCAAGTCATTCGCCAGCTCGAAGGTTACGAAATCCCCGCCGCCGCCTGGGAAGCGCAGATTCTGCCGTCACGCATCACCGGATACCGGCGCGAGTATCTCGATCAGTTGTGCTATTCGGGTGAAGTCATGTGGGGACGTCTCTGCGCGCATCCGGCGCTCGCCCGCACCGAAGAACCCAATCGCCGCATTCGCCCGACCAAGCTTGCGCCGATCTCGCTGTTCTCGCGCGAGAACGCCGAAGCCCTGATCGTTCGCAACGACGAGGGGACCTCCGGGCTTTCCTCAGCGGCGTGCGACGTGCTCGATGAAATTCGTCGCCGCGGCGCTCCGTTTTTCGCCGACATCGTGCGCGGCTCGAAACGCCTTGCAAGCGAAGTCGAGGATGCGCTCTGGCAGCTCATCGCGGCCGGGCTGGTCACCGCGGATGGATTCGATGCGCTGCGTTCGCTGATCGATGCCAAGCGTCGCCTCGGAGAAAAAGGATTGCGCGCGCGGCCTCGCTCGTCGAGCGGACGCTGGACGTTGCTCGACTCCGCGGCGCAAGGCATCGATCCGGAGTGGTTCGCGCGACGGTTGCTCGACCGTTGGGGCGTGCTGTTCCGCGACGTCGTTGCGCGCGAGACGCTCGCGCCGCGTTGGCGCGACTTGCTCGTCGCGCTGCGCCGGATGGAGGCGCGCGGCGAAATTCGCGGCGGCCGCTTCGTGCACGGATTCGTAGGCGAACAGTTTGCGCTTCCGGAGGCCATCGACGCACTGCGCGCATCGCGCCGCAGCAACGACGACAGCGCGCTCACCGAGGTCAGCGCGTACGACCCACTGCATCTCACCGGCATCGTGCTCCCCGGCTCGCCGGCCGCAACCGAGATCAGAGTCGCAACGGCATTACCCCTCTAAATCCGGATCGTGTACCGCCTTAGGTGAAGCTGTTGCTCTTGCGCCAGTGCGACGGCGAGCTCCCGTAACGTAGCGCAAACGCGCGGCTAAATGCTGGGTTGGAGCCGTAACCGACGCGGGTAGCTATTTCTGCAATCGAAATCCCAGGATTACGAAGCAACTCGGTTGCTCGGTCGAGGCGCCACGCGTTCAGGTAAGCCATCGGTGTAGTGCCGACAAGCGATTGAAACCGGTTCGCGAGCGCCGTTCGAGACATCGGCGCCGTCTCAGCGAGTTTCGCAAGCGTCCAATCGACAGCAAAATTCTCGTGCATCGCGGCGAGAACTTTTCCAATCCGTTCGTCCACCGCTCCGGCAAGCCAGCCCCTTGTCGGCGCGCCTTCGCTCGCCCACGTGCGGAGAGTTCGAACGAACAAAAGATCGAGTAAGCGTGAAATCATCGACGCGGCACCCGCAAGCCCATTCATCGCTTCTTCCAGCATGAAGGCACAGCAGACGTCCACCCAAGGAAACGGCTTCCCGTCGATCGGCCTGAGTGTGATCGCTTTCGGCAATACGCTTAGAATGCGTTCGGCGACGATGGAGTCAAACTCAAATTCACCACGCAGATAATCGGCATCCGACCCAGAAATGGCGTCGCTGCCGCCGCCAAGCGACAGTAGCACATCACCGGCACTTAGGTGTTCCATCTTCGATCCACTAACCGAAATCTGCAAGGCGCCCCGGCGCACGATGTAGATGCAAGGCCCATCGCCTTTGAAGCGCGCCTTTTGTTTACCGGTCGAACCGGATTGCACGCAAGTGCCGCGCAGACGCAGCAGATCGAGAACCTGCGAGAGCGCATCTTGATGGATTGGGAAAATTGGCGCAGTGAACATGGCCCGAGACTCCTCAGCGTGTACGACAAGTACAATATTACGGTAAATTATTGATTTATGATACTGACTTGCATGATATACTTGCCAAAATCATTTCTTTGGGAGAGCGCATATGTCGAAGTCGGTGCTGTTCGTACACGGTGCTTGGGTAACGCCTGCGTGCTGGGAGCGATTCATATCGCTTTATACGGGGAGCGGCTATCGTTGCTTCGCGCCGGCATGGCCGTATCTCGATAGGCCCGTCGGCGAGCTTAAAGGACATGTCGATCCAAGGCTTGCTGATCAGACGATCGGCATGCTGGTTGAGCACTATGCGAAAAAAATTAGGGAATTACCGGAGCCGCCGATTCTCGTTGGTCATTCTTTTGGCGGCCTCATCGTGCAACTGTTACTCGACCGCGGTTTGGGGAGTTGCGGTGTCGCTATCGACTCGGGTCCCCCAAGCGGCGTTCTTCCAAGCTTTCCTGCGCTAAAGGCGGCGCTTCCGGTCTTGCTGACTTGGAATGGGTGGAGCACGCTTCACACCATGTCGTTTGAAGCCTTCGCTAAGACCTTTGCAAACACGCTACCAGCTTCAGAGATGCAGCAAACGTACGACGACCAGATCGTTCCGGCACCGGGCCGGATTTACTTTCAAGCCGCCATCGGCGTCGGAAACTCGTTGAATTTTTCGAATCCGGGGCGGCCGCCGTTACTACTCATTACGGGCGAGAAGGACGTTACCTCGACGCCTTCGATGGTGCGAGCCATGTACAAGAAACATCTGCGATCTCCGCAGCCGGTCGCCATCATGGAGTTTGCGGGGCGCAGCCATTGGATCATCGCGGAGCCCGGCTGGGAAGAAGTTGCGGAGAAGGCTATACGTTGGGTGGAGCAGCAGCTCGAGTAAATGTTCGATCACGTCGAACGAGAGGCACGCTGCCGAAATCGCACCTGACCGGCATCATTCTTCCGGGCGAGCCCCGCCAAGAGTTGAATTTACCCAATGTTGCAATCCTATAGGGGAGCGACCGACGTAAGCTAAAGCGTGTAGCAAACTCCGCATGTGAGGTGACTACCATGAGATTCTTCGCGACGTCCTTTTTATTCGGACTGCTGACTGCTCTTGCTACGATTGCTCCGGCGACATCTTCGGCTGAAGATTTGCTCTCGGGACAGGTCCAAATCGGCCATGCCCCCGTGCGGGGTGCGATTGTAACGCTCTGGTCGGCGGGTACGGGAGCGCCGATGAAACTCGACCAGACGCGATCCGATGCGAACGGTCGATTTCGAATCCGCAGCTTTTTTCACGGCGATCAGAAGAACTTCGATCTCTATCTGATTGCGAAGGGAGGCCGCCCTGGGCTGGTGCTGGCGACGGTCCTTGGAAATAGAGCGCCTTCCCGCGTCGTCATCAACGAGCTTACCACCGTCGCCTCCGCGTTCACCAACGCGCAATTTCTTCACGGCGATTCGATCTCCGGCAACGAACTCGGCCTTCAAATCGCCGCCGGAAATGTGCCGAATCTCGTGAACCCGTCGACGGGTACCTGGGGCAACGTGCTCTTGGATCCGCTGAACAGCACGCAGACGGCAACGCTCGCGACGCTGGACACGCTGGGTTCACTGATCACCGCGTATGCAACAACGGCGGACGATAGTTGGCGCAGCAGCTTCATGCAGTCTTCCGCAGACACGCTCCAAGCGATGGCGGGTATTGCGCGCGCATCGTGGAGTCGCCCAAAAGATCTGTTCGCGCTCTTCGACCAGGCGTATCCTCAACCCAAAGACGGCTCGCGTCGCGCCGCGCCGTTCGTTCCGTACCTCGCCTGGTCTCCGCCCGACTTCGCGCTGAGCCTGTGTTTTGCCGGCGGTGGAACCTATTCAGCCGGTCGCCTGATGTTCGACGCGAACGGAAATCTCTGGAGCGGTCAAAACTGGATGGCCGGGTCGCAATCGGGTGTCATACGCAGCGTTGGCGGCGGCGTTCTCAAGATGGCGCCAAACGGGACGGCGCTCTCTCCACCGATCACCGGGTTCACCGGCATGGGTATCGACGGTGTTGGCTGGGGAACCGGCGTCACGCGCTCCAACGTCTGGGCAACAAGTTTCGACGGCAAGATCTTGGTCATGGATTTCAACGGGCGCCCCGTAGCCAAAGAGAGCGACTTTCCGTTCAAGCAAAAGCTATTGGGCCTGATGGGCGTCGGTATCGCGACGAACGGCGATGTCTGGATCGCCGACGGCTCGCAGAACCAGCTGCTCTACTTTCCCAAAGGCGAAATTAAGAATGGCCGAATCGTCAAGGTCGCGGGTTTAAAATCGCCGTTCGATATCGTCATCGACAATCAGAATCGAGTCTGGGTCAGCAACTCTCAGTCGTATACCGTCCTGCGTTTTCCGGCCGACGACCCTTCTAAGGTGGAAACCTTTAAGGTCGGAATCAGCGTGAGAGCGCTTGCGCTGGATACGCAAGGCAACGTCTGGGTCGCGAGCAACGCATCCTTAGACTTCCCCGTTCCGAACATCCCCGATGGCGCCTCGATCATGGAGCAGTTCCGTCTTCTGGGTGAAGCCGGGATGCGCTATCCCAAGCCAACCGGTATCGTGAGCATGATCCGTCCCGACGGCACGCAGCCCAGTCCCGAAGGCTTTACCGGAGGCGGAGCGATCAACATCCCGTGGGGCTTGAATATCGATGGCAACGGTGACGTGTGGATCGGGAACTTCAAAGGACGCAGCGTCGTGTTGATGGCCGGCGCAAGTCCAAACGGACACGCGGCTGGAACCAAGACGGGCGACGTCATCCACGTGTTCAGCGGCGGCAGTATGCAAATGATCACGGATGTGTCGATTGACCCTGCGGGCAACGTCTGGGCCGCGAACAATTGGAACGCTCCCGAAGGCGCGGGCGGGAATCCACCACCTTTTCCGGTTTCGACGTGGGGAGGCGGCTCCGGCATCACGGTCATCTACGGCGCCGCGGCGCCGGTAAAGTCACCGAGAATCGGCCCTGTGCGACCCTATTAGAAAATGCGCACGCTCATCGTCATCGCCGCAGTCTTCGAAGCAATCACCGGACTCGTCCTTATCATCGATCCGTCGTTGCTCGGCTGGCTTTTGCTTGGCACTGCCCTATCCGCGTCGGGAATCGCGGTCGGTCGGCTTGCGGGATGTGCGCTGCTCGCGCTGGGAGCGAGCGCGAGCCCGCGCGGCCTGCTTGCATACAACGTGCTTGCCGCAATCTTCTTCATCTGTTTGGGTTTGCGGGGGGAGCTGGTAGGAACGCTGCTGTGGCCGGCAGCCGCGGTTCACGCGTTCCTCGCGATCTTGCTCGGCCGCGTGGTCGTGTTGAGCCGCTAGCGAGCTGGGGCTTATACTGCGGCATTGTGCTGGGCAGCCTTTTGTGCTTAGCGACAGTATGCAGCATAGCCGTCACAGCAATTGCAGCGGCACCTATTCTAGACCCGCCATAAGACACGCGCGACCTACGGAACGCGCTCGCCGAACGCGAAGGCTAACCGCGTAGTTATTTCGACTCTCGCAGCCGGCTGAGAATCGTGCTACGTTCTCGTAGGCGAGGTACAACGCACATGGCCGACTATAAAGTCACGGTCAACGGGCCATTCGGCACGGCCGGCTACTGCCGCTGGTGCTACCACATCGAGGGCATCCCTCCGGTCACCATTCAGGGGAAGACGATCGGCATCAATCTGCCGCACGACATTCCTATCGTCGACCCCGCGGATAGCGGCTATCCTTTTGGTGCGGCGGGCCTTCCCGCCGGAGTAGTCCTCACGCCGCCGCACAGAGGGAACCCGCCGACGCACAAACCGCGCACCGATAATGATCGCCAGGTGGTCAGCAGAAGCGTTCCAATGGGCCAAAACGCCATCGACATCTGTTTTCTTGTTCCCACCGTGAATGGCATCTGCGGCCATAACGCAACCACTTCGACCAAGCTCGAATACGACGACGGAACGAATTGGGTGCAGCTCGATTTCGTTGACGGCAACAAAAACGAATACCCACACGGTCACCAAAGGAACAGGATGACCAAGGAAATCGACGGGCCGCTTGCGGCGCCCGGCGGCTAAAACAAACCCTAGTGATCGACGAACTTCGACGCCTCACCTAACGTCGGATCGAGCCGCAGGGCTTCGAGTGCATACTTGCGCTCCTCGTGCCCACCCGGCACCACCACGCGAACGATCGCATCGTGCGGATGGACTTCTTTGACCGTCCCCTCTTCATGGGTTCCGTTGATGTAGACGTGATCTCCGGGTTTGAGCATGGTCGATCTCCTTTTATCTATAATACACGCAAGATCAGGTACGCCAACTCATGAGGTGCGTCATGCCGGTCCTCGCGGCCGTCCTTCTCGCCGCGCTCGCGGCTGTCGACTCCCCCAGCCCCGCACCAACGTCAACGCCCGCGCCGCGCCTGGGTTACATCCATCCGAAGGCGTCATATTCGATCTATCAGCCGGTGCTCGACCGGTACGCAGGCGACGTTCAACAGCAACTCGCGGCGGCAGAGCCCGTCACGATCGTCCCGGTCCCGTACGACATCAATTTCCCAGGTCTCAACGCGACCTTGTGCAAGTCGCTCCAGCTTTCGGGCTTTGCGCGGCCATGGCGGCACTGGCAAGTCGATTCTTCAACCGTGACGATTGACGCGAGGCTCTGGATCACGGATTGCTATGGAAATCTTTTCTACGCCCACACCAGCTCAGTTAGCGAGCCAGGGCACGAGAACATCCTGCCGCAGACGCAGCTCGACGAGGCGCAAGCGCGAGCGGTGGCCGCGCTCTTAAAAGACTTCGAAGCCTACCGCCAAACGCATGACATCACATGGAATCGGATGATGCAAACCGGGTCGATGAAGTGAAGAACGTTTTGATCACCGGCGCGGGTCGCGGAATTGGCGCGGCGACCGCCCGTCTTGCAGCCTCGCAAGGCTATGGCGTGGCCGCCAACTACGTGCACAACCAGGCCGCCGTCACCGCACTCGTCGACGAGATCACCGCCGCCGGGGGACGCGCGGTCGCGATTCTCGGCGACGTCGCCTCGGAGCGCGATATCCTCGCGATGTTCGAGACGACGCAGCGCGAACTCGGCACGATCGATGCGCTGGTGACCTGCGCAGGTGTGAGCGGCGGGGTCTCGCGCGTCGAAGATGTGCGGGCTGAAGCCCTTGAGCGCGTCTTTGCGGTGAACGTAATCGGCACGATTCTGTGCGCGCGCGAAGCCGTGCGCCGCATGTCGACACGTCACGGCGGACACGGCGGCGCGATCGTCACGCTTTCGTCGGCCGCGGCGAAAATCGGCTCGGCCAACGAGTGGGTGCATTACGCCGCCACCAAAGGCGCGATCGATTCGTTTACGCTGGGTCTCGCACGTGAGGTCGGCAACGAAGGCATTCGCGTCAACGCGGTCGCGCCGGGATTGATCGCCACCGAATTTCACGCCACGGCCGGCTTGCCCGAGCGTCTCGAACGCTTGCGCTCGACTGTGCCGATGCTACGCGACGGTTCCGCCGAAGAAGTCGCCGATGCGATTCTGTGGTTGATGTCCGATCACTCGTCCTACATTACCGGCGCGGTCATCCCGGTCACCGGCGGCCGCTAACCTCATCTAAACCTTAATTAGGGCTTGCATAATTAAAGGTTACTGTGCTATCCCTTAATTGTGGCGCATAGAATTAAAGCTTCCTGGCCGCCGGCTCCCCGGCTCTCGGGCCTTTCCAATCGCGACCGGAAGGGCTGCAGCTATGAGGCCTACGTGCCTGATCCCCTCGTCGGGCGTCCCATCGTGCTCGCCGGTCCCGAAGCCGCCGACGTTGCCGACGCCGAGCGCGCGATCCTCGAACTCGACCGCAGCGCGAAGGCCCTGGCCAATACCGAGGCGCTCGCGCGTCTGCTGCTGCGCGCCGAGTCGGTCAATTCTTCCAAGATCGAGGGTCTCGAAGTGAGTCCGCGTCGGCTTCTTCGCGCCGATGCCGCGCGCGCTCACGGCGAGGAACCGACCGACGTCACGGCAACCGAGGTCCTCGGAAATATCGACGCGATGAACTACGCGATAGATGCCGTCAATCGCGGCAAAACGTTCTCGCTCGACTTGCTTCGCGAGGTTCATCGACGACTGCTCGCGTCGACGCCGCTCGTCAAGATCGGCGGCATAATCCGCACGACGCAAAATTGGATCGGGGGAAGCTCCTACAATCCGTGCTCTGCCAGCTACGTGCCGCCGCCGCCGGAACTAGTCCACGATCTGCTCATTGACCTGTGCGATTTCTGCAATGGCGACGAGTTGCCGGTCGTCGTGCAGGCTGCACTTGCGCATGCGCAGTTTGAAGCAATTCATCCATTTGCCGACGGCAACGGACGAGTCGGACGCGCGATCATTCACATGGTCTTTCGGCGCCGCCGCTTGACCGCGTCGATTACGCCGCCGGTCTCGCTCGTCCTCGCAACGATGTCTAAGGACTACGTCGCCGGGCTCAACGCCATGTGCTATCGTGGCGCGCCGACCTCGGCGCAGGCCGTCGAAGGCTTCAACCGCTGGATCGCGACCTTCGCGTCCGCCTGCTCCCGCGCGGTTGCGGACAGTTTCATCTTCGAACGCCGCATCGGTGACCTCCAAAAAAAGTGGCTACGCCGGCTGGGGCGCGTGCGCGCCGATTCCGCGGTGCTTCGTCTTCTCGAGGCACTCCCCGGTACGCCGATTGTGACTGCCTCCGAGGTGCGAGCGATGTTGGGCGTCTCGCTCCCTTCCGCTCTCCAAGCGATCGAACGACTCACGACCGCCGAGATTCTTCACCCGGCGACGGCGCGTCAACGGCGACAGGTTTTCGAGGCCCGCGAGATCATCAATCTGTTCACCAATCTCGAACGTCAGCTCGCCTCCCCAACCGGTGACACGTTCGTGGCGCACCCGGCCAGGCGCGTCCCCGCCAAACCTCGTATCCCTAAAAGATGAGCGGCGTACGGGTATTGGTCGGCACGCGCAAAGGCGCGTTCATCCTCGATTCCGACGGTAAGCGGAATTCGTGGCGCGTGAGCGGCCCGCACTTTGCGGGTTGGGAGATCTATCATGCGAAGGGATCGCCGGTCGATCCCAATCGCCTCTACGCTTCGCAAAGCAGCAGTTGGTCGGGTCAGGTGATGCAACGCTCCGACGACGGCGGCGCGACGTGGGAAACCGTCGGCAATCAGTTCGTCTACGACGGTGTGCCCGGCACACATCAGTGGTACGACGGCACCCCGCATCCGTGGGAGTTCGCGCGCGTGTGGCATCTCGAACCCTCGCTGACCGATCGCGACACGGTGTACGCCGGCGTCGAAGATGCGGCGCTCTTTCGCTCCACCGACGGCGGACAGAACTGGAGTGAACTCTCGGGGCTGCGCAACCATACGACCGGCTCCGCGTGGCAGCCTGGCGCGGGCGGCATGTGCCTGCACACAATTCTGCTCGACCCCAAAAATCCGCAGCGCATCTTCACCGCGATCTCGGCCGCGGGCGCGTTTCGCAGCGACGATGCCGGTGTAACGTGGAAGCCCATCAACCGCGGCCTGCGCTCCGCGCAAATTCCCGATCAAGACGCCGAAGTTGGCCACTGCGTGCATCGCATCGCGCTGCACCCCTCGCGACCCAACGTCCTTTTCATGCAGAAGCACTGGGACGTGATGCGCAGCGACGACGCCGGCGACTCGTGGCATGAAGTGAGCGGCAACTTGCCGTCCGATTTCGGCTTTCCGATCGATGTCCACGCGCACGAGCCCGACACGATCTACGTCGTGCCGATCAAGAGCGACGCCGAACACTTCCCGCCCGACGGAAAGCTGCGCGTTTACCGCAGCCGCACCGGCGGGAACGAGTGGGAGGCGCTCACCAACGGTTTGCCCCAGCGCGACTGCTACGTCGACGTGTATCGTGACGCGATGGCCGTCGATACGCTCGATTCATGCGGCATATACTTCGGGACGACCGGCGGCCAAGTATATTGTTCGCCTGACGGCGGGGATTCGTGGAACGCGATCGTGCGCGACCTTCCGGCGGTGCTCTCGGTCGAAGTCCAAACGCTGCCGTGATTCGGGTGGTGCTTCCGGCACATCTCAAGTCGCTCGCTCGCGTCAGCGACGAAGTGCAGTTCGACATCGACGGGGCGGTCACGATGAGCGCCGTCGTTTCCGCCATTGAAGCGCGTTACCCGATGCTCGTCGGCACGATCCGCGATCACGTCACGCAAAAACGCCGTCCGTACATTCGCTATTTCGCCTGCCAACGCGACCTCTCGCACGATTCGCCCGATGCGCCACTTCCCGAACCAATCGCCAACGGCAGCGAACCGCTGCTGATCATCGGCGCCATGGCCGGCGGCTAACCCGCGTTTTGTCATCCCGAGCGTAGTGGGTGAACGCAACGCGTTCACCCGCGTTGCCGCGACCTGGCATAGCCAGGTTCAAACGCCACCGCCGAACAGGTCGATGACGGGTACGTTGAGTTTATCGGCAATGATTCATCGGGGAATGCCATCGGCGGCGATCTCAACGACTACTACGGAGGTACCGGCTTTGCAGACCCGGACAGCACTAGCGGATGCGGGGGAAATTCCAGCGAATATGAGGCCTGCCCACTAACTCGCGTGGGTACCCCGTAAGCGAGCGAAGATGATTGCATCGATGTTACTTCCATACATACTAGTTGCCGCCGCGACGGCTTCCTCGCCAACGCCGAGTGCAACGCGGCCACCCTACGCTTGTGTCGTTTTCGTCTGGAAATCGAAAGCGGTCGCAGATTCGGTCGGGCAGTCGCACGAGACGCCAAGTACCGATCCAAACAAAATGGGACCGGTGTGGCGTAACGCCTACGACAACGGCGACCTTACTTTTCGTCCGTGCGGCCCAGGTGATCCCACGCAGCACTTCAGCTCCCCGGCTCCTTCTCCAACCCCGCCACACGCAGGAAACGGAACGGCAACACGCGCAAGCTAGCCTCTTCATTATGAATCACGAACCGAGCAACGGCGAACTCATGACTGCGATCGTGGAACTGCACGGAGCGGTAACACAGGGGTTTGCCCGGGTAGACGCGCGCTTCGATCGCCTTGAGGCACGTGTAACCTCCGTTGAGGGCGAGCTCAAAGGTATCAACAGCTGGACGCGACGTGCAGATGAGCGGCTCGACGCGCTCGAGGATCGCTAAGCCTACATCGGTTCTTTGATCCCGACTTTGACCAGCCACCAGTTCATCGGATACGCGGTGATGAAGCCCACGATCATCCCGATTTGCATCATGAACCAAAAGGCCGGCGTATTGGGCATTGGGGCGGGATGGAACAACACGAAATTCGTCAGCGCCATCCATCCGAAGAGCCCGATTTCAAATGCGGTCAGCGAAAGGGTGTCGGCTTTGATGGCCGCCCAAATCCCCGGCCACAACGTGAGGCCGCGCATCGGCGCGATCGCGAAATACTGAAACACGATTCCAAACACGTACGCGAGCACGTAATCCCCGATGTATTCCGCCACGAGAACCGAACCGGCCACGCTCCAGCCGGTGACGAAGATCACCGACTCGGCAACGATGTCGCCGAGTGTGCAGCCTGCACCGCAATGCGAGACGTCGACGGCCACGCCCGCCGCATACGGTTTCGCCGGCGCGTTGCCCCACGCTCGGTACGCCCACACCGCGAGTGGGCCGGTGTAGAGCGCGGTGATCGGCCACACCCAATTCATGATCGCCATCGGCTGCGGACGGCGCACCACGTCGACAAGAATGTACAGCGCGCAGGCAAACGCAATGACGAGCGAGGCGACCGCGAGTGCATTGAGCCAAGGCGCGGCCACGGCTCTAGGCCGTCAGCACCGGTGGCCGAAGCGGCTCGGTGACCCGTGCGTCGATGACGAGGACGATCTTGCCGCGTGCCTTACGACGTGCCAGCTCAACGTACGCTTCGCGCACCATGGCAAAGGGATAGATGGCGGTAAGCGGCATGATGATCTCACCCCACGCGATCAGGTTCGCGACCGACGCGAGCGTTGCGCCTGAGTCCGCCGCTGCCGACCCGTCCGTGCGAACGCCGTATTTTGGAGCGGCGGCAAAATCGATGATCGTATTGATACGTTCGGGCGGAATGCCAAGCGTTACCGCGAGTTCCACATAGCCGCCGCCGAAAAGGTCGATGAAGGCATCGAGTCCTTTGGGGGCAGCAGCTTTTAAGCGTTGTGCCAGACCGTCGCCGTACGCGACCTGTTCGACGCCGAGCGAATTCAGAAACTGCGCGTTCTCGTCGCTTGCGATACCAATGACGCGAGCACCGGTACGTCGGGCGAGCTGAACCGCGAGCGACCCGACGCCGCCGGCCGCACCGCTGATCGCGACGACGTCGCCCGGCTTCAATGCTACCGCTCGCACGGCCGCGACTGCGGTCGACGCAACAACCTTAAGGCTGCCGGCGCGGAACCAATCCAGTGACGGCGGCTTGTGGAGAAGTTGTGACGCGCTAACCGCAACGAACTCCGCCTGGGCCGAGCGCTGATTGGACCAGCCAAGCACAAAATCGCCTGGCGCAAAGTCGGTGACGTCCGCGCCGACCGAGTCGACGCGCCCCGCAAAATCAGCGCCCTGCCCAAATGGAAACTTCATCGGGAACATATCCTTGAGCAGACCTTCACGAATTGAAATCTCGCCCGGGTTCGTACCGGCGGCAATGACGTGTACGAGGACCTCGCTTGCTTGCGGCACGGGCTTCGGGACGTCCACGATCTTGAGTTGATCGACTCCGCCGTACGCGGAGAGCTGCACAATCTTCGGCATGCCAGCAAGAACACGCCAGACGAAGGCGCCGTTTCAGTCGCCTTCTGCGATTCCCGTGATGGGTCCGTCGCTAGGTTTGGTTTTCGCTCGCGAGTTGTGACTGCGCCCAATAGGTTGCGGCCACGTTACCGATCGACTGGGTCGTCGACGATGCCGTCGACGTGGGGATCGTGACGCCGAACGCGTCTTCGTCGCTGGTTGTGCCAGAGGTGCTGCTCGACGAACTCGAGCCGTTCGACTGACCACCGTGATGATGGTGATGATGTTCCGAACGCAACTGCGCAAGTTGCGACGGCGTCAGGACCGATTCGATCTCGCTTTTGAGCTGCGATGACGAAACGTTGCCGCTTTGCGCATCCTGTAGAAACTGGTTGATCTGTGACTGTTGCGCTTGCGTGAGGTTGAGGTTCGCCAGCGCACTCGGCAACGAACTCGTTGTCGACGCTGCCGTGTTTGGCGTACTGGCAATATACGCCGTCGAGCCCAGCCCGGATATCCCTGAGATATTCACTGGTGTCTCCTTTTGCGCGCACCCGCGCACTATGTGCATCGGCCGCAATGCTGTGCTCCGCATAAGTATTGGCTGAGAACCGCTGAACCTGAGAATGCCCCTTGTCATCCCGAGCGTAGGCGCATAGCGCCGTAGTCGAGGGATCGCTCCAATCTGTCACCCTGAGGCGCGAGCGAAGCGAATTGCGAAGAGCGCGATCCGCATGGCGCCTATCGCTGGCCCTCTCGTTCCATTAGCACTAGCAATTCGGCGCTGCCCGCTGGTCCGCGGGGATTGGTCATCATGGAATGAACACGCCATCCTTGAGTCGCTAATGCTGTAAAATGTTCGAATCGCGTTCCGAATTCGACCACAGGCGAAGCCAATGAATCCGTCGGTGGATTGTTTGTAAGAATGAGACCGAGGACGATGAACTGATACTCATAGTTTGGCACGTTTGGAGCTCCGTTCAGGCGCAGTCGCGATGTTGTTGTGCCGCGCGCGCGCGCGAGCGCCGCGATGCGGCGCTCGAGGTCGCGACCACGCTCGCTGAAACTAGCCGGCATCGTACGGTTCGAGAATCTTGTTTCCAAATTCGCCAACAAGGCGTTGTAGCTCATCCTCTCGGAGAAGCCGCCGTTGGCGCGCTTCGCTCACGGCTCGTTGCACGACATCCGCGCCCTGCGTGGACGCTACGTCTTCGATTGCGCGAGGAACACTGACGACAGGAACGCCTCGCTCCCATGTCCGATCGATTTCGGGCACTTTCGCGAAATGCAATCGCATCCAGGTGGGAGGCTGACGCGAGATTCTCGTTTTCGGTGGAAGCGTCACGTGGAGTAGACGCGGATTAAGAAGCGTCAACTCGTATAGTTCGAGCGCAGAATCGTGTGAGACTAACGCATAGTCGATCTTTCGGTGAGCCTGCGGCCATAACACCGCCTCGTGATATTGTTGGAGCGACGTTGTCGGCCAGCTTGGAAAGCGATAGAGCCCTTGTGAAACGCGTTCCAGCCTACCCCTGTGCGCAAGTTGGACGACCAAAGGTCGAGCTACCCCGGCCTGCTCGGCAGCTCTCACCGTAAAGAGCCCCTCATGCTCAGCCGCCAGCTCTCGGAGGGTATCCTCGTTTCTGGCCATGCAAATACTATAGCATATTGCTATATTTCCCGGCAGAGTCTTCCAAAATGCCTAAACGCTCAAATGAGCGCTACGCCGCCACACCTGCTATAATGAGCGGGCATGTCCACCGTGGCCCTGGCGCCCTCCGCCATCGAGTTCGCGCGGTCCCCAGCGAAGCTCAAAGCACTCTCGCCCACGGCAATCCGCGCCTTTAAGGATATTGCGGCGCACTGGGCGCTCGCGCCGATCGAGCAGCGCATTCTGCTCGGCGTGCTCCCGCAATCGACCTACACCAAATACATGCGCGACCCCGACGCGGCGTTGCTCTCCTACGACACGCTGCAGCGCATCTCGATGCTGCTGGGCATCTTCAAAGCGATCAACATTCTTCTTCCCGACGCGCAGCTTGCCGATGCGTGGATCAGCGCACCCAACGCCCATCCGCTCTTCAAAGGAAAGAGCGCAAAAGAGTTGCTGCTCGATGGTTCGTTTGAAAGCCTCGCCGCCGTGCGCGCCTACCTCGACACGCAGCGCGGATGGTAGCCCGCTTCCGTAAGAAGCAGACCTTTCGCGTTATCGCCCACCGCCGCAACGAAGAACGCATCGCCGACCGGCTCCCTTCGGTTACCGATCGCGTCGCGCTGGATGAACTCGAAGCCATAACCAACCCGCGCCGGAAGTTCCCCGGCAGCGACAGCAACGACATGGTCATCGCGTCCTTCGTCTACTCCGGCGCAAGCCGCTTCACCGACGGCAGCTACGGCGTCTACTACGCGGCCTTCGAGCAGCGCACGGCAATCGCCGAGTCGGCGTACCACACCGCGCGATTCCTCGCCTACACCAACACGCGCCCGACGCTAGTCTACAAACGCGTGCTCACCGCCGATATCAAGGGCAGCTACGACGACATCCGCGCCACCCCGCCCACCGATCCGATCTACGATCCCGATCCGGACAAGTACGCCGTCGCGCAGGCCTACGCGATGAGGCTCTACGTGGCCGACGTCGTCGACGGCATCGTCTACGCCAGCGTGCGCGCGGCCGTCGGAACCTGCGTCGTAGCGTTTCGGCCACGGCTGATCTCGGGCTGCACCACGGCCGGCTTCCTTGCTTACAGCTACGACGGCACGCGCATCGACGATATGTTCGCTATCGAATCCCTGACGAATTGACTAAACTATTCGAACGATGGAATTCACCGAAATCAAAGGCACCGCACTTCGCCCGTCGCGCATCGGCCTTGGCACGTGGGCGATCGGCGGGTGGATGTGGGGCGGGGCGGACGACGACGCTGCGATTGCAACGATCCACCGCGCGCTCGACGCGGGCATTACGCTGGTCGATACGGCGCCGGCGTATGGGCAGGGCCACTCCGAAGAGGTCGTAGGCCGCGCGCTCAAAGGCCGGCGCGATAAAGCGGTCATTGCCACGAAGGTCGGCCTGCAATGGGACGCGCAGGCAAATGTGACTCGCAACGCGTCCGCCGCGCGCATTCAAAAAGAAATCGCCGATTCACTGCGCCGACTGCAAACCGACTACATCGACATCTATCAAGTGCACTGGCCCGATCCCTCGACGCCGATGGAAGAAACCGCCGAGGCGATGCAGGCACTTTTCGACGCCGGAAAAATCCGCGCGATCGGCGTGAGCAATTTTTCGCCCGCGCAGATGGACGAGTTTCGTCGCCATGCAACGCTTCACACGTTGCAGCCGCCCTACAATCTTTTCGAGCGCGGGGCAGAGCAGGACGCGCTTCCCTATGGCGTCGCGCACGGGTTGACGTCGCTGACCTACGGCGCATTGTGCCGTGGTCTGCTCAGCGGCAAGATGCGCGCCGACACCGTCTTTAGCGGCGACGATCTGCGCCGCAGCGATCCGAAATTCCAGCAACCGCGCTACGGCCAATACCTGCGTGCGGTCGACCGGCTGGATGCGCTCGCCCAGACAAAATTCGGCAAGCACGTGATTCATTTAGCCCTGCGTTGGGTGCTCGATCAACCCGGTGTCGGGAGTGCGCTGTGGGGCGCGCGTCACCCCGATCAAGTAGATCCGATCTCCGCGGTGTTCGACTTTTCGTTAGACGACGCAACCAAAGCCGAGATCGATAACATCCTCGCCCAAGAAGTGACGTCGCCCGTCGGCCCCGAGTTTATGGCGCCGCCGCAAACGGTCGCTACCTCGTGACCTGAGTTTGTAACGGAAGTTTTACCTGCCGTCCCTTGTTTGCACGTGCGTCGTATCGGGGTAAAGTACCGATAATATAATGGGACGAGGTGATCCGAGATGGCTCTGGTTAGAGCAGTCGTGCTGCTCCTTTTTCTCACCGCGCTTTCGACCACCGAGAGTTTCGCGCAAACCAAACCCGTGTGGCAAACGCCCGCTGACACGATTGCGGTTCTCAGCACCAGCGGAAATGCAGACTTCAGTTATGCTTTGATCCGCGACGGCTCGATGCGAAACCATAATACCTACTGCGTTACGGTCGGCGCGCACATCGGCAAGCTGCGGGTCGTGTCGATCGGACCCAAGGGCGTCAAACTCTCAAATGGTCGCTTGTTGCCGACCACCCTCGTTGCAACCGGGCAGGCGATTAGCGCTCCCTAACCCAATCAGCCATGCATGAGGGCATCTTTACTCGCCGCGCTTGTCGTCGCGCTGCTATCGCTTGCACCGTTCCGTCTCGCATCGGCTGCGACTGAAGAGCTCCTCGCCTACCGTACTTCGCCCGCGGCCGACGGAAGCGTGCGCCTCGAACTCGACTTCGACGGACCCGCGCCGGCCACGCAAGTCATTCACTCGGTCCGCGACGATGCCAAGGTCGTCCTCGTCGGCGTCCAACGCGGCCCCGATCTACCGGCGACAATCGCGCCGGGCGGATTGATAAAAGGCGGCACCATCTCCGCCTTCGCGCACATCGGCTTGCTCGTCGATGTGCAGTTGACCAAGGACGTTCGCCCGCGCACCGAAAGTTTGGGCAATCGCGTCATCGTGCATATTCCCGCCGCTACGAGCGACGAGGAAGCGCATGTCGTCATCGCTCCACAAGCCCAAGCCCATGGTGTCACGATCATTCGCCTGTCGTACGCCGACGTCAGCGAGATCGCGGGACTGATCAAGAGCGGCGTCGTCGTTCCCTCGGTCGATCAGTTCACCGCGACATCACCCTTCACGCCGCCGACGCCGCCGCCGAACAGCTCGTTCTCCAGTTCGTCGGGCTCGCTACCACCCAACTCGACGCCGACCTACGTGACGCTGCCGACCGGTGCGCTGATCCCGAAGGACACCGCGCAAGGCGTGTTTGTCAACGACAACGTGTCGGTTGACCGGCGACTCAACGCGGTGATCCTGCGCGGAACGCCCGAGGAAATCGCGCCGTATCAACGCATGATCGCGCTGGTCGATACGCCGCGGCGCAGCGTGCTGCTCGAAACGCAGGTCGTCGAGTTGACCGAGACCGGAGCCTACGATCTGGGCATCAACTATTCGCCCAACGGAACGCTTGCGACCGCGACGTTTAGCGCCGGCAACACGCTGCCCGTCGGAACGTCGGTCGGCGGCACCACCGGTGCCACCACCCAACCGCTCGCCAGCGTTTCACTCAGCGCCCAACTGTTGGCTTTGCAGCAAAAAGGCCAAGCCAAAATTCTCGCTCAGCCGCGTATTCTCGCCGCCGACAATCGCATCGCCGCCATTCTCTCCGGCGAGGCGGTGCCGATCTTCAATAACGTCCTGGTTCCCTCGGGCGGCACCACGTTGATCCAGCAGCAGATCCAATACATCAATGTCGGCGTCAGCTTGGAGATTCTGCCGCGTGTCTCCGCCGACGGCAATGTCACCGTCGACGTGTTCTCCGAGGTATCGAGCATCATCGGTTACATCGGGAACACGCCGCAAATCGCCGTGCGCCAAGAACTCACCACCGCGTCCGCCGGCGACGGCCAATCGATCTTGATGGGCGGCTTGGTGCAAGACCAAGAGATCAAGACGCTGAGCAAGGTGCCGGGCATCGGCGATCTGCCGATCATCGGCCCGTTATTCCGGCAGACCGTGAGTTCGAGTCAAAAGACGAACCTCTACCTCGTGATCACGCCGCACATCCTGAGCAAGACCTCCACCGCAGCCCAGCCGCCCGCCGTGATTAACGCTCCTCCGAAATGAGCATACTAGGGTAGGCGCCTAGGGACCGGTCGGAGGACCTCGTTGACCGAAACTACCGAAAATCGCGATCAAGCGCGGTTAAACTTGCTCGTACGCGCGGGCGATATCTTCCATCAATCGCTCGACGTGGTCGAAACCCTCAACAATGTCGCCCGGCTCTCGGTCGAGTCGTTCGCCGACCTGTGCTTGTTCGATCTCCTCGACGAGCGCTCCGAACGGCTCTTCGTGACCGCGGCTGCGCATCGCGACCCGCGAAAGGAAGAGGCGCTCGCCGGCGTTGCGAGCCTCTTGTACATCGAGGAGTTCGGCGTTCATCCGGTCGTGCAAGTCACGCAAACGGGCGAGCCCTTCTTCCTCCCGCGCATCGACGAGGCAACCCTCGTCGGGCATGCGGCATCGCGGCAACACGAGCAATACATGCGCCGGCTCAACTACCGCTCGAAGATCGTCGTCCCGGTCCTGGCCCAGAATCGCATCTTCGGCGCGCTGACGTTCGTGCGTACGATCGAAGACCATGAATTTGATCTCGGCGACCTCGCGTTTGCAATCGAGCTCGGACGTCGCGCCGGACTCGCGGTTGCCAACGCCAAGCAATTCCACCGCGAGCAATACGTCGCCGAAACGCTCCAGCGATCGTTTCTGCCGCGGCGCTTCCCGTCGCGTCCGGGAATGGAGCTCAGCGCGCACTACCGGCCCGGATCAACCGAAGCTGCCGTCGGCGGCGACTGGTACGATGCATTCGAAAACGGTGCCGGCGAGATCGTCGTCTCGATCGGCGACGTCACCGGGAAGGGCGTCGAAGCCGCGCGCTTGATGGTCCTCATGCGTCAAGCGATTCGCGTGGCCGCACTCGATCACAACGATCCACGCAAGATCGCCGACGTCTGCAATCGCCTGTTGCTTGCCGAAGATGATAACCGTCTTGCGAGTGCCTTTATCGGCGTCATCGATCCCGACTCCGGGATGATACGTTACGTGTCTGCCGGTCACGCACCGCCGCTGCTCCGACTTCCCGATGGGGAGGTGCATCGTCTTGAGGATCCCTCGGCGCCGCTTGGGGCATTTTGGGACGTCAATTTTGAACTCCGCGAACTGCGTTGCCCGCCGCGCAGCATGCTCGTGCTTTATACCGACGGTCTGGTCGAGGCCTCGCGCGACGCGGTCGCGGGCGAAGGCATGCTGCGGGCGGTCCTCTCGACCGATGCGATCCTACACGCCGCCAATCCGGCCGAGTTCGTCGAGCGCGCGATTGCCGGCGAAGCGCCGCGCGACGACATCGCCGTCATCGTTGTGAACTTCGCTCACGCGATGATGCGCTGGCAATTTGAAGCCGCCGATTCGCGTTCGGCGTACACGATGCGCGACCAATATTTTCGCAGCCTGCTCCGCTGGAGCGAAACCGACGACGAGCAACTCTCCGTGTGCGGTCTGATCTTTGCCGAGCTTATCGGCAATGCCGTGCGCCATGCGCCCGGACCGCTGAGCGCGTCGCTCGAGGTTCGCGGCGATTCCATCGTGCTTCACGTAATCGACGATGGCCCCGGGTTCGACTTCAAGCCCGCGCTGCCGCGCAATCTCTGGGCCGAATCCGGTCGCGGGCTCTATTTGATCCAAAGGCTCTCGCGCGGCGTCGTGGTCGAACGCCTCCCCGGACGCGGAAGCCACGTCGCGGTGACACTCCCGGTTACGCACGACCATCGGGACCAGCTGCCATCGGCTCTCCACGTAAACCCATTGTCCTCATTTGTTACGCTAGTCCCGGATGGACAATGGCATTGAACTAAGCGGAACCTGCGTCCGCCTTGAGCCGCTAGGCAGACATCATATCGCACCGCTGGTCGAAGCGAGCTCCGGCGATTCTTCCTTCTATACGTGGAGCTTCGTGCCGCAAGGCGAGGCGCAGGTTCGCGCCTATGTCGAGCAAGCGCTTTCACTCGCGGCATCAGGGCGCGCCGTTCCGTTCGCGACCGTGCGGCAACGTGACGGCATGGTGATCGGGACCACACGTTTTTTCGATCTCGAACGCTGGCCCTGGCCGGCCGAGCGACGCGCGCGCGTCGATGCGGTCTATGACACGTGTGAAATCGGTTACACATGGCTAGCACCCACAGCAATACGCACCGCCGCAAATACCGAGGCGAAGCGGTTGATGCTCACGCACGCATTCGAAACGTGGGGCCTGCGAGCCGTCACCTTTCACACCGATGCTCGCAACGCGCGCTCGCGCGCGGCGATCGAGCGCGTTGGCGGCCAATTTGAAGGCATTCTGCGCTCGCACCGTCTGGCCGTCGACTTCGTCCCGCGTGATTCGGCGCGCTATTCGATCGTGGAAAGCGAATGGCCGGCCGTCAAAGAGCGGCTCGCTCGTTTGCTCCCTTCGGCCTAGTTGATGATTACTTTGGCCCAAGTGGTATGATCGAGACGTTTTGCGCCGAATACTAGTGTTATGACCAGTATCGAAGCTTCGCTCAGCCCGGCAGAACGCAGCGTATTACAGAAGCTCCTTGACGGACTTCGCAATCAAGACATCGCGGCGCGCTTACGACTTTCCGACAAGACGGTGAAGAATCATATCTCGCACATCTTGCGCAAAACGGGAACAACTTCGCGTCTCGAGTTGACGATCAAAGTCTACAAGCAGCGCGAACGCGCGTTGCGCCGTCGCCTCACTGCAGCCTAATAGGGGAGCGTCTGCCGCCCAGACGGAATACGGGCGCATGCGCTTGCGATTGGCTTGGGTTCTTTTTGCTCTTGGCGTCGTCGTTGCAGGCTGCGGCGGCAGTGGCACATCGAGCCTCGTTCCCTCCACCGGAGGCAACGCCAATTCCGGCGGCAACGCGCCTTCGAGCACGAAAACGACGCACGCCAACATCTCGCTCTACGTGCCGCCGCCAAACAAACAAGCCTCGTCGCGCAAGCCCTTCTACATCTCACCGAATACGCAGTCGTTTGGCGTCGTCGTCCTTCCGTATACCTCGCCGGTTCCGTCGCCGGTGCCGACGACGAATATCCAGATTTTTCCGGTCACCACGCCAAGCCCATGCGCCGTTGCCAGCACCGGCGGCGAGACGTGCAACTTCACCGTCACCGCGCCGGTCGGCAACGATCTTTTCATTGTCGCCGCTTTCGCAACCGCAGCGCCATCGGGAAACACGACGCCGCTCTCGGCATTTGTTTCCGGCGAAGTGAGCGTGAGCTTGAGCCCTGCACCCGGTGCAACGCCGCTCGCATTTACCCTCGACGGGATCGTCTACAGCGTCGCGATTACGGTGGCCAGTCCCGATCCGGGAAATACACCGAACACGCAAGTCTTTACCGTCGGCGTGCCCACCTCGGCACCGCTCGGGATCGTCGCGTACGATACGAGCGGCAATCTCGTGATGAGCGACCCGACGACGCCGTATTATAATCCGATCGTCGTCGAGGCCTCGCCCGCAGGTGATGGTCTCACGCTTTCGCTCGTCGGTTCGTCGTCGTGCGGCAGTAGCGCTTCGGGCGCAACGGCAACGCTCAACTGCGCAGGCGACCTGAGCAACGTGCAAGTCTCCTACGACGGCACGCCGCGACCCGATGCGAACGATCATCTCATCGATAACTATTCGGTGTATTCAACGACCGCGCCGAACCCGACACCGTCGCCGGCCAACTACGTGCTTGCAAGCAATATCGAATCCTGGCAACTTGCGGGCAACTCATACGTTGGAAGTAGTGCGTTCTTGCGGCTGATGAGCAACGGCCAGTTCTTTTACCTCGCCTATCTCGAGGCGCCCGTGAACGGCTGGGTTACCGGAACCTTCGCTCCGGGAACCGGGACGGCAGGCGCCCAAAACACCTTGACCGACGGTAATTTCTTCAACGACGTCGCTCTTGCGTCCGACGGAAGCTACTGGGTCGTTGACTCATCGGGCTCACTTGAGTGCTTCGCGTCGATCACGTCAACCGCGCCGACCATAAGCAACGTCACGGCAACTGAACCGTATGACGGCTATGCGCTCGCAATTACCTCGATCGGCATCGATAGCACTGGAAACATCTGGTATGCCGGTTGGGATTCCAACTACCAAGGAGGTGGACCGCCCGCACCGCCGGATTTCGCCGGTTACTTCAATTCGGCAGCGTGCGCGAACCCGGGTACGCTGCTTGCGCAATTCACACTCACCAACGCTTACGGTGATTACAATCCGCGGCTCGCGGTGAATCCAACCGGTGGTATCGCGGTGATCACGGGGTCGGACTACCTCCTTAGCGGGCCTAACTACAATGGCGTATGGGAGATGAACACCAGCAGTACTTCGCCGATTTCGGGGATACCGACGCTCAATCACGGCGCCGTAGGCGCAGCTATCGCCGCCGACGGTGCTGGAACCGTCTATGCCGCCTTCACGGGAGGCTTGAACCCCAGTGACGTTGAGGATCTCCCCTCCGGCGCGAGCGCGTTCGATTCATTTTTGACGCTCCCGCCGCAAAGCGGGAGCGCTCCGAGCCCGATGCCGTCAGGGCTCTCGGCCTTCTCGCCGAGCGGCGCCGCCGCCGATCGCGCGATGTATTCCGACCTAAACTACGAAGCGCTCGGCTTGATCGAATCGGTTCCGGCGTCGCCGATGCCGATACTCGTCTCACTGCCGAATTCTGCCTACGTGCTTCCGGCCGCGTATAACAGCCATGGTGGCGAGTACGTGCTGGATATGGATGCGAACTCGAATCTCAACATCGTACGCGTGATGCCGACCAAAACGTGGTCGGTGCCGAACGTGTCGCTCAACGCCGCCTGCGGTTCGAGCGCACTGCTTACCATTCTCGAACGTGGCGACTCCGGGCCTTTCACTGTGACGATTCCGGCAACGAGCGGAGTAAGCGCAACCCAGCTCCCCGGCGCCGATCACGATTTCTATCTCTCCGTGCCACAAGCCGTTACGCCGTTCACCGCACAGGTCACCGACGCGCACGGACGTACCGAATCATTCAACGTCACGTCCACACCCAGCAGCCTCACCTGTGGAGCGGCGCACCGGAGACTCACGACGCACCACAGGTAAAAGAGGGGTACCCGCCCGTTCCGTGGGTAAGAGAACGCCATGAAACAGTTCGCTCTTCTCGCACTTGCTCTTGCGCTCGTGACGCCGCTTGCGGCCGGGGCGCAAAACCTTGCCGCCAACGCGCCGCAACGTCAGGCCATCCTGGAACGGGAATATCAGCTCAACCAACCCGGCGTCCCAACGGCGATCGCCACGCAGCTCCAAGCGCAGATCACGCAGCTTGAGACGCAGGCCAACGGCAGCGCCGTCCCTCCGCTCGGGGTCCCCGTGTACGGGACGTGCGACGCCAACAATTCACTGATCGCGTACCTCCAGGATCAACTCGCAAACAGCAATCTCGATTACCAGCAAACTGTGATCGACAACCGCGCCGTCTACGATCTACAGGTGAATCTCAAACAACGCGGCTGCTAACCCTTGTCATCCCGAGCGTAGTGGGTGAACGCAACGTGTTCACCCGCGTAGTCGAGGGACCGGCCTAACCTGTCATCCTGAGGTGCGAGCGTAGCGAGCCTCGAAGGACCCGCCGTCAGCGTTCGACTAGGCGAGCGATTTGATCGCGTATTTCATCGAGCTGCGCATCCGTAACGCGCGCCGCCGTTGCGCGCGCTCGACGTTTCGGAATCGTTTGCACATTCCAGGAGAGAGCATAGCATCGTTTCTTGCAATGGTTTTCCTTCGTCGGAGCGACTTCAAGCGATGCTTCTGAGATGCACATCGCGACATCGCTCGTCAACGGCACAACCAAGAGATAGCCGAACCCCTGGTGGAAAAGGTCGCCGCGCCCAATAACTATGGCCGGACGCTCTTTACTCGGTTCACCCGACTCGGGTAGCGCGTCCCGCCAATCGACGACAACGATGCTCCCGGGCGTCACCCGCGAAAGAACTCCGCCGGCTCGTCATTCCATTCGGGATATTTCTTCAAATGCTCCATGACGCGTCGCGTGTCGGACGCAATTCGCGCGGCGCTCGAGTCGCCGTATGCCGTAATGGCACGTCGGATTACCTCAGTTTCCGAGGTTTTGCCCTCGCGCGCCAAGCGCTTCACGATCCGGTCCTGGTCTTCTTCAAGGTAGACCATCTTTTTTACCATAGCGCCATCATGACATAATGACATAGTGCTGTCAACATTTGGCGTGCCCCGTCACCCCGCACTCACCGCTAAATACTGGTGCACAAAGGCGATCGCCATGCTGCCTTCGCCCACACCGGCGGCGACGCGCTTGATGGAGTTCGCGCGCACGTCGCCCGCAGCGAAAATCCCGGGAACGCTCGTCTCGAGCAAATACGGATCGCGGCTGAGCGGCCAGCGTCCGCTTGTTCCGATGTCCCGCCCGGTGACGACGTAGCCGCGCGCGTCCCGATCCACGGCGTCGGGCAGCCACGCGGTTTGCGCGTCGGCTCCGATGAGAATGAATGCCGCAGCCGCGGGCGCCGTCACCGTCTCCTTGCTCGCGCGATCGGCAATGGAAATCGCTTGGAGATTGTCGTCGCCATGGGCGCCGACGATCTCCGAGTTCGTCTGCACGCGCACATTCGCTTTGGTCTTGAGCTGTTCGATCAGATAGTGCGACATGCTGGAGGCGAGCGAATCTGCGCGCACCAAAATCGTCACCGAATTCGCGAAGTTCGCAAAATTCACCGCTGCTTGCCCGGCCGAGTTTCCCCCGCCGATGATGTAGACGTCGTTGCCTTGGACATATCGCGCTTCGTCGGGCGCAACACCGTAGTAGACCCCGCGCCCGCGCAACCGATCGAGCGACGGAACGTCGAGTTGCCGCCACGAAACGCCGGTCGCGAGCACGATCGTCTTCGCGCTTACGACATCGCCGCCGTCGAGCGTGATCGCGCGCGAATCCACGTCGATGCGCTCTACCGTTCGCGTCACGATGAGCTCGGCACCCATGCGGTTGGCTTGCTGCAACGCTCGGCTCGCAAGTTGATCGCCCGAAATACCAAATGGAAAGCCGAGGTAGTTCTCGATGCGCGACGACGTGCCGGCCTGGCCACCCGGTGCTTCGCGCTCGATCAGGATCGTCGACAGGCCCTCCGACGCGCCGTAGACGGCAGCGGCAAGCCCCGCGGGTCCGCCACCGATGATTGCGACGTCATACGTTGCATCGCGCGGGCGCACCGGAAGACCGATCGCGACGGCCACGTCACGTATCGACGGATTGTTGAGCAGCGATCCGTCGCGCAGTCGTACGATCGGGGCAGCCGCCGGGTCGTCAGCGTCGATCCAGTCGAATTCGACCGAATTGCGCTCTAAGAACGTGCGCAGCTCGTATCCGCCCTCGTCCGATTGGCGCGCAATCACGGCGAGTGCCGGCGCGCTGGCCTCGGCAGCGATTTCTTCCAGACCTTCGACCCGGTCCATCGCTGCGGTCTTCACGTAGTCGAAGATGTCCGGCGCTGCTTCGGAGAGCACGCGAAACTCGCGAAGATCGATACGCATCACGCGCGCCTGCTCGGCCGCGCGAAAACTCACCAGGAACGGGGAATCGAGGATGACGGGAACCTCGCCGAACACTTCCCCGGCGGGACGAACGCCGATCACGCGTTCCGCGCCGTCCACGAATTTCGTGACCTCGATTTTCCCTTCGACCGCGACGAATATCGCGCGGTGCGTTTCACCCTCGTAGACGACGTATTCATTCGGAAGCAGCCGGATATCCGCGCTCGTTCGCGTCAGATAGTCGAGGGTTTTGTCGTCGAGCCGGGAGAACAGCGCAATATTCCGCAGTTCATCTCGCGTAAACACGCGGAAGGGTTTCTCCGCTATGAGTTACGATCCCGCAAACCCGCCGCTGCTTCAACCGAACGAGCCGATTCCGGCAACGGGCTTTATCGTCACCACGCTCTGATCAATCGAGGCGGTGGTCCTACTGATGACAAACCAAACATCACGGCGGCCCCGCCCACGGAGCTCGATCGCCTCAGTATCGCGTTGAACTTTCGTGTCGCCGACATTCACGCATGTTATAAACTTTGGAAGTCGCGCGGCGCGCACTTCCTCACCGAGCCCAAAGTCCACAACGACGACGGCGAAATCCGCTGCTACATCCGCGATCCCGACGGTTACCTCATCGAAGTCGGCCAAACAACCGACTGACCATAGTTGTCATCCCGAGCCTAGCGTAGCCGAGGGAGCGCAGCTGTTCACGTCAAAGTCTGTATAATGTTTAAATATTTATTTGGCGCCTTTTTTGCTTTTTTTGCCGTGGCGGGGATCTGCGCCGTTGCTGATGCTCGCGAAGCAGGTATCAACTTCAGGAACGCGTCGACGAACTGCGCTTGGATCACCATCTACGGAAGGGCAAGCGCCATTGGGCCCTGGTCGATCGTCAGCGGCGACCGCCCAAGGAACGTGAAGCCCGGTGAATACTTCCCGTTCAGATTCACCGCGCGGCCCGAAATCAAAGTTCGCGCGGAAGTCTACAAATCGGGTTGCAATCACCCGCTCGCGGCCGATTTCGAACGGAGCTTTGGGAACGTCGGCGGTATGGGCGTCGTGCTGAAAAATAACGGCAGCGGCTTCACCCTCGTTTCGGGTTACTGAGGGTACGGAGCCCACGACGAACCGGACGCAAGAAACGACGTGGCCTGGCGCGCGAAAGCGTCGTGGAACTGAAACAGCGAGCCGTGCCCTGCGTCGGGATACGTCATCAACACGGCGTTGGGGAGATTTGCGCTCAACCAATAGGAATTGCGCACGGGAATCATCTCGTCAAAGATCCCGTTGACGACGAGCGTTGGTTGCGCAATGGTCTTGAGATCGGCGAATCGCTCGCCGGTGTACTGCTCCCACTCGCGAAAGGCGGCGATCTGCGCCTGAGCGACGGCCGGGCCCGAAGGCGTATCGCGATCGTCCTTGCGCTGCCCAAGCCGCTGCGCGAATTCCGCGCCGGCCGCTTGGCTCGATGCCGTCGGCGCAAAAAAGATCTTCTGCAGCACGGCGTAGCCGGTTAGCGTCGGATCGTTGAGGTACTTCGAGAGGCTTGGCTTCTCGAGGTGCATGATATCTTCGCCGCCACGCGGAGCCGTACCAACGAGCACCATCCGCCGAAAGACCGCCGGGAAGTCTTGCACCATCTGCTGGGCCACCATACCGCCGAGGGAAAAGCCGAGCACATCGCACGTATCGAGTTTGAGCGCTTCGAGAAATGCGCAAGCGTGTTGTGCCATTCCGGCAATGGTTTTCGGTACGGTCCCGCTGGAGCGCCCGATGCCGGCGCTATCGAAGAGTATCAGCTCGCGATCGATCGCGAGTTGATCCGTTAGGGCCGGGTCCCAATTATCCAGCGTTCCGGTGAAGTGCTGCAAGAGCAGCAATGGGTATCGGCTGACTTTTCCGAAACGGCGATACGCATACCGCTCATTATTGGCGTCGATGAACTGCGTCGGCGCAATAATATTGCTTGCCGCCTGTATCACGGGAACGCACCTCCGAACATCGGGAGACCGCTCTTGGATTCTTCGCGCGTAGCCTCGTCTTGAATGACGTCCCAATGTTCCGCAAGTACGCCGTTTTCGAGCCGAACGATGTCGACGACAATCCAGTTCGCCGGCTGCCCGATACCGGAGTACCGCCCGTGCACCATGACGAAGTCGCCCTCTGCCAGCATCACGCCGGATTCATAGTGCTCTTCCGCGGGCGCGCTTCGGATCAGGTTGAATAATCCGTCGCGACCGGGTGGGATGTGCGCGCTGTGCTGGATATAGTTCGGCGACCAGTAACGCTCTGCAGCGGCGTAGTCGCGTTTGTTGAACAGTGTATCGAACGCCTCGCGAACGATCGCCTTGTTCTTCTCCGACATTGTTCAGCGATTCGCGGGAACTGGCGCAGCCTTGGTCGCCGTATCGATAAGTTTGGCAACCTCATCCGGATGAGAGACCATCGCGACGTGACTAGAGGGAATTTCCACCGTCGTTGCCTTCATGCGTTTGGCGAATGCGCGCTCCGCGTCGGGCGGAATCGCCTGATCGTTGGTTGCGACCAGGTACCACGACGGCAGCGATTTCCACGCAGGCACGCCCATTGCTGTTCCGAAAGCCGACACCGCCAGCGGCTGTTGTGTCGCGTACATCACTTTGGCCTTGACCGGATCGACGTCGAACGCAAAGTGGCCCACGTAGTCGTCTTCGGGAATCCAAGCCATGCCCTGCTTGTCGATCATGAGGTGCGCGATAGCGGGCAACGGGGGGCCGGGAGCTGCGCCTAGCGATTCGCCTTGGTCGATCCCGAAGGCGGCAATGTAAACCAGGCCGCACACGTTCGGTGCGTTCGTCCCAAGCGCAGTCATGATCTGACCGCCGTACGAGTGGCCCGCGACGACCGTCGGCCCGTTCTGCAGTGCCAGCACTTCGCGCAGCCGAGCGACGTCGTTTTCAAGTGAGGTCAAGGGAAACTGCGGCGCAGTCACGTTGTGGCCCAATTTTTGCAAGCGCTCGATGACGGCGCTCCAACTTGAGCCGTCGGCCCAGGCCCCGTGAACGAGGACGATGTTAGCAGACATTGCGTGTTCCTTTCGAGATAGCACGATTGTGGCGCCGCCGGGAAGCGATGGCGTCACCCAATTAGGTGATCCATCCGTCAGCTGGCCGTGCTTCCATGGAGAAATGAAGAAGAAAGCGAACGGCCTGGACCGTCGCGCGTTTCTCTCCGTCACAGCCGGCGCCGCAGCCGCGGCGACCACGGCACCCGCCGCCGCCGCGACCGGAATCAACCCGCCGGTTACGACGCCCCCCTCGAAGCTGCCACCTTCAACGTTGACGGAGTTAGCCGGAATCGAGATCGCGCAGGCAGCGACAAATAAAGCCCAATTAAATGATGATTGGGATCCCGCTTACCACGTCAAGAATCCGGGCTCGGACTTCGTCGTTGGATGCTTGAGCGCACTGGGCTACGAGTACGTCGCGGCGGTTCCCGGCACCACATTTAGCGGCTTTCAGGAATCGGTCCTCAACCATCCGGGCGACAGAAAACCTGAATGGCTGACGGTGACGCATGAAGAGATTTCAGCCGCGGTGGCGCACGGCTATGCGAAGGCCTCCGGCAAGCCAATGGCGTTTGCGGTGCACGGCGTCGTTGGCGTCCAACACGCTTCGATGGGCGTCTACAACGCATACGCCGATCGCGTTCCGATGCTGCTCATTACCGGAAACTACGCGGATGGCACGCTTCGCATCCCGCCGCCCGACTGGTACCACAACGCAACCGATGGCCTCGCGATGCTCCGCGGCTATCTGAAATACGACGAGCAACCCGGCTCGCTGCAAGATTTTGCCGAGGCACTCGGGCGCGCGCATGGGTTAGCGATGACGCCGCCAATGGGGCCGGTTGCGCTCGTCTTCGATCAAGATTTGCAGGACACGACGACGAGCGGTGCGCCGGCGATGAAGCCGTTCGTTCCGGTTCGGCCACCAGCCGCGGATGCAAATGCCGTAGCGGAGATTGCACGGCTGTTGGTCAACGCAAAGAATCCCGTCATCGTCGTGGACCGAGCGGCCCGCACACCGGCAGGTGTCGAGCTGCTGGTAAAACTCGCAGAGGCGCTGCAAGCGCCGGTCGTTGACATGCTCGGACGGATGAACTTTCCGAGCAACCACTATCTGTGGTCGCTCCCGTTCGTCGTGACGCAGGCTGATGTATTGCTCGCGCTCGATGTCGGCGATCTCTTCTCCGTCGTTGGATCGGTATCCGATCGGGTAATCCACAAAACAACGTTCCGCATCGCCAGCGGCGTTAAGGTCATCTCGATCGACGCCGAGCTAAACGTTCCCGAAGGAAACTATCAGGCTAAACAGCGCTACTATCAGCCCGATCTTCCCGTCGCCGGCGATTCGGAGACGACGCTGCCGAGCCTGATCGAGGCCGTCCAGCGCGCAATGACGCAAGCGCGGCGCAACCAAAACGCGGATCGTGCCGATAAACTCAAGAACGCCTTCGCTGCTCGACGTGCGGCCGACGCCGCCGCTGCCGCCGTCGGCTGGGACGCGAGTCCCATTAGCGTTCCGCGCTTGGTCATGGAGCTCTGGAACCAAATACGGAGCATCGATTGGGCCCTCGTCACGTGGTCGGCCTTCCAGAGCAACTGGCAACAACGCATGTGGGACTTCACGAAGCATCATCAATACATTGGTGGCTCCGGGGCTATTGGGATTGGTTACAACGGCCCGGCATCGGTTGGAGCGGCGCTTGCGCATCGCAATGACGGGATCGTTTGCGTGAGTATTCAAGGCGATGGCGACTTCATGATGCTTCCGGGATCGCATTGGTCGGCCGCGCACCATAAGCTACCACTCTTGACGCTCATTCACAACAACCGGGCGTACCACCAGGAAGAAATGGCCATTCAGGTCGAGACGGCGCGCCGTAATCGGCATCCGGAGCGGGCCGGGATCGGTACGACGCTCACGCGACCCAATATCGATTACGCGAAAATCGCAACCGGCCTTGGCGTCTATGGACAAGGTCCGATTAGCTCGCCTGCGGACCTTGGCCCCGCAATAGCTCGAGCACTCGTCGTCGTAAAGCGCGGTGAGCCTGCGCTCATCGACGTCGTTTCGCAGGGCCGCTAACCATGGACTCACGACGCTCGATCGTACTTGTTGCTGCACTCGGTTTCGCCGCGCTCGTCGGGACGAGCGCAGTGTTCGGTCAAACCAGCGCGCCCGCCGGCAATGCAAAGGTGGGACAAGCGCTCTTCATGCGCGTCGGCTGCTATGAGTGTCACGGCACGGTCGGGCAGGGGAGCGGTCGGCGCGGGAGCGGCGGGTGGGGACCGATGCTCGCACCTCATCCGCTTCCCTACGGCGCGGTTCTTGCGCAATTGCGCAGACCGAGAGATGTGATGCCGGCGTACAGCGCGTTGATTCTTCCGGATCAAGACGTGGCGAACATTTACACGTACCTCGTTTCGATTCCAGACGGAGAGAGCGCGACCGTCGCGGTTGCGAGCACGCCGCTCGGCGAGACGGTCTACACGGCGAATTGCTCTGCGTGCCACGGCGCGGGAGGCACGGGGACACCCGGCGTCTTCCCGCCACTTGCGCATAATCCGGACGTCACGGGTCCGCCGAACAAGGTCATCGCGATCGTCAACGACGGGCTCAACGCAAAAATTACCGTTAACGGCGCAGCTACCAAGGCACGATGCCTGGCTGGAAACAAACGCTGACGGCGGCACAAGTCGCGGCGGTCATCACCTACATCCGGAGCTCCTGGGGTAACGAAGGCAGCCCAGTTACCGCAGCCGATGTCAGCGCAGCGAAGTAGCTACCTGCTCCTCGGTTTACTCGCCACGATAGCACTGGTCGGCGCAGCCTCTGTCGCGGCGCGCACCGGCGTGGTCGCTCCGGCGTTCACGGCGCAGCAGCTTTCGCAGCCACCCGTCGATAACTGGATCACTAACGGCGGAACCCTGCGTAACGATCGTTACTCGCCGCTTAAGCTCATCAACGCGTCGAATGTTGCCCGGGTCAAAGGCGTGTGGATGACGCAGCTGCCCGGCGCGACAGCGGCGAAGTATTCATCCGAGTCCCAACCACTCGAGTACGACGGCGTGATCTACGTTTCGACTGGCGCCGACGACGTGTTCGCGGTCCGTGTCGACACCGGAAAAGTGCTCTGGAAATATCAAGCGCGTCTCGATCCCACGATCTCGACGGTGTGCTGCGGGTGGCTGAACCGCGGCGTCGCGATCGGCGACGGCAAGATCTTCATCGGCCAACTCGACGGCAAGCTCGTCGCGCTGGATCAGACGACTGGCAAGATCGAATGGTCGACGCGGGCGGCGAATTGGACAGCTGGGACCGTGATCACCGCCGCGCCGCTCTACATCGACGGTCTCGTAATCGCCGGCGTTGCGGGCGGTGAATTTAAAGCGCGCGGCCACCTGATGGCTTTCAACGCGTCGACCGGTAAGGAAGTCTGGCGTTTCTATACGGTGCCGAGTCCGGGTCAGCGCGGGTTCGAGACGTGGCCGCGGAGCGGCGATGCCTGGAAGAGCGGCGGCGCATCGATTTGGCAAACGCCCTCAGCCGATCCGAAGTTGGGTCTACTGTATTTCTCGACCGGCAATGCGAGCCCCGACGATGATGGCGCCATGCGTGCAGGCGCGAACCTGTTCTCCGTCTCTATCGTCGCGCTCGACATCAAGACTGGCGCGTTGCGTTGGTACTATCAGATGGTCCACCACGACATCTGGGACTACGACGCGGCGAGCCCGACCCTGCTGTTCGACATTACGGTTCACGGCAAAGTTCTCCACGGCATCGGCGAAGCGCCGAAAACGGGCTGGCTCTATCTGCTCGATCGCGTCACCGGAAAACCGATCTTTCCAATACCCGAGATCCCGGTGCCGCAAGATCGTAAGCAAATGACCTATCCGACGCAGCCGTTTCCGAGTTTGCCGCGAGCGCTCGCGATCCAAGTCCCAAGCGCAGCGCAAGTGGCTGCCGTACAGAAGGCCGCCGGTCGTTCGGTGCCGACGGCGGTCGCGAAGTCTATGTACATGCCCTACGACCAGACGATGATGGTGACGGCGCCGGGGCCGGCCGGCGGCACGAACTGGCCGCCGTCGAGTTACAATCCCGAGCTGCATCTATTATATGTATGCGGTCAGAACGGCGTCTCGGGCTTGACGGCCGGCGATGTGCCCAAGCCCACACCGAACCCCAACGGCGCGGCGTTACACGACGTCGGTTCGATCTGGACGGTCGGCAACGGCTTCCACAATCCGGGTTACCTTGCCGCTGTCGACGTGACGACCGGAAAGGTCACCTGGCAAGACCACTTCTCCGACTCGTGCTACTCCGGGTCGGCCGTAACGGGAGGCAATTTGGTTTTCGTCGGCCGCAACAGCGGTGAGCTCGAAGCGTACAACGCGACGACGGGCGCATTGTTGTGGCATTTCCAAACCGGCGCCGGCGCGAACGATGTCGCTACGGTCTTTCGCCACAACGGCAAGGAGTATCTCGCATTCTTTGCCGGAGGTAACGCGCTCGCGGGAACGTCGCACGGCGACAACCTCTGGCTCTTTGGTTTCGACGGCACACTCGGACCCGCGTCGGCACCGAGCGCGGGCACGGCTCTGCAGCATGCGGGTGAAGGCACACCCGTACCGCTTGCGCCGGCGAACGCCGCCAACGGCGCTACCGTCTTCACCGCCAACTGCACGATCTGTCACGGTGCGCGCGGCACCGGCGGCAACGGCGGTCCGGATCTGACGGCGCTACCCAATGCGAAAGACATGACGAAGGTCGTGCGGCAGGTCACGAACGGCGGCGGCGGCATGCCGGCGTTCCAAGCAACGTTAACGCCGCAGCAGATCGTGGATGTCTCGGCCTACGTCGTGCAGACGCTCAATCGCCGGCCGCTATGAGTCAACGAGGTCTCGGTTCTCATTGATCAGACGCACTAAGTGAACCATTGCGAGTTGCTGCCAGGGCGTGATGGGCATCGCGTTGAGCCTTCGAGTTATTGCTAATACGCTGTTAAAAAATCGCCTCCAATGCTCGATGTCAAAGTCGCTGGGCCCAGACGCGAGCGCTTCCGAGAGTTCGAGCAGCGCTACTTCGGCGTAACCGGCAAGCCACGGATCTGTTCCCGTTGCTTGTTCGACGCAATCTCGTATGCGCGCGCACAACGCACGTTGGTCTTCATCAAGCCTGAGCCGTCCCAGAATCATTCAGACGCCGGTTGCGCGATCGCCGCCCTTGCCGGGCGGAGGATAAGCACGAGCGGAAGGGCGATCACTGCAACCGCCGCGCACCCGAGCGCGACGTCGGCAAATGCCATCACTGCCGACTGTTGATGTACGACCTCAGCGAGGAGATGCAACGTTGCCGACGGATGTTGGCGCATCGCTTCGCGAATAACCGGGCGGCCGAGACTCACGGATGAAGCGAGATCCGCCCAATGGCTCGAAAGCCGATGATCGAATAGCGTGCTCAGCATAGCATTGGCAAACGACCCGGGCAAGACAAACGTGAAGTTCATCAGCGCGATAGCAAACGGAATGTAAACCGCACGCACATTGCTAACCACCGTGAGCAACAGGGGGCGTACGTGAGGCCGAAGCCGAGCCCGACCAGAATCTCGGGCCCGATGAAGGTCGTAAATTCCGATCCGCTCGTGATGCCAAACGACTCCCAGGCAAAGGCAACTGCGCTCATGACGAATCCCACCGCCATGACCAAGCGCGAATCCACGCCGCGCGCCACGAGAGCGCTTCCTACCGGCGCGGAGGCTAACAGTGCGATCGCACGAATCGCGATTACGCCGCCGGCGAGGTCGAGCGGAAGGTTCAGCGTGCCTTCCAGGTATTGCAGGAGTACCGAGGTGCCATACAGCGGAAACCCGGCGGCGAGGCCGAGGATGACGCCAAGCCGCACGTCGCGTTCGCGGAAGATTGCTAGCGGTACGATGGGATCGCGCGCCCCGAATCGTGCCCAGGCCAAAAAGGCGATCGCAACGATTGCAAGCAGGCGTGTCGCGAACGCGACGTCGTCGGCGTTGAGCCAATCGCGCTGCTCGCCGTATCCCATGGTGTACGCGTACGCTGATATGAGAAGAACGAGTAGACCGATGCCGATGAAGTCCGTCGACATCTGTGCGCTCTGCCCGCGCAGTTCTTTATCGAGACTACCTTCGGATGCGGGAACGGTCACGAGTACGGCGGCCGCCGCCGCGCCTAGCCCTAATACAATGTAGAGGATACGCCAGGAGTCGTCGTTGACGATCGAGCCGGCTAGGAGCGGTGCCACCGCGCTTGCGCATTGTGACACCGCGGCATAGCCGAGAATAAACAACGGGATCACGCGCGGCGGAAGATTGACGAAACTTGTCAAGAGCCCCCCGAGAAAGAATCCACCGCCGGCGAATCCAAGAACGACCCGAAATACGATCAATTCCGGGAACGATCGGCTCAAGGCACAACACAAGCCCGCGACCGCGTAGGTCGCAAGACAGACGCCCAAATAGCGAATTCGCCCCGCGCGCATTAGGAGGAACGGCCCAAGCAATATTCCGGAATAATACGCTGCGTTGTACGCAACCGCCACAAGCGGGGCGTCATCGCCGGAAATTGCGAGGTCACCTTGGATCCACGGCAGGACGGCGCCGGTACCCGTAGCTGTCGCTCGATCGATAAACGCTGCCAAGAGCGACCCGAGAATGATGCAAGCCGTCCGGGTTGCGGCTGACCCCGGACGCGCTATTGGTTGGGCGCGCTCCACGACGTTCCGTCGGCGAAGTCCACGTGCGTCACATGGCATTTCGCGTCGGGGTCAACATACGCCGACTGCGTAAAGTGGCGCGTGATCTCTACCGTGGTTCCCGGGTTGAACGTGAAACTTGCGCTGGCGGATTCATGGCGGCCGTGGTAGTCGCCCGCAACCGTTAAAGCTCTGATGACCTTGCCGCTAGTGTTCACCAGCGTAGTCGTCACGCCGTTGGTTAGGGTAACACCAGGCGCGCCGACCGCGTCCGCAGTTCCAGCCATCATCACGACACATGCCGTGATTTGGACCGGGGCGGGGCCGTTTTCGGTGACCGCGAGCGCCGACGAGCTCATCGCGAGCAGCATCATAGCGGTAATCGGAAGGACTCTCATGCGTCTAACGTGCCACGAATTGAAGCAATCCACATCACCCGAATAAGCGATGCGAGCCACGCATTTCAGTGTTATAATTACGCAATGTCAGCGCAGCGCACCGCGCTCATCACCGGTTCCAACTCCGGCTTTGGCCGTGTCACTGCGGAGCTTCTCGTGGCCGAGGGGTGGCGTGTCTTTGCGACCATGCGCAACGTGGCGGGCGCCAATGCGGAGCCTGCCGAAGCGCTTCGCGCACTTGGGGCATACGTCGTCGAACTCGACGTGACCAGCGACACCTCGGTCGACGCCGCCGCGCGGAAGATCGTTGCAATCGCGACACCGGATGTGCTCGTCAACAACGCCGGCGCCGCGTACTTTGGTCTGCTCGAAGCGTTTACGCCCGCGCTCGTTGAGCAACAATTCGCGATCAATGTCTTTGGACCACTGCGCGTCAACCGCGCATTTCTGCCCGCGATGCGGGAGCGCGGCTCGGGATTGATCGTCTACATTTCATCAGTCGTTGGTCGCATCACAACGCCGTTCGGAGGCGTCTACGCATCATCGAAATGGGCTCTCGAGGCGCTCGCTGAGTCGAGCGCGCTCGAACTCGCCCCATTGGGAATCAACGTTGCGATCGTGCAGCCCGGCGCGTTTCCGACTGAGATCAGTTCCAAGAGCACGCGGCCCGATGACCTTGCGCGCGCGGCAGCCTACGGCCCGGAATCACTGCAGGTGGCGAAGAGACTTGTCCGTTGGTCTCGCCGCAGCGGCGCAAGACCGCGACCCCGCGGATGTCGCGCGCGCAATCCTGCATCTAGCAAACCTGCCGAATTCGATCAGCGGCCACTTCGAACGACGGTCCCAAACGATGCGATCGTCGAGTCGATCAACGATTGCGCCCGGCATGCGCAGAAAACATATCTCGACGCGCTCGGCATGCCGGAGGCGAATCCGCGCTAGCCCTCGCACGACGCGAGAAGGCGCTTCAGTAAATCGCTAAGAAGCTCGCGCTCCTTTACCGTAAACGGTCCAAGCAATTCGCGCACGAATTCGACGTTGAGATCGACATCGCGATGCGCCAGCTCTCGTCCGCGGGGCGTCAGGCTGATGATGACGCCGCGCCGATCCTTGGGATCGCGGCGGCGCTCGACTAATCCAAGCGCTTCGGCACGATCGATCCGGTACGTCATCGCGCTCGAAGAGTCGATCGGAAACGTCGCTTCGACACGTAAGTCGCCGGCGTTCAGGCCGTCCGCGCCGGCGCGCAGTAGCGAGATGATGAGATCGGAAGTTTCCTGTGTGAGCCCGAGGGAGGCCAACACCGCCTCGCGCCGCCGAATGAAAGCGCTGGTGAGCCGAATAAGCCGCCCATTTACTGCGATGCAGAGCGGATCGACGTCCGGTCGAACCTCATGCCAACGACGCAGCCAGCCTTCTGGTTTCGATAATTCAGCCATTTACCTACTTGATAATTGCCTTACTTCAGCCTACCATAACATGACTCGGTATGAAGGACCAAATTCCCGGTCTCATGTCCGCGCCGCCGCTTCGCGGACGCTCGCTTGAACTTGATTGGGCGAGTCGCGTTCTCGACGAAACGGCGCGAACCGGCCAGGCGTCCGCAATTCTTATTTCCGGTTCACCGGGAATCGGCAAAAGCGCCTTGCTCGACCAAATTATTCAGAACGCACACAGCCGTGGCTTCGCGATCGGCCACAACAAAGCCGATGAGAGCGACCAGATTGCGCCGATGGCGCTGTTGTTGCTCGCGCTACGGTACGGATCAAATCCGCTCGTTTCACGTCAGGCCTTTAGCGATCTCGCACCGTTGCGCGATCAGCCGCTCTGGCTTATCGATGCGCTGATCGCCATCCTCGAAGAACGCTCCATGCAAACGCCGATACTGATTGCGCTCGACGACATCCAGTGGGCTGATCGCCTGACACGCTCATGTCTGCGTTTGATGCCCGCGCGACTCGCCGGATCGCCGATCATTTGGGCACTTTCCGTCCGCACCGTCGACCGTTCGTTGACCGACGCTCGCGAGATGCTCGCGCGCGATCTCGCGCGTGTCGAAGAGTTGCGCTTGGCACCCCTCGATGAGCAGACGATTGAGGAGATCGCGAACCACCATCTTGGCGCGCCACCAAACGCGCAGATGCGGCGCCTGCTCAAAAACACCGGCGGAAATCCATTCCTCGCGATGGAGCTATTGCACGGCATCGTCGAGGGCGCACACAGCGAAGGCGACGGCCTTCCACAGCGACTTCGTGCCAGCGTGCAGCAACGCGTCGAAGCGTTGGGCCCGCATACCGTCGCCCTGGTTCGATTCGCAGCGGTGTTAGGGCGCCCGTTTTCCATCGCCGACGCCGCGACGGTCCTCGAAGCTTCTTCTCAAGCGACGCTTGACGCGCTCGCTGCGGCAGTGCGCGGGGGGATTCTCGTCGAGAATGCGACGGCGATCGCGTTCAAGCACGACCTGCTACGTCAAGCAATTTACGAAGAGACCCCGCCGTCGCAGCGTCTGGCGCTGCACCGCGCGATCGCGGCGCATCTTCTGGAAACGGCCGGCCCGATCGACGCGACCTCGCACGTCCTAGCGAGCGCAAGTGTCGCCGACCGCGGTGCGGCCGACGTCGTTACGCGCGCGGCGACGGCGGTGCTTTCCGCAACGCCGGCGGTCGCCGCCGAACTCGTGATGAAGGCCTTCGCCTTGATTCTTCCCTCCGATCCGCACTGGCTCGAGGTTGGTCTCACGGCGCTTTCGATTCTTGTTCAGGCGCGGCGCCTTCGTGAAGCCGTTGCTCTGGCGGACCGGCTGCTTGCCGAAGAGCCCGGCAATGCGTTACGCGCCGAGATCCAAAGCCATGCGGCGCGCGCATTGTGGGAGATGGGCTACGCGAAACAAATCGTCGCGCGCAGCGACGCGACGCTCGCCCTCGACGGTCTATCCGGCTCGGCTCGCTCCGAATTGCTTGCACATCGCGCGATGGGATTAGGCCGCGCCGGGAGCTACGAATCGGCAATAACGGCGGGACAGCTCGCGCTCGATGCAAGCCGCCGCGAAGGCAATGCAGAGGCAACGTCGCTCTCCTTGCGCGCGCTGGCTGACGCGTCGACCAACGACGGACGCTACGTCGACGCCTTGAGCTATCTTCCGGAGGCCAACACCGCCCAGAAAGTGATGCTGCTGCAGCAACTTGACCGATATGACGAAGCGCGTTCGCTGCTCGCGCGCGGCTACGCGATCGCCGAGGGAAACGCCCCGGTTTCGGACCTTGTGCTCGCGCAGCTTTGGCTCGAGTACACCACGGCAAACTTTCACGACGCCGAAGCGTTGGCACTGACGCTGGTTCGCGAGTGCGACGAGGTTCATGAGAAGACGTACGAAGTAGAAGGGCGCCTGCTGCTTGCGCGAGTCGCCCAAGCGCGCGGCGACTACGCGGCGGCACATCACCATCTCGACCTCGCCGCCGAAGACAACACGACGTCCGATGACACGCGCCGGATGCTGCGCCTGGTCGCGAGCGCGTGGCTGTACGAAGCCGAAGAGGATATTCTCGGCGCGCTCGCGTGCGTGCGTGAAGTCGTCCATTCCGAACGCGGTGTGCGTCATCGCTGGCGATGGCAGAGCGGATGGCTCGCATTGGCGGCGCGCTGCGCGGCCACCGGCGGCGACGGCGCGCTCGGCCATGAACTCGCGGCCTCGGCAACGGCTCTGGGCGAACGGAATCCGAACGTTGCTTCGATTGTGGGACTCGGGCACTACGCGCGCGGCCTCGCGTTTTCGGATCTTGCGGCGCTCGAACGAGCGATCGAGACGTTTCGAGCAAGCCCAAGACCGACGATGCTCGCCGATGCCCAGGCCGACTACGGACGCGAACTCTTGCGCCGCAGCCAGCGTCGTCTTGGCTTAGCGGCGCTGCGCGAAGCGACGCGCCGATTTGAAGCGGTGGGCGCCTTCAGCGACGCCGAACGCGCGCAGCGCTCGCTGCTCGCTGCCGGCGTGCGTACCCGCAAACCGCAGGCGCCGAGGGCCATCGAAGGGTGGGAGTCGCTGACCCCGACGGAGCGAAAGGTTGCGCGCCTCATCGCCGACGGGCACACGAACCGCTCGGCGGCGAAAGAGTTGGCCCTCTCACCGAACACGATTTCTACCCACCTGCGCTCGGTGTTTGGGAAGCTCTCGGTCAACTCACGCGTCCAACTTGCGCGAGCGACGATGAACCTCACCTAATCATGTGAGTCGCCGCGCGCTGCGCAGTGGTAGCGTGGCTTCATGACCCCTGGCCAGTTCTGGGAAGACATCGTTCGGAACAGCACGCCAGAGCAGTTCGCTTTGGCGTTCACCCCGACGGCAACCCTCGAGACGGCGGTGACCAACGTGCCAATCGAAGGCGCCGCCGCGATCCGCGTTTTTATGATTGCCGCCGCAGCCTTGTACGAGCGTCTCACGTTCACTAGCGAAGTACGCGGCGACGGCGTCATCTATCTCGAGTGGGACGGGGTGGCGTTCGGTGAGCAGGTCGCCGGCATCACGGCGTTTCATCATGATGCTGCAGGCGAGTTCGAGACGATCCGCCTGCAACACCGGCGGCTTTGCACGATTGTACGCTTCGCCCGCGAGCTCGCAAAGAAGCTGGATGGTCAATTCCCGGCCGACCTCTTCGCACTAGATTGAGGAACACATCATGCCCATGATCGACGTCACCGCGGCTGCGGGAACATTTAAAAAGAAACACGACCTGGCGCAAGCGTTGGCCGAATGCATGATGCGCTGGGAGAAAGTCCCGCCTATCGCGCTCTTCAAGGATAACACCGCCGCGTTCATTCACGACCTGCCGCCCGACGCACTATCGAATGCGACCGGCGACTCGAACTATGTTCGCGTCAACGTGCTTACGCCGGCCGGCGTACTCGATCGCGACAAAAAACTCGGCGTGGTCAAAGAGATGACCGACATCGTCGCCGCCGCGGCTAGCGACCCAACGCTGGTGGAACGCACCTGGGTCCTTATCTCCGAAGCGCCGGACGGCGGCTGGGGCATTGACGGCCACGCCTACACGAACGCCGAGATCGGCGAGCGTGCCCGCAAAGAACTGGGGAAATAAAACCGATACAGTACCAATGGGCATTAGTAGCGCGGGCAGGATTCAAGGCTTTGGGACGCCCGCGCAGACCGAGGGGCGCGCGGCGTCGGCAGCCGTTTCCGAGACCATCCTGGAGCCCTTGGCCAACGTACTAACGCCATCCGATCTCGCACTGATCAGCGCCGCCACCGGCGCACAGTTCCAATCGACGCCGCAAGGGCTGCAAATGGTGCAGTGGCACAGTCCCGGCGTCCTGATCAACGGCGACGATTACATGAAAGCGCTCTCGCAGGTCAAAGACGACCTAAACAAACACGGGGACTTTGCGTCAACGACGGCGGCAAGTTCGCTAGCGCTGGGCGAAGCGGAGTTCGGATATGCGAGGAACTTCGCAAACGCAATCGCTTCGACGCGCGAATCAATCGGTCCGAACAAATCGATAACGCCGTAGATGGTGATCGATGCTGCGAAGCAAGCAAATGCCGGCGGCGCAACCGTCCCCGAAGCATATGTCGCCAACGCCATCGGCTATCTCAACGGCATCGCACTAGAATAAACTGCGCGACGCGCTCGACCACGTCGGCGTCCTTGAGGATCCGCATGTGCCCCAGACCATCGACGGTGAGAAACTCGCTCCCGCGCCAGGCTTCGGCGACTCTTCGCGCACCTTCGATCATGCAGGTGCGGTCATCTTCTGAATGGACGATCAGCGCCGGGACGTCGAATGCCGACACCGTCTCCGGGAGAACTAGGGACGATGCGTCTACCCCGCGCGCGCGAAGTGTGTCGATGAGGCGTTCGGGATCGACGCCTTCCTCTCGCGCGAACCAGCGCACGTAGCGCTCCCAGCGCTCCGGCGTCGCGATGAGCGCGACACGCTCCACGCGCAAGCCGGCCCGCATCGCAATCGCGATATTGGGGCAGCCGCCGGAATGTCCGATCGCGCCGGCGAATGGGCCGATGCGCGCGCCAAGCTCCGCGATCACCGCACCGCAATCGAGAGGCGACGCCGTTTCGCCGCCGCTCTCGCCGTGCGCCGGCAGGTCGAGGCTGACCACGCGCGCGCCCGCGCCGAGCAGCGGCGCGACGAACGCATCCATCTGCGCGTGCCATCCTTCCCACCCGTGCACCAACAGCACCGCCGGGCCCGAACCGCTCGTCCAATACGCAATCGGACCATGCCGCGTATCGAGTGTTTCGCGCGACTCCCACGGCACCGTCGACGTTGCCGGCTCGCCGCGCGAGGGCGTGAGTAAGGCCTCTGCGATGCGCTCGAGCTCCGTCATCGCTTCTCGAGCCTACGCGAGCTGCTTCTCCATGAAGTAGCTCGCCTTGATTGCCGTCATGCGGCAGCGACGAGTATGGTTCGAAGGCGCGGCACGGCGTGAAGCCGTGACGCCGATAGAAGCCGATCGCAGCGGGCTGATGCACGCCGGTCTCCAGCCGCACGACGCGTAGTCCCGCATTGCGCGCTTCGCCTTCCAGCCGTTCGATGATCGCATCGGCCACGCCATCGCCGCGAGCGGCAGCGCGCACATACATGCGCTTGAGCTCTGCGAAATCGCTGAAAAACGCGACGCCGCCGCATCCCACGGCTTGCCCGTCCTTGCGCGCGATAAAAAACCGCACCGGCGGCTCGAAGATCGCTTCGATCGTGAGCCCGTGGCGCTGTTCGGGCGCATAGCTTCCGGCAAGCTCCGCATCGAGTTCACCGATCAAGGCACGCACGTCGTCGGTAGGCCTATGAACCTGTTCAATATTCATGGTCATCCGCGTTTTCTTCGAACGCAGCGGATCGGCCCTTTGGTCTGACCGAACGACTCTTGCCAAAATGACCATTTCTAGTCATAATATAGTCATGAGACAGGTTGGAATCGCCGAATTGAAAGCGCGGCTGAGCGAGTATCTGCGCGCGGTTCGCAGGGGTGAGACCATATCCGTGTTGGATCGCGATACGCCCATTGCGCGTATCGTCCCGGCGAGCGAACGGATCGGTCTGCACGTCCGCCGACCCGCGGCGAGCGCCCCTGCGCTCAATCGGGTGGCGTTGCCGGGCAAGCCGTTGAAACTGAGCGTTGAGATTGTTGACCTCCTGCTCGAAGAGCGCCAGGGACCGCGTTGATCGCGTATATCGACGCTTCGGTGCTGCTGCGCGTTGCACTCGAACAGCCCAACGCGCTGACCGAGTGGCCTCAAATCGAGCGCGGTGTGTCAAGTGCTCTTCTGAGCACCGAGTGCTTGCGTACGCTCGACCGTCTCCGTCTGCGTACCGATTTAGACGATGCTGAGATAGCGCTGCGCCGCTCGACGATTCTCAATCTCGTTGCATCGATCGAGCTCGTCGACGTGGACGCCACTGTTCTGCAACGCGCCGCGCAGCCGATGCCGACCCAGCTCGGCACATTGGATGCAATCCACTTGGCGACCGCACTTCTTTGGAACGAGACGAAGGGAACGCGCCTGGCCGTAGCAACGCACGACAGCGCACTGGGCATAGCGGCACGCGCACACGGCATGGCCGTCATCGGCACCTAGAAATGCACAGTTTTTGTAGCTAGACCCCTCCGCGCGCATTGGCTACGTTGACCCCATGTCGAAAGATGTCGTCTTTAATCGCCGCGGCTTTGTCAGTACCGCGGCAGCCGCCGCTGTTGCCGGTCCACTCGGTCTCTCGGGTTTTGGAGAAAGGCCCACCATGAATGAAGTTGCACAAGCGCCCACCAGCAATGCCACGATTCGTCCCTTTCATGTGAAGTTTTCGGATTCGCGCGATCGACGATCATGCGTAAGCGCATCAAGGCGACGCGATGGCCCGACCGCGAAACCGTCAACGATAACTCGCAGGGCGTGCCGCTGGAAATGCTCCAAGGGCTTGCGACCTATTGGGCGACCGATTACGACTGGCGCAAGTGTGAGGCCCGACTCAACGCGCTGCCGATGTTCATCACCACGATCGATGGGCTCGACGTTCAATTCATTCACGTGAAATCCAAACATGCGAACGCGCTGCCGCATGATCGTGACGCACGGTTGGCCCGGATCGATCATCGAACAGCTCAAGATCATCGAGCCGCTGACCGATCCGACGGCCCATGGCGCAAGCGCCTCGGATGCGTTCCACATCGTCATTCCCTCGATTCCGGGTTATGGATTTTCGGGAAAGCCGACGCTGCCCACGTGGAAGACCGAGACGACCGCGCACGCCTGGGCCGTGCTGATGCAACGCCTCGGTTACACGCGTTACGTTGCGCAAGGCGGCGACCTCGGTTCGGTCGTGACGACGTTCATGGGAAAACAAGCTCCACCCGGATTGCTGGCGATCAACACCAGTTTGCCGGCCGCCGTGCCACTGGCGATCGCAAAGTCGATCAACTGCGGCGACCCCGCGCCGGCCGGCCTTTCCGCCGACGAGGCGCACGCATACGCGCAACTGCAACTGCTCTATGGAAAGCAATTCGCGTATTCCGCCTTCCAGCATACGCGGCCGCAAACGCTCTACGGAATAGCGGATTCGCCCGTGGGCCTCGCGGCTTGGCTTCTCGACCACGGCGACGGCTGATCAACCAGCCGGCGGCGGCCGTTATCTCCGCTCTGGCCGGACATACGGTCGACGGACATAGCGCCGGTGCGCTAACGCGCGACGACGTGCTCGACAACATCACGCTGTACTGGTTAACCAATACCGGGGTTTCCGCAGCGCGCTCCTACTGGTTGAACAGCACCAGCCCGTTAAACGCCGCCAACCTCTCGTTCCCGACCGAGCCGCAATCGTCTTCCCGGGCGAGATCTACCTTGCGCCGCGCAGTTGGACGCAGCAAGCGTTTCACAAACTGATCTATTACAGCCGCGCGAGCGCAGGTGGCCACTTTGCCGCGTGGGAACAGCCGCAAGTCTTTTCGCAAGAAGTTCGCGCCGGTTTTCGATCACTGCGAACTACATGACCGCGCGCGACGTTGTAGGACCCGCGCCGGTCGAGCCGCTTGCCGTCGAAGAGCCGGCCGCCAAAATCATCATCGACCCGCCGCTCGCGGATTCGCTCAAAACCGGGCGCGTCGTGATTCAGTACTACGCGCAGAACGTGCACATTCGGCCGGTTTACGGCGAGGCCGCCGTCAAGGTGTCACCGCGCATCGGCCACATTCACGTCTTCGTCGACGATGCGACGTGGCGTTGGCTCGACGCGAGCGGGGAACCGCTCACGATCAACGGCCTTTCACCCGGACCGCACAAGGTGCGCATTCTGCTGGTCAACGCCAACCATCAACCGCTGGACGAAGGCACCGTCTCATTTGTCATCCCCTAGCGTAGCGATCTTGTCATCCCGAGCGTAGTGGGTGAACGCTGCGCGTTCACCCGCGTAGTCGAGGGACCACGGTAATCTATTGCGACGCCGCACAACGTCGGTCACTGCGATTGAATCTGACCCCTGGGCCTCAGATTCCACATATCAGCGGGGGCACTCACGGGGATACCGTCATTCGTAGCGTTGCTCGTTCTGGCGGTCGCACCGCAGCCCGCATCGGCAAAGATGGGGAGCTTCGTATTCATCAACAACTCGAAGCTCTGCGCGTACGTGACCATCTACCACAGCCTCGGCGGCGAGCATCCGACCTGGCACATCGCCGGCGGTACGCTCCAGCCCCGTTACGTGAAGGCGGGCGCGAACTTCGCCGGCTCGGTCGATTGGAGCGACGTCAAAGTACGCGCCGAAGTGACCCGCAACACCTACTGCACCGGCGGACACATCGTTGACGTCGAGGCCGCCTATCACGACGCAAGCACGGTCCCGCACGTGCAGCGTACGGCGACCTTGCAAAGCGATAGCCGCTTCTACATCACCATCCGCTAAGTATCCGCGCGCTCGCGGGCACCGTTCTGAACCGAGAGCTCCCAGCGGTACCCGTCCGGATCGTGAAACCACAGGCCCATATGCGGTGAGCCCGGCGATGTAGGGCCGATCTCGTTGCCGGGATCTTCCAGGTCTACGCCGTTTTTCTTTAGCACCTCGAGCGCTTCGCGCAGCGCGCGCATACCGTCGAGGTTAAACGAGATGTGGTCGATCGTGTCCGGATGTGGTGTGCCTTTGAAGAAGCCGATGATCATTGCGTCGTTCGTCAGCGCGATGGCCTCATCGGACCGGAACATTTCACGCAGATCGAAGTTCTTGGTCCAAAACTGCGCGCTCTTCTCCGGGTTTGTAACGGCAAGGCTGAAATGCCAGACCGCGCCAAGTTTTACTTTCACGTCCGTGCCTTTTCGTAACGCATCAAGTAGCGGCCTGTACGCGCGGATGATGCGAGCTTTCTGCACAGACAACCAGCCATGGTTTCTCGCTCTGACTAGGCGCCTTTGACGCCGAGCACGTCGATCGGCTCGATCGATGGCGGCTTGGCAAAAAGCTCTTCAGCCTTTGACATCAGGGCCTGGGCAATCGGGCCGCTCAGGTGCGCTTGCCGTCCGGCATCGTCGTAGAATGCATCGAACACGCCGAAGGTCGACGGCGAAAGTCGCAAGGCGAACCAGAGTGGGGTGTATTCCTCCTGTTGCGCCATGCTCAAGCCGGCGTTCAGAAAGGCGATAACATCTTGTTCCTTCCCCGGCTTTGCTTCGAGGCGGACGAAGAGCGCTTGTTTCAGTTGTTTGTTTGCCATGACTCTAGTCTAGCGATTATTTTGGGTGCGACCAATTGGCAAAAATGACATCTTTGATATCATTATAGCCATGAGAATTGCAGTGCTCGCCCTGAACGGCGTCTTTGACACCGGCCTCGCAACCGTGCTCGACGCACTCGGTACGGCCAACGAACTTGCCGCAATGCAGGCGCATGCCGCATCGCCCTTTCGTGTGACCGTCGTCGGCGTTCGCACCCGGGTGGAAACGTCCAAGGGCTTGCGTGTACCGATAGCGGCTATCGAGCGCATGCAGCGGCCGGACTGGGTCGTTGTCCCGGCCCTCGGTTATAAGATGCCGGAGACCCTCTTGCCGGCGCTCAAGCGACGTGAAGTTGACGACGCGATCAGCGTGTTACGTGCATGGACCTCGCGGGGCTCAAAGGTTGCTGCCGCATGCATCGGCACGTTTGTGCTCGCCGAATCGGGCCTTCTCAACCAGCACGACGCAACAACGACGTGGTGGCTCGCGCCGCTGTTTCGGCAGCGCTATCCGACGGTTCGGCTCGATGCTTCGCGCATGATCGTCCCATCGGGTGCCGTCCTCACCGCCGGTGCCGCGCTCAGTCACATCGACATGATGCTCTGGTTGATCCGTCAAGTGAGCCCCGCGCTCGCATCGCTTACTGCAAAATATCTCGTTACCGACTCGCGTCCGTCACAATCCGCCTACGCGATCTCCGATCACCTTGCGCATGCCGACCCGCTCGTCGCGCAATTCGAGGACTGGGCGCGGGGACGACTAGCAAACGGCTTTAAAATGGACGAGGCCGCGCGCGCGCTTGCAACCAGCAAGCGAACGTTAGCGCGCCGCATCGCGTATGTGCTCGGCAAAACCCCGTTGTCGTACGTAAAAGATTTACGGGTGGAACACGCGGTGCATCTTCTGAAGACCACCGACGATACGGTCGACAACGTTGCTTCAGCGGTTGGTTATGCGGACGGTGCAACGTTGCGTACACTATTGCGAAAGCGGCTAGGGAAGGGCATCCGCGAATTGCGCTTTTCTTGAGCCTTTCGGGGTCGTTAGCAGCGCAAGGCCATCGCGAAAACCCGACGACGGCACGCGTGCCGTGGTTCTCTCACATCCGCACGGCGAGCTGTTCGCTAGCCCTCTTCGATTTTCGCGAGAGCCTTGGGAAGAAGAGCTGCGACTTCGCACGATCCATTCACACTCTTGTTCGGGACCTTGCGGCCGACGAGTTCGTCGAGTGAAATCTCAAGCGCTTCGGAAATGCGTACAACCGTTGAAGGGCGCGGGTCCGGCGCGGCCTTCGCTTCTATCTTATTAGACGGCGGTGCGCTCGAGTCCGGCGGCTTCGGCAAGTTGTTCTGGCGTAAAGCCGGCGCGCGCGCGAGCACGCTTGAGACGAGTAGCGAGTGACGTGGTGGCCACGGGCATGTGTACGATGGGTTACGCCGATCGCTTCTGAGCCCAGGGCCCAAACGCGCCTGTCAGAAGACGATGATGCGGACTACATGGATGCTGCGATCGCGGCGACGAGGTCGCGGAATTTCCGATCGGATGAACTAGCCGCTCAATGCCCTCACCTGAGTCGTCGTTTTGGCGGCCATAAGTGGGACTTTCGAACCTCTGGCACGCCTTCGCCTACCGTGCTATGCTGACGAAACGTCGCATTATGGATTACGCGACGAACTGACCATGGAGAGGTCGAGCATGTGCAATCGGGTTGTTGGCACCGCTCCAAATCGCCTGACGAACCACTTCGCATTTTGCCTTTCTTTGCGAGTCGTGTTTGCTTTTTTGCTCGTCATCGAAGAGCGCTCAAGTGTCCGTGGCAATAATTAAGCCTGCACCGGGACCCCTCGACTTGCTCGAGACGGTCCTGGATGCCGTCGCGGTGCAGCCCGAGCTTGAGCGCCTGTTGCTGTTGCGGATACTCTCTTCGGAGTACGCTCATCGCGTAGGTTCCGGGGAGCCGCCAAGACAAGCCGCATCCGAAACCGCGACGTATCTCGACGCGCTGGAGCGTATGAGCGACGTTCGACTAGAGGGCCTGTCGCTCGAGGGCATACGAACGCTTCACGCGATTTCGCGGGGGCGAACCGAGCCGACGCAATTTCGAAGAACGTCGGTTGCGATGCGAGCAAACCTTCCGGGCGCGCGCCTTCGCTTGACGGGGTCGACGCCGGATTCGGTGGCGCCGCGACTCGAGGAACTCCTCTCGAGTATCGTCCGGAATCACCGGCTCGGCCGATTCGAGAAGATAGCCTTCACCTACTTCGAGTTGATCCGTACACACCCGTTCAAAGACGGGAACGGACGGCTTTGTCGCCTGCTGCTGACGACATTCCTCAAGAACGAGTTCACGTCGAGGATGCGGATCGGAATCACGCATCTCATCCGTACGAATTTTCGCCGGTACAACACGATTTTGCGTAACCAGGACGCGAACGTATACGCCCAATGGCTGAGCTACCTCGGCGGCATGGTCACGGCCGAACTCCACGCGTCTGATCGTTTCGTCGCCATATTTCAGTCTCTCGATTCGTCCGATCGGCGAGAGATTTTGAAGCTAGCAGAGGAGGCTTTCGAGCGTGTGCGCCTCGGCGACATTTCCGCATTCTCCTTAGCGCCTGACCGAACTTTGAGCCAACGCATTACGAGTCTCTATTCAAGCATCGTGTCATAGCCGCCTTACCGGGGAAGGAGTCAACGTCGCATGAGCACGCAGGGCGTTAATAATATACCGAGCGCCGACGTTCCACAGATTCTTACGCAAGGAGCGGGAACGTCAGCACCCATTCAGGATTACGGCGAAAATGGAGCGGCGGTACCAGAACGTTCGCTCACGGCGTTGTTCAACCCGAGCGGCCAATACGTCGGCTCCTACGGACTCGATCCGAGCACCGGCGCCTTTGCAGCATGGGACGCGAACGGCAACGAGACAAGCTTTCAAGCTTTCGCCGCTGAACATGAGCTCGCCAATGGCGCGACGCCGTTCGGAGTCGACGGTGGCAACCCCGTTCTCTACAATTCGTCCGGGCAGGTTATCGGTCTTGCCATTGCCGGCTATGCAATCGATACTCCTGATACTGCGCAAAACACAACGGCTCCGGTCGATGGCCTTACAACCGTTTATGACGAGAGCGGGCAGAACGCGATTGGAAGTTTTGGCTATAGTGAAGTCGACGGCGATTTGGAGATCGACGGAGGCTCGGCTGATAGCGGGCTCGAGTCTGTAGGATTCACACCCGGGCAGATCGCTGAGGTTGACCAGTCGCTTCAGGCAAACGGCGGCTGGGATCCCACGAACGCAACTGACAGCGCAGTCTATGAGGCCCTAGCTGAGACTACTTTTGCGCAGCACACGTACAGCCAGGGCACTGTCGTCGTCGGTGTGTACGATGCGCAGGGAAGTTACGTTGGCGAATTCGGAGAGAACGGCGGCAGTTGGAGCCTTTCGGACCAGGACGGGGTTACGGATGCTGCGTCGGTAGTGACCGCTGTTTTTCAGAGCGACGGAATCACGCCTGCGGATTCTGGCATCGCGGCTTCTCAGGTCAGTACGCAAGAAGTTCCCGACAGCCCGTCCGACTATCTAAACCTTCGTCAGATAAATTCTGCGCTTGCTGCGTATACTTTGGCCCAAGGTGCTAGCAGCCCACTCTCAAACGCGGTCGACGTCTACGATTCTAGCGGAAATTATTACGGCAACATCGGTCTAGATGCCGCGACAAGTGAGCTTGCCATTGAAAGCTCTGGCGGCGGCGTTCTTGATGTGAATGCTCCGTTACTTGCGCAATACGGCTTGTCGAGCTCTGCGATAACCGCCGCGCAGCAGCTATGGGGCAGTGGGAATTTAACACAGAGCCAAGCCGCTACGCTCGGATCCGCAGCTTCCGCGCTCGACGATCTGGTGGAGGCATTTGACACAAATCCGTTCGAGAATCTGACGCCCGCGCAGGTAGCTGCGTATACTGTCCAACAGCTTGGAAGCTTTTCCCCCGCGCAGGTTCAAGGCTTAAACGCAGCCGATATCGAGGCCCTTTCTACGGCCCAGGTTAAGGCGCTACAGGCGGTTGGTCTAACTCCAGCGGCGATATCCGCGCTAAGTGCGATGGAGGTCGAAGCGATATCTCCCGCGCAGCTCTATTATTTCAACACCCAGCAGATACAAGCTCTCGGGACATCCGTCGCAGATCTGAGCATTGCGCAGTTCAGTTCGCTACAAGCCAACGCCCTAACGCCGCAGCAATTGGCGGTCTCGACGCCGGCGCAACTAGCGGCGCTGTCAGCACTGCAAGTCTCGGGATTAGATGCAACCCAGCTAAACTCGCTGGACGCGCAGCAGCTCCAGGCGCTGAACGTAGCCGACGTCTCATGGCGTACGATCGCCGGTCTTTCAGGCTCAGCATTCGAGGCTCTAACACCGACGCAGATCGCGTCGCTAGGGGCGAATTCCGGGCTCGGTTCGGGCATCCAATACTTCTCGACGGCTCAACTCCAAGCTATTGCTCCGGGCGTCTTCGCGACGCTCTCAATGGGTGCCGCGGCAAGCTTGCCCACGAGCCAGTTGAAGGCGCTCACGCCAGCGCAGCTTTCGCAATTACCCGACGTCGATGTCGACCAGTTGTCTGCCCAGCAGATCAACGCTTTATCGGTGCCGCAGATCCAGTCGCTGAACATGCAGTTCTACTGGCAGTTCGCTAATTTGTCGCCAATCACGGTTGCGGCTTTCACCTATAATCAGGTTTCATCTTTCGCACTGTGGGAGTTTCAGCAGCTCGCGGCAGGGGGCCTAATACAAGACCTTACGCCTTCGAGCATCAACGTCGAGGCGATCGGCGCGTATATATGCTGGCTGACTCCTCAGCAGATCGCTGCTCTCTCTCCGGCGCAGATATCGCAGATGAGCAGCGATCAACTTGGGGAATCCTGGGGGCCGAGCCAGTTTGGCGCGCTCACTGCAAGCCAAATCCAAGCCCTAACGCCTTCGCAAATCGCGAACAGCAGTGTCGTGTTGCCAAGCTGGATGACTCCGGCGCAGATCGGCGACCTTACGCCAAACCAAGTGTCGGCCTTAACAACCGGTGAGCTGCAGATGATGAGTTCGGCGCAAATCGGCGCACTTACACCCATGCAGATTGCGAGCCTCACGTCAAGCCAACTCCAGGCACTTTCTAACTATCAGGTCACATCGCTAAGCGACACGCAGTTAAAGTCATTTTCCGAAGCGCAGTTTTCGGAACTAGGTGCTTCTCAGGTCGCGGCACTGTCGAATTCGCAACTTTCTGCGCTCGGAAGCACCCAGCTTGCCGCATTGACCTCAAAACAGATCACCAACCTTTCCGTCGCACAGCTTTCCTCTGTGGAAAACGCAGCTGTGGCGGACGGCCTTGTAGCAGAGGTTACCGGATCAGCAGGCTTATCAAACCCGATCGGACCAATCGAGCCCGGCGGACAAGTGACGGTAGGCACGGTTACAAATCAGCTCCAGCAGGATCAGTATTTTCTTACGGCTTCGCAAGCTCAGTCGCAGGTAGCGAGCCCGTGGTACTCGAGTGGGAATCCTGGAATTCCGACAGTTTCGGCCGGTGTGACACAGATTTCGGCCAACCAATATCAAGTCGGCGGAACAGTGTATACCTACGATGGCAACGGAAATCTCGAATCGTCGCTGACCACGGAGCAAAATGGCACGCAGCTCACCTTGAATTATGAGATCGGCGCCTTCGCCTCGGGGAGTCTGCAATCGTCCGACGGCGTAATCATCAGCCCGAATATTCTCGCTGGGCCGCAGGGCACGATCGTCATCGATGATTCTGGCGTCTTTATGAACCAGATCCAGGTTGCCACCACGGGCCCGGATGCTCAGGTTATCGGGGCGGGAATCGAGTTAAGCGGCACGCAGGCCACTTTGGAAGCTCCGCCCAATGCGGATTCAACTGCGGATGGCTTCCTCTTGGGACAAGACGCTATTGATGCGGGCGCGAACAGCGTTATAGGAGAAGCGGGCGCATCCACTCTGCCGCTAATCGGACTCGTCGCCGGCTCCTTCGACAGCTATTATTCCCTCAATGTCATCGGCGCCGGCGGCACGCGCGTGACCATTAACGAAGGTGTTCTGGAAACCAATGCTTCGATTTCGAATCCTGGAAGCGCGACAACATCGCAGTTCAGCATTAACATCAACGTGGACGCTGTCGGGGATGTAACTGAGACAATTGCTATACAGGATCCTCAGGGCGACACCTCAGCGGAAGCCTTATCTTATAATGCGAGCAGCAATTCGACCTTAGTCACGGTGAGCATCGGCGGAACGACCCAATCGTGGACAGTTAGCGGAGACGCCACGGACCCCGTACCGACGCTGCAAACACTTCCAGCAAACCTGTTGGCGAGTGGATCGAACGGCGGTGGGTCGACAGTGGGGGCGTCGTCGAACGATGACACGGCGGGAGCCGAGGAATTTCTCAATTTGGTGTCCCAGGAGGACGAAGAGCTTGTTAGCAGCGCTGACGCCGACCCGAACCTTCTGCAGGGCGGGGTCGACGACGGTGGCATCGCTTTTTCAGTCGGTGTAATGGACTCAAACTTGCAGTCATCTCCCTTGGGCGACGGACTCGGGGGAAACGCGTTTGGTGGAGGAAGCAATCCATTCGCAATTATTCCTGAAATGTAGCGAAGCCGTATAATATAGATGCATCATGTCCAGACGAGCGGGGAAGCGATGAGTCCAGCAGGTCGACGGCGGCTCGCACATTTGGTTGCCGTCGTTGCGCTCCCCGTCATGATTATGATGCTAATGAGCGTGAAGGCAGAACCTACGCCAGTAAGACCATTCGTCTGCGGGCCGGATGAGTCGCTAGTGCTCCACGGGGTCTACGGCGCCTACAGCAACGTAACGATCGCAGTTGACTCGAGTAAAATAGAGGAGCAGTACTCGTTCCAAGGGCGTGACTACGGCATTGTCATTGGAGCGGATGCGAAGACCGCCTGGCGTATCGACGAAAATGGTGCCGAGACCCGGTCGGCCGGCGGGGCAGAGGCCGACTTGATGACGTTACGCGCGTTGCTCTGCGGCGATGTGCCTTCTGCGCAAGCCGCGTTGCAAGTAGTCGTAGAGCGGAATGCGGAAAGCGGCGACGTTGCGCGAGTGGTTTATCGCGTAGACGGCTCGCTGAGAGCAATCGAAGTGCTGCGGTACGGCTCGCTGCGAAATGGCGAAGTCGTGCCTGTTGCTTGGAGAACCGAGGGCGGCGAGATGTTTCTATCCTCAAGCGAGGCACTTGAGAACCGACCGCTTGATCCTAACGAGTTCCCATGGCGGAAGCCTAATATCACTATCACCAATGGCGCATTTGCGTTGAAGATAAGTGGGGGTCGATTTTATCTGCCCGGCAGCCTCGATAACGTTCCGATCAGCTGCATGATTGATACGGGCACTAGCTACCTGGCCGTTTCGAATGACTTGGCCGGCCACATAGATCAAAGTGATTGGACGCTTGAGCGCACTCGTGTTATCGGCGGAACAGAAATTGACCGTGTAGGTCGAGTGAATGTACTCAACGTCGCGGGCTCGACGTTCCTGCATCCCGTTGTTTACGTAGACAGTCGACTGCCCCCACGTACTGTCATCTGCGGCGGCGATTACTTGAGCCGGCTGCGTTTGCATATGGATTTCGGATCGCACAGAGCGCTGGTAGCGGTAGCAGCCGCCTCGCGATATCAATGTAAGACCGGGTGCGTCAGTATTGATCAGTCAGGCGTCGCGAACGGAAATGCGACAATCGGTGGTAAGACCTTCCCGGTAATGTTTGACAGCGGATACGTTGGCGCTGTACGAATGCCGCCCGCCGATTTCGCTGCAATCAGTTCCTCTTCGTCGCGCCAGGCAGCCCCCTATTGTTCTGGCGCCACTCGCGTCTCGACCATAGCGCTGGGTGGAGTAACAAATACCACGACCGTGTGCCCCGTGCTCGAGGACGCATCGATTCCAATCGCGGTTGGCGCTCGAACATTCGCGACGTACGGCACTGTCGTCATCGACTACCCGGACCACCTATTGCAATTCACCAAGTAAGTATTCGTGGAGCACTAGTGAGGTTGGAGTTGACCCGCTTTCGCGGAGGATTGCGAATTGGACATCAGGCGGCTTGACTCATCCGCCGCTCGTAGTTGTTGGGTGAGAGATAGCCGAGAGCTGAATGCCGGCGATGCGGGTTGTACCAGCCCTCGATGAAGTCGAAGATCGCGAGCGAAGCCTCCCGGTGCGTCCTGAAGTTATGCTGCACCAGCAGCTCGCATTCGAGGGTTGCATTGAAACTTTCGCACATCGCGTTATCGTACGCATCGCCAACCGAACCCATCGACGGTCGTACGTTCGCTTCGCGGCAGCGCTGCCCGAAGGCGATCGACGTGTATTGGCAACCTTGGTCGGAGTGATGAATGACGCCCTCGGGTTTGCGGCGATAGATCGCCATGTTGAGCGCTTCGAGCACCAATTCCGCACGCAAGTGATTGGCCATAGCCCAACCGACGACGCGCCGGCTGTAGGCATCGAGCACGACCGCGAGATACAGGAACCCGGACCACGTCGGGATGTAGGTGATGTCGGCAACCCAAAGCTGATCGGGCCGCTCGGCGCTGAACTTCCGATCGACAAGATCAGGCGCAGGCCGCGCATCGCGATTGCGAATCGTTGTCATCGTCGATTTGCGCCGAGAAGCCCCGTAAATACCGCGCTCTCGCATCAATCGTGCAACGCGCTTTCCCGAGATCGCGAGGCCTTCATCGCGAAGGTCGGCGTGGATACGCGGGCGACCGTACGTCGACCGCGATTTGCGAAACGACGCTTCGATCCGATCGCCAATCAGCAGATCGTTTTGGCGATGCCGCGACGGCGAGCGTTTGCACCACGCGTAGTAGCCGCTCGCGGAGACTTCGAGCACGCGGCACAGCATGGTGATCGTATATGCGGCCTGATACGCTTTCATGAATCCGAAGACTTGTTCGGAATCGTGTTGGTCTCCCGAGCGAACCAGGCCGCGGCTTTTGACAATATTTCCGCTTCGAGTTTCAGCCGCTTGTTCTCGCGGCGAAGCGCAACGAGCTCGATATGCTCTTCGGTTGTTAGACCGTCGCTGCGGCGACCGCCGTCGAGATCGTCTTGCTTTTGCCAGTTCATGATCGATTGCCGCGCGACTTCGAACTCGCGGGCAACCTCGTTCACGCTGCGACCGGAGCGAACCAGTTCGAGGATCCTACGCCGGAACTCCGGCGGGTATGTACGGCGCTTTGCCATGGTGGATTCTTTCTCCGTAAGAACGAAAGTATCCACGGAACCGGGTCAACTCCAGGTTGACGGTATCCCGTAATTGCCCCCACTGCTATTCACAAACGCAATCCCGCGCGAAATCATCGACGACGTTCATCGTGCGGCGTTCGTTGTCCTCAGACGCGCCAATCGCCTGCCCGGACTACTTTTGCATTTTAGTTAGGTAGCCGACCAAACCGACCGCATCATCCGCCACGATGCGACCGATCGCGCCGCTCGAATACACGACCAGCGCAATATCGCCGTTGTGACGTGTAGGGATTTTTCAAGCCGAAGTTGGCTGTGAGGATTGGTTGAGTTAGAAAAGCGCCGCGAAATCCCTCGGCGTCCGATAGTCGAGTGAAGAATGAGGGCGTACGTTGTTGTAGTCTTCCTTCCACGCCAGCGCCCGTCGCCGAACCTCGAAGATAGTCACGAAGCTGTGTGCGTTGAGCAACTCGTCGCGGATGCGGCCGTTCAGCGATTCGATCTGCGCGTTCTGCGTCGGCTTCCCGGGATCGATAAAGTAAAGGTTAACCTCGCGCTCAGCGCCCCAACGAAGCATTGCTCGGCTTGTAAATTCTGAGCCATTGTCAAATCGAATCGTCTTTGGAAGGCCACGATCGAAGGCCGCATCCTCGAGGAATCGAATCACGTCATAGCTTCCAAACGAGAAGGCGACCTCGAGAACAACGCATTCCCGCGTGAAATCATCGACGACGTTCATCGTGCGAAGCGTTCTACCGCGACAATCCGTCATGCATGAAGTCGATCGACCATCGCTCATTCGGACCAGTGACCGGCGGAACGACATTGCCGCGAATATAGCGCACCTTGCGCTTCTTGCGCGGCCGCACTTGCAGCGCGCATTCACGATAGGTTCGCAACAGACGATGCTCTCCAACGCTCATCCCCTCACGCCGCAACAGGATCTGCAATCGGCGCCAACCGAAGCGCGGTCGCTCAGCCGCGAACTCTCGAAGGCGCGCCGTGAACGGCTCATCGATCCGCGCTTTGAGGCGATAGTGCATATTGCTACGCGGACAATTCACCAAACGGCAGGCTTGGCGTTGAGAAAGGCCTTCGTGCTGCAATGCCCTCACCACGTCTTTTCGCTGCGAGAGCCCCAGCCGTTTTTTGAGACGAGACTTTTCATGGCGTCGATCTCAAGGGCTTGCCGCGCGATAATTCGTTGCATCTGCGCGTTCTCGGCTTCGAGTTGCTTGAGCCGAACCAGATCGCTCGTTTCGAGGCCTCAGTATTTGTCTTTCCAGAGCCGGATCGTATTCGCGTGAATCCCATGCTTGCGGCCAAGCTCCGTTGCCCGCGTACCGCCATCGAGCTCTTTGAGGATCGCCACGATCTGCGCCTCCGTGAAGCGACTTTTCTTCAAGAGCGAATCTCCTTCACTCGGCTCTACGCCCGGAAACCCACAATTCCCGCTGGCCCTAAATCGGCCCTACAGTGGATCGACGATAAATCCCGTCGAGTTGATGTAGGTTCCGTGCGCGTCCGTAGATGAGTAGGCGCCGAATCTCGCGGCGACATCGGTTACGTCTGCGCCGTAAAGAACCGGGTACGTCAGATGAGAACGCTCGACGGTCTTCGACGCATCGCTTTGCGAATCGACCGAGATGGCGACGACTCGGGCGCCAAGTGTATCCAGGTCTTTCAGTTTTCGCTGGAATCCGCTCAGTTGCGCATTACAAAACGGGCACCAGTCGCCACGATAAAACAGCACGACGCCCCACGCGCCCTTCAAGTATTGCGATAGGATCGTCGTTCCACCCCCAACGCGAGGCAGTGTCAAATCCGGCAAGGCGTCACCGTTCTTCAAGCGACGCGCAGATAATTCTATCACTTTATTACTCTCCATATGTTGGCCAGTTTTGCATGGCGACCTTGACGATGTCGTGCAGCCACGCCACGTCGGCGCACGCCTTGTGGACAACGCCCAGACTCATCGCGACCGCGACATAGTATCGCGCAAGCTGCTGAGCGTCGGTCGTTGCCGGAATCTGTTTCGTGTCGATTGCATGTTTGATTGCGAGCTCGAAGCGCGACTCCATGTTCGAGATGTTCCGCGAAACGGCGGATTCGATCGGAGTCGTACTCCCGGTACACGCTACGGTCGAATTCGTCATTAGGCAGCCGGGGGGAACGTCGGGGCAACTCATGCGCTCGACGATGGCAAGCAGCATGAGCCGGATGCCCTCGCCCACGTCCTCGTGCTCGAGTTGCGCAAGCGGCGGGCCGCCGAATCTCGCCTGGTAGCGATCCAGGGCGGCCAGAAACAAGCCTTCTTTATCGCCAAACGCGTTGTAGAGGCTCCCGCGCCCCAATCCGGTGGCGGCTTCAAGCTCAAGAATGGACGTGGCCTCGTAGCCGGCGCGCCAGAATACCTCGGCGGCGCGGTCCAAGACCTCGTCCGTTATAAAATCCTTAGGGCGCCCCATGCCTGCTCATGCTCATACAACATTGGTTCTTGACTGGACGTTACAAAACCCCCTATACTCAGCGAACCTCAATCTCCCCCAGCAAAGGCGTGGACATTTTGAAGCTCAAGGACAAGGTCGCCCTCATCACCGGCGGCACGACAGGCATGGGCGCGGCGACGGCGCTGCTATTCCAAAACGAGGGCGCGAAGGTTATCGTAACGGGTTCCAATCCGTCTACACTCAAGGCGGCGCGCGAAACGATGCCCGGAATCGAGGTTATCGCGTCCGACGCGGCCGATCCCGGTGCCAGCGCGAACCTTATCGGTACGATCAAAGCGAAATACGGACGCATCGATGTGCTGTTCGTCAACGCGGGTGTCGCGAAGTTTACGCCGATGGAAGCGGTCGACGAAGCGTTCTTTGACGCACAGTTCGACGTCAATGTGCGCGGCGCGTATTTCACCATCAAGCACGCGGTCCCGATCATCGCGGACGGCGGCTCAATCATCCTCACCGGTTCGACCGCTGCAACCGGCGGTGCGCCGGGACGAAGCGTCTACGGCGCCACCAAGGCCGCGCTTCGCGCGTTTGGCCGCAACCTCGCCGCTGAACTTGCACCGCGAAAGATTCGTGTGAACACCCTGAGCCCCGGCCCGATCGAAACGCCGATCTTTGGGAAGCTCGGCCTGACGCCCGAGGGGATGGCCGAGTTCGAGAAGACCATAACGGGAGCTTCCCCGCTCGGCCGTATCGGCCAGACTGAAGAAATCGCAACGGCCGCGTTGTTCCTGGCTACGGACGCGTCGTCGTACGTCACCGGCGCCGACCTTCCGGTCGACGGCGGCCTAGCGCAGGTCTAGATTGAATATCGTGGTGCGAGAGCGCCGCTTGTGCCGGCGCGCCCGCATGCACGGTAACCACGAACCCGCCCGGTCCGATCAGCGAACTCGCGTGATGTTCTGCACCCAGTTTGTCTCCCACGTCTTGCCCCCGTCTGGCGAGTCCGCTTGCTCCCAGTGGCCTGACGTCGGAGTGATGTTGGACCAGATGAAGCGCGCCCGAACTCGCTTTCCCTTGACCATATCATCCCCATAGAAAGTGCCCACGCGATTGTGGAAACTCCCGATCATGGGCGGGTCCAATGGTGCCGATGGTGTCCTGCTGTCGAGCCACCAGATTGACCACTGCTGAGTCTTCGCGTCGAAGGACCGCAGTGCGACTCCGCGATAGGGTGCGCCCGGAACGTTGAGCACTGTATCGTCGAAATTGCTGTAACCCCCCATAAGCGGTTGATTAAACAACGTGCCTTCGAATTCAATCCACTCATGATTATTGGCGAGTCGCTGCTTAAGCTTTCGATGATGGGCCTTCCATCGACCAACTAGGAAGTCGAAGGCGTGAAGACCGGGGACTGCACTCTCTGCCTGACTCATCCCGGGGCCCGACCCCTGGTGCGATTGTGCGGCCAGCTGTCCAGGCACTGCCAGACACAATAGCAGCGCGATCATGACTGAGCGGTGACGAATACTCACGATACTCCTTTATAGTTGCGGCAGTGGCCAATTCTCAATAAGACGGCTGCAACGCGGCAATCGTGACGCTCGATCCGCTTCTTGCCAGAAACCGTGACCTGCTCGATTACCGTCCAGTCGATGGATCGCTCACCCGGAATCGCCAACCTTCAGCACGACGCGCCCTTGCGCGGTCCGATCGAGCACGGATTCCATCGCCGTCTTGAATTGCTCTAACGGAAACACCGCGCCCACGTGCGGTTTGAGTTTGCCTTGGGCGATCCACGCAAAGATCTGTTCGTCGGCCGCCATGCTTGCGTCGCGATTGCGCTCGGACCACGCGCCCCAAAACACGCCGACGATCGAATAGTTCTTGAGCAACAAGAGGTTCATGGGGACCGACGGGATGTCGCCGCTCGCAAAGCCGATCGGCAGCATCCGGCCACCCCAAGCCATGAGTCGGCGTCATGGTCGTGAACACGTCGCCGCCAACGACGTCGAAGAACACGTCCACGCCCTTGCCGTCGGTTACGGCCTTGATGCGTTCGCGCAAATCCTCGTGGGCGTAGTCGATGACTTCTTCCGCCCCGTATTCGCGAACGATGCCGACCTTGTCGTGCGAACTCACGCCGGCGATGACCCGCGCTCCGAGACTTCGCGCCAAGTCTACGGCTGCAAGTCCGACGCCGCCCGCAGCGCCCGAGACAAAGACGGTTTCGCCCGGCCGCAAGCTTCGCGCGTTCGACGAACGCATAGTGTGCGGTGCCGTAACCGTGTCGCACGGTCGTTCCCGTAACGAAGTCGACACTGGGCGGCAGTTGCACCGCCGAGAGCTGCGAGGTGACCATCTGCGGCGAATATGCGCCGGTCCAATTGCTGCAGGCGACGCGGTCTCCGGGTTTAAAGCGCGTGACGCCTTCGCCCACGGCGGCAACGATGCCGGCGGCGTCCGTGCCCGGGACGAACGGCGTTTGCGGCCGCAACTGATATTTTCCCGACACCAAGAGACAGTCCATGAAATTGACCGCTGCGGCATGGACGTCAACAAGTATTTCACCCGCGCCGGGTTTGGGAGCGGGCATCTCCCCAAACTCCAAATCCTCGACTCCGCTAAACGATCGGCACACAACGGCATCCATAGCGCCCACCTTTCGCGGCGTTTAGATTGATTCCGGTCGGCGCGGCGAACAGGTGATCTGTGGACACCTCAACGCAGCCCGAAACCGTGCTGCGCCTTCGCGTTGGCTGCACGCTCGCGTTCGAGTTCGAGAACCCGACGCCGGCCGTCTTTCTGGTGCGCCCGCAAGACGGTGGACGCCATCGGGTGATTCGCGAGCGAATGGGCCACGCAGCCGGACGCGACGTATCACGACTACACCGATCTGTTCGGCAACGCGTGCCGGCGCCTTACCCTGCCGCAAGGCGACGTCTCGTTACGGTACGATGCGATCGTGCAGACGTCCGCAGAGCTCGACGCCGTCGATTGGAACGTGGAGCAACATCTCGTACAGGATTTGCCCGACGACGTGCTCGTCTACACCTTGCCGAGCCGCTACTGTCTCTCCGACGTCTTGGTTGACCGCGCCGCGCAACTCTTCGGTTCGGCTCCCGCGGGGCCGCGGCTGCGTGCAGGCGATCTGCGACTGGGTGAACGCGCACGTCACGTTCGTCGCCGGGAGCAAGCTCGCCGTTCACGACGTCGGTCGACGTGCTCGAAAGCGGGCGCGGCGTGTGCCGCGACTACGCGCACTTGGCGATCACGTTTTGCCGCGCGATGAATATTCCGGCGCGCTACGCCTTCGGGTATCTCCCCGACCTCGACGTGGCCTCCGCCCTATCCCACGATGGACTTCTGCGCGTGGTTTGAAGCGTATTTGGGCGGGATGTGGTGGACGTTCGACCCGCGCAACAACGAGCCGCGCAAGGGGCGCATTCGCGTCGCGCTCGGGCGCGACGCGCTGGACGTCGCCATGGTCACGACCTATGGCCCCTCGAAATTCAATACTATGAGCGTTTGGGCCGATGAAATAAAGAATGGCGGAACACCGGCTGGATAGGGTGGAGATCGGTCATGTGGAGTTCCTCGACGAGAACACCGTCGATTGGACGTCGGTCAGCGAAGTTACCTACATCATTCACCAGCACATTCGCTACCAGTATCCTGGGCCGATCGCCGACCTGCGGCAGCGCCTGATGATCTCTCCGCGGGACGGTCACGGCGGTCAGCGGCGCATCGTGCAGCGGCTCGACGTTTTTCCGCAGCTGCCGCCGCAAACGCACCACGACGCCTTCGGGAACAGCGTCATCGCGATGGCCGTTCCGCAGCTCGATTGCGGCATCGATTTCGAATATTGGGCGATCGTCGAACGCGAGGCCTGGGTTAGCGAACATCGCGAAACGCACGGCGTGCTGGAAATACCGCGCCTGATCCGCCCGAGTTCGCTCACTCGCGCCGACGCGAATCTTCGTGAAGCCGCGGAGCACTTGCGCGCGGCGCATCGCGATCCTCTCGAGCTCGCGCACGCGATCAATCACTTCGTGTTCACCCACATGACGTACGCGTTTGGCGTTACCGACGTTCATACGACCGCTGCCGCGGCCTTCATGCTCGGCAAAGGCGTCTGCCAGGATTACGCGCACGTGATGCTCGCGCTGGCGCGCCACTGCGGCCTCGCGGCACGCTATGTCTCGGGCCATCTTCTCGGCGAGGGCGGGACGCATGCGTGGGTGGAGATCATTCTTCCCGATGGCGACCACGCGCGGGTCATCGCGTTCGATCCGACGCACGATCGTGTCGTGACGATGAAGTACATCGTCGTCGCGGTCGGGCGCGACTATGCCGACGTCGCACCGACGTCCGGCGTCTTCACCGCGCCGTTCGCCGGTGAACTCACGGTGCGCAAGCGCGTCGGCGTTACCGAGGTCCGCTACGCCGCCTAGCGAAGGCACGTTCTATGAGTACGGCGCGCGATGGAGTGTACTTTCGGGCCTGCAACCTGTGCGAGGCAATCTGCGGCCTGAAAATCACGGTTGCGAATGGGGCGATCACCGATTTGCGCGGCGACCCGGACGATCCACTTTCGCGCGGTGCGATCTGTCCGAAGGCAACTGCACTGATCGATCTGCAAGCCGATCCGAATCGCTTGCGTGTGCCGCATCGCCGCGTCGGCGACCGGTTTGAGCCGATCGCGTGGGATGAAGCCTTCGATCACGTCGCCTCGCGTCTGCGCGACATCGAAGATCGACTGGGCGGGGACTCGATCGCGACGTACCTCGGCAACCCTACCGTGCACAACAGCGGCTCGCTGCTGAGCTCAAGCGGCTTTCTTCGGTTACTGCGCACGCGCAACCGCTTCAGCGCAACCAGCGTCGATCAGTTGCCCCACCACGTCGCGGCGACGCACATGTTCGGCCACCCGATGCTCCTGCCGGTGCCCGACGTCGATCGCACCGATTTCTTTTTGATCATGGGCGCGAACCCGCTGGTCAGCAACGGCAGCATCATGACCGCGCCCGGTATGCGCGAGCGCTTGCGAGCGATTGGAGACCGGGGCGGCCGCGTCGTCGTCATCGATCCTCGACGCAACGAAACGGCCAAAGCCGCGCACGAGCATCATTTCGTGCGACCGGGAGCGGACGCGTTCGTCCTGCTCGCGCTGATCCATGTCATCTTCGAAGAACGCCGCGAACGGCTGGGACGACTCGCCGAACATTACGATGGCCTCACGCGATTGCGCGACATCACTGCGCGGTTTTCTCCGGAGCGCGTCTGCGCGCACACCGGCATCACGGCAGAAACGCTGCGTTCGCTGGCGCGCGCCTTCAGCGCTGCGCCGCGCGCGGCCGCCTACGGGCGCGTCGGCCTCTCGACACAAGCCTTCGGTGGACTCTGTCAGTGGCTGGTCAACGTGCTTAATGCCGTCACCGGCAATCTCGACGAACCCGGCGGCGCAATGTGGCCTGCTCCGGCGTACGACATGTTGGCGGGCAGCAAGCCCGGCGACGTTCACGAGGGACGTTGGCGATCCCGCGTGCGCAACTATCCGGAATTCAACGGCGAGCTGCCGGTAGTCACACTGCTCGATGAGATCGAAACGCCGGGCGAAGGCCAGATCCGTGCACTCGTGACCGTCGCCGGCAATCCCGTGCTCTCCACACCGAACGGCGCGCGCCTGGCGGAAGCGCTCGCGCGGCTCGACTTCATGGTCTGCATCGATCCCTACATCAACGAGACGACGCGTCACGCGCACGTGATCCTTCCGCCGGCGACCGGACTGGAAACCGATCACTACGACGTCGTCTTCCATCATTTCGCGGTACGAAACACCGCGCGCATGAACCGCGCCGTCTTTGAGATCGACGCGACGCAGCGGTACGACTGGCAGATCTTTAGCGAACTCGCTCTGCCGTCTACGCGGCAAGAGCCTCACCCACCCAAACGAGCGCCTCGAGGCCGGCTTGCAAGCGGGCCCGCGCGCAACGAGTATCGAGGCGCTGCTTTCGCATCCGCACGGCATCGACTATGGGCCGCTCGAGCCATGCATGCCGCAGCGGCTCCTTACGGCGAACCAACGCATCGATTTGGTTCCGCAAGCTTTTGGAGCCGACGTCAACCGGCTCGAAGCGCAACTCGACGGGCCGCAACCCGAATTCGTCTTGATCGGACGCCGCTCGCTGCGAACCAACAATTCGTGGATGAATGACCTCAAGCGGTTGAACCGCGGCGCGGACCCCTGCGTGCTCCTCATGAACGATGAAGACGCGCGCGATCGCGGCGTCAAGAACGGCGCAAAGGTCGAGCTCACGACCCAAACCGGCAGCATCGGCGTGACGGTCGAGCCGACGCCGGACCTTATGCGCGGCGTCGTGTGCTTGCCGCACGGCTTCGCGCGCGCAAACTATAACGAAATCATTGGGGATGACGTTGACGCGCTGACCGGCAATGCCGCCCTCAACGGCGTCCCGGTAGTCGTGAAGCTGCCCTTGTCATCCCGAGCGTAGCGCCTTGTCATCCCGAGCGTAGGCGCGAAGCGCCGTAGTCGAGGGACCGCGCTAACCTACCGCAGAAGTCCCCAGCCAGCGCGATGCGCAGTTGCTTATAGCGGGAGGGACCTTATGAAAAAGGCGCTTTTCCTCGTAGCGCTCAGTTTGCTGCTACCGATGGTTTTGGTGCGGCCGGCCGACGCCGGCCGCGAAGCTACCGCAAAAAACGATACGCCATATTCGGTGAACGGGACGATCACGTACGCGACGCTCCTTTGCAAAAACGATCGACCGACCATCGCACCGGGAGCCACGTGGCGCGTCGGCATCGGTGCGTGTGTGACGCAAAAGGTGAATTTTTCCGCAAATGGCCACGAGTGCGAGCTCATGGGAGGGCGGCCTGGTAACCCAACCACCTTCGTCATCATGACCGGTAAGGCGTTCGGCTACAAAGACTTGTACTGCGGTTTTACGGCAAGGTAGAGAGTAGAAGACGCGCGTGATCGCGGCGTCCCGGTCCGCGTTACCATGTCACCTGCGAACGCAGTAAGCCTCGAAGGAGCGTGCGTGTGACGATACTGCTGCTCAGCCTCTGCCTCGGGTTCGTTTCGGGTCTGCGCAGCTTTACGCCAATCGCGGCGGTGTTGATCCGGCGCGGCAGCATTTGGGGAATTGTGCTCGCAATCGCCGCCGTCGGCGAATACGTGCTGGACCTGCTGCCAAACACGCCGGCGCGCACGAAACCGTTCGGATTGACCGCGCGAATCATCAGTGGAGCCCTCGTGGGCGGGTCGCTTGCAATACTGCACGGTGGCCCGGAAATCGCCGGCGCAATCGTCGGGATCATCGGCGCGTTGATCGGGACGTATGCTGGTTACGCCGCGCGTCGCGAGGCAATCAAGCGTATCGGGGCCTATCCGGCCGCGATTGTGGGAGACCTCATCGCAATCGGACTAGCGGCGCTCATCGTAACGCGCTAGCCGAGCGCGTCGATAAACGGCTGCAGCTGCGACGAAAAGTCGCGCCACCCACCGATTGACGTGCGATAAACCGGGCGACGCACCTGGACGACGCTGGCGGTGCGAACCGGTCGCTTTGTGTCGTGGAAGTTCAAGCATCGCTCGTCCCACGCAAGCCCGCAGTACGTGAGGATGCGACGCGCTTCGCCCTCGAGATCGCCGACGAGATCTTCGTAGCGCACCTCGAGCATTTCACTTGGCCCCAGCGTCGTGCGCCAGTGGTTCATGAGGCGCAGATAGCCGCGCGCATAGCGCCCCAGCTCCGACAGATCGCCGGTCCAGGCCATGCCTTCGGCGGTGAACGACGTGGTGAAACACGAGAGTGCGACGTCGATGATATCGCGCTGCACGTGGATGATGCGCGCGTTCGGAAGCGCCAGACGAATCAATCCGATGAAACGGAAATTCGACGGCATCTTGTCGGTAACGCGCCCGACGTCGCCTGGAGCTAGGGCGCGAAGCGCCTCGTCGTAGCGCCGTCCGATCCCGTCGAGTTGCTCGCCGTGAACCTCGAGCATCGCCGCCGGTGAAACCATGTCGCCGTCCGCAAGCACCGCATTCGTGATCTCTTCGAACGTGCCAAGCTCGCCGGCTCCGAAAACCAGCGGGTGGCTCGCGAGAATCTGCTCGATCAAGGTAGTTCCCGAACGCGGCATCCCGACGATGAAGATCGGACGCTCCGAACGATCGCCGTAGCCCGCATGCCGATCCAGAAACGCGCGATCGAAGGTTGTTGCGATGCGTTCGAACGCGCCAAGCGTTTCCGCTTCATCGTACGTTTGCTGCGATCGTTTGAGCGCGTTCGCCCGTACGAAATGATCGAAGGAGCGCTGCGGATCGCGTGCGCGCAGAATCGTGCCGAGCGCGAAATCGGCGTCGGCCTGCGTATCGTCGTGCCGCGGCGAGCGCGCGAGCTTCCCGAGGGCGGCTTCGTGTTCCGGCGTGATCGCGTTGAGATCGATATCCGTAAGATGGCGATAGTATTTGGCGTTTTCGGGCGCAAGGCGAATCGCCACGCGCAGCGCGCGCGCTGCGCCGTCGATGTCGCCTTCCTCGGCGAGCACGAGGGCGCGTGCGCCCCACACCCCCGCGGCGTTGGCCGCGGCATCCGCGTAGCCCGGGTGAAGCGAAAGCGCCCGTTCGAAGTGCGCGAGCGCCTCATCGAGGCGACCCAGCGAACGCAGCGCGGCGCCGGCATTATTGTAGAGCTCGGGGCGCATGGGATCGAGTTGCCGAGCGCGTTCGAGGTGCGAAAGCGCTTCGTCAGGCCGTCCGGCCAGCGCCAAAATCGCTCCGGCCAGCGCGTGCGGCTCGTAGCGCCCGGGGTCGAGCGCCGCAGCTTGCCGTGCCAGATTCAAGGCATCCTCATGCTGACCGGCCTCGGCCAGCGCCCGGCCCCGCCCAAGAAGGTCCTCCAGGCTCATCGTTTTTGGACGTTCCGGTTAAGCGGAAGCAAGCGCGGGCCGATGAACATTACAACGAGGGGGACGGATCCCCTGAGTATTAGCACGGGGCTCAGGGTTGAGCCGCATGGAGGTCTCAGTCGTGTCGGCACTCAGCATTGCTACGAACGTTCTTTCGAACGCGGTTCAATTGAACCTCGATCGAAATCAGGCGCAGCTCCAGAACGTCGTTACGCAGCTCTCATCCGGATTGCGCATCAACACCGCAGCCGACGATCCTTCCGGCAATGCCATTGCGACGAATCTCACGTCGCAGTACGAAGCCTTCAATCAGGCATCGCAGAACGTGCAGAACGCCAACAACGCGTCGCAGGTTGCGCTTAGCGCGCTCACCCAGCAGACCGATATTCTCCAGCGCATTCGTGTGCTGTCCGTCGAAGCTGCGTCGGATATCAACAGCACCGCCGATCGCGTGAACCTCCAAGCCGAGGTCTCGCAGCTGCTGCTCGAGGTGAACCGCATCTCGCAGAACACGAACTTCAATGGGCAGGCGTTGCTCGACGGCACGCACGCCGGGTATCAGCCGGGTGCCAATGCGTATTTCACCATTACGGCCAACGCAGCGATCTCGAACGGCTTTCTCATCGTCAGCGCGTCTCCGTCGTTCTCGAACGCCTTCAACACCACCCCGAACGCGGCGTACCCCGGAATTCAGGGTCTGGGCAACGGGAGCGGTCAGGGCGAGGCGACGGTCGACGGTACGATCGAATTGCAGGTCGTTAATACCGGCGTTTCGATCGCGGTAAAAGAAACGTTCTTCGAGAGCGCGACGGGACTGGTCTGCACGTCGTTGACGCTCTTCGGGCCAAGCGCGGTCAAATCGACGGCATTCGGGCTGCACCCGCAGAACATCACCGCGAAATTCACCAGCAACTTCTCTGGGTTCGACAACGTGGCGATCACGCTGGGCGCGGTCACGACCGCCGATGTCGGAACGACGGCCTACATCAAAGTCAGCCAAAACGTCGGGCCAACGAACGTTGCGAGCGAGCCGGCGTTCAGCTTCCAGTCCGGCGCCGATGAAGGCGACGTTGTTCAGATCGGCATCGCAGCAACGAACACGAACACGCTGCGCCTCTCCAACATCAACCTCGCGGCGTCGACCAATCCGTCGCTTGCCGCCGAGGATGCGATCGGGCAAGTCGACATCGCGCTGCAGCAGCTCACGACGCAGCAGGCAAACCTCGGAGCAATCGTCGTCCGCCTCGGCATCGATCAGCAGAACGACGATACGGCTGCGGTAAATCTCCAATCCTCGGAGTCGAACATCGCCGACCTCAATGTCGGGCAGGCCTCGACGGAGTTCACGAAATTGCAGCTCCTCGTGCAAGTCGGGACCTCGGTGCTTTCGCAGTCGAACAGCAACGCCCAAACGGTGTTGACGCTGTTCCGCTAGGCAAGCCCGCAGGCCTGACGGTCTGCATGATCGTCAAAAACGAAGAGCACTTTCTCGAAGCGGCGCTGCGCAGCGTCGCCAGCGTGGCCGACGAGATCGTCGTCGTCGACACCGGGTCCTCCGATCGCACAATCGAAATTGCACGCAGCTTCGGCGCGTTGGTTCTCGAGCGCGAGTGGCGCGACGACTTTGCCTGGGCACGTAACGAAGCGCTCGCGCACGCGAGCAGACGCTGGATCCTCAATCTCGACGCCGACGAGGAAGTTCTGCCGCAGTCGCTCGACGCGCTCACCGCACTGAAGAACGCCCCCGCCGAGCGAACCGGGCTTTGGGTGCGGATTCGGTCGCGCGTCGGCGAGACCGGGAGCGAGGGCATGATGTCGAGTGCGCTCATTCGGATCTTTCCGAACGATGAGACGATTCGCTATCGCGGTTCGATCCACGAATTTCCGGCGAGCGACGAGTCGGAAGCGGGAATCGCCGCAATCCCGTCTTCGATTGTGCTGGTGCATCACGGCTACACCGACGACGTCGTCGAGCGGCGCAACAAGAGCGAGCGCAACTTGCGCATGGCGCGCGCGGCGGTCGAGCGCGAGCCCGGCGATCCATATCATTGGTTCAATTTGGGCGCGACCAGCGTGCTCGCCGGCGATCACGCAAGCGCGCGCGAGGCACTGGAGCGCTCGCTCTCGATTCTCGCGGGTCGCCCGCGCGGTTTCGTGCCCAGCGCCTACGTGATTCTTTCGGATATTTACTACCAACACGATCGGGATTTTGTGCGGGCCGAGCAAGCCGCACGCGATTGCCTGCGCGTCGCGCCGCACCACGCAAACGCACACTTTCTGCTCGGCAAGGCCCTTACGGCGCAGGCCCGCTACGACGACGCGCGCGTCGCATACCAGCACGCGATCGAAGCGGGGGACTTTGCCGACCGCCAATATGTCGTTGACGATCAGATCTATCGTTGGAAGGCGCAGGCCGAGATCGGGCGCACGTTCATGCTTCAAGGCGACGACGCGCGCGCGCTTCGTTGGTTCGACCTCGCCTTACGCGCGGCGCCCGACGCCGAGCCGGTCCGTATTAATCGCAATCGCGCGCTGGAACGCCGCAAGCGCAGCGAAACGCAGCTTTCGATCGATCTCTTCCTAGAGCAAGGGCGGCACGCGGCTGAGTTGGGCCGCTTCGAGCAAGCACTTGCGCTTGCGCTCGCCGGGCTCAAAGACTATCCGGAACATCTCGGCCTGCAATACGCGCGCGCTTTTTGCGAGCTGCGTTTGGGGAAAGCAAACGAAGCGTTGGCACATCTCGAAGCGATCGTCTACGACGGCTCCGAGGTCGCGTCGGCAGCCGCGATGCTGCGCGCGGGCATTCTGCGCGATGCAGAACGAACCAGCGAAGCCGCGGCCGTGCTCGACGATGCGATTGCGCGCGGCGGCGATCTGCCTGCGCTATGGATCGCGCGTGCCTCCGTCATGGAGAGCGCCGGGGCGATCGACGAGCAGGAAGCGGCGCTGCGTCGCGCCTTCGAGCTCGACCCCGAACGCAGCGCGCTCCCGCTTGCGTCGTTTCTCCTGGCCCACGGAAGACTCGAGGAAGCCGCCAAACTGTTACCTTGATGCAGAGAGACGAAGAAAAGCCGTAGTGGCGTCGTGGGCACGCTTTTCGATCTCGCGCGGACTTGGGGGCTTCGCGACGCCGAGCAACAAGCTCACATGTAAATCGCCGAAGAGCAGTGCTGCGAAAAGGCGGGCAAGGTCAGGTGGACTCCCCTTGAGCAATCCTAACTTCTTCGCTTGCGCCATAATGCTTTGCAAGGCGACGCGCCGGGTCTCACGCGCGATCGAATCGAGCGTCTCCGCTACCTCGGGCGCGCGCGGTGCCTCGGCAATTGCCAATCGAAACGCCGCAATAACGGTCGGCTCGCTGACCTCGCGTACGAGCTGAGCTCCATAGGATACCAGCACCTGCTCAAGCGTGCTGCGGTCACGTACCACCGGCAACTCCGCCGGCATATGGAGCCGGCGCGCACGTGCGCTGATACAGGCGGTCAACATCGCTTGTTTATCGCCGACCAGCGCATACAGCTCGCGCTTTGAGACATGCGCGCGCGCGGCGATCTCGGCGGTACTGGTTGCCGCAAAGCCGCCCTTGGTGAACGCCGCAAAAGCAGCCGCAAGAATGCGCTCACGGATCGCCTCGTCGCCCATTTCGCCCTCCTTGACAAGGTTGGTACCACATAGTACCATAATCACCTGTTGGTACCGGGTGGTACCAGCGCGAAAGGACCCCTCATGCATCCGCAACTCATCTTCCTGGTGCAACTCGTCTTGGGCTACGTCGCATGCCTGCTGCTCATCGTCACCTACGCGCTGCCGAGGCTCCTGTCGATGGATCGCGTCGACGCGCTCCGCGCGATCGCCACCTTCCACAGCTTCCGAATCTTTGGGCTGATCTTTATTCTGCCCGGCGTGGTGGGAGCGAATTTGCCTGCGGCCTTTGCGACGGGCGCGGCATACGGCGATTTTGCAACCGGCATACTGGCGCTCCTCGCATTGCTCACGGTACGGATACGCGCGCTCTTCTGGTTCTTCATGGTCGCGTTTAATCTGGTGGGCGCGGCCGACATTCTGCTCGACTACTATCATGGCATCCAAAGCGGTCTTCCGAACGTCGCGGGACAGTTAGGCGTCGGATATGCGATCGTGATCCTCTATGTGCCCGCCCTGATGATCACGCATGTCATCGCGTTCTACGCACTGACGCGCCCCTCTACTCGCGCGGCTTGGGCGACGGCGGAATCACCGCTTTGAGCTTGAGCTGAAGGTTCATCACCGCCGCTTTATGCGCGGGATCCTCGGGCGCGGCGTGTACGGCGCTGAGCTGTTGGACGTCGGTTGAACTCAGTGCGGGCGGTGCGCTCAACGTGGCGAGTGTGACGGTTCCGTGACTGATGACGACTGCACGCGCAGGCGAGGCGGGCGCGTTCGCTTTAATCAAAGCCTCGACTTTGCTGCGCGTGCTGGGATCGGTAATTCTAGCCAGAATGTCGTCGGGCTCGTTGGGTTCCTCCCAGTCCTGCGTTTGGGTGACCGCGATGTGCGCTGTTTTTACTTGTGCTTTCTTTTGGGATTGTTTTGGTATCGTATAAGTCGAGAGCACGGTCAGCACGCCGTCTTCAGCAGTCCCCGCCTGGGGAAGGCCCACGCCGACCGAAATCGTCTGCAGTTGACCCATTGGCTTTCCGCTTTCGGAATTGGTTCCACAGATAGATTTCGGGCAGTTGGGGCCAAACGTCAATTGGTTCACGCTGCCGCGGATGTTCGGCGGTCCGACGTTGTTACCGACGGTCCAATAGTCCGAGTGTGCCGCGACCTGCAACAGATTGCCGGGGACAAATATGCTGACTCCGATGACCGGCAGCGTAAGGTACCAACTTCCGTTGCGGCCTGCCCACGTGAATTCTTGCGATCCGCAACCACCCTCGTTGCCGGAATTGCGAATGAAATACTGCCAGGTCGATTGCACTGTCTCGGTCGTTTTCGTTTTCGACGAGACCTGCTCGTTGGTCAAGATCGACAACGCGAGCACGGGGTGAATCTCGGTCCAACCCCCGTGGTGTACGCCATCGACGCCGAGCACTCCGGAGGCTACTGCGAGATCTCCGTTGATGTTGCTGCCGATCTGGCCCGGCTGCCAAAACGGATCCCCAAAATTGTTGATGGTTTCCGTCGAGTCGAACTCGAGGCCCAGCGAAGATTCGCCTGAGGTAAGCGCCTCGGTTACCGGAAGAAACGGATCGAGACGCATGTTGATGTCGTTGTCGTTGGGCCAACTCCCCGACGCGCCTTCCCACTCGATGTATCCGATCTGGGTCACCGTGTCCCAATTGAGGTGACCGGGGAACGGATCTCCGCCGCACTCGCCAAAGGCGGCGAAGGTAGCGTCTTGCGGGTTCCATTCCGTTGGTTGGTTCGTGCATGCCGAATTCGGTGGATAGTATCCACCCGGGCCGCAGATATTGGCGAAATTCGGTGATTGGTTTCCGTTCGAGTTGCTCTCTTGGTACGACCAAATTGGATTGACCGGAAACCCGTTGGCGTCGACATCTTGGCTCGAACGCCATTCGAGATCGAACGGTGCCTTACCCGAAGAATATCCAGAAAAAGTCAGGGCGTCAGCAGCGCGCGGCAAAAGGCCGGCAACAAGTGCGAAAACAATTACGATGAGTATGGACTTCGACATTACGGGTCCCCTCCCGCGAGGACAACGCAACTATACTCCGCCGTTTCGCGGTCCACAATCGGCCCGATGCTAAAAGACTATACCGTCGTCACCAGCGCCCGCGTGTTCGACGCCCAAATGGCCTACCGATGGCGTAGCCCGTCAACCGGCGACGTACTTAAAACGCCGACACCGGCCACACTACAAATCGCGGGGTTCCGCGTGTCAATCACAAGTATGTCGATGCCGGCGTTTTGCGGAATCGGCAAATTCTGCGACTCGTACACGGTGCTGTAGCCAGGAGGTGGTGTCGGAACGTACGATGGTACGTCGTCCGTCACATTGACGACGGTGCTTCCTATCTCCGTATACCACGGTGAATTCGTCTGATCCGTCTCATACATCAGTTCCATGGCAAGATAGGGACTGACCGATACGCCGGCTTGGGCGGTAAAGTACATCGTGTTCTGGTAGTTGACCGCTGGATAGTTGACCGGATACAGAAGCTGGACGTTCTGCGGGTCGACACATCCGAGCGGCGTTGGTGACGGTGTCGGCTCCGGCGTGTAAAAAGTGCAATTCCCGTGTTCGGGTCGCAAACGTTCGTTCCGGGGACGTTACCTCCGCACCCTTGAAGCAGGAAGAGCGACAGACCGAGGGCCGCAAGTGCGAACATCCGCATGCACGCAGAGTAGCGTCGCATCCTGACAGCGATTTGAAACGACCGCGGAGGTAGGCCGTCATCGCAGCTTGGCGAACGCAATCGTCACCGGAGGTTTCTATGCGTTCTTCTCTACTCGTGCTCTTTTTTGCAGCGATGACGATGCTGGCCACGGCGCCCGCCGCTGCCGATGCCACCAGCGACATGATGGCCATGGGCCAAGCCTTCGCGGCGGTGCACTCGTTCCACGCCGATATCACCACGCCCAAGGGCACCACGATGAGCATGGACATGATCCAGCCCGATAAGTTCCACGTGACGATGAACGGCGAGATGCAAGTCATCGAGATCGGCAGCGACATGTGGATGAACATGAACGGTTCGTGGCAGCACATGTCGATGGGACGTGCAATGCTCCAGCAGCCGATGGATATGGCGCGCAACGCCGGCATGCAAGGGCATGGCGCCGGCGATTACACGATCACCGACCTCGGTCCGGCCATGCTCGACGGCGTGCCGGCCCACCGATACCACATGGTCGGGAAGAGCGGCGACTCCGTCGATATGTGGGTCTCGAACAATCTCCCGGTCCAAGTGCAGTCAACCGGCACAAAGGGCACCGTGACGATCAAGTACTCGGAATACAACACCGTCCCCGACATCACTCCGCCGGCATAAGACATGAGGAACGCATTTATATTGCCGCTCCTTCACTTTGATGGCCATTTGAGCGCGATTGCGGGCGCGCGGTACTAGAATGTCGATATGTGGCGTATTACACTATCGATCATCGCGCTCGCGGCGAGTGCCGGCCTCACGGCAGGCGTGGCCATCGCGGATACAACGGGGCCGACCGAGCAGAGCGCGCTCGCGGCCGACGACAGCATTTCGCACGCACTGCTCGCCAACGACACGTCGGCGCTGCGGCCCCTGCTCGCCGACGACTGGATCGTCGTCAGCGCGAAGGGCGGCTACGACGGGCGCGACGACATTCTCAAAGCGATCGACGCCGGGGTGTTTACCCACACGCAGGTGGTGACCTCGAGTCCACGCGTGAAAATCTACGGCACGACGGCGCTTGTGACCGAACACGCGACGGTCAGCGGGATGTCACACGGCAAGCCATACACCAACATTCAGGAATGTCAAACCGACGTGCTCGTCTGGAAAGACGGTGCGTGGGTTTCGGAACTGCTTCACGAGTCGTATAGCACCCGCCCAGTGACGAACTGCTAGGTTCCCGCCGCGGACCCCACACGAAAGACGTATTTCACGATGAGACGGTTGAGCGTGTAATTGGCCGCCGGCGAACCGTAGTTGACGTAGATGTCGCCATTGTTCGTGCGCGTGTGAAACCCAAAGGCGAGATTGTTGCCCGGTTCCGTGACGAAGCCGCCCAAGCCGTTGATCCCGCGCAGTCCGATCGAAATATTGGTCCCGGCGTTGATGTTGTAGCCGACCGACACGCGGCGCAGCCACTGCGATTCGAGCACGCCGGTTACGAGATTGCGTTCGAACGTTCCATCGTACTCGAGGCCGAGCGTTAATTTGGAGCCGATCGGGCGCGACGTCGACGACGTGTAGTAGTGGACCCAATTTCCCCCAAAGCTGCCCCAGTTCGCGCTCACGTCGATGGGGGTTGGGCTCCCGTCGCGGTAGCCGATCGGCAGCGACATCAGGTTGTACGGCACAGCGGTGCCTTGGAGGTAGCACGGAAATCCGGTGAACGACGACGTGCCGACGACCGGATTTTGGTTCGTTAGCGTACAGCTCGCCGGTATGTAGGGAATCGAATACTGGCGCAAGAGGCTGACCGTCGGGCCAAGGCCGTCGAGCGAGAAGAGATTGCGAAAGGTCGCGGAGAGATAGGCCCCGGTGTCAGCTTCGTGGATCGCACCGCTTTGATCGCGGTAGCGATCGCCTAAGGCAAGCACGTTCCAGCTTTTCACTCCCGGCAGCGTGCCGTTGAACGCCACATACCCTTGCAGACCGCGGATATCGGAATTTTCGGTGTAGCCGTCGATCGGGTTGTAGTTCGGGCTGATGTCGACGTACCCGAGGTTGACCTCATAGTTGTTCTGGTGGACGTCGACGTAGCCGTTGGCCGAATGTGCGGTTCCTTGCGGCACCCACGTTCCGTGCTCGATCGCGTAGTCGAAGCCGTAGACGAATTTGGTGTGCAGATTTCGGCCCTTGAAGCCCGCTTCCACCGTGTCGTCGTCGCCGTTGATGCTGTGGTGCGCGAGCACGCCGTCCGCCCAGTACTGGAACGTCTGATCTTGCAGCGCATGTTTCCAGCCGAAGGCCTGATCGTCGAACGTCTCGCCGGTTTCCGCATTGTAGCCGTGAAAGGTGAGCAGGCCAAAACTCTGCAGGCCGTAGACGCCCTCGATCTTCGCTCCGCTGTCGAACGGCCCGATGCTCGGCGAATAGAACACTTCGTTCGGGTAGCTGATGAAATTCGAGTAGCCATTGGGGTTGGGATCGAGATACTGCGCGCCTTGCGCGAAGAACGGCCGGTACTCGATGAGCTGGCGTTCGAATTCTTGCGGCGCGATCGTCTGCTGATCGATCTCGACGTTTGAGAAATCGGGATTGAGCGTGCCCACCAGATTGATCGTCGACGTCACTGGAATGCTCGCGTCGGCCCCGTAGTAACGCGTCGGCTGCGGGAAAAACGTCCCATCGGCTTGCTGGTAGTACGAACGGTCTGCACCGCTGCTCGAGAGCGCATACACCTCGAGCCGCGGCTTCGGACGCGCGGAATCACTCTTTGCAAGCGCGACGTGGACGCTCGGCCAATAGCGCAGATCGTTGAACGACGGCCAGTTCCCGGCGCCCGCGTCCGGCATGAGCCCATCGAACGCCCATGTATAGTGTTCGGCCGTCGCCGCAACGCCGCGAAAGAACCCGATGCGCCAGACGTTCGATCCGCCGTGGAGACGCATCGACGAAAGCGGGATGATCATCACTGCGCGCCATTCGCTGCCCTGCACCGTGGCGGCCGCTTTCCAATCGGGACGGTAACGAACGTTTTCCGTTGCCTGCTGATAGCGCACGCCGCGCGGCGTCGTCTCGAACAGGTACGCCTGCGAACCCGCCCCGCTCGTGTCGACGCCGACGGAGACGAAATCGTCGGTTCCGAAGCCGACGTCGTTGGTCGTTTGGGTGGCGACGATCGGCGCCTTTTGCGGCGCGACGAACGCGACGTAGAGGTTCTTGTCGTCGTACAAAAAGTACGCCGTCGTGACGTCGGGGGCGTTGCCGCGCGTGGTCACATCCTTCCAGGGCGTATCGCCGGGCACTTTGCCGGCTTGCCAGGCCGGGTCCGCAAGGCTCGGATCCAACGCCAAGGGATGCGGAGCCCGCACCGCCGTGAACGAAAAGGTCGGCGCGACGGCAGCCTGCGCACGCGCGGAAAAACCCGCGACTGCAAGGATGGTGCTGCAGAGTACAACGAGGGGCGTCCGCATCGTGCATCGAGTATGGCTTCTCGCGAACGGAAGCCTCCTCAATTGTGAATCAAAGATTACTTTGATCGACTTCGAGCCAATCGTCCTTGAGCTCAATGCGGCGCATTCCGGGCGGATACGTGCCATTGCGATGCTTCGCGCGCCATTCTTGCGCTAAGACCGTGATGTATTCGAAATTTTCATACACCGCAGAGCCCTGCCGGCGCCGATAGATTGCTGTAACCGGTGCAATCCGTTTCCACGCCCCGGGCAAGATGGCACCCCAAAATTCGAGCACGGTGTCCCGATCAACCAAACCTGTCCGTACGAGAATACCCAGAGACTCGTAGAAGTTTCCTACCATGCGGACCTTTGTAAGAAGTGCGTGGGTTTCGACGGTTCTAGTCTCCGGGTGTTGGACTTCATAGCGGAAGGCCGGATCGTCTATTACCTTCGGCAGTTCCGTGGCAATGATTCGAGCCGCAGTCGCGAACTCGTCAGTTTGGAAGGATTCGCGAAGTTCGTTGAATGCGACGATCTGATTGCTACTGCGCAAGTGGCGCAGTTGGATGATCGCGGCGATCGCCGTCATAGCGATAACCAGAAACGTGCCGAGCGTGGCGAAGGTATTGACGAGCTCCAAAGACATCAGAACTCCTTATCCCAAGCGTGGCGCTTGTCATCCCGAGCGTAGTGAAGCGCCCCCTGTGTCATCCCGAGCCTGTCGAGGGGCCACTGGTTCATTTGAACCATCGTGGCATGGACAGGCAGCCGCGCGCAGAAGAACGCCGCGGCGGGCCCTAACATTTTGGAGACGGGAGCGATATTTCTATGAGATCCGTTCTAGGTTTTCTTTTGGCGACGCTATTTTTCGTAAGCGGCCTCCCCGCAGGCGCAGCGACGGAGCCGGCGCAGGCGACCCTCACGAAAGTCGAAGGCGCCGGTGGAAACGGAAGCGGCGGCAAGATCGAGTTCGTCGTCAACTGGGTCTACAGCGAGGACGGCGGCAAGGTCGAGCTTTCGGACAATGCTAACGCGAGCGATAACGCGGATCGAAAAGGTGAGGCGTCGACGTATGCTATCGCCGGTTACCTCACGTTCGGCCTTTTGGGCTTATTTTCACACAATATGGCGCACGGCAAAGATGCGGTGATTTCGAAAGACAAGGTCTTCCACGTTTTCGTCGACCATGACGTGCACATAACCACAAGTCAGACGGACGCCACGGCGGCCGGCTTCGACCACTAAAGCGCGGCGGGTCCGGTGAATTACTACCTTGATGTATGGCGAGGCTATTTTGATTTTTCCGGACGAGCGCGCCGGAAGGAGTATTGGTATTTCACGCTGTTTCACACGATCATGGAGGTCGCAGGCTTTGCGTTGGCCGCGGCAGCGTACAACGACGACCGCACGATCGGTACGATCTTCATCGGGATCGCGGTTCTCTATTACCTCGCCTCGATTGTTCCGACGATCTCGGTCACGGTGCGCCGTCTGCACGATATCGACAGGAGCGGATGGTGGTACTTCGTCTCGTTCATCCCGGTCATCGGCGGAATCTGGTCGCTCATCCTGATGTGCACCGACGGCACGAAGGGCCCGAACCAATATGGGCCCGATCCAAAAGCACTCGACAGCGCGGCGTTAACCACCGTCTAGCGTTCCGTTACCCTGAGGCGCACGCGCGAAGCGCGAGCCTCGAAGGGCCCGTCATCCCGAGCGTAGGCGCGAAGCGCCGTAGTCGAGGGACCGCCTCTGATGTGTCACACCGAGGCGCACGCGCAAAGCGCGAGCCTCGAAGGGCTTTATGGACTCCCCGCGCAGGCGTTTGCCCACGACTGTACCGCCGTTTCGACAGCGCCATGGATCTGCTGCAGTAGTGGTAGACCTTGCATCAGGACAGTATCCGCTTCACCATACGAAAGACGCCCATCTTGCGCCTGCGCTAGTGCGTTGGCGGCATTTTGCTGCGCAACCGTAGCCCGATTATTCGAATACGTAGTCGATGTCGAGTTTCCATAGCAATTCGTGCTGTAGGTGGAATTAGAGCAGGTTGCATTGCCGTTGCTATAGGTGGTCGATGTGTTGCGCTGCGAAGCGGCGAGCGCTTGCGCAACGCGCGCGCGAGCAAGCTGCCGATTCGACCCGTTTATGCCGCGTTCAAACGCAAGTGCGAGACAACTATACGTGTCCGTGTATGTGATCACGGTACCTAGCGCCTGAAGCGCCCCCTGCGCCGATTGTCGCTCCGCGTCGCTTAGGTCTGAGAGAGTACCACCGGCTGTGCTTAGCGCTGAATTCGCCCGTTCAATGCTGTCCTGCTCCGTAACAAAATCGTCCTCCACAGCCTTGAATGCTCCGCCATACCGGGCCGTCGTCGTCGCAAGCGCCTGCGTGTCGTTGTTGCCGGCATCAATCGCCGCAGCGACCGCATCATCAAGCCCGTGTAGCGCATCTCCCATCGTGGGGGCGAGCTGGGTGCAATAGGCCGCAGAATGTACTACCGCCGGCGTCGGCGTAGGACTTGGCGGCACCGTCGGCACCGAAGCGACGACGTGCACAACGAGCGCGCGAACATCCGAGTGAGGGGACGTCGCTAGAGGTCCAGCAGCCGCGATGGCAAGCCTCGTGGCGCGTGCATCGTTCGCCGCCTCGCCAACGCGGTAAAGGGTGTTCGCATAATAGGCCATGAAAAGCTGGTGTCTATGTGGATCGGCCTCACGTTGCGCACAACGATAGAACAGCAGCGCGGCCTGACGCAACTTCGGGAAGGGGAGAAAAGCGAAGCCGTGGATCCCGTCTTGTCGCAAGTTGAACGGGGGAGCAGCGTCACTGCAGGAGGGTTAGCGTGCTCGTCCTGCTTGTCCCTGAGCGAGGCCTTGGAAGCCACGGCTGTTGCGAACGCGATGGTAACGACCAATAAAAGGATCGGCCGTAAGTTCATACGTGCCTCCCGGCCAGCAAGGGCAACGCCGACCGTGCATTCATTCTAAGGCATATGCGGCCACGGACTCTAGTCCGGATGGCCTATTGGCCTCCCAATTTCCCAGAAGAGGTGCGGATAGAGCCCGGTAACCGGCGTAGACTTGTTAAAGATACGTGGAGGTAAGTCATGGAGCGTGTGTCCGGACTCGCGCTGAGCGCAGCTCTCTTTAGCGCGCTCGCCGCGATTGGAGGCCTGTGGTCGGGCTACGAGGCCATCGCCAGTCCGAATTTGCCATTCGAGGATTGGCTCTAGAAACGGACGTCGCGATCGTTCGATACTGCGATGTCAATTCTCGCGACCGAATGAGATCTGGGGACGACATTAATGAATTGACAGGAACTTCCGGCGACGAGGATTACACAACGAATATGGAGCAGCGCGAGCTCCTCGAAGAGGTTTCTAGAAAGCCAAAGCATTTCTTAAGCTGCAAGCTAGCCAACTACGGGCGCGTCCCTGTGCTTGGCCTTACTTATTCAGAAATTGTGACGTACCACGGAAAATTAGATAAAAGGCTATACAACGATGCCGTCATCGACGCGCTTGGACCCGGCGAAAGCCGTCCGTTCTGGGTTGTCAATACCGACAACAATCCTGTCGTATTCCACCCGCCAGATCGCGTAACATATTACCGCCCCGCCCTACACGTGCTGCAGCAGCAATCACTGAGTCAGCAGCCACATGACTATTGGATCCTGCGCCGAAGCGCCGATCCACAAGAACACTAGAATGAAAGGGCACTCCGCAGCGTTTCCATAAATAGCGTTACGGGGTGGTAACGACAGAGCAGACGGCAATTGCCGATCAACTACGCGCGCACTACGCACGCGTCGCGCCTCTGTTGCACGCGGCGTTCGGCGGCATGCCGATCGTCAGTGCCTCATTTCCCCAGGGACTAGGTACAAAAGCCTATTGGCACACCAAACCGCTGCCGCTCGAGTCGTCGGTCTTCGCCTGGTGCCTCGATAAGCTGCAGGCGGTCGAATTCCATTCGTGGTTCCCTGCGCCCGGAGCGCACGATCGCCTCGGCATGGCCCGCATCTTCCTCGAGACGGCCGGCGGCGCGACCGACGCTCATCTACGCGAAGCGGCCCGCCTTACCCGCGCTGCGCTGCGCACGCACGGCTTCGATGCGCTTCTCATGCTCGACGGCACCGGCGGCATCGCGCTGCTCGTGCCCTTCGACGACCGGCCCGCTTACGACGACGTCCGCACCTGGCTGCACGGGTTTGCCAACGCGCTCGCGGCCGCGCACGGCTCGCTCTTCACCACCGAACCCAACACGCACGGCGGGTCGCTCGTGCACATTCACGTCAGCCACAACGCCGTGCGGATGTTTAGCGCCCTGCCCTATAGTGCGCGCGGGCTCGCCGGCTTGCCGATCGCGCTGCCGATCCCGTGGGAGCTGCTCGACGCGATGCCGACCGCGAGCATCACGATCGCTGCGTTCCCTGCGCACTTCGCCCAGTACGGCGACACGCTGTTCAATGAACGCCACCGCATCGGCGAGCAAAAATTTGGAGCGCGTCACCCTGAGGTGCGAGCGCGAAGCGCGACCCTCGAAGGGCGCACCACCGGCCCCATCGCCGCTGCCATGCACATCCTCGCCGATGGTGTCACCCGCAGCGCCGACCAAATCCTCGACGAAGCCGTCAAAGAGCGACTGCTCCCCGCAAGCTATAAACCGAAGTACGTCTATACAGCGCTGATCGAATACATTTCGCGCGCCATCGGCGGCGGCCGCAAGCCGTACATCGTGCAAGACGAAAATCGGAACTTTCGGATCAACGAACCGCCCGACGACTGGCCGAACCTCAATCCGCCACCGCCGCGCGCGCCCGATCCGCAAGCGCAGGCGCTCGTCGATCGCTTGCAGACAACCGCGACCGGCAGCGATCCCACAGCCTTCGAAGTCGCCGTCTGCGACGCGTTCGCGCACATAGGCTTTCTCACCAATCACGTCGGCGGCAACAAAGCGCCGGACGGCTACGGCGACGCGATCCTCGGGCCGCTCGGCTATCGCGTGATGTTCGAATGCAAGACGGGCAAAGGGAACGTCACCCAACCCGACGCCTTCGAAGCCGCGAAATATAAGGATGCGTTCCACGCGCAGTACTGCACGCTGATCGGTCCTGCATTCCCCGATGAAGTCGAGCTCACGCAAGAACTGAAAACGCACGGCGTGAGCGCGTGGACGCTCGACGACCTCACGACCGCGCTGCTCGCCGGCGCGAATGCCTACGAGTTGCGGCCATGTTTCGAACCGGGCTACGCTGCTGACGGGTTGATGGATCTGCTCTGGAATCGCGACCACGGCCTCGGCAAACGCGTGCGCGTCGTGGCGGCGCTAATTCAACAAGCCGGCTGGGACTTGCAACTGACCGCCGCACGCACCGGCACACCCGCCGACGCTCCGCTGCTCACCGTCGACACCGCGATGGCACTCATCGATCAGGCTCTCGCACGCCTCGGATCAACGCAAGGCTGCACCCGCGAAGAGGTTACGCTCGCCCTGGAATATCTCGCGAGTCCAGCGATCGCGTCAGCGAGACGAGTCGATTCTGCATTTGCAGTAATTGCGCCAAGTCAACATTAATTGGATGGCCATGCCGCACCCGCCGAAGGGGCGAGCTCTTTCACGCCTCGCAAACGTCTAACGAATGCGAACGCGAATCAAACCCTGCGCGGCCTTTGCGGGCGGGAACGATCGGCGTGAGCCATTTGGCCCACGCCGATCAACCGGCTAGGAGAAGGGCGTGTGGGAGAGGATGCGAAGGCTCCCTTGCATGGGGGACTGTTCAATGCGCCGAGCTATCTACCGTTGTTTTCTTCTCGCGGTGGCGGGTTGCGCTTTCTCGTGGGAAGCGGCCCCGGCCGATCCACCTAAGCCGACCGTGGCAGTCTACGCTCAGACGGCATCGGGCGGGGTGAACGGGCAGCAGTTAGCGGATGCGCTCACCCAGCAACTCGTGGCATCCGGTAATTTTGTTGTGATCGATCGAGCGCACATCCAAGCGGTTCTTCAAGAACAAAACATCGCTTCGCAAGGGCAAGTGACGCCGACAACCGTCACGCAAATCGGACGGATGCTCGGCGCGAACTACATCATCGTCGTTCAAATCGACTCGTTCACGAAGTCCTCTAAGGCACGTAGCGACGCGGTCTCTTTGCTGCTAGCCCAAACCTATCAAACGGATGTCGATCTGGCCGATCACATGGAGATTCTTGAGGTCCGGTCAGGACAGATTCTGCAGTCGGTGTCCGACTCCCAGCAGGAATCGTCGGGTGCATATACCGCGCAAAACCGATCAACGGGCGATTCATTTGTGACCGAAGCGGTGCCCAAAGTTTTAGCTGCATCGGCGGCAGCGCTCGCTTCGAAAATTGACCCAACGAAGATGGCGGCATCTGCTGCCGCCCCCACGCAGATCGTAGGGAAGATACTATCAATCGACGGGGACAGCATCATCCTTTCACTCGCAGCGAAGGACGGCGTTTCCATTGGGCAGATTGTGGATTTCTATGACGTCCGGCTGGTTCACAATCCCGACACCAACGCGACAATTCGCGCTCTTGTCAAGCGCGGAAGCCTTCAGATTACAGAGGTAGACAAGGACTATTCGGTAGCCAAGCCAGTTCAAGGTCACCCACGACTAAGCCAAGTAGTGAAGCCGGAGTAGTATGCGACGTTCTGCATTTATTCTTACAAGCGGCTCGCTGCTGTGGCTGACGACGCTGCGCGCTGGCGCGACGCAACGCATTGCCATTACCATTTCGTCGGAGGACAACTCGCTAGGGGCAAAAGAGACGGAGCGATTATTGGATAGCTTGTCTGGAAAAATCCTTACCAGCCACCAATTTCAAGTGGTCGATCGAAAGCGGCTGGCCGCCGTGATCGCCGAACAAGGCTTCTCCAATTCCGACTATGCCGATCCGAAAACAGCGGCCGCACTCGGCCGCATCGTTGGCGCCTCGCGCATTTTGCATGTTTCAGCAAGCCTCGAGGTTGACAACAACACGGGTGCGCTCGTATCGAATCGCGAGGCCGATGTGTCGGCATCGTTTCAGCTCGTAGGCGTAGACACCGCTCGCATTATAGCGGCGGGAACTGCCGATGGTACAGGCCAGCGCAGAGCCGGCGACGGATCGGATACGAGAATCGTCAACCAGGCGATCGACGATTGCGCAGACGACTTAGCCGAACAAATCGAGGCCGCGGGGTGAGGCGCGTTGCTTTTCTTGGCGCTGTTGGTGCTCTGGCCTCCGCCCAGGCGGTTGCCGCATCTCCCAGCACCGCGGTAATGCTTAGCTCGTCCTCGCCCGACCTCGATAGTCAATATCTTGACTTCGTTGCTGGTATGTTGCGCGCGCGAGGCGTCAACGTTTACGATCCGTCCTCCGCCGACATTACGTTCCACGAACGGGCATCTATCGTGGCAGGGGCCGTCGGGCCGATTTTAGTTGCCGAGGTCAGCGGCGTCGCGTGGGTGGAGGCACACTACCATACGCGCCGCGCAATGTTCGTCCAGACGCACATCTCTGCATCATCGCTCCCCTACGGCGACTTCACCGTCCACGTGGTTCGGGCCACGAGCGCGTATCGCTGCTTCGACACGAATACCCGCGCGGTTATCGCTGCGGGGACGGCTCACGGCGAGGCACGCGGCGAGGATCTCGATAGCGCAACCGTGCAGGCGGGGAACCGCAGCCTTCAATCGCTAGCCGCCGAAGCCGCGCCGAAGCTGGCCTAGGGATGGCATTTTGCCCGAACTGCGGGAGCGAGCACGCTGAAGGCCAGCGCTTCTGCCCTAATTGCGGGACAAAGTTTCCCGAAGTGGGGACACCCGCGGGTCAGCCCCCGCCGCTCTCGCCGCCGCCAGCAAACACCGGTCGCGGGTTCGGCAGAGCCGTAGGAATCGGGTGCGGGACGGTTATCCTTATCTTCATTGTATTGGCGGTTATCGGCTTACTTGGCAACAGCCTAACCGGAAATTCGACTCACACACAAGCGCCGCGGAGCGGCAAGCAGGCACCCAAGGCTCGGCCCGCAGCCCCAGCCAAGCCACAAGTGCTTCTAGACGTTGAGGGAAATGGAATCAAGCAAACGCAGCGATTCGAAGCGCCGAATGAGTGGGCGATCATTTACACGTTCGATTGTTCAAACTTTGGACAATCAGGAAACTTCGCTATAAGCGTCGAGGGCGACACAACGGACCTCGCGGCAAACCAGCTGGCGGCGCGCGGGCACGACGTCAACTACGAGCACGGGGGCGGTAACGTATATCTCTCGATCAACTCTGAGTGCGATTGGCATGTTCGCGCGGTAGCTCAATGACTGGAAACTGATTTGCGCCCAAACTTCTGGAGTTGCTGCCGTGCCGAAAACGCGAGCGGCTGAGCACAGAAGGAAGGCGCATTTGCCCCTGTAATGCGAGCTACCGCAGCAGTAGCGCCAACGGGAATCGAACTTTTTGATAGGGTGTCAAGCCGTGTTTTCTCGTCCCGTCCCCGCGCGGTTCGTGTCATGCTGTGTCGCCAGGGCCCGCGCTGTGTTCCTAGGTAGGTAGACATTTGGGTAGACGCCGAGAGATCGATGACCTGCGATACCTAGGAGCGTGCAAAAAGCAGCAACGGCGCCATATCATGCTTGTCGGCGGCCTGTAGAGCCTCGACGTACCGCGCCCGGGTCTCCCCGACATTGACCAGGTTTGCCTGCCCCCAAGTAAAGGGCGGCTGACCGAGCTGACGGGCGAGAAGATCGCCAACGAGACGCGAAAAGCGCCCGTTCCCGTTGGGAAAAGGATGAATGGCGACAAGGCGGTGACTAAATCGCACCGCGATTTCGTCGGATGGATACGTGGCATGCTCGACCCAGAATCGCGCATCGTCGATGGCTTGCTGCACCTCCGTGGCGATCCGATAGGCCTCGACGCCAATATTACGCTCGGTCGTACGATATTGCCCCGCCCAACGCCATACGTCGCCGAACATCCGTTGGTGCAGTTCGCCAAGAAAACTCCGATCGAGGATCTCGCGCTTGCGCGCAGCAGCCCAGCGTAGCGCCGCGCCGATGTTGATCTGTTCGGCTTCATTCAACTCGTGTCGCAATGTGACGTAGGAGGGGATGAGCGCTTCGCGCTCTTCGGCGGTGAGAGGCGTGTTCGCGTCATCATCACGAGCGAACAGAGGATCAGGCATGATGCGCACGCTCCTCATCCCACAGGCCACGTAACGAGCCGGAAAGGATTAGGTCGATCGTGCGCTGCTGTTCGGCGTCGAGATCGGATTTAAGGAGCGCCTGATTTTCAAGGCGCATGCTGTGATCGAGGCGCGCAACGTCCTTCCGCGCTTTTTGCATCGCGCGATCGCGCAGTATCTCGTCGAGCGGTTCGATCGGCACGAAGGCATAGACAAAGGCACAGTTCATCGCCACGGCGGCCTGCCGCAGCGTTTTCAATGTGGTCGCGCCGGTGATTTCAGCTTCTTCGATGACCGGGATACGCGATGGCCCAACGCCCATGCGAGTGGCTAGTTGGCGGGCGGTCATGCCGAGCGACTCCCGAATTGCTTTGATCCAGCCTTTTGGGGGAGCGACAAGCATCATCTCCCGGAGGGGCGCAAGGCGGCGTTCCAATTGCTTACGGGCAAGGGCAGCTTGGTTGGCGTTCATATATATATGTTCTTTCTACCTATAAAATATCATATATACATGAACAAATCAATATGGAAAAGCCCGGTATTTATGGACATTTCCTCGTGGGTCGACGGGGCCCTCTGTCTAAACGGCCGCAAAACTTCTGTCCCGGTTCACGCCGACAAGACGCTGCGGCGCGGTCTTTTGGCATCGATCCTCAAGGACGCTCGCCTCAGCCCCGAAGAATTTCGAAACCTGGGCCTCAGTTCGTGTAAAAACGCGAGGACACCATGAACGCTATTGAAGCTCGGAAACAGAGACAGGCCGCGACGGGGAGGTCGCTCTCGAGGCGCCTCCGCGAAGATACGGAGATCGCTGATCGCATCGACGCGCACCTGGATAAACTTCGTCTCGAGCAGTTGTCCATCGACATTAAGCGAGCGCAAAAGTGACGCGAGCGCGGAAGAAGTCCGCCGGTGGGGCGGGAATGCGATGCGGCATATGCGGGAGAGCGGAGGCCCTAACGAAAGCGCCGTGCTGCGGAAACCCGATCGGTGATGGCTACACGAAAAAAAGTTGCTTCATCAAGCATATGCGCTTCACGCTCTGCGGATATCATCACAACGAAGGCCATTTCGGTGACTGGCAGACGTGCTCCGATTGCCGCACTTCATTCGAAACCGAAATGTACGTTTGGTACGGAACGAACGAATACAACTTCGAACGGCTCAGTAACCCGCCGGAATACGAGCCTGCGCTCTGCGCCCGGTGCCGGACACGCATCTCGCTAGCTCACGACGCGCACACGCGAATGCCGAATGGCGAGCGCCTCTGCGGCTCTTGCCCCACCTTGGGCGGCGGCCTGCGCTAGAACCGAATACGCTACCGTTAGGTAGACATTTAGGTAGACGCTCGAAAAAACAAGCTAAAAACACCCGTAAAAACGGGTGTTTTGGTAGCGCTAACGGGAATCGAACCCGTTCGACGGATTGCCTGCCACCATGGCCGTTTGCGCGATCCGCTAGCGGACAGTACCGAGAAGAGGCACCCAAACGGCGAGAGCGTCACCGTTAACCCTCGGTAATGCCCCTTGACCGGCCGGCCCTACTGCTGCTAAGGTGGGCGAACCATGATCTCGATGTTCGTTTCGACGACCACGACGACCACCACCACCACGACCACTGTCGTTCGGTGCAGGTTGACGTAGGCTAAAACACGAGATCAAGGACAGCTTACGAAGCCCCGCACCGATTGGTGCGGGGCTTCTTGCATTGTCAGGAGCCATCATGCGCGTGGAATGCAGCGACTGCGGCGCGGTCGCCGACCCCCTTCAGATCTGCCGGTGCGGCGGGTTGCCCGAGTTCGTGCTCGAGCCGCTGCGCCTCGACCCGGTCGGCCTGCGCCGCCTCGTGCGCGAGCGCCGCGCCAGCTACGAACCACTCTTCGCCTCGGGCGTCTGGCGCTGGCGCGAACTGCTGCCCGCGATCCCGGCCGAATCGATCGTGTCGCTCGCTGAAGGCAACGTCCCGCTCTACGGCTCCGAGCCGGGCGCGCGCTACGCCGGCGTCGATCGCCTGGCCTATCTGCACCTCGGCATGAACCCGACCGGCTCGTTCAAGGATCTCGGCATGACGGTTGCGATCTCGGCCGCCAAAGCGTCAGCGGCGCGCGCGCGCGTGGTCTGCGCCAGCACCGGCAACACCGCCTCGTCGATGGCGGCGTATGCCGCGCGCGCCGGGCTCGACGCCTACGCAATCGTGCCGCGTGGCCGCGTCAGCGATGCCAAGCTCGCGCAGATGCGCGAATACGGCGCGCAGTTGATCGAAGTCGACGGCTCGTTCGACGACGCGTTCGCCTCGTTGAATCTCGCGCCCGACGCAGCGGTGGTGAATTCAGTCAACGCCTATCGCATCGAAGGTCAAAAGTGTGCGGCCTTCGCGATCCTCGAAGCGCGCGGCTGGAACGTACCCGACTGGATCGTGTTGCCCGGCGGCAACCTCGGCAACATCTCGGCGATTTCCAAAGGCCTGCGCGAAGCGTTGCAACTCGGTTTGATCGAGAAGCTCCCGCGCCTCGCATTGGTGCGCGCCGAACGCGGCGTCGACACGACCGCTAGCGCGATTGCCGTCGGCAATCCGAAATCGCGCAACCGCGCCTCGCGCGCACTCGATCGTTTCAACGGCATCGAACTGTGCGTCAGCGACGACGCGATTCTCGATGCCAAGGCCCACATCGGTCGCGAAGGTATCGGGTGTGAACCGGCCTCGGCGGCATCGCTTGCCGGCGCGCGTGTCCTGCGCGAATCCGGTGCGATTGCCGCCGATGCCGACGTCGTCGCGATTCTCACCGGCCACATCCTCAAAGACGCCCGCGTGAGCAGCTATGCAGTTGCGTAACCGATTCGTCGTCAGCGTTCCCGCCACGAGCGCCAATCTTGGGCCCGGCTTCGATTGCGTCGGCCTCGCGCTCGATCTGCGCGCCCGCGCGATGGTCGAACCGGCGCATCGCTTCGCGCTCGAATTCAGCGGCCCCGAGCAACCCACGCAGATCGGGTTCGAACGCATGCTCATCCACGCGATGCACACGATCAGCAGCGAACTGCCGCGCGTGCGCGTGCACCTCAATAACGCGATTCCGCTGGGCAAGGGCCTGGGCTCCAGCGCCGCCGCAAGCGCCCTCGGCATCTCGATCGCCGCGCGCGCCCATGGCCTCGAACTCTCGCGCGACGATATCGCGCATCGTGTGTGCGAACTCGAAGGCCATCCCGATAACGCGCTGCCCGCCGTCTATGGCGGCATCGTGATCGCCACATCGTCACGCGCCAGCATCAAACTCCCCGCGCCGCGCGATCTGCAGGCGATCGTCGTCGTGCCCGAGTTCGATCTTGCGACCGAACGCGCGCGCGCACTGCTGCCGATCCAGTACGATCGCCGCGACGTCGTCTTCAACATTCAGCGCGCGGCGCTGCTCGGCGCGGCGCTGGCCTCGGGCTCCTGGAACGTGCTGCGCGAAGCGATGAACGACCGCTTCCACCAGCCCTACCGCGGCGCGGTCGTGCCGGGACTGGCCGAGGCGCTGCGCGTCGATTCACCCGAACTGATCGGGATCGCCCTCTCGGGCGCGGGGCCCAGCGTGCTGGCCATCGTGCGCGATCGCGCCGCGTGGCGCCCGATCGCCGCCCGCATCGCCGCTTGCTTCGAAGCCGCCGGCATCGCTGCCCGAAGTTACCGCCTGCCCTTCGCCGCGCGGGGTCTCGTTTCGCGCCGGCACTTGACGGAGCGCAAAGCGGCATGATAGCCTACCCGAAATGTTCGCGCCCACCATGATGACCTGTTCCATGTGCATTATTCAGATGAATAAGGCGGGGACAGTCATTGGGAGCACCGTGTAAAGCACGGAATCGAGAAGCAACTCCAACGACGCCTCCGCCGACACGACGGGGGCGTCGTTCTTTCTTCCTCGGACCTACTCGGAGCTCAAAGGGAAACCATCATGGACTGTACGGTTGGAATCGGATTACTCGGATGCGGCACGGTCGGCGCGTCGGTCGCGCAGCGTCTGCTCTCCGAGCGCGACGCGATCGAGCGGCGCAGCGGCGTGCGCTACAAACTCCAGGCGATCGCCATCGCCAATCCGTTAAAAGCCCGCCCGGCCGCAATCGATCCGGCGCTCTTCACGAAGAACGCGCGCGCCGTCATCGACGATCCGCGCGTCGATCTGATCGTCGAAGCGATCGGGGGCACGCACGACGCTTCCGAGCTGCTCGAATATGCGCTCGAACGCGGCCGCACGGTCGTCACCGCCAACAAAGATCTCATCGCCACGCAAGGTCCGCGCCTCTTTGCACTCGCGCATTCGCGCGGCGCGCGCTTGCGCTACGAAGCCGCCGCCTGCGGGGCGATCCCGGTGATCCGCGTGCTCGATGATGCGCTGGCCGGTGATTGCGTGCACGCCTTCGGCGGCGTGGTCAACGGCACGTGCACCTACATTCTCTCGCAGATGGAACAAGGTGAAGAGTACGACGTCGCGCTCGCCGGCGCGCAACGGCTCGGCTTTGCCGAAGTCGATCCGACCAGCGACGTCGAGGGCCTCGACGCCGCGCACAAACTCGCGCTGCTCATGCAGCTCGCCTTTCAAATGGCGGTGATCTCGCCGCGCCTGCGCCGCAGCGGCATCAGCGGGGTGAGCAAACGCGACGTGGCCCGCGCGCAGATGCTCGGCTATCGCATTCGCCTCGTTGCCGCCGCCACGCGCAACGGCAATGCCGCAAGCGGCGAAGTCGCGCCGGTGCTCGTGCCCGAAGCGCATCCGTTTGCCAAGGCCAGCGGACCCGAAAACGTCGTGCGCGTGGTCTCGCGCGACGCGGGTGCGCTTCTGCTTTCCGGCACCGGCGCCGGCGGCTTTCCCACCGCGTCGGCCGTGCTCGGCGACGTCGTGACGGCACTGCGCGACATTGCCAATCAGCGCGCCGTGAATTACCCCGCGCTCGAACCGGCCCTCGATATCGCACCGCTGTTTGCGAACCTCGCGCGCCATCCAGAACTCCCACGCTATCCGGTGTGGGATGACTCCCTCCTCGATGCTCCGGTCTCGCAGGTTGAAACTGCGTTCTCATGACCGGGAAAGAGAAGATCCACGCACATGAGTGCAACCCTCGAACAAGCCCCAACCCCGCATTTCGACACCGTCGCGATTCACGGCGGTCATAGCGGCGACCCGGCGACGCACGCGCGCGCCGTTCCGATTTATCAAACCACCTCGTACCTCTTCGACTCGACCGAACACGCGGGCAAACTCTTTGCGCTCCAAGAGTTCGGCAACATCTACACCCGCATCAACAATCCCACGACCGACGTGCTCGAGCAGCGCGTGGCCGCACTCGAAGGCGGCGCCGCCGCGCTTGCGGTTGCAAGCGGACAGGCCGCGGTCGTTTATGCGATTCTGAACCTCGCGCGCAGCGGCGACCACATCGTTAGCTCCAACTCGCTCTACGGCGGCACGTACAATGCCTTTGCGCATACGCTCAAGCGTTTTGGCGTCGACGTCTCGCTGGTCGACTTCAACGATCCCGCAGCGGTCGAGGCGGCGATCCGCCCCAACACCAAAGCGATCTTCGCCGAGACGATCGGCAATCCGAAGATCGACGTGCTCGACGTGGAGAAGTATGCCGCGATCGCGCACGAACACGGCTTGCCCCTCATCGTCGACAACACGCTCCCGACACCGTATCTTCTTCGCCCGATCGATTTCGGTGCCGACATCGTCGTGCACTCGGCGACCAAGTTCATCGGCGGCCACGGTACCGCGATCGGCGGCGTCATCGTCGACGGCGGCAAATTCGATTGGGGCAACAACCCGCGCTTCGCGGCCGACTTCGTCGAGCCCGATCCGTCGTATCACGGCCTGCAATACGCGCCGGTCTTCGGCAACATCGCCTACATCTTAAAGGCGCGCGTGCAGCTCTTGCGCGACGTGGGCGCGGCGCTCTCGCCGTTCAACGCCTGGCTCTTGCTCCAAGGCCTCGAAACGCTGGGCCTTCGCATCGAACGTCACACCAGCAACGCGCAAGCCGTCGTGGAGTTCCTCCAAGCGCACCCGCAGGTGGTCTCGGTTGCCTATCCGCGTTCGGAAAAATATCTGCCCAAAGGCGGCGGGGCGATTCTGACCTTCCGCGTCAAAGGCGATGCCACGCGCGCAAAACAAGTGATCGATCGGCTCAAGCTCTTCTCCTTGCTGGCCAACGTCGGCGATGCGAAGTCGCTGGTCATTCATCCGGCGAGCACCACGCATCAACAGCTCACGCCCGAGGAGCGTTTGCAAAGCGGCGTCGACGACTCGACGATTCGTCTCTCGGTCGGCATCGAGGACAAACGCGACATCATCGCCGACCTCGAACAAGCGCTCGCATAAGTGCGCGAAGAAACCATCGACATCGGCGCGCTGGAACTGGACTGCGGGGTGACCCTCCCCGCGGTCCAGCAGCGCGTCACGATCGACGGCGCCGCTCCCCTACCCGACGGCAGTAATGTCGTGTTCGCCGCGCATGCGCTCACCGGTTCCAGTCGCGTCGCCGAATGGTGGCCCGACATCGTCGGCGAGGGCGCGCTCTTCGATCGGCGCTACTGGTGCGTCATCGGCATCAACGTGCTTGGCGGCTGCTACGGCAGTAGTCATGGTGAGGTGCGAGCAGCGCGAGCCTCGAACCACGTGCGCATCTCCGTTGCCGACATGGTTCGCGCGCAAATCAAAGTCGTTCGACCGGCTCGAGATTCCACGTCTCGCGGTCGTCGTCGGCGGCTCACTCGGGGGCATGCAGGCACTGCAGTGGGCTATGGATGCTCCCGAGCGTGTCGCACACGCGATCATCATCGGTGCAAGCGATCATCATACGGCGATGGGCATCGCGCTCAACGCCGTGCAGCGCGATGCGATTGCGCTCGGCCCGGTACTCGGCGTTGCGCTAGCGCGCAAGATCGCGATGCTCAGTTACAAGAGCGAGGATCTCTTGCGCGAGCGGCACGACCGCAGGCCCGATCGCAAGGGCCGCGCGCGGTTCGACGTCGAGGGCTATCTCGATCATCAAGGCGACAAGTTCATCGAACGCATGGACGGCGAAACGTATACCTTGCTCACCCACGCGATGGACAGCTTCGACGTTCGCAATCGCCCGGCGCCCCCAGGCGTCGATCTTACGTTCGTCGGCATTTCATCCGATTGGCTTTTTCGCCCGCAAGAGATTCGCGCCGCGGCAAAACGTTTGCACGCGCGCTATCTCGAACTCGACAGCAATCACGGCCACGACGCATTCCTCGCCGAACCCGAGCACTTGCGCACGCTCCTCGCCCCTTTTGTCATCCCGAGCGTAGCGAACGTGGTGAGCGTAGTCGAGGGACGCCTCTAGTCAAGGCACCGTCTCGGTGGGAATGGGTGGTATACTCGTGCCCAAAGGAGCCTGCGTGAGCGCTGAACCTCTCGAAAGCCGGATCGCCCGTATGGAGGGCGTCAACGTCCAAATCGCCGATCGCCTAAACGGTATCGACAGCCGCCTCGACGCGCTCGGTGGTCGTATCGACTCGCTCGACCGAAGCTTGCGTTCTGAAATCGGCAGCTTACGTTCCGAAATAAACGGACGCTTCGCACAGATCGATCAGAAGTTCATGTGGGTGATCGGCATCATCTTCACATCGTGGACGACGACCATAGCCACCATATTGCTCCATCGCTGAGCGACTAGCCCTGCTGATCGAAGAATCCCGGTTTACTTTGTCCGACCTCGATGATGTAACCGTCGGGATCACGGATGTAGCAGCGCGTTTCACCGTACTTGTCTAAAGGTTCGGTGAGGAACGTCGCTCCGCGACTTCGCCACAGGTCGTAGCACGCCGCAATATCGGCGACGCGAAGATTCATGAAGCTGTTGATCACGTTGGGGTCGGGCGTCTTGAGCGTCACGCCCGGTTTGTCCGGCGTCGGCCCACCGCCCGGATTGAAGATGAGCCACGTGTTCGCAATTTGCACGTAGGCCGGGTCGTCGGGCCCTTTGAGGCTTTTGCGCAAAACCTTTCCTCCGAAAACCGTTTGATAGAAGCGAACCGATCGCTCGATGTCCGTAACGGTGAGAAAAAGCGCGGCAGTAAACCCCTGCTGGGGCGGCATGTGATAGTCCGTCTGCTCGACCTGGACTTCATCCATACTTGAACCCGGGTTTGCTTTGCCCGACTTCGATGATGTAGCCGTCGGGATCGCGGATGTAGCAGCGCGTCTCGCCGTATTTGTCGAGCGGTTCGGTAAGGAACGTTGCGCCGCGACTCTTCCAGAGCTTGTAACAGGCTTGAATGTCGGCCACCCGGATATTCATGAAGCTGCTGAACTCGTTGAGGTCGGGTGGGGTTCGCAGCGTCACGGTCGGCTTGTCCGGTGTCGGACCGCCGCCAACGTTGAGAATGAGCCAGGTGTTGGCAATCTTGATGTAGGGCGGTGCGTCCCCGTCGCCCATGCTCACAATCTCACCGCCGAAGACCGTCGCGTAGAATTCAGCCGAGCGCTTCATATCCGCTACGGTGAGAAAGTGCGCGATGGTCATCCCCTCGACGGGCGGCATCTGATAGTTCTTCTGATCGACTTGTACTTCGTCCATGCCCCGATGGTAGCACTGTGCTCGACGAACGCAATAGTCACTGCAAGTGTGCTATTTTGGACCTCATGGGCCGAGAGAATGGCACCCCGTCGATCCGCCGGCTTCGTCGCCGTGACTTGCCCAGCGACACCCTCGAGCTTGCCCGCTTCCTGGTCGGCAAAATGCTGGTGCACGATCTTCGCGGGGAGCGAACGAGCGGCCGCATCGTGGAGACCGAAGCCTATCCGGTCGGCGATGCAGCCGGACATGCGTTCGGCGGAAAAACAAAAAGAAACGCGTCGCTCTATCTGGCGCGCGGTCACGCCTACGTGTATTTTGTCTATGGAATGTACTATTGCATGAACGTTTCGAGCGAACGCGCCGGCGTCGGTGCGGGCGTGCTGATTCGGCGCGCTCGAGCCGATCGACGGCATCGACCGGATGAAAGAGCGCCGCGGCTCGTCGTCACGGCGCGATCTCGCGCGTGGGCCGGGACGCCTCACCCTCGCCATGGCGATCGACTTGCGCGATGACGGCTTGGATTTGTGCACCGATCCGGGACTGTGGCTCGGCGTGTCGGATGCCGGCTATCACGGCGAGGTGGCGGCGACGACGCGCATCGGCCTGAGCCGCGAACAACACCAACCGTGGCGCTTCTACGAGCGCGGCAGCACATTCGTCAGCGGTCCGCGCAGCGCCCTAGCCTAGGAGTTTTCTGATGCCAAACCTCCGTCATTCAACCGTCAAGGTCGGCCCCGCGAACGTCTTCTATCGTGAAGCTGGGACGCAAGGACAACCGGTGCTGTTGCTGCTCCACGGCTTTGCAAATTCATCGCACTATTTCCGCCACCTGATGCCCAAACTCGCCGATCGATTTCACCTGATTGCACCCGATCTGCCGTCGTTTGGATTTACGACGATCGACGCGGGAGCGGACTATCACTATACGTTCGCCGGTCTGACCGCGACGATGCAAGGTTTTGTAGACGCGCTTTCGCTGCGGCACTTTGCGATGTACGTGTTCGATTACGGCGCACCCGTCGGCTTCAATCTGGCGGTCGCGAACCCCGAGCGCATCACCGCGATCGTCTCGCAGAACGGCAATGCCTACGAGGAAGGCTTGGGCGCTGGCCCGTGGGCGCCGTTGCGTGCGTATTGGAAGCAGCCGTCAGCAGCCATTCGTGAGAGCATCAAAGAGCGTATGTCGTTCGACGGCGTCCGCGCGTCGTATTTTCAAGGCGTGAGCGATCCCACGAGGATCGAGCCCGAGGCGTATTGGCTGGATGCAGCGCTGCTTGCGCGCCCGGGGATGATGGATCTTCAGGCCGACCTCAAGCTCGACTACAACTCGAATATCGCGCGCTATCCGCTATATCAGCAGTACCTGCGAACGCACCGGCCGCCGTTGCTCGCCATGTGGGGAAAGAACGACACCTTCTTCATCCCGCCCGGCGCCGAGGCGTTCAAACGCGACGTGCCCGATGCGGATGTCCGATTTTTAGACACCGGCCACTTTGCGCTCGAAACCAACGTCGATGACCTTGTTTCGGCAATCCTGGAGCTGAAAGTTCATGCATAGCGCTGTGTCATCCCGAGCGTAGGCGCTCCGTGTCTTGCCGCCCCGCCTCCTATGTGGGAACGATGATATATTGATGCCCATATGGAGGACGTCAACGTCCAAATCGCCGACCGAGTCGAACTCGAGAGATTGATCGCGGTGATGCTCCACGGCGGAAGTGTGACGGCGAAGGTGCCGCTGACCGACCCGAGCGACGTGCGAACACAATGTCACCGGCCGTAAACGCGGCCGCCGCCACGAGCAGTGCATCGGCGCGCGGTAACACCGTTCCAGCCGACGGCAACGCGGTGCCTGCGCTTAAGGCACCTCCTAGCAAGCTCTCGTACGGCTGCCGGACGCATTATAGCAGATTTCGCGACTCTTCTTGCCGCCAATCATCCACAACCGGGCGCTCGAGGAGGTCGCTGCCGGCCGCGGCCTAGGGCCGGCCGTTCGTTCTCTCCCGCCCACTCTATCCCGAAATTGCAATCCCGTTTCGGAAAGCCAGCCGTTCTTCCAAACAGATCGACCGCGCAATTTCGCCAACCTATCCGCTAGTGCGATTCTTGGAGTGTTCAACAGGAGCTTTTGCTGTACGCTTTTTGACCGGCTGGTACGTCCAGAATTGCTCAAGGAGAGCCCATAGCTAATGCATGGCTGCAAGGTTAGACTTATCGCGACAATTGCGGGCACAATCGCGCTTTCGGCTGCAATAGCTACGCCAATTGCGCGAGCCCAGAACGCGGCTGCCGCACAAACAAGTAAGGTCGCCGAACAAGCGTATATCTACGGTTTTCCTATGGTCGACTTGTATCGGATCATGTACGGATATTTTGTCGATCCGAAAAATCCGGCCTATAAGGCCCCCTTCAACACGCTCTACAACACGGCAAACGTCTACACGCCGGCCGACACAACGATTCAGACGCCGAACTCGGACACACCGTACTCGTACGTGGGGCTCGACTTGCGCGCCGAGCCGGTGGCTCTGACGCTGCCGCCGATCCAGAGCAACCGCTATTATTCCGTGCAATTTGTCGATGAGTATACGTTCAACATCGCGTACGTTGGAACGCGTACAACCGGCAATGGTGGCGGCACATTTCTCGCCGTCGGCCCCGGCTGGCATGGGGCGGTGCCGTCCGGTATCAAGAAAGTCATTCGCTTTGACACAGACTTCGGATTAGCGTTCATCCGCACGCAGCTGTTTGGGCCTTCCGATCTCGCGAACGTCAAGAAAATTCAGGCAGGCTATGCGGCTCAAACCCTGTCTTCATATGCGCACACCGCTGCGCCGGCAGCCGCGCCAAAGGTAAGCTGGCTCCCCGCACTCACGCCCGCAGAAGAACGCTCGTCGCCTACGCAATTCTTCAATCTACTGGCCTATATTCTGCAATTCTGCCCAATGCGATCGAGCGAGGTGGCACTTCGACAGAGTTTTGCCAGCATCGGAATCTCCCCGGCAAAACCGTTTAATTCGGGATCGCAAAAAGCGGCATATCTGGCCGGAATGACGGCTGGGCAGAAAGCGATTGACGTCGCCCGCGCAGCCGCCACAAGTTCGGCCGGCTTCTTCGGAACGCCCGAAGAAATGAAGAATAACTATTTAACTCGTGCGATGGCCGCGCAATACGGTATTCTAGGAAACACGGCAACAGAAGCCTTGTACCTGGTTTGGACGCACACCTCGGGCGGTCCACTCGTCGGTACGAATAAATACACGGTGCATTATGCGAAGGGCGAACTTCCGCCGGCCAATGCATTTTGGTCGATGACGATGTATGATTTGCCGCAGCAGCTACTCGTCGCAAATCCGATCAACCGCTATCTCATCAACTCGCCGATGCTCCCAACACTCAAGCGCGATCCGGATGGCGGCATAACGCTCTACGTCCAGAACGGCTCGCCTGGCAAAGACAAAGCGTCCAACTGGCTTCCCACCCCCACCGGACATTTCTTCGTCATCCTGCGTATCTATTGGCCGAAGGCATCTGCGTTAAGCGGTCAATGGAAACAACCGCCCATGAATCTTGCAGAGTAGGTCGCAGATCATCCCAATTCAAAAAGGATACGTCCATGCCGAAACTGCTTCCGTTTCTCGTACTTGGCCTACTACTCGCAGGGCAACCGGTCTCGGCCCAGAGCGCAACGCATGTCCCAGCACCGTCGGTATCGGTGCCGCAAGGAACGGTGACGGTGCTTCAGACGAGGTTCGGCGCGTTGCAGATGCGACAGGGCTTACCGGCAGACGCTGCCACAACCCAGAAGATCTACGACGAAATGGACTTCCAGCGGGCAACGCAGGCCTATCTCTGGGGACTTCCGATCGTGAGCTTTGCGGAGTGGCAGGCCGCAGCGCGCAGCGCCTTTCATGCACGGGATACCGATATTGTGGTGTACGAATCGGTGACCGACAAGCTCGGTATCCTTACGGCGAACACGGTGACGCCGTATATTATCGGGCTTCCCGACCTTTCGAAGACCGGTCCGCTCGTCGTTCAGTATCCAGCCGGTCCGACGGCTGGCGGAGTGGACGATTTTTGGCAGCGCCCGGTGACGGATATGGGCCTAACAGGCCCTGACAAGGGCCAGGGCGGCAAGTACCTCCTCCTCGGCCCAGGGCAGACTACTCCGAACAATACGCGCGGCTATTACGTCATCCATTCTCGCACGTTCAACGTGTTCGTAGCCTTCCGTGCCTTACAAAAAACCGCTGCGGAGCAAGCCGCGTCAATCAAAGCATTCGCCATGTACCCGTACGGTAAAACCGCCGCCGGTAGTACGCGTATTCTTAAGCCCAACGGACGGGTCTGGTCGCAGATGCCGCCGCGCGGCATGGCATACTGGCAGCGTCTCGACGCCATCATCCAGGAAGAGCCCGTCGCGTCTCGTGATTTATTTTTCATGGGAATGTTGCAACCGCTTGGGATCGAGAAGGGCAAGCCGTTCAAGCCGAACCAGCGCCAGACTAAGCTGCTTGCAGACGGCGCGCAAGCCGGCGAACTCATGGCTCGCGAGATTGCGTTCGAAACGCGTTTGCCTGGCGTTCGGTACCGGCCCGACGCTCGGTGGGAGACTATTATCAATTTTGATCCCGTGACGCAAGCGACGCCGAACTACGCACAGTTTGACGGGCGCACTAATTATTTCTATCAAGCCGTGGCCACAACGCATGGCATGGTGACGACGACGCCGGGGGTGGGCCAAGCTTACTTGGAAGCGACTAAGGATTCTGACGGAAACTGGTTCGATGGCGGCCAATCGTATCGACTGCACCTACCGCCAAACGCTCCTGCGAAGGAGTTCTGGTCGGTGACCATCTACGATTCGAATACGCGTTGTCTCATTGACAACGGTACGGGGAACGCCGGCCTATCGTCTCGACAAGATCTAAAGAAGAATGGTGACGGCTCGTACGACATCTATATGGGACCTACGGCGCCGGCCGGCTTCGCGCAAAATTGGGTTCCAACGATCCCCGGTAAGGCATGGTTCACGTTGGTTCGTTTCTACGCCCCGACGGAGCCATATTTCAATCGCACTTACAAGCTTCCGGATGTGCAAAAGCTATGAGCATAAGCGAGTCCAGGATCCGCCAATCAGGTTTCCCTTCGGGAATTACTCCATATCGCTCAATATCTTGATTAGGAACGAGCCGTTGGCTCTGCTGCCGTCTAGTCCGTCTCGCGCGCGTTGAGATCGACGAGCGCGCCGTTAATCCCGGTGGCGCGTTCGGATGCAAGGAACGTCAGCACCTCTGCGACTTCTTCCGGCGCGGCGGCCTGCGCGAACTCCTCAGGGCTGTGATAGCGCCTCGGCGCCGGCAAACGCAACGCCGCCGAGCACTAAGGCGTTGGCGACAATGCCGTCGGCCTTATGATCGCGCGCAAGGCCGAGCATCAATGTGTTCACCGCGGCCTTGGCGGCGCCGAAGAGAGCGCGGCCTGGCGCGGGATCCTTCGAGGAGCCGGCGGTCACCGTGACGATCCGTCCGCGCGACCGCGCGCCTTCGCGATATGCTTGCGCGAGCATCGCGCGCACGGCAGCAGACGCAATCGTGTACGCCGTCATCACGAATGAATCGAGATTCCCTCGCAGATCGCTGAGCGACGATTCAGCAAAGGTAATTTGCCCGAACCCGCTGCCCGCGAGATTGACCAGTGCATCGATCCGGCCGAACCGCGCGACCGTCGCGGAAACGGCCCGTTCAGCATCGTCGGGATTTGACAGATCGGCTTCGATCGCGTGGGCGCGGGCTCGCGCTTCGGGCCAGAGGGCTGCGTCGATCGTCGCCAGTGCGCGCTCCCGGTCGCGCGAGATGACCACGACTCGCGCGCCTTCGCGGACCAGGGCCGTCAGCGTCGCGGCGCCGACCCGGCCGGTGGCGCCGGCAAGTAGGATCGCGTCGCCGCTGCAGTCTCCGCGCGCGCTCATTGCAAGAGTACCAAGTCGGCCGCTTCCTTGGCGTCGTTCAAGAGCTTTTTGCGCGATGTGCCCATCCGCGCACGCATCGTCAGACCGCGGACAAGGTCGAGGACCTGGCTCGCGCGCGCGGCGACCGGAAAGTCCGATGCGATTTCTCCCGCGCTGATCGCGTCGCGAAAACGGCTTTCCACTAGCGCCAAGGCGCCATGCTCCGCGTTTTGCAAAAACTGCCGGACCTCAGCATCGTCCACGAGCGGCGCGACGCACAAGAGAAGACATCCCGGGGCGGATCCTTTTTCGGTCGCAGTTTCTACTTCGTGCTTTAGGAAGGCGACCAGCGAATCGCGCAGAGCCTTCGGCGAGAGGAGTGCCTTCGCGGAGAGAGCGCCCTTCCTGTCGGCGTACGCCTGGAGGACACGCAAGAATATGCTCCGCTTGGACCCAAAAATTGAATACAGGCTCGGCCGCCCGACTCCCATCCCGGCCACGAGATCGTCGACCGTCACTCCGTCGTAGCCCTTAGACCAGAAGACGTGGATCGCTTTTTCCAGCGCGGCGCTCTCGTTGAAGCTGCGCGGTCGGCCGCGCGGCCTGGCCGCATTTTGAATCATTTAGTTCGAAATTCCTTGCCCTTGGTCATCTGATCCATTATAGTACGAAAAGGTTCGAAATTGGCTAATGGAGGCGCCCATGGAACATTCGATCGCTCTCGTCACCGGCACCACTTCCGGGCTCGGTTATGCGGCAGCCAGCTTGCTCGCCAAAAAGGGCTGCCGCGAGGTTATCGTCACCGGGCGCAGCCTGGCCCGGGTCCAGGAAACGGCCGCTCAACTCGCGGCTGAGACCAAGAAACAGGTTTTCACGTCGCTGGAGCTGGATCTGGACGCGCCGGCCAGCGTTCAATCCGCCCTCGCCGAGCTGATCAAGTGGGGTCGGCCGATCGATTTCCTACTGCTAAATGCAGGGATGATCGGGGGTAAGAAGCGCGTGATCACTGCGGCGGGTATCGAGGCGCATCAGGCCCCGCTCATCGGCCATCATCAACTGACCGTCGGGTTGCTCGGAGCCGGCCTGCTGAGCCCCGATGCGCGGATTGTTATCGCCGGTGCGGAGCCTGCCCGAGGGGGCGTGCCCATGTTCAGCTACACCGACGTGCCAGCCTTCGCGAGCAAATACCACCATGGTGACCGAACCGCCGCTATTGAAGCCTTGTTGTACAGCCGGCCGAACGTGAAGTACGAGCCCAACCGGGCGTATGCCGACGCGAAGCTCATTATCGCTTGGTGGGTCGCGGCGCTGGCGCGCCGGCTACCCTCCGGCATGGCCGTGTACGCTGTCTCACCCGGTGCCGCGACCGACACCAAGGTGGTGCGAAACGCTGGCCCGGCGTTGAAATATCTGTTTATCCCAATCTCGAATCTCATTCCCGGCATGAATCAGACGCCAGAGACCGCGGCCCGTCGGTACCTCCAGGCGTCGGCGTTCGGAACCGACGCCTCGGGGCAATTCTTCGCCTCAGCTCAAGGGAAGCTCTCAGGCCCAATCGAGGCGCAGCGCCACCCACACCTCCACGATCGCGCCAGCCAAGAAGCCGCGTGGCAGGCCGTCGTCAAGGTCTCCGGCGTCGACTTCGTCGGCCCAGCATCGTTGAGCTCGGTGTCCTGAATAGCTTGCCGATCTTCTTAGCCGCCGGCTAGCCACGCACATCTGCAAAAGCGGTGACAGTGGTTTGGGTCGCACCGACGCAGACCACATACACGGTTTTCGCCGATCCACCGATACCGGATTCTGTTCCAGATCGTCCGCACGGCCGCGCGTCGAAAACGGTTCGCCCGTCGACCGAATTGACGCCGATGATCTCCTGATCGGCGGTCGTGAGGTAGACGACGTCGCTAACGACCGACATGTGTAACGCATTCACCGGCGCAACGAAGCGAGCATGAATTTCGTTTGAATCCGGCTTTAACGCCCACACGCCGTCCGGCCGAGAGACATAGAGCCAGCCGCGATACGGACCGCCCACGAACGTTCCCTCCGCCGACACGAGAAGTGGACGCTGACCTGTGGCATCCGCGAGGCGATAGCGATAGATCTTCTCGCCGTAGAACATCACATACACGGCGTCGCCGTCGACGCGAATCGGACCGCTGCTGCGGCCCGCATACGCATTTGATGCAAGCAGTGTGTTGTTGATGTCGTAGTCCGGTTCGTAATGATAGCGCGCTTCGATTTTGCCGCTGGGCAGATCGGCTGTAACGACGTCGAAGGTGATGAAGTGGTCTTGAATCTCCTCAATTCGGTCGGCCGCGTAGACGATCCGTGGCGGACTCACGTCGAGGATGTCCCACGCATTCGTTATTTCCGACTCGAGGCCGCCGCCCGAACCAAGGCGCAATACCGATTGAACCTTTACCATCGTTGCGCCCGAATAAACTGCCGAGAGAAATGCGTACGGCGGAGTCACGAGCATCGTTCCGTTTCTGACGTCGGGACCGCGCGCCGACCATAACCTGTGACCCGATCGATCGTATTCACTCACCGTTGGATGGGGCGCATCGCAGGAAATAAGAAAGTCGTCGCCCGCTGCCCACGCGGCCACCGCGCCGGACACGCGCCAAAGGTGGGTTCCGGTTCCCGCGTCGACGACGTTCACGCCTCCGGCGGACGCTGCGTAGGCGATGCGTCCGCCCGCAAATGCAGGGCTCGCGCCGGCACCCGCGCACCAGAGTTGCTTGCCCGGTTGCCGCCTGGAAACCGCACACGCGGCCGCGCGAAACGAATACAACGATCGACGGCGCGATCGCCAGCGGCGCGCTACCAGGCCGCGTCCACAACTCCGTCCGCACGATGTGCGCACCGACGGGCGTCCGCCCGCGCAATTCGGGCAGTTGTATACGACGCCTCGCCGCGAGCTGACGCGTACAACGGCTGCGTGAACGCTGCCACCAACGCGAAAGTCAGGACGGCGCGGGTCACGCTACGATGGCGTAAATACCGAGCGCGCCCACGCCCTGATGGGTGGAGATCGTGAGCGATGCTTCGCGCGTGTACTCCTGGGCCGGCGGGTGGCCCAATTTGGCTTGGAATATTTTCTTGAGTGCCGTTGCCGCTTCTTCGGCCTGCGTGTGACCGAACGAAACGCGCACGTTGGGCGCGTGCTCGATCGCGCGAACGACCGCCTCGACCATCAACTCGCAGGTCTTGTCGAACGAGAAGCTTTGGCCTGCGGGCACGATCACGCCCTCTTCATTAAACTTGAGCACCAGACGCACGTTGGTCAACGAGCCGAGCGCGACCACCGCGGCAGGCAACCGGCCACTGCGCCCGAGTGTCGCAACATCGTGCATTGCGAAGTACGCCGCGCTCTTGACTGCCTTCGGATCCACGCGCTTGGCGATCTCCGCGAGAGGCGTACCCTTCTTGGCAAGCTCCAACGCGTAGAGCGCGAGCAGCGTCTCGGCGCCTGCCGAACCGAGCGAATCGACCACGTGCACGTGGGCGCCGAACTCTTTTGCCGCAGCCATCGCATTCGCGTAGCTCTGCGAGATCTTTGAAGAAAGCACGATCGTCACGACGTCGTTTCCGGCGCCGGTCGCTTTGGCGAAAGCCTCATGGATATTGCGCCTGCGTCGGCGACTCGGTCTTGGGAACCTCACCCGCCGCAACCCGGGCAAAGAACGTCGCGCGATCGATGTCGATGCCGTCGCGAAAACGGTCCTCTCCGAGCAAGATCGAAACCGGCACGATCTCGATGCCCAGACTCGTGGCCTCGGCGCGCGAGAGATCGCTCCCACTATCGGTCACAACCGTAACGCCCATACTGGAGCCTTTCCGCTTACTGATCGATCCCCTTCATAGCCAGCCATCTAAGTCGAAGCGGTTTGAAATATCAGCAACGACGTGCCCGTGGCAAAATGTTTGAGGTCGTCGACGGCCGCCTTGCCGGCTGGTGATCCCGAGCGCCGCATGGAGGTCATCCATCGAGGCAAACCCGACGAACGATATCAATTCGAACGGCGAAGGCTGCATCAGTTCTTGGCTGATAGGACCGGTGCTTACCTCATAACTCACGATTTTGGGGAGTTGCTTAATAAGCGCTGCATTCGCCGACGGCCGCCGTCGCAGCCGCAGGGAGTAAACTTACTGTCGTTACGGCAATGCCGGCGAGAAACGCTTTGCGCGTTGCAGACATGATCTATCCTCCTTACTGATTCTCTTTTATGAGTTCGCCGATGTCGATGCCGCGTTTGACGGGCCAGAGTAGACTCCACACCACTCGCAACTTCGTCTGCGGCGCGGTAACGGGCCGGGCAACGAGGCTGTAGTAGTATGCGCTGTATCTGCATCAACTGATCCCCGGCCTTAAAGGTCTTTGCGACGCCGCCACCGAGCGGTACCGTCCATCGATTTGTCGTCGCCACCCAATTGGCGGTGATGGTCGGCGCGCTACTGACCGCCCAACCGTCGCTTGAGATTGAGATTCGCAAACGGCTGCACGAGAAATGCGCTCACGTTTGGGCGATTCGCTTGCCCCGCAAACGACCACATCTGTGAGACGAGCGCGCCGATCACCCATTTCCCCGGAGTGACGAGCGCAACGGCATCCAATCCGGTACTCCATTTCCCCGCACCGAGCGTATCCGGTGATGCCGTCGGGAATTGGAAGATCGGCCCCACGCCCCAAATCAACGCGTCAGGCTTGGTTTTTGGCGCAAAGTAGAGCTGCTCTTGCACGTCGCTAATGCCGAACGTCGAGCCGCAACCCGCGGCCGTCGCGCACGCCGTGGGCGGCGCGAACGACGGCTGCACGAGTACCGGAATGATCGTGCGCGAGATCAGGTTCATGTTCTTGGAAAGCATGATCGGTAAGACCGGCTGCACGTTGAGGTTGTACTGGAAGCGCGTATACGGACCAACGCCATAATTGAAGTTTTGCTGAAATGGTAGAACGGTGATGTTCCCAACCGGATTTTGGGAAAGCTTGATGATTGCCAGGCGCACCGCGGCTTGCTGCGCCGGGGTGAGCGTCGTAACATTGATCGGCGCTGCGCCCGGCGCTGCGGCCGGCGATGCGGATGGTTGTGCGGATGGTTGTGGTGAAGGCGCGACTTGCTGCGCTCGGGCGACCTGCGCCATCGGGAATGCAACGAACGCCAGAACGGAAAGTAGCGCGACGCTCTTCCGCACCGCGCTACACCAAGGATTAGCGGGAACTATCGTCCAGCGAAAAGCAGCAGTCATTGACGTGTTATCTCCCCGTCGCAAGTGTCAGGGTCCAATCTAGCACGCCGCTGCGCGAAGAGTTACCCGAAAGTGACGAAGCACGCTTCGGGAACTCCTCGATGCACTTTTGGGATACAAACCTACTTGCGCCTTGCACCTATGCGGATAAGGTAGCTTACGTGGACCTGGCCACCGGCGACGACACCGCGCCGTGCAGCGACCGGAGCCTGAAGGCGACCGCAACTTCCGCAATGCCGTAGAGCAGGAAATACCATCCCAGCAGAAACGCCGTAGCAACGACGCCGCCTGCTCCATCGCGAAACATCCATATACCAAATGCGACGGAAATGACGCCACTCAGAATGTAAATCCACTCGTTATGGATGACTTCGTGCAGCCGAATTCCGCCGGCGACCTGAAGGATCCCGGAAACGATCAACCATGCCGCCACAAAATAGACAAACGCGAGCGTGCTTGCGAGCGGCCACGACCAAATGATCCCGGCTGCTACAATCGCGACGATGCCTTCGAGCAGAAGCGCCCACCAGTGATCGCTGCCGAACCCAGAAAAGGCCGCCACGATTGCGAGTATGCCGGCAAAGCACGCGTACGCGCCGAGCACGAGTACCATCGCAACGAGGGTATCGCCCGGATGTATGAAGGCGACGGTAGCGACGAAGATCGCAGCTATTCCACGCAGGAGCAATAACCACCACTTGCTCGCAACGTTGTCGAGCCCTCGAGTAACTCTATCAACCATTTTGACTTCTCCCTTTTAAAACCACGTACGAGTAGCTTACTACTCGGGATTGCGATAAATAGGAAAAACCATCGGCGAAGCTTCGCAGAACCTTCTCAATGCAAAAATGGGACCTGTCCTGGACGGTTTCCCCCACGTGCCGCCCTCCTCGCGCTATGGTAAGAGCCACCGGATTCCTCGAGGTTCTTCATTATGAGATTCCTTGCACTCGCGGCCGCGCTTGGCCTCAGCGCGTCCCTCGCGGCGCCGTGCCTGGCCGAAGGGACCGTGCGCGTCCAGCAGAGCGACGGCACGTCCCAGGTGTACCAAAACGTGAATATCAAGCTCGTTAGTCGTACGCTGCGCGTCGAAACGGCCGACGGCCGCGGCGCGCTCATAATCAATCAAGCGTCGTGCGCGTACCAAGGTGAGCTGGAACGCTGCACGCCGACCCGGATCAGCCTCGAGCAACACGGCGCGACCAAGCCGCTCGACCTTGCGACCGGCAACATCTACATCAACCCGACGAACCACACGGTGACGATGCCGCTTTCATCGAGCCAGCTTCCGCCGCGCGGCATTCTTCTCAATCATTCGCACGCAGATCGATACCTACATATCGTTGAGCGGGCAGATCGACGGGCTCGTACGGTGAGATCTCTTGCACTCCTCGTTGCATTGTTAATCGCTGCGCAACCGCTCGGAGCGATGGCGGCGCCGCGTGGCGGTGGCGGCGGCGCGCGGCCCAGCGGTGGCGGTGGCGCATCGCGACCGGCACAAGCGCCTGCGCGGCCCAGCGGTGGCGGTGGCGGTGGCTACAATCTTAACCGCGACGTCAACGCGGGGGCGCGCCCGCCGCAAAACCGTCCGAGTACGCCGCAGAACCGTCCGAACACGCCGCAAAACCGTCCGAACAACGGCAACGTCAACAACGGCAACCGGAATACCAACGTCAACAACGGCAACCGCAATACCAATATCAACAGCGGCAATCGCAATACGAACGTCAACGTTAATCGCAACTACTACAACAACACCGGGTATCATGGCGCGGTCATCGTCAACCCGGGGTATCATGGGGCCGCGTGGGGATGGCACGGCGGCGTTGCGTGGTACCCGACCGCCAGCTATTGGGGCGGCGGCTTCTGGGGCGCGATGGCGATCGGCGTGACCTCGGCCGCCGTGTTTGGTACGATCGTCGCCAACAATCAAACCTATAAGTCTTATCAAGTTCAGCCCAGCAGTCCGGGTGCGCAGGTGCTCAACAATTATCACTTGACGCAGACGCAGTGCGGACCGCCCAATCTCGTCGTGATCTATGGACCCAACAACAGCGTGATCTGCGCGTTCCCAAACAGCACGGTTTCAGCGGGTAACTATAGCCTCGACACGGCGACCCTCTCGCTCGTGTCGCCGTAGAATCATGACGCCGGAAAAACTCGCCGTCGTCGTCTTCTTGGTCTGCTTCATGCTGCTCGCGGGATTGCAATGCCCCCTCGCCGATTTGCGCGAAGCCTTCCGCAGCCCCATTCGTCTGCTGCGCATTTTTTCGGGCGACTTCGTGATCGTTCCGATCATCGGCGTCATCGTTGTCCGTCTCTTTCAACTCGATGACTACGTCGCCACGGGCATTTTGCTCATGGCGATCTCGCCGGGCGTTCCGTTCCTTCCGCTCATTGCCGGGGCCAAGAAAGGCGGCAGTGCCGGCCTCGCGACGGGCCTTGCCGTAATCTTGCCGGCCATATCGATCATCACGGTTCCGATAACGGCGCCGCTCGTGCTTCCGGCCAACGCCGAAGCCCATATTGTCTTCGCGCCCTTTATCGTCAATCTACTGCTGTTCCAATTGCTGCCGCTGTGCGTCGGCCTCTTTCTCCGCGAACGCGTCGCCGGCGCTGCGGCGCAACTTGAGAAGTTCGCCACGATCCTGCTCATCGCGTCAGGTGTCGTCGTGTTCTACTTTCTGATTCCCAAAATGGGCCAATCGCTTGCGACCGTCTATGGTTCCCGCGGCCTCATGGCAACGCTGGTAATCGTCGTGCTTTGCGCGGTCGTCGGCTGGTTTTTGGGCGGCAGAACGTTGGAATACCGCGTCACGCAGTCCATCTCTACGACTATGCGCAACTTCGGTCTGGCGACGCTTATTGCAACCCAAACTTTCCCCGACACGGTCGCCGGCGCCGTGGTGATTGCCTATTTCGCGATCCAATTCGTCTTCGCGAATCTACTCGGCCTATATTACAAACGGAGCGAGGCTAAATGACGCCGTTGATCTTCAGCCCGGAGTTCGGACTGCTCACGCTTGGCACGCTCGGGTTCATCGATCTCATCGCAGCCACGACCAACTCGTTCAATGGCATCCTGCTGGCACGCTCGCCCAGTCACTACAAGCACTTCACCATCATCGGCGTTGCGCTGCTCGGCCTAGCCGGCGGCATCGGCGGCGGCACGCTGCGCGACATCCTGCTTAACGAAGTGCCGGCTCCGCTGGTCAACCCGTGGTACCTCATCTTCTGCACCATCATCATTATCGTCGCGCTGCTCATTTCGTACAACGCGGCCCAAGACTTCCGTCGTGGCCTTTTCGCGTTCGTGTCGGCGTTTTCGCTGCCGTGGTACGCAATCGTCGGCGCCGACAAAGCGATGACGCATCATCTGGGATACGTCGCGGCGATTCTTATCGGCGTCATCGGCACGACCGGTGGACGGTGGATCATCGATCTCTCGTGCATGAAGATCCCCCAACAGCTCGTGCGAGGTGAATTTTTCGTCGGCACGGCAGCGGCGACCGCGCTGCTCTACATCGTCTTGCACTTTGCGCTTGGCATCGACGTGATCATTTCAACGACCATTGCCGTGCTCTTCGGTTTCGGCTTCCGCTTACTCTCGCAATTCTTGGGCTGGGAGGAATGGGAGCCGTGGGAACCCGAGGAGCTGAAAGCCGGTGAAAAGCCGCATCCCACGCTCGGCGTCGAGATCCGTAAAGAGCTAGATTGAAGCGTGGCGGAAGATCTCGACGCCGACCACGATGAAAAAGACGCCGAGCGCAACGTCGACGTAGCGGCGGTAGCGCGCTAAGTGCGCGACATTGGGCGCCACGAACATAATCGCTGTTGCTACACCGGAAAACACGAGCGCATAAGCGAGCCCCACACCGCTCGCGCGAAGGGCACCCAGCAACGCGAAGAGCGGCACGTACAAGGCGACGTTGTCCATGCCGGTGGCAAACACGATGGCGGCGATCGAGGCCGACCGCGCGGTCGCGGTTTGCTTTCCAAACGCGGTGATGACTTTGCCTAGACCGATCGCCGCCGGCACGATTCCGAGCCATGCCACATTTCCGGCAGAGATGGTGGCAACCGCGAACGATGCGATAAGGCAAGCGATTACCAAAAGTGCGAATGCGATCGACGCTTCCGCGCTCGCGCGCCGCCAGAGTGCAGGCGAACCGGTTGCCGCCTCAGCGGCCAAGCAGCTAAAGCCGTCGATATTCGTGAGGAGAAAGGCCATAACGATGACGAGCATGCGGAAGTCCATGCTACCTGCAAGACCCTCAGCGCGGCCGTTGTTGTCCTAGACACGCACCGATCTTGATCCCGGTTATCGCCTATGCTCCAAGTCCAGGACAACCTGGTCAGGTGTGTTATGAGTGGAGCCCTAGCAGCATACGACGGCCTTCTACCGACGCTCAGTATTAAGACTGTAGCGCAGATGGCCAATCTCTCGATCGACACGATTCGCGCGTGGGAAAAGCGTTATCGGGCCGTCGTTCCGCAACGCGCGCAGGGCGGCCGGCGCCAGTTTAGCCGCGGTGACGTCGAGCGGCTCGTGCTTTTGCGTGAGATCGTCGCCGCCGGCACCGCAATCTCGCGCGTTGCCCACTGTTCGACCGTCGAACTGCGCGGCATGGTGCGCATGGCCGTCGATCGCGGTGAATCCGATGACGCCGATGTCGTGCGTCTCTTGCGCGTCATCCGTTCCCACGATGTTTCGCAGCTGTGCGATGAGTTGCTCAAGGTGGCAATGGTGCGCAGCGCCGCCGAGTTCGGCGACGACATTATTGCCGCCGTGCTCGCCGAACTCGAGCGCCACGCCGAAGCGCGACATACCGGCGAACTCCTGATGTCAAGCGCGCTCGTTTCCATCTCGTCGAAGTTATTCGATAGATCTCCCGGTGCGCGCGGGCCGAACGTCGTCTCGCTGACCTTCCCGGGCGAATCGCACGCGATCCCACCGCTGCTCGCTGCGCTGGTCGCCTCCGAGAACGGGTTTTGCGGAATGTACGCGGGCACGCAGATCGAGCCGGCAGACGTCGAGACGCTCGCGGTCGACTTAGAGGCCGTTGGGATCGTAATCTATACCGCGGTCGAGTCGTTCGAACATATGCAAGCTGCGCTTCGTATCGCCGAAAGGCTGCCGCGAACGCGCGTTGTGATGACGGGGCGAGGCAGTCTCCTCGCCCCGCCGGGTCTCGGGGCTGCGAACACGTTGCGCGCTCTCGCGCAGGAGTTCAAGAGGGAAGACTAGCTGCGGTTACTCCATCGCCGTTGCGTAGAAGCTTCCGTCGCGCCAGTAGCCGTACGCGATGATCTGACGACCCACCGCGACGCGACCGCTGGTCTCGCGGTTCAGCGCCGGCTGGTCGTTAATCACGAGGGTACGGTCGGCCATTTGCACGGTTACGAGGTGCCCACGCACGATCGTGATCGTGCCCGCGACGCGCGCACGGCGCGGACCGACGGTGTAACCCGGGCAGCGTCCGTTCGGCGTCCATACGCCGCTCACCCAAGCGCCGCAGATCGGATCGCCGTATTGGTTGTTGGGACCAAACGCCGCCGTGTCGTTGATGTCCGCATTCGGATCTACCGTGGTTGTCGTCGTGGTCGTGGTTTGTTGGGTCTGTTGTGATTGAGCAAACGCCGGCGCCGCCAGCGCCGCTCCGAGAGCCAGTGATAGAATCGTCGCCGTAATTTCTCGTTTCATAGCGGCATTTCTACCCACTTTTTGACGTTAAACCAAACTAGCGCTCGTAGAGCCAGCGCTTGATTGCGGCCTCAACAAGGACGTGCTCGATTGGATGTAGCCGTGACAAGAGAGCGTCTTCATCCTCTCCGCTAATCACGCGCAACGGCTTGCGTGTGAACACGCGGCCGCGATCCGTTTGCGCGGTCACTTCATGCACGCTCGCACCGCTCCACGCGCTGTGCGCCGCGAGCGTTTCGCGCACCGCGTGTGCACCGCGAAATGCGGGCACGATCGTTCCGTCGGGCATGCCGACCCGATCCTGCGCCGGGTCGAGCGGCAAAAATGACGGATGCACGTTGAGCATCGCCGCAAATGCATCGACGAACGCCGGCTCGAGCAAGTGCATCCACCCGAGCAGCAACACCAGTTGCGGTTCGAACTGCGCGACCGCACCGCGCAAGAGCGCATCGTACTGCGCGCGGGACTGGTCGTTGCGCTGCCAGGGCAGTACGATCGCCGGGACGCCTGCCGCCTTGGCACGTTCGATCGCGTACGCTCCGGGCTTGTTACAGATCAGCGCCGCGAGCGTCAGCGGCAGACCGCCGGCAACCCGATCGATGACGGCTTGAAAATTCGTCCCGTCTCCCGAGGCGAGGACGACGGCGCGAATGGGAACCGGCGTAAAGGTGCGCGGATCGTAACGTTCGACCACGCGCGCGCCCGCGTGCCGCTCGTAGTACGGCACTAAGCCCTCGGACGTCGCAGCGATCAGCGCGCGCCGGTATCCGCGCGCCCGCAACCCGCCCAGCGCAACCTCCAACAACGAAGTGCCGAGCCCTTTGTGTTCATCGGCAACCCCAAACGGTCCGAAGATGCCGACGCCGGGTTCGCGCGCGATCCCGCGCAACCACGCATAGCGCAGGCCCACCGGATCGAACGCCGCAAACCCGGCGGGTTTTCCGTCGTGCCGCGCAAGGGCACATTGCGCGACGGCCACTTCGCTGCTCCACGCGCCACCGAAGACCTCGTCGATCCATGCCAGCACCGGATCGCTTGCGCCGGCCGCAACTTCGAGGGTGAAACCGGCGCCTTCGATGCGCTCGCGCGCGGGTCCGTCGCCCGCTAAACGTTCGTCGAGATCGACGACGAGATTAACGAGCTTCGTGGATGACAACTTGCGGCTCGCTGCCCTCGCGCGCTTCAATCCAACCGATGACTTTCGCGCCCGGCACCACCGCGGCTGCCTTCGCTGCATCGACGAAGGGCACGATCAACGTGTAGCCGACGCCCATGTTCAGCGTGCGATATTTTTCCTCATAGGTCAGATTGCCGCGGCGCACCAGTTCTTGCATGATCGGCGGCACGTTCCAACGCGCTGCTTCGAAGATGGCTTTTACGCCGTCGGGCAGCGTACGCGGCACGTTCTCGAGCAACCCGCCACCGGTGATATGCGACATCGTCTTGACGCGCGCGACCTTTTGAATCGCGCGCACGTCATCGTAGTACGATGGGTGCGGTGCAAGCAACGCATCGGCAAAGGTCGTTCCGTTGAACGGCTTGGTCCACTCGTCGCGCGGAATCAACGCGCGCGCAAGGGAGTAGCCATTGGTGTGCAGTCCGATCGAGGGCAAGCCGATGACGGCGTCACCCGGCTCAACGCTCTGCGGTTTAGGAACCTCGTTGACATCGACGATCCCGACGATCGTTCCGGCCAAATCGAAATGCCCCGGCGCATATAATCCGGGCATCTCGGCCGTTTCACCGCCGAGCAGCGCGCAGTTGTGCGCGCGACACGCTTGCGCACAGCCGGCGACGACCTCGGCAGCAACCGATGGGTCCAGTTTACCGGCCGCAAAATAGTCGAGAAAGAACATCGGCGTCGCGTTTACGACGAGAATATCGTTGACGCAATGATTGACCAGATCGCGCCCGACGCCGTCATAGCGTTGCAGCTCGGCGGCAATGAGAATCTTTGTGCCCACGCCGTCGGCCGACGCGACCAGCGCGCGATCGCCCCCACCGGGCAAGCGAAAAATGCCACCGAAGCCCCCGATCGCATCGAGCTGATCGGGGTGCCTCCATGCACCTAGGACCTCCTTGTACCGCGCGACCGCCTCGTTGCCCGAGGCAATATCGACGCCGGCACGCGCATAGGCGTCCTTGGTGTGACTTTGGTCGCTCATAGGCCCCTCGCCGCAGGGCCAAAGCCGCGCACCGGCCGAATTGTGGTCAAAACGATAGCCATTCGGCGATCATACTTCACCCAATTGAAAGGTAGCCCATGCAAGTTCTCATCGCGCAAGACGCGCCGGTCTCCGTGCGCACGGGTGCTCTGGTCGTGCCCGTCTTCACGAACGGCGAATTGAGCGGGGCTGCTAAAGCAATCGACGCGGCGCTCGACGGCGCGATTACCGATGTGCTCTCGTCCGAAGAGATCAAAGGTAAACTCGCGGAGTGCGCGCTGTTGCATGCCGGCACGCAACCGTTCCACCGCGTGCTCGTCGTCGGATTGGGCGAACGCGAAAAGTTCGAAGCATCGCACCTCGCGCGTTACGCGGGCGCAGCGGTGCGCTATCTCGGGCGGCGCAATGTCAGCGCCATCGCTCTTGCGTTGCCCGACGAAGCCAAAGGCAACGAAACCGCCTGCGCGTCATTTGCCGCCGAGGGTGCGGTCAGCGGCGCATTCGAGACCACGATCTATCAGGAGAAGCCCGAGAAACGCATGGCGGTCGAGTCGACCACGATTCTCGCCAACGGCTTCGACGCTAAAGCCGTCAAGGCGGGCGTGGAGCGCGGCACGATCCTGGGCGAAGCGGTGAACTTTGCGCGCCGGCTTGCGATCACGCCGGCCAACGAGATGACGCCGACCATACTTGCCGACGAGGCGAAAAAGGGCGCAAAAGCCGCCGGGATCGAGATCGAAGTCTTCGACGAAGAACGCATCCGTAAGGAAGGCATGGGTTCGTTTCTCTCGGTCGCGCAGGGTAGCGTGCAACCGCCGAAATTTATCGTGATGCGCTACAATGGCGACCCGGGCAGCAAAGAACTGCTGGCCCTGGTCGGTAAGGGCATCACCTTCGATACCGGCGGCATCTCGCTCAAACCGCCCGAGCGCATGGAAGAGATGAAGTACGATATGTCGGGCGGCGCCGCGGTCATCGCGACGATGGCTGCCCTTGGCAAACTCAAGCCGAAACTCAACGTCGTCGGTTTGGTCCCCGCGACCGAAAACATGCCGGGCGGGAAAGCCACCAAGCCCGGTGACATCGTCAAGGCCATGAACGGCAAGACGATCGAAGTGATCAACACCGACGCCGAAGGCCGCCTGATTTTGGCCGACGCGCTGGTCTATGCAAACAAACTTGGCGCGACGAAGATCATCGACGCCGCGACGCTTACGGGCGCGTGTGTGATTGCACTCGGTCATGCTGCCAGCGCCGCGGTCGGCACCAACGACGCGTTCACCAACGAGTTTTTGGCGGCAGCGAAACCAACCGGCGAACGCTATTGGCAGATGCCGCTCTACGACGACTATGCCAGCGCCATGAAGAGCGACATCGCCGATCTCAAAAACACCGGCGGCCGTCCGGCCGGCACGCTTACCGCAGCCGCGTTTCTCAAAGCGTTTGTCGACGAGACGCCGTGGCTGCATCTCGATATCGCCGGCACCGCGTATCTTGATAACGAGTCGGCCTGGCAAGCCAAGGGCCCAACCGGCACACCGGTGCGCGCGTTCGTTTCGATCGTCGAAACGCTCGCCGGCTCACCCGTCGTGCATACCAACGGCAAAGCCTTGTCATCCAGAGCATAGCGTTTCGCGCGTATTTCGTCGCTCGTCAGAGCGGCTGGTTCGCCGAAGGCATCGCGACCACGGCGATTGCCTGGCAGATCTACGCCATCCGTCATCAGGCCCTCGATCTTGGACTCGTGGGCCTGATCGGTTTTCTTCCCCAATTGCTGCTCGCGGTGCCGGCGGGTCTTATCGCCGATCGCCTCGACCGCCGCGCGGTCGTCATTGTCACCAGCATCGGCGCATTGGCCGGCTCGCTGCTCTTCTTCGCGCTCGCGCTGCAGCACTCGCAGTCGATTACCGCCTACTTCGGTGCACTACTGCTCTATTCAACCGCCGATGCGCTCGGTGTCCCCGCCATGCGCGCGATGTTGCCGTCGCTCGTGAGCGGTGAGCGCTACTTGCGCGCCACTGCGCTGATCTCGTCGGTCTCGCAATTCGGAACGATCGCCGGGCCCGCGGTCGCCGGTGTGTTGATCGCCTTCTCAGCAGCATCGGCATTTGCGGTCGCGGTAGTGTTGCAAATCGTCGCCATCGTGGCCTTCTTCTTTCTCGAGTCGCGCGTGCCGGCGCAAGCGCATGAAGAGTCCCTCCGGCAATCGGTCGTCGGCGGCTTTCGCTTCGTCATCGATCGCAAGATCATCTTGGGAGCGATCTCACTCGATCTTTTCGCCGTGCTGTTCGGCGGCGCAACCGCGCTCTTACCAATCTATGCCACGCAGATATTAAACGTCGGTGCAACCGGCTACGGCATGCTGCGCGCTGCGCCCGCGATCGGCGCCGCCGTGGTCGGCTTCTGGTTGATTCGTCATCCCATCCAGCGTAACGGGGGTCGTTGGCTCTTCTGGTGCATTGCGGGATTCGGCGTTGCGACGATCGTCTTCGGGCTCTCGCGCAACATGCCGCTCTCGCTTCTTGCGCTCGCCGGAACCGGCGGCTTCGATATGGTGAGTGTGGTAATCCGCATTGCGCTCACCCAAATCGGTGTTCCAGAGTTGATGCGTGGGCGCGTCGGGGCGTTTGAAAACATCTTCATCGGCGCATCGAATCAACTCGGCACGTTTGAATCCGGCGCGGTCGCGGCGTGGCTCGGCGCCGTTCCATCCGTCGTGCTCGGCGGTTGCGCAACGATCGCGGTCGTCGTCTTGTGGGCCGCCCTCTTCCCTGACCTGCGCCGCCTCGACCACTTACCAGACGCCTAGGTCGGGATTCGCTCGACCCATTGCGAGCGCCACGCCGCCGCAGCTAGCGGTTCTCCGAAGTACTGTGTTTCGTGAAATACTTTGTCTCCCCGAAACTCGTGGATGTTCACCGTATACCAAGGCTTGCCGTCGTACGTGATAATGACCTCGCTTACCCAAACCGTGCCGCTGCCCATTATCCGCAGCACTTTAGATACGCGCGGATGGTCTGGATCCGCGGAGCGCTGAGCGACCAGGTTCGCGCGGCCGCGTATTCGTTCGCCCGATTGAGGGAAGTCCAAAATGACGTCTTCTGCGTAGAGGTCGCCTGAAATGGGTTTCGCCCAACGCTGCTCGATCGCGATCCGAATGGCGGATTCGTCCATAAAGCACATCTCCTAGTGGTGCAGCGCGAACGCCACGACCGCAAGCGCTCCCAGCAACACTGCTGTCTGCCCGAGCATCCAACCGATGTGGGAGTCGATCTTCTTCTCGAGCCGCTCAAAACGAGCGTCGACCTGCGCGAACCGCGCATCGACCCGCTGCTCGAAACCTTCGATGCGATGGTCGACGCTGGTCAGTCGGTCGGCGATCTGAACGTACGCGCCTTCCAGACGCGCCATCTGTATCTCCAAGGGCTGTGCGCTCAAAGCGGTCTCCTTCTCGCCATCCTATCCCACCCCAAGCGCCGATAACAAGGGGCCCCCAAGGGACGCTCGCAGAAGCACAAACGGCTATGGCACAGACCCGCCAACTCAAAGACGACGCTCGCCCATACGAGCCGGCCAAGGGTCCGGCACTACGACGCATCACCGCCGGTGCAATCAAACGGCGCAAGGGCACAACCACCGTTCCTATGATCACCGCCTATGACGCGCCCTTCGGACGTTACGCCGAAGAGGCCGGCATCGATTGGATTCTCGTCGGTGATAGTCTAGGCAATGTCGTCCTCGGTTTCGACGAAACGACGCCCGTGACGATGGATGACATGGTGCACCACACCGCGGCCGTCGTGCGCGGCACGTCGCGCGCGCACATCATCGCCGACATGCCCTTCGGCTCGTATCAAGTCAGCGACGAAGAAGCACTGCGCAACGCGATTCGCTTGGTCAAAGAGGGCGGCGCGATGTCGGTCAAACTCGAAGGCGGCAGCAACGAGGCCGCGCGCATCCGCGCGATCGCGCGTGCCGGCATTCCCGTCGTCGGACACATCGGGATTACTCCACAAACAGCCGGGCTTGGTCCCGGCTATCGTATGCGCACGCATCGCGACCGGTTAATGGAAGATGCGCTCGCCGTCGAAGCGGCCGGCGCCTACGCGATCGTGCTCGAAGTGGTCGATTTCGAGATCGCGCGCGAACTCACCGAGAAGCTCTCGATCCTAACCGTCGGCATCGGCGCGGGGCCGCACTGCGATTCGCAAGTGTTGGTCATGCACGACGTGCTCGGCATGTATCCGCACTCACCGCCGTTCGTCAAACGCTTTGCCGAAATCGGTATCGCCGTGACCAACGGACTGCGCGAGTACGCAGCAGCGGTAAAGGAAGGCGACTTCCCCGCCAAGTGAACGGTCCGCAGTTCGACGACGCGTTTCGCGCGCGGCTGCACGACCTCTTTCGATGGCGCCGCGATGTACGGCGGTTCCGTGCCGAACCCATTTCAAACGAGACGATCGAAGCGCTCGTGCGTGAAACCGCGCTTTCCCCGTCGGTCGGTTTTTCGCAGCCGTGGCGTTTCGTGCGCGTCGATGCTCCGCAGCGGCGCGAAGCGGTCACCGCGTCATTCGAGCGCGCCAACGCCGATGCACTCGCCGGGTACTCGGGCGATGACGCGCTCAAGTATGCAACGCTCAAGCTTTCGGGTTTGCGCAACGCGCCCGTCCATCTCGCGGTGTTTTGCGATGCGTCGACGACCACCGGCAAGGGCCTCGGTCGCGCCACCATGCCCGAGATGCTCGCCTATTCCGCCGCCAACGCGGTGTACACGTTTTGGCTCGCCGCGCGTGCGCGCGGGATCGGCGCGGGTTGGGTGTCGATCCTCGACCCGGACACCGTGATTAAGGCGCTCGAGGTTCCGCCCGAATGGAAGCTCATCGCCTATCTCTGCGTCGGATATCCCGCCGATGAATCCGACTCGCCCGAACTCGAGCGCGCCGGGTGGGAATCCCGCGACGAGCGCGCGACGACCGTGTACGAACGCTAGCACCAATCCGAGCAGCCTCGAGGAGCGCACGAGAAGACGTGCCCGCTCAACGCTTCTACCCGGGAATCTGTCCGTACTTAAATGGGACAAAAGCGGTTTGCGCGTCATGCAGACCGATGTTCCACGTTTCGAGCAGGTTATGGAAATCGTTGAAACCGACAACCTTCACCGGCAGAACGCTGGCCGGGCGTTTGATAAAGAAGTCGGTCGCGTACATCGAATTGAGGAAAGTCCGAAACGCCGCACGATCGGTGTCGGGTCCTAGCGATATCCCATCAAGCACGCTCTGAGGGAGCGAGCTGAGCGCTCGCTTTCCAAACGTTTCAAACGCGGCTGCTCGCACGTCGGCGATGAGTATGCGCGCCTCCATCGTCCCGAATACGCCGAGGCCGATGCCGACCATGTTGTGATACGTTTCGGGCTTTGCAAGCGGATCCATCAGTACAACGTCGACGCTCGACGCGAACGCGCGCGCGACGCCGATCGGCGTGTTCGCGGTAACGCCGCCGTCAACGTACTGCGCGGTACCGCCGCCGGGCGCGGGCAATACCACCGGATCAAAAGCAGCTGGAATTGCCGCGGAGGCCTGCAGCGCGTCGATAAGCAGATCGGGCGTGGCCTCGCGGACGGCGGTTTCCGGCCCGACCGTGCTTTGGATCGCTTCGACAACCACGGCACGCTCGAGCGACGTGAGCTGGCTCGGAACGCGATAGAAGAACTCCGGCCGCTGACTGGTGATGTTCGTCACGGTCCAAACGACCGGCATCAACAAGGGCAGGTCCGGGTTGATGTTTTTCACGAGCCACTCCCGAATCGGTGCCGCATCGATGACGCCTTCGACGTTCGACGTCACGCCGGTGCCAAGGCGAATCGCCTGGATGATGCGATTGCTGATCCCGGCGTCCGGATTCGTGATCTTTTGGAACTCGGGTTTGAGGCGAATGATATCTTCGTTGCCGACGTTCCACCACATCTCACGCAGCGTGTCGTACTGGCCGGTGGCAACGACGTAGGCGTTGAGCGCTCCGATGGACGTGCCGCACACGAGCCCGTAGGGCGCGAGAACTTGGCCATCCTTGATGCCGCGAGCGTTGGCCAGGCCCTGGATCATCCCGGCCTGATACGCACCCCGGGCGCCTCCGCCGCTAAGAACCAGCGCACTACGCGTCAGCCGCCGCTGCTGCAAAGTCGCGATTCCACCGGCGACATCCGGCGCAGAGACCGAGGATTCCGCCCGTGCCGAAAGCGGAACGAGGGCGGCTTGGGCCGCCGCTAAACCAGCGAGGAATCGCGCTCGTGAGAACGGATCGTGCATCATTTTCAGCCTATCACGGCGCCTCCCAGGCAACGCATCCCATAGGTGCAGGGTGCGTGCGTTTGCGCTCTCGGGATGCCCCTTCCCAAAGTACCGTGCTAGCTTGGCACATGAACCGGCGTGCATTTGCCGGAGGCGTCGGAGCCTCCGTTGTCGGGAGCATGCTCGGCGGTTGTTCACGGGCCGAACCGCGCGCACTTCCAGGTGAGCCGCCGCGCCTCTCCTACGATGACTCGGTACGAGCAATTCGCGCCGTGATCGCTCAGGATGCGGCCGATACAACGCTTATTCGCGACGCCTTGCCGCGTCTCTACGAACATGGCGCGCCGGTCGAGAACGCCGTCATCCTGTTCCACGGATTTACGAATTGCCCGCAACAGTTCGACCTGCTCGCACGCCAATTCTACGCGCAGGGCTGCAACGTCTACGTGCCGCGCATTCCGCGCCATGGGCAAAGCGATCGTCTCACCACAACGCTTGCAAACCTTACCATCGAAGAGTTGGGAAGGAGCACGCTTGACGCGTTTGCCTTTACGCGGGGCCTCGGCCGCCGCGTGAGCTCCGTCGGCTTATCGCTTGGCGGATCGATGTCGCTGTGGCTTGCTCAAGCGATGCCGATCGATCTGGCCGTGTCCGTGTCGCCGTTTCTCATGCCGATCGGGATTCCTCGCGGCATCGGCACGGCCGCGATGCACACGCTCTATACCATTCCGAGCATGTACTGGTGGTGGGATCCGCGCGTCAAACAAAACTGCCTGCCCATTTACGCGTATCCCGGCTTTCCGACGCACGGTCTTGCCGAAGTGACGTTCTTCGGCGATAAGATCTTCGATTATTCACATGGCAAGCCGCTTGGGAAAGGTTGCGTCCTCGTTACCAACGCGAACGAGAGCGCCGTGAACAACTCGGTTTCGCGCGCCCTGCTCGCGCAATGGAAGACCAGCGGCGCAAATGTCTCCGAGGTCGTGCTGAGCGGGCTCGGTCCGCCGCGACACGACATTATCGATCCGACGACGTTTCCGCAAGGCGTGAAGCTGGTCTATCCGCGGCTCATCGACATGGTTATACGTCAGCCAGACTCCGGTACGCCTGCAGCACGTCGCGGCGTGTAACAATGCCGAGCAAATGCCCGTCGTTCGGATCCACCACCGGTAAGAGCGGCACCGGCGCATCAGCCATCAGCGTGGCCGCGCGCTCCACCGTATCATCGGCATGCAGCACGTGCGTCATCGTTTGCACGAGGCTCGAGATGCGCTCGCGTCCGCGACCTTCAGCAACGGCGCGCGCCAAATCCGCCGAGGTCACGATACCGATAAAGCGCCGGGCGCTGCAGACCGGAACTGCCAGCTCGCCCGCCTCTCCCTCGCGCAGCGCAACGCTTGCGATCTCGTCGTTTAACTGCGCGACCACGGGTGGATCGCGCCGTATCGTGTCGATGTTCACGCGACTGAGAAAACGCGGTCGCCGGACGCGCTGCCAATCGATGCCGCGCCGGATCAATTTCATTTCATAGACCGTCGAGCCGAGCATGCGGCGCCCGAGCACCGTTGCGATAACCACGCACACCATCAGCGGCAAAATGATCCGGTAGTCGCTCGACATCTCAAAGACGATGATGATCGCCGTCATCGGCGCTTCGGAGGCTGCCGCAAAGAGCGCGGCCATGCCGACGAGCCCATAAGCAGCGCCGGGCGCCGTCCAGAGCGGGAAGAGCTGATGCACGATGCGTCCAAACGCATCGCCCACAAACGCGCCCGTGAATAGCGACGGAGCAAAGACGCCGCCCGATCCGCCCGAGCCCAAAGTGAGCGACGTCGCAAGGGGCTTTGCGATCGCGAGCGCGAGCGCGCGATCCGCCCCGACGTGTTGATCGAGCACCTGCTGCATCGACACGTAGCCGACGCCGAAGATTTGCGGAATCCAGATGCCGATCACGCCGACCAAACCGAAGCCGATGCCGCCTTTGACCCACGCGGGAATCTTGAATTCTTCGAATCGGTCTTCAAAGAAATACAACATGCGCACGAACCCCGTCGCCCACACGGCGGCGATCACGCCAAGAATCGCATAGAAAAACAACTCGTAGGGAGAAACCAGTTCGAATCCGCCCGCCGAGAACGACGCATGATCGCCGAAATACGCGCGCCCGATCACGGCCGAAATCACCGATGAAACCACGATTGCGGCGAACGAACGCGGCGCAAACTCTCCGAGAATGACTTCGGCGGCGAAGAACACGCCGCCGATCGGAGCATTGAACGTCGCCGAGATTCCGGCGGCGGCGCCGCAGGCAACGAGTGTTCGCACGATCGGCGCCGGCGCGCGCACCACTTGTCCAAGCAACGAGCCGATGGTCGAGCCGATTTGGACGATCGGCCCTTCGCGCCCGCAACTTCCGCCAAAACCGATCGACGTCGCCGAGGCCAACGCTTTGATCGCGATCACGCGCGGACGCATCTTTCCGCCACGCAGCGCGACGGCTTCCATCACCTCGGGCACGCCGTGTCCTTTTGCTTCGGGGGCAAAGGTCGACGTGATCCAGGCGGCGATGATGCCGCCGAGCGCGAGCTGCACCACGATCGCAAACACGCCGATGACCCTGCCCAGCGACGCACCGATGACGTTGAATGCGAGGAACGTTTCGCCGCTGATCAGCGCGCGAAAGGCGACTGCGCCGAAGCCGCCCCCGAGACCAACGATGACCGCGGTCACCATCAAAAAGGTCGTCTGGGATACAGTTACGCGTCCGACGCGCAGTTGGGATCGCCCGTCTTTGAGGACGTACTCGATCACTCGGTAAGGGTTATCCGACCATTGCGCGCGCGTCGTGCGCGGCAGGAACGTTGGGATAGACGCCGGTCAAACAGCCCAGACACATCTCGTCGCGATTGCGTCCGGTCGCGGCCACGAGCCCTTCGAGCGAGAGATAGCCCAGCGAATCGGCACCGGTCTTCTCGCAAATCTCTTCGACCGTATAGTTGGCGGCAATCAATTCGTCGTAGGTCGCCATGTCGACGCCGAGGTAACAGGGATGTTTGATCGGCGGCGAGGTGATGCGCAAGTGCACTTCCTTTGCACCCGCATCGCGCAAGAGTTTGACGATACGTGGCGTCGTCGTTCCGCGCACGATCGAGTCGTCGACCACGACCACGCGTTGACCGCGCAGGTTCTCGACCACCGGATTGAACTTCAACTGCACGCCGCGCGAGCGCAGGCCCTGATCGGGGCTGATGAACGTGCGCCCGATGTAGCGGTTTTTGATCAAGCCTTCGATATACGGCAACCCGCTTTCGTCGGCGTAACCGATGCCGCCGGGAACGGCGGAGTCCGGGATCGCCATCACTACGTCGGCTTCGACCGGATGCTGTTTGGCTAGCGCGCGGCCCATCTCGTGGCGTGCCATGTAAATCTGGCGCCCGTTGAGCATCGAATCGGGGCGCGCAAAGTAGATATACTCGAACATGCACAGCGCCGGATGCGCGTCCTCGCGCACCATGATCGTCGATTCGATGCCGTCGGGCGTGATGCGAATGACTTCGCCGGGTTCGATTTCGCGCAGATACGTCGCGCCGATGGTCGTCATCGCCACCGACTCCGATGCGACCGCATAACCGCCTTCGTCGAACACGCCCAGACACAGCGGACGCACGCCCCACGGATCGCGGAACGCATAAAGCTCATCTTTGGTGCAGAGCACGATCGAATACGCGCCGCGCGCGACCGAGAGCACGTGTTTGATCCGATCGAGCATCGTGCCCGGTGCCTCGACGATCGTTTTAGCCATCACTTCGGAATCCGAAGTGGCTTGCAGCGTGGTGCTGGGCGAGAGCGATTCGCGCAGCTCGTCGGTGTTGGTGAGGTTGCCGTTGTGCGCAAAGGCGAAGTCGCCGATCTCGGTTGATTCGAGCAGCGGCTGCGCATTGACCACGATCGAGGATCCGGTAGTCGAGTAGCGGGTGTGGCCGACGGCAATGTAGCCGGTCAGCTCGGCGAGCGACTCCTCGTCGAAGATCGCGCCGATCAGCCCCATGTCTTTATGCGAGCGAATTCCGCCGCCGTCGGCGGCGGCGATACCGGCGGACTCTTGTCCCCGGTGTTGGAGGGCGTAAAGCCCAAAATACGCCAAGCGTGCCGCTTCACGCCCCGGCGCCAGTATCCCCGTAATCCCGCACATGGTGTGAGTCTAGCTATTCGCTACGACGGCTGCCCCCACCCATGATCGACAGCAAAGCCAGGAAGATGTTGATCGAGTCCAGGTAGATCGAGACCGCGATCTGCACCGGAGTCAGCCCGTCGCCGCCGGCACGGATGCGAGCAAAGTCGACTAGCACGATCGCCGTGAAGATCACGAGGATGCCCCACGAGTAGATCGTCGGCGAGAGGAAGTGCACGAAGAGCGAGATGATCCCGACGACCACCAGCGCGAGCAACGCGCCGAAAATGATCCCCGAGAAACGTCGCAGATCCAGGCCCGTCGCGTACACAATCGCCCCGAGCGCAAACATCCCCAGACCCGTGGTCAACGCCGCGTTGAACACGACCGCACTGCCTGCGACGTGCAGGTAGTAGCTCACGATCGGCGAGATAAAGATGCCTTCGAGAAACGCGAACAGATAAAAGATTGCAAGCGACAGCGCGCCGTTTGCTCGCGTCGCGTTCATGACGAAGAGCAGTATGAACGATCCGAAGAACGCGATCCAGCTTGGACCGGTTCCGACATTCGGAAAGAGATAGACGGCAAGCGCGCTGATGCACCAGCCGAGCGCGGTGATCCCAAGCACCTGCGCGAGAAGCGATTGCGGCTTGACCGTAACGGCCGAGCCGAACGGTGCCGGTTGATATCGAGAAGCCATGGCTCTAGTAGATAACCCCCTTGCGCCCTAGGGGTTACACCGGCAAGCGGGCACCCCTTGCGTCGAACGTATGTTCGTATTATACTTCGGAGAACATGCGCGGGGTCGAGGTCGTCGAGCAGCACGCCAAGAGCATCATCAACGCGGTGACGGGCATGCCGTTTCGGTGGTCGATCAACCCGTATCGGGGCTGCTACCACCAGTGCCGCTTCTGCTACGCCCGCCGGACCCACACCTATCTCGAGGAGGACGGGGTCAACGGCTGGGGCTCTAAGATCTACGTGAAGGTCAACGCCGCGGCCGTCGTGCGCACCGAATTGGCCAAACGAAGCTGGAAGCGCGAGACCGTCGCGATTGGGACGGTCACCGATCCCTATCAGCCGCTCGAGGGGCGCTACCGGATCACGCGCGGTATCCTCGAAGCGATGCGCGACTATCAGTCGCCCGCGAATTTGATCACCCGTTCGCCGCTGGTCGTGCGCGACATCGACGTGCTGCAAGACCTCTCGCGCGCTGCCGGCACGCATATCTCGATGAGCATTTCCACCCTCGATACGCAGCTCGCGCGCGAAATCGAACCCACCGTCGCACCGCCGCACCAGCGCTTACGCGCGGTGCGGATGCTCGCTGACGCCGGCATCGCGGTCAGCGTCGCGCTCGCCCCAGTCCTTCCGCATATCACCGATTCGCCCGAGTCGATCGAAGCGGTCGTGCGCGCGGCTCGCGAGGCCGGCGCCGCGAAGGTGTGGCACAACACGCTCTACTTGCACGACATCACCCGCGACTCGTTCTTCGCTTACCTTCGCGAATGTAAACCCGAGCTGATCGCGCAGTATGCGCACGAGTATCGGGGAACCTACGCACCGCGCGCGATCGCCGAGCGCGTCAGCGCGAACGTCCATGCGGCGACGGCGCGCAACCCGGCGCGCGCGACAACGCCGCGCATCCAAACCGAAGGCGCCCTGCAACTCTCGCTTTTGTCACCCTGAGGTGCGAGGCCGCAAGCCCGAGCCTCGAAGGGCCGACGCAATCAGCGCGACTCGACTGCCTCCATCCGCTTTTCAATCCGCCCCAAACGGCGCTCGACCGCATCGAAACGCCGATCGTGTTCATCAAAGCGGCGGTCGTGCTCGTCAAATCGTCGATCGTGGCGAGCGAGGTGCTCGTCGACTCGGTCGAAACGGACCTCGACTGCGCTTCGAAAATCGACGAGAGCATCAAGGACGTCGCGCGACGTGGGTTCATTCATAGGGTCACAATAGAATACGATCTTTGCCAAAAGATGACAAGCGCACTAGTTGAATGTCACCCGCATGAGTTCCCAATCCCGCCTCTCGCTTGAACGCGGCATCCTCCTGGGCGTGCTATTATGCGCGGCTGGCTGCGCCGCCCAGACCCCTCCCACCCCGCTTCTCGTGGCTGGTGTCAAGACAGCCCATCACGGTGCGTGTACTCCCGCTTCCCGCCGCGTCTTTGGGGCGCGAGCCGCGAAGTTGTTTTCGCAACCGATACCTTACCGCGTATATCATTGCGGGGGGCACACCGAGGCAAATCTGTTGCAATCCGGGTGCGGCGGGAACGCGTTTGGGAGAAACACGGTCTTCATCACGCTGGATCGAGCTCGCTCGGTACGGTTCGAGCAAGACGGCTTCGTGGAAGTAGCTCACATTCGGACGTTCGGTGAAACGTGGGACGGCGAGCACGACCGTGCGATAATGTTTTTCGCCGCGCGTGACTTTCCGCGCCCTCAGCTACCACCAGGAATCCGACGAATCGTCTATCGAGGACCGCCGTTCTACGGCCTGTTCGCTATTGAGGGCGACCCGCTCGGTATCGCTCAGGGCGAGTGCCCGACTCTCCCCGTTTGACGAACGTTCAACGCGGTTAGCGCGCGAACACCAGCAGAATCAACGTCACGAACGTCGTCGCGTGCAGGATCAAATGCTGTGTGTTCGGCGTGACGCGCGTGCGTGCCGGCCGCGCGCGCACCGGGATGAGGTACGGAATCCACCACGCCTGGACTTGCCCCAGAAAGAGCGCACCATAGCTGATCCATAGCCACGCGTAAAGCCAGCCGGGATACGGGGCATAGCGAAAGAACGCGCTGCACACCAGGCCAAAGGCAAAGGGCAGCGTTTGCACTGCCGTCACGGTGACCATGTGACGCACCGTTTGTTGCGCGCGAACGTCCATCGCGAGGAGCACGACTTGCAGACCCTGCAGCGCGAGCAACAGATCGCGCGCAACCACGCCGTTCATCAGAACGACGCGATGTCGGTGCGAAAGGTGAGATCCTTGGTCCCGATGCGGTCGGCGAGTGCGCGCACGGCTTGATAGGCGCGCGCGCGTGCTGCCGCGAGATCGTCGCCCAGCGCGCTCACGGTCAGCACGCGTCCGCCGTTGCTGCGCACGGTGCCGCCGTCGAGCGAGCTCGCACCCCAGAACGCCTGCACGCCCTCACCCAGCGCAACGTCGGGATTGAGTCCCACCAGCGGCGTGCTCGTTCGCGGGTAATCGCTCGTCGCGAGCACGACGCCGACACACTGTTGCGCCGAGAGCGACGAGAGGCTCAAATCCATCGCCCCGTCCGCGCACGATTTCAATAGACCGGCGAAGTCGCCACTGACGCGCGGCATCAATACTTGCGTTTCGGGATCGCCGAAGCGTGCGTTGAATTCGATCACCTGCGGACCGTCCTTGGTCCACATCAGTCCGCAGTACAGCACGCCGATGTACTGCTCGCTCTCAGCGAGCAAGCCGCGCAGCACCGGTGCGAGAATCGCTTCGCGCACCCGATCGAAGAGATCCTCGGGAAAGTCGTGCGGTGGTGAGTATGCGCCCATGCCGCCGGTGTTGGGACCGGTGTCGCCGTCGCCCGCGCGTTTGTAGTCGCAGGCCGCGGCCAGCGGCACCATGGCTCGCCCATCGGCGAGCGCAAAGACGCTCACTTCGCGTCCCTCGAGTCGCTCTTCAAGCAACACGTCGCTGCCGCCGCCCGGAATCTTGTTCTTGCCGTACCAGTCGGTGAGCACGGCGCGCGCTTCACCAACCGTGTCGCACACCACCACGCCTTTGCCCGCGGCGAGTCCGTCGGCCTTGACCACGACACCGTTGCCGCTCCAATCCTCGAGCGCGGCACTCGCCGCTTGCAGCGAGTGCACGATTGCGGCCTTTGCGGTCGGCACGCCGTGACGCTGCATGAAGCGCTTGGAAAAGGTCTTGCTCGATTCGAGCCGGCCGCCCGAACGATTCGGACCGAAGACCGGCACGCCCGCATCGCGCAGCCGATCCCCGACGCCCGCGGCAATCGCCGATTCGGGGCCGAGCACGACGAGATCGATTTTTTCGGCGAGCACGCGCTCGAGAATCGACTTGCCGTCGGTTGCGGAAATGTCCCAATTCCTCGCCCGCGAGGCGGTGCCGGCGTTGCCGGGCGCAACAAAGAGCGCCTCGCACGACGGCGACTGTGCGAGCTTCCACGACAGCGCATCTTCGCGCGCGCCGTTGCCTACGACGAGGATGCGCATCTTATTCCCACTCAACCGTTGCGGGCGGCTTGGAAGTGATGTCGTACGCTACGCGATTGACGCCCTGGACTTCGTTGACGATACGCGTCGAGATGCGTTCGAGCAACTCGTGCGGCAGACGCGCCCAGTCGGCGGTCATCCCATCTTCACTGGTAATTGCGCGCACGGCAACGAGGTTGGCGTAGGTGCGCCCGTCGCCCATCACGCCGACGCTGCGCACCGGCGTGAGGACGGCAAAGTACTGCCATGGATGCGGATCGAGGCCTTTGGCGCCGTCGATTTCTTCGCGCACGATCGCGTCGGCATCGCGCACGATGTCCAAGCGATCCGGCGTGATGTCGCCGATGATGCGCACGGCGAGGCCCGGCCCGGGGAAGGGCTGGCGCTGCACGATGTGCTCGGGAAGGCCCGAGCACGCGTCCGAGCGCGCGCACTTCATCCTTGAACAACGCGCGCAGCGGTTCGATCAGCGAAAAATCCATCTCTTCGGGCAGGCCGCCGACGTTGTGATGCGATTTGATCTTATGCCCGGCCTTGCTGTCCGGCGTCTTGGATTCGATCACGTCGGGATAGAGCGTCCCCTGCACGAGATATTTCACGCCGGGAATCTTGGCTGCTTCTTCTTCGAACACGGCGATAAACTCGTGACCGATGATGATGCGTTTGCGTTCCGGGTCTTCGACGCCGGCAAGCTTGGTCAAAAAGCGTTCGCGCGCGTCAATCGCGATCACCGAAAGATGCATGACGTCGCGAAACGCCGCCAATACCGACGGCGCTTCCCCTTTGCGCAGCAATCCATGATCGACGAAGATGCAGGTGAGCTGCTCGCCGATCGCGCGCGAGACCAGCGTTGCGGCGACCGCCGAATCGACCCCGCCCGAGAGCGCGCAGATGACCTTGTCGCTCCCGACTTTAACGCGAATCTCGTCGATGGCGCGATCGACGAACGACTCCATCTTCCAATCGTCGGCCAGCCCCGCAATCCGGTGCAAGAAGTTGCCAAGGATCGTCGTTCCGGCTTGCGTGTGCACCACCTCGGGGTGAAATTGCACGCCGTAGATTTTGCGTTGCGCATCACCCATCGCGGCAACATTGCAGCGGGGCGTCGATCCGAGCGCTTCGAAGCCTCGTGGAAGCTTGACCACCGAATCACCGTGCGACATCCACACGCGCGACTGCTCGGGCACACCCTGCCAGAGCGGCGATTCGCGATGCGCGATCGTCAGTGTGGCGGGGCCATATTCGGCGTGATCGAGCTTGACCAGTTCCGCTCCGAGATCGCGCGCAACGAGTTGCATTCCGTAGCAAATGCCCAACAACGGCAAGCCGCTTTGCAAAATCGCGGGATCGAGACCCGGCGCGCCGTCGACCAGCGTACTTTCCGGACCGCCCGAAAGAATGATCGCCGCAGGATTGCGCGGCGCAAGCTTCGACCACGCGACATCGTAGGCACGATTTCGCAGTACACACCGAGTTCGCGCGTCCGGCGCGCGATGAGCTGGCTATACTGCGCGCCGAAGTCGAGGATAAAGACCGTGGGGGGCATCGACCGCCCTTTCGGCTGCCCCCCGGCCGCGCCCTATTTGGCCGCCGCTTGGGCAGCCTTGATCACCGCATCGTAATTGGGCTCATGGCTGATGTCCGGCACCATCTCGACATAGGTCAGTTTCTTGTCCTTGCCGATGATGAAAATCGAGCGCATCAGCAATGAGTTCTCTTTGATCCGCACGCCGTACGCGTAGCCGAAGCTATGATCGCGGTAGTCGGAGAGATTTTCCAGCGTGACGCCCTCGGCACCGCACCAGCGCACCATCGCAAAGGGCAGATCGAGGCTCACGATGTACGGCTTCACGCCCTCGGGCAATTCGCCCAGAGCGTTTGTTGAACGTGCGCGACTCAATTGCGCACGTCGGCGTATCGAGTGACGGCACTACGATCAAGAGTGCCGCGCGTTTGCCGTGATCGGTGAGATCGTCGAGCGTCAGGACCGACATATTCGTCGCGGTGAGGTGCACCTCCGGAGCCTGGTCACCGGCTTTGAGTTCTGGGCCGAGCAGCGTAAGCGGGTTGCCGCGTGCGGTGACCACGCCGGTACGCTCGATAGTTTGTGTTGCCATTTCTACCTCCGAAGGCGATTACGTGAGAGACTAGTACAATGCATCGTCATTCGCATACCGGCGCCAAGCAGCCGCACATCTTCTCCCACGAGAAAGCCGATTGGCTGGACGAGCCGCAGCGCGAAGGATGGCTACCCACCCCGACGCTCCTCGACCTGCTCGAGGTTGCGCCGGGAATGCGCATTTTGGATTTTGGTGCCGGAACCGGACGCTATGCGTTAGCGCTCGCCGAGCAGCAGACCCAGTGCCGCGTGGTCGCGTTCGACATCCAGCCTGAATTCCTCGCAATTATCGCCCAGCGGATCGCCGAACGCGGTCTTGCAAACATTCGAGCCACGGATCGCATCGAGGGACGATTCGACCGAATCTTTGTCTTAAACGTTCTGCACGAAATCGGCGACGACGATGTGACGGTGATACGCAAGGCGCTGCGGCCGGCCGGCTTTGCGTTGTTCGTGGACTGGGACGCGAGCATCGACCGGCCAACCGGTCCGCCGCGCGATCACGCCTATTCACCCGGCGAGGGCCGCGAGCGCCTGCGGGCTGCCGGTTTCGCCCGCATAAAACAAATAGAGGAGCCGAAGCTCCCCTATCATTTTGTTTACCGGACTAGCTAGTTAGTTACTAGCGGTACGACGGACGCGACTGGAAACAATCGCGGCAGTAGACCGGCTTGTCGCCGCGCGGTTGGAACGGCACTTCGGCCACGCCGCCGCACTGGCTGCAGGTTGCGCGGAACATTTCGCGCTGGCCACCGCCACCGCCGTTGCCGCCGCCGCCGGTACGACCTGCACCGCCACGACCACCGCCGGCTGCCTTACGGGCGGCACGACAATCGGGGCAACGGTTCGGCTTGTTGGCAAAGCCCTTCATGGCGAAGAACTCTTGCTCGCCGGCAGAAAACGTGAACTGGCGCGAACAATCAACGCAGTTCAGAAATTCATCTTGATACATGGATAAACGAGGACTCCTTGGACTTATTGGTAGCTATTTGTTCTCGGAATCGACTCGTTTAGCCCAATCAATGGGAACCAGACCGCGAAACCTAGACGAGCACAGCCTACCATGTCCAGACCAAAATCACAACCTTCCCTGCGGCAAGTGTCGCAGGCACCGAGCGAGAAGAGGCCGGGCAATGGAAGCACACGATCGGCTCACTACCGCCGAGCTATTGGCCTTGCTCGAGATCCCGGCCGACGGCCGGATCCTGGCTTTTGGGTCCTCCAGTGCGGTTCACGCACTCGAGATCGCCGCGGCGCGTCCTGACGTTTTGATCGTGGTCTGCGATATCGAGTCGGAAACCACGACTGAGGTCTCCGAACGTGCCGTCGCCGAGCGGCTCGAAAACCTGGTCGTGGGTGATACGCCTGCCGGTCCCTTGGTGGACCGCGCACTCTGCATCGACAGTCTTGGGACGATCCAGCCCGCGCATTTGGTCACCATTCGCACCGCGATGCTCCCCGGCGGATACGCCGTGTTCGTCGAGTCAACCGAACCGCCCGCCGAACCGCTCACGGAAAAACTCCACGGCGTGGGCTATGCCGTCGCCGACCCACTCGAGGGTGCACTGGCCGGCTCAACCGTCATCCGCGCACGCTAAGCTAGGTAAGAATCTCCTCGAGTCGATTCGCGTCGCGCGCCATCACCAACTCCATCGCAATGCGCTCGCCCACCGACACGTCGCGACCCCAACGATACGCGGAGTACGGCGTGTAGCGCGTGCCGGGCGAACCCGGAATGCGCAGCGAGACGTCGTAGCACACGAATTCTTTGGGCGGTCCGGCGACGATGATGCATTGCAATGCAAATGGCCCGATGATCCCCGGTGCATTGGCTTCACGTGCGGCGACGACGAAACGTTCACCCATCTCGAACGCCTGTTCAAGGGTCGATTCGGTCAACGTTGCCGCGATGTGGCCGGCCTCTTCCAACCGCATCGGGACGTCGCGCAACGCGTCGAAGACGGCCGGCGGCACGTTGCGAAACCCTTCGAGATTGGTCTGCCGCCGCGTGTCCGTCCCCATGAGCTCGAGTTCGCCCAGCAGCGGCGAATAAAAGAAGTTCAGATTGATCGACGGCCCGAGCAGATACTCCTCGATGACCGCGTCGCGCAGCCCATCCGCGGTGAGCATCCCGTCGCGCAATGAGCTGTTTGCTCGCCTTACGATACTCCTTAGGCGACGAGACCAGAAAAAACGCACGCTCGAAACTGATCTTGGCGTGCGGGGCCTTCACCATCACCAACCGGTCGATCTCATCCGGCGACGCAAATTGGCGCGGATAGCGGATGCCGGCGCGCTCCATCAGCGCGTACTGATTGCCCGCTTCGTCGCGCTCTTCCGCGCGCAACAGGAAGCGATTCCCGAAAAACGGGACGCGCATCCCGCGTTCGATCTGGTCGTAGCTGAACTTCTGATGCAGGTAGACTTCGAACGAACGATTGGCGACGAAGATCGCGCTACGTTCCAGCAATGCCTGCTGCACCTTCTCGTCCAGGAGATCGGTGAACGCATCGAGGTCGAGCGTCTCGTCGACGCAGCCGCGCGCAACCGGTGTCTCACGGCGCGCAAAGTGCTCGGTGTAGGTGCGTTCGCGCCCTTTGGCGGTGATGACCAAATTGCGCAGACCCTGCGCGCGCGCACCATATGCCACGTCGAGCGCAGAATGGCTGCCGATCGAGCACAGCGTCAATCCCGAACGGTCGTACGTCTTTAGGACGTTCCGGAGGTTCACGAAGCGAATCTCGGGGTCCGAGCGTTTAGATCGGAGGAACTAGTCACCGAACGCGTGGGGTTCGCAGAAGGACAGGCGTATGGCATAGTCGTGAGTATAATCGAAGCAATGATACGCCGCCAGGGCTACCGCTTTCGTCTGAAGCCGAGCGTAGCCGACGCCGCAGCACTGCGCCGCTTTCTCGGTTGTTCGCGGTTCGTCTGGAACGAATTTCTGGCAATGAATGAGCTGCGTTATGAACGCGGTGAGAAACGGCTGGGCTACTCCGTTATGAGCCGCTATCTTACATTCTTGAAGGAGGAGTACACGTTCTTGCGCGAGGTCCATTCGCAACCACTGCAGCGTACACTCCGTGACCTGGACACCGCTTACCGTCGCGCACTCAATCCGAAACTCACCGCGCGCTTTCCGCGCTTCAAGAAGCGCGGGCGTCCGATCGGTATCCACTTTCCGCAAGGCTTTCGCATCAACGGGAACAGCATCTATTTGCCGAAGATCGGCTGGGTTGGCTTTCGCAAGAGCCGCGAGATCGCCGGAACCCCGAAAAACCTCACGGTATCCTGCGTGGGTGACCAATGGTTTATCGGCATACAAACTGAACTCGCTATCGCAGAGCCCGCGCATACATCGATCTCGGCGGTCGGAATCGACCTTGGCGTGGCACGATTTGCGGCGCTCTCGGACGGCAGCTTCATTGACGGCGCGAACGCACTCAAAACACACGAGAAGAGGCTGGCGTTCTATCAGCGCCACATGGCGCGCAAAGTCAAATTCTGCTCGAATTGGCGCAAGGCGAAGGCGAAAGTATCCCGTCTGCTGCGCAAAATTGCGAGTCTTCGCAACGATATGCTCCACAAATCCACCACGACGATCAGCAAGAGCCACGCGTTTGTCGGGATGGAGGATCTGCGCATCACAAGCATGACAGCTTCGGCGAAAGGAACCGCCAAGAACCCCGGCACGAACGTGCGACCCAAGAGTATGCTCAACCGCCGCATCCTCGATCAGGGCTGGGGCGAGTTTCGACGTCAGCTCGACTATAAACTCAAATGGAGAGGTGGAACCTTAGTACTTGTCGACCCGCGTAACACGAGCCGCACCTGTGCCCGCTGCGGTCATGTGAGCTGTGATAACCGTCAATCGCAAGCCGTGTTTTGCTGCGCAGCCTGTGGCTACGCAGCGAATGCGGACACGAACGCAGCGATTAATATTCTTCGAAGGGCCGGGCAGGCCCGGATCGCCTGTGGAGATTTGCCGCTGGGCAAATCCGCGAAGCAGGAAGCTCTACATGTCGCATGATGCGACACGTAGAAAAATCCACGGCCTTCGGGTCGGGAGCATGTCAATCCTCGATGACGAGCTTTCCCTCCATCTGCCGCATGACGAGCGTGCCGTAGATGACTACGGCGATGAGAGCGACGATCGTGACCGTGAGCCCACTTGCAAGCGCGATCGGTCCGGGTGACGCATCAAAGATCGAGATGCCGCCTTGGCTCGGCGGAAGGCTCGGTAAGAGATACGGGTACATCGTGACCGCCGCTTGCACCAAGAGTGAAGCCAGGAACACCGATGACGCCGCGAATGCGCCCGTCTCGCGTTTGTTCAGTGAAAGGAACAGCACCGCGACGAGCGACGCGAGGGTCAGCAGCGGAATGAGGTCGATCCACGAGAACCCGATGCCGCGCTCGGCAATCGTTGCCGCGGTGACCGCGACATAGAGCACGAGCACCACGGGCCACAGACGCGGGACCAGTCTCCGTGCGCGCTCCGTGGACGGTCCTTCCGTGCGCATGACTAAAAACGTCGCGCCATGAAGCGCCAGCGCCGCGACGGCGAAGACGCCCGCGAGCACGGCGTACGGATTGAGCAGCTCGTCGAACGTCCCCTGAAAATAGCCTTGTGGCCCCAGCGGAACGCCATGCAGCAAGTTACCCAGCGCGACGCCGAAGAGCAGGATCAACAGCGCGCTGGATGCGGCGAAGCAGAAATCCCAGAACTGATGCCAGATTGCACTCGGGAGGTGCGAACGAAGCTCCATCGCGATACCACGAAACATCAAAAGCCAGAGCACGATGATGAAGGGGAGATAGAATCCCGAGAACGACGACGCGTACGCTTTGGGAAAGAGCGCGAAGAGCGCTGCGCCGCCGGCGATGAGCCACACTTCGTTTCCATTCCAGAAGGGGCCAATGCTGCGCATCGAACCTTCGCGCTGTCGATCGCTGCGCGCAACGAGCGGGGTGATCGCCGCAACGCCGAGATCGTAGCCGTCGAGCAACACGTAGACCGTCACCATGAACGCAATAAGGACGAATGCTGCGATGCTCATGCCGGGCCGTGACCGATCTCACGCAGCGTGAGAAATAAGAAGAGAAAGCCGAGCAAGAAATACATCCCGACGAAACCGATCAGCGTGAAGATGATTTCGCCGCCGGCAACGGTGGGTGAGGCGGCGCTTGCCGTTCGCATCAAGCCGTAGATGATCCACGGTTGACGTCCAACCTCGGTCGTGACCCATCCGGCTTCGTTGGCGATGTACGGAAAGGGCATCACGAGCAGCAACAGCCAGAGCAGCAGCGGCATCTCAAAGAGCCGTTTTCGCCACAGGAATAGCGCGCAGAGCGCGGCGATCCCGGCGAAGATCGTGCCCAAGCCGACCATCACGTGGTATGCGTAGTAGGTCAAATCCACCGGCGGCCACAGCTCGGTTGCGTACGCGCTCAATCCCTTGACGTTTGCGGTGAAATTGCCGTAGGCGAGAAAGCTCAACATGTCGGGCACGAAGATCGGGTCGATCAAGGCCTGCGTCTTCGAATTGGGCATGCCGATGATCGCCAGCGGGGCATCTTGCGTCGAGCGGAAGAGCCCTTCCATCGCCGCGAGTTTGATCGGCTGGTACTTCGTCACTTCGTCGCCGTTGCGATCGCCTGTCGGAAAGACCGCGAGCAGCGAGAAGACCAAGGCCGCGATCACACCGGCATCGACGAACCGTCGCGCCAAGACCGTCTCGCGCTTCGAGAGCAGATAGTATGCACCGACACCGGCCACGACGAAACTTCCGGCAACCATCGCACCGCAAAGCACGTGTACGTATTGCCACCAGGCGAAGGGCGAGAGCAGCACCGCCGGCAAGCTGGTGAGTTCGATTTTGCCGCCCGGTGCCATCGCGTAACCGACCGGGTGCTGCATCCACGCGTCGGTCACGACGATGAAAAACCCCGAGAGCCACGAGCCTGCCCAGACTGCGACCGCGGAGGTCGAGTAGAGCCATGGCGCGACGCGACCTTTGCCCCACAGCAGTACGCCAAGGAAGATCGACTCGAGAAAGAACGCGTACGTGCCTTCCATCGCGAGCGGCTGACCGATGACCGAACCTGCCTCCGCCGAGAACGCCGCCCAATTCGTGCCGAACTGAAACTCCATCGGAATGCCGGTCACGACGCCGATGGCAAAGTTCACCGCGAAGATCCGCGTCCAAAAGGTCGCCGCCCGCGCGGCATCGGCATCCCCTCGCGCCGCTTCGATAGTATAGAGCGCGACAAACGGCGCCAGCCCGATCGTCGTGATCGGGAACAAGTAATGGAACATGATGGTAAACGCGAACTGCAGCCGGTCGGCCGTCACGACATCCATACCCGACCATTCTATGACAACGCGGCGCAAGAAGCGACCGCCTTTCGTCGATCTATGTGCTTGCTTGGTTGAGCCGCCCGTGGGGTCGTGACAGCGTCTACTCGGCGCATTATGATAGCTCGTACCATGAAGCTTCGCTCGCTATTTGCCCTAGCGGCGCTCTCGCTAGCAGCCACGACGGGGTGCTCCAAACCGCAGGAGCAGCCGTCACCCGCGCTCGTCCCGACGTCGATTGCGAAAGAGGCGACGCTCGCGCCAACCGAGCTGTTGCCCGGCACGATCGCGCCGTTCCAGAATGTCGCAATAACGTCGTCGCTCGCCGAACCGACGCTTACGGTCAGCGTGAACGAAGGCGACATCGTCCATCGCGGCGAGGTTCTCGCGCGGCTGAACACCGACGATCTTCAAGCGGATTACCGGCAGTACATTGCCTCTGCGCAAGGCAGCGGCGCAACCACCACCCAAGACATCTACACCGCGACGCAGACGATCACGACGAGCGCCCAGAGTTTGCTCTCCGCGCGCGCTATGCTTCGCCAAGCGCAGCAGACGCTGGCAAACGACTCCTCGAACCTCAAGATCGACGAGTCACTGTTGCAAAACGGATACGTTTCGCAGCAATCGGTCACCGCGCAGCGCACGCTCGTCGCTAACGATCAGCAGGCGGTTCGTTCCGACCAAGCGTCGCTTACCAGCGCAGTGGCCGCGCGCACGGCGGCCGGCACCATGAGAAAAGGGGTGCCGGCTTCGATGATCCAGGCCCAAGAAGCAACGCAACAGGAAGCCTACGCGCAGGCCGATCAATATCGCGCGCAAATCGCGCGCGGAACGATCGTTTCGCCGATCGACGGGATCGTCGTCAATCGCTACCTCAACCCGGGCGAATACCCCGGAACGCGGCAGCTCTTTACCATTCAGCAGCTCAATCCGGCATATGCGGTCTTCGACGCATCCGACGCGCAACTGGTCGGCGTCAAAAAAGGCGCAACGGTGACCTTCACGACCACCGATGCACCCAATCACAAGTATCAAGCTCGAGTTGTAGCCATACTCGGCCAAGTCGAGCCCGGCTCGACGAGTTTTGTCGTCAAGGCGGTCTTACCGAATCCGAACTACACCCTCACCTCCGGAATGACCATCGCGGGAACGGTCGCGTTAGCGCCGGTGCGCGGGATTAGCGTTCCGGTAACTGCGTTTCTCGATGATTCGCATTCGTCGGTCATGGTGGTTGCTCCCGACGGCACGGTCCACACGACGGCAGTCCGTCAAATCGGGGCCGCGACGCAAACCGCCGCCGTCGTCATCGGCCTTGCGGCCGGGACGCCGATCATCGCGAATGGCCAGCTGGGGCTTACGGACGGCCAGAAAGTCGCCGTCCACTAGATGGGCCTAACCAAAGTCTTTCTCGAGCGCCCCACGTTAGCTTTCGTTCTGATCGCGCTGATTTTTCTCGCCGGGTTCATGGCTCTTCGGTCACTCGTGCAGCAGCAGTTCCCCAACGTCGTGCAGCCGACGATCACCGTTACGGCGAACTATTCGGGTGCTCCGGCAACCGTGATGCGCGACGACGTCGTCATACCGATCGAGAACCAGCTCGCCGGCGCGCTCGACCTCTACCGGATCAATTCCGTCGTGCAAAGCGGCACGGCGCGAATCAGCGCCGTCTTCACGATCACCTCCGACACGTCGACGGACCTCGCAAATACGCTCAAAGCCGTGCAAGCTGCATCGTCGCAGTTGCCCAAAGAAATGCTCGCGCCGACCGTTCAGATCAACGATCCGAGCGAGTCCACGGTCGTCACGCTCGAGGCGTCCTCAGCAACACTGCCGCTCTCACAGCTCTCGATGCTGGTGATCAACCGCATCGGGCCGGCCATTCAGCAGGTTCCCGGTATTTCGCTCGTTAGTGAAAACGGCACCGTTACACCGGCTTATGAGGTCTTGGTCAACCCCTATCGTTTGGCGGCAGCGAATCTCACGCTCAACGACATCTACAACGTCGTCAGCGCGGATAACCAGCGCTTGCCAGGCGGCTACGTCTATAGTGCCAATCGTCAAACACAGGTCGACATCCGCGGCGACGTTCAAACGCCGGCATCGATTGCCTACCTGCTGATCGCCCCGCCCAGCGGTGCGGCAGCGCTGCCCGGAATCACGCCGCCCGTCGGCCCGGTGAATCCGTGGACAGTCGGAAACACCGCGCACCGCATCGGTGACGTCGCATCCGTCGTCAACGGAAACGAGCCACGCCTTCAAATTGCCGAGATCAACGGGCAATCCGCCGTTCTCCTTTCGGTGCAAAAAACCGACCAGGCCAGTGAAGTCAACGCCTCAAATGCCGTGATCGCCGCGTTGCCCAGACTCGAGCGAGAATTTCCCGCCGTCTCGTTCCGCGTCATCAACGTGGAATCGCGCTTTACCGAGCAGCAGATCTCCGGTGTCGAACGGACGCTCATGGAGGGGATCGTCCTCACCGGCATCGTGATGCTCTTCTTCCTAGGCAATTATCGCGCGGCCATCGTCGTGTTGATCGCCATCCCGACGTCGCTCTCCGTGGCGCTGTTCGTGATGAAGCTGCTGAACCTGACGTTAGACATCGTTTCGCTGCTGGCCATGACGCTGGTCATCGGTATCCTCGTCGACGACTCCACGGTCACGCTCGAAAATATCGTGCGCCACTACAAGCTCGGGGAAGATCCGTTTGATGCCGCGCTACGTGGTCGCAGCGAGATCGGTATGGCCGCGATCGTCATCACGCTGGTCGACGTGGTGGTCTTCTTCCCGATCGCATTCATGCCGGGACAAGTCGGCCGGTTTCTCCAAGAATTCGGCATCGTTGTCACCATCGCAACGCTCACCTCGCTCTTCGTCTCCTTTACGATCACGCCGACGCTCGCCGGGCTCTGGGCGCTCGAGTCGAAGTGGAAGCCCTGGCGTATCATTCGCGCCTTTCAAGCTGGGGTTGAGCGAATAACGGACTGGTACGCTACCCACGTCTTGCGGTGGGGCCTAGCGCATCCGTTTCTCGTGCTCGGCGTTTGCATTGTATCGTTCGTAGGGTCCGTCGCCCTGGTTCCGCTGGGCTTTATCGGCGAAGAGTTCATTCCACCCGAAGACCGCGGCGAAATCTTCTTGCAGCTCGTGTATCCTACCGGCACGCCGCTGTCCACCGTTCAAGTCGGGGCGCTTGCGGCCGAGCACGTCGTCGATCAGAGTTCGGATCTCTCTGCCGACGCGACCGTCGCCGGAGCGTACGCGGCTCCATTCGGAGGCTTCGTCTCACAAATTAATGTGGCGCAAGTCCACGCATTCCTCAAGGATAACCGCAAACACCCAACGTCGTACTGGGTAAACTACTGGCGCGCGACGATTCCGCGATTGCTGCCCGGAGCAACGGTAACGGTGGTCCCGGTCACCAACATTAATGGTGGCAACTCTCAGCCGTTTGACATGGTGGTTAGCGACATCACCGGCGGCGACCCGACCCCGTATGCAATAAAACTCTACCAGGTGTTGCTCGCTACACCGGGCGCGACCAACGTCAATAGCACCGCTTCCGCGCTCGCCCCGGAGATCGAACTCGAGTTCAATCGCGCGCGCGCGCGACTGCTTGACGTTGATATCGGCCAAGCCTCGATTGCGGCCGAAGCCGCTTTCGGAGGCGCGATCGCAACCTCATTCGAGCTGCCAACCGGCGAAGAGCAAGTGCAGATCATCTATCCGATCAGCGCTCAGCATCAAGTGTCGCAGCTCCTGAACATCCCCGTTCGCACCACCGACGGCAACATCGTGCACATGGGAGACTTCGCGCACATTACGGAGGATCCGCAGCCCCCGCTGATCATCCGCATCGACCTCAACAACGCCGTCCACCTGCTGGCGAATCCGAGCTCGAGTACGTCGCTGGGGCAGCTCACCAACGCGTTCCTCGCGCGCGCAAAGTCCGTGCATCTTCCGAGCAATATCACGCTGACCTCGGCGCCGCTGGGTCAGGGTGACTTCATGAACCAACTGCTGGCAGGAATAGGCGCCGGGCTGATTCTCTCGGTCGTGCTCGTTTTCTTACTGATGGTCGCGCTCTACAACAGTTACATGTCGCCCTTTATCATCATGTTCTCCGTTCCCGTAGCGGCGGTCGGCGGGATCCTCGCGCTCTTTTTCACTCACGAGACGTTGAACATGTTTTCGTTGATCGGCACGATATTGCTGGTCGGCATCGCGACCAAGAACGGTATTCTGCTGGTGGACTATGCCAATACGCTACGCAAACGCGGCGAATCAAAACTCGTGGCGATTCAGGAAAGCGCGCGCACGCGCTTTCGTCCGATCGTGATGACCAGTCTGTCGGTCATTGCCGGCAACATTCCATTGGCACTCGCGCTCGAGCCCGGATCGAGCGTGCGCAGCAGCCTCGGCGTCGTTGTCTGCGGCGGCGCGTTTAGCTCGCTCGTGCTCACGCTTGTGTTGGTCCCCGTCATGTACATGTGGCTCGCGCCCGAAAACTTGCCGGTACCGCACCACGGCGAGGATAACGGCGTCACGCAACCTCCGTCAAAAGTTCCCGCGCCCGCGAATCAGTAAGGAATTGCTATGTTCCGCTTCCCATTAACAAAGCAACCGGACATTTCGCGGGAACCGTTTAGCCCGCAGTCTTTGGAGAAAGCATCGCGCCTGCGTGGCGCCGACGTCACCGAGAGCGTCTGTCCATATTGCGCCGTCGGCTGCGGGCAACTCATCTTCAGCAAGGGCGGCCAGCTCATCGACATTGAGGGCGATCCTGAAAGTCCGATCAGCGGCGGCCATCTCTGTCCCAAGGGCGCGAACGCCTACCAGCTCGCCGTCAATTCACATCGCGCACACCGCGCCTAGGTCTTTGTCGACGGAAAGAGCTGATCGAGCGCCGGCACCATAGCTTCTTTGGAAGCGTCGACAATGGCGGCGCTAAAGTCGTGCTTCGGAGCCTTCTTAATCTGACCTTGGCCGGAACTGTAGCCCGCGCTTGCCCCGTTGCACGCGAAGAGGTCTAGTCGAAGTAATGCTCCCGACCCGCCACTAAAGGGTATCTGCACAAGGCGCAGTCTCGGAACGATGATGCCCTGCACACCGTTCGAAGCGCATAACTGCTCTGCTGACGCAAACGCCATGAGGTGATCGATTGGGGTTCCCAAGGTCACATCCAAATTGCGCTGCTTCATTTGGGCAAGAAGCGCATTCGTTACGGCAGGGGCGTTCGGATCGCCCAAGCCCGGTTGCTCAACCGGAATCAAGAGAAATTTCGACGTTAGAGCAGGCGTCGGCGCTGTACCTGGATTCGACGGCACGTTTTCGGCAGCGAGATCCGTTGGCGAAGCGACAACTTCTTGAACGGCGTTTTGCACGGCGCTTTGGAACGCTGCTTCCGGCGCGCTCAATTGCGGGCTCGCGGCGCCCGGACTCACCGGCGTCAACACGCCGGTCGAACTCTTGTCGCCGGTCGTCAGCGCGCTGTGGCGTACCGTACCCCGGCAATCGACGAGATCGAGCCGAAACTCGACATGCCAATCATACGTGACGGTGCTGGCGACAACAAAATAAGATAACCTGCCTGTCGCGTCGACTCGACCCTCCGGGATCAGGATTCCCTGCGCGTTATTCTCAGCGCAAATCCGTCCGGCGTTCGCGACTGCATCGAGATGATCGATTGGGGCTACGCTAATCGGCTTAATGCCGGCCGCCGTAAGGTCGGTGACCAGCATCGCCGTCACCTTGGGGCCGAATTCGCCGGTGTCAGTCGGCTCCTGATACGGAACGAGCACGAGCTTTCCGGTGGGCGCCGAGGTCTGCGCCGGGGCCACAATAGGCACAATGGCCCACGCAACAATGAACAACCCGACAATGAATCGTTGAAGCTGCATGGAGCCGCATTAGGCTCCGGCGGGGGCAAGCACCTTCCGCGCTTCGGGCGAGTCCTGGTATTCGACGGTGAGAATCGAGCGTAGGTGCGCGGCGGCGGCCTTCGCGTCGTCGGAATCCATGCGCTGCAGCGTCGTGAGGCAGCTCAAAAGCAGCATCGGCATGTCGCGATCGCGTGGATACACCTTGTGCATGTCGTCGATGGACTGCGCTACGAGCACGGTTTGCGCGGCCTCGCGGTTCCCGTAGTTGTAGTCGAGCATGTAGTTGATGTGCTTGAGCTCGTTCTCGATGCCGAGAATCGAGTAGCCCATCTGCCCGAAGTACTCATCCGCCGGCGCCAGCGTGGTCAGGTACTTATCATGCGGTATCGCGGTCACGCTGGCGATGATCAGCGGCGACGTCAGGTTCTTGAGGCGCTCCACGATGATGTTTGCATTGGTACGATCGCCCTGGGTAAAGTCGCCGGTCGTGCCGGCTTGCGCAAGTTCTACCGCGTGCACGAACTCGGGACCATAGGTCGTGGGCAGATGCGCCAGCGGAAAGTCCACTTGTGCGGCCTTTTGAAAGGCCAGCGAACGCCAGGAGCGATCGCCGGTGAGCACCCATGCGCGCCAGTTCGCCTCGACCGTTTGCAGCCGCGTATCGACGTCGGCCGGATATGCCGCCGCGTTGGCTTGCGCGTCCTCGTCGGCGAGTCGCGCCAGGTTCTGCGGGTTGTCTTCGGAGTTGACGCGATCGAGCAACCCGTTCGCGTCGGTGACCAGCGCCGGATCGCTGCTGTTGCGGCTCACCCACACCGCAGCCTGGCGAACGTACCACACGGCCGCGTCGTGATTGATCAGCGGATTGTAGTGCAGGCCCGCGCCGATTTGTACGGTCAAGGTCTCGAGTTCGCGGAACGCCGGATCGTCGGGGCGTTGCAGCGAGTAGGCGCGTCCCGCGTTGAAGATCGTCGACAAATAGAATTCCTGATCGACGAAATCCCACTGCGCGGCCGACGCCTTGTCGTAGGCGGCCTTCATCTGCGCATAGAGGACGCCGGGATCGGCCTCCAGTGTCGCGCGCGCCGGAAGGCGCCAGCGCCGCGACGGCCCCGACCGTTGCGCACCCCGAAAGAATCGTCTTAAAGAACCGAACCATCATCTAAGACCAAACGCAAATTGTTGGTCAAAAGTGCGTTCTTGATTTCCCGAGCGATCCGCCGGCCGGTCGACATGGGTTCAGAGTAGTTGAGATACGAATACGGCGATCCGTCGATGAAGAGGTTGGTTCCGGCGACAATTCGCGCCGAGATTTCCATGCAGTAAAAGTGCATATCCGGTGTAATGATCGACTCGATGCAGAACGCGCCGAAGAGGCCCTTGGGCCCGGCAATCTCCTTGCTCACCCGTACCACGTTTTCGCCCATGCGTAACGCTTCGGCCAGCATCGATTCCCGAAGGCTCACCGGCTGGTTACCGACGACCACGTAGGACGGGCTCACGTCCATGCCTTCCTGTGCTGCAGCCGGAATGCGGCCCAGCGAATCAACGTTGGTCTCGTAACGGCGGTCCATCGACATGATTTCGAGCCGGTCTTCGAGCGGCGAATAGAAATAGTGGATGTAGAGCGGGACGCCGATGATGTACTCCTGGATCGTGTATGCTTTCTTGAGTTCCTTCGAACGCTTCTCGAAGTCGCTCGCGTCGCGGATAAACATATAGCCCTTGCCGCCGCCGGCGCCGTAGAGCTTCACGATCACCGGACGATCGATTTCGGCTCCGGTCTTGAACTGGCGCGGCATCGTGATGTCGGCCCGGGTGAGCCACTCGCGCTGCAACTCACGGCTGGCTTCCCAATCCAGCACGGCCTTGTTGCCGAAATACGGAATCGTCATCTGCTTGTGCTCGTCCAGCGACAGATACGCGACGAACGATCCGTGCGGCACGATGATGACTTTCCGGCTCTCCAGCTCGCCGACTAATTTGGGAAACTCTGAGTAGCTCGCGACCGTCATCACCTCGTCGATGAACGCGAACGACCGATACAGCCGCTCGGTATCACGACTGGCGACCGCGAGCGTGCGAAAGCCTTCGTCGTGCGCGCCTTTGAGAATTTGCAGCGCCGAATGGGAGCCGAGCGTCGCGATCGTGTACGGTCGATTCATTTCGAGAAAATAGCCCTTTCGATGGCGGGATTTAAGAGGAGGCGCTCTGCGGCCTGCGCGACCACGCCGGCGCTCACGGGTTCACCGGAAGCTTTGAAGAGACGCCAGCCGACGGGCCGGTCGGCATCGTCCTGCACGATCCACACCTCGCCGGCCCGCGGCTCGTCGTCATCGAGTACGGTGACGCGATGCTTGTTGGGGTTGTAGAGTGATTCGTCGCCTTCGACCTCCGCGATCATTTCCCGGGGTTCAGGCGCGATGAGGAAGCGCACGATGTCCGAGCGCTCGACGCGGGCGACGTCAACGCCAAGTCGCCGCAACGTCACCAGCGCGGTGTACGCCGCGTTGTCGGGGATCTTGAGGTTGATAGCGATAGCGCGGCGGCTCATGCGCGTCGAACCGCCTCGACAAAACTGCGAAAGAACACCGCACCGCCCGACGGCGCAAGGATCGCGTCACCGCGACGACGGTCGGGATGATTGAAGGTCCACGCATCGCGCTCGGGGTGCGGCATCAGCGCGAGCACGTTGCCGTCTCGATTCACCAATCCGGCAACACCCAGCGCGGATTGGTTGGGGCTGGCCGAATCGTCAACGCTGCCGTCTTCGTGCGCGTAGACGAACGCGACATGGTCGCCTTCTTCCAGCTCGCGCAAATGCGCCATACTTGCCGCGAGGCGACCCTCGCCGTTTGCCGTCCACGACGGAATCACCGCTTCGCGCGGCAGCACCGCCGTGATCGGCGAGCGCGCCGGATCGATGCAGAGCTTCACGTGCACGTGCGTACACACGAAGTGGGGCACGGGTCCGTTGCGCGTGAACGCCGCCGTTGGACGGCGAATCTCGCCGGTCCCCGGAACGAGACCCGCTTCGAGCAAGATTTGCGCGCCGTTGCAGATCCCAAGCACGAGTTTTCCCTTTTGCGCTCCGGCGATGACGTGATCCATCGCCACGTCGTGCGCGGCGATCGCGCCCGCGCGAATGCGATCCTCGTAGGCAAAGCCCCCGGGCAATACGTATGCATCGAAATTCGGGAGTTGCTGGGCGCGGCTCCAATGCACGAGATGCGCATCGCCGCCGCAATCGCGCAGCAATCGTGCCGTCTCCTCTTCTGAGTTCGTGCCGGGAAAGACCAGCACCGCGATCCGTTTGTTCACGGATACACCTCGTGTAGCGGGGCATACCAGCTGTCGCGCAACCGCTGCAGATCGAAGGCCTGATCGTCCACGACGAGGATCGGCCGATCGATCGTCACCCCGATCTCGTAAACGCCGCTCACGTCGTCGGCCAAGCCCTCGAACGTTTCCACGTCATCGGCGGCAACTTCGACGACGAACCCGCCGGATTCCCCAAAGTAGGCCTCGAGATCACCGGCGGCGCCATGGGTCCACTGCCACGCATCATCGATCTGCATACCCACGTGCGCGCGCCCTTTGCGCATCGTTGCGAACGCCATTTCACAAAGTGCCACGATCAAGCCGCCGCTGCCGATGGCGTGCGCCGAGCGAAGCAGTCGCGCTTGCGCCGCCTCATACATCAGATCGTGTTGCGCCAAAATGATATCGTATTCGATGCGCGGCAAATGCGCATCGCTTCGGCCCAACACGTCGAGCAGCACGGAACCACCCAGCGCTCCTTGCGGTGCGCCAATGAGATACAAGACCGAACCCGCCTGCTTGAGCGGCATCGTCACGACCGTGTCGATATCGCTAAAAGCGCCAACGCACGCGACGATCGGTGAGGCTGGAATCGCCCGGCCATTTGCGGATTCGTTATATAAGCTGACGTTGCCCGAAACAAACGGCGTGCCGAAGCGCTCGGACGCGCGGGCCAGGCCGTCAATCGCCGCAACCAGCTCGTTGTAGTGATCGATCTTGCGCGGATTGCCGAAATTCAAGCAATCCGTGAGCCCGATTGCGCGCGCACCGGTCGCCACCACCTTGCGCACCGCCTCGTACACCGCGTGCTCGGCGGCGAGGCGCGCGCCGATGTGGCTGTAGCGAGGATTGCCCGCGACGGCGAGCGCGACGCCGAGCGGACTGCCGGGTACCGGCGCGAGCACGCCCGCGCCCGCGGCGCCGCGTGGAATCACCGTACACCCACGGACCACGGCATCGTAGCGGCGGTAGAGCGGCTCGCGCGAGCACACGTCCGGGTGCGCGAGCACGCGCTCGAGCAATTCGTCGAGTTGCACGCCGGTCACCAGGGGCCGCTCGCTGGTTAGCTCGGGCGCCGGAATCTCCGCAAACGGCAAGTCGTCGCGAATCGATCCGGTGAGAAACTCGATCTCGACGTCCATGACGGTCTGGCCACGATAGTCAAGGACGTAACGCTTCTCGGCCGTCACCGTCCCGATTTTGGTGGCGCGCGCGTTGTACGCGATCTCGGGCAGCGTGAATTCTTCGTTGTAGATGCGCAGCAACTCAGGTGTTACCGCCGGCGGCACAACCCAAAGAAGTCGCTCTTGCGTTTCGCCGACGGCAATGACTTCGGGTCGCATACCTTCAACCGCGACGTTCACCGCGTCGAGATCGATCCGCGCCCCGTAACCGCCGGCGGAAACGATCTCCGCCGAACAGCCCATAATGCCGCCCGCGCCGAGATCCTTGAATCCGACGGTCAAACCTTGGTCGTGCACGAACCGGAACACGCCATAACTCGCGCGCATGATCACGCTCTTGAGGAACGGATCGGGAACTTGCACCGCGCCCTTGTTTGAATCTTCGTCTTGCGCATCGAGCGTGAGCGACGAAAACGAGGCTCCGCCGAAGCCGCTCGGATCGGTCGCCTTGCCCACGAGCACGATGTCCCACCCGTCGGCGCCGGGCGGCGCATACGAATGGATGACCTGCGATTCCTTGACGATGCCCATCGCAACGACGTTGACCAGACAATTGTCATCGAAGCGCTCGTCGAAGTACAGATCGCCCGCGATATTTGGGACGCCGATCGCATTGCCGTAGGCGCTGATACCGTCGACGACGCCTTGCGCCACGTAGCGCTGGTGCGAATGCGGATCGTCGATTCGCCCGAAGCGCAACGGATCGGCGACGGCGATCACCTGCGCGCCCATGCAGAGCACGTCGCGCACGATTCCGCCGATGCCGGTTGCGGCGCCCTCGAAGGGCACGACCTGCGAGGGGTGGTTGTGCGACTCGTGCGCGATGACGATACCGTAGCGCTCGCCGTTCCACTCACCCAAGTGTAAAATGCCGGAATCCTCGGCCGGCCCAAGCACGACAGACGTGCCCGACGTCGGCAGACGCTTGAGCAGATGGCGGCTCGACTTATAGCTGCAATGCTCGCTCCACTGCGCATCGAATGCGTGCAACTCCACGGCCGACGGCTCTCGTCCGAGCCGTTCGCGAATGCGCGCGAGCTCGTCAGGGCGCAGTTGCATTGGATTGCTGCTGCAGCCCGGCATCCGCGTGCAGCACGGCGGATCGCGCGTTGGCCTGCATCAACAGCGTGCGGCCATAGAGCACCGTGTCGTCGAGCGCGAGGAGCTTGGAGCATTGCAGCGCAAGCGCCGCGGTGTCGCCTGTCCAGCCGATGACCGGCGACGATGACGCTGCATCCAGCATTGCGCGCAGCGTGTCGTCGCCAACCGCGACGAAGAACAACCGCGCAAAGGTCGCTTCGAGCTGTTGCACAACCTGGAGCACGAAACCCGGCGTCCGCGCGGGGCTGGCGATATGACGAATCGTGGGCAGGCCGAGCGATTGCAGCGCCGCCACCACGGTGTTGAGCGCTTCGGTGCGTTCGGGTGCATCGGCGACGATGGCCGCCATTCCCGGTCGCATGACCGGAAACGTTCCGACCAGATCGGCAACTTCTTCATACGCCGCTTTGACGGTAGCAAGTGCCGCGTCATCGACGGCTTCCAGGTTGCGATAGAGCTGCTTGTCGAGCATACGGTCTTCGCGGCCTTGCGGCCAAATGCGCCACGAGTCGTTGTCGATCACGTCGGCAATAACGAGTTGTCCCTTTTCGTTTCCCGCCGTCAAGCGCCCGAACTCAACCTTGAGGTCGACCAGCAGCACATCCCGCCGGCGCCAAGCATGCGAGAGAATATCGAAGGTAAGGCGTGCCAGCTCGCTCATAGCGCCCACTTCCGCCGGCGTGGCGATGCCGCGCGCGACGATCTCGTCCGGCGCGATCTGCGGGTCGTGATTCGCGTCGTCCTTGACGAAGAACTCGATCACGCGTGGCACCAGCAACATGCCGCGCGTCACGCCCGGATTGCGCCGCACGAACGATCCGGCCGCGACGCCGCGCACCACGACTTCGAGCGGCAACATGTTGCAACGCCGCACGAGCATCTCGTTGTTGTCGTCATCTTCGCCGCCGCTCAAATAGTGCGTCGGCAGACCGCACAGATTGAGCAGACGGAAAACCCGCGCCGTCGTCTGCGCCGCGAGACGACCCTTGCCCGCGATCTCGTTGCGCCGCGCACCGTCACCGGCCGAAATATTATCCGTCTGCGCGACGACGAGCTGATCCGGATGCCCGGGGTTCTCATAGAGAATCTTTGTCTTGCCCGACGCAATCTCCACACCCTTATTCATGCTTTGTCATCGCGTCGCAGCGCTGTTCTGCAACTGAGGAAAAGTTCGCGATGCGCCGGAGCCCGGAGGGCGAGAGGCGCGCTCGCGTAACTGCTCGCGCGACACGATGTCGCGCACCCTTTTCCGAGGTGCGGGACAGTGCTGCGACGCGATGACAAATCATACTTCTACCTTCTTCTGCTTCGGAAACTCAGCTAAACCATCGATGCGATCGGCCAGCGCGCGCGCGCGTTTTGGCGCGGTGCCGACGTGTTTGCCCGGATCGAGCAACCGGCGGATCTCGGCCGGATCGAGAAGCGCGGTCAGCGTCGCGTCGCCGGCGAGTGTTTGCGCAAGTGGATTGTCTTGACCGGCTGCAAGTGCCGCCCACGCTTCCATCGCGGCCTGGCGGATACGCTCGTGCAACACCTGACGATCGCCGCCGGCGCGTGCCGCTTCCATCATCACGGCTTCAGTCCCGGCAAAGGGCCCATACACGCGGAGGTTGTGCGCGATCCGGCGTTCCTCAACGCGCAACCCGTCGATCACTTTGCGCGCGAGGGTCACGATCTCGTCCGCGCACAGGATCGCTTCGGGAAGTATCGTACGCCGATTGGCGCTGTCGTCGAGGGTTCGCTCCAGGTAATTCGTCGCCGCGTTCTGCCACGCGACGTCGCTGTAGCTCACTAACAGCCGCGCGAGCGAATCGATGCGCTCGCACAGAATGGGATTGCGCTTGAACGGCATCGCCGAACTGCCGACTTGCGAGCGGCCGAAAGGCTCGGCGAGCTCACCGAATTCGGGGCTGCTCAAGATGCGCACGTCGGCGGCAAATTTTGAGAGCGACGCGCCGAGGCCGGCAAGTCCGGAGAGCAGCAAGTAGTCGAGCTTGCGCGGATAGGTCTGCGTGCTCACGTCGCGTGCGTGCAAACCGAATTGCTCGAGGACGTGCTCTTCGAACATCGCCGACGTGCCTTGATGATCGAGCAGGTGCTCGTACGAGGCTGCGGTTCCGACCGCGCCGCGCAGACCTTTGGTCGTCAGTTGGTCGAAGACGAAGCGCAGGTTGGTATCGTCGATCAAGCAATCTTGCGCGTAGACGCCGAGGCGATAGCCCAGCGTCGTCGGCTCGGCCGGCTGCAAGTGGGTAAACGCCATGCAGACCAAATCGGCGTACTGTCGTATTTTCGCGGCAAAGCTCTGCAATAAGCCGTGTAAGATTCGCCCCAACCGCGGCGAGGCCTAAACGCAACCGGTAGGTCTCAACCGTGTCCTCGATGTCCATCGAGGTCGCTCCGAGATGCAATTTCCCGCCGCCGATCTTTGCCTGCGAGGCAAAGACGCGGATTTCGGCCATCAGATCGTGGTGAATCTCCCGCTCGATAGCCAGCGCTGCCTCGATATCGATTTCGTGCGCGTGCGCCCGCAAATCGGCGACTTCGGCGTCGGTGATCAGCCCGGCGCGCGCTTGTGCTTGGGCGAGCGCAACCCAAACCGCACGCCAGAGTTTGCGGCGTTCTTCCTCGGAAAAGAGCGTGCGTAGCTCGGCGCTGCCGTATCTCCAAGAGAACGGCGAGGCGTAGGTACGGTATTCCATGGGACAAAGGCTGTCGTTCGCCTCCGCCTAGAGCGCTGCCTCGTCGCCTTTGGTCGTAGCGTCCGAAGGCGCCGCGCGATGCGCGAAATCTGCCAGCGCGACCGTGACGTGATCGGGTGTTCCCGCATCGATCGCGCGGAGCGCCGCCGCACGGCCGGCCTCATCCACGAAGTGCCGCAGCTGCTCCTCGGTCATCCCTGCCGTCCGTGCTTCGAGGTCGTCGAGCGCCGCGGAAAGGTCGAAGGCCAGCGGTTTGCCGTCGAGCAGCGTATGCAGCGCATCGCGGCGCGCCTGCGGCGTCAATTCGGTCAAATCCACGAATTCGGGGAACCGGCTGCGCAGCTCGGGGTCGATCGTCGCCGCATCGACCGTCTCGCCGACGATAAAGAGCGGCTCCTTGCGCTCGGAAAGCCGATCGATCGTCACCGCGAGGTGCGCGATCGAGCCGGGATCGCCGTAGGCCGGGATCTCGACAACCACGATGGCGTGGGCACTCGCGCGCGCCCGCTCCAGCGCTTCGTCGAGCGCGTCGATGTTGGCTGGAATCACCGGCAAGCCGGTCTGATCCGCCAGGTTTTTGATGGCACTCATGCGCGCGTCGGCCGACGGGCCGGCGATGAGCACCGCCCGCGGCACGGTGATGCCCTGCGACTCCATCGTCGCCACATGGGCGAACATCGCGGCCAGCATACGCGTGCGCTTTTGCACGGGCTCGGGCAAATCGGAGTCGATTGCATCGGCCGGGATGTTCGCCACCGCCTCGGCGGCCTCGCTGTCGATCGGCACCGTTGCGGCTTCGGCTCCGAATGTGGGCGGCACGAGATCGACCACGGCACCGAAGCGTGCGATGATGCCCTCGTCGAGGCCCTCCTGCGACATTGCGCCGGCGATCACCCAGACGTCGTTGCGACCTTCGAGCTCCCCCCACTCGGTCCAAAGTGCTTGCACGACTTCCTTACGCATTGCTTCGTACGCGGCTGACCCGGTCGTGGTAAAGAACCGTTCGGCCTCGTCAATAAAGATGATGGAGCGCGCGCGTTTTGCGGTTGCGAAGATGCGCGAGACCGTTGCGGCGCCTTGACCGACGTACCCGATCTTGATCTGCGAGAACGAAAGATGCAGCAACGTCGCGGCCGCCGCGCGCGAAATCGCCTGCATGACGTCGGTGAGATCGATGCGCTCGCTGCTCTGGATGAAGAGCCCGCGCCGAATCGCCGGATCACCCAGCCGGAAGAGAATAACTTGACGGGTCAATTGGTTACGAACGGTTGCCGGTAGGGCCAAACTTTTGACGATCGCTGCCGTGCCGTCGTATTCACGCAGCTCTTCTTCCATCCGGCGCACGCGTTCGTCGACGTCCTTGCGGGCTCCCGAGTGCGAGGCGACCTCGCGAAATTCCGTGGCTTGCGCGGCGACCTGCGGCAAATGGCGCTCGAGCGCGCGCTGGAAAAACACACCGTACGACCGGATGAACGGATTTTCGAGATCGGCGTGCACGAGCGTTGGCTTCCGATCCGGAAAACGCGTGAGCAACACGTTACTGCGCCGCTCGTCGATCACTTCAACGAAGGTTTCGTCCAGCGCTTCTTTCTCTCGCACGCCCGGGATCTTCCACGCGCGATCTTCGAGCACGCCGTCGATCGGACCGTCGTACCCGATTAACGGATGATTCAGACCGGGTTCGTATCGCGTGAAGGCGACGAAGCGAACGTCTTTGCCGTCACTGCCTAGATACGATGCGCGCGCCTTCCGAATCGGTGCGAGGCACTGATCGCGCGCGATGAAGTAGCCGATGAACGCGAGTGCAAGGTAGATCGCGATCGCGAGAAGGAGGCCGCTGGCTTGGAGCGCGTACATGAGGCCCGCCGCAACGACCACAAATCCGCCAAGGGCAAAAATCTGATAGGGTCCCGTCCACCCCAGCAGCAAGGCTTGATAGATCGTGTCGCGCTCGCGCATGCGTTGCTGCTGGCCGTAAACGTCGCGCCATGCTGCGCTGACCATCGTGTCGAGCGATGCCCGAATGGCAACAAGCCGCTCCCGGTCGGCGGCAATTTGCCGATCGAGATCGTCGCGTTCAGCTCGTACGCGCTCGACGTCGTCCTTGAGCCATTGCTTGGGGTCGACATCGGGCGAGTCGGTCGGGGGCGGGTCGACGACGTCCATAACCAAAGTTATCGGCAGTTAGCGCCGACTCAAGCCGGAGAGTTCCGCGGTGATGCGCTCAACCAGCGTGCGGTGATCGTCGGGATCGTTCCCGGCCGCGCCGGTGACGATCGCTTCGACGCCGTGAACCGCCCGCTCGTAGGCGATGCGGGCGCGGCGTTCGCCGACCCTCCCGGCGATTGGCCGCAGGATGCGCTCGCGCCACTTGGCTCGTGCCGGAAGCTCGCCGCCGGGGCGCGCCAACTCCCAGAGCAGCCCGCATTCCGTCGCCAGCGCCGAGAGCAGCGGAATGGCCGCACCGCGCGGATCGTTGGCAAAGAACTCGTGGGCGATGCCCAGCGCTTCGCCGACGTGTCCCTCAACCAGGGCACTGGCGTAGCGGTAGGCCTTGGGATCCTCGATTGAAAGCGACTCGCCCTCGAGGTCCTTGTAGGTAATTTTCTTGCCGGCGAGCGCAAGTTTTTCGAGGTCGTTGCGGACGCTTGCGAGATCGGCTTGGCTGCGTGCAAGTTCGCTACGCACACGCGGCTCCGCGCTCGCGCCGAGCGCCGTCAACACTTCGTCGACGAAGCGGGCCCGCGTCTCTTCGTTCGCGCTCGTATCGATGCGCAGCGCGGCGCGACCGGCCTGTGCGCCGAGTGGTTCCGGACGCTGCGAGCGCGGCGAAAGCAGATCGAGCACGACCAGCGTGTTGCCGTCGGGAACCGCTTCCATGACTTCGAAGAGATCGCGGCGCGGTTGCGCGCGCAGCGTCTGTGCGTCGCTTACCACGACCACGCGCCGATCGGCAAGAAACGGCATCGCCGAAACCGCTTCGCGCGCGCGCCCCGCGTCGTTCCACTCCGATGCCGCGATGCGCTCGAGATTGAGCTCCCGCATGTCCGGCGGTAGCACACGGTCCAGAAGAACTTCGAGCGCGCGCTCGGCCAGAGCACGCTCCGTGCCTTCGATGACGACCAGGTTTCCGATCTTTGGCGCCTTATCGATGAATTCGTAGAATTTCATTTGAAAAGGCCTCGCACGTTGCGCTCGGCCCGGTGCTCCGACTCGCTTTCGGCACTTCGCGCCGAAAACTCATCTGCGCACCCCCGTGCGACTATGCGCACGGGCCCCCCGTTACGAAGGCGCTTGCGTTGGGGCGCAATTCCAGTGCGGGAATCGTTTCGTAGTACGGTGCGCGAATCACGCCGTATTCCGTCACGAAAGCGGTGACGAGATGTCCGGGCGTGACGTCGAAGGCGGGATTGAAAACCTGCGCGCCGGCCGGCGCGACCACGGTACCGCCAAACGCGGTCACTTCGCTTGCGGCACGCTCTTCGATGTGGATCGACGCACCCGATTCGATGCTGAAATCGAACGTCGAGCGCGGCGCGGCGACGTAAAATGGAATTCCATGGTGCGCCGCTAGAATCGCAAGGCCATACGTGCCGATCTTGTTGGCCGTATCGCCGTTGCGCGCGATGCGATCCGCGCCGACGATCACGAGATCGATGTTCTTGCGCGCCATCGCGAGCGCGGCCGCACCGTCGACTTGCAGCGTCGCGTCGACGCCGGCCTGCGCCAGCTCGAAATAGGTCAATCGCGCGCCCTGCAAGAGCGGGCGCGTCTCGTCAACAAACACGTGCGGATGCTTGCCGGCGCGCTGCGCTGCGATGATGACGCCGAGCGCCGTGCCGCCGCCGGCGGTCGCGATCGGTCCGGTGTTGCAATGCGTGAGGATCCGGCCGTCCTTAGGGATCAGGTCGAGACCCGCGTCGGCAATGGCCGCATCCACGGCGAGCTGCTCGCGATGAATGGCCTGCGCTTCGGCGCGCATGTCGTCGGAGGCGAGCACACGATCGACCGCCCATGCGAGATTGACGGCCGTCGGGCGCGCATCGCGAATGCGCCGCGCGGCGGCGTGAAATTCTTCGTCGCTCGTCATCGCATCGCGCAACATCGCGACACCGTACGCTCCGAAAACACCGATCGCCGGAGCGCCGCGCACGGCCAGTGTCTTGATCGCCTCTTCGATGTCGTCGACCGTGCGTGCGCGTTTGCGCTCGAGCGCATGCGGGATCAGCCTTTGATCGACATAAGTCAACGCCTCGCCGTCGAATGCGACGGCCGAGAGTTCATCGGGAGCAGGGGTGGCCATGGTGGGAATCCTTTCGGGATTCCCAGCCTTCAAACCCCGGCCGGAACTTGGGCGGTGTAACAGGTGCGGCAGTACACCGGCCGATCGCCGCGTGGGCGGAACGGTACGGTCGTATTGACTCCGCACGAGGCACAAACGGCCTCAAAGCTGGGTCGAGCTCCAGACGGAGCAGGCACGTGTTCGCCGTTTTGCGTCCTGCGCGCCTGACGGCATTCGCGGCAACGCTGGGGTTGATTCTGAAAACCTTTTTCGGCAAAGAACTGCTGCTCGCGAGCGGTAAAGACGAACTGATTCCCACAGTCCTTGCACGTGATCATCTTGTCTTCCACAGGGTCGGAGCCTCCGGAGCATTCAACCGTTAAGGCCAGGTAAAGTGCTACTTTTGTAAGGCGGCTCCCTTCCGTCCCAGGCAGCCAACTGAGCGGTAGGCCCTTTGGCCTGCCCCGGGCCCTTCTACGAGCGGAAACCAGCCCGCGGAAGCTTGGTCGGAATGTTGACTAGGGTCGCTGCAGCCATCGCCGCTTCGTAGCCTTTGTCGCCCCGCGCGGGATCGGCGCGTTCTTGCGCCTGCGCGAGATTCTCGGTAGTCAGCACCCCAAAACCAATCGGGACCGCCGTCGCGAGCTGCACGTCCATGATCCCGCGCGCGCACTCGCCCGCGACAAAATCGAAGTGCGGCGTCTCGCCGCGAATCACCACGCCGAGCGCAACGATGCCGTCGTAGCGGTCAGCTTCGATCAACTTGCGGCAGGCCAGCGGTATTTCGAAACAGCCGGGGACTTCGACGAGCGCGATATCAACGCGCTCGACCCCGCAATCGGCCAGCGCGCGCTGCGCGCCGTCGATCATCCAATCGGTCAGCTCGCGATAAAAGCGTGCGGCAACGATCGCAAAGCGGCGTCCCGCGCACTGCGGCACGGGTTCGCGCTTGCCGTTACCGTCACGCGGTTTCACGACGCGACGGTTTCGTCGAGCATGTGACCCAACTTCGCGCGCTTGGTGGCCATATAACGCTTGTTGTGTGCGGTCGGCGCGGTCTGCATCGCGACCCGGCCGACGATCTTGATCCCATAGCCTTCCAGGCCGAAGATCTTGCGCGGATTGTTGGTGATCAGGCGCAACTCTTTGATACCCAGGTCGGCGAGGATCTGCGAACCGATGCCGTAGTCGCGCTTGTCAACGGGCAGGCCTAGCGCGAGGTTGGCCTCGACCGTGTCCGCGCCATGATCTTGCAACTCGTAGGCGCGCAACTTGTTGGCTAGACCAATACCACGGCCTTCTTGACGCAAATACAGGAAGACACCGCGCCCTTCTTTGGCGATCATTTCCATCGCACCGTCGCGCTGCGCGGCGCAATCGCAGCGAATCGAGTGCAGTGCATCACCGGTCAAACATTCGGAGTGCACGCGAACGAGGACGTCCTTCCCGCTGCTGATATCGCCCATCACCAGGGCGACGTGCGTATTTCCGTCGATGGTCGTTTCGTACGCGACGCCCTTCCAGTCTCCGGTGGTGGTCGGCAGGTTGAATTCGGCGACGCGTTTGACAAGTTTTTCGGTACGCATACGGTACGCAATGAGATCCTTCACGGTGATGAGCCGAAGATTGTGTCGATCGGCATACACCCGTAACCCGTCGAGACGTTCCATCGTTCCGTCCTCGGCCATGATTTCGCAGATCACTCCTGCGGGATAGAGTCCGGCCATGCGCGCGAGATCGACCGATGCCTCGGTTTGCCCCGCACGCACCAGGACGCCGCCCGCTCGCGCGCGCAGCGGAAAGGTGTGACCCGGTCGCAAGAAATCCGCTGGCACGGCGTCGGGGTCGAGCAGCTTCTTGACTGTCGCCGCGCGATCGTGCGCCGAAATTCCCGTCGTCGTGACACCACGCGCTTCGACCGAAACGGTGAACGCCGTTTCGTGCACGGCGGTATTGTCGCGAACCATTTGCGGAATCTGCAAATCGTCCAAGCGCGATCCCAGCAGCGGAACGCAAATCAATCCGCCGGCTTCTTTGCGCATGAAGTTGATCGCGTCGGGCGTGATCTTCTCCGCGGCCATCACCAGATCGCCTTCGTTTTCGCGATCCTCGTCATCGAGTACGACCACCATTTTGCCGGCGCGAATATCCTCGAGCGCATCCGGGATCGTATCGAAGGGCGAAGCGCGTTCGGCGGGCGCGGGAGCCAACTCGGGCAGCACGGCGGTCAAGCGCTGCAAGGTCCGGTAGGACGGCTCACGGCGTCCGGCCCGCAAAAGGGACACCGCCGACTCGGTTACTCCCGCCTTGAGCGCAAGCTCGGAGGCCGAGAGACCGGCGGCCTCAAGTGCGGCGTTGAGGTTCGCGGCAAATTCGCTCATAGGACCTCAACCCTATGCCCGGACTTGACAAATGTCAAGATGATATATCTGACTCGGCTTTGCACATTAAGGGCGACTTGCCCAATAAATCGGCGACCTGCCCATAAAGTGACCAAGCGGGTTCAGTATTGGGTCCTTTGCCATGCTAAGCTTCTCGCATGGAAGAATTTCGTTTTGAGGTTGAGGCCAGCGGCGGATCGTTCTCCGCCCCCACGGGCGGGCCGCACCGCGTTTTCGAAAGCGTGGGCAAATTGGTATTCATCTTTCGGGCCCCGCACAATCATAGGCGCGCAGAATACATAGCAACGACCGGGCAACTATGCGACGACGGGCCCGGTGTCGTTTGGGTGCGCGCTAACCGAAAGAGGCTGGTCCGACTTTTCTCTCCAGAGTAGCTCGCAACATCAAACGGGCACGCTATCGTTAGTTCCGCTTGCGCTTCACTAAAGGCAGATCATCCATGCTGCCAAACACCCCGATGAACGTCAGCCCTTGAAGCGGCAACGCGATAAGTCCGCCTAGCCACTCATTGTCAGTCCACTGCCATACGAAGAAGCCCAGCACGCCGAAACCCAGCCCCGCGAGGATGAAGCATAATCGCAAAGCGACGTTAGCTGCAAGCCTCACTGTTCGTCCTCATTGTCAGGCGGAGACAATGCCAATTCGATCTGCTCGCCCTGTTGCGGAAATGCTGCGCGGAAAAGGCGCATGAATTCGTCTTTGTCGCGCGCCGCATCCCGACCCCTTCGCGCCGGGAGCTTGGCTGCCTCGGCTGGCTGCCCATAAAAGACCGGGTCTGCCTATTAAAGAAGCCTCGATCATGAGTTTATGGGCAAAGCCATCTGACTCGGCTTTGCCCACAAAGGCGCGGTGCGCCGTGATTTAGTGGGCAGCACGCCGGTTTTATGGGCAGCGGCTACCTGGGGCGCTTTCGTGTCCCGCCGCAGTCTGGAGGGCAGATGCAATGTTGAGTAACCAAAAATGCGGCAACCAGGTGAGAACCGCGGTGAAGCACCTGATTGTTCTTATACGACATCCACCCGCCTTTTTGTCGTCTCAGGCCAGTTCGTAGGTCGCTGCGAAGCTGCCGGGATGTATGCATCCTCGCCGACTTCGTGTTCGAGGCCTTGAGCTGCCAACTGCTGTGGCCAACCCGACGCTCACAGGTAACGGTCGAACCAGTCGAAGGTCTCCTCGTAGACGTTGCGGCGCTGTTCCCACAACCGTGGAAAGTGCGGCGAGCCCGGATAGGTGACCATGCGCGCCGTTTTGCCCAACTCGCGTAAGTAAATGAAATATTCCCGTCCTTGAAAGGTCGGAACGCGCACGTCGGCATCGCCGTGGAGAATCAGCAATGGCGTGGTGACGCGATCGGCGAACATGATCGGAGAGAACTGCAGAAACACTTGTGGATCTGCGATGTGACTGCGCGCGTCGTAGTCGATCTGCGCGATGTCGCTGGTCGGAATAAAGCTCAGCAAATCGGTGATGCCCGCGCCTTCGACGGCTGCCCGGTAGCGCTGCGTCTGCGTCAGGGTCCATGCAGTCATGAAACCGCCCGCACTCCAGCCGAACATGCCGAGCCGGTGCGGATCGGCCCACCCTTGCGCCACCGCATAATCCGTTGCGCTGTCGACGTCGGCGAACGCGCGGTCGCCGAAATGCTGGTAGACGTCGGCGGTAAAGGCGGAGTTGACGCCGGTGGAACCGCGATATTCCGGCTGCATCACGACGTATCCGCGGGCGGCGAGCATTTGCGCCCGTACACCAAGATCGAGCAGGTCGTTGAACTCGGGGCCGCCGTGTGGAACGTTAACGAACGGATACTTCTTGCCGGCAACGTATCCCGGCGGAAACGTCACGATGCCGGTCAACGGCGTTTGCGGACCCATCCAGTGGGCGACCTCGACGCGTCCGAGCGCCGTGTGCGCGAGCAGCGCGTCGCCCTCGTGCGTGATCCGCGCGAGCGACGACGAGCGAAGCACCGCCACATTGTCCGCGTGCGTCGGATCGGAGACCGTAAACGCGAGCCGCTCAGACGCGCCGGCAAACGGCGAGAACACCGGCAATTCCTCCACGCTGCCGCCCGGCAGCGTAGCGATCGGTACGAGCGCGCCGTCGACGAAGCGGTCGACCTCGCCTTGCACGCCGCGCAGCACCCACACGAACAAGTCTCCGCGAACATCGGCAGCGGCAGCAAACGCCGTCGCTTGGAGATCGGGCGTACGATCGACGGGCGTGCCGCCCCCGGCGGCAACGGTGTAGACGTGTTCGGGAGTGAGCGTCGGCGTCGATGTGCTGGCAAACGCGATGGTCTTTCCACCGTCGATCCACGCAATCGAGGCCGCGCTGGCGATCTCCGCGATGCGTGTCGACCCGCTGCGCGTGCAGCGATCGATCGATCCGCGTACGTCGTGATGCCCGACGCGCTGGCCGATCTTTCCAACTTGCGACAGCACCGCGAGCGCGCCTCCGTCGGGCGACCACGCCATCTCTTGTGCCGAGGTCACATCGCGGCACCACCACGCGCCGCCGCTCCCGTCGACGTTGACGACGTACGGCGTCGAAACATCGTTTTCGACGACGGTCCGCACGCTCTCGCGCGGGTCCTTGGGTCTGTCCGACGCGAGCGTTGCAATCCGCCTCCCGTCGGGCGAGATTGTTAGGTTGCCGACTCCCTGAGGAAGATCGGTGAGCACGACCGGCGCGCTCTTCGACGGCGGTAGCACCGCAATCTGCCGCGCCGTGTCTCCCGCTTCGAGCGTGCCGTAGAGACCATCGTCGTGGGTAAAGCCCGATGGCGTGAAACCCTTGGGAATGCGCAAGCGTATCGCTCCCGTGCCGTCGACGGAGACGGTCCACCACTCCTTAGCGCTCGGGCCTTTTTCGACGCCGTGCTCGACTCGATAGAGAACACGCGTGCCGTCGAAGCTGACGCTCTCCGCCGAAGCCGTGCGCAATCGCGTCCAAACGTCGGGAGTAAATGAAGGTGCGAGGATCACTTTAAAATCAGTTCCCGAAACAGTTCAGTGCCCAGAACTTTTCTGTATCCATTCCGGAGCGCTCTGGCCTTGTTCTGACACTCGGTGCTACAGATTACTTTGCTTGCAACTGCTTCTAGCGCGACTCCGTTATCTAAGGCCGCAGCCCCGTTTTTAAAGGTGATGAATAAAATGATATTGGGCTGATCTGGTGATCTTGGAGTGGCTTGGAAGACCTTGTAATCGATGATCAGCCCAGCTTTCTTCAGGGCTTCCATGGTCGGCTTCCATGTCGAATTTAGCCAATCGATGTATTCTGCAAAATGCCCGTACTCAACGGCGATGTAGTCCTCCTCCGTCACCGGGCCCTCGGTATACTGGCGATCGTCCTGGGCACGTGCATTCAGCGAAAGTGAGGCGGCTGCGAAACACATGGCTAAAACAATAGTCGTAATCGGTTTCATCATTTTCTCTTCTCCCGTTGTGATGTTGACGACGGCCCGGTCGTCAGAAGCTTCGCGAACCAGTGATGCGCGTAGGGTTCCTCGTTGAAGGGGGCCACTTCTTGGTATCCGGCGGCGCGATATAATGCTTGAGCTTCGTTGAGGTTGCGATTGGTTTCGAGACGTATCGTCCCAACCCCAAACTCCCGTGCGTGCGTTTCCAAGGTCTCGAGGATACGTCTTCCGACGCCGAGGCCGCGCGCGTCGGGGCGAACCCACATGCGCTTGACGTCGCCGTCGGTTCCTTTGACTTTGAGGCCTCCGCAACCGATGGGCCGGCCGGCGAGACGCGCGATGACGAACACGCCGGAGGGCGGCGACATCTCCTGGGGACTTGCGGAGAGGGTCTGTGTGGGCTCGCAACCTGCGTCGAAACGCTCGTTGAGTTCTTGAAAGTACGCTTTGAGACACGCGCGCGCGTCGATACTGTCCGGCGGCTCCACAGCCAATCGGATGGCGGACGCGCGGATCAGGCGCTCGACCTCGGACATTGCGGATATCAAGCGTTCGCGTTGTCTGGAACTGAGGCTAGCCAGAACGGATTCCGCAAACTCGTTCGAGCGACGATCCAGCTCCATGACTTCGCGGTGTCCCTTGCGCGTCAACTCGACGCGAACGACGCGCGCGTCATTCGCCGACGGCTGCGTCTTCACCAAGCCCTGACCTTCGAGCGATCGCAGCAGACGGCTGGCGTAGCCGGAATCGAGATCCAATCTCGCTCGCAGCTCACGCACGTCGGCGCCGTCAGGACCAACTTCGTACAAGAATCTAGCTTCGCCAAGCGAGCGTTCGCGATTCAGAAACCGGTCGGAAAGGGCCCCAATATGCTGGGTAACGGTCCTATTGAAACTTCGGAGCCGGCGCACTTGCTCGGATTCCATTATCTGACTATAGTCAGATAATGATTTTCCGTCAAGGGATGCCGTCCTGCCGATCGCCGAAGTGGACCATGCAGTGCCAAACGATCCCGATGGTTGGGACCAAGGACCAAATCCAACCTTTGATCCACGACGCTATGGCAGCCGCGCTTCCCGGCGGTTTCTCGGTCACGACCGGCAAGTATCTGGGCATCGACGACTATCGCTGGGACAACACCAGCACGTCAGTGGCCGCCGATATCGATTCGTTCGCCGGGTTTAGCCTACCAAACGGATTGGTCGCATTCGGCGTCGGCATCATTCACTTCTTACCGGCGCCGGCCGCGACGTCGTCGCCCTAATCGAGCCCCGTCAACACGTGATGCAACGCACGTAGCGGGTTGCTTTCGCAAACGCCCGGATCTGCGCGTCGCGCGTCACAAGCGTTGCCCCATACGCCGCCGCCGTGGCGACCAGAAGCCGATCGGCGGGATCGCTTCCAACGCTATCGGGCAGCATCGTCGAAGCCGCAGCGATCGCCGGCGTGAGAATCGCAGTGACCACCCCTGGCCGCGAAAACAGCGTGCGCACATAGTCATCGAGCGACATAGTTATCGAGAAGCGCCGCTTCCGAACCAGTATGCCGACTTCCCACGCGGAGATCGGCGAAAGCAGTAGTTCGCCGTTTTTCGCTGCTTCATCAATAACGGACCCGAGTTTTTTCGGAACGAGCCCTTGAGAGCTCCAGATCGCGACATGCGTGTCAAGTAAAATTGGACTCATCGGCCTCCCACTTTTCGCCCGTGGGACTAACGATGTCGCCTAGGACTTCGGACATTCCCTTCATCGATCCCACGAAACCGCCGGATGCCGAATGCGCAGGCACAAGACGCGCTACCGGCCTACGATGCTTGGTGATAACGATCTCAATACCGAGGCGTTCAACTTCGTCCATCAACTCGAGACAGCGCGCCTTAAAATCGGTGGCACCAATCTCACGCGATTGGAGCATCAAGAGCGAGATTGACTTTGGCGACTTCTTCTTAGTGGTCATATCTTATGACCACTATATCAGTTATCGGAACCTAGGCGCAAGCTTTAAGAAATGCGTCTCGTACGCGAGGCGGCAGCGGCATGCTCTTGCCCGTCCTTCGGCTGACACAGGCAACCGTTAACGTCAGCACCGCATTGGCGACGCCGGTCGTTTCGTTGAAGAGCACGCATTTCCAACGGATACTCGACGCGCCGACCTTCTCGATGTGCGTGCGCACGCGGAGCCAATCGCCCATGAGCGACGGCGCGTGAAAGGTCGCTTCGGCGCGAACCCGCGGTAACCAGAAGTCCAAATCGTCGAACACCGTGTTGTACGGGAACCCGAGTTCACGAAACATTTCCATCTCCGCGTACTCCGCGTAGCGCCAATAGTTTGTAAAATAGATGATCCCGGCGATATCGCAGTCGCCCCATAGCACCTGTGAGCGCGCCTCAAAGGCGCGCGCACGCGGCGGCAGGTCATCGTGAAACTGCGGCATGCACGTAACGCGCCAGTGGATCGACTTCGATGTTCACGCGCGAGCCGACCGGACGCGCGCCTAGCGACGTGCGCGCCAACGTCTCGGGAATCAACGCGATTTCGAACCAGTCCTCACCAACTGCGGCAACGGTGAGGCTCACGCCGTCCATGGCGATGAAGGCCTTCTCGACGATCATCGGTGCGAGCGCCGCCGGACGTTCGATGCGCACGCGCTCGCCCTGACCTTCTGCCGCGCGCGTAAGTACTGCAGCCGTCGCGTCGACATGACCGTAGACGAAGTGGCCGCCCATACGATCGCCGACGCGCAGCGAGTATTCCAGATTTACCGCATCGCCGGCACCTAAATCGCCCAGCGTACTGCGCGCGAGCGTTTCGGGAACCACGTCAAACCAAATTCGATCGCCTTCGATACGCGTCGCGGTGAGACACACGCCGTCAACGGCAATCGAGTCCTTGACCTCCGGTACCTCATGCTCCACGCCTTCTGCGGCAATGGTCAACGTTACGCCGCCATCAGCGCCGGATGCGCTGCTTACGACGGTTCCGCGATAGCCGATGAGTCCACTGAACATTGCGGTTCGTCGTTCGCGACGGCGATCACCAATGCTTGCGAGACCACGGCGCCGGCCGCCCGCAGCACCGCGGCACAGTCTTCCAGCGTCGTCCCGGTGGTGCAGACATCGTCGACAAGCGTCACGCTGCCCCGAACCAAGCCCGCGTCACACCAGAAACGGCCGCGCGCCGCGCGCCGCTCCTCGCGCGACCGGCCGCGCTGGGCATCGCCGCGAAGCGGCTCGATCGCGCACGCCACCGTTGCTCCGGTGCGCCGCGCCGCCACGCGGGCGACGTATTCCACACCGTCGATCCCGCGCACGCGCCGCCGCGCGGACGTCGTACGGACGGGAACGAGCAACATCGGCGCCGAGACCATCGCGGCCAAACGCTCGCCCAAGCTTTGCGCAACGTCACGGCGTCCGTCCTTGAGCGCGAGCACCGCTCGGCGCAACTCACCGCGATACTCGCCTAGCGCGTAGACCCGCAGCGTCGGCAACGCGCGGAGAAAGGGCGGCTCATGGAGCGGAAGGCATCGCTCGCATAGTCCGATGCCGTGCGCATTGCACCCCGCACACTGCGGCGGGAAAATGGCATCCAGAAGCGCGTGAAACATTCACGCCTTCCATCCCACCGGAGGACACGAATGTCTACCCTCGTGCGAGTTCTTCGTCGAGAATCGGTACGCCCATGTTCAGCGCTTGAACACCCAAAGCGACGCATAATTTCAAGACCGTCATGATTTCGTCGATCGTTGCTCCGTGCGCGAGCGCGGCCTTGATATGACGACGCGTACCCGGGGCATACATGTGCGTAATCGACGCGTCGAAAGCGATGCTCAATAACTCGGCGATCTTCGGTTCGAACACACCCCCGGCATAGATCGCGGGGCCGTAGGCCATCACCGCGTCGGTCCAGGCTGGATCGAGCGTGTAGAACGGGCTCCAGGCGTCGTTCCATTGCCCGGCGGCGCGCATCCGATCACAATTTGGCGTTGCGACGTGCTTCTCTGTTGCTGTTACGCCGGCGTTCTTCGCCTCTTCGAGAAGAATCGGCGCGCCAAGACTGCACGTGTGAATAGATAAGAGCGACGCCATCATTAGCACGGTCAAGAGCTCGTCGCGTGTCGCACCGGCGGCAAGCGCCCTGCGGATATGAAGCCGCGTCCCATCCGCGTTGAGGTTCGTGCATGCCACATTGAAGGCAACGCAAATCAGCTCGACGGTTTTGCGGTCGAGCGCTCCGTTCCACGGATCGTCGGTTACCTTTTCCAGCGCTGCGCTCATCTCGGGCGCCCAACGTGCCAACTGGTCGAAGGCCGCCGCGTCCCACGGCCCAGGTTCGTCCACCGTCTTCACGCCAGCATGTGTCCGTCGGAGCCCGCAAAGACGGTCTCGCGCAGTTTGCCGTCCGACTTGTGAACCAAGAAGCCTTGATGTCCCGCCTCGCGATTTGGCGGGAGGCCGAGATTTGCGAGCGTCTCTTCGACCGAGTTGTACGTCACGCCGATCTTGAGCATCTGCCGTGCCTGCTCGGGGGTAGCGATGTCGCGGCCGATCAAGCGCGCCATTTGCACGTGCTTCTGGATCATTTGAACGGTATTTGCCCGGACGCCCTTTTTGACGTCCCAAAGATTATCCTCGATACCGGCGCGTGTATGCTGTCCAAGCGCGATCATCATCATCGAGATCGGGTACGTCAAGCGAAACGTGGTTTGATACGTAAAGAACGAGCCGTGCGGCGTTCTGCGCACGAGTTCCATGAGGTCGAACGGGTTTGCCCCGCAGATTCCGCCGCCCCCGGTGCTGAAGAATCCATTCATCGGCCCCATGTACTCGCCTCGGCGAACCATTCGCTCCACCAGTTCGAGCCCATGGATGTGTGGTAGCGCGAAGTACGGCTGTATCCCGTGCTCAACGCAGAGCCGGGTCTCTTCGACATAGAAGTCCGGAGTCGCATCGGCGACCATGTTCGAAATCCCGTGCATCGCGTCTTCGTTGCAAAGGCGCGTCCCCTCGAACGCATCCATCGGATGCAACGCGGTCAAGTCGTAGAGTGAGGTGCCGCACGATACCGTTATCTGATCTGGTTTGGGATCGATAGTCACCAGCTTGTGCCGCTGTTCGTACGTGCCGAAGGCACCGACCTCGCCCGGCTCTGGCGCAAATGAGATCGACCCGCCGACCTGGAGGATCATCTTCGGCACAGCTTCGCGGACGCGCGCGATCTGCTCGCCGTACTCTTTAAAGTTCTTCGAGATGTGCCCCGTCTTGGGATCGCGGACATGAATGTGCAAGAGCGTTGCGCCCGCGTTGTAACAGTCCACGGCCGCTTGAACTTGCTCGTCCCAGGTAAGGGGTATGTAACCGGGCGGCCCGTCTTGTGGCATCCACATCGGCCCATACGGGGCTGCCGTGATCATGAGCGGGGCCATGTTCTCGGGAAGAAGCGAATCGTCAGTAAAATATGCCATGGTTTTCCTCTTTAAGCGGCCTGCGTCGCAACTATGCTAAGCCTAAATAGGGAGAATCTGCTATCCGAGTTTCGCAAGGCGTTCCTGGGACGCTAGACTGCCGCGACGGCGACGATGTCTCCGTTAACCTCGGTTCCCGCGCTGACATGCGTATCCTTGCCGACGATTGCGCCGCGCAGATGCGCTCCGGCGCCGATCGTGCTCTCTTCCCAGACGATGCTCGCTTCGATAATCGCGCCGGCTTCGACGACCGTGCCGTCGCCGATTACCGATGGCCCGATAATGCGCACGCGCTCGCCGATGCGGGCCTGCGCGCCGATCCACACATTTGCATCAATCGCTGCGCTGGGAGAAATGCGCGCGCTCGGATCAGCGCCGTTCGCGCGCGTGTCCGGAATGCGAAACGCGCCGTTGACAACGTCGGCGCTGGCGCGCCGGTATTCACCCGGCGTACCGATATCGCACCAATACGCGCCGCGCGCGTCGTAACCGTAGAACGGCAAGCCGTCGCGCAGCAATTCTGGAAAAACTTGCTTGCCGAAATCGTAGAACGTGTCCGCGGGGATGCACTCGAAGATCTGCGGTGAGAAGACGTAGATGCCGGTATTCACCGCTTTGCTGCGCTCGGTTCCGGGCACGGGCTTTTCTTGAAAGCCCGTGATGCGGCCGTCGGGATCGGTCACCACGACGCCGTATTGATCCACCGCATCGCGCGTCACCAAACCAATCGTTGCAACGGCGTGCTTGGCTTCGTGCATCGCGACGATGCGGTCGAGCGGGAGATCGGTCAGATCATCGCAGCCGACGACGACGAAGGACTCGTTGCCGAAAAATTGCGCCATCGGTTTGAGGGCGCCGGCGCTGCCCATCAAGGTCGCTTCGTGCAAATACTCCAAGCGAACGCCGAACGCCGCCCCGTCGCCGAGCGTGCTGGTAATGGCGTCGGCGAGATAGTGCACGTTGATCGCGATCTCGTCGTGTCCAAACGACTTGAGATATTTGATAAGGTGGATCGCGTTGGGCACGCCGGCGACCGGAACGAGGGGCTTGGGTACCGTCTTGGTGAGCGGATACAGGCGCGTCGAGAGCCCGCCGGCCAAGAGCATCGCCTTCACGTATCGTTGATACCTTTCTGTCTTCGTACACCCAGCCGGTCGAGCGCAACCAGCCATATAAAATACGGGAGCGCGAGTTGACGGCGCACGCGTTGCGGTTCACGGATCAAACGGTAGAGCCATTCGAGGCCGAGTTGGCGCCAAATCATCGGCGCGCGTTTTACGCGACCGCTGACCACGTCGAGCGAGCCGCCGATTCCCATTCCCACGCCGCATCCGGTCGCGCGCAGATTTCGTGACAACCACATCTCTTGCCGCGGAAAACCTAGACCAACGAAGACGATGCGCGCGCCGCTGCTTCGAATCGCATCGACAATCGCCGGTTCCTCCTCGCTCGTGAAAAACCCGTTGCGCGTACCGGCGACGATCAATCCCGGGAAGCTGCACTCGAGAATTGCCGCGGCATCAGCGGCAACGCCTTCGGCGCCGCCAAAGAGATACACTGGGAGGCCTTCCGCAGCGGCGTGTTGGCAAAGCTTTTCCAGCAGATCGACGCCGGTGACGCGCTTTTGCAGCTTTGCGCCGCGACTCTGCGCGACAGCAAGCAACCCGACCCCGTCGCAAAGCGAGAGCGCGCTTGCATTCACCACCGCGCGAAACGCCGCGTCATGCTGCGCGTAGACCACCATCTCGGTGCCCAGCGTCACGACTTGTGCGGCGGCGCCTTCGCTCGCGTAGTGCAGGATCGCGTCGGTCGCTTCGTCCTGATCGAGCAGGTCGAGGCGACAGCCCAGAATATCGATCGAATCCAAGGTTAGCGTACTTATGCCGTCGTCAGGTACGACGCGATGAGCGGACGCAAACGCTCGACGAGCGCAGGCGGCAGTTGATCCAGCGGCGGACGGCAGCGTCCCACTTTGAAGCCAAGCTCGCCCATCGCCCACTTGATCGCGATCGGGCTGGTCACCGTAAAGAGCACGTCGGTGAGATCCAGCAGACCGTTGTGAATCGCCGCTGCGGCTTTGACGTCGCCGCGCTCGAATGCGTCGGCCATGTCGCCGTACTCGCGCGAACACAGATGCGAGGTCACGCCGACCACGCCGTCGGCGCCCACGGCAAGCGAGGGCAGAAACAGATAATCGTCGCCCGACCACACGATAAAACCGGGAGACCGGTCGCGCACGATGGTTGCAATCTGCTCGAGGTCGCCGCTGGATTCTTTCACGCCGACGATATTTGCGTGCCGCCGGTTGAGCTCGAGTAGCGTGGCCGGCAGCATGTTCGCTGCCGTGCGCCCCGGGATATTGTAGACGATCACCGGCAACGTCGTCGCATCGGCAACCGCGCCGAAAAATTCGAGCATGCCGCCCTGCGTCGGCTTCACATAGGGCGGAACGACGACGAGCAGCGCGTCCGCACCGGCGTCTTGCGCCTCCTTACCGGTACGAATCGTCGAACGCACGTCGTTCGTGCCGACATTCGCGATCATCGTCCGATCACGGCCAATCGCCGTTTTGACCGTCGCGAAGAGTTTGCTGCGCTCGTCGGAATCGAGCGTCGCTCCTTCACCGGTTGTTCCCGCGACCACGAGCCCGTCATTCCCGCGATCGACCAACCAGCGTGCAATGCTCGCGGCCTCTTTGCTGTCCAGATTGCCATGTTCATCGAACGGCGTGATCATCGCCGTCAGTATGCGTCCAAAACGACTCATGACTCGTCTCCCGTCGCGAGGTGGAATTGATCGTGCACGGCGGCTTCGGCCCGCGTCACGTCGGCCTCCGGCACTAAGATGGAAATCGTGATGTTGCTATCGGTGCAATGAATGATCTCGACGTCGGCGCGGCTCAGCGCGAGCACACACTGATGCACGACGCCGGGCAGATAGCGCATGCCGGTGCCGACCACCGAGATCTTGGCGCAACCCTCGCGCACGCGCACCGCGAGATTGAGATCGCCCAGCAGCGCGCGCACTTCGTTGCCGCGATCGCCGTCGACCACAAACGCGACGCCGGCCTGATTGATCGTGACTTGATCGATGGAGATCTCGGCTTCGGCCATGCGCCGGAACATCTCGAGTTCGGTCTGCATCCGGTGCGAAGCATTTTCGATGTCGCCGCGGATCACGCGAATCCAGGTGACGCGCCCCGAGGCGGTCACGCCGGTTACCGGCCGCTCCGAATCGTATCCCGCGTCGACGATCGTGCCCAGATCGGTATGCAAACCTTTGATCGAATAGCGCGTACCGGTGTATTCGGCAAAGCCGGCCGCCTTGTGATGCATCACTTTGGCGCCGTGCTGCGAGAGTTCGTGCATCTCTTCGAGCGAGGCGCGACCGATCACGTGCGCGGTCGGAACGCGGCGCGGATCGGCGGTCATCGCCCCGCTAACGTCGGTGTAGATGTCGACGCGATCGGCGCCTAGCGCGTGCCCGATCGCAATTGCCGTGAGATCGGTGCCGCCACGTCCGAGCGTCGTGACCGTGCCGTCTTCGGTCGTGCCTTGAAAGCCCGCGATCACCGGCACCGCGCCGCGCTCGAGCAGCGCGCTTACCGCGTGCGGCTCGACCCGCAGAATCTTCGCGTCGCTGTGCGCGCCGTCGGTCACGATGCCGGCCTGCGCACCGGTCATCGCTTGCGCCTCAACGTTCATTGCGCGCAGTTCCTCGGCAAAGACTGCGGCAGCAATCAATTCGCCACAAGCCAAAAGCATATCCGAGTTCGCGCTGCCCGTATTGCCGCCGATGAGGCCCAGCAGCGTATCGGTCGCATACGGTGAGGGTGCGCGGCCCATCGCGGAAACAACCGCAACCGGCGCATATCCGGCTTCACGCGCGTCGAGAATGCGCGCGAACGCGGCTTCGCGCTGCTCGCGCGTCGCGACCGACGTGCCGCCGAATTTGAGAACCGCGATGCGTGCAACGGCGCTCGTCATCCCAGCGACCCTCGTTGCAAGAGTAGTTCGAGAATTTGTACGGCGTTGGTGGCCGCGCCTTTACGCAGCTGATCGCCGACGCACCACAGAACGAAGTGGCGGTTCGAATGTTCGTACTCGCGTCGCAACCGCGCGACGTGCACGAGATCCGTGCCCTCAACGTCACGCGGCGTGACGATGCCGTCGGGGTGATACACCACGCCGGGTGCCTGCGCGAGCCCCGCGCCGAGTGCCTCGACGCTCGTATCGCGATCGGTCTCGATCCACACCGCCTCCGAATGCGCGGTGCGCACCGGCACGCGGACGGTGGTTGCACTGACGAAGAGGTCGGGAAGGCCGAGCATCTTGCGCGTCTCTTCGACAACCTTGCGCTCTTCGCCGGTATAGCCGGAAGCATCGAACGAGCCGATTTGCGGAATGACGTTGCGCGCCAACGGACGTGGAAAGGCCGAGGGCTGCGGTTCGCCCTGGCCGCTCGCGATCGCACGTTCGCCGGCGAGCAGCTCGTCGAGTCCCGCGCGGCCGGCGCCGCTGGCCGATTGGTACGTCGCCACGCGTACGCTGCGCAGCCCGGCGGCGTCGCGAATCGGCGCGAGCGCCGTGCACAAGATGATGGCGGTGCAGTTGGCGACGGGAAAGAGCCGGTGTTCGGGCGCGACATCGCCGGGATTGACCTCGGGAATGACCAGCGGCACACCGGCACGCATGCGAAACGTCGAACTGTTGTCGATGACGTAGGTTCCGTGCTCGACCAGCGCAGGTGCATAGGTTTCGCTTGCATCCTCGCCGCCGGCAAAGAAGACGACGTCGAAATCCCGTAAGCGTTCGGGCGTTGTCGCCTCGATGCCGTCGCGCGCGCGCGAGGCAAACCGTCCGAGCGTATCCACCGGCACGTTGCGCTCTTCCAGGACGCGCAGGATCGTCTCGCCGACGACGCCGGTCGCGCCGACGATCGCAACTTTAAGCATCGAGTCCCACTTGCACGCCACGCACGCCCATCACCGCGTGCACCGCCGCGAGCATCCCCGGAACGAAGGACTCACGCGAGAACGAATCGTGGCGAATCGTCAGCAGCTCGCCGTCGGTTCCAAAAAGCACTTCTTGATGGGCGAGCAGTCCGCGCATACGCACGCTGTGAATCGGCGTCTGCTCGGGGCCGCCGCCCTCCGCGATGCGTTCGGCCGTGAGTTTTGCCGTCCCCGACGGCGCGTCGATCTTACGATCGTGATGAAGTTCGATGATCTCGACACTTGGGAAATGGCGCGCGGCCTCTTGCGCAAAACGCATCATCAGGATCGCACCGATCGAAAAATTGGGCACGAGCATCGCGCCGAGGTTACGTTCGAGCGCCACTGCTTCCAACGCGCGCCGATCTGCATCGCTCCAACCGCTGACGCCGATCACCGGCCGAACGCCGTGCGCGAGCGCGTTCATGGAGATTGCAACGCTGTCGGGCTGCGTCGTGAGATCCAAGAGCACATCGGGCTTGCCGACGCGGAGGAGTTCGTCGAAGTCGGTCACGACCTGATCGTCGGGCTCGCGCGTGCGCGCCAAGCCGCCGGCGTAGGTAACGTCGGTGGCTAGTTTGAGTGCGGTACACGCGACTCGGCCCATTCTCCCGAGTGCGCCCGCCACAGCAACGCGCAGCATCGGCGATTCCTCGGCGGGCTAGAGCTTCTCTAAAGGGGCGTACTTCAACATGAGCATCTTCTGCCCAACGTTGGGAAAGTCAATCGTCACCAAGCCGTCGCCACCGGCGCCGACCAAGCCGCGAATCGTTCCCTCGCCCCATTTCGGATGACGCACCTTGTCGCCGTCGCAAAGGTTCATCGACATGCCGGCGCCGGCCGATTCGTGAATCGCGACTTCGCGCCAACGGCCACCCGACGGACGCGGAAGGACGACGCTGTCGCTCTCGAGCACGTCCAGACCCGGCATCTCTTCAATGAAGCGCGACTTCGGATAGGCGTAGGTGTTGCCGAACAGTGCGCGGCGCTGCGCATATGAAAGGAAGAGCCGGTCCATGGCGCGGGTCACGCCGACGTAGGCAAGGCGGCGCTCTTCTTCCAGCTCGGGAACGTCGGTGAGCGCACGGCTGTGCGGGAAGACGCCTTCCTCGAGTCCGGTGAGAAAGACGTGCGGGAATTCCAGACCCTTGGCCCCGTGCATCGTCATCAACGTGACGTAAGACGTATCCGGATCCAGCGCGTCGAGATCGCTGATCAACGCCACGTTGGTGAGGAAACCCGAGAGCGTCGCTTCGGCATCGCCGCCTTCGTACTCGCGCGCAACCCCGATGAGTTCTTGTAGATTTTCGACACGCGCCCGCGCATCATGCGTCTCTTCGGCTTGTAGCTCGCGCACGTAGCCGGAGTCTTCCATGACGCTCACGAGGAGATCGGCGACGCTCATATCCTCGGCCCGCTCGCGGAAGTTGCGAATCAAATCAGCAAAGCGCTCGAGTTCCTTGAGCTTCTTGGGAACGGCCTCGCGCAGCAGCTCGCTATCGAAAATCGCTTCGCCGACCGAAAGGCCCTTGGCGTTCGCAGCCTGGACGAGTGCGGCCAGCGTCTGTTGTCCGATGCCGCGGCGCGGCACGTTGACGATACGCTTGAATGCCAGCGCGTCGGCCGGATTGACGATGTAGCGCAAGTACGCGATGACGTCTTTGATCTCGGCTCGGGCGTAGAAGCCGACGCCGCCGACGACGCGATACGGAATCCCGTCGGCAATGAGGGCTTCTTCAAAGACGCGCGATTGGGCGTTGGTGCGATAGAGCACCAAGAAGTCTTTGTAGGCCGCGCCGTCGCGGACCATCTGTTTGATCTTCTCGGTGGTGTAGCGCGCTTCGTCACGCTCGGTCGCCGCGGCGTATACGGTGATCGCCTCGCCCTCGGCCCGGCTCGTGAACAACTTCTTGGTTGCGCGCGTCTTGTTGTTGGCGACGAGCGCGTTGGCCGCGTCGAGAATGCGCTGCGTCGAGCGGTAATTCTCTTCGAGCTTGAAGACCTTGGCTCCGGGGAAGTCCTCTTCGAAGCGCAGGATCATGCGATAGTCGCTGCCGCGCCACGAATAGATCGACTGATCGTCGTCACCGACGACCGTGATGTTTTTGTGTTTGGCGCCGAGCAGTGCGATCAGGCGGTACTGCGCGATGTTGACGTCCTGGTACTCGTCGACCAGGATGTATTCAAATTTGTTTTGGTACTTCTCGCGCACGTTTTCATCGCGCTCGAGCAGGTCGATCGTGCGAACGATCAGGTCGTCGAAATCGAGGCTGTTCGATTCACGCAGACGGCGCTCGTACTCGGTGTAGACGTTGGCCATCCGCTCGCCGAGAAACGACGTTTGCGATTCATGATACTTGTCGGGCCAGATCAGCGAGTTCTTCGCCTTGCTGATTTCGTGCAAACACGTGCCCGGGGCAAGTTGGCGCTCATCGTAGTCGAGATCGTCGAGAATATCTTTGACGAGCTGGCGCTGGTCGGCGTCGTCGATGATGGCAAAGCTCGGCGAGATGCCGGCCTTGCTGCCGTCGCGGCGCAAGATGCGCACGCACATCGCATGGAACGTGCCGACCCACAGATCGCGTGCCGCCGCACCGACCATGCGCTCGAGGCGCGTCTTCATTTCGCCGGCGGCCTTGTTGGTGAAGGTCACGGCGAAGATGCGATCCGGAGCAATTTTCTTGCGCCCGAGCAGCAAGGCAATGCGGTGCGTGAGCACGCGCGTCTTGCCGCTACCGGCACCGGCGAATATCAAAACGGGACCGTCGGTATGTTCGACGGCCTGTGTTTGTATATCGTTGAGAGCTTCAGTCTCCAGGATCATCATCCGGAGTGTATTCGCCGGGAATAGGCAATTCTACTCTTGTGCGTGGACCGCCGCAAGGTACGCCAGCGTCGATTCCGCACCCATGTTCCGGTTCGGACCGTCCGCTTCCAGCCCATCATAGCATCCTCCGCCGTGTGCCATAGCGACGGCCAGCAGATTTTTTCCGTCGTACCAAGCTGCGGCGAGCGCCGCGGACGCGCGGTGCGCGGGGTCGCCGAATGCGTCAAAAGCCGCAAGCTCGGCGTCGACCATTGACGCAGCTTCAAGGGGTTGCTGTGCAAAGCGGGCGCGCGGGCCGCCGCGCCGGAACCAGCCCTCGTTGCCGATCGGCACGAAGACCCCGTCCTCAAAGACGGTGCGTTCCAAGAACGCCAGCGTGACCCGGCCGATCTCGAGCAGCCGGATGTCGTCGAGCGCGATGCCGGCTCGAAGCATCGCTTCGGGAAGCCGAGCGTTGTCGTAGGTCATCGTGGATTCGAACCATTCCCACTCAGCGCTGCGTTCGCGGTCGTAGAGCGAAGCGAGCGACTGCGCGAGTTCTCGCAGCGCCGCCGAGCGCTGCGGGGTGGGTTCGGTATCGCAGGCGTGCGCAAGACCTAACATCGCGTAAGCCTGTGCGCGCGGGTGCTCGAGCCACGCGACGCAGTTGAGGGAGCGGTCGAGCATCTGCGCGCAGACGCGCCGCCACGACGCGCGCGGCGCGTAGCGCACCGCAAACCCGAGCGACCACATCGCGCGTCCGACGCTGTCCTTGGTGCCGACCTCGTCGAGCCACGCGTGCTCGTAACTCATGAAGTTGTGGAAACTGCCGTCGGGAAGCTGCGCGTGATGCAGAAAAGCGAGGTAGGTCGCGGCCAGCCGCAGCGCGGCGGCATCATGAGGGTCGCGTGCGACGCGCATGATCATCACGATAAACGCGCGCGAAACGTCGTCGGTGCAATAGCCGGTCGAACGATCGGGAATGCTTTCGCGCGCGTGCTGGATGATCCCGACGTCGTCGGAGAGGGTCAGCACGTGATCGAGCGGAGGGAGCGAGCGAGCCATCCTCCCCCGGGTTCTACGCCGAGGTGACCAAAGGCATTTCGCCGGGCGGCTGGAGCTCGACAAAGAGCCGGCCGTACTCGCGGGCGACGTGCGGCCAGGTCATCTGCCGGCCAAACCGGTAAGCGCGGCGCTCGGTCGCGCGGCGCAGGGACGGATCGTCGAGCAGCGCGGTGACGTGCTCGGCAATCGAACGCGCGTCACGGAACTCGCAGAGAAATCCGCGCCCGTAGGCGAGCACTTCTTGCGCGTAGAGGTACGGCGTCGAGACGATCGCCTTGCCGCAGCCGACCGCGTAGGCCAGCGTGCCGCTAACAATTTGCACCGGGTTGAGATACGGTGTGAGGTAGATGTCGGTGGCTTGCAGGTACGACACGAGCTCATCGAAGTCGAGGTACTTGTCGACGAGTTGCACGTTGTATTGCAGTCCGTAGGAACGCACGAGTTCCTGCAGCTCTTCGCGATACGACTCGCCTTCGCGGCGGCGCACCACCGGATGCGTCTCGCCCAGGATCAGGTAGAGCACTTCGGGATGCCGCTTGACGACGTCGCGCATCGCTTCGATTGCGTATTCGAGTCCTTTGCCGCGGTTGATCAATCCGAAGGTGGAGACCACCATACGTTGTCCGATGCCGAACGACGCTTTGGCCGCATCGGTCGTGGTGAACGGCACATCCGGCACGCCGTGATGGATCACGCGCAGACGTTCGGGGTCGATCCCGTACACGCGCTCGAGCAGATCGCGCCCGGTCGCGGAAAGCGAGACGACGCGCGAGGAGCGCTCGCACAGCTCGCGGGTAACGCGCAGCATGACGTCGTCGGGTTCGGGCAGGACCGTGTGCATGGTCAGGACGACCGGTTTGCTGACTTCGTCGAGCAGGTCGATGAGCCACTCGCCGCGCTCGCCGCCGAAAAGTCCGTACTCGTGCTGGATATTGAGCAGATCGGCCGGGTGGCGGTCGATGAACCGGGCGATTTCTTTATAGGAGAAGCGGTTCTGCTCTTGGAGGCGTGCGACCACTTCGGGTGGATAGCGGCGCGCTTCTCCGCCGGGCTCGTCGATCGCGATCACGTCGGTCCGCGTCGCGAAGGCCGCGTCGAACGAGGTCTTCACGTCGTGCGTGAACGTGGCGATCCCACATTCTCTCGGCGGATACGAACCCAGTAACAAGACCATCTAGGAAGCTCCTCCTGCCCTCTATCTTATGAAGGGCTTACCCCGTCGGCCGTTGCGCGTAAACCCGCTTGCCTAACGGGTGATGGGAGCCGAAGCGCCGACACGACTGTCGCGCCCGAGTCGCTCGCCGGGAGCGACGACGGCATCGTGACCGATCACGCTGCCCGGTTCGATCCGGGCCCCGCGCCCGATTCGCGCTCCGCTGGCAATAATCGCACCCTCAATCATCGCCTCGTCTTCTATTATAACCCCGTCCCAGAGCACGCTGTCGCGGACAATCGCACCGGCACCGACAAAAGTATCAGCCCCCAGCACCAGGTTCGGTCCGATTTCCGCGGTGGGGTCGACTTGCACACCAGCGTCGGCGTGGACCGGAAGATGCAGCTTCGCGACGTTCCTGAGACTTGCAGCGCCTTCGCCCGTCGTGCCGGGCTCGAGCGCCAGCAGCGGCATGCGCCCGGCGAGCACGTCACGGTGCGCGTCGAGATACTGCTCGGGCTTACCTAGATCGATCCAATAATCGCCGGTCGTGTAGGCGTAGAGACCTTTGCCGCTTGCGATGATCTGCGGAAACGTTTCGCGTTCGATCGACACGTTGCGCCCGGCGGGGATCATGTCGAGGACCTCGCGCTCGAAGAGATACGTGCCGGCGTTGATTTCGTTGGTCGGCGCGGTTTCGCGCGGCGGCTTCTCGATAAAAGCGGAAACGAGGCCGTTCTCGTCATGCACGACGCAGCCGAACGCAGAGGGATCCTCGACGCGAATGCAGTGCAAGAGACCGATACCGCCTTTGCGCTCGTGTTCCGCCATCATCTTACGTAAGTCCAGGCTGGTGAGAACATCCCCATTTAGCACGACAAACGGGCCGGTGATGAACGGTTCGACGTTTTTGAGCGCGCCGGCGGTCCCGAGCGGCGTTTCCTCGATGACGTACGTGATCTTCATGTCGAGTGCGGAGCCGTCGCCAAAATAGTCGACGATTGCTTCGGGCATGTAGCCCGCGGGCAGAATCACGTCGCGAATGCCGGCGTGCGCCAGTCGCTCCAGCGTGCGTGCAAGAAACGGGACACCGACGATGGGTACCATCGGTTTCGGCGTTCCGTAGGTGAGCGGACGAAGACGCGTTCCCTCACCGCCAACGAGCACGATAGCCTGCAACGACAACTCCTTTTCGAAAAATGGTGCGCACAGCAAAGGTTCGACGCACCACAGGTTTTTCTATTTGCACCATTCTCAGCGTCCCGTAACATCCGGGAAACAACATACGAACGCATGTTCGCTATAATAGGAGTATGCGAAGAATTCACGATTGGAACGCTGTTCAGGAATTCCATGACCAGGGGCACGGCTTCGTCGCGTGCCAGAAGCGGTTCGGCTTCACCCATACCGCCGTGAAAGACGACCATCGACTTGAGAATCTGCGGATGCTTTGCCCAAACCGCCACAGCCAGACCGACACCTATGGCGCACGAAACAAAAGGCTACGACGCATATTGCAAGACCAGGGGTAGACCGTGTAGTATTACCGTCGCTGCCATTCCCGGGTAGTTCAGCTGGAAGAACGGCAGACTCTGAATCTGCATGTCGGTGGTTCGAGACCATCCCCGGGAGCCACGGCCCCATCGTCTAGAGGCCTAGGACGTTGCCCTCTCACGGCAGTAACACCGGTTCGAATCCGGTTGGGGCTAGTTACAAAAAAGCACCGCACGTTTACGTGTGGTGTTTTTCTATTAGGAGTCGAACTCCCAAGTGCGATGATCTATCTAGATGAAGAGCGCGTTCGTTCGCTGCTGCGATGGGATGGGCTGATCGACGCGATGGAAGCGGCGCTTACTGCCTTCTCCAGCGGGCGCGTTCAGCAACCCGTGCGCGGCATTCTGACCGTCGAGGAAAACAAACGCTATCTTGGCGTGATGCCCGCCGTCACTGATGACGTCATGGGCGCGAAGCTCGTGAGCTTTTATCCCGGTAACGAAGGGACACCATTCCCCACCCATAACGGCGTGATTCTTCTTTTCGATACGCGCACCGGCGTGCCGCTTGCGGCGATGGACGGACGCCTGATCACCGAGATGCGCACCGCTGCGGTTTCTGCGGCGGCAACAAAATATCTCATGCCCGAAAATAGTCGCGTCCTCGCGGTGCTAGGCAGCGGCGTGCAAGCGCACGCGCACGTGGAGGCGCTCGCGCAGGTGGTCGAGTTTGCGGAGATTCGCGTGTGGAGCCGCACGCCCGAGCACGCGCGTCGATTCGCAAACGAGCACGGCGCGATCGCCGTGGATGCGGAGGCGGCCGTTCGAGGGGCTGACGTCGTGGTCGTAGTGACGAGTTCTCAAACGCCCGTGCTGCGCGGCGCGTGGCTCAAGCCGGGTGCGCACGTCAACGCGGTAGGTGCGAACCGCCCGGCCTGGCGCGAACTCGATGACGCCGCCATGACAAACACGCTGCTCGTCGACTCACGCGCCTCCGCCGCGCTAGAATCGGGTGACGTGATCCTGTCAAATGCGTCGATCTACGCCGAGATCGGCGAGCTCTTTGCGGGCAAAGCTGACGCCCCGCCGCGTTCGACGACGACCGTTTTCAAGTCGTTGGGCCTAGCAGTCGAAGACCTCGCCGCCGCAAAGCTCGTCTACGGCGCCGCCCAACCCATTCACTGATAGCGCGGAGAGATCGATATCAACTTCATTTGAATCGTGTCGTTGTTTTTCACCGACACTTGCGGAAAATGCGTACGCACCTCGTCGATGATCGCCGGCACCTTTTGTACGGGATCGTAGCCGATATTGGCCTTTTCGGTAGCCTTCAAATATCGGGCGCCCTGCTGCTCCAACGTTCCCTTTTGCTCGATGAGCACGAGCGGCGGCGAGGAGTCGGCAATCGGACCTTTTCCGGTCAACGTAAACACGCACTTCCACGTCGTCACCATCCCGGCAAATCCCGTGGCGCCCGGCACGATCGCAGCCTTGATCTCGGTGTCGTTCGTCCACGTGGATGTCCCGTGGCTAGCCAACCCGCTGAAATACTTGTGCGCTAATAACGGAAACAAGGTGAGCTGCATGGGCGATATGCCGTTGGCCGGTTTTCCGCAGATCACGCTGCCGGTCGGGTAGACCTCGCACGTGTTCGTCGCCCGCGGTCGCACGGTGTTCCACCAAAAGTCGGTTCCGCTGATCTCGAGGCCACCGTCGGGGGCCCGCCCCACGATATCGACGGTTGTCGTCCCGGTGGATTTCCCCGAATCTGCTACCTTGGTATTGTAGCCGAACCGGTAGACAAGGTGCCGCATCGAAGTAGGCGCAGTCGTGTGCGTTTGCGCAGTGAGGGCGAGCACCAACGCCGCGCACAATCCAAGAGTCTTCATCCGGTGAGCGTACCACCGCTGTTTCGCACAGGCGGTATCCCGAAATTACGAATGCTCTTGACACGACTAATCCGCAACGTGGTGACCGGCGTAATAACGGTATCAGCAAAGGAGATTACCGCATGAAAATTCCTTACCTTATGCTCGGCATCTTAGCTACCGGGCTTACCGTTACCGCTCCCGTTCAGGCGCAATCGATGATGGGACCAGAGGTCGTGAAAGTCAACGGTTGCGCGGCACAGCGTGCAACGTCCGGCCAAACGTTCACTGATTTTTTCGGAACGCACACGATACAAGAGAGCACGTCGCCGATGCTCATGATCGACTTCCAAAACAGTTCAAATAAGCCCATCGAGTCGATCGAGTTCGCCTATCTTCAAGGCAACAAGGTAAACGCAGTGGTCCGCGATGTCGGAATGTTCGCCCCTGGCGCCGTCATCATGCATGCGTTTGGCTTCGACGATAGGGGCGCCTTCAACATGGATTCCGCAATGTCGTGCGTTCCGCTGCGCGTGCGCTACACCGATGGCACCATGTGGAATAACCCAGCCGCTCCCCACCAATAGGCTAGCGGCCGATCTCGCTCATCGCGCGCTCGACCGGTACGCTCGAAATGCGGATGATTCCGGAGAAGGGCGTGCTCAACTCGGCAATGAGGAAGATCGCGGATGCAACCGCGGCTGCGGTGAGGACGAGCACGACCGCCGCAGCACGGTTGCTCGGCGCGAGCAATCCGTACAAGATGAAGATTACGCCCGTCCAGGCGATCTCCACGGCCAAAAGGGCCCCCGTCGCCGAACTCTTACCTTCCTGCGAGATCAAACGCACCGTCTTTCCTGCGTCGATCGCGGCCGTTAGCGCTCGCGCTTTCGCGAAACGCTGACTTTCGTTCGCCGGCGCAATAGCATCAATTTGCTCGTAGAGCGCATCGGCCCCCGGCGGCACTTGAACACGCTTTCCTGGAACCTCGTCCGGCCACGCGTGCTGGTACATTTCCTCCACAGTGTCGTAAAGCGTCGTGCGCGCGCTCTGGGAACCGCGACCGCTATGCGCAAGGGCTGTATCGAGAAAAATAATCTCCGAGCTGACTTCGGTTACTTGCCGCTCCTGCGCGTCAAACGCTGCCTTCGCCGATGAGAGTTGGAGGCTAAGCAAAAGCCCCACCATCGACGTCATGAGCGTGATGACGATCCTGATGAAATTTCTCGTGTCCGAACGCGCGTCGTCGGCCGAACGGCGTACCATGAAGCGTCCCAGGGCCACCCCGCAGAAGGCAAGGACCAGCGTGATCGCGGCCAGAGCGAACGGGAGCGGATTCACATGTTCAGCCAAGGATCTTCACCTGGTGAGCGTACCACCCCGCTTTCGCACAGGCGGTATCCCGAAATCACCGTATTTTACCGGGATGAAGCTCGCAAATAAAGTCGTCTGGATCACCGGTGCATCGAGCGGCATCGGCGAGGCGCTCGCTAACCGCATGGCTCGTGACGGCGCGCTAATCGCATTGTCAGCGCGTCGGCGAAGCGAACTCGAGCGGGTCAAAGCGGCACTCCCGGCGGGTACGCGCACCATGATCATCGCCGGCGACGTCACCGACTTTGCATCCATTCCCAGCTGGATCAAGCAGATCGAATCCGAATTGGGGCCGATCGACGTGCTCGTCAACAACGCCGGCGTCTCGCAGCGTTCGCTCGCGCGCGACACGACGATGGAGACCTATCGCTTCATCATGGAGGTCGACTTCTTCGCCCCGGTCGCGCTCACCCAAGCGGTCGTTCCGGGGATGGCCAAGCGCGGCAGCGGACAGATCGTTGTCACCTCGAGCGTTGCCGGTAAATACGGCACGCCTTTGCGCACGGGATATTCCGCGGCGAAGCACGCGCTGCACGGCTACTACGATTCACTGCGCGCGGAAGTCGCCAAGGACGGCGTCGTCGTCACCACGCTCGTTGTGGGTGCCGTTCATACCAACGTCTCGATCAACGCGCTCACCGGCGACGGCGCGGCGTACGGCATCATGGATGATTTGCAGGCGACCGGCACCGAGCCGCAACGCGCCGCGGAGCTGATGGTCGCCGGCATCATCGCCGGCGAACCCGAAGTGCTCGTCGCGGAAGGCGTGAGTCTCCAAGCCCTTGAGCTCTCGCGCCGGGATCCAAAAGCGCTGTACGCGATGCTCGCCTTGCGCGCAAGAGTTTAGTTGAAACGGGCTGCGATGATGGCGATGTCGTCTTGCGGCTTTCTTCCGCAAAACTCGAACGCTGACGCAAGCAAGTCATCGGCTTGCGCTTGAGCGGATCGGTCACGATTCGCCTCGATCCTCGTCATGAGGTCTTCTCGCTCGATGAACTCGCCCGCGGGCGATCGCGCCTCGGTGAGTCCATCGGTTCCGAGGATCAGCGTTGACGTGCCGGGTTGCAGATACACCGAGCGTTGGTGAAAGAGCTTTTGAGATTCCTCAAAGACGCCGATGATCGGAGCCGTCGGCGCCAGTGATATGGGCGGCTTGTCGCTCGTCATGAAAATGGCCGGGTCGTGCCCGGCGGACGCATACGTCATGATTTTTCGCTCGGGATCGATCACGCCCAAGAAGACGCTCACGAACGACTCGCGATCCGCGCGATCGAACGCGGCGCTCTCGAGATAGAGCACATTGAGGCAACGCAGCGCCTGCGCGGGCGTGAGCCCCGAAGAGACGTATGCGCGCAGGCCATACTTCACGAGCGCTGCCTGCGCTGCCGCTTTCATTCCCTTGCCCGAGATGTCGGCGATGGAAATCGCCGCCGAGCCGTTGTTGAACTGATAGACGTCGATGAGATCGCCGCCGACCCGCCCCTTATCGTCGGCCAGCACGTAAGCTGTGCCGATATCGACACCTGGAATTGCCAAAAAGTGCTGCTCGAAAAGATGCTCCACGAGAATCCGGGCAGCCGAGTCCGACGTCAATTCGAGCGGACCAAGCTCTCCGGCGATGCTCGAATGCCGCCGATCACCAAGGCGGCGGTCTGTGGGGGCGAGTCTATTATCCATGAATACCTTCCCCCCATCCTCTCACGCGCCGCCCGGATCAGATATCATGCATTCCACGATATCGCCAAACGGCCGTAGGCTCTACGATTGACGAGTATGGATAACTCCGCGAAAATGCGCTCGAAATTTGACTGGAGAGTCGGCGCGGCGCTTGCCGCGCTTCACGTTGGGGCGCTCCTGGCGTTTTTACCGATGTTCTTCACGCCGTCGGCCGTAATCGTGCTGTTCGTCCTCATCTATGCCACCAGCGGCCTCGGCATCTCGCTTGGATTTCATCGTCTCCTGACCCATCGAAGCTTGCGTCTTGCCAAGCCCATCGAATACGCGATCGCGTTCCTTGGAACGCTGGCATTGCAGGGCGGACCGATCAGTTGGGTCGGCACGCATCGGGTCCATCATGCGCACTCGGATCACGATGGCGATCCGCATAACGCGAATCTCGGCTTTTTCTGGTCCCACTTCGAATGGCTGCTGTATTCGAAAGCGCATTGTCGCGACCGCAACTCCGAATACAGCCGCGCCGTTACCGATTTAACCGCCGACCCCTACTACGTCTTTCTCGAAAACAACCAGTTGCAGCTGCAGGCCGCCCTGGCGCTGCTCTTGTTCGCGTTCGGCGGCTGGTCGTGGGTCATCTGGGGAATCTTCGTGCGAACCGTCGTCGTGTATCAGATTACGTGGCTGGTAAATAGCGCCAGCCACACGACCGGCTATCGCACATATCGCACGACCGATCGTTCGACCAACTGCTGGTGGCTCGCGCTCATCGGATGGGGCGAAGGATGGCACAACAACCATCACGCCTTCCCGTTCTCCGCGCGCCACGGACTGCAATGGTACGAATTCGACGTCACCTGGATCACGATCAAGTTTCTCTCGCTGGTGCGCCTCGCGAAAGATATCAAACTGCCCACGCCGGAGATGCGCCGCCGGCTCCGATTAACATAGCAAAGCTATCTTCCTCGGGTGCCGAACGTCGGCATGGATGACACTGCACGGCAGCGCCCTCGTGGTGTTGGCAATGGTCGCGAGCACATGCCCGGCAATGAGCCAAGAACTCGAGCCCCGGTCGTACTCGGCGTTAGCGACGTGAAGGCTTCTGTTACCACGGCCGCCGTGGGTTTTCAACACACATTCGCGTTAGTCGGCCACACTGCGAGCTGGGGCATAAAGATGCCGTATCTCGGCGCGAACATTTCCGGCGCCGTGTATGGTCAGTTCCAACAAGCATCGCGCTACGGATTTCCGGACCTGCAAGCGCGTTTCGGAATAGAGCTGCTGGGGCGAGCGCTTACGCCGAGCGAGTTCGCACGTCACACGCCCAGCACAACACTCGGAATGAGTCTCACCGTTTCCGCTCCGACCGGAACCTACGATCCGGCGCACCTGATCAACGTCGGCTCGAATCGCTGGGCGTTTAAGCCGGAGGTGGGGTTCGAACAGCCCATGGGAAAATGGTTCGCCGATCTCTCGGGTGGCGCGTGGATCTTTGGCGCCAATACGAATTACTTGGAGGGTGGCGTCCTCCGGCAGGCGCCGCTTGCCATCTTTCAATTTCACGCCGGCTGTAACTTTCGTGCCGGCCAATGGCTGGCGCTCGATGCGAACTACTATTCCGGCGGTTCGACCAGTGTAAATGGAGCCACGGCAATCAACGAGCTGGCAAATTCGCGCTACGGCTTGACGTTTTCGCAGCCGTTTGGATCGCGCTTCTCGACGAAACTCTCGTGGTCGCGTTGGCTAAGCGGTCACTACGGGCAAAGCTTTTCGACGGCCACCCTGACCCTTCAATATCGCTGGTTCGATCGACAATGCAGCGCCTAAACTTCGTCGGTGCCGTAGATCAGCGCGGTCTTGGTTGAGCCTGCAAAAAGGTCGTCCCAAAGCGGTTTCTGGAGATCCTTGAAAAACTGATCCGCGGCTTCATGCGCTTTCTGCTGTTTGCTGACGTCGCCTTGCATGTGGTACGACCAGCCGAATTCCGCGACGAGAACGTCGAACTTGTCCGTCGCCGGGCGCGTCCACACGGCGAGGTCGGCGTGGGCCGAGGTGTTCTTCCCAAAGTTGTAAATGCCCAGACGCGCCCCAACCTCAAGGACACGCGCGCCGTTCACCGCCGACACCATCTTGGTACCATCGAGATTGAGCGCTTTGAGGCCCGGAAAGATCTCCATGATCTCCGAGAGCGGATGTTCGAACTTTGCTACCGGGTAGTAGCCGATCAAGTTATTCGAAAAGATGCTCTTGATCGTGCCCTGCTTGTTGCCCCGCAGAATCTCTTCCTTAAATTTCTTCTTTATGCTGATTTCCTTCATCGTGCTGTCGACGTTGAAGTCCGCCGATGCGCGAAAGTCGGGCGAGCGCAGTTTGAACGTCACCTCGTAGGTTTCATCCGGAAAGCCGCTCGACGCATCCCGGCGCAGCCGCAGAATGACGTGATTGTCCCGAAAGACGCAGTCCGGCGTATCAAAAAACTGCACGCCGCGCATCTCCGAATCGATCCGGTCGAACGGCTCGTAGCGCACACCGGCATCCGCCGCAATTTTCGTGAGTCGCTCGTTGAACGCGATAACGGCCTTTTTGGTTGGAAACAGCTCGGGCTTGAGCAAGAGTTTGAATTCGCGAGCGGTGATTGCGGCGGCCATGGTTGCTCCTTTATCGCAGTGCAACGGCTCCGACGATTGCTCCGCCGAGAATGAGCAGCGCCGGATTGACTTTGGTACGTATCGTTAAAGCAAAAACAGCAAGGCCCACCGCGGCCGTGACCCACCCGGTGATCGAACCTCTCCCAAAGGTGATGAGCCCGGCGACGGCCAGACCGATTGCCACCGGACCAAGGCCCTTTTGTATCGAGGCTCTCCAGGGCCAATTGGCGAGCTTATCCCACAAGCGGCCAACGCCGAACGTCAAGATCCCGGTGGGCACGAAGAACGCGAGCGCTGCGACGAACGCGCCGGCAAGACCGCTGACACGCTCGCCCATCGCCGCAACCATCATCATGTTCGGCCCCGGCGCCATTTGTCCGACGCTGTAAATGTGAATCACTTGCTGATCGGTTAGCCAGTGGTGCACGTCGACGACCAACGATTTCATTTCGGGAAATGCCGCCATCCCGCCGCCGATGGTCAGTAGCGAGAGATACGCAAAAACTCGCGCTATTGCAGGAATCTGATCCATTCGGAATCCTTTTCTGGCGGGTGATCCTTGGCGGGACGATGGATGAAAATCGAAAGCGCGCCGACCGCCAGAAGCACGACGGGCACCGAGAGCTTGAAATGATTCACGCCGAGAACGGCCGCGAGAATAATGAATGCGTCGTAGAAACCCTTGACCGATTTTTTGCCGATCTGAAACCACGTCGCCGCGATCAGCCCGACGGCAGCTGCGGCCACGCCCTTGAGCGCCGCGGTTACCAGTGGTCGATCGCCGTTTTCACCGTAGAGGATCCCGGCAACGGTCATGAAGATGAAACCGGGCAAGCACATCCCCAGCATCGCCAAGAACGAACCGATCGTTCCGCCGACGCGATCGCCCGCGAGGATCGACATGTTCGTGGCGTTGAGGCCGGGCAGCGTGTTGCTGATCGACATCAGCTCGAGGAAGCTGTTGTCGTCGAGCCATTTCTTCTTGGTCACCAGCGCATTGCGCAGATAGGCGACCACGCCGCCGCCGAAACTCGTCGCGCCGATAATCAGAAACGTCATGAAGATATCCGCCAGGGACACCTTTTTGCTTGGCGGCGCCGGCGTCGTCACGGACTCGGGCTTATGAAAACGGAAGGTGATACCGGTGCATTCGGAACGTAGTTCGCGAATGTAATCGTCCCGTCGACGCTGTAGTCGGGGAAGCGAGCGGCGATGTCGGATTTGGTGGGCAACGCAAAGCCGCTTACCGCGCCGTAGGTCTGCGCGAACCGCAGCGATCCGCCGTTGGTATACGACCATACGACTCGTTCGATCAGCGCGCTTTGATCGTTGACGGAGAGGATCAAACCCTTGACCCGGCTACCCGGCTTCTTCGGGACGAGCGAGTAACTGGATTCGGATCCGTCATCCGTGAGCGGCGTGACGGTGTACTGCTTCATCGCGCCTTCGTATGACGGCGTCGATGTGACGAGGTCCTTGAACTTGCTCAGCGATCCCGAGACATTCGCAAATTCGATCGACCGCTTCGGCTTGAGATAGTACACCGTGCCGTCAAAGCTCTTGTGCACCGGGATCACCACGTGCAGCGTTGCGTCGAGCTTTGCCGACGCGGTATACGATTTCAGAGTCGGATTCGGATCGGTGGCGCGGCGAAGTAAATCCAGTGACGCCGTTTGGGCACCCAGCGCTTCGCCCCGGGCGACAAGGACGCACATAGCAAGGAGAGCGACGGCAATCGGCACACGCACCTACTAGGCATAGCTCAATCCGCACGCCCGCGCACCGATGTGTCCAGGACTGACGTTCGCCGGAACAAAAGATGCGGCCGGAGATGGATGACGATATTGCCGCGTTCCACGCGATCAACCGGGAATGCGAAGCGCAGCTCTGGCCGGCGACCGAGTCCGAGCTGAGAACGATGATCGGCAGCGCCTATCGTGCGGTGATCACTGCGGACCGCCTCGGAATGCTGATCGCGTTCGATGAACGCGCGCCCTATGACAGCCCGAATTTTCGCTGGTTTGCGGAACGCTATCCGCGTTTCGTGTACGTCGATCGCGTGGCCGTCACACAAAGCGCGCGCGGCCGTGGTCTCGCTCGCCGCTTATACGAGGATCTTATGGCCGCAGCGCGCGCCGACGGACACAAGATTGTCTGCGCCGAGGTCTACTTCGATCCGCCCAATCCGCAGTCGGATGCGTTCCACGAAGCCATGGGATTTGTCGAAGTCGGACGCGCTCGCGTCGCCGATCGCGGCGGCAAAACCGTCCGCTATTTGGTCCGAGAATTGGAAGCGAAACTCTAATGCGATGGAGCAGCGCGCGTTAATCCAGGCGCAGAGTGCGCGTCCAAAACACGGTCAGCATTTCGGCCATCTTTTCAACGGTGGGCTTGTTGACCGCGAGAACCCACTCGGCAAGAATCGCGACCGCTGCGCTCCCGAGGCCGATGGAGATGAGGCGGCTGTCGAGATCGTGCAGAACGCCGGTCGGCTCGAGGAAATCCGTAGCACGGGTGAGCTGTTTGATCGAGCGCTCGCGCAGGTCGCGACGGTGTTGCTCCAGCTCGGGGCTGACGCCTAGACTCTCCAGCGCATAGATACGCGCCCGGCGCGGATCTTGCGTGAAATACGTGTAGTACGCACGATTCGACGCCAGCATGCGCTCGTACACCGGCTTGTCGGTCGAGCGCAACTTCTCGCGCACGATGTCATGCGCGTGTTCCGCGATGTCGTCGAGGATTGCCCGCAACAGCGCTTCGCGTGAAGGAAATTCCTCGTAGAAGTGACGCGCGGTCACGCCCGACGCCATGCAGATTGCCGGAATAGTCGTCTTCAAGAAGCCGATCGTTCCGAACAATTCCAAGCCGGCGACGAGCAAACGCGCGCGTCGCTCGGCGCGGCGTTGCGCATCCGAGAGCCCACCGTAACGGCGGCTCGGCTTCTCTACGAGTGCTTGGTCTACCACGTCCGACATATGGTCCTCTAGCGCAGGTTGGAAACAGTCATTCGACAAAACGGCTTGTCACATCCCCCGCCTAGGAACCGCACCGACATGAATTTGACCTTCAGCCCGGAGGAGCGGGCGTTTCGCGCTGAAGTGCGCGAGTTTATCGCCACGCACTTGCCCGAGGATATTCGGCGCAAGATGCAAGCCGGCGAGCACCTCGAGAAAGACGATTACTACCGCTGGCAGCGCCTGCTGTTCGAGCGCGGTTGGATCGCGCCGAACTGGCCCGCGAAGTACGGCGGCACTGGTTGGGATCCAATCCGCCGCCACATCTTTTCCGAGGAATTGTCCTACGGTTGGGCGCCGCGTTTGCTACCCTTCGGTTTGGCCATGGTCGCGCCGGTGATCATCAACTTCGGTAACGACGAGCAACGCGCGCGCTTTCTTCCGCGGATTCTCTCGGGCGAGGACTTCTGGTGCCAAGGTTACTCCGAGCCCGGCTCGGGCTCGGATCTTGCCTCGCTTTCAACCAAAGCCGAGCGCAAAGGTGATGTCTACGTCATCAACGGTACGAAAACGTGGATCACCGCCGCGCAGTGGGCAGATTGGATCTTCGTCCTCGCGCGCACGTCGCCGGTTGAGAAAAAACGCCAAGAAGGCATCTCGTTCATCTTGGTGGATATGCGCACGCCCGGTGTGAGCGTGCGTCCCATCACCACCATCGACGGCGGCCAAGAGATCAATGAAGTGCACTTGGAGAACGTCGAAGTGCCGGTGACCAACCTGGTTGGCGAAGAAGGCGGTGGTTGGACCTACGCCAAGTTTTTGCTCGAGCACGAGCGCACCGGTACCGCGGGCATCGCCGCGTGCCGGCAAATGCTCACGCAACTCGCCGAGCTGCGCGATCGCGAGGGTATCGCGGATCGCCGGTTCGACGAGCGTCTCGCTGAGATCGACATCGAATTAACCGCCGTTGCGTTCACGGAAATGCGCGTGTTGGCTGCGGAATCGGCCGGCACGCGGCCGGGTCCCGAATCCTCCATCCTCAAGCTCAAGGGCACCGAGATTCAACAAGCGCTTACCGAACTCGCGCTCGACGCGGGTGGTCCGTATAGCGACGTCGCGCTCGCGCGGCACTACTTTAATTTTCGCAAAGCCACCATCTATGCCGGCTCCAACGAGATCCAAAAGAACATCATCGCCAAGCAGATTCTGAAAGTATAAGACGATGGATTTCACGCTTACTCCCGAGCAAGTCTTGTTACGAGACAGTGTCGCGCGCTTTGCGACAAACGGTTCCTCGAACGGTGCACGGCGAGATCATTGGAAGCAGTTCGCTGAGCTGGGATGGCTGGGGATCGGCGCACCCGAAGACGTGGGCGGTTTCGGCAGCGCGACCGAAACGCTGCTGCTGATGGAACAGCTCGGCCGCGGACTCGTGGTCTCGCCGTTCGTCTCGCACGTCGTCCTCGCGGGAGCCGTGCTGGACGCAGCAAATCGCCGCGATCTCATCGAGGACGTCGTCGAGGGTCGTCGCCGCTTCGCGGTTGCGTACGAAGAACACGGCGCTCGTTACGACCCGGCAAACGTTGAAGTTCGCGCTGAGCGCGCTGCCGGCGGCTGGAAGCTGCGCGGCACGAAGGTCCGCGTGCTCGATGCGCAAGCGGCCGACACGTACATCGTCTCGGCCGTAACCGCCGGCGGCGTTTCACTTTTCATGGTTCCTGCGTCGGCAGCAAACGTCACGCGCACGCCCTATCCCGGTGAAGACGGGCACGACGTCGCAACGTTGCAGTTCGACGGCGTCACCCTCGACGAGGATGCGGTGATCGCGCCGCCCGGCAACGCGCTGTCTGCGCTGGAAGCCGGAGTCGACGCCGCCACGGCTGCACTTTGCGCGGAGGCGCTTGGTCTATGCGCCGTCATGCTTGAGACAACAGTCGAATACTTGAAAATGCGGCAGCAATTCGGCGTTCCGCTCAGTTCTTTCCAGGCATTGCAGCATCGCATGGCGGAAATGTATATCGAACTTGAGCTGATTCGCTCGATGGCTTACCATGCGGCGATGACGGTCGAGTCGCAATCCGACACGGTAGCGCGAAAGCGCGCTATCTCGGCGGCAAAGGCGCAAGTCGCGAAGTCCGGCCGATTTATCGGACAACAGGCGATTCAGCTTCACGGCGCGATCGGCATGAGCGAGGAATATAAGATCGGACACTACTTCAAGCGCATGACCTTCGTCGAACGCCTTTTTGGCGATCGTGATTATCACGTTCGGCGCTACCTCGCATGCTAACCTCAGAGCTGGCTGAGCAAGTCGTCAGCGGGCTTGCAACCGGCTCGATCATTGCCAGTATGGCGCTGGCGCTCGTGCTTATCTATCGTTCGATGAACGTCATCAATTTCGCGCAAGGTGAGATGGCGATGTTTACGACGTTCATCGCGTTTACGCTGATCGGTCGCGGCGTGCCGATCTGGATCTCCTTCGCGCTTACGGTGCTCATCGCGTTTGTGGGCGGCGTTGCAATCGAACGCATCGTAATCCGCCCCATCGAGCGCGCGTCGCCGCTGACGATCGTGATCGTATCGCTGGGATTATTGATCTCGATCAACGGCCTCGCGGGGTGGATCTGGGGCTACGACGTGCACGCGTTTCCGAGTCCGTTCCCACAGACGACCCTTCGGTTAGGTCCGGTCGTGCTCTCCGCGCAGGATCTCGGCGTGATCGTCACGTGTCTCGGCATGCTCGCCGTGCTGTGGTTTTTCTTCGGCCGCACGCGCCTGGGACTCGCGATGCGCGCTGCGGCGCTCTATCCTGCGGAGAGTCGCGTGCTGGGCATCCGGGTAGGATGGATGCTCGCGCTCGGATGGGGGCTCGCCGCGGTGGTCGGCGCCATCTCCGGGGTTATGATCGCGCCGATCGTCTTTCTCGAACCGAACATGATGACGGGATTGGTCGTCTACGCTTTTGCGGCTGCGGTGCTCGGCGGCATCGATAGTCCGGTCGGTGCGGTGGTGGGCGGATTGATCCTTGGCGTGGCGCTCAACCTGATGGGAACCTACGTCTCGTTTATCGGCACAGACCTGCGATTGCCGGCGGCGTTCCTCATCATCGTGCTCGTGCTCGTCGTACGGCCGAGCGGATTTTTTGGGAAGCAGAGCGTGACCCGCGTATGAACCCGCAAGCGCGTCGTCTCGTTCCCGTCATCGCGGCCGTCGTGCTGTTTGCCGCGCTGCCGTTCGTCATTCCGTCGTTTCTCACGTTTCAATTTGCGTTTGCCGGCGCCTACGTGTGCGCGATTTTGGGGTTGACGGTTTTGACCGGGACGAACGGGCAAATCTCGCTCGGCCAGGGTGCATTCATGGCTGCCGGCGGATACACGCTGGCAATCCTCGTGCATAGCGCGGGATGGCCGCCGGAATTCGCGATCCCGGTCGCGGCCATCGTTGCCTTCGTCTTAGGCGGTATCGTCGGGCTGATTGCATTGCGCCTCACCGGCGCATATCTTGCGCTTGCAACATTTGCCCTTGCCGTTTCCGTGTCGCCGTTGATCAAGCGCTTCGGCTGGATCACCGGCGGCGCCCAAGGCGTGACGCTGCCCTTCTCGCGCGATTCGAGAGTGCTCTATGCGGAGTCATGGGGAATCGCCGCGTTGCTGCTGCTCATCACGTGGTTCATGCTGCGTGGGCGCATCGGGCGCAGCTTGCGCGCGCTTCGCGACAACGAGATCGCGGCGGCCTCGTTCGGAATCAATCCGGTACCCTACAAAACGTTCGCATTTGCCCTCAGCGCAGCGTACGCCGGTATCGCGGGAGCGCTGGTCGCGACCGCCACCGCGTATGTCAGTCCCGACACCTTCGGATTGCAACTCTCGCTCACGCTGATCATCGGCGTCGTGATCGGCGGTCTTGACTCACTGTGGGGTGCCGTCATCGGCGGCTTAGTAGTCGAGTTTTTGCCCCTGGCTGCACAGTCTATCAACGTCGCCGCCACATCGCTCATCTACGGTATCGCACTCATCCTCGTCATGATCCTGATGCCCGGCGGGATTGCCGGCGCACTTCGCACGCTTAGTAGGAGGTAACCATGCACTTTTCTCGTCGTCTCGGCGTGCTCGCGATCGCTTCGGCATTGATCGCGGGATACTTTATCGGTACCCCTCGTCTCGCGCTCGGCGACGCGCCAGGCGTTACCAGCACGCAGATTCTACTCGGAGGCACGCATCCGTTTAGCGGCCCCGCCGCGGCCTATGGAACGATTTCCCAAGGCATCCAAGCATACTTCGCCTACGTTAACGATCGCGGCGGCGTCAACGGCCGGAAGATCGTCTATAAAGACGTCGACGACGGCTACAATCCGGCACAGACCGTTCAGCTCGTCAAGCAGCTCGCTGAACAAGATCAGGTTTTCGCCTTCTTCAATACGCTCGGGACGGCGCCGAATGTCGCGATTCAGCCGTATCTGAATCAAAATAAGATCCCGCAGCTCTTCATCGCGACGGGAGCGACGCAGTTTGGACTCGAGGGAACCAAATATCCGTACACGCTGCTCTTCAATCCCGACTATCAATCGGAAGCGCAGATCTTCGCCAAAGACCTCATTGCGCACAACAAAAACGCCAAGGTGGCAATCATCTATCAAAACGACGACTTTGGCCAGGATTACGTCACCGGGTTCCAACGGGCCATCGCAGGCAAGGGACCTACCGTCGTGAAGACCGCGTCCTACGAAGTGACCGATGCCGACGTCGGCTCGCAGATGCAAGCGCTCAAAGCGAGCGGTGCCGACACGCTGCTGATCGCCGCAACGCCGAAGTTCGCGGTGCAATCGATGGTCATAAAAGCCAAGCTCGGTTGGAATCCCGTTACGTACCTCACCGACGTATCGGCGGCGCAATTCCTCATGCAGGCTGCGACCAAGGCCGGCGGTGCCGGAGCAACCAACGGTATCATCACAGCTGAATACGTGCTCGATCCGACCAACCGGGGCATGGCGGGGGCGCCGGGTATGAAGCTGTACCGCGAAATTCTAGCGAAGTACGGTGGGAAAGCGGACCCCAACAACGCCTTCGTGATCTACGGCATGGCTGCCGCGTACACGATGGTTGACGCGCTCCAGCACGCGGGCAAAAACCCGACACGCGAGTCGCTGATGAACGCGGCGCTGCACCTTCACGAGAAGAACCCGTTCTTCATCGACGGCGTCACGCTGAGCACATCGCCGACCGATCGCTTCCCGATTCGCCAAGAGCAGCTCGGAAAGTATCTAAACGGACTGTTCGTGCCTTACGGCTTCGTGATCGACGCGCGAAAATAGGTGCTCCTATCGGTTCGTAACCTGACCCTTCGGTTCGGCGGCGTTACCGCGCTTTCCGACGTCTCGTTCGACGTCGAGCGCGGTGAGGTCGCCGGACTGATCGGTCCGAACGGCGCCGGTAAAACGACCTGCTTCAACTGCATCACGCGGCTCTACGATCCCGACTCGGGCCAGATCAGCGTGAACGGCGAGGATGTGCTACGTTTGCCGGCGCATGCAATAGCGAAAAAGAGAGTTGCACGCACGTTTCAAAACGTCGCGCTTTTCGATCGCCTTAGCGTGCTCGACAACGTCATGATCGGGGCGACCGGTGCCGCGTCGACGGAGGCGGAGTCGCGCGAACTCGCGCACGCGGCGCTTGCATATATGGAGCTTGAACCAATTGCCGAGACGTACGTTGCCTCGCTCCCGTTCCCCACGCGCAAAGCGGTCGAACTTGCGCGCGCGATTGCCGGAAAGCCGCGATTGCTGTTGCTTGATGAGCCGGCTTCGGGCCTGCGGCATGAAGACGTCGACGGGCTCGGGCGTCGGATCGCAAAACTTGCCGCTGATTGGGAAATGACCGTGCTGATGGTCGAACACCACATGGCTCTGGTGATGCAGCTCTGCACGCACATCGTGGTGCTCGATTCGGGCCGTCTGTTAGCCGATGGAACGCCGCAGGACGTGCAGAACAATCCCGCCGTGATCGAGGCGTATCTGGGAACGGCCGGCTGACATGGCATTACTCGACGCGACCGCGCTGCACGCGCGCTACGGCGAAAATGACGTGCTGCACGGTATCGATCTACGTGTGGAACCGGGCGAGATCGTCGCGCTGCTTGGCGCCAACGGCGCGGGAAAAACGACGACGTTTCGTGCGCTAACCGGCGCGGTCAAAACGAACGGTGAAGTCCGTTTCGACGGTTCGGCGTTCACCGGCGCGCCGGAGGATGCAGCACGCCTCGGCATCGCGCACGTTCCGGAGGGGCGCGGAACCCTGTCGTCACTCACCGTTGCAGAGAACCTGAAGCTCGGTGCATATACGCGTCGCCGTCGCGAGGAGGAGCGCGCGACCTACGATCGCGTGCTTGCGTACTTTCCGCGGCTACGCGAACGCAGCGCTCAAGCTGCGGGAACGCTCTCCGGCGGCGAGCAACAGATGCTTGCAATCGCGCGCGCGCTGATGATGCAACCGCGACTGCTCCTGCTCGATGAGCCTTCGCTCGGGCTTGCGCCGAAGATCGTGCGCGAGATCTTCGATCTGCTGGTGCAGATCAATACTCGCGACGGCGTTGCGATCTTGGTTGCAGAGCAAAACGCGAAGCTCGTGCTTTCCGTGTCGTCGCGCGCCTACGTGCTCGAAACCGGTCGCGTCGCCGTCGAAGGCCGCAGCGCCGATCTCGTTGACGACGAGCGCATTCGGCGCTCCTACCTCGGCTATTAGGCGCGCGTTGCCGACGGCTTTGGGCCACATGGACTACCGACGGGGCTTGGATTCGCCGGACCTGGGGTATTAACTTAGCCCTCTTCACCAAGACCTAACAGCACATCCGGCCCCTTGCGGGGGGTCCGCCGTGCGGGCTGAACGAAGGGCCCAACCGATGGCGCAGGTCGAGGCTCGAGGGGCTACAGCGGTGCGTATGCCCTCCGACGCGCGCGGCCTCGCCGCGTACGCGCTTTGGATCCTTGTCATCGCCGTCGCCTACGTCTTCTTCGCGTACGTCGGCTTTTCGATGGCATTCGGCGTCAAACAAATTACCGCCATTTGGCCGCCTACCGGCATTGCGGTTGCCGCGCTCCTCCTCGGTGGTAAGCGCTTGTGGCCCGGGGTCTTTCTGGGCGCGTTCATCGCAAATTTCACGAAAGACGAGTCCGCAATCACCGCGCTTGCAATCGCGGCCGGAAATACGCTCGGCCCGGTGCTTGGCGCATATCTTCTGCAACGCTTCAATTTCGATCGCAGCTTCGCACGCGTACGCGACGTCGTCGTCTTCGTCGCGTTCGGCTCGATCCTCGCGATGACGGTGACGGCGACCAACGGCACGCTGCAGCTCGCGCTCGCCCACGTGTTTCCGTGGTCGTCGTACGGACCGTTGTGGCTCCTGTGGTGGATCGGCGACGCATCGGGCGTGCTGCTCTTCGCGCCGCTCATCCTTACCTGGAGCGACGTCCGCCGTAACGGAATCCTTGCCGGCGATGCGACGCCCATCGAAATCCTGATTGCGGTGCCGCTCACGTTCGCATGCGCGTTTCTCGAATTTTTCTCGCGCCTGCCGATGGCCTTTCCGCTCTATCCGTTCGTCGTCTGGGCGGCGCTCCGGACCGGCGCGCGCGTCATGACGGCGCTGATGGTTGTCATTACGTGGGTCGCGCTCTGGGCGACGGTCCACAATTTTGGTCCGTTCACCGTGCTGTCGCTCAATGGGCGCATGATCGCCTTCGTCGTCTTCACCGCCGTGCTGGCTATCACCGGTCTCGTCCTGAGCGCAATGACCGCCGAGCGACGCTTTGCGCTTGTGCAAATGCAGGCGGCGGAACGTCGCTTCAAAGTTTTGGCTGAAACCCTTCCGCAAATGGTGTGGACGGCCGATCCCTCCGGAACGATCGACTGGCTCAACCAGCGCTGGCACGAGTTCACCGGCTCCGGTGATCTCTCGCTTGGGATCGCCGATTGGGAACAACTGATCGCTGCCGGAAAACGGTTCGAACGCGAGCTGCTTCTTTGCCGGGACGACGGCGTGTCACGCTGGTTCCTCATGCGAGGCGAGCCGATGCGCGACAATCGCGGGAACATCGTTCGCTGGTATGGTACGCACACCGATATCGACGACCAACGCCGCGCATTCGAGCGCACGGCCCGCATCGCAACCACGTTGCAATCCGCGTTCCTGCCGCAGTCGCTTCCCGAGCATCCCTACATGCGCTTCGATGCGCTCTATCTTACCGCGGGTCAGGAGGTGCTGATCGGTGGCGACTGGTACGATGCGTTCGCCCTTCCCGATGGGCGCATCGTAATTTCGATCGGCGACGTTACCGGCCACGGACTCAATGCCGCGGTTAGTGCCGGACGTATTCGGCAGAGCATCGTCGCAACCGCGATCGACAAGACCGACCCGGCCGAGATCCTCACCAAAGTGAACCGCTTGCTGCAGTTGCACGATCCCACCGTTGCAACCGCACTCGTCGCGCTCATCGACCGCGACGCACGCACGCTGCACTACGCAAGTGCGGGTCACCCCTCCCCGATCCTCGCGGGTCCCAATACGCGCGCGCACCAACTGCCGTATGGTTCGCTTCCGCTCGGCGTCGCCGGCAACACCGAATATCGCAGCCATACCGCCGCACTAGAACCCGAGAGCATCGTGGTTTTTTACACCGACGGCATTACCGAGTTCTCGCGCGAAATCGAGGCCACCGAGCGCGCGCTTCGCACTGCGATCAACGCGCTTGTCACCAAGCCTTCTCCGCGACCAGCTGAAGCGATTCGCCAGGCCGTCCTCGGCAATGAAGCTCCGGGCGACGACGCCGTGCTCGTGGTCGTGCGCGTGACCCCGACCACCGGTCCGATCACCGGGGACGAGATCAATTTGCGCCAAAGCTGGAGCTTCCACTCCAGCCACGCCTACTCGGCACACAGCGCACGACACGAGGTAATGCAGTTCATCGAACGCCTCGCCGGAGCGGATGCGGATCTCTTCACCGCCGAGCTTATCGTCGGCGAGATCTTGGCCAACACCGTCGAGCACGCGCCGGGTCTGGTAAACATGGAGGTCGACTGGTCCGACGCAGCGCCGGTCGTCACCGTTGTCGACACGGGCCCCGGTCTCGAGAAATTCGTCGCGCTCCTTCCCGACGACGAGCTCACTGAAGACGGTCGCGGTCTGTTCTTAGTCAAGACCTTGGCCAACGAGGTTCGCGTCGAATCGGATCAGGGTTACGGCACGAAGATGACGGTCGTGCTGCCGATCGCTCGCGCTTAGTTTTCCCTACCTTTTCACCCTCAGCGTAGGTTTGGCTGCATGCTTCTGACGCTGTGAGTCCAATATTGCTGCGATGTGAGCCCTTCATTTCGGCTTCGACTCGCATCAGCGGTTGAGGCGACCGTCGACGGTTTCCCGAAACCCGTGCGCGTTACGGTTATCGATCTTTCGATTGGCGGCTGCCGTTTGAGGTCCGCGAGCATCCTCTTGACGGGTTCCGAGATCCGGTTCAACCTGCCGGCCTGCGGAAGGAATATCCCTATCGTCGGAAAGATCCGCCACAACTCCGGAAGCTCGGCGGATTCTCTCGAATACGGCGTAGAGTTTGCAAAGCTTGCGCCCGACGATAGTAAGTTGTTGGGCCGTTTTCTCGAAGAGGAACGTTTGAAGACCTCAGCCGCCGATAGCGCGATTCGCGTCGAAACCGAGTTCAACGTGACATGTTCGATGCCCGGGACAAAGGATGAGATTAATGCACTCGCACTCGATTTGAGTCGCGGCGGCATGCGCCTCGCATTCGAGAAGCGCATTGCCGAGGGCAGCACGTTGAGCATGCGGTTCTTGTTACCGAACGGCGAGGCGGGGCGCCCTTTGCAGTTGCGTGGAAAAGTCGTGCATGCGACGCAGCAATTTCGCGAATTCCACCACAGCGTCGTATTCGTCGATATCTCGCCGGCGGTTGGCGACGAAATCGAGCGGCTCGTTCGCGCCTTGCGACTGAACCAACGCTAATAGCGGCGAAGTCGCCGAGACCGTGGCACCCAAGACGTGGCGGAAGCCGCGTTTGCTGTTGCTGTCACGTTGTCGAACTGCGGGGGTTAAAATGCAGCGTTGGTCCATGTTAGCCGCATTACTGTCGGCCACAGTGATTATGTCGGCTTGCTCGTCAACCCAGTCGGCACTTCCGAACATTACCGCTGCGAGTGGCGCGAATAGCCCGTACCTGGCGCAGTCTAGCGCAGCTCAACGCGGGGGCGGTGGAAAGCACGCCTACGATAGCTGCGACGGCACCACGTGCAGTGTAACAAATCCCGGTGGAGACTCCTCAGGGGGTGGAACCGACAGCCAGGGCTCAGGGCCAGTATCCGGCGGCCTCTGCCACGCATACGAGATGAAGGATGGCGTCGCCCTGTTGCAGCCACCAATGACATGCCGAGCCACTTCCTCGAGGCGCTTGACCAAAGCCCGCTGCAACTCAAGCGACTCCCGGGCAGGCTGCCAGAAGGCCTTCGCGTCGTGGACTGCAGCGCAGATGAAATGAAGACGCGGCTACGTTAAGATCAACGATTCCTTGTCGCACGCCCGCAATACGGCGCTCGCATGGCGATAGAAGAACGATCGCTCGAGCCTAAACGCCGAGAAACTCGAGCAGCTCGCGCTCGCGGCTGCGCACTTCCTGGCTCCCCAGCGTCTGCGTCACCTGGCCGTGCACGACGATGTGATGACGGTCCGCGACTTCTGCGGCGAAGCGCACGTTTTGCTCGACCAGCAGCACCGACAAGCCTTCCGCTTTCATCTCGAGAATCACTTCGCCGATGCGCTCGACCAGCACCGGGGCGAGTCCCTCGGTCGGTTCGTCGAGCAGGATCGTCTTCGCGCCGCTGCGCAGCGCGCGCGCGATCGCAAGCATCTGCTGCTCGCCGCCCGAGAGCGTCGTTCCGACCGCCGAAGAACGCTCCTTCAGATTGGGAAACGTGTCGAAGATCCGCTCCGCGCTCCAGCCTCCCGGTGCAAGAACCGGCGCGAAAAGCAGGTTCTCGCGAACGCTCAACGTCGAAAAAATCCCACGCTCTTCGGGAACGTAGGCGATCCCACGGTGCGCGATGCGATCCGACGAGAGGCCCGAGATCGTAGCCCCATTGAACTCGATGGTTCCCGATCGCGGCTCGACGATGCCCATAATCGCACGCAGCGTCGTCGTTTTTCCGACGCCGTTCCTTCCGATTAAGGTTGCGACTTCGCCGTCGCGCACGTCGAACGACATGCCGTGAAGGATGTGCGCCTCGTCGTAGTACGCATTGACGTCGTCCAGTACCAACATAGCTTTAGTGTTTGGCTCCGCCAAGATACGCTTCGATCACGCGCTCGTCGGCGCGCACTTCGTCGTAACGGCCTTCGGCCAGCACTTTACCGCGCGCGAGAACTGTGACCCGATCGCACAGGTGCTCGACGACGCGAAGATTGTGCTCCACCAGCACGACGGTCCGCGCCCGAGCGATCTCGCGGATCAGCGCGATGGTTCGCTCGATGTCCTCAGCCCCCATGCCCGCCGTCGGTTCGTCCAACAGTAACACCGATGGTTCTTGCGAAACGGCAATCGCCAACTCCAGCGCGCGCTTTTTTCCATACGCGAGATTGGCGGCGGGCGTGTCGCTCTCACCTTCGATCCCGACGGCTGCCAGCATACGCCGGGCCGGCTCGTCGAAGATCGCGGCGGCACGCGCCGGTTCGAGCAGCCTCCAAGAAAGATTCGATCGCGATTGAAGCGCGATCTTGACGTTCTCGAGCGCGCTCGAATGCAGAAAGATACTGCTGATTTGAAAGCTTCGCACCACGCCCATGCGCGCGATCGATGCGGCATCGAGTTTCGTCGTGTCGGCGCTGCCGATCGTCACCTGCCCGGAGGTCGCCCGGACGAAGCCCGACAGCACGCCGAGCAGCGTGCTCTTTCCGGCACCGTTGGGGCCGATGACGGCGTGAATCGACCCTTCACGCACGCCGAAGCTCAGTCCGTCGAGCGCGCGAAACCCCGAAAACGACTTGACGATGTCGAGCGCGCGAATCAGCGGCTGCGAAGTTGCCGGCATTTGCATCTTACCTAACCACGAGGGATTGGGTCGCCGCAATACCCCCGAAAAGGTGTATTCGCAAGCGCGCTGACCCTGCCAGACTCATGTACGGAGGGAATCGCATTGAGGCTCGCGGGCAAAGTCGCCCTGATTACCGGTGCCGCGAGCGGCATCGGGCTTGAGATCGCGCGCACGATGGCACGCGAGGGAGCGGCGGTTGCGATCGCCGATATCTCGCTCGAAGGCGCCCAAGCTGCTGCCGCGGCCATCGAGCAGGAGGGCGGCCGCGCCATCGCCGTCGATATGGACGTGACCGATGAAGCGCAGGTCACGTCGGGCGTGAACCGTACCGCCGCCGCTTTCGGCGGTCTCGACATCGTCGTCAGCAATGCCGGCGTCCAATATATCGCTCCCATTCACGAGCTCGCCTACGCGGATTGGCGGCGTGTCGTGAGCATCCACTTGGATGCGGCATTCCTGGTGACCCGGGCGGCCCTGCAGCATATGTACGCTCGGCACAAGGGCGGCTCGATCATCTACATGGGATCGGTACATTCTAAGGAAGCCTCGGCGCTCAAAGCGCCCTACGTGGCGGCCAAACACGGGCTGCTCGGCCTCGCGCGCACGGTCGCGAAAGAGGGCGCGCAATTCGGCGTGCGCTCGAACGTGGTCTGCCCGGGCTTTGTGCGGACCCCGCTGGTCGAGCGCCAAATCCCCGAACAAGCAGCGGCCTTCGGTATCTCCGAGGCCGACGTGATCAAAAACGTGATGCTCAAGGAAACCGTCGACGGTGAGTTCACCACGACGGTAGACGTAGCAGAGACGACGGTATTCTTAGCGGCCTTCCCCAGCAATGCATTGACCGGACAGTCGATCGTGGTTAGCCACGGTTGGTTCATGCAGTAATAACTTAATACGTTCCTTAGGGTGTAGATAGGAAAACGCGTTTGTGGGATAATACACCTTAACCAAAGGGGCCGGAAGCACAAGCGCTCGGCCACCTTTTCTAATGACGATAACTGATTGGAGGCACAATGAATCGCACTCAAGTTGCGATGGCTAGCCTCGTGCTAGCAGCGCTCACATTCCTTACAACGAGTGTCGCGTCGGCCGCCCAGAAATGGGACCTCAACATCACGCCGGTCTTCTTTTTGGACAACACGGGCGACTCAGGCGCCCCGCCGCCGCCCGGCACGATTCCGTTCTATTGCCCGAACGGCGGTCCCGCGTGTCCGAACGGCGCGCCGCTGAGGACGCAAAATCTACGTCTGGACTACTCCCTGACGTACTTTTTGACCCCGCGCTGGAACCTGCAATACGCGCACACCAACTTCGACTTCTCGCTTGGGCGGATTCTTTCGATCTCGCCTTTCTCGATCCTAACCGGCAGCATCAACGATCGCACCGACAAGGGGTCGCTCAACTACGCCGCCGGCCACGGCCTCTCGCTCAGCGCGTACTACAGCAGCACCCAGCGCGTCCAGATCGAGGCGACCAGCGGGCTCGGATTGCCGTGTTATTTCAACTCGGAACAATGCATCGGCAACACGTCCAACCCGTCCAGTATCAACTCGAATCTCTGGGGACTGGGCGCGGCGTACACCTTCGGGCCGCACGCGGCGTATCAACCGCCGATGTTCAAGGTTACGTTTGACATCAACTACTATCCGCGTCCGGCCGACGGCAATTGCGGCACGGCGCTCGCGCAGCCCGCATGCGGCAGCGGCGGATTTTCGCCCACGACCTACGTCGGAAGCGGCGCGGTCTATCCGTGGGGGATCACCGTGTTCCCGTTCTCGGATCTGCATCTGTTGCAACCGGGCACAATCCCGTTTGTCGGATACTCCGATTCCAGCGTGTGGTTCCATGGGGAGAACACGCCGGAAACCTATAACGTCGTCGATGCGGGCCTCGTCCAGATTCTTCCGCACGGTCTCTCGCTGAGCTATACCTACTTCAAGCTCAACGGCCGCTATTCGAGCGACACGATTCCGACGCCGGATACGATCCGTTCGGCAACCAGCATCTTCAAACTGAGCTACGATCTCCACTTCTAAATAAAGAAGCGGATACGAAAGAGGCCCCGATCTTCGGATCGGGGCCTCTTTCTTTGTTTACGTTGTCAGGGTTACAACAAACCGGCTTCGCGAGCGCGCGATATCGCTTCGACGCGATTGCGCGCGTCGAGCTTCTGCATCAGATTGCGCAGATAGGCCTTGACCGTGTTCGGGCTCAAGTTCATCGCTTCGGCGATTTCGTGATTCGTCTCGCCGATCGCCACGCGCCGCAGCACGTCATATTCTCTGCGCCCAACCATCGTACGCGCGCGATTGGGAAGTGAATACCGAACGCCGGCAACCTCTTCGCCTCGCATCGCGCCCACGATGACTGCGGCAAGATCGGTGCGCGCCGCATCCTTCGCAACGATCCCGCATGCACCCGCTTCGAGCGCGGCACAGACCGCCGGATGATCCGGATATGCCGTAAAGATTACGATGCGCGCGTCGGGCACGGCACGACGCAGCATCCCGATCAGTTCGGGCGCGAGCATATCGGGAAGTCGCAGATCGCACAGGATGACGTCCGGCGCCGCCGATTCGACGAGCTCGAGAGCGGCCTTGCCGCTCGAGGCGTAGCCGGTGAGTTCGATCCGCCGGTTCGACGTTGCTAGCAATGCTACACCATCGCGAACGACCGGATGATCGTCGATGACGAGAAGGCGAATCGGCGCGAGCACGCTCGAGGTCTTCAATTTCGCACCCACACGCGGAAGGTCGTGCCGCCGTCGGGGTTGTCGGTGAGCAACAAGCTGCCGCCGACGCTCGCAAGCGCGTGCTCGATGGCATCGAGTCCAAAGCCGTGGTCGCGTTCGTCGCCGTGCACCGGTTCGCCGCCGGTCCCGACGCCGTCGTCCGTAATGGCAAGCGTCACGCCGTTGCCCTGCGTCCCGACCGTAACCACGACGCTACCGGCTTGTGCGTGTTTTTCGACGTTGAGCAGACCTTCTTTCGCCGCTGCAATGAGCACGCGCACGGCCGAATCGCCCAGGCGTGGGAGGACGTCGAGCATCACCAGATTTGCTTTGATGGCCGTTCGCACTTCGAAATGATGGATCGCGGCCTGGAGCGCCGAGCCAAGCGCGAGTTGGTCGGCCGGCGTCGCCAGCGCACGCAACGAATCGCGCAGCATCGTTGCCGCTTCCTTGGCTTGACTCTCGATCGTGTGCAGTCGCGCGCGCAGATCGCCGTCGAGCACCGTATCGTTGACGCTGCGAACGCCCGCGGTAATGGCGAAGAGCATCGCGCCGACGGTGTCGTGGAGGTCGAGCGCCATCCGCTGGCGCTCTTCCTGGATTGCGGCGGCGGAGCGCCGCTGCGCTTGCGCTGCGACGTTGAGTGCCTGTGCGGTGCGCTCGGCGACCGTTTCGATAATCGTTGTCGCTCCGTCGCCGAAGGTTGTGCCGGCGCGCGAACCGCCCATGAGCACGCCCTCGACCATCCCGTTGTACTGAATCGGCGTGCCAATGATGCCTTGCATGCGTTCGGCAACGATCGTGCGGTCGTAATGGTGCGTAATATCGGGCGATGCGAGGTACTGATCGACGCAGACGGTCTTTCCGAGCGCGAAGACTTTACCACCCAGCCCCCGGCCGCGCTGGAGCACCATATCTTGGATTGCCGAGAGCATGTGTGAGCCGTAGCGAATGACGACGGTATCTTCATCGGTTCGCTCGGCGAACCAAGCGCAATTGAAGCCGACCTCTTCTGTTAGAATGCGTGTCGCCTCGTGCAGGATCGCCTCCCGGTCGAGAACCGAGACCAATCGAGCGACTTCACGTTCCAAATGAGCGAGCTCGTCCGCTGCCAACCGTATCCGGGAGCGGAATCCGTGTGTAACTCGGTCCATTAAGCTTTCATGCGGCTTCGCCCGGCTAAAACTATGTCCTTTTGGGTGTAATCGGGATGGCGCTAGGTTTGCGATACTCAAGTGCAGCGTGCGCCGCACTCGGCGCAGAAGAGAGGACTTTGCTTATGATTTCGCATCGCATCACGCGGGCCGCAGCGTGCTGCGCGCTCGTGCTTGCGCTTGGAGGCGCAAGCTTTGCGCCGGTCGCTGCCGCCGATGAACCGGTCAATGTCGGGATCATCAACTCGACGAGCGGACCGCTCGGCGCATACGGGCAGGAATATAACGAGGGCTTCAAGGCCGGCCTCGCCTACGCGACGCACGGCACCGGAGAGGTGGACGGCCACAAGATCGTCGTTTCCTACAACGACGATGCCGGCGACGGTGCCAAAGCCGTTGCGACAGCTAAAGACCTGATCGGCCAGGGCACGAAAATCATCGCCGGTACGGTTTGGTCGGGCATCGCGCTGCAGATGGCGCCGCTCGCGCAAGAGAACAAGATTCTGTACATTTCCGGGCCGGCTGCCGTCGACGGCGTCAGCGGCTCCAACCGGAACACGTTCCGTTCGGGGCGTCAAACGTATCAGGACGTGCTCTCGGTCGGCACCGTGCTCGGTACCAATCTGCGCGGCAAGTCGGTGCTCGTGTTGGCGCAAGACTCGGCGTTTGGTCAAGCGAACGTCGCGGCCGCACGCGCGGTCCTCGGTGCGGAAGGCGCGACCGTCAACGGACTGCTCGTTCCGCTTTCAGCGAACGACTTCTCGCCGTTTGCGCAAAAGGTGATCGATGCGAAGCCCGACCTGCTCTTCGTCGCATGGGCCGGCGCCACCGGCGGTGCGCTCTTTAAGTCGCTCGAAGACAGCGGTGCCGCAGATCATACGAAGATCGTGACCGGACTTCCGCAGATCGCGACCTACCCGTATTTCGGCGACGACTCGTCGAAGATATTCTTCCTCTCGCTGTACGTCTATCAGTGCTGCCACAATCCGGCCAACGATTTCATGGTCGACTATTTGAAGAAGCAAGGGAAGGTCCCCGATCTCTTCGATGCCGACGGTTTCGTTGCGGCGGAAATGATCGTGCACGCGGTGCAAGCCAGCGGCGATCAGGACGTGAACAAGATGATCTCCTCGCTCGAAGGCTGGAAGTTCATGGCGCCCAAGGGAGAGCAACAGATCCGGACTGCAGATCACGCGATGCTGCAACCGATGTTCATCGTGAAGCTGGCCGGTAGCGGGAAGGACGCTCATCCGGTCGTGCTGCGCACGCTCACACCGCAAACGGTAGCGCCGCCGGTTCATCCGTTCCACTAACGGACGATACGGGTTGCAATCCCCTCCGGCAATCGAGACGCAGGGGTTGACGCTGCGCATCGGTTCGGTTCCGATCGTCGACGAGGTCTCGCTCTCCGTTTCGGAGGGCGAGTTTCTCGTTGTGATCGGTCCCAACGGCGCCGGTAAGACGACGCTCCTCAACTTGCTCTCGGGCGTGGCACAGCCAAGCTCGGGCCGGGTGCGTTTGGGCGGCCGGGACGTAACGCGCGCGCCGAGTTACGCGCGCGCACGCATGGGCCTCGGGCGCACCTTTCAAACATCGAGCATCTTTGCCAACTTGCGCGTGCTCGAGAACGTTCAAATCGCGGCGCAGTCGCATTTAGGCGGATCCGGCGAGGTATGGCGCCGTGCCGCGCGCGACACCGCCGCAATCGAGCGCGCACATGCAGCGTTGCGCGAAGTGGGGCTCGAGGAGCGTGCAGGAACTCCCGCCGGTTCGCTCTCGCACGGCGAGAAACGCAAACTCGACCTCGCGATTTTAATCGCGACCGAGTCGAAGGTGGTGCTGCTCGACGAGCCGACGGCGGGGATGGCCGTAGAGGACGTACCCGAGATCGTCGCGTTGCTCCGGCGTATGCATCTCGAACGCGGTTCGACCGTTGTGATGGTCGAGCATCGCCTCGATTTGATCGAAGGCCTGGCGGATCGCATGGCGGTGATGCATCACGGAGCTCTGCTCGCGATCGACACGCCGGAGCGGGTGATCGCGAACGAAGTCGTGCAGTCGGCGTATCTCGGAGATCCGTTGTGAGCGGATTGCTCGAACTGCAGGATCTCAACGTGTGGATCGGCGAGTCACACGTCCTTCACGGCGTTTCATGCGAGATCGAAGAGGGCGGCGTTACGGCACTGCTCGGCCGCAACGGGGCCGGAAAAACAACCACGCTCAAAGGCATCCTCGGGATGCTGCCCAGCACCGGCGGTGTGCGTCTGGGCGATCTGCCGATCGACCGGATGCGGACGGACCGCATCGTCAAGCTCGGCGTTGCGTACGTTCCCGAAGACCGCGAGATCTTCTCTGAGTTGACCGTCGAGGAGAATCTGCGCTTGGCCGAACGCGGCGCGCAGCAGTTGCAGTACGACGTCGTGTACGAACTCTTCCCTGAAATGAAGACGCGGGCGCGGCAGCGTGCCGGCACCCTCTCGGGGGGACAGCAGCAGATGCTTGCCATCGCGCGCGTTCTGCTCAATCGCGACAACCGCATCCTTCTGGTCGACGAACCGACCAAGGGTCTCTCGCCGCTCATGGTGCGCAACGTCGTCGACGCGCTCGAACGGGCCGCGTCGCTCGTCACCATGCTGCTGGTCGAACAGAATCTTCCGGTCGCGAACCGTCTGGCGAAACGCGCGGTCGTGCTCGATCAAGGGCGGGTCGGGTATCGCGGCACGGTCGCCGAATTGATGGAAGACCCTGACCTCGCGCGGACGCATTTGGGCTTGGCGAAGGGGCACACGTAGATGAGCACCGTAGCATTGCTGGTCATCACGGGCCTGGGACTGGGGAGCCTGTATTTTTTGGTCGCCTCGGGACTCTCGCTTATATGGGGACTCATGCGCGTACTCAACTTTGCGCATGGAGCAATTTTCACGGTCGCTGCGTACGCAGGTTGGGTGGTCGCGTCAAGCGCCGGCGGCGATGCCGGTTTCGCCTGGACGGCCGGCTTAGTGGCAGCGCTGGTGTGCGGCGGCGCGATCGCGTTTCTGCTCGAAGTGCTGCTGATCCGTCCGCTCTACGCGCGGCCGATCGGCCAGGTACTCGTTACGGTCGGTGCGGCGCTCGCGCTGGTCGCGCTGATGATCGGCATCTTCGGCGGAACGGCGGTGCAGCTCAACACTCCGAATTGGATGTCGCACAACACGGCGATTCTCGGCGCGTCGATTCCGAATACGCGCTTGCTTTTGATCGGCGTCGCGCTGGTCGTCCTCGCGCTGCTGCTCTTTTTCTTGCAGCGCACGCGGTACGGGCTCATCGTGCGCGCGGGCGTAGAAAACCGCGCAATGGTGCAGGCGCTCGGTATTGACGTGGGGCGCGCGTTTACGATCGTCTTCACCATCGGCGGGATTGCTGCGGGCTTGGCCGGATATCTCGCCGCGACGTACTTCGGTTTTGTCGATCCCGAGCGCGGAACGTCAATGCTGATTTTCGCGTTCATCGTCGTGGTCGTCGGGCGGTTGGGCTCGATGAGCGGGACTGCAATCGCAGCCGCCGGTGTTGCGCTCCTGCAACAGTTCCTCAACTTTTACGCTGCTCCAGGCGTGGGCGATTTTTCCGTGGTGCTGCTGCTTGCGGTCGCGCTCTTGCTGCGTCCACAAGGTGCGTACGGATCGTGAAGCCCTTCGCGCGGACGACGCTCGTTCTCGCGCTGATTGCGGTGCTCGCGCTCGTGCCCTTCATCGGCGTTCCGTTGCCGCCGATCTTCGGCGAAGCCCTGCGCTCGCCGGGGACGATGACGCTCTTGGCCGGCTGCTTCATCTTCGGCGCGCTGGCACTCTCATACGATGTCATCTTCGGTTACACCGGATTGCTCTCGTTCGGACATGCGCTGTACTTTGCGATCGGGGTGTACGGAACGGCGATCGCGCTCACGCGCTGGCACTGGGGTCTCGCCGGCGCGATCGCGTTCGTGATCGTTCTCGCCATCGTCCTTCCGGCGATCATCGGGGCGGTCTGTTTGCGTACGAAGGGCATTGCGTTTGCGATGGTCACATTAGCCTTCGCGCAAGCCGGCTCGATCGTCGTTATGCAAAACCCGTTCAACCTGACCGGCGGCGAGGAGGGCCTGGCCCTCGCGGCTAGCGTTCTCCCGGCAGCCTTCTCCGGGGTGGCGAATACTCGCAATCTCTATTGGCTAGCGCTGGCGCTGCTGGTCGTGACCTACGCGGTCGCGGCATGGCTGATCTCATCACGCCCGGGCCGGGTGTGGCAGGCGATTCGTGAGAACGAGCAGCGCGCGGCGACTATCGGGCTCAATCCGTATCTCTTCAAGCTCGGCGCGTTCGTCTGTTCCGCGCTGCTGGCCTCGCTCGCCGGAATCGTCTACGTTTTCCTCGAAGGCGGAGCGGCGCCGGACGTCACGACAGCGAATTTCACACTGACCTTGCTTGTTATGGTGGTACTGGGCGGGGTCGGCACACTGTGGGGTGCCGTGCTGGGCGGCATCGTCTATGAGTATTTAGATTTCCGCCTCGTCGTGCTTTCGAGCGCAAGCGGAATACAATCGCTTCCACCGGTGCTGCGCGTCCCGCTCTCGCAGCCGCTCTTCATCCTCGGGGTTCTATTCGTTCTGCTCGTCCTTTTCGTTCCGGGAGGCCTCGCGGGAGCCATCCGCCGACTCGCACCTTCCTCAAAAAAACGCACTATTCTAGGGGGACAATAAGACTATGCGTACCACACGTTTGCTCTTCGGCATCTTCGCGATTGCAGTGCTCCTGTCGGGGGTATACCCCGCGGCACCCGCAACCGCGGCCGATACCTCACCCATCCACATCGCGGTCATCACGGACATGAGCGGTGTCTACGCGTCGATCTCCGGACAAGGAGCCGTCGAGGCAACGAAAATGGCGGTCGAAGACTTCGGCGGCAAAGTCCTTGGACGTCAGATCATCGTCGACACCGTCGATCACCAAAACTCCGGGCCGACGGCCGAAGCCAAGGCGCGCGAAGAGTTTGACAACGGCGCCGAACTCGCGGTCGATTTGACCAACTCCGCGACGGCACTCGCGGTCGCCGCCGTGGCCAAAGACAAACACAAGATTGCCATCGTCAGCGGCGCCGGCACGTCGGCGCTTACCGGCGCGAGCTGCAACAAATACACCTACCACTATGCCTACGACACGTACGCATTGGCGCACAGCGAAGGCGTGGCGGTGGCGAAAACGGGGTTGAAGACCTGGTACGGCATCGTGCCCGACTACGCGTTCGGCAAATCGATGCTGGCCGACTTTACCGATGCCATCGCACCGTTCGGCGCGACCTTCGTACATGCCGACACGATGCCGCTCGGCACGACTGATTTCTCATCCTACATGCTCGCGGCAAAGAACGCGCATCCGCAGGTCCTCGCCCTGCTCAACGCCGGTGCCGATACCGTCAATAGCATGAAAGCAGCCAAAGAATTCGGACTCGATAAGCAGATGAAGATCGTCGTGGGTCTCTTCTTTCTGCCGCAGGTCGACACCGATCCCGCACTCTGGGCGGGCGCGAAGGTCGCCGACTCCTGGTATTGGGATCAAACCCCCGAGGCGCGCAAATGGTCCGACCGCTATTCGGCGCGGATGAACGGTGCGCGGCCGGGTTCGATTCAGGCCGCCGATTACTCGTCCACCATGCAGTGGCTTAAGGCGGTCAAAGCGGTCGGCTCGGTCGACGCGGATAAAGTCGTTGCCTATCTCGACGGGCACAAGTTCAGCGACTTCTACGCCCAGAATGCCGAATTTCGCGCACGCGACCACCGCGTCGTCCACGATATGTACGTCTACGACATCCTTCCGCAGTCGCAAGTCAAAGAAAAGGACGCGTGGTACAAGCTCGTCGACACGATTCCCGGCAGCCAGGCCTTCCGCCCGGCGGCACAATCGACGTGCGACAAGACCTGGTAACGAGGGTGCTTCCCTGAAATGAGCCCGAAATGAGCGCGGACTACATCGCGTCCCAGCTCTTCAACGGCCTGGCAAGCGGCGCGTTCTACGCGCTGCTTGCCCTGGGCCTCTCGGTGATCTTCGGCACGTTGCGCATCATCAATTTCGCGCACGGAGCGATGTACATGCTCGGTGCGTTCGCAACCTACTACGGCGCACAATATTTCCATCTGAATTTTTTCGCGGCGCTCATCCTTGCGCCGCTCGCCGTCGCCTTACTCGGCATGCTCTTCGAGGCGCTCCTGCTGCGCCGATTGCAGGGCGCGGATCCGGTTTACGGGCTGCTCTTTACCTTTGCCGCAACGCTTGTGGTGGTTAACCTCATGCGTCTGCTCGCCGGAGCGATGGGCTCGCCGTACAACATTCCAGGCGCACTCTCGGGCACGTGGAATCTCGGATTCATCGCTCAATATCCGACCTACAAGTTGTTCGTGATCGTCGTTTCAGTGATCGTGTGCGCGCTGATCTGGTGGTTCGTCGAGCGCAGCATGACCGGCGCGCGGATCCGCGCCGCAACCGAAAATCCGGTGCTGGTGCGTGCGCTCGGCATCAATACACGCCGCTTGGTGACGCTGACGTTCGGTTTGGGCGTTGCGGTCGCCGCGCTCGCGGGCGTGCTGGCCGCCCCGACGACCAACGTCGCGCCGGCGATGGGCGACGACATCATCATCTACACGTTTGCCATCGTCGTGATCGGCGGACTCGGCTCGATCACCGGCTCGATTCTGATGGGGTTCGCGCTGGGTGTACTGCAGACGCTCGGTGCGGTGTACTACCCGCCGATTGCGACGACGCTGATCTTCATCGTGATGGTCGCGGTCATTGCCTTACGCCCGAGCGGCCTCTTTGGAAGGGCGGAGCTGGGTTGATGGATCGCCGCCTGTGGATACTGCTCGGGATCGTCGGCTTGATCGCCCTCGCGTTGCCCAAGCTGATCTATCCAATCGTGGCCATCGACATTCTGTGTTTCGCGCTCTTTGCCGTCGCGCTCGACCTGCTCTTCGGTTTTGCCGGATTGCTCTCGTTCGGACAAGCGATGTTTTGGGGTGGCTCCGGCTACGTGGTGGCGATCCTCGTGCAAAATCTACACGTTGACGGCGCGGTTGCGCTGGGAGCCGGAACACTCTACGCGGCGGTTCTGGCGACGTTGGTCGGCGTGTTGGTCGTGCGGCGCAGCGGCATCTACTTTGCGATGATTACGCTTGCGATCGCGCAGATCGAGTATTTTGTCGCCGTCCAACTCAAGGATCTGACCGGCGGCGAGAACGGCCTGACGATGGATTCGCGCGGAAACTTTTTCGGCGTGCACCTTTCCAACGATACCGCGTTTTATTTCGTCACGCTGGCGATCGTGGCGCTGTGTGTATGGCTCATCATCCGCGTCGTGGGGTCCCCCTTCGGCACGGTGCTCCGCGCAATTCGCCAGAATGAAACGCGCACGATCGCGCTGGGCTATCGGGTGAACCGCTTCAAGCTCGCGACGTTCGTGCTTTCGGGAGTTCTGTGCGGACTCGCCGGTGGACTGTACGCTCTGGGCAATCGGCTGGCCGGACTCGAGATGATCGATTGGCATACTTCGGGCGCCGTCGTGATGATGGCGATTCTCGGGGGCAGCGGAACGATCGTCGGGCCGATCATTGGAGCAGGCATCTATCAGGTCATCGAATATTTCGTTTCAAAAACGGCGATCGGTCAGGAGACTGACCTCGTAATGGGGCTCGTTTTTGCCGTTTGCATACTCGCGTTTCGGCAAGGGATCGCCGGAGGAGTGCTTTCAATACCATGGCGCAAGACTTCGACCTAGAGCTGCTGCGAGGACGCCTGCGCGCGCGTCGCTTCGGGAGCGGTCCCGGCGTGCCGGCGCTCTGCATTCCCGGTCTCTCGTCCAATTCGCGCGTGTTTACCCGGCTGGGCGAGCAGTTCGCACGCAACGGCCGCACGCTGATCGCCTTCGATTTGCGCGGCCGCGGGTGGAGCGATATTACCGAAAAAGGCACCTATGGGTGGGACAATCACGCGCGCGACATCCTCGAAGCCGCGCAAGCCATGGGCATCGAGCAGTTCGATTACGTCGGGCATTCGATGGGCGCGTTCATCGGCATGGCAGCCACCGCGATCGATCGCGGGAAGCACATCCGCCGTTTGGTGCTCATCGACGGGCTGGGCGTACCCTCGCAGACGGCGCTGACCGCGATCATCGCCGGACTCGCGCGCCTCAAAGGCACGTTCGCAACCGCGGACGAGTACGTCGCCGCCGTGCGCGAGATGGGCCTAGCGACTCCGTGGAACGATCTGTGGGAGCAGCACTACCGCTACGATTTGATTACCGAGAACGGAAGCGTCCATCCACGAACCGACGCTGCGGCGGTCGGCGAAGATGCGGTCTACGGCTCGACGCAAGATCCTCGCGCAGTATGGCCGCTGCTCACCATTCCAACGCTGCTGCTGCGCGCGACCGTACCGCTGGGCGGACCCGACGGGTTCGTCGTCACCCAAGCGGATTATGACGCCTTCCTCGCGACGGTGCCGAGTGTCACGGGTGTCGAGATCCCCGCGAATCACTTCGGCATCATGGCCGCGCAGGAAACGCTGGACGAGATCGAACGATTCCTAAAATGACCATGGCTGAGGGTTTCTTTCTCCCGTTATCATCCGGGCGCATCCGCGTGGAACGCTTCGGGCCGCCGTCGGCTCGGGCGGTTGTCTGCGTGCACGGCATCTCGTCGAACGCGCGCGTCTTCACGCCGATTCGGGATACTCTTGTGGCGAAAGGCCGTCAGGTCATCGCGCTCGATTTGCGTGGCCGCGGCCTCAGCGAAAAGAGCGAAGCCGGCACGTACGGCTGGCTGCGCCACGCGCGCGACGTCTTCGAAGTCGCGGAACGTTTGAAGGTGACCGAATTCGATCTGGTCGGTCATTCGATGGGCGCCTTCGTCGGCATGAACGCCGTCGCGATCGACAAACGCAAGCAAATCGGTAAGATCGTGCTCATTGACGGGCTCGGCCTACCCAGCGCCACCGCCGCCGCCGCGCTCGCGCGAAACGCAACGCGCTTGAACTGGATCTACCGCAACGCCGACGACTATGTGAAAGCGGTGCGAAGCTTGGGCCTGGCTTCCCCGTGGACCGATCATTGGGAACGGCACTATCGGTACGAGGTTGAGCCGACCGAGCGCGGCGTGCGCGCGCGCACAAAACTCGGTGCCGTTCTCGAAGACGCGGCCTACGCCGCAACGCATGCGCCGAGCAAGCTGTGGGGATCGCTTTCGATTCCCGTCCTGCTCTTGCGCGCGGCGCGCCCGCTTGCCGCTCCGAACGGATTCGTCGTCACGCGGCACGATCTCTCGGCCTTTTTGCGCTCGACACCCGCGGCGATCGTGCAAGAAATCGACGCCAATCACTTTGGAATCGTCATGCACGACGACGCACTCTCCGCGATCAGAGGGTTCTTATGTTAAGCACGATGTCGGATCGGCCGCTCTCGATCCACGCGATCCTCGAACACGCCGCACGCGCGCATTCGCGCAAGGGAATTATCTCACGCGACGGCCCGGACATGGTTCGTGAAAACTACGCGGACTTTGCCAAACGCGTCGCCAAGCTCGCGCATGCACTCGACGAACTCGGCGTGCGGCCCGGCGACCGCGTGGCGTCGTTTGCCTGGAACGGGCATCGCCACATGGAGTTGTACTACGCGGTGCCGATGATCGGCGCCGTCCTGCACACGGTCAACATTCGGCTCTTCCCGGATCAGGTCGCGTTCATTTTGGACCACGCCGAGGATCGCGTCGTCTTTTTCGACGCGTCGCTGACTAAAGCGGTTCAAGCGGCTCGCGCGCTCCAGCCGCAATCACAGCGCGTCTTCGTCGCAATGGGCACGCTAACCGAGCCGTTCGAAGGTGCGCTCGACTACGAGACGCTCGTCGCGGGGAAACCCGAGCATTACGATTGGCCGCAGGTCGATGAGCACTCGGCCGCGCTCTTGTGCTACACCTCGGCAACCACCGGTGATCCCAAGGGCGTGCTCTTCTCGCATCGTTCGACCTACTTGCACGCACTCGCCAGCGCTCTGCCGGATTTCCTCGGCGCGCGCGAACGCGATCGCATTCTACCGATCGTGCCGATGTTCCATGTCAACGCCTGGGGATTTCCGTTCATCGCCCCGATGGTCGGCGCAGATCTGATCATGCCGATGGATCGTCTGGACGCACCGGGCGTGATCGAGTTGTGCAAGAACGAACGCGTCACGTTCTCCGCCGGCGTGCCGACGGTATGGTTGGCCGTGCGCGACGCGCTGGTTGCGAACAACGATCGCTTGCCGGATCTCAAACGCATCGTCATCGGCGGTTCGGCGATGCCCCGCTCGCTCTACGACTCCCTCGAACAGCTCGGTATCGAAGGCGTTCACGCGTGGGGAATGACCGAGATGTCGCCGATCGGCACGGTCAGTTCGCCCGCATCGGAACTTGCGAACGACCCGCAGCGTCAGCACCAGGAGCGCTACAAGGCTGGGCGGTTCGCGCCGATCGTCCAGTGGCGATTGGTCGACGAGCATGGCAACGACGTCCCGGCCGACGGCGTCTCACGCGGCGAACTGCTCGTGCGCGGCTACGCGGTTACAACGAAGTATTACAACAACGACATCGCGACGGCCGCCGCGTTTACGCCCGACGGCTGGTTCCACACCGGCGACGTTTGTACGGTCGACGAATTCGGATACCTCGACATCGTCGATCGCACCAAAGACTTCATCAAGTCGGGGGGCGAGTGGATCTCGTCGGTTGAGGTGGAGAACACCATCATGGGTCACGCGGCCGTGCGCGAAGCGTGCGTGTTTGGCCTGGCGCACCCCAAATGGCAGGAGCGCCCGGTCGCCGCTGTGGTGATCCGCGAAGGACACGAGCTCGACGAGGACACCTTGCGCACGTGGCTCTCGCAACATCTGGCGAAGTGGCAAATCCCGGATCGCGTCGTCTTCATCGAGGCGATTCCTCGCACCGGTGTCGGCAAGTTTCTCAAGCGTGAGCTGCGGGCTCAATATGCGACGCTGCTCACCGCCGAACCGCAGAAAGCGTGAAGACCGCGATCACGTCCTTTGCGCAGGTCGAAGCAATGCGCGGGACTCAAATTCAAAGTGATTGGTTGACCGTCACACAAGACGAGATCGAGCAGTTTGCCGACGTCACGCGCGATCGCCAGTGGATTCACGTCGATCGCGCGCGTGCCGCTACCGAATCCCCTTACGGAACGACGGTTGCCCACGGCTTCTTCACCTTGAGCTTGCTCCCCACGCTGATCTCGCAAAGCCTCACGTTTGGGTTTGCCATGGTGCTCAACTACGGATTCGATCGAATCCGTTTTATTGGACCCGTTCCATCGGGCTCGCGCGTCCGCGGAGTCTTCACGCTCGAGGACGTGCAACCGGCCGGCGAGGAAGCGGCGACGCTCACCTGGCATGCAGACGTTGAAGTCGAAGGGGCCGACCGGCTCGCTCTGGCCGCAACCTGGCTACAGCGCGCGTATTTCGCGTAAAACGTCTACTCGATGAGCATGAATCGGCCGGCCGACACCTCGATAACCCACATTCTGCCCCTCAGCGTCGACCCGGGCTTACGGCGCAGCTTCCGCTTTGGTCTGCTGCTCGAAGTTCTCGACCGGCTCGCCGAACAGACCGCGCTTGCGTATGTGGGTCCGGGTGGCGGCGTGCGTTTCGTTACCGCGGCGATCGATCAGGTCCGCTTACGTGGAGCGCTGGACACCACGCGCGACTTGACCATGCTCGCGCGCGTGAACTACGTCGGCACGAGTTCGCTCGAAGTCGGCGTCCGCGTCGAGCAACCCAATGAGACTCACTTTGGTTCGTGCTATTTCACGATGGTCGCGCAACCGCGCGGCCGAGAGCTGCTGCCGCTCCACTACCACAACGAAATCGACCGTCGCCGGAAAGCCGAAGCAATCCAACGGCGCGCGGCATCCACCCGCGAAGGCACCGCGATCGCGCCGCCGACGCGCGAGGAGCAGGCGCTGCTCGCCGAATTACACATGACGCTTGAAGGGCGCGGCTTCGAGGGGCGGTTGGTTTGCGATTTGGTATCTCGCGGCTATGAACGGCCCGATCTCGAACACGAGCGGGCTCCGGCAAGAATCTCCGGCGGTTTCGTGACCCATCGCGCGTATCTGCATGCGGCAACGTGCGCGGAACTCATCGCGCCGGATAAGCCGCTCCTCGTCGCCGTTAACCGAATCAACTTCTTGCAACCGGTTCGCCCCGGCGACACGCTGCACTTTACTTCGCGCGTCACGTACACGGGCGCAACGTCGATCTGCGTTGAGGTCGATATCGTGCGTGAAAGTAGCGACCACAGCACCGCTGCGTTGTGCAACACCTGCACGTTCACGTTTCGCAACGTTGACGCGGCGCTAGGCGGTCGCCCGGTCCCAACCGTGTATCCGACGACGTACGCTGAAGATCTACGCTATCTCGCCGCGCACCGGCGCCGTGCTACTGCACGAAGTGAACATCCGTTGGCGCCTGCGGCGGGGTCTTGATCGAGATAAAGCGGAGCGGCGTCGCCGACGTCTGAACGAGGCCCGCATGGTTGGTGCCCATCGGGATGACGATCATCATTCCGGGCTTGAGCGGAACCTGCTCGTTCCCGAGCCATTCGGTGCCCGTCCCGTCGAGGACGACTTGGATTTCATTTGCACCCGCGTGGTAGTGCTTGAGCGCGGTCCCGGTTTGAAGCGCGAGGGCCATGCCGTCGGTGACAACCAGCGTCTTCGAGCGCAGGTTTGGGAAGGTCGTCGACGGAGCAGGCATCGAGTCCGCCGTGATTGCCAGTAAGTCGATCGTGGCCGGCTGCAGCTTCATCGTTGAGGCCGGCGCAACGGCGGAACCCGGTAAGAGATGGATGTCGGTCGGCGCTTGCGGCGGCGTCTTGAAGGCAACCAAACGTAGTCGGCCGCCCGACGTATCGACGATCCCCGAGTGCGCGGTATCGGCCGGGATAATGACCAATGTACCGGCCCGGAGTGGAACCTGACGATCGCCCAGCCACTCCGTGCCGCTACCGTCGAGGATCAGTTGAATTTCGTTGGAGTCGGCGTGATAGTGTTTGGGGGCATTCCCCATGGACAGCGCTGCGGTCATGCCGTCCGTCACCACCAGCGTTTTTTGATGCAAGGCCGGAAAGGCCGGGGACGTCGGCATCGCATCCGGCGTGATGGTCATCAGATCGATGGCCGCGGGAGCAAGCGGCGCGGCAGCACCGATCGCAAGCACGACCGCTGCCACACCGATGAGACGTAGAAGGTGTATCATCTGCGACCTATCAGCCGCTCGGCTCCAGAATCCTCCGTTCGCGTCGGCGCTGCGCACCGCTCGGTCGCTAATTGCGGCGATTGCGGGTACAAATCAGGCATGAATACGCTCACAAAAATCTTCTTCGGGACGGCGCTTGCCGTCGGAGTGATCTTATGGAGTGCCGTAGCGGGCGCGTCGCCCGCGGTGAGTGGTGCGAATCTCAGCCTTGCTTCGTCGCTGATCGCCAGCGGCGGGGGCCCGGGTAGTTATTCGACCGTGCGCGCGTTCAACGCGATGATCGGCTCAGATGCCGTGCTTGCAGATCAGCAGCAGCTCGCGACGGCCTACGGTCAAACCAATGCCGACCAATTCGTGCATATGTTTGACTATGCTATTGCCGACGCGTGGCAACTCGCCGGAAGAGACAACGTGTCGATTCCTCCACCCGCGCAAACCGGCGGTCAGGGGCTGGCATCGCAACTCGTGCAAGCCGGCGTGACGAGCGGCGGCATCACGTTCGACAACGACACGTTCTTCACGCAACTCTTCGGCGCGAAGATCGGCGGCCAAGTCCAAGCCGACATGAATGCGAAATATGGCGCCGGCGCGTGGACGAACTTCAGCCGCATGTCGGATCAGTTCTTCCATAACATCGGTCAGACGGTCGGAATGAACGTCTAAAACCGCCGCGGGTGGGAGCCCGCGCGTCAATCGGCGAAGGGCGCGCGCATGCGCCGCGTGCAGGCTCCCGGCCCTCTGGCACTTGCCGCGCTTGGCGTGGTGTTTGGCGACATCGGGACGAGCCCGCTCTACACGCTGAACACGTGCTTCACGACCGCAAACGCCGCGCCCACGCTCGAGAATACGCTCGGCATCATCTCGCTGCTCACATGGGCGCTGATCGTCGTCGTCTGCATCAAATACGTGACGGTACTGATGCGCGTCGATCACGAAGGTGAGGGCGGGATCCTCGCGCTGCTCGCGCTGGCCTCGCCACCGCGGCTGCTGGGAAAGATCCATGGCACGCGTTGGCTGATTCCGGTGGTCGTCGTCGGCGCCGCGATGCTCATCGGTGACGGCATGATCACGCCCGCGATCTCGGTGATCTCGGCGGTCGAAGGCTTGGGCGTCGCCACCAGCGCGGCGCAGCCGTTTATCGTGCCGATCTCGGCAGCGGTACTGCTCGGTCTCTTCTTGATACAGTCACGCGGTACACAAAGCGTCGGCTCGATCTTCGGTCCGGTGATGCTTCTGTGGTTTATCGCGATCGCCGTCGCCGGCGCGCAGGCGATTGTCGTGCGCCCGATCATTCTCACGGCATTCAACCCACTGCACGCGCTTGCGTTTATCTTCCATCACGGCGTCTACGGATTTTTGATCTTCGGCGGCGTGATCTTGGTTCTCACCGGTGCCGAAGCACTTTATGCCGACCTTTCGCACTTTGGCCGCATACCGATTACGTGGGCCTGGTACGGCATCGTGCTTCCAAGTCTACTGCTCAATTATTTCGGGCAAGGAGCACGCGTGCTCGGCAACGCGAAGGCGCTCGATTCGCCGTTTTATGCGCTGACCACCGGCTGGACGTTGATGCCGATGGTCGTGCTCGCGACGCTCGCAACGGTGATCGCCTCGCAAGCGCTGATTTCCGGCGCATTTACGCTGACCGAACAGGCCATCGCGATGAACCTTTGTCCGCGCATGAAAGTCGTGCACACCTCGCAAGCACAGCGGGGACAGGTCTACATTCCGTTTGTCAACGTGCTGCTGGCGGTCGTGTGCCTGATCTTGGTCTTCACCTTCCGCAGCAGCGCGCATCTGGCAGCGGCCTATGGCCTCGCCGTCGCCTGCACGATGCTGGCGACGTCGCTGGCCTTTTTCGTCGTCGCTACCACGGTGTTCAAATGGCGCAAGCGCTACCTGATTCCCGGCATCAGTCTTTTCGTGCTCATCGACACGCTCTTTGTTACGTCCGGCTTACCGAAGTTCTTGGACGGCGCGTGGGTCCCACTTGCGGTTAGCGCGGTCATCGCGTTCGTGTCGCTCACCTGGCTCAAAGGACGGCGCGCGCTCGCGCGGGTGCTCGCCGCCGATCAACAGCCGGTTGCCGACTTCATTGCGCAACATCCGCGCCCGGCCGCCGCAGGCGCGCAAGCCGTGCTGCTCACCAACGATCCGAGCGGCATACCGTTCGTGCGCAGCCACCCGGTGCTCACGGGCTTTCTGAACGACACGAAAATCGTGCTGCTCACCCTCGATCCCGCGTCGCGGCCATACATCGAACAGTCGCGGCGCGTGACCGTCGAGCAGCTTGCGCCGATGCTGTTTGTGCTTCGCGCGAGCTTTGGTTACATGGAAGACCCATCGATCAAATACGTCTTTCGCGCATGCAAAAAACTCGATTTTACGCTCGACGACGAACACACGACCTTCTTCTTCTCCGCGCCCGCGATCACCGGACGCGCAAGGGATGGAATGCACCAAAGTCAGCGCGCGCTCTTTGCCTGGCTCTCGCGCGTTTCGCGTTCGCTCGTCGACGATCTCGAAATCCCACCGGATCGGCGCGTCGGCATCGGCGTCGAAGTGGAAATTTAGCCGGGGGATTCTCAGTCGAGGCACGAATCGTAGCCTTCCCCTGCACGGATTGGAGGAACACGTGTTTCCAGCCCAGTTCGATTACCAGCGGGCGCATTCGATCGACGAAGCTATTAGTGCGCTTGCTAGCCACGGCGACGACGCCCGCGTCCTCGCGGGCGGACAAAGTTTGATCCCGGCTATGCGCTATCGGCTTGCCCGCCCTGGCGTCCTAATCGACATCAATCCCATCGAAGAACTCGCGTTCTTGCGCGAAAGCAACGGCTTTCTATGCGTCGGCGCGGGTACGCGCGACTTTGCGCTCGAGGTCTCGCCGCTGATCGCTTCGCGCTATCCCATGATTGCCGACACGTCGGCGGTCGTGGCTGATCCGGTCGTGCGCCAGATGGGCACCGTCGTCGGCAGCCTATGCCACAACGATCCCGCCGGCGACTGGCCGGTTACCGCGCTTGCTGCGCGCGCCCAACTGGTGCTTCGTTCAAAAAGCGGCGAACGCACGGTGTCGATCGATGACTTTCTCGTCGATTCGTATACGACCGCGGTCAAAGATGGCGAGATCGCAACTGAGGTACGCTTCCCAACGCCGGATGAGCGCACGCGCGGTTCGTATTATAAGATCGAACGCAAAGTCGGCGATTTTGCTACGGCATCCGCTGCCGTGCGCCTCACGCTCGCCGCCGACGGGACGATCGCGAGCGCGGGCATCGCGATCGGTGCGCTTGGTCCAAAAGCGCTGCGTGTGAGCCAAGCCGAAAAATTGCTCACCGGCGCGAAACCCGGCAAGGACCTCATTGCCGCGGCGGCGCGCGAGGCCGAAAAGACGGCCGATCCTACGCCTGATAATCGCGGCAGCGTGCAATACAAGAAAGCCATGGCCGGCGTGCTGGTCGCACGCGCCCTTGCAACGACGTTCGAACGCCTTGGCGTAAAGGGGCTTGCATGAAAGTCAGTGTTACGGTTAACGGAACCGCGTACGAGCGCGACGTCGAGCCGCGCATGTTACTCGCCTACTTCCTGCGCGAATCGCTCGGTCTCACCGGCACGCACGTCGGCTGCGATTCGTCGCACTGCGGATGTTGCGTAGTCGTGCTCGACGGCGACCGCGCGGTGAAATCGTGCAACATGTTCGCGGTACAAGCCGACGGCCACGCGATCACGACGGTTGAAGGGCTCGAACAAGGCGGAAAGCTCCACCCTCTCCAGCAAGCCTTTTGGGATCAGCACGGATTGCAGTGCGGCTATTGCACGCCGGGCATGCTGATGACGTGCTCCGTTCTGCTCAAGCACAATCCTAAACCAAGCGAAGCGGAGATCCGCGAGGGCATCTCCGGCAATTTGTGCCGCTGCACCGGATACCAAAACATCGTCAAGGCGGTGCAGCAAGCTGCCGCGGCAGAGGAGATGGTGCCGTCATGACCACGACCGAAAAGCTTCCCGACCGCCACTCGATGGGTCAGTCGATGAAGCGCAAGGAAGATCCGCGCTTCATTCGCGGCAAAGGCCGCTACCTCGACGACGTCGTGCTGCCGCACATGCTCTATCTCGCGCTGGTGCATAGTCCATATCCGCACGCGCGTATCACCAAGATCGACAAAACCGCCGCGCTCGCCTCGCCCGGTGTTAAAGCGGTCATCACCGGTGAAGATTTGGTTGCCGCCAAGCTTGGCTGGCTCCCGACCTTCCACGGCTTCGACAATCAGATGGTGCTGGCGATCGGCAAAGCGCTGTACCAATATCAAGAGGTCGCCGGCGTGATCGCCACGTCGCGCGAGGCCGCCGCCGACGGCGCGGAGTTGGTCGACGTTACCTACGAACCGCTCGATCCGGTTGTCGATCCGTATCAATCCAAGCTCGACAAGATCATCTTGCGCGACGACCGCGAGGCCAAGACCAATCACATCTACCACTGGGAGGTCGGTGAACGCGAAAAGACCGATGCTGCCATCGCCAAGTCCGAGGTCACGATCAAAGAGCGCATTCTCTCCCCGCGCTGTCATCCCGCACCGCTCGAACCGTGCGGCTGCGTCTCCGACATGAACGGCGCGACCGGACGCTTGACGATCTACATGACCTCGCAAGCACCGCACGTGCATCGCACCGCGTTCTCGCTGGTTACCGGCATTCCGGAGGACAAGATCCACGTCATCTCGCCCGACGTCGGCGGAGGCTTCGGCAACAAGGTGCCGGTCTATCCCGGCTACGTTGTCGCGACCGTCGCGTCGGTCATCTTGGGCGTGCCCGTCAAGTGGGTCGAAACGCGCACCGAGAACCTGACCACGACCGGCTTCGCTCGCGATTACCACATGGACGTCGAGATCGGCGCGACCAAAGCGGGCAAGGTCACGGCGCTCAAAGTTTCGACGACCGCGGATCACGGTGCGTTCGACGCCGCGGCCGACCCGCGGAAGTATCCAGCCGGCATGTTCGGCATCGTCACCGGTTCGTACGATTTTCCCACCGCGTTTGCGGAAGTCGACGCCTATTTCACCAACAAGGCGCCGGGCGGGATCGCCTATCGCTGCTCGTTCCGCGTCACCGAAGCGGCATTCGCGATCGAGCGCGGGATGGATATCCTTGCGCACAAGCTCGGGCTCGATCCGGTGCAACTGCGCATGCAGAACTTCATCAAGAAGGAGCAGTTTCCGTATCCCTCGCCGCTGGGTTTCACCTACGATAGCGGTGACTACGCCGCGACCACCAAGAAGGCACTCGACATCATCGGCTACGATGCATTGCGCAAAGAGCAAGCGGAGAAGCGCAAACGCGGCGAGCTGATGGGCATCGGTGTCTCCACGTTTACCGAAATCGTCGGCGCGGGACCGGGCAAACACTTCGACATTCTCGGTATCAAAATGTTCGATAGCGCCGAGATTCGTATCCATCCGACGGGTTCGGGCATCGTGCGCGCGGGCACGCGCGGTCAAGGTCAAGGACACGAGACGACCTGGGCGCAGATCGTCGCCGAAGAGCTCGGCCTCGATCCGCAAGAGCTGCTGGTCGAAGAGGGTGACACCGACACCGCGCCTTATGGACTTGGCACCTACGCCAGCCGTAGCACGCCGGTTGCGGGCGGCGCCCTGGCGCTGGCTTCGCGCAAGATTCGCGAGAAGGCGCGGAAGATCGCCGCGCACATGCTCGAGGCATCCGAAGACGACGTCGAGTGGAAGGACTACAAGTTCTCCCTCAAAGGCGTGCCCGGCAAGAGCGTGACGATGAAAGAAGTCGCGTTCGCCGCGTACACCAATCCGGCGCCGGACACGGAACCCGGTCTCGAAGCAACCTACTACTACGACCCGCCGAACCTCACGTTTCCCAACGGCACCTACATCGCGGTGGTCGACGTCGATGCCGGCACCGGCGCCACCAAAGTTCGCCGATTCCTTGCCGTCGACGATTGCGGCGTGGTGATCAACCCGATGATCGTCGAGGGCCAGATCCACGGCGGACTCACCGAGGGCTTCGCCATGGCCTTCATGCAAGAGATCAAATTCGATGAAGGCGGGAATCATCTCAATACCAACTTCACCGACTATCTCGTGCCGACGTCGCTCGAGACGCCGCACTGGGAAACCGGCAGCACGGTGACGCCAAGCCCGCATCACCCGATCGGTGCCAAGGGCGTCGGCGAAAGCCCCAACGTCGGCTCACCACAAGCCTTCGTCAATGCCGTGATCGACGCGCTCTCACCGATGGGCATCACGCACATCGACATGCCGCTCACGCGCGAGAAGGTTTGGAGTGCGATTCAAGGAGCACAAAAGAAGCCATGAACATGGAGTGGAACGGGCAAGAAGTCATTCCGGCGAGCAAGGCGACCGTTTGGTCGTTCATCAACGATCCGGGCAAAGTCGCTTCGTGTTTGCCCGATCTGATCTCGTCGAACGTCAAAGACGCGCGCAGCGTGGATGCGACGGTGAAAGTCGCGGTGGGTCCGGTGCGCGGCAGCTTCAAGTTCGCGATCACGCTCGAACCGCGCGCCGACGGCAACCACATGGATCTCAAGATCAGCGGCGGCGGCTTCGGCAGCGTTGTCGATTTGCTTGCCGGCGCCGATCTCACCGAGAACGCCGACGGCACGACGACGCTGGATTGGAAAGGCAACGCGTCCGTCAGTGGAACGGTCGCAACGATCGGCGGACGTGTGCTCGACGCACAGGCGCATCGCGTGATCAGCACGACCTTCGAGAACGTCAAAAACCAATTGACCGGTGCGGCAGCCGGGTGAAGCAATGACGTCACCGCAGGAACCCTATGCGACGGCGACCGTTGTCGTGCGGCGCTCCCCGGTCAGCGCGCATCTCGGCGATCGCGCAATCATTAGCGCCGACGGGCGTATGGAGGGGTTCGTCGGCGGCTCGTGTTCGCGTGATATCGTGCGCCGGCAAGGCCTGGATGCAATCCGGACCGGCCGTGCGCGTCTGGTGCAGATTCGGCCCGAACCCGGTGATCGCGAGGACGCGAATGCCGAGACGGTCATCGTGCCGATGGGCTGCGCTTCCGAAGGAGCAGTCGACGTGTATATCGAGCCGCATCTTCCGGCGCGAACGCTGCTGATCGTCGGTCACACGCCGGTCGCGCAGGAACTCGCAAACCTTGGAGCCGTGCTCGACGCGTTCCGCGTGCAACGCGTCGTCGAAAGCGACGAGCTTGGTGATTTACCCAGCAACGAGTCATCCGACGCGATTGCGATCGAGTCGCTGGCCGGATATCTCGCGGCGCTTGGCGCGCAGCGCTCGCGTTTGGTTGCGATCGTCGCCTCGCAAGGCCACTACGATGAACGTGCGCTCTCGACGCTGCTCTCGGGCGAGTCGCAGTCCTTTGTCGGTTTGCTGGCCAGCCGCAAGCGCGCGGCTTCCGTGTTCGGCGCGCTCGAACAGGAGGGAATTGCGCGCGACGCGCTGGCAACCGTCCATAATCCCGTCGGCCTCGATATTGGTGCGCGCACGCCGAGCGAGGTTGCCATTTCGATCCTCGCCGAGATCATCGCCGCATGCGTTCCGACGGCGGCGATCGATCGCGACGAGGGCCATCACTGCTGTCACACGTGAACGCCGATCACTTACGTTGAGGCCTTCGCGGCGCGCGGCTACATTGCCGACGACGATTTTGCGACCACGTTCGAATTGATGCTCGCTCTGGGCAAGCCACTCTTGATCGAAGGACCGGCCGGAATCGGGAAGACCGAAAGTGCCAAAGTGCTCGCCGACGTTCTGGGCACGCAACTGATCCGGCTGCAATGCTACGAAGGACTCGACGCGGCAAGCGCACTCTACGAGTGGAACTATCCCAAGCAACTTTTGCACCTGCGCGTGACCGAACACGAGAACGGCTCGGTGCAGGCGCGCGAGGCCGAGATCTTCAGCGAATCGTTTCTCTTGCGGCGTCCGTTGCTCGAAGCGATCGTGCAAGAGCGTGCGCCCGTGCTCTTGATCGACGAGATCGATCGCGCCGACGAGGCCTTCGAGGCATTTCTACTCGAGGTCCTCGGTGAGTTTCAAGTGACGATTCCTGAAGTCGGCACGATTCGCGCGAAGGAGCGTCCGGCCGTGATCGTGACGTCGAACCGTTCGCGGGATCTCTCCGACGCATTGCGCCGTCGCTGCCTCTATCTCTGCATCGACTACCCGCCGTTCGAACGCGAGGTCGCAATTCTGCTCGCGCGTTTGCCCGAGATCAACGAGCGCCTCGCTACCCAGATCGCGCGTTTTATGGAGTGGATGCGCGAGCAGCCGTTTCAAAAAGTTCCCGGGACGGCGGAAAGCCTAGATTGGGCGCTTGCATTGGTGCGCCTGCACCGCGATGCGCTCGATGACCGGACGCTCGAAGCGACGATGGGGTGTATCTTGAAACTGCAGGAAGATTGGGAACTCCTCCGTTCGATGCGCGCTCGCTACGCACACCTGCTCACTGCGGATCCGAATACGCCGCTTCCGGCGTCGCCGCCGGACCCGGACTACGGACTGGGCAGCGTCCGAGCGCATTAGGGAAGCTCCCTCATGTCCGATCTCGCGAGTGCCACGCTCGAATTTTGCCAAATGCTCCGGCGCGAACACGACTTCACCATGGGCCGTGCGGAAATGCACGACGCGCTGCGCGCGACCGAGGCCGTCGGCGTACGCGAGCGTGGACGCTTGCGCGCCGCTCTGCGCGCCGTGTGTTGCTCGCGTCCCGAAGAGATCGCGACCTTCGATCGCGCTTTTGACGCCTTCTTCTCGAGCGGACCGGACGGCGTACCGCAACCAAAACATGCGCGGCGCTCACGCCCCGGCGGCGGCGACGAACCGCCGCCGGAGCGGCAATCCACGTTCGCCCTCGACGACGATAGCCTCGCCCAACGCTGGCAATACCTGCAGGCACGCTACAGCCCGATCGAAGGCGCGTCTCCGCCGCCGCCGGTTCCGCTCGACGGTTATGACGATGCCGATGCGCTGGTGCAGCGCCTGATCTCACGCATTCGTCTGGGGCGTTCGCGTCGCTTACGGCCGCAGCCGCACGGACGTCATCTCGACCTGCGCCGCACCGTGCGCGCGAGTTTGCAGACCGGCGGTGAAATCGTTGCGCTGCGCCGCCGCGGATATCCGCTGCGTAATCCGCGTTTCGTCGTTCTGATCGACGCGAGCCGCTCGATGAGCGAATATGCGCCGGCGGCGCTGCAGGTTGCCCAGGCGCTCCTGCGACGCACGCGGCGCGCAAGCGCATTCGTCTTTAGCACGGCGCTGCGCGAAATTACGCGCGACTTGCGGCGAAACCGGCCGGTAACCAATACCGGCGAGGCCTGGGGCGGCGGCACGCGCATCGGCGCGAGCCTCAATGCCTTCGTGCGCAACTTTGGGTCGAGGCTCGACGATCATACCTACGTGATCCTGGTCAGCGATGGTCTCGATGTCGGCGATATTGCGCAGCTCGAGCACGCGATGCGCGAGATCGCGCGCCGCAGCGCGGCGATCGCGTGGGTCAATCCGCATGCCGCCGAGCCGGGCTTTACGCCGGCTTCGCGAGGGATGCAGACCGCGCTTCCCTTTCTGACGTCGCTGACGGCCTGGAGCGGGCTCGCCGATGCGTGAGGTCTTCGCAACCGCCGCCGCGTGGCTCGAAGAAGGCACGCCGCTTGCGCTCGCCACGCTGTGTGAATTACGCGCCGCCAAGACCGCACCGATCGGCACCACGATCGCCGTCACCGGCGACGGTCGCATCGCCGGCAACATCGGCGCGGGCTGCTACGAGAGCGAGATCATTGAAACCGCGCAGCAAACGCTGGCCGATGGGGTCGTGCGCAACCTCGACATCAACCTCGATAACGACGACGAACTCGCCGGGGGCACCGCGTGCGGAGCGGTGATGCGTCTCGTGATCTGGCGCCCCGAAGCGGCCTTCCTCGGCGATGTTCGCGCGATTGCGCGCGGCGAAGAGGCGGTCACGCTTCGTATCGGCAGCTTCGAGCACCTCATTCCCGCAAAAGAAACGCTGATTCTGGTCGGGGCCACGTCGCTTGCCGCCGATCTAGCGGCGATGGGCCGGCGCATGGACTTGCGCGTGATCGTGGTCGATCCGCGCCCCGCGTTCGCAACCGCGCAGCGTGTGCCTGACGCGCATGACATCGTGCACGAATGGCCCGACGACTATCTCCCGCAGGTGCTCTCGTCGCACACGGCAATCGTGGTGCTCTCGCATGATCCTAAATTCGATCTTCCCGCGTTGCGTTGCGCGCTGCGTTCGAACGCTCCATATATCGGATTGCTGGGAAGCCGTCGCGCGCAAAGCGCGCGGCGCGCTGCGCTGCGCGCTGAAGGCTTCGACGGCGCGGCACTCGAGCGCATTCATGGACCGGTTGGCCTTGATATCGGCGGCGCCACGACCGCCGAAACGGCGATTTCAATCCTCGCGGAGATCGTGGCTACGCGCAGCGGACGGCGCGGAACCTCGCTCCTCTCCGAGAGCGGCGCAATCCACTGAAAACCGTGCGCGAAGCGGACTACGCGCTCATGCCGCTGCTTTTCGGCCTGACCTTCATCTCGGGTCTGGTTGACGCGGTCAGCTTTTTGCGTCTCGGTCATACCTTCGTCGCGAACATGACCGGCAATCTCGTCCTGCTCGGCTTTGCCATCGGAGGCGCGAGCGGCATCTCGATCGTGGGTTCGATCGTCGCAATCGGGTCGTTCATGATCGGCGGCATCATCGGCGGGCGGCTCAACCGGCGCCACGGCGAGAATGGCGCACACTTGCTCTCGGTCACAACCTTTGTCAAGATATTTTTCATGTTGGGAGCCGCAGCGATCGCCTGGTTTTTCGGTTATGACGGCTTTGTCGCTTACGTGCTGACCGCGGTGCTCGCTATCTCGATGGGCCTGCAAAACGCAGTGGTACGCGGCATCGGCGTAGCCGATATCACCACGACCGTCGTGACGCAGACGATCATCGGTATTGCCATGGATTCGACACTCGCCGGAGGAAACAACACGCGCGTTCGCCGCCGCGTCACCGCGGTCGTGGTTATGTTTGCCGGCGCGCTCATCGGCGCGGTGATCGTTCTGCGCTTAGGCGTTCCCGCCGCACTTGTCGCGGCCGCGGTCGCCCTGGCCGTCTTCTCCGCCTGGGGCTGGAGGCTCAAGCAGATCACGCAATCGCAACCCTAACACGATCCTCGCGGGTCGGGGCGAATATGGCACAAGATCAGATCGTTCGCTCCGCAAACGTCAAATGGGTCGGCGACGTGGCCAAGGGCCACGGTGATATCACGACCGCAAGCGGCAAAGTTTCCGCCTCGTATTCGTTCGGCACCCGCTTCTCGACCGACCCCGGTACGAATCCCGAAGAACTGCTCGCCGCCTCTCACGCAGCGTGCTTCACGATGGCGACCAGCGCCGTCCTCACGCGCGCCGGGCATGCGCCGGCCTCGCTCGACACGACCGCAACAGTGTACCTCGAACGCGCGGGTGAGGGCTACAAGATTCCCAAGATCGAGCTGGCGATCACCGGCGTCGTACCCGGCGTCTCGGCCGACGAGTTCTCAACGTACGCGAAACAAGCGGAGGCATCGTGTCCGATCAGCAACGCGCTGCGCACGGTACCGATCGGCGTTCAAGCGACGCTCGCGTCGTAAGTGTCGCGCGCGTGCGCGCGCCTGCGGAATTTCGCGAGCTTCACCGGCTTCTTACGGTGTATGAACTCGAGCTGCCCGAACAGCTTCGACATGGCGCGGTGCCCGAGGTTCCGGCGCTCGCCTCGCTCTACGCCCCACCGAATACGGCGTTTGTCGCGCGACTCGACGGTGCCGGCATCGGCTGCGTCGTTTGCAACGCGCAAAACGACGCAACCGCAGAGCTCGCCCGTCTCTACGTGGAACCGCGCGCGCGAAAATCAGGCGCGGGCCGCGCGCTCGTCAACGCCGTGATCGACTTCGCGCGGGATAGCGGCTACGAGCGTCTGATACTCGATACGCACAGCGAATTGCTTCCGGCAGCCTGCCGGCTCTACGCCTCGATCGGGTTTACGGAATATGAGCCAGAGTGCAGCGGCGCCGATGCCGTGTGCCCCACGTTCATGGAGTTGCGCCTTTAGATCGGGATTCGATGCCCCGCTTGATGTCGCGCAGAAACTCGCGCGCAGTCGCCTGCGCGATCTGAAATCCGATCAGTTCGTCGAAGACCTGGCCGGCAGCGCCGAGCGGCGGCGTATAGTGGCCTCGCAGCTCGATGGAACTTCGCGTTGGATCGTCCTCGCCCCAAGCGAGCAACGTGCCCTCGAAGCGCGGAAAGATCACGGTCCCCTCGGGTTCCCACGCGACGCGCACGACCTTGTTGAGATTGTCATCATCGCGCCCCTCGCGCGCTTCTATCCGAACTTCGCGCTCGAGCGAAAGCGTGCCGTCCATCGGCACGCGCAAGCGCATCCGGGTCAACCCGTCGGCGTCCTGCCGCACCGCGAAGAATGCGATAAGGCCGGCCTCGGTCTGTTCGACCGGGCACTCGACCATAGCACGCTCGCGAAGTTCCTTCATGGCGTGACGGTATCAGAGATGGAGGAACGACCAGGGAACCGGCGTTCTCAGATTATTCATAACGGGTGCGTAGGGTGGGGTTGTGGACGAAAACTTTCTGCAACTCGACGCCTACTGGCGGGCGGCAAACTACATCAGCGCCGGGCAGATCTACTTGCTCGACCGCAATCCGCTGCTGCGCCGATCCCTCACGCCGGAGGACATCAAGCCGCGCTTGCTCGGCCATTGGGGCACGACACCGGGGCTGAATTTCGTTTACGCGCATCTCAATCGGGCGATCGCGCAGCGCGATCTCGACGTTGTCTTCATGGCCGGCCCCGGTCACGGCGGACCGGCCTTGCTTGCCAATGGCTACCTCGAGGGCACCTACAGCGAGCTCTATCCCAGCGTGCCCCAGAACGAGGCCGGACTTGCTCGGCTGTTCAAGCAGTTTTCGTTTCCGGGCGGCGTGCCCAGCCACGCCTCCCCGACGACGCCCGGCTCGATTCACGAAGGCGGCGAACTTGGATACGTGCTTTCGCATGCGTTCGGAGCCGTCTTCGACAATCCGGATCTGCTCGTGTGCGCGGTCGTCGGCGACGGCGAGGCCGAGACCGGTCCGCTCGCGACCGCGTGGCACTCGAACAAGTTTTTGAACCCCGAGCGCGACGGCGCGGTGCTGCCGGTGCTGCACCTCAACGGCTTCAAGATCTCCGGTCCTACCGTACTCGCGCGCATCCCCGACGACGAGTTGGTGTCGCTCTTCCAGGGCTACGGCTACGATCCGGTGATCGTCGAAGGCGACGAACCCGCGCTGATGCATCAGCTGATGGCAGCTGCGCTCGATCGCGCGCTCAATCGCATTCGCTCGATTCAGCGCTGTGCGCGCATCCGCGGATTCCACAAGCGTGAAACCTGGCCGATGATCATCCTGCGCACGCCCAAAGGCTGGACGGGTCCCAAGGTCGTCGACGGCATTCCGGTCGAGGGCACGTTCCGCGCGCACCAAGTGCCGTTGCTCGAAGTGCGCGAGAAGCCCGAGCATCTCGCCATGCTCGAAGCCTGGATGCGCAGCTACCGCCCTGAAGAACTCTTCGACCGCGATGGTTGCCCGGTTGCGTATGTGCGCGACGCCGCGCCGCGCGGCACTCGCCGCATGAGCGCGAATCCGCACGCCAACGGCGGCGTACTGCTGCGCGACTTAGAAATGCCGGCGTTCGCCGACTACGCCGTGAACGTGCCGGCTCCCGGGGCCGTGCGCGCCGAAGCGACACGCGCGCTTGGACCGATGCTGCGCGACGTCATGCGTGAGAACAGCGATCGCTTTCGCGTGATGTGTCCGGACGAGACGACGTCCAATCGGCTCGAGGCACTCTTCGAGGTGACCAATCGCTGCTCGGTTGCGCAAATCGTCCCCGGCGACGATCACGTTGCGCCCGACGGCCGCGTGATGGAAGTCTTGAGCGAACACCAGTGTGAAGGCTGGCTCGAAGGCTATCTGCTCACCGGCCGTCACGGCGTCTTCCCCTGCTATGAAGCCTTCATCCATATCGTCGATTCAATGGTCAACCAACACGCGAAGTGGATCAAAATGGCGCGCGAGGTTCCCTGGCGCCGTCCGATCGCCTCGCTCAACTATCTGCTCACCTCGCACGTGTGGCGCCAGGATCACAACGGCTTTAGCCATCAGGATCCCGGCTTCATCGACCACATCGTCAACAAGAAGGCCGATACCGTGCGCGTGTATCTGCCGCCGGACGCCAACACGCTGCTCTCGGTCGCCGATCATTGTCTGCGCAGCCGCGACTATATCAACGTCATCGTTGCCGGGAAGCAGCCCGAGTGGCAATGGCTCGATATGGAGGCCGCGATACGGCACTGCACGCAAGGCGCGAGCATCTGGGAGTGGGCATCCAGCGACAACGGCACGGAGCCGGATGTGGTGATGGCCTGCGCGGGCGACGTCCCGACGCTGGAAACACTGGCAGCGGTCGACTTCCTGCGCCGGCACGTTCCCGAACTACGCGTGCGCGTCGTCAACGTCGTGGACCTGATGGCGCTCGAGTCGCGCGATCAGCACCCGCACGGCTGGAGCGACGACGTTTTCAGCTCGCTTTTTAGCGAGAATGCATCGGTGATCTTCGCCTTCCACGGCTACCCGGCGTTGATCCATCGCCTGACCTACAAGCGACCCAATCACGACAACTTCCACGTTCACGGCTATCGAGAGGAAGGAACGACGACCACGCCGTTCGACATGACGGTACGCAACGAACTCGACCGCTTCCATCTGGCCGCCGACGCGATCGAGCGCGTTCCGCGCTTAGGCGATCGCGGCGCCCACGTGCAGCAGCTTCTCCGCAACAAGCTGGTCGAGCACCGCCGCTATATCGAACACTACGGTGAAGACATGCCGGAGATCCGCGACTGGTCCTGGCGTAGCGCCTCTTCGATGGCAGCGAGCAGTTCGCGCGGTTCAGCCGGTTTGGGCAGCGCACTCGCTACGCCGTAGATCTGCATGAAATCGCGCATCGCGTCATCGATCGTGCTCGCCGTATAAAGCGCAACGCGGAGCATTCGCGTCCGTTCGTCGGCACGCAGGGCGCGAAGGAACTGTGCTCCGCTCAATCCCGGAAGTGACAGGTCGGTGATAACGAGGTCGGGCAGATGCTCAACGGCAAGCTCGAGACCTCGCTCGCCGCTAGGAGCCTCGAGCGTGGTGTGACCGCCGTGCGCGAGCAGCGTGGCGACCAGCAGGCGCGCGTTGGGATCGTCATCAACGATCAGCACGCTCGCCATCAGTGACCCTCACGACCGATGAACGCCTCAACTTGCGCCACGAAAGTGCGCGGCTCGATCGGCTTGGTAATGTAGCCGTCAAAGCCGGCTTCGGCGATGCGTTCGCGATCGCCCGACATGGCAAGCGCGGTGACCGCGACGAGTGGAACCGAGGAAAGATGCGATGCACTCTTAAAGCGGCGCGCAAATTCGTACCCGTCAATGCCGGGCATCAGGATGTCGGTCAAGACGATCGCGAAGTCGCCCGAAAGCGCCGCTTGCAAACCCGCAAGCGCGTCGGTGTGTCCGTCCGCTTGATAACCGAAAGCTCGCAGCAGATACAACATCAGATCAAGGTTGACGGCGTTATCGTCGACGACGAGGACGCGCGACACGCGCTACCTCGCTCGTGGAAGCGTAAACGTAAAGGTGCTCCCCTTGCCGATTTCACTGGTTACGGTCAATTCACCGCCGAGCAGTATCGCAAGATTGCGGCACAGATAGAGGCCCAAGCCGGTCCCCTCGTAGCGGCGCGTACTCGAGCGATCCAGTTGCTCGAACGCTTTGAACAGTCGTTCCTGGTCATCGGGCTTGATGCCTATGCCGGTATCGCTCACGCTGAACGCGACGGCGGACTGCTCGTTGTGGATCGTTGCCCAAACGTCGATGCGCACCGAGCCCGATTCGGTATATTTGAGGGCGTTATTGGTAAGATTCAAGAGAATTTGCGAGAGCGCGCGCCGATCCGTCGTGATCGGGTCCCCGTCGTCCGTGACCTGCGTGGTGAATTCGAGCTGCTTCTCGATCGCAAGTGCGGCAAGCGAGGACGATACCTCGTTGACGATGTCCTTGGCCGAGATCGGCTCAAACGCGAGCTCGATTTTCCCTGATTCGATCCTTGCAAGGTCGAGAATGTCGTTGATGAGTGAGAGCAGGTGGCGCGCGCTCGACTGCACGATCCCAAGTTGCCGCTCTTGCTCAGGCGTCAGCGGCCCCGGCAGTTGCATCAGGAGCGTGCCGGTAAACCCGATGATCGCATTGAGCGGCGTGCGCAGTTCATGGCTCATCGAGGCCAGGAACGAATCCTTCGCCTGGTTCGCGGCTTCGAGCGCCGCGTTGAGCTCGCGCAGTTGGCGTTCGAGCGTTTTCCGTTCCGTAGAATCGCGGACCGAAGCCGACACGAACGTTCCTTCGCGCGTTGAGACCGGGCTCAGGCTGATCTCGACCGGGAACTCGGTGCCGTTCTTGCGCAGCCCGTTGAGCTCCATGCCGATGCCCATCGGGCGCACGTGCGGATCGGCGTAATAGCCCTTGCGCTCGCCCACGTGCCGGCCACGGTAGCGTGCCGGAATCAGCATCTCGATCGGATGCCCGATCAATTCTTCGCGATAGTAGCCGAAGAGACGTTCGGTCTGCGCGTTCACCAGCCGAATCTTGCCTTCGGCGTCGACGATGATCGTCGCATCGGGCGCGTACTCCAGCAAAGGGAAACGGCTCCCGGCGAGATCCGCAAGCGAGAACGTTACTTCACCCGCTGTTTGCGAAGGATCCATAGCTCTTTTCAACCGCGGTAGGGCTTCCCAGGCATGGTCGCGGAGTAGCCCCATCGTGGGAACAAAGAATCTGCGGCACGATCTGGGCAATCTCCTCGGGGTCGCGCTCGCCAACGTCGAGGGAATGATCGACGGCATCGTTCCGACGACCAACGAGCGGCTCGAGGTCATCGCCGAGTCATTGCGGCGTTCCGCAGCGCTGGTCGCGAGTCTGCGCAATGACGCCGAAGACTAGCCGGCGCGCAACGCGTGCAGCATGTGTCGCGCGATCATTAGGTTTTCGTCGGTGGGGATCACGAGCGTCGTGACGTCGGCAAGATAGCCGATCGCCGCAACGACACGCTCGCGGATAGGAACCGCGTGCTCACCGATGCCGCCGGTAAAGACCAGCGTATCGAGGCCACCGAGCACCGCGCTCATCGCGCCGAGCTGCTTGATCAATTGATACACGAAGAGGTCGACCGCGTTGCGCGCAGCGGAATTGGTGTCCGCCGCTTCGAGGAGCATGCGCATGTCGCCGCTCGAGCCCGAGACGCCGAGCAGTCCGCTGCGATGATAGAGCAGATCGGTCAACTTCTCGATGTCGTAGCGATCGTTACCGAGCAGTCGCAGGATGACGCCGGGATCGAGGTCGCCGGGACGCGTGCCCATCATCAATCCGCCAAGAGCGGTAAAGCCCATCGTGGTGTCGACCGGTTCGCCGTCGCGCAGTGCGCACAGACTTGCGCCTGAACCCAGATGCGCGATCACCGTTCGCCCCGAGTTCGCCGGTAGCTGCGAGGCGACGTACTCATACGAAAGCCCGTGAAAGCCGTAGCGCTGCAGCAACGGATCGAGATCGTTAGGCAGCGGGAGACGATGAGCAATCGCCGGTGAACGCCGGTGAAAGGCCGTGTCGAAGCAAAGCACGTTCGACGCCCGCGGTAACGCCCGCATCGCAGCGTACACCAGATCGAGCTCTGCACGCAGATGCAGCGGCTCCACGGCAACGAGCGTTTCGAGCTCTTTCATGACGGCGTCATCGGCGCGCACCGGCGATTCGTGGTGCGGCCCGCCGAAGACGATCCGATGCCCGACGGCATCGACGCCGTCCGAACCAACCTGCGCGAGGACCTGCGCCAAGAGGCGCTCGGCGTCGCCGCCGGCCGTCATCGTTCCCGAATGGGTGAGCTTGAGCTCGTTTTCGACTTCGCGGCGGTACACGGCAAATTTCAACGATGATGAACCGCCGTTGAGCGTTAGCACCTTCGAAGCTCGGCTCAGAACGCGCGCGCTCCCGTCGTAAACCGCATGTCGTCCCGCGTCTCGAGCGAGAAGCTGTCGCTATGCGACGGGACGGCATCGATGACGAACTGCATCTGTTCACCCCACTGTTTGAGCTGCTTGACGCCGATATAAAACGGCGTATCCTCGATCGTGCCGAGCAAGACGTCGTTCGCGCCTGTGTGGAAGTCGCCTCGCTTGTAGCACATCGGCGCACTGCCTTCGCAGCATCCGCCCGACTGATGGAAGATCAGCGGCCCATGCAACGCCCTCAGCCGCCGCACCAGGGCGGCGGCTGAAGGCGTGAACACGACGCGTTCGCGCACTAGAACAATCCCAGAGCCTTATCGCTGTAGCTGACCAGCAGATTCTTGGTTTGCTGGTAGGCTTCGAGATCCGACCTATAGGTCTCGCGGCCGAACCCGGACTGCTTGTAGCCTCCGAACGCGGCGCCCGCCGGATAGAGGTGGTAGCAATTGGTCCACACGCGTCCGGCCTGAATCTCGCGTCCGACGCGATAGGCGTTGGTGCCGTTACGACTCCACACCCCGGCGCCCAAACCGTAGAGCGTGTCGTTGCCGATTTCGATCGCGTCATCGAGGTTCTTGAAGGCCGTCACCGAGAGCACCGGCCCAAAGATCTCCTCTTGGAAGATGCGCATCTTATTGTTGCCCGCAAAGACGGTCGGTTTGACGTAGTATCCGCCCTTGATGTCGGCGGCCACCTCGGCTACGCCGCCGCCGGTGAGGCACGTTGCCCCTTCCTGTTTGCCGATGTCGATGTAGCGTAGGATCTTTTCGAGTTGATCCTTGGAGTTTTGCGCGCCCATCATCGTCGCGGGATCGAGTGGATTGCCGACCACGATCTTCTCGACGCGTTCGATCGCGCGTTCGATAAAGCGATCGTAGATCGACTCGTGGATCAGCGCGCGCGACGGGCACGTGCACACTTCGCCTTTGTTGAAAGCGAAGAGGGTAAAGCCCTCGAGCGCCTTGTCAAGGTACGCATCCTCGGCATCCATGACGTCGGCCAGGAAGATGTTGGGCGATTTTCCGCCCAGCTCCAGGGTCATCGGGATCAGGTTCTGCGACGCGTACTGCATGATCAACCGTCCGGTCGTCGTTTCACCGGTAAACGCCACCTTGGCGATACGCGGATTCGCGGCCAGTGCTTCGCCGATCTCCGAGCCTTTGCCGTTGACGACGTTCAAAACGCCCGGCGGCACGATGTCGGCGATCAATTGCATCAGCACCATCACGCTAAACGGCGTTTCCGAAGCCGGCTTGAGCACGACGCAGTTGCCGGCCGCAAGTGCCGGACAGAGCTTCCATGCCGCCATCAGCAGCGGGAAGTTCCACGGAATGATCTGCGCGACGACGCCGAGGGGTTCACGGAAGTGATAGGCCACGGTTTCATCGTCGAGCTGGGTGAGCGCGCCCTCTTCGGCTCGCAGGCACGCGGCAAAGTACCGGAAGTGGTCGGCTGCAAGCGGGACATCGGCCGCGAGCGTTTCCCGAATGGGTTTGCCGTTGTCCATCGTCTCGACGCGAGCCAGCACCTGGAGGTTTTCGTCGATCCGATCCGCGATTTCGTTGAGCACCGCGGCACGCTGCGCCGGCGAGGTCTTTCCCCAGGCGCGCTTCGCCGCGTGAGCGGCGTCGAGCGCGAGTTCGATGTCCTTAGGACTCGAGCGCGCAAACTCGGCCAGCGGCAGACCGTTGATCGGGCTGGTATCGACGAAATACCGGCCCTCGACCGGCGGCACGAACGTGCCACCGATGAAGTTATCGTAACGCGTCTTGAGCAAATTGCGTTCGCGCACGAAGGCAATTGCATCTTGGAACAGATCGCGCGTTTGGGTTGCGGTAGTCACGAGAGTCTCCTTCGGTTTTCCGAAAACTAGAAAACTACTTGAAAAGAATGAGCGGTTTGAGAACGCCGTCGAGCTTACGATCCATGATGTCGAAGGCTTTGGGCATCTCGCTGAAATCGAAGGTGTGCGTCGTCATCTTGGTCGGATCGACCGTGCCTTGTTCGAGTAAGCGCAAAAGGCGCTTCATTCGCAAGCTGCCGCCCGGGCACAGGCCGGTGCGAATCGTCTTGTCGGCCATCCCGACGCCCCATGCGGTGCGCGGGATATCCACGTAGTCGCCCGATCCGTGATAGCCGACATTGGAGATCGTGCCGCCGGGTTTGGTTACGTCGACGCACCACTCAAAGGTCTGTTGCGAGCCCAGCGCTTCGATCGCCGTATCGACGCCGATGCCGCCGGTCTCCGCCAGGATCCGCGCGACCGGGTCTTCTTTCTTGAAATCAACGACGAGATGCGCGCCGTACTCTTTTGCGAGCTGCGCGCGCTTGGGATCGGTCTCAACGGCAATAATGAGTCCGGCACCGCGGAGCTTCGCACCGGCCGTGGCCATCAAACCAACCGGTCCTTGCGCGAAAATCGCGACCGTGCCGCCGATCGGAATGTCGCCGTGCTCGGCGCCCACGAAACCGGTCGAGAGCATGTCGGCGCAATACACGGCTGCTTCCGAGGTTACGCTGGGTGGAATGATCGCCATGTTGGCGTCGGCTTCGTTGACGTGAAAGTATTCGGCGAAGACGCCGTCCTTCACGTTGGCAAATTTCCAGCCCGCGAGGGCGCCGCCGGACTGCGAGGAATAGCCGTTCTGCGCTTCCTCAGAGCCCCAATCGGGCGTGATCGCGCCGACCACCACACGATCGCCGACTTTGAATTGCTTGACTTGTGAACCGGCGGCGTGCACGATGCCGACGGCTTCGTGCCCGAGCGTCAAGCCTTCGCGCGGTCCGATGGCGCCGCGTACGGTGTGCGAGTCCGAGGTGCAAATAAGCGCGTGCGTCGTCTTGATGATCGCGTCATTTGGTCCCGGCTGCGGAATAGGTTTTTCCAAGAAGCCGGTATGCTCGAGGCCGAGCATGCAAAAGGCCTTCATCGTCGCTACCGGCACTTGCGGCTGCGGCTTGGTTGTTTGCGTCTGAATCACTGCATATTCTCCTTAACAGAGCATCTACAGTGTAGGCGCGAGAAGGGGAAGAACGTGTGAGGCTCGTTCCCCGCTCCTTCACATTCAGAACGTGCGATTTATGTCTTGATGAACCACGACGCGACCATTCCGGCGGCGCTAAGCAGCATTAGCGCGAAGGCGAGCCATAACCACACCCGCGCCGCGCGCGAAACGACCTTGTCTTTGAGGGCGCGGCGATCGCTGGCAATGCGGATGATCGCATAGATGAGCGGGACCGCCGTGACGCCGTTGAACACCGCCGACCAGAACAAGGCCTTGATCGGATCGACATGAACGAGGCCCATGACCGTGCCGGCAACGATGCCGAGCACGATGATGCCGTAGAAGCCGCGCGCGCGCCACGGCTTGACGTTGAGCCCTTCGCGCAGCCCCAAGAGTTCCGAGAACATGTACCCCGACGAACCAGCGAGCACGGGCACCGCGAGTAAACCCGTCCCGACGATGCCCAGTGTGAAGAGCGCGTAGGCAAAGTTTCCCGCCAGGGGACGCAACGCTTGCGCAGCCTGTTGCGCCGTGGCGATGTTGGCCGAGCCGTGCGCTCCGATCGTCGACGCGGTGGTCACGATGATGAAAAACATCACCAGGTTCGAAAGTATCGCGCCGGTGTTGGCGTCGACGTAGATCTCGTTGAGCGTCCGTGGTTTGAGGCGAGTGTCCTTTTGGCGCGCTTGGTGCTCCTCGGCAGTCATCGACGTTTGCCAGAAGAACAGATAGGGCGTGATCGTGGTCCCCAGCGCCGCTGTGAGCGTGGTCAGCCACGCAGCATTCCAGCGAACCTGCGGAACGACGGTATTTAAGAGGACGGTCGGCCAGTGCGGATGGACGATGAAGGCGGTGACGACGTAGGCCAAGAGCGACGCGCAGAGCCACTTCATCACATCGGCAAACTGCCGGTAATTAAAAAATACCTCAACGACGATCACGATCGCGGCAAAAAGTATCAGCCACAGTTCCGCCGGTAGCTGCACGAGCAAATGCGCGGCCGCCGCCATCGCGTTGAGATCGGCACCGATGTTGAACGTGTTGGCCAGTCCGACCAGGATCGCGAGCGACACCGCCAGCGGCCGCGGCATGCTCCGTGCGAGCGACCACATCAAACCGTTCCCGGTAACCAGGCCAATGCGCGCGCACGTGCCGTCGATCACCGCCATCATCGGCGTGGTGATGAGGGCCGTCCACAGCATCGAGAGCCCGGTCGAGGCGCCGGTGATCGAGTAGGTCGCGATGCCCGACGGGTCGTCGTCGGCCGCACCCGTGATGAGTCCCGGGCCGAGGGTCTTAGCCCAATGCACGATCCGGTGCGGGACGTCGCGATCCGTCGCGGTACTCATTCCGTAGTTCTTCCCCTCAGCTTCCCATCGGCCAGGCATGATGGACGCATGGCACAACTATATCAGCGCCGTTACCTCAAGTGTCCGTACAACCGGGCACGCGACTTGCTCGCGCAATCGGTTACCAATGCACTGCAAAGCGGCGAAGGGCGCCTCCTGCACCTGACGCTTGCGTTTCCCCCAGTGCTCGGAGTAGAGATCGGCAAGGACGTTGTTGTCTCGGTCAAACCGGTACCGGACCCGATGCATTTCGACGAACCGTGGAATGTGCATTGGGAACCCGTTAGCGGCTTATACCCGGTTTTCGACGGAACCCTCACCATTCGCGCCGACGAATCGTACGCGAGCGCGATCTTGGAGCTATCCGGTGCCTATGAGCCGCCGCTCGGGCTTGCCGGAATGGCGTTCGACGCGGTTCTCGGCCAACGTATCGCCCACGAAACGGCACGCGAACTGTTGCGTAAACTAGCCGCAACGATCGAAAAGCAATATCAAGTGACGGAAAACGAAAAGACGGCCGCGACCTAGGCCTTGCGCATTTTGTAGCCGATGCCGTACACCGTGAGCACATAGGCCGGCTCATGCACGTTCGGCTCGATTTTGCGCCGCAAGTTGTTGATATGACGATCCAGGGTCCGCTCGAAAATCGAACCGTCGTCGCTGAGTTTATCGAGCAGTTGCGAACGCGTTAGCGCGACCCCGGCGTTGACCGCCAACACCTCGAGGAGGCGAAACTCCGAGGGTGTCAACTGCGCGGGCCGGTTGCCGATGCGCACCTCGTGCGCTTCGCCGTCGATCTCTAAGTCCCCGATGCGAATAATCGAATGCGGACCGCGCGCTTCGCCACCGGTGCGCGTGCGGCGCAAGACCGCGCGCACGCGTGCGACCACTTCGCGCGGCGAGAACGGCTTGGTGACGTAGTCGTCGGCGCCGATCTCGAGCCCGACGATACGATCGACCTCTTCCGCTCGCGCCGTGACGACGATCGCCGGGATCCCTCGGTCGCGCACATCGCGCAGGATGTCGAGTCCGCTGCCGTCTGGGAGGGTGACGTCGAGCAACATCAGATCCGGCCGCGCTCCCGCCAGCGCCGCGCCGGCCTCGGCGACGGTCGTGCAAACCTGGGCAGCGAACCCCTCGGCCCGAAGATACTCCGCCAAAACTTCGCCGATCTGCGGCTCATCTTCGACGATCAAGATCGTGTCCGCCACGCGTCCTCCGAATGTTCCAGATTCCGAGAAGGCATCTTCCTCAAATGCGCGCGCGCGGCCCGCTACCTTGGTTGCATGAGTACTGAAGGCGGCCGCGGCGACACGCCGCTCCCCGGCACTTTGACGTTCGTCCTTGCCATGGGCGTGGCTTTCCTCATCGGATGGTTCGCCCTTTTCGTTCTTCTCGCGGAGCGCTGGTAAATGCACATTCACCGCTACGAACGCTGGTGGATGGTCTTCGGCGTAACCATGCTGGTATTGTTCATGGCGACGATCTTTGTGGCGGCATTCGCCGATAATATCAATCCGCCGACCGGGTCTCAAACGATCGATCCGGCCAAAGTCAACACGACGCCGCCGTTCGATCATCCCGGACTTCGCGACCTCGGCAACGGCCGGTACGAGGCCTACTACGTCGCGTCGGTTTTCATGTTCACGCCGGCCAAGTTGCAGGTTCCCGTCGGAGCGAACGTGACGTTCTACGTCACCAGCTCCGATGTGGTCCACGGTTTCGAGATCGCGCAGACCGACGTCAACGCGATGGCGATCCCCGGATGGGTCAACAGCACGAGCCACACCTTCCGCACGCGCGGTACCTATCTTCTGGTGTGCAACGAGTACTGCGGCATCGGTCACCAAAATATGTACGGCACGATCGAGGTTAAATGATGCAGCCCGCCGCGTCTTCAAAGCCCGCCGAGAACCGCGTCGTTCTGGCCCACATCTACACCGCGACGATCGCGGTGTGCCTCGGCGCCGTCTTCGGCGTCTTGCAAGGTTTCTCGCGCGCCGGCGCGATCGACGCGCCCGCGTGGTTCGACTACTACCGAATGCTGACCGCGCACGGCGTGCTCATGGCCTTGGTGTTTACAACCTTTTTCATCACCGGTTTCACGCTCTTTGCCGCGTATCGGACGATCGCGCGCCCCGATCGCAAGCAAACCGTCGGGTGGATCGGGTGGTGGATGATGCTGCTCGGCACCGCGACCGCCGCCATCACGATTTTGAGCGGCAACGCAACCGTACTGTACACGTTTTACGCGCCGCTCAAAGCAAGCCCCGCGTTCTACCTTGGTGCGACGCTGCTCGTGCTCGGGACCTGGGTCGTCGCCTTCGAGATCTTCGAGAACGCCTACTACTATCGCCGGAATAATCCGGGACAGCCGCTACCGCTTCCGGTCTTCATGGCGTCAGCGACATTTCTTATGTGGATCATTGCCACGCTCGGCGTCGTCGCTGAGATGGCGTTGCTCATCCCGTGGTCGTTCGGCTGGACGCCCGGCATCAACGTCATGCTCACGCGCATGTTCTTCTGGTACTTCGGGCATCCGCTCGTGTATTTCTGGATCATGGGCGCCTACATCATCTGGTATACCGTCATCCCCACGCGCTACGGCGGAAATATCTTCAGCGACGGCCTTGCACGCCTCACGTTCCTGATGCTGTTGGTCCTTTCAACGCCGGTCGGCATCCATCACGAGTTCACCGAGCCCGGCATTGCCTCGGCATGGAAGCTCTTGCACATGGTGATGACCTACGGCGTGGCGATCCCGTCGTTCCTCACCGCTTTTGCGATCTTCGCCTCGTTCGAATTGGCCGCGATCAAAGCGGGCAAACACGGCTTCGTTGCGACGGTCCGCTCGCTTCCGTGGAACGATCCGTTCTTCTCGGCCGCCGGATACGGTATGCTGCTTTTTATCCTCGGGGGATTCGGCGGCATGGTGAACGCCTCGTACAGCATGGACACCTTGGTGCACAACACGATTTGGATCGTCGGACATTTCCACGTCACCGTCGGGGGCCCCGTCGCGCTGACGTTCATCGGCGCAACGTACTGGCTGATCCCGCGACTTACCGGACGCGAGCTCTGGGGCCGCGGCATCGCGCTGTGGCAAACGCGCTTGTGGTTCATCGGGATGTTGGTGATGTCGCTCTCGATGCACTACGCGGGGCTGCTCGGCGCACCGCGTCGCACCGCGTCCGTTGCCTATGCAGGCGCAACGGTTGCGCAGTCGTGGCAACCGGCGATGCTGCTCGCGGCGGCGGGCGGAGGGATCCTCTTCATCAGCATCTGCTTCTTCGCCGCGGTGGCCATCGGCACGCTGTTCCAAAACGAAAAGACCCACGACATGAACGCCGATTTCGCCGTGCCTGCACCGGGAAGCGAGCGCGCGCCGGCAATGTTCGAACATCTCTTCCGCTGGGGCGTGGTTGCGCTCGTATTAGCTGTGCTCGCCTACAGCGGCCCGTTCATCGAACTCTTTCACAGCAATGCGTTTCTCGCACCCGGCATGAGAACGTGGTAAATTAAAGGAGACCCATCATGTTCAACACCATCCTTGTCGCCGTTGACGCGTCCGACGCAGCCGTCGCCGCGCTCGGCCTCGCCCGTCGGCTTGCCAGAGAAGACGCGGCGAACCTGCTCTTGGTCAACGTCGTTGACGTTTCTAAGTATCTCCTCGTCTGCGGCTACGAAACGCCGTACCCGGTCGACACGATCCAGGTTATGCGCGACGCCGGTGCCGAGATGCTCAGCGATGCCAAAACGCAGTGCGAGGCCGATGGCCTCATCGCGGAAACCATTGCCGCCGAAGGCGACTCATGCGAAGAAATCTTACGCATCGCCGACGACAACCGAGTCGGGCTGATTTGCATGGGCACGCACGGGCGCAAGGGGTTTGCCCATCTCTTTATCGGTAGCGTTGCCGAGGGCATCCTGCGCCGCGCGAACGTTCCGGTCATTGTGACGCGTCCGTCACAAATGCATGCACCAACGGTGAGCAGCGGCACGACTGCAGCGGTCACGACGGCGGCATAAGCGCCGTGCACGACGAGGAGCGAATCGTCCGGGAGGATGCGTTTGCGCGGTGTCCATTCTCAGATGCGATCGAGCGGGCGGAAGCATTCCTCGCGCAGGCGGCGGAGCGCGGACGAATCGAGGAATTGGTCGTCGAAACCGCGGTCAACGCGCGCGTCGTCGAGGATTACACCGACAGCGTGCGACGTCACGATGCGCTGGAGTTCCACTGGCGGCCGCGGTCGTCACTTTTTCCCGCCGGCCGCGCGCTCTTGACCGTGCGCCCTCACGCGCCGCAAGGGACGCAACTGCAATTCAGCATTGCGTACACACCGCCGTTCGGCGCCGCCGGACGCCTGTTCGACGCCTGCATCGGACGCTACATCGCGTGGATGACGACCGCGCTGCTCCTGCGCCGGCTGCGGCGCGAAGTCGAGCGCCTATAGCCACCAATGCGCGCCGAGCGCCATATTGAAGGTCGCCGCATAGGTGCAGTACATCAGCCAGATCCCGGTTACCAGGTGAAAGAATCCGAGCGGCTTGGGCGAGTGCACCACACCGAACCGTTCCAACCCCTCCGAGATGTACACCAGCACGAGACCCAGGAAGATCAGCGCCACCGGAATGTCACCCGCCGTCCAAAAAACGAGGAGGCCCAACAGCGAGATCAAGGTGAACGCGATCGTCATCCATGCATCGGGCGCGCCGTCCCCGGCGATCAAGCGCCGGCCGGCCAGCGCGAACCAATGCACGCCGTACGCCGTGAACGCAAGGCCGGCCATGTAGAGTGGCGCACCCTTGAAGACTTGGAACCAGGTTAGCCCGACGAAAATGTACGTGCCGGCCACCAGCTGCATGAAGCCGGGCATCCACACGCCCCACAACCCCATGCTCCGGTCGACCTCCGGTGTCGCGCGGGGCCAGCCGAAAAACTCTTGACCACCAAAGATAAAATAGCCCGTGCCAAGCCCAAAAAAGCCAATCGCCAACGGCACGTACGCTGACGGCTGGAGTGCGAACATAGACATGGCGAAATTGTACCACCGGGAAGTACGGCCTAAACCAGCGGCCGGTGCTTAGGAAACGTGCAAAACCGCGGCGCCGCGGAGCTCGTCGTGCTTGAGCATCGAGAGGGCGCGATTGGCTTCGTCGAGCGCCATCGGCACGGTGAAGCTCTTGATCGGGATTTCGCCCGCGATGCGTAGGAATTCTTCGCCGTCGGCGCGCGTGTTGGCCGTGACGCTGCGCAACTCACGTTCGTAGAACAGGTCGCGCTCGTAGTTGAGCGGCGGGATGTCGGTGAGATAGATCCCGGCAACGGCGAGCACGCCGCCGCGGTCGAGCGCGCGCAGCGCCGGCGGCACCAGTTCGCCGGCCGGCGCGAACATAATGGCCGCATCGAGCGGTTGTGGCGGCGTATCCGAAGCTTCGCCGATCCAGTCCGCCCCGAGCTCGCTTGCAAGATCCCGGTGAATCCCGGCGCGGCTCATCACGTAGACGGTGCACGTCCAATGCTTGAGCACCTGGAGCGCGAGATGCGCCGAACCGCCGAAACCGTACAGGCCGACCGTCATACCGGGTTCCACGTTCGCCCGTTTGATCGCGCGAAAGCCGATGATCCCCGCGCACAGCAGCGGGGATGCCGCTTCGTCGCCGATCGCGTCGGGAAGCGCGTAGGCGTAGGCCTCGCGTACGGTTGCGAACTCCGCGTAGCCGCCGTTGTGATCCCAGCCGGTGAAGCGCGCGTTCGGGCAGAGATTCTCGCGCTCGCGCCGGCAGAATTTACAGGTGCCGTCGGTTTCGCGTAGCCATGCGATCCCGACACGATCGCCGAGTTTGAACCTCGTGCACAGGGCGCCCGTTTGCTCGACGACGCCGACGATTTCGTGACCGGGGACCATCGAGGGATGTTTGGGCGGAAGGTCGCCCTCGGTAACGTGCAGATCGGTGCGGCAGACGCCGCACGTGCGCACGCGCACGAGCAGTTCATCATCAGCCGGTGCCGGTCGCTCGAGCTCTCTGAGCACCAGCGGGCTCGTTTCAATCGGCGCCGGCCGTTCGAGCACCATCGCGCGCATGGTTACGGCGGCCCGAGTTCCTCGAAACGCTTGATCTCGTCAGCCGTAATCGGCGTGATTTTGGCGACCAGCTTACCCGATGTCCAGCGCATCCAGATCTTCTCACCCGCTGAAATATCGTACGTCGAACCGTCGATCATCGCTACATGCACGGGCAGGGACGGATCGGAAAGTCGATAGACATTCATACGCACGCCGTCATAGGGATCGACCCCGATATCGCCCTCGGTCCCGCGCACGCCGATCTGACCCGTCGGCGTCGTAAACGTAAAATCGGCGTGAGCTCCGCCCGGATGGACGACCCGAAACCGCACCTTGCCCTCGAACAGAACGAAGTGCGCACGCGCAACATCGGTTTGCGAAAACGTGTCGAGCTTGAGCACGCTCGCGCTACCCATGAGGATCTGCGACGAGTCGGGCAATACAATCGACGCCATCGAAGCGGGCCCGGTGCGCGCGACGTCGTCGTCGACCAGAGCGGCCGCAGCGGACGGCGCGAGGGCGTGGGCAGGCCCGCCGTCGCCGGTGACCCAGCTGACGTTCCCGTGGAGATTCTGCAGAACGCGATCGGCCGCCGCCTCCGCGCGCAAGGCGAACGCGCTGAGTAGACAGAGGCCCATGATCCCCAGGTAATTCTTCATAGCCGCTCCAATCGGAGACGGGATGTGCGGACGCTTTACCCTAACTGACCCGTTACGCATCAGCGCACGGTATCCCCGGTATCGCTTCGAGGAATTCAGCGAGTATCGCCTTCCGCGCTTCAACATTGCCCCCACCCAGGCCGTGCTCGGCGTTCGTAACGATGGCAAGAACGAAGTGATTCCGCTGGAGTGGGGCATCGAAGGACGCATCAACGCGCGCGCTGAGACGGTCGCTTCGCATCCGCTGGCTTTTCGCTGCATTATTTTCGCCGACGGCTTCTATGAATGGCGCGGGCGTAAGCCGGTGTACTACACGATGAAGGACGAACGGGTCTTTGCCTTTGCCGGCATTTGGAATCCGGTCGCGCAAGGCCCGACGCCATGCGCGATCGTCACCTGTCCGCCCAACGAATTGGTTGCAGGCGTGCACGACCGCATGCCGGCCATTTTAAAGGATGATGAACTCGAGAAGTGGCTTGCATATGAAGATCTACCTCCGGCCGAGGCTCGCGCGCTCTTACGCCCGTACGATGCCGCTGCGATGGAGGCGCGCGACGCCTCAATGCGATTGAACGACGCGCGCTACGACGCACCCGACGTGCTCATCGACAACGACCCAGTCCAAGAGACATTGTTCTAACACTCTTGTCATCCCGAGCGTAGGCGCGCAGCGCCGTAGTCGAGGGACATCGACCATGCTGATATCGTTCGACCACGCACAAGAGGCCAACATCAGCTAAATTTTATTCGGACGTCGTCGGCGTATGTACCCGCGCGTCGGCGCTTGCCCGGCGCCGGTATTACCTCAATCAAGCCTGAGGCCTCCATCGGCTTCAGCGCCTCGCGCTTATAGTGGAAAAATGACGTCTCGGCGAGAACAAAAAGCCGTATATCCTGCATGCCGACCTCCTTGCCATGGAACCTGTCGCGCAGTTGGTCTTGAAGGCTGTCGTAGTTTGGTGACGGCTCGATTAGCATTGGTCCCTTAGCATGCGTGTAGTCGCTAAAAGAAAATGTCCCCGAGCTGTCGACGCGCCACATCGCCTCCTTCATGACCTCGAGCCCCTTATCGCTGTGTGTCCCAAAGAAGAGCAGGTAGTCGGTTTGGTTGCGCTGATTTTTCATCTCGAAGACCTGCACGTACTTGGCCCCGGCCGCCCGCAGACGCTGCTTGAATAGTTCAATCGTCGCATCTCTTCGCTTAGCGGACCCTGGAATATCTATCAGCCGGCGCCAAGACGCATCACCAAAGAAAGCATCGAGATGGCCTTCAAACTCAGGTGTTGTAAGAAAGCGATTGGCTTCCTCGTACATCAAATTGATAAGCACTTCTGTCTTTGGGTTTGAAAGTAGCCTCACGACGTGCTCGAAAGGGGTCCCGCTCACGCCGAACGGGTCGATGAATGCGAATGTGGGAGCGAGCTTCGCGTGGGCGGTCTCCAGCTGCTTCCAGATGTCGTCCATGGCCGTCGTATATTCCGAATGCACCACTGTCACGCCGATCCCCTGATATGCTACATCGCTCTCTCTAAGCGCGCGAATCTCGCTCTCCAGAAGATCGTGCCTGTCCGCGTGTGGCTCGACAAGGTACATCGCCAGTTGCTTTGCCTTTAGCGTTCCCCTCTCTACAAAATCTCTGGCCACCTTCAAAGCGATGATGGGGGAGCCATCTTCGCCGCCAAGGTACTTCCCGGGACCCGCAAAGCCATCAATGTATACGATGCGCGGATTGCGCGAAGCCATGATTGGAATCCAGCGAGTAAGGTACCGGCGAAGTATCTCGTGTTTTGCAACCGTATGAGGCTCAATTGGCCACAAAGGTTCTCTCGGCTTAGCCATTCGCAGCAGGGCGAGCGCGCTCGGTCAACTCTGGCATCTCATCCCACGTTCTTCCGTCCAGGGTTCTCCCATGTAAACGTTTACGCACGCCGCCCCACTGCTTGAAGAAGAATGGAACGCCGGTTGCCACGCATCGCTCCTTTATCTGCCGCACCCATTCAGGGTGCATGGGCCGAGCGCCGGGGCCGCTCTCGCCACCGACAATCACCCAGTGAATTCCGTCTAACGGTAGATTCCTGAGTGAGGCGAGCAACGGCTCGCAGGAAAGAAAGCGTACGTGGGCCCGCACCTGCTGTAAGAATTTTATTCGCCAATAGAATTCGGGCGATTCGACACTTACGCCCAGCCACACGTTTTCCGGCAGCGCGAGTTTGTGAGATAGGCGCTTTAGCCGCTCGGCGCGCTTCGTCAGTACCTGAAATTGATGCCACTTAGCGGCCTTCATTACGTTGAAGACCGCGATAATGTAGTCATCGGGGACAGACACGTGGAAGAGATCACTCATCGAATTCACAAAGATCATGCGCGGCGATGACCACTCTAGCGGCTGTACAAGCCTTTCGGGTCGAAGCTGCGGGTCAAAACCGCGCTCGTAGATGTGCCCTCTTGTCCCTCGCCAGCGCTCCGCGAAAGTCTCGGCGTAGCAGTGGTCACAACCTGGACTAACTTTCGTACACCCTGTCACGGGGTTCCAAGTGTCCGTGGTCCACTCGATGCTCGATTTCCCCATGTTAATTATATAGCGCATGCGCGTGCCACATGCCTGGCATGATCCTCGGCCCGACCGACGCGCTCACGTATTCTCGGGGCGATCGGCACTCCCTCGACTACGCTTCGCTACGCTCGGGATGACAAGACTACACCCGTAGCGGCGACTCGGGAACGGGCGCCGGTTTGTGCACCAGCGTCTCGTCCTTGCGGTCTTCGGGTGCGAAGCGCAGGTACATGATCGGAATGAGCAGCAGCGTGAGCACGAGCGAACTGGAGAGACCGCCGATCACCACGATGCCCAGCGGACGTTCGGCTTGCGATCCCGGATCGAGCGCGAGCGCGAGCGGCAGCATGCCGGCGATCATTGCAAACGTCGTCATCACGATCGGACGGAACCGGTGGTGCGCGCTCTCGACGATTGCGTCGAGTTTGCTCAGGCCACGATCGCGGAGTTGATTGGCAAAGTCGACGAGCAAGATACCGTTCTTCGCAACCAAGCCGACCAACATGATGCACCCGATGAGCGAGAACAGGTTGAGCGTCTGCCGGGTAATCGCGAGCGCGCCAAGCGCGCCGACCACCGCGACCGGCACGGTGAACATTACGATGAACGGCGTCACGTAACCGTTATAGAGCGCGACCATCAAAAGATAGACCAGCAAGATCGAGAGCAAGAGCGAGATGCTCATCTCGTACGTCGTATCGGTGACCTGTTCTTGATTGCCGCCGGCCACCGGTGCCACCGTGATGTCGGCCGGCAGGTGCAATGCGCGCAAGCGCCGCTCGTAATCGCGAGTGACGTTCGAGAGCGTCGCACCCGGCGTCACGTTCGCGCCGATCAGGACGACGTTACGGCGTTCCAGGCGAATGATCAACGGCGGCGCGGGAACGTCTTGCAGATCGACGATGTCGCCGACCCGGATGATCGAGCCGTTGTTGGCGCGGATCGGAATCGACGAGATGCCGGCCAGGTTGTCGAGATCCTTCTGCTCGTAGATCACCTGCACGTCTTTGAGGCCGTCAGGGCCGGTGAACTGCGTCGCCGTATAGCCGCCGTATGCGGCGCGCACCGCGGTCGAGGCCGTGCCGATGCTCGCGTCGAGTGCTCGCGCCGCATTGCGATTGAAGTTCACTTCGATCTGCGGCGATTCGAGCGCATTCGAGGTCGTGGCATCGATCACGCCCGGCGTCTTCTGTAATGCCGCGAATGCCTTAGTCGCGGCTTCCGTCGGATCGGCGGTCGCGCTTTCGATCACGTAGCCGATCGGCTGCGAAATACCGCCCGAGGGATCGGTCGAGGGCACGCCCGTCACGTGAGCGTCCGGCAGCGCATTTTGTATCCGGCTCGCGAGCTGCTGCGACCAATACTGGGTCGAGTTGTGCCGTCCGGTTTTCAAAAAGATGTGAATCTGGCCGACGGCGCCGTTGTTGATATAGCCGGTGAGCGCGCCTTCGTAGGCGCCGGCGATCGACGTCTCGGACTGCAGATCCGGAATTTTGAGTACGATTTGCTCGGCCTTGCGCACGGCAGCCGTGACCGATGTGAGCGGCGTACCGGTCGGATAGTTGATGTTGATGAAGAGTTCGCCGCGATCGACCGGCGGATAGTACTCGAAGCCGACGACGCCCAGCGGAATGAGCAGCAACGCAACAAGGAGACTTCCGAAGGAGATCCAGACAACGAGCGCGCGATTATCGAGCCCCCAGCTCAGTGCGGTTTGCGCGTACCAGATGCGCACGCCGTCAAACCACTCGGTAAAGCGATCGACCACGCCCCATGGCCGCCAGCGTGAAAACAGCGCCCAACGTCCCGAGAGCGCCGGGGTCACCGCAAACGAGACGAACAGCGACGTGAGCGTCGCGACCGTTACGACCAAACCGAACTCGCGCAAAAACAAGCCGACGGAACCGGGTAAAAACGAGAGCGGAAGAAAGACGACCACGATGACCAGCGTGATGACGATCGTCGCGACGCCGATCTCGGAGATGCCGTTGATGGCCGCATCTTTGGGCTCCTCTCCTTCCTCTTGGTGACGCGAAATGTTCTCGAGTACGACGATGGAGTCGTCGACCAAGATACCGATCATCAACGTCATGCCGAGCAGCGAGACGGTATCGAGCGTGAAGCCCAAGACGTTCATCACCGCGAGCGTCACGAGGAACGAGGCGGGGACGGCGATCATGACCACCACCGCCTTACGCCACGAACGCAAGAAGAACAGCATCACGACCGCGGTGATGAGGATGCCTTCGATCAGCGTGCGCGTGACGCCCGAGAGCAGGTCCTCGGTGTAGGTCGACTGCACGTTGAGCACCGAGAACTTGATGTCGGGATATTGCTGCTGCAGCTTTGGAAGCTGGGCGATCACGGCGTTTGAGGCCGTGACTTCACTCGAGCCGGCAGCCTTCTGCACGTCGAGTTCGATCGCGGGTGTCCCATTGGTGTACGCGTAGACGCGTTGGGTTTCAAAGGCGTCTTGAACGTTGGCGACGTCCGAGATGCGATAGAGCCGCGAGGTTGCCGTCCACGGATAGACGCTCGACGAGTTCGATGTGCTCGTTGCCGCGGTGGTCGAATTGCCGAGCAACAGGTTGGCCACGGTCGGCACGTCCTGGATGTCGCCGCGAATATCAAGATTCGTCTCGCGATTCGGCTCGTAGACGATGCCACCGGGTGCGCGCACGTTATTGTTTGCAATCGCGTTGATCACATCCGTTAACGTAAAACCGGATGCCGAGATCTTCTGCGGATCGACGTTGACCTGAATCGAGGCGGTAACGTTGCCGTTTTCCTGAACGTACGAGACACCCGGAACTTGCTCGATCGCCGGCACGATGTCGTTCGTGACGATCGCTGAGAGCTGGCCGAGCGAATCGGTCGTGGACGAGGCGGCGAGGGAGACGACGACCGCTTCCGACGGATTGTAGATCGAGATTTGCGGAGTCGGCAGATCGTTGGGGAGCTGGTGCAGCGAGTTCTGGACGCGCCCTTGTACTTGTACCAGGTCCGTATTTTCGTCGGAAGTCAGCGAGAAGACGGCGACGATCGACGCCTGCCCGGGCTCGATCGAGGTTTCGACGTAGCTCAGGTCCGGCGCGCCGGCGATCTGGTCTTCGAGCGGGCGAACGATCGCGTCGCGCATCTCGGTGGTCGAGGCGCCATTGTAGGTGAGCAGCACTTGAATCGACGGGACGTCGTAGTTCGGTAGCTGTTGTTTGACCAAACGGAAGCCCGAGAGCGTCCCTGCGATGAGCACCAGCGCAAGGAAGACGGTAACCAGCGTCGGCCGTTCGACAAAGAGCCGCGTGAATCTCATGATGCCTCCGCCTCCTTCGCGGGTGCAGTCGGCCCAAGCCACATGAAGATGACCGGCACCAATACGAGGGTTAAGACCAGCGAACTGACCAAGCCGCCGATAACCACGACGCCGAGTGCCTGACGCTGCGCACCGCCGGGATCGAGCGCAAGTGCAATCGGCGTCATGCCCGCGATCATGGCGCACGTCGTCATAATGATCGGACGGAAGCGCTCCTTGGCGCTTTCAATCATCGCGCTCGCCCGGTCCATGCCCTGTTCGACCATGTGACTGGCGAAGTCAACCAACAGAATACCGTTCTTCGTCGCCAGCCCCACCAGCAGCACCGTTCCGATCAACGAGTAAAGATTGAGACTCTGGCGCGTAATCGCGAGCGCCGTGAAGGCGCCGACGGTGGCCACCGGAACAGCGAACATAATGATGAAGGGCAAGCGATAGCTGTTATAGAGCGCAACCATCAATAAATAAACGAGAAGGAACGAAAGTAGCAACCCGGCTTCCATGCCGTGCACCGTATCATTGAGATTCTGCTGGTTGCCGCCGGCGTTCGGCTTCACTTGAACTGTATCGGGTAGATTTTGCGCAGCAAGGTTCTTGAGGAATCGATTCTGAACGATTGAGAGCGCAACGCCCGGCGTAAGGTTGGCTTGAATGTGCACGACGGTCTCGCGATTGGTACGGGTCATCAGCGCCTGAGACGGGTCCTCAACCAGCTTCGCGATGTCGATCAAATGAATGATCGAGCCGTTGCTGGCCCGCAGCGGCAACGCGAGCAGCGTTGCGATCGAGGTCTGGAAACTGCGCGGATAGAGCACCTGCACGTATTTTATCCCGTGCGAGGTCTGAATCTGCGCCGCCAGCGTTCCGCCGAACGCCGCGCGAATCGCGGAGGCCGCAGTGCCGATGTTGATGTCGAACGCGCGCGCGCGATCGCGGTCGAAATCGATGTCGATTTGCGGCGCAAGATTGAGCGCCGAACTGTTCACGTTGGTCGCACCCTGTGTTGCCTGCAGCGCCGCCAGCACCTTGGGTGCGTATTTCTCCGGCTGGTCGTCGGTGGAAGTCACCAGGTAATCGATCTGCTGCGAGCTGCCGCCGCCGGTTCCGGTCGCGGCGATCGAGACGATCTTCGCGCCGGGCGCAATCTTGGCCGCCATCGCGCCAAACCGCTGGGCCCACGAATCGGTCGTGCCTTTGTGGTTGTCTTGCAAAAAGACGTGGACTTGTCCGACGCTTCCCTGATTGACCGTTCCGCCGAATCCGCTTTGCGTCGCGCCGGCCAGCGATGTCTGAGATTGTACGGCCGGAATCTTCGCCAGCTCCTTGGTCATTGCGGCGATTTTTCCGTTGACAAACGCAAGCGGCGTCCCCGTCGGATAGGTAAACTGAATGAACACCTCACCGCGATCCACCGGGGGCATGAACTCGAAGCCGATGATGCCCAGTGGAATAAGCAAGATCGCTCCGATGACCGCACAGAACGAGGCGATAACCACCAAGCGCGGCCGCTCGAGGGCCCACGGTAACGCATCGTGCGCGTACCACAAACGCGTACGCTCGAAGAGGTCGGTGAAGCGATCGATCAGTTTCGGCGGTTTCCACTTCGAAAGCAGCGACCAGTTGCCGGCCAGCGCAGGCGTCACCGTAAACGAAATGAAGAGCGAGGTAAGCGTCGCGGTGACAACGACGAGTGCAAATTCCGAAAGAAAGCGCCCGACTATTCCAGGCAAGAACGCGATCGGCAGGAAGACGACGACGTCGACCAGCGTGATCACGATCGCAGCCGGACCGATCTGCGTGCGGCCCTTGATTGCCGCGTCCTTGGGGTCCTCACCGCCTGCATGATGGCGCTGAATATTCTCGAGAACCACGATCGAATCGTCGACGAGGATCCCGATGATCAACGTCATCGCGAGCAGCGAGACGGTATCGATCGAAAAGTTGAAAGCCCGCATGAGCGCGATCGTCACGCCGAGCGACGACGGGATTGCAATCAATATGACGATGGCGTTGCGCCACGAGCGCAGGAAGAACAGCATCACGAGCGCGGTGATGAAGATCGCTTCGGAGAGCGTTCGCACGACGCCGAAGATCTGATCTTCGGTGTATGCCGCCTGATTGTTGAGAATCTGGAATTGGATCTGCGGGTATTGCTTCTCGATGCCCGGTAGCGCTTTGAGCACGTTGTCCGCGGCGACGACCTCGCTTGCGCCCGTCGCCTTTTGGACGCCGAGCGAGATCGTCGGAATCGTGCCGACGTAGCTATATTGGCGCTGTGGTTCGAAACCGTCGATGACGTTCGCGATGTCCGAGATTCGCATCTGACGCGGCGCGTAGGTCCAAGGATTGACGTTCGAAAGTGACGGCCCGGAATAACCGCCGCCGCCCGCCGAGGCGCTGGTCACCGCGGTCGAGCCGACCGTCGCATACTGCGGCGCGACCGAAAGCTCGAACGGCGCCGGAGGCGCGGAGGGTTGCGGTTGCGTCGACTGCACCGGGAGCGACGGGTTCGGTGGCGGCGTGACCGCGGCGACGGCCGTGCTGCTTGTCGTTATCGCCGACGAACTCACGGGAGGCGGTGACGCGGTCGCCGCGGCCGCGAGCGCTGCATTGCTCGACGCGTTGCTCGCGGCCGTCGCCGACGTCACGCTCGATGAGCCCGCCGACGGCGCGCCGGGGACCCCGGCTGCGACCGGCTCATTGTAGCTGGCGTTTCCGAAGGAGGTCGTGTACGAGGACGCCGCCGAGATCAGCAAGTTTTCGACCGACGAGTCGGTGGTAAGGTCGCCGCGCACGTCGATCGTCGTCTCGTGTCCCGGCAGATAAGCAATCCCGCCAGGCTCGCGGTTGTTGTTGTTCGCAATCGAACTGACGACGTCGCTGAGCGTATAGCCCGCCGAGGTGAGTAAGTTCGGATTGACCTGCACTTCGAAGGCGGGCGTGACCGCGCCGTTGGCGTTGACGTTCGAAACGCCGTCGATTTGTTCGATTGCGGGCACGATGTCGTTGTTGACAATTGCCGACATCTGTCCGGGACTGACCGCGCTCGAACTCAGGCCGATCGTCAAAACGGTCGCTTGTGCCGGATCGAAGGTTCCAACCGTTGGCGCGGGCATGTCGCTGGGCAGTTGCGATTGCGCGATCATGACACGGCGCTGTACTTGGACGAGGTCCGTCGTCTTGTTCGAGGTGAGATCGAACGTAGCCGTGATCGAGGCCTGGCCCTGCTGGACCGTCGTATTGATGTACGAGAGATTCGGGGCGCCGGCGATCGCATCTTCGAGCGGTCGCACGATCGCGTCACGAATCTCGGTGGTCGATCCCCCAGGATAGCTCGCGCGTACGCCCACGACCGGAAAATCGACGTTGGGAAATTGTTGCTGCGTGATCGTCGTCACGCCGAATGCGCCCACCACGGCAATCAGCGCAAGCATTACGAAGATGATCGTCGGCCGCTGGACGCAAAGCCGGGTGAGCCACATTATGGTTGCTGCTGGTACGTGTGACCGGGTGAGGTTGAAGCGCCGGGTGAGGCTGAAGCACCGGGTGAAGCTGACGCACCGGTGTTGACGACTTGCTGTCCCGAAGCAATCCCAAGCTGTCCGTTCGCGACCAGTTTCGTTCCGTTCGTTATGCCGGTGACGATTGAGGTCTTTCCGTCACTACCCAGTTCGGTAACGGTCTGCTGTTTGGCATCGCCGTTCGCGTCGACGACCATGATGGTTTTGTGCGAGTCATCGAGAAACGCCGCCGTCGGAATGCTGGTCCCGCTAACTTCCGGCAGCGTGATCGTGCCCGTCACGGCCATGCCGGACTGCAGCCGGTCACCCGGATTCGCCGCGATCACTTCGACGGTGAAATTCGTCGAGCCCGGCGTCACCTGGCCGAGCACGGCGCTGACTCGGCCCTGATACGTCGCGTTGGCCACGCCGGAAACGGCGAGATTCACCAGGGCGCCGCGTTGAATCGTGAACACATTGGACGACGACGCATTGAGCTCGGCGTACACCGGATCCAGCTGTTGAACGGTAAAAATCGTGCGCGACCCCGGGTACTCACCGGGATTCAGATTGCGATTGACCACGACGCCGTCGACCGGCGAAACGATCGTTGCTTTTACGATCGATGCCTCAATTTGATCCGCTTGCGCGTGCGCTGACTGAGCATCGGCGATCGCCGACGCAACGGTCGCGGCCTGCAAACCTTGCGTCGTATTGCCGTTGACTTGCGCGTTGAGCACGGCAGTGTTGTAAGTCTGTTGATCCTGCACGTACGCAGCGTGCGCTGCCTCGAGCGCTGATTCAGAAACATACCCGCTCTTGTAAAGCACGTTGTCCTGATCGTACACTAGCTTGGCGTTGTTCATCGCAGCGAGCGCGGAGCTGACTTGGTTGGTGCCTTGCCCGAGATTGAGCTGCGCTTGATATTTGGTCTGCACGGCACGCGCGTCGGCGGACGCCGCGTTGCGCTCGTCGGCGTTGTAGTTAGCGACCAGATCCGTCGTATCCAGGACCGCGAGCACTTCTCCCTTGTGCACGTGATCGCCCTGAATGACGTTGACGACGTCGGTCGGTTCGCTCAGCGAACTCGAAATCGAGACATTCTGATACGGGGCGATGATGCCGGCGATTTGCGCGGTTGGCTTGACGGTTGCCGGTCCTGCCGTCGCCGTCGGAATAGCCGCTGCAGCAGCGGGGCCGCCGCGGTGATGGCGCGTGCCGCCCCCGCAGCCGGCAATGGTCAGCGCGAGTACCCCGATCGCGGCGCACAGAATGGGCTTCTTCAAGCGGTAAAGCAGCATCGCCGCAAAGGCTACGCCACCAGACAGAGCGATTCCTGAGAGCGCTTGCTCATTTGAACGATTTCTCAGCTTCATCGGGTACAGTGATACCGTTATGAAGAGCTGGGTCAAACAGGCCCTGCGCGCTATTCCCGCAGTGGCCGCTTCAATCGCTTTCCTGAGTTTGCCGGCCGTTGGGCTCGCCCAACAGCCGATGCCGAGCTACGCCGTGACCAAACTCGAGACGATCAAGGGCACCATTTCGAGTTTCAATGGTGCGACGACGATGTACGTTAACGACGTTCGCGGTTACATCGATGACGTGACGCTGCATCAGGGAACCATTATCAATCCGACCGGGATCCGTTTGCAGCCGGGCTATCCGGTAACGATCACCGGGCGGCCTAGCGGCTCGACCTTTCTGGCCGATCAAATCGACACGCCCTATCGGATCGTCTACGGGTATGGCTACCCAGCCTATTACGGATATGGGTACGGCTACGGCTATCCGTACTACCCGTATCCGGCCTTCGGCCTGAGCGTGGGTTGGGGCTGGGGCGGCGGCTGGGGCTGGCGCGGCGGCTGGCATAGGTAGCAATCGCTCGCCGTCAAACAGTCTTGAAATGTCGAACGCAACCACCACCCAGGACCAGCGTAAGGCAGAACGGCGCGGAGGCGATCGCCGGGTGTCGAACATCGCCGTGACCTCTGACCGACGTAGTGGAATCGACCGGCGCGAAGGCGACCGGCGCGCGAACTAGCACCCAACGCTAGCACGGCGCGATCACCCCTTGTTGAGCCGGCGCGATTGTCGCCGGTTCCCTTTCTCGTGTGCGCGTCCAGGAGAATGCAAAGCCGCAGCCAATGGATGGAATGCCTTGCATTTGGATCACCTATGAACGTCAAAGACCTGCAGTACGCGCTCGCCCTCGAGCGCCGGCGCAGCTTCAGCCGGGCCGCCGAGGAGTGCGGCGTCGCCCAGCCGACGCTGAGCGCGCAGATTCGCAAGCTCGAAAGCGAACTCGGCGTCGAGCTGTTTGAACGCGACGGGCGCACGCTGCGCGTCACGCCCGCAGGCGAGTTGATCCTCGAACAGGCGCGGGTCGTACTCGACGCCGTCGCCCGAATCGAAGAAGTCGCCCAAACCCGTGCCGACCCGATGGTCGGACCGATTCGCCTCGGCGTCATCCCGACGCTCGCACCCTACCTTTTACCCGGCATCCTTGGGCCGCTGCAGAAACAGCTCCCCGCTGCGCCGCTGGTCGTCGTCGAAGACATGACGCATCGCCTGCTCGAGTCGATTCACGCAGGGCGCCTGGATGCGGCGCTCGTCGCCACCGACCACTCCGACGGGAATCTGTCGGAGATCGCCCTCTTCGAGGAACCCTTCAGCTTAGCGCTTCCGCACGACGATCCGCTGGCGCAGCAGGCGAGCGTTCGCGTTGACGAGCTCGATCCGTCCACACTCATCTTACTCGCCGACGGGCACTGCTTGTCTGACCAGGCGCTGGCGCTTTGCGGCCAGACGGGCGGACGCGGGCTGCGCAGCGATCTCTCCGCCACCAGTCTCGAGACCGTGCTCAATCTCGTCGAGGCCGGTCTCGGGACGACGATCGTCCCGCTGCTGGCGCGCACGCACTTCGAGAGCCGCTTCGCGCGTATCGTCTTTCGGCCGCTCGAAGGGCTGCACTCGGCTCGCTTGATTCGTGTGATTCACCGCGCCTTCGTGCCGCGACGCCCGGCGATCGAACGCCTCGCCGCGACGATCCGGGAGAGCGCGCTCGTAGGCGTTGCCCTCGAGAGCGTGTAAGATGTTTGCATGTCCGACGTGAATCGGGATCTTTTCCCGACGACGAAGATCAACGTGCCGAACCTCGTTCCGCTGATGGAGCGCTTGCGCAACGAAACGCTGAAGCGCTCGATCACGGTGCTCCACGTGCGTACCTCGGAAGAGGGCGAGTGGATCTGCTCGACGGCGGCCGCGCGCCTCACGCGCGAACGCGTGCAGTTGCTCGCCCCGCAAGACGGCAAAGTGATCGATCTCGTTGAACAGGCGATTCGTTCCAAGATACCGATCGTCTTCGTGGGAGAGATCCGCCGCGAAGAGGACGCGCGCGCGCTTCGCGCTGCGGCAACGCTGGGCATTCGCACCGTTGGATTCCTCGTTCGCGATTCGCGCAAAGAGGCCGACGACACCCTGAGCATCCTCGGCGGGTGGAGCAGCTTCGACGTCGCGCTACTCAGCGAAAACGCTTAAAGCTCGAGCACGCTGTCGTAGACTTCTACGCATTCACCGCCCACCACGACCTGTTGCACGTACGTACCTTCGACGCTGAAGCGCGCGTGTAATATCGATGGCCGTCCCATCGCCTGGCCTTGATGCACTACGAGCTCGGTGCGGCTCGGGTCGAGAAGGCGCCACCATCCAAGCGCCGCGCACAGCGGTGCAATCGAACTGCCCGTGGCCGGATCCTCGCCGATTTTGCTTGCGAGATCGGGAAACATACGCGAGTACGCCTTCCCGCCCTGGTAGCTCAGAATGAGCACGTTGCCTTCGCCGATCGTTTCGTTCGTGGCTTTGACCAAATCGCCGCGATCGAGCATGACCCAATCGACGTTCTGTTCGGTATCGAGCAACACGATCAAAAACTCGACGCCGCGCCCGCCAAAAACTTGCGGCGGCATCATGACGGTCGAGACGGGCAGTCCCAGGGCTTGCGCGACGGCGGCTCGATCGACCGCCGGGCTGAGCGCCTCCGCCGGCGGCGGCGTCATCCAAAGCATCTTGCCCTCGCTGCGCACCGGAATAATCCCCGCCTCCATTTGAAACGCCAAGTCGGGTGTACCGCGGCCCGAGTGCTGCAACACGAACGCCGTTCCCAACGTTGGATGACCCGCAAATGGCAATTCTTTGCCGGGGGTGAAGATGCGCACGTGGTGCGTTGCGCGCTCGTCCGGCGGGCGCACCACGAACGTCGATTCGGACAGGTTCATTTCGCGCGCGATCTTCTGCATGGTTTCGCCGTCGAGGCCCTCGGCATCGAGGAACACGGCGAGCGGGTTCCCGCCGAATCGGTGGGACGTGAAAACGTCCACATGATATAAAGGCATCTTCATGACCATTCCACTCTACCATGCCGTTGCATCCGGTGCACCCGATCCCACCGCCATTTTCACACGGGCACAAACGGTGTGGAGCGCGCGTGCGGTGCCGGCATACGAGTCGTTCACATTGTCATGCGACGACACGTTCCTCGCTGACAAATGCCAAGCCGGCACGCAGGTCGAGTTTATCGTGCGATTAACTGACGGCCGCACCTTCGCACAAACGATCGCCGCAAACGGGCGCCCCGCAAGCGTGCTCTTACGCGGTGGTTATATCGTCGGACCGGCGGGCGCGCCGTTTGGGTTTTATCGCCGTTCCCCGGTCCCCGGCGCAACGACCGCGCCGCCGCCGCCAAATCTTGCCGAGGACCCGATTACGACGATTGCCACGGTCGCCGCGGTCGACCGCGCCTACGCGATTACCCTCGCCGGCACCGAGCTCGTCGTCGAACGCGCGTGCTATCATCTGCGCTTACGCCCACTGCGCGACCCGCAAAACTATCCGTTACGCGATCTCTGGGTCGACACGGCGACCTACGACGTCGTGCGCCTATCGTACGCGTGGCCGTATAACGGAACGACGGCCGACATCACGTACGACTTTGCACCGGTCGGCCCACAAGCCATCTGGTCGATCGTGCACATCGAAGGCGCGGCCGTTTCGCATGGCCTGTTCACCACGCACGTCGAGCGCGTCAGCGAAGACCTGCAGAATATCACGTTCCCAGCGAGCGAGCCTGACGCCGATTTCACGCCCTAGCTGGGATGCGCTGCAAAATCTCGGGCCGCAGATCGGCTCGCGCCGGGAAGCCGTTGACGGCCATAAACAAGTCGGCTTCCGCGAGCATACAGCGCAAGACGTGCACGATCCCGTCGACACCCCCGAGCGCGAGCCCATACGCGTAGGGGCGTCCAATACCAACGGCAACGGCACCCATCGCTAACGCCTTGATCGCATCGACACCAGTTCGCACGCCCGAATCGAAGAGCACCGGAATCTTTCCGGCTGCTTCAATCACGGCCGGCAACATGTCGATCGCCGCGATCCCGCCGTTGGCTTGACGTCCGCCGTGGTTGGAGCAATAAATTCCGTCAACGCCGCCGTCGATGGCGCGGCGCACGTCCTCGGGATGACACACGCCTTTGACGATTAAGGGAAGCTTGGTCATCGAGCGCAGCCAGGGGAGATCTTCCCACGTCAATGGGTTGCCGAAGATTTTGGTCCACTGCATGGTGGCGGCCGCGAGATCGTCTTCCGGCGGCTTCGAAAGCATCGCTCGAAAACGTTCGTCGGAAAAATAATTTTCGAGGCACAGTCCTCGCAGCTGCGGGAAACTTCCCGATGCTAAGTCGCGCGGGCGCCATCCGGGAATCCAGGTGTCGAGCGTGACGATGATCCCCTTGAAGCCGGCGGCCTCCGCGCGCCGCACGAGGCTCTGAGCGAGATCGCGATCGGTCGGCGTATAGAGTTGAAAGAATCCGGGCGTCTCCCCAAAGTGCGCGGCAACGTCTTCGAGCCGATCGACCGTTAGCGTTGATGCAACCATCGGAACGCCGGTCCGCGCAGCGGCTTGTGCTGTTGCAATATCCCCGTGGCCGTCGGGTGCGCACAAACCGATGACGCCGACGGGCGCCATGAACAGCGGCGTCGGAAGCTTGAGACCAAAGAGCTCGATCGAGAGGTCGCGCTTGATTGCCGCTCTGAACATTCGAGGCACGATACCCCAATGGTCGAACGCGCTGACGTTCACGTCTTGCGTGCGTTCGTTCCCGCAGCCACCAGCGACGTACGACGCAAGACTCGGTGAAAGTGCCTCGAGTGCCTTTACTTGCAGTTCTTCATAACGAATCGGCAAGCGCGGGAGATTTCCGTGTAACGCCGCGAGGTAAATCTCAAATTGAAAATCGCCGAAATTGGCCATAACTACTCCTTACACGACGGCGGCGAGCGTGACGCCGGCGCTTTCCAATGCTGCACGAATCGCACGCGCGAAGAGCAGTGCATGTGGCCCGTCACCGTGGAGGCAGATCGTCTCACCCGCACCGTTGCGCGTGAGCGTCAGCGCTTGCGCGACGGCGGCGTCGAGGTCATCGATCAGCGCGCCCGGCTGTCCGCGCGGAATCAGCGACCCGTCGGATTGATATCCGCGATCGGCAAACACTTCGGCGATCGGCCGTAAGCCGAATGCGTGGGCGCTTGCAATCTGCTCGCCGCCGGCGAGTCCGACCACGGCAAGCTGCGGATCGATCTCGCGCACGGCGCGCGAGATCGCATCGGCGACCGCGCGGTCGCGCGCGGCGACGTTGTATAACGCGCCATGAGCTTTGACGTGATGCAACCGCACATTATGGGTGCGAGCGGCGGCCTCGAGGGCGCAGATCTGCGCGGTAACGTCGCTGAAAATTTCCTCGGGCGTACGCGCCATGGCGGCGCGGCCGAAGTTCTCGCGATCGGGATAGGACGGATGCGCCCCGATCGCGACGCCGTGACGCGCGGCCGCACGGACGGTCGCGTCCATCGTCTGCGCGTCCCCGGCGTGCGCCCCGCAGGCGACATTCGCCGAGGTAACGATCGCGAGCAGCGCTTCGTCGTCGCCACAACCTTCGCCGAGATCGGCGTTGAGATCGATACGCATCATCCGGCGTACTCGACGAAACGCACGACGGCACCTATCGGCGCCTGCGCTAACATCCACACGTCGTCTTCGACTACGACGCCGGCGAGTGGATATCCGCCGGTCGTCTGCGCATCGCTCATCAAGACGATCGGTTCGCCCGACGGCGGAAGCTGAACAAAGCCGGGAAAGACGGCTTGTGAGGGCATCATCCCAACGTCGTGCGGCGTCGCATCGCCCTTGAGGCGATAGCCCATGCGATTGCTTTCATGCCCGACCGTCCATCCGTGACCAAAGAGATGATCCGCCAGCGGCTGCGCAATCGTGCGCAAGACCAAGTCAACGCGCGGCGGCGCGACCGGTGCGCGCGGCACGGCGGCACGTGCAGGACCGATTCTCAGACGATCGCCGGCGCGTAGCGCGCGCCCCTCAAAGCCGCCCATCGCCGCCGTGAGATCGGTGGTGCGCGACCCGAGCACCAGCGGCACGTCGATACCACCGTCGATCGCAACGATCGTGCGCATCCACGCGCGCGGACGTCGTAACACGAGCCGCGCTCCCGCATGCGCCGCGTGCGCGGACCACGTGGCAATCGGTTCGCCGTCGAGTTCGGCACTGCAATCCGCTCCGGCCAGCGCGAAGCGAGCCGGCGCATCGAAGCGCAGGATGACATCCCCGAGCACGATTTCGATTGCCGCGGCGTCCGTTGCGTTGCCTACAAGCTCGTTTGCGATCGCATAGCTACGCGAATCCATTGCTCCGCACCAGCCGACACCCTGGTAGCGTAAACCGAAACGCCCGCGATCGACAACCAAACTTTGCAAGCCGGCACGCTCGATGCGGATCGCGCGATCGTTCATACGGGAATGAAACGCACGCGATCGCCCGGCTGCGCAAGCGCAGCGGGCTCGCGGTCCGGATCGAACATGCGCTGCGCGGTTCGGCCGATGACGTGCCAGCCTCCGGGCGAATCGAAGGGATAGACGGCGCTCTGCGTACCGGCGATCGCTACCGATCCCGCCGGCACGCGCGTGCGCGGCTGGGCTCGCCGCGGCAGGTGCAAGCGTTCGTCGAGACCATCGAGGTAGGCGAAGCCGGGAAGAAAACCGACGAACGCGACGACGTACGAACCGGCGGCGTGCAGTGCAATAACTGCCGCCTCGGGCAGGCCGCATGCTTGCGCGACCGCGTGCAGGTCGGGTCCGTCGCCGCCTCCATAACGCACCGGAATCTCGATCGAGCGTTCGCTGTGGTTTTCGCCGATCGTGCGTTCCCACGCCGATTCGAGCTCGCCGCGCAGCGTCTCATAGTCAACCGCGTGCCGATCGAAGGCCAGCGTAAGATTTCCCGCGCCCACGACGGCCTCGGCGATGTGCCGGCGGCCACGCGCCTCGCGAGCGAGCGCCCACAAACGCCGCTGCACGGAAATGCTCATCGCGTCGCATTCGAGCACGATCGCCGATTGCCCAACGCGCCGAAAGTTAGGCATGCCGAAAACGTTCACCGGGAAGGCCATTCGCTATCCACAACCGGAAGCACCGCTCATGGATCCGCAGGAGCCGGCAGCAGGCGTAGTAACCGAGGTCGTCGTCGACCTTCCGGGCTGGCAGAGCGTCAAACCGCGCATCCCTGATACGCTGCAGCGGCGACGCCTCGAGGCGCAGCGCAGCGTGCGCGAGATCGTATTCGGCGCGCAAGACGGCATTTTGACGACGCTGGGCATCATTACCGGCGTCGGTGTTGCCGAAGGCGCGCGTTCCGCGGTCTTTATCAGCGGATTTCTGGCGATGCTTGCGGGCGCGCTCTCAATGGCGGTCGGCGAATATTTAGGCGGCAAATCCGAACGCGAGGTCGTCCAAGCGACGATCGAGATGGAAAAAGCCGAAATGGCCACGGATCCACAGGGCGAGTTCGCCGAGCAAGTCGCGTACTATAAGATGAAAGGCTTCTCGTCCGAGGAGGCCCAGATGATCGTACGCCGCCTCGCGCAGCATCCCGACATCTATTTGTACGAGATGATGCGCGACGAGTTCGGCATCGATCCGCGCGTCGCCGACGACACCGATTTGCGCGCGCCGATCGCAATGGGCGGATCGTTTGCCGCCGGATCGCTGATTCCGATTATTGCCTACATCGTGCCGCTCTCGATGACCAGCTCGACCATTCTCGCGCTCGTGCTCGCGGTCGCCGCACTTTTCGGCGTGGGATACTACGCCGCGCGCAACACCGATCGCAATCCCGTTTCGAAAGGTCTCGAAATCGTCGCCTTCGGCGTCGTGGTCTTCGTGCTGTCGTATCTCGCGGGTCACTACATTCCGCCGCTTTTCGGCCACGCGCCCGTTGCCGTGGGTGGCTAGGGTAGAACTCCCTCGAACGACTCGCGCTGATAAGCATCGAGAAACGCCTGTAACTCCGCGACCCGCTGTACGCCCATGCGTTGCGCCGTTTTGGTGATCAGTTTCGGCGGGATGTCGTGAATAAATGAGCGCAGCGCTTTTATTGCGTTTGCCGCGCTTGCAGCCGAGGCACCGGTGAGCGAAATCATTCGCACGGCGCCGATTGCTCCCAAGAAGTCGAGCGAGTCGGCATCATGTAAGACGATCGCGTTGGGGTCGCTGCCCGGGTCGCTGTAATACATGTGGCCGCGCATCGCGGCTTGCACGCTTGGAAACTTCGCCATCGGAAAGCCCGCATCGCGCAGGATCGATTCGCTCTCACGCGCCGCAACGTCGCCGTGTTCGCCCTTGGCTTGATACGGCGGAAAGGCGGCCATATCGTGCAGCATGCAGGCTGCAAAGAGCACGTCGGTATCGATGGTGAGACCATCGCCTTTGGCGAGCTGGAGCGCGATTTGATAATTGCGCTCACCGTGCTGCCATCCCCAGGCCGGATGCGTGAACGATTTGCGCACGAGATCGTAGATCGTCACTTTCCATGGCGCATCGAGCGGAATTCCACTGGCGGTTGTCGGACTTGCGCATACCGGGCTCGAGATCGCAAGCGCGAACACCGCGAAGGCGATCGAACAGACGAATTTTTTCATGGCTACCGTCATTCAACGTATCCTTACCAGCGCATTTCGGATCGAACGCAACGGGGTCGAACCGGTCTTTGCCGTGCGCTGCGGCATCGGCGTCGCGCTCGCACTCCTTCTCGGCTTCGCCGGCGGCGTCCCGATCTACGCCGTCGCCGCCGGCATCGGCGCCTTCAGCGTGGGATTCGCATCGCTGCAAGGCGTGTATCGCACGCGCGCCGGCACGATGCTCGGCATGGCATTTGCGATGGCGTTCTCGACGGCCGTTGCATCACTCTGTTCGCACTCTGCAGAGCTCGCGATACTGGCGCTCGCGGTCTGGGGCTTCGGCTATGGGATGGTCGCGTCGCTCGGCCCGGGAGCGTCGGCGATCGGCGTGAACGCAACGACGGCGTTGATCATCTTCGAGCGTTATCCAATGCCCTTCCACGTAGCGGCAACGGTGGCGCTGGTCATGTTCGCCGGCGGTTTGCTGCAGACGCTGCTCTTGGTTCTCCTCTGGCCGATCGAGCGCTATCCGCAGGAGCGGCATGCGCTCGCCGACGCCTATCGCGAGCTTGCCCAGTACGCGCAAGCCAGCGACGCATCGACGCGCGTGCCCTCCACCACCGAACTCGTCACCGTACGAAAAACGCTTGCCGATCCACGGCCCTTCGGCCGTCCGTTGGTGCTCGCCGCGTTTCAAAGCCTGCTCGACGAAGCCGTTCGCATCCGTTCGTCGCTCGCGCTGCTCGCGGCTGTCGGCGGTGACAAGTATACGCGGCTTCGTCCGGTGATTGCGCAGGCGCTCGACGCAGTCGCGCAAGCACTCGACGACGCACACGCGCCCGAGCAAACCGCGCTATACGGCATGATCAGCGCGGACACGAACGACCCCAACCTGCGCGCGCTCTACGGCCGGCTCCGTGCAGCATGGCGCGCTGCGAGCGTTCCGCTCGGAGGGTTCGCCCTACCCGAACTCCACTACTCTGCGCACCTGCCCAGCTTCGAACGTCCGCTGGCCGTGCTGCGCGAGCATTTCCATCTCCGCTCGGCGTTCGGCCGGCATGCGCTTCGCCTCGCTGTAACGCTGGCGGCGGCGGGCGTACTCGCCTTCGTCCTGCCGATTCAGCGCGGGTATTGGATCACGCTGACGACTGTGCTCGTCCTACGTCCGGACTTCACGACGACCCTCTCACGCGGTGTTGCGCGCATCGCCGGAACGATCGTCGGCGTCGTGGCTGCAACCGCAATCGTGCTAGCCGTACCACATACGCCGCACGTCACGCTTGCGCTGGCGATCCTCTTTGCCGCGATCAGTTATGCAGCGTTCCAACTGAACTACGGCCTCTTTAGTCTTACGGTTACCGCCTATGTCGTCTTCCTGTTGGCACTTTTGGGAACGCCCGAAGCCACGGCCGTACAGAACCGATTGGTGGCGACGGTCATCGGCGGCCTGCTTGCGATCGCGTCCTATCTCATTTGGCCAACTTGGGAGTCACCACGAACGGTCGCAAACCTGCGCGCGCTCATCAACGGCTCGCTCGACTACACGCGCCTCCTGCTCGTCGGCCTGATCGATCCGAGCGCGCGCGATGTTGCCAACATGCGGGCAATGCGCGCGAAGCTCTGGAGCGTTCGTGCAACGGCAGAGGAGTCGCTCGAGCGTATGCTGAGCGAACCGGGGGGAACGCACGAAATCGATCCGGATACCGCACTCGGTCTCATGGCCGCATCCGAGCGACTTGGCTTCGCCAACACCGTGCTCTCGAGCCTCTATCAAGATCCGCAGACGCCGGCCTTCCCCGCACTTGCACCGCTTGCCGCCGCGCTGGCGAACGCATCGGTCGATCGAGCAACCGGATTGCGCGAAGCTTATGCGCAGGTCGCGGGCGCGCTCGACCGCGGCACCAGCGAGGTTACGCAAGGATTGCTCGTGGCGTGCGACCGCGTCGTCGACAGCACGAACACGATCGTGGAACTTTGGACAAGAAAGAGCGATAGCCCCAGCGAACCTTCATCGAGTGCCTGAATATGTGTATTCCATGTTTCGCGTCGGCAAGACCGTGCCGCCGAAGCGTCAGATTCTCAAAGATATTTCGCTGAGCTTTTTCCCCGGCGCAAAGATCGGGATTCTCGGCCTCAACGGAGCGGGAAAGTCCTCGCTGCTGCGCATCATGGCCGGCGTCGACACCGAATTCGACGGCGACGCGGCGCCCGCGGCCAATCTGACGATCGGCTATTTGGAACAGGAGCCCAAACTCGATCCGGAGATGACCGTGCGCGAAGCCGTCGAGCAAGGTCTGGGCGAACTGATCGCCGCGCGCAAGCGGCTCGAAGAACTCTACGCCGAGTACGGCAATCCCGACGCCGATTTCGACAAACTTGCCGAAGAGCAGTCCAAGCTCGAGGCCGTGCTGCAAGCCGCAGGCGACGATTTGGATCAACAGCTTGAGATCGCCGCGGACGCGCTGCGTCTGCCGCCGTGGGATGCGAAGATCGCCCCGCTCTCCGGCGGCGAGAAGCGGCGGGTCGCGCTCTGCCGTTTGCTGCTCTCGAAACCGGATATGCTGCTGCTCGACGAACCGACCAACCACCTCGATGCGGAAAGCGTGGAGTGGCTCGAACAATTTCTGCAGCGCTTTCCGGGTACCGTCGTCGCAGTCACGCACGATCGCTACTTCCTCGATAACGCTGCAGAGTGGATTCTCGAATTGGATCGCGGCCGCGGTATTCCATGGAAGGGTAATTACACGTCGTGGCTCGATCAGAAACAAGAGCGGCTTGCCGGTGAGGAAGCCGCGGAGTCCGCGCGCCAGAAAGCGCTCAAACGCGAGCTCGAATGGGTGCGTCAGAATGCGAAGGGGCGGCAGTCGAAGAGCAAGAGCCGCCTCACGCGCTTCGAAGAGATGTCGAGCTACGATTATCAAAAGCGCAACGAGACGCAAGAAATCTTCATCCCGGTCGCCGATCGCTTGGGCGAAAAAGTCATCGAACTGAAGCACGTCCGCAAAGGCTACGGTGACAAGCTCTTGATGGACGACGTCAGCTTTGTCATTCCGCCGGGCGCGATCGTCGGCATCATCGGGCCCAACGGTGCGGGCAAGTCGACGCTCTTTCGCATGATCGCCGGAAAAGAACAACCTGATGCGGGCGAGATCGCGATCGGCCCCAGTGTGAAGCTCGCGCTGGTCGACCAGAGCCGCGACGTTCTCGATAACACGAAGACGGCATGGGAAGACGTCAGCGGCGGCCTCGATCTCTTGCAGGTCGGCCGATTCGAGATGAATTCGCGCGCATATCTCGGCCGCTTCAACTTCAAAGGCGGCGATCAGCAAAAGAACGTCGGTCAACTCTCGGGCGGCGAACGCGGCCGGCTGCATCTGGCCAAGACGTTGCTCACCGGCGCCAACGTGCTCTTGCTCGACGAACCGTCAAACGATCTCGACGTCGAAACACTGCGCGCGCTCGAGGATGCCTTGGTCGAGTTTGCCGGCACCGTGCTTGTCACGAGCCACGATCGCTGGTTCCTCGATCGCATCGCGACGCACATCCTCGCCTTTGAAGGCGACAGCCGCGTGGTCTTCTTCGAAGGCAACTATCACGACTATGAAGCCGACAAGATCAAGCGTCTCGGCGAGGAGGCCGCGCGCCCCAAGCGCATCCGCTACCGCCCACTTACGTTGAACTAGGCGTCGCGCACTGCGAGATAGATCGTGCGAAAGGCCTGCGCCGTCTCTTCGTCGTCCCAATCGCCGCTGTGATTGTCCAGCATCGACGCCGTCAAATCGGCGGCGACTTTCTTCAACTCGATCTGCTCCTGCGTGGATAACATCACCCCTCCTCTTCCGACGATAGTGTATACAGCCACCATCGGGATTGGTTTCGCCGCGATCGTCTTTCGTGGAAGGAAGCTTGGATGCGCATCGGTATCGACCTTGGCGGAACAAAGATCGAAGTTGTTGCTCTCGACGCTGACGGAAGCGAGCGGCTGCGTCGCCGTGTGCCGACACCGCGCGGTGATTATGCCGCGACGATCGACGCGATCGTGCGGCTGGCGCGCGAGGCGGAGTCCGAACTGGGTAAGCAGGGCACCATCGGGATCGGCGCGCCGGGCGCAATGTCAAAACAGAGCGGTGGCATCAAGAACTCCAACAGTACGTGGCTGATCGGGCAGCCGTTGCGATCCGACCTCGAGCGCGCGCTCGGCCGCGAGATTCGCATGAGCAACGACGCCAATTGTCTCGCGCTCTCCGAGGCGATCGACGGCGCTGCGCGCGGCATGCGCGTGGTCTTCGCTGCGATTCTCGGCACCGGTGTCGGCGGCGGACTCGCCGTCGATGGCGACGTGCACGACGGGCCAAACGCAATCGCAGGCGAATGGGGCCATACGCCGCTGCCGTGGATGCGCGGCGACGAGGCGCCCGGCCCACTTTGCTACTGCGGACGCAACGGCTGCATCGAAACATTTTTGTGCGGATCGGCGTTCGAACGCGAACCGTTGCTGGAGCGCTATCTCGATCGGCTCGCTCGCGGGCTTGCGGTCGTTGCTGATATCCTTGACCCTGACGCATTTGTGCTTGGCGGCGGCGTTTCAAACGTCGACGAGATTTACACCCGCGTTCCCGCGTTGATGCGCGGGTACGTCTTCTCCGACACCTTTGACACGCCGCTCCTACGAGCCGCGCACGGCGACTCCAGTGGCGTCAGGGGCGCGGCGATGCTTTGGCCGGTTTCGGCGACGGTTTCGGCGAGGGCGTCGGAGACGGAAGCGCATTGAAACGCGTGCCCAACGCTTCGAGTTGATCGTGATATTGCTGCATCAGCGCCGCCTGCTCAGCCGTTGGTCCGTCGTAGGCGGTTTCGATGATGTGGCGCAGGTACGCGATTTGATCGATCACTTTAGCCGGCTGCTTATAACCCGCATTCTCGCTGCCGTTTCCGTTGCGTAAATCATCCGCCAGCGCGGCGTATTTCCCACCGTGGCCCTTTAACTTCGCGAGCCAAACTTCGCCGCGTTCCTGATCGACGGCTAGCGATTCGAGTGCGTTATACTGTGCCTGCAATTGCATGACGGTGGCGTCCGCCTTCGGGTCGAGCCGCACCCGCAGCGGGACGCTCAGCGTTGCCCCGCGCGCGCGCAAACGTACGGTGAACTGTCCCGGTAGTACCTGCGGTCCCTCGATCGCAAGCGGATAAAAAACATAGTAGGGACGTGGGTCTTGCTTCGTGTTCGGATAACGCGGCGCATCGGTTGCCAGGTCCCACACGACGCGATTTACCCCGTTGTCCGCCGTGCCGTCGAGGTGGCGGACGACCTTCCCCGATCCGTCGAGAATCTCGACCGCGACCTTCTCCTTCACCGCTTTGTGTCCGCGCTTCGGTTTGGGTTTTGCGCGCGGACGAAGATAATACGAAATAACCGCGCCGTACGGTTTGTTGTCGGCGACAAAGGCATTGTGACCGATGTCGTGATAGGGACGCGAAGTGTAACGCCACGCATCCGCCGGCGGGAAGAGCGCAACCTCGCCCTGCACCGCGCGCGCCAAACCTTCGAGCGGCCCCAGGTCGTCGAGAATCGCAAACCCGCGACCGTGGGTTGCGGCGATCAGGTCGTCAGCGTCGGGTTGAATCTGTAGATCGTAGACCGGCACGTGATTCATGCCCAAACGCACATCGTGCCAATGCAAGCCGCGATCGAACGAGACCCACACACCGTCCTCGGTTCCCGCAAAAAGCAAGGACGGTTCGCGCGGATCCTCGCGCACGACGTAGGCCCACAGCGGCAAGCCGGCATCGATCCGCGTCCACGTCGAACCGCCGTCGTGGGTGGTAAAGATGTACGGATGCGTGTCGCCCAGACGATGCGCGTCGAAAGTCACGTAGGCGACGTTTGCATCAACCGGCGACGCCTCGATCGACGCCACGATGGCGTGCGCCGGAACGCCCACGATGTTCTTACCAACGTCGCTCCACGTCGCGCCGTCGTCGACCGTGCGATCGAGGTGCCCGTCGTCGGTTCCCACCCAAAGATTACCCGCGTGCGGTCCCTGCGCAATCGCGAAGATGGTGCAATACGTTTCGGCGTTGGTGTTGTCGTGCGTGATCGGGCCGCCGCTGGCGACCAGCCACGACGGATCGCACGGCTGCGTGAGATCGGGGCTGATGACGCTCCACGACTGCCCCGCGTCGCGCGAACGAAAGAGTACGTTGCCGCCATAGTAGATCGTGCCCGGGTCGCGTTGTGAGACGAAGAGCGGTGCGCTCCAGTTGAAGCGGTATTTCGAGCGGCCCGCACCGGCGCCGAATGTGATCACCGGCTGAGGCGAAATGTAGCGCGCCTCACCATCGCGCAAATTGCGGCGCGTCAGATCACCAAAGTGTGTGTCCTCGTAAATAACGTCGGGGTTACGAGGGTCGGGCACGACGTACTGCCCGTCGCCCCAATCCGAGATATTCTTCCACGAGCCGCCGGCGACGCCGGTGTCATTCCAAAGCGTGTTCGGCCCCCACCAAACCTCGTGATCCTGCATGCCGCCCATCACGTGGTACGGTACGGCGCGATCGTAGCCCGCGCGATAGATCTGTGCGAACGGTATCGTGTTGACGAACGACCACGTCTTTCCATCATCGTTGCTCAAATCGAATCCCATGTCGCTGCCGAGCAGCACGCGCTTGGGATTGGCGGGATCGATCCACACATCGTGATTGTCGCCGCCGGCTTCGATCCCGTGAAAGTGCTTTCCACCGTCAGTCGAACGCTTGAGTTCGCCCGAGATATTCCAAACAACGTTAGGCCGATCGGGATCGACCCGAATCTGGCTGAAGTAGAACGGCCGAAAGACGAGATCCTGATCGGCGTTAACCAGATGCCACTGCACGCCGCCGTCGTCTGAGCGATAAAGCATGCCCTTGCGCGTCGGGACGATCGCATACACGACGTTTGGATGATGCGCGCTAATCGATAAGCCGACGCGATTGATCGTGCCGCCGGGTAACCCGTCATGACGCGCCGGATCGGTCAGCTTCGTCCAGGTGAGGCCACCGTCGGTGGAACGATACAATCCGCTACCCGGTCCGCCGCCGCGAAAGGTCCACGGGCGGCGCAAATAATCGAACGTTCCGGCGAGTGCGATCTGCGGATTTGCGGGATCGAACGCGACGTCGCTCCCGCCGGTCGTCGGATTGACGTACAGCACGCGCTGCCAGGTCTTTCCGCCATCGCCGGTGCGGTAAATGCCGCGCTCGCCGCCCGGTGAAAATTCGGGGCCCATCGCCGCAACGAGTGCGATATCGGGGTTGGTTGGATCGATCGCGATTTTGGCAACGTGCTGCGTCCCGGCGAGGCCCAGCGAGCGCCAGGTCTTGCCGCCGTCGTTCGAACGGTAGACGCCGTCACCAAGAGCCGCCGTGTTACGCGGGAAACCCTCGCCTGTTCCAACGTACACGATGCGCGGATTCGACGACGCAACCGCTATCGCACCGATCGAGGTGGAACGTCCGCGATCGAATATTGCAGCGAATGTCATCCCGCCGTCGGTCGATTCGTACAATCCGCCGGAAGAATGGCCGAGGTAGATCGTGTTCGGGTCGCCGGGCACACCCGCCACCGCATCGAGTCTGCCGCCCATGACCGCGGGACCGACGACGCGCCACTTGAGCGCACCAAAGTCCGCGGGCGCAGGCGTTGCACTCGGCGCGGTCTGTGCCGAGTATGCGGCATGTGGGGCCGGCGGCGCGGCGCAGCTGGAAATGACGATGCACGCAAACATGGCAAGACGACGCAGATTCATCTGCGCCGCATTCGCACTTGGGTGCATGCTCTCCTCAATCGTCGGGTTCGACGGCGGCGAACGCAAGGACAACCCGCAAACCGCTGCCGGTGTTCACCAGCGTCACCGTGCCGTCGGAGCGCTCGACGCCGCGTCGCACGATCGAAAGCCCGAGGCCCGTGCCGTCGGTTCCGACACTTGCATCGCCGCGAAAGAATCGGTCAAAGGCGTGCTCGATATCTTCTTCACTCATGCCGGGACCGCGGTCTTCAACGCTTACCGACGCGTGCGCACCGTCGTGTTCGACGGTGACGTTCACGGGGCCCGACGGCGCGTATTTGAGGGCATTTTCGATCAGCGCGCTGAGCGCGTCGATCACCTCGCTCGGGTTGACGCGCGCGTAGGTCTCACCGTTCGTGTGCACCTCGACACGATCGTACCCGCCGTCGCGAAACGTCGCGACGACATTCTCAGCGAGTTGCTTGACGTCCACGGCGTAGACGGCGCGCTCACCGTGTTCGAGCCGCGCAAGGATGATCAAGTCGTCGATGATCGCCTTCATTCGACGGCTTTGCGCCAGCATGTTGGCAAAGATCGTCTGCTCGCGAGGCGTCTTGGCTTGCAGCGCGCTGACATGCCCCATCAACACCGTGAGCGGCGTGCGCAGTTGATGGCCGGCGTCGGCAACGAACTGACGCATTTCATCCATGGCCGCGGATCGTTCGGCAAACGCGTCGGTGATCTGTCGCACCGCAGCGTTATAGGCGCGCGCAAGGTCACCGATCTCGCTCCGCTGGCGCGTCGTTACCGCGTGGGGCGTGAAATCACCCAATGCAAAACGCTCGAGCGCGCCCGTCGTATTGAGCAACGGCTCGAGCGTTCGCTGCGCAACGATGTTGGCGAAAAACCACGCCGGCACCAGCGCGAGGAGATCGACGACGATTGCCCCGATAAGCCACTGCGTGCTGGTCGTCGCAACGTAGTCCAGGTCGGGAACGATGTCGACGCGCATCGTGCCGAACGCCACGCTTTGGGCTTGCGCGTGCGGTCCAACCCCGATTGAGGAGTCCGGGGCCGTCCCGAGCGGCGGCAGGGCAAACGGCCCCGAGCCGAAGCCCTCGCTGGGTGCGACAATCACGCGCACGTGCAACCCGCGCACCTGGGCGAGGACCAGCGCCTCCACATCGACCGGCGGCGAACCCGCCAGTGCGTATTGAAAGGCCGCGCGGGTAACGCGGAGCGAGGCAAGGTTGACGTCGGCTACGACGATGTTGCGCGTGATGTCGACGACGAAGAGCCAGACGATCGCCGAGATCGTCACTGCGAAGATCAGCCATGCGGCTAAAAATGAAGCAATGAGCCGGAAGCGGATCGACCGCAGCATTACTGCGGCGAGCGCAAAGCGTATCCCACGCCGCGAATCGTGTGCAGAAGCTGCTCCTGGAATCCGTAATCGATTTTGTGGCGCAGGTATGAGATGTAGGTCTCGACGGCGTTGCCGGTCACGCTGGAATGATCGCCCCACACCTGCGCGATCAACTGTTCGCGCGTGAAGACGCGACGCGGTTCGCGCACGAACGTCGCAAGCAGGTCGAACTCCCGTGTGGTCAACGAAATGGATTTGCCGTCACGGACGGCGCGGCGGGTATGCAGATCGAGGGAAAGATCGCGGAAGGTCACGATTTCCGGGGATTCCAGCCGCGGACGGCGCAGCGCCGATCGCAGGCGTGCGACCAGCTCGGGAATCTCGAACGGTTTGGCCACGTAATGATCCGCACCGCGATCGAGTCCGCGTACCTTATCGTCGGTTCCTCCCTTGGCGCTCACGATAAAGATCGGTGCTTGCGTTGTGCGGCGCAGCTCGGGCAGGAGCGCGATGCCATCGATCTTGGGCATCATGACGTCGAGCAAGATTGCGTCCGGTTCCCACTCGCGGACGAGGGCTAGGCCGCTGAACCCGTCGGGAGCGCTGCGGACCCGGAATCCGGCTTCGGCAAGTTCTAATTCGAGCAGCGTACGAATGTCGGGCTCGTCGTCGATGACGGCCACCCGGGGAATGAAGCTGTCCATGGTTCCCATGGTTCCCAAGGATAGGTTCCGACGCTTGGGCCAGGCTTGGAACCGCGCAGGCCGCCTCGTGCGCGAGGCCGTAAACCCTCACCATGGCTGGAGAGGAGAGCATCGTTATGGATTCATCCAAACCCCAAACGCGCAAAGAGGCGCTGCGCACGCTGATCGTGCTGCCCGCACTGGCCGGCGCGGTCGCGCTGGGTACGGCAACGGCCGACGCCGCAAACAACCAAGCTCAGTTCAAATATCAAAACAAGCCCGGAAAAGATGGAGAAAAGTGTTCGGGATGTTCCTTATTCAAACCACCGCACTCGTGCAGCGTGGTAACCGGAACGATCAGCCCGAACGGCTGGTGCATCGCCTGGGCCAAGAAGTAGCATGCCTTCTTCCAAATCTCAAACTCGAAAAGAGGCGCTGCGCACGCTGATCGTGCTCCCCGCACTTGCGGGCGCAATCGCTCTTGGCACCGGCACGGCTGACGCCACCGACAACAAGATGCAATTCCACTATCAGGACAAACCCGGTCCCGACGGTAAGAAATGCGCCGGCTGCCGCTTCTTCAGAGCGCCGAGTGGATGCAGCATCGTCACCGGCAAGATTAGCCCCGACGGTTGGTGCATCGCCTGGGCCAGGAGGTAGCGCTCGTCTCGGTCGCGACGGCGGTTCCGCCGTACGCGCTCGAACAAAACGACGTAGCCGCTCGCGTTCACGCGCAATTTTCACGATCCGAAATCGTTCAACGCCTGATGCCCGTTTTCAACACGACCGGCATCAGGCGTCGTTATTCGTGCGTGCCGATCGAATGGTACTACGAGCCGCAAAGCTGGCCGCAGCGCAATAGCGTGTATCTCGAAAGCGCACAAACATTGCTCGAACAAGCCGCGCGCGATGCGCTGGCGCGGGCCGAAGTGCGAGCGGCCGACGTCGGGGCGGTGGTCGTGGTTTCGACTACCGGCATCGCAACACCGAGTTTGGACGCGCGACTCATCGCGCCGCTCGGGCTTTCGCGTACCGTCAAACGGTTGCCGATCTTCGGTTTAGGCTGCGTCGGCGGTGCCGTCGGACTGGCTCGCGCCGCGATGATGGCGCAAGCGCTCCCGGGACAACCCGTCCTGTTGCTGGTGGTCGAACTCTGCGCGCTCTGGTTTCGCCGTGACGATCTGACCAAGAGCAACATCGTCGCGACCGCGCTCTTCGGCGACGGTGCTGCGGCAGCGGTGCTGCAAACCGGTCGAACCGGCACAGCCATACGCGCGTCCGGCGAATACACGTTTCCCGACACACTGCGGGTGATGGGATGGGACGTGACCGGCGATGGGCTCAGCGCCGTTTTTTCGCGCGACATTCCGCAACTCGTGCAGACCCAATTCCAACCAATCGTCGACGCGTACTTAGCGGAGTCGCAACTCACCCGCGCCGATATCGACGTGTTCTTGAGCCATCCCGGTGGTACCAAAGTGCTCGATGCGCTCGAATCCGCGTTCGGAATCGCGCCCGGCTCACTGCTTGACTCGCGTGCGGTGCTCACCGAGTACGGCAACATGTCGGCGGTGACGCTGCTCTTCGTGCTGGAGCGCGCTCTGCGCGAAGGCGCGCTGGCACAGCCGGCCTGGCGCCGCGCGCTCCTCTCCGCGATGGGTCCGGGCTTTACCGCCGCGTTCGTTACCCTGGAACGATGACAACGCTGCGCTGGATCGTCGCGATCGTGGCGCTGCTCCGCATCGCCGAGTTATTCTACGCCGGCAGGAATACACGACGCTTGCTTGCGTGCGGCGGCGTCGAGGTCGCACGCGCACAATATCCGTGGTTCGTGGCACTTCACGCCGGTTGGCTGCTCTCACTGCTCGTCGTTGTTCCCGCGAATACTCCGCCCAACTGGTACCTGCTCGGCGCGTTCGCGCTTGCCCAAGTCGCGCGCGTCTGGATAATAGCGACCCTGGGCAATTTCTGGACCACGCGCATCATCACGCTCCCCGGTGCTCCGCTCGTGCGCAGCGGTCCGTACCGGTTTCTCCGGCATCCCAACTACACGATCGTCTGTATCGAAATTGCGGTCTTGCCGCTCGCTTTTGGGGCGTGGCAGATTGCGTTGTTTTTCAGTCTTGCTAACGCCGGACTCATTGTCTGGCGCATCCGCATCGAAGATGCGGCACTTCAGCCGCGCCGTTAACGCTTGGCGCATGTAGCGTAACGATTGCATATACAGCGAAAAGACTTGAGACAAACTGCTTTGTTGCAAGGTGAAGTGGGCGGTTATTAATAATGGGTTAACGCATAGTTATCCAGCCTATTAGTAGCTCTACGTAGGAGGGGCTTACCACACTCTCAAGGAGTAGAATCTTGAAACGATTACTGATCACGCTAGGCGCAGCGCTCGTGCTGTGTACCATGGCGGGTGTCGGGATTGCTTCGGCGCAAACGACACCGCCGGCATCAACGAGTACAAGCGGCAGCAACAGCGACAATAGCACCACGGTCGCACAAGCGCCGGCGAAATTGCCTCCGGCGGTAAAGCTTCCGGGGAAAAAGCCGTTATTCGTTCTTCATATCACCCCGATGGCCACATACAACATCGGCGGCGCGGATCTTCCGCGTCCGAGCTACCAATGTGCGGGCGGCACCTGCGGTCCGAATGGCAACTACGAGTTCGCCAACCCCGCAACCAATCTCGGGTACGGCGTGAACATTAACCTCGCCCCGCGTTGGACGTTGAACTACGTGCACAGCTACGTCAATCAGAACCTCGGCACGGTGACGAACTACGCCGGCGTGACGACGTACCAGCAGTTCAACAACGACCGTACCGACGATGCCAATATCGGCTACCAACTCGGTCCGGTAGCGCTGGCCGGCGGTTGGCACGAGCGCGTTCGTCAGTGCTGCGGCAATCCGCCTCAGCAAAGCGACGCCGGTCAGACCGCTTACCACTACTGGTACCTGCAAGGTACCGAAGGCTTCGGCCCCGGCAGCAAGTACTTCGGGAAGATGTTCACCCTGACGTTGCAAGCCGCGTACGAGCCGCACGTCCCGTCGGCGGCTTACTACGCCAATCCGGCGTGTTTAGCATACGCGACCGCTGCGGAGTGCAAAACGCCGCCATACGAAATTCCCGGCGAAGGCAATAAGTTCCACGGCCTCTATAACATCCGCTTCGCGACGCCAATCGGAGGCAAGACCTCGAGCTTCGGCGTCTTCGCGCAATACCTCAACAACTGGGACTACTTCGATAACGCGCCGATCATGTATCTCTACAACGAAATGGACTACGGCGCTTCCTATAAGTTCTCTCCGTTTATTACCCTGACGGCAACGAACTCGAATCTCTACCAACATCCGTCGGGCTATCCGTTCGTTGTTCCCAACACGATTAACCGCGACAAACTGTACATGACGCTCGACTTCGCGCTGCCAGTGTACTAGAGCTACTCACGTAGCTGACAAGACGAGAGCCCCGGCTTTGCCGGGGCTCTCTCCGTTTCAGCATAGTCCAAAGGTCCTGGCCGCGATGGAAAAACACGATTGCGCGCGAAGGATCGCGCTATCGGGGGTAACGATGAGACGCACGGTCTTTTTCCTAACGACGCTCGTACTGACGTCCGCAATCCCAGCCTTGGCACAAACGACCGGCAGCGACAAACTGCTGCAGCGAGTCGTACAGCAAAATGGCGGCACCGCCGAGGTGTTCGTGGGAAGCCTGCCACCGGATCTGCCGAACGTTCCCTTGCCGAAGGCGCCAATCGTCGGCAGCGTCCATCAGTCACTCGAGTCGCCGATTACCGTCGACTCCTACAATCTCTTCTATGACGCTGCGCCGGATACGTTGAAGACCTACGGTGACGCGCTGACCGCGGCGGGATGGAAGCGCGCGGAGCTCCCCACCAACCGCGGCGGCTTCGTGTCTTCGACCGGTCCGCAGTCGACGATGTACTGTAAGGCAAGTGGACCGGAGATTACTGCGAAAATTGGCACCGATCCAAAGGATCTCAACGTCACCGTTAGTTTGAGCAGTAGTGTGAAGAATATCCTCTGCGGCAAGAACGCGATCGCGACCTTTATGAAGACGTTTACCGATTCGGTCTTGCCCCAATTGCATGCGCCCGAAGGCGTCCGCATGTCGATCTCGCCGATCGGCATTCCGAACGCGCAGTCCTCCGCGTATATCCACAATGGCACGTCGGCGAATGCGCTCATCGACGGTTTTGCCGCGCAAATGGTAAGCGCCGGCTGGACCGCGGGTCCGAAGTCAACCGGAAGCGCGATCGTTTCTCAGACGTTTGCGAAGCTCGATGATAAGAAAGCGCCGTGGCAATGCACCATCTCGATCCAAGCTGTAGACGGCAAGCCCGGCGAGTTCGTCGCATTCATCGACACCGCAGATCTCTCGGCGCTTGCAAAAGGCGCGATGATGCTCTTCTCACACTAAAGCTGGGCGAAATGATGGCGTATCGATGAAGCAGACGATCATTTTTGCCGCCGCGCTCCGACCGACACCGATAAGCTGCTGCAACGCCTTGCGACGCGACAAAGCGGGAGGTTTCGTCCCGTCGAAGGGGCTTGATTTTGCCTTTTACTGCAAGGCGGCCTCGTCGGTCATAATGATTCAGAACGGCGAGGAACCGGGCGATGTGCGCATCTCGGTGATGTCGCCCAACGATGGCAGCGGTTTTTGCGACCCAGCGGCCTTGGCTCGCGTTATTACGTCAGGAATGGAGCCGGCGTTACCCTCGCTGCATGCACCGCCGGGCATTACGATGTCGGTTCCGAACATCGACACCCCGAACGGTCGCTCGGCTGCGTACATTCAGAATGGGGGCTCCGCCGGTTCACTGCTCGACGCGTTTGCAAAGCAGATGATCGCCTGTGGCTGGCAGGCCGGCGAAAAGTCGACGGGAACGGCAATCGCCGCGCAAGCTTTCCAAAGGTTCGACGACAAAAAAACACTGTGGCGTTCACTAATTGCAGTAAACGCCATCAGTGGCAAGCCCGGCGACTTTGCGGCCTACGTCGAAGCGTCCCACGGGGAAGGCCCGGCCGGTACCTTCCACAGCGTCATCATAAAATCGCCCTAATTAGGCGACTTCGAAGAGGCCTGCGGCTCCCATTCCTCCGCCGATGCACATGGTGACAACCACGTATTTCAATCCGCGGCGCTTGCCTTCGATCAGTGCGTGCATGGTCATGCGCGCGCCGCTCATCCCGTACGGGTGCCCGATCGAAATCGCGCCGCCGTCAACGTTGAAGCGGTCGTTGGGAATACCCAGCGTGTCGCGGCAATACACGGCTTGAACCGCGAACGCCTCGTTGAGCTCCCACAGGCCGATGTCGTCGATCTTGAGCCCGTGCTGCTTGAGCAGTTTGGGCACGGCAAACACCGGACCGATGCCCATCTCGCCCGGCTCGCAGCCGGCGACCGCAAAGCCACGATAGAACCCGAGCGGTTGGAGACCGCGCTTCGACGCCAGCGCCGCATCCATGACCACGACCGCGGCTGCGCCGTCCGATAACTGCGACGAGTTGCCGGCGGTAATCGACGTATCTTTAATGCCTGGGACCGCGCCCTTGAGTGACGAGAGCCCTTCGAGCGTCGTGTCCGCGCGATTGCCTTCGTCGTGCTTGAGGTTGACGTGCTCCTCGGTCACTTTGCCGGTGTCTTTATCCTGATTGTACTTCCAGCTCGCAAGCTGCACGATTTCCTTATCGAACCGGCCGGCCTTCTGTCCTTCGGCCGTGCGCTGCTGACTTTGCAGCGCGTACTCGTCCTGCGCTTCGCGCGAGACGTTGTACTTCTTCGCGACGTTGTCAGCCGTGTAGAGCATCGGCATGTACACGTCGGGCGTATGACGCAGCAGCCACTCTTCGGTGTAGAACTCGGTGTTGATATTGTTTTGTACCATCGAGATCGACTCCACGCCGCCCCCGACGACCACGTCGGCATTATCAACGATGACGCGTTTCGAAGCAGCCGCGATCGCATCGAGACCCGACGCGCAGAAACGGCTCACCGTTCCACCGGAAACGGTCACCGGGCAGCCGGCGCGTAGCGCGGCGGTCCGTCCGATGTTGTTGCCGGTTGCGCCCTCGGGCAAGCCCGAGCCGATCACGACGTCCTCGACTTCGGCCGGATCGATGCCGGCGCGCTTCATCGCTTCCGCGACGACGTAGCCCGCCATCGTGGCGCCCGGCGTCTGATTGAATGCACCGCGGAACGCTTTACCGATCGGCGTACGTGCCGCTGAGACGATTGCCGCCTCACGCATGAGTTAGTTCTCCTTGGCCCTTGGGGCTCTGGCTAGCAGCCAGGTCGGCGAATTTTCCATTCGACTCGGCCAGCTTTTTCAATAACGGCGCGGGTTCCCAACCAAACGCGACCACTTTGTCGTAGACGTTCTTCACGCCGACTTGCATCGGCGTACCACATCGGGCCGCCGCGATGCGGCGGGAAGCCGTATCCATAGATGTAGACGATGTCGATGTCACCCGGGCGAATCGCGACGCCCTCTTCGAGCAAGTATGCGCCGCGATTGATCAGCGCGTACACCAGACGCTCGAGAATCTCGCTGTCGCTCACCTCGCGCGGCTTAATGCCGGCCTTCTTGCCTTCTTCGGCAAAGAGCGCTTCGACCATCGGATCCGGGATCGGCTCGCGGCCCTTGCCGACATTCTTGTCGTACTTGAAGTAGCCCGCGCCGGTCTTTTGTCCGAGACGATTCATCTCGACGAGCCGGTTGAGCACGTTGCTGCGGCTCTTGGCCATGTCGGGACGTTCCTTGAGAATGCGCCAGCCGACATCGACGCCCGAAAGATCGCTCATCGCGAACGGCCCCATCGGGAAGCCGAACTTCTTGGCGACCGCGTCGATGCGCGCGGGCGAAACGCCCTCTTCGGCAAGTGCGCCGGCCGCCGCGCTGTAATCGAAGATCATCCGATTGCCGATGAACCCGAACGCATTGGTTGCGAGCACCGCGGTCTTGCGCAGCGCCTTGGCACAGTTTGAACGCCGTCGCGATCGTCTCGGGAGACGTGTCTTTGCCGCGAACGATTTCGAGCAACGGCATGATGTTGGCCGGCACGAAGAAGTGCAAGCCGATGACTTTGTCGGGACGCTTGGTCACCGAGGCCATTTGATCGATGTCGAGCGTCGAGGTGTTCGAAGCGAGGATGCCCTCGGGCTTCACGATCCCGTCGAGCTTCGCGAAGACTTCTTTCTTGACGTCCATGTTTTCGAAGACGGCTTCGACCACGACGTCGGCATCGGCGAGCTCATTGTAATCGTCGGTGAATTGCACCGCCTGCCCGAGCTTCCACGCCTCTTCTTGCGTCATGCGGCCCTTCTGGACCTGATACATGAACATGCCCATGACCGTCTGCTTGGCTTTGTCGACGGCAGCCTCGTTGGAGTCGATCACGTGGACCGGGATGCCGGCTTGCGCGAAGGTAATCGCGATGCCCGTTCCCATCGTCCCCGCACCGATGACGCCGGCTTTTTTGACGTCGAGCGGTTTGGCGGCCGGAAGACCCGGAATCTTCGCGAGCTCGCGCTCGGCGAAGAAGACGTGGCGCAGCGCAGCCGACGGCTTGGAAAGCGCGAGCTCCATGAAGAGCCGCCCTTCACGCGCGAGGCCGAACTCGAAGGGCAATTCCATCGCGGCTTCGACCGCGTCGATGAGCTTGTGCGCAGCGTAGCCGCCGTTGTCTTCCGGCGGTACCAACTTGTGCGCTTGCGACACGATGAACGGCGCAGCTTTGTCGACCAGGCCTTTGCCGAGCCACGGCTTGCGATGCGAAACGCGCCGTTTGCCGCCCTTGCGCGCGAGGTCGATCGCGGCGTTGAGCAGATCTTTCTCAACGATTTGGTCGACGATGCCCTTCTCCTTGGCCTCGTCCATCTTGACGTTGCGGCCTTTGAGCATCATATCCAGCGCGTCTTGCGCCCCGATTAGACGCGGCAAGCGCTGCGTGCCGCCCGCACCGGGCAAAAGCCCGATCTTGATCTCGGGGAGACCGACTTTCGCGTCGGCATATGCTACGCGATAATCGCAGGCGAGCGCGAGTTCGAAGCCGCCGCCGAGCGCCATCTTTTCGATCGCGGCAACGAAGGTTTTCTCACTCTTTTCGACCGCGGCGATCACGTCGCGAATCGTCTTGGTTTGCGGCGTCGGTTCGGTGCCGAAGTCGTTGATGTCGGCGCCGGCCGAGAACTGCCCGTTTGCACCGATGAAGACGACGGCCGTGATGCTGGTATCGGCAGACGCAGCCTCGACGATCGGCACGAGCTCACCCGAGAGCGCGTACGAGAGCGAGTTGACCGGCGGGTGATCGAGCGTGATAACGCGCACGCCGTCGTGATCTTGCGTGGTAATGAACGCCATAACTATGCTGGAACCACCGTCTTTCGATCGAGTTCGAATGCATCTTCGGGCAACGTCATCACGTCGCCCGCGCCGTCGATGATCTGGCGCTTGTACCACGCGCCTTGCGTGAGCACGTGTGACATATAGAACTTCGCCGTCGTGATCTTGGCGGGATAGAACGGATCCTTATCGCCCGCCGCGATCTTCTCGGCAGCGATCTTCGCCGCGCGCGCCATCTGCCATCCGCCGGCGACGACGCCCCACAGCTTGAGGTAGGGAACCGAACACGCGAAGGCCTTGTGCAGGTCGCCCATCGCGTTCATGCCGATCCACTGCGAGACTTCCGCCAGGCTTGCGATGCCCTTGAGCAGCGACTCGCCGATGGCTTTCACGTCCGCATTATTGTGGGCAGCGGCTTCTTTGGCGAATTTCTCCATCTGCTTGAGCACGGTCGTCGCCGTGGCACCCATGTCGCGGATCAGCTTGCGTCCGACGAGGTCGAGCGCTTGAATGCCGGTCGTACCCTCGTAGATCGTGGTGATGCGCACGTCGCGATACTGCTGCGCGATACCGGTTTCTTCAACGTAGCCCATGCCGCCGAAGATCTGCAGCGCGACCGAGCACAGGTCGACGCCGGTCTCGGTGCACCAGCCCTTGACGATCGGGATCATCAGCTCGATGAAGGCTTTATGCTCTTTGCGCACCTTCTCGTCGGGATGCTTGTTCGCAAAGTCAAGGGACGCCGCGGTCACATAGGACAACGCGCGCATCGCTTCGAGGTTGGCCTTCTGCCACATCAGCATGCGGCGCACGTCGGGATGCGCAATGATGCGCACCGGCGTCTTGTCGCGCGTCGCGGCATCAGCCATCTGCACGCGCTCCTTGGCGTATTCGAGCGAGTGCTGGTAGGCACGATCGGCAACCGCGTAACCCTGCACGCCGACCGAGAAGCGCGCGGCGTTCATCATGATGAACATATATTCCAGGCCGCGATTGGCTTCGCCGACCAAATAGCCGATGGCGCCTTTGCCCTTCTCACCGAATTTCATCGTACACGTCGGGTTGCCGTTGATCCCGAGCTTGTGTTCGATGCCGGCGCAGACCACGTCGTTGCGCTCGCCCAGCGAACCGTTGTCGTTGACGAGAACTTTGGGGACGATGAAGAGCGAGATGCCTTTGACGCCCTCGGGCGCGCCGGGAAGACGCGCGAGCACCAAATGCACGATGTTCTCAGCCATGTCGTGCTCGCCGAAGGTGATGAAAATCTTCTCACCGGTGACGAGATAATGATCGCCGTCCGGCACCGCTTTGGCGCGCACTTGGGCGAGATCCGAACCGGCTTGCGGCTCGGTGAGATTCATCGTGCCGGTCCACTTGCCCGATACGAGATTGGGAATCCACTTCTGCTTCTGTTCGTGCGAACCGACCAGCTCGATCGCTTCGATCGCGCCTTGATTGAGCAGCGGACCGTTGGCAAAGCCGATGTTCGCGGCGTTCCACATCTCGAGCGTCGGCCCGAGCAGGAGCGAGGGCAATCCCTGGCCGCCGTACTCGTCGGGAACGGGAAGACCGATCCAGCCGGCGTCGGCAAATTTTTTATACGCTTCTTTGAAGCCTTTGGGCGTAGTGACCGCACCGTTATTCCACGTGCAGCCTTCCTTGTCCGCAACACGATTGAGCGGATCGAGCACGCCGGTCGCAAAGGATCCGGCTTCTTCGAGAATCGACTCCCACACGTCGGTCGTATCTTCAAATCCGGGGAGTTTCGCAACTTCGTCGACGCCTGCGAGTTCGCGCAAGACAAATTGCATATCGCGCAGTGGGGCTTGGTAGGTGCTCATGCTCGTCGTGTTCTCCCGCGCCGATTAAGCGGCGCTGACGTTGTAGAGTTCGGTGCGCAGGCGAGCGATGGAGCCTGCGAGCGTATCAAGGTAGGGAAGCATGCCGGACTTGATGCGTTCGAGTCGCTTCCGGCCATCATCGGTGATCCGGTAAAAGCGGCGCGAGCGTTTGGTGGGATGTTCCCACTCCCCGACGATGAATCCACGCTCCTCCAATCGCCGCAACAGCGGGTAGATCGTGTTGGTATTCACCGCCAGGAGCCCGGCGCAGAGGGTCTCGATCCGGGCCATCAAGCCTGACCCGTGGTCGGGCTGGTCCGCAAGCAAATGAAGGACCAGAACGGGGAAAACCGTCTTGGACTTGATCGGGCCGCGAAGGACCTCTTCGGCGGGGCTCGTCTGCTTGGGACTCATATTAGATAGAATATTATTAAATCTAATAAGAGTTCCACCTTCCGCCAGGGGCTACCGCACGGGGCACGACTGGCCAACCAGCAAGACGCCCTTGAACGCAGGCTGGTCGCTGGTCGGGAAAGGCGCGGCACCCGAGGGCTTCACGCAGTTCGAGGCCGCCAGATATGCCATGATCGACGCGTAGGTCGCCGGGCTGAGCGAGCCCGGCGCCGTGAGCGGCATCTGCTTGGTCACGATGGTGCGCAGTGCCGAGACGCTGAGGTGCGAGTCCCCAAACGCCGAGCCGGTGAGTGCCGGTGCCGAGATGCCTTGCAACTGCGCGCCGTGGCAGACGCCGCATGATTGCCCGTACGCCGCCTTCCCCGCCGCGACTTGCGCTTGCGTGTACGGAACCGAGCCCATCTGCACCGCGCCGGATGCCGCAGCCGCGACAACGGCGGCTTGCCCGCTCGTGTCATTGGCGATCGGATTGGTCGCGCCGACCCGGAACGCCATGACGAAACTCCCCTTGGGGGCGGGAACGTTCGGCGTTTTTTGATTCCCTGGATCGCCGACGAGCACGGCGAGATACTGCTGGCCGCCGGTCGTATACATCGAGAAGGGCGCGACGATCGACGAGTGCGTCGCGTACGTCCAGAGTTGTTTGCCGGTCTTCATGTCGAGCGCGTAGAGATTGCCGGCAAGATCGCTCGAGAACGCCACGCCGGTCGACGTAATCAGCGCGCCGCCTTGCGCCGGATACGGCACCGGCGTGCGCCACGCGATTTTACCGCTCGAGATATCCACGGCATTGATCACGCCCGTCCCGTCTTGTCGTTTCGTCGGCGGACCGCCATGATAGTTTTGACCTTGTTTCCATGGCGGCTGCACCGCATAGCGTCGGAAAATTCCGCACTCCTGGGTCGAGGGTACGACGAAATAATTGGTCGCCGGATCGTACGCGCCGCCGTTCCATTCCACGCCGCCGCCGTGATTCGGACACGCTTTCAACCCCGCCGGCGTCGGGTTGTTCGCCAGGCCATATTGATCCGACACGGCCAGACGATGCACGAGCGCACCGGTCGTGCGATCGAGCACGACGAAGTCGCCGGCTTTGTCGGCCTCGACGAGGAGGTGGTGCGACGTACCGTTCACGGTGCCGTCGAAGAGCACCGGCGGCATCGCCGGATCCGCATCGTGCGCGTCGGGATAGAGAATTTGGTAGAACCACTTCATTTTCGGTTTGGCACCCGAGATGTCGAGCGCCACAACCGAATCGCTATAGAGATTCTTGCCCTGGCGATTGATGTCGTCAAAATCCGGCGCAGCATTGCCGGGTGCGATGTACAGCGTATCGGTCGCGGGATCGACGGAGAGACCGCCCCACAGCGCTGCGCCGCCGTGCTGCCACGAGGTGCCGGCCCACGTGTCGTTCCCGGGTTCACCTGGTGCCGGGATCGTGTTCCATTGCCACAATTTCTTGCCGTCGTCGAGTCTGAATGCTTGTACGCTTCCGTTCCCGCCGAAGTCGCCGCCGGCCACCCCCGTCAACAGCATGTTCTTATAGACGTAGGTCGCCATCGAATACCAGTTGTTGGCCTGCAGCGAACACCCGCTGACATTCCACACTTCCTTACCCGTGGCCGCGTCGAGGGCACGTACGCGACAATCTTGAGTCGCGATGAAGATCTTGCCGTTACCGAAGCCCACGCCGCGGTTCACCGCAAAGTCGAGGATCGCTGCGGGTGTGTAGGCGGAATCCCACTTGAGCTTACCGGTTCCCGCGTCGAGCGCCAGCACCGCATTGTGCGGCGTCGCGACGTACATCGTACCGTCCGACACAATCGGCGACGCTTCTTGTTCGCCGACGTCTTCGATCTGCGTCGTCCACGCTGGTGCGAGTTGAGCAACGTTTGAAGCATCGATCGTCGAGGTAACGTAGCGATTGTTCGCGAGATTATAGCCGGCCAGCGTCCAATCGCCGCCCGCAGCTCCACTCGACCCGCCCGATTGCGAACACCCTGACAAGACAAACATGAGCATAACGGCACATGAAAAGGCTCTCACGTCTTCCCCTTTACGGTCGAATGTTATTCCGGCAGCTCCTTAAACGATTGTTTGACCCGGTATTCACTCCCCGGGTAGCGCGAGCGCAGTTCGGCCCACTGGGTTAACATCTCGTCGCTATCGGGGTCGCGCCGGTAGCGCGTCACGCCCAGATAGTATTGGGCTTCGGGAGCTGCATAGCTCGTCGAGAAGCGGCGCAGCACGTCGAGATAGCAGCGCTCCGCTTCGTCGAAGCGCTTCAAGCGCAGAAACGCCAATCCGAATCCGCATTGCAAACGCGGAATGAACTCGAACGGCGGTAAGAAGCCGTCCCAGCGATACATCTCGTACCCGTCGGTATTGATGATTCGAATGTCCGGTGTCCAGATATGGTGAAGGCTGTGGAGAAAGATATTGTTCTTCGGGTCCGAGTTGTCGATCTGCACGGGGATCGCGTGCGCGGCGATCGCTTCTCTTACCAGGTCTTGCGGATACGTCACGGCATCCAGCGCTTGGCAGCCCCCTCAACCGGGGTTGAATATGTCCAATAAAACGAATTTTCGCTCGTCCTTCGCGCGTTCGAGCATCGCGGTATAATCACGCTGCCAAAAAGGCGCCGCTTGCGTTTCCATGGCGTAAGCCTATCATATCTCGGCTATGTTGGGGCAACAGCGCTCGTGCAGACTCGGCCTTCATGGGAGACTGCTACAGCCTTGCCCGGGCACTCGTTGTGCCCAACCGTCCGAACGGCGCGAGCGCCATTTCCGTGACGCTGGAACGCTTCGGCGCCGGCGCGCTGCGGTTCGCGCTCGATCGCAACACCCGCGTTGCGCCGCTCCACCGCGGCGAGAAATATCGCGAAGCGTCTCCGGCACTCGCGCGCCTCGGGATCGACGTCGACACGTGGCCCGCGCCTCCGGCCGGGCTCTTCGTCGTCGAGGAACGGACCGTGTACCTGCGTTCACGCAGCGCCATGACCGTGGCGCACGAATTCGGACATGCGCTGGACTGCGCACTTGGAGGCGGCGTCTATCGTTCCGGCATCGACCCGCACATTCGCCGGCTCTTCGTCGACGCGCGCAGCTTCGTGACGCCGTACGCGGCGACTGGAATCGACGAATATTTTGCCGAGGCGCTGCGCGCGTATGTGGAGGCCAACGATCCTGCATCACATTGGCCGCGCGCAACGAAGGTTCGTCTGCAGACGATCGATCCGCAGATGTTCGAGTACGTTGAGGGCCTATTCGCTCTCGATTTCCGCGCGGCGGCATAGCGCGGCAGGGATGACGCTCGGGGTTCGAGATAGTACGGGGAATGAGCAGCCGGGCGTACACCCTTGTTGCCACTTGCATACTGAGCTTTGGTCTCTCCGCGTGCTACCCCGCTGCGGGCGCATTCATCGCCGGTCCAACCCCCACGCCCAACCCCTACACCCGGTGGCGTCATGCTTTCGTCGTCGTCGCTGGCGTTCACCGCGGCGGGAACGAGCAACGCGCAAACGGTGACCGTAACGCAAGCCAACTATAGCGGCGCTTTTACTGCGTCGGGGACCACCTGCACCGGTATCGCAACGATTTCCGCCGCGACTGCCGCCTCGTTTTCCATAGTGCCGGTCGCGGCGGGAAGCTGCACCTTCACTATTACCGGCGGCGGCGGCCAAAACGCCACGCTCACGATCGGCGTCACGACGACCACGGTTGGAGGTTCGTAAGATGCGTGTCGGGACTGCGGTCATCTTGACTCTCGCACTCGCCGGATGCGGCGGCGGTTCGACGGGCAGTGTCGTCCCTCAGCAACAACCGCAGCCGCAACCAACGCAGCAAAAGACGCAAGAGGTCACCGTCTCGTTCAACATCGTCGTGCCGACCACGGCCAGCGCGCACGCGCGACGTGTGCCGAACTACGTTTCGGCGTCGACCAAATCGGCGACGATTGCAGTCGGCAGTGCCACGCCGACCACCGTGAATTGCACCGCGATCTGCAGTGGGACAGTGAGCGCGCCCGTTGGCAGCGATACCTTCACCGTGAACCTCTACGACGCGACCAACGGCGCAGGCAACCTGCTTTCGACCGGCACGCTGACGCAAACGATCGTCGCGGATCAAGCCAACGCCGTCAACGTGACGTTCAATGGCGTCGTGGCGTCGCTCGCGCTCTCGCTCGCTTCGCCGACGGTGACACCGGGGACCGCCGGTTCGGTCGGCGTGACGGTGAATGCACTCGATGCGGACGGCAACGTTATCGTCGGGCCCGGCGTGTACGTGAACGCGAGTGACAACCCCGTCACCCTTGTGCTAAGCAATTCCGACGCGAGCGGCAATTCCTCACTTACGCAGACCAGCCTTACACAGCCTACCACTGGCATCAAGTTAAACTATACCGCTGCGTTCGATGCAAATCCGACGATCACCGCGAATGCGACCGGCTTTACAGCGGCGACTACAACGCTACGGTTCTCCGTGCCCACGCTCACCGCGTTGAGCGCAGCCACCGGTGCTGCCGGCAATACGCTGAGCGAGACTTTGACCGGGGCGAATTTCGTGAATGGGAGCACGACCGTAGCGGCAGGCGCGAACGTCACCGTGAACAGCGTGACGGTAACGAGCTCGACGTCGCTGACCGCGAGCTTCGTGATCGCCGGCAGCGCCACGTTCGGCTCGCAGAACGTCACGGTAACGACGAATAACGGCGCGAGCAACGCGTATTCGCTCGACATAGCGGCAAACGGTATCGTCGTGACCGTTCCGACCGATGCGAATCCGGGGACACCTCCGGGCACCGGTACGGGAAGCAGTAGCCCGTACGACTTGCGCGGTGCGATTCTCGCGGCGAATGCGACGCCTGGTAGCGCCATCACGTTTGCCGGCTGCACGGTCGCCGCACCATGCACAATCACACTCGCCGGTCCGTTGCCGCCAATTTCCGCGAATACCATCGTCGACGGCGGCACGTTCGGCGCCGTCATTGTCGACGGCGGGAGTAGTTATCGCGCGTTCTTTATCGATAGCGGCACGGTAACGCTCACGAACCTCCGGATTCAGAACGTGACCGCTCAGGGCGGCAACGGCGGCTCGAACCCGGGGATGCTCGACGGTGGAGGCGGAGGCGGCGCAGGGCTGGGTGCGGGCGTGTTCGTCAATCAGAGCACGGCGGTCGTTACCTTGAAGAACGACTACATCACGAATGCTTCGGCGATCGGCGGAAGCGGTGGAACTGGTTCGCTCAGTGGGACGGACGGCGGAGGTGGAGGCGGCGGCGGTGGCCTTAACGCGAGCGGGGGCGCCGGCGCTCTTGTCATCCTCAGCCCCTGCTGCAGTTCTGGTGGAGGCGGCGGCGGCGGCGGCGTGCTCGGCGGCGGAAGCCCCGGTCCTCCGACCAATGCCGGCGGAGCCGGCGGGACCGGCGGAGGCGGTGGCGGTGGCGGCAGTGGCTGTTGCATCCCTTCCGCGGGTGGTTCGGGCGGTAGCGGCTATGCCGCTAATCCCAGCGGTGCCAACGGCGCTACCGGCGTCGGCAATGGCGCCGACGGCGGCAGCGGCGGCTTCGGCGGAGGAGGCGGCGGCGGCGGCGGCGGGGCTGCGTCGGGGGGCAGCGGCGGAGCAGGCGGCTTCGGCGGAGGAGGCGGCGGGGTAAGCACCGCCGCGGCCACCATTGGCGGCAGCGGCGGCCCCGGCGGCGGCGGAGGCAGCGGCGACCCGGTCGCCGGCGTCGGCGGAGCGCTTGTCGGGCTCGCCGGCGGCAACGGCGATGCGACTCTGAATGGCGGCGGTGGCGTCGCCGCGGGCCCCGCCGTCTTCGTCAACGCGGGAGCGCTGACAACGGTCAACAGTGATGCAACCGGCTGCATATCCACGGCCGGCCTCGCGGGCGGCGGCACCGCGACCAACGGGTCGCGCGATGCAACGCCGGTTTTCAATTACGCCGGAACGGTGAACAGCTCGGCAACAACCGGACCGATTGCAAGCGCACTCGGAACGACGATACCCTAACGCGAGGATTTTGTCGAATCGATCCGCGGATGTATGAGTATGTCGAGTCCCTGTTTTGCTGCCGCTTCTCCACTGCAGCGTAGTGAGACACTCAAAGCGCAACTATCGCGCGTTCAATGCGTCTAGGATCTGCCGGTGGAGCGACGCCGCCTCATCAAGTTGCGCTTGCGTGGGCGCCTGATCGGAAGCGCCCAGACGTTCGATCAATGCCTTGACGCGCTCTCGTAACTGCGGCTGGACCATCACCATTTGCAGTTGGCTCGTATAGCCGGCTGTGAGCAATTGCCGCTCGCGTACCGCGACGCCGCAATTGGCGCCAAGCGACGCCAAGCACGGATCAATTTCGTTCAGTCGTCGATTGATTGTCGAGAGATCCGCGAAGAGGCTTTGCAAAAAAGCGAATCGCTGTGCGTACCGTTCCGACAACGCTGCGTCGTCGCCAACGGCTCGCACCCGAACACTCTGGTGCGCCTCGATGCCTGAGCCGCTAACACGGACCGAATACGTGCCCGGGGCAACTTGCGGCCCTTGCGTCGGGCCGATGTCGTTTGCAGCCGCGCCTTTCCATATCACCGGACCGTCCGCGCGTAAATCCCAAACCGCCCGATTGAATCCGGTGTGGAGTTGCGTTAGGTGCAAATGCCGAATGACATCGCCGCTTTCATTCGAGATATCGAGTTCCAAGGACGCTAGCGGACGAGTGAGATCCACGTTCAGTGACGCTCCGTACGGGGCGTTCGTACCGATGAAGTCCGCGGCACCCCGCGTCGTATACGGCTTTGGCAGAAAGTAGCGGTACGCGTCGCGCGGTGAAAGAAGTATATCCCGATTGCCCGACGCGACGGCTTCGAGCGGCGAAAGATCGTCGAGGATCCATACGCCGCGGCCTTGCGTACCAACGAGGAGATCGCCGGTTTCCGGCGCGATTTCGATATCGTATACCGCCGATGCCGGCATGTTCAATCGCAGCGACTGCCAATGGCGGCCGCCGTCGATCGACATCCAGACGCCGCGCTGCGTGCAGACAAACAAGACGCTCGCCTGTCGAGAGTCCTCCCTAACGCACCGCAGAAAAAGGTCGTTCGGTAAACCAGACGTGAGCGAAGTCCAGGTTTGGCCAAAATCGGTCGTCTTAAAGAGATACGGCCGGTAATCACCACTCATATGGCGATCGAGCGTTACGTACGCGGTTCGCGGGTCGATGTGCCCGGGCTCGAGCGCAGCTCTTCCCCACGGCGCAACTGACGGCGGCGACACGTTCGTCCAGTGCGCCATTCCGTCTACCGAGAGCTGTACGAGGCCGTCATCGGTCCCAACCCACACGACAGATGGCTCGAGAGGCGTCGTGGCGATGGACGTAATCGCGTCGGTAAATTCCGCACCGGTGTTGTCGTGAACGATGGGCCCGCCGGAAGCTTGTTGATGCGATTTATCGTTACGCGTCAGGTCGGGGCTTACAACGCTCCAATGTTTGCCACGATCGGTCGTTTCAAAGAGGACGTTTCCGCCGACGAGCGTGCGCACCGGGGTCGTATAGGTGAATGCTATGGGCGTTGTCCAATCAAAGCGATACGGCAAATCCCCCGCCGCCATGCCTTCGCTAAACCGTTGCGACGGAGAGATTTCCGTGCTTTCCAACGACCGCATATCGGTAAGATATATCTGGCCCGCCGATCGCTCCGTTTCCGATGACCAGACGAGGTTGGGATCCTGCGGGTCGAATACGGACACGTTCCCATCTCCCGGAGCAATATACGTCCAGTCGCGATTGAGGATGCCGACGGAGTTCGACGCGATGCCCGGACCGCACCACGAGTTGACGTCTTGCAAACCGATGCAGACCCGGTACGGGAACGTCGCGCTTAAGCCGAGGTGGTAGACCTGTGAGACGGGGAGATCGCGAGGGGTAATCCACGTCTTGCCGCCGTCGGTCGAGATTCCGATTCCAGTGTCGGCGCCGTTGATGATCCGGCGACCATCACGCGACCACCATAGCGCGTGGTGATCGTACTGCTCCAAGTCGTCAACAAGTTCGAAATGCGTCCCCGCATCAGTGCTGCGCGACATCAATGTCTCAAGATCAATGACATATGCGCTGTCGTGCGGATCGACAAAGACCTTGCTGAAGTAATACCCCCGATAGCCCACCCATAAGCTCTTCGGATATGACTTCCAGGTCTTACCGCCGTCGTCGGAACGCCAAATCGCCGCTTCACGCGATTGGATGATCGCGTAGATGCGCTTCGAATTTGTAGCTGAAATCGAAAGCCCGATGCGTCCGGTCATGCCGGTGGGCAGTCCGCCGCCGGTCAGGCGATGCCATGTATCGCCTCCATCCTTCGACTCGAAAATTCCGCCACGCGTGCCGCCGGCCGATGCGCTCCACGGCGTGCGGTGAAACTCCCAGACGCCAGCGAAGATGTGGTCGGAATTTGACGGATCGATCGCTAAATCAGAAACGTTGTCGTTCTCGTCTACATACAACGATTTGCGCCAATGCTTGCCGCCGTCGCGCGTGACGTAGGCGCCTCGAGCTTGAGTAGCCGTAAACGGATTTCCGCTCGTCCCTACGATGACATGCTGAGAATCGCGCGGATCGATGACAATCGACGACACGGCAAACGCTGCATCGAGCCCTGCATGAGACCAATGCACGCCTCCGTCGAGCGAATGCCACAAACCGTCGCCTGCTTCTACAGTGTTGCGCGGATTCGATTCACCCGTTCCAACCCACACATCGCGCTGGTTGTGGGGATCGAGCGCAATCGCACCGATGGCGGCAACCGGCGCATCGTCAAAAATAGGGTTCCAGGTGATACCCCCGTCCGTGCTCTTGAACACCCCTCCGTCGGCGCCGCCCGCGTAGTATAGCCACGGATCGAGGTCCGAACCAGCTACCGCGGTGATTCGGCCTCCGCTAACCGCCGGACCGATGCTGCGATAACGGAGATGAGCAAAAGTGGAGTCAGCTGACGACGCAAGCGCTGGGGGCAAAGCCATCGCGAGCAAAGCAGCGGTTGGCAGAAGCAGCGACCGGGCGTCCATTGTGTGGCCCTTCTCCATGCCCTCGTGTTTCCTTTGCAAGCCTTCTGCCGTCTAATTCCACACAATTGCCGAGGCGCTACGCGCGGTCGCGAAGCCCTTCTTCGAGAACGGATTTTCCGCGTGCGCCGCCTAAGCGCCGCTTATGATCGCGTTGTTGCTCGCCGCCGTTTTGTCACTCCCGTATCCGCGACCCAGCGACCTCGGCGATATCGTGCCGGTCGACAATTGCGCTCAGCTTTATAAGGATCCCAAAGCATGCAACAATTGGAAGCTTGCAACGTGGCTCCCAGAAATCGGTCCCGCATTAGGCCTCACAAAGAATGCGGCGACGGTTGTTTTCACCGACGGTTTCCTTTTCGACCGGCGCAGTTTTGACCCGCGCAATCGGTTTGACGGTACATCATTCGTCGATGGCAAAGCGGGCAAGCCTGGGGGAGAGGCCTTTTACGACGCACTGCACCGCATCGCGTTTTACTATCAATTCTGCTGCGCGTGGAGCAGGGCAGTACTCGCAGCTGGCGTCGGACCGCCTCCACTCACCGTCGCGAATCGTATTCTCACGAGTGCCCGAACGCAACGCGGTTTGCGCCTCGGCATGACGACAAGTGAGGCATTGCAAATCTATGGCGGTTCGCGACCGGAGGCCTCCGCGAGCATCCCTGGCGTCGAAGTTCGCTCTTATCGCCACCCGATGCCGCCGCCATCTTCCCCAACCTGCGAACAGGATATGGCGTTGGGGTTCTACCGAGACCGTCTCATTTATATCGGTATTACGAACGCTTGCTGATGGAATAACCGCCGAGGAGCCGACTTGCTAAGGCTCGCCTTAGTAGCGTAGACTTAGCATATGACCCGCCCCGTCGCCGACGCCGCCAGCGAAGGCCTGTACGTCGCTCTTGCCCTCCTAGTACGCCGGCTCAAACAGACGCGCGACGACACCCTCTCGGTCCCGGAAATCTCCGCGCTCGTTCGGCTCGAGTCGACCGGCCCGGCCACACTCACCGCGTTAGCCAAGATCGAGCGCATCAGCGCCCAGTCGCTTGGCGCAACACTGAGCGGCCTTGAGTCGCGCGGGCTCGTTCGGCGTGACCCCGATCCCGACGACGGGCGCCAGAGTTCGGTCTCGATCACCAGCGCGGGACGCACCATGCTGCGCAACCGGCGCAGCAACCGAGCGTCGCAGATTGCTCGCGCGCTGGCGGCGCAGTTTACCGCGCAAGAGCGCGCGACGCTGCGCGCTGCCGCGCCCCTGCTGGAACGGTTGGCGCACGCGCTGTAATGCCTGCCGACCGCTATCGCTGGATCGCGTTGTCCAACACGACGCTTGCCATCTTCATGTCCGCGCTCGACGGATCGATCGTCATCATCTCGCTGCCCGCGATCTTTCGCGGCATTCATTTGGATCCGCTCGGCGCCGAGAACATCGGCTATCTGCTCTGGATGATCATGGGGTACATGCTCGTGCAAGCGGTGCTCGTCGTCACGCTCGGACGGCTGGGTGACATGTACGGACGCGTCAAGATCTACAACCTCGGTTTCGTCGTGTTCACGATCGCGTCGCTGCTGCTGTCGTTCGATCCGTTCACGGGCGGTCACGGCGCGCTGTGGCTCATCGGTTGGCGGTTGCTCCAAGCGCTCGGCGGATCGATGCTCACCGCCAACTCGGCGGCGATTCTCACCGATGCGTTTCCCAAAGATCAGCGCGGGTTTGCCCTGGGCATCAATCAGATCGCCGGGCTGAGTGGCCAATTTCTCGGACTCGTTGCCGGGGGTGTGCTGGCGATCATCGATTGGCGCGCGATCTTTTGGGTGAACGTTCCGGTCGGCATCTTCGGCACCGTGTGGGCCTATCGCAATCTGCGCGAGCAGGGACATCATCGAGCCTCGACCATCGACTGGTGGGGGAATCTCACCTTTGCGCTAGGGCTCGGGGCGGTCTTGGTGGCGATCACCTCGGGCATTCATCCCTACGAAACGCACGCGATGGGCTGGACGAATCCTTGGACCTACGGTCTGCTCATCGGCGGCGCTGCGCTGCTGGTTGCCTTCGTGTTCATCGAGCAGCGGGCGGCCGAACCGATGTTTGATTTGAGTTTGCTGCGGATCCGCGCATTTTCGGCCGGCATTGCCGCCGTGCTTGCCGCCGCAATCGCGCGCGGCGGTCTGCAGTTGATGCTGGTCATCTGGCTGCAAGGCATCTGGCTTCCCTTGCATGGCTATTCGTATACGGAAACGCCGCTGTGGGCCGGAATCTTTTTGCTCCCGCTCTCCGCGGGTTTCTTGGTCGCGGGCCCACTTTCGGGCTATCTCTCGGATCGCTTCGGTGCGCGACCGTTCTCAACGATCGGACTGCTGGTTTTTGGCGCGGGGATTCTGGGACTGCTGTTGCTGCCGATCGATTTTACCTATTGGACCTTCGCGCTACTGATCGCTTGCGCGGGAATCGGCACCGGCATGTTTGCCGCGCCCAACACGTCGGCGGTCATGAGCAGCGTGCCGGCTACGCAGCGCGGCGTCGCGTCGGGCATGCGCTCCACGTTTCAGAACTCCGGAAATCTGCTTTCGATCGGTATCTTCTTCTCGCTGATGATCGCGGTGCTCGCAAAGAGCCTTCCGCCCGCAATGGTAACGGGACTCGCGCAGCAAGGCGTGCCGGTCAAGGTCGCATCTCAGGTTGCAGCGCTGCCGCCGGTGTCATCGCTCTTTGCCGCATTTCTCGGGATCAACCCGCTCGAGCATCTGCTTGCGCCCACGGGCGCGCTTATGCATCTTTCGGCAACGCAACGCGAGACGCTCACCGGTACGACCTTTTTCCCACAGCTGATCGCAGCGCCGTTTCATCACGGCCTGACGGCCGTCTTTACGCTGGCGATCGCGTTATCGTTCTTCGGCGCCGTCGCATCCTTCATGCGCGGCAGCCGCGCGCGCAGCTTACACACCTTACCGCAAGAATTATAAGGAGAAACCATGCCCGACACGATGCCAAAGATCGAACCCGCACACGCGGCGCTACTCGTCATGGACTATCAAACCGGCATTCTCGGGATGGTCGAGAGTGCCGACACGCTCATCGCCAATACCCAAAACGCCATCGGCACCGTGCGCAACCACGGCGGGCACGTCGGCTTCGTTCGCGTGGCCTTCACCGAAGCAGACTACGACGCGATCCCCGAGCGCAACAAGGGATTCTGGGCGGTCAAAGCATCGGGTCGAAGCTTCGGGACCGATTCACCGGTCACCGCGATCGACGGGCGAATCGCTCCGCAAGACGGTGACATCGTCGTGCGCAAGACGCGTGTCGGTGCGTTTTCGACGACCGATTTAGCGCAGCAATTGCGCGGCCGCGGCATCGATACGCTCATCCTCGCGGGCATCAGCACGAGCGGCGTGGTGCTTTCGACCATCCGCGATGCGGCCGACCACGATTATCGGCTCGTCGTCCTGTCCGACGCGTGCGCCGATCCGCAGGCCGACGTACACGCGCTCCTCATGGAAAAAGTCTTCCCGCGCCAATCCGACGTCATAACGACTGGACAACTCGAGACGCTCTTTTCGTAACGCCGATCACGCAAGCGTCGTGCCCTTGGTTTCCGGTGCCCAGCGCAGCGCAACCGCAAGACCGGCGAGCGAGAGCGCAACGCCGCCGGCAATGATGCCCACAATGCCGTACCGTGCAAGCACCAGTGGAAGGGCAAAGGTTCCGATGAAGGCGCCGATGCGGCTGACTCCCGCGGCGACGCCGGTCGCCGTCGCACGGATCGACGTCGGAAAGAGTTCGGTCGGGTAGGTCAATTCGAGCCCGGCAGCAGCGCCGATACCGATCGCATACGCAACGAACGCCGCGACGACAATCGCCGTCTTCCCCGACAACAAGAGCGCAAAAGCAACGGTGGCAATCGCGAACCCGGCGATGCACAACGGGCGTCGTCCCCAACGCTCGACGAGCGGTAACGACGCAATCGATCCAACCAGAAACGCCAAGGTAATCGCCACGCTGCCGGCCGGCGAGGACTGGTCGGCCAACCCGAGCGCGGCAAGCACGGCCGGTGCGAAAGTGTAGATCGCAAAGAGCGGCACAACTTGCAGCAGCCACATCGCGGACACGAACACCAACCGTCCAAAATACTCGGGTTGAAGGAGCGTTGCGAACGACGCGCGCGCGACGTCCCCGGAGCGATGTGCGGCGATCCACATCGGTGTTTCCGGCGCACTGGCGCGCAACCACAAGCCAATGGCGGCGATCAGCGCCGGGCTGGCCAGGATCCATTTCCAGCTCTGCGGCCCGGTTCCGAGCAATGCGTACGCCGCGACGTACGCGACGGCGGCCCCCAAGAACCAGGCGACTTGCATCCCATTCACTGCCGCGCCCCGCAGGCGAGCGGGTGCATATTCGGCGATCAATGCACCCGCGATCGGATAGTCCGCTCCGATCGCCACACCCAGCACGAAACGCAGCGCAATAAGCTGCCACACCTCAACAACGAAGATTTGCGCAAGCGAGGCGACGACGAAGACGGCGAGATCCGCGATCATCAGGACGCGCCGTCCATAGCGATCGGTATAGCGGCCGAAGATGGGCGCGCCTACGAGAATGCCGAGCAGCGTCGCTGCTCCCAATAGGCCGGTCATCGCCGGACTTAGCGAAAACTGCGGTTGTAACGTCGTCAGCGCAAGACCGACGCTGCTTAGAATGTATCCGTCGCAGAACAGTCCGACGTTGGCGTAGAGCAGCAGCCTTACGTTGATGACGCTTTTTGCCTTGCGATCTCGTAATCGACGTGCGCGCGCAACGTGTCGAGCGTCATCGCCCCGCTTCCGATCACCCACGAATGGAATTTGCGGATGTCGAAGGCGCTTCCGAGTTCCGCCTTCGCATGCTCGCGAATAGCCAGCATCGTCAACTCGCCGGTCTTATAGGCGAGCGCCTGCGCCGGGATGTCGGTTGAATAGCGCAGCGATTCGGTCTCGATCTGCTTTTCGTTGATCGTCAAATTCTCGCGCATGTACTGCATCGCGCGCTCGCGACTCCATCCTAGCGCGTTCATGCCCGTGTCCACGACGAGTCGCGTCGAGACGATCAGATCTTGCATCATGCGGCCGAGCTTGTCGTAGGGCGTGCGATACACGCCCATGTCCCAGCACAGCTGCGACGCATACTCGCCCCACCCTTCCAGATAGCCGCTCTCACTGAAATCATAGTGCCGCACGCCGGGAAGCGCGGTATTCTCTTGCTGGAGCGCGATTTGAAAGTGATGCCCCGGGATAAGCTCGTGGCAGATCAGCGCGCCGGCACCAAGCATCGACGTGCGCTCCGGATGCCACGCATTGTAGAGGTAGCGCCCGTTGGGCCGCGCCGCCGTGGGCGGATCGTAGTAGCCGAAGGTCTGTGAACCCGCGAGCGCCTCGGGTAGTGGTTCCACGCCGTACGGCGCCTTCGGCATCTGCAAGAAGTAGGCGGGAGCAGCAGCCGCGGCACGATGCACGTAGACTTCGAGCCGATCGCCAAACGCTTGCATCGTCGCGGGGAAGAACTGCTTGTCGGTCGCGAGGAAGTGTTTGAACGCAGCAAGGTTTCCTTTGAATCCAAGTTGCTGCCGAATCACGTCGATTTTCGCATTCAGGCGAGCGACCTCGCGAAGACCGCTCGCGTGCAAGGCTTCGGGCGTCGTGCTAAGTGTCGTGATCTCATAAATCAGATACTGATAGTACTCGCGGCCGCCCGGATACTGCGAGAGCCCGACACCGCTCGGCGCGCTGACGCGATACGGGCCCTTTAAATACGCGATGAGGTCGTCGTAGGCCGGAACGATTTCGGTCGCGATCACCTTCGCGGCGTCGCTTTCGATCGCTGCGCGCTGGTCTGCGGGCAGCGCCGCCAGCCGCGCGTCGGTCAACACGAAGGGACTGCTTGCCGCGGGCACGCCATAGCCCTCGAAGACGGCTAGCGACGCGTCGGTCTCAACGTTCGGCAAGATGATCCCGCGCTCGTGCTGTCCGTGCAGCAATGTATCAATTGAGGCGACGAACGCCGCGTACTGATGGAGCAACGAGAGGTAGCGCTGCGCATCCGCTCGGCTTGCGATCGGGGTGGCCGCAACGTACGCCGTCAGCTGGCTGATTTGAGATCCACCCGCATAGGGCGTCACCTGCTGCCGTAGCCAGAAATACGTTTGCTCGGCCACGTCATTCGTGGCGAGAAACTGCAGCGTCCGGTAGGTCAGCCATCGATCGTGATCCAACGCCGAAGCGTCGATCGTTTTGAGAGTTGCGAGCACGCCGGAACCGAATGCCGCATCGTCGGCGGCATTTTCGTATGTGATCGCGCGGATCGTTTCGATCGGGAGACCGAGCTCCGCGCGCACATAGACGTCATTCTGCTGCTCGCGCTGCCAATATTGCGCGGCTACGGCGTCGAGAGCGACGGCCGGACCGGGCGCCGGCGTCGGAGAAGTCGGCCCGACGGCAAGAAGCATCGCCGACAAAGCGCAGACGAGCGATCGCGGTACGTACGTCATTGGACGCCCTTGCTGCCCCGGGTCCCGCTTGACCTTCCGTAGAAGCGCCGCGCCATGGCTGCGCGCTTACCCGTCGTCTTTTTCGGACATGGCAATCCGATGAATGCGCTCGATAACAATCCCTATGCAAAAGCGTGGGAAGGGCTCGCTGCGCAAATGCCGCGGCCGCGCGCGATCCTCGCGATCTCGGCGCATTGGTACGTGCCCGCAACGCTGGTCACCGCGAGCGAACACCCACGTACGATCCACGATTTCGGCGGCTTTCCGCGTGAATTGTATGCGATCCAGTATCCCGCTCCGGGCGATCTTGGCCTCGCTGCGCGCGTCACCGAATTGCTTGCGCGATATGGGGTGATGGGTGACAAAGATTGGGGGCTCGATCACGGTACGTGGTCCGTCCTCTGCCACGTTTATCCAAAGGCCGATATCCCCGTCGTGCAACTTAGTATCGATGAAACGCTTGCGCCGGCGTTGCACTTCGAGATCGGCACTGCCCTGCGGCCGTTGCGCGACGAGGGCGTGCTGATCGTCGCCAGCGGCAACATCGTACACAACCTGCACACGTTCGCCTGGGGACGGCATCCGGTCGAACCGTTCGATTGGGCTTCGCGCTTTGAAACCAAAGCGCGCGAACTCTTGCTCGCGGGAAACTTCGATCCGCTGATCGAGTACGAGTCGCTCGGTGAAGATGCGCGACTCTCCGCGCCGACACCGGATCACTACTTGCCGCTCCTCTATGCGATGGGCGCGTCGGACGAACGCGATCGCGTGAGCTTCCCCGTCGAAGGGATCGACGGCGGTTCGGTGTCGATGCTCTCGGTGCTCTTCTCTTAGCGGCGGCGTAACGCGGCGGCGATCAAACGACCGGCTAGATCTGCGCACTTCGGCGCCTCGCGTGAGAGCCACATGGCCTCGCTCCAGTTGCGCGGATTGAGGATCGCGCGGGCCGGATGCAGCCAGGCACTGGAAAGTTCGTTCTGCGGCGTGTCGAGGATCACGCGAACGACCGCGAGCGATTCGACGAGGATGCGCGCGCTCTCCATGTCGACGCCGGCGAAGCCGCGTGCCGCCCACACGGCGCGATCGGCGCCGTTGATCAGCGTCGCGCTGGTGAGCAGCGGCGCGTCGACGGCAACGCAACCGAGTTCTCGCGCGGCTCGGCGTAAACGTAGCGTCCAGTCCGGGTCGCACGCGACCGTTACTCCGTCGGTCGTGCTCAGGGACGACGGAATCAGCACCGTTCCCGTCGGCAGATCCGTGCGCAACCCACCGGCAAGTCCGCAACTGATCGCGGAACGCCCAAGGGCCGACGCCCGTAGCCGCGCCAGGCCAATACCCGACTCGACCACGCGCGCTTGCGGCGCATGGCGTCGCACCGCACGCGCCTCGAGACTGGTCGCCGCGACAATCGCCGGCTCCTCAGGCAGCGTAGCCATGATCTCGATACCAAACGATCGCATTTACGAGTGCGTCGATGACCGGGCGCACCGCAACGCCGAGCGCGTGCTCCGTCTTCATTGCGTCGGCCGAATCGACGAACATCTGCCGCTGCGACATCCGCACGCCCTCCAACGGAACGAACGGCGCCGCACCGCTCAGCCGGCAACGCGCTTCGTCAACCCAGGCGGCGGCATACATCAACGCGACCGGCGCTCGCGCCCGAGGCGCCGCGCGACCGGTGAGTTCCGCAAGCAAATCCCAAAGCGCATCGAAGGTGAAGTTCTCACCGCCGATGACGTACCGTTCGCCGATCGAACCGCGCTCGAGCGCCGCGACGTGCGCCTGGGCCACTTGCTCGACGTCGACGAGGTTCATGCCGCCGCTTGCGGGCGGTCGCGCAATCATCTTCCCGCGCATGAAATCGACGATCATCGCGCCGGTCGGTGTCGGTTTCCAATCGCCCGTGCCCACCGGTGCCGTCGGTAGCACCGCAACCGTCGGCAGCCGGCTCGCGAAGGCGGCGCGCTCTTGCGCGATCTTCGACGCGTGGTAATCGAGCGCGTGCGATGTAACCACGTGCGCCTCTCCATCCAGCGTCGCCGAGCTGGAGGTGAGCACCGCCCGTTCGATCCCGGCGAGATGCGCGGCGGCGAAGAGTCCCTCGGTACCCAGCACGTTGGTCCGGCGGATCGCCTCACGGTCGCGCGGTCCGAACGAATACCGCGCGGCGCAGTGCACCAGATACCGGCAATCGTCAAGCGCATGCGCGAGCGTACCGGGCGCGGTTAGATCGCCGCTGACGATTTCAGCGCCCTCGACCGGCGTCATCGGTCCGCGGGCCAATGCCCGCACGCGGTAGCCCGCATCAAGAAGCGCACGTAGAACGTGCGCTCCAACGAAGCCCGAGCCGCCGGTTAAGAAAACGAGGTCGCGACTAACTGGTTCCAAGTGCCGCGCGAATCGATTCCCTGATCGAGCCCGTGGTGCGAATCACCGCGGTCGGTTCGTAGCCGCAATGCGCCATGCAGTTATTGCAGCTCGGATGCTTGCCGCGGCCGTACTTGCTCCAATCGGTCTCTTCGATGAGCTCCTTGTACGTTTTCGCGTAGGGAGCATCGCTCATCAGGTAGCACGGACGCTGCCAGCCGAACACGGTGTAGCAGGGAATCCCCCACGGCGTGCACTCGAAATCGACCTTGCCTTCGAGGAAATCCAGGTAGAGCGGGCTGTGGTTCAGGCGCCACTCCGCGCGCTTGTCACCGGCAAAGGCCTCACGAAAAATCTCGCGCGTCCGCTCGACGCCCAGGAAGTTCTCCTGGTCAGGCGCCTTTTCGTACGCATAGCCCGGCGAGATCTGCATCATGTCGACTTTCAGATCGTTGTTGAGATAGTCGAGCACGGCACGAATCGACTTAGCGTCATCACGATCGAAGAACGTCGTGTTGGTGATAACCTTGAAGCCCTTCGCCTTGGCAACCTTGATTGCCGAAATCGCCTTTTCGAAGACGCCCTCGCGACAGACCGACTCGTCGTGCTCCGCTTTGAGCCCGTCGAGGTGGATCATCCACGAAAAGTATGGCGACGGCTTGAACTGATCGATCTTCTTTTCGAGCAGCAGCGCATTGGTGCAGAGGAAGACGAATTTCTTGCGCTTGAGCAGCTCTTCGACGATCTGCGGCATCTGATCGTGGATCAGCGGCTCACCGCCGGCGATCGAGACGCAGGGGGCGCCGCACTCGTCGACCGCGGCCATGCATTCCTCGATGCTCAAACGTTTGCGCAGGACATCGGCCGGATGCGAAATCTTCCCGCAGCCGGCGCAGGCAAGGTTGCACTGCAGCAGGGGTTCGAGCTCGAGGACGAGAGGGTACTTCTTCTCGCCGCGCACCTTCTTACCGAAGATGTAGCTGCCGACTGTTAGCTTCTCTTGTAACGAACTCAATCGCGTCTCGCTTCTCGGTCGCCAGCGCCATCAAAGGGAACACGTGGCGATACAGATGATAGTTCAGGTAAAAATCGCGGGGGAACCCGGTCCCCGTAAAATGCGGTTCTTCCCAGGTTCCATCGTGGGTTTGAGTATCCTTGATGTAGGCAAGGCCCCGCCGCGTTGCCGCGTGGTCGCCCAGGCCGGCGATCTGCAACGCGTTGACCGCCCAGGCCGTTTGCGAGGCCGTGCTCGCACCCACACCGGCGAACGACTCATCGACGTACGAATGACAGCTTTCGCCCCAGCCGCCGTCAGCATTCTGCTTCGAGATCAACCAGGCGACGCCACGTTCGACCATATCGCTTCCGGTTCGCAGTGCGCCTAGAGCTGAGATCGCGCACCACGTGCCATAGATGAAGTTCACGCCCCAGCGGCCCCACCAGGATCCGTCGGCACGCTGGGTCGCGCGCAGATACTTTACCGCGCTTGCGACATCTCCGTCGTGCGTGTCGCGTCCGAGGAACGCCAGCATCTCGCCGACGTGCGCCGTCACATCTTCGGTCGGCGGATCGATCAGCGCCCCGAAATCGGCGAATGGCATGCGATAGAGCAGCTCGCGCGTGTTGTCGCGATCGAATGCAGCCCACGCGCCGTCGCGCGAACGCATCGCAAGCGTCCAGGCCGTCCCGCTCTCCACCGCCTCCGCCACGACGTCAGGTTCGCCCGCATCGATGAGCGCGAGCACGACGACCGCGGTGTCGTCGATGTCCGGATAGGCATCGTTGTCGAACTCGAACGCCCAGCCGTTGCCGCCGCGAAAATCACTGCGCACGCGCCAATCGCCTGGCGCGTCCACGGCGATCTGTTCACGCAATAGCCAACGCACCGCGCGCTGCATCGCCGGATGATCCTGCTTGAGTCCCGCAAGCGCAAGTGCGCGCAGTGCCCACGCGGTATCCCAAACCGGCGACATGCATGCCTGCACGCGCCACCCGTCGCCATCGTGAATGATGAAGCGGTCAAAACCGTCAAGACCCTTGCGCACGATCGGATCGTCGAGCCCGTGGCCCATCAGGTCGAGCGCGATCAACGAATAGACCCACGGCGGTTGAATCCCACCCCAGCTGCCGTCAGCTTCTTGACGCTCGACGATCCACTGCGTCACGTCGAGCATCGCCTTAGCGCGCAATCGATTGCCTGCAAAACGATCGTAGAACTTCAGTACGCCGTCGAGCCACCACATCCAACCCGATCCGGGAACGTGGTGCATCGCCCGCTGCGTGCCCGGGTTGATCACCTCACCGACCTCGACGCCGAGCGGGCGAACCGGACGCTTGGAGACAACGATCGTCAGCGGCGCCACCGTTCCACGCGCCCAGCAGGCGAAATCGTAGACATTGAACGGCATCCAGAGCGGGAAATAGATCATCTCCGGCGGCAATGAGGGGATGCCGTCCCATGGATACACGCCAAAAAGCGCGAGCCAGATCTTGGTGAACACGCGCGCTTGCGCGAGACCACCCATGCGCCGGATCACGCGCAGCGCGCCTTGCATCGGATCGCATTCGGGGTCAACGCCAAGTACTTTGAGCGCGACGTAGGCTTCGATCGTCGTGCTCAAGTCGGCCGGACCGTCGTAGTAGAGTGCCCACGAACGATCCTCGCGTTGGCAGCCCAGCATGTGCGCGATCGCACCGTCGCGCAACGGTTGCACGTCGACGCCGAGAAAACGGTAGAGCAAGATTTGCTCCGCCGTCATCGTCACATTGGTCTCGAGTTCGCCGCTCCACCAACCCTCGCGCGCCTGCTGCGCGAGAAGCCAGTCGACGCCGCGTTCGAGCGCATCAGCCACCGGGAACCTCCACAAGGATTGCCTCCGCGGCGGCGATTCCGCTACGGACCGCCGATTCCATCGTGTCGGGCCACCCTGTCTGCGTCCACGACCCGGCGATTGCCACGCGCGGATGCGCGGTTCGCTGCAGCGTTCGCGGCGCGCCGGGACGCGGCAGGTAGGTTGCTTCGGGGTTGCGCGTCGCAGCCGCATGCACGACGCGCCCTCCCCGTAGTGCCGGAACGAACGCGCACAATTCTTGCCAAGCAAGGCGTTCTAACTCGGCCGTCGGCACGGTGAGCACGTCGCCGGCGGCGCTGATGCTACAGCACACGTAGCCTTCGTCTTTTTCAAAAATCCACTGGAGCGGCGAATCGAGCACCGCGGCAAAATCAAAGCCCAACGCTCCGCGATCGTGCCAAACGTGCACGTCAACAATCGGATATGGATCGTACGTGTCCAAGGCTCGAACCCCAAAGCGCTCGGCGGAGACCAGTAGCTTTGCCGTCGTGCGCGGCGAGACTGCAAGTACCACAGCGTCAAAGCGCACTCGTTGCTCATGCGCCAGCAGCAATTCGACCCCGTCGTCTCCGGCTTCCATCGCGAGCACGCTCGTCGACAGATGCACCGCCGAAATGCGCGCGGCAGCAGCGGCTGCGACGTGCGCCAGCGGCACGGTTGAAAAACCGAACCGCGCTGCGGACGCGTTACTGAGGAAGGCCGTCGCGATCACGAAGAGCGCGTCGGTTGCACTCACGCGATCGAACGACGCGTTGAGCGCCGGGATGAAGAATGGATCCCAGAAGGCGCGCCTTGTCGCATCGTTCTGACCGTTTTGCTCGAGCCACTGGTCGAAGGTGAGATCCGCAGCCGGATGTCGCGCGATCGCCGCGCTGGCAAGGGCGCGCGCCACGCGTACGCGTCCGCCGGCGTCGAGGTGCGCGTAACCGGCGAACGAGGCGAGAAGATGCAAAGGCGCGGGCAACGGCGCAGCCCGAAGCCGGCTGCTGGTGCCGTCGCGCGCGAGTACCAGCGCATCGAAGCGGGGTTGTTCTCGTAGCGCGTGACCCATCCCGACGCGTTCGACGAACGCGATAAAGCGATCGCAACAGTGCAAGTACACATGCTGGCCGTTGTCGATTTCCCGGCCCCCGACTTCAAATGACGTCGCGCGTCCGCCGAGCAGTCGCGTGCGTTCGAAAACTTCCACCTCAAAGCCGCGCTCTTGGAGTTCGAGCGCGGCGGCAAGTCCGGCAAGGCCCGCACCAACGACCGCTACGCGCGTAGGGCTCACAGCCCCAGCCACGCCCAAACCATCGCCCCGATCTTCTCGGTGCTGGAAAGGCCGGCACGCTCGTGCAACGGCAGTGTGGGATCGCGCTCGATTTTCTCGAGAATCCGTTCGTAGATTCCGGCCATCGTTCGCACGCACGCCGCGGGCCGCCGGTCGAGGTAGCGCAACACCTCATAGCCGCGCGCGAAATACTCGCGCGCCCGCTCTGCCTCGAACGCAACGAGCGCATCCCAACCCGGAACGGCATTCCAGCTCAGTAGCGATGCCTCGGGAATCGCGAATCGGCGCAAGTCCTCTTGCGGTAGATAGACGCGTCCAAGCCCAATATCCTCACGCACGTCGCGTAAGATGTTGGTCAGTTGCAGCGCGATACCCAGATCGTCGGCTCGCTCGAGCGCGGCATCGTCCTCGAAGCCGAAAATCCGCACGCACATGCGCCCGACGACCGATGCAACCAGGTTGCAATACGATCGCAAGTCGTCCCACGTTTGGTAACGTAGTTTCGTTCCGTCCATCTCGACGCCGTCGATAAGCATCTGCAGTTCGCGCTCGGGAATGGCGAAACGATCGACCGCTACGGCAAGCACCTGCATGACGGCGTCATCGTCCGCGTACTCGCCGCGAACGCACTTCGTGATGCGCTCGCGGTGCCGCTGCAATCGACCGGGCAGGTCCGGCGCGTGCGCGACGGCGTCCGCCTCGTCATCGACTTGGCGCGCAAAATCGTAGAGCGCGTAAATCGCGTTACGTTGCTCGCGTGGTAGTGAGATGAACCCCCAATAGAAGTTTTTTGCCTCACGCCGCGCCATATCGTGGCAGTAGCGCTCGGCATCGGCGAGGCTAAGTGCTACCGACATATCTCCCGCTCTTGCCGGCGCGCAGCGAACTGCCGACCGCGCGCACGAGGATCGCGACCCGGTCGCGCCCGCTCACCGTGGGCCGCCGCACTTCGGTGTGGTAGTCGATGTCTTCGATAACCTTGCAGATCGCAAGGCCGCCCATGCGATAGAGCCGTAGCTGCAAAGCGAGCGCAAATGGCACCATCGTTTCGAGCGCTCGGCCCGAATCGAGCAAACGTCGCGCCCGCTCGACCAGCCCGCGAACGGCGCCGGATGTTCCGGCGGCGGTAACCTCTTCGCCGAGCAGATAGCGCCGGCCGATGAGTGCATCGCGCTTGACGTCTTGGGCATGATTGGCCAGTTGCAGCCCAATGCACACGTCATCCGAGAGGGCCTGTGCGGCTGGACCGTTGACGCCGAAGATACCCAGGACCATGCGGCCGACCGGAGCGGCCGAAAGCCGGCAATAGGCCTCGAGCTGCGGCCACGTTTGATATGCCGTGGCCACCTGGTCCAACCGGTTGGCCTCGATCAAGTCGAAGAACGGCTCGGGCGAAATCGCCGCGCGTGCGACCGTTTCACGCAACGCGTAAAGCACCGGATGCACCGGCGTCGTCCCGGCAAACATTGCATGCAGTTCGGTTCGCCAACGTTCGAGCCGGTCCAATGCCTCACGAGGCGAAGCGCTTTCATCTCCCAGATCATCAGTCGTTCGACAGAACGCGTAAATGCGCGCCAGATCCCGCCGAATACCGGCACTCACCAGGCCCGACGCCACGATGAAGTTCTCGTAGTGACGCCGCGTGAGTTCGCGGCAATAGGCGTCGGCCGCACAGAGCGCAACGTCGCTCATTGTTCAACCAGCAAGTCGGTCAACTTCAATTCTTCGATCGAGCGCAGACCCAACGCAAACATCGCGACGCGCATCACTTCGACAATTTCGCGTGCCAGGTCATGCACTTCATCAAAGCCTTGCGCGGCGGCGCGTAAGAACGGGCCCGCAATCCCGATTAAGTCTGCCCCAAGCGCGATCGCCTTGGTCGCATCGAGCCCTTCGCGAATACCGCCGCTAGCAACGATGAGCCCTTCCGGCGCGGCGGCGCGAGCATCCCGGACGCACTGCGCGGTCGGAATTCCCCACGCAGCGAACTGCGCCGCCACGCGAATGCGCCACGATTCATGCGTGCGATGGCGTTCGACTTCGCTCCACGACGTGCCGCCCGCTCCCGCGACGTCGACGCCGGCAACGCCGCACTCAAAGAGCGCGCGAACGACATCAGCGCTCAGGCCCCACCCGACTTCCTTTACCAGCACCGGAACGTCCAACCCGTCACACAACCCTGCGATACGTTCCATCAGCCCGCGAAAATCCGTGTCGCCCCCGGCTTGCAATGCTTCCTGCAGCGGGTTCAAATGGAGCACCAGTCCATCGGCGTTCACGAGCTTGATTAAATGCCGGCATTGCGGTACGCCGTACCCCTTGTTCAATTGCACCGCACCAAGATTCGCAAAAAGCAAAACGTCGGGAGCCACGGAGCGTACGTCGAAGCTCTCGATCGTGCTTGGATCCTCGAGCAAGACTCGTCCCGAACCCAGACCCATCGCGAGCCCGAATTCTTGCGCAACCCGCGCCAGCGTCCGATTGACTCCGGCCGCTTCGGGCGTGCCGCCGGTCATGCAAGAGATCAATAGCGGCGCGCGCAGCGTGCGGCCGAAATGCGTAACGCTCAGATCAACGTCGGCAAGCGCGATCTCCGGCAATGCGCAGTGCTCGAAGCGGTAATGCTCGAAACCCGCGCTGACGCCTTTTCCGCGAACGTCCTGCTCGAGATTAATCCGTAAGTGCTCGGCCTTTCTCGGCGTGCTGCCGTCCCCCGATCGGCCGCGCTCAGTTCCCTGCTGCAAGCTCGTACGTGATCTCCTTGAATTCCGCTACGTAGACACGCTCTAGTGACGAAGATTCAACGATGGACACGGCTTTTGCTGCATAGCGCTTTGCCAAAGGGCTCGAAGCGCCCCGAGCCTGGCTCGCGAGTTGCATGATCGCCCCGAGCAGCCGCCCGGCGCGAGCGAGGACGTCCTCCAGTTGCGGAGAGGCACCGGCCATAATGGCACCGGCCCGCAAACTCAGCGCAAGCATGAGCGGTTGCGTCCCCGCGTAGGCGACTCGCAGGCGGCGGCTGGTTCGCGCCCTCACGCTCGCGCGAATCAGACGATTGCGCTGCTCGATTCCACGGAGAACCGCTTGCGCAAGCACGAACCCTACATCCAGAACGCGATCGCCGTGCACCGCATCTTTGGCGAGCAGGCCCAACCCCAGTGCGTGGAACGCATCGCCCGCGTTCAAGGTTTGCGCAAGGCCCCATATCGACGACGTGGTTTCGCGTTCGAATAAAAGCGTCGGGGCCATCTGCAGCTCGTCGTGAAGCACCGAGAAGCGGTGCAGACACTCGACCGACGCCGCGACCGGGACCGCCGCGTGCGAATCTCCTCCGCAGGCATCACACGCCCACAACAGGAGACTCGCGCAGAGCGGGTCGGCATACTCGAACGAGTGGCGCATGATTCGCTCGAAAACGCGGCTGAATTGCACGTCCGCGCCACGCAAATATTCCAGGGTACGCGCCTGTCGCTCGCGCAGAAGAGCTAATTCCAAAAGGGTGCAATCTCCTATGGCCTCGCGAAGGAACGATGCGTTCGCTAGCGTGCATAATAGCCCTCCAACGGGCTATCGTTAGAAGTCGATGAGGCGCGCTCGCGGTTAGGAATTATTGCGCGACGGCAGTAACTTCGGCTTGCGTCACGGCACTTGCCTGATTACCCCAGGCCGAACGAACGTATGTGACGATCGAAGCAATGTCGGCGTCGGAGAGTGACTGCTCCCATGCCGGCATCATCCCGTTGTAATCGCTTCCTTTTACGCTGACCTTCCCGTTGAGTCCGTATTTCACGATGTGAATGACGACCGAAGGATCGCCGGTCACGGTGGGATTACCGGCTAGCGGCGGGAACGTGCCGAGTTCGCCTTGGCCGTTGGGCTGATGGCAGCTCGAGCAGTTTTGCGCGTACAACTTGGCGCCGGCGTCTGCGGCCGCGCCACTCTCCGCAGCGGCCACGGAAGCCGTCGCCTGCGCGGCCTCGGAGGGGCTGCTCGTTGCCGCGGCGCTGCCGCCGCTTTTAGCACACGCTGTCAACGCTCCGGCCAGGAGCAGCGCCGCAACACGTGTCGTTCCACGGCGTTTCATTGGTGTTGCGTTAGCGCGACGAATTGCACACTCCTCGTTGCAACCAGTGCCTCCAAGGCGTCGAGCGAAGGGGTCTGCGGACGCATCAAAACAACCGAGCGCCCTTCGCGCTGCGAGCGCCGGACCGCACGAGCCAGCATGAAGCGAATGTAGCCGCGCGCGGTTTGGTCGTCGACCGTTTCGTCGCGCTGCACGATTGGAATGCCCGCCGTGCTGAACTCACCGGCATCCGCATCTCCGCGCTCATCGAAGAACAGCAGTCCGGTTCCATCGAGGGATTGCACGAAACGCTCGCTCGAACGCGACGCCACACCGTCGAAGGTTCCGAAGCGTTTGCGCAGTTGCGCGAGTTGCCACTGCGTCGGCGCGTTCTCGAGGTGAAGCAATACCAGGTCCCCGGCTTCGCGAGCCAACTGGACCACCGCGGTGGCCTGCGCCGCCGAAGGATCGATGTCGAACGCAATCGGCACCTTCATCTGCACGAAAGCCGCATCGATCGACGGTGCGCGTCCGCACAGACCCACCACGACCGCGAGTTGCGGCGTGAGCCAATGTTCGGAGAGCAGCTGCGGACGATCGATGACGACGTCGTCGGGCGAGAAGAGATCGTCGATGCGTGAATCCGAGGGATCGCGCAGCACGGCGTGCGCGCTCGGAGCGACACGCGGCTGCAAGGCGGCGCGCGGCGGCGGCGCGGTTGCGCGACCGCTCATGTACCCTCCGATGATCGCCGCGAGCGCTAGGGCGATGATCGCTAGCCAGAAGGCTTGGGAACGCACACGCGCGAGCTCATCGCCCAAATGAGCGCGACGAGCAAGAAGTTGGCGACCAGCGAGCTGCCGCCATAGGAGATAAACGGCAACGTGATGCCGGTAAGCGGAAAGAGCCCGATCACGCCGCCGATAATGATGAAGACCTGAAATCCGAGCGTCGCAGCCATTCCGGAACCGAGTAACTTCGCGTAAAGGTCCGGCTGTGCGGTAGCGGTGGCAAACATGCGCCGCACCATCACGACGAATACCGCGATCACGCAAAAAGCGCCGAGCAGTCCAAATTCCTCGCAGAACGCGGCAAACACGTAATCGGTCGCAACATCCGGAATGAATCCCGGATGTCCGAGGCCCAGGCCCGTTCCAAAGAGGCCGCCCGCCGCAAGGCCGTAGTAGGCTTGCGACGACTGATAGCCGGCACCCAGCGGATCGCTGAACGGGTTGCGCCAGACAGCTATCCGGGTCTGCACGTACGGATAGTGATGGATCGCCCAGAACGCCGCCAATGCAAAGATGACGATGCCGCCGAGCACGATGTCGACCCGCCGCGTCGCCACGTACAACAGCGCTGCAAACGTCGCGAGCAGGAGCGTCGCCATGCCGAGGTCACGTTGCAGCACGAGAATCGCCATCGACGCGCCCCAGCCGATGAAGAGCGGTCCAAGATAACGCAGGTTCGCGCGAACCGACCACGGCCGTGCCTGCGCGATGACATCGGCCGTTTCGCCGAGGTACGCGGCGAGAAAAAACACGATGAACAGCTTGATGAGCTCGATCGGTTCGTACTGCACGGGTCCCAGTTTGATCCACAACCGCGCGCCGTTGACTTCTTGACCGAAGAAGAGCAGCAGCGCGAAGAGCACCAGTGAACCAACCACCCAGAGATACTTGTAACTCGCGAAGCGCCGGAAGTGCGTGAATGCCGGGCCGGCGGCCAGGGCCAAGATCAACGACACCAAAAGCCACCACTGCTGGCGTTGTGCAAGGTCGGGCGCAAGCCGCGCAACGAGCAGCAGACCCAAGCCCGCGAGCATCACCGCAAGCGCAGGCAGATAGTCGTCGCGTTGCGTGCGTGCCGGTTGCAGCAAAACCCAGGCGAGCGCGAGCAACGCCAAGGCCAAAAGCAGCCATGGCGGTCCAATCGAGCCCGCGGGCGCGTACGCGAGCATCAATCCCGTCGCGGCTAACGCGACGAGCATCGGGAGCGCCCGGCGAAAGAGTAGTGTTATTGTGCCCACGCAGTGAGGAGCGCGACGGCTAAGGTCAACGCCGTGGCGGCGAGCGACGCTCGCATCACAAGATTGGGCCGAAAGACGACCTCGGGCACCTCGCGCGTTCCAAGTTCTTCGATCGCGCGATCGCTCTCGTCGAAGCGCACGACCAGAAGATGTTCGTTTTCGCCGGAGCGCTCGACGTGCGTGACGAGTGCACGGCGATCGACGTCCCCGCGAACGCGATGTCCCATCAAAATCATGACGTCACCCGCATCGAAGGTGACGCTGGAGACCGACACGTCCAACGAGGAACTCGTGCCCAGCGCGCGGCCGAGGAGCTCGTGGGCCGCTTCACTGAGCGCATCATCGCCGGTAAGCACGCTGATCTCGCCGCGATGCGCCAGATATGCCGCGGTTCCGCCGGTGTGAATCACGCAGGCATATCCCGCCACGATTACCGCAATCGTGATCGAACAGCCGGCGGTAACGTAATCGGCGTGCGACGCGCTGCGTACAAAAAGATCGCCGTTCACGCGCGCAAGGGCGCCAAGCACGGCAGTCGGCGCCGCCGGCACGCGATCGACGGCGCGACGAAAGCGTTCGGTTCGCAGGCGCCGCTCGCACTCGGCACGCAGGCGTTCGAGCGTTGCGGGGGCGGCCGCCATACCGTCAACCGTGCCAAAACCGCGCGCAACCGCGAACAGCCACGAGCGCGGCCCGAGCTGAAGCGAGAGACAGGAAGCGCGGTCACCGCGTATTGCTACGTCCACGGTTGCAGTTGCTCCACGATCAGTCTTGTCGTTCCGACGTCGATTTCGTCGCCTTCGAGTACTTCGATCGCGCTCTTGAGGCGACGGCCGTTCAGGAACGTCCCGTTGCTGCTTTCGAGGTCGCGCACGAAAACGACTCCAGCGGCAGCCTCGAGCCGCGCGTGTTTTCGGCTGACCTCGGCGTCGTCCAGAACCAGTTCACAGCTTGAATCCCGGCCGATGCTGAGCGGACACAGCCCTTCGAAAGGCCGCTCACGACCGAGTTCAATGACGCGCAACACGGCTTTGACCGGAACGAGGCTCGCGATCTCCGCCGGGTTGCCGCCCCGCGGACGCGACGCGACGAGCGCAACTGCCGCCAACATGGCCGTGATCTCGAGCGTACCGATGCGCATATGCGCCGCGAAGGTCACTCGCGGGCCTCGAGGCGCATCTGGGTATTCCCGAACGTGAGCACGTCGCCCGACACCACGCGGCGCAGTCCCGAGATACGCTCGCCGTTGACGAAAGTGCCGTTGGTCGAATTGAGATCTTCGACTTCAACCGCGTCCTTGGCGATTTCGAGCGTCGCATGGTTGCGCGAGACGCTGGGATCCACGAGAAAGATGTCACTCTCTTCGCTGCGACCGATCGTTGCGGACTTGTCGATGAAATAGACGCCGTAGGCCGGCACGCCTTTCATCATGCGCAAATGATAGCGCTTGGGCGGCGTAAGCGCCGGCGCGTTGGGAATCGAGATCGTCACGTCGCTCGCCACCGCGACGTCGGCAAGTCCGGCCGGAATGCTTTCGCGCGAGACCATCTCTACGTTGGGTCCTCCGTCGAAGAAGTAGACGCCGACGCGCGCGGCCATATCGCGCAAGAGTTCGGCCCACTCGCGTTCGAGATAGGCGCGGTGCTCGGCCAAACGCGTGAAGTCGTCGGGGCTGACATAGACCAAATATAAGCCCGGAGCCAACATGTGCCCGTCATCGCCGCGCGTGCGCGCCTCCATGGTCGTAACGAGCTTGCGCGCGATCTGAGCCGGCTCAAGATCACTCGGGAATGTCTTGGCAAACGTGCGCTCGATAAACGCGGCGCATGCTTGCTCGATCCGTGCAAACCAACTCATTGCGTTGTGGAGTTACCGGTGCTCCAGTCTTGCGACAAAAAATCCATCACGGCCGTCCAGCCCTGGGGGGACGAGCACGTCGCCCTCCTCGGTAATGAACGGTTCAAACGCTGCGGGAATCAATCCGCGTTCGAAATTCGCCTTGCTCCGGAACCACTCGATCACTTCGACCGTCTCGCGTGGATCGGTCGAACACACCGCGTAGACCAGGGCGCCCCCCTCGTGGATCGATGGAGCTAGCGCCTCGAGCAAAGCCCGCTGCGTCAGGGCTAGCCGTTCGCCGTCGCCTGGCTGCTTCTTCCATCGGGCCTCGGGATGACGGCCCACCACGCCGACCCCCGAGCAAGGAGCGTCGATCAGGACTCGGTCGAAGCGCAGGCCCGGCTCGAAGTTTGGCGCGGCAGCGTCCCCGACGACAATGCCCGCGGCCACGCCGGCCTCTTGGAGGCGCGCCTCGAGCACCTGGGCCTTGCGCGTATCCCGCTCGATGCAGAGCAACGTGCCCTCGGCGCCCATCCGCGCCCCGATCTGCAGCGCCTTGTTGCCCCGGCCGCTGCAGACGTCGAGAATCGTCTCCCCGGGATGCGGGTTGAGTATCGCCACCGGCATCGCGGAGCTCTCCGACTGAATCCACCACCCGCCGCCGGCGCCGGCCTCGCGCGAACGTACCGCCGCGGGCTCATCGACCAGCAGCGACTCGGGAACGAAAGCCGATGGCGTTGCCGCGATGCGCTCCTGCGTGAAGTCCTCGATGACCGCCTCGGGGGTGGTGCGCAGCCCGTTGACCGTCACCGCCGAACGCGCCGGGTCGTTCACCGCGGCGCAAATCGCTTCGACTCGATCCCCGAACACCGCGCGCCACTGGCGCACCAGCCAGTTCGGTAACGAGTAGCGCACACCCAAATACTCGTCGTCGCTTTCGAAGAGGTCGCGCGTCGGATCCGGCGGCCGATCGCGAAGGAACGAACGCAATACCGCGTTGACCAAATTGGCGACGCCGCGGTGACCGTAGCGCTTCGCAAGGTTCACAAACTCGAAGACCGTCGCGTGCGTGTCGGCGCGCGTGTACACCAGTTCGTACACGGCAAGCCGAAGAATTTCGAGGATCACCGGCGGGAGCTCCGCGCGCCGTTCGCCGATGAACGGCTGGAGATACCAGTCCAGCGCTCGTCGCATCTTGATCGCACCGTAGGCAAGCTCGGTTGCAAAGGCACGGTCGCGCGATTCGAGATTCGCTTTGCGCGCACGATAATCGAGCGCTTCCTGCGCGCCGCGCTCCGTCCCGGCGCCGGGGGCAACGAACACATCGCGCACCGTGTGCAGCGCGACCTCGCGCGCGTTCAAGCTCGCTCTCGATCGCGGCGCGAGCGCTCGTAGCTCTCGCCGTTCATTCGCCCGCGGTTCGGCGCGATGAGCTCATCGATGACGACCCGATCGCCGTCGACGTGCGCGCGCAGCAGCTTTACACTCTCGCCGTCGATGACGGCGCGCGCTCCGGGCGCCGGCGCAAACGCGCGCACCGTGTTGACGATGCGCTCCGGCGCCCACGACCAATCGATGAGGAGGTCTTCTTTGCGTATCGGGTGGGTGAGGCTGGACTCACCATGTTGCGCGGTCCGCGGAAGCGGGCCATGCAACGCGAGATCGATCGCGTCACCAAGCAAATCGGCGCCGAAAAGCGCCAGCCGGTCGTGCAATGCTCCGTAATCATCGTCGGCATTGATCTCAACCGGTTCCTGCAGCACGAGATCGCCGGTATCCATACCCGCGTCCATGAGCATGATCGACACGCCCGTGCGCGTTTCGCCGGCGAGCAGGGCACTCTGAATCGGCGTCGCGCCGCGGTATTGCGGCAACAGCGACGGATGCACGTTGAGCGCACCAAGCACCGGAAGATCGATCAGCGCTTGCGGCAAAATCTTGCCGTACGAGGCGAGCGCAAAGAGATCGTACGGTGTTTGTGCGAGTTGTGCGACGAAGGCTTTGAGCGAAGCCGGTTCGTAGACGCGGAGCCCAAGATCGAGGGCTGCCGCCTTGACCGGCGTCGGCTGTAGCTTGTGGCCGCGCCCAGCCGGTCGATCGGGTTGAGTGACAACACCCGCAAGCTGCGTTTTTTCGGCGGTGACATGCAGGCTCGGAACCGCGAAAGCGCTGGTTCCAAAGAACAGCGTGCGCAACTCAGGCCACTAAGCTTCGGCCGTTTCGGCGATTTCACGTTCCTCGTCGGTTTGCGGCAGGCGCACGTTCTTGGCCTTATCGATGTAGAGCACGCCGTTGAGATGATCGATCTCGTGTTGCAGGCACTGCGCAAACAGCCCCTCGCCCTCGAGCCGAATCTTCTCGCCGTCGCGATCGAGGCCGCTGACCGCAACGCGATGGAAACGCGTGATTTCGCCGACGTATCCCGGAACCGAGAGACAGCCCTCGGTCAGTTCTACTTCTTCTTCCGCAAGTTCGATCTTCGGGTTGATCACGACCGCCGGTTCGTGTTCGTCGTCTTTGACGTCGATCACGAAGATGCGCTTGGACACGTTGACCTGCGGCGCGGCAAGGCCGACGCCCGGGGCATCGTACATCGTCTCGAACATGTCGTCGATGAGCTGCTGAAAAAGCGGGTCGGCTAACTCCTTGGGATCGACTCGTTTGGCGATCTTGCGCAGCGTCGGATGGCCGTCCGTGATAATCTCGCGGATATAGGGCATGGGCCGCTATTCTACGACCCAGGCCCCTGGCGTCCATTTTTACAGCGTTGTAAAGCTTCCGAGCGGGCCGAGCGGCGTGCAGTTACTCGAGGTGTCGTTGACCCAGACGTAGATCGTCACGCCCGAGCCGAAGCCGTACGGCAGGGTGACACTTTGGTAGACCGGATGCGCGATCGCGGGCGACGCGGCCGGCGAAGGCACCTGGGCCGGTGTGATCGTGTTCATCAGGGTGTACGTCGCGATGCTGCCGCTCAACGAGTTGACGCTGTTGAAAATCGCATTGTAGGTCGGCAGCGGCGTGGCAACCACGAAGACGAACTGCTGCGGGTTGTCGGGTACGCCGGTCGCGCCGGGGATCGGATAGACCATCTGCACGGTCTCGCCCGGAGAACAGGTTGGACCGGGCGTCGGTCCGGTGACCGTCGCCCCACCGCCGCAGGCGGCAAACACGACCGCACAAAGTGAAATTCCGAAACCCACGAAGAGATTGCGCAAACTCAGCATGGCAATATCCTACCGCGACTTTCCTGGGCAAAGGATGAGAATCATCAGAGAATGTAGCCGGAGAGGTCGGCGTTCTCGACGACGTCTTTGAGCCGGTCGCGCACATATGCCGCGTCGATCGTAACCGCGCCGCGTTCCTCCGGCGCGCCATAACTCACATCTTCGAGCAAGCGCTCGAGCACCGTGTGCAGCCGGCGCGCGCCGATGTTCTCGCTCTGCTCGTTGACTTGCATCGCAAAACGAGCCAATTGATCGATTGCATCCTCGGTGAAGGTTAGCTCGACCCCTTCGGTCGCCAGCAGCGCGCGATACTGTTCGATCAGCGCGTTCTTCGGCTGGGTGAGAATCGTCTTGAAGTCTTCGGCGGTGAGCGAGTCCAACTCAACACGAATCGGAAAGCGGCCCTGTAGTTCGGGAATGAGATCGGATGGCTTGCTGATGTGAAACGCGCCGGCTGCGATAAAGAGCACGTGATCGGTCTTGAGCGTCCCATGTTTGGTCGTCACCGTGCTACCTTCGACGATCGGCAGAATGTCGCGCTGGACACCCTCGCGCGAAACGTCAGGCCCACCGCGCGCACCCTCGCGCCCCGCTACTTTGTCGATCTCGTCGATGAAAATGATCCCGTCTTCGCCTGCGCGGCGCAGCGCTTCGCGCTTGACCGCATCCATATCGATCAACTTGGCTGCTTCTTCTTGCGCGAAGATTCGACGCGCTTCGGAAACGGTTACGCGCTTGCGCGTTTTGCGTTTGGGGATGAGGCCGCCGAGCATTTCGCCGAGATCCGCCCCGCCTTGCTCCATACCGAGCATGCCGATCGGCATGCTGGGCGTCTCCTCGACTTCGATTTCGATCAGACGCACGTCGTAGAAGCCGCGCTCGATTTCGCCGCGCACTTGGTCGCGAACGCGCGCGACGTCGCCCGGCGGTCCGGGGGGTGGCTGCGGCTGCGGCTGCGGCGCGGCATTGCCGAAGATCGATCCGAGCGTTGCCGCAAATGGATTTCCCGTCGCGTTTGTCCGTGAGGCCGTCTCCGGATTGAGCGCGTCGATCAATCGCTCGACGGCGGCCTTCTCGGCGAGTTCTTCGACTTCGGCTCGCCGCTCTTCCGTCACCATGCGAATCGCCGCTTCGACGAGGTCGCGCACCATCGATTCGACGTCTCGGCCGACGTAGCCGACCTCGGTGTATTTCGTTGCCTCGACTTTGACGAACGGCGCGCCGACCAGTCCGGCGAGGCGCCGCGCGATCTCGGTCTTGCCGACGCCCGTGGGTCCGATCATCAGGATGTTTTTCGGGGTGATTTCGTCGCGCAGATCCTCGCGCACGTTGGCGCGGCGATAGCGATTGCGCAGCGCGATCGCAACCGCGCGCTTGGCCTTGGCCTGACCCACGATATACTTATCGAGTTCGAGAGCGACTTGGCGGGGCGTGAGCCCCGCGATATCCGGAAGCGTTGTGGTCATGGAAGTGTTTCAACCGTGATGTCGTCGTTGGTGTAGATGCAGATTTCGCCGGCGATCTCCAGGGCCTTGCGCGCAATGTCCGGCGCGGAAAGCTCGCTGTTGCGAACCAGCGCGGCGGCTGCGGCTTGCGCGTACGGGCCGCCGCTTCCGATCGCGGCGATGCCTTCGTCGGGCTCGATCACGTCACCGGTTCCCGAGAGCACGAAGAGATGATCGGGGGTCCCGACGATCAGCAGGGCTTCTAGACGCCGCAGTGCGCGGTCTTGCCGCCAATCCTTGGCCAGCTCGACGGCGGCGCGCGTAATGTCCTTGAACTCAGCGTACTTGTTCTCGAATTTCTCGAGCAGCGTAATGCCGTCGGCCGCCGAACCGGCGAATCCGGCCAGGACCTTGCCGCCCGCGATCTTGCGTACCTTGCGCGCGCTGTGCTTGACGATCGTCTTGTCGAGCGTCACTTGCCCGTCGCCCGCGATGGACAGCGTGCCGTTGCGGCGAACCGCCAAAATGGTGGTGGAGCGAATCCTCATATCGTCACCGTTCTACCCGCTCTGGGCACTGGGGGTTTCATGAAACGACTTGCGATCCTCGCTGCTAGACCTAGACGGCAGCCCTTCGGAGCGTGATTGCAATGCGTGCCGCACAAAGTTCGCGAGGCGATTCGGATGCTACTCGACGACGGCTGGGTCATAGTCCGCCAGCGGGGAAGCCATCGTCAGTTCAGGCACCCGGAGAAGCCCGGCACCGTGACCGTGGCAGGACATCCAAACGATGACTTACTTCCGAGAACGTGGAAAAGCATTCTCAAGCAGGCGCAACTTGAACGGATTAGATGAAATGGAATACACGGTTATCGTCGAGCATGGGGCGAGGAATCTCTCGGCCTACGTGCCGGACCTACCGGGCTGCGTCGCCACGGCGACGACGCTAGACGAGCTCAAATCGGTCATGAGCGAGGCCATTCGAATGCACATCGAGCTTGCGACGCGACACGGTGAGATAATTCCACCGCCATCCAGCACCGCGATTCGCGTCGCCGTTTAGATTAGACGGTCGCCGTGATCTTTCGTAGCTGTACGACGAATCCACCGACCGCCGCGAGCGCGCGCTCGGCCATAAGGCGACGGCGCTCTTTTTTGTCGCGGATCTCGCGATCGAGCGGCGGAAAATAGGACCACGTGACGTTGGCCGGCTGGAAGTCGTGCGTCTCGGTATTTTGCAAGTGTGCGACGACCGCGCCGAACGCGGTCTCGCGCGGAAATTCGACCGGCTCGAGTCCAAGGATCGCGCGCGACGCATGGATGCCGCTCATCGCACCGCAGGCTGCGGCTTCGACATATCCTTCAGCGCCCGTGATCTGCCCCGCGAAGTAGAGCGCATCGTAACCGCGCAAACGCAAACGGGCATCGAGCAGGCGCGGCGAGTCGATGAACGTGTTGCGGTGCATCACCCCCAGGCGCAACCACTCCGCGTTCGCCAACCCGGGCAATTTGCCGAAGGCTTCTTTTTGCGCCGGCCACGCCAGACGCGTTTGAAAGCCGACCAAATTGAAGGCCGTGCCCTCCGCATTCTCTTTGCGTAGTTGCACGACCGCGTGCGGCGTCTTGCCGGTGCGCGGATCGCGCAAGCCGACCGGCTTGAGCGGACCGAAGCGTAGCACGTCGTCGCCACGATCGGCCATCTCTTCGATCGGCAGACACCCTTCGAAATACTTGGTCTTGCTTTCCAGCTCGAACCCCTTGGGCGCATGACGTTCGAGCGTTCGCAGATCGTGGAGAAGTTGCGCGTACTGTTCGCGGTCGAGCGGAATGTTGACGTAATCGTCGCCGTCGCCTTTTTCGTAGCGCGACTTGCGATACATCGGCGATTCGTCGATCGAATCGGCGGCCACGATCGGCGAAGCTGCATCGAAATAGGCCAGGCGCTTTCCGACTAGCGCATCGAGCGACGTCAAGAACGCCTCGTTGGGCAGTGGACCGCACGCGACGATGGTTGGACGATCCAGCGGAATCGAGGTCACTTCGTCGCGATGCAACGTGATCCGCGGATGCGCGATGATCCGGGCTTCAACGGCGTCGGCGAACTTCTCGCGATCGACGGCAAGTGCGCCGCCGGCCGGAACCGCGGCTTCGCGCGCGCTGGTGATAATGATCGAATCGAGCCGGGCTAGCTCTTCTTTCAAAAGCCCGACGGCATTTTCAAGTGCGGCGCCGCGCAGCGAGTTGCTGCAGACGAGTTCCGCTAGCCGTGCGGTCTGATGCGCCGGTCCGCTACGTTGCGGACGCATCTCGTAGAGGTCGACGTCCACGCCGGCGGCGGCAGCCTGCCACGCCGCTTCGCACCCGGCGAGCCCGCCCCCGATAACGGTAAGGCGCGCGGTCATTTAGACCTCGGCGAGTTCGCGGTCTTCGCTCGGCTCATCGCCACCGGCGGCTTTGGCCAGCGACGACACATCGTGCTCTTTGTTGGCCGCGCACTCGAGGTGCACCACGCCGCCGCGACGGTTCTTGGCGACCACGTGGCTACCGCACACCGGGCACGGCTCGGGAATGACCCGATCCCACGAGACGAAATCGCACTTGGGATAATTCGCGCAGCCGTAGAACGTGCGTCCCTTCTTCGAGCGTCGCTCGACGACCATGCCGCCGTCTTTGGGACACTTGGCGCCGGTATCTTTCACGATCGGCTTCGTGGTCTTGCACTCGGGGTAGCCGGTGCACGAGATGAATTTGCCGAAGCGGCCGGTCTTGATCACCATCGGTCGCTGGCAGTTGGGACAGATTTCGTCGGTCGGCTCGTCCTTGATCTCGAGGCGCGGCAGCTTCTTCTCGGCGTCTTCGAGCTGGTGCGCAAACGGTCCGTAGAAGTTGCGCAGGATCCCGACCCAGTCGGCATTCCCCTCGGCCACCTTATCCAGATCGCCTTCCATGCCGGCGGTGAACTTCAGATCGACGATGTCTTTGAAGTGCTCGGCGAGCAGATCGTTGACCGCGATGCCGATCTCGGTCGGTGCGAAACGCCGATCTTCTTGCGTCACATAACCGCGAGCTTGAATCGTATCGACGATCGTCGAGTAGGTCGACGGCCGTCCGATACCGTTCTCTTCGAGCGCCTTGACCAAGGTCGCTTCGGTGTAACGCGGCGGTGGCTCCGTAAAATGCTGTTTGGGTTCGAGCGCGCGCCGGTCGAGCGCGTCGCGCTCGTGCAACTCCGGCAAACGCACGCGCGCTTTGCCCTTGGGCGCGCCGTTCGTCTTGGCCGCGGGGTCACCGTTTTGTGCGTCTTCGTCTTTGCCTTCTTCATATACGCGGGTGAAGCCGGCGAACTTGACGATGCTGCCCGTCGCACGGAACGTGTAATCGGCCGCGCTGATATCGACGGTTGTTTGATCCAAGACCGCGGGCGCCATCTGCGAAGCAACGAAGCGCTCCCAGATGAGTGTGTACAGCCGCAGCTCGTCGCGTTTGAGCACGTGAGCGACGCTCTCCGGCGTGCGAAAGACGCTCGTCGGACGAATCGCTTCGTGAGCATCCTGCGCGCCTTCACGAACCTTGTACGTGGCTCCGCCGTGAAATTCGGCACCGTAGGTCGCGGTCACGAATTCGCGGGCAGAGTCGCGAGCCGAATCGGCAATGCGAGTCGAGTCGGTGCGCATATAGGTGATCAGACCTTGCGTGCCGTCGGCCCCGCCCAGATCGACGCCTTCATAGAGGGCCTGTGCGAGCTGCATGGTACGGCGGACCCGTAGACGCAGTTTGCGCGACGCCTCTTGCTGCAGGGTCGAGGTCGTAAACGGCGCCGGGGCATTGCGGCGTACCTCGCGCCGCTTGACCGTTGCGACCGAGAACGACGCGCCTTCGAGCGCGCGCATGACCCCGTCCGCCTGTTCTTGGTTGGTGATCTCGAGCTTCTCGCCCCGATGCGCGACCAGATCCGCGGGGAAAACGATGGCCGGATCGCGCTCCGTCGCAAGTTGCGCGGTCACGGTCCAGTATTCGCGCGGATTGAATGCATTGATTTCGCGCTCGCGGTCGACGATCAGGCGCACGGCAACCGACTGCACGCGCCCGGCCGAGAGGCCGCCGCGGACCTTGGCCCAGAGCAGCGGCGAAATCTTGTAGCCGACCAGCCGGTCCAGAATGCGCCGCGCCTGCTGCGCGTTCACGCGATCCATGTCGATGTGATGGGGCGATTTGATCGCGGCGAGCGCCGCGTCTTTGGTAATCTCGTGGAGTTCGATTCGCTTGGGGTCTTGGAGTTTGAGCAGCTCGGCGAGGTGCCACGCAATCGCCTCACCTTCGCGGTCGGGGTCGGTTGCGAGGTAGACTTCGCTCGCACCCTTGACCGCACTTTTGAGCTCTTTGATCACATCGCCCTTACCCTTGATCGTGAGATATTTGGGCGTGAAATCGTGTTCCACATCCACACCGAGCGTGCTCTTGGGCAGATCACGCACATGCCCGACGGACGCCTTGACCACGTACCGCGGCGGGAGAAACTTCTTGATCGTGCGCGCCTTGGTCGGCGACTCCACGATGATCAGGGGCTTTTTCACGGGCCTAAGTATACTCCCGGGGTCAAGACCTGAGCAAACCCGCAGTCCTGAGCTTGTCGAAGGATGAGGGCCCTACGCGCACGCGTACGCCCGCGCGTACGCGTACGCGTGCGCGTACGCGTACGCACGCGATTTGCATGATTACGCAAAATCCTTTATAGTGCGCTTAAAGCGCAATTCGTGCGCTGTCCAAATAACGCTGTTCGTCCCCAGGGGGGACGAGGAGGAATGAATGGACTCCGATACCATGATGAATGGCGAAACGATGGTTGAGGCGGTAAAGAAGGGCCGTAAGAAAGGCCGCCGCAAGAAAGCCGCTCGCAAGGCCATACTCGGCGCCATCGTGCGCAAAAAAGTGCGTAAGGCCGTTCGCAAGAAAGCCGTCCGCAAGGCCGTGCGTAAGAAAGCCGTCCGCAAGGCGGTTCGTAAGAAAGCCGTCCGTAAGGTGGTTCGTAAGAAGGCCCGCAAGAAAGCCGTCCGCAAGGCGGTTCGTAAGAAGGCCCGCAAGAAAGCCGTTCGTAAGACGGTTCGCAAGAAGGCCCGTAAGAAGGCCGTCCGTAAGGCCGTTCGCAAGAAGGCCCGTCGGAAAAAAGCCTAGCGTTTTGACGCGCTCATCACCCTAGCTTTAATGAAGGCGGACGCAAGTCCGCCTGATTTTTTTCTAGCCTCTAAGCTATTTGTTGTTCGATGCCGCCGTCTAGGCGGACGATGAACGTGTGCACGTCGGCGTTGAAGCTCCACTCGTGCACGAGAAACCCAGCGGATTCCACCCCAATTCCCAGGCGTGAACGTCCGAGCACAAACTGCGGTGACGTGCTCGGCGCGGTGCAAGCGATCGTTCCGTTCCACGGCCGCATGAGCACGGTGTGCAGATGCCCTGCGATGATGCGCACGATCTGCGGATGCGCCCGGACGATCGCGCCGAAGGCTTCGGCATTCACAAAGCCGTAGGCATCCATCGCCGGGACCCCGGTACGGAACGGCGGGTGATGCATTGCGAGGATCGTTGGTTGCCGAGGGCAGGCGCACAGCTCTGCCTCGATCCACTCGAGTCGCTCGCTGTCCAGCAATCCACCGCTGCGACCCGGTTGCGTGGAATCCAGTCCGATAATACGCAGCGGCCACGCGTCGATTGCAAAGCTTGCATGCCGCTCGAAGGTCCGTAAATAACGATGATCGCGAAAGGCCCGGCGGAGCGATTCGCGATCATCGTGGTTTCCCGGTATCAAAAAGTGCGGGATCTCGAGCCGTCCGAGCATCGACCGCAATCGTCGATACTCGTGCGGCGAACCTCGTTCGGTGAGGTCGCCGGTCGCGAGGACGACATCGGGTCGGGGCTGCATCGCATGCAAGCGGGCAATCGTGCGGCGAAGATAATCGGCCGTATTGGGCATGTGGTGCAGCACGTGCCCGCGGCGCCGAATGTGTAGATCCGAAATTTGCGCGACGATCACACGACGAGCATAGCGTGCGTGCCTTATCCCGGAATTAAGACGGGTTTAGTACAACGGGGCCATTCACCAACGGCGGAGCCGCGCCATGATGTTCCTCGACCCAGTGACAAGCGGTGAAATGACCGCTGCCATAGTCTTTGAACGCCGGATCTTCGACCTTGCACCGTTCAAAAGCCACGGGGCAGCGCGTATGAAAGCGGCAGCCCGACGGCGGATCGACAGGGGATGGGATATCGCCGCTCAGCACGATGCGCTTACGCCGGCGCTCGGCGGACGGATCCGGAATGGGAATCGCGGAGAGCAGCGCCTGGGTGTATGGATGCAACGGCCGCTCGTAAAGCGCGTCGCGTGAGCTGAGTTCGACGATCTTCCCGACGTACATGACCGCGACGCGGGTCGAAATGTGCCGCACCACCGAGAGATCGTGCGCGATGAACAGATAGGTCAGGCCGAGCTGGCGCTGCAGATCCTCGAGCAGGTTGATCACCTGCGCCTGAATCGAGACGTCGAGTGCCGAGACCGGCTCGTCGCAGACGATGAACTTGGGGTCGACCGCGAGGGCACGCGCGATGCCGATGCGCTGGCGCTGCCCACCCGAGAACTCGTGCGGATAGCGATTGGCGCTGTACGGGCGTAGGCCGACCAGCCGCAGCAACTCCCCAAGCCGCTCTTGCGCGGCCTTGCCGGTCGCGATGCCATGGATTCGCAACGGTTCGCCGATGATCTCGCCGATCGTCATGCGTGGATTGAGCGACGCGTAGGGGTCTTGGAAGATGATCTGAATCTGGCGCCGCAGTCGCCGGATGTCGTCGGCACGCATCGTCGTGATCTCGGCGCCGTCGTAGCGAATCGAGCCCTTCGTGGCAGGCAACAGATGGAGCAACATCCGCCCGATCGTCGTCTTCCCCGACCCGGATTCGCCCACCAAGCCCAGCGTCTCGCCCGCATCGATATCGAAGTTGACGCCGTCGACGGCTTTGACGTCGGCAACATGCCTCGAGAGCAGCCCAGCGTGGATCGGAAAGTATTTCTGGAGGCCGCGCACCTCGACTAGCGACATGGGACCTTTCCGTCGTAGAGCCAGCAGCGCGCCTCATGTTCGCCCTCGAACGTATACAGCGGAACCGGCTCGGCGCAAATCGGCATGCGCGCGTCGCAGCGAGGCGCAAAGGCGCAGCCCTTGGGCAAATTGAGCAGGTTGGGCGGCTGCCCTTTGATCGGCTGCAGACGCCGCTGCGTAGCATCGTCCAATCGCGGGAGCGAGGCGAGCAATCCTTGGGTGTACGGCATCTTGGGCTCGTGGAAAATTTGATCGGCGGTTCCGTATTCGACCAAGTTGCCGCCGTACATCACGAGCACGTTCTTGCAGACTTCGGCCACCACCCCGAGATCGTGGGTAATCATGATGATCGCCGCCCCGGTCTCGGCCTGCATTTCGTTCATGAGCTCGAGAATTTGCGCTTGGATCGTGACATCCAGCGCGGTCGTCGGCTCGTCGGCGATGAGCACTTGCGGATTGCACGAGAGGGCCATGGCGATCATCACGCGCTGGCGCATACCGCCTGAAAACTGGTGCGGATAGTCGTCGATGCGCCGTTCCGGCTCGGAGATGCGTACTTTGCGCAGCATCTCAATCGCCTTAGCGCGCGAATCGGCCCGCGAGTAGCCCAGGTGCAACCGCACGGCTTCGGCGATCTGCTCGCCGACGGTGAGCACGGGATTCAAACTGGTCATCGGGTCTTGGAAGATCATCGCGATTTTGTGGCCGCGAATCTTGCGCATCTGGGCTTCGGTTTTCGCGGTGAGATCTTCGCCCTCGAAGATAATTCCGTCGCTGGTCACGCTCGCGTTGCGCGAGAGCAGGCGCATGATCGAGAGCGCCGTCACCGACTTTCCGGACCCCGATTCGCCGACGATGCCGAGCGTTTCGCCGCCTTGGAGTGAAAACGATAGGCCGTTGACGGCCGTTACGGGACCATCCTCCGTACGAAAGGTCGTACGGAGGTTGCGGACATCGAGTAGCGATGACAGCGGTTTAGATCCCCGTCAGTGAGAGAATGAATCCGGACAGAACGAACACGACCGCGGCAAAACCGGTGACGCGCTTAAGCTGTTCCTCGGCACCCATCCGGCCGTACGCCGACTCGACGCGCCCGCCGATCGTCCCCGAAAGCCCCTCTTGTTTGGTCGTTTGCACGGCGAGCAGCACCACCAGCGCCACGGCCGCAATGACAAAAATGCCGGCGATGCCGTGGGTCAGCCACGCGGCGTGCGCCTGTAATGCGGTCTGCGGCATCACCGTCGGCGGCGGAAGTTGGATGGTTTGCGCGGACGGGGCGGCTGCTTTCGCGGCGGCGGGAACCGCTTTCGCGGCAGCGGCGAACAAAAAGGTCAACGATGTATCTCCTGATGCGGGTCGAGCGCGCGCGCGAGCCGCTCCGCGATTGCTTGCGCGGTGAGCCCAAAGAGCGCACGTTGGCTGGGCTGGGAGTCGTGGTGCACGAGAACGTCGGCGACGCCGACGCGCTGCACCCGGACCGAAAGGCCCAAATCCGACACCTTCTCTACGACCGCCGACCCGTAGCCGCCTGCGAGCGAATGTTCTTCCAGCGTAAGAATCAGCTCATGATCCCCGGCCAGCTCGTCCAGGAGCGCTTCGTCGATCGGCTTGGCAAATCGGGCGTTGACCACCGTCGGCAGCCGGTCGGAACGGCCAAACTCGCCGCTAGCGAGCAGATCATAGGCGTCGAGCGCCACGTCGACCGTATTGCCCAGCGCAAGGATCGCCACCCCGCTTCCTCTGCGCAGCACTTCAGCGCGTCCGTGTTCGATGGGCGCAACCGGATCGCGATGACGGCCGCTGGTCGAACCGCGCGGGTATCGGATTGCGACCGGCGCATTGTGCGCAAGCGCGTGCGCCAGCATCGGCAGCACTTCGTCTTCGTTACGCGGCGCCATCACCGACATATTCGGGAGCGTGCGCAGATACGCGACATCGTAGAGCCCCATATGCGTCGGGCCGTCGTCGCCCACGAAGCCTGCGCGATCCATGCAGAACACGACCGGGAGATTTTGGACGCATACGTCGTGCACGACCTGGTCGTACGCGCGCTGTAAGAACGTTGAGTAGATCGCGCAGACTGGTTGCAATCCGTTGGTCGCCGCACCCGCAGCCATGCATACCGCATGCGCTTCGGCAATGCCGACGTCGAAGAACCGTTCAGGGAACGCCTTGGCAAATTTGGAGAGCTTGGTGCCGTCAGGCATGGCGGCGGTAATCGCGATGACTTTCCGGTTGGTTTGCGCGAGTTCGATCAGCGCGCCGGCAAAGACGTCGGAGAACGTCGGTCGCGCGTCGGGCTTGATTTCGAGCTTGCCGTTCTCGACGTCGAAGACCGAGACACCGTGAAACGTCCGGGAATCCTTCTCGGCCGGTTCGTACCCTTTGCCTTTAAGGGTTCGCACATGCAGCAATACCGGACGGTCGAAGCTCTTGGCGGTTTCGAGCGCATCGATCATCGTGTCGACGTTGTGGCCGTCGAACGGTCCCATGTAGCGGAAACCCAGCTCTTCGAAAATCACCGCCGCTTTTTCGGAAGGCGCAACGAAGCGCAGCGCGCCCATCTCAGCGCTCGCAAACGCCTTTCGCGCCGCGCCGCCGAAGGGCATGTGTTCGAAAACGCCCTTGGCCCGTTCGCGCACGAAGTTCGCAAACGGCTTGCTGCGCAGCACCGAGAGATACGAAGCGATCGAGCCGACATTGGGAGCGATCGACATCTCGTTGTCGTTGAGAATCACGATGAAGTTCGAGTTGAGCTGTCCAGCATTATTGAGAGCTTCATATGCCAGGCCGCCCGTGAGCGCACCATCGCCGAGCACCGCGACAACCGTTTCGTCGCTGCCCGCCAAATCGCGTGCGACGGCCATGCCGTAGGCTGCCGAGACCGACGTCGAGGCATGTCCCGCGCCGAACTGATCGTACGGCGATTCGCTGCGCATCGAGAACCCCGAGATGCCTCCGCCTTTGCGCAGGGTGTGGAATCTATCGCGCCGCCCGCTCAGGATCTTGTGGACGTAGGCTTGGTGCGAAACGTCCCAGACCAGTTTGTCACCGGGAAGATCGAGCACCCGATGCAGCGCGATCGTCAGTTCGACCACGCCTAAGTTAGGCGCGAGATGGCCGCCGTTGCGCGAGCACGTGACGACCAGCATATCGCGAATTTCTCGGGCCAGGACGTCGAGTTCGTCGCGGGACAGTGCCTTGACGTCGGCCGGGGTTTCGATGCGTTCGATGACCATAATTGAGCGGCTCAAGTTCGCCGGTCCCCAAGGGGATTCCGGCCAGGAGAGCCCAAGCAAGGCTTAGATGCACGATCCCCTCCAAGAAATCGTCCCGATCAAGAATCGGAAGGCCTGGCGAGATCTCGCCCGCATCCTCTCGACGATCTTCAATCCGTTCCTGACCGCACTTGCGCTCTTTGTCATCCTCGCGCATGCCAGCGCTCGTGGAACCGTCGACTTCTGGTGGCTGCTTTTCCTTTCAACCTTCTTCACGTCGATCGGACCGATGCTCTACGTCTTCTGGCTCTACGGCAGCGACCGCATCTCCGATCTCGACATGTCGGTGCGCCACGAACGTGAGGCCGTCTTCGGCGCATTCGTGGTCTTCTATCTTCTGGGCACGATCGCGCTGTGGGTGACCCACGCTCCACGTATGATGATCGCCGCGATGGCCGCCTACACCCTCTCGACGCTGATCGTGCAGTACATCACCCGATATTGGAAGATCAGCACGCATGCGATCGGGATCACCGCGCCGCTGGTCGCGCTAACGCTCCTCTACGGCAACCAGACGCTGCCGTTCCTCATTTTAATTCCCATGGTGTGCTGGGCGCGCGTCTACCTCAAGGCCCACACGCTCGCGCAAGTGATCGCCGGCGCCGCGCTCGCAACCGTTTCGACGATCCTCTTCTTCCAAATTTTTCATGTCGGTGCAACGGTCGCCATCTAGTCGCCGCCGCCGGCTGGCGCAAGCAGTTCGAACGCCCCTTGCGCGGCGATACGCTCACCTGGTTTGAGGCCCGCGCCGACGAGGGCAGTGGTTCCGTTCTCGTGGTCGACGTTCACGTTTGCCTGAATGAATTTGAACGAGCCGTCAATTTGGCGCTGCTGCACGAACACAACGTCGTTGCCGCTCTGCGGGTCGGCAACGATCGCTTCCTGCGGAACCAGCAGTCCGTTGACGCGTGCAACCGCTATACGCGCGCGAACCGCCGCACCGGCCGCGGCGCCTTGCGGGAGACCCGCGACAATGACCGTCGCGGTTTGCGTCGTCGGATCGAGTGCACGCACGACCGCGGTAACGCGCCCTGCTGCGTGGAGCGCCACTCCGGTGATTGCAAGTTCCACGGCGTCCCCTATTTGGATTCGGGCTGCGTCAGCCGAGGGCACGCGCAGCGTCGCCTCGTTTTGAACGTTCGGTCCGATAACGACGACGGCCGTCGTCGAATCGACCGGCTCGCCGGGACGGTGCAGAATTGCGGTGACCGTGCCGTCGGACGGGCTGCGCAGCGTTGCGCGATCGAGGTCGCTTTGTGCCAGCGCCGCTTTCGCGGCAGCGCTTGCCGCCAGCGCTTGCATGGCCGTTCGTTGCGCGCCCGCGCTTTGCGCGTCGGCCGAATCGGTAGCCAGCGTCGCGCGCGCATCCTCAACGTCTTTGAGTGCGACGACGCCGGCGCGATAGAGTCGTTCCTCGCGCGCCGCCGCGCTTCGATCAGCCTCCACGCGCTGCTGGTAACGATTCACCCCAGCGGCTGCGGCGGATGCCGTCGCAGCCCGGGAATCGGCCTGCGCGCCCTGCGCCGCCAACGTCAGCGGCTGCAGATCGAGCGCGGCCACGGGCTCGCCCGCGCTTACGCGATCGCCGATACGCACGTAGATACTGCGCAACACACCGGAGCTCGCGAAGGCAAGCTGCGAGGTCCCGGCCGCCGGCGACCCGACGAATCCACCCTCGTCGAGGACGACCGTGAAGCCTCCCTCGCGAACCGTGGCGAGCGCTACTGCCGGCGTCAACTCGCGTTGCGAAGCGGCCGAACCGCCGCGGTGCGCGACGAACCACGCGACCATGCCTAGCCCGAGCACGGCTCCGCCGATGACGTACCAGGATTGCCTACGCATGTTCGTCTCCCATCAGCATCTGCAGCGTCGCCTGCGCGCGCACCACGTCGTAGTACGCCGAAAGTTCCGCGACCAGTGCCGCAACGTATGTTGTGCGCGCAGATTCGACGTCGAGGCTGGAGCTCGCGCCGCTGCGATATCCTATTTGTGTCGCGTCGTACTGCGCTTTGGCTTCACGCAGCGCGCGCTCGGCCGCTGCCAGTGCGACACCTTGAGCCGTCTCCGTGCGCACCGCAGCGCCCACCGAAACCGTGATGCTGCGACGAACTTTCTCTAGCTGCGCCTGCGCTTGCGCGAGACGTGCCTCTTCTGCCGCGACACGATCGTGCGCTGCGCCACCGAGTGGAACCGTCATGGTCAGGTTGGCGCTTGGACCGGACACCTTGATCCCGGTATCGACGCCGGTCGTATAGCCACCCGCCAGCGTCACCGCCGGAATTCCGGCGCGCTTCGCGACGTCGACCGCATGCGTCTCGGCGTCGACATCGGCTTGAGCCGACGCGATCTCCGGGCGCAGTGACAACGCCAGACGAACGGCCGCATGCACATCGGTCGGAATCAGCGGCGTCACGGACTCGTCCCGGGCCGTCGTGACCAACGCGGCGGAATCGACTGCCGTCTCTTGCGCCAGCGTATCCGTCGCGTTCTGCGCATCGGCCGCGGCTCGAGCAAGATCCGCCTGCGCGTTAGCGAGCGCAACCGAGGCACGCACCTCATCGAGCCGCGGCGCGTCACCGGCACGAAAGCGCAGGTGCGCGGCACGAAGCTGCGCTTGTGCATCGCGCACCGCCGCCGTGCGCGCGTCCGCGGTTGCAAGCGCATCAAGGGCGTCGTAGTAGTAGCCGATGACGGCAATTCGCTCGCTGCGACGCGCGTCGTCGAAATCGAACTGTGCCGCGCGCAACGAGGCATTCGCTTGCGCGACTGCCGGCGATGCCGCGAAGAGATCGCCGAGCGCGATGGTCGCGCCGAACGTCGTGAGCCGCTGCGCGACGACTTGACCCAAATCGCCGCCTTGCGGCGCTTCAGCGTAGTTGGCGGTAAGCGTGGGCGCATACTGTGCGCGAGCGGCATCGAACAGCGCCTGCGCTTCCTCGACCTTGGCGCGTGCGATCGCCACATCCGGCGAGTGCGCGACTGCGGCGGACTGCGCACCGTCGAGCGTGAGGCGGCTGAACGAGGCAACGACCACCGCTAGGAGCAGGTGGATCATTCGATGGCAGCCTTTCCCGCAAAGCCTGCGTACAGCACGGGGATGACTAAGAGCGTAAATGCGGTAGCGGTTGAGAGACCGCCGATTACCGCGATCGCGAGCGGCTTCTCCATCGCAGCGCCCGAGCCGATGCCGAGTGCCAACGGCAGCAGTCCGCCAATCGCCGCAAAGGTCGTCATCACGATCGGACGCAAACGCGTGCGTCCAGCCACGACGAGCGCCTCCTCGACCTTGTCGCCGGCGGCGCGGCGACGGTTTGCTACGTCGATCAACAAAATACCGTTCTTGACGACGATGCCGACGAGCAGGAGCAGCCCCATGAAGGACGAGACGTTGAACGGCGTCGACGTGATGAAGAGTCCAAGCGCAACACCGATGAGAGCGAGCGGAATGGCGGTAAGAATCACCAGGGGGAGCCGGTACGATCGGAACGTTGCGAGCATCACCGCGAACACGAGCGCGACGGCGATCGCGATAACTCCGGCGAATTGGCGGAATGAGTCCTGTTGCTCGCGGTATTGGCCGCCGATCGTAGCGCGATATCCGGGCGGCAGATGTTCTGCGGAGATCGCGCTATGCATGTCCGCAACGACGGAAGAGAGATTCGCGCCCGCAAGACTCGCAGTAAGTACGATGACGCGCGCGCCATTCTCTTCGTGCATGGTCGTTGCAAGGGCCGCGGGAACGACCCGCGCGACGGCGTCGAGTCCGACCGGCCCGCTAGGAGATGTCACCTGCGGATCGCGGGTGACCGCCGCATCAACGAGCACGCGTACCGGCACGAGATTGTAGGGCCCGGGCAATTCCGCCGCGACGTCTCCTTGGGCTTGCGCGGCGAGTGAATCGGCGAGCGAGGATTGTGTCCATCCAAGCTGCGCGAGCAAGCGGCGATCCGGCGCGACGCGTATCGCCGGATCGGTGTAGACTACGCCGGAGAATACGTCAGCTAGCCCCTTCACGCCGGCAAATCGGTCGGCTAGTGCATTGGCCTGCGCGACGAGCGTTGCCTGATCCGGACCCTCGAGCGTGACTTCGAGTGGCGCCGGCGCGCCCGAAACATCGTCGATCATATCTTCGAGAATCTGATGAAAATCGAATTGCGCCGCCGGAACCGCCTGCGCCAACTCCTCGCGCAGCCGATCGCTTACCACCGGGTAGGACGCACGCGCGTTTTCGGGTTTGAGACGCACTCGCAGGATGCCGGCATTTTGCGGCGTCGGTGAATAGCCATTGGTATCGAGCCCGGTCCAGCGACCAACGCCCGCGACGGCCGGGTCCGCGGCGACGACTTTCTCCATTTGATGTGCCGCTGTATCGGACGCGTCCAAACTCGTCCCGACCGGAAGCACGTAATCGATTTCGAACTGGCCCTCGTCCAGAGTTGGAAGAAAGTCGCTTGGCAAACGCGCAAGCAGCACGACGGTCACGACCAAGACCCCGAGCGAGGCGACGTAGATCTGGGGGCGATGCTCCAGGGACCAGCGCAGGATGGGCTCGTAGCGATCGAGGATGCGACGGATAAAGGGCGCACCGTCGTCCTTCTCCTCCGATCGCACGAAAAGTTTGGCGAGAACCGGTGTAAAAAACAGCGCAAGGGCAAGCGATACGAGCAACGATGTTGCCAGCGTCAGCGCCAGCGAACGAAAGAAAAAGCCGCTCACGCCGGTGAGGAGCGCCAGCGGAATAAAAACGACGACCGTCGTTGCCGTCGATGCGATCATCGCGCTGCCGATCTGCGACATTGAGAGGGTCACGACGTCGCGCATCGCGAGGTCAGAGCGTTCGCGCCGGTTGCGCGAAATGTTTTCGATTACTACGATCGCATCGTCGATGATCAGGCCTACGGCGATCGCCAGTCCACCGACGCTCATCAAGTTGAGCGTTTCGCCGGCGCGACCGATCGCGAAGATTGTTATCGAGAGCGCAAGCGGGATCACCGCGGCCGCAACCAGTGTCATCCGGAAGCTGCGCAAGAATATATAGATCACGGCGATTGCGAGCAGCGCGCCGATCAGGATCGCGTCGCGCAGAGACGCTTGCGAATCCTTCACCAGCGTTGTCTGGTCCCAGAAACGGGTGAACGCCGTGCCCAACGGAAGCTCGCCATTAATGGTCTGCGCGCGCGCGGCGATGTCCTCGGCCATCCGAACGGCATCAGCCCCGGGAAGCGCATAGAAGCTAACGATTACGCCGTTGTGAGCGTCGAAGCTCACCTGATCGGTCTCGGGCGCCACGCCCAAACGCACGTCACCAAGTGCATCGATAGGCACAGAACCGTGTTTGGTAAAGATTTCGACGTGCGACAAATCGGCACCGGTGCGGATGCCGGCGTCGACCACAACGACGCTGCGCGTGTAGTGACGTACCTGCAGCCCGACCGCCGTGACAGCCGTCGCTTCGCCCAGCGCCTGTTCGACATCACCCGCGGTGAGACCGTACTGCGCGAGCGCGCTCGGGTCGAGCTCAACGTGATATTCGCGCGGCGGTCCGCCTGCAACGCTTACTCGCGCCAAGCCCGGCGTTCCATAGAACCGGGGCACCATCGATTGCTGCGCGAGCTCGTGCAGCAGCGTCTGCGACATCACATTCGAGGTGAGCGCATACGAAACAATCGGCTCGTTATTGGGATTGATGATATTGGATTCCACGCTCACGCCGGGAGGCAGCGCCGCGCGCGTTTGCGCGATCGCCTGATCGACATACGTAAGGTCGCCCTGCACGGCGGTCGTCGGATCGAAATCGACGATAATCTCGGCGCTGCCCTGGCTCGACGTCGCGAACACCCGAGTGACCGAGGGAAGTCCCGAAAGCGCGCGCTCGAGCGGCAACGTAATCGCGACACGGACCTGATTTGGCGGCAGATTGCCGGCATCGGCAACGACATCAATCCGCGAAAACGACATCGTCGGGAAAATGCTGGCTGGGATCTGGCTGTACGCCGCGACCCCGAAAACGGCAAGTGCGGCAACAAGGAAGACAATGACTTTTTCAAACCGGAGCCCGAACGCCGCAAGGTTCACACGGCGCATCGTCGCACGGCGAGATGACGCTAGGATGAACGGGGCAGGATGACGCTCACGGACGCACCGCCGCCAGGGCGATTGGCCAGGAGCAATTCGCCTCCGTGTGCTTGGACGACCGCGTCCGCGATAGCCAGACCCAGCCCGGTTCCGTCGCGCTCACCGCGGTTTCCGCGCCAAAAGCGCTGGACTGCGTGCACCAGCGCCTCGGCCGAGAATCCCGGACCGTCGTCGCATACCGTGAAACGGGCCGTATTGCCGTCGTGCGTCGTTTCGAGCTCGGCATGCGCGGCGGCGAAATCGATCGCATTATGAAGGATAGCGGCAAAAGCGCGCTCGAGGCCGCGGGCATCGCCGGAGACGAGTGCGGCTGCACCGGTCACCGAAATCGAGACGCCGCGCTGCCCGGCAGCTCCGGCAAAGCGCTCGGCGAGCAGCGCTGCGAGCGCCGCCAGATCGAGCGGCTCGAAGTTCAACCGCGCCGAATCCGCGCGGGCGGCAAGCAGCAACGCATCGACGATTGCGTCGATGCGTTCGACTTCCGAGACGATCGTTTGCAGTGCCGAGCGGTATTGCGCGCTCTCGGGATCACCTTCGAGCGCCGCGTCCGCTTCGGCGCGGATGACGGCAAGCGGCGCGCGCAACTCGTGCGACGCATCGGCCGTGAATCGCCGCTGGCGTGCAAATGCCGATTCCAGCCGATCGAGCATTCGATCGAAGGCCGACCCCAGTCGCCCGAGTTCATCTTCACCGCTGCGCCGGACACGGCGCGAAAGATCGTGCGCTTCGATCTCGGTGGCGAGATCGCTGAAGGCATGCAGCGGCGCAAGCGCTCGCTGCGCCAACGTCGCGGACAGCACGACAACCGCGCCGCCGGCAAGCCCCGCGGCAAGCGCGATTGCAAGGAGCGCGTCGCGATCGACGTCGTCGATGAATGCCGCGCTTTCCCACGCGCAGGCATGTCCGTAGACGATCGATCCGCGCGCGATCGGACGGCAGGAAACGCGCAGACGCTGGCCGCGGTCCATCACAGTCGCCGGGACGTCCGCATAGGAGCCGCTGCGCGCAGCGCGAAGAATTTCCGCCGGAGTTGCCGCAGCCGACGTCACGAACGGTGCGCCGAATCGGTTGAAAATAGCGCCGCTCATCGCGGGAGCAAGCGCGCCGATCATCTGCTCGCGGTCCTCGGCGTCGAATACGAGCGCGCCGTTGCGCACGTCGACCAGCGCCGCGATCGCTGAGGCAGTCGTCGCGAGCCGCGCATCGAGCGATCCGCGCAGGGTACGATCGATCGCGGTAAACGAAACGACGGCAACGATCGCTACCGCGATCATCACCGCGATGCCATAGGTCCAGGCCAATCGCGTTCGCAGCGTCATGCCGTCCCCATGCGGTAACCCAAGCCTCGCACGGTGTGGAGCAGCGCGGGCTCCCCATCGACGTCGATCTTGACGCGCAAGCGGCGAACGTAAACATCGACGACGTTGGAGATCGTCTCGCTCGAGCGGTCCCACAGCGCGTTCTCGATCATCGAACGGGTCAATACCCGGCCGGCGTTACGCATGAAGTATTCGAGAAAAGCAAGCTCGCGCGCCGTGAACTCGATCACGCGATCGTCTCGCGTCACTCGATGCGCAGCCAAATGATACACGAGGTTTCCTACCTGAAGGCTGTTCTCCACCGAAGCGGCGGGTCGGCGGAGGACCGATCGCAGTCGCGCTTCGAGCTCGCGCAGCGCAAACGGCTTGCGGATGTAATCATCGGCACCCGCATCGAGTCCGGCAACGACGTCTTCAGTCTCATCACGCGACGTGGCGATAAGCAGCGGCGTCGTGACGCTTCGAGCGCGCAACGCGCGTAACACGTCGAGCCCGTCGCGCCCGGGCAGGTTCAAGTCGAGCACGATTGCATCAAAACCGCCCGCAACGGCCAGCACCTCTCCCTCGTCGCCGTCGGCCGCGAGCTCGACGATGTGCCCACGCTCGCGCAAACCACGTTGTAAAGCGGAGGCGAGTCGAACGTCGTCTTCGACGATGAGAATACGCACCTTCAGAGGCTTTACAATCATCGCGGCAGGAACCCTCGACAGCCACCCGTAGTAGGCAGAGTGATTCGCTCCGACGAGCGCGTTGATGGCGCGCTGTTCGACCGCTTCAACGCGAGTATCGCGACCGCGGTCGATGCCGTGCGCCAGGCGTCGGAGGCTATTGCGGCCACCGCACAAGAGCAGACGACGCTCATGGTCGCGCTTTCCGACACGGCAGGCACCCTTGCCTCGGCTTCCCGTGAAACGGCCGAGCGTTTGCAAAGTGCGCAGTCCTCGGCGCGTGCTGCCGCCGCGGACCTGGGCAACTCGTTTGAAGTCGTCGAGAATTTATTGACGTCGGTCCAGCAGCTGGCCGAGCTTTCAGCCGACACCGCAACCGCGATGGACGACTTCGGCCGGCTCATGAGCGAGATCGGGCGGATGACCGAATTCGTCGAAGACGTCAGCGACGAAACCCAACTGCTCGCGCTTAATGCGGCGATTGAAGCCGCGCGTGCCGGGCAACATGGCTTAGGCTTTGCCGTCGTCGCGGGCGAAGTCGGCCGTCTCGCCAAGACGACGAACGAGTCGACCACGGCAATCAAGACGCTGGTCGTCGAAATTCAGCACGAAGCCGAAGCCACGATTCAAGCCGTGCGTGCCAACGCCGAGCGTTCGGCGGCGTCGACGCCGCTCGCAGACGTCGCGCGCAGCTCGCTTGCCGAGATCGCCGAACTCGCAGCCGATCTCTCGGTGACGATCGATCGCGCAGTCGTTAGCGGCCGCGACCACAGTCAGGCCGCCGAGCAAATGCGCAAGTCGACCGACGGCCTGGCCAACGTCGCTGCGGCGCAGGGACGTGAAGCGCTGGAATCCGCCTTCGCGACGCAACGTCTGGCCTATTACGGCGCCGAAATCGAATACATCTCGCGCTCACGCAATGCAGTCAAAAGCGATCACACAACAATTAAGGTCGGGACGCTCCTGCCGCCGGGTTACCCGCCCTCGCGCGCCTGGGAGCTGGTCGCCCAACGCGCGCTGGAACTCTCCGAAGGGCGCTTGCGCTTTGAATTGGAGATCCCGTTCACCGGCGGCAGCGAGATGGAAGCGCTGCTGCGCGTGCGCTCCGGCGATCTCGACATGGTCAGCGTTACAACGTATGTTGCCGGCGCTCTGGTGCCTCTCGCGCAGTTGCTCGACCTGCCGTTCGTCTTTCCGGATCGGGAGTCGGCTCACCGGTTGCTCGATGGTCCACTCGGCGTGAACATCCTCCAGTCGTTTGAATCGTTCGGATTGCACGGCCTCGGCTTTTTCGAGAACGGGATGCGTCACTTCACTAACAGCCTGCACCCCATTCGTCGGCCGTCGGACATGCGCAAGATGCGCGTGCGCATCCAGGACTCGGTGGTCTATCTTGCGCTGATGCACGCGCTCGGCGCGTCGCCGAAGGTCATTCCCTTCGGCGACGTCTATCGCTCGCTGCAGAACCACGAAGTCGACGCCCAGGAAAACCCGCTCGCCAACACGCTCGGTGCGCGGCTCCACGAAGTGCAACGCTATCTATCGCTGACCGCGCACACGTATAACACGCAGATCGTGTTGGGAAATATCGAGCGCTGGCGCTCGCTTAGCCCGCAAGACCGCGAGATCATCGAACAAGCCTTCGCCGAGGCAACCGTGTATCATCGCCGCGTTTCAGGCGACGACGATCAACACGCTCTCGGCGAGCTGCGCAAGCACCTGGAAGTGCACGAGCTGCAGCCCGACGAGCGCGAAGATTTTGTGAAGACCTCACGCTTCGTCTGGGAACGGATGGAGCCGCTCTTTCCTACCGACGTCTATCGCTTGCTGCTCAATCGCAACCTGGAAACCTGGCACCCGCGCGTCAATCTCGGCGCCCACGCGTCGGCGCATGGGTTCACGCTCAACGACATCGTGGAGTCGATCGACCGATCGGTCAATTCCGTGCGCGCGACGGGCGATACGATCGGCACGCAGTCCCGCTCTCAGATCGCGAGCCTCAACGCGCTTTCGCAGCAATCGATGACGTTGAGCGGCTCGAACGAACAGCTCGCTAAGGACTTTTTGGGGCTGGGCGATCGCTTTGAACAGGTCGCGCCGCAAGTGCGGATCATGCGCGACACGGTCGGCGAGCTGATCGATACGATCAACGTCCTTTCGTCGATGGCCGTGCAAAGTCGAAACGCGCTCGATCAATTCGCCAAGTCGATGAAGCAGATCTTTAATATCATCAATCTCGTGCGCTCGGTCTCGGACAAGACGAACCTTCTCGCGCTCAACGCGGCAATCGAAGCGGCGCGTGCGGGCGATCACGGCAAGGGCTTCAACGTCGTCGCGGGAGAGGTGCGCGGCCTCGCGGACAAGACCAAGGCGTCGACGGTAAACATTCGCAAAGTCTTGAGCGATCTCGAGGCGCGGGGCAAATCCGCGGGCGTCGCGATCGAAAACGGCGTGGCGAAAGCCGAGCACAGCGCGCGTCAGGCGCGCATGGCGCAAGAGGCATTCGGGCGTATCGAACAGTTCGCCAGCTCTGCCCAGTTCACGCTCGAGCAAGCCCAAGATGCGGCCAACGACGAAGCGCGGCGCGCGTACGCGATGTACGGCGATTATTCACAGATGGCTGCGCTGGTCGAATCGCACGCGCAGGACAGCCGAGCGGCACTCAGCTCGACGGTCGAACTCGAACGCCAGCGCCGCGCCCTATTTTCTTAAGCGGCGTAGCCGCGGTATACTAGTACCCCGAGTTACGCGCGTGAGGCAAGAACCATGGCACAACAGGGCGTCGAACTGGTTCCACGTGGCGGCATCGCCGATCATATTCACCCCGAGCCGCAAGGCTTTGTCCGTCGGTACATCTTCTCGATAGATCACAAGATCATCGGGATTCAATACCTCATCACCGGCTTTGTGTTCATGGCGCTGGGAGGCTTGCTAGCCGAAGTCATTCGCACGCAGCTCCTGCAAGCGAGCGGTGGGTTCGTCAGCCCCGACGTCTACAACGAAGTCTACTCCGTGCACGGCTCGACGATGGTCTGGCTGGTGATCATTCCGCTGTTGACCGGTGCATTCGGAAATATGATCATGCCGCTGCAAATCGGAGCGCGTGACGTCGCCTTCCCATGGCTGAACATGATCAGCTTCTGGATCTTCCCGGTCGCGGGTCTGATGCTGTACGCGTCGTTCCTCATCGGCGCGCCGGTCGCGGGATGGACGGAATACCCGCCGATGTCGCTGGAAGGCGGCCCCGGTACGTCGCTGTGGGCCGCGGCGATCTTCTTGGTCGGGATCAGCTCGACGCTGACCGGTATCAACTTCTTGGTGACGATGTTCCAGATGCGCGCGCCGGGGATGACTTGGACGCGCATGCCGCTTTTTGTTTGGGGCCAGCTTGCGACGGCGCCGCTGCTGATGATCGCGACGACGGCACTTGCCGCCGCGCTCGCCGCGCTCTTCATGGAGCGCCAATTCGGCGTGCCGTTTTACGATCCGACCAAAGGCGGCAGCCCGCTGATGTGGCAGCACATGTTCTGGTTCTACTCGCATCCCGCGGTCTACATCATGATCTTGCCGGCCTTCGGCATGATCTCCGAGATCATCCCGACCTTCGCGCGCCGGCCGATCTTCGGCTATAAGATGATTGCTTTTTCGTCGATGGCAATCTGCCTTTTATCGTTTCTGGTCTGGGCGCATCACATGTTCACGTCGGGACTTGCGCCGTATCTGCAACTGCCCTTCATGATCATTACCTTTATCGTCGCACTTCCGACCGGAGTGAAGATCTTTTCGTGGACCGCGTCGCTGTGGGGCGGGAAGATCCACTTCACCAGCGCGATGCTCTTCGCGATCGGTTTCGTCGCGCTGTTTACGCTCGGCGGCATTACCGGCGTGTTCCTTGCGGCTGTCCCATTCGATCTACACGTGCACGGCACGTACTTCGTGGTCGCACACTTCCACTACGTGCTGGTTGGCGGCTCGCTGATGGGCGTCTTTGCCGGAACGTACTTCTACCTTCCGAAGATGACCGGGCGCCTGATGAGCGAGACGCTGGGCAAGTGGCACTTCTGGCTGTTCTTTCTTGGCTTCAACGGCACGTTCTTACCGCAGCACTGGCTCGGTATGCTCGGCATGCCGCGGCGCGTACCCGAATACGATCCGCAATTCCAATTCTGGAACGATGTCTCGTCGATCTCGTCCTATGTGATGACGTTTTCGATCTTGCTCTTCTTTATCAACATCGTGTGGAGCCTTCGCAACGGGAAGAGGTCCGGGCCGAATCCGTGGGGCGGGCGGACGCTAGAGTGGCAGATTCCGTCGCCACCGCACTACTACAACTTCAAGCACATCCCGACGGTGTACGGTTTGCCCTACGATTTTGGTCAGCCGTTGCCGTACCGGGGATTGGATGAAGAACTGACGGATTCGCCCGTCCCAGTTGGAGCGCACTAAGAACTCCAGCTAATACTCCAGAACGACGGGAGTTTGTTCTTCCATAATTTGCGCGACGCTGGTGCGGAAGCGTTGCGGATCGCCGCTCGTCACGTAACGCGTCGTTCCGGATCCGGCCGGCGATTCGTCGAGTGCGAGAAACTCGGCCAAACGCGTTGCTTGCACGAAGGCCGGATCGATCAATTCCACGCGATCGCTAAGCGCGGCGCGAAAATGCTGCTCCAACACGGGATAATGCGTGCAGCCATAGATGACCGCGTCGAGATCCGGGGGCAGCGCTGCGCAGGCGCGCGCGACGGCATCGCGAGCCGCTGCGCCGTCCTGCTCACCCGCTTCGACCAGCGGCACGAGTTCGGGCGCCGGAACTTCCCAGACCTCGCTTTGGTGAATCGCATTGCGAATCCGCCGGCCATAGGCTCCCGAACGCACCGTGGCTTGGGTCGCCACCACGCCGATGCGCCGCGCGCCCGAGCGCTGGAGCGCGATCGTGGCTGAGTCGAGGAGGTCGAAGATCTCGGCGCGAGTCTCGGGCCAGCCGTAGACGTCGGCGATCGCGCACGAGGTATTGCAGGCCATGACGATCGCCTCGACACCACGCTCATCGAGCCACGCGAGATTGTTCTTGAGCAGGGCGAAGAGATCGTCGGGCGCGCGTCCGCCGTAGGGCACGTGCGCCTGATCGGCATAGTACAGCAGATCGACGTCCGGCAGACGTTCGCGCACACGGCGAATAACGGTCAGGCCGCCCAGGCCCGAGTCAAAGAGTCCGATCACTATTGCGCGCTGCCGGTGACCGGGTTCGCTTGCGCGTACTTGTCGATGCCGTCAGCGATGGCTTGGGCCATCTGCTGGCGCCAGTCGGACGAGGCCAGCTTCGCGTAATCGGTCGGATTGGAAAGAAACGCGGTCTCGATCAGAATCGCCGGCATATTCGCATGCAGAGTCACGTACAAATGGCTCTTCACGATGCCGTCGTCCTTGACGCCGAGGCCGCTCATCGCAATATCGCGATCCATGATTAGCGCCAGCGGCTGGTCGATCGGCTTCGAATAGTAGACCGTCGCGCCGTTGGGCCCGCTATTCAGATAGGCGTTGCAGTGAATGCTGACAAAGAGCCGCGCACCCGCCTCGTTCGCGATGTCGTCGCGCGCTTGGAGAGCGTATGCGTCGACGTTGTCGTGGCCGATGCCGATCGCCTCTTGCGTGCTGCGCGGCGTCGGATCCACGTCATGATCGATCGTCCGCGTCATCTTGACTTGCCAGCCGCGCGCAACGAGAATCGCCTGCACGCGTTTGGCCATATCGAGGGTAAGAATGGCCTCCTGTAGATCGCCGTGCATCGAGCCGCGATCGGTCCCTCCGTGACCCGGATCGAGCACGATCAACTTGGGATTGGTCGGCACGTAGCCCTGCGGACCGAACTTCCAGGTGCTTTGGTCGTCGCTGCTCGCGCCGTACTCGTCGGCGGGCACGGGGGTCACGAGCGTCTGCGGCTCGCTCGCTGAAACGACCGCACCGATCGAGCCGCTGCCGCTGCGCGGCGCGGTATCGGCAAGCATCGCGGCACCGACATTCACCGTAAGGCCCGTCGCCGCCGGTGAGACGTCGAGTGCGTTGTCGCCGGCGAGCGAGAGCGCGATCCGAACGGTCTGCGGATCGATCTGCCGCACCCGCAGTGCGACGAGCGGGTTGGCTTCGGCCTGATCTTGCGGGCCGTCCGCAAGCTGCGCGTTTTTGATGTCGATCCAAAAGCGGTTGTCGGGCGCGCGCAAGCGATGCCATTCATACGTAGCATCGCCGGTCACGGCGATCGCGACGGTTTGGCTGCCATCACTGCCGGCTTGCACGCTCACTGCACTGACCGTCGCGTTGCCCGTTGCTTGCGGCGACGGATTGGCCGACGGCGCAACGGTCGCATTCGTCATGTCGCCGGGCGGCGGGGGCGGCGTTGCCGTTGTCGCAACGGACTGCGGCGCTGCTGCGACCGATTGCGCAAGCGGTTCGACCAGCGGCGGCGCGCTGCCGTTGGCGCCGAAGGCGACCTCGAACACACCGCTGCCCGACTGCGGCGCATCGTGCCGCGTCCCGGGCAAAAGATCGATCGTGACGACCGTCTTGGGATCGCGCGCGCTTCCCGATGAGGTGATTTCGACCGAACGGATACCGCCGGCATTGACCGCGCGCTGCGCCGCAAGCGTCGTACCGATGCCGTCAAACTCGTACACGACACGATCCGGAGCATCGGTAACCACCCGCGGACGAAGGACGCCGCCACCGTGGGCGACGAGGACCGCTTGCGGGCCGTAGCCTTGAACGTCGAGCGAGGTTAGCAGCCGTTCGAGCACCCCGTCTTGGGCCGAAACGCCAAGCGCGTGCAGCACGTCGTCAAATGGAAGGTAGACTTCACTGCCGTTCATGTATGCGGCGAAGCGGGCTTGCGCGGTGACCGGGCCGACGCTATATTGCGCGTTGCCGACGCCGAACCCGATCACTTCCGGCGCGGAGGTCGTGATCAACACCATGCGCTCGCCCGCGCGCCACGTTAGCGTTGCGCCGAGCGATTTGAGCAGCGAACGGAACGCCGGATCGTCGATACCGACCGCCGTTCCGCTTGGGGTGCGCGCGATATGGGTGAAGCTTATCGACGAGCGTTCGAATGCATAGCTGACCGTGTCCGCGCGGACGACGGTCGTTGCGAGCAGCACGAGGATCGCAAACGCGCTACCAATCCGAGCGGCGAAGCGGTGCATCGAGCTCAAGATGTCCCCCCGGAAGGGTCCCTACAGTTTGGCCCTCGATCGTAATCTGGACCGCATTAATTGAGGGAATTCCCGTAAGCGTATACACCAGACCTTTGAACTCGGCGTTTTCTTGGAATGTCCCACCGCTTGCCGAGCCGACCTCGCGACTCAGATCGACCGTCGCTGTCGATCCGTTGACGTTGACGTCGCGCACGCGCGTGCCGGCCGGGAAGTGCACCGCGGCGATATCGGACGGAGGACCCGCGACGGCTTGAACCGCCGCGTACACTGCCAGATCGTGCAGACGCTGCGCATCGCTCTCTCCCGGTTGCGCCGCGCGAAACGAGACGTCCCACGTGCCCAGCGTCGTTCCGTCGAGCTTGGTGTAGTAGACGGAGACGGCCGGGCCTGGTGCGGGCACCTTCGGACGCGAAAAATACCAACCCGCGACCGCAGCGACCGCGAGGAGGAGGACGAGGCCGAAAAGGGGTCGCGAAACTCTCACGCGCTACACTACTCCCGGCATCGCGATGCGCCAGCCCATGACGATATTGAGGACAATCAACGCGATCCCAACCAATGAGAACACGAGCGCAAGCGTCGCGCCGCCCGCCCGTTTTCCAAAGCGCATTGCCATGCCGTACGACGCCAGGATCAACACCCCGACGAGCAGGTGCAGCCAAATCTGGGGCGGGATCGTTTGATGGCTCGCGCCCATGATCGCGGCCAGCACCAGACCAACCAGGAATTGCAGCGCAACCACGGCATTGACGACGCGGCGACCGTTGGCCGTCCAACTAAACACGATGGCGCAAAGCCCGGCCAAGAAGGCCAGCACCAAATGGATCGTGAGAACCATACTAAAGACTTCCATTACAAGCCCTTGTACCGAAAAGGAGAATCCGTGTCCTCTTCTACCGATCGTGTATCACTGAGCGTTTCGGACGGCACGACAATGAGCGCCTATGTCTCGCGTCCAAAATCCGGCACTCCTACTGCCGGCATGCTGGTCTTTCAGGAGGCCTTCGGCGTGAACGCGTATATGCGCGACGTCACAGACCGCTTTGCGGCGCTCGGGTTCTTGGGAATTGCGCCCGAGCTCTTTCACCGCACCGGCCCGGGCTTCGAGGGCAGCTACACGGATTTCGAGGCTGTTCGTCCGCACATGGGCGCCCTGACCACCGATGGACTGCGCGCGGATATCGACGCGTCGTACAATTGGCTACGCGGGCAAGGCATCGACGCTCCGCGTATCGGCGCCGTTGGATTCTGCATGGGCGGGCGAGTAGCATACATAGCAAACGAGCGCGTGCAACTGGGCGCAGCAGTTTCATTCTATGGGGGCGGCATCGTGCCGGATCTTCTTCCGCTTGCCCAAGCGCAACGCGCACCGATCTTGATGTTTTGGGGCGGCCTGGATGCGCACATCGGTCCTGACCAATACCGCGCTGTCGCCGACGCACTCACCGCGGGGAAAGCGACGCACGAGCAAGTCGTGTTCAGCCAAGCCGATCACGGCTTCTTCTGCGATGCGCGCGCGAGTTACAACGAGATCGCCTCGCGCCAGGCGATGGCGCTGGTCAACGCGTTTCTCGATGCGTACGGCTTGCTATAGCGTCGTGAAGCGCTTCACGGATGTGCGCGACGAACGGTCGCTTATAGGCGAAGACGTCGAGCGCATCCTCATCGTGAACCAACATTGCCGCGTCGGCTTCAAAGACCGCAAGCCGTCCATCGGCTAGCACCGTCGCGTCGATCCCAAAGTAGTCGAGCCCCACTGCTCGTGCGATCTCCGGCATGATGCGATCCCACGACGGTACGACGCGCTCCGGCGCCTCGAGAAAGCGCCGTTCTTCGTCGCGAAACGCGTGCGATTCACGCATCGGGCTGCTTTGATAATGCACCATCCACTGCGCGGCGATCGCAAGGTGATACGGATAGGCGACGCCATCGACAAAAATCGCGCGAAACTTACGATAGAATCCGTCCGGGCTGCGATAGTCCAAAAACGGCGAGATGTAATATCGCTCGGCCGGAAATCGCAACAGGTGCCGCTGCAGTTCCTGCGCCTCCGGCACGTATGCGAATCCGTCTCCTGCATGGGTATCGATCGGGCGAACCAGCGCGGGCAGCTCGATCGAGTGGGCCTGTACGGCGGAAGCGATCGCCGCACCGGCGCAAACCACGCCGGCGATGCCGCCAAGCGTGCGCTCGAGGGACTCACGCGCCGTCCCTTCCAACCGCGCCGGGTCGTTGAGCGACGAATCCGTTCGATCGAGAAATGCCGCGGCGCGGCGGGTGGCCTCGCGCGCGGCCTCGGCTGCGCCGAACGCGCAAAGCGCGAGCGCGAAGTGCGGCAAAGCCGGGAGTGCGTCGCCCTCAACGTAGTATTTATGGACAGCCAAACGCGAACGATCGAGCAGGAGTTCCAACGGCGCATTGACGCTGTACGGCGCGTCACGCAACAGCAAGAGGATCGGGGTGCGGTTACCCACCGGCAACGGATCGGGATAGACGCGCTGCAGCGCAAGTGCTCGCTCGCGATACTCCCGGCTCGTCGCAACGTCGTCGAGCACGTGCGCGATTTCCGCGCACGCCCAGTGAGCGAGCGCAGCAGACGGATCCAGATCGGCGGCAACGCGATACGCTTCGAGCGCATCCACGTAGCGTCCGCGCCGAACCATGACGTTCCCGAGCATCGCAAAAACCAGTGGGGAGGCGTTCCCGGCGGCGCAGCGTGCCGTGAGTTCGCGCTGTGCGTCGTCGATGCCGCGAAACGGCGCTAGCGCGGGCGGAACAATCGAGTGCTCTCCGAGTTCAGGAAACCGCGAGAGGATCATGTTATCATGGGGCACGATGCTTCTTGCGCTGTTACTCGCTCTCGTTCATCCCTCGCTGACGACGACCGTCGCGCAAGCGTCGCCCGCGCCGCCGCTACAGGTGTACCGCACCTACATTCGGCCGCGCTTTGAGTCGTTCGGTTACGCTGGCGAGATGCGCATCACGATCAGCAATGGTTACGTGAACGGAACGTACCGGCCCGACACGGGTGGAACGCTTACTCCGGTGCACGGAGGAAGCCAAGGATCGGATATCTGGTTCGATATCGCGACCCTTGGCAGCATCCATATCCAAGGAAAGGTCAACGGCGACGGAACGATCACGGGATACGGCGCACCGTCCGGCCTGTCGGGCACGCAGTACGTGTTTACCGCAAAGCCCGAATCGTCACCGTCCCCCTAACAGCTCAGACCGGCAGGGACGGATGAGCGTCGTGGACGGCCTTCCACGAGGCGTAGAAGGCAAGCGCTGCAGTTATGATCCCGGCGTAGCCGCCGAATTGGATCATCGACGGTACGCCGAATCCGGCGCCGATCCAGAGCAGTATGAACGTGATCGAGAGTACGATGAAGACCAGCTTCACCGGCAACGCGGTGTGCCGGACCGCTTCAATCGTCATGTAAAGCGTGAAGATCATCCAGATGAAAAGTATGTACGCGAGGTCGTTCGGGTTCTTCGGGGTGACGAACATCACCCAGAATCCGGTGCCCAGCCAGAACGCGCCATACGAGCTAAACGCCAGCGCGCCAAAAGTGTTCCCCGAGGGGAACTCCCACATGCCGGCGAGCAGCTGCGCCGCGCCGCCGTAGAAAAATGCAAAGCCCAGAAACGCGTCGCCGACGGGTAATCCCGCGTTTTTGGCCGAGAGCAAGAAGGTCGTTAGTGCAAAGCCGGCGAGCCCAAGCGCGGCCGGGTTCGCTATTTTCGGTGGTGATACCATATGAAAAAGGCCTCCACGAAAAAGTTGCGGTGTGTAGAATAAAGCAATATACAAAAACGCGGACCCACCTGCTTGGGGAATCGAGCGCCGGGACCCCCGCGAACGACCGCGAAGCATCATAGACGGAGGCGGGGCCATGTCGAAGCTGCGCACGCGCGATGGGCTCGCGGAATTGCAAACCGCGATATGGATCCTGCACGCAACGCTGGATCCGCTCGCGACGCTGGCCGGATGTGGGCATGGCGCGCAGACACAAGATCATTTTTCGCTCCGCCTGCCCGGCGGCGCTCGCAGCGCAGCGATCGAAGCGCAATTTCGCTTTGTCGCCGACGGGCGCGGCGAACATGGACTCGCATTCACCTGGACCCACGACGACGAGGCGCCGCTGCCTTCAATGAGTGGAACGATTTCATCCCGGCGAATTGGACCGTTGTTGATCCTTTCGCTCCAAGCGCATTATGCGTGCGGACTCGACGTCCCCGAGCGGCTCTTCTTTGAAGCCGTTGGCCGCAAGCTCGCCGAGCGGACGTTCGCAGGTCTGCGCCGAGCGCTCGTGTATCTGTTGCAGCACATTCCATCGCGCTGCATGCACGAGGATTAGGGAGCTCCTTCAGTCTGCCTGAACTCGTCCCGCGTCCCCGCGTCGAGCGGCGACTACTCGAAACAGTTGCGCGCGCGTCGCTAACGCTCGTGGCGGCGCCAATGGGTGCCGGCAAGAGCGCCGCGGCGTCGCTCGCGTTTGGGCCGGATTCAGGTGCCGTGTGGCTCGACGCGCGCCCGTGGCATCGGGCGGCGTTCGCAACAGCCCTTGTCGACGCGGTCCGTTCACTTCGTCCTGAATTTGGGCGCATGACGCTCGGCGCTTTCGAGGCGCAGGCGTCACCGCAACATCTCGGCCGAACGTTCGCGTCCGAACTTGCACACGTCGATCGTCCTCTCACGTTGATCATCGACAACGCGCAGACGCTCACCACCGATACCGCTTTCGCCGAGTTTCTCGACGGAGCAATTGCTGAGCTTCCTACGTTCGTGCATATCCTCGTGCTCGGTCGCACGCTTCCGGCGATCGCTCCCGCAGCGGCCCTCGCCGGAAGGGTCACGATCCTGGATGGCGGCTTTCTTGCCCTCGATGGGGATGAGTTGCGCGCGCTCGCTCACGCCTTCGGTCGTGAGCTTAGCGATGGCGAACTGGAGCACACCGCTCGTGTCACTGAGGGCTGGGTTGCCGGTGCGGCACTTGCGCTGGCCGGTTGGCGCGAGGCGGATCTTGCCCAGCAGATTCTCTCGGAGCTCGGGCCCGAGAACGTTACGCTGCTCGAAGAGCTCAGCGTGTTGCAAACGATCGACTCCACCATGCTGCAACGGCACGACAGCTTCGGCGGCCTCCGCCAGTCGCTGGCCGACATGCTTGGACGCGGCGCGCCGATCGCCGAAATGGGAAACGGCTTCTTCCGCGTGCATCCACTGCTGCGCGATCTGGCGCGCACCCAGTTGCGCGCACGCGGCGGGGAACCCGCCGCGCACCGTCACGCGGCCGAAGCGCACGCGCGAACGGGCCATCTCGCGGCGGCTTTGCATCATGCCGACTCCGCAGGCGATGCAGCGACGGCCGGTGCGTTTTTGCGCCTGCACGCCCAAGCGGCGATCGCCACCGGCGATCGCGCACGCGTTCGATCGCTAGCCGCGCGGATCGACCTTGGCGGACCAGATACCGACGTGCGCTGGTACACCGACGGCTTGTTGGACAAGGCAGCGGCCTCGACACAAGCACGGAATGCCTTTGCCCAGGCCGCAACGGCAGCGTCTGACTCCGGCGACGACGCGATCGCGTTCGATGCGCGCGCGCAAATGCTCGAATACGACATCGGCCACTTGGTCACGATCGACGCGCGAGAGCTCGACGAGTTGGAACGCCGCTCCGCAACGCTCGGTCCGGCGGCTCCCGTCGCGGTAGCGGTTCTACGCGGCTGGTCGCGCGCCGTCGGGTTCGATTTTTCCGCTGCACTCGATGAACTCGCGCTGGTCGACGGCGTCCCCGACGCGGCCGCGCGCTTCAATAGCGCGATTCTACGCGCATACGCACAGACCGCACTGGGCGACATCGACGACGCCGTGGACACGCTCGACGAACTCACGCGCGTCCTCGAGGACGACGACCGTGCCGTTCTTCAAACCTTGACGCTGGTGTGGTTCGCGCGGCTGGCGCTTCTGTGGGGTCGAACCAATCTCGCAGCTGATGCGGCGGGGCAAGCCGCCCGTCTCGCCGGCGCCCTCGACTTACGCGCCGAGGAGGCGGCGCTCTATATTGCGCTTGCCGAGATTGCGACGCACACCGGCGACGTCGAAGGCGCGGTGCGTCACGCGCAGCGTGCACGCGAACACGCCGATCGCGCCTGGTACGCGGCCGACGTCACGCGCGTCCGTGCCTTTTCGGAAATCGTCCTTGCTCGCGCGGCATTTCTCGGCCACGACAACGCGATCGCGCTCGACTTGGCGCAACGCGCCGCAAAACACCCCGACATTCCTGCCGTGCAGCAGGCGATCGCGCTGACCGAAGCGTCGTACTACGCGTTGCTATACAAGCCTGAATCGGCCGCGGAACTCATCGCTCGCGCGCACGACGCAACCGCGCGCGCCCGGCCACTCGACGCATACGACGCGGTTGGCCTCGCGCACGCGCACGAGCTCTTGGCCTTTCTTGCTGCGGCGAACGGCGAAGCGCCGCGCGAATCGCCGCCGGCGTGTGCCCCATTCGACGGTCTGCTCGCACAGCGCGGCGGCCTGGTCTCGATGGAGCTTGCCGGGGTCGCGGTCGGCAATGCGCGGCGCGGCGAAAGCCGTGGTACGGCTGCGTTCGAAACCGCACTCGATTTGCTCACGCGCGACGGGCCGCGCTTTGAGGCGCGCCTGGCCCGCGCCTATGCCTCCACGTTTATTCGGCCCCGGCGTCGTGTCGAAGTGCAACCGGACGGCGTCGATCTCACGGCGCGCGAACGCGAAATTCTTGCGTTGCTCGTGGATGGGCTCAGTAATAAGGAGATCGCGCAGCGCTTGGTCGTCAGCCCGCGCACGATCGAGACCCACGTCGAGCGCGTGCTCGGCAAACTCGAGGTCGGGTCGCGCTCGCGTGCGATCGCCAAGGCGCTCCGCCTCGGCCTGGTACGTTTGGACACAAGTCAGTAATCTTACGGACGCCTCCGCGCCGTCTCGCGGCTAGCGTGTAGCTATGCACGACTGGAGGCACACCATGGAAACGAAACGGGATTGGGAAGCGCTCATCGGCGGCAGGTGGCTCAACGCCGCCGGTTTGCTCTTAATATTCCTAGGCACCGTCTTCTTCTTGAAGACGGCGTTTCATCAGGGATGGGTTCCCCCGCAGGAGCGGGTCGCTATGGGTCTGGTGTCCGGGGCATCGATGATCGCATTTGCGCAATACCTGGCCGCTAAAGGAAAGGTCTATTTCTCCGAAGGCCTTACTGCGCTCGGTGCTGGCATCGCGTTTCTCTCTATCTACGCCTCCAATGCGCTCTTTCATCTCGCATCGCCGCCCGAAGCGATGGCCGGAATGATCGCCGTGACCGGCGTGATGGCGGCGCTCGCGTGGCGACACAAGAGCCTGCGACTGGCCGTGCTGGCGGCGGTCGGCGGCTTTGCGACCCCGGTCTTAGCCGGCACGCACGACGCCAATGCATTTTCACTGTGCGGCTACCTGGTGATTCTCGACGCGGGTTTGCTTGCGCTCGCGGCCGCTCTCGACACACCGGTCATCGCGCCGCTCGCGCTGGTCGGAACGCTGCTGTATGCAGTCGGCTACTTCCCCTGGGCAGACCTGGCCGATATGCAGGCTTCCGCCGTCTACGTAGCACTCTACGTTCCGTTCGCGATCTCCGGTTGGATCGCCGCGCGACGCGAGAAGCTTGGGTTCACCGACGAGATCCTCGGCGCCGTTGCCTTCACAGCGATGGTGATCGGTATCGAGCGGTCACTGCGCGGCGAGCATGATGTCGCCTTAGGCGTCACCCTGCTTGCAGTCGCGGTGCTTCATCTTGCCGTGGCAATCGCAACGCGCTCGCGCTATCACTCGTGGCTCGCGACCGGCGCACTGACGCTTGCAATCCCGGCCGGCCTCCATGGTGCGGAGGTCAACGTTGCCTGGGCGGCCGAAGCAGCGGCGCTCTCAATCGCCGGCGTACGCTATCGCGATGACGTCTTGCGCTGCGCGGGTCTCGGAGTGCTCACCCTCAACGTGCTCCACGAATTGGGGCTCTACGAAACCTACACGGCAATCCATCCGATCCTCAACGGTCGTTTCGTCTCGGGCGTCGCCACCGTCGTCTCGACGTTCCTGATCGCCGATACTGCTGAGCGGATGGGCACGACCGAATATGAAGCGACGGCTGCACGTGTCCTGCGAACGGCCGCGCATGTCATGATCTTCGCATGGCTTTCGGCCGAGACGTGGGACGGAGTGATGCATTTCGCCGATGCGCAAGCAGCAAGCGCTGGACTCTCGGTCTGCTGGGCGGCGCTCTCGGCCGTATTCATCGGCTGGGGCCTGTTCAAACGCGATGCGTTCTTGCGCTGGGAAGGTCTGGGCCTCGTCATTGCAACGGCCGCCAAGGTGCTTATCCTCGACCTCAACTTCCTCGACGTCAACGCACGCGTCTTCTCGGCCATCCTCGTCGGCCTCGCGCTCCTCGGCATTTCGTTTGCCTATCAGCGCTACATCTCGCGCTCGGAAAAGGCGCTGGTGTGATTGCCGGAATGCTGCTCGCTGCAGCCGTGAACGTGAGTGCTCGCGCGATTGTTCTGGCGCCGCGCGAGCACCCCACCTGGGCCCTCCTCGCGCTGCCGCAAGATGTCGATCCGGGCGACGATCAACGCTACGGCGATCTGCGCATCGTCGACGATCTCGAGCGTGAAACACCCTACGTCATCGACCCTGCGTGCCGGTCGCTTCCCTCTATCAGCGCAACCGTCAGCGACCTGGGATTCGTCGCCGGGTCGTACACGCAAGCCACGATCGATGCCGGAACGAGCGGACAACTCTACGACGACGTAACCCTCGAAACGTCGCGAAGCACCTTCTTCACACGAGTCCGGGCAGCGATCTCCGACGACCGCGTTACCTGGCGCGAGGTGCGTACCGACGCCTTGATCTACCGCGTCGCAAATTCGAACGACCCCGGAACGCAAACGATCACCTTTTCGCCTGCGCGAGCGCGCTGGATTCGCGTCCGCGTGCTGGAGACGCGCGCGCCGTTTCCGATCGAGGGCGCGAGTCTCGACCTTGTCGCGCCGCAGCAAAACGATCACAACTATGCGCTCGCCGCAAAAACGAAAATGGCGTATTCGCGCGAAAGCAGCGTTTCAACGATTACTTTTGATCTGCACGCACCCAACACCAGTGCGCGGCAAGCGCGCGTCGAGACGACGCAGCCCGAGTTCGTTCGCGACGTCACCGTTGAGGCGAGCAACGACGGCTCGCAGTGGGATACCGTCGGGAACGGAACGATCGCGCGTTTCGCGCAAGGCTCTCCGAACATGGAGATCGCCCTGGCGAGCATGGAGCGCTACGTCCGCGTTCACATCGCCAATCAAAGCGATCCGCCCCTAGAAAATCTGCGCGTGACGCTGTATGGTCCGCGGCGCTATCTGGTCTTCATCGCCGCGCCGCACCGCTCGTATGCGATCGAACGCCGGCCGGAAGCGGCCGAGCCGCAGTACGATTTGAGCGAACTGCTGGCTCACGACAGCCCGCGCCACTTCCTCATAGCATCCGCAGAAGAACACGCGCTGCGGGAAGAGCCGCAACGCGTGCCTGGTTATCGCACGATTCCGCAGAACCTTGTGATGACGCTGGCGTTCACGTTTGCGATCGTGACGCTTGGTGTAATTACGCTCGTCACGTTGCGCCCCCGGCCTTAGAGCCGGTTGCTGAAGTTGTCGCCGGTCATTCGCACGTTGGTGAAATCAATCGAGCTCAAATCGATCCCGTGCAAGTTACATCCGACGAGCGCCGCGTCTTGAAGTTTGGCATGCGCCAACTGAGCGTTCGCCAGATTCACGCCGATAAAATCGACGCCTCGCAGGTCAGCGCCGCGGAGATTCGCATCACTGAGGTTCGCGCCGGTCAGCTTGATGTTGCTGAGGTTGCGAGCGCGAAGGTCGGCTCGCGCAAAATTGCACCCGACGCAGTCATTTATGAATGCACGCACTTGCCCGTTGGAAAGCGCAGTCAACGTTCCGCCGGGCGCGCTAACACCGTTGCCGCGCATGCCGTCAAACGACGCGCCGTCCAGGCGCGCGCCATCGAAATCGACCCCAAGAAGATCCGTGCCGCGCAGATCGGCGCCGCGCAAATCGGCGCCACGCAGATCGATGCATTTCAACTGCGCGTTACGCAGATTGACGTTTTGCAAGTTCGCGCCGCGAAGATCGGTGTACTCGAGGCTCTGCCCGTGCATGTCGCGCCCGGCCCAACTCGCGTTCTGCGCGTTGGTCGTGGCGCAATTGTGGCTTCCGTCGTCGTAATTGCCCGCGACCGCGGCACTGCGCAACGTCCCCGCCAGACACCCGATCAGACACGCCAGACACACTGCGAAAATTCGCACGGCATCCTCCATAACTAAATTCTTAGTTGATGATACCGCCCCAGGAGGGGCTTGTCAACTAATTCTTAAAGTGAGGGCGGTGGAAACCGGACTGCGCATACTCGGCGTCGCCCTTGCTATTGGGCTCGATGTCCTAGCGCTCTCGATTGCGATCGGCATCAAGGAGCCGCCCTGGCGCGAGCGCGTGCGCCTCGGCCTCGCGTTCTCGGCAGCCGAGATCCTCATGCAGATTCTCGGGCTTACGCTAGGCACTGGATTCGGGCGCCTCGTGGGCACGATCGCGACCTGGATCGGCCTCATCGTGCTCGCGGGAATTGGCGCGTGGATTCTGCGCGAAGGGTTTTCCGACGATCCGGATCGCGAGTTCAACGTCACAACGATCGGTGGTTTAACGCTCGCGTCATTATCGATCAGTCTCGATTCGCTCTGCGTGGGGTTCGCGTTACCGGCACTGCACTTGCCGATCGTACCGCTGCTCTCGACCGTTGCTGTTTCAACGGTGTGCTTTACGCTCACCGGTCTCGCCTTTGGCGCAGTGCTCGGTCACGTCTTCGAAAAGAATGCAGAGAAAGCCGCCGGCGGCGTACTTATCGCGCTCGCCGTGATCTTTGCGGCGCAACAACTACACGGCGGTTAGCGCGTCACCATCCGACGGCTTCACCATCTTTGCCGAAATCCGAGCCGCCGGCATAGACGCCGTTGGGCAGTAGCATGATCGCCTGATACCCGCCCATCGGCGCGCGATTCGTAGACTGGACCGTGTAGCCCATCGCGCGCAGCCGATCGCCGACGAGATCGTAGAGCGGCGACTCGAGCGAGAGGACGTCGGAGATCTCGGCGTGGCGGAAACGCGCCATATCACCCGCCTGTTGCACGTTCGCGCCGAGATCGATGATGTCCACCGCGATTTGTTCGTGGCCTTGCGCTTGCATGTCGCCACCCATCAACCCGAGGGTCATCAACGGACGGTCGTCGCGTTCGATGAATCCGGCCATCAACGTGTTGAACGGGCGTTTGTGCGGAGCGATGTGGTTCGGGCTCTTTGGATCGAGCGTGAAAAGGCCGCCGCGATCGTGCAAGATGAAGCCGTATCCCGGCACCGTCAGACCCGAACCGAATTCATCGTAATTACTGTTAACCCACGAGACCATGTTGCCGAAGCGGTCGGCGGTCGAAAGCACGATCGTATCGCCGGCTCCCGCGTTGTCGCCGGGCGCGGCGATCGGCGCCGCGTGGCTCGGATCGATTTGCGCGCACAACGATTCAGCATGTTCGTGTGAGAGCAGCCGCGCAACCGGTACGTTTTCAAAGTCTGGATCGGCGTCGTATCGGTACAGATCCGCATAGGCGAGCTTCTTGGCTTCAACCAACAGATGCCAATATTCGGGATTCCTCGGCCCGAGCGAGGCCAGAGATTCACCCGGAATCACCTTCGGCACGCAGGCGTCGAGAATGTTGAGCGCTTCGTTGGCGGCAAAGCCTTGCGACGGCGGCGGAAGTTCCAACACATGCGAGCCGTGATACACCGTATCAAGGGGCTGCAGCCATTCGCCGCGATAGCTTGCGAGATCGTCGAGCGTCATCGTGCCGCCTAATGCCCGCGACTTCGCGACGATCGCTCGCGCGATTTCGCCCCGGTAAAACGCGTCGCGGCCGTATTTCTGCAACAATCGAAACGAACGGGCGAGGTCCGGATTGCGGAAGATCTGACCGGTTCGCGGCGGCGCGCCGCTTGGATACCACGTGCGCACCGAGTCGGGGTCGAGTTGCGTACAGCAACCGCGTAGCGGAAGCGCGTTGGGAAGTTTCCAATCGTGCGCGATCCGTTCTGAAACGGGGTAGCCATTTTGGGCGTAGTCGATCGCCGGCGCGAGCACACGATCGAACTTCATCGTCCCAAAGCGCCGCAACGCTTCCGACCATCCCCACACCGAACCCGGAACCGTCACATCGAGAATGCCCCCGTGCGGCATGCCGGATCCGGGCCCCCAGTTTTTTGGATTGTACGCGTAACCGAGCGCGTTGAAATGCGCGATCGTCGCACCGCTCGGCGCCTTACCGCTCGCGTTGAGCACGTAGTAACGATGCTCCTTGGCGATATAGATGATGGCAAAGACGTCACCGCCCATGCCGACCATCATCGGTTCGACCACGTTGAGCGTCGCGACCGTCGCGACGGCGGCATCGATAGCGTTGCCGCCCTGCATCAAGATGCGCAGCCCGGCTTCCGCGGCGAGCGGCTGACTCGTCACGACCATGCCGTTACGCGCGAGCACCGGCGAACGGCTTTGGGGGAGCCACCCCTCGGCACGATCGCCGCGAACGGCGTTGTCCGCGGGCCTGGTATGCGGCGCATCCGCAGCGCGCACGGTGCCCAACAGCGTGAACGCGATGAGCAAGAATGCGCCGGCGTTTCTAGTCACGGGCCAAGGCAATTAGAGACGATTAGAAATGGAAACCGAGCCCTGCGTACGGTCCACCCTCGGTCACGCTGCCCGGAGCGTTGAAGCGCGCGTGCCAAGCATCGCCCTTATAGCCCCCTTCGATGAAGAGGGGCACGTTCGAGAACGAGTAGGTAACCCCGATATCGTATCTCGTGATGATGTAGGCGAGCTTGATCGCGTTGCCGCCGGTGAAGCTGGGATTGGTCGTGCCGGCCACGTTCCCAAAATAGCTATAGTTCCCATACACCGAGAACGGATGGTCGAAGTTGGGTGTCAATTCGATTCCGGAACCTTGACCCTTCATCCATGGATACCCGGCGTTATTGCCCACCCAGAGATAACTGATGTCGATATAGAGGTGCGGCACGATCAAGTTGAGACCGAGGTGCGCATCCCCCAAATAGTTCCGCGCGTTGAAGGCTGGAACTGCGGTCGAACCAGTGTCGCCGATCGTCGTCACGTAACAGTCCGGCGTTGGTACCGCGGCCGTTGCACCGCTCTCGCAATTGTGCGGGTAGTTGATTTGGGTGAAGCTGCCTCCGAGGATCATCGGAATTTGCGCAAGACTGAACGCGGCATTACCGTGGATCGCGTATGAGAAGCCGTCTGAATTGTTGGCGGTGGCGCCCGAATTGAACTCGTTGTAGACCTTCGGCAAAAAGTAATCGCCGGCGATGTACACCTTGATGGGTGGGGTAGCTGCCGGTTTCGGGGTGGGCGTCACGACCGGCGCTGGTTCGACCGGCGGCGGAGGCGACGGCGTGGGCGTCGGCGGAGGAGTCGCAAAGACGTAGCGTACGACCACCGTCTGCTTGTCGGGAACCCACTGAACGTATGCGCCCATCCCTTCCGAGATCACGCGAATCGGCACGAGCACGTGTCCTTGATACACGATCGGCGGCACGTCGAGCGGACGCGACTCGCCATTGATCACGACCTCCGGCCGGCCCACGGTGACCTTGACGTCGGAACCGGCCTTGCTAACGTCGACCGTCTTACTGCCGGGGTCGTAGGAAACCGTTGCACCCATCTGCTCGAACATCGACCGCAGCGGGATGAGCACGGTACCCCCGCGCACGAGCGCAGCGAGCACCCGTCCCTGCTTGAGCGTGTCCGGCTTCGCGTACACGTGGTGGTCGTTGAAGAGAATCGGAATCTGGCCTGACGGCGGCGAACCAAAGTCCGCCGGCGGCGGCATCGCCGCGGCCTGTCCCTGCGCGAGCCCCACGGCTACCTGCGAAAACGTCGCCGCAAATACCAAAGCGAAGATGCTTACACTCAACCGTTTCAAGAGATGGTCCCTCCCACAGCTATGCAACCGTGCTTGGCGAAAGAAGGCCTAATGCCTTCGGACCTTAGACTCTAGCGCGCAACGTAGCGAAACTGCCCGGGCGTCCAGGCACACGTGCTGCGGTCGTTCATCACGAACGATTCGAAACCGTCAACGTCGGGGTTGAAGTCGGCATTGAACACCTTGGTCGCGGGCCAGTTCACGGCCGGTTCTTGCCTCGCCACCGCGCGCGCCTTACTGTTCGAGAACTGCGGGCTCTTGGCGGCCGTGTTGAGCGCGGCGGCCAGGCGCTTTGCGTCGTCCATAGGGTTAATGGAAGTCGCTTGCGATCGCCGCGTTTCCTCCCGCGTTCGGGTGCAGCAGATCGACCTGAAAGTAGTTCGCGCGATACATGCGCGGATCGCCGCTGAGATCGACGACGGACAGGCCGGTCGCGGCCAACATGGCGTTCCACACATTCACGTCCTTGGCGAATTGCGGCGCCTCGGCGCCGCTCATGCGTTGCCAATGACGCAGATTCACGAGATAGATCGTTGCGGCCGGCTCTTTCCGGCGAATCAGCACGAGCGCGTGCGCGAAAGCCTGCTGGGCTGCGGCTAGCTCCGCATCGTTTGCCGGGGCGGTGCGCCTGGTGCCGTCCGGCGTACCCTCGGGCGAAAAGCCGAACCCGCCGATGTCGTTGGCGCCGCAATTCAGGATGACGACCGTCGCTCCGCGCGGCATCTTCGGAATCTCGTTATTCACGACGTCGTCGCATTGGTAGCCGGGCACCGCGAGGTTCGCGAGCCTACCGTGGATCCGCCGCGCGTAGACCGCCGCATAGTTCTGTGTCGGCGGTGACGCAAGCCCGTAGCCGTACGTGATCGAGTCGCCCAAGGCGATCACCAGTGGCAACGCCGCCGCGAGAATCAAGAGCATGAGGCGTGAGTTCGACTACCCTCGCGACCGCGACTTCAAGAATCGAGATGCAAAATCGTTGACATCGGCAAATATATGCTTGATAATGTCAACTACTGTGGCCCTGCCCGTTGAGAGTGTCCGGCGATTCAATCGGTTCTACACCCGGTACGTCGGCGCGCTGCAGCAAGATTTTCTCGAGAGCCCGTTCTCGCTCGCGGAAGCAAACGTGCTCTACGAACTCGCGCATAAAGACAACCTCACTGCGACGGAACTCGGCAAGGAGCTCAAGCTCGACAACGGTTATCTCAGCCGCATCCTGCGCGATTTTGTACGGCGCGGTCTGGTTCGCAAGAAGCGTTCGACCAGCGACGGTCGCCAAAGCCACCTGTTCCTCACCGCGAAGGGGCGCGATGCCTTTGCGCCGCTCGAACGCCGCCAGCACGACAAAGTCGCAAGCGCGCTTGGCGCGCTTTCCGACGACGAGCAAGCGCGCTTGGGCGAAGCGATGCGCACGATCGAGAACATTTTGAGCGCCGGGCACGCGAGCGATACATCATACGTGCTACGCACCACCCTGCGGCCGGGGGATATCGGCTGGGTCGCGCAGCATCAGGGAATGCTCTACGCGCGCGAATACGGTTGGAACCAAGAAGCCGAAGCGCTCTTCGCGCAGATCGCGGCGAACTTCGTCGAGAAATTCGATCCGAAACGCGAGCGCTGCTGGATCGCCGAACGGCATGGCGTTAACGTCGGCTGCGTCTTTCTCGTGAAAAAGAGCGCTACGATCGCGCAGCTCCGTTTGCTGCACGTTGAAGCGAGCGCGCGGGGCATGGGTATCGGCAAGCGTCTCGTGCGGGAGTGCGTCGACTTCGCGCGGCAGGCCGGTTATAGGAAAATCATCCTGTGGACCAACGACGTCCTGCATGCGGCGCGGCATCTCTATGTCGCGCAAGGCTTCCGTCTGGTAAAGGAAGAGCGCCACCACAGCTTTGGGACGGACCTGGTCGGCCAGTACTGGGAGCTGTTGGTGTGATTCCCAGAATCGCACGCTAGGCTCAGCCATAGATGTTCTTCGCACATGGTCTGCTCGCAGCCGCGCTTCTCGCCGTAGCGCCCTCGTTTTTCGCAGGGCCGGCGCAGGTCGGGGAGCACGTCACCTATCAGGTCAGCACGACGATGGGCGCTGCGCCGGCGACGCCGAACGTGTCCACGCTGGTCATTACCTGGACTGCGGGAACGCGACTTTTTGCGCGGTTTTCGAACAGCTCGCCCGGTTCCGCGGTCGTGCTCACACGAAACGGTGACGGCACCTTATCGGTCGCCTCGCCGAATCCGGACGACCCAACCACGGCATCGATCGAAACAATCTTGGGGCAATTGAACTTCCCCGGCCTTCTTGCGGCACGGCTCAACGGGAGCGATCATGCCCAAACGACGCTGACCGTCGCCCGACCCGCACCGTCTGCGTCGGCGACGCCGGCGCCGGTGATCGTTCCGCTCGACCTCAGTTTGGTGAGCAGCAGCGCCAGCACCACGCTGATCGCGCAGGGCAATACGAACCAAAATGCATCGTCGCGTTTCGGTCGCGGTGGAAGCGGCGGGGGCCGGCCCAGCGGTTCAATGGGTGGGCAGATGGGCGGCTGGCACTCGAGCGGAGCGGAGCGAAGCCGAAATGGCTCGACCGGGACGAGGCCGTCGGTCGACATCGCCGCGGAAGCGATCTTCGATCAATCCGGTTCCCTCGAACACGCAACGTATCGTGAGACGATCACGACTCCGTCATCGAGCGGATCGCAAACCGTGGAACACACGATTACGATCGACCGTTCTGTCCACTAATAGTGTGCAGCTTTCCCTGACTGGGACTGCTATGGTGAGGCTATGCCTTTCCAGAAAGGTCACCAGCCATGACACAGGTGGCACAAGCAACGGGCGGCGGCACCGCCTCTATTCGTCCGTTTCCAGCTATTGACATTTCGCAAGCGGAGCTCGACGATTTGCGCGAGCGCATCAAGGCCACGCGCTGGCCGTCATCACGTGAGCTCGTTTCGGACCAATCGCAAGGCGTGCAATTGGCCGCCGCGCAAGCGGTCGCGCAATACTGGAGTACTGATTACGATTGGCGCAAGTGCGAAGCAACACTCAACGCTATTCCGCAGTTCATCACCGAGATCGATGGTCAACAAATCCAATTCATTCACGTGCGATCCAAGCACGAGAATGCGTTGCCGTTGATCGTGACGCACGGTTGGCCCGGATCGATCCTCGAGCAAGTGAAGATCATTGGTCCGCTGACCGATCCAACGGCATACGGCGCAAGCGCGAACGATGCATTTCACATTGTCATCCCGTCGTTGCCCGGGCATGGATTTTCGCCGGCGCCGACAGCGCTCGGCTGGGATCCCGTGCGGATTGCAAAAGCCTGGCTCGTACTGATGGACCGGCTGGGCTACGATCGTTTCGTCGCGCAGGGTGGTGACTGGGGCGCGAACGTCACCCAAGAGCTCGCGTTGCTCGACCCAACGAGGGTGCTTGCCATCGAGACCAATATGCCGGGGACCGTTCCGGCCGAGATTTTGGCCGCAGCGAAATCCGGCGCGAAGTCACCGGTGCCGCTTTCGGGTGATGAACTCCACGCGTTTAACCAGTTGAGCGATTTCTATGCGAAGCATCTCGGCTACGCGGTCGAAATGGCCAACCGCCCACAAACGCTCTATGGCCTTAGTGATTCGCCGATGAGCTTAGTTACCTGGATGCTGGACCACGACAAGGACAGCTACGAGTTGATTTCGGGAGCGTTTTTCGGACGTCCGAGCGGCATCTCGCGTGACGATTATCTCGACAACGCCACGCTCTACTGGTTCACGAACACGGGCATCCCATCGGCTCGCCTCTACTGGGAAAACAAACTCGATTTCTTCGACATCAAGGGCGTGACCGTACCGGTGGGCGTCAGCGCGTTCCCCTACGAACTCTACCAGGCGCCGCGCAGCTGGTCTGAAAAAGCCTATAAGCTGGCCTACTACAAGAAGCATGACGCCGGTGGCCACTTTGCGGCGTGGGAACAGCCGCAACTCCTGTCCGAAGACATTCGTGCGACTTTCAAAACAGTGCGAGCCGCGAACGCGTGATAGCCTGAAGGGGCTATGCTGATTCAAACGATCATCTATACCTTCGCACCCGAGGATGCCGATAAAGCCGAGGCACTCTTCCGCGAATTACGGGATGCCTCGCGCAAAGAAGAGGGTATGATCACCTTCGACGTCGCGCGCAGCAAAGAACACCCGCATGTCTTTGCCCTCTGGGAAGAGTATCGGGATGAGGCGGCGCTCGAAGCTCACAAGGCCACCGAACACTTCAAGCGCCTCGGCCTCAATGGGGTGCGGCCGCTCGCCAAGCAACGAATCGCCGAGACCGTTTTCCCGATCTGATGCGCGCGATCGACGCGCGGTTCATCGCCGGCGGCGCGGTCGCGCTTGCCGTCGCGATGGGTATCGGCCGTTTCGCGTACACGCCGTTGCTGCCGGTCATGGAACGCGACGCCGGCCTGAGCGTCTCGATGGCCGGCACGTTGGCATCCGCGAATCTGCTCGGATATTTAGTCGGGGCATCGCTGGCGATGCACCCGATCACCCACGCGAACCGATTGGCAATCCTGCGCTGGAGCCTTGCGGGTGTGGTGGTCACGACGGCGCTGATGGCCGCCGGGCCGCTGTGGCTGCCGCTCCGCTTTATCACCGGCGTTTGCAGCGGCTTGGTGTTCGTGTTTGCGTCGAGCATCGTGCTCGAGCGCGCGGCACACGCGCGCGCACCGTCGTGGCCGCCGCTCTTTTTCACCGGCGTTGGGCTGGGGATTGCATTCTCGGGGGTAGCTGTTCCGGTGCTGGTTTCCTACGGCGGTTCGCGCACGGCATGGATCGGCATGGCGATCGTCAGCGGCATCGCGTTGCTCGTAAGCGCGTGGTGGTTCACCGACGACGCGCCCGCCGCAAGCATTGCGGAAGCCGGCATCGACGCGCCGCTTCCACGCCAAACGACCTTCGCCTGGCTCTTAGCGGTCTACACTGCGGAAGCGTTTGCCTACATCATCCCGGCGACGTTTCTCGTGGCAATCATCACCCGCATTCCGGAGCTCGCGCACTATGCGACGCTTTCATGGGTATCCGTCGGGCTCGCCGCGGCCTTCGCAACGTTTGCGTGGATTCGGGTGGCCGCACGACTGGGTAAGGCGCGCGCCCTCGCCGTTGCATTCGGTATCCAAGCGATCGGCATCGCCGCACCGGTGTTTTCCCGAAGCCCGGGTGCCGTGATCTTTTCGGCTATCGCGCTGGGTGGAACGTTCATCGCCATTACCTTGTTCGCCGCAGGACTGGGACGCGATAGCTTTCCGCACAAAACCAACGGTGCGGTGGGACGCTTGACCGCGTTTTACAGCATCGGCCAAATCGTTGGCCCAATCCTCGCCACGCAACTTGTGCTGCGCTTTCACTCGTACGATCCGGCGCTGCTCGCTGCAGCCGGCGTTGCCGCCATCGCCACGATCGTGACGTTTATCGCGATCGGTGACCCGCGAGCTGCAACTCGGGTATCGCAAGCGTAAACAAGGCAATCCGTTCCTCCGGCGTCAACGTCAGCGCGTTGGCGAGCCGGTCCAGCAGCTTCATCGACGCGCGGATCTCCGCTCCGCTTTCGAGCTGGCGATACCAGCCGCGTGTTACTCCTACTACCTCCGCAATCTCTTCCTGCGTCACGCGACGGCCACATCGAATCGGAAGGCGCGCGTACGGCCCAAGTGTCCGCGACTCAGGAGGGATACGCCCTCGCAGCGCCCTCAGCAGCGTACTGACCGAGGATTCCAGTTCAACCAGGTCGACTGTCATCAACATCATTGCAGCATCGTAATACGCGCCACCCGCGGAAATCCATGAACTCAGAGTTCGTGGTAAAATCGAGGCCCATGAATGAGCGGACCAGCCGGACTGTGCTACGGTCGTTCCTGACCGCTGCCCGTGGGCGCCTGCGCCCCAAGGACGTCGGGCTTCCAACGTTTGGCCATCGTCGACTTCCGGGCTTGCGCCGCGAAGAAGTCGCCGAGCTTGTCGGAGTCTCGCCGCGATGGTATGCGTCGTTCGAGGCCGGCGACGGGATGCGCCGTTTCTCGGCCGCCTTCGTGCAGCGCGTCGCGGATGTCTTACGGCTTTCCGATCCCGAGCGCATGCGGCTCTTCGAGCTGGCGCTCCCCGAGGCAGCCGCGGTGGCCCGCCACGTCCATGCGTCCGCCGGGCGTGCCATCTCTTCGGCGATCTACCGTCAACTGGTCGCTCAAGAACAGCTGCGCGATGCGAAGGAGCAGCTTCGCTTCGCACAGGCTTCTGCGGGGCGGGCGCTTGCGACGGCGATCTACTACCGTTTGCTGGAAAAGGCCACGCCGAAAACGTCGCGTAGCCGGCACCTGACCCTCGTTCGGAAACGCGATGCGCACCCAACTAACCGCTGAAGAATGCCAGCTCGTGCAAGCGAGCTTCGCGCAAGTCGATCCGGTGGCGAATCGCGTCGCCGCGATGTTTTATGAGCGGCTCTTCGAGCTCGACCCGTCGCTCTCGGCGCTGTTCAAAGTCGATATGACGACGCAAGGCACGCGTTTCATGGAGAAGCTCGCGGTTGCGGTAAAGGGGCTCGAAGATCTCGATGAGATCGCACCGTTTGTCCAGACGCTTGGTCGCCGGCACGGAGGCTTCGGCGTCAAAACAAAAGATTACGATACGGTCTCTGACGCACTGCTATGGGCTCTAGAACAGCACCTTGGGCCTGCGTTTGGAGACGACGTCCGAGCGGCGTGGTCAGCTGCGTACGAGGCACTCTCGACGATGATGATCGAAGCGGCCGCCGCGCAGGCTTCGTAACCGCAGCGCTAAAAAATCCGCACGGCGAGCGCAGCGATATCGTCGTTGAGTCGACCGTCGCAGAAGCGGCTTACGTCGGCAAGGACGTGCTCAATGAGCCCCTCCATCGACGGATCCGCTCGCACAGCCACCGAGACCGAAGCAACGAGCCGCTCCATCCCGTAGAAGTCGCCGTCACGAGAGCGCGCTTCGGTGACGCCATCCGTCGTGGCGACGAGAATCGTTCCCGGAGTGATGTCGACGTGGCGCTGTTTGAAAAGATGGTGCTGATCGTCGAATACGCCGATGATCGGTGCAGTCGGTTCAAGGACCTCCGCGCCGACGCCGGGCTTGTACAAGATTACCGGCTCGTGTCCGGCGGATGCGTAGGTCATCGAGCGCCGGTCGTGATCGAGAATACCCATGAAGAGGCTGGCGAACGACTCGGTTCGTTCGAACGCATTGTTCTCGATGTAGGCGCGGTCTAGCGATCGGATCACCCGCTCCGCCGTAAGGCCTTCCGATGCGTAGCAGCGCAATCCGTATTTGACCAATGCCGCGTGAATTGCCGCTGCGGCACCTTTGCCGGAGATGTCTGCAATGGAAAGCGCAACGTTCCCATTATCGAAATGATAGACATCGACGATATCCCCGCCGATCGCACGTTCGGCGAGTAGGTAAGCGACGTGGTATTCGATGCCGTCGATTTCATGTTCGGACGGAGCGAACAAGTGCCGGATCAGCACCTCCGCAGATGCCCGATCCTCGCGCGCCAAGTGGCCGCCGGTCGGCGGCTCCTGCGCTGCCAACTCTTCGACGGGCGAGGGCTCCGGCTGCGTAACAACCGGCTCTACGTGGACGCGTTCGTCGAAACTCATGGGCAATCCAAAGGAAAGCGCGACAACCAAAGAGTTGACGCCGGTCACTGCATTGTCGCCGCGGAACCGAAATCATGCCTAGCGGGCCCTCGCCGTAAGCGCCGCTGTATTGACAATTTTCGATTCAGTAGTAATATCGAAGCATGTCAATGCAAGCCGAGGCTGCGCTGCTCAAGGCGGTCGCTGACCCCTACCGCCTCACGATGCTCGCGACCCTAGCGGCGGCTGCGGACGAGGTCTGTGTGTGCGAGTTCACCGACGCCCTTCCGCTCAATCAGCCGACGGTTTCACATCATCTCCGCATCCTACGCGAAGCGGGCTTGGTGACGTGCGAACGTCGCGGCACGTGGGTGTACTACCGGCTCGCGGATGATGCAAATGCTCGGCTATCCGACGCACTGACCAATGTTTTTCAACAGAAAGTACCTGCATGAAGACCCATCTGAATCTCGCTACGACCGATCTCGAGCGGAGCGTGTCGTTCTACTCAACCCTGCTCAATACGGAGCCCGTCAAGGCTCTCGATGATTACGCGCTCTTCATCACCGAGAATCCGGGGCTCGAACTGGCGCTTGACCTAAGGGATTCAGTTTCGGCTACGCTCGACGCGCACTTCGGCATCTATATGGAGACCGCACAAGGCGTCGAAACGGCCATCGCGCGCTTGGAATCCGCAGGCTTAGCTGACTCCATCGAACGTGAAGATACGTGTTGCTACGCAAACCAGACGAAGGTGTGGGCGACGGATCCGGAGGGTCGTCGCTGGGAAGTCTACACCGTGCACGAAGATACGGAAGCGCGTGATAACGAGACCACGCAGTGCTGCGACGCTTAACGACGTGATGGGGATGACTCGCGTATTGTTCATCTGCGTTCGCAATAGCGCGCGCAGCCAAATGGCTGAAGCCTTTCTGAACGCGATGTGCGGGGACGTGTTCGTTGCGGAAAGCGCCGGACTCGAACCCGGTAAACTCAATCCGCTCGCGGTGGAGGCGATGCGCGAAGTGCACATCGACATTTCGGGGAAGTCCACGCAAAGCGTCTTCGATCTCTTCAAGGCGGGGAGGCTGTACTCGTACGTCATCACCGTTTGCGACGACGTGAGCGCCGAGATGTGCCCCATTTTTCCGGGCGTCGTCAAGCGCATGCACTGGAGCGTCCCAGACCCGGCCGCCATCGAAGGGACCTGGGATTACCGCCTAAGCCGTACGCGCGAGATTCGTGACACCATACGCGAGCAGGTCGCGGCATTCTGTGGGCGGTTATGCCACGCCTGAGTAAACGCCTCGCGGCCGAAGCTGTCGGTACCGCTTTTTTGCTCGCCGGAGTCGTTGGCTCGGGCATCATGGCGCAGCGGCTCTGCGGCGGCAACATCGCGATCGCCCTGCTTGCGAATACGATCGCGACCGGCGGTGTGCTGATGTGCCTCATCGCCGCACTTGGTCCAATCTCCGGCGCGCACTTCAACCCGGCCGTGTCGCTCGCCGACGCCATGCGCGGCGGCTTGAAGTGGCACGAGGTGCCGGCCTATATTCTCGCGCAAATCGGCGGAGCGCTCGCCGGCGTCGCGGCCGCGAACACGATGTTTGGCCTTCCGGTATTTTTCGCATCGCATCACGCGCGCAGCGGGCCGGCTCAATGGTTCGCAGAGTTTGTCGCGACATTCGGGCTATTGCTCGTCATCTGGGGATGCGTCCGCTTCAAGTCGGCGTTCGTTCCTTTCGCCGTCGCATCGTATATCGTGGCTGCGTATTGGTTTACGTCCTCAACCTCGTTTGCCAACCCCGCGGTGACGATTGCGCGCTCGTTGTCCGATACGTTCGCGGGGATTCGCCCGCAGGATGCGCCGGGCTTCATCGCCGCGCAATTGCTCGGCGCGGTTTGTGCGACGCTGCTATTCCAATGGCTCGCGCCCCTCGATGCGAGCGACGCCGAAGATCTTCTGCTTCCTCACGGAGAATCGCATGCCGCGTAAACCCTTCGTCCTTTTCGTGTGTCGCCATAACACCGGCCGCAGCCAAATGGCAGAGGCCTATCTTCGGCACTTCGCCGGTGATGCAGTTGAGGTTGCATCAGCGGGAACCGAGGCGGCCGCAGCGCCGAACGCAGGCGTGGTCGCCGCGATGGCCCAGGACGGCATCGACATCTCCACTGCCAGACCGAAGTTGATAGACGCGGACGTCGCGGCTCGGGCCGATCGTATTATCACGATGGGTTGCGACGTACAGGGAGTACCGCGCATCGATGAAGACTGGGGATTGCCCGATCCCAAGGATCAGACGCCGGAGCGCGTGCGCGAAATCCGCGACATGGTGAAAGGCAAGGCGCAAAAACTCGCGGAGGACATCAAAGCGCTCAAGGTTCCCGAGCCGCAACGCTGAACTGTCCCCGCTTGATCTGATCGTCAGGAGGTACCGATGAGCGACGGACATCGTCATGAGTGCGGGGGCCTTTTCGGTTGCGGTGAGGAGCAAGGCCAGGGCGTGCTTCGCCAAGACCTCGCGGAGCGGTCCTACACGGCGCGAGCCGCGGATCGCCTCACCCATATGGATGAGATCAATCCGGCGACATTCGACGGTCACCTGACGGCGCGCGGACGCTCGCGGCGCGAACTGCTCAAATCCAGCGCCTTCATGGGGATGCTCGCGGCGGTCGGACCGTGGTTTGCCAAGCCGGCCTTTGCATCAGACGACGGTGGCGGCGGCATTCCGCGCCGCGTCGCGCAAGGCGATGGCCGCGTCCACGTCGTCGAATCCACCAATGAAACGACCAAGCTCGGCGTGTTTGACACCACGCTCGCGCCGATTCTCAAGATCGACTCCGGTGACGTGATCAGTTACCGCAACACGTGGTCGCATTTCCTCAATCAACTGCAACCCGGCGTACCGATTGAGAGACTCGCCGCGATACGCGTCGCCAATCCGGGGCATGGTCCGCACTCCATCATCGGACCGATCTGGGTCAATGACGCGCAGCTGGGCGACGTGCTTGAAATCCGCTACCAGCGATTCGAGCCGAACAGCTGGGCTGCGGTCTTCAATAATCCGGGAGCACTTGGGACGGGACTGCTGCCCTCCGATTTCCCGCAAGGACAAGTCAAATATGTGGATCTGGATTTGACGAGGATGCGGACCGAATTTCTACCCAACGTTCACGTGCCGCTCAAGCCATTCCAGGGTACGCTCGGCGTCGCGCCGCCGGACGGCTATTTTCCGCCGCTGCGACCCGGCGTTACGAACTCGGTTCCACCCGGACCGCATGGCGGGAACACCGACCTGAACGAGATGTCCGAAGGTTCGATCATGTACATCCCGGTGTGGAAACCGGGTGCACTCATCTTCACCGGCGATTCGCACGCGGTGCAGGGCGACGGTGAAATCAACCTGAGTGCGCTCGAAACGGGGATGAAGGAAATGCGCATTCAGGTGGTGCTGCACAAGAATAAGAACTTCGCGTGGCCGATCGCCGAAACGTCCACGCACTGGATGATCCTCGGACTGGATAAGGATCTCAACGTGGCGATGGCCTCGGCCGCGCGCAACGCGATCAAGTTTCTCTCCACGCGCGCCAAGATGACGGAGTTGGATGCCTACGCGCTGCTGAGCATCGCGGCCAACTTCCGCGTCACGCAGGTAGTCGACATCGTGCGCGGCGTGCACGCGATGATTCCAAAGAACCTGTTCGCGCCGGATTTCGCGCCGCAGATCACCGTCGTGTAGTTCCGATGGACGTTTTCATGATGCTCGCGCACTATCTCGTCGGAACGTGGAACTGCACCTACCGCGCAGGAGCGGTACACCTCGCCTACACGGCCACGTACGCATACGATCGAAACGGCCACACCTTGCGCGAGTCTGCTTCCTGGAAGGGTGGTGGCGACGAAGAGCTACTCGGCTATGACGCGCAGCACCGCGACTGGACGGCGGTCGTTTTCGAAGACCAAGGAACCACCACGATCCTGCGCGCGACCGGCAGCAATCCAAACAAGATCGCCTACCGCAGCATCTACCCCGACAAAGGCCTCGCGGTAATGTTCGATCGCGTCTCGTCGACGAAGTACACGCTGCACGCAACGATGCGCTCCGGCGGAAAAACGATCACCTCCGTCGACACGTGCATGCGCCGTTAGGCGCTAAAAAACTCGACGAAGTGCCGCACGACGTCGGCCGGCTTCTCTTCGGGCAAGAAGTGGCCGCAGTCGAGTGCTTCGCCGCGCACGTCGTCCGCCCAACCCCGCCAAATCTCGAGAAAGTCCCACGGTTTCCGCAGTCGTGATGTTCCCCAAAGCGCAAGCAACGGAGCGGCGATCTTGCGCGTCCCGCGGTCGGCGAGGTCGTGCTCCGAATCGATAGTAGCGCCGGCGCGATAATCGGCGCAGGTCGCGGCGATCACCGCGGGGTTGTGAAAGGCACGACGGTATTCGGCCATCGCTTCGGCATTGAACGCGACGTTCGGTCCGGCCCAGGCCGGCGCCATGCGATCGAGCCAGAGATCCGGATCGGCAGCAATCATGCGCTGAGGCAAGTCCGAGCCCAGCGCGAGAAAGAACCAATGAAATGACCCCACGCCACTTTGACGGTCGAGCCGTTCGAATGTTTCGATCGTCGGCACGATATCGAGCACCGCGATCTTGGTCACGCGCTGCGGATGGTCGAGCGCCATGCGATACGCGACGCGTCCGCCGCGATCGTGCCCCGCAACCGCGAATCGTTCAAAGCCGAGCGACGCCATCGCGCTGACGATCGCAGCGGCCATCGCGCGCTTTGTATACGGTTGTAACGACGCATCGGCCGGAGGCTTGTCGCTCGCCCCGTAGCCCGGCAGATCGAAGGCGATCACCGTAAAGTGCTGCGCCAGATCCTCGACGACTGCGTGCCAACATAGGTGCGTTTGGGGGTACCCATGCAGCAGCACGAGCGGCGGTCCCGCGCCGCCGACCACCGCGAAAAGGTTGCCGAAGGGGACGGCGATCGTGCGTCTATCGAAGCTGCCGAATAGCATATTTTCTTCTATAACGCGTCCCTGCTGAATGGCCTCCTTGAAATGAAAACGAGAGTGCGGTTCGCACGTCGAACGCCCACGATATGAGACGTCCGGCCTGGTTACGCTATGTACTGCCAGTCACGGCTTTGGCTGCGCTCGCCGCCTGCGGTTCAGGCTCGACAGTGCCGCCTACATCTCCCATCGTGACATTCTCACTTGGTCCGGCGGCGAGTGGACCGGACGCGATCACTCTGGGTCCCGACGGCGCGTTTTGGTTCACCGCGTTCGACGGCAACTCGATAGGACGTATTACGCCAACTGGGACAGCGACAAGCTTTGCGCTACCAGAAAGTGCGAGCGGACCTGATTCGATCACCGTTGGCAGCGACGGCGCGCTGTGGTTTGCCGAGCTCGACGGGAACCCCACGACCGGCACCGTTACGAACTATCCGCTGCTGACCTCGAATGCTAATCCGGGGGCAATTACGGCGGGTCCGGACGGCGAGATCTGGTTCACTGAGTTCGGTTCGAGCAAGATCGGGCGAATAAGCATGGCGGGCACGATTACTGAATACGCGACGACTACACCAAATCGTTTTCCTTCTTCTATTGCAGTTGGTCCCGATGGCGCACTGTGGTTCACCGAACTCGACAGCTCGCGGATCGGGCGCATTACAACCTCTGGAGCGCTGGCCGAGTACCCATTGGCACTCGGCAGCAATCCCATTGGCATCGCGACAAGCGACGGCGCAGTGTGGTTTCTGGAACAAAGCGGCATAGGACGTATCACCGTCAAAGGAACGATTAGCGAAGTTCCGACGATGGCAGTAAACACGAATTCTTTTAATGGGATGACAACCGCAACAGACGGTTCAATTTGGTTCACCGATCGCATCGGCAATCTCATCGGCCATTTGACGCCGTAGTGGTATAAGGAAAAACGCCCCGTCATAAAACGGAGCGTCTTCGATTTGGTGGAGCTGTCGGGGTACTGCCCCCCGAGTCCGAAAAGCCTAACCGGCGCATTCTCCAAGCTCAGCTTTGACTTTGACTTACTCGGACGGACGTCTCAAAGCGGGACTTACCGTACGCAGCAGATCCTTGATCTCGTACGTGCGTCGAATCACGCGCGCGTACCAGCCCGAGTTTATGGCCGGAGTGCAGAGCGGTTCGGGCCGACTCTCTGCGTCCGGTAGCTAACTTAAATTAAGCAGCTAGTGCGTATTCGTTGTTGGCAAGTATGCCTTTGCGATCGTTTTAGGAGAGCTCGCAACTCCGCTTGCTAACGCCGACCACGGATCTCCTCGTCGAGCCTAGTTCAGCCCCTCGAATGCCGCCCGTAGCGGACTACTTACTATAACACGCCGCGCAAGGACCCGGTTACGGGGCCTCGCGCAAGCGAGCAAGTGTGACATCGTCGGTCCGATCGATCGTAATCGGGGTCACGCTCGCGTACCCGTCGCGGAGCGCGGCTAAGTCGCTGCCCTCTTCGATCTTGTCGGCGTTGTGGCTGCCCCAAATCCACACATAGGTCTCGCCGCGCGGATCGAGGCGCCGATCCGTGCGATCCCGGTAGCGCTTGCGCGCCTGTGAGGTGAAGAGCACGCCGCGCAACAGCGCCGGCTCGACATTGGGGACGTTGAGGTTGAGCAGTGTGGTCGCCGGCAAGTCCAGGCTGTGCGCTTTTGCGGCAAGCTCGACGGCGCAACGTGCAGCGGTCTCCCACTGCGGCTCGTCATCGGAAATCGGCCAGGTGATGGCGAGCGAGACCGCGATCGCCGGCACGCCGACGAGCAGTGATTCGTTGGCAGCCGCGATCGTTCCGGAGTAGGTGATGTCGTCACCGGCATTGGCGCCGCGGTTGATGCCGCTTACCACAAGATCCGGCAACGTCTTGAAGATCTCGTAAGATCCGACCACGACGCAATCTGCCGGCGTTCCGAAACAGACGTAGGTAGCCACGGGGCGCCCGCGCAGTTCGCGCAGACGCACCGGCGAATGGATCGAGAGCGAATGGGCGACGCCGCTGCGATCGCCGTCCGGTGCAACGACGACGACGTCGCCGAGTTCGCGCAGCGCCTGCGCAAGCACGATGATGCCCGGGCTCTCAACGCCGTCGTCATTGGTGACCAGAATGCGCAGCTTAGGCTTCCGAACGTGTCAACGGCGCCGAAACGAAGATCGAGATCAGCATCATGACGATCGAACCGACCAGCGTCGATTGCCAGACCGGCCACGGCACGCCGGTCGCTTTGAAGCCCGGCGAGAGCCAGACGGCGAGCGCAAAGAGCGCCCAGTTGATGACGATCGAGAACAATCCGATCGTCAGGATCGTGATCGGCAGCGAGATCAGCTTGAGGATCGGGCCGATGATCGCGTTGACCAGGCCGAAAACGATGGCGGCGATGAGCGCGTCGACCCACGAGTTCATGTGAAAGCCGGGGACGTACATCGCGATCGCCCACAGTGCGGCCGCGGTGATCAGAAAGCGAAGCAACCAGTGCATTCAGGAACCCCCTTCCAGAGCCGTTTTGATTTGCGCCGCGAGCGCTGCACTCATGCCTTTGACCGCGGCAATCTCATCGACGCTCGCCCGCTTGATGGCCGCGACCGAGCCGAACGCGGCCAAAAGCCGTTTTCTGCGCACCGGGCCAACGCCGGCCAGTGCGTCGAGTGAGGATTGCGTCATCGCTTTGCCGCGCCGCTGGCGATGATACGTGACGGCGAAGCGATGGGCTTCATCGCGAATGCGCATGATCAAATGCAGTCCCGGCGAGTTTGGCGCCAGCACGATCGGATCGGGGTTGCCGGGCACGTAGAGCCACTCGTGCTCTTTGGCGAGACCCGCCACCGGAATGCCGGTCATGTCGAACTCATCGATGACCTCGACCACCGCGCCGAGTTGGCCTTTGCCGCCGTCGATCAGCAGCAGATCCGGCCTTTTGTTGAACTTTTCTTTCTTTGCAAGTTCCTTTTCGGTCTTGTTGAGCGTGTCGTCGGTTTCGTGACGCAGATAGCGCAGACGCCGCCGCAGCGTTTCCTGCATCATCGCAAAATCGTTGGGGCCTTTGTCATATTGAATCTTGAACTTGCGGTAGTCGCTCTTCTTCGCTCGTCCCTCCACAAAAACAACCATCGATGCGACCGGATTGGTCCCTTGGATGTTCGAGATGTCGTAACATTCGATGCGATGGGGCGGCGCGGGAAGTTCGAGCGCATCGGCGAGTTCGGTAAGCGCGCGCGCTTGCGCGCTCTCCTGTACTTCCTGATGCACCAGAAACGATTTGAGATTTTGCTCGGCGTTCTTACGCACCAGACGCAGATACTCGGCGCGCTCACCGCGCTGCGGCTGCAAGATCCGCACGCGCGCATCCTTGACTTCCGAGAGCCACGACTCGATGACGCCGTGATCTTCGCCCGGCAGCGTCTGCACCAGCACTTCTTTGGGGATGGCCGAGGCGGCCACCGACGCGTTGCGCGTACGAGCGTTCGTCTTTTTCGGCACCGCCGGCTCTTGGTCGCGTGCCACGCGCGTCAACGCCGAGGCGACGGGTTGATCGTAGGCGCTCGCCGTTCGCGCCGTGTAAAACTGCACCAAGAACTCGGCAATCAGTTCTTCTTCGGGTTGATCGTGCACGCCGTCGAGAATGAAGTATTCTTGCGCGATCAACTTGCCGCCGCGCACCATGAAGACTTGCATGCAGGCTTGTCCCTGGGCGCGCGCGGACGCGATCAAGTCCATATCGAGTCGCGACTTCCAGACGACCATCTGGCCCTCGGTCACCCGGCGCACGTGGACGATGCGATCGCGCAGGCGGGCCGCAGCCTCGAAATTCAAATGTTCGGCGGCCTCACTCATCTCGTGCTGCAAGCGGGAAAGGAGCGAGTCTTGCTTGCCTTCGAGGAAAAGTACGACCTCGTCGATCATCGCATCGTATTCGGGTTCGGTTTGATAGCCGACGCAGGGCGCAAGGCAACGTTTGATGTGATATTGCAAGCACGGGCGCTTGCGCCGGCCGTCGATCGGCTCGCGACAGGTGCGCAACGGAAAGACCAGTCGCACTAGATCGATCAATTCGCGCAGGCCCTTGGCATTGGTGTACGGGCCGAAGTAACGCGCGCCGTCGTCCTTCACGAAGCGCGTGAAGACGACGCGCGGAAATGGTTCGTTCGTCACTTTGAGATAGGGATAGCGCTTGTCGTCGCGCAGGCGCACGTTGAACGGCGGCTGATAGCGCTTGATCAGATTGGCTTCGAGGATCAGCGCTTCGATCTCGTTGCTAACCACGATCGTGCGGACGTCGACCACCCGCTCCACCATCGCCTGTGTGCGGATGTGGTGCGCAGCCGAATCTTGAAAGTACGAGCGCACACGGGAACGCAGTGAGACGGCCTTGCCGATGTAGAGAATCTCGCCGCTGCGCCCGATCATCTGGTAGACGCCCGGCGCATCGGGGATCTGGGATAGGGTGTGTTCGAGCGACGCCGTCGCGCTCATCGTCTCCGCTGACGCATGACAATCCAGACTACCACGATTGCGGCCAGCGCAAGCAGCAGTGCGATGAGTCCCGTCTTATGGATGAGGGGAACAACCGCGTCGAGATGGTCCCCTAGCGCTACGCCGACCCAAACGAGCGCGCCACAGAAGACCAAGGAGCCTAGCGCGTACCAAAGGTAGAAATGCAACAGGTTCATTTCGGCCAAACCCGCCGGAATCGAGATGATCCCGCGAATCACCGGCACGAAGCGGCAGACGAAGATCGCGAAACTGCCGTAGCGTTCGAAAAAGCCGTGCACGCGATCGAGATTCGCATGCGTGAGATGCACGTACCGGCCATACCGGTCGACCAGCGGCCGTCCGCCGAAGCGTCCGATGGCATAACCGATCGTTGCGCCGCCGAGTTCGCCCAGCACCGAGACCGCGATCGTCAGCCATAGATAGGGCAGATGCCCGGTGGCGGTGAGTGCGCCGGCCAAGGGCATGAGGATTTCGGCACCGACCGGCGCCCCGATATTCCCCAAGACCAGCACGAAGAAGAGTCCGCCGTAACCGTAGTGATCGATCAGCGAAATGGCGATCTGCTGAAAATGTTCCACAGGCCCTAGTCTACCTAGCTACCGGTCGCGGAGTTTCCGGGGCCGCTGCGCCGGAGGATCTCCGCGGCAAGGCTACCGCCCTCAGCCCGAAGCGCGCGCAGCAGGTGCGCGGGCTCGACAACGGCGTCGCCGGCATAACCTTCGGCGAGGATAATGATCTTGCGCACGCGCGGTGTCACCAGGATTCCCTCCCAGAGGCGATCCTCGCCGGCGCCCAAATGGCGCCGAACGTCGGCGTGCAGCTCGCGCACGTCGATGCCGTCGGCGTCCAGATCGTGCAGAATTTGCGGGTCACGTTCTTCGAGCAGCGCCACCATCAGGTGCTCGGCACCGACGTAATAATGATTGTGGTTACGGCATTCTTGTTCGGCAACGCGCAAGACGCGCAGCGAGGCCTGACCGAATCTCTCGAACAACGCAAGACCTTAGTGGGAGTGGTCGGGGCGACTGGATTCGAACCAGCGACCTCGTCGTCCCGAACGACGCGCTCTACCAAGCTGAGCCACGCCCCGACAAAACTCCCGTCTATTCTTACCTTCGGCCGCCCCTCCTGCTTTGGCGAGCGAGCTCCCAATCAAGGGGAACAGCCCGCCTCTTTGGAACGGTCTTCCTCGTCCATGCGATATCTCATCGTGGGGTGCGGACGCGTCGGTTCCGCACTTGCGAAGCTCCTTGATGCCGACGGCTCTGAAGTGATCGTCGTCGACGAGAACCCCACCGCCTTCAAACGTCTCGGTACGAATTTCCGCGGCCATGTCGTGGTTGGTACCGGTATCGATTACGATGTGCTCAAGCGAGCGGGCGCCCAGACCGCCGACGGCTTTGTCGCGGTAACCGACGGCGACAACCGCAACATTATGGCGGCGCTCATCGCGCAGCGGATGTTCAAAATCGACCGCGTCGTGTGCCGCATCTACGATCCGCCGCGCGGTCAGATGTACCGTGAGCTCGGCATCCAGACGGTGGTTCCCACCACCGTGGGCGCCAAGTTGATTCGCGATACACTGCTTCAAGCGCCCTGGGATCCGGTACATACCTTTGACTTCGGTAAGGTGACGTCGCTCTCCGCGACGGTCCCAGCCAGCGAAGCCGGCAAGAGCATCGGCGAAATCGAACGCCCCGGGCGCATTCGCGTGGCCGCGATCCGTCGCGAAAAGTCCGGCGTGATGGTCGCCTCAAACGACCTGGTGCTCGAAGAGGGCGACCAGATCAACGCGATCGTCGCACCCGAAGCGATCAGCGAGTTTGCAAAGATGTTTGCCGGTTGTTCACCCGAGGCAGTTAACGCATAGTGTTCATTCTCATCGTCGGCGGCGGAAAAGTCGGATCCTATCTAACCCGCGCGCTGCTCCAACAACATCACGAAGTCGTTGTCGTCGAAAAATTTGACAAGAAAGCCAAGCAGCTCGACACACTGGTCGATCGCCAAGTCACCATGCTCGGTGACGGATGCGATCCGATGGTGCTCGAAGCTGCGGGCGTGGCGCGCGCCGACGTCGTCGTAGCCGACACCGGCGACGACGAGGACAATTTGGTCGTCATCTTGCTGACCAAAAAGAAATCGAAGGCCCGCTGTATCGCCCGTGTCAACAACCCGCGGAACCGGCAGATTTTCGATTCGCTCGATCCGGCCGATCCGGTGACGGTGATCTCGTCGACCGAGATCATCCTCGACGTGCTCAACCAGCACGTTAACGCCTCGAGCTATACGGCGGCGCTCGAAACGATGCACCTCTTTGGCAAAGGTAATCTAAGCCTCGTGCGGATCAGCGTGCCGGCCGGATCACCGGTCGCCGACAAGCCCCTGTGCGATCTCAACCTGCCGCGCAATAGCGTTATCGTTGCGATCGAGCGCGACAACGACGAGAGCATCGTGATTCCGACGGGCGATACGCAGCTGCACGCCGGCGATCGCATCGTCGCGGTCGTCAAGAACGGCGCTGCCGAAAAACTTCAAGCGGCCTTCAACGCCCCCGCCACCGTCCGCTAACCTTCGCGAAAGGCAGGTGTTCCGATGATTTACCGACTCCTATGCGCGGCGCTGGTCGCTCCGTTTCTGATCTCGGTCGCGAGCGCCGCGGGAACGCGCACCGTGCGCATCCAGAATGATATGACGGCCTTGATCGACGTCGGCTTCCTCCAACCGCCTAGCTCGACAACGCTTTCGACCTACGGGACGCTGCCGCCGAAAACCGTGCAATCGTTCAAGCTGGAAGATAGTGATGCGCGGATCGTCGTGAAGTCGGGTGCGTGTCACGGCTCCACCTACGCGGCACTGCCGCAACGAGTAACGACGGTGGTCGTCGAAACCGGCTGCCGCCTACTCATCAAATAAGCTCCACTTTGTCATCCCGAGCGTAGCAGTGAACGCTTCGCGTTCCCCGTGCTACGCTCGGGATGACAAACGCACTAGATAAAGCCCTTGCGGAGCGCGACGACCGCGGCTTGGGTGCGGTCGGCGGCGGAAAGCTTCTCGAGAATGTCGCGGATATGTCCCTTCACTGTGCCGAGGCCGATATTGAGCGTCGCGGCGATTTCCGTGTTGGCTTTGCCCTCGGCGATGAGTCGCAACACGTCCGATTCGCGCGGTGTGAGCGGCGAACCATGCGTCGTCGTGGCGGGGCGCGGCGAGAAACGTGCCAGCACGACGTGCGCGATCTGCGGATCGAAATACGCGCCGCCTTCGCTTGCAATGCGGACCGCGTCGATGAGCGTCGATGCGGGTGACGACTTCAGACAGTACGCATCCGCGCCGGCCGCGAGCGCCGCGAGCACTTCATCTTCGACGTCGATCATCGTCACGATGACCACGTGCGTTCCGGGCGCCCCCGCGCGAATGCGCTGCGTCAGCGCGATCCCGTCGATGCCGGGAAGACCGAGATCGATCACCGCAACGTCGGGCCGATCGCGCATCACGATGTCGTAGCCCTCTACGCCGTCGGCTGCCTCGCCAACGACGTCAAAGGCGCTCTGCAACGCGGTCTTCATACCCTCTCGTGTCAGCGCATGATCCTCGACGATCACCACACGTATCGCGGCGCTCATAACGCGCGTCCGCGATTGGCCAGCGGTAGTTCAACGAAGAACCGGCTGCCGCGTTCTTCGCGTGGTTGATATCCGGCGCGACCGCCGTATTTTTCTGCGATCCGCCGGACGATATAGAGCCCAAGACCTGTCCCGCCACCCGCCCGTACGCCGGCAAAGCGTTGAAAGAGTGCCTCGCGACGTTCCGGAGGCACGCCGTAGCCGTCATCGATCACGGTCACGGTCAGAACGCCGTCGTGCACCACTGACTCCACGTTCACGCTTCCCTCCGCGGGCGTTGCTTCGATCGCATTGGCGACTAGATTCGTGAGCGCACGGCCGATCTCGTCTTCGTCCGCGTCAATGACCGCGTTCGCCGGGATCGGTTGCACCCTCAGCTCCACACCCTTGGCCCGCGCGACCGGTTGCAACTCTGCGCTAATGCGTTCGATCAGCGGTCCAATCTCCTCGCGCTGGGAGCGGTGCGAGTCTTCGCCCGACTCATATCGCGCTACGAGCAATAGCGTTTCGACCAAACGGCGCAGACTCGCCGTCGACACGCGCGTCGTCTCGAGAATCTGCTTGTAGCGCTCGGGCAGCTCGCCATAGGCGCCGTCGAGCGCTTGACTCATGGTGACATCGGCTGCGACCAGCGGCGTTCGCAAATCGTGAGCAAGCGCGTACACGATGTCGCGAATGACGTCGCTGCGATTTTGCAGCTCGCTGCGGCCACGAAGAATTTCTTCGTTCTGCTCCGCTAGGCGAATGAACAGGCGCCCCTGCTCGAGCGCGACCGCCAGATTGTCGGAAAAATCTTGGACGGCCTCTTGCTCTTCGGGTGACGGGGTGCGCGGGCCCCAGCCGATGATCAGCGCGACGAGGCCGTTGTCAAGCTCGATGGTCGCTGCCGTTACCGATTCGCGCAACATGCTGGCCAGTGGATCGTTGACGCCAACCGTTACGGCGCGCCCGCGCTGACGCGCGCGTTCGATAAGCGAGGCGAGCTCGGGTGAAAGCGGCTCGCGTTTGAGGGTTACGTCGCCCTCGACCGCCTCATACAGATCGGGCACGTCGAGCGAAGTCGCGCGGGTCACCAACAGCACGCTGGACGCGGCCGTAATGCGTTTACCCTCACGCACCGCGTTGCGCATCACGACTTCCGTATTCAAACTGGCGCGCACTTGCTCCATCGCGCGGCGCAGCGCGCGTTCGCGCTCGAATTGGCGTTCGCGCTCGGTGCTTTCGCCGGCGCGTCGCGCGCTCTGCTGCGCGCGTAGCGTCAACGTACCAACGAGCAGAAAGCTTGCCGCCAGGAGCAAGCGATCGCCGACAGCGATCGTGTCCCAATGGTGATTGGCCTGCACGCCATTCACATAGCCCGCCACAACGTTTGCAATTTCCGCAAACACCACGAGCCGAATCGTGAGCGACGGCTGCAGTGCAAGCGCCGAAAGCGCAATCGGGCCGTTAAGCAGAATCGCTGCGACAAAAAGCTGCGGTGTGATGAGATCGATGACCCACGCGATCACCAAGAGCGCGTAGCAGAGAGCAGCCATTGCTACGGCGCTTCGCCAGCGGGGACCCCGTTCATTTTGACGAACCGGCCCGGTCCATGGATCACTCGGCAGACGAACGCGAGGCCGCACGGCGCCGCTCGGCGGAGGAGCTTTTGCGGGAGTTTGGCGAGCGGGCACGCCTGGTCGTATATGTCGCCGCAGCGCCCGGCGCCGGAAAAACACGGCGCTTGTTGACCGACGCGCGCCGCATGTTAGCGACGGGAAAGCGCGTCGCAATCGGGTGGATCGAAACGAAGGGACGTCCCGACCTTGAACGGCTCGCCGAAGGTATCCCGCGCATTCCTCCGCGGGACGTGACGATCGGCGCGAATCAATTCAAAGAATTCGATCTTGACGCTGCGCTCGACGCACATCCGGACGTCATTCTCATGGATGAACTCGCTCACGACAACCTTGGAAACGCGCGCAACGGCAAACGTTGGCAAGACGCACTCGATCTACGCGCGGCCGGCATCACGGTGCTCGGCGCATTCAATATCTCGCATTTGGAGACCGTTTCCGCGACCGCGGAGCGACTCATCGGCTATCCTGTTCGCGAAATCGTGCCGCTTGCGTTCCTAAAGGCGGCCGACGAGGTGATCGCGCTCGACGCATCGCCCGAGATCCTTCGCGAGCGCCTGCAAAGTGGGATGATCGTTCGCGACGGCGACATCGCCCGCGCCCAAAGCGGCCTCTACAAAGAATCGACGCTAATCATGTTGCGCGAGTTGCTGCTCCGCACGATCGATCAGTTGACGATTCCGACCGTCTCAGCTGCGACAACCTCGACCGCTTTGACGATCGTTCCCAAAGGTGTCGACTGCGAGAGGTTCGTTCGGCGCTGCGCGCCGCTCGCGGCCGCATTAGATCTGGCACTCGAGCTTCTTCCCGACCCAGCCTGCGATCAAGCCGACGTCGTCCGCGTTGCGGCCGAATTCAATGCCGAAGTGCTGCCGGCCGCCGAGCCGGAGAGCGTGGACTTTTCGAATTATCGTGCCTCGTTGCTGATCCTGCCGCGAGGGAAACTCGGTGCGCGTCTCGTCAACTCGCCGGTCGAGCGCGACATCGCCATTCTGGATACCGAGCAGTCGTACATCGAGCGCACGGCGCTCACGACGCCGCTCTCGGGAACACTGGGCGATCGGATGGGCGTCGGTTACGGGAAGCTGACGGTTTATCTCGGGGCTGCAGCCGGCGCGGGAAAAACCTACGCGATGCTCGATCGCGGGCACCAATTGCGCAGCGAGGGTGTCGACGTCGCGATCGGTTACGTCGAAACCCACAAGCGCGTTGAAACCGAAGCCATGATCGGCGACCTTCCGATTATCCCGCGCAAGACGGTTCAAGCGGACGGCATCACCTACACGGAGATGGATCGCGAGGCGATCCTGGCGCGCAAGCCGCGCGTGGTGCTAGTCGACGAACTTGCGCATACAAACGCGCCTGGATCCCTCGCCCCGAAGCGCTATCTCGACGTGCTCGCGTTTTTGCGCGCGGGCATCGATGTCATCACGACGCTCAACATCCAACATCTCGAGGCATTGAGCGACGCGGTCTATCGCCTGACCGGAACGATCGTGCGCGAGACGCTCCCCGACGGCATTCTGCCGCTGGCCGGCGAGGTGATCCTTATCGATGTTTCGCCCGAAACATTACGCGAGCGTCTGCGCGCGGGCAAAATCTACCCGCCCGAACGCATCGAGCCCGCCCTGGCGAATTTCTTCCGCACCGAGAACCTCGCGGCATTACGGGAACTCGCGATCCGCGAAGTATTGCGAGCCGAGACGCGCGAGCGCACGGCCGCGCCCTTCGACCGGATCCTGCTCTCGGTCGTGGGCCGCCGCGAGGATCTTTTGTTGTTGCGCAAGGCCGGGCGTATGGCCGCGCGTCTCGAAGTCGATTTCGCCGTCGCCCACATCGCGGAGCGACGCGACCGGGTCGAAGAAACGATCCTGTTGGAGTTCGAGCGCGCAACCCGTGTGCTCAACGTCGATTGGATCGACGAGCGCGACGTAGATGACGCAGCGACGCGCCTCCTCCAAATCGCGCGCTCGCGCCCGCAGACCGAAATCGCGATCGGCGGCACGCATCGCAAGCCCCGCTGGCCGGCACGCAACTCGTTTGCGCGCCGCCTGCTCGACGAAGGCGCGCGCGAGCTGCTGGTGCTCGCGCGTCCGAAGGCAATCGTCGAAACCCCCGAGCGGATTCAGGCGCCGCCTGAATCTGTAGCGTCGGCCTACGGCCGATCCGCATCTAGTGCCATGTTCAGTTGCAGCACGTTGACGCGCGGCTCGCCCAGAAATCCGAAGGTGCGCGGCGCGATCATGCGTGCGATCAATGCGTTCACGGTCGCAACCGGTATGTTGCGCGCCTTGGCGACGCGCGGTGCTTGATAGTATGCGCCATCGGGGCTAATGTCGGGATCGATGCCGCTTGCACTCGACGTGACGAGATCCATCGGAACCGGAAGTGTCGCGTCGGGATTGGCTTTCTTCAGCGCGGCAATCGTCGCTTTGGTCGAATCGATTAGTTTCTTCGATGACGGGCCGAGGTTGGTCGCGCCGGTCGAGGTCGGGTCGTAGCCCTTGCCTGCAGCCGAGGGACGCCCCTGGAAGTACTGCGGCTTGGTCCACAGTTGCCCGATGATCGCTGAACCGACCGGCTTGCCGTTCACGTAGACGATCGAACCGTTGGCCTGATAGGGAAAGAGCAGTTGCGCGATGCCGGTCATCACCAACGGGTAGATCAGACCGAACGCGATCACGGTCACGACGGTGAAGATCACCGACGTCCCGAGATGTTTGACCGTGTTATCTGTGATTTGTTGTGCTTTTGCCATGATGCGTTCCTCAGGTTAAGTGGAGTCCGGTCAAGTGGAGTGCGGCCAAGATCATGTCGATGAGCTTGATCCCGATGAATGGTACGATGATGCCGCCGACGCCGTAGACGAGCACGTTCGTCCGAAGAACGACGTTGGCCCCGAGAGGCCGATAGGCGACCCCGCGCAGAGCGAGCGGAATGAGCGCGATGATGATCAGCGCGTTAAAGATAACCGCCGAAAGAATCGCGCTCTGCGGCGTCGAGAGACGCATGATATTCAGCGCGTTCATCGCCGGATAGGCGGTCGCGAACATCGCCGGCAGAATCGCGAAATACTTCGCGACGTCGTTGGCGATCGAGAACGTGGTGAGCGCGCCGCGCGTCATGAGGAGCTGCTTGCCGATTTCCACGACCTCGATGAGCTTGGTCGGATCCGAATCGAGGTCGACCATATTCGCGGCCTCTTTCGCAGCCTGCGTGCCGGAATTCATCGCCACGCCGACGTCGGCTTGGGCAAGCGCCGGAGCATCGTTTGTGCCGTCGCCGGTCATTGCGACCAGGCGGCCCGAGTTCTGCTCGCGCTTGATGAGATCCATTTTTGTCTCAGGCGTTGCCTCGGCGAGAAAATCGTCGACGCCCGACTCGCCCGCAATTGCTGCCGCGGTGAGCGGATTATCACCGGTGATCATCACCGTGCGGATACCCATTGCGCGCAACCGATCGAAGCGCGCCTTCATGTTCGGTTTGAGGATATCTTTGAGATAGATGACGCCTAGGATTTGCGCGTTACGCGCGATCAAAAGCGGCGTACCGCCCGAGCGAGCGATGCGCTCGACCTGATGCGCGAGACCGTCGACGGGCTTGCCACCCTGATCGCGTACCCACGCCGTCACGGCATCCGGTGCACCCTTGCGCAGTTTGGTACCATCGGGCAGATCGAGCCCGCTCATGCGCGTGTACGCGCTGAACGGCACGAAGGTCGCGCCGGCAGGCTCCGCGTCGTTGATACCGTCCGACTGCGCCAGCGTCACGATCGAACGGCCCTCCGGCGTCTCGTCGGGAAGCGAAGTTAGATAGGCGACGCGCATCGCATCAGCTGAAGCGACGCCGTCGACGGTCACGATTTCCGTCGCCTGGCGGTTGCCCAGCGTGATGGTTCCCGTCTTGTCGAGCAGCAACGTATCGACATCGCCCGCAGCTTCGACCGCGCGCCCGCTCATCGCGAGCACGTTGCGCTGCATCACGCGGTCCATGCCGGCGATGCCGATAGCGGAGAGCAAGCCGCCGATCGTCGTCGGAATGAGACACACCAGCAACGCGATCAATACCGTAACCGAGAGATGCTGGCCCGCATACATGGCAAACGGCGAGAGCGTCGCCACAGCGATCAAGAAGATGATCGTCAAACCCGCGAGCAGGATCGAGAGCGCGATTTCGTTCGGCGTCTTCTGGCGCGAAGCGCCCTCGACCAAACCAATCATTCGATCGAGAAACGTTTCGCCTGGGTTCGCGGTAATGCGAATGTCGATTTGGTCCGAGATCACGCGCGTGCCGCCGGTAACCGCGCTGCGATCGCCGCCTGCCTCGCGAACGACCGGCGCCGATTCGCCGGTGATCGCTGACTCGTCGACCATGGCCGCGCCATGCGACACGTCGCCGTCGCCCGGGATCAGCTCACCCGCCGCGACGCGTACGACGTCGCCCTTGCGCAGATTGCTCGAGGGCACGGTTTCGACGCCGTTGCCGACGACCAGCTTGGCCAACGTCTCGGTCCGCGTCTTGCGCAGTGCGTCAGCTTGTGCCTTGCCACGACCCTCGGCCACCGCCTCGGCGAAATTCGCAAAGAGCACCGTGAACCACAGCCAGATCGTTATCGCGAAATCAAATCCGGCCGGCCCGTGATTGGCAAGGTCGCGCACGAAGAAGAGCAGCGTGACGAGCGCCCCGACTTCGCAGACGAACATCACGGGATTGCGGAACTGCCAGCGCGGGTCGAGCTTCTTGAACGAGTCGACGACGGCTCGCCCAAGAATTTCCCCGTCGAACAGGGAGCGTGCTTGCGGACGACGCTCGATCCGTCTTTGCGAGATCATTTAAAACGCTTTTCCTTGCAGAATGAGCAGATGTTCGACGATCGGTCCGAGCGCGTCGGCCGGGAAAAAGACCAAGGCTCCGACGATGAGGATCGTTCCGATCAAGAGTGCGACGAAGATCGGCGAGTAGGTCGTAAACGTGCCGGCGGATTCCGCCACAGCTCTCTTTCCGGCGAGAATGCCGGCAAGCGCGAGTAGCGGGACGATCTCGGCGTAACGCGAGAGGAACATATCCACGCCCATGGTGAGGTTGTAGAACAAGTTCGGCCCGAGGCCCGCGAAAGCGCTACCGTTGTTACCGTTGGCAGATGAGAACGCGTAGAGGATCTCCGAGAACCCGTGCGGTCCCGCATTGCTGAGTGTTGCGAGGCCAACCGGCGTCATCGCCGCGACCGCCGTCGGGACCAGGACCAGGACCGGGGTCACGATGATGAAGAGGATCGCGAGCTGTATTTCTTTGCGCTCGATCTTCTTGCCGAGATATTCCGGCGTTCGGCCGACCATCAGGCCCGCGATAAACACGGTAATCACGACAAACACCAGCTTCCCGTAGATGCCGCTTCCAACACCGCCGAAGATAATTTCGCCGAGCTGCATGTTCACCATCGGGATGAGGCCGCCGAGCGCGGTGAACGAGTCATGCATTGCGTTGACCGCACCGCACGACGTCGCCGTCGTCGAAACGGCCCAGAGCGCTGAGGCGACGATGCCGAAGCGGACTTCTTTACCTTCCATGTTTCCGCCAAGCACGCCGAGCTGGTGGATCAGCGGATTTCCCGCCGCCTCCGCCCAGTACGCGATCCACACGCCGCCGATCCACATGATCGACATCGCGATGAACAACGCCCAGCCTTGCCGTTGGTCCTTGACCATCCGTCCGAACGTGTAGGTCAGCGCAGCGGCAATGATGATGAACAGCCACATCTCGAAGAAGTCGCTGAACGGCGTCGGGTTCTCATTCGGCGAGGACGAGTTCTGACCGACGAAACCGCCGCCGTTGGTACCAAGCTCCTTAATCACTTCTTGCGAAGCCATCGGGCCGCCGGTAATCTGTTGCTTAAAACCTTCGATCGAGACCACGCTCTGATAAGGATGGAAATTCTGCGGAACACCGAGATAGACGAGCGCAAGGCCGCCCACGATCGAGATCGGTAGCAGCACGTAAAGACACGCACGCGTGAGATCGGCCCAGAAGTTTCCGAGCGTCTTTGTACTCGTCCGCGCAAGCCCCCGGATGAACGCGATTGCAACCGCGATGCCGAGTCCGGCGGAAATAAAGTTGTGCCACGCGAGGCCCATCATCTGCGAGAGATAACTCAGCGTGCTCTCGCCCGAATAGAACTGCCAGTTCGTATTCGTAACGAAGCTGATCGCCGTATTGAACGCGAGATCGGGCGACATCGGGCCGAAGCCCTGCGGATTGAGCGGCAACCATTGCTGCGTACGCAGCAGCACGTAGAGATAGGCGAAGCCGACGAACGTCAATGCGAGTACGGCGAAAAGATACGTATACCACGTCATCTCCGCGTTCGGGTCGATGCGGCAGAGGCGATAGATCGCGTTCTCAACCGGGCCGAGGACCGGCGTGAGAAAGGTACGTTCGCCAGCAAAGACCTTCGCCATGAACAAGCCAAGCGGCTTGACGCAGACGAGGACCAGAACAAAAAGAACGGCGATTTGCAGCCAACCGATGGCGGTCATGATCTGCTCCTAAAACTTCTCTGGGCGAAGCATCGCATACGTGCAGTAGGCGAGGCCGGCAAGGGTCAAGATGAGGCCGAGGATATCGTCGAAATGCATGATCCTATACCTTATCGCAGCCGATGACATAGCGATCCATGACCACGAAACACGCGATCGACAGAATAACGATTGCTACTTCCAACATCAGAATTGAGCTCCAAGTTCAGCGATAAAACGGGCTTGATTGGTGAGCGTACCGGAGGGTCCGAAACCGGGCAGTGCATCGTAGACGGTGACGTACGAGTACTCGGCGCGCACGAAGAAGGGTCCGGGGTGATATTCTGGCGTGATCGTCCAAGTCGTCGCGCGGCTTCCTGGCCCATAGCCGACGAGATCGGCATTGAGCGACGGGTCCCCGACCGCGCTGTGATTGGCAAACGACTCGAATCGTCCGCCGAGCGAATAAACGCCGTTAAAGACGTAGTTCGCCAGGACGACGCCGCCCAGCGCGCTTTCGCTATTGGTGTAGCCGAGCGCGGCCGATGCGGGTGACTGGATGAGGAGCACGTACGGCTCGAGCTGCAGTTTCCCGAACTCTTGCGTGAGCATGAAGTCGAACTCACGTTTGTTGGCCACGACGGCGGTGACATTCGGCGGGGTGTTCGCTCCCGGAACGATGAACGCGAACGACCAATTCGTATTTGCGGTCGGCGCCCACCCGGCTAGACCCTCGACGGCGCGTCCGGTGCTACCGGAGTAGTATCCGTCGTCATACTCGAGATCGCCCGAAATCTTGCCGTTGGTGTACGCGACACGTACGCCGCGGCTGAAGGTCGGCTCCGCGGCCCACACCAGCCCGCGCTGAATGTTGAAATTCTGAAATGTGAAGCCGTTCTCTTGACCGAGCAGCGTAGCCAGTTGACCCACGCTGACCGTGACGTTGCCGTTCGGCACGTAAGCCAGATCGTAGGCCGGCACATATCCGTAGAGCGACACGTTCGCGCCTTGCTGCGTCGTCGGATTGATCGCCTGACCGACGACCGGAAACGCGTAGGGACCCACCGTGACGCTGCCTTGAAGCTGACCGGTATTCTTCGAGAACGTCAACAGCGCATTGCTCAAGTCGGTCTCGGTTGGATTCACGTTAGTCGTGTGCTCCGTGTAGAGCGAGAATGTGCCGTGAAGTGAATAGGGTGGCGTTGGCGTCGGGCTTGCCGTGGGTGTCGGACTGGGGCTAGTGCTGGGTGAGGGCGAGGCAGCAACGACCGCCGCCAAGACGAGGGCGTGAAACATCGCTGATAGCGTACTGCTCCTCACGGCGCTCGCCCAGCCTCCGAACGGATAGTCCGTTCGGATAAACGCTATCTCCGCGTGCGCGCGGTTCGCGCCACGACCGGCGGCACGGTAAGGCCCGATGAGATAATCGTCGCAAGTGCAACGGCGAACGTTGCGGCGATGATCGCTTCGCGCTGCGGCACTTCGGCCGGCAAGGCGATTGCCAGCGCGAGAGAGAGCGCGCCGCGTACCCCCGCGACGCGAATCACGTCGAGCCATTCGCGCGGGTAGCCCGCCGGGAGGAGCAATCCGGCAACGGCAAAACGCGCCACCAAGACGCCGGCAAGCGTCGCGACCACAAAGGCGGGATCCCGGGTAACGATCGTCACGTCGAGGGCCGCACCGACCAGAAAGAACACCAGCACGTTCGCGACCAGCGCGGCAACGTCCCAGAACCGGTTGACGTCCTGGGCGACGGTCAAGCTGATCCAGCGGCGCTCGAACGAGCGTAGCGCGATGCCGGTTGCGATCGTCGCAAAGATCCCCGAACAGTGCAGGTGTTCAGCAGCGAAGTACGCGGCGTACGCGCACACCAAGGTCGCAACGATTTGCCATGAAGCCTTGCTCCGTGTTCCGAAGGGCGGCGGCGGCAAGAAATGCGACGGCCACGCCGATCGCAATACCGCCAACGAGCACCGGCGATCGCGCCGAAGCGTGATGCGCACCATGCCGGCGGCGTCGACCGACCCGGCAAGGACCGCGACGAGCACCGCACGATAGAGCGCGACCGCGACCGCGTCGTTGAAGAGCGATTCGCATTCGACGATGGTGCTGAGCAGCGCCGGCACGCGCATACGGCGAAAGATTGCGACCACTGCGATCGGGTCCGTGGCGGAGAGGATCGCGCCGGTAAGCAGACCCGTTCCCAGCGGAACCCCCACGACGGCGAGCGCGCCGGCGATGAGGAGCGCCGTGATCAGCACGCCTGGGACCGCGAGCACCGCGATCGCGCGCCATGCCCGGATCATCGCCCGATAGCGCAGATTCCAGGCTGCTTCAAAGAGCAGCGCAGGCAGTAAGACGTAGAGCGTTGTCTGACCGAAGGCGTAGGTCAGGCGCCCGGGCTCAATCTAGCCGTAGGCGATACCGGCTAGGACGAGCGCGACGATATGCCAGAGCTTCAATGTGTGTGCGTGAAGTTTCCGACCGCGACCGGGGTCCGGCGTATCGTTTCGATGACCCGCCGCATGCCGATCGCGTTACGCGGGCGGCCCACCGTATCGAAGTACCACTCAGGATCGATGTTGAGCGTGCGCGTTTGAATCATCGCAACCGGTGTTTCATCGAGGAACGCCGACATCGCCGCAACCTCGTCTTCGTCGTCGGTGACGCCCGGATGGGTGAGGAGATTCAGACTGACACGCAAACCTCGCCGCACGGCTAGACGGATCGACTCGAAGACGTCGTCGAGATCGTAGCCGATCGGCCGGTAATACGCGGCATACGCATGTGGGCGAAAGGAGTTGAGGCTGACCCGCACCGCGTCGAGGCCCGCATCGATGCAGCGCTCGAGCGCGCTCGGCATGCTGCCGTTGGTATTGAGGTTGATCGTGCCGTTCGAGTGCGCGGCCCGTATCCGTCCGATCGCCGAGGCGATGGCGATCGAACGCAGGAGCGGCTCGCCTTCGCAGCCTTGCCCGAACGAAACGATGCCGTCCTCGACGCGCTCCAAATGGTGGGTCGCGATGCGCGCGAGCTCATCGGCCTGGGTCTCATAGGTGATGCGGGTCTGCGGTGAGGGCAAGCCGGCGTCGGGTTCTTGCTCGGAAATGCAGCCCACGCAGCGCGCATTGCACTTCGGCGAAACCGGAAGCGCGGCTTCGCCGCGTTCGAGAAATACGTTTTGCGCGGTAAAGCAACCATACTCGCGCGAGCAGAGCGCGACTTGCGCGAGCACTTGATTGCCGGGATCCAGGCGCATGCGCGCATCGAGAATGCTCTCCAACTCGCCGGCCGCGAAATTGCGCGGCTGCCAATCTTCGCCTTCGTCGGTCTTCATCGCGGCGACGTGCAACTCGTCATCCACCACGCAGGCAAACGTATAGCCGAAGAGCGGCAGCGCCGGAGCACCTTCTTCTCGCTCGTACGCGGGAACGAGCAGTCGCGTATACCCGGCGGGCAGCATCACCGCCAAAGCATAACGGCCGCGCATCGCGCCCCAGGTCGTGCGCGCACGCCGGCCGGGAAGGATCATCTGCACCGTTCCGGGCGGCGCGGGAATCAATTCGTCGGGACTCACCTCACGAACGATACCGCCGTCGGCCAGGGGCGTCCGCGTTTCATCGTAGTAGATGCGCCCGGCGCGATCGCAATATGCGAGACCGATCATATCGTTGTGTCGAAAACGTGTACTGCCGGCCCGGTCATGAACGCGTGTCCGCTTCCGTCCCACTCAATCGTCAATTCACCGCCGGGAACCCGTACCGTCACCGGGCTTGAAACGTCGCCACGGGCAATCGCCGCGACTGCGCTTGCGACCGCGCCGGTTCCGCAGGCCATCGTCAAGCCGGCGCCGCGTTCGTAGTGACGCACGCGGAGCGCCGAGGGGCCTTCGACCTCGACGAGATGCACGTTGATCCCGTCCGGATAGTGCGGATCATTTTTGGTCGCTTCGCCGATAGCCAAGAGGTCGAAGCCATCGATCTCCTCGCGGAACAGCACGATGTGCCGATTACCGGTGTCGATGATCGCACTGTGCGGCCCGGCTTGGTTCACACTGATGATGCGCGGCCGCCCCATGTTGACCCGCACGCGGTACACGTCGCCACGTTCAATGACCTCGGTGTGAATGATTCCGGCGATGGTATCGACGTCGAACTGCGCGCCCTCTCCTCGTTCATCGAGGTAGCGCGCTACGCAGCGTACCCCGTTGCCGCACATCTCGGCTTCGCTGCCGTCGGCATTGATGACGCGCATCGAGACCGGTGCGCGCTCGGAGGTCCCGAGCACGAGAACGCCGTCGGCACCGATTCCGCTATGGCGATCGCACCAGCGCAATGCAAATCCACGAACGTTGTCGATCGCTTCCGCACGCGCATCGAGGACGATGAAGTCGTTGCGCGCCCCGTGGTATTTACTGACCGTTCTCACTGAGGGTAACCGCAGACGCAGGCGAGATCGTAGAGATCGCATGCTTGTAAATCAAATGCGTCTTCCCCTCGTATTCCAAGAGGACGGTAAAGGGGTCGAAGCCTTTGACGGTCCCGCGCAACTGAAATCCGTTCATCAGATAAATCGTAACAGCGGTTCCGCCGCGTCGGCATTCTGCGAGAAAGCCGTCTTGAAGACCGGGCATGTCCTCGTGGCTGTTTACGACCAACCGAGCTTTTCCCTTGCCGCCGCTTCGGCGAGTGCCGGTGACACCCACATGATCCCCGGCTCGGTGCGGAACCACGAACGCTGGCGCCGCGAATAGCGCCGTGTTGCGCGCACGAGCGAAGTACGCAGCTCGGCGTGCGTGCTCCATCCTCGAAGGAACGCAAGCGCTTGCGGATAGCCGACGGCATTTGCCGCAAGCGCCGCCACACCGATGCGCTCGGCCTCGTCGAGCAGTCCACCCTCGATCATTGCGTCGGCGCGGCGTTCGATGCGCTCGTCGATGGTTGCCGCAGGCACGTCGAGCGCGAGTTTCACAAAGGGAATATCGGCCGAGCGCAACGTCACCCCGGACGCGGCGCCATGGACTCGCGCCGGCGCTAGCGCAACTTCGAGTGCGCGAAGGACCCGATAGCTGTCGTTCGGATCGATCGCACTTGCGCGCAAGGGATCTCGCGTCACGAGCCAATCCCACAACACCAGCGGCGGATGTGCCCGGGCTTCGCGCGCTAGCCGTTCGCGCAGGACCTCATCCTGTTGCGGCGCGAGCGCCACATCCCCGGTCAGCGCGCGAAGATAAAACCCCGTTCCGCCCACCACGATAGCTCGACGCCCGCGCGCGTGGATCGCTTCGATCGCGCGCACCGCGTCGCGCGCGTAACGCGCCGCCGAATACCGTTCGTATGGATCGAGAAACGCGATGAGATGATGGGGCGCCGCCTGCAACTGCGCCGGTGTCGGTGCGGCCGTGCCGATCGGCATGCCGCGATAGATCTGACGCGAATCGGCCCCGACGATCTCCGCGTCGAAGCGCTGCGCAAGCTCGATCGCAAGATCGGTCTTTCCCGACGCCGTCGCTCCGGCCAGCACGAGAACGCCGCGCCCACCCATCAGATCCGTTTGAACATCTTGGCGATGTCGCTCGAACCCAGGCGCACCATCGTCGGACGGCCGTGCGGACAGTGCATCGGATTTGCGCACACGGCAAGCCGTTCGACCAAACTCGTCATCTCGTCGAATTCCAAGCGCTCGCCCGCAACCGTGACCGAGTGACACGCAAGCGACGCCCAGATCCGTTCACGCACGCCGCGCTGCTTGGGCTCCTCCGAAAGATCGTCGAGAAATCCGGCGAGATCGAAGGGGCGCGCGCCATAGCCGGCCGGCGTCGCCGTAATGCGATAGGTGCGTTCGCCGAACGATTCGACCTCGAGGCCGCCCTCGCGCAGCGGTTCGAGCGTCCGATCCAGCGCGACGCTCTGTTGCGCGTCGAGCTCGACCACGATTGGTACGAGCAGCGGTTCGCTGGGCGCACGTTCGCGGGCGCGCTCGACGATCGATTCGTAGGCGATGCGCTCGTGCGCGGCATGCTGATCGAGCAGCAATAGCCCTTCGCCGTCGCTTGCGAGGATAAGGTACGATGCAGTTGCGCGAGGACGCGCATGCGATGGCCCGGGACGTCGCTCGCATCGCCCAGGCGGTCCTTCGAACAGCGCCTGCACGTGGGGCAACGACGCATCGATGCCCTGCGGCGCGATCGAGAAGGCCGCGGCTCCCGTCGAATCGGCGAAGCGCGCGGTGGCGTGATGGTGCAGCGTCGCTGCGATCGCACGGCGCACCGCGTCGAAAACTTGCGCGCCGTAACGCAAACGCACGTCGCTCTTGGTCGGATGCACGTTGGGATCGACGTGTTCGGGCGGGAGATCGAGCATCAGCACGCCATACGGCTGGCGTCCGATCATCGCGAACGTCGAATAGCCGGCGGTCCAAGCGCCGGCTAAGCAGCGTACTGCGCAGCAATCGTCCGTTGACGAAGAGCAACTGCATGCGGCGATCGCCGCGGTCGTGCCCGGGCACGCTGATGAAGCCGCGCAGGTTGCCGTCGAGCATACGCGCGGCGTCGGCTTCAAGCGGAATCAAGCCCGCTGCCGCTTCGCGTCCGAAGACCATCGCCAAACGTTCGCGCGGATCGTCGGTCGCAGGGAAGCACCCAGACGTCTTTCCCGTCGTGCCGCAAGCGTGAACGTGACGCTTGGATAAGCAAGCGCGAACGTCGAGAGCCAGCTCGAGATACGCGTAAACTCGGCGCTCGCACCTTTGAGATATTCCCGCCGAACCGGGACGTTGGCGAAGAGCTGCGTGACGATGGCGCGCGTGCCCGGCGCGGTTGCGACCGGTTCGATCGGCCCGGTCCTCTCAGCGTGCGCGACGATGCGCGAGCCGATCTGTTCGCCCAGCGTCCGCGAGTGCAACTCGAGATGCGCGACTGCCGCGATCGAAGCAAGCCCCTCGCCGCGAAAGCCCAGCGTCGCTACCGATTCCAGATCCTCCGCGCGCGCGAGCTTGCTGGTCGCGTGACGGAGCGCGGCGAGTTGTAACTCGGCGGCGGCAATGCCGTTCCCGTCGTCGAGAACTTCGATGCGTTCGGTGCCGCCGCGCTCGAGCACGACGGTCACGCGAGCCGCGCCGGCATCGACTGCGTTCTCGACCAACTCTTTGACGATCGATTGCGGCCGTTCGATAACCTCGCCGGCCGCGATTTGTCCCACGGTGACGGGATCGAGAAGATGGATCGAGGACGCGTGCATGCGGGCCTATTCGCCCGGCAGGCCGATTTTCCGCGCGAGGGCTAGATCGGCCCGATCGGAAGCGGTAGCCAGATCAGCCCGTTCCACGTCGGCTTTTGCTGCTGGTTGAACGCCGCTTCCACGTAGACGAAGACGAAGCGCATAACGTGATAGGACGCATCGACATTGCCGACCTGCACCTGATTGCCCATGCCGTCGTTGGTGAATTGCTTGCCGACCGAAAGCATGCCGCGTTGACCGATGTTGTCGTAGATTTCGAACGATGCGCCGTTGCTCGCGGAGGGCGGTGCGCCGTTGCCGGGATTGGCGTCGTAGGCCATTTGATACGTTACCAGCACGCCGGGAATATATTTGACCGGATCGCGCTGGACGTAAAACGAATTGCTGTAATACTGATCGACGCCGCCCTCGGTTAACGGCCAACTTCCTCGTGAACCAACGTACCCGACTTCGAGTGGTTTTTTGGGATTCGCAAAGGCGGCTTGATATTCCAGCGTCTTGTCGGTATCATTGCTGTAATCGTTGAAGCCGGAGAGATCGGCGGTCGAGGTGAGATAGGCGACCTGACCGTAAAACGAGCCGCGATCGTAGACGAATTTCGAGCCCCACCGATTCGCATCGAGTTGATAGGCGTGTTCGCCGACCGTCATCTCGGCTGGCTCGTTGACGGAAAGACCGGTCACGTCGAACCATTGGCTGATATTCCGAGGGACCCGGTGACTCGACTTTTCCGACGAACAGATGCCCGTCCCGGCCGAGCAAATTGTGATACGCGACCCAGGCCGTATCGAGGCCGCCCGGCTGCGTTGCCCTCCCAGAGCCACTGCTGCACGTGGTAGCTCCAATTGGTTACGCCGGGGCCAAGCGTGCCGTCAGCGTGAATGCCCAGATTGCCGCCTTGCCACTGCGCCGCGTTCGGCGTTTGTTCGGTGTACGTCGTCGAATAATCGATCCACAACGGATACTCTTTTTTGAGCACGTGCGGATTGAGCGCGGCATAGCCGGTTCGCTGAATGTACCGGCCGTAGGCGTTGAGCGCCGGTACTTGCGTGTGACAGACGGAACATTGCACGCCGTAGGCTTGCGCAAAATTCGGCATCGCCTGCGCCTTTGACGTAAGTGCAACGGAGAGCAACGCCACGGTCACGGCGACGCGGATCGACGCATCGTGCGAATCTATCCCGGAAGTGCAAACGCATAGACGTCTCCTCGACAGCCTGGTGACTTAGCCAAGCCTATCCAAATGTCTCCACCGCTGACGAAGAACTTGTGAACGACCGAAGAATACTCCGGACACAAACGGAGGGCCGAGCCTTGAAAAGTCGCACCATACTGGTCGTACTCGCGGTCGGCATCTTCGCCGGCTTGACACTGCTCAATTTCGCGAGCAACGCTGCGCACGCGCAAACCGACGGCAAAGCCGTCTATCTCGCCAAATGTGCCGCGTGCCACCAAGCAAGTGGTCAAGGCCTCGGGCCGTTCCCGCCACTGGCGGGCAATCCCGACGTCACCAAAGCCGACAGCTCCAACATCGTTGCGATCGTCCTGAACGGACGTACCGGGCCGATCACGGTTAACGGCAAACAGTACGGTGGAAACATGCCGGCATGGCGCGGTCAGCTCTCCAACGCGCAGATTGCTTCCGTGCTCACATACATCCGCTCCGCGTGGAGTAACAAAGCACCGGCCGTTTCCGAAGATCAAGTTGCCGCTGCCAGCGCCCCCAAAGCGCTGAGCGGTTCTTCGTTGTTTGCGGCGAAATGCGCGACGTGTCATCAAGCCACGGGCCAAGGAACTGATGCGTTTCCGCCGCTTGCGGGCAATCCCGTCGTTACCGCAGCCGACCCCAAGCCGATGATCGCCATCATCGTCAATGGCCGCTCGGGACCACTGACCGTCAACGGGAAAACGTACAATGGGAAAATGCCGACGTGGAAGGGGCAGCTCACCAACGCCGACATCGCGGCGGTTGCAAGCTACGTTCGCTCGGCGTGGGGCAACAACGCGTCGGCGGTAACCGAGCAAGACGTCGCCACCGCGGGTGCGCCCGTTACCGAAGAAGTTGGAGCCTCGGTTTACGCAACGCACTGTGCAACCTGTCATGACGCGAGCGGCAAAGGCGGCGCAGGACCCGCGCTCGCCGGTGACGCGTTCGTCACCGCCTCCGACCCGGCTGTACTCATCAAGACAATACAACAAGGGCGCAACCTCATGCCGTCCTGGCGAGGCCAGCTTTCGGCGAGCGACATCGCGGCGGTCGCAACGTACATTCGATCGGCGTGGGGGAATAAAGCGAGCCCGGTGACACCCGACGACGTAACCGCAATCAAGTAAACTATTTCGCTGCGAATGCCGTGCACCAACCGTGCGGACTGATCGGCCCGGTGATGACCGTGCACGTGCCGTTCGCCGTCGCGCTTTTTCCGGACGTGTAGAGCGAGCACCCCGAACATTTCTGTCCGTTCTGGGGCTTCGACTGGTATTTGAGCTGGGTTCTACTGTCGGCGCGCGCGACGGCCGTCATACCAAGTGTCAAAACGCCGGCGAGCGCGGGTAGGCGGAGCATGCTCGCGGTAGTTCCGAATTTAATTATCAAGCTCTAAAAAAACAATCTGTTCTTCTGCGAGGGTCGCCCGGGACAGGCGCCGCCGCAGGGGGGCGGTTTCCTCGACGCCGGGCTGCCCGGAGAGGGCCTCGGCGATCTCCCGCGCCCGCTCGACGACGGCGGGCGGCAGCCCGGCCATCCGCGCGACCTCGAGGCCGAACGAGCGCGAGGAACTCCCGGGCTGGACGCGGTGCGAGAAGACCGGCGCCCCGTCCCGCGCGGTGTTTTCGACCGCGGTGATGTGGTAGTTGGCCACCAGCGGCCAGTGGTCGGTCAAGGCGCATAACTCGTGAAAGTGGGTGGCAAAAAGCACCATCGGTGCCTGCGACTCCAGGCCGAGTAAATACTCGCAGATCGCCTGGGCGATCGAGAGCCCGTCGATCGTCCCGGTTCCGCGCCCCACCTCATCGATGAGGAGCAGCGAACGGCGCGTGCTACGGCGCAGGATGTTCGCCGCCTCGGCCATCTCCATATAGAAGGTTGATTGCCCCGAAGCCAAGTCGTCGCCGGCCCCGATTCGCGTGAAGATGCGGTCGACGATACCCAAGCGCATCGCTTTGGCCGGCACGTACGAACCGATCTGCGCCATGATCGTGAGCAAGCCGGCCTGACGCAGATAGGTCGACTTCCCGCCCATGTTCGGACCGGTCAATAAGATGAAGCGATGCGCGGCGGCCTCGAGGCGCAAATCGTTCGGCACGAAGTGCGCATGTAGCACGGCCTCCATGACCGGGTGGCGCCCGTCCTGGATCACGATCGTGCTTTCGTCGACGAACTGCGGGCGAACGTACCCACGCTCGGCGGCGCACTGCGCGAGCGCACCGAATACATCGAGCTGCGCGATCGCCTCGGCGGCGGCGAGCAACTCGTCGGCCCGCACCGCAACGCGCTCGAGCAAATCGGTGTAGAGGCGCTCTTCCAAGCGCTGCTGGCGCGACTGCGCGGTCGAGATCGCGAGTTCGAGTTCCTTGAGCTCCGGCGTGATGTAGCGCTCGCCGGTGGTCAGCGTCTGCTTGCGCACGTAGTCGGCCGGCACGTTGGCCGACTGCGCTTTGCTGATCTCGATGGCATAGCCGAAGGCGCTCGCGTACTTGATGCGCAGCGACTTGATGCCGGTGCGTTCGCGTTCGCGCTCCTCGAGCGCGGAGAGACTCGAACGGGCGTCGGTGCGCAGTTCGACGCACTGCGCGAGCTCGGGGTCGGCTTCGGGCCGGATCACGCCACCGTCGGCAAGCTGCGCGGGCGGTTCGTCGACTAAGCTTCGCGCGAGGTCGTCATAGAGATCGGTGAAATCGCCGGCGCGGGTTACGATGGCCGCAAGCGCAGGCGGCGCGACCTGCGGCAGTGGACGCAACACGTCGAGCGTGCGCCGCAGCGAAGCGAGATCGCGCGGCAGCGCGCGCCGGAAGCGCACTTTCTGCGCGATACGTTCCAGGTCAAAACATCCGGCGAGCAGCTCGCGGACCGCTTCGCGACGCGCATGCTCGTCAAGAAGCGTCTGCACCGCACTCTGCCGTTCGACGATCGCTTCAGGGTCGACCAGCGGTGCCAGGATCCACCGGCCGAGCATCCGCGAGCCCATCGACGTCGCGCACAGGTCGAGCGTCGCGAGCAGTGTCGCGCGAGGGTTCTGGCCTTGCGCCTTGGTCAGCTCGAGGTGCTTTCGGGTCGAAGGATCGAGCGCAAGGAAGTTGCGATAGTGGTAAAACTCCACCGCGCGCACACTCTCGCCGTTCCCCGCGATTGCCGTGCGCTTGATGAATCCGCCGAGCACGTCGAGCGCACGATGCATCGCCATCACTTCATCCGAGGAAAAGCCGTCGACAAAACGCCGCTCGCGTGCGTCGACCAGACCGAGCGACGGCGCAGCAATGCGCGCGCCGCTCGCTTCGAGCGCACCCGACATCGCGGCGCGCACGCCCGCCGGCACATCGGCGACGATCTCCGACGGTGCGACGCGAGCGAGTTCGGCCAGCACTTCGTCGTACGCCGATTGACCCGACATGGCGGTCGCGGCGCCGTGACCGGTAGAGATATCGGTATAGGCCAGCGCAAACACGTCGTCGACCGCGGTCACCGCCGCCAAGTAGTTGTGCGTTTTACCGTCGAGCAGTTGCTCTTCGATCAAGGTGCCCGGCGTCACGATACGCACGACGTCGCGCCGCACGAGTTTGTTTGGCACGGGGGCTTCGAGCTGTTCGGCAAGTGCCACGATAAAACGCTGCGCGACGAGTTTGTGCAAATACCCCGATAGCGCGTGATGCGGTACGCCCGCCATCGCGACGCGCCGGCCGCCGCCTGATTCTTTGCTCGTGAGTGCGATCTGTAGCGCTTGCGCAATCGTTTGTGCGTCATCGCCGTAGGCTTCGTAGAAATCACCGACGCGCGAAAGCAGAATCGCTTCGGGATAACGGTTCTTCATCCCAAAGTACTGCTCGAGCATCGGCGAGTACTTGATCGTATCGGTCATACCGGGGCGCTAGCCCGCAACGAGATCGATCACTGGGCGCGCGACGGCGGCGCCGACGTCGTCGAAGCGCTCCGCGCGGCGCAGGATCGTGCCTTTGCAGCCCCACACATGCGCGGTCTCGATCGCGACATCGAGCCAGGGCTCACGCGCGTAGACGGATTCATCGTAGCCCGGCGGTTTTGGGGCGATGACGGTGACGTTATCGAGTGTCTTGCCGGCGAGTTTTGACGGATCTTTCTTCGACGGGCCTTGGATCAAGGCACGGACGGTCGTGCCGATCTTGCGATCGTGATAGGCGCGCGTGGCCGTATTCTGCGCGTCGAGCAATCGCTTGTAGCGCGCCGAAGACACGTCGCCCGGCACTTGTTCCCACCGCGCGGCCGGCGTGCCGCGCCGGATCGAATAGATGAAGGTGAACGCATTGGCAAACGCGTCGCTGGTCACGAGTTCCATCGTCGCCTTGAAATCCGCCTCGCTTTCGCCCGGAAAGCCGACGATGATATCGGTCGTGACCGCCCAGTCCGGAAGATAACGCCCAAAGAGTTCGAGCTTTTCTTCGAATTGCGCGCGGGTATACTTGCGATTCATCCGGCGCAGCATGGCGTCACTGCCGGATTGTAGCGGCAGATGCACGCGTGGGTTGAGCTGGGGAACATCCGCCAGATCCGCGATGATCTTTTCGGTGAAGTCCTTGGGATGCGGAGAGATGAACGTCAGACGTTCGAGACCCGGCAATGCGCCGACCACTTTGCAGAGATTGCCGAAGTCTTCGCCGGTTGCCGCATCGCGCCAAGCGTTGACCGTCTGACCGACCAGCATCACTTCGCGTGCGCCGCTTGCGAGGTGAGTCTCCACCTCGGCAACGATGTCACGCATCGGGCGGTGGTCGAAGCGACCGCGCACGTGCGGCACGATACAGAAGGTGCAGTAGTACGAACAGCCGCGCTGCACCGTGACGAAGGCGCGCAAATGCGAGAATGCGTCAACCACCGCGTCGGCCGTCCCGCCCATCGCCCGATACAGCTCCTCTGCGCTCGTGTCATCTTGATCCGGGACATCGGGCAACGAAGGTTGCCATGCAGCGAGTTGGTCGCCGAGTTCGACGAGTTCTTTTGTGCCGAAGACCGCATCGACGTGCGGCGCAAGCTTCTGCATGCGATCGCGATCCTGTTCGGCAAGGCACCCCATCACCACAAGTCGCACCTGCGGATCGCGCTCTTTGAGCACCTTGAAGTGATTCATCCGCCCGTAGGCGCGCCGCTCGGCATTATCGCGCACCGTGCAGGTGTTGAGCACGAGCACGCTTGCGTCTTCGGCCTTGCTCGCGATCTCATAGCCGGCGGTCGCGGCGCGATCGGCGATATACTGGGAGTCGGCCTCATTCATCTGGCAGCCGAACGTTTCAATGTAGATCCGGGGCACAGGGTTCGGTCCGACCTCCGGTCGGCGCGGACCTCCTGTCCTCCGAACCTTGACCCGCTTCCAGCGGGTGGGTGCCTCTAACAGTGATTCCGAATTGAAAGCCGGTGCAAGAGACTCCGACCCCGGCGGGCACGATGCTCCGCCCGGCCACCGTTGCCATCGTCGGCCGTCCGAACGTCGGAAAGAGCGCCCTCTTCAATCGCTTGATCGGTCAGCGGCTGGCGATTGTGGAGGACACGCCGGGCGTGACGCGCGACCGGCTGTATGCCCTGTGCGAATGGCGAGGCCGCACCTTCAGCGTGGTTGACACCGCCGGCATCGATCCGGACGCGGACACTGCTCACGGCGAAGTCTTCGCCGAAGCAACGCGCCGGCAAGCCGAAGCCGCGGCTCAGGAAGCCGACGCGATCGTGTTTGTCGTCGACGCGCAGGTCGGATTGAATCCGCTCGATCAAGAGGTCGCGCAAATTTTGCGCGCCACGCGCCGCCGAATCGTACTCGTCGCCAATAAGTGTGAATCCCCGAGCGCGCTTGCCTCGGTACACGGCGAGTTTTCGCGCCTAGGATTCGGCGAGCCGGTCGCGGTCTCGGCGATCCACGGCGAAGGCACCGGCGATCTGCTCGATCGTGTCGTCGAACTACTTCCGCCCGACGCGCCCAATGCCGTGCTCGGCGATGAACTCGCGCTTGCGATCATCGGCCGTCCCAATGTCGGCAAGAGTTCGCTGCTCAATGCCCTCCTCGGCGAAGAGCGCGCCATCGTATCCGAGGTTCCCGGAACGACGCGCGACACGATCGACACGCTGCTCCACTGGCACGACCGCACGGTTCGGTTGATCGACACAGCGGGCGTGCGCAAGAAACCCGAGGCGCACGGCGCGATCGAATACTACGCTGCGTTGCGTTCGCTTAAAGCCATCTCCCGCTGTGATATCGCGTTGCTCGTCTTTGATTCGATGGTCGGCGTTACCGCGCAAGACCGGCGCCTCGCGGGCCTGGCTATCGAGGAACGCAAAGGGCTCATCATCGTTGGAAACAAGTGGGATCTCGCGCGCGAGCAACAAGGCGAGTTCAGCCAGAACGAACTTGCCGGCGTGATCCACGATCTGATCCCGTTCGCGCGCTTTGCACCGATCACGTTTCTCTCGGCTAAAACCAAACGGCGCTTGGGTAGTTTGATGCCGGTCGTGAACCGCGTCGCCGAAAATCTCGACCGCCGCATCCAAACCGCGCAGTTGAACGCGTTGATCCGCGACGCCGTGTTGGCCCATCCCGCGCCCGCCATCAGCGGTAAACTCTTCAAGGTCTACTACGCAACGCAACCGGCGACGCATCCGCCGCTCTTCGTCTTCTCCTGCAACGATCCGGAACTCGTGCAGCCCTCGTACAAGCGTTTCTTGGAGAATACGATTCGCCAGGAGTTCGATTTCGAGGGCGTGCCGCTCACGCTCGAATTTCGTCCGCGGCGCGAAAACGAGGCGCGCGAGGCGTGACCGCGGTCGAAATCGTCGGGCTCGTCGAGATCTTCGGGCTCGTCGTGCTGGTGCCGATTGGAGCGTTTCTGATCGGCTCGATTCCGTTCGGCTATCTCGTTGGAAGGTTCGCCTACCGCACCGATCTGCGCCAACACGGCTCTGGCAACATCGGCGCGATGAACGCGCTGCGCACGCTCGGCACGAAGGGCGCCGTAGCGGTGCTGCTGCTCGATGCCGCAAAAGGCGTCGTAGCGGTCATCCTTGCGCCTCACCAGATCCTGTTAAAGACGGGATCATCAACGTTTATCGTCGCGCACACGCCAAACTTCCCCAGCACCGCGGGGGCCTGCGCGGTGCTCGGGCATTGTTTCTCCCCGTGGCTCGGCTGGAAAGGCGGCAAGGGCGTCGCGACCGCCTTCGGCGCAATCTTCGCGCTCTGTTGGCCCGCGGGACTGGTCTGCGTCGGCGTCTGGCTGCTCGGCGCACTGGTCGTCACCCGGTATTCCTCGGTCGGATCGATGCTTGCCATGATCGTCGCGCCGTTCGCGCTCTACGGCTTTACGCGCTCGCCGGCCGAGGCGCTCTTCGGCGCGTTTGTTGCCGTGCTCATCGTGTGGACGCACCGCGAGAACATCGCTCGCTTACGGACAGGAACCGAGGGACCGATCACCTTATTTGAGCGCAAAGGGTAGCGCAGCTAGCAACCGAGGGGCAGCAAGCAGACGGTGTCGGGCTTCAGCATCTCCAACAACCTTCTCGCCAACGATGTGAACCTCGAGTTGAGCGAGCATCAGCAGTCGCTCAGCACGTCCGTGCGCGACCTCTCCTCCGGATTGCGCGTCAACAACGCCGCCGACGATCCGTCGGGCAACGCGATCGCGACGACGCTTCAGACTCATTCGCAAGCCTTCGACACCGCCTCGCAAAACGTGACGAACGCGCAGAACGCAGCGGCCGTTGCCGACGGCGCGCTCGCTGCAGTGACCGGCATTCTGCTGCGGATTCGCGAACTTGCCGTCGGCGCGGCAAGCACCATCGATAGCAGCTCGGATCGCGTCGACATTCAAGCCGAGATCGGCCAATTGCTTGCCGAGATCAACCGTATCGCGCAGAACACGAATTTCAACGGGCGCGCGCTGCTTGACGGCAGCGTCGCTGGGTTCCAACCCGCCCAAAGCGCGACGACGATTGTCGAGGCGAACTCCGTCCTCCTCACCGGAAGCGCCGGTGCGGGAAGTTTCCTTCTTGCCGGCAACGGCACCGGAACCTACACGACGGCGATCCAACCACTAATCTACTTTAACGTTCTGCAGACGGTCGCTGCCTCTGCGGTTCCGCAGATCGTCCACGTCAACAACGCCGCGTACATTCAGCCGGGTGCCGTTTATTCTATCGACGGCGCGATCGCTACCGTCCAATCCGTCGACGCGGCGAACGGCACGATCACCGCGATCTTCCCGCACGGTGCCGTAACGGACGCGGTTGCAAGCTCGCTTGTCATATCGTCGCTAACTGCGACTGTATCCGCCGGAATGAACCTCGCGACGTTAACGTCGCCGTCTCCACTCTATGCGGGGGAATCACTCCAACTGGGCATCCTGTCGACAAATACCAACGACGTCGTCATCGTACAGCAAGTGCTCAGCTCGGTCAGCTTCATCGCTGACTTTCAAAAGCCGCACAGCGGAGGTACAGCCGTCTACAACCTCAACGGCGCCTATCTGCCCGCGTCGTTCGGTCCCGGTATCTTCACGTTCAACTTCGGCAGCGAAGCTACCGACAGCGCCCCACTTGGCACAGCGGCGTACGTCGTACAGAGCGCGTCCGGCAATTTTCCGCCCCCGGATGGAACGCTTGTAAACGTCGTGGCGACCGGCACGACGATTGCCGGCGGCGTTTTCTCGACCTCAGTGCAATTTACGAAGCAGATTCCCAACATAGCGGGTGGCGGAGGTGTATTTCAGTTGATCGCCCCCCTCGGTTTTGGCTCCACTCCAGTGGTCGATACGGTCGACGGTACGATCAAACTCGCGGTTGTCAATCAAAGCGGCACGATCGGCGTGCAAGAAACATTCTACGATACTGCATCGCAGACGTCGGTGACCGCATCGAATTTGCTCAAGCCGGGCGAACGCTCGATGCTCTTCGACGGCGTCGTCACGACGCTCGGCGATTTTAGCGCTGCCGACGTTGGTTCGACCGCATATATCAAAGTGCTGCAGTCGGTGGCCGCGGTTACCGCGTCGCCGTCGTTCACCGTGCAATCCGGATCCGACGAAGGCGATGTGATCCAGCTCGGGATTCCCGCTGTCAACACCAACACGCTTCGCGTCAGCACAGTCACCGTTATCGGCGCAGACGGCGCCGATCCGACGCTTGCCTCTGAAGATGCGATCGGGCAAGTTGATTACGCGCTGCAACAAGTAACGACCGCCCGCGCGCAGGTCGGCGCGCAAATCGTGAAGTTGAGTATCGATCAGACCAACGATGAGACAGCGGCAACCGAGTTGACCGCGTCCCAGTCCAACATCACCGACCTCAACGTAGGGGCCGCTACCGAGGAATTCACCGAGCAGCAGATCGATATCGACGTCACCACCTCGCTGCTCACCCAAGTCAATAACCTGTCCGAGGCTATCCTTAAATTATTCCCACCTCCCTAGGCAAGGTCCGAGGAACCCCGTGGGCGGGACCCGTATAGACGCGGGTCATGATTTCCTCGAACGACCTTCGTAACGGCGTTACCATCCTCGTCGACGGCAACCTCTGGACCGTGATCGAGTTCCTCCACGTCAAGCCCGGGAAGGGCTCGGCCTTCGTGCGCACCCGCCTGAAGAACGTGAAAACCGGGACCACCCTCGAGCGCACGTTCCGCGCGGGCGAGAAGCTTGAGCGCGCCACAGTGGACAACCGCCAGATGCAGCTGCTCTATAATGATGCCGAGGGATTCCATTTCATGGATCAAGAGTCGTTTGAGAACATTACGATCCAGCGGGAAGTGATCGGCGATCCGGCGGACTTCCTCAAGGACGGGATGGTCGTCGACGTGCAACAGCACGAAGGCGTGCCGATCGGCGTCGATCTTCCCCCGCACGTCGAACTGCGGGTAGTCGAAACCGATCCTGGATTCAAAGGCGACACTGCGACCAACACGGGCAAGCCGGCCAAGCTCGAAACCGGCGCCACCGTCAACGTGCCGCTCTTCGTGAATCAGGATGACGTGATTAAAATCGATACGCGCGATCGCCGGTATATCGGACGCGTGAACTCGTAGTTATGTAAGGAGACGCACGATGGCCACTCGCGTAAAGACGCTTCTCATCGCACTCTTGCTGGGTGCGCTCGCGAGCGCGATCGCGTTGGTGCTGCTCCTAGTCAAAAACGACTCCGTCCCGCTCTTCCACCGCGTCACCGATCTGCAGTCGCACTACGCGGCGCTCAATGCCGCGCCGCAGCTTGGCTTCGGCACGCCGTGGTACGACCGCAGCGACGACAAGAACAACAAGATCGTCATCATCCCGATCGACGAAGTAACCTTCGGCAGCAACGTTCCGGAACTGCACCAGTACCCGCTTCCGCGGCACATCTACGGAACGATGCTCAAGCACCTTGCGGCGGCCGGAGCAAAGGTCGTTGCGATCGATATCGATTTCATCGAGCCTGCCGCCGATCCGACGCAGGATCAGGCCTTCGCCGCGGGTTTGCGCAGCGTTCCGACGATCCTCGCGTTCCCGATTGATACGACCAGCACCGGACAACTGGGTATCGAGCTGCCTTCGCCAACGCTGCTGCCGTACGCCAAAGGCATCGGCTACTCGTCGGTCGACTTTCCCGGCAACGTGCTCATCGGTCAAGCGATGCAGATTCACACGGCATCGAGCGGCCAGTACGGCAACCGCACGTTCTTGTCGCTGGCGGCGGCCGGCGTCGAACAGCTGACCGGGAACAAGATCGATCTCTCGAAGCTGCCGACCGACGAAGACGGGCGCTTCCTGCTCGTCGTGCCGCGCGTTTCGGTCAAGCAGGTCACGACCGATCACGGCCAACAGGTCGAAGAGCACACGCAAGATTTCGTCGCCAATCAGCTCTCGTTCTCGGATGCGTACACGCTTTCGATTCCCGATCTGAAACAGTCGGTGAACGGCGCGCTCGTCTATATCGGCAACACCGCGCAGGCCCAGGGCGACTTCGCGCACACCGCGCGTTCCGCCGAATTCCCCGGCCTCTTCGCCAATGCTCGTTTGGCCGATCAGCTCATGCGCCACATTTATATCACCGAGGCGCCGCTGTGGCTCGAGATTTTGCTAATCGTGCTGTTGCCGATAGCGATCGCGCTGGTCTTCAACTTCACCAAGACGACGATCGCGATCATCGCGTCACTCGGCGCGACGGTCGTCTATGCTTATGTCAACGAGGCGCTCTTCGTCGAGCGGCTTTACTGGCTGGATCTCATTCACGTCGTGATGGCGATGGTCGCGGCCACGCTCTTCGTCGGGCTGTATCGTGTGCTTTATGAAGCGGCGCAACGCCGCATGGTGACCAACCTCTTCGGCATGCACGTGAGCCCGGCGATCGTGACCGACATTCTCTCGCACGAGGACCCGCGCAACGCGCTCGCGCTCAAAGGCAAGAAGGTTAAGGCGACGATCTTTTATAGCGACATTCGCGGCTTCACCGCGATGTCGGAAAACATGACGCCCGAGGAGATCTACAACCAGCTCAACGAGTACTTCGAAGAGATGTGCGCGATCATCTTCCAGTACGGCGGCTACGTCGACAAGTTTATCGGCGACTGCGTTATGGCGGTGTTCTCCGCCCCGTATCAGACCCCCGACGATGCGAAGAATGCGGTCCTCGCCGCCGTCGCGCAGCAAAAGAAGATTCTCGAGCTCGCCGAGAAGTGGAAGGCCATGGGCAAGCGCGAGTTCACCGTGGGCATGGGCGTCAACACGGGGGACGTCGTGATGGGTAACCTCGGTGCAAGCTCGCGCATGAACTATACGGTCATCGGCGACAACGTCAACCTGGCGGCGCGACTCTACAACGTCGCCAAGGCCGGCGAGATCATCATCAGCGACTACACCTATCAGGAAGTCAAAGACTTCGTCGTCGCGGACGAGCTCGAACCGGTGACCGTCAAAGGCAAGAAGGACCCGATTCGCATCTACAACATCCGCGACGTCAAAGAAGCACCGGCATCTGCGACCAATGGAGCGGTCGTCACGCAGCCCGCTCCGGCATAATCGAGGGGATGTCCCAAGGTCTGGAGCTCTTCGGCGCCGCGTTTGTTGCCAGCGTCTGTGGATCGATGGTGGGTCTGGGCGGCGGCTTCATTCTCGTTCCGCTGCTGCGCATCGTCTTTGCCCTTCCGCCGGCGGAAGCGGCGGGCACGTCGCTCGTGCTCGTAACCGCGAACAGCGCGGCCGGCGCGTTCACCTACTTCCTGCAGCGCCAAGTCAACGTGCGGCTTGGCTTGGTCTTCGCCTGCGGTGGTCTTCCCGGGAGTATTCTCGGGGCCATCGTCACCAAGTACATCTCGGGACCGGCCTTCGATTGGATCTTTAGCGGGTTCTTGCTGCTTATCGCTGCCGACATGATCTTCAACGCGAAGGTACGCGTCGCCGGACGCGTCGAGCACCCGGCCGGCGGTTCAAAACCGATGTCGTACCGCGCGGCCGTCGGTCTCGGTTTTTTGGTTGGGCTGGTCTCGAGTCTATTCGGTATCGGCGGCGGCGTGATCACGGTTCCCTCGATGCTCTACTTCTCGACGCTGCCCGCCCATGCGATCAGCGCGACCTCGCACTTCGTCCTGATACTTACCTCGCCGACTGGCCTCGTCGTGCATGCCCTGCAGCACGACGTCAAACTCTCCGATGTCATCCCGCTCGTCGCAGGCGGCCTGTGCGGCGGTCCGGTTGGTGCGCGCCTCTCCTTACGGCTCAAGTCGCCGCAGCTGCTCGTGTTTGTAGGAATTGCACTCGTGTTCGTAGCCGCGTCACTTGCACTGCGGCATATTATTCACTGAGTGTCGCCGCTCGCACCGCTCCATACCGGGGGACGGCGTTCACGCCACGGCTGCGCGCGCTCGAGTTGCCCGGCCAGCCGGAACAACGTCGCTTCGGCGTCGAAACGCCCGGCGAACTGCACGCCGACGGGAAGCCCGTCGTCGCTCCAGTGCAGCGGCACCGACATCGCGGGCGCGCCGGTGAGATTGAAGATCGGCGTGTACGGCAGCCAGTCGAACATCGGTGCTGAGATATCGCGCGCGGCTTTGCGAATGAGCGCCGGCATCCGCAGGCGCGCGAGAATCTCGCACTGCACAATTTCGGCGCGCGTCAGCCCGAGTTCCCCGATGCGCACCGGCGGCGCCGCCAGTGTCGGCGTGAGGATTACGTCGTAGCGCTCCATGAACGCATCGAAAGCGGCGCGCAGTTTCCGTTGCGTCACTACCGCCCCGGTGAGTTCGTCGAGCGCCAGCACTTGCGCGATCGTGAGCATGGCGAGCGTAGCCGGTTCGATATCACCGCGTTTGAGCCGATGCTCCGGCGTCGGATTGCCCGAACCAAGATGCCACCCGATTTGACTTGCAAAGATCAGTAGCAGCGCATAACTGACCGCCGGATAGTCGACGCCCTGCGGCTCGTCCTCAGTAACCGTGTGCCCAAGTGACGAGCACAGCGCGGCTGCGCGATCGACCGCGGCGCGAGCTTCGGCGGAGATGCCATGCCCGAGGCCGGGCCCGCGCATGAGCGCAATCCGCAGCGGTGCGGGATCGCGCTGTGTTTCTTCGAGGAAACGCGGACCGCCGTCGCTCCGGACGGCATCCAGAAACGCCGCGCTGTCGCGCACCGTTCTCGCAATCGCGTGATCGACGTTGGCCGAACCGATGATGCCTCCGGTGGTCGGCGCGCGCCCGCGACTTGGTTTGAGTCCAAACAATCCGGTACAACTCGCCGGGATGCGAATCGAACCGCCCATATCGTTGCCGTGCGCGACCGGCACTACGCCCGCCGCGCAAAGCGCCGCGCTGCCGCCGCTCGATCCGCCGGGGGTACGCGCGAGATCCCATGGATTGCGCGTCGCGCCAAACAACGCGCTTTCCGTGTACGGCAAGAGACCGAATTCGGGTGCGGTGGTCTTGGCGAACAGGACCGCTCCCGCGCTCTTCAAGCGCGTAAAGAATTCGTGATCCGCGTCGGGCACATACGAGGCAAAGTATTTACTGCCCATCGTCATCGGCACACCGCCGAGGGTTGGTCCGAGGTCCTTGACCAGGACCGGCACGCCGGCTAAAGGCCCCTCGATCGAAGCGGCGCGCCCGCGCGCGCGATCGTAATCGCGAGCGGCAAGCGCATTCAGGCGTGGATTCACCCGGTCCGCTCGCGCGATGGCTTCGTCGAGCACTTCGCCGGCTGTAACTTCACGAGCGCGCACCGCGCGAGCGATCTCGATCGCGTCGCTGCGATCGTAAAAATCGCGCAAACTCATGTGCCGCACTTGCAAGACATCTATACACTTCCCTGCACGAGGACCCTAAGGATCGCTTGCTAGGTAGCCGAAGCATTTTATAGTACCGTTGTCGCTTTTTGTTTTCCGGTTCTAAGGTGGTATGACATGTCGGACCCCGAGACGACGCTTGCGTCGTTAGAGGCTCCATCGATGATCCGTGTCGACGGATCGGCGCCGGTGATGGCGATCATCGAGCACGTGAGCGCGCACGAATGCCGCCTGCGTGCGGTGAGCGTCTTTGAAATCGGTCAGCGCCTCAACTTTACTGTCTCCGTGCATGGCGCACCCACGATCGCGCTCTCCGGCAAAGTCGTCACGCGGAAGGAGAACGGCGCACGCCACGCCTATGTCCTTGCGCTCGCGACCACGCTCGCGCAGACTGAAGCGATCGCGAAGGCAAACGACGCCTCTCGCCATCGCGCGGCGCACGCGCCGGACGTTCAGACCGGCAACGGTCTCACCCGCGCAGCCTTGCGCATCTCCGTCGACTTCGACGTGCACTACACGCTGCCGGGCTCGACGGCGCGCTCGGCGCGCGCCACCAATATTTCAGCGGGCGGCGTGCTGATGAACACGACCGCGCAGCTTCCCGTCGGTGCGTCCATTGAGATGAAGTTTCCGCTGGGCGACGAGCGCGTCGCCGTTGCAGGGCGCATCGTTGCGCACCAGGAGATGAGCCCGAACTACAACGTCGCGTTCTACGAAATGAGTGACGAAGCGCGAGAGAGTATAGGGCGCTTCATCGCGTATCGCACGGAAGCCGCTTAGAGGCTCCCGCTCAGGTACCTCGCTTGTCTTCTGAAGGTGGAATGACTTGCCTGATCCTCAATCAGCCGCGCCCGCATCGCTTGAAGCCCCAACGATGGTGAGCCTCGGCGGCAACACGCCCGTCATGGCGATCATCGAATATGCCTCTCACAGTGAGTGCCGCATGCGTTCGATGAATGTCTTCAATGTAGGCGACCGGCTCGAATTTCCGCTCGCGGTTCATGGAACGCCGACAATTGCGCTCTCCGGCACGGTCGTCAATCGCAAGCAGATTGGACCGCGTTATTCCTACGCGATCGCGCTGCTGCCGGCGCCCACGCAAACCGAAGCGATCGTCAAGGCGACCCAGACGGCACATGGGCGCCCCCCGGCGCCTACTCCCGACGTGCACACCGGAAACGGGCTCACGCGCACCAGCGTTCGCGTCCCGATCGATGCCGAAGTGGGCTACACGTACTCGGGTTCGACGGCGCGCGCAGCTCACGCGACCAACATTTCGACCGGCGGCGTGCTGATGAAAACCACCGATGAGCTACCCGTCGGCGCCTCGCTCGAGCTGCACATTCCACTCAACGCGGAGCGTGTTAGCGTGCATGGACGTATCGTCGCGCACCAGCGGGAGAGTGACAGTTATAACATCGCCTTCTACCATATGACAAACGAAGCGCACGATATAATCGCACGCTTCGTAGACAGCAAAACCGAGAAACCCCCAATTTAGCCCGGTCTCTTCGTCACCTCGGCCCTCATTTACAATTGCAAACTTCGGACCTCGGTTCCTCAATCCGGACTAAATCTGCGGTTTCTCTACTTGGGATAGGTCATTTCCTTGGGAACGACCAGTTTGTCAAACTCGTCTGACGTCACGTAACCCAGTTTGAGCGCAGTTTCCTTGAGCGTCGCGCCCTCGTGATGTGCCGTTTTGGCAATTTCGGCTGCTTTGTCGTAGCCGATCTTCGGTGAAAGTGCCGTCACGGTCATGAGCGACTCGTCGAGATATTTCTTGATCACCGGTTCGTTGGCTTGCAATCCTTCGACCGCGTGCTCGCGGAACATCGTGGTCGAGTCACGCAGGAGATTGCAGCTATGCAAGAAGTTCGAGAGGATCACCGGGTTAAAGACGTTGAGTTCGAAGTTGCCCTGCGACGCGCCGAATCCGATCGCCGTGTCGTTGCCGTAGACTTGCGCGACGACCATCGTCATCTGCTCGGACTGCGTCGGATTGACCTTGCCCGGCATAATCGAGCTGCCCGGCTCGTTTTCCGGAAGAATCAGCTCGCCGATCCCGGCGCGCGGTCCCGACGCGAGCCAACGGATGTCGTTGGCAATTTTCATCAGCGCCGCGGCCAGCGTCTTGAGCGCGCCCGAGGCAAAGACAAAATCATCGTGCGAGGCAAGCGCGGTGAACTTGTTGGGATGTGAACGGAACGGCAGGCCGGTCAGCTCGGCCAGCTTCTTGGCCATGCGTTCGGCAAACTCGGGATGCGCGTTAAGGCCGGTGCCCACGGCCGTGCCGCCGATTGCAAGGTCATAAATGTGATCGAGCGACTCGTTGATCGCGACCATCGCGCGGTCCAGCTGGGTGACGTAGCCGGAAAACTCTTGTCCGAGCGTGAGCGGCGTCGCGTCTTGCAAATGCGTGCGTCCGACCTTGACGATATCTTTCCACTGTTTGGCTTTGGCGTCGAGCGCGTCGCGTAGCGCTTTTACCGCCGGCAACATTTGCACGACCGCTTCAGCGGCGGCCATGTGCATGGCGGTCGGGAAGGTGTCGTTCGACGACTGCGACATGTTCACATGATCGTTCGGATGCACCGGTTTCTTTGAACCCATCTCGCCGCCGGCGATCTCGATCGCGCGGTTCGAGATGACTTCGTTCACGTTCATGTTGGTTTGCGTGCCCGAGCCGGTCTGCCAAATGCGCAGCGGGAAATGCGCATCGAGCTTGCCGGCGATCACTTCGTCGGCAGCTTGCACGATGAGCTTCGTTTTCTCGTCATCGAGCTTGCCGAGGTCGCGATTGACCAGCGCGGCAGCCTTCTTGAGCTGCGCCATCGCCACGATCACTTGCTTGGGCATGCGGTCCTTCGGCCACGAGCCTTCACCGATGTCGAAGTGGATGAGCGAACGCGCCGATTGCGCGCCGTAATACTTGTCGGCGGGGACGTCGATCTTGCCCATCGAGTCGGACTCGACGCGCGTCTTAGCTGCCCCGTTAGAGGTGGTGTTTACAGTCGTCATTGCACACCTATCTTCGCTGCTCGCGGCGGTTTTCGGCCCGGACTTAGGTCGGGGAAGGAAGACCTCTTTGCCAAGCTAACGGACCGTTTAATGCGCTGGCGATTGGTTTCCCTGTCCCTGCTCTCGCTACTGGTCACCCTTTTCGTGGCTGGAACGCTCTTCGGCATCGGAGGCCGGCCGTGGTTCGGCTGGTGGGACTCGAATGCGTTGCGCGCTGCGCCTTACACCGTGCGCATCGTCGAGCCCCGTCCGGGCGGCGCCACTGAGCGCGCAGGAATTCGCGGCGGCGACCTCATCGATTTACGCGAGCAGTCGCTCGGGTCACGCATTGCCGTCGTGTCCCAACTTAGTGCCACGCGTCCGACGATGGTAACCGTCGAGCGCGGCGGCAGCCGCTCGAATCATAGCGTCATCGGAAGCACCTCGTGGGAAGGTGCCCCGCAGTGGAAACTGCCGCCTCAAGTCCTCACGTTGCTTGCTGCGCTCTGGTTCGGCATTTGCGCGCTCCTGCTGGCATTGCGCCAATGGTCGCGTCCCGATGCAAGGCTGCTAATCCTGACGCTCCTGTGCTTCACGACGGTGCTACTCGACCCGCGCTATTTCGTGCCGCCTTCAGCGACACTCCAGCTCGTGCTCTTCATCGTCGCGCATGCGTGCCTGGCAATTGCTCCACTGCTGTTACTGCGTCTTTCGTTTCGCACCGGACAACCGTCGCGGTTGCGTACAATAGTGACAGTCGCGGCGATCACTTTCGTCGGCATCGGTTTTCTCGCCGACGTTGCCGCCGCGACCGGACTTGCGACGCTCTGGTTCGACCCACTGCCGTTTATCTACCGGGTATCGCCCTTACGCCTCTCGATCGACGTCGTCACGTACGCCTTGGTGGCTGTCGCAGCATTTGCCGCGGTCCGTGCAACACCCCCCGACGAACGGCCCCGCGCAGCATGGCTGCTTCTGCCGCTGCCGATAGCGTTTGTTGCCCACGCCTTCACGCAGACAATCGCCGTCTTTATTACCTCTTGGTTCGTCAACGTCGCCATCATCGGAATTTCCAGCGGAATCTACCTGCTGAGCGCGGGATTTGTCACTTACGCGCTGCTCAAGCGCCGCGTGCTCGACTTCGAATTCGTGCTCAGTCGCACGGTTGTGGTCGCGACCGTTTCACTGATCGTGGTTGCCTCGTTCATTCTGCTCGAGTTCGTGCTCAATACCGTGCTGAGCGGGGTCAGTCACGCGACCGGCCTGGTGGCCAATGCTGTACTTGCCCTCGTGCTCGGCCTCTCGCTAAATCCAATTCACCGGCGCGTGGATGAGACCGTCGACCGGGTGCTCTTTCACAAGCGCCACGAGGACGAACGTGCGCTGGTGGAGTTCGGGCGAGAAGCTGCATTTGTGACCAACGAGCGCGCGCTGCTCGACCACGCGATCGAGAATCTTCGCGAGCACACCGATGCCCGCAGCGCGGCAATCTTTCTCGACGGTACCGGCCACTTTGCGCCGGCACGTTCGTTCGGCAACGGCGTCCAAACCGAGATCGACGAGAATGACGCAGGCGTGCTTGCCCTCAAAGCGCGCCACGGACCGATCGACCCGCATCGATACGCGAGTGCGCTGCGCGGGGCGCTCGCACTGCCGATGCTCGCGCGCGGGCGGCTGCTTGGCGTCATGCTGCTCGGCGAGCGCTCCGGTGGCGAAGCCTATGCGCCCGATGAAATCGCTGCGCTCGCGTCGATGTCACAGGGTGTCAGCAGCGCCCTTGATGTGCTTGCAGTTGACAATGAGGCGTCCCAGGCCGAAATTGCTGATGCCGTGCGCGCAGAGATCGCGCCGCTGCGTGCGCAGCTCGACGAGATCGCTAAGGCGCTGCGCGCCGGGCCGCCTTAAGCCCCGCGACGGTGTCTCCCACCGCGTCCATCCCGGTGATCTCGTAGATTGTGAGCGGAAACTTGGGATTGAAGCGACGCCTGTCGCAGCGCGGGCAGCTCGCGGGCTTGCCCGGGCGCTTGCGGCGCAAAACCTCGAAGGCGCACTCTTCACAGCGCAGGATGTAGCGTTTGCTCGACTCGTTCAGCGGCCGGACGTTGCCTAGGTCGTGATAGATCGAGCTGATCCCGCATTCGCGCATCTTCTTTTTAAAGCGCGGCCCATGGCCGGTATCGCGCCAGTGCGTATAGCACCACGCGTGGACCATCTCGTGCAACAGTGTCTCTTCGAGCGCTTCGGGATACTTACGAAAATGCTTGGGTGAAAGCTCGATCAGGAGCGGACGCCCGTAGGTGATGCGGCCGGCCGAGTTGGAAAAGCGCGCATTGTAACGGATACGACAGTCCGGGATCTCGCCGTTGAAGAACTCATAGTTGAGGCGGGCAAACAGGAGTTGGATATCGGCTTCTGCAGGGACCACGGATGATTGTTTTCGTCTTATGTCCAAACGATTCTTCGTGCCAGAGCAGAGCGAGCGTGGACTTCCCCCGCGCATCTACCTCCCCATCGTCGCCACGATCGCCGTTCTCTTCCTAGGATTGATGGGCTACTTGGTCGCCATCGGCTTCGGCGTGGCCGGCTCGGTCTTCGGCAAAGGCGGCAGCGGCGGCGCGGGAAGTTCGGCGGGCTCGACCACGAGCGTCCAGGGCGGTGGACCGCCGCCGGCGGTGATGGAGCAACTTTCCACGCTGCGCGCGCGAATCGCCGCTCATCCGAACGACGACGTCGCAATCACACAACTCGCCGACGAATACCTCGCGGCTGGCAAATTCGCGCAAGCGATTCCGTTCTATCAGCGCGCGCTGGCGATCAATCCGAAGAATGTCGCGGCGCAGACCGGACTCGCCGAGGCGCGTGAAAGCGCGCGGGAAGCGCAGCCGTGAGAATCTATATCAGCGCCGACATGGAGGGCACGGCGGGCGTCGTGTCGTGGGCGCAGGTCGATCCCTCGAATACCCACGAGTATCCGGTCTACCGTCGCTACATGACCCGCGAGGTCGCTGCGGCAATCGAAGGCGCTCGCGTCTCGGGTGGACGCGAGTTCCTGGTCAACGACTCGCATTGGGACATGCGCAACCTTCTGTGGGACGAGCTGCCGGAGGACGTGCGCATGATCTCGGGCGCGCGCAAGCCGCTCTCGATGGCGCAAGGCGCAGAACAACGCTTCGATGCGGCGTTCTTTACCGGCTATCACGCCAAGATCGGCGAGGCCAACGCGGTGCTCTCGCATACCTACAGCGACGCGACGCTCTACGACGTGCGCGTCAACGGCACGCCCTGCACCGAAGCGCTGCTCAACGCGGCGCTTCTCGGACTCTACGGAACGCCGGTCGTCCTGGTCACCGGTGATCGAACGACGATCGAAAGCATAGCGAAAACGCTGCCGTGGATCGTCGGCGTCGTCGTCAAAGACCCCATCGGCTACTACAGTGCGAACACGCTCACCCCGGCGACGGCATGTGCCGCGATTCGCGAGGGCGCGCGCGAAGCGCTGGTCACGCTCTCACACGCCAAGCCCTTCACCTTCGATGCGCCGATCGAGCTGATCATCGAGACCGTAAAAACCGAGCAGGCCGACTTCATGGAACTCTTGCCCCAGGTCGAGCGCATCGGCGGACGCGCGATTCGCTTTCGCCACAATGACTATCTCATGGTCTTTCGTGCGTTTTTAGCCGCCATGCGCCTGGGCGGCGCGGCGAATCTGCCGGCATGAAGCTCTACTGTTCCACCGACATGGAAGGCGTGGCCGGCGTCAGCGGCTGGGACCAAGTTGACGCAAGAACACCGCATCCCGAGTACGCGGTCTATCGCCGTTACTACACGCTCGAGGTTGCCGCAGCGATCGAGGGCGCGCGGCGTTCCGGCGCTCGCGACGTGCTGGTCAACGACTCGCACGGCCCGATGCGCAATCTGCTCTTCGACGATCTTCCAAGCGACATCCGCGTGATCTTCGGCAATCGCAAGCCGTACTCGATGGTGCAAGGTGCCGACGCAAGCTTCGGCGGAGCCTTCTTCATCGGCTATCACGGTGCGGCCGGCGAGCCCAACGCCGTGCTGTGCCACACGTATACGCCGTCGGTCATCTACGAACTGCGCCTCAACGATCTTGCGTGCAGCGAAGCTACCATTAACGCAGCGCTGCTCGGGTCGTACGGCGTGCCGCTGCTGATGGTCACCGGCGACCGCACGACGGTCGAGGGGGTGCAAGCGCAGATGCCGTGGGTCCACGGGGTGATCGTCAAGGAGTCGATCGGTACGCTCAGCGCCGATTCGACCTCGCCGGCTGCCGCGCAACGCGCCATCGCCGACGGCGCCGCGTACGCCGTCGCGAACGCGTCGACGGCAAAGCCCTTCGTGCTCGAACCGCCGATCGAGATGCGCGTCACGCTGGCGAAAACCGAGCAGGCCGACTACGTGGAACTGATTCCCGGGTTCGAGCGCAGCGGTCCGCGGGAAGTGCGGTTCGTCGACGGCGACATTCGCACGGTTTTCAAGGCCTTCGTCGCGACCTTCCGCCTTGGAGCGCTCGCGTAACGATGGCAGCGCTCACGCCGATCACGGCCGTCACTGCCGAGGATCCCTATCCGTATTACGCACGGCTCGCGGTCGACCATCCGTTGCAGTTCGACGGCGACTTGAACTGCTGGGTTGCTGCAAGCACCCACGCCGTCGAGGAAGTGCTCAACAACGCTGCATTTCACGTTCGTCCGCCGGGCGACGCGGTGCCGTCGATCATGCGAGACACCGCACTCGGCCAGCTCTTCGCGCGCATGGTGCGCATGACCGACGGTCCAACGCACGCGTCGCGCCGTCACAACGCTGAGCAGCTACTCGAAAGCCTTGACGTGCGCGCGATCGCCTCGGCGCTGCCGGAGCTGCACACTGACCCACTCGAGACGCTGATGTTCGTCTTCCCGTCGCGTGCAATTGCAACACTGCTGGGCATTGCTGCGCGCGACGTCGAGGGCATCGAGGTGCACGCCCGCGCCTTAGCGCGCGCCATCGCGCCGGGTGCACCGCCCGAAACCGTGGCGCCCGCATCCAATGCCGTTGAGGCGCTTAGCGCAATTTTCACCGAGCGCTTCCCCGACGAGCAGCAGCGTTATGGTGCGATCGGCTTGCTCTTCCAAACCTACGACGGCACGGCCGGCTTAATCGGCAACACGCTCTACCACCTGGCGATCGTTCAGCCCGTGATTGCCGCCCGCATCGTGCAGGACGCGCCGACGCTTGCGGGCTTCGTTGCCGAAGTCGCGCGCCTCGATCCAGCGGTTCACAACACGCGCCGTTTCGCCGCAAGCGAGATCGCTATCGATGACGACCTGGTTCGCGAGAACGAGAGCGTCCTCGTCCTCCTTGCCGCCGCCAACTGCGATCCCGCAGCCGCGGGCCGTACGCTTACGTTTGGTGCCGGCGTCCACGCGTGCATCGCGGCACGCCTAGCCATCACAATCGCAAGCGTTGCGGTCAAGGCGCTGGTTAGCGCCGGCGTCGATCTCGCGACGATCGAGCGCAGCGGCTTCTATCCGGCCCTCAACGTCCGCGTGCCGCGTCTTGCCTACGCGCGCGGGCGCTGATCGACCACGCGAACCGCTTTACCCTGCGAGCGCGGAATCGTGCCCGGCGTAACGATCTCAACGTTCATGGTAACGCCGGCATAGCTCTTAATCGTCGCGGCGAGCGCTTGCGCGCAATCATAGCGGTCGGTCTCCGGCACGTCGGGATGCGTTTCGACGTGCAGCGCCACCTCGTCGAGCGCGCCGCTGCGGGTGAGATGAATCTGGTAGTGCGGCGCAAGACGTGTATCGCGAACGATCAACTCTTCGATCTGTGAGGGGAAGACGTTGACTCCGCGGACGATGAGCATGTCGTCGGAGCGTCCGGTGATCCGCTGCAAGCGCCGCATCGTGCGCGCCGTCCCCGGCAACAGCCGCGTGAGGTCGCGCGTACGATAGCGAATCGCGGGCAGCGCCTCTTTGGTCAGCGTGGTGAGCACCAGCTCGCCGAACTCACCCTCGGGTAGCACCGCGCCCGTTTCGGGATCGATGATCTCCGGATAAAAGTGATCTTCCCAGAGCGTGAGGCCATCCTTCGTCTCAAGACATTCGACCGCGACACCGGGACCCATGATTTCCGAGAGACCATAGATGTCGACGGCATCGATATCGAGGATTGACTCGATCTGCGCGCGCATTTGATCGCTCCAGGGCTCGGCACCGAAGATGCCGATCTCTAAGCTGCACGTTCGCGGATCGAGGCCTTGACGCGTCATCTCTTCGGCGATCGCAAGCATGTAGCTCGGGGTCACCATGATGATGCGTGGACGCAAGTCGGTAATGAGCTGCACTTGCTTTTCAGTTTGTCCGCCGGACATCGGGATCACGGTGCATCCGAGCCGCTCGGCGCCGTAGTGCGCGCCGAGACCGCCGGTAAAGAGCCCGTAGCCGTACGAGACGTGCACGATATCGCCGGGATGGCCGCCGGCTGCACGTATCGAGCGCGCCATGAGGTCGGCCCAGGTGTCGATGTCGCCTTGCGTGTAGCCGACGACCGTCGGCTTCCCGGTCGTGCCGCTGGACGCGTGCAAGCGCACCGTCTGTTCGCGTGGCACGGCGAAAAGCCCAAAGGGATACTGTTCGCGGAAATGGCGTTTCTCTAGGAACGGAAAACGTGCAAGATCGGCGAGCTCGCGGACATCCCTCGGATGCGCGCCCGCGCGATCGAAGGCCTCGCGATAGAAGCGCACGCCGTCGTACGCGCGCTGCAGCGACGTTTGCAGTCGCGCGAGCTGGAGCGCCGCGAGTTCATCGCGGCTCGCGCGTTCGATCGGATCGAGAGCGGCTGCGCTCACACCCGCTCCATCGCGAGGGCGATACCTTGACCGACGCCGATACACATCGTGCAAAGCGCGCGTTTGCCGCCGCGCTCGATGAGCTCAACCGACGCCGTGAGCGCCAGCCGCGCGCCGCTCATGCCCAAAGGATGACCAAGGGCGATTGCCCCGCCATTGGGATTGACCTGCGCCGCGTCATCGGCGAGCCCCAGCTCGCGCATCGTTGCCAGCGCCTGTGAAGCAAAGGCTTCGTTGAGTTCGATCACGTCGAAATCCGCGAGCGACAGGCCCGTTCGCGCCAGCAGCTTGCGCGTTGCAAAGATGGGGCCGATCCCCATGATTCGCGGCGCCACCCCGGCGGTCGCCGCCGCGATCACGCGCGCGCGCGGCTTGAGGCCAAATCGTTCAACGGCCTGCTCCGAAGCGACGATCAACGCCGCCGCGCCGTCATTGACGCCGGACGAGTTGCCGGCAGTGACTGTACCGTTGGAGCGAAAGGGCGCCGGCAACGCGGCGAGTTTTTCGAGCGAGGTCTCGCGCGGATGCTCGTCGCGATCGACGGTCGCCGTAGATTTGCCGTTACGCACTTCGACCGGAACAATCTCTTTTGCGAGCCGGCCGGAAGCGATCGCCGCTGCAGCTCGTTGTTGGGAGCGCAATGCGAAGGCATCTTGGTCGGCGCGGCTGACGTTGAATTCAGCCGCGACGTTCTCGCCTGTCTCCGGCATGCTGTCGATGCCGAATCGCTCCTTCATGCGCGGATTGACGAAGCGCCAGCCGATCGTCGTATCGAAGACGGCATTCTCGCGCGAAAATGCGGCGGCCGGTTTGGGCATGACGAAGGGCGCACGCGTCATGCTTTCGACGCCGCCGGCAATCGCCAGGTCGATGTCGCCTGCGGCGATCGCGCGCGCAGCACTGGCAACCGCGTCGAGCCCCGACCCGCACAGCCGGTTGATCGTCGAACCGGGCACGCGTTCAGGCAGCCCGGCAAGCAACGCCGCCATGCGCGCAACGTTGCGATTGTCCTCGCCCGCTTGGTTCGCGCACCCATAGAAGACGTCGTCGATCGCGGAAGGATCGAGCAACGGATTGCGTGCGAGCAGTGCTGCGATCGGAAGCGCTCCAAGGTCGTCGGTGCGCACCGACGCCAAACTGCCGCCGTACCGTCCGATCGGCGTGCGTACCCCGTCGCAAATGAAAGCCGCGTTCCCGTTCACCAAGGATCCTTTCCGTTGAGTACGTCACCGCGCACGGCGGCCGAGTATCCGCGAAAGAGCGCTACGACACGTCCGTCGCCGCCGCTCACCGTCGCATCATAAACCCCGAAGCGTCCGGTTAGGTTCGTTTCCCGGCATTCCACGGTGAGCCGCTCGCCCTCGCAACCTGCCGTCACGAAGGTGATCGAGCAGTGCTGCGCGACGGAGGCGACGTTGCGCGAGTTGCACGCGAATGCAAAGGCGCTGTCGGCCAGCGTAAAGATCGCACCGCCGTGCGCCGTCTGATGACCGTTGATCATTTCGGGCAACAGCGTCATGGAAAGCTTTGCGTACCCCGGGGCAACCGCGTCGATCGTCATTCCCGCCGACTGCGAAGCGCGGTCGCGCGCGAACATCGCCTGCGCGCACCGCTCTGCGAGCGTCTGAGCTTCTTCTATCATCGTCCCTCGAACTCGGGCTTGCGTTTGGCTCCAAATGCCTCGACGCCTTCGCGATAGTCACGACTTGCGCCGAGCAGACGTTGTAGTTCACACTCGCGCTCGAGCGCTGCGTCGAGCGTCGAGGCCGCGCTCGCGTCAAACGCCGTCTTGATCGCGCCCAGCGCTCGTGTCGGCGCTTGCGCGAGCGTGTGTGCGAGCGTATTGCATGCGTCATCGAGCTCATTGTCATCGACAACCTGCCAAATCGCGCCGTACATGTGCGCCTGTTCCGCGCTGATGCGCTCGCCCAACATTGCAATCCCTACCGCGCGCGCGTGACCGAAGAGACGTGGCAACATCCAGGTGCCGCCCGAATCGGGCAGCAAGCCGATGCGCGAAAATGATTCGATAAACGAAGCCGAGCGCGCCGCAACGACGATGTCTGCCGCAAATGCGAGATTGGCTCCGGCGCCGGCGGCCACGCCGTTCACGCGCGCCACGATCGGCTTGGGCAGCCCGCGCATCGCGCGAATCAGCGGATTGTAATACATCTCGATCATCTCGCCGAGATCGCGCCCCGGCGCAACGGCCGGATCCCCGAGGTCCTGCCCCGCACAAAAGGCTCGGCCGTTTCCGGTGAGCACCACTACGCGCACGCCGTCGACATTCGCCGCTTCTTCGAACGCTTCGCGCGCCTCGTGCGCGAGCGCTGCGTCGATCGCATTGAGCTTTTCCGGCCGATCGAGCGTAATGCGCAAGATGCCGCCGTCACGCGTTACGAGCAATCCGCTCATACGAGCTGCGCCGCGATCGCGTCGACATCGAGCGCGACTTCATCACTGACTGGGTGGCTTTGGCACATGAGCACGACCCCGCTGCGCACTTCGTAATCCTCCAGCGCAAAATGCACGTCCATATCAACCTCGCCTGCGGTCAACTGCGCGCGACACGTGGAACAGACACCACCCTTACACGAGAACGGCAGATCGATCCCCTGCCGCAGTCCCGCCTCGAGCACCGATTCGCTGTCTTTGCGAATCTCGAAGGTGCGCACGGTTCCGTCGAGGAGCACGCTCGCGTGAGCGATCCGTTCCGGCTGGGTGCTCGCGCGTTCGCGACGTTCGCGCGCGACACGACCATCGGTCACGAAACGCTCGATCACGGTTCGCTCGCGCGGAAACCCGCGCTCATCAAGCGCCGCGGCGACGCCCTCCATCATCGATTCGGGCCCGCAGATAAAGGCGTAATCGGTAGCATCCAGGTCGATCCAGCCATTGCACAACTCCAGCACGCGGTCGCGATCGATTCGCCCGTTGAACGCGTCGATCTCCTGGCGTTCGCGGCTAGTAACAAAGATCAAGGCGAGCCGGTCGAGATGGCGGTCCTTGAGGGCTTGCAACTCCTCGCGGAACATCGTCGAAGACGCGGAGCGATTTCCGTAGACGAGTGTGAACGTGCTTTTGGGCTCGCGTTCGAGGGCTGTTTCGATCAGCGAGAGGACCGGTGTGATGCCGCTGCCGGCAGCGAACGCCAGATAGGTGCGCGCGGCGCCCGGATCGAGCGGTACGAAGAAGCGTCCCTGCGGCGAGGCGACCTCGAGCTCGTCGCCTTCCCGCAACGCTCCATGCGCCCAACTGGAAAAAATGCCGTCATCGACGCGTTTAATCGCGACGCGCAAACGTCCGGAGAACGGGCTGGCACAGATCGAATAGGAGCGGCGGTGCTCTTCGCCGCCGATTGTGGAGCGCAGCGTAAGGTACTGCCCTTGCGTAAACGCAAACGCCTCGCGCAGGTTTTCAGGAACGGCGAATTCGACGACGACGGCGTCGCGCGTGTCCTTGCGCACGTGTCGAACGGGAAGTTTGTAGAATTCCATCAGTGACCGGTCACTAGTGCGGCTTCACGTAATCAAAAGGTTCGCGGCAGCTCTCGCAGCGATAGAGCGCTTTGCACGGCGTCGAACCGAAGTGACTGATCTCGGTCGTGTGGGTTGAGTCGCAGCGTGGGCATGGGGGAACGCTACGCGTTCCCCCTTTGCGTTCGGCCTTCGGCCGATCCGCCTCGACGATAACGAGCCCATGAGACAAGTCATTCATCGGTGGGGCAGTGCCATGCTCGTATAAGCGTGCGCGGCCGCGCGCCGTGATCCAATCGGTCGTCCAGGCGGGAGCGAGGCGACGTTCGATGCGCACGCGTTGCACCCCGCGATCGTGCAGAGCGCGCGTCACGTCGGCTTCGATCACCGCAGTCGCAGGGCAACCGGAGTACGTCGGTGTCAAGGCGACCACGAGGTCGTCGCCCTCCCAGCGCACATCACGCACGATCCCCAAATCGGTAATGCTCACCGACGGCAACTCAGGATCGGGAACCTCTGCTAGACACTTCCAAATGGCATCGTAGCGCGAGCGAAGCCGCGCGACTCTAGCGGACAAAGCTTTAGCTTTGGCCGATAGAGTCACCACGTTGCACCCGGATAACTGCGCGGTAAGACCTGCATCTCGGCCAGCATGTAGCTTAGGGACTCACTATGGCGCCCTTGCTTTCCGCCGCGCTGCATCCAGCCGTCAGCCGGTTGTGCAAGCGTCGCATTCTTTAGTGCGGCGCCGACGCGTTCCAGCCACGGTTCGCGCAGCGTTTCCGGATCGGGACCGATGCCCTGCGCGACCATCGCCGCGTCGATCGCGTCGCCGAGGAAGAATTCTCCGGTGAAACGCCATAAGGTGTCGACCGCGCGCTGCGCGCGCTCGTGACTGAGCTCCGTACCGTCGCCCAGGCGCACGAGCCAGTCCTCGCTGCGCCGAAGATGGTACGCCGTCTCTTTGGCAGCTTTCGCAGCGATGGCGGCGACGCGCTCGTCGTTCGAAAGCGAGAGTGCAGCAAGCTGCAGACTGCGCCCATGCGTCGTAAAAGTAGCCGCGCGCGATCGTGTCGGCGAAGTTGCCGTTGGGCTGCTCGACCAAGAGCACATTGCGGTACGCGGACGCATCGCGGTGAAAGGCCAGCGCGTCGGCATCGCGGCCGGCATCTTCGATCTCACCGGCGTAGTCGAGCCACAGTTTGGCCTGGCCAAAGAGGTCGAGCGCGACGTTGGCAAGCGCTACGTCTTCTTCCATGATCGGCGCATGCGCGACCCATGCAGCGCTCCGCTGAGCGAGAACAAGTGACGAATCGCCGAGCCGAAGCAGATACTCAACGCGGTCGGTCACAGGTGCTTGACACCCTCGGGGACGTGGTAGAACGTGGCGTGACGGTACGCCTTGTCTTCCGACGGTTCAAAAAGCGATTCACCCTGCGACGGGTCGGTTGCAACGATATCGCTCGACTTGACGACCCAGATGCTCACGCCTTCATTGCGACGCGTATAGAGGTCGCGCGCATTTTGCACCGCCATCTCGGCATCGGCGGCGTGCAGGCTCCCGACGTGTTTGTGCGCGAGGCCGTTTTCACTGCGCACGAAGATCTCCCAAAGTGGCCACTCCTTACTCACGCGGCACTCGTCTCTTTTGCCGCATGCTTATCGGCATACGCGAGGGCCGCCTCGCGCACCCAGGCGCCGTCTTCCCACGCATCGATTCTAGCCTGGAGCCGCTCGCGGTTGCAGGGTCCTTCGCCTTTGATGACGCGGTAGAACTCGTCCCACTCGATCGCGCCGATATCGTAATGCTGCGTCACGTCGTTCCAACGCAAATCCGGATCGGGAATTTTCAGGCCAAGCTGCTCGGCCTGCGGCACGGTTTGATCGATGAACTTCTGGCGCAGCTCGTCGTTGGTAAAGAGCTTGATTTTCCAGCGCATCGACTGCTCGTTGTGCGGTGAGGCGGAGTCGGGCGGGCCAAACATCATCACCGAGGGCCACCACCAGCGGTCGAGCGCATCTTGCGCCATCGCGTGTTGCTCCGGCGTGCCGTGCGCGAGCTTCCACATCACGTCGAATCCCTGACGCTGATGGAAACTCTCTTCCTTACAAATGCGTACCATCGCGCGCGCATAGGGGCCGTACGAGCAGCGGGTGAGCGGAATTTGATTGATGATCGCGGCGCCGTCGACTAACCAGCCGATTGCGCCGACATCGGCCCACGTCAATGTCGGATAATTGAAGATGCTTGAATACTTGGCTTTGCCGGTCAACAGCGCCTCGACCATCGCGTCGCGCGGCGTGTTCAGCGTCTCGGCCGCGCTGTAGAGATACAGTCCGTGGCCTGCCTCGTCTTGCACCTTGGCGAGCAAGATCAGCTTGCGCAACAGCGATGGGGCCCGCGTAATCCAGTTCCCCTCGGGCAACATGCCGACGATCTCGGAGTGCGCGTGCTGCGAGATCTGACGCACCAGCGTTTTGCGATACGGCTCGGGCATCCAGTCGTTGGGCTCGACTTTCACGGCGCGGTCGAGGCGGTCGTTGAACGCCGCCTCGCGTTCATCGCCGGATTCCGCGGCGCCGACGATTCCATCCGAAATCGACGTGTACATTATGACACCGTTTCCAATGCCGGCACGTGCGCGGCAGTTGCGTTCATCGTCAACAGATCGTAGGTTGCGGCAAGCTCGTCATCTTGATTAAAGATGGTCACCGACCAGCGGACCTCGCCGTACTCGGGTTTGCGCGGTGTTTTCTCTTTCACCGTCAGCCGGACATGGATCGCATCGCCCGGATACACCGGCTTGAGAAAACGCAGGTTCTCCAGACCGTAGTTCGCGAGCACGGGTCCGAGTTCCGAGCGAACGAAGAGGCCGGCCGCAAACGACAGCACCAGATACCCGTGAGCAACGCGCCCCTCGAAGAATGGACTTGCTTTCGCCGCGGCTTCATTCATGTGCGCGTAGAACGAATCGCCGGTGAATTCGGCGAAGCGCTCGATGTCGTCAATCGTGATCTCGCGCGAGGTCGTATAGAACGTCTCTCCGACGTGCAGATCTTCGAACGTGCGCTCGAAAGGATGGCTCGCGGTTTGCGTTTCCGCTGCGCCCGGATTCCACACGCCGCTCACCGTCGCGAGCCGTTCCGGCGTCCCTTGCACGGCCGTGCGTTGCATATAGTGGAAGACGCCGCGGATGCCGCCCATCTCTTCGCTCCCGCCGGCACGACCGGGTCCGCCGTGCACCAGCGGCGCGAGCGGCGTTCCATGGCCGGTCTGTTCCTTTGCGTCATCGCGATCGACGACCAGCACGCGACCGTGGAACGGGGCGATCCCGAGCACGATCGCATCGGCCGTCGGTGCATCGTACGAAAAGACTGACGCGACCAGGCTGCCTTCGCCGCGATTGGCGATCTCGATCGCCTCGTCGACCGTGTCATAGGCCATGAGTGTCGTGACCGGCCCGAACGCTTCGACGCGGTGTACGCGCTGCCAGACGTAAGCGGTCGATCGCAGCGCAGTACGACCGGCGCCATAAAGGCTCCCGACGTGGCATCACCGTCGGTGATGCTCGGTGCCGCGCCCGGATCGCCGTAAACGATCTGCGCTTCTTGTGCAAGTTGGGCAACTGCGGCCAACACGTCGTCCCGCTGTCCCCGGCTCACCAGCGCACCGATCGTGACGCCGTCGTTGCGCGGATTACCGAGCACGGCGCGATCCAAACGCGCGGCGAGCGCACCTTGCACGCGCTCCATCATCCCGCGCGGCACGATAGCGCGCCGAATGCAGGTGCAGCGCTGGCCGGCTTTGGTCGTGATCTCGCGCGCGACTTCTTTGACAAACAATTCGAACTCCGGCGCGTCGACGCCGACGTCCGGGCCGAGAATGGCGGCGTTGAGCGAGTCCTGCTCGGCGATGAAGCGAACGCTGTTCGTGAGGATGGCCGGCGTGCGCTGCAATTTGCCCGCGGTCTGCGCCGAGCCGGTGAACGACACGACGTCTTGACCGGTCAGGCGATCGAGCAGATCGCCCAATCCGCCGGCAATGAACTGCACGCTGCCCTCGGGCAAAATGCCTGATGCGACGATCTCCTCGAACACGGCATGCGCAACGTAGGCCGTCTGCGTCGCCGGTTTGACGATCACCGGCACGCCGGCAATAATCGCTGGCGCGAGTTTCTCCAGCATGCCCCACGTCGGGAAATTGTAGGCGTTGATGTGCACCGCCGCGCCGCGCAGCGGCGTCATGATGTGCCGCGCCGCGAAGGTGCCGCCCTTCGAGAGCGGTTCGAGCGCACCGTCAACGGCGACGCAAGCATCGGGCAGCTCGCGGCGAGCTTTTGAGGCGAAGGCAAACAGCGTCATGATCCCGCCGTCGATGTCGACGAAATTGTCTTTTCGCGTCGCGCCCGTGTCAAACGCGAGTTCGTAGAACGGCTCTTTGCGATCGTTGAGATGCGTCGCGAGGCGTTTGATCAGGTCGGCGCGTTGATGGAAGGTCAGCGCGCGAAGCGCTGGGCCGCCGACTTTGCGCGCGTGATCGAGCACGCGTTGAAAATCAACGCCCTGGCTCGAGACTAGGGCGACCGGCCGCCCGTCGACCGCCGAAGCGACCTCGGCAAACCCGTCCGGCGCCTCGTACCAGGCCCCCGCCGCGTAACTGCGCAGTTTCATTCCGCCTCCGCCCTACCGAACGGTAGGTCAGCCTAAATTCTACCTTGGCGTCACCTAATCGTCAACGCCTTCAAAGGCGATGGCCTCCACGGCCGCCGCGATCTCGGCGGCGGGCGCGCGGCCGCCGGGCCGATACCACTCCACGACCGAGTTGGACATCCCAAAGATCAGGCGAACGATCAAGGCCGCCTCGACATCCGTGCGAACCTCACCCGCGGCCTGGGCCTCGCGCACGAGTTCGGCGATCCGCGCGTCAAACGTGCGCCGGCGTTCCATCGCGTCGCGCTCGGTCGTCGAGTTGCCGCGCACGCGAAAAAGAACGCTGACCTCGGCGCGCATCGACATCGTGATCTCGGCAACCCGGCGCACGATCGTCGCCAGGCGCTCGCGCGCGCTTCCGCTGCTTGCCGCCGGTTCATCGAGCACCCCGAAAAGCGCAGCCAGCGCGCGGTCCAGCCCGCGCGCGAGCAATGCTTCCTTACTCGGGACGTGATGGTAGATACTCGCCTTGGTGATCCCAGCGGCGCGCGCGACATCTTCCATCGACGCCGCGTCGAAGCCGCGTTCGGCAAAGATGTGGAAAGCCACGTCGGTGACCGAGTCGATGTCGTACGGGCGGCGCGCTTCCATCCCGCCCGTATGCGAACCGGAAGGGCCCCTCACCTTCGCCGTCGGAACGATTGGCGTTATGCTCTCCAATGACCAGCTCGTCACGCTGCTCGAAAACATGCTCCTGCAGCGCGCGGTCGACACGCGCGGCTTTCAGCTCAACCGCCAGGGCAAGATCGCAATCGCGATGGGATCCGAGGGGCATGAGGCCGTGCAGGCGGGGGCCGGCATGGCCTTCGAGCGCGGCAAGGATCTCCTGTACCCCTACTACCGCAATACCGGCATCACCCTCGCCTGCGGCTTTGCACTCGAAGACGTGTTCCGCTCGCAATTCGCGCGCGCGACCGATACGACAGGCGGCAAGTCGATCATCAATCACGTGACCGACAAAGCCAAAGGCATCGCGACGATCTCCTCGATTCTAGCCGCGCAATGCCCGCATGCCGTCGGAGCAGCCTACGCGATCAAGTATCGCGGCGAGCGCGATCGCATGGTGCTCTGTCAATTTGGAGAAGGCTCGACCAGCGAAGGCGAGTGGCACGAGTCTATCAATTTCGCGGCGATCGCCAAGGTGCCGGTCGTTTTTCTTTGTGAAAACAACCAATGGGCAATCTCGACGCCGATTTCCAAACAGATGGGAAACCCCAGCGTCGCCGCGCGCGCCGAAGGGTATGGGATCGAGGGTGTGGTGGTCGATGGTTTCGATCCCGTTGCGGTTTATGAGGCGGTTCATCGAGCGCGCGAGAAAGCGGTGAGCGGCGGCGGCCCGACGCTGGTCGAAGCAATGTGTTATCGCTTTCTCTCGCACACCACCGATGACGACGAACGCACGTATCGCACGCGCGAAGAGGTCGCGGAGCAACGCGTCAACGATCCGGTTCCGCGTTTCGAACAACGGCTGATCGACCAGGCAATCTTAACGCCGGAGCGCATCGAGGAGATGCGCAAAGCGGTCGCCGCGCGCGTCAACGCCACGACGGACGCGGTCGAAAACGAGCCCTCGCCCGAGCCTTCGACCCTCTACGATGCGGTGTACGCCGGCTCGCACGAAGTCTGGGTTTAGTGCCCTTGTCATCCCGAGCGTAGGGCTTTAGGTCGCAAAGCTTCAGCTTTGCGAGATAAAGCCGCGTAGTCGAGTGAAGCGACTCTCCGGTATTGCTCGCGAAGACGCTCCTCGCGGCGCCTCGTGCGCCGCTCCTGCTGCGCGAGTTTTGCGCCACATTCAAAGGAAATTCGCATCCTGCGAATGGCGCAAAACTTCGAGCCTTCGCTTAGCAACACCGGAGAATCGGTCCCTCGACTGCGCTCCGCTACGCTCGGGATGACAATGCAGTCGGGTTAAAGATGCGGTAGCTCGTCGCGCGGCGCTAAGCCAGCGTCGGTCGCGGCGCTCGATTGTGCTTCGCGCGAATACACGCGTAGCTCGGCGATATCGCGCGGAAAGAGCATTTCGAGCGTCCAATCGAAGGCGACGCGCAGCTTGCGATCCAGGCCCGGCAAGCGCGATAGATAGTACGAACGCCAGAGGAACCACGCCGGAAAACCCGTGAGGACGCGCCCGCCGGGCAATTGCGCAACGGCGCGGCGCGCACCGAGCGACGCCATGATTCCGAGCGCGGTGTAATGAAACGGCTTCGTCGTTTCGCCGCGCAACGTCGCGACGATGTTATCGGCCAGTACCGGCCCCTCGCGAATAGCATGCTGCGCGGTCAGCGGATAGAAGCCGCCGGCACCGTCGGGAATCGCGGCGCAGTCGCCGAGCGCCCAGATATCGTTGTAGCCTTCGACCCGAAAATCGCGCCCCACGATAATTGCACCACGCTTTGTGCGTGGAAGCGGGGTGCCGCCGATCGTCGGAGCCGGTGCAACGCCCGCACTCCACACGATCGTCGCGGTTTCGATGCGCGCGCCGCTCTGCAGCACGATGCCCTCGTCATCGGCACTCGCCACGCCGTCGCCGGTGAGAATCTCGACACCGCGCTTGCGCAAGAACGCCGCCGAATAGCTGCCCATGCGCGGCGGCAACCCGGGCAGCAGCGCCGGACCGCCTTCGATCAGCACGATGCGCACCATCGCGCGGTCGATGCTTGGATAGAAGCGCAGCACGCTGTGAAAGAGTTCCACGAACTCGCCGGTCGCCTCGACACCGGTAAAGCCGCCGCCCACGACGACCACGGTGAGATAGCGCCGGCGCAGCGCCGCATCGCTCGTCGTGTCGGCCAGCTCGAGCAACCACACCAAACGATTGCGCAGGATGCCCGCGTCCTCGAGCGTCTTGAGCGCGAAGACGCGTTCGGCAACACCGGGCAAACCAAACGTCGAGGTCGATGAACCGAGCGCGATCACCAGCTGATCGTAGTTGATGCGTTCGCGGTGGCCGGTGAGCGTATGCGTGATTTCAACGTCGCGCCCGGCACTATCAAGTTCATCAACGTCGGCAAGGATGAAATTCGTGCGTCGCAGCTGCGAGCGAATCGGCGTGACCACGTGGCGAACGTCGAGCGCACCCGAACTGACTTCGGGCAGCATCGGCGTGAACAGCGAAAAGTTCTCGCGGCTGATCAGCGTGATCTCGCCCTCGCCCGGACGCAGCCGGCGTTCGAAACGCTGCGCAACCGCAATGCCGGCGAAACCCCCGCCGAGAATGACGACCCGCGCAGGACGTGACGAACGATTCATGTGAATGCTCTTCTGCCATGCACGATGAGCAACCCGTCGAGGGAGAGTACCAAGCCCCTGCCGTTCCCACTGCACCGGTTGCACCTGGAAAGAAGGCAGGCCGGCGCGCGGGCGGGCTCGGCACGATCGCCGCGGGGCTCGGCGTCCTCGCGCTAAAATTCAAAGCGCTGCTCGCCATCCTTTTGAACTTCAAATTCGTGCTGATCGGCGCGAAGCTGTTCGCCGTAAGCTGGACGTTCATTCTCTCGCTGCTCTTCTACGTCGTAGCCTTCGGATGGCGGATCGGCGTCGTATTAGTGTTGCTCATCGCCGCGCATGAACTCGGTCACTACTTTGCCTACCGCGCTTACGGGCTGCCGGTACGCGCGCCCGTCTTCGTTCCATTTCTCGGAGCCTACACCGCCGGCGCAATCGCGCCCGACCTCGAGGCGGACGCCTATATCGCGCTTGCCGGGCCACTGACTGGTTTCGTCCTCGCCGGGGTATGCTATGCGCTGGGGTCGGCGAGCAACGATCGCTTCTGGCTTGCTTGCGCCGACATCGGTGCGTTCTTGAATCTCTTCAACATGCTTCCCGTGCTGCCGTTCGACGGTGGCCGCGTCATCGGCGCGATCTGGCCGCAGCTCTGGATTGCCGGTGCAGTGCTCTTTGTGGCGGCGGCATTCTGGCTCGGCGTTCCGATCATCTTTGTGTTACTCATCGCGCTGCTGGGATTACCGGCGATGATCTCCGCGCTGCGCGGCCACGCCGATCCGCGCGCTGCCGCGATGACCAACGCCGCCCGCACGCGCGTTGGGATTTGGTATCTTGCGACGGTCCTCGGCCTGATGTACATCGTCGGCCAGTCGCACGGCGGCCTCGCGAACCCGGGGGCACTGTGAGCGAGCAACCGCCTGATTTCGCGATGCAGCGTGCAGTCGAAATCCTCGCAAGCATCTACGAACGTCAGCAGAAACTGGATAACGCGCCGCCGCCGCCGTCCGATAAGCCGATTCTTATGTTCAGCGAAGGACTCGCGCTCGACGTGAACACCACGACGCGCCCCGACGTCGAGCGTCAACTCGGCATCGCGTTCAGCTACCCAACGCGCGGATGGCACACCTACGGCGTACGCGGCCGCGACGGCGCGCGTTTACTTTTGAGCATCTTCTATTCAAAGAACAAGCTCGCCTCGGCTGAACTCTATCTACCCAAAGTCGATCGTGCGCCCAAACTCGAACCGCAGGACGCGCATTTTCGGTTCGTGCCCGGCGAGATCGAAGTCGGCATGCAACTCACATCGCTGCCCGAGCATTTTGGGCCGATGAAAGGAATGCCGACACGCATCGGTCCCTACGAAGCCATGTTCGAAGCGCGCTTCCCAGGCGGCGCCGCCTACGCGATGGGCAATGCCGGCATCATCGAACGCTTGGCGCTCTACACGCTACGAGACTAGAACTAATGTGGGTATTTGACTGAGCTCAGACTTAGGAAGTGCGATCCGACGTTTGCTTTAGCAAATGAGGGAAGCACTGACGACAGTATGAGCCAGTCAAATATCCACATTCATCATGTCGTCGAATGGGGTCACCCCATTAGGCTGGAAGCCTTTGAGATCTTTGTTGTGCACATAGAGATTCTGCACGCTCCAAAGCACGATTTCTGGTAGGTCTTTAGCAAGTTGTTCGAAGAGAACGCGGTCGTCAGCGTTCCGCTGCGACTGGTCGTAATCCGAGAAAACCTTCTGCATCGCCGCGTTTGCTGTAGGGCTACACCAGCGCACGTCGTTCTGCCCCTGGGGCGGAAACTGATCGCAGGCGAAGAGCTCTGAGAAGTCGCCAATCGCATCGTCGACCCAGTTGAAAATGACGATGTCCCACTTACCGTTGTAGATGATGCCGCCGTCGCCATAGGGCGCAAACAGCATTTGCGAAGGGTAATGGCGGACCTCGATGCCGACGCCGATCTGTTGCCAGGTCGAGCGAAAGAACTCGACCTCATTGTCGACGTTGGGCGCACCTGTTTGAATTACGGCGACGAGGTTGAGCCTAACACCGTTCTTCGCGCGAATGCCGTCCGGCCCGCGCTTCCATCCGGCGGCGTCGAGTAGGGCGTTCGCCTTGGCAATGTTGAACGCCACGAACGGGATGTTCGAATCGTAATAGGGCGCGCTTTTCGACGCGGGCGTTTCCTGCACGACTTGAATTCCATGCTGGAATTTCCTATTCAACGTTACGCGATCGGTCGCGAGCTCGATCGCGCGCCGCACGGCCGGGTCGCGAAAGGCGGGATGCGAAAGGTTGAAGTCGAGGTGCCCCCACTGGTAGCCGTCGGTTTTAAGCACGTCGATGCCATCGAGCTTCGTCACACGATCGTAGTAGCTGCCGGGAACGTTCGTCCACATGTCGAGTTCATGCGACTGCAGCGTCGTCAGAATCGTGTCGCGATTCGGGATGATCTCGAAGTCGACTTCCTGAAGCTTCGGCTCACCGCGGAAGTAGTAGGGATTGGGAACCATCACGACCTTTTGTGAACGATCCCATTCCTTATACTTGAACGGTCCGGCGCCGACAGGCAGCGCGTTGAACGGCACGTTGTTTATGTTTGGATATTGCGCGAGTAGATGCTTAGGCATGATCGACGGGTTTCCACCGGCGCTTGAGAAGAACGTGACGATGAACGGCGAGTACGGCTTCTTTAAATGAAACGTCACCGTGTATTTGTCGGGCTCGTCGATTTTCGTGATCAAATCCCAGCCGGCACGGCTGGTGATGTTATTCGCCGAATTCATCACCACGTGGTAGGTGAAGACCACGTCGTCGGCATTGAGCGGCACCCCGTCGGACCACTTCAAGCCTTTGCGCAGGTGATACGTGATGGCGAGGCCGTCTTGGCTGATGCCGCCGTTCGCCTTGGTCGGAACCTCGGTCGACAGTTCCGGATACGGGAGGTTGTGCGCGTCCCATTTGGTCAGCCACGCCGCGGTCATCGACGACATGTAGCCAAGTGTAGCCTGCTGGCCGAGCAACGGATTGAGCGTGTTGACGTCTTCAGCACTCGCGAAACGCAACGTATGGGGCACCGTCCACGAATTGGAGCGGCCGCCTTCACCGGTCTGCGACGCTTTCGAACACGCACTTAGTACCAGCGCCCCCGCGAGCATGGCAACAGCGAGACGTTTCATATGGCATACTCCCACGGATTCCAGAACGGTGAGATCACGGGCGACGGATCGAAGCCTTGCAGATCGGTGTTGTAGACGTACGGCAATTTTCTAAAGCCGATGATAATCGTCGGCACGTCGAGCGCCAGTTGTTGCTGGAAGATGACGTAGTCCGCCTTGCGCTTGGACTGATCGACGGTGCTCAGCGCATCTTCCAAGGCCTTCGTCGCGATGGGATTCACCCAAAACAGCGAGTTCTGCCCGCGCGGCGCGAGATTATTCGCCGAATAGAGTGGATCCAAATCTGGATCGGCCGCACCGAACCACGCAAACGTCGCGGCATCATAATGGCCGCCCTCGAGAATCGCGTCGCTGCCGTTTGCAAACATCTGCGCCGTCGGATAGTTTTTGATGTCGGCCTGTACGCCGACGTCATGCCATTCGCGTTGTAAGACCGCTTGTAGCGCTTTGCCGATCGTCGATTCGGTCTGCGTGCTGAGATTGAATTCGAGTCGCTGGCCGTTTTTCACGCGTACCCCATCGGGCCCGGTGCGCCAGCCGTCGGCGTCGAGCAGCGCGCGCGCCCTGGCTGGATCGAATCGATAGTGCACGGTATCGGTCGTATATCCCCAGGAGGACGGTGGTTCGGGACTATCCGAGGGCGTGTCCGCACCGTGCATGATTTTGGCGATGATCTCCGGCCGGTTCGTCGCGTCGGCCAGCGCGCGGCGCACCTGCAGATCCGCGAGGATCGAATTGTGCAGATTGAAGTCGATATGATCGTAGACGTACGAGTCGACCGCGATGGCCTTCAGGCCAGAATTGGGCTGCGCCGCGACCGCCTGGTAGCGGGGCCAGTTGATCGGTGTGCCGCGCGCAAGCAAGTCGATCGCGTGCGTCTGGATTTGCGTTTCCAGCGTATTTTCATCCGGCTCGTAGTAGAAATCGACTTCGTTGAGCTTCGGCTTCCCAAGAAAGTAGTTTGGATTCGCGGCGAGGCGCACGACGGTCCCGCGCTCCCACTGAATAACGCGAAACGGTCCGCTGCCGATGGGCATCGCATTGAACGGCGCCGTGTTTTGCGTTCCTGCGGCAACATATGGCGCCAAGATGTGTTTGGGCAAAATCGGGGCATTGCTGTTGACGCCCCAGAGTTGCTGTAAGAACGGCGCGTAGAGCCGTTTCATGTGAATGACGGCGACGTGCTCGTCGCGACAGTCAATCGACCCTATGTCGCGAAACCCGTCGGTGACTGCGATGTTGGTCTTCGGATTCATCACGTAGTGCCAGGTAAATTTTAAGTCCTCGCAGGTCAGCGGCTTGCCGTCTTGCCATCGGATATCCGGACGCAGTTTGTACGTAAGCGTGCGACCGTCTTTGCTCACGTCCCCATTCGCAACCGTTGGAATCTCGCGCAAGGCATCGGGAACCGGTCGCCCCGCACCGTCGTACCGCACGGTCCAGGAGTAGACGAACATCGCGACGTCGAGGCTGAGCGCGCTTCCGTCAAGCACCGGGTTGAGTGATTTTACGTCGTAGTTTGAACCGATTCGCAACACACCCGCACGCGTCCAGGGATGGCGCTCGCTTGCGCCTTGGTCCGTCTTCGAACACGCGCTCGTCGCGCACGTGACGAGCAACAGCGCCGCAAGCGCTCGCACGAACTGTCGGGTCAAGCGTTGTCGCCGAGCATCGATTCGGGATCGATGCCGTGAAGCGCGCAAAACTCGCGGTAAGCCTGTGGGGTGATCTCCGAAGGTTTGATCTCGCTTCGGCCGCCCCAAAACACGTTCGTATACGAAAAATCGAGGCCGGCCTCGCGCAGATGTTCGTCGATCGCGGCTTTGTGCGCGAGGACGCGCTCCTTTTCCATGCCGTGCGCCACCGCCATCACGTTCACATTCTTGAATTCCGGGCCGCCCTCGCGCCAATAGGCATGCGTGATAACAAAGTGCCGCCCGACTTCACGCCCCGCCTCGATCTCGCGCCCCGGCGCGACGGCCCAGTGAAAGAGCGCGTTGTAGCGCGTTACGCGCTCGTCGTTCGCGGTTGCTTTGACATGCTCGAGGAACGTCGAAAACCGGCCGATCACGCGCCGCTCGTTCAGTCCCCGCGCCACGCGCGCAAATTCCTCGAGGCTGACGCCCGCTTCATCGGCGCGCGCTCGCCAGAGATCGCGCACGATCGCGTCCGGCGCGAATTCGCGCTTAAGCGCGGTGAGCACTCGCCACTCGAGCGGCGAAAGCTCGACGATCGCCGTATTGTTCGGGTCGGCGAGCACATCGGCGCGGGCGCCCGGTTCGAGTCCGCGCCGGCGAACGTGTCCGACGCCCAGCGCGAAGACCATCTTCGCGGGCATCAAGCGAAAATAATCGGCACCCACTTCGCCGGCGAGAAACTCGGCGTGCTTTTGCAACGAGTACCCCTGCGGCACTTTGAGTGTCGTCCACAACCGGTACGTACTGCCGGGCGTCGCGGCATCGGTGGAACGGATCACCACGTGCCCAGAGAACGGATCTTCCTTGAACATGTAGTCAAAGGCGCGATCGAGACGATCGGCTGGGACCTGCCACGCGACCAGCGCTCCCCGCGCAAGGTTCGTCGACATTAAGGTCTGGCGCACGCGCCGGATCGTTCCCGCGCGCAGCATCGCGATGACCCGCTCCATGACGACGTCCGGCGCGACGCCGCTGCGCGCGGCAATCTCGCCGAACGGATCTTCTTGAAATCCCTGGAGGCGATCTTCCGAAACGGCCAGGATTGCGGCGTTGACCGGGTCGGAAACCGCCGCGGGTACGGTGGGGTGCGAGGTCATACCCCTGATTTAAAGGCTGAGGTCGCTTGCCCCTAGGACGTACGCGTACTGCGACTCGGCCAGACGTTCGCCGTACAGCGCCGCGACGTAGGCCGTCTGCGCCGTTGCCAAATTCGCTTCGGCCGTAACGATCGCGGTGATTGTCGAGGCACCCACCTTATACTGCGCCTGCGTTGCCTGCAGGCTGACGGTCGCGCTGGTGACTTCGGCCTGTGCTTGCACCAGGTTCGCTCGCGCTGAGATGAGGTTCGCAAGACCGCCGCGCACGTCGGACTGCACTTGCAGACGCGTCATCGTCATCGAAGCGCTCGCCTCATCCAGCGTTGCAGCAGCGACCGCGACATTGTAATTCGTGATGCCCTGATCGTAGATCGGAATCGTCAGCGTCGCGCCGAGCGTATTCCTGCCTTGATAGTTCGTTTGATAGGCTCCGGTCGGAATTTCCGTGCGGTCGGCGCCGATGCTTCCGTTGGCGGTGAGGGTCGGAAACCGAGCCAGTTTCGCGAAGCGCAAATTCTCTTTGTAGGATTCGACCGTATGCTCGGCCGCGAGAAAGTCTGGACGCAGCGTGTAGGCTTCCTGCAGCGCTTGCTGATAGCTCAACAGCTTCGCCTGCGGTGGCGACGTCCCGAGCAATTTGGGCGAAATCGCGCTATCGGCGTCAAGTCCGAGCACGGTCGAAAATACGCCTTGCGCAGCGATGGCGGCGCCTTGCGCGGTTACAAGTGCTCCGCGCGCTTGCGCGGTCTGAAATTGCGCCGCCGCCAGATCCGAACGAGGCGCGGCCCCGGTACGAATTTGCGCTTCGACGTATTGCTCGTTGATCTCGAATTCGTGCACGAGCGAATTATCCGAAGCCACGCTGGCGTTGTCTTCAAGCAATACGTAGTAGTTGGCCGCGACGTTGTACGCGAGCGTCTGCATCTCCCGCAAAAGCGTGTCGCGTCCGGCGACGTCGGCTTCTTTGGCGCTGCGGATGCCCGCTATAACCTCTCCGCCGTCATAGATCAGCTCGCTGACGTTGATCGCAGCGCTTTGCTGCGTCGCATAGCTAGCCGCGCTTGGGCCGCTCGTTGCTTGGGGGGTCGTGCCGGTTGCCGATAGGGCTCCGCTAAAAGAGCGCGTAGCCGAGGCATCCGCGGAAATATTGGGAAGCAACGCTCCTTTTTCGGCGCCGTACCTCGCGGCGATCGCGCGGTATTGCGCACGCTCGGAGGCAAACGTCGGTGATTGCGCGACCGCAATGTCGATTGCCTGATTGAGCGTCACGACGACCGGAATCCCCGGGTGCGCTTTTTGTGCAGCGACGTCCGGCGCCGGCGTACCGTACGCCGGGTACGGCATCGGCGTGCCCGACATGGTCGGCATGGGAGCCGGCGTGGGAACGGCGATCGGCACCTGCGAGGGTTGTGCCCCCACCGCAAGCGGCGCGCACAAACCCAACGCGAGGGCAACCGGGAGCGATCGCGCCATAAAACGGCGAGCAGAGGTCATTGCGAGGAGCTTCCCCCATTGGCCGAAGCCTGAGTCGGCGAGTTGACGGCAACGGTACTGCCGTCTTTGAGCGTATCGGGACGGGTTGTGATCACTTTGGTTCCCACCTGAACCTTCGGCGAGATCACCTCCGACAACGTGTCGGTCTGGACGCCGACGCGGACCGGAACTTCTTGCGCTTTATCGTCCGAGCCGACGATGTAGACTGCATACCCATTCTCGGTCTGGGCTACCGCCGACCGAGGCACGACGATGGCATTCTCATGGGCCTCGCGTGGAACCGTCGCGGTAACCAGCATCCCGCCGCGCAGCACGTCGCCGGCGTTGGGCATCTGGATGCGCGCCAGGTACGAGAGCGTGCCGCTCGTCGGAACGGCATTGACCGTGCTCACGCGTCCTTGAAAGGTACGTCCGGGCAAGGAGCTCGAGATGAAACTGACCGCCGAACCGGGTTGCACATACGGAAGATCCGTATCCGGCACATTGATGTTGATCCAGAGCGTGTCGATGCGGGAGATCGCCAGCACCGGCGCTTGCGGGCCGGCGTAGGCGCCCGGGTCGAGCAATCGCTGCGTGATGACTCCGTTGTAGGGCGCATAGAGGACCGTCTGCGAAACTTGCGTCCCGAGGGTATGCGCATTGGCCGATGCAGCCTGCGCCGAAGCGATTGCCGCCTTGGTGTTCTGTGCACTGACGACGTTATTGCGCAAGCCGATCTGCGCGGTGCTGTACGCCTGTTCCGCTTGAACGTAGGCTGCGCGCGCGGCTTCCAGCTGTGCTTGCGAGACGTATCCGTCCTTATATAACTCGGTATCCTGATCGTAGACGAGCTTGGCATTACGCAGCGCGGCTTGCGCGGTCGCAAGCGTCGCCTGGTTGGTCTGAACGAGCACCGGGAGACCGACCTGCGAGCCTGTCGCCGTCGCGGATTGCTGCTGCGCCTGCGCCTGCGCCTGTGAATATTCCGCGCGCAGCACCGTATCGTCGATGTGCGCTAAGGCTTGGCCGGCACGCACGTGGTCGCCGACGTTGACCGAAATCGAAGTGATGGTACCGTTCTGTTGGAACGCCAGCACCGACTGTTCGAGTGGCGCCACCTGACCGTCGAGCGACACGTAGGTCGCGATATTTTGTCGCGTCGCGGCCGCAACGTCGACGCTCAAAGGCGGCATCTGGCGCTGCGGAGCGTGGCCGCACGCACTCAATGTGAGTGTGGCGCCCAGTGCGAAGACCGCAGCTCGCTGGTAATGCATGGTACTCCCTATCTTCTCGGCGGATCGCTTGTCTATGGCTGGATACGGTCGACCCGCCCGCTTTGATTCATGATCCTGGGTCGAAATCCTGATAACTCCCGGAACATCGCTAGGAGCAAGCTCGGTTTCCGCGTATTCTCCCCCGGCATGAGCGCGAAACTGGAGATCGGCCGCGCGTACAGCCTTCAAACCCGCGTCGAAGAGTGGATGACCGCCGAGAAGGCTGGCAACAAGGGCGTCGATGTTCTCTCGACCTCAATGCTGGTGCAGCTGGTCGAGACCGCCGCGCTCGCGTGCATCGAGCCCGGGCTCGATCCCGCGTTCATCTCGCTGGGCACCCATATCGACCTGGAACACCACAAACCGGTTCCGGTTGGATTCATCGTCCGCACCGAAGTCGAGGTTGTGATGGTCGATGGGCCGCGCTTGAGTTTTGCGGTCGCGGTGTTCGACGAGCGGGAAGCGGTCGCCGAGGGCACGCACGAACGCTATCTAATCGAGCGGTCGAAATTTCTCGCAAAGCTTGAAGAAAAGCTCGCATCCGGCTAGGGTTAAAGAAACCCGGACAGCCTGGGTCACACTGCAGGGGGGGCAAACGGCCTCCCGAAACACATTAAGAAGGATTGTCTCGGGGTCGTGCCCTTTTTGGCCGCTGCCTCGCGACAACTCGCGGATTCAACCTAAATCTCTAGGAGGAAACATTGAAGCGACTGAGCACCGGAGTCCTCGCCGCGCTTTTAACGGCCGGTCTGGGACTTAACGCGGTTGCCGCTCCGACCTCCGCATCGCATGGAAACATTGGAACCAACGCGATTGCGCAGTCGGGTGGCGCCATGGAGGCTCCGCCGGCGAACTTCGGTTCACCCCCGTCGGGGCAGATCCCGATTCTCTTCAACGACCACCATGTCTATGCCAAGCCCGACGTCCTCAAGCAGGGTCGCGTGCTCGCTGCGCTCGTGCGCGGTGGTACCGTGCTCATCCCGCTTCGTTCGATGTTTGAGCAAATGGGCGCGACCGTTTCGTACGACGCGTCGAGCAAAACGGTGGACGTTAGCAAACCCGGCGCCGACGTCAAGGTCACGGTCGGCAAACCGGAAGTAGTCATCAACGGCGAATCTCGTCCGCTGGACGTGCCGCCGATCATGTATCAAGGACACGTTCTCGTTCCGGTCCGAGTGATCTCGGAAGGCATGGGCGCATACGTCCAGTGGGTGCCCGACAAACAGGTCGTCGTCGTGCGGTATATCCCGCCGACGCCGCCGCCGACGCCCACCCCGCCGCCCCCGCCGCCGCCGGCAACAGCACCGCCGACGCCAACCCCAGCACCGGTTGCAACGCCGTACAAGGACCTGTTCATCGCGGGTGATTACCTCGCGTCGCAAAAGGTCTACGACGAGTTCAGCCCGGGCAACACCTCGAGTAACACCAACGGTGGCTTCTCGTTTGGTATCCATGGCGCGGCAGAGTTCGATCTCTTCGGTCTGCCCTGGATGCTGGAAGGCAACTACCAGCAGATCAACTACCCGCACAATTGCGAAAGTGGCGTGACGGTACCGGTACCTGACCCGGACTGCTACGTGACGACGATCGGCGGCCTCGGTTCGACCGCGGTTCCGCAGTTCACCGTTCGCAATTACGACTTCGAAGGAAAACTCGGCATCAAGATCGCTGACCCGCGAATCTATATCGGCGTCGGCTATCTATGGCGTTCGAACAATGCGGGATATCCCAAGCTCGGGAACGTCGGATTCGGCCTTGAAAAACTGCCGGATCTCAATCACCCGTTCTCGGTGTACGGAAGCATCTGGTACTACGGCAACGTGAAGGGTAACTTCACCGATCCGTCAGGGAACGCGTACGCACTCGCGTACAACATCCTGAACTACCAGCTCGGCATCACGTACGCGTTCGGCTCGAGTCCGCTCTTCATCGAAGGCGGGGCCGTCGGCCAATCGCTCCACAACAAGACCAATGCTCCGAGCAACGCGTCCAACTTTGGACCGTTCATCGGACTCGGCCTCAAGTTCTGAGATGGTCTGGCCCGCTTCGGCGGGACGCACATCCTGTGCTCCAGACCTTCACCCGCCTCGTGGTGGGTAGGACCTGAACGAGAAGAGACCTCCGAGAGATCGGAGGCCTCTTCTTTTTATTATCCCCTCGTTCTAAGTCGCTGTCGGAATCGGCGACGGCTGCACGCACGGCGGCGTGATAATCTCCACCTTCGGGCTGCCCGCTACGGGCTGCGGCGTGCCGGTCGCGGACGGCGTGACCTCCGCTGGTACCACAACGCCGCTTGGAAGAGGCGTCGGACAGAGCTGCGCAGTGCCGAAGTAGTGCTCGGTGAAACCGCGCGCGAGATCGGCCTTCTCCAGCTTTCCGAAATACGTACCGCCGAAACGCGACGTAAGGACGTGCATGTACGTCCACGCCTTTTGCTGCGCCTCCGGCGTGTAGATCTTCTTGTACATCACGATCGCGAGATAATAACTGCGCGCCAACTGCGGATCGCCCGGGTAGCGATGCGACCACTGTTCGAGCGCTTCGTCCGCGAATGCAACTTTTGAGATGATTCCCGAGTCGGTCGTATAGTCGCCGGCGCGAATGGTCTCGTCGTGGAACGTGTTGTTGATGCCGAGAAAGCTCATCTTCATGCGGCCGAAATACTCATCGCCGGGAGCCGAGTGGCTGTAATCCTCGCACTGCTCCCTCTCCCACTTGCTCTTGAGGCTTGCGCATTTATCTTTCGAAGCTTTCGTCGCAGGCGACGTTGCCGCCGGCTTGGGCGTGCTCGCCGCCATCGCTGCGCAACCGAGCGCGACGCTCAGTGCAAAGGACGCGGCACACGCGTAAAACGGAGTAAGTTTCACCAAAGGTCTCTCCCTAGTCGATGCCCGTCGGGGCAGCGTTGTCGATTGCAGGTATTCGCAAGGCCAGGAGCGCCTCCCGCGTAGAACTCTTCTTAGTGACCTCTAACGTGATTCGCCTTGCGGCGTTGCAGTTACGCGCGCACGATCGCGGTGACTATGAGCGCCTCCGCGCTTCCATTATCGAGCGCGTCAAGCATGCCGCTCGCGGACACGATCTCCTCGTGCTTCCCGAGGGGACTTTTCCGGCCTATGTACTCGGCGACGCAGCAATCGACGATCGCTTGGTTGCGGACACGGTGGCCGAGCTGGGGCGGGTCGCGCGTACCGCCTCCTGCGCGATCGTCGCAGGCGCCGCCATACGACGCGACGGTGCACTCTACAACAGCGCAATCGTCATCGATCGCGATGGTTCGCTCGCCGGATCGGCGGAGAAGATCTTCCTCTGGCATTTCGACCGTCAATGGTTCGCACCCGGATCGGCGATTGCGCCGATCGATACTTCGGTCGGCCGCCTCGGTGTCCTCATCTGCGCAGATGGACGCATGCCCGGAATCGGACGCGCGCTGGTCGACGGCGGCGCTGAGCTACTCGTCATGCCGACCGCATGGGTAACCTCGGGGCGCAATCCGCGCGAACTCGAAAATTTGCAGGCCGATCTCCTTGCGCAGGTACGCGCTTTCGAGAATGGCGTGCCGTTCGTTGCCGCCAACAAGTGCGGCATCGAGTTGCGCATGGTGGCCTACTGCGGAAAATCGCAGATCGTCAATGCGGCAGGCGACGTGGTTGCGATTGCGTCGCAAACAGAAGAGGAACTCGTCAGCGCGAAGGTCGAGCTGGCGGCTCCCGCGCCCAAACGCGTTGGCTCCCCGTCTCCGCAAAGGCGCCACGCGCAGACCGAACGTGTGCTGCGGGTCGCGTTAGCGATTCGCGCGTTACCGCCCGATATCGGAGAGCGTCTACGCATTCTCGAGGCCGACGTTGCACTCGCTTCGACCGGCGCGGACGACTTCGCCGCGGTCGACGCGGCGTTACCCGCTGTGACTATCGATGCAACCGATGCCTTCGATCCCGGACTGCTCCTCCAATACCGTATGGCCGGATATCGCGTCGCGATTTTGCACGCGGCATCGTCACATCCGTGGCTCGAGCGCGTGGCCCGCGCTCGCGCAGCCGAGTTGCGGATCTACGTTATCGTATTTGACCGGGAAACGCCCCGCGCTTATGCGATCGATCCGGATGGCGCAATCGTTGCCGGAACCTTCGATGATTACGAGATTGCGAGCTTTGCGCTCGATTCGCGCCGCACTGAGCAAACGCTCGTGGCCCCGCACACCGACGTGGCCGAAGGCGTTGCGCTCGTGCAGTCGCTCTCGCATCGCGCGGCGAGCATTTTGTGACCCACACCGCAGCGCGTCCGCGTGCTGATCGTCTCATTCCGTTCTTCACTGCCATCGTCGCCGTTCTCGCGGCACTCGGCACTCTCTACTCGCATCACCGGTCGATCCAGGCACTGGCGTTACGCAACGACGCGGTGCTGCTCACCCAAAAGGCCTCGGATCAGTACCAGTACTATCAAAGCAAACAACTCAAAGTCACGCTCTACCGGGCGCTCAAATTGCCCAAGGACGCAACGACAGAAGAACGCTCTTCGCTCACGGTGTATAGTGAGGCTAAAAAGCTCGAGGAACAAGCCGATCGCGACCAAGATCGCGCCGAAGCCCTTCTGAAATCGTTTGAAACGCTCGAGATCGCGACGACGCTCTTCGAGATCTCCATCGCCTTCGCGTCGATCTCCGCGCTCATGGGCGCACGCCTTCCGATATGGCTCTGCGTCGCGCTGAGCGCGAGCGGTATCATAACCGGTATCATCGGGTATCTACAAGCGTATTGAAACGCCGGCTCGCGCTCGTTCTTCTCGTGCTGGCAGTCGCGGCCGCGCCGCGTGCGCTTGAGGTTCACCGCGCGGTCGGATCGATTGCCGCCGCGGCTCTTCCCTATCTTCCGGGCAGTAGGCTTGCGATTCGGGTCGATGGCTTCAGCCCGCCTTTCACCCTCTTCGTCAACGGACCCGGAAGCATCGACGGGGATACCTATCGGATCGCCAAGGGCGCAGAACAAAGCACGCTGATAGCATCAGGCTCCCGCGGCTTGGCCGTGCGCGCCATCGCGATCGCACCAACACCGGATCCGCACCGTGCCTTCATCGCCGTCGCTTGTTACGATGACGGGGTCGTGTTGCACGATTCGGTGGCGCCATTTCGCGCTCGCGCGGCGCTCGGCATCGGCGGATCGCCCGGTGACGTGGCGATCGATCGCCGCGGCGCCATTGCGACGACGGCAACCGACGGCGACAGCGCGACCATTGCTTCGCTTGCCCCTTGGGAAGTTCACCGCTTCGCGGGCGTACCGCTCGGCGACGACCTGGCCTTCGATTCGCGCAGCGACGCGCTCTTCGTCACCAATCGCGACATTGACGGCGTAGGAGCGTTAACGCGCATCGCGGCCGACGGGACGGTTTCTCATCGCGTCCTGGGGCTGACCGCCGAAGGCCTTGCAATCGACTCGAATCGGCGGCGAATCTACGTCGCAAACGTCAATGACGGTACTGTTTCCATGGTCGATGCGACGAGCATGGTCGAGCTGCGCCGTTTTGCGGTTGTCGCACGTGTCTTCTCGCTGGCTCTCTCAGACGACGGATCGCGTCTGTTCGCGGTCTCGAATCAAAGCCTGGGATCGCCGTTTTCAGCCGCCGGCAGCGTCGTCGCCGTCAATGTGGGTGCGGCCGTTCCGCACATCGTGGCTCGCAGTGCGGCTCTGACGTTCCCGATCGGGATCGCGTTCGACGGCACACGTCAACGCCTCTACGTGACCGACGAAGATACCGACGCAGTCGACGTCCTTGATGCACGCACGCTCGGCGTTGCGCACGCGCCGTTGCACACGTGCACGACGCCGTGGAAGCCCACGATCGATCGCGATCGGCTCTTTGTACCGTGCGCCGGAAGCGACCAGGTTGACGTCTTTGACATTGCGACGCTACAGCGCGTGCCCGGAGCTCCATTTGCAACGGGCGGCTACCCGCTTTCCGTCGCGATTTGGAACCCGGGGCCAACCTAGGACCGTTTTCGCACTAATGCTCGCCGCGCTACTGCTTGTGATTCTGCCGGTGCGTCTCGATCCGGAGCCGCCGTTTCCGCGCGTTGCTTTCGACGCGCCGACGATCGAGCGCGTCGCACCAGGCGTCGAATACGGCGAGTACGATCTCGTCACGAGCGCCGGTCCAATTGTCGTTCACGTGGTCGCGGTCGCCCCGCAAACGCCGCAGATCGAACTGAACACCGTGCTCGCCTCCGACGCGTTGCAGTCGAACGGTGAAACCGTTTCTTCGATGGCGCGGCGCACCGGCGCGATCGCAGGGATCAACGCGGATTATTTCGATATCGGCAACACCAACCGTCCAACCAATCTCGTCGTGCGTCGTGGAGTGCTCGTAAGCACACCAACGAAGCGCTATGCGCTCGTGATCAACAGCAACGGCACGCCGCAAATCATCGAGATGACCTTTACCGGAACGCTGCAACTTGGCGATCGCACCGTCCCACTCGACGCCGTCAATCGGACGTCCAACGGCGGAACGTCGCTGCTGACTCCGGCCTTCGGTTCTGTTGGGCCGAACGACGACATGACCTTAGTAGCGCTCACGCCGACCACCGGAACGCCACCGTTTGCAACGTATCGCGTGAGCGGTGTGCTCGACAACACGGTCGCTCAGCCGCCCGGATACTACCTTGCTATCGGCATCGACGCGTACGCGAGCGTCGGGGTGCCCAACCCCGGTGACACGATCGCGGCGAGTGGTGACCTCGAACCGTTCTCGCTCAGTAGTCTCAGTGCGGCAGTTGGCGGCGGTCCGCTCATTTTGAACGATGGTTCGTGGATCGATGACCCCGACGGGCCCAACGGCGGCGAATACGCGCAGCGCATTCCCTGCAGCGGCGCGGCACTCGGCAACGACGGCACTCTCTATCTTCTCGAAGTGGATGGCCGTCAACCCGAGCTCTCCGTCGGCATCACGCGCCCGGAGTTTGCGGCGTTGATGCGGGCGTTCGGCGCTGTGCGCGGGATGGCTTTCGACGGCGGCGGATCCTCGGAGCTGGTCGCGCGAACGCCGGGTGAGACCAATGCGGCGCTCGTCACGATGCCGTCAGACGGGCACGAGCGCAAGGTCGCCGACGGAATCTTCGTATATGACACGGCGCCGCCAGGGCCCGCGTCGCAGCTTCTTGCCGCGCAGCCGGCTGTTCGCGCACTTCCCGGCGCAAGCGTGAACGTGCATTTCGTTGCCGCCGACGCAGCGCAACACGTCGTGGCCGTTGCGCAGCCGATCGACGTGCACGTGGAGCCGTCAACGCTAGGGACGTATCGCGACGGTATCTTTACCGCCGCACAGCCCGGGGAGGGTGTGCTCGTCGCACGAGCCGGCGCGCTGATTCAGAGAGTGCCGGTGCACGTCGTCGCAGAGCCGGCGCGTCTTGCGATTCTTCCGCAAGATCCGAGCGTCGCGCAGGACGGGCACCTGACGTTGCAGGCACGAGCGTACGATGCGCAAGGCTATGCTCTTGCGTTGCCCGCGCAACTCCCGTGGCGCGCACAGGGTGCATCGATCGACCCCAATGGAACGCTCGCTGCAGGAAGCACGGACGCCGTCGTCTCTCTGCTTCTCGGCGACCATCTGGCAAATGCACGCGTAACCGTCGGATTTCACGATGCGGCCCTCGCCTTCACGCCTTCATTCATGACGGTGCCGCGCGGCGGCGACGGTGCTGCCGGACCAAGTCCCGAGTGTGTGCCGTGCACGCAGCTTCACTACGCGCTTGGGCCGCAAGAGCGCGCGGCGTACCTCGTCACCAACGTCACGCTGCCGCAAGGCAGTGTCGCCGTCGCGTTCGACGTCTTCGACGACGGCGCGGGAGAGCAGCTCAAGCTTGCGTTGCGCAATGCTATTAACGAAGAAGTGCTGCTCTCGGCGGTCGTCATGAATCATCCCGGTTGGCGAGCGGTGGAGGTGCGGCTGCCCTCCGGACTCGCGCAGCCGGCGCGCCTTGTCGCAATCTACGTCATCGGTCCGAATGCGTCGGCATCGCTCAACGGCAACATCTCCGTAAAGAATCTTCACGCCATCGTAGCAGGCCAGGAGTCGAACCGACCCTAAAACGGGTTCATGGAGTTTGAGGCTCTTGGTCGCCGGGCGCTTGACATGGCGAGTGCTCGTGGTGCGCATTACGCCGACATTCGTTTCGAAAACGTGCACGGCGAACGCATCGAGGTGCGCAATGGTGTTGTGGCGTCACTCGCCGACGGGCAGAGCTGCGGTTACGGCATTCGCGCGCTCGTCGACGGCGCCTGGGGATTCGCCGCGAGCAGCGATCTTACCGATGCCGGTGTCGATCGAACCTCCGCTCGCGCGGTCGCGATTGCACGGGCCAGCGCAGCGATGGCGCGGGAACGCTTCGGGGAGGCTCCGCCCCATGCATACGTCGACCGCTATGAAACCCCGATCGTACGCGATCCGCGCGGGGTTCCGCTCGGCGAACGCGTGGCTCTTCTCCTCGAAGCGGAGAAACTCGTGCATGCCGGCGAGCGCATCGCCGTCGGGCGCGCGTGGTTGGATTTGTGGCGAATCGAGAAATTTTTTTATAGCAGCATTGGATCCGCAATCGAGCAAACGATCGTGCAAACGGGAAGTGGCGTGCAAGCAATGGCGGTCGGTGACGGTGACGTGCAGACGCGTACCTTTCCCGGTGACATTGGCCTCTACAAGTCCGGCGGCTGGGAGGTCGTCGAGGAGGCCGCGTTAACGAAAAATGCGCAGCGAATCGGTGAAGAAGCCATCGCGCTCCTTACCGCTCCGCAGTGTCCGAGCGGCACGTTTGATATCATCCTTGGCGGCTCGCAGGTTTCGCTGCAGATTCACGAGTCGTGCGGACATCCAGCCGAGCTGGACCGCGTTATGGGGTGGGAAGCCAATTTTTCGGGCACGAGTTTTCTCGAGGTCTCGCAACTCGACAAACTGCGCTACGGATCGCCGGCCGTCACGATTGTGGTCGACAACAACCTGGCGTCGGGAATGGCGACATGCGGCTACGACGACGAGGGGACGAAATCCGGCACGTCGGACATCGTGCGCGACGGGGTGCTACGCGGCTACGAAATGAGCAACGACACGGCCCGCGCGATCGGACGAACCAGCAACGCCTGCGTACGCGCCCAGAGCTGGGAGTTCGTGCCGATGATCCGCATGTGCAACCTCAACCTTTTGCCGGGCGACGTCCCGTTTGATGGGCTCTTCGACGGGGTGCGCGACGGCATTTATATGGAAAGCAACCGTTCTTGGTCGATCGACGACCGGCGCTTGAACTTCCAGTTCGGTTGTCAAATCGGCTGGGAGATCAAGAACGGCAAGCGCGGCCGTATGCTCAAGAATCCCACCTATGCGGGCGTCACGCCGCAATTTTGGAACAGGTGCGACGCGATCGCCGACAAGGCATCGTGGAACGCCTGGGGGACGCCAAACTGCGGGAAGGGGGAACCGATGCAGTCCGGGCGCACCGACGCAAGCCGCCTCGCCGGCGCGCTTTCGTCAGGTAAGCGTCGGCGTTGGTTATCAGTGACTCGATGAAGAGCGAGGAGCGAGAGGCGATCGCGCAGCGTGCCGTGGAACGGTCGCGCGCGGATCAAACCGAAGTCCGCGTGAGCTGCAGTGACGAGTCGCTCACACGTTTCACGCACGGCATCTCGAACCAAAACGTCGCAGCCGACGATGTGACGGTCTCGATTCGGGCGATCGTCAACGGGCGCACCGGCGTCGCAACCTCCAACGACACCGGCGATACGGCGGTCGACGCGCTCCTCGCGCAAGCGCTCGACATGGCCTCGTTCGCGCCGAGCGACCCGCTCGTGCCAAACTTGCCGGCGGGCGGCCCGGCCCAAGCACCGGGCGGATGTTACGTCAAAGCGACGGCGACCTGTGACCCGGCGACCCGAGCAGCGATCGCTGATGCCATCCTAACGCGCGCGGAGCGCGATGACTATTGGTGCGCCGGGTACGTTTCGACCTCGAGCGGCGGCACGACGATCGCCAATTCGTCCGGTGCGCTAGCATCGTTCGACGGCACCGACGCAGGGGTCAACGTCAAGGCAACCGCTCCCGATTCTACCGGCTTTGCCGAGCACTACACGGTCGACGTTCGAGAACTCGACGGGAGCGGCGTTGGTGCGCGCGCCGTGGATCTCGCGCGCGCGAGCGCGAACCCGCGCGCGGTCGAGCCCGGCCAATGGACGGTGATTTTGCAGCCGCCGGCCTTCGGCGAGCTTCTGATCTATCTGCTCGCGCATTTTTCGGCGCAGACTTTCAGCGACGGATCGTCATTCTGTTCGGATGGACTGGATCGCAGCTACTTCGACGAACGCGTCACGATCGCCGACGACTACAGCCACCCGCTCGCCCCGGCGATGCCGTTCGACTACGAAGGGCAGCCCAAATCGAAGGTCTCGCTGGTCGAGGCTGGAGTGGTGCGGAACATCGTCACCGATAGCTACTACGCAAAGAAGCTCGGCCGGCCCGATACCGGCCACGCCCTTCCCGCGCCCAATGCCTACGGGCCGCAACCGCTCAACGTCGTCGTCGCACCCGGAGCCCAGAGCACGCAGGACCTGATTGCAAGCACGAAACGCGGGCTTTTGATTTCACGGTTCTGGTACATTCGCACGGTGGATCAAAAACGCGCGATCGTGACCGGGATGACGCGAGACGGCACGTTCCTGATCGAAAACGGCAAGATCGCGGGCGGCGTGCGCAACCTGCGCTTCAATCAAAGCATCGTCGAGGCGCTCGGTGCGGTCGAGTTCTCGAACGCGCAGCGACGCACCGGATCTTACGCAGGATCGCTGGTCGTCCCGAGCAGCAAAGATGGAACGGTTTACCTTCACCAGCGCGACCGACTTTTAACGTGGATTCAGCTTCGCTGAATCTGTACGTTCGGCCCTTCGGGCCGATCCGCAGTTTTCTCTAACGCCCGCCTGCTGCTAAAGCGGCCTTGATCAGCGTGGCGCGCAGTTTGCCGTCTTCGAGTTCGAGCAATCCACGAATCGTGCGACCCGCCGGCGTCGTGACCTCATGTTTGAGCGCGCCCGGATGCGTTTGGGTTTCCAGTACGAGGCGCCCAGACCCAAGCACCGTCTGCGCTACGAGCACGCGCGCCTGTTCGTAGGGAATCCCAAGCGCGATTGCCGCATCGATCAGTGCTTCGATCACGACGAAGATGAACGCCGGCCCGCATCCGCTGATCGCCGTGACCGCGTCCATCAACGACTCGTCGAGGACCAGCGTGCGCCCGAACGTATCGAATAGCCCCCGCGTTCGTTCAAGGGCATCCTCGTTGCTCTCGCGCGCTCGTGCGAGTACGGTCATTGCCGACGAGACGCGCGCCGGTGTATTCGGCATCACCCGCACGATCCGTGCGCGATTCGCGGTCCAGTCCCGCAGCGACCCGGTCTCGACCGCCGCGACCGCCGACACGAGGATCTGATCTTCGCGTAACACCGGTGCGATCTGCGTGCAGACTTCGGCCGCATCGCGCGGCTTCACGCAAACGACGACGATATCGCTCCCCGCCGCAACTGCGCAGTTACGTAGCGCCGACGCGCGGGTGGTCGAGTCGATCTCACGCACCTGTGGGTTGCGCTCGAAGCCCCGCTGCAGCGCACCTCCAAGCGTCCCGCGCCCAATGATTCCGATTCGCATGGTTTCCCCCAAATAAAAAACGAACCGCCCCGGTAACCGGAGCGGTTCGTCATAAAAGTGCTTTGACGACGCGCGCTACCGAACCGGCATCTCCTGATGCGGCTGCGGCGGGCACGGCGGAATGTGCACGTACGTCATTGTCCGGCGATCTTACCCCGCCACGCGCCTGCGCGTCAAGAGCACTCCGATGAATATGGCGAGGAATCCCGCGGCAACGACTGCGAGATCGGGGATCGATACTATCTCGATCGCCGGATAGGAAAGGACGCTCGCGCGCAACCTCAATCCTCCCAAGAGCACGGCTTGGCCGTCCGGCGCAACGCCGATGCCATGTGGAATCGACGCTCCGGTCTCGTCCTCGAGATCGAAGAGCACAACCGGTCCATGGATCGTCGACAGCGCCGGAATCGATGCAGCTTGTGCCGCCGAAAATAATACGGCCTTAATGATGCGATGCGCCGCCGGCACGGCGAACGTGTCGTACGGCAGCGCGAGCCCGGCGATCGTCTGTGTGTTCTCCATTAGCAGTACCGGTGAGAGAAAGGCACTCCCCGTCGGTTGCGTGATCGTCAAATGCGCGCCGCGCTGATCGAATGCTTCGATCGCGAGCACGGTGCGCGGGACACTTCGCAGCAACGCCGTAGCGGTAAAGCTCCACGCGGCGATCGGCTGCGCATGCAGGGGCGGAAACACCAGCGTTCTACCTGCTTCATCGGCACGCACGCTCGTGCCGGGTGCACCGATAACGGTTCGCGTATCGGGGCCAAGCAATCCGCTCGCAATCCCGGCGAACGCGATTGCACCAATGCCGAATGCGATCAGCGGTGCGCGCCGCACGCCCGCAATCGCCCACACGGCGAGTGCTGCAAGTCCGACGTTGTACCATCCCGCGTGATAGACCGCGCGCCCGGGCACGACCACCTCGAGCACGACCGCAAGGACAACGAGCGCCGCCAGAAGCGCTGCGCTCCTCACGTAGCGTGCACGGCTTACCGATCGCCGAACGCATCTGTTCGATGGTCAACGGTCCGTCGAATCCGCGCTCGACGACGCCACGCCGATCGATCACCACCGTCGTCGGCAGTCCCAGTGCCGCGTAGACGCGACCGTATTGCTGCGCATCGTCGATCCAAATCGGGAACGCGATATCCAGCGATTGTGCGAACTCTGCGGCGCGCGACGCCGACTCGCCCTGGTTCACACCGACGACCACGACACCGTCTTTCGCGTATTCGCGTGCAACGGTCTGCAGATCCGGCATCTCCGCGCGGCAAGGCGGACACCACGAGGCCCACAGATTCATGACAACGATCTTGCCGCGGTATTGCGCAAGCGACGCCCCGGCGCCGCGATCGTCGCGCAGCACAAAGACGGGCGCGGATTGTCCGACCATTCCGGCGGGACCTGAGACCGATGGGCTCTGTGCGTAAAAGAGCGGCACGAAGATGAGCAGCGCGATCGCCACCGCCGCGACGATCAACAGCCAACGGACGCGCGGGTTCACCAATCGCCCATCCGATCGGGATCGACCTCGCCTTCGAAGGCAATCGTGCCGCTGGGCAATACCGCGGCGAGCAACGGAATACCGCGAAAGCGCACTTCACGGCGACGCGCCGCATCCACGCCGGACTCGAAGAGCCGGCAGTAGCGTTCCAGCACGTCGGGGCTGCAACGCGCGATGTCCGGCTTGACGTTGTACGTCTCCAGGAAACGATCGAATGCCCTTTCGAAGGCGTCGGGCGCAAAGTTCGATCCGAGGCGCACCTCGCGCCGCACGTGTTCCAGGGTCCTCTCCTCCTCTACGGCGAAACCGCGTCCGGTGTCCGCCATGATTCTCGATGGCCGCGCTCTTGCTGCCGAGCTGCGCACCGAACTCCTTGCTCGTACGAGTGCGCTACGCGATGCGGGTATTCATCCCAAGCTCGTAATCGTCTTTGTGGGAGAAAACGAGTCGAGCGTGGCTTACGTTCGCAATCTGGTCAAAACCGGCGAGCGCGTCGGCATCGAAGTCGCCGTGGATCGACTCAGCGAGACCGCGACTGCGCTGCTGGTTCGTGAGCGGCTCGAACGGCTGCGTGACGACCGCACCGTCCATGGCGTCATGCTCCAGCAGCCGCTACCGGCGCACCTCGCGATCCGCGCGATCGCTGACGCGATTCCGGTACGTAAAGACGTCGACGGCGCGCACCCGACCAATCAAGGACACCTCGCCTTCGGCAGCGGCACAGAATTCGTGCCCGCGACACCCGCCGCCGTGATGCTCCTGCTCGAACGCAGCCCCCACTGGCCGCTGCGTGGCCGGCGGGCGGTGATGATCGGACGATCGATCGTCGTCGGCGCACCGGTCGCGATGCTGATGCTCGGTCAGGATGCTACCGTCACGATCTTGCATAAAGAGAGCGCGAGTCTGCAGCCGTTTCTAAAGACCGCCGAAGTCGTGGTCGTGGCAACCGGTGTACCTGGGCTCATCGGCGGCGCCGATATCATGCCAGGCGCGACGGTCATCGACGTCGGCACGACCGTCGTCAACGGCGTGCTCAAAGGCGACGTCGACTACGATTCGGCGCTCGCGGTCGCAGGCGCGATTACGCCCGTTCCGGGCGGTGTCGGTCCGGTCACCAACGTCGCGCTCCTCCGCAACGTCGTCAAATCGGCGGAACACATCTATATCGGCTTTAGCGATTCTGGGATATCCAGAGCGCAACGTTCCATGAATTGCGCGTGGCACGGCAGCTGCATGTCGATACTCGCGCAATACCGTAGAGCGCATAGGGCGTCCCAAGCGCCGCTCCGAGGGCAAAGACGATCAGAACGACGTTGGCGAGAAACGGCAGCCCGAAGTAAAACAGATAATCGTCCCATCCCAAGTGAACGAAATCGGCTCGGGACTCGCGACGTTGATCTCTATAGCTCAGGGCAGCGGCGGCGAAAGCCCAAGATCATGGACGGAGCGAGCGCGGACGGCCAAGGTACGAGCAAGACGAGTGAATTGAACAAGACGCCACCGAAATGCACGAACGTCGGTGTAACAAACTGAGCGTCGCCGTGCGCCTTGTCCGTTTTCGCAATATCGGCGCCGATCGAGATGACCACGAACATGAGGCCGATCAGCGTGGCCGCCGCTCCGCGGTGACCACATAAGGCTTCCCAGCCGGGCGGCGTCAGGCTAATTTTGTGAGAAGAATTTTCCGAAGTATCGCTCTTGTTCGGCGCGACTCGAGTCGTCTTCGCCGTTTTCTTCGCGTTCGCGTAACTCCACGCGGCGATGTTCCAAGAGGCGGCGCAGCTGCGGGAGCAGACGCTCGAGGAAGTCGTACTCGGCGCGCAGGCGCGCTTTGGTGTCGGAAAGTTCGAGCAGACGCTGCTTGACGCGCTCGGCAACCTGAAGCATGTCGCCGATCAAGTACGAAGTACCACGTGGATCGTCGGGGAGAGCGACCGTGCTCTCCTGACCCGAGAACTCGACCAGCATTTCGATGTATTCTTCGAAGCGCTCGCGCACGGCGGGCAACAACTCATCGACTTCACGATCAGCTTTTTGCTCCGGCTCTTCGATTACATCGACGTCGGCAATCAAATAGGGTTCGCGGCTGACGACTTCGCGGATGCGAAAGCGCGTTCGTCCCACGGTCGAGACAAAAAAGCGACCGAAGGGAAGCGGCTGCACGTCGAGGATCTCGGCAATCGAACCGACGTTATGCGGCAGCACGTTGGGATCGCCCGCCTCGGCCCCTTCGGCGATCAACGCGACGCCGAAGCCCTCACCGGATTCCAGGCACTCGTTAATCATTTGTTTATAGCGCGGCTCGAAAACATGTAGGTTCAGCACGGCGCCCGGAAACAGCACCGAGTTAAGCGGAAAGAGCCGCAAGCGCCGACTCATAGAGGAGAGCTTAATTCGAGCAGGTTGGCGGAGGTTCCCCGCTAACTGGAGAGCCGTAGATGGACGACCTCAAGCGTTATCTCGATGCCCTTCACCCCGAGCAACACCCGCTGCTGCTCGAGTTGGAGCAGCATGGGCGCAAAGATGGTGTTACGATCGTCTCGCGCGAGGCCGGGCGCCTTCTCTCGGTCGTCGTCCACATGATGCAAGCCAATCGAATTTTGGAAATCGGTACCGGGTACGGCTACTCGACGCTCTGGATGGCGCTCGCTCAGCCGCCGATGGGCAAGATCTGGACGATCGATCCCGATAGCGAGCGAACCAACATCGCCAACTCCTACTTCCGGCGCGCGGGTGAAGACGACTACATTACGATCTTCAACCAAGATGCGCTCGAGCTGCTCGAGAACTTCCAGCAGCGCAACCTCGATATCGTCTTCATCGACGCCGATCGCCACCTATATCGCGCATATCTCGACCTGGTGATCCCGATGCTCAAGCTTTCCGGCATCGTCGTTGTCGACGACTGTCTGATCGGCGAGCTGGACGAGTTCAACGAGTATTTCTTGACGCATCCAAATCTCGATGCGACCATTCTCCCGCTCGGAAACGGCACCGGTATCGGAGCGCGTATCAAGTGAACGCCCGCGCGGCCGATCCGGCCGCGTTCAGAACGGTGATGCGGCGCCATCCGTCGGGCGTCACCGTGGTGACATCGCTGCGGGAGGGAGAGCCGCGCGGCATTACGCTCAGCGCGTTTGCGAGCGTCTCAACCGATCCGCCGATGCTCCTGATCTGCGTAAATCGCGAGGCCCGCTCGTATTTGTATATCTCGAGCTCACGCATCTTCTGCGTCAACCTCCTTGCCCTTGCACAACGTGAACTCGCCGAGCGCTTCTCCGGGCGCATCAAGGAACATCAGTTCGACGACATAGCGTGGTCGACCGATGTGACCGGTGCGCCGGTGCTTGCCGGAACGATCGGACACTTCGACTGTGTCGTGGAGGCCGAACACCACGCCGGGTCGCACTCGATCTTCATCGGAAAAGTAGTGGCGTGCGCGGCTCGCGAGGGCGCTCCGCTGGGTTACTATGAAGGCGCGTTCCGCGACTTCCATTTGGAGCAAACGTGATCGTCGAGACGTTTCCCGTCGGACTGCTCGCCTGCAACGCAACGATCGTTGGCGACGAGGAGACGCGCGATGCTATCGTTGTCGACGGGGGCGACGGTGTCGATGACGTTTTAAAACGCCTTAAACAACTTGGTTTGCGAGCGCGCTACCTCGTGCACACGCACGCCCACTTCGACCATATTGCGGATGTGGGGCGTCTGCGCGAAGGGACGCGGGCCCTAGCCTTACTCCATCACGACGACCTGCCGATCTATCACGATCAGCCGCGACTCGTCAGGCTATTCGGGTTACCGTCGATCCCGGCTGTTGTGCCACTCGACGGCGACCTGGAAGACGGCCTTCGCATGTCCATCGGTAAGGTCACTTGCGACGTCTTGCATACGCCCGGACACACGCCGGGCAGCGTCTGTTTTGCCGTCGAAGGCGGTGGGGCGACGCGACTCCTCACCGGTGACACGCTCTTTGCGGGCGCGATCGGACGTTGGGATTTGGGCGGCACGTCGATGGAGGACATCGTCGCGTCGATTCAGCGCAAGCTGATGGACTATCCCGATGCGACCCCGGTCGTTCCGGGTCACGGCTCGTTCACCACCATAGGCGAAGAGCGCGCAAACAATCCCTACCTTCAGTAATGCGTCTGTTCGCCGGAATCGAACTCGATGCGGCCACACGTGACTCGTGCGCGCACGTTCAAGATCGCTTGCGCGCCGCTCATTTCGATGCGCGGTATGAGCCGCCCGAAAAGCTGCACGTCACGCTTGCATTTCTCGGGCGTGTCGAACCAAGTCAATTGGCGGCCGTCGAGAGCGCGCTCGACGCGGTAGCATCGGGGACGCCTGCCTTTGAGCTGACGCTCGATAAGCTCGGAGCTTTTCCGCACGAGCGGCGGCCGCGCATAATTTTCATCGGGTCGCGCGCGCAAGGCGAACTGTTCCGCAATCTCGCGACGGCATTACGGGCGCGATACGAGACGATGGGATTCAGCTTTGTCGACGATGTTGTCGCGCACGTGACCATCGCCCGAGTGAAGGGCGGGTCCGCACGTCCGCTGCCGCCACTCGATATCGCACCGATCAAACTTTGCGCTACCGGCATCGCGCTATTCGAATCCCTGCCGGACAAACAAACGACGCGCTACGTCATTCGACATACCGTGTCGCTTAGCAAATCGCGGGGTTAGCGGTGAAAGAGCACAGCTAGCATGGTGGTAACCCATGTGCCGATGATGAGCGCGGTCATGCGCCACTGCAGCCCATCGATCTTGGTGTCAAACTTGGCGTTCAGGGATTCTCGGACGGCGTCGATCTTTGCGTCCAGCACGTCGCGCATTCCGTCGACCTTGCGTTCCAAATTCTCGATACGCTTGTCGAGCTGCTCGAAAGCACCCTCAAGGTGGGCCATACGGACTTCTAAAGGCTGGGCACTCATTGCCCATACCTTATCACGCCGCCGCCCTGCGGCGGCAAGGCCTTAGCGCAGCGAGATCGTGAGCTTGCCGTCAGCGGCTGGTTGCGGTACCGCAGCTACGGCACGCGCCGCGCGCGGCGCAGCTTCCATGGCGCCGAAATCCGGGACGGCACCACTTGCGACTTTGGCGCGGTAATCGTCGATCGCGACCTTCAGCGCCTCGAGCGCGCGTTCGGGATAATCTTTCTTTTTCTCGGGATAGCCCGAAAGTTCGGCTTCGACTTGCGCGGTAGTGATCGCGCCGGCTTCCTCGATCGTCTTACCTTTGGCGAGCTCGACGACTAAACTGCACGTGGCGGTTCCGAAGCCGCAGCCCGTGGTGAAGTACGAGATGTCCTCGATTACTGCGCCCGGCCCAACTTTTAAAAAGAAGTTGTACATGTCTCCGCACGAATCGCTGAAATACTCACCGCTCGCCGTCGGCGCATCCATTGTTTGGAATCCCGGACGGGCTTCCACGAGCTGTTGAAACTTGGCAAAATCCACGAGCTTAACTTACTCCCTTGAGTTGGAACGTGCAGGCTTTCCCGCCGGTCGCGAGCGATTCGATCTGCTCGTGTTCACCGCCGAGCGTCTCGTCGAGAACGTGATGGATCACCGAGCAAACTTCCGGATGTTCTTTCACCACATCCGAGTACGGACAGGTGTGCTCTTGTAGCAAGAACCCACCGTCGACCAAACTGTATTCGGCCACAACGCCGCGATCGCGCAAAACTTGGGTGAGCTGAGCGACCTTTCCCTCGGGATCTTGCGCCGTAACCCTCTCCTTGACACGCTCGACCGTGCGGTGCGCGATCCGGTCGAAGATTTGCTCGACTGCCGGCGGCCCGTACTGCTCCTTCACATCGCGCAGCACCGCGGCGAGCATCTTGTCGTACTGTTGCGGGAAGAGGGTATCCGCTTTGGGCGTGAGCGAGAACTCCAGCGTCGGCTTGGTTGGTCCGCGCCGCACGGCGTGCTCTTCGACCAGGCCATCGCGCTCGAGGACGACCAGTTGCTGACGGACCGCGTTGGGCGAAAGCCTGAAGAGCGCAGCAAGCTCGGCGGCGGAGGCGTTGCCTCGCTCGCGCAGCTCGGCGACGATCTTGCCGCGGGTGGTCTGAAAAAAGCGGTCGACCTGCATGGCGTTCGACGGTATCCTACCATGGCGCGGGATAGATAGTAAAGTAAATCCTTGACTTTCTGCCGACGCCTCATCTAAGCTACACAGGCAATATCTTCTACTTCCGGAGGGAACAGTGGCCGATCAAGGGCTCCGCATCGCGGGTCTGCGCGCAAGCGTCGAGGGGAACGAGATTCTCAAAGGCATCGACCTGGAGGTCGAGCGTGGGAAAGTCCACGCCCTCATGGGCCCGAACGGAAGCGGCAAATCGACGCTTGCCTTCTCGCTGGCCGGCCACCCACACTACGACGTTACCGCGGGGAGCGCTACCCTCGACGGCGACGATCTGCTTGCGCTCGCGCCCGATAAGCGCGCCCGCGCCGGACTCTTTCTTTCCTTCCAATATCCCGCCGCGATTCCAGGCGTGAAAGTACCGAACTTTCTCTACGCCGCACGGCAAGCAGTGCGGCCGGGCGAACTCACGCCGGCGAAATTCCGCACGCTGTTACTCGAGAAAATGGACGTGCTTGGGATGGATCCTTCATTTCTCGGACGCTACCTCAATGACGGCTTCTCCGGGGGCGAAAAGAAGCGCCTCGAGATGTTGCAGATGGCGGTGCTCGCACCCAAGTATGCGATTCTCGACGAAACGGATTCTGGACTCGACGTTGACGCGTTGCAGGACGTCGGCGACACGATCCATGCCTTGCGCGCAAGCGAAGAAGGCAGCGCCACCGGCTTTCTGATCATTACGCATTACCCGCGCATTCTGCAGCACATCACGCCCGACGTCGTGCACGTGATGATCGACGGTCGCATCGTCAAGACCGGCGGCCCGGATCTCGCGCAACGTATCGAACGCGAAGGCTATGACGCCCTGCGCGAGGAGACCAGCGCACTTGCCTAGTCTCCTCACGCCGCAGGAGCGCGACGTGGCCTTGGACGCTTTCCGAACGACACGCACCGGCCGCGAAAAGCCCAGCCAATATTGGAAGATCGATCTCGAAAGCCTCGCTCCGAATGCGTCGGCAAACGGCGCGGCCGGCGAGGTCGCTATCGAGAGCGTATCGACGCGCGCGATCGCTTGCGATTTGACGACGGCGGCGCGCGACCACGCGGCGTTGTTCGCGCGCGCGTTTCGCCAGGCGATCGAACCGCAGCACAAATTCGCGCATTTGGCACTTGCCAACGCACGCCTGGGCGCGTTCATCTATGTGCCCGCAGACTGCGCAATCGATGAGCCGATCGTCGTGCGCTACCGCGCGGCCGACGGCGAGACGATCTTTCCCTATACCGTGGTCCTGGCTGAGCGTGGCGCACGCGCCACGATCATCGAGCGTCTCGAGCTTGGTGCGGGGACGTTCGCCTGCGGCGTCGCCGAAGTCGTCACTGAAGAAGGGTCTGACGTGACCTACGCCTCCGCACAATTTGCTCCGCAGGATGCGCGCGTGCTCTTTACACGCGTCGCGCGCCCCGGCCGCGATGCGCGCGTTGCGTGGGCCAGCGCCGAGCTCGGCGCCGCGCTCTCAATCAGTGACCTGACGATCACGATCGCGCAACCCGGCGTCGACGCGAAAATTGCAACGCTCTTCTTCCCGACCGGCTCGCAGCACGTGGACGTCATAAGCAGCGTCGATCACCGCACCGGCGACGCAACCTCCGAAACGTTAGTAAAAAGCGCGGCGGCGGGACGCGGGCAAGGGCGCTACCTCGGCAACATTCGGATCGCCGCGCACGCTCAGCACAGCGATGCGTCGCTGCGCGACGACGCGCTGCTCCTTTCGAAAACGGCGCACATTGATTCGGTTCCCGCGCTAGAGATCGCAGCCAACGACGTGAAGGCTTATCACGGCGCGACCGTCGGCGCGCTCGACGACGAGAGCATCTTTTATATGACGACTCGGGGCATCGAGCGTGAGGCGGCGGAGCGTATGATTGCGCTCGGTTTCTTTGAACCGGCGATCGATCGCTTCCCGACTGAAGCGCTGCGCGAGGAGTTGCGCGCCGCCCTCCAAGCCAAGGTGACATCGTGATCGCGCTTCGCACGCCCGAAGCGATTGCTGCGGACTTCCCGATTCTTCGTCGGCCGACGTCGCGCGGCAAACGATTGGTCTATCTCGATTCCGCCGCGACCTCGCAAAAGCCGCAGGCTGTGATCGATACGCTGGTCGCGTACTACAGTGAGTATAACGCGAATATTCACCGCGGTGTCTACGAGATCGCCGAGCGCGCAACCGAGGCCTTTGAAACCGCGCGCAGCACGGTCGCCCACTTCATCAACGCCGATCATCGCGAGGTTATCTGGACGCGTAACGCGACCGAGGCGATCAACCTGGTCGGGTATAGCTGGGGCTTGCAAAACATCAAACCCGGCGATGTGATTCTTACCTCACAGCTTGAACATCACTCCAACCTGGTGCCATGGCAACTGCTGGCCGAGAAGACGGGCGCGACGCTGCGCTTTATCACGGCCGACGACCGCGGCGTCTTGCAGCTCGACGATCTCGATCGATTGCTCGAAGGTGTGAAGTTGCTCGCGATCTCGCATGTCAGCAATACGCTAGGTACGATCACGCCGCTCGAACGCGTCGTGCCCGCGGCGCGCGCAGCCGGCGCAACAATCCTGGTCGACGGCGCGCAGGGCATTCCGCATTTGCCGGTCGACGTGAAGGCGCTCGACGTCGACTTCTACGCGTTCAGCGGCCATAAAATGCTCGGCCCAACCGGCATCGGCGTGCTCTACGGCAAGCGCGAGCTGCTTGAAGCAATGCCGCCGTTCCTTGCCGGTGGCGACATGATCCGCAAGGTTGAGTACGAGCACACGACCTTCAACGATCTCCCATGGAAGTTTGAAGCCGGTACGAGCAATATTGCCGATGCCATCGCGCTTGCAACGGCAGTGGATTATCTCTCGGAGCTCGGGATGGACTGGGTGCGCGCGCACGAACGCGAGTTGCTCGGCTACGCGCTCGAACGTCTCGCGCCGCTTGAGTCGCGCGGCCTAGCCCTCTATGGGCCGAGGGATCCGGCACTTGCCTCGGGCGTACTCTCCTTCAACTTCGCCGACGTGCACGCACACGATCTGGCCTCCATCCTCGATACCGAAGGTATCTGCGTACGCGCCGGGCACCACTGTACGATGCCCCTCATGGAAAAGATGGGCTGGCCGGCAACCGCGCGGGCCTCATTCTACATCTATAATTCGAACGCCGACATCGATGCGCTAGCCGAGGGCATCGAGAAGGCTGCACGCGTCTTCAAAATCTAACATGGACGACTTCTACCGCGACTTTATCCTCGACCATTACCGCAATCCACGCAACTTCGGGCACCTCGATCAACCCGCCGCGGCGGCGGAAGATCTCAACCCGCTCTGCGGCGACACGATTCGGATGGAATTCGACGTCGACAACGGTATCGTACGCGATGTGCGCTTCTCGGGCCGGGGCTGCGCAATCAGCCAAGCCTCAGCATCGATGCTCACCGAGACCATCAAGGGCATGCGGCTCGAAGAGGTCGCGAAGCTCTCGAAGGACGTTGTCCTCGAAAACGTCGGCATCGGCATCAGTCCGACGCGGATGAAGTGCGCCACGCTCGGCCTTCGCGTCGCCAAGAGCGCGGCAATCGGCGAAATCGCCGGCTGGCCGGACGAAGAGTAGCCCCGCGGCCGGGCAGCGAATGCCCCGCCGATGCAGCACCACCATTTGACGGCGAGCGAATGGGACACGCTTGCGAAGGATCCGGAATTCCTTGCATTGCTGCGCGCGCGGCGACGCTTCATCGTTCCCTCGACGATTTTCTTTCTGCTCTTCTACCTCGCGCTGCCGGTCGGCATCGCCTTCGCGCCCGCCTTCATGAACCAGCCCGTGGTTGAGTCCTTGACGATCGCCAATCTTTACGGTTTCGCCCAGTTCCTCATGGCTTGGGTCCTGCTCGCGGTGTACATGCACGCGGCGCGTTCGTTCGACGATCGCGCGCAAGCGCTGGTTGACCGCCTGACGGCGGAGCTGGCGAAATGACCCAAGCGACGCTCGTCATGTTCGCAATCTTCGTTGCGATGGCGCTGGTTATTACGTATTGGGCGGCGGGACGTAGCACGTCACGGCGAGGCTTTTACACGGCACACCGCGAGATCAGCGGCATTCAAAACGGTTGGGCCATCGCCGGGGACTACATGTCGGCAACGTCCTTTCTGGGCATCACCGGCCTGATCGCATTCTACGGCTTCGACGGATTCCTCTATTCGATCGGGTGGCTCGTCGCCTATCTCACCGTTCTTCTGCTGTTGGCCGAGCCGTTACGCAATACGGGGCGCTATACCGTCGCCGACGTGATCGCTTTTCGCTTGCGCGGGCGAGGTGTCCGCGCAATTGCGGCCTTCACCACGCTCACCATCACGCTCTTCTACATGGTGGCCCAGATGGTGGGAGCTGGATCGCTCATCAACCTCTTGGTCCAGCGCATCAACGAGACCTACGCGATCGTGATCGTCGGATTGCTGATGCTCATCTACGTGTTGTTCGGCGGCATGCTGGCGACGACGTGGGTGCAGATCATCAAGGCCGCGCTTTTGCTAGCAGCCTCGATCGCGCTGAGTCTCCTCGTGCTTGCGCACTTCGGCTTCTCACTTTTCGCGTTTCGCGATGCGGCAATGTCGGCGAGCGCGGACGGGCATACGGTCGATCTGCTGCATACGGGTCTCTTCTTCTCCGGTCCGCATGGCGCATTCGATGTCGTCTCGCTCGGCCTCGCGCTCGTGCTGGGCACGGCGGGACTTCCGCACGTGTTGATGCGCTTCTTCACCGTTCCAACCGCACGCGCGGCGCGTATCTCGGTCGGCTGGGCGATGGGCCTGATCGGAGCTTTTTATCTCTTGACGACGATTATGGGTCTGGGTGCGGGAACGATCGTCGGGCAAGCAGACATCGGCAAGCATCTCCGCGACACGCAAGCCATTCGTTACATCGCCTTCGACACGCATAGTCCGGAGCAAGTAAACCAGCTCAACGCCAAGTTGGCGCGCGATGGCTACATCGTTCCCCAGACCAACGGGAACCTTGCCGCGCCGCTTCTTGCCGACAAACTCGGCGGCCCGTTGCTCACCGCGTTCGTCGCCGCGGTCGCCTTTGCGACCATTCTTGCAGTGGTCGCCGGGCTTACGATCGCCGCGGCGTCAGCTTTTGCCCACGACGTGTGGTACAGCCTGATTCGTAGTGGCGCGGGCACCGAGCGCGAGCACATCTTCGTCGCACGCACAGCGGCACTGGTCGTGGGTTTCGCCGCAATCTTCCTTTCGGTCGGGCTGCGTACCGTCAACGTTGCCTTCTTGGTCGGACTCGCCTTTGCCGTAGCGGCGAGCACCAACGCACCCGCTTTGATTCTTTCGCTCACGTGGCGGCGCTTTTCACGAACGGGCGCAATCTGCGGCATGCTCGCCGGACTGATCTCCTCGCTGGTGCTGATGGCGATCAGCCCGGACGTCATGGGCGATCACGCGCTCTTTCCGCTGCGCAATCCGGGAATCGTCTCGATTCCACTGGGCTTTATCGCCGCGATCCTCGGCACGCTCATCGCACGCGATCCTGAATCCGAGGCAATGTTCAACCAGCTCCAGGTACGAGCAAACACTGGCATTGGAGCAGAGGTCTAGCGTGAGCGAGCGCAGCGAGCCACGACGACTTTAGACAGCAAAGCTTTAGCTTTGATGGATAAAGTCAGATGTGCGTTGCCGAGTGATCGGTGATCTGCATGCCGTACGTCCCCATGCGCAGCGTGAAGCTCTCAATGTACGTACCCTTCGACGTCACGATCTGCGCGGTGACGGCGTAGCTACCGTTCTCGTTGCGGCTCGTACGCAGGTCGGCGACGTTGACCCCTACCTCCGGATTGACAAACGACTCGGTAGGCAATCCGCTCGCCAAATAGCCCGCCGCCGTCGCCGAATCGCCATGCGCCAACGCGCTGATATAGGCGCGCACGATCGCCGCGGCATGTTCGGAGCTGTTTGCGCCGGTAATGAGCACCGGCGTCGGCGTCGCAAGCGACGCTGCGGTCGGCGCGGTCGTTGGCGGAGAGGTTGGCGGCTGCGTCGCGACTGGGGCGCGCGTGGCGAGCCCGACGCGCGTCGCGCTCGGCGTCGGCGTGAGGATGACGATGGTCGGCGTGGCGCGCGTTGTTGGATGCGCCGTCGCAAGCACGCTCGCGCTCGGAGACGGCTTCACGCTCGCGATTGGCTTTGCGCTCGGGGAGAGCTTTGCGCGCGGCGACGGCGATGGCCTTGACGATGCGGAAGCACTCGGCGAAGCTGCACGTGACGGTGTCGGCGACGGCGCGGCTGCAAACGTTGCGGTACTCTCCGGGAGCGGCGTGAAGCTTGGGCGCGCGGTCGGCGTCTGCACGGCACCGCCGGCACCAAAGATCTTCGTGAGCAAACCGCCGAGCAGCAGACCACCCAGAATAACCAGCACCATCAATGGAATGATGGGAATCCCACCGCGCTTGGGCGGTTCGGGTTCAAGCCGGCGACGGCGCGGATAATCGCTCAAGCGTTAGTAGCCACTAAAGGGCGCCCGTGATGCCGTCGACCAGTGGCGGCGGCAATTCGCCTAATTCGCTCGGGTGCTCTTCCGCATAGTGGGTCATCGCTTCTTTGAGCAGCCCAGCGTTGACTTGCGCATAGTCGATGAGCGCAGTCACTGCGTAAACGTCCGCGCCTTCGAGGCTATCGAGTGCGGCGTTCGCGCCCTCGGCCGCGTCCTCGGACGACTCACCGCGGTCGCGAAATGCATCGAAAATCGAAGCGACGAGCGCGTGCAAGGCGTTGCGCGGCATCGAGGAGACGCCGCCACGCAGGACGTCGGCCAGAGCGGCGTCATCCATGCGCGCAACATGCTTTTCGACCGCGTCGACCAGCGTCTGCACCGGCACGTTCCCAAAGGGAGGCATCGGAGAGTACGGTACTCCCTCGCGGCAGGCGGCTCCTCGAAGATGCGCCAAAAGATACGCTGTGATTCGCGTTCGCGTGCCGCTTGATCTCCACGCCGTCACCGTTGCCGGCTCGGCGGCGTTTGCCCTCGCGACGCCGCTACGCGTACGCGATCTCCTTGCACTTGCGGTGCGCGAGTCGATCGGTGCGCGCGCGCCGCACGACAAGTTCCAGCGGAGCATGGTTCGCACGCTCGCGGGGCTCGCCGCAGGCGACTTTACCGTCGACATCAACGGCCGCCTTTTTGCCGACGGTGAGGCAGTCGTGGTGTGCGAGGGTTCGGTGGCCGTGCGCTTCTTCATCAGCCGCGGTCGCCGCGCGGGCCTCGAGCTACAGCCGTAGATCCCTCACCTACGCCGACGCCGCACGCGCCACTCCTCGCCTTAGCCGGGCGCGCGCTGCGCTCGCTCCTTCGTCACGCTCCCGTCTACTTCGTTACCGCCGTTGTGGTCATCGCACTGGAAGCCGTCATCGTATTCACGTGGCGGGCGACCATAGCCGTAACGCTGCCGGTGGCAAGCGTTGTCGTTGAACCGTTCTTTGTCGCGATCGTCACCGCTTATACCTATGCTGACGTCCGAGGAGATTTTTCAACGCGAACCGTGTGGCTTCGCGTGCTCGAGCGCTCGTGGGCGGTGCTCGTGATCGGGCTCCTGGTAAACCTGGTCGCAGCTCTCGGATTCGAGTCAATCGCCATTGCTGATCCCTTTCAAAAGCTGCTTGGCGCCGCGGTAATCGTCGTCGCGATCTCCCTCATTTTTGCCGACGTTCACGCCACTGTGATCGACGACGCCGAACCCTGGTGGTTGCTCGTGCCGCGATCGCTCGGTGCGAGCATGGTGGTCGTGTGGCAAGGCTTCGCCTTCGCACGTGCGCTCATTCTCTTCGCACTGCAGATGCTGGTGCCGACGCTACTAAGCTTGCTCATTGTAGCCGCGATCGACAAACGCCACGTGCCGCTGGCGCCATTTTGGGCAAACGCGGTGACGATTCTGCTTCTCTTGGCGCCTGTGCAAGCGTTTTGCACGTATGTGTATCTCGACTTAATCGGGTATGAATCAAAAAACACTTGCAGCCGATGATAGTCTAAGGGTAGGAGATGCAATTCCCGATTCGGGTCGCCGTCATCGCTGCCGCGCTGATCCCCTCACTCACCCTGTGCGCGTTCGCCGATCAACTCTACGGCGTCGCCGGAGAGGACACGTATCGCATCGGCCGAGTGCTCAGCGAAACGCACATCACCTACCACGGCGTAGAGCGACTCGGCGTCGCAACCGACAGCCACGGGCGCCGTTACGTCGCCAACGTCACCTACACGCGGGAAGACGATGCGGGCAAAGCGTCGGTTCGCGGAAAATTCGAACAAGAGCTGCTCGACGACGGCACGTTCGAGGATCGCACCGATGAGGATCCGGACTTTCTGACAATCCTCAACCAACCGTTCGCCGTGCAGCTCGACGCAACCACGTTACGCGACCTCACACGACTTCATGGGATGGTTCCGTTTCAGGCGGCTTCGCCGCTAGGCGGGTCGCGTCTTTCCGGCTATTTGCGCTCGGCTCCATCCGGAATGGTGAGCGGACACCAAGTGGTCGGCGTGCGCTTCGAGGCAACCGGACCGATGACCGGGACGCTACCCGAGCATCCCGACGCGTTGCTCTCGGGAAACATGCACATGGATGGGACGGCGTACTACGCGCAGCGGGGAGCGCTCTTACTATCGCTCGACGCAACCCTCACCATCGACGGTAGGCTCCAGAGCGGTCACGATAGCGTGCCGGTGCGCATCATCTACCACCGCGTCATTCGCTGCTCAAACTAAATGAGATGCCTGGGCCGCGATCAGAAGGCCCCCAAGAGCTGGACTTCGAGAGGGTGCCTAAAAGGCATCTCGGAGAGGTGCGTGACCGGCGTGAACGCGAGATGGTTTTGGTGACAGTCGATCAGCATCTCGATGCCCCGCTTAACGCACCCCGTTTCTTCGACATACTTCGAAAGTTTTTTCATGAAATAGGTGTGCGGATCGTGCAACACCTTCGCGTAGTAGGGATCGTCAGTTAAACCAACGGCACTGATGCCTTCTTTCGGAACGAGCCAGACGAACCACGGATCCTGATTGCGACGGTACCCGATGAGCACGAGCGGAATCGCTCGCGTTGAATCGAGATTGGGCAGAAAACTGCACAGCGTGTACGCGTCGAATGAGATCTCCGTTGGTTCGATGGTCTGCTGCATGGGCGCTCCTCTCCCTCGTGTGCCGTAAAACAACAACCGCCGCGTCGCTTAGAGCGACCGGCGGTTGTAAAACTGGTGCGTGCGGCACGTCCTGTACCATGCTTGAGGGTTCCCTCGCGGCGGTCGGCGGCCCTGGTAGCTAGGCTTCAGGATTTTCCACGCGTAGCGTGAAACCCGGAGGACGCGGGGAGTGGTCAGGACCACCGTATGAGCGTGCTCGCACCACTCCCATGGGGAGTCCACGTGCCATCAGCGGCCCAGCAGACCAAGCCGCCGTCCAACCGGACGTCGGATAAGGCTGCACCGAGCGTCGAAACGTTCGATCGAATCGTCGATGACTATCAGCGCCGTCTGTATGGTTTCGCCTTGCGCATGACCGGCAATCGCGAAGATGCCGAGGAGATCGTGCAGGACGCCTTCGTGAGAGCTTATCGCGCGCTTGGCAAAATGTCGCTCGAACAGCGGACCGACTTGCGCCTGCAGCCGTGGCTCTATACCATCACGCTCAACGTGACACGCAACCGCTTGCGCAGCAAACGGCCGACCAGCGTCGCACTCGACGCCCTCGCCGACCCGGATGCCCTCTTGCGCGAGTCACTCGATGGACCGCCCCAACCCGAGACGATCGTCGAACAAAACGCCGAGGTCGCGCTGGTCGAACGGGCGCTCCTGCAGTTGCCGATGCATTTGCGGGCCGCGGCAACGCTGCGTTTCATCGAAGGTCGCAGCCACCCGGAGATCGCTGAAATTCTTCATCAACCGATCGGCACGGTGAAGTCGCACGTTCATCGCGCCGTGCGGATCCTGCGCCGCATTCTTGGTCCGCAAATCGGACGCACCGCCCCCGAAGGAGATCCCCTACATGCGCTGTCGTGACGTCGAAGCTCTCTGGGACGAAGTCCGTGAGGACTGCGGAGAGTCGCTCAAGGAAGCCGTCGACATTCACCTACGCGCCTGCCCCCATTGCCAAGAACTCTATGAAGAGTTCGAAGGCGTCGCGTTTTGTCTCTCCTGTCTACCCCAGCCCGAAGCGTCCTGTGATCTCACCAAGCGCGTCGTCGAGCACATCGCGCAGATCAAGCAGCGCGAACGCACGACGCCGGTCGTGCTGGCGTCGGCACAAACGCCGATCGGCCGGCTCTATGTCGGTTTCAAGGAAGCGCGCATCGCGTATGTCGGCATCGATACCGGCGAGGAGTTCGAATTGGTGCGCGCGCGGGTCGAAAGCCGCCTGCGGCGCCCCGTCATCGCGGGAGAGGCTCCACCCTGGTTGAGTTTGACGCTCGAACAATTTTTTAACACATGGCGCATCGACGACCGGATCGTCGACATCGAGGACCTGACCCCGTTCGAACAGGCGGCGCTCCGGGCGACGGCTCAAATCCCGCCCGGCGAGGTGCGCTCCTATACGTGGGTCGCCACGCAAATCGGCCGTCCGCGTGCGGCTCGCGCCGTCGGACAGGTCATGGCCCGCAATCCGCTCGCCGTACTCTTTCCCTGCCACCGTGTCGTCGACGCGCAGGGCGAACTCCATAACTATGGCTATGGGATCGAGATGAAGGCGCGCCTACTGAAGATGGAAGGCTACACCGCGCGAAAGCTGTAACCTATCGCGGTAGTGGCCAGACACATCCTCATCGCAGGGTTCGAGCCCTTTGCCGGTGACAAGATCAACCCCAGCGAGATGGTGGCGCGCAGCTTTGAGGGCGCGCTGCTTTCCGGACGCTCGGTCGCGTCGCGGGTCATCCCCGTCGAGACACGCAATATCCGCGAGCGTTTCGAGCAGGCGCTGCTCCTCGACCAGCCCGACATCGTGATCCTGCTCTCGCAGCTCGGCGGCCGCACCGCGCTTTCGCTCGAGCGCGTCGCTGTTAATGTGTTGGATTTTGAAACGCCCGACAACGTGGGCGTCATGCGCAAGGGCGATATGGTCGCGCGCGGCGGACCCGAAGCGCGCATTTCCAATCTTCCCTTCGAGAAAATCGTCGAGGCATGGTCGGCCGCCGGCGTCCCGGGTTACGTGTCCAACTCGGCCGGCACATTCATTGGCAATCAGGCGCTCTATGAAATGCTGGCACTCACCGAAAATGCAGTCCCGCCGGCTATTGTCGGCCTGGTGCATCTACCATACCTTCCCGCGCAGGCCATCGCCGCCGGAAGTGATTCGAATCCGTCGATGTCGTTTGACGTGATGAAAAAGGGAATCGAAATCATGGCCGAGACACTCGTGCCGTGGGTCGATGGGCGCACGCCCGAATCCTCGAAGCCTCGCGTCGGCACGAAGCCGTCGGCCTGGATCCCTCGCGGTGTAAAGGAAGTAGAACGCTGAGCGACCCTCGTATAGCGGCGATCCCCGACGTCCACGGTCATGCGAAGGGCGAGCATCGTTCCTTTGCCGAGGAACGGCCGATCGCGTATTCACCCCGCATGCTCTTCTTGTGGTTCTACCATGCCTGCCGGCGAAATTCGCCGCGCTTTCTCATGGTCTCGGATCACATCAACTATTTGACGTTCGAAGATCCGGGCGCCGTGCACACCGTGCGACGGGCGCTCAAACTCGCGCACGCGGGCGACCTCTACGGAGCGGCGGAGACTGCCGGTGTCGACGTAACTCACGCCGCCGTGGTCGGCGAAAGCTTGCGACGCGGCATGCGCTTTTCGATCGGTGCCGAGGTCGACAACGACCCGCGCGCGAGACCGGATGCGCAGAATATCGTCGACGCGATGCGACCGGACGGAATCATCCGCTCGGTCCATTTCTTGCCGATCGACCATCCGGAGAAGGGGGCCGACTTCATGTGGCCCTACGACAATCCGGAGTTTGCGCATCTCTTCGATCACGTTGGCGTCGAGCGCACGTGGGAACTCTATACTGCTCGGCTGTTCGAGGACATCGAAAAGCTGCCGGGACACGTGATTGGGCATTTCTATCGTCCGACGAGTTTCGGTCATTGGCCTGACGAGAAAACGCTGGAGAAATACGAGGATCGCCTCCTCGACCTTGCCCATGCGCGAGGGATGGCCGTCGAAATCAATTCACGCGGTATCTACCGCGCCGAAAACGAGGATCAGCGCGCCAGGTACATCGCCGCGAACAAGCGCTTGATGCGCAAGGCCGAGGCTCGCGGCGTCGGCATCGCCATTGGATCCGATGCGCACAGTCCCAAAGACCAGGGCGGCGCGTTTGACGTCGTGCTATCGATGCTCGACGAGTGCGGAATCAACGAGGTCGTTTTCCCGGTTGGCGGACGGCTGGCACGCGTCGTATTACGAGCGACGCGCGAGCACCTCGAAGCGCACGCGCAACGCTCGCCCGAGCCGGTGCAACCGGGCAGCAGCATCAGCGGCTTTAGCCGTGCGGAACTCGGCCTCCCCGACCAGCCCGAGCTCCAACCGCGCGTATCGCGCGAGAGCGCGAAAGCCGCGCGGGATGCCGGTCCCAAAAAGCGCGCGAGCAGCCCCGAGCGCACGACGAAGAAGCCCACGGCCGCCGCGTCGCCCAAATCGACGTCGAAGCGTAGCGCCGAGTCGTCGGCCTCATCGGCGAAAAGCAAGGAAACGAAAAGCGTCGCGAAACCGCCGGCGAAAAAGCTCGCGCCGCCCAAAGCCCCAGCGGTCAAGAAAACCGCTCCGGCAAAAAAGGCCGCGCCGCCCAAGAAGGCCGCGCCCGTCAAGAATGCCGCGGTTGCAAAGAAGGCGCCGGCCAAGAAAGCCGCCCCCGCGAAAAAGGCCGCGCCCCTCAAAAAGACGACCGTCAAGAAGGCCGCGCCGATAAAGAAAGCCGCGCCGGTCAAGAAAGCCGCTCCGGCAAAAGCTTCCGCCGCCAAAAAGAGCGCGAAAGCTCCGGTCAAAAAGCTCGCCGCCGTCAAGAAGCCGGCCGCGAAACCGGCAGCAAAAAAATCCGCAAAACCAGTTTCGAAACCGTCGAAGGGAACGATCAAAAAGAAAACCGTTAAACGCCGTTAGGCGACGAGGTAACCCGGCATGGACATCGAGCGGCAACGCAACATCGCTTTTGTGGGCCCGCATCACGCGGGCAAGACCACACTGGTAGAGGCCGTGCTCGCACAGGGCGGCTCAATCGGCCGGCGCGGCTCGATCGCCGACGGCACCACGGTTACCGATTACGAACCTGAAGACGTTTCGCACGCACAATCCACAACGGTGGGCTTCGCTCACTGTTCGAGCGGCAAGGTGGATGTCACCATCCTCGACGCGCCGGGTTTCATCGACTTTTTCGAAGAGACCAAACTCGCGCTGTGCGGCGCCGACGGCGCCGTTGTCGTGGTCGAAGCCGATCCCGCTCGCGTCGTGCAAACCAAAACGCTGGTCGATTACCTCGAGTCCCGTACGATGCCCCACTGTTTCGTCGTCAACAAGCTCGATCGGCCCGGTGCGGATTTCGAAGGGACGCTCGCCGCGTTGCAAAGTTTGTACGGCCGGCACGTCGTCGCCGAGCAGTGGCCGATTTTCACGCGCTCTGCGGCGACCGAGAAAAATAGCGGATTTACGGGCTACGTCGATCTCGCCGACATGAAGACCTACGCGTACGACGGCGAGCACGAACGTGAAGGCGCGGTCCCAGGTGACATTCTCGAACGCGTACGAGCGGCACATGGCGAGCTGCTCGAGGCTATGGCCGACTTCGACGACCACTTGATGGAAGAGTTGCTCGAAGGCGTCGAGCCGCCGCTCGATGAGGTCGAGCGCGATCTGTGCAACGAGTGCTCGCACGATCAAATCGTCCCCGTGCTCGTTGCGGCCGGCGCAGCCGGTGCGGGCGTTTCCGCTTTGATGCGCGCGCTCGAGCGCTGGTTCCCATCTCCGGCAGATGCGCCGGTTCTTGACGCCGAAGGGCGCCCGATTCCCGCCGATCCATCGGCCGCGGTGATTGCGCACGTCATCAAGACGACGATCCATCCGCAGTCCGGCAAACTCTCGATCGTGCGCGTCCTCTCGGGCACGCTCAAATCTGACGCGACGCTCACCAACATTTCGCAGGGCGATGAAAAAGTGCGCTCCGGCGGACTCTACCGTTTGCAGGGAAAGAAGCAGGAAGCCATCGCCGAAGCCGGGCCCGGCGCGGTAGTCGCCATTGCCCGTCTCGAGTCCGTGAAGACCAGCGACGTGCTTGCGAGCAACGGTCATAAGGTCTTGCTGCCTCGCGTCGCGCTCTCCGACCCGTGTTTCGCCATCGCAGTTAAACCGAAGGAGCGCATCGACGAAGCCAAGATCTTCCAAATGCTCGCGCGCATCGTCGACGAGGACCCGTCCCTTCGCTTAACGCGCGCCGAGATCACGGGCGAACTGTTGCTGCTTGGAAGCGGCGAACAACACGTCGCGATCGCCGTCGAACGGCTCGGGCGTAAATATAAAGTCGAAGTTGAGACCGCTGCGCCGCAGATCCCCTATCAGGAGACGATCACGGCCGGCACCGAGGTCCACTCACGTTACAAGCATCAAACCGGAGGTCACGGACAATTCGGTGATGTGTGGCTGCGCTTCGAACCACGCGAACGTGGTTCGGGCGTGACCTTCGAAGACAAGATCGTCGGCGGCGTCGTGCCGCGCCAATTCATTCCCGCGGTTGAAAAAGGCGTGCGCGAGGCGCTTTCGCACGGACCAAACGGCTATCCGGTCAGCGACGTGCACGTGACACTCTTCGACGGCCAGTATCACGATGTCGATTCGAGCGAGCAGTCGTTTAGGACTGCGGCGAGCATGGGCGTGCGCGAGGCGCTCCCCAAGTGCCATCCAGCCGTGCTTGAGCCGATCTCCCGCGTGAGCGTGACCGTCCCGACCCAATACACCTCGACCGTGATCCAACAACTGACCGGAAAGCGTGGGCAGATTCTCGGGATGAACCCGGCGGAGGCGCCGGGCTCCGATGTGATCGAGGCCGACGTGCCCCAAGTCGAACTCTCGCGCTACATTACGGAATTGCGTACCGGGACCCAGGGGCTGGGCACGTTCACCTCGCGGCACGAGCGCTACGATCCGGTGCAAGGCAACAAGGTCGGCCCCAGAGCGGCGGTCTAATAGCAGGCTTCAGCTACGCTGAATCCTGTTGGAGGCTTTTCGCTTCGTGAAACGTCTTTTTGCCCTAGCCGTCCTCGCCGGGCTCCTTGGCGGTTGCTCCAAAGTCGCGAGCGACAGCGGTGCCGAGCACTCCTGGACGCTGCCCGGCGTGCTGCGCGTAGCGATCCAAAGCGAGCCGAAAAACCTCAATCCCGTGCTGACCTCGAACACGACCGACGTGTTTATCGCCCGGTTCATGTTCTTGCCGCTGATCCAGCCGAACGGAAAGGGCGTGCAGCAACCGCTCTTGGTTACGGAGATCCCCGATATGACGAACGGCGGCATCAGTGCCGACGGGCTCACGATCACCTATCACTTGCGCAAGGACGTGAAGTGGAGCGACGGCGTTCCGTTCTCGAGCAAAGACGTCAAGTGGACCTGGCAAGCGCTCATGAACCCGAACAACAACGTCGTCTCACGGCACGGCTACGACGACATCAAGTCGATCGACACGCCCGATCCCGCGACGGTCGTCGTCCACCTCAAAGCGAAGTTTTCGCCATTCGTCAACACGTTCTTCACCGACAGCGATCAACCGTACGGCGTCGCCCCAGAGCACGTGCTGGCGAAATATCCGAATGTCAATCAAATTCCGTTCAACAGCGAACCGACCGTCTCGGACGGTCCTTTCCGCTTCGCTGAGTGGGTTCGCAACGATCACATCTCGCTGGTCGCCAACGAGAATTTTTTCCTAGGCAAGCCGGGACTCAAACGCATCGAGATCAAGGTCGTTCCCGACGAGAACACCTCGGTCGAGCTGTTAAAAACGCACGCGATCGACTGGATCTATCAAGCCTCGATCCATCTCTACCCACAGGTCAAAAACGCGCCGGATATATCGATCGCCTGGATGAGAGTCAACGGCTACTATGACGTGCAGTTCAACACCACGAGCCCGCTGATGAAGGACGCGCGCGTACGTCAAGCGATCGCTTACGCGCTGGACAAACAGAATCTCGTGAATACGACGATGTATGGCCAAGAGACGGTCGCGACCGAAGACCTGCCGGACTGGATGTGGGCCTTCGATCCACAGGTACGCTCGCTTCCCTACAACGTCAGTAAGGCCCGCGAGCTTCTCACGCAAGCGGGCTACACACCCGGCCCGGGTGGAAACCTCCAGAAGGATGGAGAGCCACTATCCGTGCTCTTGGTGACCGTCAGCTCGGATGCGACCTACAAGCAGCTTGCCATCCAGACCCAAGCGCAGCTCCACCGGATCGGAATCCAAGCGCAGATCAAGCTCTTTCCGGGGGCGGAGCTCTACGCGCCGGCCGGCGAAGGCGGCATCCTTCAGGGCGGTCACTTCGATCTGGTCGTCGACGGCTGGTACGCCGGCATCGACCCGGACGATTCGTCGCAATTCATGTGCGCGAACGTCCCCCCGGGCGGGTACAACTACTCCCGGTATTGTAGTCCCGAGATGGACGCAGCCGAAACGATGGCGTTGACCCACTACGATCAAGCCACGCGCAAGGCCGCCTACGCAAAGACGCAGGCATTGCTGGCGCGCGACGTTCCGGAGATCTTCATCAACTGGTTGCGTCAAATGCACCCGATTAGCGTCGACTTCAAAAATTTCGATCCGAACCCGGTCGTTGAGAGCTGGAATGCATGGCAATGGACCATCTAGGCGTACCCAATCAACCCGTCAGTCCGATGCCCGAGCTCATCTGGCTGCGCAAAATGATCGTCGAGCGCGCGCTCACGCGTGGCGACTACGTGCTTTCGGGCGGCGTTCGCAGCGACTACTACATCGACAAGTTCCGGCTCTTCTCCGATCCCCAAGTGTTGCGGCGCATCGCGCGGCTGTTCGTTCCGCTGATCACTGAGGTCAATCCCGATCTCATCGCCGGAACCGAACTCGGTGGCGTGGTAATCTCGACCGCCGTTTCGCAGATGTCCGGGCTTCCGCTGATTGCGGTACGCAAATCGCCCAAAGGCTACGGCGCGTTTGCCGACGAGTACGTCGAAGGACCGTACGAAACCGGTCAGCATGTCCTCTTGCTCGAAGACGTCGTGACCTCGGGCCGTGAATTGCTCGCCGCCAAAGCTCGCTTGGAAGAATTGGGACTGCGCGTCACACCGTGCGCGGTCGTGAGTCGCGGCCTCGCGCCGGTGCGCGCACTGATTCAGTTCTCGCTCCCCCGCGGGGAAGCCAAAACCGAAAACTAGCCCCCTTGTCATCCCGAGCGTAGCGAACGCAGTGAGCGAAGTCGAGGGACCGCGACGCTCTTCGGGCTAGCGGCCCGGAGAGTTTCCGCCGTGGAGCTGCCCGAACGTGCGGGCGAGCATCACACCCATGACAAGAGCGCCCAAGCCCGCCGCGAGAACGCAATCCGACGAACGCACGTCGAAGTTTCCTACGCGGCACACGAGAACGTAACCGACTGCAAGGTTGAAGAAACCCCAAAGCACGTTGATCGTCGAAGAAGAGAGGCCCTTGCCTGGCGGTTTCGCAAATGGGCTCTGAAACGCATGACCCGTCAAACCGCTTACAAAGTGGGGAATGCCGTTCGTGATGAACGCGCCGCCAAAGAAGTACGCAACATACACAAGCCACACGGTCGTAAGTCCCCTTTAAATCGTTAGTTCAGTCCCGTCGTCCGCGATCGCGCAAGGGCCGTGGTAGACGCTGCGCGCCGCGTCTTCGAGTTCACCCGGCGCGAATTCCGTGCCGTAGTGCGTGAGGACGAGCCGGCGAGCACCGGCGCGCTGAGCCATCTCACCGGCTTCTACCGCCGAAAGGTGACCGCGCACGGGACCGGTTTCGACCGCGAGTCCGAGCGCCGCTTCGCAGAGAAAGATGCTGCATCCGCGCGCGAGATCTTCGACGCGCTCGCAGGGAGCGGTGTCGCTCGAATAGCAGACGCTCGCGCCGTCGCGCTCGACGCGAACCGCGTAGGCGTCGATGTAGTGAATGGTTTTTGCAAAGGTCACCGTGAGACGACCTATTTCGAGCGCCTGGCTCGGATCGTATTCCTGAACCTCGAAAACCTCATCGAGAAAATCATTCGGCCCTTCGCTCGAAAAGGTGGCGGCGAAGGCGCGCAGTTGCCCCTCTCCTCCCGGAGGCAGCCAAATCGGCATGCGATCGTCGCGCAGCAGCGGTCCATACTTGAGGCCATAGCGCAGTGGGATCAGATCGAGGAAGTGATCGGCGTGCATGTGGGTGATCACGATCCCGTCGAGATCGGGGTAGTCCATCACGATGCGAAGATTCGCCAGTGCGCCCGTGCCCATGTCGAGCAATAAATTCGTTCCTCGCGCACGAATGAGATGGCAACTGCATGCGCGACCCGGGCGTGGGACCGAGGCACTCGAGCCGACGACGCGCACGCGCATCGCCGCCGCCATTACGGTAGCGATGCGAGCACCTCATCGGCGTGATCGTCGACTTTGACCTTCGGCCAGACTTTGACGATGACACCCCTCCCATCGATCAAAAACGTCGCTCGTGCGACGCCCTTCGATTTCTTTCCGTACATATTTTTCTCTACGATGACCCCGAAAGCGTCGCAGAGCTGCGAATCGGTGTCGGCGAGCAACATGAACGGGATCCCAAACTTGGCCTTGAACTTTTCGTGCGACGCGGCCGTGTCTCGGCTGACGCCGACGATGCGCGCACCCTTCTTCTGGAATTTGGGATAGAGATCGCGAAACTGCGAGGCCTCGCTGGTGCAGCCCGGCGTGTCGTCTTTGGGATAGAAGTACAGCACGAGTGGCCCGCCGAGTAAATCGGCCAGCTTCACAGGCTTCCCCGTGTCATCGGCGACCGTGAGGTGGGGGAGCTTATCGCCTTCGGCCAGCATTGCCGTCCTTTCTCAATTCGCGTCGCTGAATTGGTCGAGCGGGACCATAAACAACAGGCGGTCGCCAGGTCTGACGTCCTGATCAAACTTGTGTACCGGAACCGCAACCCCTTTGCCGGCGCCCTGCTCGCGCCAGACGTAGAGTGGAATCCAACGTACCTTGTATCCCGGCCGCTCCGGGGGCGCCGGGGGCGGAGCGTTTTCGGCGCCCTGAAAGCGCTCGGCGAGCTGAAAGACGCGCGCGAACGGCCGGCCGGCGAAGATCGCAAAACGGCCACGCGTACTCTCGAAGCGCGCGAGTCCGGCGATCGTCGGGGCGGTGAGTTCCGTGGTCGAAAACGAGGCAATACCGAAGTGCCGCTTGATAGAGGCTCCGAACGCGAGGTCATCGATTCGTAAGACCACGTGCATGTCAGAGTGCGCGTGCTCGCGCGTCCGCGTTCGCGCACCAAGCGCAACCTCGAGGTTGGCGGTGTCGCTGTTCGTGACACCCACGAGCGCCTTGGCACGTTCGGGCGAGCAATAGGCAATCGTTTCGTCGTTGGTGGCGTCGCCGGTGAGAAGATCGATCTTGCGATCGCGCGCGAGCTCGATAAGAATTGCGTCGGGGTTGCGCTCCACGACAACGACGTCTTCGCCTAGCTCTCGCAGATAATCGATCACGAGCGAACCGACATTTCCGGCGCCGCAGACGATCACGTGGCCGGCACGATGGATGCGCCGTAACCCTCGCGTGCGGCGCAGCGTGGCCGCATTGAGCGCCGAAGTGACCGTAGCCGTGAAGACCGCGAAGATCGTCACGCCGACCAGCATCGTGGCCATTGCCACAAGCAACGACAGCGCTTGCCACGGTGCAATGTTCTGGGTCGCGCAGTTCGCGCACGGCGTAATATCGCCGTAGCCCACCGTCGTCATCGTCGTCATCACGAAATATAAAGCCACGATCGGATTGATATGCAGCGCGATGGCAAAATAGATCGAGAAGATCAAATACATCACCAGAGCGACGCTGAAGACCGTGCGCAAAATCGGCTCGGTTCGCTTGAGCGCAACGCTCACATCGCGCATCCTCGCGCCCATCCGGCTACGCCACGAGGTTTCGCGCTTGCGCTCGCCCTGCGGCCACGTTCGCTTGATGTTGGCAATCGGCCCAAAGACGCACACTCGCGCGTCCTCCGGAATTGGCGCAGCGAGCGTGTCGCCGTCAGCGCGATCTTCCTCCCCATGGCAAATATACGGCGGATGCCCGTCGATCGCGACGATGCGGGCCCGCAGGTGCGCCTCTGCCGCGATTACATCGAGCCCGTCAATGCCGAACTGCGCCGCGTCGCGTTCGCAAAACCCGAAAAGTCCGCCCATCGCATGGTGGTGATCGGCCTCCTGCGCGCGCTGATCGTGGCGATGCACCGCCTTGGCGACGAGCGTTTCGAGCGTCGGGAACGGCAGCGCGTAGAAACACGACGGGTCGACGGCCGATGCGGCGTAGGTCGCCGCCGCGTGGGCGGCCGGCGAGATTGCGGTGCAGTTATACTTCAACCCCTCCTGGATTTTATGACCCAGCACGGGGTTGAATTGGCGAATCGTTACCCGAGTGCGCTCGTTGATGTCGCGAGCAATCAAGGCCACGCGCAAATTGAGCCGGTCGTCTTGCGACACCGCGACGATGCAGAAATTCGGCTGATCGGCTCGCGCGCCGGGGGGTTCGAGGCCCGCTTCACGCAGGCTTGTCGCGTCCGAGGGGTCGAGCGCGTAGTGGAAAAACGTCGTGGGAAACTCCGTGCGAAATTTTGCCACGGTTTGGGCGAGCAGATTTGCAGCCCGCTCCTCCTCGTGCTTCCAGACCAGGGCAACGCGCTGCCCGGCCGTCTTTAAAATCTCGCGGCAGATTTCGTAGGCCAGGTAGTCACCGCCGACGACGATAATGAGCGTCTCGGTCGCCATAGATGTCACCCGTTTCGCCAGAGCCTGCCCACCGCCCGCCGCATCCCCTCGCACTCGACCTCATCGAGCGCTTGCGGGACCGGCCCGGCGCGCGCGTGCTCGAAGTGGGGACGGGAAGCGGACGCAACACGCACGCGCTTGTGGCCGCGGGTCTTGCGGTCTGTACGCTACCGGCGCAAGAGCCGTGCGCGGCGGGACTCACGACCCATGCGTTGCTCCATGGAACGCCACGATCCATCGCCGAGCAACTGTCCGCAATCGCGCAAGCGCTCGAGCCCGGCAGCCCGCTCTTTGCGACCTTTGGATCCGTTCGCGATGCTCGGTACGGCGTGGGCGACGCGCATGAAGCGCACGTCTACGCGCCGCTTGACGGTGACGAAATCGGCGTTGCGCATGCGTACTTCGACCAAGAACGGTTGCGCGCGCTACTCGCGCCGCACTTCACCATCGAGTCGATGCGCGAGGTTGAGGTGGACGAGATCGCCGGCACGTGGGCGCACGTTAGCGCGCCGTTACGCGGAGCGGTGCACTGGTTCGTCGTCGCAGCCGCGCGACTCTGTCAATAGCGCGCGAGCGTCGGCTCGATGTGCTCCGCGTAGGCGTCGATGCCCCCCGCCACGTTGACCACGTCCGAAAATCCGCGCGCAGCGAGAAACCCCGCGACGCGCTCGCTGCGACCGCCATGATGACACATGACCGCAATTGGAACCTGCGGATCGAGTTCCCCGATGCGCTGCGGGACTTCGGCCATTGGGATCCAAACCGAGCCGCCGACGCGAGCGGTTGCGACTTCGTCGGGCTCACGAACATCGAGCAGCACAAAGTTCTTGCCTTGGTCGCGCCAGCTTGCCAGATCGTGCACGGTGATCTCCGGAATCATGCGCCCTTGGTTCCGATCAGATCGCGCATCGGACTCGAAGCATTTGCATAGAGCCGTTTTTCCATCCGCCCCGCGAGAAACGCTTCGCGCCCGGCGATAACCGCGTGACGCATCGCGCCGGCCATACGCACCGGGTCCGTGGCGGCAGCGATCCCGGTGTTCATCAGCAGCGCATCCACGCCAAGCTCCATCGCGATCGCCGCATCGCTCGCGGTACCGACGCCCGCGTCGACGATCACCGGGACCTTCGCGCGTTCCTTGATGATCGCAATCGTGTAGGGATTGCACACACCCAGGCCGCTGCCGATCGGGGCGGCCAGCGGCATCACGGCAGCGCAGCCGAGTTCCTCGAGTTGCTTGCAAACCACCGGATCGTCCCCCACATACGGAAGAACCGTAAACCCGTCATTCACCAATTGCTCGGCGGCTTCGAGCGTTCCGCGCGCATCGGGGTGCAGGGTCTGCGCATCACCGATCACCTCGAGCTTGATGAGGTCGGTCTCGAGAAGCTCTCGCGCAAGTTGCGCCGTAAGAACGGCATCCTTCGCGTTGTAGCAGCCGGCGGTATTGGGAAGGATGCGAAATTTGGAACGATCGATAAAATCCAACATCGTTTTCCCGCTGGCATCGTCGAGATTGATCCGGCGGATCGCGACGGTGACCATCTGCGCGCCGCTGACTTCATGGGCGGCCTGCATCACCTCCATCGAGGGATACTTGCCCGTCCCGACGATCAGACGCGACGTGAACTCGTAGGCGCCGATTCGCAAAACAGCATCACTCATATTCGCACTCTTTACCCGCCCGCAACGGCTTTGATGATCTCGACCGCGTCGCCGTCAGCGATTTCGATCGACTCGTACTCGCCGCGCCGAACCACGCGAGCGTTCTTTGCAACCGCGATACCCGAGCGCATCACGCCCAATCGTTCGAGCAGGTTTGCCACGGTTGTACCGCTGGGGAGGTCGCACGGTTCGCCGTTGATCGTCGCTTTCACGCATGGATGATTCGGCCCGCACTGCCCGCCATCCTCAAGGGCGAGAACGCTTGCAACGGCGCAGCGTCGCCACTTTCGACAAAACTCGCAACCATCTCGGCGGTTGCCGGAGCGAGCAGAATGCCGTTGCGGTAGTGCCCGGTCGCAAGGATCAAACCGTCGATCCCGGTTGGACCGATAAACGGACGCCCGTCAGGGCTTCCCGGCCGCAAGCCGGCCCACGTTTCGGTCACGGTAAAGGCGCCCAGCGCCGGCGCAGCGGCGAGCGCGGCGTGGAGCAGCGCGTGGATCGCACTCGCGGTTACGTGCTCGTCGAACCCGGCATCCTCAACGGTCGCGCCAACCAGCAGCCGGCCGTCGCTGCGGGGGACCAGGTAGGCGCCGGGAACCCAGGTGGCCCGGCGCAGGAAGCCCACCGGCGCGGCAAGCGCCAGCATCTGCCCTTTGACCGGTTTGACCGGCGGGCGCGCCGACTCGGGCAGGCCGGGCACGTTCGCCGCCCATGCGCCCGCGGCGTTGATCACGACCGAAGCGCCGGCGAAACCAAGCTCGCTGCGGACGCCCCGGACGCGCCGCTGGTCGCACTCGATGACCACGTCCCGGACCGGCGCATGGACCAGCACCCCGCGCGATTGCGCGGCCGCCAGCAACGCGCGGCCGAGGCGGCGATTGTCGACGTAGCCTTGCCCGGCGACGAGCAGTGCGCCCGTGACCTGTTTTCCAAGCGCCGGTTCCGCGATCAGCGATGCGCGCCGGTCGAGCAACTCGCAGGGTACGCCGCGCGCGTGCAGTTCGCGCGCAAACGTTTCGAACGCGGCGAGCCGTTGCGCGTCGAACGCCGCCTCGATGACCCCGTCGAGCGAGACGTCGACGTGCACACCGCTGGCTTCGCTAATACGCTGGACGAACGCCGGATAACCTTCGAGTGAGCGGCGAGACAAGGCCAGCAGATCTTCGTCATCGATGTGCTCGGCATAAGGGGCGAGCATACCGGCACCGGCCCAGGATGCGCCGTGTCCGGGTTCGGCGCGATCGTAGAGGCGAACCGTCGCTCCGCGCTGCGCAAGTTCGAAGGCGATCGACAGGCCGATCAATCCGCCGCCGACGACGATGACATCGCCGCCGGCCGTGATATCCATGACTTTAGCGGTCACATCCCGGTGTAGACCGGACCTTCGCCGCCCTGCGGCGGCACCCAGGTAATGATCTGATACGGATCGGCGATGTCGCAGGTCTTACAGTGCACGCAGTTGGTAAAGTTGATCTGCAAGCGCCCGTGCACCGCGCCCTCATCGCCGTCTTTCTCGAACATCGGCTCGTAAACGGCTGCCGGACAGAAGTACGCGCACGGATTGCCGTATTCGACCGTACAGCGGTCGCGGCAAATGTTCGTGTCGGCTACGTGGAGATGGCTGGGCTGATTCTCTTCGTGCACCGTGCCCGAGTTATACACGTCCGTAAGTTTGTCGAACGTCAACACGTTGTCGATTTTCGCGCGTGGCGTCTCTTTGGGACGATAGCCCGCCTTCACCATGTTTTCGTACCCCGGCTTGGCCGGAAGCTTGTCGATGAACCCGAACGCGCGACCGCCGGTGTAGGTCGCGAGACCCGCGTTGAACATGCCGGCCCACATGCCGTGCTCGAATCCTTGATGGAAGTTGCGCGCGCTGCGCATCTCGTCGTAGGCCCACGAGTCGCGGAAGCGTTGTTCGTATACTGAAAGCTGCGCGGCGTCGAACTTTTGCGCTTGTAGCGCATCCCACGCGGTGTCGGCTGCCATCATGCCGGATTTCATCGCGAGATGCACGCCTTTGAGGCGCATCCCGTTGAGAAACCCCGCCGAATCGCCGGCAATCATCAGTCCGTCCGAATACGGCCGAATCATCGCGAAGAGCCCGCCTTCGGGAATCGCTTTTGCGCCATAGCGAATCAACTTTGCGCCCTCGAGCATCTTACGAATCTCGGGATGCTCTTTCATGCGCTGCAGCTCGTTGTGCGGATCGGTCGTTGGATTTTTGTAGTCGAGCCCGGTGACGTGACCGATATCGAGCACGCGGTCCTTCATACCGTAGATGAAACCGCCACCGAAGGTTTCGGGCGGTAAAGGATAACCGAGTGTGTGAATGACGGTTCCCGCGGGGAAACGATCGTCGGGCAATTGCCACAGCTCTTTGACGCCTGCAGCGTAGACTTGCGGTTCCTTGCCGTCGTCGAGGCCGAGGCGCGGAATCGCTTGCTTAGCGAGCGTGCCGCGCGGGCCTTCACCGAGCACGACGATCTTTGCGAGCAGATCGGCGCCGGGTTCGTAATTCGCTTTCGGCTTGCCGTCGTGATCGACGCCCTTATCACCGGTGCGCACGCCGATGACACGGTCGCCATCCCATAACAATTCCTGTCCGGGAAATTCACCGAACACTTGCACGCCGAGCTCTTCGGCCTGCGCCGCCATCCATTTGGTGAGGCGTTGAAGCGAGGAGACGAACTTACCGTGATTGTTGAGCGGCGGCGGCGTGAACGGCGCCTTGATCTTGCCGCCCTTGGTCAGGAACCAGAGTTCGTCGCGGCCAACCGGCGCCTCGATCGGCGCACCGCGCTCGATCCAGTCCGGAAGCAGCTCGGTAATTGCACGCGGGTCGAGCACAAGGCCCGAGATCCCGTGGTTGCCGATTTCCGCGGCCTTTTCGATCACCAGGATCTCAAGCTCGCGACCGGCCTCTTTTGCCAACTGTCCAAGGCGAATCGCCCCGGCCAACGAGGCTGGGCCCGCCCCGACGAAGAGCACGTCGACTTCTAATTGATCACGCTGCGCCATGGCTAGGATATTCGCGAGAGCGCGTACTTCACCGCTGCGACGTGAGTCGCAACACGCGTAGCGAACGGCAGTACGGCAGACGGCGTCTCGAGCGTGAGCCCAAGCCGTGCCGCGTTCCGCATGAGCAATTGTGTCAGCGTACGGCCACCGATCTTCTCCGCTTCCGCATCGGGGTCAGGCGTGAGGACGTCGCGAGGATCGATCGGCGTGCCGCCGCTCGCAAGTGCGTCAACGATTCGCCGCCCGATGCCGGCTCCGCCGTACTCGTAACAGTAGAAGCCGCCGGCCTCGTCGTCTTCGTGCAGGTCGATTGCAAGTTCGAATTTGCGATCGCGATTGGCGGTGATGATGGCGCGCGACTCCGGCGATGAGCCGCCTCGTCCGAAGGTCCGATTGACGTCGACGCCGTCGATGCTCTCGCGCGTTCGCGCGTCATAACCGCTCGGATTCGTACAGGGCCACAAACGATACGAGAAACGCGAATCGAGTTCGTCGCTCTCGAGCAGCGCGAGCAACGCGTGCGGACCGGCGGGCTCGTCGCCGTGAACACCCGCCGCGATATGGATACCGGGAAGCCGGTAATCGCCGTACTCCGCGCATAACAACGTGCGCGGCGCGCCGACGCACGCGACCTCACGAACGCGCACATCCTTTGCGCGTAGCGTCTTCCAGCGCCGCACAATGTCCTGGTAGGTAGGCTCTTGTACCGTCATAAACATCCCCATCCATGAAAATCCAAATCGGAGTGATGGGTTCCGCCGGCGGACTCATCACCAAGCCGGAGCTCGACCTTGCGCGCCGTTTGGGCCGGCGCATCGGCGAGCGCGATGCCACGATCGTGACCGGCGCTTGCCCCGGCCTTCCGCATGCCGCGGTTTTGGGTGCGCATGAAGCTGGTGGCGTCAGCTTAGGCGTCTCGCCCGCACTTTCGCGCGAGGAGCACGTGAAGATTTACGATTCCCCGCTGCAACCCTACACGACGATGGTTTTTACCGGATCGGGTCTGATGGGACGCGAGACGCACAACATCCATAGCTCGGACTTCGTGCTCTTCGTCGGTGGGCGTAGTGGTTCGCTGGGCGAGTTTGCAATCGCTTACGACGAGGGCAAATTGATCGGCATCCTTACCAACTCCGGCGGTATCTCCAACGAGTTCACACGCATCGCGGGACTCGTGCAAAAGGAAACCGGCTCGATCATGCTGACCGACGACAATCCCGAGAAGTTGGTCGATCGCTGCCTGGACGAGTATCTGCGCAGCGGCATCCCATCGTCGGTGGTCTTCGATCGTGGCTGAGCTCACTTTTATCGGTGCTGCCGGCATCGTGACCGGGAGCAAGCATCTGCTCACGGTCGGCGGCAAACACATCCTGGTCGATTGCGGCATGTTTCAGGGCGTGGCGAGCGTCACCGCGCTCAACGCCATTCCTCTTCCCGTTCCGGCCGACGACATCGATGCCGTGATCGTGACCCACGGCCACCTCGATCACGTCGGCTATTTGCCCAAGCTGATTCACGACGGTTTCTCGGGTCCGATCTTTTGCACGCCGCCGACGATGGCCGTCATGCAGATCGTCCTGGATGATTCGGCGCACTTGCAGCAAGAGTTGCAAGAACGCGGCTTCCAGCACCAGCGGCCCTACGCGCCCCCGCTGTATTACGATCAACGCGACGTCGACCGCACGATGAAGCGCACGCAACCCGTCGCGCTGCACGAATCCTTTGACGTTGCGGGCGTGCTCAAGGCAACCTACTTTGATGCCGGCCACATTATCGGGTCGGCCTTCGTCGCGCTCGAATTCGAAGGCAAGCGCGTGGTCTTTTCCGGCGATCTCGGCCGCTACGACCGCCCGTTGCTCTTCGATCCCGAACCGATGGGCGCCGCGACCGACCTCATTTGCGAATCGACGTACGCGAATCAAGTGCATCCACCGGACCCGATCGATGCCCTGGGCAGCGCACTTCTTGCCGGTATCGCGCGCGGCGGTGCGATCGTCATCCCGGCGTTTGCAGTCGAACGCTCGCAAGACATTTTGCTCGCGATCGCAACGTTGCAAGCGCGCGACGCGCAGATTGCGAATCTTCCAGTGCATCTCGATAGTCCGATGGCGGAGAAAGTCGATGAGCTGTTCGCGCGCTTTCCCGGCGCGCACCGGCAGATTCCCGGCGACTCACAGGCCACGCCGTTCGGCATTCGCGACTTCACCATGCACGTCACCACCGACGAATCCAAGGCGCTCAACACGATCACCGGCCCCCACGTGATCGTTTCCGCCAGCGGTATGGCTTCGGGCGGGCGCATCTTGCACCACCTGCACAACAACCTTGCCGATCTCAAGGCCACGATCATTTTTCCTGGTTATCAAAGCCTGGGAACACTCGGCTACATCCTCACCCACGGAGCAAAGCGCGTGACCCTCTATAACGATACGCTTCCGGTCGGTGCCGCGATCGTGCACCTTTCCGGGTTCAGCGCGCACGCCGATCGCAATGAACTGCATCGTTGGCTACAGACCTGCACCACCGCGCCGCATCTCTACGCCGTCCACGGCGAGGCGCCGTCGGCAGCGGCACTGGCCGCGATGGCGCGCGGCGCGTTTGGCTGGAAGGCCGACGTAGCGTATCGCGGAACCACGGTAACGTTGTGATGCATCGCAGTTTCGCAAGCGACAACAATGCCCCGATCGCACCGGAGATCCTCGCGGCGATCCTGGCTGCCAACGAAGGCGACGCGGTGGGCTATGGCGACGATCCGTGGACGGCGCGCGCCATCGCACGCTTTCGCGAGCATTTCGGCGACGCGACCGACGTGTATTTCACCTTCAACGGCACGGGCGCCAACGTGGTGGCGCTCAGCTGTGTCACGCGGCCGTGGGATGCGGTGCTTGCGCCCGCGAGCGCGCATCTGCAGACCGACGAATGCGGCGCTTTCGAGCGCTTCACGGGTTCGAAGGTCATTCCCATTGCAACTGCTGACGGTAAGCTGCGCGTCGCCGAACTCGAGCCGTATCTTCTCGGCGGCCACGGCGAGCATTTTTCGCAGCCGCGGGTGATCAGCGTTTCCAACACGACCGAATACGGCGATGTGTACGAGCCGCGCGAGCTTGCCGATCTGTGCGCCTTTGCGCACGATCGCGGACTGCTCGTGCACGTCGACGGCGCCCGCATTGCCAATGCTGCCGCGGCGCTCGGCACCACGCCGCGCGCGATTACCAAAGACGTCGGCGTCGATATCCTTAGCTTCGGGGGGACCAAGAACGGCTTGATGGGCGGTGAGGCGATCTGTTTTTTTGATCCCAGCCTCAGCGCGAACGTCGCGCTGTATGCGCGCAAACAAGGGATGCAACTGGCCTCCAAGATGCGCTACATCTCAGCGCAGTTTGAAGCACTCCTGACGGGCGACCTTTGGCTGCGTTACGCCTCCCACTCCAACGCGATGGCGCAGCGCTTACTCGCCGGCGTGCGCGACATTCCCGGGGTCACGATCACGCGCCCGGTCCGCGCCAACGCGATCTTTGCGACACTCTCACGCGAAGCGATTGCGCGCATTCAAGAGCAGTTCTTCTTCTACTTCTTTAACGAGGCGTTACCGGAGGTGCGTTGGATGACCCACTGGGCGACGACCGAATCCGACGTCGACGCGTTCGTCGCAGCGGTAAAATCCGCTTTGTCCTAAAACGGCTTCCAGTAGAAATTTCCGCCTTCGTTGACAAGGCGATCGCGGGAACCGTCTTTGAGCCACCACTTCACCGATGCTTTGCCGATCGCCGGTGAATCTTGGCCGGCTTTCTTGAAAGTCGCCTCCAACTCGTATGTCGTTTCCCCCTTAGGAAGTTTCACGACAAGCCTGCCGCCGGGTCCGACCCACCCGCCACCTACGCGCGTTAAATGAAACGCCGGACCAAAGCGATGGTAGATCGAGACCTCGGCTACGTTCTGCGTTTGATTGACGACCAGATAGTTCCACGCCTGATACACCGAACCGGTTATCGGCGGTGTCGCCTCGGTCGTTTGAGCGAGGGCGGGCAACGTCAGCGCCGCCGCGAGGAGAAGCGTTCTCAGCATCCGGTTTTTGTGCTCCCTTCGAACACCCGGTAGTATTGCACCGGCACCGTCCCCGTGGCCCGTTGCATCAATTTACCGTCGGAGTCGCACAACGAGCACACGATGTTGTAACCGTGGTGACCGATGATGAGGTAGTGGCCGCCGGCAATCTCATGACGCGGGAACCAATTGAGCGAACATAGCGAAGGTGTCCGGCCGATTCCGTAAATGATAATATCGAGCCCGGTGACGGTCCAGCTCAGGCTGGCGCTTTTTTGTCCGGGCTGTAAAATAAAGTCGCCGTTTTGCCCAGACATTTGTACGGGCATCGGCAACAGGTTGTAGATTCGCGCGGCGCCGGCAGGGGCCGTCGTGGCAAGGAGGGCCGTCACTAGGGCGACGACCAAGGGGAGGCGCTGTATGTGCATGCGGTCTCCTTTACTCGATAGCCCATCCTAGCATATCGAGCGGTCTATGCGGTCCAGTCGAGCATAGCTTCCCACTGAGGTTTGGGGAATCGTTCTTTGCTCTTGATCGCCTCGACGTACTTGCGTTTGCCGGCGCGGTTGCCTTTGCCCAGCATGATCCCGCCGACGAGACGGTCTTGCCAAAAGAACAGCGCGCGGTACCAATTCTTCTCACGATCGATCTTCCGTGCGGTCTCGAGCTCCGGCTGCAAATCCGGGGAGAGGCCGAATTGCGTGATCGTCTGGCCTTTGAAGAGCAGCGATGAATATTCGGGGACGTCGTGATATTTTTCGCTGCCGCCCATCATGTTCTGCGCGACGACTTTTCCGTGTGCGCCGGCATTGTTCCACGTTCCCATGCGATAGCGCATCTCGAGAATCGGATCGTAGAAGTCCGCGATATCGCCGGCCGCGTAGATGCCGGGAACGCTCGTTTCGAGATGATCGTTACAGAGGATACCGTTCTTGCCGGCATCGATCGGCGTGCCGTCGACGATTTCAGTGTTCATCGTGAGACCGAATCCGACGCCGTAGCACTCGGCCGGGATCTCGAGGCCCGTCTTAGTGCGCACTTTGGTCACGACGCCGTTGGAACGGATGAATTCTTCGACTTCTTCGCCGTAGTGCATGTGCACGCCATCGTTCTTTGCCGCCTGATCGACGAACTCGCCCGCGACGTCGTCGAGCAGCCGATGCAGCACATGCGGTCCGCGCATGATCCAGTGCGTCTCGACTTTGCGCGCGGCGAAGGCCTCCGCGAGCTCGTAGGCAATGAACGAGCCGCCGATTGCGACCGCACTCTTCGAGCGATCGATCTGCTCGGAGATCGCGCGTGTGTCATCGAGGTACTGAAAGTTATAGACGTTGCTGGCACCGGTGCCACCAGGTGCCGGCGCCGGATTCGGACGACCGCCGGTTGCGATCAGCAGGGCGTCGAACGGATATTCGACGCCGCCGGCGCTCACCGTGCGACCCTCGGTATCGATCGCGTCGACCCGCGTCCCCAGCTTGAGCGTGATACGATTGCCCTCGTGCGCGGCGAAATCGCGCATCATGACCTTTTCCTCGGGAAGCTGCTTGCGCAGCATCGGCGGGAGGGAAATGCGATTGTAGAGGGGGTACGGCTCGTCGCCGAAGAGCGTGATCTCACAGTTGGCGTCGTGCTTGCGCAACTGTTCGGCGGCCGTCGTCCCAGCAAAGCCATTCCCTACGATGACATAGCGTCGCACATCGGACATAATGGATTATATGGACGTTCGGCTCGTGCAACTCCTGGGTTCGTTTATCACCGCGCGCAGCGAATACGCGCTGGTGCGCCTGGAGTGTGCGATGCACGACCCCGCGCTCCCGGCACCGCCGGTGATCGACCGCTTGAGCGACGCTTCCGAGCGAGCGCTCCGCGACGAGTGGCCGGCGATCGAGCGGCAATTGGATGCCGCCCTCGCATACGGGAAACATTTATCGCGTAGCACGGGTAAACGGTGGAGCGAGGACGCAGCTTACCGGGCATTCGACCGGGCGCTTCGCGAGCTTGACCAGTACGCGCGGGCGATCCGTTGGGTCCTAACCGTCACCGAAAGCGAGGATGCATCGTGAGCAGCGACGACTTTATGACCAAGGCTATGGAGCAGGCACGAGAATTACAAACGAAGATTGCGCAGGCGCTCGGGGAGAGCGACAAGCTGCGCGCAACGCTGATCGATCAGGCGCGCCAAAGCGCCGACGTCACCAACGAACAAACCAAGGCCGCGCTCGACAATCTCGAGTCGGCGATGAAGTCGGGATCGGAGGTCCTCCAGAAGTTTTTGCGCGGCGATCAAACCTAACCGATTAACGCGAGCTCGACCATCATCTTAAAGCCGATCTCCAGACTACGTTCGTCGATGTCGTATCGCGACGAATGTTGCGGCTCGATGCCGAGCGTCGGGCCGCGCACGCCCACGACGAAATAGGCGCCGGGGCGCAGTTCCATCATGTACGACATGTCCTCGGCCCACATCACGACGTCGTGCGGGTCGACGATGTGCTCTGCGCCGATCGCGCGCGCCGCAGCCTCCCGCACCACGTCGTTCATCGCACGGTCGTTCACCGTCGGCGGATAGCCCCACAAGTATTCGAACTCGTAATCCAGGCGCATCGCATCGCAGGTACCCTCAATCATGCGCTCCATGCGCTCGGGAATCGAACGGCGGACCTCGTCGCTAAAGGCGCGCACCGTGCCCATCATCTCGGCGTTGTCGGGAATCACGTTGAAGGTGGTACCGGCGTGCATCGTACCGACCGTCACCACGACCGGATCTTTCGGCGCAATCTCGCGGCTGGCAATGGTTTGCAGCATCGTCACCAGCTGCGATGCGCCGACGATCGGATCGACCGTCACATGGGGCATCGCGCCGTGTCCGCCGCGCCCTTTGAGCGTCAGCGTGAAACGATCCGACGACGCAAAGAACGCGCCGTCACGGATGCCGACCTTGCCGACCTCGAGCCCGCTGTAGAGATGCAGCGCAAAGCACCGATCGACGTGCGGATTCTCGAGCGCGCCCTCCTCGATCATCAACTTATTGCCGGCGGGGCCCTCTTCCGCCGGCTGAAAACAGAAGACGATCGTTCCCGCGACGAGCTCGCGATGACGCGACAGCGCGCGTGCGGCACTGAGCAGAATCGCGATGTGTCCGTCATGACCGCAAGCATGCATCGCGCCCTTGCGCGTGGAGCGATACGGAACGTCGCCGACTTCATCCATCGGGAGGCCGTCCATGTCGGCCCGCAGCAACGTCACCGGCCCGGGGCGCCCACCCTTGAGCGTCGCAAGAATGCCCGTTTTAGCGACGCCGGTACGAATCTCGTCGAAGTCGCACGTGCGCAACTCTTGCTCGATGAACGCTGCGGTCTCGTGCTCTTCGAACGACAGCTCGGGGTTCGCGTGAAAGTGGCGGCGGAAGCGAACCAGCTCCTCGACCGGGACCCCAATCTTCGACGGCGTGATCATCGTCTAAATCTACCGAGTCGATGGGAGGCGCACCTCTCTCGCGCTCGCTCGCCCGAGCAGCCCTGCGGGAGAGGATTTCCCTAGGACCGCTCGCACTATCAAATCCCGGGCCCTGCGCCAGATCTCACCCTAGGGAAGTAATCGATGGCTAAAACCGACACGAAGGCCAAGAGCCTGGATCGTCGCGGACTCAGCGACGACCAGCTGCGGCAAATGCTTCGCAATATGCTCCTGCAACGACAGCTCGATAACCGCGGCTTCCAGCTCAATCGGCAAGGCAAAGTACCGTTTGCGCTAGGGAGTGAAGGGCACGAAGCGCTCCAGGCCGGTGCCGCCATGGCCTTCGATCGCGGGAAAGATATCCTCGCGCCGTACTACCGCGATCTGGGGCTCGCGCTCGGCGTCGGCCTCACGTCGTATGAGATCATGCTTTCGATCTTCGCGCGCGCTGCCGACCACAACGGCGGACGCCAATTCCCCAATCACTACAATTCGAAGTCGCTCGGCATCATGTCGTTCTCGTCGATTCTCGCGGCGCACATTCCGCACGCGGTCGGCGCAGCGTACACCATCACCTATCGCGGCCAAAAGGACCGCGCGGTATTGGTGACCTGCGGCGACGGCACGACCAGCGAAGGCGAGTGGCACGAATCCATGAACTTCGCGTCGGTTCACAAGTTGCCGATGGTGATGCTGGTCGAAAATAACGAGTGGGCGATTTCGACGCCGCTCGACAAGCAAATGGCACAACCCGAGATTTGGAAACGCGCGGCCGGCTATGGGATGCCCGGCAAGCGCTTCAACGGCTTCGATCCGATCGAGACCTACGCAAACGTGAAAGAGGCGCTCGATCGCGCGCGAGCCGGCGGTGGGCCGACGCTTCTGGAGGGCATGTGTTACCGGTTCCTGGCGCACTCGACCGACGACAACGACATGACCTACCGCACGCGCGACGAGGTCAGTGAACATCGCAAAAACGATCCGGTGCCGCTCTTTGTGAACGTCCTCGTCGAAGCAGGCATCGTGAGCGAAGCCGACGTGAACGATCTCAAGAAAGATGTTCTACGCGAGACCAACGAAGCGACCGATAAAGCCGAGGCAATGCCCTTCCCGCAACCATCGGATCTCTATATGAATCTCTACGAAGGAGCATGGCAGCCGTGGCAGTGACCGCCGGTACGAAGGTTCTCAACAACGTCGAGGCCGTACGCGAAACGCTCTACGAAGCACTTAAGAGTGACGATCGCACGATCATCCTCGGTGAGGACGTCGGTGCGCGCGGCAACGTGTTTCTCATCACGAAAGATTTCATCAACGAGTTCGGCGCGCAGCGCGTGATCGACACGCCGATCGCGGAAGCCTCGATCGTGGGCATCGCGGTTGGCATGGCGATGGAAGGGCTGCGGCCGATTGCCGAGATTCAATTCGCCGACTTTATCTATCCGGCGTTCAATCAGATCGTCGGCGAAGCCGCAAAGACGCGTTACCGCAGCAACGGCGAATACACGTGTCCGCTCGTCATCCGTACGCCGTACGGCGGCGGCGTACGCGGTGCGCTCTCGCACTCGGTCTCCATCGAAGCGCTCTTCTATCACGTCCCGGGTCTTAAAATCGTTGCACCCGCCTTCCCGGCGGACGTGAAGGGTCTTCTCAACGCCGCAATCGACGATCCCGATCCCGTGCTCTTCCTCGAACACAAGAAAACGTATCGCTTGATCAAGGGCGAGGTCCCCGAGGGGCACTACACCGTGCCGATCGGCAAAGCCAACGTCATAAAGGAAGGTACGCAGCTCACGGTCGTCTCGTACGGTCTCTACGTCCATTGGGCGCTCGAAGCGGCGCGCACGCTCGAGAGCGAGGGGATGTCGGTTGAGGTAATCGACCTCCGCTCGATTCGACCGATGGACAAGTCGGCGATTCTCTCGAGCGTCGAGAAGACACGCAAGCTCCTGATCATCCACGAAGACAACAAATTCGGCGGTATCGGCGCCGAGATTTCGGCGATGGTCGCCGAGAACGCGCTGTTCTCGCTCGACGCGCCGATCCGGCGGCTGTGCGGTCCCGACGTTCCGGCGATGGGCTACGCCGAGCCGCTCGAACACGAGTTCATGTCATCCCCGGCAAAGATGGCCGATGCGATGCGAGATTTGGTGAAGTTTTAGTGTCCTACCACAGAGGTTTTATGCGTAAAGCTGGTTGTCTGACGAGGCGCGCTCTAGAAACGATGAGCGACGAAAGTAGAACTTTGCGAGCGAAGAGTGACGACGAGCGCGCCCGTCAGACAACCAGCCCTTCGGGTCGCGGCGGCGGATGGGCGCCGACATCGTTGCTCGTCAGTCACAGAGCTGTGGCTATGCTCCTTCCTCGCGTCTCGTCGGCGCGCTCCGGCGCTCGCGACTTTATGCACCAAACCTCTGAGGTAGGGCACTGACATGGCAACCACGATAACGATGCCGCAACTCGGTGAAACGGTTACCGAAGGAACGGTCGCGCAGTGGCTCAAGAAGGTCGGCGACCCGGTTGAAAAGTACGAGGCGTTTCTCGAAGTCTCAACCGACAAAGTCAACGCCGAAGTGCCTTCGCCCGTTACCGGCGTGATCACGCAAGTGCTGGTCAAGGAAGGCGACACGGTTCCGGTCGGCACCGCAATCGCCGTCATCGACGAAGTAAGCGGGGCTAGCGCAAGCAAACCTGAGACCGCCGCGTCACCGCCCGCGACAACCGCCGCGATGGCGAACAGTGTGCAAGAGGATCCCGTTCCGGGATTCAACATTCCGCAGCTCGAGCCTAAACCGCAGGGCAACGGGCACGCGCGTAGCGAGAACGTGATTCCGAGTTCGTACGGCGCGCCGGGCGGCCTCGAGCCCGAAGCCGACGCGCTAGCACAAGACGCATTGCGTACGGCCTCGCCCGCGGTCCGCAAACTTGCGCGCGAGCATCACATCGACATCCGCAGACTCAAAGGCAGCGGTCAGAATGGGCGCGTGACCGCCGACGACGTCTTGACGGCCGCGCGGATGGGACCTGCAGCCGCCGTCGGTCAGGCGATTGCGATCGGCACCAATTTTGGTGCGGCGCCACCGCCTCCGGCTACCGCACCGCCCCCAGCCGGCGGAACCTCCACGTACGCACAACCGATTCCGGGAACGCTCGTTCCCCTCACCCAGGCGCGACGCATCATCGCCGAGCGCATGGTCGAATCGATTCACAACGCACCGCACGCATGGACGATGACCTCGATCGACGTCACCGGCGTGTGGAAGTGGCGCGCACGCGAGAAAGATCGCTTCGAACGCGAAACCGGCTACAAGCTCACGCTGTTACCCTTCTTCATTCGCGCGGTGGTCGAATCGCTCGCAGCCTTCCCGTTGATGAACGCGAAGTTCACGGCCGAGGGTATCTACGTCAACAAAGACGTGAACATCGGTATCGCGATCGGCCTACCGGCAACGCTGATCGTGCCGGTGATCAAGGGCGCCGACAAGCTCTCGATTAAGGGCCTGGCCATCGCGGCCGGCGAGCTGATCGACAAAGCGCGTCGCGGCAAGCTCGGCGCCGACGATCTCGCCGGCGGGACGTTCACCGTGAATAACAACGGTGCGAACGGCTCGTGGGCCTCGGCGCCGATTATCAACGCCGGCCAAGCTGGGATCGTCACCATGGAGACGGTCGAGAAGAAACTGGTGGTACGTGATGACGACTCGTTCGCACCGCGCTACGTGATGAACTCGTGCCTCTCGCTCGATCACCGCGTCGTCGACGGCTACGTTGCCAGCGGTTGGCTCGCCGATCTCAAGAAACGCCTCGAACGCATGACGCCCGACGGAGCAGTGTAATGGCCACGACACACGCGATCAAAGAACTTCTGCGCTTGCCTTCACCGGCACCGCTGCCACTGGGCTTGGCCTGCGACGGCGACACCCTCTGGATGGCCAGCCGCGAAACGCACCGCGTCTATGCCATCGACTCGAAACGCTGGACCGTGGGCGAGGAAGCCCAGGCACCCGGCGGTCCGTTCGGGATGACGATGGTCGGCGACGAGCTGCGCGTCGTGATTGGACTCGGCGAAAAGGATCACGACCGCTACATCTACCGCTTCGTTCCCGGTCACGGATTCAAGAGCGATCGCATCACCTGCCCGGATCTCACCGGCGCGCACGTCGCTTTTGACGGCGACACGCTTTTCTTATCGCAGGCATCGTATCGCAAGATTCTCGCACTCGACGGGCAGGGTGATATCGTGCGCGAGATCCCCCTCGAACGCACGCCGGTCGGCATGACGATCGCCGGCGGCGTCTTCTATTTGGTCACCGGTGACGAAGAGTTCGAGAACCTCGAGTTGTGGAAGGTCGACGCGCACACCGAGACTCCTCAAATAACCGTACTCGCCTCGATTCCCTTCGATGCGCGCGGCCTCGCCTACGACGGCACGAAGTTCTGGACCAGCCACCGCGACAACAACGAGATCGTGGCCTTCGAAAAGCCCTAGTTTCTAACGACTGAACGGCCCCTCGCTCTTGCCGTATTCGTCATGCCAATTCCACCACTCGTAAGGTGCGGATTGCGGGTAGCCCTCGGGTGAGTCTTCCCAACTCTCCTGGCGTCCGAGCGCGGTGAGGTCGAGGTAGCTCCAGGTGCTCCCCAATGCTTCGTCGCCACGATCGTTGACGAAGTAGGTACGGAACACGCGCTCACCATCGCGGATGAACGCGTTGGTACCGTGCCATTCGTCCACGCCGAAGTCGGCATCAAAGCTGTCGGTGATCGTGTACCAGGGGAAGGTCCAGCCCATCCTCATCTTCACCCGCTCGATATCCGCCTGCGGAGCTCGCGACGCATAGACGAAGTTCGTGTCGCGAGCGTGCAAGTGGGTGACATCAGCGATTTGGTCGGCCATGAGCGAACAGCCGACGCAGGCGTGGTCGGGCCAGCCCTTCACGCCCGGTTCGAAGAAAGCGCGATACACCACGAGCTGCCGGCGCCCATCGAACAGGTCGAGCAAACGCTCTTTACCGTTGGGTCCGTCAAATTCGTATGTTTTTTCCACGGCAAGCCACGGCATGCGCCGGCGCTGCGCGGCCAGCGAGTCACGAGCGCGAGTCAACTCTTTTTCCTTGACGAGCATCTGCTGGAGCGCAGTTTGCCACTCTTGCGCCGATACGATCGGCGGTGCGTTCATTGCGAGATCGTTCATTTGCTTCTCTCCTCGAGTTTATCCGCCGCACATAGGCGGGATGAGTCCCAAAATCGACAGGGGCGCGACGACGAGTACACTTCCGATCGCGACCATCGCAAGTCCAAGCGGCACATCGATGGCGGAATTTGGCGGGATGAGCTTCTGACCCAGCACGACGGCGGCGATCGCCACCATCCATGCCATGCTCATCATGCCGAACGCAGCCTGCATCAGCATAAGCCCGATGCACGAGCCGGCACAGTAGAACGCGAAGGTGAAACCTGAGCGAACGTCCCGCGCGCAAAGCTGACGAAAGTAGCGTTTGAGCGGCGTGATTTCATAAGCGCCCGCGGCAATTGCAACGGCCCCCGCGACGAACGTGCTACGCGTCGAAAACAGGGCATGGATAGCGCAGCCCACGAGCAGCCACACGGCGAGATACGATCCGATGAAGATCGGCAGAGTGCGCAGGCGCTCGCCGGCGCGAGCGCGTCGCGATACCGCGGGCGCGACTGCCGGAAGCATCATCGCTCCCATCATCGCCACCGACGCAGCGCTCGCTCCGATCACAGCACGCGCTCCAGCTCCACGAGCATCTCTCCCCAGCCCATCGCATGATTGTCGCGCTGCTGGATATCGCGGAAGTTTTCGTGCGTGAGCGTCATTTCCGTCTGCGTGCCGCGCGGCGCGAATTCGATCGTGAGGAGCGTTTCGCGTTCGAGTGCCGGGTCATCTTCTTCCCACGACCACGTGCAGACGATGCGCTGGCCGGGCACAAGCTCGCGGTAGGTCCCGCGCGCAACGTATTCCTCGCCGTCAGCTCGAAACATGACGATGCGAAAACTTCCGCCGACGCGCACGTTGGTCTCGGCCCGGACCCGCGCGTTACCGCCCACACGCATGAACTCTTGCAGGATCAGCGGGTCGGTCCAAGCTTTATAGACGCGCTCGGGTGAAGCGTTGAACGTGTGCTTCAGAATCAACGTCGTCGGCGCGGTGCTGGTGTTATTCACTTCTTGTCGTCCCTTTCAGGATTGCGGGCAAAGTAGTCGTCCAAGCGTGCAAATGTAGCTTCCCAGAAGCGGCGCTGCTCTTCGATCCAACTCGATGCGGCCTGCATCGCCTTGGGCTCCAACCCGCAATGATGCACGCGGCCGGCGATCTCGCGGTTGAGTAAGCCCGATCGTTCGAGCACCTTGAGATGTTTGGAGACCGCCGGCTGCGACATCGAAAACTCCGAGGCGATCTGCCCTACGGTGAGCCGGCGCTGCGCCAGCCGTTCGACGATCCGGCGCCGCGTTGGGTCCGAGAGTGCCGCGAAGACCGCGTCGAGCTTCAAACTATTGTTAACCATCTGGTTATATATACTACCCGAAACAACCCCTCCTGTCAAACGTATCTTGGGCATGAAACGCCTGCTTTTTGGGCCCGCTTCCGCAATGCTTGCCGTGCTGACCGCGCTCCCGCTTGCCGGCTGTGCTTTTGACGAAGGGCGGGTGAGCGAAGACTTCCATACGACGGTAACCCAAGCGCCCGCCTCAATCGAAGTTCACAACGCGGTGGGCGGAATTGACATCGTCGCCTGGGATAAGCCCAGTGTTGAGATCGATGCACGCAAGTGGGGTGATTCGATCGACGACGTTCGTGCTATTACGGTCTCGGTTCAGCCGAGCGCCTCGACGCTGGTCGTAACCTCGCATTTTCCCGCGAACTCGACCCACTGCCGCGTAGAGTATACGATTCACGCGCCCGCCAACGCGAATCTCAATCTCGAAGAGAGCGTCGGAGGCGTCAAGAGCAGCGGATTCACCGGCGATGCGCGCGAGAGCACCAGCACGGGTGCGGTCGCCGCAACGATGGCAGCCGTTGGCGGATCGCAGCGCATCGCGCTGCATGTCAGCGTTGGCGCCATTTCACTCCAGATTCCCGCGCAAAGCAGCGCCAGGATCTCCGCGTCGACGTCGGTGGGTCCGGTCAAGGCCAATTTCCCACTTTCGTTCACGCAAAACTTCGTCGGTTCCAGCGCAAAAGGATCGATCGGCAAGGGCGACGCACAGGTCGAGCTCACGACGGCGACGGGCGCGATTGCCATCCAGCGCGAATAGCGCCGGATGCAGCGAACCGATCTCGGTATCGAAACAACCCTGATTCACGGCGACCGCGACGCGGCTTACGGCGGTTCGGTCACGCCGCCGATCTATCAAACCTCAACCTTTGCCTTTGATGACGCCGACGCCATGGCAACGGCTGCGCAAACGCCGACCTTCGAGCGCTTCTACACCCGCTACGGCAATCCGAATCACGGCGCGGTCGAACGCATTCTCGCGTCGATCGAAGGCGGGCAAGCCGCAATGGTCAGCGCTTCGGGCATGGGTGCGATTGCCTCGACCGCGATTGCGCTGACCTCGGCCGGCGCGCACGTCGTGTCGCAGCGCATGATCTACGACGGCACGCGCGCGCTCTTGAACGGCGTTCTCGCGCGATTCGGGGTTGAGGTCACTTTCGTCGATCAACACGACGCTGACGCGTTCGCGCAAGCCATGCGTCCAAACACACGGCTGGTTATGCTCGAATCGCCTAGCAATCCGTTGCTCGGCATCACCGATATTGCGGCCGTCGCGCGCATCGCACATGACGCCGGCGCGCTGGTAAGCGTCGATAGCACGATCGCAACGCCGGTGAATTCGCGCCCGCTCGAACTCGGGGCCGACGTGGTGCTCCACAGTGCCACGAAATATCTTGGCGGTCACTCAGACCTCATCGCGGGCGCCGTCGTCTCCTCACGCGAGCTCATCGCACGCATTTGGGAAACGCACCACATCTTAGGCTCGACGCTCGGGCCGTTCGAAGCCTGGCTTTTGCTGCGCGGCTTGCGCACACTCGAGATGCGCGTTGAACGGCACAATGCTAATGCGTTGGCTGTCGCGCGTGCGATGGAAGCACATCCACGCGTCATGCGGGTCTACTATCCGGGGCTCGATACCCATCCCGGCGCGCAGATCGCCAAGCGGCAGATGCGCGGCTTTGGTGGTCTTGTCAGCATCGAAATCGACGGCTCGTTCGATGACGCGCGCGGCGTCATCGACCGTCTGCAACTCTTCCACTCGGCTGCGAGCCTGGGCGGCGTCGAATCATTGGTGGCGCAGCCCGCTTCGATGTGGCCGAACTCCAGCACCTCGGTCGACGCGCGCGGGATGGGTATTATCCCCTCGTTACTGCGGCTCTCGATCGGAGTTGAGCGGGCGCAGGATCTCATTGCCGACCTCGAACGTGCGCTTACGTTCTAACCCGGTGAAGAAGCCCTGGGAACCCGAGATCGACGTCGACGCGCAGCTTGCTCGGCGCTTGATCGCCGAGCAATTTCCGCAATTTTCCGAATCGTCGCTGCGGCGCATTGGGGCGGGCTGGGACAACGCCGCCTATCTTGTCGAAGAACATCTGATCTTTCGGTTTCCCCGGCGTACCGTTTCCGCACCCTTGATCGTGAAGGAATTCGCAGCGCTGCCGCTGCTCGCACCGCAGCTCCCGTTGGCCGTTCCGAATCCACTTTTCATCGGGACACCGAGCGATGCGTTCCCGTGGCATTTCGGCGGCTACGAGATCTTATTCGGGGCACCGGCGGATACGCGCGAGCTCACTTCGGACGACGCCCGCGCGCTCGCTATCGATCTAGCGACGTTCTTGCGCGCACTCCACGACCTCGATCCGCAACCGCTCCTCGCGATCGATTTACGCAGCGACGAAATCGGCAAGCTCGACCCCAAGCGTCTCGGCATCGATGAACCGGCGCTCGAGGGAGAGCCGCGCGTCGTGCACGGCGATCTCTACGAAAAGCATCTGCTGCTCGATCAACGCAATCGGCTATGCGGCATCATCGATTGGGGCGACGTCCACTACGGGCTCCCGGCAGTCGATCTCTCTGCCGTCCACATGGTGATCCCGCCCGAATTTCACGGCGAGTTTCTCGCCACGTACGGCCACGTGGATGAGCGCGCCTGGCAGTTTGCCGGGCATCGCGCGCGCTATCACATTGCGATGCGGGCTAATGCTCGTTGAAATAGTTCGCGAGATTCGCGTGCTCGTCGAGCTCGACGTCGATCGCGCCTTTGGCTGAGGTCAGGATCGTGGTGACGCCCGGGCCGTGCCCCGCGACGAACGAGCCGCCGTGCACCACGACCCCAACCGAGATTGCGCCGCTACGATAGATTCGACCGAAGGAATTGTCGGCGTCGCTGATCGCCACGACATCGCCTAAGCGCAGTTCGCGCAAGCCGTGTTTCGCGCTCAATTCGTCGTCAAACGTCTGGATATCGTAATCCCCGCGCACGACCGTCGAACGGCCCAGTCCCGACCCCATGACGGACGCGGGCGCGATGCGCGCAACGCGGACGCGCAAGCGTCCGCCTTGAATCTCCATTCCCATACGATGCACGAGATCGGGATCGAGGTTGAACGCCCGAATATCCGGCAGGTCGAGAAAGCGCAGCCCGAGTCCGCACGACCAGACGGTAATCTTGTCGCCGATCGTCATGCGACGCATCACTTCAGGTGAGAAATCGACCATCACGTGCTCGACGCCGCCGTGCTTTCCGGTGACACGGCCGCGTTCACCCTTTGCGTCGCCGGATGACACGACTGCCTCGTTGCCGATACACGCAAGGACGTTGAGCGTGGTGTTCAGGCGGTCGTCGGGATGTTTGACCGATACCGCCGGCTCGATGTGATCGGCCATAAATGCAAATGCCGAGGCGCCCACGCGCACGTTCGGCGTGATACCGCCCACCGACGGAACGATAAACGGCCGGCCATCGAAACTCACGTCGTACAAGCCGGTGTTCACGAGCATCGGAGCAACTTCGCCGGTGACGGCGGAGAGCACCAGTTCTTCGCGGTTGATACGCAGGGACAACGGACTCGCTCCATGCGGGCGCGAACCACCCGCCAAGTTCTCTTATGCAGATCCGAAAGCACTTCCGCTTTGAAGCGGCCCATGTACTTCCGTACCACCCCGGCAAATGTGCCCGCTTGCACGGCCATTCCTACCGGCTCGAGGTCGCCGTGCGCGGGCCTTTACAATCGCAGGGCCCGGCGCGCGGCATGATCGCCGATTTTGAGACCATCAAGCAGGTGGTGCGCACAGAAGCCGTCGACGTGCTGGATCACCAAAACCTCAATGATTTCATGGACAATCCAACCGCCGAGCAAATCGTGATGTGGATCTGGCGCCGCCTCGACCCGCAGCTCGAGGGTCTCGACGAGCTGGTCTTGTGGGAGACGCAGACGAGCTGCGCCGTCCTGCGACGCTCCGATTTTGGCCCGGGGGCTTAGCGGTTCGTTCGCAATGCTGCAGCTCGCGGAGATTTTTTACAGCATCCAAGGTGAGGGCACGTGGAGTGGAACCCCGGCGGTATTCGTGCGTCTTGCGGGCTGCAATCTCGCCTGCGATTTCTGCGACACCGACTACTCGCTGAAGTTTCTCGCCGGTATCGACGACGTGGTGCGCGCCGTTCGCGCCGAAGGCGGTGACTGCCCGATGGTGATCCTAACCGGCGGTGAGCCGCTCGCGCAGGCGGAGACACCCGCGCTGATCGAGGCGTTGCGGCGCGACGGACGCCGCGTGCACATCGAATCGAACGGCACGATCTACACCGAGCTGCCCGACGACGTGTGGCTTTGCGTTTCACCCAAGGAACGCGTGGATCCGCGCATGGCGCAGCGCGCCAACGAAGCCAAGCTCATCGTCGACGAACGCGTGCCCGAAGAGCATCTCCAACTCTTTACAGGAAAACCCGTGATCTTGCTGCAGCCCGAGGGCAACAAACAAAAGAACGTGGAGATCGCGCTCGAATACGCCAAAGCACACCCGGAGCGGTTTCGCCTCTCCTTACAGACGCACAAAATGATTGGAGTGCGATGATTCTCTTAGTGAGCGCTGTGGCGCAGGAACTCGAGTGGCTTGGACCGCGCGCGGGCGTCGAAACGCTGGTCTCGGGCATCGGGCCGGTCGACGCGGCGGTGCGCGTCGCCCGTGCGCTCGCCGCCAAGCGTTACGACATGGTGGTAAATGCGGGGATCGCGGGGGCGTTTCCAGGGGTCGCGCACGTCGGGGACGGCGTCGTCGTCGGCGAAGAGCTCTTCGAAATGCAACAAGAAAGCGGTGCGCCGCTGGCTCTTCCGCCCGGCAATCTGATCGCGGATCGCGTTCCCTCGGATGCGCAGCTGATCGAAGCGATCACCTCGCTGGGCTTTCCGCTTGTGCGCGGGATCACGGTCTCGCATGTAACGGCTACAGACGCTACCGCGGCGCGCCTGCGGGCGCGCGGCGCCGAAATCGAATCGATGGAGGGATTTGCCGTACTGCGGGCAGCGCAACTCGCCAACGTACCGTCTATCGAAGTGCGCGGCATTTCGAACATCGTCGGCGATCGCTCTAAGGGCGAGTGGGATTTCGACGCGGGAATACTCGGACTGCGGCGCGTGCTCAATGCAACGCTCGATCTGTTGCACACCACTCCAACTCATGCCGACTGACGTTCGAACGCACACGCTGGCCTATTCGCCCTGCCCGAACGACACCTACATTTTTGCGGCGCTCACCAATGGACTGCTAAGCGACGCACCCGCAGTGCGCGTCCACTTCGCGGATATCGAAGAACTCAACCTAGCGGCAACGCGCGCCGATTATGAGCTCACGAAAGTCAGCTACGGCGCGATTCCATCGCTGATGCGTGACTACCGCATTCTGCGCTCCGGCGGTGCACTCGGGCGTGGTTGCGGACCGTTGGTGGTCACGCGGCCCGGCCTCGCGCGCAATCTTGCCGACGTACGCGATTTGCGCGTCGCCATTCCGGGCGAACGTACCACCGCCTTCATGCTGCTGCAGCTCGCTCTGGGCAGTCGCCCGCGCACGCAACAGATGCGCTTCGATGCGATCATCCCGGCGGTTGCGAGCGGACAGATCGACGCGGGTCTAATCATCCACGAATCGCGCTTTACGTATGCGAACGCCGGACTCGTGAGCGTAGCCGATTTGGGCGATTGGTGGGAATCGGTTAGCGGCATGCCGATTCCACTGGGCGCGATCCTTGCGCGCAACGATCTGGGGGACGAACGCATCCACGCAATCGACGGAGCGATCCGCGCGAGCTTGCAATTTGCTCGCACGAACGAGGCGGCGATCATGCCCTTCGTACGCGAGCACGCCTTCGAAATGAGCGATGACGTGATGCGCAAACACATCGAGCTCTACGTCAACGACTATAGCGACGATATCGGTGACGACGGCATCGCGGCCGTCAACGAACTCTTCGCGCGGGCCCGCGCAGCCGGTGTTCTGGAGGCCGATGCGACGCCGCGCTTTTCTTAGTTTCGTCGGTGCCCTGCCGCTGCTCGCGGCTGCGGTTCCACCCGCGAACGTCACGCTTGGCGACGAGGTCTTTCTGAGTCAAACCTGGCGTGAGCTAGGAGGGCGGCGCGTCGGCGTCATCACGAATCAAACCGGCGTTACGTCTAAGCTGGAATCGCTGGTCGACGCAATCCGCCGCAACCCCTCGATTCATCTCAGCGCGATCTACGCACCCGAGCACGGCTTTCGCGGCGACCGTACCGCCGGTTCGTACATAACATCCTACGTCGATGCGGCGACCGGCTTGCCGGTTTACAGTTTGTATGGTCCGACGCGCCATCCAAGCGAAGCGATGCTGCACGAGGTCGACGTGCTGCTCTTCGACATTCAAGATGTCGGCTCGCGCGCGTATACGTTCATCTCGACGATGGCCTACGCCATGCAGAGCGCAGCGGCGCAGGGCAAAGAGTTCTGGGTGCTCGATCGGCCCAACCCGGTCGGCGGTGCGCTGATCGAAGGGCCGGTGCTCGAGCCGAGCCAGGAGTCGTTCATCGGGCTTTACCCGATCGCGATGCGCCACGGAATGACGGTCGGCGAACTCGCCCAACTCTTCAACGAACATTTCAACATCGGGGCCAAGCTGCGAGTGGTCGCGATGCAGCAATACCGCCGCTCCATGATTTGGCCCGACACCGGCTTGCAGTGGGTCCCAAGTTCACCGAACATTCCCACATGGCAGACGACGTTTCCGTATCTGTGCACCGGCCTGATCGATAACGCGGGCGTCAACGGCGGCGTCGGAACAACCAAACCGTTCTTTTATGCCGGTGGCCCGGCGCTCGACGGCGAGGCGCTGGCAAGCCGTCTCAACGCGCGCAACTTGCCCGGTGTCTATTTTCGGCCGGCCTCGTGGTCGCCGATAGCGGGATTTTGGAAAGACAAAGAACTGCGCGGCGTGGAGTTGATGATCGTCGATCCGCGCACGTTCATGGCCGTGCACACCGCGGTCGAGATTCTGTGCGCGGTGCGCGAGATCGCTCCGCGTCAGATCGAGGTCAAGCAGCCGGCTGCATTGGATCGCGACTGGGGCACGACCTCGCTGCGGACCGGATTGACGGGCGGAAAGAGCCCGCAGGAAATCATCGAATCCTGGAACTCACGCCTCGATGTGTTCCGCACCGTGCGCTCAAAGTATCTACTCTATGATTAGGCGCGTATTTCTGCTGACCTCACTGCTGCTGATCACGACCGCGCAAACCCCGGCGCCGGCTCCGCCGCTGCGCCATTTGGTCTATAACCTCACGGTCAACTTCTCCAATCCGACGCAAGACGTCGGATACAGCGGCATCAGTTCGAAGCTCGGCGGGGCGGGCGGAATCGGCACGGTCACGGTCGACGTTCTTACCGCGGCCAAAGACGGCGGTCTGGTTGTGCGCGCCGAGGTTCTCTACCAACACGACGTTCGGCCGACCGATCCGGTGACGTGCGCGATCTACGGCGATGGGCGCGTGATCTGCCCACCGTCGAGCGCAATGTCAACACCGGTCAACGTGCTGCTTGGCCTGCTCGGCCGTTACTTCTACGATCCCTCGACGGTTGCGACGGACGGCACGTGGAGCACGCACTTCGAGAGCGAGAACGTCAAGTCGAACTCACATTTCATTCGCAAGAGTGCTCCGGACGCAAATCCAGTTGTCATCGACGAGCACACGATCGTGACGGCGGCGCACAGCCTCCAGCCAGGATGGACGTCGGATACGCACATCACGTACGACGCGTCGATGTCGGTCCCGGACGCCGTTCACGACGTCGCCGCGGCAAAAAGCCCGACCGGCGAGATCGAATGGACGACCACCGATCTTACGCTCGCCTCGGATTCGTTTGCGAAGAAAAACTAAGCCGCGCCAGGAAGTTCGTCGACGCGCCGGATGATGTTCAGCGAGTCGGCGAGTGGGATCGCGCGCAAGTTGGACATGACGCGATCCTCGAGGGCAACGCACGTGACCCGCGCGTGCAGCTCCGATGCGCGGCGCAGCAGCCCCTGCAGCGCCGCGATCGTAGCTTCCTCGAGATTGGGGAACGTGTCCATGACGATAACGATGTTTTTTCGGCCTCCCGCCACAAAGCGCTCGACCTGCGCAAGCAGCACCGCATCAAGCGGTTCGCTCCCGCTAGCATGACCCGTGATAAACGCGAGGTTATGCTGTGTCATCGTGCGACTATCGTACGACACCGGCCTTGGGACAGCATTAGCCACGCGGTAAAGCGTCCTGGGGACGGACTATACAAGAGCAGCGCCCCTGTCGTATAGTTGGGCATGGCTCGAACCCTCCTGGACCCTCGCTATGACACCGACGCCTGCGGCGTCGGGTTCGTGGCTGCGCTCGACGGCGGCCCGGCCCGTGAAGTGGTCGACCGCGCGCTCGTCGCGCTGACGCGCTTGGGTCACCGAGGAGCGGTAGCATCCGACGGTCGCAGCAGCGACGGCGTCGGCATTCTCACCCAGATTCCCCGAAAGTTCTTCGCCGCCGACGCGGTCGCGATGCTTTTCCTCACTCCGGGCGGGGCGCAGGACGAAGCCGCGATCTTCGAGCGACTTACGATCGAGCATGGATTCGTAGAAATTACCTGGCGCGACGTACCGATTGATGCGTCGCTCCTCGGCCCGAAAGCTCGAGATGGACTCCCCAGGATACGGCAGGCGCTGCTTACCGCAGCACCCACGGAGTACCTCAACAGCAGCGGCGCCGACGACCTCGAGCGCCGTTGCTCGTTACTGCGCAAGGCGTTCGAGCGGCAATGCGGTGACGCATACATTTGCTCGCTCTCATCGCAGACCATCGTCTATAAGGCGCTCTGTGCGAGCGGGGACCTGGCGGCGTTTTATCCCGACCTCGCCGACCCGTCCTATGCGTGCGCCTTCGCGGTCTTCCATCAACGCTACGCGACCAATGTGCTCCCGCGCTGGTCGCTGGCCCAGCCCTTCCGGCTGCTGGCGCACAACGGCGAGATCAACACGATTTGGGGAAATCGCGCACGGATGCAGGCGCGCCGCGCCTCGCTGCCGCCGGCCTTTGAGCCGCTGATTACGCGTGGCTTCTCGGACTCAGGGAGTCTCGACGAAGTGGCCGAACTGCTTGCGCGTCACGGGCGCACGGTCTGCGAGTCGCTGCGCATGTTGATGCCTCCGGTCGCCGATCGTCACGAATCGCTCTTCCATCGTTATCACGCCGACGTCATCGAGGCGTGGGACGGGCCCGCGGCCGTCGCGTTTGCCGACGGCGACTTCGTCGGCGCCGCGCTCGACCGCAACGGGCTGCGTCCGTGTCGCTATACGATCGACGATCGCCTGATTGTGGCCGGCTCCGAGGTCGGCATCGCCGACTTCGACGCCGAGCGCGTCGTCTACAGCGGACGTCTCGGGCCCGGTGAAATGATCGCCTTCGACGTGCGCAATGCGCGCGTGCTCTTCGACGCGGACCTGACCCGCGCGTTTGATGCAGGCACGCCCTACAGCGAGTTGATCGATGACGAGCGGCTTGAACCCATACCGGCGCAGACGCTCTCGCCCGAGAAGCTGGTCGAGCTGCAGCATCGCTTCAATTACTCGCGCGAGGACGTGAAGATGATCCTCGAGCCGATGGCAGCCGATGCGAAGGAACCGCTCTGGTCGATGGGCGACGATACGCCGCTCGCTCCGCTCGGCCGTGCACCGCGTCCAATCTACAACTACTTCCGGCAACGCTTCTCGCAGGTGACGAATCCGCCGATCGACTCGCTGCGCGAGGCGAACGTGTTCTCATTGCGCACGCGACTAGGCCCGTGGCCGCACCTGCTCGACAAGCACGCTCCGCTTCCGGGACTTGTGCTCGAATCGCCGGTGCTCTCGCTCGGGCAGATCGCAGCACTACATGGGCTCGATCGCATCGCGTGCGTCCTTGAGGGTGACGAAACACTCGAAGCCGCCATCGATCGGGTCTGTACGCAAGCTGTAGAACTCGTGCGCCGCTCAGACGCAAAACTGTTGCTTCTCTCCGACCGGATGTCAACGCCGGAGCAACCGGCGATTCCGATGGCGCTTGCGCTCGGCGCGGTGCACCGCGCGCTCGTCGAATGGGGCGTGCGCACGCGCACCGGCCTCGCGGTCGAAGCCGGCGACTGCCGTGACGTGCATCACGTCGCGGTCCTGATCGGCTACGGCGCCGGCGCGGTCTGCCCGTGGCTGGCGCTCGAAACCGTTCGCGCCGTGGCCGGTGAGGAGGGCGAGGCGCGCGCGATCCGCGCGCTGGATCTCGGCATTTCGAAGATCATGTCGAAATGCGGTATTTCCGTGCTGGACAGTTACCGTGGGGCGCAGCTTTTCGACATCATCGGCTTGCACGAATCCATTGCCGAGCGTTGTTTCGACGCGCCGTCACCGATCTCGGGGCGCACCTTCGCGCAAATCGAACAGCAAGTGCGCGAAACGTGGAGTCACGGCGACGGCGAGCTGCCGGACTACGGCTGGATCCGTTTCCGCCGCGGCGAGCTTGCAGAGATCCATAGCTGGCAACCGGCGACGATTCGCGCGCTGCAGAACGCCGCTGGCGTTGCGCGCGGAACAACCGCCGTCGATCTCGACGCCGCGTGGACGACGTACACGCAAAGCGTGCAGGAGCGCGGCATCCACGAACTGCGCGATCTCGTCACGCTGCGCCCGGCCGCCCCGGAGGTTTCGGTACACGAGGTCGAACCGGTCGAGGCGATCGTACGGCGCTTCGTCGCGAGTGCGATGTCGCTGGGCAGTCTGAGCCCCGAGGCGCATCGCACGATTGCCGAAGCGATGAACGAGCTGGGCGCGCGTTCGAACACCGGCGAAGGCGGCGAAGATGCGCCGTACGAGAATAAGATCAAGCAGGTAGCGTCGGCGCGCTTCGGCGTGACCGCGGCCTATCTCGCGCGCGCGCAAGAGATCGAGATCAAGATCGCTCAGGGCGCCAAGCCCGGAGAGGGCGGCCAGATTCCCGGCCACAAAGTGACCGAACTGATCGCGCGCTTGCGCCACGCGCAGCCGGGAGTCGGGTTGATCAGCCCGCCCCCGCATCACGACATCTACTCGATCGAAGATCTCGCACAGTTGATTTGGGATCTCAAGTGCGTCAATCCGCGCGCCGCGGTCGGCGTGAAACTCGTATCCGAACTCGGCGTCGGGACGGTCGCGGCCGGCGTGGCCAAGGCGTACGCCGATTTCATCACGGTTGCCGGCTACGCCGGCGGTACCGGGGCGTCGCCGCTTTCGTCGATCAAGTACGCCGGCAATCCATGGGAACTTGGCCTCGCCGAAGCGCAGCAAGTCTTGATGCATCACGGCTTGCGCGGGCGGGTGCGCCTGCGCACCGACGGCGGCATCGCAACCGCGCGCGATGTGGTCGTCGCGGCACTGCTGGGCGCTGACGAGTATGCCTTCGGTACGGCGGTGCTCGTTTCGCTCGGCTGTGACATGGCGCGACAATGCCACCTCAATACCTGCCCGGCCGGCATCGCGACGCAGAACCCCGAGCTACGCGCGAAATTCCGCGGCAAGGTCGAACACGTGGTGCGCTTCTTCACCAACCTTGCGCAGGACGTGCGCGAGCTGCTCGCATCACTTGGATTACGCAGCCTCGATGAAGCGATCGGGCGCGTGGATTTGCTCGACCAAGTGCGCGACGACGGCGGACTCAATCTTCAAGCCATGCTCGCGGAGGCCGGCGACGGTCCGATTCGCCATCAGGGCGGTCGCAACGATCGTCCGGTAGAACGCACTCCGCTCGATCTCGCGTGGATCGAGCCGGCGCTGCGCGCGGCGCGGGCCGGGACATCGTACCATCGTCGCGAGCGCGTGACCAACTCGGATCGCACGCTGGGCGCGCGCCTCGCAGGGCATCTGGCGCTCGAGACGTTGCCGGGCACACCCGATTTGCATTTCGAATTGCACGGCACGGCCGGTCAATCGTTCGGCGCGTTCGCCACCGGCGGCATGACGCTCGAGCTCGACGGTTCGGCCAACGACTACGTGGGTAAAGGATTGTGCGGCGGCGCGCTGGTGCTCCGTGCCAGCGGAGCAATCGGTCGCGCCGCGCAACCACAAGTGATCATGGGAAACGTTGCGCTCTACGGCGCGACGGGCGGCTCATTGTTTGCCGCCGGCACGGCAGGCGAACGCTTTGCCGTGCGTAATTCCGGTGCCGTCGCCGTCGTCGAAGGCGTAGGCCAACACGGCTGCGAGTACATGACCGGCGGTACGGTCCTCGTGCTCGGCTGGGCGGGAACGAATTTCGGCGCGGGCATGACCGGCGGGATCGCGTACGTCTACGATCCCGACGGGTCGTTCTTGCGCGAACGGCGCTACAACACCGATTCGGTTACGTGTGAACCAATCGGCGCCGATGATGCACACGTCGTGCGCGAACTCCTCGCAGCACACGTCAACGCGACGCGCAGCCCGAGATCGAAGCGACTGTTAGACGACTGGAAAGACACGGCTCCACGCATCGTCGCGGTACGCCCGAACTGAAGCGCCTCATAGCTGTTGCTAAGCGAAGGCTCGAAGTTTTGCGCCATTCGCAGGATGCGATCTTCCTCTGGTCGTGGCGCAAAGCTCGCGCAGCAGGAGCGGCACACGATGTGCCGCGACGAGCGACTTCGCGAGCAACAGCTATGAGGCGCTTCCCTCGACAAGGTGGGCGACTATTTCAAAGATTCGGCGCGCAGACGAATCTGATGCAGTTGCCACAAGTGAATGAAGCGCTGTAGTTCTTCTTGCGTCTCGGGCTCAATGTCGGTGAACTTTACACCGTGCGCGAGTTGTTTGGTCGAAGGCACGTAAAACGTCGACAGAACCGTCCCGCCCATGCGCATCGGCGAGAACGGTGGCGGCGTGCTTTTGATGGTTTCAGGACGTAATCCAAACGGTGTCTGCTTAAAGACTTCTTTCTCAATGGTCAGCTCGCCGATGAACTCGTCGGGCAGCTGAAAATCCAGATCCAAGACCGAGCCTTTGAGGAAATCCTCGTCGGTCGAAAGCCGCAGACCACCGGCCGAGAGGTCGTTTGCTCGCCCGTGCCGCCGTCCCGGCCGGTCGCGCAGCGTGTATAGCACGTCGAATTCGACAGGCATGCGGAAGGACGACCGTTTTTGCGGCGTCTTGGATTGGCTCTTGGCATCACCCTTAGGCGCATCAGTGCGCTTACGCCGAAAGAAGAACACGCGAGGGTGGGCGTTGTCGCGGGCAGGCCCCGCTTCCTGCTCACCCAAAGACCACCGGCGGATGCTCCACCAACGGTTGCTCGAAGCGCTTGGCGCGGACGCGGTTAAAACGGCGCCCGAGGACCTGCGCGCCTACGCGTTCGATGCGTACACGGAAGGACGGCTGCCGACGGCGGTGGTGCTACCGTCGAACACGCGCGAGGTGAGTGCCGTCGTCAAGATTGCGCGCGATTGCGGCCAACCGATCGTGGCGCGCGGCGCCGGCACCGGACTGTGCGGCGGAGCCGTTCCCGTCGAAGGCGGCGTCGTCTGCTCGTTTGCACGCATGAATCGCGTGCTGGCCTATGAACCCGCACGACGTCGCGCGCGCGTGCAGCCCGGATTGATCAACCTCGATCTCTCGCGTGCAAGCGCGCGCGACGGACTCTTCTACGCACCGGATCCGTCGTCGCAACGCATTGCGACGATCGGCGGCAACATCGCGACCAACGCGGGCGGTCCGCACTGCCTTTCGTACGGCACGACAATCAATCACGTGCTCGCACTAGAAATCGTCGACGATCGCGGCGAAGTTTTCACCACGGACATCGATCGACCCGGATACGATCTCACCGCAGCCTTCGTCGGGAGCGAAGGAACGCTCGGGCTCGTCACCGCGGCGTGGGTGCGCCTCATGCAGCTTCCCGAAACGGTGCGCGTGTGGCTGGTCACCTTTCCCGACGTGGAATCCGCGTCCGATGCCGTTTCGGCGATCATCGCTGCGGGAATCGTACCAACCGCACTCGAGATGATGGACGCGATCGCAACGCGCGCAGTCGAGGCCGCCTTCGCGGCCGGCTATCCCACCGACGCGGGGGCAGTACTGCTGATCGAACATGCCGGACTCGACGATGATATGAACGCCTACGAACGCGAGATCGAGCGCATCGTGCGCGAACATGGCGCAAACTCGTGGCGCGCGGCGCGTTCGCAAGCCGAGCGCGATGCACTTTGGGCCGGGCGCAAGGGCGCGGCCGGCGCGATGGGGCGCATTGCTCCGAACTACTATCTGCAAGATGTCTGCGTGCGGCGCAGCACGCTCCCGCAGGCGCTGCACACCATCGAACGGATTGCCCACGAATACAAGCTTACAATGGCCAACGTCTTTCACGCAGGCGACGGCAACCTGCACCCGATGATCTGCTACGACAAGCGCGACAAGAAGCAAGTCGCGGCAGTGATTGAGTCGGGCAACGAGATCTTGAAGATGGCCGTCGCTCTGGGCGGCACGGTTTCGGGCGAACACGGCATCGGTTTTGAGAAGCGTGAGGCGATGACCGCGATCTACACGACCGAAGATCTCGCCGCGATGGCTCGCGTGCGTGAAGTTTTCGATCCGCATCGCGCTTTCAATCCCGAGAAGATCTTTCCGGTGGGTGTGCGCTGCCCGGAAGTCGCCCCGGTCGCATGACAATCGAATCACTTGCGCAACTGCTCGGCACGTGCGCGCGTGAGCGCCGCGCTGTAGCGATCCAAGGCGGCAACACCCTGCGCGGCATGGGCCTTCCGCCCCTGCGCGCCGACGTAACGCTTTCGACGCTCGAGCTGAACGAGATCGTCGAAGACGCACCCGACGATCTGACGATCGCGGTGCAAAGCGGTGTGACGCTGCGCACGCTTGCAACGCGGCTGGCCAAACACGGCACGCACGTGCCGCTCGATGCACCGCGCGGCGCGGACGCGACCGTCGGCGGCACCCTTGCCGCGGGGTGGCTCGGACCGCGCCGCCATTATTATGGGCGGCCGCGCGATTTTGTCATCGGTTCGATTGCGGTCTTGGCCGACGGTACGATTACGCACGCCGGCGGGATGGTCGTGAAGAACGTCTCGGGCTACGATTTGAGCCGGCTGTACGTCGGCTCGTTCGGCACGCTGGCCGTCCTCGCGCAGATCAATCTGAAGACGATCGCCGCGCCTCCCGCCGCCCGCATGTTTCACCTTCGCTTGCCCGCAGGGACGCGCGCACGCGCGCTGGCGCAATTCGCGCACTTGGCCGTTGCGCCGTCGGCCGCATTTTGGATCGAAGGCCATCGCGGAGCGGTCGACGGCGACGACGGCGACGAGGGGCGCATGTCGGTTCTACTCGAAGGCTCGCCGGCAGTGCTCGAACGCGCGACGCGCGATTTGCGTTCGGCGATGGGGCGAGCCGGCGTCCCCGAAACGCGGATCGTCGACGCGGGTGCACACGAATCGTTCGAGCGCATCGTGGATGCGTACGTCGGGTGCCTGGGCGAACGCTCGATTACGTACCGAATCCCAGCATTTCCCGACGACGTGCTGCCGCAAGCGGACGCGTGCAAGGCGCTCGCCGAGCGCTTCGAGTTGCGCACCGACACCATTATCGATGCGATGAACGGCGATTTGCTTTTTCGCGTAAGCGACCTCGATGCGCGCGCCTTCGGCACGAAGATCGAGATGTTCGACGATGCGCTTCATGACGACCAGCCGCGCGCGATGATCGTGGCAGGCAATCATCCCAGCCGCTCCGTGCTCAACGTGTGGGGAGAACCGCCCGACGGCCTAGCGCGGATGCGTGAACTCAAGAAGCAATTCGATCCGGGCAATATTTTGAATCCCGGCCGCTTCGTGGCCGGACTCTAGCATGGTGCCACGCTAGATGTTCGGTGACATCGTCTTTGCCTTGAAGACCGTGCTGCGCAGCCCCGAGCGCTTGCGCTCGCTGTTTGCCGCAGGCCCGTCCACGGCGATTGACCTCGTGCGCTTCATGACCCGCATCGTTCCAGTTTCCGCCGCGAACTTAGAAGCGATTCGCGAGCGCGCTGCGGCAATTCCCGATCCGCAACTGCGGGCGCAAGCCCTCGCCAGCGTCGACGGGAAAGCCTATCACGTCGCCGGCGCCTGCATTCTCGCAACCTTTCTCCCGCCCGACGCCGCGCGCCGTTACGTGGCGATCGTCGCGCCCCTCGAGACGATCTACGATTACCTCGATAACCTCTGCGATCGCCACCCCGGCGTTAGCGTTGAAGCCTATCCCGTACTTCACCAAGCAATCAGCGACGCGCTCGACCCTTCCGCTCCGGCTCGCGACTATTACGCGTGCGGACCGTCCGGTGATGACGGCGACTATCTGCGCAACCTCGTTCAGCGTACACAGCACGCGCTCGCGGACGTTCCGCACCTCGATCTGCTGCGCCCACGTTTCGCGCACGCAGCGCAACTCTATGGCGAGATGCAAACGCACAAGCACTATCCGGCCGGTGAGCGCGAGCTACGCTGCGTCACGTGGTACGAGCGGCATAAGGACCGCTACAAAGATATTGATTGGCACGAGTTTGCCTCAGCGGCCGGTTCGCAATTTCACGTGTACGGTCCGCTCCTCGAAGCCTTTCTCGACCGCCGCGAAGCGATCGCAGGAACCTACGATGCATACTTCCCCTACGTCAGCGCGGTGCACGTGCTCCTTGATGCATTCATCGATCAAGCTGAAGACCACGAACACGGTGAATTGAATTTCAGCCGTGTCTACGGCGGTGCGGCCGCACTGCGGGCCCGCGTGCGCAAACTATTCGACGCAGCGCGGCAACGCCTGGGAGCGCTCCCGGGCGACCGGGCACACCAGTTTGTCCTCGACGTGATGACGCTATTCTATCTTAGCCATCCCAAAGTTGCCGCGCAGGGCCTTGAGCGCGAGGCTCGGGCGCTGCTTCGCACGAACGCTTCATCGAGGGACGCATACCACGGAGGGCCTCGCCGCTGAATCGCATGATCGCCGCGCTCCTGAGCGCCAGTTTCCTTTTCGCGCTGACCGGACCCGCGCGCGCCGATGAACGCTCCAACGAGCAGCTCGTGATCGACGGGCCAAGCGCCGCCGCAGCGCAGGCCGACGCAACCCGGATCAATCAAGAATCGCATTACGCTAGCACACCGGGAGACTATCACATCGCCCAGTGGATGCGCAGTGAGCTCGCGGCCGCGGGATTCATCGCGACCAACGAGGTTTTCACGCACGACGTGCCGTTTTCGCGCTTTCTTGGGTTGGAAGAATTCCAGTATCCGCACTGGACCAAGTTCAAGCTCGGCGAGGTGCCGATTACCGCGGATCCCGATGGAACGCGACGCGATGCCGGACCACCGTTCAACGCGTGGAGCGGCAGCGGTGTTGCAATCGCAAACGTCGTCGACGCGGGACATGGACTGCCCGCGGACTATCAATCTTTGGCCTCCCGCGGCGTCGATGTGCGCACGCGCATCGCGCTCATTCGCTACGGTCGCGAATTTCGTGGTGCACTCGCCAAGCGCGCTCAAGATCACGGCGCAGCCGGCGTCATCTTCTTCTCCGATCCGGCGGACCCCGACGGATCGTTGCAGGGGCCGGCCTATCCCGACGGACCGTACCGCCCGCTCGGCTCGGTGCAGCGCGGTGCGTTGATCGAAGGCGACATCACCATCCCAACCTTACCGGTCAACGCGCTCAACGCGCGGCGCATTCTGGGTACGATTTCAAACGGCATTAGTGATGTGCCATTCCGCCTCACCGTGCAAATGGATGTCAAGCACAACGTGAAGCTCTGGAACACCGTCGGCGTGCTGCCCGGCAAGGATCCGACGCATAGCGTCGTGATCGGTGCGCATCGCGATGCATGGGTCTACGGCGTCACCGACAACGGCTCGGGCACGTCGGTCGTACTCCAAGCTGCGCGCGCGATCGCCTACCTCTACCGTGCCGGCTGGCGTCCGCAGTATTCGATCGTCGTCGTTGGATTCGATGGCGAAGAAGTCGGTGAACTCGGTTCCAACGCCTACGTACGCATGCATCACGGCGACCTCGAAAGCGGGTGCCTAGCCTACATCAACGAAGACGAAATCACGACCGGACAATACTTCGGAGCCAGCGCTGCCGACGCGCTGCGCGATGCGATTCTACCAGCGACCGAAGAGATTCCCGATCCGGCATCGCCTTCGCAAATGATCTTCAACCGCTGGAAGGCGCAACAGGGCGGAATCAACGTGCGCGGTCCGGGTGGCGGCTCGGACTTTGAACCTTTCCTCTATGATCTGGGAATCCCGATCCTGCAGGTCGGCTTTCACGGCATCTTCGGCGTATATCACTCGGGCTTCGACGATCTCAACTACGCGATGACGCAGGCGGACCCGGGCTTCGTCAATCATCGCGCGATCTCGCAGCTCGTCGCGCTGCTCACCATGCGCCTAGCGAGCGGCATCGTGCCCTATCGTCTGACGCCCTACGCCGCAACGCTGGGCAACGATGCGATAACGTTAGCGGGAACGAAGTATCGGCGCGATCTCTTGCCGTTCTTTTCTGCTATCGACCGGTACCGGTACCGGGCAACGGTCGCCGACCACCGCGGTATCGACGGCAACGCCGAAATCGGCATCGTGCACCGGCTCGACAAATTTGTCTACGGACGCAGCGGCTATGCGGCGGTGCCCCTACCGACGCTCAACGACGCGATCACGCGCGGTGACGAGGCCGGGATTTCCGCGGCGGTAGGACGCGCCGTGCACGATCTCGACGATATCTCGAGCGCGATAGCAAACGCGACCACCCGGCGCTAAAATCGTGCGCGTTGGGCTCGTTGGCGCCTCGGGTTTTATCGGCCGGCATCTGCAAGCTGCCCTGATCGCCCGCGGCGATGACGTCGTGCCCGCGTCGCTGCGCAACCCAGCCGCCGCCGCAAGCGTTCTGCGCAACTGCGATGCAGTGATCAATCTCGCGGGGGAGCCCATCGCGCAGCGCTGGACGCCGGCTGCCAAGGAACGCCTACGCTCCAGTCGCGTCGGGGCGACACGTGCGTTGCTCGACAATTTGGCGAGTGACGAGCGACGGCCGTCAGCTTACATCAGCGCATCGGCGATCGGCTACTATGCGCCGAGTGAAACGCAAACATATACCGAGGCTAGTCCGCCTGGTCACGATTTTCTCGCCGAACTCTGCGTCGCATGGGAGCACGAAGCACAACGCGCATCCGCGCTCGGCATGCGTCTGGCAATCATTCGCACCGGTGTCGTGCTCGGGGCCGGCGGCGGGGCACTGGCAAAGATGCTTCCGCCATTTCGCTTGGGCCTCGGAGGCGTAGTCGGGAGCGGCAAGCAGTGGATCTCGTGGATCCACATCGACGATGTCGTTGGCATCTACGGCATGGCGCTCGACGGAGCGGAGGGCACCTTCAATGCCACCGCGCCGCATCCGGTCACGAACGCCGAGTTCACGCAGGCGCTCGGCACAACGCTACATCGGCCGGCAGTTTTTGCGGTTCCTCCGTTTGCTCTGCGCATGATGCTGGGTGAGGGCGCCGGCATCGTGCTGACCGGAGCTCGCGTGTTGCCCCAGAACACGCTCGAATCCGGCTACGTGTTTAGATTCATGATGGTTGAAGACGCCTTACGGAGCATCTTGCAATGACGATCGCCTACGACGACTTCGCGAAAGTCGATATTCGCGCCGGAACCGTGTTGACCGCGCAGCCGCTCGATGGCGCGCGCAAACCGGCCTACAAGTTGCGCGTCGATTTTGGACCGGAAATCGGCGAGCGCAACTCCTCGGTACAGATCACGGCGGTGTACCGAACCGACGAACTCATCGGCGCGCAAGTCTGCGCCGTGGTGAATTTCGAGCCCAAGCGTATTGCCGGCTTTATAAGCGAGGTGCTTGTGCTCGGCATGAACGATCTGGAGGGCAATGTCGTGCTGCTTCGCCCGCAATATCCGGTTCCCAACGGCGCGCGGTTGTATTAAGTTGTGGTACGATATCGGGTGCTATGAAATCGCTGCGTGCGTGCGGCCTGACGATTGTCGCGATAGTCACGACGATCTGTTTGGCGAAAGCCGATCCCACGGCCGCGCCGCTCGACGGCAACCAAATCCTCGCACGAGCCGGCGCCACGGAAGGCTTGAGCTCGTATTCCGCCCCGGTTCATTTCGACGTGCACATGCGTCGACCGATCAGCGTGCGGGACGGGGTTGATGCGATCGTCTACTACAAGGCACCAGCGAACGCCGCGCTAACGATTACCAAGATCCCTGGGATCATCGGGACGTTCTTCAAGGGCATTTACGCTATCGATCTTGCCCCACAAGTGTGGCCCTCGAAGTACGTGGTGAATTCGGCCTCGCCGGCTCAAAATTCAGGCGCCGGCGCATTCGTCCTCCACGCCGTTCCGAAAGCAGATCCCGCCGTCGACCATGTGGACTTCACCATCGCACAATCCGACTACGCGCCGAATTCAGCCGTTTGGTTTTACAAGGATGGATCGACCATACGGCTGACGATGGTATGCCAAACTACGTCGAGTTATAGCCTGGTCAAGACCGCGTCGATCACGGTTTCCATGCCGCAATATGCTCTCGATGCAACTGCCGCGTATGGCGCGTACGCGCTCAACACGCCGATACCGGACTCCTTGTTTCAGCCGAAGTAAGCCGCTAGCTCGCGACGCTTTCTTTGATCTCGAACTCCATCGCTTCGAGATAGCGCTCCGCGTCCATCGCGGCACGGCACCCGACGCCCGCCGCCGTGATCGCCTGCTTGTAGCGGATGTCGTTCACGTCGCCCGCTACAAACACACCGTCGATGTTGGTTTCCGTTCCGTCAGGCGAGACGATATAGCCCATCTCGTCGAGATCGAGCTGCCCCTGGAAGATCGCCGTGTTGGGCGTGTGGCCGATCGCGATAAAGAGGGCGTCGGCTTCATATTCCATCACGCTATTATCGTGCACGTTGCGCAACTTCAGTCCCGTCATATGGTGCTCGCCCAGCACTTCGTCGACCACGGTGTTCCAGATGAAGTCGATCTTGGGATGCGAGCGCGAGCGCTCGGCCATGATCTTGCTCGCGCGAAGCCCTTCGCGCCGATGAATCACCGTGACCCTGCGACCAAAGCGCGTGAGAAACAATGCTTCCTCCATCGCCGAATCGCCGCCACCCACAACCACGATATGCTTTTCGCGGAAGAAGGCGCCGTCGCACGTCGCGCAGGTCGAAACACCGCGCCCGCGCAGCTTTTCTTCGCCCGGAATCTCGAGCCACCGCGCGCTTGCGCCGGTGGCAACGATCACGGTCTTTGCATGAAATTCTTCATCGGCGGTGCGCACGATAAACGGCTTCTTCGAGAAATCAACGGATGTGGCATCGACGTTCTCGATGCGCGCGCCGAAGCGTTCGGCCTGCTCGCGAAACTTGATCATTAGATCGGGCCCAAGGATCCCCTCGGGAAATCCGGGGTAGTTCTCGACCTCGGTGGTAAGCATCAATTGCCCGCCGTAGAGACCGCCCGCCAGGACGAGGGGTGCAAGGTTTGCGCGAGCCGCGTAAATCGCGGCGGTCAGCCCAGCGGGGCCGGACCCAATGATGAGAACTCGTTCCATGGTTGCTTGGGCTTCGACCTGTCGGCAGTGGCTCCCGGTTGCGCGGCGAAGAGCCCGCCATGAGCCGCTGGCCGGATATCCCGCTCGAAGACACGTTCGGCGACGTGCTGCGCAAAGCGATGCGCGGCAATAGCATCGAGACCCGCGAGTTGGCATCGCAGACGGGCATCGACGCCACTGCGATCGCGGCGTGGCTGGCCGACGACGGCACTGCTAACGCGCAACAGGCGCGCACGCTAGCGAAAGCCTTGAAGTTGAATCCCGAGCGCTTCGTCGAACGCGCCGCCGGCACGTTCGCTCCGCCCAAAGTCGTGATGGACGGCGTCCAGCAGCACACGCAAGATTCTCAACCGAACAGCAACGGCTACATCCTCTTCCGCGGTGACCGCAAACGCGCCGCGCTGGTCGATCCAGCAGGCACGCCGCAGCGATTGCTCGATCTGCTACGTGAAGGCAGCTTTGACCTGGAGTATATCCTCGTCACGCATAAGCACAACGACCATTCCGGAGCCGTTGCAGCTATCGCGCGAGAATATCCTGATGCGCACATCGTCATGCATCCGCTTGACGTGCACGCAATCGGCGCATTCGCGTCGAAAGCATATGCGGCGAACGACGGCGCGACCTTCCCGTTCGGCGATGGTGCCCAGATTCGCGTCCTGCACACGCCGGGACACACCGACGGCTCGGTCTGCTATCTCGTCGGCTCGACGGTCTTTACCGGAGATATTCTCTTTTCGGGGAGCGTTGGCGGCGCGTACGGCGACAAGAGCACGTACAAGGACATACTGCAGAACGTAAGTACAAAGCTCTTTACGCTACCCGAAGAGACGGTCATCATGCCGGGGCACGGGCCGCCGTCGACGATCGGTACGGAGCGCGCGCACGACCCCTTCTTTTAGCGTGAGGCTTGCGGAACGACCAGGCGTGAGCCGTCGCTGCCGGTGATGACCGCGCTGCTGTGATGCGGCGCGTCGTCCGTTTCGCGAATCAATTCGAATTGCACCACCACGCTACCCGACTTCGGAATCATTTCGGAGACTTTCGTGGGCGAGCAAATATGGGTGTCGCAAAACGCCGCGATCCAGCCTTGCGCAACCCCGCTGGTGTTCAAGTGGATCGTCGTGCCCGGCGTCCCCGAGAGCGTCAGGCGATACTTCGCGGCGGCCTGTGTTGCCGTCGGCAGATCGCCTCCGCTCCACGGCGTAATTCCGATAGCGGCAAGAATGAATATCAGCATGCTTTCCTTTTGCCTACGTGCGCAGTTTATACCCGACGGCCATCAATCGTAACGCAATTGCAAGCGCAACCACTGCGAGCACCGCGATTGCGCCGAGCGAGACCGGGAGAATCAGGTAGCCGCTACCTGTATAGCTATAGCGAAACGCGTCGATCGTATAAAAGATCGGATTAAACAGTTCGAGTCTTCGCAATACCGGCGGCAGCATCTGCGCCGACGTGAACACACCCCCGACAAATGTGAGCGGGGTGATAATAAACGTATTGAGCACCGCCAGGTGATCGAATTTTTCGGCCATCAGGCCAAAGATCAGTCCCAGTGACGAGAACAAAATCGAAACGATCGTCAGGACGACGAAGTACAGGAGCCAATCCTGCGGCCAGGTATGGACCAGCACCGCACCGAGTATCGTGATGAGTACCGCGATGAAGTAGGCACGGACGAGCGAGCCGAGCACGTAGCCGAATACGATCTCGACCGCCGACATTGGTGCAATCAGCATCTCCTGGATCGAATTCATGAAGCGCCCCTGAAAGACCGAACTCGAAGATTCGCCGTACGACGAGTCGATGGTCTGGAGCATGATTAGCCCGGGAATCAGGAACTGGGCGTAGCTCACGCCCTGCACGCTCTTGATGCTGCTCCCCAGCGCGAGCCCAAAGACAAAAACATAGAGCAGCGTGGAGATGATCGGCGGCCAGATCACCTGATTGATGATCTTGAGGCTGCGAATCATTTCGCGCTTGATCAGGGTCCACAGCGCGACGCTGTTAAAGCGGGCAACGGCGATCATGCGCGCGTGAGCTCCAAGAAGACGTCCTGAAGGCTCGCGCCATCGGCGATCAACTCTTGCGTAGGCTTCTGCGCAACGATCCGTCCCTCGCGGATGATGGCGATGTCCTTACACAGCTCCTCGGCCTCTTCCAAATAATGCGTGGTAAGAAAGATGGTGAGCCCGTCGCCGTTGAGCTCGCGCAGCAGGTCCCACAGCTCGAGGCGTAATTCAACGTCGACACCGGCAGTGGGCTCGTCGAGGATAACCAGTTGCGGCTCGTGGATCAACGCGCGCGCAAGCGAGAGACGGCGCTTCATCCCGCCTGACAGCTTGGTATACTCCTGATGCGCTTTGGAAGAGAGGCCAAAGCGGTCGAGCAGCATATCGGCGCGGGCGCGTACAGCGCGTCCCCGCAAGCCGAAGTATCCCGCCTGAAAAATCAAGACGTCGCGAATCGAGAGATAGCGATCGAAATTATACTCTTGCGGCGCAAGGCCGATCGCGCGACGCGCTTCGCGCCATTGCTCGCGATTGTCGTACCCAAAGACGCGAATCGATCCGCCGTCGGGGCGCGCGAGCCCGACGATCGCGTTGATCGTCGTCGTCTTTCCGGCACCGTTGGGGCCCAGAAACCCGAAAAACTCGCCCGATTCAACGCGCAGCGACACGTCGTCGACGGCGGTGAAATCACCGTAACGCTTGACGAGATGGTCGATGACGATGGCAGGTTCTACGGTACAAATCCTTTGAGGCGCCGATAGCGATGACGGCGCAGAGTCGCAATCAACTCGCCACTTCCAGGAATCCCGCAATCAGCGAGTTGGGTTGCAACTTTCTTGACATCGAACTCGACGCGGCGGTGCTTGACCTCCCAGCCGCCCACGCGCTCGGTGAAAATCGCGTAGCAAGCACGCGCATCGCCGTCCTTGGGTAGCCCCGCCGAAGCGCAGTTCACCAGCATCTTCCCGCGCCAGACCCGCACGTAGGGAAGATGCAAATGGCCGAACGCGATCGTCGTCGCGCGCTCGTCGCCGATCATCCGTTCCAGTGTCGCGTCGTCGGCGTCGGGCCATAGATGCTCGTCATCGTTGGCCGGATTGGCGTGGACGATGAGCAATTGATTTTCGTCTTCACCGATGCGGATCGCAAACGGAAGGTCACTGAGCCACGAGAGCCACTTCTCGCCTAGATCTCGGCGCGTCCACTCGAGCTGCGCGTGTTCGGGCGTCTCGAATCGCTCCGCGCCCGGCGCGGACAGATAGCGGTCGGTATTCCCGCGAATCGATTGCGCGCCGACCTCTTCGAGGCGCTGCAACACTTTCTTCGGCTTGGGACCGTCGATACATAGGTCGCCCGCGGCGATAATCGCATCTGCCCCGCCCTGCGCGTGCAGGTCGGCCAAACAGGCGTCGAGCCCGACCAGATTTCCGTGAATGTCGGAGAGAACCGCGACGCGCATGAGTGGTCTAATCGCGCTTCAGCGCGAGGGCCAATAGCGACGGGGTGATGCCCACCTTTTCGAAATCGTAGAGATCGATGCCCTCAACAACAATACCGGCTTTGCGCATCCGCGCAAGTGCCGTGCGATAACGCGCGTCGGCAATCACATGATGCTCGCCAAGACAAATCACGCCCGCCGCGCGTTCCTCACCTAGCTCGAGTTGGATCGTTCGGAATCCGGCGAATGCGGCTGCATCGACCTTGTCGGGTGCAATCACCACCGTGTCGCGAGCGACGGCCGACGCAACTGAACGCAGCGCGGGAACATCCGGCGCGAGTGCAACTTCGATCACGTCGAACCCATGCGCACGCGCTACCGCGGTAAAACCCGCACGGCCGATGGCGTTGCCGCGCGTACTGCGGCCAAGAAATGCCGTGCGATCGACGAGCAGGACGTCACCGCCGTCGAGCAAGCCCGGCGCCGCGATCGTTCCGGCAATGGGGATGTCGAGTCGCGAGCATTCGCTCTCGAAACGGTCGGCCTCCGCGCGACGCGACATCGCGCTCGGGCGCATCACCATCGCACCATCCTCAAAAACCACGGCGGCGTCGCCGATGGCCGTTTCATACGGATCCTCACCGCGCGGCTCGAGCACAATCGTGTCAACCCCAAAGTACGCCAGCGTTTTGCGCAAGATCTCATGCTGGTCGAGTGCACGCGCATAGACGGCACCCGGCTCGCCCGGCATCGGCATCGCTTGTTCCAATGTTGCTGTCGGTTTCATCAACATCGCGGCGCGCAATTTCCCGGTGGGAGTACCCACCAGGCGAGGACCAAAGTTGATCGTCGTCATCGTGTCCTTGCTCAGGGAATGGCCTGGTATGTCGTCGGATACGGGACTTGTCCGAAGAAATCCGCCATATCGGTCGAGAGCAGGTCCGCCAGGGACAGTCCAGGGAGACCTAAGAGCTCCTCCTCGGTCTTGACCACGCTTGCGACGGAGAGGTGCGCGTGACCCACGTAGCCGGGGCGCGCGAGCGGCGAAACGACCAGCGCAAAGCTCCGGGCGCGGTTGACGTGATCGCGCGGTCCGGCCACACCCTCGCCCACGACGAAGATCGCCGTCGACGACCAATGTGGCGTGCGGCTCAAGAACGCGACCGCCTGCCCGAGCGCGCGGTCTGCCGCAGCCATGCCGCCGGCGCCGCTCGCAGGCAACCACAAATAGGTGAATGCCGGCTCCTGGTCGTTTTGAACGAGACGCCCCATATCGTCGATGAACTGCGCGACCCGGACGTCGTCTCCGATCGCCGGGTTCCAGCCGGGGTAATCGAGGTCGACGTTCCCGTCGAGTGCGGCGAGCGCGGGCACGTCAAGCGAATAGGCGCCGCCGAGGCCCGGCGACGGCGGACGCGGGTTGCGGCCGCGGACGACCTCCGGTGCCTGGGCGCGGTAACCGGAAAGCGTGAGCAAACCACCGTAATCTCGATACGAGAGGCCCGCGCGGGAAAGGGCGTTGAAAAGATAGCCGGCGCGCGGATAGTCTTCGGGATCGTCACCGCGATCGTCGAGCGGAAGCCGCGCCGTGTTCACGTGCACCACGCGCTGCGCGTAAAGGGATGCAACCCCGGCGAGTGAGGCCTGCGCATTCGCATCGAGGTTCGAGTCGGCGGCGTAAAAATTGTCGGCAATACTATACGCGTTCGCGAGCGCGTGCAGGTTCGGTGTCGCACTCTGGCCGTCGGTCACGTAGGACGGATCGCCGTCGCCTCGGCCCAGATCGCCGAAGATCGCGTCGTAACTCTCGTCGCCGACTGCAATGTAGACGACGTGATCGATCACACTGCTTCGCTTGCCCGAGTGCAGTGCCGGCACGACCGTATTGGGTCTGCGGGAGACCTGCGTGCGGTTGTAGCGCAGCGCCGAATACGTGGCTGCTGCCAGCGGCAGATGCTGTAGATCGACACGCTGCAATTCACCCCAGCCATCGACACCCTTCGCGGCTGTAACGTAGAGGTAACGCCCATTTGGCGATAGGGCAAGCGCCGAGGGATACCACGCGGTGGGGATCAACCCGAGCCGGTGTAGATGTGCCGGATCGTGCGCGTCAACCACGGCGACCGCATTGAGCCCTGCGAGTGCAACGTAGAGCCGTTTGTCGTCGCGCGAAAGTACTTCGGCGCTCGGCTGCGTTCCGTAAGGCGACTTGAAGGACTTGGTTACGAAGAAAGGCAGGTCCAAACCCGGAACGACATGCGCCTGACCATCGAGCCGCACTGCCGCAACACGGTCGACATTGGCCAGCGTCACGTACGCATAGCCTCCCGCGTGACGGACAACGACGGCATCGGGGCGCGCGCCGCCAACGTTTTCCACGCCGTTCGGAACGGGGTCCATCGGTATGTTGTCCGCATCGGGTTGCGCGCTAAATGCACCGGTCGCGTCGAGCCCGACGACCGAAAGCGATGACGATTGTAACGGGTCGACGTTTGGAGCGGCAAAATTCGGCGCGGGTACCGCTTGTGTGAGTTGCGCGTAGGCGCTGAGCCCGCTGTTCGCAACGATGAGCCGGTCATTGGCCGTGGCGACGCCGGCGGGAAAATATCCGGTGCGCGCGTTGCCGAGCACGCGCCGCGTAGCCAGGTCGATTGCCGTGACGCGTTCGGCGAGATTACTCGTGACGTAGGCCACATGTCCACCTGACCCAAGTGCTATCGCGTCGGGAAATCCTGGAACGGCGATGCTTTGCTCGGGCGCGAGTGTCCCATCCGTGCCAAGATCGAAACAACGAACGAGCCCGTGCGCTCCATCCGCAGCAAGCACGAGCGTGCGCGACGGATCGGCCGGATCGTTGGTCGCGACAAGTCCGGTAAAGAGGGCCAGACCCGCATCGTGATAGACGCTCACTACGGACATCGCCTGGGTGTCGACGACGGCCAGACTATATCCGGCAACCACATTGGGAGCTGAAGGCGGCGGCGCGCCCAGCCCCGGATTTTGCTCGGCGTTCCCAACGATGGCAAAGCGGCCGTCGGGCGAGATCGCGAGACCCAGCGGATCGGTGCCGACGAAGGCCGAGACGCCAAGCGGCGCGGCGATGCGGCCGTCTGGGAGCACAGCGTCGGTCGAGCGCAACGCGGAGGCACCGGCAGGCCGTGTGCCGGCTGGGGCGACGTAGAGCGGGTAGGGCATCGGACGCGGGGTTGCGCCCAGCAAAACGGCGGCCAAAGCCGCCGCGAGGGGTCCTCGGAAGTTCACTCGCTTAGGCTACGGACGGGGAGCCCGGGGAACCTGCAGTCCCAGCGAAGACTAAACTCCGCATGCGTTTTGTCTTCGCCGCTTGGATTGCTAGCCGTGCCGTCATTGTCGCGGCATTTTTCGTCGCGAGCGCGCATCCGCTCGCGAGCGCCGGCAATTGGGACGGCGCGTGGTATGGATCGATCGCGCAGCACGGATACGGTTACGCGCAGATCGGCGCGCAGCATGACAGTGCGTTCTTTCCGCTCTTTCCCATGCTCACATCGCTTTTGCTGCGCGCCGGCATCGGTTGGCCGCTTGCCGGCGTACTGGTCAACAACGCGGCATTTTTCGGGGCGCTCATTCTGCTTCACCGGATCGCGAGCAAGCGGTGGAACACCGCGACGGCGCGCTGGTGCATCGCATTTACGTGCGCATGTCCGCTCTCGCTGTTCGCAAGCGTGGCGTATCGCGAAGGCGTCTATCTGTTTTTTAGCGCGCTCGCACTGTGGTGTGCGCTCCGGTCGCAGCGCCTCGCGAGCGGCCTCGCGGGCGCAGCCGCAAGCGCGGCTAGTGCGATCGGTATCACGCTTGCGGGTGCGCTGGTCATCCAGGAACTCGTGCAACGTCGCAGCGCGCGCGACATCGCGTCGGCAGCGCTCGCGTTCGCCGGTATCGCCGGCTTTGCACTTTTTTGCTATCTGCGCTTCGGAGATCCACTTGCATTTGCGCACACCCAGCAGGGTTGGCGAACCGGCGGGATCGACGCGACCGCGTGGCTTCGCGTGACCGACAGTCTACGCACCTGGGAAGGTCTGCGCGCGAACCTCATGGTGATGGTCCTCGTACCGCTTGCGGCGATCGCGATCATCATGCAGCACAAGGCGCTCGGCTTGCTCCTAACCCTCTACGGTCTGCTCGCGATCGCGCTGATTCTCGTCGCCGGCGAACCGATTTCAGCGGATCGCCTGGCCTTTGCCGTGGTACCGGTGCTGCTTGCGTACGGGCGCATACTGCAGCGCATCCCGGTCGCAGGTGCCGTCTGGCTCGTGTTCTCGCTCTCCCTGCTTGCCTACGATGCGGGCTCATTCGCGCGCTTCCACTGGGTCGCGTAACGCTTCCCCGATGCGGCGCGCGCCTTCACGCGCCGTCGCGGCATCGATGTGTCCGAACGACAGCCGCAGTGCCGGGGGACCGGTTCGGCTCGGATAGAACGGCTCGGCCGGCATCACTAATGCACCCTCGCGTGCGCACGCGTCAAAGGCGGCTTGGGTGGAGATGCGCGAAGGGAGCGCGAGCCACACGTTGACGCCCGCGGCCGGCGGTCGCACCTGGGCCCACGGGACATAGGTCGTAAGGGCGTCGACAAACGCGTCGCGACGTTCGCGGTAGAGCGCACGCGAGCTGCGCAAGTGACGCGCATATGCCGGCGAGTTCATGAAGCGCCACAGCGCCCGCTGCGTCAAGGTCGACGTAAAGACGTCGGCCCGCACTTTGGCCACCTCGAGTGCCTCGGCGATCGCGCCGCGCACGTACAGATAGCCGATGCGTAGCGCCGGGAAGATCGACTTCGAGAGGCTTTCCATAACGATCACGCGGCCATCGGTGTCGAATGCGGCAAGCGGCTGCGGCGCTGGCGCGTCGTAGGTGATCTGCCAGCCCGTCTGATCTTCGAGCACCATCACGTCATAGCGACGCGCGAGCGCAACGATCTGCTTCGCGCGGCGCGCCGGCAAAACCGCGCCGGTCGGATTCTGTGCGATCGGATTGACGTAAAACAAGCGCGGACGGTACTCGGCGAAAACGCGCTCGACATCGTCGACGCGCACGCCGTCGTCATCGCTGCGCACCTCCACGTAGGTAACGCCGCGCGCGTCGAAAACGCCGAGCGTTCCCGAGTAGGTTGGGCTTTCGCTGGCCACCACGCTGCGATCGTCGAGCAGAACGGTCGCGACCAAATCGGCGGCCTGCTGAGCACCACTGCATACGATGACGTCGCTTGCGCTTACGCGCACGCCGCGCCCGCGCAAGAGCTCAGCTAGCGTTTCGCACAAGTCCGGGTCGCCGGCAGAGGAGCGATATTGCATCGCTTCAGGTGGATCGTCGAGCAGCGTGCGATGCACGGCCCGGCCGAAATCTTGAAGCGGAAATGTCTCGGGTGCCGGGTGTCCGGTCGCAAGCGAGATCGCTCCGAGGTGGGTGGCCCGCGTCAGCTGCTCCAGCACTCCGTCGAGGCGCTGGGCGCGCGCAAAACGTGAGACGTCGGGTTCCCAGCGTCGTGAGAAGGGCGATTCGCTGGTCGCCGGCTGCGCGACGAAGGTTCCCTTGCCCACGCGCGAGATCACGCGCCCCCGTGCGGCGAGCAGCTCGTAAGCTTGCGAGACCGTTACCAGTGCGCATCCCAGCTCGTGCGCGAGATCACGCATGGCCGGGAGACGGGCTCCCGGCACGAGTGCGCCCGACTCGATCTTCTGCGCGAATTGGTCGGCTAGTTGAACGTAGAGGGGACGTCCGTCTCGGGCATCGAGACGAACGTCAACGCTTGTCGAGACGATAGCCGATGCCACGTACGCTCGAAATCTCGAGCGGGGCGTCGACCTCGAGCAGCTTTTTGCGCAGCGCCGCAACGTGGACGTCGACCACGCGCGTGGGCACGCCGGAGGTGTCGTTCCACACGTGCTCGAGGATCTGCGCGCGCGTCAGCAGCCGCCCTTCAGCCTCTCCCAAGAACCACAGTAGGCGAAATTCGAGCGCCGTCAGCGGAACGTTCGTGGTGCTGTTGAGCAGCGTGTGGAAGTCGCGGTCGAGCTGGGCGCTGCCCAGCGCGAGGATGTTGTTACCTTCCTTCTTTGCCGTGGACTTCTCGCGGCGGCGTAAGAACGAGGCGATGCGCGCAACCAGCTCGTTACCCGAAAACGGCTTGGTAATGTAGTCGTCCGCTCCAAGACCGAGGCCAAGCAGAATATCTTGCTCGCGCGAGTGGCCACTGACCATGAGGATGAAGCAATTGTTCGAGTTGGAGAGCGAGGTGCAGACGTCAAGCCCGGAGATATCGGGCAGCCCGACATCGAGCACGACTACGTCGGGCTTATAGGTATCGGCGAGCTCGAGGCCCTCAGCCCCGCTGGAGGTTACCTTCACCTCATAACCAGCGCGCTCGAGAACCGTCTGTTCTAAGCGGGCGACGTCCTCGTCATCCTCGATAACTAACATCCGGGCTAGCGCCACCGATTCACCTCCAACGGGTCAGAATGCCTATACCTTAGCTTCGATCTCTTCTTCCTCAGACTTTACCAGCGTACGCCGGGCAACGCCTTCGTCCACGGCGGCGCTCCCCACCGCCTTCGCGACCGCATCGACCACACGAGGGTCGAAAACGCTCGGGATGATGTACTCGGCGCTACGCTCCTCGTCGGTCACCATGGAGGCGATCGCATAGGCTGCCGCAATCTTCATGCGCTCGGTGATGCGGCTCGCGCGAACGTCCAGCGCGCCCCGAAAAATACCGGGAAATGCAAGCAAGTTGTTCACTTGGTTGGGGAAGTCCGAGCGACCGGTCGCGACCACGGCGGCCACCGGAGCCGCCACGTCGGGCATGATTTCAGGCGTCGGGTTGGCCATCGCAAAGACGATCGGATCGCGCGCCATCCCGGCGATATCCTCGGATTTGAGGATTCCCGGCGCCGAGACACCGATGAAGACGTCGGTGCCGCGCAGGACGTCGGCCAACGTGCCCCGGCGATTTTCGCGGTTGGTGTGCTCGGCGAGCCAGCGCCAGTGGGCATTGTCGTAGCGGTCTTCGCGATTGATCGCACCGTTGCGATCGACCGGAATGACGTCGCGCACGCCCGCTTCGAGTAACATTTTGATCGTTGCCGTTCCCGCGGCGCCGCTGCCCGAAACGACGATTTGCAAGTCGTGCAAATCCTTGCCCACGACTTTGGCCGCGTTAATCAGTGCGGCAAGGATGACGACGGCGGTGCCGTGCTGATCGTCGTGCATCACCGGAATGTCGAGGCGTTCGATCAGGCGCTGTTCCACTTCGAAACAGCGCGGCGCCGAGATGTCTTCGAGATTGATGCCGCCGAAGACCGGCGCGATCCTTACCACAGTCTCGACGATCTCATCGACGTCTTTGGTGTCCAAACAAATCGGGAACGCGTCGATGTCGGCGAACTGTTTGAAAAGCATCGATTTGCCTTCCATCACCGGCAACGCCCCGAGCGGGCCGATGTCGCCCAAGCCGAGCACGGCCGTACCGTCCGTCACGACCGCAACCGTGTTGCGTTTGATCGAGAGCTGGAAGGCTTTGCTTGGGTCTGCGGCGATCGCCATCGAGACACGGGCGACGCCCGGTGTATAGACCACCGAGAGATCATTTCGCGTCTTGACCGGCATCTTCGGCTCAATGCGAATCTTGCCGCCGAGGTGCGCGAGGAATGTCGAGTCCGAGACCGAGATTACGCGCACGCCCTCCAGGCGCTCGACGGCACGCCGCACTTCGGCGGCGATCACGTCCGAGCTGACGTTGATCGTCACGTCGCGCACGACTTTAGCGCGCGTGACCGAGCGCATATCGACCGCAGCGACTTGTCCACCCGCATCGCCGATGGCATTGGCCAGAGTACCGAACGCGCCGTTCTCGTTCGGCATTTCCACACGCATGATCAAGGTGAAACTTATTGCTACCTGTGGCATCTTCTCATCAATTTCCGCTGATGGTCATCTCCGCCACGCGAAACGACGGAGCGACCGTCGAGCTATCAAAACGCAGATCGCTTGCCACCCCATCGACGCCCGCGAGCATCTCCGCAAAGTTTCCCGCCACGGTGAACTCATCGATCGGGTAGGCTAGCTCGCCGTTTTCGATCATGAACCCACGCGCTCCCCGGCTATAGCTGCCGGTTGCGTGCTCGGTGGCAAATCCGATCGTATCCAGGACTAAGACGCCACGGCGGGTGGCCGCGATCAGCTCGGCAAGCGATCCCTTCCCGGGCTCCAAAAAGAAACTGTTGGCGCCGATGCCGCCGCCGGTGGAGTTGCCGGTGGTCCGAGCCCCCAGCTTGCGCGCGTAGTAGCTGTCGTAGAGGAACGTGCGCAGCACACCTGCCTCAAAGACCGGCGTGCGGCGCGTCGCCACGCCCTCGCCGTCGAACGGCGCGCTGCCGAGTCGCCCAGGAAGTGTGCCATCGTCGATGATGGTAACGAGCTCGCTCCCAACGCGATCGCCGATGCGCTCGGCCAACCACGAGTTCCCAACGGCAACGCTCGAAGCCGCAACCGCCGAAAACACATCATCGAGCACTGCCGCGGCGACGTCGCGTTCGAAGATCACCGCGGCCCGCATCGTCGGCGGCTTGCGCGCCCCAAACATCTCCACCGCGCGGCGAGCCGCTACGGTCCCGACCGCAGCCGGGTCCTCGAGATCGCGCATGAACCGCCCGGCCGTACCGTAGTGCGCGGTGCGCTTGGAGCCGTTCTCCTCGGCGAGCGGAGCCGTCGAGCGAGATGCGCGCGTGGCCGTATAGGCGCCGCGAAAACCGCTCGAACTCGCAAGGGCGATCGTGCTGTTCGCATCGCCATAGTGAGAACCGCTCGAGTTGACGATGCGCCGGTCGGCGGCGCGAATCGCTCGCTCCAGGGCCAGGACGTCTTCGATTTTTTCCGTGTCGTCGCGCGCGCTGACGGCGGGGTCAACGAGGGATAGCTCACCAGAGAATTGCCCGAATTCGTCGGGCAGTCCGGCAAACGGATCCGGCGTAACGTAACGCGCCTGGTCGAGCGCGCTGACGACGGCGGCGCGCAGATCCGTTAAATCGAGTGAGGAGCTCGCGACGGCAACGTGACGCCCCTCGCTCCACAAGCGAAGCTGCAGGCTCGAGCCGGCGGAGTGTTCGAGCTTGCTGATCGTCGCGTCTCGCGCCTCAACGTGAAAGCGCTGCGCACGTGAAAACGTCGCTTGCGCACTCTGCGCCCCCGCCTCGATCGCAAGATCGAGGGCGCGTGCTGCGATCTCGATCGCCTCATCGGCAGAGACCATCTCAAAGACTCCCATGACCAGCGTTTGGAACGCCAGAACGCCGCCCGCAAGGAAACGGCGAGGGCGCATACGCCGAACGTCTGTAACCGAGCCGATGACGCAGCGGACGGCGCTCTGCCGTCCAAACCCTTCGGGCGACGGCAATTTCGGCGAACATCGTCGTCGCTGCGTCGCTTACAATGCGCTCTGGCATTGCGCGCTCCTCGCTTCTCGATCTACGCCGAAATTGCTCGACGCGATGGTCGCGCGAGTCTCTGAGATGGTCTCTACTCATCGGCGGTTCCTCCGACCGTGATCGAGGCGATTTTGACCGTCGGCATTCCGACGCCGACCGGTACGTGTTGGCCGCCCTTGCCGCACGTGTAATGACGACGGGCAAGACGCGCATCGTTACCGACTGCGACAACCTTGGTCATCGCGTCGGGGCCGTTTCCAACGATGGTCGCGTTCTTGACCGGCGCGGTCACCTTGCCGTTTTCGATCAGATAGCCTTCGGCGACCATAAAAACGAAATCACCTTTGCTAATCTCGACTTGACCACCGGCAAACGATTTTGCGAACAGCCCGCGTTTGGTTGAAGCGATGATTTCCTCCGGCGTTGCCTCGCCTGACGGCATATACGTATTGCACATACGCGGCTGTGGCAGGAAGCGGTACGATTGGCGCCGTCCACTTCCGGTCGGCTGCGCGCCCATCAGTCGCGCGTTGAGCGTATCTTGCATGTATCCGCGAAGTACGCCGCGCTCCACGAGCACCTTATGCTGACCCGGGATGCCCTCGTCGTCGACGGCAATGCTACCGCGCTCCTCGGGAAGATTACCGTCGTCGTAGATCGTCACGAGGTCGCTTGCTACGCGCTCGCCGATGCGCCCGCTATACAAGGATGTGCCGCGACGGTTGAAGTCGCTTTCCAGACCGTGGCCCACCGCCTCGTGAAGAAGCACCCCGCCACCGCCCGCGCCAACCACCATTTCCATCTCGCCGGCCGGAGCCGGTTCGGCTACCAGGTTGGTTGCCGCTATGCGTGCGGCATCGCCCGCAAGCTCCTCGGGCGTGTGCGTGTCGAAGTAATCGATCGCCGTGCGGCCGCCGTCGGCGGCGTAGCCGGAACCGCGTTCGCCGCGGGCGCTCGCAACCGCTTGAATGCCCAGGGTAACCATCGGGCGATGGTCCTGTACGAATCGTCCCTCGCTCGTTGCAATCCACACGTCTTGCAATTCATCGGTCACGTGGACGTTGACCGCGACGATACGTGGATCGTAGGCTCGCGCGCAGCGATCGGCACGCACGAGCAGGTCGACGTAGCGTGAGGCCGGCGCATGATCCTTGCGCGATCCGTCGTACGGCGCGGCGACGTGCGCGGCGGTGAGATCGATGCTACCGTTCGTTCGGGAAGGCGCGCCGCGTGCGATGAGCGACGCGGCTTCGGCAGCGCGCAGCAGCGCCTCGTCCGAGAGGTCGTCGGAATACGCATACCCGGCCGACTCTCCCACCACCACGCGTATCCCGACGCCTTGGGCGATCGAGGTTGCGCCATCGTGAATATGCCCGTCCTGCAAACGAAACGAATACGATCGGCGCCGTTCGCAAAAGACGTCGGCGTAATCGCCACCGTGGCGCAATGCCCGGCCCAATAGGCGCTTGAGGATATCTTGGTCGATCATCTAGAAGCTCGCGATCCGATCGACCGCGCGCACGTAAGCACTGCGCGGATCACCGGGTGAGTCATTGATCATGAACGCAAACGTAACGCGGCCATGGTGCATGGTATTGACATACCCCGCGAGCGAATTCGCGTCGCTCAAAGTTCCGGTCTTGGCACGCACGCGGCCAAGGGCGGTCGTGAAATCATAGTGGCTCAGGGTCCCGTCACGGCCGCCGGCCGGGAGCAAGAGGTACAGCTCGGCGCCGTGGTCCTGCAATTCTGCATCGCTGAGAATGCGGGCGAGTGTGATGGCGCAAACACGGTCCGCTTCAGCCAGGCCGCTGCCGTCCACGGCCCGCAACCCGTCGGTTGGAATCCCGCGCGAACTCAAGAACGATCGCTCGACGGCAAGCCCATTCTCATCGGTTCCTTCCTCTCCCGCATCGACGGCGAGGGCGCGCATGAGTTGTTCGGCATAGTGATTGTCGGAAACATAGAGCATGTGGCCAATGAGCGTACGCAACGGCTGCGAGCGATGATCCCAGAGAACGATCGTATCGAGCGGAGCCGAGGAAACCTGCGGACGCTGCGCGGTCACAATTCCAGCCTGGTGCAGCATGCGCTCGATCACATCGCCGACGTAGACCGGCATATTATGAACCGGCAGCCAAAACTTCTCTTCGGTGTCTCGGGGGATATCACCACCGAGCGCAAAAAGATTCGGCGCTTGTGCTGCGATGACGACGTCATCACCGCTGACGCTCGTTCTCACCGCGCCCGTTAAACGAACGTCGCGGTTCGAAGGAACGACTGCCACACGCGCGGGCTCACCGGGCGAAAGCCCGTACACGCGAAACTCGGCGGTACCGTCGTCGAGCGAGACTGCGCTGGTCGGCACCTGAAAGTCCTCGTTGGCGTCGCTCGGATCCCAGTGCGGATTGATTTCCGGTCCCCGCATCTCACTTGCGTCAACGGCAACCGCGCCGTCGATCCGTTGCAAGCCTTCGCGTGCGAGTCCACGCACGGCGCCGCGCAGGTCGTCGCTGCGCAGCGACGGATCGCCCGAACCCACGAGCCAAAGATTGCTCCCGAGCGCACCGTCCGCAGGCGCGTGCGTTGCGGCAAAAACCGTGTGAAAGCGATACCGCGGACCAAGGAGATTGAGCGCGGCATCGGCGACGATCAGCTTTTGCACCGAAGCGGGCGTGACGGCAGCACGCTCGCGATCGGCATAGATCACGCGGCCGGTGGCGTCGATCACGGCCAGGCTATACCGATCCGAGCGCGCCGGAGCAAAAGCCTCGTTGAGCGCGCGGCGTAACTGCGCGATCTGTGTCGCCGTCCAGGGCGCCGGCCTAGGCGTCGCGCGCACTGCGACGCGTTCGCCCGCTCGGCGCGTGGGTGCTTGCGAAAGGCCGCCGCGAACGATCGACCAGATCGCCAGGGCCGCCACCGCAACCAGAACGACGAGGACGAGCCGGCGCCTAGCGCCGCTGGAGCGCTTCGACTTTTTCTTGTAACGTACGCTGTTCTTCACGCAGGGTATCGAGATCCGAGCGCAGAGCGCTCACTTGTGAGGGAACTTTCTGGGCTTCACGGATACGAATCGCAGCTTCGGCTGCGTCGCGCCGTATACGGCCGTCGAAACCGCTCGTTGCGAGCCGATCGAGGGCTGGTAGCGCACGAACATCCTCGAGCGATTCGGCCGCCGCAATCGCGGCGAGTTGTACGAGGAACATCGGATCGTCGAGCAATTGCACGATCGCATCGACGATGCGCGATCGCTCTGGGAAAACCAGCGCTCCCATTCGCGCGAGCGCGCCCGCAGCGGCACGCCGTAAACCTTCATCCACGCCGAGGTGAATCGCACCAATAAGCGCATCGGCCGCGCGTGCGTCGCCGGTTTCTGCAAGCCCGCGCGCTGCGCCGGATTCAACGGTGCCGTTCCATGACCGGCCGCCTATGGCAGCGACGAGTATGTCAAAGGCGCGAGGGTCGCGCGTCTTCCCGAGCGACTCCACTGCCGCAGCCCGCACAAAATACGATTCGTCATCCTGCGAAGCGGAGAGTAACGTGCTTGCCACGCCGGCATCGCGAAAGTTCCCGAGCGCCGCCGCGACTGCGCGGCGAACCTTCGGGTGCTTGTGGTGCATCGCGGAAACCAGTATCTCGCGAGCCCAGGGCGCGCGCGTTGCCCCTAATGCCGCTGCCGCTTCCTCCAAGACGCCCCAGAAGGGATCGCGCTCGAACGCCGAGCGCAGCGCTTCTTGCGCCGCCTGCCATCCATCTTTCGCCAGCTCGCGCGCGGCGCGAATCCGCGCCACCGGATCGGGATCACCATGCAGCGACGCGGCCGCCAACGTCGCGCCGAGTTTGTAGGTAATGCTGCCCAGCAGCCATGCCCCGGGGTCGAAGCGTACGAGCTTGGGCTCGAAGTCCAGCGGTATCGTCACCGTCTCGTGTGCGCGCTCGACAACGACGCGAATGCGTCGCTCCCCGGCAAGCGGGCCCGCGCCGGCATTCGCGACGAGATGACTGGGCACGTCAGCGCACAAACCGAGATCGACCTCGAAGCGAAACGCCGGCGCATCGTCATCGACGCTCTGCTTTTGGTCGATCGTCACCGTTACGGCTTTGCGCTCCGCGTCCCACGTAACGCTCACTTCGACCTCCGGATGGCCGCCGCGGAAGATCCACTGATCGAAAAAGCCGCGCATGTTCCGTCCGGTTGCCTCTTCGATCGCACGGATCAGATCGATCGTCTCGACGTTGCGCTCGGCATTCTGTGCTACGTAGTGCGCAATCGATCGCCAAAAGCGCTTATCGTCGAGCTCGCCGCGCAGCATGTGCAGCACCGCCCCGGCCTTCTCGTAGAGATGACGATCGAAGACTTCGATCGGATCGCGGAAGCGATTGCAGACGATCGGGCGACGATAGCGCTCGGCATCTTCCTGCAGATACCGCGCGACACAGCCAAAGACATCGTAGAGATATTCGTCGTAGCCCAGATCGGCTTCGCGCCAAACGCACTCGAAATAGGTTGCAAAGCCCTCGTTGAGCCAGGCCTGCGACCAATCGCGACACGTGAGCAGGTCGCCGAACCATTGGTGCGCGAGTTCGTGCGAGACGAGGGGATCGCTCGAAAAATCGAGATGCGCGCGCTCGTCGTGCAAGGTGCGGTCGGTCTGCGTGGTGGCCGACGTGTTTTCCATCCCGCCGAAGATAAAATCGGTCACCGCGATTTGTGAATATCGAGCGTACGGATACGGCGTGCCGATCCGCTCTTCGAACGCCGCAATCATGCGCGGCGTGTTGCCGAAGGCGCGCTCGCCGTCCGCTTCGCGTCCGGGAAGCACGTAGTAGTAGACGGGCACCGCGCGCGAACCGGCATCAGCTTGACGCGCCTCCACGAAAGGGCCGGCGACGAGCGTCATCAGGTACGTGCTGTGTGGGATCTCTTGGCGATAGGTGAAGATCGTACGCTCGCCGTCATCGCGCCGCTCGATGAGTTTGCCGTTTGCCAGCGCGAAGATTCCCTTAGGAACCGCGACCGTCGTCTGGCTGGTTTGCTTTTCGTGCGGGTAGTCGAGCGAGGGAAACCAGTAGCGCGCGTTTTCGTCTTGGCTCTGCGTCCAGGCGTGGCGCACCTTGTCGGGATACTCCGGAGACAGATCCACGAAGAACAGCCCGTGACGCGGCCGGCTGGTGCGATAGACGATGCGGAACGCGGCGCTTTGGTCGGGGAGAAGCGGTGGGTCGAAGGCGATCGCGAGCTTATTGTCGCGCAGCGAAAAGGCGCACGGCTTGCCGTCGCGTTCCACCGACGAAATCTCGAGATCCACGGCATCAAGTTCGAGCCGATCCACCGGCTGGTCGAACGGCCGAACGGTCGTCGTGCAGATACCGTCGAGCGTGTGGTGTTCGAGGTCGGGTTCGAGATAGAGCTCGATGTGTTCGACGTCGACGATCTTGTCGGGGCCGTACTGCAGGCGGGCGCCGGGGAGCGCAAAGGCGCGGTGTGCCCCCGAATCATCGCGGAAACTCATGAGTGGGTCGCGTTTCGCCCGTCAGCCTGCGTCAACCCCCCGGTCACGCCGATCACGGCTCCCGTGATAAAATCGCGTTCGGGCGCGATTAAGAAGCGCACGACGTCGGCCACGTCTTCGAAGCTGCCCGGCCGCCCGCGCGGGATCGGGCTTTCCGCAGCGCGCGCTGCTTCGCGACTTTGCCGCTTGTCGCGAATATCGCCCGGCTCGACGACATTGACGGTCACACCGAATTGCGCTTCCTCAATCGCAAGCGTTCGCGCAAACGCGACCAGCGCGCTCTTCGACGCTTGATAGAAGCTAAAGCCCTTGTACGGTCGGGTCTCGCTCGAACCATTCCCGCCAAATACGACGATACGGCCGAAGTGCCGTTCGCGCATCGCTGGTAACACCGCTTGCGTCGCCAGTACCGCACTTCGCATGTTTGCGTCGAACACGTTTGCGTAGTCGTCCAGTGACAAGTTGACGAAGCGCTTGACCATCAGGGCGCCGACCCCGTGCACGAGCGTGTCGAACGGTCCCTCATCTTCGACGAGCTTGCGCAGAGCAGCGGCTGCGTGCTCGACGTCACCACCGAAATCGACTCGCGTTGCGGAGGCGCGAGCGCCGGCGTCTTCGATCGCCTTACAGGTTGCACTCGGATCGCTCGCGCGATAAGTAATCGCAACGCGTTCGAAGCCGTCGACAGCAAGCGCAGCCGCGATCCCGGAAGAGAGGCCGCTACCGCCGCCGGTGACGAGCGCGCGGCGCGGACGCGCCGTCACTGAGGCGCGCGCAACGTGCGCATCTGCTCGAGGATGCGACCGAAGCTCGCGGTGTCGACCGCTCCCGGAACGGCAAATTCGTCCTCGAAGACAAAGGTCGGCACGGCGGTAATCCCGCGTTCGAATGCACCGTTGAGTTCGAGGCGCACCTCGTCGACGCCGTCATCGCTTTCAAGGTAGGTCATCAGCTCGTTGCGATCCAGACCCAGACGGGCGCCCGCGTCGGCGAGCACGGCACGATCGCTCACGTCGAGGCCATCGGTAAAATAGGCGCGGAAGAGTTGTTTCTCGAGTTCGCGGTCGAGCCCGCTACGCCGCGCAAATGCCATAGCGCGATGCGCATCAAACGTGTTCGCGGTCAGCGCCCGGTCGAAATCGAAGACGAGACCGTCGCTTTCCCCCTCGCGCGTCACCCGTTCGAGAATCGCCGGCGCTTCGTCTCCAAACTTCGCGGCATAACGCTGACGCGCCGGTACACCAGGTATCGGCGCGTCGGGATCGAGTTGGAACGGGTGGAGCCGAATCGTCACCTCGCCGTCGAACTGCGCAAGCGCACGCTCGAAGCGCGTGACTCCGATGTAGCACCACGGACAGACGACGTCACTCCAGATGTCGATACGCACCCGTGGTGCTTCACCTTTTACACGCGGAATTCCCAGCTTGTGTCGACCGAGGCACCATTCTGCGTCACGCCGCTTACGCGAACGGTATGGCGGCCCGGCTCGAGCGGGCGGCGCGGAGTGTATTGGAAGCCGTTGCTATTGAAGTAGACCGACGGGGTGACATCATTTCCGTCGACGAGGACGCGTACCGAGCTGCGTCTCATCGGCTGGGCGAAGTCGGCAGAGATCCGGGTCATCGGGCCGGTATTCCCCAGCGGCTGCCGATTGGTCACGTACGCTGCGGGATTCATCGGGCGCATCGGCGGGGCGCCGTTGTAGTTGCCGTTGTTCCCGTGGTAGTCGCCGCCGCGACCGCCGTTGATCGTAACCGTCGATGTGTTATTGTTCCAATCGACCGACGCGCCGAGTGCCTGCGCAACAAAGCGCAGCGGCACGAGCGTACGTGAACCTTCGACGAAAGGTGGTGAGTCGAGGGTTTGCGATTGTCCGTCGACCGTTGCCTGATTCGATCCGATTTGGAGCGAAACGTTACGGCCGTCGCCGGTCGCGTTGATGGCGCCGTTTTGATACACGACGCTCGCGCCGAGTTGTTCGAAGACCCCACGAAGGGGGACGAAGACGCGGCCGGCTTGCTCGACCGGCGGCTGATCGAAGTTCATTCTGCTGCCGTTGACGATGACCGTCACGCCAGCGTTCTGTTGTGCGAGCGCCGCAATCGGCGCGCTCGCAGCGAAGATCGTGCATGCCGCGCATGCGGTGACGAAAAGTATATTACGCATGGCTAGGCTTTACCCAGCCATGCGTATGCGTCACACGCGTGCGGCTGCGCCTTCGAGTTCGGCAGCGACCGCTCGGCGGTCTCCGCGCCGTTCGAAAAAGCCCATCCACGTGTTGTAGATCATCGGCACGAGGAAAAGCGTCAGGATGAGCGAGCTGAGCAGGCCGCCGATAATGACGGTACCAATCGCTTGCCGCCATTCGCCGCCTTCGGCAAATCCGAGAGCAAGCGGCAGCATACCGAAGATCATCGCCGCCGTGGTCATGATAATCGGCCGGAAACGCGTGGATGCTGACTGCAATACGGCGTCCTTCACGCGCATCCCACGCTTGCAGAGCGTGTTCGAATAGTCGACCAAGAGAATACCGTTCTTTGCGACGAGCCCAAAGAGCATGATGATGCCGAGCATCGAGATGATGTTGAGCGACTGGCCCTGTTCGGGCTCGAGCTTCGCCATGAGCGCAAGAAAGATCAACGCGCCGATGATCGCCATGGGGACCGAGAACATGACGATCAGCGGTTCGAGGAACGAGCCGTAGAGGATCACCATCAGCATGTAGACGAGCATGAATGAGAGCAATAGCGCGATGCCCATATTCGAAAGCGTCTCTTGCATGAACTGGGTGTCACCCTGTGCAGTCAAACCAACGCCCGGCGGGAGGAAGCCCGCTTCGTGCAATTTGGACTCGAGCGGTCCCGTCACGGCACCCAGCGAGTAGCCGGGCAAAACGTCGCCGAGAACGTTGACGATCCGCTGGCGGTTCAGGCGTTCGATCTTTGTGGGTGCCGTCGTCCATTTGAACGTGGCAACCGATGAGATCGGCACGAGCGTCCCGTCGTTTGCGCGCACCCGAACATTCATCAGCTGATCGACGTCGGTGCGCCACCGACGCGGAAACTGAATGCGTACGTTAACAAGTCCGGTTGAGGTGCGCACCTTCGTCGCAACGGCGCCATCGACCGCGATGCGTGCGACCGTGGCAACGTCCGCAGGCGCGATTCCGAGCAGCGCGCACTTCGCGGGATCGACGTCGACGTTGAGGCGCGGCGCACCGTTTTCGGCGCTGGTCTGGACGTTGACCGAGCCGGGCGTCGAACGCAACACCGCCGCAACCTTTTCCGCCGCGGGCGCGAGCTCGTCTTCCGGGCCGGTGAGCGAGTAGAAGATCTCCGCGCCCGAGCCGCCGCCCGTGTCGCCCGCGACTTGCATTTCGCCGCCCGGCACGAGATACGCGAGCTTACGAATCTTGTCGGCCGTTTTGTTGGTGTCTCCGCGCCGATTATCGAGCATCTGCACGTTGAGCTGCGCGTAGTTGCCGCCTTGCGACGAACCCCAGCCCGACGGTTTGCGGCCCACCACCGAATCGACCGACTTGATGCCGTCGATCTTGAGGATCGCTTTTTCTAACTGCGTAACATAACGATCGGTGGTCGCAATCGGCGTGCCCGGCGGATAGGTCACGGTCATGCTGATGTGACCGGTCTGCGTCGCCGGCACAAAATCGAAGTTCACGCCGCCGAGCGCCACCATTGCGCCCGCCAGCACCACCGGTATCACCAAGGTCAGAATCGTCAACGGCCGGCACGTGCCGAGCATCGCGAATCCGCGCGCCGGCCTCTTCCCACGGCGCCGCATAACCCAGGCGATCGCGTACACGAGGCCGAGGCTGACGAGCCACGCGGCGTCGATACCGATCGCGTTCATACCGCCACCGACGAGCGCGAGGGCATTGATGAGCAAGATCGCGCAGACAAAGGTGACGAACGTCCCGTGCTCGAGCGCAAGCGGCAGCCATTTCGTGCGATAGGTTTCGAGAATGCGATCGTAGCGATGCACGAGGAGGTTGAGAATCAACACGGCGACGATCAAGATACCGATGACCTTGAGCAAGACGACCTGAAAGAGGATGCCGAGGGCAAACGAGCTGGCCGCCGTGACCACGAACGCGAGATTAACGAAGAGGTTATCCAGCGCGAGCAGCCACTTCGGTGCTGCTTCGGAACGTTGCTTAACGCTCCACTTGGCCGCGAGCAGCGGCGTTAGCGTGAACGACACGAGCAGCGAGAACAGCGTCGCGATGACGATAACCGCGCCGAATTCCTTGAGATACGCGCCGACGATTCCCGGGAGGAACGCCACCGGAAGGAAGACGACGACGTCGACCATCGTAATTGCGATCGCGGCGTTGCCGATTTCCGTGCGCCCGTTGATTGCAGCGCTCATCGGATCTTCGCCCAGATCGCGATGCCGCGTAATATTTTCTAATACGACGATCGAGTCGTCGACCAAGATACCGATGATCAGCGAGAGACCCATCATCGACATCGTGTCGATGTGGAAGTTCAGCGCATGCATTACGATAAACGTCGAGAGAATCGAGGTTGGGATCGAGACCAGTACGACAATCGAGTTCCGCCAGGCGTGCAGGAACAGCAGCATCACGATCGAGGTCAGGACGATGCCCTCGATCAGCGACTGCCCTACGCCGGCAAGCGATTTCGCCGTGTAGTCCGCGGGCGCATCGATCTCGTTGAATTTCACTTGCGGGAATTGCGCCTCGATCGTCTTGAGGCGGTCGCGCACAACCGCCGTCGAGTTGAGCTCGTCAGCGTTAATGTCGCGCCCAATCTCGATGTAGACGCGTGGGAGACCATTGTAGTGCGAGATGCGACGCATCTCGACGTGCCCGTCCTCGACCTGCGCTACGTCGCCGATCTTCAATGACTTGACGGGGTACTGTAGCACGGTCGCGGGAGAGAGCGGGATTGCCGCAAGGTCACTCGCGTGATCGATGTAGGCGTGAATCGCAACCGTCGCTTCGCGCGTCGACTGCGTCATGATGCCGCCCGGGACGTTGGCATTGTTGTAACTGACCGCATTGTAAATGTCTTGCAGCGTCGCACCCATGCCCGAGAGGGCGACCGGATCCGGCATCACGTGAAATTCGCGGTCGGCCGTACCGTAGACGTCGACGGTGGCAACGTTGGGAATCGCTGCAATCAGCGGCTTGACCTGATTGTTGATGAGATCGGCCAATTGCGTCGGCGAAAGCGAGGGCGAGTTTACCTCAATGTCGAGTAACGGTTCGCTCGCGCCGTTCTTATAGACGCCGGGCGGATCGAGGTCGGTCGGCATATACACGCGCGCCGTGTCGACCCGGCGCTGCACGTCCACTGCAGCAAGATCGAGATCCGTGCCGAGCTTGAACTGCACGACGATTGACGCGGTGCCTTCTTGTGCGGTAGCGCTCAAAAGGTCGAGGTGGTCGATGCCATCGAGCTGATCCTCGACCGGCTTGATGACCAACTTCTCCATATCTTGCGGTGACGCGCCCGGATAGGAAGCGTCGACCTCGACGATCGGAAAGGTCGTCCCCGGCGGATTGTTGCTCCGGCCAAGCTGGAAATACGAAATCGTCCCAAACACCACGAGCGCCACGAAGATCATGGCAGTGATGACGGGGCGATTAATGGCGAAGCGCGTTAACCACACGGTGAGATCTCCGGGAAGAGCATACGCCCTCCATTACGACCGGGCGGCTCCCGGTGTTTCGCCCCTTACGATTCAGAAGTTTCAAAATACCGAGCGGGCAATGTCACCTACCCGGCACTCCCCGCACCGACGGCGGGGGCCAACGCATTACGGGCTCGCCGTCCCAGCGGTACCACTCAGCCCAATTGCCGCACCGTCCGACGAGATGCAGGGTGACGGCGATGGTGGCGCGGTCCGCATCGTCGGCGACGGCGTCGATGATTTCGATACCTGCATCTTCCGGCGAGTCCTCAAAATAGAAGTGGCCGCCCGCCCTGCCGTCATCCCACACTTCGCGATTAACCCTGAGCCCGCGAATGTACGCAGCCAACTCAGTATCGTCGGCGTAAATCTCGGCGATTTGTCGGATGATAGGATCGTAACGCGCAGCGAGATCGTCCATGGCAATAGTCGATTTGTGCAAGGCCGGACGCGGACTTAGAGCAGTTCGAGATCTTTGGTCTCGACCGGAATTGCGAGCGCGGCGCCCCCTGACAACGTGGGCATGATCGGTTTCCGCGGAACCGGTGCTCCAGTCAAACCATCGTTTTCACCGTCGTCGGTAACCCGCGGCGGACGAGCCGGGCCCATGCCGAGCCGGGCCCACTCTCGCCGAAAAAAAGCTTCAAACTCGTGCTTGCGCATGACCGCGAAAAAAGCTTCAAACTCACGTTTGCGCATGGCTTAATTATAGCGCGAGCCTGGCTAGGAAGTGCGTCCCCAGGCCTGGGCACCGATCTTCCAGCCGTCTTCACCCTTGGAAAATGTGTACGTTAGGAGACCCGTGCGCTCGACGGTCTGTCCCTTCATCGTCACGCTGAGCGTCCCGGAGACCACGGCGTACGCGTGCGATCCTTCCACCATCCAGAGACTCATCTCGTAGGAGAGGCTCTCGTGCGACACGTCAAATTTCTTCCGCCAGCGAACGCACTCGGCGAGCCACTGAGCGGGAGCGCCGGGGCTTATCCAACGATACGGCGCGATACCGTCCACGATTGTCGCACCCTCATCGAATAGTTTGACGAACCGCTCGTCGTTCTGAGTATTGAAGCCGTCGATGTGGCTTTCGATGAGAGCCTTGATTTCATTCGGCAGTTCGCTTGCCACAGTCACCCTCCAGTCGCGTGGTGCATAGGACTGGAACGTTCGCGAACTAGCACAGACTCCATCCGCCGCAAGACTGGATGGATTCCGCCCGCTTCGCGGGGCGCGCATCCTGCGCTCGGAATCCCACCCGCATCCTGCGGGCGCTCGAACCCGCTTCGCGGTTGATTCACAATCCTACGGACCAAAAGAAAAGAGCCACAATGGGCTCTTTTCTTTTGGTGCGCAAGACTGGACTCGAACCAGCACGAGATTGCTCCCGCTAGCCCCTCAAGCTAGTGCGTCTACCAATTCCGCCACTTGCGCGCAGAGGGTCTTGTAGCGTCGTCCATCAGGACAACTGGGCTAGTCTATAGCCTACTTCATGTTCGGGTCAAGTGCATCGCGTAGCCCGTCGCCGATGTAATTGATCGAGAGCACGGTAAAAAGGATGCACAGGCCCGGGAAGACGGCCGCCCACCAGGCGATCTGGAGGTTGGCCTGGGCGTCCGAAAGCATGTTGCCCCAGGACGCGGTGGGGGGCTGGATGCCGAACCCCAAGTAGGAGAGGGTCGACTCCAGAACGATGACGTTGGCCACGTCCAGGGTGGCCTGGACGACGATTGGCGCCACGGCGTTGGGCAAGAGATGCCGGAAGATGATCCGCAGGTCGCCGTTGCCGACCGCCCGCGCTGCCTCGGCGAATTCGCGCTCTCGCAGCACCAGAAATGAGGCGCGCACCAGGCGCGCCACGGTTGGCCACGAGAGCGCGCCGATGATCAGCACGATCACCCAGAAGCTCAGCGAGGCTTTGTTCGAACTCGCGGCGACGATCGCGGTCAAGACCAGCAGCAGCGGCAGCAGCGGGATCGACAAGAACACGTCGGTGATACGCATCATCACCCAATCCACCCAGCCGCCGTAGTAGCCTGCGAACGAACCGACCAGCACCCCGATGATCACTTCGAAAAGCACGGTGAAGATGCCGATTTGGAGCGAGACGCGCGCCCCGAAGAGCAGCCGCGAAAGCAGGTCACGACCGACCGCGTCGGTACCGAGCGGGTGTCCGCCGCACAGGATGTGATCTTGGAAGCACGGTGGAAGCGGGTTGCCCTGCCAATGCACGTTATCGATCGCGTTGGGATCGAACGGCGCGAGCAGCGGCGCAAGGATCGCGCAAAGCGCGATCAGGCCGAGCACGACGATGCCTGCGACGGCGAGCTTATGACGCCGCAACCGCGTCCAAAAGGTGACTTTCGAATAGACCGTGGTGTCTTCTTCTTCGAATGGTTGCGCGCTCGGAATAATCGCTGCCATCGGATCAGTCGTATTTCACGCGTGGGTCGAGCCACGCGTACAGCACGTCGGCGAGCAAATTTGCGAACACTACGGCGACGGCCAGAATCAGCAGATAACCCATCATCAGCGCGATGTCGCTCTGCTGCAACGCCGAGTAAAACATCCGCCCGGCGCCGGGCCATGCGAAGATCGTCTCGGTCACGATCGCGCCGCCGAGCACACCAGGCAATGATATGGCAACGATCGTTACAACCGGAATGAGCGCATTCTTCAGCCCGTGCTTGAAGAGAATCACGCCCTCGCCCAAGCCCTTGGCGGCGGCGGTACGCATGTAGTCGGTCCTGGTGACTTCGAGCAACGAGGAGCGCATGAAGCGGCTGTAGAGCGCGAGATTGAGCAACGAGAGCACCAGTACCGGCATGATCAAATGCTCGATGCGATCGCCCAAGTCGAAATTGTCCGTCGTACTGATCCCAGCCGACGGCAAGACGATCTCATAGCCTCCCGGCAGCGGAATACCGTGCACCGAGAAGAGCAATTGCAGCATCAAGGCAAACCAGAAGACCGGCATCGACTGTCCGAAGAAGGCCAGCGTCGTAATGAAGTAGTCCCAAAACGAGTACTGACGCACGGCCGAGAAGATGCCGGCGGAAAGTCCGATGCCGAGCGATACGACGAACGAGGCACCCATCAGTTCGAGCGTTGCCGGAAGGCGCTCCAAAATTGCTTGCAGCACCGGCTCGGAATTGCTGGTGGAATAGCCGAAGTCGCCGTGTAGAATGGTCCCCAGCCACACGACGTAACGAAACCAGATCGGTTTGTCGAGCCCGAGGTTGTGTTTGAGGCGCACGATATCGGCGGGCGTGATGTGCGGGTTCTGGAGGTACGGCGCGAGCGGCCCGCCTGGAGCGTTATTGAGGATCACGAACAAGATGATCGAGATCAACAGCAAGAGTGGGATCGCTGCGAGCGTCCGCCGCACGACATACGTAAACACGAACGGCCGCTAGTTAAAAGCCTCGGCGGCTGACACCTTCACCTGCAGTTAAGCTGCGGCTAACTTCTGCAGGCCGAGAATCTCGCGGGCCTCGTCGGGCCTAGCGACCGGCCGTCCGGCCTCCTCTGCGATGCGGGCGACGCGCGCGACGAGCTCCTCATTACGGGCCAAACGCCCCTTACTGTAGTAGAGGTTGTCCTCTAACCCCACGCGGACGTGGCCGCCCATCGCGATCGCGGCCATCGCCATCGCGGTCTGCGCGCGACCAATGCCCGCTACCGACCAGGTGCACCCGGCGGGCAGATCGTCAACCAGATCGCATAGATTTTGCACCGTAGCCTCCAGCGCGCCGGGCACGCCGAGCACAAAATCGACGTGCTGTGGAAAAGTCAGCAGCCCTTCGCTCGCGAGGCGCCGCGCGTTGGCGAGATGTCCCTTATCGAAAATCTCTAGCTCCGGTCGCACGCCATGCAACCGCATCTTCGCCAAAATCCCCCGCATGATCGGAAAGCTGTTCTCAAAGACGTCGTCGCCGAAGTTGACCGTGCCGCACGTGAGCGTAGCCATCTCGGGACGCAACTGCAAAATGCTCGCACGTTCTTCGGGCGTCATGCCGATCGCGCCGCCGGTAGAAAATTGCACGATGAGGTCACTTGCGCCCCGAATCGCGTCGTATGCTTGCTTGAAGCGCCCAATCTCGTGGGTGTTCGTACCGTCGTCGGTGCGGCAATGCACGTGAACGATGGATGCTCCTGCCTCGCGAATCGCGCGTGCGGTTTCGCCGAGTTTGACCGGCGTGTACGGGAGGTGCGGCGTCTGATCGAGGGTGACTTCGGCACCGACCGGCGCGCAGGTAATGATCAACGGCTGCATGCGCTCACACTTCAGCGCGGCAGATGGAACTCCGCCCAGCACGCGAATAGCACGATCGCCACCCGGAGAGCAACCAGCGAAAGATGCACCCAGCCGCGCTCCGGAAAGCGTTCCAGCGTCCACGAAAAGAGATAAGCTGCGAACGTAAACACGACGATGCGCCAGTCACGCCAGTACCATCCACGCTCGAGCGCGAATGCAAACATGGCAAGCAATGCAGCGACCGCAATCAGATCGAACAGCACGCGGAACGCGAAGATGATGCGTCTGGTAGAACCTTGCGTCATTCCGCCTCCATCGCTCGATGCGCTGCGTCGATCACGCGCGTATCGATGCCCAGCAACGATGCCAGCGCGATCGCGTCGGCTCCCCTTTGACGCTCGCCGCTAACCTCTTCCAACGTATAATCCATAGACGCGGCCAACGTTTCAAGTACCTGCGCGAGATCGTCGGTCGCCGGCACACGGGGAAGGCCGCGCAGACCGCGGACCGCATAGTGCCGCGTCCCGGCCGCCGATGCAACGCCGCCCAAGTGCGTTGCCGCCAGCGCGCACGCACCCATCTCGCGTAACCGCTCGATCACGGCGACCAGCAGCGCCCTCCCTTCACGCGGCGTCGTCGTGCGCGCGAATTCATCGAGCAATACGAGGCGTGGGATTGCCGCGCGCTCGAGCAGATCGCGCAAACGCACGACCTCGCGAGCAAACGAAGAGAGCAGCGATCCGCCGCGCTCGTCGTCACTCCCGACGCCGAGCCACGCGATCTCCGCGAAAAGCGCCGTCTGCGCGCGCTGCGCCGGGACGGGCAGTCCGAAGGCTGCGCATACTGCGACGAACCCGCAGGTTCGCAAACACGCGCTCTTTCCACCCATGTTCGGACCGGTGACGACCGCGACGCCATCAAGTTGCAGATCGATTGGCGTAAACGCGCGACCTTCACGCTGCAACTCTAGCTCGAGCGGAAGGAAACGCGCAGCCTCGAAGCTGAGCGTGGCCTTGCTCTCGACGACCGGAACCGAGCAACGATGTGCGCGCGCGAATCTTGCCGCCGCAACGAGCACATCGCACTCGCCGAAGGACCGCATCGCGCTCTCGAGTGCTGCCGCCTGGGCACGAATCGCTCCCGAGAGCTGGTCGCGTACGCGCTCTTCAGCGCGCGCGACCTCAGCGGCCGCCGCGTCACGCCGGCCAAGTGCTGCGAGCACCGCGTCGTCCGCATCGAGTTCGCAAAGGAAATACGTCGGCGCTTCGCGCACGACGCGAACGCCCGAGGGCAACGGACCCGCAAGATCCTCGCGCATCACGATGAACTCGGGCAACGAGATCTCGCGGTCGAGCGCAGCGGCAACCGTCGCAGCTGCGCGGCCGCGCGCGGCGTCGTACTCCGCTTGCGATTGTCCGAGTGCGACACGAGCCGCCGCAAGCGAGCCGTCAAACGCGTCGTCGAGATAGAATCCGAACTTGCCGACGCGGCCGCGTTCGAGCGCGCCCGCGCACTCGCGAAGCGGCGCACTCGCCGTGCGCGGGAGATCCGCGCAGCCGCCGATGAGAGCATCGAGCGCCTGGCAAGCATCGAAGAAGCGCTGCAGTTCGAGAAAATTCGCGTCGTCGAGCGCGTCGCCCATCGAGGCGCGCGCCACCGCGGAAGCCGCGTCCGGCACACGGCGCGCGATCTCGCGCGCCGCATCGAGCTGTGCTTGATCGAGCGCCTCTGCGACGCGCGCGACGCGTCCGGCGCGGGCAGCCGCCTGCGTCTCTTGGCCCGGCACAAACGGTTCGAGCGCGGCGAAGTGCTCTTCACCGTACGGTCCCGCGGGCGCGAGCACATCGCGTAGCCAAGCAAATCCGACTGCATGCGCGCTCGCCGCGTCGAGCAAGGCTCCCGCCTTCATGCGGCACGCTCGGCCGCATACACGTCGAACGTCGGAACATCCGTGGCTCCTGCGACCGCACGTGCGAACTCGCGCGGCTCAAACGCACGATCGCTTCCCGCCGAAGCAACGGTAACCGCGATGACGTTCAGCGGCCGTTCGCAGCGGATCGTTAAGCGCTCGAACGCATGGAGTGCGGCTTTCCCGGCTAGCGCAACCTGCGTCGGATCACGCACGACGATCGTGCGCCGCTCCCCCTCGCGAATCAACTCTGCTGCAATCGCCGGCGTGAGCGCGCCGTCGATCGACAGAACGTCGTCCTCGCCGCGCAAGCGCGGCGTGCGCAAGCGCATAACGAGGGCACGGACGCCGTCAACTGCTTCTGCGAAGGTCGGCGCGGCGGCTGCCCCGCATGAAACGACGATCGCGTCGTCGCCGCCGGCGAGCGCCGCGATGCGATCGAACGCTCCATCGACGAGGACGCGCGGAGCGAGCTCGCGCAAATCCTTCACCACGGCGCGCAGCGCCGATGCGTTCGGAGGACCGACCAGCTCGTAGTGCGCACCGCTGCGAACGCGCGCGTAAACGAGGGCACCCGCGGCAGTGTGATGTGACGTGAGTGCCAGCACTTCGCTTGCGGGAGAGGACGGCAGCACGCTGCGCGCGGTGGCGATAATGCTCGCCGGCTCGAGCCAAAGCCGGGGCTTTGCCGTAGCGTCGGTGACGTCGAAAGCCTCGCCGTCGCGGCCGATCGAGGTCAAGGCGCACGCGATTCCCGAGTCAGCGCACGCGTCGTAGATCGCGCGCAATGCTACGGTCTTTCCGACGTTCTTCCCAGTCCCCACCACAAAGAGCGACGGCGTCCCGCTCTTGTTCCAAAGGTCGAGGATCGCCTCACCGGCATGCACGCGCATAGCCGCGGCTTTTCCTAGCCGACGTGCAAAACCTTGAGCGCGATAAATGCAGCGCCGGTGAGCGCGAGCAAAACGCCGGCAAGCATCTCGGATGCGTCTTCGACACGCGATCCCAGCACGCGCCCCAGGCGAAGACCGAGGAGCGTCGCGATCACCGACACGATTCCGATGACGACCAGGCTCAAACCGACCGGTACGCCGACGAAGAGGATCGAAAAGCCGATGCCCAGCGAATCGAGGCTGATCGCAAGCGACGCGACCAGGAGGCCCCAGCCGCTGGTCACGACCGGCGGCTTGCGTTCGCCCATGTTCGTTCGCGCCTCGAGGATCATATAGGACCCCACGGCAATCAACGCGCCGAAACCGACGTACCCCGCCGCGTCGCCGATAAGCCGGCCGGTCACCTCGCCCAGCGCGGCGCCGACGCAATTCATGACGATCTCCGCGCAGGGAAAAGCGATCGCAATTCGCAGTCGCGCTTGCGGGCTAGCGCCGCGCATGCCGATCCCGACGCTGACGGCAAAAACGTCCAGCGCAAGCGAGAGCGCGATGAAAAGGATCTTGATCAGAAGATTTGGGCGCTAGAGAGCGAGTCGCGCTTGGAGAGCAAGTGGGTGACGGCCGATCGCAGCTGTGAGATCGTGAACGGCTTGTTCAGGAAGAGGTTGGCGCCGGCGTTCTTTGCTCGGCCATCCATCGCGTAGTTCGTGTGGCCCGAGATCATCAAAATCGGCACCCCGCGCGTCCCTTCTTTGGACCGCAGGCGCTCGACCAGATCGATGCCCGAGATTCCGGGCAGCATAAAGTCGCAGATGATGATGTCGAACGGGCCCTGCCGGTCAACGGCGACGAGCGCGCTCTCCGCATCATTGCACATAACCATCTCGTACGGCCCCTTGCGCAGGACCGTATCGACCAGCGTGCAGATCGCCGGATCGTCATCTGCGATCAGCACTCGCCAGTTACGCTGAGTCATCTCCTCAGCCATTCGGGTGTGTCACTTTAACGCCTTAGCAGCCCATGTGAGGGTTCGGTAAACTTTGGATAATGATCCAGGGCGCGAACGCCTTTTCCTGCGGCGGAGCGGGCCTCTCCGAGGCGAATAGGCGCGACATGGCCATCATCGATCGACTCCTCGCGCCCGGCTCCGGCTTTCAGAAAAACTTCTTCTTTCTGGCCAAGCGCTTTGTCGCCGGCGAAACGATCGAATCGGCGATTGCCGCCGTTGCGGAGCTCAACGCCGCCGGCATGACGGCCACGCTGGACTACCTCGGCGAAGACGTCCTCGAACGCGACGCCGCAATCGCGACGCGCGACGCCTATATCGCGGTACTCGAACGCATCCGCCAGAGCGGCGTCGAGAGCAACGTTTCGATCAAGATGACGGCGATGGGCCTGTTGATCGATCCGGATTTCGCGCTTGCGAATCTCACCGGCATCGCAGATTTTGCGCAACGCAACCCCGATCCGTTCGTACGTATCGACATGGAAGGCTCTGCGGTCACACAGGTGACGCTCGATCTCTTCGAGCGCGCCTACGCAACCGACAAGAACGTTGGAATTGTGCTGCAAGCCTACCTCAAACGCACGCCGGCCGATGTTGCTGCCGCTATCGCGCTTGGCGCGCGCGTGCGTTTGTGCAAGGGCGCTTACAACGAGCCCCCGGAGATCGCGATCAAAGAGATGCCCCTGATTCGCGCGCAGTATCTGACCCTCGCCAAGGAACTGCTCGAACGCGGGAACTATCCGGCCCTTGCCACTCACGACCGCCAGTTGATCGACGAGATTCGCACCTACGTGCGCGAGCGCGGCATTTCGCGCGATGGTTTCGAATTTCAGATGTTGTACGGCGTGCGGCCGGAATTGCAACGGCAGATCGTCGCAGACGGCTACCGGATGCGCATCTACGTGCCGTACGGAACGCATTGGGCCGGCTACTTCTTTCGCCGCGTTACCGAGCGACGCGAGAACGCGCTCTTTGCACTGTCGTCGATGTGGTCGAAGTAGGCGTTAAAGCGCAATGCGTGTCGTCGTTCAACGGGTCTTGCGCGCCAGCGTGCGCGTCGATGAGCGCATCACCGGAAGCATCGGCGCGGGCCTTGTAGTGTTGCTCGGCGTCGCCATTGCCGACCGCGAGGACGACGCACGAGCCATGGCTGAAAAGATCGCGAATCTACGGATCTTTCCCGACGACGCCGGCCTCATGAATCGCAGCGTGCTCGAGACCGGCGGGGGGATCTTACTGGTATCGCAGTTCACGTTGTACGGAGATGCCCGCAAGGGGCGGCGGCCGTCGTTCATTGCCGCCGCGAAGGAGCCGCTCGCAAGCGACCTCTACGAGCGTACGGGTCGCGATCTCGAACGGCTTGGTCTGAACGTGGAATACGGCGAATTCGGCGCCGACATGCAGGTCGAACTCGTCAACGACGGGCCGGTCACGATCTTGCTCGACTCCGAAAAAATTTTCTAGACGGTCCGCCCGCCTACAGCATTACGTCCGCGATGCGCTCGACGCGAATCACTTTGTCGGATTCGGTCAAGCGGCCAAGGACATCGAAGCCGCTGGTCATTGCGCCGAACACGGTGAAGGCGTTATCGAGGTGATATTGCGGCGAGAGCGTGATGTAGTATTCGCTCCCGGCTGAATCGCGTTTGGGCAAATTCGTTTTATCGTCGTAGTCCAGACCCATCGAGATCACGTAGCTATTTTGCTCGAGCGGATTCTCTTCAGCCGGAATGGAGTAGCCCGGACCGGGTGTATTCTTGGCATCCCGTTCGCCGGTCTGCACGACGAAATCCGGGACGATGCGAAACCACGGATTGTTATCCAAGAACCCGCGGTTCATCATGTTGAGGAAGTTGGTGACGGTCAGCGGCGCCCACTCCGGGTAGAGCGCAACGTAGATGTTGCCTTGCGTGGTCACGATGCGCAAACGCGGATGCGGTCCCAAGAGGGGGGTCGTCATCTGCAGCGCCGTCTGCGGAGCTATCGACCTCGCAGAGTCCGGCACATCTTGAGCCCGCGGGGCGCCTGCAGCCGGCACCTCACGCGGTCTTGCAGGCAACGTAGCGAACGGATCGGGAAGCGGTGCGGGCGTGTGTACGAACGCGGGAATCGCGGTCCAGTGGTCGGTCATTTTGCCACCCTGCAGCACGCGAATCGATTCGGCGGCCTGTTCTTGCACGCGCCACGACGGATCGTTCAAGAGCGGCTGCAAATCGGAAACCAGCGCCGGATTCTTGAGCTTCCCATATGCCCGGACAGCTTCGATGCGCACGATCTCGTCCGCGTCGCCTAATCCGGCGCGGAAAAACGAGACCGGCACCTTTTCCGCGTAGCGCCGGAACGCGGCCCACATGATCTGCTCGCGTATCGAGCCCGCGGATACGAAGACGTTGCCGCTCACTCGGTAGAGGCCCGGCGCGTCGGCGTAGACCTGCGTCAAGCTCTCTGCGATCGAGTCAGCCAAGGGCGAATCGGCAAAGTAGCTCAAGCTGATGGCCGCCCCACCGCGGACAATCGGGGACCCCTCGCCGGCCATCGCGCGCAGCAGCTCCAGTGCGGCGGCCTTTTCGGACGCCGCGTCCAGCCGGTGGGCTTCCTCGTATCGGCCAAGGGTGTCGACGGCCGCGACCTGCACGGCGCCCGAAGGGTCGTCTCGCAGGGCCGCCGAGATGGCTGTTGCATCGCTTCCCAGGCCGATGAGGCCCAAGCCATAGATGCTCATCGCCCGAACGGCGGTGCGAGGGTCGTTCAAATGCAGCTCCAGCAGCGGTACTCCCTTGGGCTGCTTGGTTCGTCCAATAGCCAAGGCGGCTCGCACTGCGGTTGCGGCGTCCGGTGAGGCTAGGAGAGCCGCAAGGCGGCCGCCTCCCAGCGATCGCTCCGATTCTAAGCGCAAAATTACCGTAGCCGTCGCATTTGGGACGGCTGCGGGCAAAACCAAAACGGCTGCCGCGATAAGAACTGCTGAACGCAAACGTAACGCCAATTTGTACCGCCCCCCAACCAAAACCATCGAACCTGCGTTCTAATATATGCACGAAGATGGCCGTCCCTCTGGACGGCAACCCAACAGTGGAAAAGAGAGCAAGCATGGCAACCCCCGAAAGCCCCAAGAAGACCAGCGGCATGTCGGTCCGCGAGGCGGGACAAAAAGGCGGTCAAACCGTCAAAAAAAAGTACGGCCCCGAGTTTTACGAACAGATCGGACGCAAGGGTGGACTTGCGACGAAACAGGCTCACGGTCACGAATTCTACGAACAGATCGGTAAGAAGGGTGGGAAGAAAGGTGGCGAAGCAACGCGCGACCGGTACGGCCCAGACTTCTACGAGCGAATCGGACAAAAAGGTGGCCAAAAAGTCAAGCAACTCATCGAGGAAGGCAAGCGCGCCGCAGCTGCCCAAGAGGCAGAGCGCGAAAAGCGCGCGAGTTAGTTTCCTCAGCCTGATCGCGGCGAGTCTCACACTCGCCGCAGTTGCCCCGCTTGCGCCGGTGTGGGTTCAGGCTTTTCCCTTGCAAACGCCGCAGACGTCGGCCTCACCCTCTGCCACACCAAAACCCCCGCCCAACATCCTACCGTTCGGATCGAGCCTTGCATTTATTCTCGACGGCACGATCTCGTCGTCGTCGTCAAAAGCCGGGGAAATCGTCAAGGCGCATCTCGAGCACGCTCTCGAGATCGACGGCGTAACCATTGCGCCGGCCGGCACTCCCATAGAAATCAAAATCGCGGATGCGTCGCCCGCTTCGAACCCGGATATTTACGGCTTCGTTGACGTCTATTTTCGTTCGCTTGTCCTCACCGACGGTCGAACGATACCGCTGCGCGCTCCCGCATCGCACCTCAATGTCAACGTTTCGGCCGGACACAATGCCACCGTGGGTGTAGAGGACACGATCGGCGATTTGTGGACCCCGACGATGCTGCTTCACGTCTTCCGCAAGGGGCGTAACTTTGTCCTCGAGCCGGGTGCGCGCATCAACGCTCTCACCGAGGCGACGGTGATGATCGCACATGGTGGCGCCGTCATGATCGAGACGCCGGCTCCTTTGGTGCTGGATGAAGAAACGCCGATATCGTCGTACCGGTCGGTACCGATGGCCACCTCGGAGGCCAGTTACAAGCCGCCCCTTCAAGCGCCGAGCCTTTCTCCCAACAACCCCAACCCGAACAGCACACCGAACCCTTACAACACACCGCACCCACGCTAGTAAATCCGCAAAGGAGCCGCACGTGGTACGTCGCTACCTGATCGCGTTGTTCGCGCTGCTGATCTCTTCGTCGTGTATCGGCTTGGCCGCCGACACGCTCTCGCCCAAGCCCCAAGGCGCCGAAGTCGGCTTCGTTACCGGCATCCAAAACGATTTGAATGCGCGCTTTGCAACGATCGCGAAGGCGCAAGCCGCCGGCTATTTCCGTTATACGAACGAAGACAACACCGGCTCGATCAGCTATGCCAACCTGCAGTGGACTTCAAGCGATCCGCAACATCCAAGCCAACTGTGGTACAGCGTTGACGGCAAATTACTCGGTGCCGATTTTTCGCAACCGTACGTGGCCGGCAGCCCGCCGAATCTCTGGGGCGTCAACCCGCAGCGCTGGGGACACTTCGGCGCGCACGTTCACTGGGTGCTCAATGTTGATGGGAAAGAAACGTATGGAGCAACTAGCGTCGCGAAGTGGAAAGCCGCCGGCGGCGACCCCGACAACCCGCAGCCCGCGACAGTCGTAGCTTTAGGAAAAGCAAAAGACGTGTCACAAGTGAAGCACGTCTTCTTGTTCAACAACATCTGGGATCTCGAAGTCTGGGTATTGCCCAATCCCAACGGCGCCTTCGCAGAGATGAATCCGAACGTGCATCCCTCGGCAAACGCGCAATCGATGGACTAACGAATAACGCTGGTGGTGGCTCTTTGGTGAGGGAGCGATTAAGCGAAGCGGCGAGGACCTGACATTAACTGTCCGAGACGCGAGCTGTAAGCGACCGCCAAAGAGCCACCGCCACAGGAGTTATTCGTTACTCCAATAGTCCTTAAGCGCTTTGCCGCGGGACGGGTGACGAAGCTTGCGGAGCGCCTTGGCTTCGATCTGTCTTATGCGCTCGCGCGTGACGCCGAATTCCTGGCCGACTTCTTCGAGCGTGCGCTGATGACCGTCTTCGAGGCCGAAACGTAGCACCAGCACTTTGCGCTCGCGCTCGGTGAGGTTTTGTAAGACGTCGGCCATCTTCTCTTTGAGCAGCATGACGGAAGCAGCTTCGGCCGGCGCGACGGCTTCTTGGTCTTCGATGAAATCGCCGAGGTGCGAATCCTCTTCTTCGCCGATCGGCGTTTCGAGCGAGATCGGCTCTTGCGAGATCTTCATGACTTCGCGAACCTTCTCGGGCGTCAGCGCCATCGCTTCGGCGATCTCTTCGACCGTCGGTTCGCGCCCAAGCTCTTGGAGCAACTGACGCGAGACCTTGATCAAACGGTTGATCGTTTCAACCATGTGCACGGGGATGCGAATCGTTCGTGCTTGATCGGCGAGCGCGCGGGTGATAGCCTGGCGAATCCACCAGGTCGCGTACGTCGAGAACTTATAGCCCTTGCGATAGTCGAACTTTTCGACCGCGCGGATCAGTCCAAGATTGCCCTCTTGAATCAAGTCCAAGAAGAGCATCCCTCGCCCGACATATTTCTTTGCGATCGAGACGACCAAGCGAAGGTTCGCCTCAGTGAGCTGGCGCTTGGCCTCTTCGCCGTCGGTGACCAGGCGACCATCGGCCGTCCCGTTCTTCTGCAGCTCGAGTTCACCGGCTTCGATCCGCATCGCAAGCGACTTCTCTTGTTCCATCGACAGCAGCGGAACGCGCCCGATCTCCTTGAGATACATGCGAACCGGATCGTCGAGCGAGAGCCCATCAGGGATAGGCTCCTCTTGCTCTTCTTCGGCTACCTCGCCTTCGGGCTTTTCTTCCTTTTGCTCGTCGATGATCTCAATGCCGGCGGCGGTGATTTCTTCGAACAGGCCGTCGATTTCATCGGGGTTGACGTCATCGAGCGCATCGAACGCCGAATTGATCTCTTCGTACGTCAGCGAACTGCGCTGTTTTCCGCGCGCAATGAGCTTCTTCTTCAGTTCATCCAGCGTCAATACCGGTTGCGCTTCGGCAACCGCGGCCGCTGATTTCTTGCGTGGCACTCGGACATCACCCCCTTTCTCGGATTTCTATGATTAGACTTGTGATTTTGGTTTACTTCTTTAAGATCGTTAGCGTCGCTTCAATTTTGAAGCCAGTGCATTGAATTCGGCCAGCAGCTCCGTCGGGACGGGCTTACCGGCCTGGAAAAGTTCGTCGACCGAACGGGACAACTCGGCGTACCGGCTTGCCTCGTCTTCATGCGTCAACCGCTCGACGATGCGGTCGAGATGCGCACGGCGCTCGTCGGAGTCGCCATATCGCACCGTCGAACTGCGGTCCCTCTGCCCGAGAGAGGCCAACAGTTCCCGCGCCTCATCGTCGTCCGCGCATGCGGCAAACGCATCCGCAGCGGTCCGCAATTCGCCTACGTGGTCGAGGAGAAGCCGGTAAGCTCGCCGGTACACCTCATTGCGAAAGCGATGTGGCCCGATCCGGTTCGCGTATTCGAGAACCAGCGCTGGATCCTCAACGGCGATCCCAAGCACGTCACGTTCGAACGAGAGTGGTTCAAGCGCGCCAAACGTTCGGTTGACCGGAGCGTGGCGACTCCCCGCCGCCCGCGCTCCGTCAGAACGTGGTGAAAAGTTGGCGCTATTAGCGAGGAAGCGGCTATTTCGAAGGTCGTCGACGTTCACCTTCAATCGTCCGGCGACGTACTGGCGGTAGCGGTCCCATTCCTCTCGTGGCATCAGTTCGCGAACCAAAGCCTCGGCTTTTCGGGCGATAACCGCGCGCGATTCGAATCCGGTCATCAACGCGGCAATCCGCTCTTCGAGCTTGACCTCGATCGAGGGCTTGGCCGCATCGAGCAACGCCTGAAAACCCGCCGCACCATGGGCGCGCACGAAGCTATCGGGATCCTCGCCTTGGGGCAACGTTACGATCCGGACGCTGGATCCGCTGTGCTCGATTACCTTAGACGCGATATCGACCGTTTTGGTTGCAGCGCTGCTCCCGGCGGCATCGGCATCGAAGCATAAGTAAATGTTGTCGGCATATTTACGCAGCTCCGTGGCTTGTCGCTCGGTGAACGAGGTCCCCAGCGCCGCAACCGCGCCTTCAAAGCCGGCCTGGTGTAGCGCAATGCAATCGAGATAGCCCTCGACGACGATGAGGGTGCGGTCAGCTTGGGCGGCACGCCGCGCAATGTTGAGCGCGAAGAGATGATCGCCTTTGGTGTAGACCGGGGTCGTGCTGGTGTTCAGATATTTCGGCTCGCCCGCGCCGAGTTCACGGCCACCGAAGGCAATGACCTCGCCCGTCGTCGCGTAGGTCGGCACCATCAGGCGATTGCGATAGAAATCGTAGTAACCACCACGCTGCGACGGCTTGACCAGACCGGCTTTTGCCGCCAATTCCAAATCGACGCCATGGGCGCGCAGTTCGTCGGTGAGGCCGTTCCAGCCGTCCGGCGCGTAGCCAAGGTGAAATTTTTCGACGATTGCTTCACCGAAGCCGCGACGCTCGCAGTAAGCGCGCGCGTCCGCGCCGGCGGCACTGCGCAACATCCGTTCGAAATACACGGCAGCGAGCGCGTTGGCTTCGTAGATCGCTTCGCGTTCGTTGCGTACGCGCGCCGCACGCGGATCCTCGTTCTCGATTTCGATGCCGGCTTTTTTTGCGAGCACGCGCGCAGCGTCGCCGAAAGGCAAGTTCTCCAGCTTCATCGCGAAGGCGATTACATCGCCTCCCGCGCCGCACCCAAAGCACTTAAAGAACCCCTCTTCGGGATGCACGTGGAACGACGGCGTCTTCTCGCCATGGAACGGGCAGAGGCCAACTAAGTCGCGCCCACGCTTTTTCAGCGAAACGTACTGACCGATGAACGTGGCGATATCGATCCGGGTGTGGATCTCGCGAATGGCGCTTTGATCGAGGCGGGGCATCGTGGTTACTGTACTATCCTCGGCCCACGTGCCAGAGCCTCCCCAAGGCCGGCCAATCTGTCTTCGAGAACCAGAAGCCGCACGTGAAGCGCATCTTCGACCCGGTCCACCATTTCATCGAGCTCGAGCCGGGCGAAGCCCGCCTGCTCGATCTGGCGCCGATGCAGCGGCTGCGCCGCTTGCGCCAACTTGGCCTTGCCTATTTCGCGTTTCCCTCAGCGGAACACTCACGCTTTACGCACGCACTGGGCGCACTCGCAATGGGCACACGTGCCTACGACGGGCTCATTCGCCATGTCGCCGGCGCCGGCACGCCGGAGCGCGCGTACGAGCGTCGCCTGGTGCGCGTCGCGCTGCTCCTGCACGACGTCGGCCACGGCCCCTTCAGTCATGCTTGCGAAGCGGTGTTGGGCGTGCGTCACGAGGAACGCACGCACGAGATTCTCGCGCTGCCGGCGATGCGCGAAGGCATCGAAGCACTCGATGTCGACCCGGCTGACGTGCTTGGGCTCATCACCGGTGATCCGGGCAGCGCGTATCCCGCACTGCGCGAACTGGTGAGCGGACCGAATCTCGACGCCGATCGCATGGACTATCTGCTGCGCGACGCCTACTTCACCGGCGTGGTCAGCGGTCGCTACGATGCCGATCAACTCGTGGCATCGCTACGCCTCTTCGAACGCGACGGCGCTGCGGTGGTCGGCATCGATTCGCGCGGCGTCGTCGCACTCGAATCGTTCGTCGTAGCGCGTTACATGATGTTTGCCTCGGTCTATTTCCATCACACGACGCGCCTTTTTGAGCGCATTTTACAGGACGCGCTGCGCGAACTGTGGCCCAACCCGCACGCGCTCGACGATATCGAGGAGTTTCTTCGCTGGGATGATTTTCGCGTGCTCAACGAACTGCGCGAAGTGGAGAGCGAAGCGGCGCGCGCGCTGCGCGAGCGCATCCGCATTTATGCACTCGCCGCGGATTTCAATGCCGAAGGCGACCTGCGCGCCTACACTGCGTGCGAGAGCGCTTTGCGCGAACGTTTCGGTGCGGACGCGGTGTGGGCCGATGAACAGTCGCAGGTCATGCATCGCCTGCCGCTCGTGGCATCCAAGGGTTCGCACACGGTGTGGGTCGGAACGCCATCGGGCTTGGTCGATGCACGTGAAGTCTCCGACCTCATCAACAAGCTCAGCGGCAAAGCCTATTGGCGCAAACTCTTCGTGCGGCGCGATCGTGCCGACGTGCGCGAAGCCCGCGCAATGTGCACCGAGATTATCGCAGCGTATAGATAGCTAGGTCAGGGTGCCGAGCGTCGACTGTGCTGCAGCCAAACGCGCGACCGGAATGCGGTAGGGCGAGCAGGACACGTAATCGAGACCGATCTGGTCGCAAAACGCGACGCTCGAGGGTTCGCCGCCATGCTCCCCGCAGATCCCGATCTTTAAGTCCGCTCGCGCGCCGCGACCGAGCGACACGCCCTGGCGCATCAATGCGCCGACGCCTTGCCGGTCGAGCACTTGGAACGGATCGTCGCGCAAGATCTTCTTTTCGAGATAGACCGGAATGAAGCTGCCTTCGGCGTCATCGCGGCTGTAGCCATAGGCCGTTTGCGTCAGGTCGTTGGTCCCAAACGAGAAGAACTCCGCGATTGCCGCTAGCTCGTCGGCAACGATACAGGCGCGCGGAAGCTCGACCATGGTGCCGATGTGGTACTCGACGCGTGTGCCGCGCTGCGCGATGACCTCGTCGGCGACGGCTTTGGCCGCGTCGTAGGTAACCTGCATCTCTTCCTTGGTTCCTACGCCCGGAATCATCACGTCGGGACGCGCATCGACGCCGCGCGCATTGAGTTCGCACGCCGCTTCAAAAATCGCGCGGACCTGCATTGCATAGATTTCGGGAAAGAGAATCCCGAGCCGGCAGACGCGCAACCCCAGCATGGGGTTTTGCTCGTGGAGCTGCTGAACACGGCGCAGCACCGCCATCTTCTGCTTGTAGGTTGCGTCGTCCGTGCCTTTGGTAAGGCGCAATTCCGTTGTCTCGACGAGCAGCTGCTCGAGCGAGGGTAAAAACTCGTGCAACGGCGGATCGAGCAGACGAATCGTTACCGGTAAGCCCGCCATCGCTTCGAGAATTCCAACAAAGTCGACGCGTTGAATCGGTAGCAGCTTCTCGAGCGCAGCTTCGCGCGCTTGCGGTGTATTCGCCATGATCATCTGCTGTACGATCGGTAAGCGATCCGGCTGCATGAACATGTGCTCGGTACGGCACAGGCCGATCCCCTCCGCCCCGAGTTCTCGCGCTTTGCGTGCGTCCTCCGGCGTGTCCGCGTTGGCCCAGACTTCGAGGCGCCGCAGCTTGTCGGCCCACGAGAGAAACGTTGCAAGCCAATCCGGCAGGGTCGTCGGCGCATCGATCAGCGCGAGCTTGCCGACGATGACGTTCCCGGTACTCCCGTCGATCGTGAGCCAATCGCCTTCGTGGAACTCGCGCTCGCCGATACGCAGAACTTTATTGCGCCGATCGATCTCAAGCGCTTCGCACCCTGCTACGCACGGTTTGCCCATGCCTCGCGCAACAACCGCCGCATGCGAGGTCGCCCCGCCCTTCGCGGTCAGCACGCCGCGCGACGCGATCATGCCGTGCACGTCATCGGGCGTGGTCTCAACGCGTACGAGGATCGTGTCTTTGCCCTGTTCTTTCCATGCGACCGCGTCGTCGGCCGTGAACACGATCTGCCCCGCGGCCGCGCCCGGTGACGCGTTGAGGCCCTTGGCGGCAACGTCGATCCGGCTTTTGGGATCGAGGCGAGCATGGAAGAGTTGATCGAGTGACTCCGCGGCGACGCGCGAGAGAGCGGTTCGCTCGTCGATCAAGCCTTCGCTTACCATATCGAGCGCGATGCGGACCGCCGCTTCCGCGCTGCGTTTGGCGCTGCGCGTTTGGAGCATATAGAGCTTCCCGCGTTCGACCGTGAACTCGATATCCTGCATTTCGCGGTAATGGTGCTCGAGCCGCTGCGCAATGTCGTTAAATTGCTTGTAAATCTCCGGCTGTGTTCGCTTGAGATCGGCGATCTTTTCCGGTGTCCGGGTGCCGGCGACCACATCCTCACCCTGCGCGTTGGTCAGATACTCTCCGAAGAGCACGTGCTCACCCGTATTAGGATCGCGCGTGAACGCAACCCCCGTACCCGAATCGTCGCCCATGTTTCCGAAGACCATCTCGACGACACTGACTGCGGTTCCCCACTCGTCGGAAATCTTATTGAACCGGCGATAGTCGATCGCGCGCCGCGAATTCCACGAGTCGAAGACAGCTTGAATCGCAAGGCGCAGCTGCTCGCTCACGTCTTGCGGAAACGGATGACCGCTGCGCTCCTGCACTACTGTTTTGAAGTTCTCCGAGAGCGCGCGCCACGAGGCGGCATCAACTTGCGGATCGCTTTCGACGCCGATTTCACGTTTGCGCTTGTCGATCAGTTCGTCGAAGTGTTCTTTTTCGATACCGAGCACGACTTCAGCGAACATCATAATAAAACGCCGATAGGCGTCCCAGGCGAAGCGTTCATTGCTCGTGAGCTTTGCCAGCCCAACGACGGTTCGATCGTTGAGGCCCAAGTTGAGAATCGTATCCATCATCCCGGGCATCGAGACGCGTGCACCGCTGCGCACCGAAACGAGCAGAGGATCGGCGGTGTCGCCGAATCGCTTTCCCGTTCGCTGTTCGAGTTCGCGCATAGAGCGCTCGACTTGCGCATCGAGGCCGCTTGGATATTTGCGCCCGTCTCGATAGAAATCCAGACACGCCGCGGTCGTAATGATGAAGCCCTGCGGCACCGGGAGCCCGGCGCGCGTCATCTCGGCCAGGCCCGCGCCTTTCCCGCCGAGGAGGTCGGTCATCGACCCGTCGCCCTCGTCAAAGAAGTAGACGTACTTTGTCGCTACGGTTGTCGTCACGTTCCCTACCTCCACGCTAGCGGAGTTGTACCCCAAAATAGCGCTCGAGCGCTTCAACGGCAATGCGCTCCTGGCGCATTGAATCGCGCTCGCGAACCGTTACGGTCCCGTCTTCGAGCGTGTCGTAGTCGACCGTGACGCAGAACGGCGTACCGATCTCGTCCTGTCGCCGATAGAGTTGGCCGATATTGCCCTCGTCGTATTGCGTGCGGTGCAGCGGGCGTAGCGCAGCCTCGATCCCGCGCGCACGTTCCACCAACTCGGGTTTGTTGCGTGCAAGCGAAAAGACGGCGATCTGAACCGGCGCGATAAAAGGATGGAAACGCAGCACGGTACGTTCCGTCTCTTTTCCGTTGGGGTCGACGCTCTTTTCGCGTTCGTAGGCATCGACCAGCATGGTGAGCGTCGTGCGATCCATGCCTGCCGAGCTTTCGATGAGGATCGGCGTGTAATGAGCCTTGCTCGCCTCGTCATAATAGCGCAGATCCTTGCCCGAGAGCGCCATGTGCGCGTCGAGATCGTAGGTGCCGCGATGCGCGATCGATTCCAGCTCGCCCCAGCCCCATGGGAAAAGATACTCGACGTCGATGCCCGCTTTAGCGTAGTGCGGGCGCTCATCCGCGGTGAGTTCGTAAAAGCGTAACCGATCGGCCTTGACGCCGTACTGCGAGTACCACGCTTTGCGCCGCTCGACCCATCCCTGGAAGGCCTCGAGATCTTTGCCGTCATCGGGTACGAAATACTCAAGTTCGGCTTGCTCGAATTCGCGCAAGCGGAACGTGAAATTGCCGGGCGTGATCTCGTTGCGAAAAGCCTTACCGATCTGCGCGATGCCGAAGGGCGGCCGCTTGCGCGCCGTCTGGTAGACGTTTTTAAAGTTGACGAAGATGCCTTGCGCGGTCTCCGGACGCAGGTACGCGACCGACGCCGTGTCTTCCATCGGGCCGACCTGCGTCTTCATCATCAGGTTGAAGTTGCGCGGTTCGGTGAAGCTGTCTTTGCTGCCGCAATCCGGACATTGGTGAACGTCTTTTAAATGATCGAGACGAAAGCGGTGCTTGCACACCTTGCAGTCAACCAGCTTGTCGTGAAAGACGTCGATGTGCCCGGAGGCCTTCCACACCAACGGATGCATGATAATCGATGAATCGAAGGCGACCACGTCGTCGCGCAGGAGCACGTTCTCGCGCCACCACGCTTCCTTGACGTTGCGCTTGAGCACGGCGCCCATTGGGCCATAGTCCCAAAAGCCGTTGAGCCCGCCGTAGATCTCACTCGATTGAAAGATAAATCCCCGGCGCTTAGCTAGCGCGGTGATTTCTTCCATCGTTACGGGGCTCTGCGGGGGCGTGATCTCCATAAGGGGTGTTCAATTTATCAAGCTCATTGGAATACCCCCGGTGCGACTTTTATCTTATTTTATATCAGATATCTGATATATAGTGTCGCATATCAGGAGGACCAAGCATGTTTATCGTACCCCTAGCTCTCTCGGCAGCCTTCTCTATGGCGCCCACCCAATCGGCCTACACCGGCATCGAGCCCGTTCGCGTCGCCTCATGCGCGCTCGAACCCGCCGCGCCGGCTATCGACCTCCCTTACAGCCCGGCGGTTGCCTCGGGCGCAGCCTCGACCGTCATCTCGTTCGTAAATGAGGCTCCGGCCACGGTTGCCTCGGTAACGTTCGACGTCAGCGACGGCCGCACAACCAGCCAAATCGTCGACAAAGGCACCTTCTCGAGCGGCGTCGCGATCGATCACCGCTTCATCACGCCGGAGTTCGGAAACAATCTGAGCGGCCTGAGCTGCTCGGTCAAGTCGGTCGCCTTCACGGACGGCAGCCTCTGGCAAGCCCAGTAGCGCCTCTCCCCGAAGAGTCGCCCATGGCATCACCTCCCGACGAGGGGACTGGGCGGCTCTTCCTTCACCTCAAGGCCGCGCAGGGCGCTGCGCGCAACGCGCTCGACGACGCTCTAAGCGATCTCGGCCTCACCTCGATGCAGCTCATTATTCTGCGCACGGTTGAATACAATCCGGCGATTTCAGGCGCGCAACTCGCGCGCGACTGCTTCGTCACGCCGCAAGCCATGGCTACGAGCATCGCCAAGCTGGAAGGCGCCGGACTCATCGCGCGCAGCAAAGGCGAAGGCCGCGTGATCGAGACCCACCTCACCGACAAAGGCCGCGCGATCTTCGATCTTGCCGGCTCGCGCGTGCAATCGGCCGAACGCTACATCGCCGAAGTTCTCGGCGCCGGAACGGTAGATCAGCTCGACCGCACTTTACGCGAACTCACCGACTGCTTGCAAAAGAGCGTCGTTGTCACGACGTCGCGCAGTTGGGATATCGACGAGGAGGCTTAGCTCGATTAGGTCCGCGTCGCCGACACTCGCCTGACGCGCGGCAAGCCGGTCGAACGCACGAGCAAACCGCCGGCGCCCCTCTTCATCGAAGTGCAAACCCAGTTCGCCGGCACGCGCGAAGAGTGCATGGCGCCCCGAATTTCGACCCAAAGTAAGCGTCGTCGCGCGTCCCACCGAGCGCGGATCCACGATCTCATAAGTCGACCGATCCTTGAGGACGCCGTCCTGATGGATGCCGGACTCGTGCGCGAATGCGTTTGCGCCGACGACGGCTTTATTTTTTTGCACCGGCATTCGCGTCCCGCGCGCGACCGTCTTCGAAATGTGCTGCAGGTTCGCGGTGTCGAAGCGAGCGGTGGCTCCGAAGAGATCGGCGCGCGTTTGCAGCGCGACCACAATCTCTTCGAGCGCGCAATTTCCCGCGCGTTCGCCGATGCCGTTGATCGTGCACTCGACCTGGCGCGCTCCGGCGCGTACGGCGGCAAGCGCGTTGGCGGTCGCCATGCCGAGGTCATCGTGGGTATGCACGCTGATCCGCGCTCGTTCCACGCCGGCGATATGCGTGCGCAGATACCCGATCAGCGCCTCCATCTCGGCCGGCGTGATGTAGCCGACGGTGTCGGGGACGTTGAGCGTCGTTGCCCCCGCGGCCACGGCCGCCGAGAATATCTGCGCTAAGAATGCGGGGTCGGAACGCGTCGCGTCTTCGGCTGAGAACTCGACGTCGTCGCAATGGGTGCGCGCCCGTCGCACGGCGTCGCTCGCCATCTCGACGGCACGCTCGGCGCTGATTCCGAGTTTGTGCCGCAGATGCACCGGCGACGTTGCGATGAAGACGTGAATCCGCGGACGGCGCGCGCCGGCAACGGCTTTGGCAGCCGCCTCGATATCCTCTTGCATGCAGCGTGCGAGTGCCGCCACACGTGCGTTGCGCGTTCGTTTCGCGATTGCTCTGACGCTCTGGAACGAAACCTCATTCGAGATCGGAAAGCCGGCTTCGATCGTGTCGACGCCCGCCTCGTCGAGCAGGCGCGCGATCTTAAGTCGAGTGGAGGCCGTCATTGCCGCGCCCGGCGATTGTTCGCCATCGCGTAGGGTCGTATCGAAGATCTCGATGGTCTCCATGACGGCCTCCTTGAGCCCGAGTTAGCGCGCGTATTCGACCCAGTCGACGTGGCGCGGGTCTTCCCCGCGTACCGCCTGCTGGTACGCTCGTTGCAATTGAGTGGTTACCGGCCGTTCCCGCGGCAACACATGATCGTCGATCTGCAAGACCGGCATCACTTCAGCAGCCGTGCCGGTGAGAAAAACTTCGTCGGCGCCCAAGACGTCGGGCAGCGTGATGCGGCCGATCTCGACCTCGATGCCGCGGTCGCGAGCGAGCTGCACCACCGAATCCTGCGTGATTCCTGCGAGGATGTCGGCCTTGGCATCGTTAGTGCGAACACGTCCGCTTCGCACGACGAAGATGTTTTCACCGGTGCCTTCGGCAACGTCCCCGCGATCGTTGAGCAAGAGCGCCTCATCGAAGCCGCGCCGCTGCGCATCTTGCAAGGCGAGAATCGAGTTGGTGTAGTGTCCGCTGGCTTTCACCGTCGACGGCATGGAGCGCGACGACGTCTTTTGCCAGGGCGACACCGTCACGCGCACGCCCTCCGCCTCTCCCAGCAGCGAACCGGATAGCGGCTTAAGCGCCACCAGCATGTGGGTCGGGCAGTGAAATGCAGGCGCGAGCGAGATACCCTTTTCACCGAAGTATGCGAGCGGCCGGATGTAGCCCGACGTAAACGCATTGGCCTGCAAGGTCGCGAAGATCGCCGCCGACAGCGTTTCGACGTCGTACTGAATGTTGAGTCCGTAGACACCCGCCGACACGAAGAGCCGCTTGAGGTGGTCGCGCAGCCGGAAGACGCCGGTGCCGTGTCGCGCCTCGTAGGCACGGATGCCTTCGAAGACGCCCGAACCGTAGTGCAGCGCATGCGTAAACGGACGCACCGCAATATCGTCGGCGTCGACCAACTCGCCGTCGAACCACATGCGTTCGCGCACGACCGCTCGGGCAATCACGAACACACCTCCGTGGTTGTTACCGCGCCGTGCGCGGCCGATCCGACGGTCGCAGCGTACTTGGCAAAAACCCCGCCCCGGTAGAGCGGCTCGGGCGCACGCCACGCGCGCAACCGTTCGGCGATCACCGACGTTGCAACGGCGAGATCGAGCGTCCGTGCTTCGACGTCGATCACGATCTCATCGCCGTCGCGTACCGCGGCAATCGGACCACCCACCGCGGCTTCCGGTGCGACGTGACCGATCATCAACCCGCGCGTACCACCGCTGAAACGGCCGTCGGTCACCATGGCAACGGTTTCGCCCAGGCCCGCGCCGACGATCGCGCTCGTGACGCTGAGCATCTCGCGCATCCCCGGGCCGCCCTTGGGCCCTTCGTACGCAATCACGACGACGTCACCGGGTGAAATGGTGTCGTCGAGAATCGCTTGCATCGCCGACTCTTCCGACGTGAAAACGCGCGCAGGGCCGCGATGATACAGGCGCTCCGAACCGGCGATTTTAACGACCGCTCCCGACGGCGCGAGATTGCCTTTGAGAATGACCAGACCTCCGTGCGGTTTGAACGGATGCTCGGCGGTCGCGATCACGACTTGCCCCGGTGTTTCCACCGCGCTCTCGACCTCAACGGCAAAACTGCGACCGGTCGCGGTCGTGACCGTTGCGTCGACCAGATGGCCTTCGGCAAGACGTTTGCCGAGGAGTTGCGTTCCGCCAGCGGCGTCGACGTCGAGTGCAACGTATTTTCCGCCAGGGCGCAAGTCGGCAATGATCGGCGTGCGCCGGCTCACCGTATCAAAGTCCTCGATCGCGAGCGGGGTGCCCGCCTCGTGCGCGATGGCGAGCAGATGCAGCACGCTGTTGGTCGAGCCACCGGTTGCAGCGGCCGCGGCGATCGCGTTCAAAAACGAGGCCCGCGTGAGAAGATCGCGCGGGCGAATGTCTTTGGCGAGCAATTCCATGACGATGACCCCGGCATCGTGCGCCCATTGCTCGCGACGCTTCGACGTTGCTCCTGGACTCGCGCTGCCGACGGGAGAGAGCCCGAGATATTCCATAACCATCGCCATCGTGTTGGCCGTATACTGACCGCCGCACGCGCCCGGCCCGGGACACGCGTGATCTTCGATGTCCTTGAGTTGCGCGTCGTCGATCGTGCCGCGCGCGTGCGCCCCGATCGCCTCGAAGACGTCGATGATTGTCAAGTCCTTGCCGTCGAGTTTTCCAGGCGCAATGGATCCGCCGTAGATGATGACCGAGGGCAGATTCAAACGCGCGAAGGCCATGGCAGTACCGGGAATCGTCTTGTCACACCCGACCAGACCGACCATCGCGTCGAAGTAGTGCGAACGCCCGATGAGCTCGATCGAATCGGCGATCACCTCGCGGCTTACGAGCGAGCCCTTCATGCCCGCCGTGCCCATGGTGATGCCGTCACTGATTGCGATCGTGTTGAACTCCATCGGCGTGCCGCCCGCAGCGCGCACGCCTTCCTTGACGCGCTGCGCCAATTCGCGCAGGTGATACCCGCACGGCATGGTCTCGACCCACGTGTTGGCGACTCCGACAAGCGGCTTACGCAGGTCGTCGTCGGTGAATCCATTAGCCTTGAACATCGCGCGCGCCGCCGCGCGCGTGGCGCCCTGCGTGAGCGTGTGACTTAGCATACGCGGAATTTCATATCCTCATCTTTGGCCGCTGGGGCCGACGTAACGGTTTGTTTCTCGCGCATCCACGGCATGAGTGAGCGCAACGTAGCGCCGATCCGCTCGATCGGGTGCGCGTCGGATTTGCGCTTGTAGTCGTTGAAACGCGGTTTTCCTGCAGCATGTTCGGCAACCCACTCCTGCGCGAACGCCCCGCTCTGGATCTCTTTGAGAATCGCGCGCATCGCGGCCTTGGATTCCTCGCCGATGACCCGCGGGCCACGCGTGTAGTCACCGAATTGCGCGGTATTGCTGATGCCGTCGCGCATGCCCTCGATGCCGCGTGCGTAGAGCAGATCCACGATCAGCTTCATCTCGTGCATGCACTCGAAGTAGGCCATCTCCGGCGCATAGCCGGCTTCGGTAAGCGTCTCGAAACCTGTGGTAATGAGCGACGTAAGGCCACCGCACAGCACCGCTTGCTCGCCGAAGAGATCCGTCTCGGTCTCCTCGCGGAACGAGGTCTCGAGAATGCCGGCACGTCCCGCGCCGATTCCCGCTGCGTACGCGAGGGCAACAGCCCGCGTGTCCTTGCTCGGATCTTGGTGCACCGCAATGAGCGCGGGCACGCCGCGTCCGGCTTCGTATTCAGTGCGCACCAGCGAGCCTGGGCCTTTGGGTGCGACCATGAAGACGTTGACTGTTTTCGGCGGGACGACGGTACCGAAGTGAATCGAGAAGCCGTGCGCAAACGCAAGATAGGCTCCCGGGGTGAGATGCTCGTGAATCGCGCGCATATAGAGCGCACCATGCTCCTCGTCGGGCGCAAGCACCATGACCACATCGGCGATCGACACCGCGTGTTCGACGGTTTGGGCATCGAGCCGGTCGCGTCGCGCCTGCTCGAACGATTCCGAGCCCTGACGCAATCCTACGACGACACGGTGTCCCGATTCGTGTAGATTGAGCGCGTGCGCGCGGCCTTGGCTTCCGTAACCGATGACCGCGATCGTCTTGCCATGCAGGGCGCTCGCATCGGTATCCTGGTCGTAGAGGGCTTTCATTCCATGGTCTCCCTGTCATCATCGAGGAGTTTGGTGATTTGGGCATCGAGGCGGCGCAACGCATCGCCGGGACCCGCGAAGGCGAATTCCATACGATACTGAGCACCGATGTGTTCGGAGGCGACGCTTGTATACGAGCAGCCGAACCGGTGAGCGAGGTGAATAATGCGGGCGAGGATTCGCCCATCGTTGGCGGTGACGGTTCTCACGCCGGCAGCGCCTCCATCAAATCGTCGAAGCTCTTGCCGGACGGAATGATCGGCCAGACGTTTTCGTGCGGATAGCACGCGCAATGCAACAGCATCGGCCCAGGCGACTCGAGCATCCGTGCGATTGCGGCGCTGATTGCGTTGGCGTTGTCGACCAGACGCGCTTCGATACCGTAGGCGCGCGCGATCGTGGTGAACTCCGGGTTATCCGGAAGCGCGGTCGCGGAGTAGCGCCCGCTGTAGAAGAGCTCTTGCCACTGCCTCACCATGCCCAAGTTGCGGTTATCGAGCAGAATGATCTTCACCGGAAGTTCGTGCCGCCGGAGCGTCGCGAGCTCGGCCATCGACATCTGGAATCCGCCATCGCCCACGACCGCGACCACCATGCGACCCGGATGCGCCATCTGCGCGCCGATCGCCGCCGGCAGACCGAAGCCCATCGAACCCAGGCCGCCGGAGGTGAGGAAGTGTTGCGGATGACTGGCGCGCACGCGCTGAGCTGCCCACATTTGATGTTGGCCGACGTCGGTCGCCACGATCGCGTCCTGCGGCAGCGCGGCAAAAAGCGCGTCGAGGAAGTCGGTCGCGGAGAGATGGTCGTGGCGCGCGTCGTCGCGCGGCAGCTGCTCTTGCGGCGCGCACGCGGCGCTACGCCATTCTTCAAATGAGGGCAACGTCACACGTGCCAAGCGATGGTCGAGCGCCGCCAGCGTTTCGCGCAGGTCGCCGTGCAGCGTGACCTGCGCATGCACGACCTTATTGAACTCGGCTTTGTCGATATCGGCGTGCACGATCGTGTGCGCGTTCGGCGCGAATTTGGTCGGGTCGCCGGTCACCCGGTCGTCAAAGCGCATGCCCAACGCGAAGATCACATCGGCCCTGGCTACCGCGTGATTCGCCCGCTTCCAGCCGTGCATCCCGAGCATGCCGAGGAATGCCGGATCGCCGGGATCGGCACACCCAAGCCCATGCAGGGTGGACGCGACCGGCGCACCAATGTGCGCCGCGAGCGCGCGAAAGATCTCCGTCGCTCCGGACCAACGCGTGCCGCCCCCCACGATGAGCAGCGGCCGTTTCGCACCTTGCAGCGCTGCAACCGCGGCATCGAGTGACTCGGCAGCCGCGCGCGGCCGTTCGCACTCCGGTGCTCTCGTGGCCGCGGGTTTGCTCTGCTCTGCTTCAACCATGCGCAGCACGTCGGTGGGAAGATCGACCAGCACCGGCCCCGGACGATCGCTCGTGGCCAAACGAAATGCCGCGCGCAAGGCCGGTTCGATCTGCTCGATCGAGCGCACCACGATGTTGCGTTTGGTCACTTGGTGGGTGATCGCAGCGACGTCGACTTCTTGGAAAGCGTCGGTGCCCATCACGGTGCTTCGCACCTGGCCGGTCAAAGCCACGAGCGGCACATTATCCATCATCGCGTCGACGATGCCGGTAATCAAATTCGTCGCGCCCGGGCCGGAGGTCGCGATACACACACCCGGACGTCCGGTCGAGCGCGCGAAGCCGCTGGCGGCAAAGACGGCCGCGGCCTCATGGCGTACGAGCACATGCGCAATACGATGATCGTAAAGTGCATCGTAAAGGGGCATGATCGCGCCGCCGGGATAGCCGAACACCGTTTCGACTCCCAAGCTCTCGAGTGTATCGAGAACGATCGCTGCGCCCGTGCGCGTGTGCACGATGAACCTCCTGGTTCTAAAAAAACAAGAGGCCCCGCCGAACCGGCGGGGCCTCTTGCTAGTGCGTTTCTCGCTAACCTCTACGCAGTAGTCAATCCCAACCGATTCGGCGTCGAACGGCTAATAAGGACTACGAGTACGAGGAGGAGCGAGGTCAAAATCATGTTGTTGCACCCTACCACGGGCCAACTCCGACTGTCAAGCTGCATAGCGTCGGCCGCGCCACACGATCCCGCCCCGTGCATGCGCAACGATCGACGTCAAGAAAATCGCGACCACGAGTGTAATACCAATCGGTAGGTACATCGCCGACCACCGACCGAGGCCCAGGCGCCGCATGCCGGGCGATGCACCCACGATTGCCGAGAGCATGGCAAGCGCGAGCGCGGCGACCGCGGTCTCGGACTTCGTGACGAGGGCGAGGACCAACGCGATCGGCGTAATCGGCGCCACGCAGGCGAGCAACGCGATCCCAACTGCAGCGATCACGCCCTGATCGCGCGCGCCGACCCAGAAATTCTTGACGAAGCCCTGCCAGAGTTCGCCGAAGGAGCGGTACATGCGCACGCGGACCAGCCCGTTGGCATTGACCAGCGCTGTGCGGAAGCGCCCGTCCTCCTTGAAGCGTCGCGCGAGCTCGAGATCCTCGGCGATCTCGTTGCGAACGGCCTCGTGGCCGCCGATCCCCTCGTACGCGCGCCGCGCGGCAAGGACGTATTGACCGTTAAAGAGAGCGTTCTCGCGAGCCGGGTCGTTGATTGCGCTCAACGATCCGATCGCAAATGCGATCGTCCAGAGAATGCTGGGAAGAAAGATGCGTTCGGCCGGCGTGACCATGATCTGCTCGGTCAACACGCTGAGCACGTCGAGATTGTGCGCTCGTGCGTACGCCAGCGCCGTGGACGTAGCACCAGGTTCATGAATCGTGTCGGCATCGGTGAAGAGCAGCCACTCGCCGGCAGCGTGGCGAGCGCCTTGATGCAGTGCCCAGGGCTTACCCACCCAACCGCTCGGTAGGGCTTCGCCGTCGATCAAGCGCACGCGTGGATCCTCGCCCGCAATGCGCGCGACGATGGCGGCAGTCTCGTCCTCCGACCGATCGTCGACGACGATCACTTCGAAATGCGGATAGTCCTGCGCGAGGATTGAACGCACGCATTGCTCGATTTGCCGTGCCTCATTGCGTGCCGGAACGACGATGCTGATCTCCGGGCTAACCTTTTGCGCAGGCACGGCTTCAAGTGCAAAGCGCGAGCTAAAGGCGATGTGCTGACTGCGAAATGCGAACGCGAGATTGACAAGCACGAGCACTGCAACGATCGTCACAAACATTTAGGGCACGAGTTCCGCCGGCACTTGTCGTCAACCCGCTAACGCGGGATAGAGATGAGCTGGGGCGCTTCGATGGTGTCGACTGCGGGCGTGACACCCCTTGCAGCACCGGGTTCGATTCCCGGGCGCTCCAGCCGCGGCGGTCCACCCACCGTTGCGAAGCCGCAGTAGGTGTGCTATCGTCGGACTCGCAAGGGGTGTCAATCCTGCAAAGCACATCGAAGCGCACAAGGCGCCGCAGCAATGCGGCGCCTTGTTCTTTCCGGCAAGGCTCTGTCCGCCTAGCCAATGAACACCCGCGACATGAGTCGTGAGGTTCACGTTTATTCTCATGGGACGCAGCTTGCAAAGTGGCGGCAGATCATCGAAATTGCGGCACTCATCGCCGCCGGGGTCTGGGCCTTCTACGTCTTCGTCTACAAAGAGCGCATCAAGCCGGCCTCCGCAGCCCCGAATATACAGATTTTACGCTCCGTAACGCATGAAGCGCTTCCGCGGGGAAAAGAACTCGTCACCGTCATCATCACGCTGAAGAACCTCGGGACGGTCGATGTGGAGATGGGCGGTCTCATCGTCAATGCTTATGGAATCCGTTACAGCGATCGAACCGGCGACTCAGCGCCCGCCGAGCGCACGACCGGTCTCATGACGGCAAACCACGGGCTCGTGGATTCCAAGCCGGTCCTTCTCTACACGTATTCTGCGATTTGGATTCCGCTCGGTTCAGCGCGTCCGTTCAAGATTCTCTCGGGCGACACGTTCACGATTCCGATGTCCTTCGTCGTCCATAGCGGTTCTTACGACACGCTGCGTCTGGACTTTGCGCGGTGCGATCAGCGAGCCGACAATCTGCTCGTCACGCACTACGTTCCGCGCCTTTTGAAGGACGGGTCGTTCGATGTAGCCTCAATGATCGCCGCAGAGGGTGCACATTCGGGGCTCGAGTGCGGCGGAACATTGTATACCGGTGGAGAGTTCGCCCTCTAGCCCACCACCCACCGTTGTGAAATCGTCAGAGACGTGCTACCGTCGGCCATGTATCAGGCCTGCAGTTTCCATCGAAACGCACGAGGCGTCGCAGTAATGCGGCGCTTCGTTTCATTCCCGCTATAGAACGCGGATCGAGGGCTCCGCACTGCTGATCACGTGCACTACGTGATTCTGCCCCACGATTGCCCAATGCTGATGTCCAGGATCCAGAAATTGGACGTTCGGAAAAACTTCCCCAACGAAGTGCAAATAACGTGATTTGATGTATTTCCTAAACAGGTTGCCCTCATAGACCTCGTCGGCCCCGTTCCCGCTATCGAAGCTCTCATTGAGCACCTGGTAGACGTTGTAGCGATCCCACGTGATCTCAGAGGTAGGGGACTTCCTAACCATGCGCACCTAGTTGGATGCGCTTCCCTCGACTCCGCTTCGCTACGCTCGGGATGACAAGGGCGGCATGTGCGCTTTCGGTTGGGTTTCGGCGCGGAGCTGTCCGCAGGCGGCGGCGATGTCGCGCCCCATGTTCTTGCGAACCGTCGTGGAGACGCCGGCCTTGTCGAGAACAGACGCAAATTCCCAAATGCGCGCGTCGGTGGTTCCGGCAAACGGTCCGTCCGGCGTGGTGTTGTACGGAATCAAATTGACGTGATAGAGCTTACCGCGCATCAACTCGGCGAGTTCGCGCGCGCACTCGGGTGAGTCGTTGACCCCTTCGAGCATTACGTATTCGAAAAACACTTTGCGGTTGGTCTTGGCGACATAGCGTTCGCACGCAGCCATCAATGCTTCTAGCGAGAACTTGCGGTTGACCGGCATGATCGCGCCGCGCACGCGGTCGTTCGGTGCGTGGAGCGAGATCGCGAGATTGACCTGCAGACCTTCATCGGCGAAGCGATCGATCTTGTCGACGAGGCCCACCGTCGAAATCGTGATGTGCCGATGCCCCAAACCCAGGCCGTGCGGATCGTTGAGCAGCGCGACCGCGCCCATCACCGCGTCATAGTTGTGGAACGGTTCGCCCATGCCCATGAACACGACATTGGTGATCCGTTTGTCGCGCGTCGCCAGCTCGCGCGCAAAGTAGCGGGCTTGGTCGAAAATCTCACGCGAGTTCAAGTTGCGCGTGAATCCGGCTTGCCCGGTAGAACAGAACGCGCAGGCAAATGCGCAGCCCGCTTGGGAGGAGATGCAGACCGTCGTCCGGTCGCCGCGATGCTCCATCAGCACCGCCTCGACTTCGTTGCCGTCGTGCAACCGGAAGAGCCCTTTGGTCGTCTGCGCATCGTTGGATCGCTGAACCACCACCGGCTCGACCGAGCTAAACGAAAAACCGCGCTGTTCGAGCGTTTCGCGGAGCTCCTTTGGGAGCGTCGTCACCTCGCCGATTGCGCCGAGCAGCTCTTTGTTCGCCGCACGGTAGATCTGCTTGAGGCGATAGTTTTTGAGGTCGAGTGCGCGCGTGAAGTCGTCCGCATCGGCAAAGCCGATACCGCGCGCAACGTCATCGAACCAGAGGGTTTGGGCGTCCATAGCGCCCCATTATATCAGAAGAGGCTCGCTTGCTCAGGCGGCTGTTCCGGCACCACCGGCACCTCGTCGATCCTGGTTCGAACCGCTTGGAGGTCAGCCCAGACCATGCGCTTGACCGCCGTGAGCTCCCCACCCGTTTGACGGAGCACGTACGCCGGATGAAAGGTGACCATCAGCGGGATGCCCGCCGGCCCCTCGTACCAGCGCCCGCGCATCTTGGTGATTTGAAAATCCCGGCCCAGAAACGATTTCGCCGCCGGCGCGCCCAGCGCCATGATGACGCGCGGTTGGATGATGTCGATTTGCTCGTCGAGGAAGGGGCGGCAGTTCGCCATTTCGCTCAAATCCGGCGCGCGGTTTTTGGGTCCGCGCGGACCCGGCATCGTCGGCCGGCATTTGACGGTGTTGCAGATGTAGACTTCCTCACGCGCAAAACCGATTGCCGCGAGCATCTTGTCGAGCAGTTGTCCCGCGCGACCCACGAACGGCCGCCCGAGCAGATCCTCGGTCTCGCCGGGGCCCTCGCCGATCACCATCAGGCTCGCGCAGGGATCGCCCTCCCCGTACACGTTGTTGCGGCGCTGCGATCCGATCTCGCACTTGCGACAGGCTGCGGCGATGCCCGAACCATGCGCGAGCAATCGCTCGCGCCGTGCGCGCTCTTCAAGCATCCCCGGTTCCGTTCGGCACAGCGAGCACGGCTTCACCGAAGGCGACAATTTTGCACGATCCGTCGGGACTTTCGCTTACGTGAAAGCTCAGGCCGATCACCGCGTTCGCGCCAAGCTGGTTTGCGCGATGATAAATGCCTTCGAGCGCCTCCCCACGGAGTTGCTCGGCATCGCTGATGAATTCGCCGGGAGCGACGCCGATCAGCATTCCGAGGCTGCGAAACGTCGCGCGAAGCCGGTTTCGCGGCCGCGACGCGACGCCGGAGACGTACCCGTAGCGTTTGACGATCTGATACCCTTCGAGTTCATCGAAGGTCACGACCGCCTCGGGCGCAATCATTCCCGTCATGCCGCAGACTTCACCGTCGGTCCTCGTGATCCGCCTCGACGCGATCGGCGATGCGCTCGCACTCACGCCGCTGCTTGCTGCGCTGCGCCAACGTGCGATTCCGGTGGATCTGGTGCTGCGAGCCGTCAATGCCGAGATCTTTTCCTCGCGGGCAGCCCGTGCAGTTTACATCGCGCCGTTCGCGCTGCGTTCGTCGACGCCGGAAAACCGCCAATCGATCGCCGAGTTCGGCGCGCGCCTGCGCGCGTCGGATTACGCCGACGTGCTCGTCGCGACCGAGGATCCGGGCGGCTACCGCTTAGCCCGTGCTGTTGAAGCGCCGGCGCGCGTCGGCTTCGTCAACGGCTGGGGCAAGCCGTTCAAAACACTGTGGGCGCGTTCGATGCTGACGCGCGCCGTCGTGCGCAGCGTGGGCCTCGATCCGCAAGCGCCACACGAATGCGAAGTGCTATGGAAACTTGGCGCAGCGCTGCTGGGCGATGGCCCGATTCCCCGGGATCCGACGCTCTTGCGCCCGCTCATTCTCGATCGCGAGGTTGTGCGCAGCGACTACATCGCCTTTCAGGTAAGCGATAAGTGGGAGCGGCTCGGCATTGCCTTCGAGCAGGTTGTCAACGCGCTGCAAGCCACCGCGCAGATTGCACCGGTTCGCGCGATTGCCGCCGCACGCGAAGGCGCCTACGCGCAACGCGTCGCCGATGCCAGCGGCGTGCCGGTCGAACGCTACACCTCGCTTGCACCATGGAAAGAATCGATCGCCGCCGCCGCGTCTCTTGTCGCACCGGACAGCGGTGCCGTTCACGTTGCGGGAATGGTTGGAACGCCGACGGTCGCCGTCTATCCACCGATTCGCAATCTAAGCCTGCAAATTGCGCGTTGGGCGCCGTGGGCTGCGCCCTATCGCACCGTTGTCGCCGAACAGGGTTGGCCCGAACGCGCCGCGTCCGGCGTTGCCGACTTGCTGCGCCGGTAAAGTTCGATTCCGCCGCTTGTCTGGTCGACCACGTAGACGCGTGCAGTTATAAGCTCCTGCAGTTCGGCGCCATATTCTTGCAAACGCGGTGAGTCCGGAAAGTCACGGTCGATGAGCACGTAACACGTGTCGACGCGCTGAGCCGGGTTCTCCGGAAGCAGCGTCGCGTTCGGATCATCCAACGCGAGGTGCGTGTAGGCCTCCTCTTGCGTCGCGACTGAGGCGTTGCGAGGAAGTGACGCCAGCATGGCATCGAGTGCAACGTCTCGTGGTTGCCGCGCGCGCAGATTGAGCCCGGGATGGAGCGGATCGGCAACCGCAAGCTCGAGCATGCAGAGAGCAGTACACGCCCAGAGCCAGCGCATCGCGCGCTGCTCGGGAAGTTTGCGCACCGCAAACGCGAAGGCTACCAACACGTAGCCTAACCACGCGCCGGCATAGTGCGTGCCAGGCGTGAACGTCGTCGACATGCGCGAAAGCAGCACCTCGGCTAGCGGAGGCAATGCCAGCCACATGAAGCGCGATCGCCACGGCAAGAAGCCCAGCGGCGCAAACACCAAGAGCAAAAAACCGAGCCGCTCGAGCAGCCCTTGCGGGAAGAGCGCCCGCACGTCATTGGTCGTCCAGTCGTAGAAGCGCGTCGGCGACCAATGTGGATTGGCGACGTGATGCGGTTGAATCTTGAAAAAGAACGCGACGACCGTCATGAGCGCGACAATCGCGATGCCCAGTGCAATGCGCCCCGGCTGCGTGCCGCGAAAGCGCCAGGCTCCGAGCGCGCCGGTCATGCCCACGAAAATCGCTTGATCCTCTTTCACGGCGATAGCAAGGAGCGCAAAAAGCACGGTCGCAATCGCATATCCCGAATCGAACGCCCATAGCATCCAGGCGACCGCCGCCGGCGCGAAACCGTTCTCGTGAAAATCTACGAATGCTAGACCGGCCAGTGCCGGATACAGCGCCACGACCAGCGCCGTCCAGCGGGCCACCGCGCGGCCCGCGCGGCCGATCACCAGTGCATAGACCGGCGGAACGACGAGGCCGCAAGCCAGCGATTGCATGGCGATGAGCGCGATCGGCGAGCGCCAGACGAGGAGCACGAGCCCGACGAGATACAGGATCGGCGAGAAGTGGTAGGCCCAGTGGCTGCCTTCGATCGGATTGCAAAAGCACCCAAACGCGCTCGCCGCCGTCTGCGCAAAGATGCCGAAGTCGACGAGACTATGATGCGCTTGGTAACGAATCGTTCCAAGGAGCGTAAAGAGCGCTGCGTAGAGCAGCGCCACAATCCACGGGAATTTATCGCGCACGGCGCGACTGCAGATACGGCCAGATGAAGGTATCGATATCGCCGTCGAGGACGCCCTGCGCGTTCCCGGTCTCGACGTCGGTACGATGATCCTTCACCAGTTGATACGGCTGTAAAACGTACGAGCGAATCTGCGAACCCCATTCGTTGGCGGAGCGGTCGCCGCGCAGCGCAGCGAGCTTTGCGTCGCGCTCTTCGATCGTCCGCTGCACGAGCTTGGCACGAAGAATGGTCATGGCAACGTCGCGGTTTTGAGCTTGCGAGCGCTCCTGCTGCGAGGCCACGATGATGCCGGACGGTTCGTGAATGATGCGCACCGCGGATTCGGTCTTGTTGACGTATTGACCACCGGCGCCGCCCGACTTGAAGGTTTCAAAGCGCAGATCTTCGGGCTTGATCTCGACGTCGGAGGCTTCGTCAGCTTCGATTTCCGGAATCACATCGACCGCTGAAAACGACGTGTGACGACGGTGCGCAGCGTCAAACGGCGAGAGACGCACCAGGCGATGCACGCCGCGTTCGCTTTCGAGCATCCCGTATGCATTACGCCCGCGTACGAAGAAGGTCACCGACTTGAGGCCCGCTTCTTCAGCCTCGGATTCATCGACGATCTGGGTAGTGAACCCGCTGCGATCGGCCCAGCGCAGGTACATGCGCAGCAGCATCGCGGTCCAGTCTGCGGCGTCGACGCCACCGGCCCCGGCGTTGATGCTCACGATCGCGCCGTGCGAATCGTACTCGCCGTCGAAGTTGGCTGCCATCTCGAGTTCTTCGATGGCCTGCGCGGCGCGCTCGAGATTCGTGTCAACCTCGCCGTCGAGGCTTGGGTCGCCGGCAAAGAGTTGGAGGAGTTCGCGAGAGTCCGCGAGGGCGCGCTCGACGCCGTCCATCCGCCCAACCTCGTCGCGCAGATCGGCCAGCTCTTTCATCGTGCGCTGCGCGCGTTCGGGATCGTTCCAGAACCCCTCATCACGCGAACGCAGTTCGAACTCGCTGATCTTGCGGGAGTTGCCTACGTAGTCAAAGACGCTCCTTGAGCGCGGTCAGGCGGTCATTGAGACGGGTGATGGTGGTCTGGTGCGAGTCGCTCATTGCGCACCGGGCATTCTCGGAGGAAAGCCCGCACCCTTGTCGTTTCGGCCCTTACGCGTGATGGAGAGGCGCGCAACACGACGGAGGTTCACCCCAGATGAACGTGCAGGATCGCCAGATGGATCCGATCTCACCGTTCCCATCCCCCTTCGGGGCTTCGCTTATGGGCTTGGGCGATGCGGGTTATTCCGATAGCCCGAATTCCTACTACAATCCGGGCTCGGCCGGAGCCGATACCATCACGAGCTTCATGCAACAGATGCAGCAGGCCGAACAAAGTTCGCCTCTGGGTAGCCTCATGGGCATGACGTGGCCGGCGAACGCATTCAACATGTTCGCGCAGATGGGATCGATGTTCCAGCAACTCTTGGGGGGCGGAAATCCCAACTATGGGAGCGAGCAATACTACTCGAGCGCGTCGGGGGGCTCGGTCGGCGATCCGCATCTCTCGTTCAACGGGAGCACCTGGAACGATATGAACAGCGAGCCCGATCTGCTGCATTCCGATTCGATCCACGGCGGTTACCAGCTCTCGACGCAAACGACGGCGCCCAATGCAAGCGGCGTGACCTACAATCAATCGGCGACGGTCACGACGCACAACGGCGCGACAGCCGTCACGCTCAACAACAACGGCAACGCGACGATCACCCAAAATGGAGTGACCTCGAATCTTTCGCCGGGGCAAACGGTCGACTTGGGCAATGAGACCGTGGCGCACAATCAGGACGGCTCGCTGCAAATCACGAACACCAACCAGAGCGGCGGTCAGATCACTACAACGATGCGGCAAAACGGCAATGGCGTCGACGTGAACGTCTCGGCCGGCAACGTCGATCTTGGCGGCGCAATGGTTAACGGTTCAAATTCGAGTGCGTCCAACCCACAGCCGTCAGAGCCCGCTCCGCGGCAGCTGCCAATCAGTAGTCGACCGATCGTCCAGCCATGGGAGCCGGACGGCCCGGCGATGTTATTCTAAGCGGCCCCGGCGCCGTGGCACTTCTTGTACTTTTTGCCGCTTCCGCACGGGCAAAGCTCGTTGCGCCCGACCTTCGCGTCGGAGCGCGCGGGCTTTGCCGGCTCGCCGTCGCCGAGGTTGGTGTGCAGTTGCTGCGGACGGCGCGGCGCTCCCGGAGCCGGTCCGAGTAGTTGCTCGGCCTGCTGCGGTGAAAGGCGGCCTTCGGGCGCGGCCTGCGGCACCATCGCACCGGCCGGAATCGGTTCGAACTGTTGCGGCGGCGCTTGCTGGTCCGGAGGAGGGCCGTGCTCGATCACTACGCGGAAAACGCCGTTGATCGCTTCGTCCGCGATGTTGTTTTTGAGCGACTCGAAGATCTCGTAGGCTTCCTTCTCATACTCCACGCGCGGGTCTTTTTGCCCGTAACCGCGCAAGCCGATCCCGGTTTTGAGATGGTCCATCACGTAGAGATGGTCGACCCACTGCCGGTCGATGATCGGCAGGAGTAGATAGCGCTGTTCGACCACGCGCATGATCTGCGGCGTGATTTCAGTTTCTTTGGCTTCGAACGTCGCGACCGCGCGGTCGCGCAGCACGCGGCGAATCTCTTCGCGATCTTTTCCGGCGAGATCCTCGACACTCAAGTCGCGCTTGACCGGGAACACGGTGTCCAGTGAATCGAGCATCTCTTGGAAATCCCATTCGCTGGGGTGCGCGTTCTCCGGCGCATTGTGATCGACGGCCTCGTCGATTTTCGCCTCGAGCGACTGCAACATGAACGTACGCGAATCGAATTTCCCTTCGAGAATCGCACGGCGGTCCGCGTAGATGATCTCACGCTGCTTGTTCATCACGTCGTCGTATTCGAGAACGTGCTTGCGGATCTCGTAGTTGTGATTCTCGACTTTGCTCTGCGCTCGCTCGATCGACTTGGAAACCATACCCGATTCGATGGGCTGCTCGTCGGTGAAACCGAAACGTTCCATGATACTCGTCAGGCGATCGCCGCCGAAGAGCCGCATCACTTCGTCTTCCAGCGAAATATAGAACCGCGATGAACCCGGATCGCCCTGCCGGCCGGAGCGGCCGCGTAGTTGATTGTCGATCCGGCGCGACTCGTGACGCTCGGTGCCGATGATGTGCAAGCCGCCGTTCTGCGCCACACCTTCGCTGAGCTTGATGTCGGTACCGCGGCCCGCCATGTTGGTGGCGATCGTCACTTGGCCGTCTTGTCCAGCGTCCTTGATGATCTCGGCTTCTTGCTCGTGGTACTTTGCGTTGAGCACGTTACACTCGACGCCCTTGCGACGCAGCATCGCTGCGAGCAGTTCGCTCTTCTCGATCGAACGCGTGCCTACGAGCACGGGCCGCCCTTTGCGATGCTCGTTGATAATCTCCTCGACTACTGCATCGAACTTTGCTTTTTCCGATTTGTAGACGATGTCCGGGCTATCTTTGCGCACCATCGGACGGTTGGTCGGTACGACCACCACATCCAAACCGTAAATGTCGCGGAATTCGCGCTCTTCGGTCTTCGCGGTACCCGTCATGCCGGCCAAGTGATCGTAGAGGCGGAAGAGATTTTGGAAGGTGATCGTGGCGAGGGTCTGATCCTCACCCCGCACTTTGATGCCTTCTTTAGCTTCGATTCCTTGGTGAATGCCGTCCGAGTACCGCCGCCCGTGCATTAAGCGGCCGGTGAACTCGTCGACGATGATCACTTCGCCGTCTTTGACGATGTACTGCTGATCGCGGTGGAAGAGATTCCAAGCCTTGAGTGCGGCGTTGAGCTGATGTGCGAGTTCGATGTTGCGCTGGTCGTAGAGATTGCCGATGCCGAGCATCTTCTCGACCTTGGCGACGCCCGCTTCGGTGATCGGTACCGCATGCGCCTTCTCGTCGACGGTATAGTCCTCGTCTTTTTTCAGGCGCGGGATGATCTGAGCGAATTTTTCATAGAGCTCCGTCGATTCTTGCGACGGGCCACTGATAATGAGCGGCGTGCGCGCTTCGTCAACGAGGATCGAGTCGACTTCGTCAACGAGCGCAAAATAGAGCTCGCGCTGCACGAGATCTTCCACCTGCCACGCCATGTTGTCGCGCAGGTAATCGAAGCCGACTTCATTGTTGGTGACGTAGGTAACATCGCAGGCGTACTGTGCCCGGCGTTCGGCCGGTTCCAGGCCGTGCTGAATGATGCCGACGGTCAAGCCGAGGAACTGATAGACTTGACCCATCCATTCCGCGTCGCGCCGCGCAAGGTAGTCGTTTGCCGTCACCAGATGTACGCCGCGCCCTTCGAGCGCGCGCGCATAGATCGGCAACGTCGCGACGAGCGTCTTCCCCTCGCCGGTCTTCATCTCGGCGATCCGGCCTTCGAAGAGCACCTGGCCGCCCATAATCTGCACGTCGAAGTGACGCATGCCGAGCGTGCGCTTGCTGGCCTCACGCACGACCGCGAAGACCTCGGGCAGCATCGCGTCGAGCGACTCGTCGTCCGCTAAGCGGGCGCGGAATTCGTCGGTCTTGGCGCGCAGCGCCTCATCCGAAAGAGCCGCGGTTTCGGCCTCGAGCGCATTCACGCGTTCGGCCGTGCGGCGAAGCCGCGCGATGTCGCGTTCGTTACCGTCGAAGAGGGTCTTTAGGAAAGCCATACCGGTGTACTAACGTTCTCCACGAGAAAAAGTTTGCTTGCGAGGGGCTCTAGGCCTGGGCCGGCAACGTGACGCGAAAGGTCGACCCTTCGTTCTCGCGAGACTCGACCGCGATCGAGCCCTGATGCACCTCGACGATCTTGCGCGCCACGTAAAGCCCGATTCCCGAACCCGAGATGCCCTTGTTCCGAGCGTTGCTGGCCCGGCCAAAGCGCGTAAAGAGGCTGGTCAGCTCCTCGTTTGGGATTCCGATGCCTCGATCGTGCACGCTAATCACCACGCTCCCATTTTGCGCTGCGACCGACACCTCGACGTCCTCGGTCGAGTATTTGAGCGCGTTGGAAACGAGGTTGTCGATCACGTGGCGGAAGCGATGCGGATCGAGTTCGACCACGACCGGAGTCTCGGGAATCCGCACGTGGAGGCGCGGATTGTTCGGCGCAGTCGTCTCGACGCACTCGGCCACAAACAATCCGGCGTCGACGGTCGTGCGCGCGAGCGAAAACCCCTCGGCCTGCGTTTGCGCGAGCACGAGCGCATCTTCCGAAAGGCGCACCAGACGTCTGGTTTGCGAGTAGACGGTCTCAATCTCGTCGCGCGACTGGCTCGCCGTTTCCAACAGCAACTCACAATAGCCAAGGATCACCGTGAGCGGCCCTTTGAAGTCGTGAGCCAACATCGCCAGCAAGTCATCTTTGAATTCGCTGGACTCTTGCAGGGCTCGATTGGCCAATTCCATTGCTTCATACAGCTCGAGATTGCGCAGGGCAAGCGCGAGCAGCGCACCCAGCTCCTGCATAATGCGCAGATTGTCGCGCCCGAAGCGCTCGCCGTTCCCGCGACCGACGAGCAAGAACGCGTCGATCGTGTCTCCGCCGACGGGACCGGTCTGCGAAAGCGGGGTCACCAGATAGCCCGGTCCATCGATCAAGCGTTGCACGCGCCGCTCGTCACCGACCAGCGCGCCAAGCCTCTCGGCGCGATGCTCGAGGTCGAAGCCGCTTTGAGCGATCGTCTCCTCGACGTCCTGGCCGAATTGCCCAACGATCGAATAGCGCTCGCCGTTCCAACGCAGCACGCACGCTCGATCGGCGTGCACGAGCGCGATTGCGAGACGGCACATCACGTCGGCCAGCGAGCCGATCGCCGTATGACTGAGAATTGTACGCGCCGCCTCAGCAAAGGTTTCGCGCTCCTGCGCTCGGCGCAGTTCACGCTCGTAGGCATGCGCGTTTGCGAGCGCAATCTCGAGATGCGAACCCAGCGTGCTAAAGAAGGTCGAGCGCTCTTCGGGCGGCCAATCCAACCCGCCCTCGACCGCGCGCACGATGAAGCATCCCCAAAGTGTTCCTTCGAGTCGCAGCGGAATGATGACGCCGCTTCGTCCGTCAAAAAGGGCGTCGCGCGCAACCCGCGGGAGCATCGAGACGTCGGACGGCTCGTCGACCGCGAGAAACGGCTCGAGCAACGAGCGATCGATCGATGCCGCAGGCTCGAATCCGCGCGGCTCACGAACGCGAAGTGCCCGCCGAACCATCGCATCGCCTTCAAGCGCATAGGCCGCGCAGTCCAACGGCAACTCGTGCGAAACGGTCACCGCGAAGACCAAAAGCACTTCATCGACGTACTGCGTATCTCGTAAGATGCGCACGACGTGCTCGAGCGACTCGGCCTGCCCGCGGCGGGCGCGTTCGCGCTCGTACAGTCGAGCATTCGACAGCGCGAGCCCAACATGAAAGGCGAGCGAGCGTAGCGCGGCGATATCGGCGTCATCGAATCCACGCGGCCGATCGAACGCGAGCACGAGCGCATCCTCAACGCGTCCATCGACCACAAACGGGAGGGCGATGGCACTGCGCGCGCCGGCCCCGTAGATCTCAGCGCCGTCGATCTCGTCGCGCCGTACCGTCAGACCGCCGAACACCTTGCGCAAGTCAGCATCGAGCGCAACCGGCGCCTTTGGCGACGTTCCGACCGCCCCCTTGACCGCCGCCGCAACCACGGCCGCGCGGTCGCCCTCGGCCATGCGTTCGTACACGAAGCAACGATCCGCCGAAAACGCCGCACGCACGCCTTCGACGATTCCAAAGAGAACGTCGCGCCGATCCAGGGACTTGTGCAGGCGCTCGTTTACCATCGAGAGCAATTGGCTGTCGCGCGATTGCCGCCGCGCCGCAACGAGCGCACGTTCGGTATCGAGCATTCGCGTCGCGACGGCGCAAAATGCCGCTAGCGCATCGCGTTCCGCCTCCGGCGGCTCGCCGTCGAGCGCGATCGCGACGACACCGATAGTGCGACCGCCAACGAGGAGCGGTGCAAAGAGTAGATCGTGTTCGCCGATCGTGGAGCTGACGCCGACGAATGCACGCTGCGCATCGCGGGCGACGAACGATGCGGCTCCGCCGCCGAAGCGCGCCAGCGCATGCAAAAACAGGCGCCGCAACTCGGTCGATCCGTCGCGAAGCGCAAAGCCTGAGGAATCGGCTGGTTCAGTGGCGCCGACAACCGCGTCGTCATCGAAGAGCAACACCGTCGCTACGCCGCGCGTGAGGCACGAAAGGGCGCCCACGGCAAGCGCGGATGCCTTCGCCTCGGGCGTGGTAGCATCGGCCAGCCGCGTCAGAGATGCAAGGCGATCGACGTAGGTGGGAACGAGGCGCTCCTTTCGCTCCGACGGCTACGGCGTCAGAGCAAGACCGATCAGTGCACCCGTTGCGTTCAACGTCGCGGTTGGCGCTACATTGCCGGTGCTACCTGCCGCGAAGACGTAAACGACGCCCGCTCCCGCCTTCTCGTCGGCCACGTAGATGTTGCCGCTCTTATCCACCTTGACGTCGGTCGGCGCGGTCAGCCCGGTGCTCGAGCCGGAAATCGACTTGGGCGTCACTGCGCCATTCGAACCCGCCGGGAAGATCAGAATTGCCGGACAGGCCGGCGAGCAGACCGTTGAGGCCTGGTCGGCGACATAGATGTTGCCGTTCGTATCCAGGGCAAGTCCCGTCGGCTGATTGATACCGCTCGCGCTTCCCGAAATCGTCGCGATCGGTGCGATGTTGAGCGGTGTCGCGGTCGGCGCTGTCGTCGGAATCGGAGTGGCCGTCGCTCCACTCGGCGTCGGCGATGGCGTGGGAGAGGGTGTCGGCGTGGCGGTCGGGGTAGGCGCGGGCGTCACGGAGGGAAGCGAAAAGACCTCGACCGACGCACCCTGCAGATTCGAGACGTAGAGATTTTCTTTCGCGTCAAACGCGACGCCGCTCGGCACATTCAGGCCCGTCGCCGGACCCGCGATGGTCTGGTAGGCACTCGTGAGCAAAGCTGCCGTGAAAAACTGAATGCCGCTGTTGAATCCCGCCGACTGGCCAGGATCGACCACCGCGACAGCCAGCACGTCGGCCGTCGTGGTCGAGCCGCTGAACGTGTACACGACGTCGGCAATACCGCGCGGACGCACGTTGCCAAGCGAGAGCGTTTGATACGGAATCACGTTGCCGGTCGCCTCGGCCTTGAACTCCAGGATCTCGCCGGACGTCGTGCTCGAGAGCCAGTTGGTTACCCACAAGTCGCTCCCGCTATCGAAGGCCAGATACTGCGGGCCGGCAATCGAACTGCTGCCTCCCCCAATTTGATACTGCGGACCGGCCGTCGTTTTCGGATTGGGCGTGTAAATGTTCACCGCGTTCTGCGTGACATCCGCAGCATACAGTGTTTGAGTCGTGAAGTTCGGCCCGACCGAAATCGACTGGGTGGCATTGCTCGAGCTACACGCCGCAATCGCAATCGCAGCCGTGACAACTCCCGCGAAGCCGAGGGTAAGCCTACGCAGCATCTTTTCTCCTAAAGTGAGGAACCGGGGCCTGTTTTCCTACGAGGGCCGCTTTTCCTGGAATCAGTGCCGCCCCGGCGGCCATCCTGGGGCGGGTCGCTTGCCAGATCCGCACGCCGGCCAAGACCGCCACGATAAAGAGCAGCAGGATGATCACCCAGCGAACGGCCACGCGGCGCCGATAAGCCGGCCGGCTCGCTTCGGTGTCGATGATCTGGCGCGGCACCTACACTTCGACCCGCTTGGGATGGTTGATTGCCCGCGCTGAGGTCAGACGCAACATCTCGCCGACCGTCACAAAGCGGTATCCCGCTCGCCGGAAACGCTCGATCACGGCCGGCAGGGCCTCGATCGTCGCCAGTTTACCGCTATGGAGCAACACGATATCGGGTGCGCTCGCATGACGGATCATATCGTTTGCAATGTGCTGCGGGGTAAGCGTTCGCCAGTCACCCGAGTCGTCGGTCCACAGTACGACGTGGTACCCGATGCCTTGTAGCGTGCGCAGCGTCGTCATTGTGTAGCGCCCGTGCGGAGGACGCATGAGAAAGCGTACCGAGGGATCGTGGGCGATCGACCAAAGCACGTCGCGGCCGTGCAGCACTTCGTCCTGCACCTGCGCGGGTGTTTCTTTGTCGAGATCGGGATGCGAATAGGTGTGATCCCCGATTTCATTTCCCTCGGCTTCAATGCGCCGCGTAATCTCGGGCCACTGCTCGGCATCGCGACCAATCAAGAAAAACGTCGCGGGCACGCCCTCTTTGTGCAACTCGTCGAGCAGCAGCGGCGTGAAGATCGGATATGGGCCGTCATCAAACGTTAGCGCGATGAGCTTGGGGCGCGGTGAATTGTCAGCCGCAACCGTTCGATGTACGACGCGATAGAGTCGCGCGGAGAAATCACCCGAGAACTCATCGTGGACGTTCATCTGTGGCGTCACAATCGCCGGAACCAAGTTGCTCTCGTGACGGAAAAGCCGCCAACCGCCTGCTCCGAGGGCAAGCGCGACCAGGACTGCGAGTATGCTTTTCACGCCCCTGGTCACCGCGGTCCCGAAGGTTGTGGGCGCACCTGCGCCACAACGGCGCTGGCAAGATCCCGACCGACGATGATGGTGACGTCGCTGGGCGGCGGCGAACTTGTCGACACCGGCTGGGCGACGACCGGAAGATTTTCGAACGCGGGCGGAAGTGCGGTGCGCACCTTGGCGCCGGCAAACGTCATCGTCGAGTGCTCGTCGATTTCGCTCTTCTGATGATCGTCGGTGTCCGCATTGCCTACGTTTCCGATGACGAATCCGGCCCGTTTCAATTGGGCTGCGATGACCTTCGCGGCGCCGGCCACACCGCTACCATTCTCGACGTCGACACGCAGCGAACCGGCGGCAATAGACGCGAGCGCCATCGCATCGGGCGAGGGCTCGGGTGTCGGCGGAGCGACGAGCATCGTCGCGACGAGCTTCGCGATCTCTGGTTTGTTCGGGACCAGATCATCGCCGTCCGCGCGTTCTTCGTCGCCGGTGTACGGGGTCTCGGCGAAATGAATATCGTGCAGCGAGAGCCCCGAGAAGTATGAGGCGAGCGTGACCATTTCGGATTGCGTAAAGTTCGTCTGGACATCGCGGTTGATCACATTCATTATCGCGCTCGCGTGCATGAACGTGTTGAGCTTATCGCCGCGCAGCTTGTCGAGCGCTGCCGTAATGACTTGATCCTGGCGCATGACGCGGCATGGATCGCTGCACCAATCGTGACGGAATCGGCCATATCCGACGGCCTGCGGGCCATCCAAATGGTGCATGCCTTCGGTGAGGTGCACGTGGAGGTGTCCCCACGAATCGTCGTAGTCGATGCTGCCTTTAGTGCATCCAGTGTGATTCATCAAGCAGTCCGAGGTCTTCACGTAGACATCCACGCCGCCGATCGCGTCGATCAAATCCTTGGTGGCATCAACTCGCAACACAGCGTAACGATCAAATCCCGGTATACCAAGGAATCCGGCGACTACTTTCTGCGCCTCGGCCGGGCCGCCGTCGGATTGCGCCTGATTGATCTTATGAACGCTCCCATTCGGGTAGGTCGCTTCCATGTCACGCAGGACGTCGAGCACGTAAGCATTCTTGTTGTCGAAATCCAAGTTTACCGCTTTGATCATATCGCTGCGCGAATTCGCCGAAAACTCGACGTCATTTGCCGTGTAGTCGTAGTCCAAACCCTCGACGAGCACGACCAGATTTGATTTTCCGAATACGTCCTGGGGAGTCGGTACAAAAGTTTCCGCAATCACTTGGATCGGGTTGCGGTGCGTGAAAATAGCAAAACCGGCAAGTGCCGATCCCGCCCCGAGCAAGATGAAACCGAGCACGAGCGACGTTCGCCGTATCCAACGCGGCAGACGAGCCTCGCGCGCCTCCTCGCTCGGCAACGGTGACGGACTCAAATGCTTACCCAACCTCGATTGACTCCCGCACGGACGCATGTCCGTAGAAATCGAACGGCCCGTGACCGTCCAGAGTTACCTCGACGAAATCGCCGATACGCGCCTCGCCGCTGAAATAGACGCCTCCGTCGACGCCGGGTGCCTCTCCTTGCGAACGACCGTACCAAACGTCGTTCGTTCCGAGTGATGTGCGCAGCGGATCGCTCTTACGTAGGCGGCGAGGCTCTTCGACGAGTACGCGCACGCGCTCGCCCACCCGCTTCCCGCGCGCGCGCTCGGACGCGATACGTTGCGCCTCGCGCAGACGCACGAGCCGTTTGCGCCGCTCGCGGCCCGGCACTTTTCCCGGAAGCTCCGCGCCCGGCGTTCCCTCCTCCGCGCTATATTCGAAGAAACCGACCCGATCGAGCTCAGCTCGAGCTATCCACTCTTGCAGGTATGACACGTGTTCCTCGGTCTCGCCTGGGAAGCCGACGATAAACGTCGACCTCATGGTGATGCCCGGAACACGCGCGCGAAAGTCGTCGATGATCTCGAGATACCGTTCGCCGTTCGAAGGGCGCAGCATTGCGCGCAGCACGTCGGGGTGCGCGTGCTGCAGCGGCATGTCCATGTACTTGCAGACCTTCGGCAGCGCCGCCATCGTGTCGATCAACTCGCGATCGACAGTGGCCGGATAAAGGTAGAGTAGTCGGATCCATTCGATTTCGTCGATCTCATGCAAACCTTCGAGCAAGTGCGCAAGGCCGCCGCGGCGCGCCCCGCGATCCCGGCCGTACATTGACGTGTCCTGGGCAATCAAAATCAATTCTTTGGTTCCGGCGGCGGCAAGCGCGCGGGCCTCAGCCAGGATCGACTCCTCGCTTCGGCTTCGAAAATTCCCGCGCAGCTTCGGAATGATACAGAACGTGCACGGGTGATCGCAGCCCTCGGCAACCTTGAGATATGCCGTCGCACGCGGCGTGGTTACCAGACGCGGAAGAAAATCGTGCTCGGGCTCAGCTTCGAAAGCGAGGCGAATTGGGCGCTGGCCGGCTTTCACGTCGTCCAGCAGCTCGACGATGCTACCGTAGGATCCGGTGCCGATGACGCCATCGATTTCAGGAACGAGCGATTGCAGCTGTTCGCCATAGCGCTGCGCAAGACAACCCGCGACCACCAACTGCTGACCGCGGCGCTTACGCTGCGCGTGCTCGAGGATGACCTCGGTGGATTCGGCTTTGGCCGGATCGATGAACGCACACGTGTTAATGACGACGGTGTCCGCATCGCGCGCGTCGCCGACGAGCTCATACCCTGCGGCACCGAGCTTTGCGATCATCACCTCGGTGTCGACCAGGTTCTTGGCGCAGCCAAGGCTGACGAATGAAACGCGGGGCATTATCGAGACGTGAAGCGCGTTTCGGCGCCCCTCGGGGAATCAAGGGCGGACCGAAACCGTGAGGCGCCCCGCTTCGGGGGGCCCCAGCGAAGCTGGGGGGCGCGGAGGTTAGACCGGAGCGCCATTTTAACGGAAATTCACAAACTGCAACGGCAATTCAAAATCCATCGCCTTTAGATCGGCGATAACTTTTTGCAGATCGTCGCGGCTCTTGCCCGAGACGCGAATCTGCTCGTCCTGATACTGGGCGTTCACCTTGACCTTGAGCGCCTTGATCCGCTCCATAAGCGGCTTGATCTTCTCTTTCGGGATGCCGTTGCGCAGCGTGATAACGCGCCGCACCGTTCCATTGAATGCCGGCTCGAGCTCACCGATATCAAAAGCCTTGATGTCGATGCCACGCTTGACCGCTTTGCCCTGCAGGACGTCGATCACGTTACGCATCTTCATCTCGTCATCGGAAACAACGGTAACTTTCTTGCCGTCGCTCTCGATCGACGTCTTCGAATTCTTGAAGTCGAAGCGATTCTCGATTTCACGACGCGCCTGGTTGAGCGCGTTGTCTAACTCTTGCTGGTCGATGCGCGATACGACATCGAACGATGCTTCGCTCGGCATGGATAATCAGGGCTTCCTTCTATATGCAATTACAACGCGAAAACGCGCTCGACGACGTCGCCTGCTGCGCCGAGCCTTCCCACGCTCTTACCGTCGATAATAACCTCGACGCCGCCGGCATTGCCGATCCGAAGCCTCGCGGTCTTCCCGTGGAACTGGCGAACCGTCCCGGCCGGAAACGTACCCTCCATGCTAACATTCCCGTCAACCGTCACTCTAAGCCATGAGGGGGCCGAGAGGCGCACCTCTAAGTTAGCCGACCCGGATGCCAGCGGGCTCGGGCTTGGGCTCACGCCGGGAGAGCCGCTCGGAGTCTGGCTCGGATTCGCGCTCGAACTATCGCCCGGGCTTGCGCTCGCATCGGCACCCGGCGTCCCGTCGGCGGCCAAGGCGGCGCCCCCAGCCGATGCGACGACTGTCGGACTATTCGTCGGACTATTAGAAGGAAGTGCATTCGCGCTTTGCCGCGCGTGAAAGGTGGCTTCGTTGTATACCACGACCGCAATGAGCACCACGGCGACGAGCGACGCGATCCAGATCAGCGGTGAGAGCGCCCGAGCGGGCGGCTCCTCGTCAGCAAGGTAGGTGGTTCGCGGGGGCGCCCCCGGCGCTGCCGGAACGGGCGGGGGAGGCGCCGAGGCCTGGCTGTTGAACTCGGCGACGACTTCTTCAGGCTCTAGCCCGAGAAAGCGCGCGTAGGTTCGGAGGAAGCCCCGGATATAGACCGGCGCACCGATCGCGGTCCAATTCTCTTCTTCGATGGCAGCCAGATAGACCGAGCGAATGCGAATGTGCTCGGCCACATCTGAGAGTGTGAGGCCGCGAGCCTCGCGTGCGGCGCGAAACCGCTCACCCAGCGCTGGCATTGGGGCTTTGAGTTAGTCCCTTTCTCCTGTTATCCTGTGCAACGGAATATGAGCAAACCCAGGGTTATCGCCGCAATGAGCGGCGGCGTCGATTCGGCAGTGGCCGCCGGTCTCTTGGTGGAGGCGGGCTACGACGTCATTGGCGTCACGATGAAGATGTATACACCGACGCGAGCACCGCACGCCAAAAGCTGCTGCGGTGTCGACGACTTCGACGACGCGCGACGCAGCGCGGCCGTCCTTGGGATCCCGCACTACGTGCTGAATTTCGAGCAAACGTTTCGCCGCAACGTCATCGATCGTTTTGTCGACGACTACGCGCACGGCCGCACACCCAACCCCTGCGTTTCGTGCAACAACTTCGTCAAGCTCGGGACGCTTGCAGAATACGCTGACCGGCTCGGGGCGGAGTTCGTCGCGACCGGCCACTACGCGCGGCTCGAGCGCGACGCGCACGGTCCTCACTTGTACCGCACGCCCAACGCCAAGGACCAGTCATACACGCTCGCCCAGCTCACCCGCGAACAGCTCGCAACACTGATCCTGCCGATTGGTACCATGGAGAAGCGCGTCACGCGCGAGCACGCTCGTCGGATGGGGCTGCCCGTGCATGAGAAAGCGGAATCGCAAGATATCTGCTTCGTCGAAGGTGGGGACTACCGCGACGTCCTGCAACGCCTGGAACCGCAGATCAATCACGAAGGGCCGATCGTCGATGCGGCAGGCGAGGCTGTCGGCACGCACGCGGGCATCGCGAATTACACGATCGGCCAGCGTGCAAAGCTTCCGGCCGGCAACGACGGCGCGCGTTACGTTACGCGTATCGATCCCGGCAGCAACACGATCGTGATTGGACGCGAGGACGAATTGCTCTCGACAACGCTGATCGCCGATGACGTGAATCTTCTTCAACCGCAGCGATTTGCCGGCGGCCCGGTCCGCGTGCGAGCGATGGTTCGCTACCGCGCGACGCCCGCCGCGGCCCAAGCCACGGTCGACGGCAGTGGGACTTTGTACCTATCATTTAGCGCTCCGCTGCGTGCAATTACGCCTGGGCAACTAGTTGCTATCTTCGACGAGCACGATGAGGTGTTGGGCGCGGGAACTATTCGTCAGATCGGCTAAGTGTTGTAGCGGGAGTGCACCATGGCGACCCTTCCGCGAGAAGACTACCTCAAGATCCACTATACTGCGGCTGGTCTCGCGAAGAATGGCTTGACCATCTTTCGTTGGGAACCATCCGAGCGCTACCCTCGTTACGAGTGGGCAAACGAAGTCGTCGTCACGCGCTCGATGATGGATCGCGCCGAACTGCTTGGCGAAAATTCGACCTTTCTCTCTATCGGAGACAATGCGCGTTTGGCCGACATCGCGCGCGAACGCATCGACGACGACGATGAGACGCCATTCGAAGTCGAATTAACCGTCAAAGATGGTTCGACGTTTTGGGTCGAATGCGTCGTTCGCGCGCTCGAACCTACCTCGAATGGCGCGTTGCGCTTTGTATGCGCATCGCACGTGATCGATCGGCGCAAAGCGTATCAGCGCCTCAGTAGACTTTTGAGCGCGATGGCCGACAATGCTCCAGCCGGAATATTCATCGTGCGGCTGCGCGACGCGGACCTGCTCTCGCCTCCGGTGGTCTACACCAACCCGACCTTCTGGCGCATGACCGGTTACACCCAAGACGAGCTTGAAGCCGGCGTCTACCCGCGAATCCTCGGCGAGCATACGAATCGGCGTGTGGTGGGCGAGTACGTGCAGGCAGTCTTGCGGGGAGAATCGGTCGTAACCGACCTTCAACTCCGGCGCAAGGACGGCACGCCGTTCTGGTGCGAGGTTCGCGCGCATCCGCTCGAAACACCGACGGTTCACTGCGCGGTGATCCTGCTCGACACGACCGCTAGGCGCGAAGCCCAGGACGCGATGAGTCTGCTCACGGAAGGCATCGCGCAAGCAAGTGACTTCGTGATCGTCACCGACGACACGCCGCCGTCCGACGGCGGCCCGAGGATCCTTCACGTGAACCGGTCGTTTCTCGAAGCCACCGGTTTCGAGGAAGCGGAGCTCGTAGGCAGCCCGTATACCGTCATGTATTCACGGCACAACCCACCCTCGGTGATGGCCGCCATTCGAGCCGCGATCGAAAAGGAGCAACCCAACTATCGCGAAGTCCTCGCCCATCGCAAGGACGGTTCGGAGTTTTGGATCGAATTCGTCGATCGGCCCTTCACCACGCGCTATGGCCGACGGTTACGGCTGATGGTCGGGCGTGACATTACGCTGAGGCGGCGGTCCACTAACCAACTCTCGCTGCTCTTTGCGGCAACCGAACAAGCAGAAACTCCGATCGTGATTTACGACGCGAACGATGAAGGCGACCTCACGCTCTCCTACGAGAACGAAAGCGCGGCGCAGCGGCAATGCTATCATCTGCTCGAGTTGTGGAGCCGCAGCGATATGGAAAGCCGGTCGACGCGGCGCCGGCTGGAGACCGGTGAAGCCACCATTGTCACTTACACGCGCAGCGACGACAACGGCGCCTCCGAACTCGTGGAAATGGCCGCGCGCCCCATTCGAAACGAAAGCCGCCTCGAGGCCATTCTCACGCAGGAACGTATCCTTGCAACCAAAGGCGCGGCGAGCCGCAGCGCGCACTCGAGAGTCATCGACCTAGCTACGATGCTCCCCGCGCTCGAACGCGCGAAGGGACTACCGGAACGGATCGAAGCGCTCGGCGTCCTGTTGCACGGCACGTTCCGCGCGTCGATAGAACGACTGGCCTATAGCGCAAACGGCTCGGTCCACATCGATGAGGCCCGCCGAATCGCCGTTTTTGCCCAAGGCGGTATTGCGGCGCGCGTCACCTGGCCCGAGCCACTCGAACCGCTCGCCGTGACGGCGTTGCGTTTTGCGATCGAGTCCGCGCTCGACGGCGTTTAGGCAGTCGCGAGGGCCATATCGGGGCGAACGTTCCAATACGTATCGCGGATGACGGGGTTGAATCCCGCGCCGATGACGGCTTGTTCGAGATCGCGGCGCGTGGCCTCATTGTTTGCGCCGGCATCGCGCACGACGCGATCTTCGATGATCACGCCACCCATATCGTCACAGCCGTAGAACAGCGCGAGCTGGCCCATCTTGAGTCCGGGCGTGAGCCATGACGCCTGCAGGTGCGCGAAGTTGTCCATGTACAGCCGCGATACAGCCAGCACACGCAGATATTCCAGCGCCGTTGCCTCCTTGCCGCGCAGCGGGGTCTTGAAGGGCACGTAAAACCACGGGATAAACGCGGTAAAGCCGCCGGTCTCGTCTTGCAATTCGCGCAGGACGTGCATGTGTTCGAGACGCTCTTCATCGGTCTCGATCGAGCCGTACATCATCGTCGCGGTCGTCGGCATACCGAGATGATGCGCTTGGCGCATGACGTCGAGCCATTCGTTCGGCGTGACTTTGCGCGCCGAGATGCGCTTGCGCACTCGCTCGACCAAGATCTCCGCGCCGGCGCCGGGTAGCGACTTCAAGCCCGCCGCCTTGAGTCGCTCGAGAACCGCGCGCGGCGTCAAATTCTCAACCTTGGCAAGGCCGGTGATTTCGGAGACCGAGAGCGAGTGAATATCAACGTCGGGGTGCTCGACGCGCACGCGCGCAAAAAGCTCTTCGTACCAGGTCAGCGGCAAATCGGGGTTGACGCCGCCTTGAATCATGATTTGCGTCGCACCTTGATCGGCCGCATATTTCACGCGCGCCAGAACCTGATCGTGCGAAAGCGTTCTTCCTTCTTTATGCTGCTCGGGGCGGAAGAACGCGCAGAACGTGCAGTGCACGTTGCAGACGTTGGTGTAATCGATCGTCGTGTCGATCACGTAGGTCACGTCACTCGTCGGATGGAGCTGCATCCGGCGCGCGTGCGCGGCCATGCCGAGCTCGTGCAGATCGGCTTCACGATATAGTCGCACGCCCTCGTCGAACGAAAGGCGCCCACCGGCCGCGGCGCGGTCGAGCAAATCAGCGAGAGACGACACCAATGGCCTCCGGTAGCGAACGCGGAACGGCCGCAATGGCGCCGATCGCGTGAAGCTCGCGGCAGAACGCACCAAGTCCGCTCTGCGCCGCTGAGTGGAACGTGAAATTCAACTTGCCGTAGTAGCTTTCGTAAAAGCCGGATGCTCGCGGCTTGACGCGTTGCGCGGCCGCAATGACCACGTCCACGTGGGAGCGAGACCAGGTGTAGCTATCGGTGAGCGCATGCATACACTCCCGAATCGCTTCGGGATTGCGCTCGTAGGCATCGCGACGCGCCGCCCAGACCGCAAATACGGTTTGCTGGCCCGTCCACTCGTGCCAAAGCCGCCCGAGATCGTAGACCGCCTCGCTTGGAAAGCGCTCGAGGGCGTCGATCGCCGAGTCGCCGATTAAGAGCGCGGGTTTGCCTTGCGCTGCGACCTCGAGTGGACGATCCGAGTCGAGGTAGCGCGGCTGCACGCCGTAACGGCGCTCGAGTACCACGCGCAGCAGATTGCGTCCGCTGGCAGATTCGCTGGTCAATGCGATCGTCACGCCGTCGAGGAGCGCCGGCGGTGTTTGCGAGACCAGCACCACCGAGACGACCTCGTCGCGCGCCCCGATGCACAGATCCGGCAGCAACACCAACTCGTCGGCATGTTGCGCCCAGGCAAACGCGCTAATCGGGCTCAAGTCGAGCTCGCCCGAAACGAGCATCGCGTTGAGCGTCGCCGGAACGTCGGCGTGCAGCGAGCCCGGATACCCAATCGCGTCGACGTCGAAGGCGGTATAGATGGGAAGATCGTTGGTGTACACGATTCTTCCGCAGCGTAAACTCATCTTGTCATCCTGAGCGTAACGAGCGAAGCGAGTGTAGTCGAAGGACGTCCGCAATGAAGAGCCACTAAGCGGTCACCAGTTCCTTGTCGGACTGCGGTGTGGGCGGGGTCCAATCATGGGGAAATGTCTCATACGTCGAGTTGCGGCGCACCGGCGTGTAACCGGCAGCTTCGATCAGGCGGCGGAACTCGCGATCGTCGACATACTGTCCCGACTGCGTGCCGGACGAATGATAGATCATCTCCTCGTCGGTCGAGCCGTGCGTGCCGTCCATGTCGTCGGCGCCGTAATGCAGCGCCACTTGGCAAATCTTCAGGCCTTGGATCATCCAGTAGGCCTTGATGTGATCGAAGTTGTTGAGCATCAAGCGCGCGACCGCGAAGGTGCGCAGGTCATCGAGACCACTGGTCCATCCGCAATACGACAGCTCGTTGCCGTCGGGGTGGAATGCGAGCGGGATGAAGGCATTGAAACCCGGCGAGCGCTCTTGCGATTCGCGCAATTTTATGAAGTGGTCGACCCGATCTTCGAGCGTCTCGATGTGCCCGTACAGAATCGTCGCGTTCGAGGCAACGCCCTGACGATGCAGCTCTTCGTGAATCTCCAACCAGTTTTCGCCCGAGACCTTGTTGGCGCAAATCTTCGAGCGCGTCGGCTCACCCAGAATCTCCGCCGCACCGCCGTTGACGTTATCCAAGCCAGCATCTTTGAGCGTGCGCACGATATCTGGGAAGCTCATGCGATGGCGCTTGGCCATGTATTCGATTTCGGCCGCAGTAAAGAGCGAGAGCTGCACGTGCGGCAGCGACTCTTTAAAGCGGCGCATCAACGGCAGCCAATAATCAAGCGAGAGTTGGCGCGGGTCGTGACCGCCGACGACATGGATTTGGTTGAAATTCGCTCCGGTTTCGAGTGCTTTCACGTAGACCTGTTCAGCGGTCATGCGAAAGACGCGCTCGGGCTCCTTGAACTCGTCGGCTGCAAACGAACAGAACTTACAATTGGCAAAGCAGACGTTGGTCGAATTGATGTAGCGATTGAGAACGTAGTAGACGTTCTTACCGCTCTTGCGCTCCTTGGCCGCTCGCGCGATTCGCCCCAAGTTGTGGATGTCGTGCGTGCGATAGAGGGTCAGACCGTCCTCCATCGAGAGCGGCACGCCGGCGTCGACTTTGCGTTCGATCTCGGCGAGCAATGGGTCCATCTTGTAAGCCATCGTGCGTTTATTCTAAAGCCGTGGGCGCTCGCCCCTCAAAGACGTTTGTGGGCCAGCAAGCAGCCAGCGCCGCCACAATCGCTCCGCCCCAGAGGACCCCTCCCACAACGTCGGTCAGGTAATGCGCCCCAAGGTCCAGCCGCGACCACATAATGCCAAGTGCGAGGGCGGCAATGGCGGAGGCAAACCAGGCTCTGCCGGGCAGAGGTGCGGCGCCCCGCACGGTACTGCGGGCGACAAAGACCGCCAGCAAGAGATAGAAGCCCGTCGCGATCGCGGTGTGCGAGCTCGGGTACGAAAACGCCGTCTCGTGCTTGACCACCCAATCCAACCGGCGCGGACGCGCAAAGAGGTGTTGAAAGAGATCGGTGCCTTGCCACGCGATAAGCAACGAAACGATCGCAAAGATCACGCGCGAGCGCCACGCCGGAAAGCGGATTGCAATCGCGATCAACAAAATTGCGAGCGGCAGCAAGATGTCGATCCAACCGAACCAGGTGAGCCACCACGCGATCAGCGTCGAGTGATTCACCCACTGCATCTCCGCGAACATCAACCACCCTGGATCGGGCGCATGGTCGACGGCGCGACCTAGCATGAGAAACACGGCAAACAGCACGACGGCAATTGCAAGGCTCGCAAATCGGTAACGTGGTATCGACATGTGCGAGCGGATTGTACGGGAAAGGTCAGTGGACATGCAAGCGCGGCTGAGATCCCAGCGGCGACCCGAGCCCGTCACCGCCGACGCTGGCTGCGACAACGCTTCCGTTGACCCTAAACCCGGCCTCATACCGGCACTTTCACCGCAACGGACAACGGGTCTGGTGGAATAGGGTCGTGCGCTCCATCGTCCGGCCCAGGGCCATCTTTCGCGGTTACCGTGAGACGAAACGGTCACCGTCGCTTTTAGATAGTCGGGTTATGCGTTTCCGAAGAGATCTTGCTGTCCTCCCTCGGTTTTGCCGAGACGTGGCGCGATGACTTCGAGCTCGGCCAGACCGAGGAGAATCTTGCGCGGTTTCGTGCCTTCGTGCGGCCCGACGACCTTGAAGTCTTCGAGTTGCTTCATCAAGCGTACGGCGCGCGGATGGCCGATCGAAAATTGTGATTGCAGCTGCGCGGTCGACGCATAGCTCGTTTCGATGATGAACTTCGCGGCGTCGTAACAGAGAGGATCCGCGCTCTTGCCGTTCTTCTCATCATCATCGGAAACCGGGACGACCTCGACATCGAGCAGATTTTCCGGACGGGCCTGCTTGGCCCAGAAATCGACGAGCCGGTTGACCTCGTTGCCGGTAATATACGCGCCTTGCGCGCGAATCGGCTTGGGCGCATCGATCGGGAGATAGAGCATGTCACCGCGTCCGAGAAGACGCTCCGCGCCGGCCATGTCGAGAATCGTGCGCGAATCGACCTGCGCGCTGACCGCAAACGCGATGCGCGAGGGGATGTTTGCTTTGATGAGGCCGGTGATGACGTCAACCGAGGGGCGCTGCGTCGCGACAATCAGGTGAATACCGGTTGCGCGCGCCAATTGCGCAAGACGCATGATCGTCGTTTCGACTTTTGCCGGCGCGACCAACATCAAATCGGCCAGCTCGTCGATCACAATGACGACGAAGGGGAGCTTTTCGTCCGGGAACTTGGCGTTGTACTCTTCGATCTTGCGTACGCCCGCCTTGGCGAATCGCTCGTAGCGCGCGTCCATCTCCTTGGTCATCTCGAACAGCGCACCCGCGGCCATGCGCGCGTCGACGATCACTTCTTTGATCAAATGCGGGATGCCGTTGTACACCGTCAGCTCGACGCGCTTGGGATCGATCATCAAGAGCTGCACTTGATCCGGTGTCGCCGAGACGAGCAGCGAGGCGATGATCGTGTTCAAACAAACCGACTTGCCCGATCCGGTTGCGCCGGCGATGAGCAAGTGCGGCATCTTGCCGAGGTCGCCGAAGACCGGACGTCCGGTGATGTCTTTGCCCAGCGCCATCCACAGCGGCGGAATCGTTCCGCGATTGGGCATCGCATCGAGAATCTCGCGCACCGCAACAACCGAGATCGTTGAGTTGGGCACTTCGATCCCCACCGCCGATTTGCCGGGAATAGGCGCTTCGATGCGCACGCTGGTCGCCGCGAGAGCAAGGGCGAGATCATCGGCAAGCGAGGCGATCTTCGAGATCTTTACGCCGCGCTCGGGGCGCAATTCGTAGCGCGTGATCGAGGGTCCGCGTTCGATATGCGTGACTTTCGCACCGACGCCGAAACTCGCGAGCGTATCTTCGAGCACGTGGGCGCGGTTGGAGTCGTCGACGATCTGCGCTTGCGGCGGATCGAACAGCGAGAGATCGGGAAGCCGGTACGAACGCGTCGATGCGACGAGGTCGGCGGACTCGTAGTCTCCGGCAACCACCGGCGGCACCGGCATCGGCGCCGCAGCCGGTACGGGCGAGAGCACGATCGGAGCGACGACGCGCGGCGGCGGCGCCTCTTCTATCTCGTCTATTCGTCGTCGTCGGTCTCAACGTTGAAGGGCGCCTTGCGATCCGTCTTCGGTAACGCGAACGCCTCGCGCAGCGAGGCATGACCTTCTGGAAGGGCGAGCGAGATCTTCGGGAGTTTCGGCGGCCGGATACGCGATATGAAGCCCAGCAGCAGGCCGATGACCTTCTTCATGCTCACCTGCGTGAGCGAGAGCGTGAGCGACAGCGCGACGAGCACCAGGACGACCCACGCGCCGGCCGTGCCGAGCAGGCCGCTGAGCGCCGACCAGATCCCGCCGCCGACGATTCCGCCGTTGCGTGGGCCGGCCGAGCCAAACGCCGCGTCGACCATTAGGAAATACGAGAGCGCCGACGTGCCCAGCGTCGCGATCATGCGCGGCACGTTGATTTCAAGGAAGATGATGCCGCCCAGAAGTGCGACCAGCACCGGGAAAAGCGCGGCGCCCCCTCCAAAGAGTTCGCGCAGCCCGCCCGCCAGCGCGTGGCCGACGTTGCCGGCGTGCCCCGGAACAGCAAGAGCGATACCACAGAGGAGCGCCACGGCGAGAGCGGCGATTCCGACGATCTCGAGATTGAGCTTCCTTGCATTCGCCTTCCGGCGTACCCGTGCCATTACCGTATAGCCGTTTCGTCGTTCGATTAGGAGATCACTTGCAGAGCCCCACCATCGTCGTCCTCGATGGCGACCAAACCGGAGAAGAGTTGCTCAACGAGTCGCTGCGCGTACTCGACGAATCCGTCATCGATATCGAGCTTGCCTTTGAACACTACGACCTCTCGCTCGAGAATCGGCGTGCAACGAGCAATCAAGTTGTGCACGATGCAGCCGCTGCGATGCGCACGCATCGCCTTGGACTCAAAGCCGCCACGATCACGCCGGCAGAAAAAGGCGACGTCGGTTCGCCCAACGCGATCTTGCGCCGAGAGGTCGAGGGAAAAGTAATCGTGCGCACCGGCCGCAAGCTGCCGCGCGTGCGTCCTGTCGCGGGCATTCACGCGCCGATCTCCGTCGTGCGCATGGCCGTCGGTGACGCATACGGCGCGAAGGAGTGGCGCGAGGGCGAAGGAATGGACGAGGTCGCGTATCGCACCGAAGTTATATCGCGCAGTGTTTGCCGATATGTGTCCGAATACGCATTCGTTCACGCGAAAAAGATGGGCGCAAAAGTTTTTGGCGGACCGAAGTTCACGGTCAGCCCGGTGTACGAAGGGATGCTCAAGGAAGAGATGGATGCCGCGGCCGCGCGCCATCCCGATATCCCCTACGATCCGCAACTCATCGACGCTACCTACGCATTGCTGCTTTCGAATGCGGGCGATAGCCCGTTGGTCATCCCGTCGCTCAATCGCGACGGCGACTGTCTCTCCGATTTAGTAATGCAGCTCTTCGGTTCGATCGCCGGCGCCGAATCGGTGCTGCTCTCGTTCGACGACCAGCTCAAACCCAACGTGGTCATGGCCGAGGCTCCTCACGGCACGGCGCCACGATTGTTCGGGAAAAACGTGGCCAACCCACTTGCGATGATCCTGGCCGCGGGCGCAATGCTCTCCTACATCGAGGACCGTCGCGCGACGAACGCCGCTCGAGCCATTTATGAGTCGTCGTTGGAGGCAGTCCACGAGGGAATCGCTACGGCCGACCTGGGTGGACATTCGACCACGACAGAATTCACCGATGCCGTCATCGAAGGGGTCAAGCGGAAGCTCGACGTCTGGTCGACGCTCTAGCTCCGCGGATGAGTGTAAAGTTTCATATAAACCGGGACCGCGGAACTATAGTTCCTTGGTCTGGGGTTAAGCAGGCGCTTACGGGGGACCGATTTTATAAAAAGGATGCTGGGGCTCTCACGACGCGCCGTTCAAGGTATTGAACGGGGCAATCAGCGACGTACTTATCGGCAGTCGATCGAGCTACCGATCGCGATTGAGGCTGGTCTGCCCGCGCCCGTATATGGAACCCTCGTCAACATTTCTGAGACCGGTTGCCGGATACGCTCGCTGATCCTGATCGATCGGGATCGCGATGTCCGCTTCGAGCTCAAGCGTCCTGGCCACAAGGCAATCACGCTTAAGGGACGCATCGTCTCGCGCTCGACCCCTCCCTCGGGCGGTGGCTATGAGTACGGCGTTACCTTCGTCCTAACCAACAGCGAGCGTGAAGTGCTCCTACGGGAAATTCAGGAAATGCAGCGCCGAGAGGCCGCGGCTCGTGCGGATAATCGCCCGCAGACCGTCGCCCCCTCCCCGCCGGCCACCGGCAAGCAGCGCCGCGGCAGCGTCCGCACGATGGTCGGATTTCCGGTACGCTACCGGACCCCGGGCAAGCCGGCGATCGTCGCCGAGGCCAACGACGTCTCGATGGGCGGCCTTCGCCTGATCACCGTCGAGAAGATCGACATCGGGACGATGGTCGAACTTCGCTTCACCCTTCCCAATAGCGTGCTGTGGGTCTACCCGGCGGCCGAACAGCGCACCGAGATCACGCCGTTCGGGGAGCGGCGCATCCGGATTCCCGATAACCGGCGCTCGTTCGACGAGATGCTGGTTCATGGCCGCGTCGTGTCCCGTTTCGCGCCGCAGCGCGAGCGCGAAGTCTACGGCGTGCAATTCACGGACATCGATGGTTACCAACGCGAAGAGGTCGCGCGCTTCACGCACGCGGTGCAACTCGCAAAGCTTCGGTCGGAGTAAACCGCAGCCGGACATTCCAAGGAAAGGCTACCCTATCATGAGCTGGATTCCCAAGAAGAGTACGACCGCAATGGGTTGGGGTGCACCCGCGCAGATCGCAACTCCCGTCGCGACCCTGATGACCCCCCGTACCGCGGTTTGCTCGCTGGAGATGCCGGTGGTGATGAGCGTACGCCGCCTCCCTGCGCCGGTCTACGGCACGCTGATCGACATCAATGCGCAAAGCGCAAGGGTTCGTTCGCTCGTACTTGATGGAACGCGGCACGGAGGTCGAGTTCGAATTAACGATCAGCGGAAACGCGCCGATCGCGCTCAGCGGCAAAGTCGAGGCGCGGCGTAACGCCCACTCTGGGGCCCGTTTTGAGTATCACCTTTCATTTGCCTCGATGGCCGAAGCGCAAATCGATGCGCTGGCACGAGTGGTTCGCGATCTCGAGCGGCGCAACGCTGCCTCGAGATCGATTCAAAACTCGATTGCACAACTTCCGACCACCGACAAGGCAAAGCGCGGCAGCTACCGCGCACTCACGGCGTTTCCCGCGTATTTCCGGCGCGACGGCGCCACCTGGGGCGAAGGCAAGGTCGGCGATATCTCGGCGACCGGCATCCGCATGAACTGCGAGGAGCTCATTGCGATCGGGACCATGCTCGACATGCGCATTACGCTGCCCTCGAGTGTACTGGACGTTTATCCGGAAGAGACCGCAGTGCTCGATCTGACGCAAAGCGTTCCGCGCCGGATCGGCCGCGCTGATATGCGCCGGCCGTTCGAGGAGATGCCGGTGCGCGGTCGGGTTGTCACCCGCTTCCAGCCGGTTCGCGATCGCGAAGTCTACGGAGTCGCTTTCATCGAGATCGATGGATATCAACGCGAAGAGATCGCACGCTTTACCCACGCGGTGCAACTCTCCAAGATTCGCAGCGCCTAAAAAGCTATCGTAGCGAAATGAGCAGAACGCCGGCGAGCGCAAGCGCGACGCCGGCTTTTTGTGTGCGCGCGAGGCGTTCCTTGAGCACGATCCGGGCTAAGAATACGGTGCTCGCAGGGTAGAGCGACGTGAGCACAGCGGCGATCGAAAGATAACCGTAGAACGTCGCTACCACGTAGAGGATGTTGGCTGTCATATCCAAGACGCCCGCGCCGATGATGAGCGGCCAATCTGCCCGAGCTGGAACCAGTTTCGAGCGCATCGCAAGCGATGCAACCAGCAGAAACAGAATCGACGCGCAACGCGCGGCGACGAGATTTTGCAGTCCGGCCGCGGAGTGCGTATGCGAGAGCAGGATGAAGAATGCGCCGAAAAGGAACCCGGTCACGATCGCCTCTCGCACGCCGGCTGTCGCGATCTCGCGTTTGCCCGAATCTTCAAACGACAGCGAGATCATCACAATCGCGACCAGCGCGATGAGCAAGCCCAGCATTTGTCCCAGGCTCAACCGGTCGCCGCGAATCGTCCCGTAGATCAGCGGAAGAGCGGCCGCCAATACCGCGGTGATCGGCGAGACAATGCCCATCTTGCCGATCGCAAGCGCGTGATACAGCAGCGTCACCGCTAAGCCGCCGCAGATGCCGGCTAGCGCGCCGAAGAGATAGTCTGCCGCAACGGCATGCGACGGCGTGAACGGCAGGATCATCAACAACATGGCGAGTCCCACGGCCTGCGAGATGACGGCGACAGCGATCGTCGCGGTGCGGCGCGTCGCTAGGCCGCCGCAAAAGTCGGCCGCCCCGTAGGTCAGGGCGGCAAGTAGGCTCAGCGCGATGCCGATGGCTGGGGAACCTCTCTAAACTTCCATCACGACCGGGATAATGACGGGGCGACGTTTGGTTCGGCGGTTGATCGCCCGCGCGAGTGTGGTGCGAATGTGTTCCTTGACCGTATTGACGTCTCGAATGGCTTCGACCGAGACCTCGGCGATCGCGTTGCGCAATTCGGTACGCAATTCGTCGAGCACGCCGTCCGACTCGGGTAAATAGAACACGCCCTTGGAAATGAGGTCGGGCTCGCCGATCACGCGCGCCTCTTCCGCGTCGATCGCAACGACGACGATGACGATGCCGTCGTTCGAGAGTGCTTTGCGGTCGCGCAATACCGCTTCGCCGATGTCGCCGATTCCAGAACCGTCGACGAGCACGTTCCCGCCGTAGGTCTTGCCGATTTTGTCGCCGTACTCGCGCGTGAATTCGAGAACGTCGCCGTTCTCCACGACGAACACATTCTCGGCCTCGACGCCGGTCTGCACTGCCAGCCGTCCGTGTTGTACCAACATCCGGTACTCACCATGGAGCGGCATGAAGAACTCGGGACGCACCAGGTTGAGCATCAGCAACAGCTCCTCTTGCGAGGCGTGCCCCGAGACGTGCGAGCGTCCGTCGGTCCCGTGAATCACCGTGGCTCCGAGCTTATACAGGTTGTTGATCGTTTTATATACACTCTTCTCGTTGCCCGGAATCGGCGTCGCACTTACGACAATCGTGTCGCCCGGAACGATTTTGAAATTTTTGTGGTCCCGCACCGACATCCGCGCAAGCCCGCTCATCGGCTCGCCTTGCGAGCCGGTCGTCATGACCACGACTTGTTCCGGCGGATAACGGTCGATATCATCGATTTTGATCGCCGTTTCGGGTGGAATACGCAAGTATCCGAGCTCGCTTGAGAAATGCACCACGTTCTGCATCGAACGGCCGAGGAACACGATCTTTCGCCCGAACCGGACGGCGTGGTCGACCGCCTGCTGGATGCGCGGCACGTTGGAGGCAAACGAGGCGATGACGATCCGCCCTTTGGCGCGCTGAAAGATTGCGGTAAACGCCTCGCCCACGATGCGCTCGGAGAGCGTGTGACCCGGGCGCTCCGCATTGGTCGAATCGGATAGCATCAAAAGCACGCCTTCTTCGCCAATGCGCGCGATGCGCGCGAAGTCGGCCGGCCGGCCGTCGATCGGGGTTTGGTCGAACTTGAAGTCGCCGGTGTGAAAGATAGTACCCACCGGTGTGCGGATCGCCAGCGCGCAGGCTCCCGCCACCGAATGATTGATGTGTACGAACTCGGTCTCGACCGTTCCGTGCCGGACGCGATCGCCGGGTTCGACTACGACAAAATCGATGTCGCCGAACTTATGCTCGCGTGACTTGGCTTTGATCAGCGCCACCGTGAGCGCGGTCCCGACGATCGGCGTGTCGGGAAATTCCTTGATGAAGTACGGGAGGCCCCCGATGTGGTCTTCGTGGCCGTGAGTCACGAGAACGGCGCGTAACTTGTGCGCGCGTTCGCGCACGTAGGTGAAATCGCTGATGACGATATCGACGCCGAACATCTCTTCGTCGGGGAACATCAGCCCGCAGTCGACCACGACCAGATCGTCGTTGGTTTCGACGACGGTCATATTGCGACCGATTTCGCCGCAGCCGCCTAGCGGGATGACGCGTGCATAGGGCTCGTCCGGGGGTTTGGGGACGATCAGGGTATCGGGATTCAAATGGCGGGCACTTTCCGCGCGCTGCTGCGCGCGTGATGGAGGCTCATGCTCAACCGATACCTCGCGCGGGTCGCCCTGACCTCGCTGACCCTGTGGGCGGCGCTGACCGCGGCCTCAGCGCCACCCAAGGCGTTACCTTTATGCCCCTCCGCACTACGCGAACGCTACTCGCCGCGCGCCCTCCGGCGAATCCGCTCAATGCTGCAGCTTGCAATACTGCAAGCGCGTCGCGACCGGCTCGCCCTGGCGCAAGGAGCTATCGCGCATCAGGTTACGATCGATCAGATTCTCAGCGCGCCGGACGACGCCACGGTCCTCCTGCAAGAATCCGGCGGCGCTCGCCTGAAACATTTTCACGTGGACGGCGCTAGAAATTGCTGGTAGCCGACAACAATGCTTCACGGAGAGAGGGCCCTCATGGCTGTCGATACCTCATCCAGGTCCAATGGGCTAAAAGTCGCATTGGATACGATCATTGCGCCCAAGGAGGCGTTTGAATCGATCCGGATCGCGCCCACCTGGGGATGGGCGCTTTTGATAGTGCTGGCTCTTACGCTGGCCACGTCATATCTCGTGACGCCTGCGGTGGTTCATGGAATCCAGAACGATTGGCCAAACATGGTCGCGAAGAGTCCGGCGTTGTCGGGGCTCTCTGCCGACGAGCAGCAATCGCGTCTGGCTATCTCGGTCAAAGTTGCGTCCTTCGTCTGGATGTTCACGCCCCTATTCATCCTCTTCAGTCTATTGGTCGGCACGGCGATCATGCTAATCTTCAACGCGCTTGGACACGGTGACGGCTCGTTTGGAAAGTATTGGGCGGCGCAGTGCAACATTGCCCTTACGAACTCGGTTGGAGCGATCGTTCTAACGGCGATCGTCTTCGCGCGCGGTGTGGGCAGTTTTATGACCCCGGCGAGCGTGCAAGAGGCACTTCCGAATCTCGGTATTCTTGTCCCCGGGGCCGGCAAGCTCCACGCGTTTCTCGCAACGTTCACGCCCTTTACCCTTTGGGGTGCAGCGCTCGTCATCGTGGCGCTCACGATCATTGGTCGCGTGCCGCGCATACAGGCGTGGCTTGCCGGTATCCTCGCTTTCATACTGCCTGGCGCGATCGCGGTCGCGTTTACTCCTTGATCGGACGCGCTGCATGATTCGCGCCCTCTCCTCGGCCCTCTTTGCAATCGCACTCTTCGTTCCGGTTGCCGCTTCGGCTGCGCCGATGACGCTGAACGACGCGATCTCCTACGCGCTCGACCATAGTCCAACGGTTGCACAGCAATACGCGGCGGCGCGCGCCGCCGAGCACGTGCTCGCGCAGCAGCGTGCAAACGCGTTCCCGACGGTCAATGGCGAACTGCAAAATTCACTTGGGAAGAGCGCAAACTACGGTGGAGCCTACGCCGCAATCGGCATTCCCGTGCAAGACGTCTTTAGCCAGAATACTGCACAAATCGGGACGAATTACACGCTCGACACCGGCGGCCTCTCGTTCCTGCTGCTCGCGTCGGCCCGTGCCTCGGCGGCACAGGCCGAAGAGACTCTCGTGAGCATGGAAAATCAAGTGGCAACCAGCGTAACGAACGCCTTTTATGGGGTCGTTCAGAAACAAGCGATCGTCGCGGTCGACGCGTCGGATTTGCAGTACCAAAATGTTCTCGTTAGCGCCGCCAAGGCCAAGGAACACGCCGGCATGGCCGCCGGCGTGGATGTGCTGCGCGCGCAGGTGAACCAAACCAAGAGCGCCTCGACACTCGTCGGCGCGCACGCCGACGTCGAGGACGCGCGCGAAGATCTTGCCCAAAGCATCGGCGCCTCTATCGATCAAACTTTCGTTTTTCCGAAAGTCATTGCCGAGCCGAAGTTACCATCCCAATCCGTAAGTACCCTCGAAGACATCGCCCTCAATGCGCGCCCCGACGTGCTAGCCGCTCAGAGCGGTGTCGCGGCGGCCGAGTTCACAAGAAAAGGTTGGGGTCGCGAACTCTTTCCGACGGTGCAGATCGGCGCTGCGCTCGGCAATCAGCTTTCCACGATCCAGTACAACCAGTTCGGCCAGCCTGTCGCTCATGAGAGCGGCACGCCCGGATTTTGGACGGTTCAAGCAACATCCACCTTGTCACTGCCGCTGGTCGACTACGGCCAACGTCGCACCGAGCGCATCAACGACGACGCTCAGCTCGTCTCGGCGCAGCGCACGCTCGACCAGGCCCGCACGCAAGTCCAGATCGACGTACGTCAAACGTACCGCGCTGCGCAAACCGCCCTTGCCCAACTCGATCTCGCCCTAGACGAATCGCGGCTTGGGCTCGAGTCCGCTCGCATCGCACAACTGCAGTACGCGCACGGGCTCATCGCGCTTTCCGACGTGATTCAAGCTCAGCAAGAATCGGTTACGGCACAGTCCGATCTCGTGGCTGCGCGCGTTTCATACATCAACGCGATCGTAAAACTTCGCGTCTCGCTCGGCACCTATACGGCGCAGAGCGCGGTAGCGGATCTGTGAGAAGGAGGCTCAAGCGTTCATGAACCGCACCCGCAACGCCGTCATCGTCATCGCCGCACTGCTCGTCGTGGTGGTTTTCGCAGTCGTTGCCGCTCGCCGAAACACAAGTTCGGCGATTCCAGTCAAGTTGCAAAAGGTCGCGTACTCCGACTTCACCATCAAGTTGCCCGAGAACGGGGTGGTGATGAATCCCTCGACCGTCACGGTTCCCTCACTCGTGGCCGGTAATATCGGACAGATCTTGGTCAAGGCCGGCGCTCACGTTAGTGCGGGCGAACTGCTCGCGACGATCGAGAACCCGACGCTCGAGTATAATGCGTCAGGTTCGCAAGCCGACTACACCAACGCCGTTGCCAACGTGTCCACCGCGCGCGTCCAGGAACAGAACGCGCGCGTGCAATACCAAGCGCAAGTCGATACGAACAAAAGCGCACTCGATGAGGCGCGGCGCGTGTACGACGCCGACATGGCGATGTTGGCGCAAAAGGCGATCGCTCGCAGTCAGGTCGACGCCGACAAGGCCAAACTCGATCAAGCGCAAGTGGCATACGACCAGGCTGTCCAACAGCTCAAACTTGGGGCCGTGTCGGGTTACGGCATGGACAGCGTGCAAGCCGCTCAGGCAAACGCCGAGAAGAGCAAGATCCTCAACGCACAAAACCAGCAGCAGCTCGCCTTCACGCGCATCGTTGCGCCGATAAGCGGGGTGGTACTGACGGTCGCGGCAGAGACCAGCAATCCACTACGATCGATGCAGGAAGGCGACGTAGTCACCGCCGGACAGGGACTGTTCTCGATTGCAGACGACAATAGGTACGTCGTTAGGGCCCAAGTCGACGAACAAGACATCATCAACGTGCATTTGGGGCAGGCTGCGAACATCACGGGGCAAGATTTCCCCGGTCACGTCATCCCGGGTCACGTTGCGCGGATAGAGCCTGTCGCGCAGAAGTCAACCGACGCGTCGAGCACGTCGATGCAAGTGCTGACGACGATCGCTCTTGACCAATCGCCCTCGTTTCTCAAAGACGGCATGAGCGCCGACGTCGACATCTTGACGAGCAACATCCCGCACTCGATCGTCGTCCCCAACGATGCAATCAATAAGAACGGAAAGACATCGTTCGTTTACGTAGTCACGGGCGGCATCGCAAAGAAGCGCATGCTTATCTTGGGCCGAGCCGGTGACAGCACGACGCAAGTGCTCTCCGGCCTAGGGCCCGGCGACATCATCGTTGCGGCAAAGGTGCCCGCCGTTACGGACGGCGCGCGCGTAACGCCATTGCCGTCGTCGTCACCTTCGCCAAGCTCGCCATGAGCCGCGTCCTCGCGTATCTAGCCGAGGCCCTAGCATCACTCTGGCGCAACCGCACGCGTTCGATCCTTACGATGCTCGGCATGATCATCGGAAGCGCGTCGATTATCACGGTTTTCGGCTTGAGCAAGGCCGCGACGAGCGGGATTGAGGGAACGTTCAAATCGTTCGGCACGTTCCCGATCATCGTCCAAGTCGACATGTCCCAGACGTATCCGGAGCGCGCGCAGTTGCATTACAGCGATGCCGCACGCCTCGCCGCCGACTTGGGCTCATCGGTGCTGGCAGTCCAGCCCGATTTTACCCGCACGTGGAAAGTCCGCTACGGCACCGTAAGCGACCACTTTTCGGTCTCCTCTGCCGGTGTCTACCCAAACGACGACTCGCTGACGATGAGCGCCGGACGCAAACTCGACGCGCGAGACGTCGATTCTGCTGCGCGCGTGGTTGTCGTCTCACAGAGCGTCGCGGATCGATTCTTTCCAAACCACGATGCCCTCGGGAAAGAGCTCACGATGAACAGTGGGCGCTATACGGTTGTGGGCGTATACAACCCCATCACATCACCGTTTATCACTGCCCTAGGCGGCAACGACTTCATCGTAGTGCCGTATTCAACGTTCTACCGCGCGTTGAACGAACCGCCCGACGATTTTTCGATCTACCCCACGACCGGTTTCACGGCGGATATGTTGCACGATCAGATCGTCGCGTCCTTACAGCACATTCACGGCCCGAAAGCGCAGTATCAGATCCTCGATGGTGCTGCTTTTCTCAAGGGCTTCGACGACGTCCTGAACATTGCGGGCACGAGTCTCGCCGCGATTGGCACTGTTGCGCTGATCGTCGCCGGTATCGGTATCATGAACATCATGCTGGTCACGGTTACCGAACGTACGCGCGAAATCGGCATTCGTAAGTCAATCGGCGCAAGCAGACACGACATCATCTTGCAATTTCTTATGGAGTCAGTCGTTCTGGCGCTGGTCGGCGGCGGGACCGGGATGCTCCTCGGAATCGCGTTCACGGCGCTCGGGGCATTTGCGCTGAGTAAGGAGCTAGGTCAGCTCGTTGTGCCGTACGTTCTGGTCGTCTCGGTTGCGCTCGCCTTCTCCGGCGCAGTCGGCATGATCTTCGGTCTGTATCCGGCATATCGGGCGGCCACGCTCGATCCCATTGAGGCGTTGCGCTCATGATGTACTTCGAAGAAGCGCTGCGCGTGCTCGTTGCCAACAAGATGCGCACGTTCCTGACGACGATTGGACTGATCATCGGCGTCTTTGCGGTCATCAGCATCGAGGTCCTCGGGCACAGCATGGCCGGATCGATCAGCGAGACACTCGGTGCGCTTGCAGATAACTCGTTCATCCTCTTTCCCGGCTCGTTTCAAGGCGACTTTGCGCGAGCGGCGATGCGCCTTTCCGATTTGGGCAACATCGTTGCGACGGTCCCCAATATATCGAGTGCGGTACCAATCGGCGGGGCGCAAGAATTGGTGCGTTACGGTCACAACGTCGGGCGCTTCCGCCTGTTCTCCGATGCGAATCCGCCCTTCGCGAATCTTCCACTTGCCTACGGCCGCTATCTGAGCGATGACGATATTGCAAGCGCAGCTGATGCAACCGTGCTGAGTTGGGCCGCGTACCAGCGGCTCTTTCCCGACGGCGGTGATCCAAGCGGTGAGAGTATCTACGCCGGCACGCACCGGTACGTGGTCATAGGCGTCTTGGCCAAACCGCGGCAAGGTTTGCTCAACGCGACTTTCGGCGGCGACGTATCCATCCCGTACACGACCTACGTTCGCGAGTTCGTGCACGGCGACCGCATCTTCGCCGCCCGCTTCACCGTCCGTGATACGTCGATCATTCCGGAAACCGAGGCCGCCGTGATTAACCGCGTCCGCGAGTTGCGGAACATCGGCAAGGACGTGCAGTACAAAACATTCGACAAGGCCGCGTTCACCGGCGGTATCGATGGAATCTTCAACGCCGTAACGATCGTCGTCGGCTTGATCGGCGCGGTCTCGCTGCTCGTTGCCGGGATCGGCGTGATGAACATCATGCTGGTCTCAATCAACGAACGGACCCGTGAGATCGGCACGCGTAAAGCGATCGGCGCGCGCAAAGGACAAATCTTGATGCAATTTTTCATCGAGGCGGCGCTGCTCAGTAGTTTTGGCTGTTTCGTCGGTATGGCGTTGGGCTTGCTCGCGGGCGGCCTGATCAATAGTATCTTCATCGTAAAATTGACGGGCTACACAGCAGCCCCGCCGTACGCGCAAGCACTTATCATCACCCTGACCTTTGCGGCAATTGTAACGCTTGCATTTGGTTCATATCCCGCGTATCGCGCGGCGTCACTCGACCCGATCGAGGCGTTGCGCTATGAATAATTCTCGCGCGATCGATCTCGCGCAGATCACGAAAACCTACAAGACGGGCTCACTCGAGGTACCGGCCCTGCAAGGCATCGATCTCGTCGTCGAACGCGGCGAGTACGTCGCAATCATGGGACCATCAGGTTCAGGCAAGTCGACGCTGATGAACATCATCGGCTGCCTCGATCGTCCAACCAGCGGCTCGTATCAGCTCGACGGCGAAGATGTCTCGCATCTCGACGACAATGCGCTCGCCACAATCCGGCTGCGCAAGTTGGGCTTCGTCTTTCAGGGGTTCAACCTGCTCGCCCGCACCGACGCCATCAACAACGTTGCGCTTCCGCTCTTCTACGCGGGCGTCGGCACGCGTGAACGGCGCGCGCGCGCGCTCGCCATGCTGACGGAAGTCGGCTTAGCCGATCGGGCCCACCATAAGCCAAGCGAGCTATCGGGCGGTCAGCAGCAGCGCGTCGCGATCGCGCGGGCCTTGGTGAACGACCCCGCGGTCCTTCTGGCCGACGAACCAACCGGCAATCTCGATACCAAGACCAGTGCCGACATCATGGCGCTCATCGACCAGTTGCATGCCGGCGGCCGGACGATCATCATGGTGACACACGACGAAAATATCGCCCGCAACGCCCGGCGCATCGTGCGGCTCCTCGACGGCAAAATCGTGGCTGACGAGAACACGGGCCATCAAAGAGTAGCCAAAGGTTAGCTCTTCGAAGCCCCCTTCAGGAACGGCCCGAAACTAACGCTCGTTCTCAGAGTAGAAAATCCCCAGAAAATAATCGTCGAGAGATCGGAAAAATAGTGAAAAATCGTCTCCTGCCGACCGTCATCGTCGGCCTATCCGGCGCCATCATCGGCAGTTTCGTCATGATGCTCTACGCTAGCACGCACTTTACCAACGTCGCGGGGCCGAACCATACGCCTCCGGCCGTGGCTGCCGCGCCGCTCAACGGCGTAAGCGACCAGGATCGGATCGTGAGCGCGGTCAAGCGCACCAAGGCGTCCGTCGTCGCGATCACCGAGACGATCAACGGGCAACAGGTCGTTCCGATCGACCCGATGATCCAGCAGTTCTTTGGGCAACAAGGGCCGGGCATCGTCCAGCACTATAAGGGCCAAGCCTCGGGCTCGGGCTTTGTTTACGACAACAAGGGCGACATCGTCACCAACGCCCACGTCGTCAACCCGCCGAGCGGTGCAAAATTGTCGAATCTTACGGTGATCTTCTCCAACGGCGATCACGTCCCGGCGCGCGTTGTCGCAGCGAATATCGGCGCCGACCTGGCCGTGATTCGCGTCGACAATTATAAGAAGCTCCCGCCGCCGCTCGAACTCGCGGATTCAGATAAGCTCGAGCAAGGTCAGTGGGCCATCGCAATCGGCGAACCATACGAGTTAGAGCAAACCGTCACGCTCGGCGTCGTGTCGGCTTTCCGGCGCGAAGAGAAAGTCGGCGTGGAAGGCGGCGGTAACGGCTACTACGATTTCAAGGGCCTGCTGCAGACCTCGGCGCCGATCAATCCGGGCAACTCGGGCGGCCCGCTGATCGACATTGACGGCAACGTCATCGGCGTCAACCAACTGACCGACGAGGCGGCCCAGGGCATTGGCTTCGCAATCCCGTCAAACACGGTGCGCAGCACTGTTCCGCAGCTGCTGGCTAACCCGGGATTCCATCAGGGCACCGACACCGGCTTCGCCGGGTTTGCGCCGGTCGATCTAACGGCAGGCGCTCGCAACCAGATCGGTTACACCGGCCCCGGCGGGCTCGCGGTCGCCGAAGTGGTTCAGGGAAGTCCGGCCGATAAAGCCGGCCTGGAACCCGGCGACGTCATCCTCCAGGCTGACGGCAAGCCGGTAACGACCGCCGACGCGCTGCGCAAGTACATTGCCTCCAAGAAGCCGGGCGACACACTGCGTCTCGACGTCTGGTCGCAGGGCGTGAAGAAGTTTGTCGCCGTCACCCTCGAGGAGCGGCCGGCCGAGCAAATCGGCGCACCCCAGCAGGGCAACGGTCAGGGACCTTAGCCAAATACCGAAACGAAGGGAGTGACGTCCCGAGGCACCCTGCGAAGCGAGCGTAAACAAGAAAGCGAGCCAAGCAGGGTGCCTCGGCGCGTCACGACCTTCGTAGAGGCCACACCTGCAACCGGCCTCTTCTCTTTTGGGTTGGAAACAATAGACTCGGTCATCGTGTATGATGGTCGGGTACTACGACTGCGCAAGCCCGTAAGCGGCAAGGCAGATCTTCGCCCTCGTTTCGCATCCCCGAATCCATGTGACTGTTGCACTTACCTCGGTGCACGCTCGCCTCGGCTAAGGTTGCGGCGAGTGACCGCAAGAGAAGCTGGTCCAGAGCCCCCGCGCAGACATATTTCGAGAGGTAAATTTACATGGCTAAAGTGGTCGGTATCGACCTTGGCACGACCAATTCGGTCGTTGCCGTGATGGAGGGCCCCTCGCCCGTCGTCATTCCAAATTCCGAAGGGTCGCGCACGACCCCGTCGGTCGTCGCATTTACGAAGACCGGCGAACGTCTCGTGGGCCAACTTGCGAAGCGTCAAGCGATCACCAATCCCGATCGCACGATCTCTTCGATCAAGCGCCACATGGGCGAGGGCGATTATCGCGTCAAGATCGACGGCAAGGATTACACCCCGCAAGAGATCAGCGCGATGATTCTCCAAAAGCTCGTTAATGATGCGAGCAACTATTTAGGCGAGCGCGTCACCAAGGCGGTGATCACCGTTCCCGCCTACTTCAATGACGCACAGCGTCAGGCGACCAGAGACGCCGGCAAGATCGCGGGGCTCGAAGTTCTGCGCATCATCAACGAGCCGACGGCGGCGGCGCTGGCCTACGGCCTGGACAAGAAGGGCAACGAGACGATCCTCGTATGGGATCTCGGCGGCGGCACGTTCGACGTGTCGATCCTCGAAGTCGGCGACGGCGTTTTCGAAGTCAAGTCGACGAGCGGCGACACCCACCTGGGCGGCGATGATTACGATGGTCGCGTCGTCGAGTGGCTCGTCTCCGAGTTTCGCAAAGAGCAAGGCATCGATCTGAGCAAAGACAAGCAGGCGATGCAGCGTCTTACCGAGGCTGCCGAAAAGGCGAAGATCGAGCTTAGCTCGGTCGTCACGACCACGATCAATCTGCCGTTTATCACGGCCGATCAAGAAGGTCCAAAGCACCTCGACATCACGCTCACGCGGGCGAAGTTCGAAGAGCTGACCGCCGATCTCACCGATCGCTGCGTCGCGCCCTTCAAGAACGCGCTCTCCGACGCAAAGATCGACATCTCGAAGCTCGACGAAGTGGTGATGGTCGGCGGTTCGACCCGCATGCCCGTCATCCAGGAACTCGTCAAGAAGCTCACCGGTAAAGAGCCAAACCTCACCGTCAACCCCGACGAAGTCGTGGCCATCGGTGCGGCAATTCAAGCCGGCGTGCTCGCGGGCGAAGTTCGCGACGTCGTGCTGCTCGACGTGACCCCGCTCTCGCTCGGACTCGAAACGCTGGGCGGCGTGATGACCACGCTGATCGAGCGTAATACGACGATCCCGACGAAGAAGTCGCAGATCTTCACCACAGCCGAAGACGGTCAAACCTCGGTCGACATCCACGTGCTGCAAGGCGAACGCCCGATGGCACAGGACAATAAGACGCTGGGACGCTTCAGACTCGAAGGCATTCCGCCGGCTCCGCGCGGCGTACCGCAGGTCGAAGTTGCGTTCAACATCGATGCCAACGGCATCGTCAACGTTGGCGCTAAGGATCTAGGCACCGGCAAAGAACAGGCGATCACGATCACTGCATCGACCAATCTCAACAAAGAGGAAGTCGAGCGCATGGTCAAAGATGCCGAACTGCAAGCCGCAGCCGACAAGGCCAAACGCGAGGAGGCTGAAGTGCGTAACAACGCTTCGAGCCTGATCTACTCGACCGAGAAGTCGCTCAAAGAAGTGGGCGAGCGTCTCGATGTCGGTGCGCGCGGCGAAGTGGAATCGGCGCTCGAGGAGCTCAAGCGCATCAGCGAAAACGGCACGGTCGCCGAGATCAAGCCGGCGATCGAGAAGCTCCAAGCTGCCAGCTACAAGATGGCCGAGCTGCTCTACAAGGCCGCATCGCCGAACGGTGAAGCCGCCGGTGCATCGCAAGACGGTGCCGCCGCCGGCGCGGGCGCGCAGACCAACGGTTCTGCGCAGTCCGACGACGTAATCGACGCCGAATTCAAAGAAGCGAAATAACGCTTCGCAGAGGGGGCGCATTGCGCCCCCTCTCTTTGCATTTATATTATGATGAACGATAACGAATTATTTACCGAAGCCGGTGAAGCGACGCTCGATCCTCCCGTAGGATCGACGGGCGACGTGCGCGCGCAGCTTGACGCCGCGAACGCCAAGGCCGACGATAACTATCAAAAATTTCTGCTCGCAATGGCCGACTTCGAGAACTACAAGAAGCGGATGGAACGCGACATTTCCTCGATCGTCACCTCCCACCGCCGTAAACTGCTCGAGCGGTTTCTTCCGGTGCTCGACAACCTCGAGCGCGCGCTCGCCTTCGATCAAGGCGGCGGCGACAAATTGCGCGGCGGCATCGAACAAACGCTGCGTGGGTTCGAAGCCATCCTCGCGAGCGAAGGCGTAAAGCCGATCGACGTCAAGGGCAAACCGTTCGATCCACGCATTGCCGAGGCCATCGGCACGCTCCCGGCTCCAAACGGTGTACCCGACGATACGGTTCTTGAGGTCGCCGAGAAGGGCTACACGATCGGCGAGGAGCTGCTTCGACCCGCGAAAGTGCTCGTCGCCAAGCACTGATGAACTACAAAGACTACTACGCGGTTCTCGGCATTCCAAAGGGCGCGGCTGAAAAAGATATCAAGTCCGCCTACCGTAAGCTCGCGCGCAAGTGGCATCCCGACGCCAATCCGGATAACACCAAGGCGGCCGAGGAAAAGTTCAAAGAGATTTCCGAGGCGTATGAAGTGCTGGGCGATCCGGAGAAGCGGAAAAAATACGATGCGCTCGGATCGGATTGGCAGCGCGCCGCGCGCCAGGCCGAACAGCAACGTGAGTATCACCGCACCTACAACGACAGCGATTATAGCGGGTTCGACTTCAATACCGGCACGGCGGGCGGAGCGGGTCCGAGCGGATTCTCGGACTTCTTCGACATGTTCTTCTCGGGCATCGGGCGCCGGCAAAGCGCACAGAGCACGAGTTTCTCGCAGCGTGGCCAAGACCTCGAGACCACGATCGAGCTTGGGTTGCGTGACGTGTACGATGGCGGCAAAAAGGCCGTCGCGTTGCAGGTTGAAGATCTCTGCCCCAACTGTCACGGAACCGGTACCGTGAACGCTCGACTCTGTCCGCAATGCGGGGGCACCGGCCGCGTTCTGGTGACCAAGAAATTCGAGGTCGCGATTCCTAAGGGCATCAGCGACGGGCAACGTATCCGTCTAGCGGGTCAAGGCGGCATCGGTCTCAATGGCGGCGCAAACGGCGACCTGTATCTCATCGTCAAGCTGCTCGACGACTCAATGTATAAGCGCAAGGGCGACGATCTCTACGTCGATCTGCCGGTGAGCATCTTCGATCTGGTTCTTGGCGGCGAAGTCAAAGTGCCGACGATGGCCGGGCAGGTTGCGATGACTATTCCGGAAGGCACGCAGAACAATCGTCTGCTGCGCCTGACCGGCAAGGGCATGCCTAAGGTCAAGGGCTCCGGCGCCGGCGATCAATACGTCCGCCTGATCGGCCAGCTTCCGCAGAGCCTCTCCGACAAGGAGAAGAAACTTTTCAAAGAGTTGGCTGGTTTACGGAATGGAAAAAAGAGTTCGTAACTCGATAGGAAGGCATTTGCCATGATCAAAGACATCGCGTTTACCGCGTACCCGTCCGCAAACGTGACGGCCACGCGCGAGTGGTACGAAAAGATGTTGGGTCTCAAATTCAGCGGCGCGTTCGAAGAGGACGGTGTCGAGAAATACAATGAGGCGCATGTCGGTAATGCCTACTTTAGCCTCATGACCTCCGAATGGGTTGCGCGTGAACCGGGGACCGGTGTCGGCGTCGCTTTCGAAGTCGACGATATCGAAAAGACGGCGAAGTCACTGCGGGATGCGGGCGTTACGGTCGAAGACATCTACAGCACTCCGGTGTGCAAAGTCACATCCTTCGACGATCCCGAGGGCAACAAGGTGACGCTGCACCAGATTACGGTACCGCACTAAGCAATGTTTGCCGGCCACGGGTTGATGTGGTCGAGCGTCTGGTCACAAGATAAGCCGCAGATGAAGCGGCCGATCGATTGGCGACGTATCGGCGCACTCTTCAAACCCTACTGGAAACAGCAGGCGATCGTTCTGTTCTGCATTATCGTGAGCGCGGTGCTCGCGCTCATTCCGATTTATGCATCGGCGAATCTCATCGACAAGGCGATTCCCCAGCGCAACTTCCACCTGCTGCTCTTTTACATCGCGATCATGGCGGGTTCCGCGCTCATCTCGATGGCATTCGGCGTTGCGCAGGGGTACCTGAACTCGGTCGTCGGCGAGGCGATCATGCGCGACATTCGTGTCGACCTCGTCGGGCATCTGCAAAAGATGCCGATCGCATTTTATACCGGGACCAAGACCGGCGAGATCATGAACCGCGTTTCGAGTGACGTCGACAATGTTGACGGCGTCGTAACCGGAACGCTCACGACGATCATCACGAACGTCGTGATCATCATCTCAACGGTCATCGCGATGTTTGCCTGGAACTGGAAGCTCGCGCTGGTCTCCCTCGTCGTCGCGCCGCTGATGATCTATCAGCTCGGCCCGGTCGGACGGCGCATGTACGATCTGCGTAAGCTCACCCGCGTCCAGCGTGACAGGATCGAATCGATCACGCAAGAGACGCTCTCGATCTCCGGGATCACGCTGATCAAGTCGTTCACGCGAGAGAATTACGAACGCAAACGTTTTTGGGACATCGGCACGCAGTTGATGGACCTCGAGGTTCGGATGGCCACGGTCGGCCGATGGTTCCTCGGTTCAATTCAATCGATGTCGATAATCGGTCCGGCGATCATCTGGCTCGTTGGCGGTTGGTTCGCGCTGCAAGGGCAACTGGACACCGGCGTCATCGTCGCGTTCATCGGGTTCGTCGGTGGCCGCCTCTACGGCGCGGGCGCCGCACTGACGGGTATTCAGGTTCAGATCGTCAGCGCGCTTGCCGTATTCGAGCGTATCTTCGATTACCTCGACATGAAGACTGAGGACTACGACCCGCCCGGCGCCGTTGCGCTCACCGATATCCAGGGCGACGTCCGATTCGAGCACGTTAGCTTTGGTTACGATCCCGACCGCACCGTATTGAACGACGTTTCGTTTGAAATCAAGCCGGGCCAGATCGCTGCTTTCGTAGGACCGTCGGGCGCGGGAAAATCGACGATCACAGCGCTCGTCCCGCGTTTCTACGATGTGCAGGGTGGCCGCGTCCTGGTCGACGAGCACGACGTCAAAAACGTCACGCTCCAGTCATTGCGAGCCGGCATCGGTATCGTCACTCAGGAGACGTATCTCTTCCACGACACGATCGCGGCGAATCTGCGCTATGCCAAGCCCGATGCGAGCGACGACGAGTTGATCGCCGCATGCCGCAGCGCGAATATCGACGAGTTCATCGCCACACTCCCTCTCGGCTACGAGACGGTCGTCGGTGAGCGGGGTCACAAACTCTCCGGCGGCGAGCGTCAACGCCTTGCAATCGCGCGTGTGTTGCTCAAGAACCCGTGCATCCTGATCCTCGACGAAGCGACCAGCGCACTCGACTCGCATAACGAAGTGGCAATTCAAGAGGCGCTCGATGTCGTGATGCGCGGACGCACCAGCCTCGTGATCGCGCACCGCCTCTCGACCATCGTCAACGCCGACGTCATCTTTGTCATCGAGCACGGCCGGATCGTAGAGAGCGGCTCGCATGTGGTGCTTTTGGCTCACAATGGGCCGTATGCACGCCTCTATCGCACGCAATTCCGGGAATCCGCCACCGCGATGTAAAAGGGCCGTTGCGTGCTGAACGTACGCGACCTGACCAAACGCTTTCGCGACACGATCGCGGTCGACGACCTCTCGTTCAACGTCGCGCCGGGGGGAAGTGCTCTCGCTGCTCGGGCCAAACGGCGCGGGCAAGACGACGAGTCGAACTCGCGAGCGTCCACACCGCGAGCGGTGGCGTTCGTGGCGCTCGCGACCGCGACGATGTTTGCAGTCATCCAACCGGCGCGCATTCCGCTCTACGTTCTTTCCCTAAGCTCGATGGTGGTCGTCAGCCGCGCAATCGGTGTGCTCGGATACGCGCTAACGCCTTCGCTGGTCGATCAGCGAGGACCGGGCATGATCGTTCGCTTGCTGCTCTTTTACGCGGCATCGATTCCTCCAGTCGCGCTTGGAGTTCTCGCAGGCATCCTTTTGCGTAACGTGTCCCTCGGTGTAGCCTGCGCTGCGCTCGCGTTCCTCGCGGAGGGCGCGGGGGCCATCGCGCTTGCGACGTTACGTCTTAGCGGGCGCGGCTTGGAAGCCGCGCTCGCTGAAGCGTCGTAACGCTCTAAGAATAGATTGGTTCGATCGTGCCCATCTTGCCGGCTTGAAAATCGGCGAAGGCTTGCTCGAGCTCGTCACGCGTGTTCATGACGAACGGACCGTAACGCACCATCGGCTCCTCAATCGGCTTGCCGGTGAGCATCAGGAATTCGAGCGGTTCCGTTCCGGGGTTTTCGACTGGGATCGTATCACCGTTGCGATCGAACACGATCGCCGCACGTGCCCCGTGTTTGCGCTCGTCGCCAAATCGCGCCTCGCCCGACATGAGATACACGATCGCGGTTTGTCCACTTTGCACGGCGTGCTCGATGCGCGCACCGGGCTCGAGACGATAGTGCACGAAGCCGATCGGAATGCGCGTTTGTGCGGCACCGGCTACGCCTTGTGCCTCTCCCGCAATCACGCGTGCCGTAGCTTTCCCGTCCTCGCTGCGCCACACAGGAATCTGCGATGCGCGCACGTCTTGATAGCGCGGACGCACGAACTTGTCGGCTTTGGGGAGATTGATCCAAATTTGGAAGCCGTGTTGGCGGCCGCCTTCGCGCATCATGCGCTCGGAGGGCATCTCGGCGTGCACCACGCCGGCGCCTGCGGTCATCCACTGCACGTCGCCGGCACGAATCTCACCGCGATGGCCGGCCGAATCGGCGTGCTGGTTCTCGCCTTCGATCACGTAGGTCACGGTTTCGAAACCGCGGTGCGGATGATCGGGCGCGCCGATCGCTTCGCCGGGTGCGTACTCGACCGGGCCGAGTTCGTCGATCAACAGAAACGGATCGACCTGCATGACGCCTTGGACTGGAAATGGCCGATGCACCAAAAAGCCGCCGCCCTCTTCAAAATCCTGGGCCGGCAGCACGAGAGAAACCTTGCGTTCTGACATAGCACCACTCATAACCCAGGAGCGGTTGCAGCGGGTTTCTAGGGTGGGCGTGGCCCACCGGTATGCCACGCCCACCGCTACGCGGCCGGGATCCGCATCTCTTTGGGCGGATGCGGCACGTGCAGCTTCGCGCCGGTCGCTGCCTGCACGTCGTCCGCCGTCAAGCCCGGAGCAACCTCGAGTAAGACCAGCCCCCGCGGGTCGACGTCGATCGTCGCCATATCGGTGATGATCTTGTTGACCACGCCCCTGCCGGTGAGCGGCAGATCGCAGCGCTCGAGGATCTTGTGCGCGTTGCCTTTGGCGACGTGCTCCATCATCACGATGACGCGCTTGGCGCCATGGACCAAGTCCATCGCACCACCCATTCCCTTGACCAGCTTGCCCGGAATCATCCAATTTGCGAGGTCACCGTTTTGCGAAACTTGCATCGCGCCGAGTACGGCAAGATCGATGTGACCGCCGCGGATCATCCCGAACGACAGCGCGGAGTCGAAGAACGATGCGCCCGGCAATACCGTCACCGTCTCTTTGCCCGCGTTGATCAGATCGGGATCTTCCTCGCCTTCGTACGGATAGGGGCCCATGCCTAGAATGCCGTTCTCGCTTTGCAGCGTGACCGTAATGCCCGCAGGCACGTAGTTCGGAATCAACGTCGGCAATCCGATGCCGAGGTTGACGTATTGTCCGTCCTGCAATTCCAGCGCAACGCGGGCGGCTAGCTGAGTTCTCGTTAGAGGCATTAGCGCTTCCTCGTGGTGACGCGTTCGATGCGTTTGCCTTGTGAGCCGACCTTGACGATACGCTGCACGAAGATCCCGGGCAGGTGCACGTTTTCGGGATCGATCTCGCCCGGTTCCACCAACTCCTCGGTCTCGACGATCGTGACTCTGCCGGACATCGCGCAGAGTGGATTGAAGTTGCGTGTCGCTTTGTGAAAGATGACGTTACCGTCGGTGTCGGCAACCGACCCACGCACAAGTGCGAAGTCGCACACGATGCCGAGTTCCATCACGTAATCGCGCCCGTTGAATTCGCGTGTTTCTTTTTTCGGCGAGGCGATTGCAACGGAGCCGTCGGCATTGTACTTCCAGGGGAGACCGCCGTCCGCGACCAGCGTTCCGACGCCGGCCGGCGTGAAAAACGCGGGGATACCGCAGCCGCCCGCGCGCAGCCGTTCGGCCAGCGTCCCTTGCGGGACCAACTCGACTTCGAGCTCACCGCCGAGGTACTGACGCTCGAATTCCTTGTTCTCCCCAACGTAGGAACCGGTGGTGCGGCGGATGCGCTTGTGGTCGAGCAGCACGCCCAGCCCCCAGCTGTCGACGCCGCAGTTATTCGACACGGTCACGAGGTCAGCAGCACCCTGCTCGAAGAGCGCCTGAATCAGGTTTTCGGGAATCCCGTTGAGGCCAAAGCCGCCCACCGCGAGCGACGCGCCGCTACGAATATCGGCCACCGCCTCCGCGCACGACTGGAACACTTTGTTCATGCTGGGCTATTGCGCCGATGGACGGAACGGCTCCCTCCCCCGTGGAAACCTAGTGCCATGAGCATTGCACCCCCTCGCAGCGTCGATACCGACGAAGAGGCCATGATCATCAACATGGTGCGCGAATTGGTTGCGGAAAAAGTCGCACCGCGTGCCGCCGAGATTGATGAGACCGCCGAGTTCCCGACCGACATCAAAGAGCTGTTCGCGCAAAACGACTTGATGGGCATCCCGATTCCCGCTGAGTACGGCGGGCTTGGCGGCTCGTTCGTCACCTACGTCAAGGTGGTCGAAGAGATCGCGAAGGCTTGTGCATCGAGTTCGCTGATCGTCGCGGTGCAAGAGCTTGGGATGCTGCCGATTTTGATCGGCGGCAGCGAGGAGCAGAAGAAACGCTTCCTTCCCGACATTGCGTCGGGCAAGAAAATTGCGGCCTACGCCCTAACCGAAGCCTCGAGCGGCTCCGATGCGCTCGGCTCGATGCGCACGCGCGCTGCGCGCAACGGTGACACCTACGTTCTCAACGGACAAAAGATTTGGATTACCAACGGTAGCGTCGCCGATGTGGTATGCGTTTTTGCCGTTACCGATCCTAGCGCCGGTTCGCGCGGCGTCTCAGCCTTCGTCGTCGAGAAAGGCACGAAAGGCTTTATCGTCGGCAAGAAAGAGAAAAAGATGGGGATCCGCGGTTCACCTACCGTGGAACTCGTCTTCGACAACTGCGAGATTCCGGCGGCGAATCGGCTGGGCGAAGAAGGCGAGGGTTTCAAAATTGCGATGAAGGTGCTCGATAAATCGCGCCCCGGCATCGCGGCGCAAGCACTCGGCATTGCCGCCGGCGCGCTCGAGTATGCGACAACGTACGCGAAGGAACGCATCGCATTCGGCAAACCGATCGGTCAGCATCAAGGCGTCGGCTTCATGCTCGCCGATATGAAGACCGAAGTCGAATCGGCGCGACTGCTGCTCTATGAAGCGGCGCGCAAGTGCGACGAGGGCGCGCCCGACGTCTCGCTGTGGGCCTCAATGGCCAAGCTCAAATGCGGCGACGTGGCGATGTCGGTGACGACCGACGCAGTGCAAGTGCTTGGCGGATTCGGCTACTCGTCGGAGTACCCGGTCGAGCGGATGATGCGGGATGCAAAAATCACGCAAATTTACGAGGGAACCCAGCAAATTCAGCGCCTGGTCATCTCGCGCGCAATGGTCGGCAAAGCAAAATAGACTCAGTCGCGCGGCTTCGCTCGCGCCCCCGCTAGAGGGTAGAACTTGCTTGCTGCGAACTTCCTGAGCCGTTGTTGCGTTTTTAGGACGTAACGGAGCACACAATGCGGCGTTCTCATGCCGCAAGACGTTCCCGTATTTTGCTACGGAAGGAGGTATAATGCTATGACCAAGACCCTCGCATCGCTCCTCGCAGCGGCGTTCCTGATGACCGCCCCGGCGATGGCTGCAAGCCCCGCCCCCAAGGCGTCGACCAAGGCCGCATCGTCGATGAAGTCGACTAAACCGGCGACCAAACCGGCCCAACGCACCAAAGCCTCAACCAAACCGGCACCCAAGGCGACCAAGAAGCCGGCTCCGAAGCCGACCAAGAAGCCGTAACCCGCAATTATCCTTCGTTTCTAAAGAACACGGCGCAGTCGCAGGACTGCGCCGTGTTCGTTTCCGTAAGTGTCCCACAGCAATCATGGCTGACCCGATGAAGCCCGAGTTCACCGCCCAAAATCCGATCGTCGAGGCTGCGACGCGCCTTCGCGCACGGCGCGATATCGGCCGCGCGATCGACGGAGCGGGCGAATCACCAAACGAAGTGGTTCCGCAGGACGCGGAAGCTTCGCTGAAACTGTTCCATCGCCGGCTGCTCGACGGCGCGAAGCGTTTGGAATCGATTCTTGGAAAGGGCGCGGTAAAAATCGTACGGTTGGAGCGCCCGCTACGCGTGCGCGTGCGTTTCGGCGAGCAACGCGTCAGCCTCGACCTCGACGACGTGCATCAATTGGTGCGCATCTCCGGCGCGGGGCTCGACGGCGAATATCAGTTTGATATGGCGGCCTCGACTCCGGCACTCATCAATATCTCCAAGATCTCGACCGAGGCCGGCTACGGCGAAGCGCTTACCGCTTCTTCTTTGTTAAAGCTGATCGCGCAGGACGCCGAGTTGCCGCGACCTTCGCACCTGGACGGATCCGGCCCGTTGCCTTTATAGCATTCATCTTCGCGATGATCGGCGGCGTCGGGCAGACGCCGTTCACCGGGCACTGTCCGCACAGCGGCGTTGGAGCCTTGCAGATTTCCCGGCCGTGCAAGATCAGCCAATGGTGCGCGAAGCGCCACTTCTCGCGCGGCACGATCGCCGTGACGTCTTCTTCGACACCAAGCGGCGTACTGGCGGTCGTAAGCCCAAGGCGGTGCGAGACGCGAAACACGTGAGTGTCCACCGCAAATGCTGCGTCTTCGAACGCGACCGACATCACGACCGAGGCGGTCTTGCGGCCGACGCCGGCGAGTGACTGCAGCGCATCGCGGTCGTTGGGAACTTCGCCGCCGAACTTGTCAACTAGGTCCTTCGCCGCACTAACGATGTTCTTGGCCTTCATCCGGAAGAAGCCCGTCGACTTGACGAGATGCTCCACGTCGGTGAGCTTGGCTTTGGCCAGGGCTTGCGGCGTCGGATACTTTGTAAAGAGTTCCGGCGTGGTTTGATTAACGCGCGCGTCGGTGGTCTGCGCCGAGAGTATCACCGACACCAATAGCTCGAACGGATTGCGATAGTGCAGCGCGGTTACCGCATGCGGATAGGTCCGCTCGAGTATTGCGAGCTCTTGCTCGGCAATATCGCGCGAAACGACTTTTTTGGGGAACGGTATCTTCGGCATCCTGGAAGGCGGTTTTTCCGCACGACGTTAGAACCCATTCCGAATGACCTTTTCCGGACCGTCGCAGGCCAATGACCGCGCGGTCGAGCTGCGCGCTGCGGGACGGTTACCCGAGGCGATCGCCGCGCTTCGCGACGGTATCGCCCTCTTCCCGAATGTGATCGAGCTGCACCAAAATCTCGCCCACATGCTCTACGAGTTCGGCGAGCTTCCCGCCGCGATTGCCGAGCACCGTGCCGTGCTTGCCATCGAAGAAAATAACGTGGCGTCTCGCCTGGGGCTTTACGAGCTGCTGCAAATCGCGGGCGAACGCGATGAGGCACTCGTCCATCAACGCGCGGCGTTGCGTATGCGGCGACTGTTTTCGCAAATTGCTCCGCATGAGCAGCGCAGCCTACTGTGTTTATGCGCTCCGGGTGACTGGCAAGCAAATATCCCCGTCGATTTTCTCTTTGACCACGATACGACGACCGTGCACAAGCTCTATCTCGTCGACGAGCAAGACATGGATGCCCAAGTCGCGGTAAGCTACGACGTCGTGTGGAACACGATCGCGGAATCGCCCGAGGCGCTCCCGTACCTCGCGCTTGCGAACCGGTTCATGCGCGCTCACCAGAACAAACCAACGCTCAATTCGCCCGCACGAGTGATTACGACCGGTCGATCGCTCCTCGACTCGACGCTTTCAGGAACGAACGCTCGGGTCGCGCCCGTTATCGTGGTGGAACAGGAGCGCTTGCGCAACGCGGCGTTGCCTCTTGCCTTTCCGCTCATCGCGCGCCCGCTCGGATCGCATGCAGGTCAAGGCCTCGAACGCCTTAGCGATCGCGATGCCTGCGGGCCGTACGTCGAGCGCAATCCGTCGCAGCGGTATTTCGTGAGTCCATTCATCGACTACGCGAGCACCGACGGATATTTTCGGAAGTACCGCGTCGTCTACGTAGACGGCGTACCCTATCCGGTTCATCTCGCGATCTCGCCGAATTGGATGATTCACTACTATAACGCGCCGATGCGCGAGCACGAGTGGATGCGCAAGGAAGAAGCCGAATTTCTTGGGGATCCGCGCCTAGCATTTGACGGCCCCCGATTCGACACGCTGGTCAATATCGGCGCCGCAGTTGGCCTCGAGTACTTCGGCATCGACTGCGGGATCGACCGCGATGGTAACGTGCTCGTGTTCGAGGCCGACGCCGCGATGCTCGTGCATACCAGCGACCCAATCGACCTCTATCCCTATAAGCACGAGTTTGTCCCCAGAATCTTCCGCGCCGTGGAGCATATGATCGACCGGCGCAAAGCCGGGGCTCCGGCTGCCGATACCTAAAGGGTCATGACCGCGCCCAGGCCGTACGAGCTCGCCGTTGTCGGCGGTGGCCTCTCGGCCACTGCGCTTGCGTGCGCGCTTGCCGGTAGCGCGGGGCCGGATTTCCGCGCGGTCTTCTTCAATCGTGGTGACCTGGGTCCAGGCACATCGTACGCTCCGCAATCGGCCAGCCTGCTGATGAACGGGCCGGTGCGCGCCATGTCGGCCGTTCCCGGCGACGATCGTCATCTCGCGCGCTATCTGGTCGACGAAGCCGACGACGCGATGATTTGCCGCGCTCGTTTCGGCGCGTACCTTCGCGCTACAAGCGCGAACGCGCTCGCACAGCACGCCGGGATGACGCACGAACGTGCCGAGATCATCGACATCGAGCGCACCGAGAGTGGGCACCGCCTGACCGACGACAACGGTCGCCGGCACGAGGCGCGAAGCGTGGTGCTCGCGCTGGGCAATCTGCCGCCCAACGATCGGTTCATCCCCGAAACCGTACGCCGTCACCCGGGTTACGCGGGTGACCCCTGGACGGCCGACATCGCGCATTTCGATCCCGCGGCTGAGGTGGTCATCATCGGCAGCCGGTTGACCGCGATGGACACGATCGCACTGCTGGACGAACGCGCCTTCCGCGGCCGCGTGCATATCGTCTCGCGCCACGGCCTTCTGCCGCTGGTCGAGGATACCAGCGTGCGCGGCGTCGATCCGGCGACGCTGGGCCTGGATACTCGCACGCCGTACACGCTGCTGCGCTCGCTCCGTGCCGCCGCCGCCGGATTTTCTGGTGATTGGCGCGCGCTCATCGAAGCGCTGCGTCCAATCACACCGGCGATCTGGAGCGGCTGGAGCGATCGCGAGCGCAAGCGTTTCTTACGTCACCTGCAATCGATGTGGGCGATCCATCGCTATCGCGTTCCACCCGCGACGTACGCGGCGTTTACGCGCATGAACGCCGAAGGCCGCATCAGAATCCACCGCGGGCGCGTCACCGGCGGCACCGCTCGGTCGAACGGCATCACCTTGAACATCGCAGCTCCAAGCGGACCGCTTGAACTTCATGCCGCCTACGTCGTGAATTGCACCGGACCGAATTCCGATCTGCGCACGGTCGCGCACCCGTTCGTCCGAAATGCGCTCGCACGCGGGCTGATGCGCCCCGATCCGCTCGCACTCGGCGTCGACGTGACAAGTGAATATCGCGTCCTCGACGCAAAGGGCGAGCCTCAACCGCGGCTCTTTGCAATCGGCCCGCTCCTTCGTGGCTTGTGGTACGAGACGACCGCGGTCGGCGAGATTCGCAAACACGCAAGCGAGATCGTCTCGTTACTTCAGATAGCTCTCGATCCAGCCCGACCAGCGACGATACACGTCGAGCGAACGGACGGGATCGCTCGGAAAGTGTCCTGAGACCGGGTAGGCCCAGAACTGCACGGTCGTTCCGCGATCCTTGAGCGCATGGTAGAACTTGTACGACTGCGTGATCGGCACGCGCTCATCGCCGACGTCGCTCAAGATTAGCGTCGGCGTCGTCACGTTCCAGGCTGCGCTAATCGGTGATTGCTCGATATAGTTCTTGGCCAGACCCTTTACGTAAGGCGAGCCATACATCGTGAACCGGTCTTGGACGCCATTATCTGCCAGCGCATATTCATCGATCAGATCGTTGACCGCAGCACCCGACACGGCCGCCTTCCAAATGTGGTAGTGCCCGATCATCCACGAGGTCATGTAACCACCGTACGACCAACCCGAGACGGCAATGCGCGAGGGGTCGATCTTGTACTGCTGCTGGAGTGCTGCGATACCGGCCATTACGTCGCGCCCAGGACCCGCGCCCGAATCATTGACGATCCCGTACCAGTACTTTGCGCCGAGATTGTCGCTACCGCGATAGTTCGGATTAAAGACGATGTACCCGCGTGCCGCGAGGAGTTGGTTAAACCCGTTGAATGCGGTGATCGAAGCCGAATTCGGGCCGCCGTGGATCACCAGCACCAGCGGGTAGGGTTTCGTTGAGTCGTAACCCGGCGGAAGCGTCACCACGCCATCCTCGGCATAGCCGTCGTTTTGCCACTGAATGGCGTGCACAGCGCCGAGGTCCAGCGCGGCCACGGCATCGTTGTAGCCGGTCAAGCGCTGCGGTATGGCACTCGGCCCGGTCATGTAGTAGAGCTCGACCGGGTGGCCCGTCTCGCTCGCCGGAAACGCGATCGCACCGGTCTTAGAAACCGAGGCATCGAGCCAGAAGAACTGCGAAGGTTGCACGCCGTGCAAGTCTAGGCGCACGGCCTTTCCATCGAGTGGTTTGAGCCAGAGTGCCGCGTCGGTGCCTTCGTGTCCGGCAATAAGCAGGCTCTTGGAATCCGGCAACCAGATCGCGCGTGTGACATTCGTATCGATCGCGTCCGCGGTAACGTCGGTACCGTCGCCGCCGCCGTCCGCTAAGGTAACGTAGATGTGATTCACGGCTGCCGGATCGCCGCCGTCGGGATACCAATACGCGACGTGCGAGCCATCGGGCGAGTACTCCCCGAAGCCCTCCAAGCTCTTGTGCTGTGTCACTTGGGCGATGGCACCGCTAGCCACGTCGAGCCGGCACACGACTGCACCGTCGGAATCGGCGTCGTAGGCGTTGGGCATCTTCGTGAAGACGATCGATTTCCCGTCGGGCGACCACGAGATCGGCGGGCCCGGCGAACTCGGCGGCTGCGCCGAGGGCAGACTCCAGCTGCCGCTGGTAAGGCGCTTCGTGCTGTTGCTTCCGTCTGAATTCAAGGAGAGCAACCAGATGTGATTGCTCGTTGGCGCGGAGCGATCGTCGTAGGCCTGATCCCCAACGACGAACGAATCGAGGTGCTTTTTCGCGAGCTGTTTGTTGGCCGGTTCATCAGGGGCAACAAATGCGATCGCACCACCGTCGGGCCGCCACGAAAATTGCTCGACCCCTTCCGGCGCCTTGGTTACTGCAACCGGATCGCCCCCGCGAAAATCGAGGATCCATACCTGCTGGTTTGCGTCGTCGCCGCTACCGTAGTCGGCGAGAAACGCGAGCTTGGTGCCGTCCGGCGACCACGCAGGCGATGCCAGACCTTTGCGTTCGAAGGTGAGCGCGCGTGCCGTCTTCGTCGCGACGTCGTACAGCTCGAGCGTCCGGTCGTTGGCATCCGTCTTGAGGTTTTGGCGCGTCAGGACGAACGCAATCTGCTTGCCGTCGGGCGAAATCGCAACGTTCGAAACGCCGGCGATCTTGGGAATGTCGTCAAGCGTAAAGGTGCGCGGCGCGGACGCCGGCGTTGCCCCCATGCAGGCGGCGAGCAATACCGAAGTTATGAATCTTTTCATGATCGTCGTCCCTTTACTTCAGGTACTGCTCGAGCCAGTCGAGCCAGTGTTTTTGCACGTCTTCAGCGCGAACCGGATCGGAGGGAAAGTGTCCCGCCACCGGATAGGCGATGAACTTCACCGTCGTGCCGTTGTCCTTGAGCGCGTGGTAGAGCTTGAATGAGTTGGTGATCGTCACGTTGTTGTCGCCGATGTCACCCATGATGAGCGTCGGCGTCGTGGCGTTTGGCGCGTCGGCGATCGGCGATTGCTCGCGCCACTCGGCAGTGTTAGCCGGGTTCCACGGTTTGCCCGCAAAGAACGGGACGTCGGTATCGTAATAGAACGCAATGTTGTAGTCGTCAAGCCAATCGTCGAGCGACGCGCCGCTGACCGCGGCCTTCCACACATGGTAGTGACCGATCAGCCACGAGGTCATGTAACCGCCGTACGACCAGCCCGAGACGCCGATGCGCGACGTATCGATCGGATACTCGCGCTCGACCGCCGCCAACCCCGCCATCACGTCTTTGCCCGGACCGTCGCCGGCATCATTGGTAATCGCGTGCTGGTAGGCGTCACCGAGATTCGTGCTGCCTCGATAATTGGGCGAGAACACAAAGAACCCGTGGGAAGCAAAGATCTGCCCCAGGCTGCTCCAGGCAAGCGTCGATGCGCCTTGCGGTCCGCCGTGAATGAGCAGAATCAGCGGCGCTTTACCGCCTTTGTAATGCAGCGGATAGAAGAGCACGCCGTCTTCCTTGAAATCGCCTTTGGTCGAATGCCAGTTGACCGCGACCGAGCGCGCGACGCCGGCTGCTGCAACGAAGGCATTGTTGTCGGTCAACGCGACCGGTTTGCCAGCCGGCGAGCTGAGAAGATAGACCTCACTTGGGTGCGTCGCTGAAGATCCGGAGAACACGAGTGCGCCCTCCCTTGACGTGTTGCCCAAGAAGAGCGGTTGTACGTCGTCGAGGTCAGCGCGCGTGATGTGACCGCGGACGGGCCAATACCACAGCGCAATATTCGCGCCGTCGGGCGTCGCGACCCAGAGCGCATCGCCGTGCGCATCCCACGCAGAACGGTTAACGTTGCGATCCAGTTGCGAACGCAAGTCGGCAATGCGGCGACCAGCGGTGTCGGCGACGTACAGATCGACGCCTTGCGTGTAGTCGCCGCCGGTGTTCCGCGCGTAGGCGACGAGATCACCATGCGGAGCGAACTTGGGCTCGTCTTGTAACGACTCACCTGGAACGAGTGCACGTCGCGCTCCGCTCTGCGCGTCGACCAAATCGATGTGTTCCGAAAGTGAATCGCCGACGAACACCGTCGGAAAATGTTCGATCGCGATCGTTTTCGAGTCGGGTGACCACGAGAGCGTTCCCCCGCCGCCCGGGTCGACGTCGGCGATACTCCACGAACCGCTCGTTAACCGGCGCGCGTGCGCCCCATCGGCATCGCAGATCCACAAGTGCTCGGGAGGTGTGGCTGCGCGATGCAGATAGTCATTGTCCTCGACCTGGAACGCGTCGAGATGCGTCTTGCTCGCGCTCGGATTTGGATCGTCGTCTTGCATCGCATACGCAAAGCGCCGGCCGTCGGGACTCCACGCGAACCCGTCGACTCCGTTCTTCGCGTGCGTGATCTGCTGTGCGTCGCCGCCGTCCATCGGCAGCACGAAGATTTGCGACTGTGGCTTCTTCGCGTCCGCGTCGAGCGCGGTGAACGCAATCGCGTCGCCGCTCGGCGACCAGACCGGTGAGCTCACGCCCTTGCGGTTCCAGGTGAGCTGCCGCTGACCGTGCGTACTCACGTCGATCAGGACGAGCTGACGATCGGTCCGGTCGTTCTCGAAGTCGGCCTTGCTGCGGACGTACACTACGCGCGAGCCGTCCGGCGAGATCCGCGGATCGGCAGCGCCGACGACTTTGCGCGCATCCGAAAAATCGAAGGCTGCAACGGGTATCGCCGCCACGCATATCGCGAGGCAGATAAAGGCGGTCAAAAAGCGCATCGTGCTACTCCCGAGGACTATTCGCGCAGGGCTATGGCCTCGCCGTCGCGAGCGATTAGGCCGTCACGCTCCAGTATTGCCACGAGTGCGCCGACATCCTCTAGCGATCGTTCCGGCATCAACGGGTGCAAATCGCCGTGCAGATCGAGCAGCGAGATGCATTGCCCCGGCGGCAGTGCGCGCAGGCGATCGACGATGCGTCCGCGTGCAAAGCGCGTGGTGCGTTCGAAAGGGATCGCATTTTGAGGTGACGGAGTTTTGGCATGCTCCTTGCGCGCAGCCTCAAGCTGCGCCGCATCGATCGGAGCGGCCGCGCAATGCTCGCGTAGCGGGCAAATGAGGCATTTTGGCGCACGCGACGTGCATATCGTCGCGCCCAAATCCATCATCGCGGAATTCCAGTCGTGTGCAGCTCCCGGGATAGCGCTTTCACGCGCGCGTTCATCGAGTTCGCGCTGCCCCGCGCGGCTCGGGTACTCCAAACCGTAGTGCACGCGGTGCATGATGCGCCGAATATTCGTATCGAGCGGCGCGTCGTCGAGATCGAACCCGAAGGCGCGAATTGCGGCAGCCGTGTAGGGCCCGACGCCGGGCAACTGCCGCAACAAATGCGTCTGCGACGGCATCACCCCGCCGAAACGATCAGCGACCATGCCCGCCGTCTCGTGCAAGCGCACCGCACGCGCGTTGTATCCTAAACCCTGCCACGCGCGCAGAACATCGCCCGCGCTCGCACGCGCAAGCGCGGCGATGTCCGCAAAACGCGCGATGAACGTCTCGAACTTAGGAATGACACGTTCGACTTGCGTCTGCTGAAGCATAAATTCACTTACCAGCGTGTAATAGGGATCGCGGACGATGCGCCAGGGCAGCGTCGTACGGCCGTGACGAGCATACCAGCTTCTTACGTCATCTTGTGCTTGTCGAAGAATCACGCGCGGAGCGACACCATGGCTTGGCCGATACGGCGAATGCCTTCACCGATCTGCTCGCGGGTAACCGCGGTGAGTGCAAGACGAAAATGATGATCGCCGCCGCTGTCCGCGAAGAACGCTTCGCCGAAAAGAAACGACGCACCCAAACGTTCGGCAACGTCGAGCAGCGCGCGGGCGCGCATTTCGCGCGGGGTGGTTGCCCACAAGTAAAATCCGCCCGGAGCGCCGGCCGCCTTGACGCCCTGAGGCCAATGTGCGGCGATGGCTTCATCGGCGAGCGTCCGTCGAAGCAGCAGCTCTTCGCGCAGCTGGGCCACGTGCGCGTCATATCCCCGCTCCAGATAATCGACGATTGCCGCCTGCACGTAGAGACTCGTCGCCATGTCATAGGCTTGTTTGCGCAAGAGCAGCCGCTCGAGAATCATCCGCGGCGCCGCGAGCCAGCCCACGCGCAGGCTCGGCGCGATCGTCTTCGAGAACGTCGAAAGGTACACGACGTGATCCGGCGCGAGCGAAACAAGCGGCGGCAACGGCTCGCTGGTGAGGGGGCCGTACGGGTCGTCTTCGATGATCGGAACGCCGGCACGGCGCGCAATCGTAGCCAGCCGCTCGCGGCGGTCGGCGTTCATCGTTGCATTGGTCGGATTGTGCAGCGACGGCATCGTGTAGATGAAGCGTGGTCGCCTCGTGCGCAAAATCGCCTCAACGTGATCGACCCGCATGCCCTCCTCGTCGACCGGCACGGGAATAGCGCGCAAGCCGTTGATCTGAAAGATTTGCAGCGCACCCGGATAGGATGGTGACTCGACGATGATTTCATCGCCCGGTTCAGCCAGCGATTGCGCGACGATCATAATACCCTGCGTCGAACCGGTAAGCACAATGACGTTCTTGGCCGCGATCGCCCCCGCTCCGCGCGCGTTCATACGAGCGGCGATGGCCGCGCGCAACGGCTCGTAACCTTCTGAATCGCCGTAGGAGAGCACGAAACGCGGATCGCGTGCAACGCGTTCGAACGATTGCGCGAGTTCGCCCAACGGAGACGGTTCGTCGGGCGCGACACCCTGGACAAAGGAAATTCGCCCCGCCTCTTGCTTGGCGGCCAGTTCACCCAGGATGTTGGGAAATTCGCCGACCCGCCATGGCGGCAGCGTGATCCACCACGGGACGCCCGCGGCTCGCTCGGGTTGCCCTCCGCGAAGCTTGGGCACGACCCGTGAGCCTGAACCCACGCGTTGCTCGATAAGGCCGTCGCCGACGAGCTCCCGGTACGCGTGAACGACGGTGCTGCGGTTGACGTTCAACCGCTCGGCCATCATCCGTTCGGGAGGAAGGCGGGTTGATTCTGGGAGGGTCCCAGCCAAAATGGCCTCGCGCAGATGCTCGTAAATCTGGCGATAGAGTGGGACTATTGACTCACGGTCGAGATCCGGAAGAATGCCGGACCATCCAATGTTGGGCATTGATGGGGTCCATTTTTCGATGAACCAACGTCCAAGGCTTGCCGACAACCAGAATACGATGCTTGATTATCAAGCGGTCGACACGCGCGTTCCCTTTGTCGGGCGCGCGTACGAGCTCCGCGTACTCTTGGCTTTCTTAAAGAGAGGAGGCTTACTCACGCTTGCTGGCCCCGGAGGGGTCGGCAAGTCGCGACTCGCTCATGAAGCGATCGCACGTTTCTCACGCGAGCATGCAACCGAGAGCATATTTGTTCCGCTTGCCGGCGTGATGCCCGAGGCCGTCGTCGGAACTGTGTTGAGCACGATTGGAATCTCGCAAGAGCCGGGACGCTCGGCCTTCGACACTCTGGTCGACCGATTGCACGACCGCCCGTTGATTCTGGCGCTCGACAACTGCGAGCATGCGCCGGATGAGACGTCGGCGCTGATCGACGCGCTCCGCGTGTTGCCTCACGTCACCATCTTAGCCACCAGTCAGCGCCGCTTGGACTACTCTGACGAAACCGTTTTCGAGGTTGAGCCGCTTCCCATCGAAGACGGCGTAGCATTCTTCCTCGCACGCGCTGGATTGGATCCGTTGCGCGTCGACGAAACGACGATCGCAACCGTGACCACGATCGTCGAACGGCTCGACGGATTGGCGGTCGCGCTCGATCTCGCCGCCGCACGCTTGGCCTCGCTCTCGCTCGAGCTTCTGGCCGAGGAGCTTGGGGAGCTACGCCCGTACCAACTGCGCTCGACGCGCGGCTCCGACCCGCGTCATCGCACGATCGGCAACGTGATCGCTTGGACCCATTCACAACTCGGGGATTTCGCAAAGCGTGCGTTCGCGCAGGCCTCGTTGTTCGCCGACGAGTTCGATGAGGAAGATCTCACTGCGCTGGGCGACCTCACACACGACGAAGTCCGCACTGCCCTCGATGAACTTACGCTCAACTCGCTCATCATGTCAACGGAATTCGGCTATCGCATGCTGCTGCCGATTCGGGCCGTCGCGACGCGCATGTTGACCACAGCGCGTAATCGCCGGGCGCTCGACGATGCATTTGCCCTGCGTATGAACGCGCTTGCGTCGCAACTGTGGGCAGCGATTCGGGGCAGCGGAAAGGGCGCGGCCCAGGCTATTACGCGCTTGCACGTGCGTTACGCGGACTTTTGTTCGACGATTGCCTGGGCGCTCAAACGCCCGCAAGATCGTTTGGCTTCGATCGATGACGTTTTGAGCGTGATGATGACGATCTGGGCTGAAGGCGGACGCTTTAGCGAAGGCTTGCGCTGGACCGAGCGTCTCGAATCGGTAGCCGGGCGCTTGAGCCCTCAACTGCGCGGACGCGTCTACTTCTTGGGTTTGGCTGTTGCGCACGCCGCTTCGGAATACCACCGCATGGTCGAAACTGGGCCACTCACCATTTCGGCATTTACGATTGCGGGCGATCAATTAGGCCTCGCGCGCGCGTATAATGCCCTCGCCGTGGCGTCGCTGAACACCGGCCGAATGGAAGATGCTTCAACCTACGTCGAAACGTCGATACGGTTCTACGAACAAGTCGGACACGAACGTGGCGTGGCAACTGCTCTGATCAATCAAGGAAGCATCATCTTCGAGGGCTACGGCGATCACGCGCGAGCGCATGACATCTTCAGCAAGGCAGTCGTCGCGCTCGAACGCGAAGGGCCACCGGCGCTTTGCGGCATCGCGCTCGGTGATCTCGCTGAAGTCGAGTACGCGATGAGTGAGTATGATGCCGCCGTCGCGCACGCGCACGATGCAATCGAGCGCTTCGAGCAAAATTCCGCTCCCGCAATGATCGCGTGGATACAAGAGACGCTCGCGCGTTGCTCGCTCGCGCGCGGTCAGCTCGGCGCCGCAGCCAAGGAATTGTTGGTTGCCTGCGAGCTGCTCCGGCACACGCCACAACCGCTTTACATCGCGCGCTTGGCTGAGGTTAGCGCGAGGCGCCTGTTGCTCGGAGGCGACCCGCGCGGCGCGGCGCTGGCGCTGGCCGCCGCCCGCCGCTACCGCAGCGAGCGCGCCCTCGTCTCATTCGGCATCTTCGCTCGCGAGGTCGGGGCCGACGAGGTCGCTCTTGCCCAGCACCTGCAGCCGGCCGACCTTGCCGACGTGGCGAGCGCAGCCGGCACCCTGGATCTGGCGCGGCTCTGCAACGTCCTCGCCGGGCTGCTCGCGGGATAGGTCGGCGCGGCCCGCGGCGAAGGGCTGTTATAGTAAGGGAGCTTTCCCTCTCCACCAGACTATCAGGAGCTTCAGGCAGTGGCTGAACATCAAGTTGATGCGGTCGTGATCGGCGCGGGCCCGGGCGGATACCATGCCGCGATCCGGCTCGGGCAACTCGGCAAGAGCGTGATCTGTATCGATCGCGACGAGGTCGGGGGCGTCTGTTTGAATTGGGGTTGCATCCCGACCAAGGCCCTGCTCCACGTGGGCGAGGTGATTCGTCATATCGACCACGCCGCCGACATCGGCTTGAAGGTTCCCAAAGCCGACGTCGATCGCGAAGGCGTCGCAAAGTTCAAGACCGACGTCGTAAACGCCAACGTCAACGGCGTCAAAACGCTTTTCAAAGCGAACACGGTACAATTTTTGTATGGCGACGCCAGCTTCAAAGACGCCGGCACGATCGTCGTCAAGAACAAAGATGGCGGCACCGATACGATCAAAGCACAGAACGTGGTCATTGCCACCGGCTCGGCCCCGGTCGACGTCAAAGCCTGGCCGCGCGACGGCGAGTACGTCATCAATTCGGATGACGCCGTCCAAATGAAGCGCATTCCCAAGAACATGTTGATCGTTGGCGGCGGCGTCATCGGTCTGGAGTTCGCGACGGTCTACACGCGTGTCGGCGCGAAGGTCCTGGTGGTCGAAGCGTTGCCGCAGATTCTCACCGGTACGGACATCGAGATTTCCAAGACGCTCGGCCGCATCCTCAAGAAGCAGGGTGTGGAGATCATGCTCGACACCAAAGTCGAGAAGATCGAAAAATCCGGCAAGACCGTCAAGGCAACGATCAAGGGCGAAAGTACGAACGGCAAAGACGAAACGCGGGAGTTCGACATGGTGCTCGTCGCCGTCGGACGCCGGCCGGTCACCGATACGCTCAACCTTGCTGCCGCCGGACTTTCAACCGACGACAAGGGCTTCATCGCCGTCGATGCGCAGTGCCGCACCAAGGTCTCGAACGTCTTTGCCATCGGTGACGTCACGGGTCAGCCGCTGCTCGCACACCGTGCGATGAAACAAGGCGTCGTTGCGGCCGAAGTGATCTCGGGCGACAAGTCCTCTGCGTTCGATCCGATCGCGATTCCGAATTGCGTCTACACCGATCCCGAGGTCGCCACGATCGGCTTGTCCGAAGAAGAGGCCAAGGCCAAGGGCTACGAAGTCCGCATCGGCAAGTTCCCGCTCGCGGCGAGCGGACGCGCGCGCACGATGAACGAGACCGATGGACTAATCAAACTCGTTGGCGACGCGAAGACCGATTTGCTTCTCGGCATGCACATCGTCGCGCCGCAAGCCGAGTCACTGATCGGCGAAGGCGTCATCGCGCTCGAGATGGGCGCGACTCTCGAGGACATCGGCCTCTCGGTGCATCCGCATCCGACCCTGACCGAGTCCATAATGGATGCGGCCGAAGCCGCGCACGGCAAGGCCATACACATTGTCAATCCCAAACCAAAGACTCCCGTCGGAGCGAAGTAGCGCAAACGCGGCGCGCCTTCTTGATCTTGGACTGCGCCCGTACCGAGAGGTATGGGATCTTCAGCACGAGCTCCACCAGGCGGTGCGCGAGGGGCGCGAGCCCGATACGTGGATCTTCGTTGAACACCCGCCGGTGATCACGCTAGGGCGCCAGGCCAAGCGAGATAACGTGCTCCTCTCCGCGGAACGCCTCGCATCGCAAGGGGTCGATCTGGTCGAGATCGAGCGGGGCGGCGACGTCACCTTTCACGGTCCGGGCCAGCTCGTGGTCTATCCGATTCGCAAGCTCGCGCGTTTTCGCGAGGTCGTCCCACTGGTGCGCTCGCTCGAAAGTGCCGTGATTACGGCCCTTGCGCGCTTCGGAATCACAGCCGAGCGCTGGAGCGAACACGCCGGCGTGTGGGTCGGGCGCAACCAGATCTGCGCCATCGGCCTTGCAGTTCAAAAGATGGTATCGTTGCACGGCATCGCGCTGAATGTCTCGACGGCGCTGGACTACGACCGCCTGATCAACCCCTGTGGGATGACCGACCGCGGCATCACCTCGATCTCGCGTGAGACCGGTAGGCATGTCACGATCGACCGGGTCAAACCCGTCTTGATTGAGGAACTGGCTCGCGAGTTTGATACACGGTTAGTGGCTTATGGCAATTGAAATCGATTTAGTCAATGGTCCCGCGCACACGCGCAAGCCGGACTGGTTGCGCGTAGCGTTGCCGTCGGGCGACGATTACGTACGCGTGCGTGCGAAGGTCAATGCGCTCGCGCTCAACACCGTGTGTAAAGAGGCCGCTTGCCCGAACATCGCCGAGTGCTGGGGAGCAGGCACGGCCACAATTATGATCTTGGGCGATCTCTGCACGCGCGGCTGCCGGTTCTGCAACGTGAAGACCGGCAATCCCAAAGGCATCGTCGACTGGATGGAACCCGTTCGCGTCGCGGATGCCGTGCGTGACCTTGGCTGGAAGTATCTCGTGCTCACCGCGGTCGACCGTGATGACCTCGCCGACGGTGGCGCGCTGATTTTTGCAAATACCGTGCGCGCGATCCACGAGCGCGTGCCAGGATCCAAAGTGGAGATTCTTAGCGGCGACTATCGCGGCGATTTGCGCGCGCTCGATATCGTGATGGATTCCCGTCCTGACGTTTTTGCGCACAATCTCGAAACCGTACGCCGTCTAACCCCGACCGTTCGCGACAAGCGCGCAACCTACGATCAGTCGCTGAACATCCTCGCGCACGCGAAAGCGCGCGCCCCCGAGCGATTCACCAAGACCTCGGTCATGATCGGTCTCGGCGAAACCGAGGAGGAGGTCGAACGCGCGATGGATGACGCTCGTGTAGTGGGCGTCGATATTTTCACGCTCGGTCAATATCTGCAGCCGACGAAGAAACATCTTCCGGTCGTCGAATTCGTGACGCCGGAAAAATTCGATCGGTTGGGTGAAGTTGCCCGACACAAAGGATTCCATCAAGTGGTCTCGAGCCCGCTCTCGCGCAGCTCCTACCACGCCGAACAAGCCTTCGAGGGGTAATGAGTAGCTTCTTCATTTTCCGCCCGATTTTTGCTGCCGTCTGTTCGATCATTATACTGATCGCCGGATTGGTCGTGCTGCCGACCCTCGCAATCGATCAGTATCCGCAGATCGCGCCGCCGGTCGTGACGGTTACCGCAAGCTATGTCGGCGCCAGTCCACAAGCCGTTGAAGCGCAGGTTACCAACCCGCTCGAGACTGCGGTGAACTCCGCGCAGGGGCTCCGATATATCAGCTCTACGAGCGCGCAAGGCATTTCGACGATCACTGCTACGTTTAATCTAGGCACCAATCTCGACATCGCCGCCGCCGACGTGCAGAATCTCGTGCAGTCCGCGATTGGCCTCCTGCCGCAAACGGTGCAGCAAGTAGGCGTGACGGTTTCGAAAAACTCGGGCGCGTTCGTCATGGGTATTGCACTGCGGTCCAACAACCCGAAGTACGATAAACTGTTCCTGAGCAATTACGCTCAGCTCAACGTCGTCAACGACCTCTCGCGCATCGCCGGCGTCTCGCAGGTACGCATCTTCGGGCAACGCCAATACGCGATGCGCATCTGGCTCAACCCGCTGAAGCTGGCCGGTGAGGGTCTGGCGGCGACCGATGTTGTGAGCGCCCTCCAGGCGCAGAACGTCGAGGTCGCTGCCGGCAGCGTGGGCGCCGCGCCGAGCGCGCCGACTCAGAAATACACCTACGCAATCGATGCGCTCACCCAGCTCTCTACCCCGGCGCAGTTTGCAAACATCATTCTGCGCGCGAATCCGAACGGCGGGTTCACGCGCCTGGGCGACGTTGCTCGGATTGAACTCGGCGCTCAGGACTACTCGACCGATTTGCGCTTCGACGGCAGCGAAGATGTTGTCGGCATGGGCGTGCTCCAGTACCCCGATGCCAATGCGCTGCAAACCGCCGATTTGGTCAAACAGAAGATGGCGCAGCTCCAGAGCAACTTCCCCGCAGGCATCACCTGGGAGGTGGCGTTCGACACGACCTTGTTCGTGCGCGAATCAATCAAGGAAGTCGTGACCACGCTCGTGCTCTCGGTCGTCCTCGTCATTTTGGTGATCTTTCTTTTCTTGCAGGATCCGAAAGCCACACTGATTCCGGCAGCCACGATTCCGGTCTCGTTGATCGGCGCGTTCTTCGTCATGAAGGTCTTCGGTTTTTCGATCAACACCGTCACGCTATTTGGCCTGACACTCGCTGCGGGCTTGGTTGTCGACGACGCGATCGTCGTCATCGAGAACATCGCTCGACACATGGAGGCCGATAAGACATCCGGCACGGCGCCGACAATATCGGCGATGCGCGAGATCCAAAGCGCAATTGTTGCGTCTTCGCTGGTGCTTTTCTCGGTCTTTTTCCCGGTCGCGTTCTTCCCGGGCACCACCGGCCAGCTCTACAAGCAGTTTGCACTGACGATCACGGCGGCAATCACGATCTCGCTCTTCCAAGCCCTCACGCTTGCACCCGCACTTGCCGCGCGGTTACTCCAAGGCGAAACCGAATCAAACTGGGGCTTCTTCCGATGGTTCAACGCCGGACTGCATACCTTCCGCGATTGGTACGCGCGAACGTTGCCGAAGCTATTCCGCAATCGCTGGCCGGTGTTCGGCGTGTTTCTGCTCGCCCTGGCACTGACCGGACTGTTGTTCAAAACGACGCCGACAGCGTTCATTCCGGATGAAGATCAAGGCTTCTTCATCACGCTCGTGCAGGCGCCGGAAGGCACCTCGCTCGTTGCCACTCAACAAATCGCGATCAAGGCTGAGAAAATCATCCGCGCACAGCCGGAGGTTCTTCACGTCTTTAACGTCACCGGATTCAGTTTCACCGGATCAGCGTCGAACCGCGGCATCATCTTTACCCTGCTCAAACCGTGGAGTGAACGCAAAGGTCAGCAACATTCCGTCGGCGGGTTGCTCAGACGGCTCAACGGCGCATTCTATATGAAGATTCCCGAGGCGCAGATCTTCGCGGTTAATCCGCCGGCAATCAATGGCGTCGGCAGTTTCGGCGGCTACCAGTTCGAGCTCGAAGACCGCGCGAATCTCGGCTTGCAGACGCTCGCCGGGTCGGCGTACGCGATCATGGGTGCTGCTGCGCAAGACCCACGGCTCAGCCAAGTCTTCACACAATTCCGGATCAACTCGCCGCAGCTCGAAGTTGACGTCGACCGCAACAAGGTCGAGTCGTTCGGAGCAAACCTTAGCGACGTGTTCACCACGATGGAGGTTGACCTCGGCTCGCTCTACGTCAACAACTTCACCTACCTGAACCGGTCGTGGCAGGTGATCGTGCAGGCTGACGCGCCGTATCGCAACGACCCGGCTGCTCTGCAGTACCTCTCCGTGCGCTCGTTGACGACCGGCACGCCGATAAGCCCGACGTCGAACACGAACGCGACCGGCGCAGGACTCACGCCGCTCAGCGCGATGGTCAGCCAGAAAATGACGCTTACCGCGCCGGTCATCACGCACTACAACCTCTATCGCAACATCGAGATCAACGGTAACGCCGCTCCCGGCCACGGCTCCGGCGAAGCGATCGACGCGACGCAGCAGATCGCAGCAAAAGTGCTGCCCAAGGGCATCACCTACGAGTGGTCGGGGTTGCAGCTCGACGAGATCGCGGCCGGTGCGCAGAGCGCGCTGATCTTCTTGCTCGGTTTGATCTTCGTCTATCTCGTGCTCTCGGCGCAGTACGAAAGCTGGATCGATCCCCTCATCGTGCTTCTCGCAGTACCGGCCGCGTTGCTTGGCGCGCTCGCCTTTATCAACCTGCGGCACATCCCGCTTCCGCTGCTCTACGCCAATGTTGCCCAGGACGTGTACGCGCAAGTCGGGTACGTCATGCTCATCGGTCTCGCGAGTAAGAGCGCGATTCTGATCGTCGAATTTGCAAATCAACAGATTCGCGCGGGCGCTGATGTCGTAACCGCAGCGCTGCGGGCCGCACAGACGCGGCTTCGTCCGATTCTCATGACCTCGATCGCGTTCATTATCGCAGTCATCCCGCTTGTCTTTGCCAGCGGTGCAGGCAGCGCAGCGAGGCATTCGCTTGGTACGGTCGTCTTCGGCGGCATGTTGCTCTCGACGTTCCTCAACCTGGCGATTACGCCGGTGCTCTACGTTATCATCAAGAGCCTTGAGTTGCGCGGGACCAGTCACGTTGATGGCAAACCGCGCAAAGATTTCGTAGACAGAGCGGCGGAAGCACCCGCCATTCCTAGCTAAACATAAGGGTTTTAACGTCGCCCGACCAGAAGAGGTCGCGAGCCGGAACCTGATACTTTTAATAGGCCGGTCCTCGAGTTGGAGACGATTATGCTCAAAAGCCTCACCCGAGCGAGCACGGCACTTCTTGTTGCCCTCTCGTTTGGTTTTTCCGTTGTGCCGGCGCAAGCCGATCAAAGCGGAGCCCTTGCTACGGGCGTCGTGAGCGGCGCCAATACGGCGATTCGTAACGCCATGGATCAACAAACGCAAGCGAAGACTGCAACGAAACGTCAAGACAGTACGCAGTCGAACGTCGCGCAAGTTCCTCCAGTCAACCAGCAACCCGTCGGTGGTCCCGCCCAAGCGGGCCTTCCAACCGGTTTTACCTATTTCGCCGATTTATCGATGGCCTATCCGTGGGGAAACATCGGCACCGCCAGCGGCAAGTGGCTGCAGGGCGGCGGAGACGGCATGGCCTCGTACGGATTCAGTCCGACGTCGCGCATCGTTGCCTCGTACTACGAGTTGCAGCACTACCCGTACGGCTTCAATAGCGGAACCGTACCCTTCTATCTACCAGCGGGCTTCCCGAATGCGGGCTGTCAGAGTCTCGGCAAGACTGCTGTTGGAAGTTGCCCCGGAACGAATCCGCAACTGGATCTCACCACCAAGGACCGTTTCTTTCTGCTCAGCTACGAGCAATTGTTTTTGGTTGGAAAGATCGGGGGCCGTGCGCTTCCGATCGTGGTGACGCCGACCTACGTCGCGCGCTGGTCGACGATCGATCAATCCGGTAATGGAAGCGACGTTGTGCCGTTCGTGAACCCGCTCAACGGAGAACCGGTCACCGGTGTTCCGACGCGCTCGGCGCAATACGATTCAGTCGCCGTTACCGTCCCGTTTCTCAAGACGTCGCGCATGTTCGGCACGTTCACGGTTGCGCCGACGTGGCTGACGCATCTCAACGGCGTCAATCAAACCAACACCGCGCAGCTGTACCAGGTTCTTTATCTGGAGTACAACGTCAGTCGCGACCTGCGCTTCTTCTACGAGCCGCAGGCCTCGCGCGACTATCTGCCGACCGACCCGTATCCGCAACACTTGAACGCCTACTTTCTTGGCGCGACCGAGCGCGTGGGCAAGTATGGATTCATCCAGGTCGTGCTCAACAGCGGCGGCCCGTCGAACTACAGCCCGTACGGTGTGAAGTACTTGCAGTGCTACGGACTGCCGTGCAGCGCCAACACCGTCCCGGCGCTCGGCGGTCTAAAAGCTACGCAACTTCAAGTGCAATTCGGCGTCGGCTCGCCCGTCGTTCTTCCGATCTAAGGATTTGGGTAACGCAATGAAATTATCGTATCTCTCGCGTCCGCTCGCGATCCTCACGCTTGCTGCGCTGGCCGCTTGCGGCAGCAACAGCAGCGGTGTGGGGCCGCCCACGGCCACACCACAACCAATCGTCACTCCGGCCGGCGGTACGCCGCTCGTTGGCATCGGTGACAGCCTCACCGCCGGATATCAGTCAAGTGGATTCCTCGGCCAGGCAAATCCATTGGTCACTTCGCCGCTCTCAGCATACCCGGGCAATGCCGTACCGCCGGGTCAAGAGAACGGCTTCTGGTCCGACCTCTACGTCCAACTCACCGGCGTTCCGGCGGCGAGCATGTATGTCCCCGCAACGTCCCCGCTCCCCCTGATCGCGGGGCCAGGACTCGCTGATCAGCTAGTCATCAGCGAAGTGATGGTCGGCACGACAGTCATCCCCACGTTCGCGAACACGCATTCGGCGTGCGACACATTTAACGACGAGGCATACTCGCCGGCGACCTACGGCAACACGCGACTGGCGAACACACAGAACCTCGACCTTGGTGTTCCGGGCATCACGATGCACGAAGCCGTCGCAATGACCGGCCCACTCACCGGACCGCCCAACGCGCCGAACTGCGGGTACAACGTCCTCGCGAACGATCCGACCTCGGGCGGTTTACAGTCGTTGGTCTCCGGCGAAAGCGCGCTGTTCTACCCCGTCATGGGCGCGTATCGCAATTCGGTATCGCAGCTGACCGAGCTGAACGTGGCCGTCGCATTGCAGCCGAAACTCGCTACCGTGTGGCTCGGGGCAAATGACGTGCTCAAGTTCTCGTTCTCGGGCGGCAACCCGGTTGCGAGCGATTCGCCCACGCAGATGCAAGCCGATCTCACGCAAATCATCAAAGCGCTCACGGCAAAGGGCACGAAAGTGCTGCTTGCCGATCTTCCCAACGTGCTCTCGTCGCCGCAGTTCTTCCCACAGGGCAATCGCCTGATCGCGGATCTCGCGACGCTGCTGACGCCGGCGCTCGGATCAAGCGCAACCGCCGCGGCAACCGCGATCTCGAGCTACGTCGCCACACAGTACGGCGTGACAGCGGGGGGCTACCTCACCGAGACCGGTTTCCTCTACATCATACAAAACTGCAGCTCGTCTCCGACGACCTGTCTGACACCACCGCTCGATCCGAGCGGAACGGGCAGCGGCCTCGGCGGCTACTACCTAACGCCGGCGTTCGCAACCGAGGTTGCGCAACTCAACGCCGGTTACAACCAAGTCATCGACGCGGTTGCGACCGGCTCGGGACCGAATGTTGCCCTCGTGCCGATCACTGCGACGTTCAACGCGCTCGCGCCGTCGACGACGGTTCCGGGTTCGGCGCCGAATCTCGACACGATTCAGCCCGGTGCGCCATCGGCAACGCTGCAGTTCGGCGGAAATCTCGTAAGCTGGGACGGATTGCATCCGTCGAATCTGGGTTACGCAGTCATCGCGAACACGTTCATTGCGGCTGCGGATACTTCGTTCGGGATGACGATCCCAGCGATCACCAACGCTCAACTCAACGCGATCGCAACGACCGACCCGTATAACGGAACGAATATCAGTGCGAAGTTCGGTCTGCCGATCTTCCCACTTCCATAACCTAAGACGCGGCAACAAAAGAGCCCGGGCAAATCGCCCGGGCTCTTTTTTGTTTCGGTACGTGTTACGCGTATATGCCACGCAAACGAAGCGCGCGCACGACACGGTCGATCGCCAGTGCGTAAGCGGCGGTACGGTAATTCGAGTTGCGCGCGTTTTTGATCGTACGCAATTCGCCGAGATTGGAGAGCAACACATCCTCGAGCTTCTCGTTAACCTCGGCTTCCTTCCAGAAGTAGCCCATCCGGTCTTGTGCCCACTCGAAATACGAGACGGTCACGCCGCCGGCGTTTGCCATGATGTCGGGGATGACGACGATACCGTTCTGCTTGAAGATCCGATCGGCTTCGGGCGTCGTTGGACCGTTCGCACCCTCGACGATCAGCTTCGCCTTGACTTTCGAAGCGTTGTCCGCGGTGAAGACCTTCTCGAGAGCCGCAGGCACGAGCACGTCGCAATCGGAGGTGAGCAGCTCTGCGTTGCTGATGCGGTCGCCGCCTTTGAATCCTTCGAGGCTGCGATTCTTGACCGCATGATCGATCGCGAGCGGAACGTCGATGCCTTCAGCGTTGTAGAACGCGCCGGTTACGTCGGAGATACCGCACACTTTGCAGCCGCGCTCCTCAAAGAGTTTGGCCGCGTAGAGTCCGACGTTCCCGAAGCCTTGAATGACGACTCGCGTTTGTTCAGGAAGCAGACCCATCTGGTGCATTTCGTCGAGCGCGCAGATGGTGACGCCGCGTCCGGTCGCTTCGACGCGACCGCGCGACCCGCCGATCTCCAGCGGCTTGCCCGTGACGACACCCGGTACGTTTTGTCGAACGTGCATCGAGTAGGTATCCATGAACCAGGCCATGACTTGTGGTGTGGTGTTGACGTCGGGAGCGGGAACGTCTTTGTCGGGACCGACGACTTCGACCAGCTCTGCGGCGTAGCGACGCGTGATGCGCTCGAGTTCGTTCATCGACAGGGTCGACGGATCGCAGGTCACCCCGCCTTTTCCGCCGCCGAACGGGAGATCGACGACCGCGCATTTCCAGGTCATCCAGAAGGCGAGCGCCGTGACTTCGTCAAGCGTAACGCCGGGGTGATACCGGATGCCGCCTTTGGCGGGTCCACGCGCGAAATTGTATTGCACGCGATAGCCGGTGTAGACCTCGAATTCGCCGCTATCGCGTTGGAACGGAATCGAGAAGATGATTTGACGCGATGGGTGCGTGAGGATTCTCCGCATTCCCGAGTCGAGTTCGAGGAGATCGGCCGCCTCGTTGAAATAGGCAATCCCGTCTCCAAAAACTGAGACTTCGCGTACCGCAGTGGTCATAAAGTATTTTTCAGCCTCCTGGGGAGATCAAACCCCAAAGGCTACGGGAAATTACCGAAAACTCCCTTGGAAAGCGGCCTCGCTGGGCTTGCCAAGCGACCACAGTCTTAAGGTTTTAGAGGTTAAAGAGGAAGTTGACGACGTCACCTTCCTGCATCACGTAATCCTTGCCCTCACTGCGTACTTTTCCAGCGGTTTTCAAAGCGGCCATTGTTTTGTAAGCAACATAGTCATCATACGAGACGATCTCAGCGCGAATGAATCCACGCTCGATGTCACCATGAATCTTGCCCGCCGCTTGTGGTGCTTTGGTCCCTTTGGTAATGGTCCAAGCACGGACTTCTTGTTCGCCTGCGGTTAGAAACGTCATGAGCCCAAGCAGATCGTAAGCGCATAGCGCAAGCTCGTCGAGGCCGCTGCGTTCGATGCCCAGCTCAGCGCAGAATTCGCGGGCTTCCTCGTCGGTGAGGCCCGCTAGCTCTGATTCGATCTTCCCGCTCAAGACCACGACGGCACTGCCGTCTTCCTTCGCCACCGATTTCACTGCATCGACCAGCGGACCCGGCTTTCCGATTTGCTCTTCGTCGACGTTCGCGACGTACAGCAGCGGCTTAGCGGTGAGTAGAAAGGATTCGTCTGCAATCTCGCGTTCGGGACTTCCGAACGAAAAGCTGCGCGCGGGCTTTCCGGCCTCGAGCGCGGCGACGACAGTTTGGGCTGCATCGAGCGCCCCGCGGCGCTTGGGATTCGCCCGCGCCTCGCGTTCGAGCTTATCGAGGCGCTTCTGCATGGTGGCAAGATCGGCGAGCGCAAGTTCGATCGAAATGATTTCGATGTCGCGCACGGGATCGGGGCTGCCCTCGACGTGCGTAACGTTATCGTCCTCGAAACAGCGCACGACCATCGCGATCGCATCGGTCTCGCGGATATGACTGAGGAACGCATTGCCCAAGCCTTGTCCGGTAGAGGCTCCTCGCACGAGTCCGGCGATATCGACGAAGCGGACGGTTGCGGGCACGATACGCTGGCCGTGCACCAGTGCTTGCAACACCTGCAAACGGTCGTCGGGTACTGCGACTTCTCCCACATTCGGTTCGATCGTGGCAAACGGATAATTCGCCGCGAGCGCTTGCGCGGATCGGGTGAGGGCATTGAAGATGGTGGACTTGCCGACGTTGGGCAAGCCGACTATTCCGCAGGATAACGCCATGGTGCGGGCCCTTGCGTTCGTGCGGGCGACGCCCGCACCCTTGCCGAGCAGCAAGAGAATCCCGCGGGTGCGTCGGATACCATTGGATGCGCCAAATGAAGGTCGACAAGCTCGGGATCGACCTGCTGACCCACGATCCGGTTGTGATCCTCAAGGATATGGACGGGTCGCACTATCTGCCGATTCTCATCGGCCCGTTCGAGGCCACTGCGATCGCGCTCGCGCTCGAAGGCGCGCCGGTACCGCGGCCACTTTCCCACGACCTCATGCGCAACATCCTCGAGTCGCTCGAGACGACGTTAGAGCAAGTCATTATTCACGATATCAAGGACTCGACGTTTTACGCGAAGTTGATCATACGCTGCGATGGCGAGTTACAGGAGATCGACGCTCGTCCATCCGACGGCATCGCGCTGGCGCTGCGCATGAAGGCGCCTATCTACGTGACCGATAAGATCGTGCTCGAGGAATCGACCCCCGACAAGAAGCCGGTCGACGATTCCGAAATGACGCGCTTCAAAAAATTCCTCGACGATCTGAAACCATCCGACTTTAATAGATAAAATCACCTACAAGACTGGAGATTATGGAGACGACGACGGAACAGGCCGACATCGGCGTTTTTGGCGGTTCGGGATTTTATTCGCTGATCGAAAACGCCCGTGAGGTGTGGATCGAGACGCCCTACGGCGCTCCAAGCGACCGCGTCGCGCTCGGCGAAATCGCCGGCAAACGCGTCGCCTTTTTGCCGCGTCACGGAAAGGATCATCGCTTTCCGCCGCAATCGATCAACTACCGGGCGAATCTGTGGGCGATGAAAGCTCTCGGCGTGAAATTCATCATCGCACCCAATGCCTGCGGCTCCCTCAAAAAGGAAGTCAAGCCGGGATCGATGGTCGTCTGCGACCAGCTCGTCGACCGGACGGCCGGCCGCAAAGATACGTTTTTCGACGGCCCGATCACGACCCACGTCAGCTTCGCCGACCCCTACTGCCCGACGCTGCGACCCATCGCCGTCGACGCACTGCGCTCGCTCGACATCGAAACGCACGAGCGCGGGACGGTCGTCGTCATCCAGGGACCGCGTTTTTCGACGCGCTCGGAATCGAAGTGGTTTCAGAGCCAAGGCTGGGAGGTCATCAATATGACCCAATATCCCGAAGCATACCTGGCGCGTGAACTCGAGATCTGTTTTGTGAACATCTCGCTTATTACCGACTACGACGTCGGCATCGACGGAATCGCGCCCGTCTCGCATCACGAAGTGATGGAGGTCTTCAAGAAGAACAACGATCGCGTGAAGAACGCCATCGGACGGATCGTCGAACGAATCGATTTGAAGGCTGACTGCTCGTGCCATCACGCGCTGGCCGGAGCACGGGGTTAGAGGGGAGCCTCCGAGGATGTTAATGCACCGATCGTTTGAGGAAAGAATGCGACAGATGCTAGAAGAGCGTGAGGGAGCATACCCTCTGCGGTATGTGACCGAGCGAGCGACGACGCAGGTGGCGTATTCTTTCCCAAACCCTTCGGGCGAGGGCGCTTGTGCGCCGACTCGTCGTTGCTGCGTCGGTCACGATGCACCGGGGCATCGCTTCCTCCTCGCTCCTCGATTTAGCGCACAAACGCTCCTCGCGATAGGTGCATTAACGTCCTCGGAGGTTCCCTAATGCGCCGCGGTGGACCACGCGTCAACCTGGCCATCTACGGGCAGGCGTTTGTCCACCTCGTACGCCATCCGTCGATTCTCGCATTGCCCCTGCTGGCCGCGATCCTCGACATGTTTACGTCGTATTGGCAGAGCCTCTTTACCGATCCGCTTGGGGGATACGGCGGAGGGCTGTTCCAGTTCGTCATTCAGATTCTGTATTTGTTCGCGTTCGGCGGCGCGGTCATACAGGCTAACAACATCGCGCGCGGCTATCGTGCCGGCTTCGACGACGCGTGGGAAGAAACGCGGCGCAAGGCTGGGGGCATTCTGATCGCGGCGATCGGATTTCAGTTCGTCGTCTACGCCGCGCAATACATCGGTGGGCTGCTTGGAAGCGGCCTGCTGCAACTCGGGTTGCAGCTCATCGCGTACTTCTTCTTGATTCTGGTGATCCCGGCTGCCGCAGTCGGGGGACTTCCGGGAGGCCTCGCGCTTTCCGGTTCGATTCGGGCGGTGCGCGCTAATCCGCTCGCGTGCGTCATCCTCGCGATCGTCTTTATCGCTCTCTGGGTCTTTGCCCCGGGGTTGCTTCTCGCCCCGCTCGCGCAATACGGCGTAATTGCCTCGCTCATCGGCGTCGCGATTCTGCGCGCAATCGTCCTTGCCTATCTCGCGTTTCCATTTGCCGTAACCTACGACGAAACCGCGTTCCGCGGCTTTTATTAGACGGTTCGAGTCAGAGCCATGCGGACCAGCTCGCTCACCATCGTTGGGCTCACGTTGGTGCGAGCAAGACGCTGGGCATCGTCGAGTTTACCGAACATCGCAATCGCTTGCGCCGCAGACAGCGCCGGAAGCGCGCGCAAGTCGTCCGCATAGTCGACGCTCATCACACTTGCGCGATCGCCCGCGGTAGCCAAGGCCGTCCAATCACGCACAAAGGTCTTGATCAGCTCCAAGCCTTCGTCGAGCGTTTCTCGACTCGCCCAGGCCTCTTGCGGCGTCGCGCCCGCCGTCACCGCAAAGAACCAGGTTGCAATCTGCGAACGCAACGTCTCATCGTCGCCTCCAAGCGCGGCAACGGCGCGCGTGACGCTTCCCTGGCCGAGCGACGCGCCGAGATGCGCACGTTCTTGATCGTACCCAAGCTTGAGCAGAATCTCGCGCACCTGGCTTTGCGCGAGGGAGGGAAAGCGCAATTCGATCACGCGCGAACGAATCGTCGGCAGAAGGCGCCCGGGCGTCGGCGAGGTGAGGATCAGCACGACGCCGCGCGGCGGCTCTTCGAAGAACTTCAGCAACGCATTAGCTGCGTGGTGCGTGGCGAAATCGATATCACCGAGCAACAAGACCCGCATGCCGCCGCTGTACGACTGCATCGAGAGCTGGCGCACGAGATCGCGCGCGGTGAGATCCTCGCCCTCGTAGAAGCCCATCGCCGCGTCGGCGTCTCCGATCTTCAGAATTCCGATGTGCTCCAAAAAATCGGGATGGCGGCCGCCTTCGCTTGCAAAGAGACGGCACGAGGCACACGTGCCGTCATATCCAAGAACGCCTTCCTTGGGGGCCTCGCAGAGCAGCGATTGGGCAAGGCGCCGCGCAAAGAATTTTTTACCGACACCGGGCGGCCCGCTAAAAAGATACGCGTGCGCGAGCGACGCCGGCGTCATGCGGCCAAAATAGGTCTTTGCTCCCTCGGCACCGATAACGTCGAAATGCAGATCGCTCACGCGAGAACTCCGGCGAGCGCCGCGAACGCCTGCGCGATCAGTTCCTCCGGCGGCTTGGTCGCGTCGAGCACGCGATAGCGTGCCGATTGTCGCGCAAGATCGAGGAAACCGCGACGCACGCGCTCGTAAAAGCCCGGATCCTCGCGCTCCATGCGATCGCCTGCGCCTCCGTCGCGAGCCGCCACGCGTTCACGCGAAATCGCGACGGGCAGATCGAGCACGAAGGTCAAATTCGGGGCTAGACCTCCGCTGGCGGTATCGCAAAGTTCTTGCAAAAATGCAAGGTCGATCCCGCGCCCATAGCCCTGGTAGGCCAGGGTCGAGTCGACGAAGCGGTCGCACAGGACGACCGCGCCGCCGCGAAGAGCCGGTTCGATCAGCTCGACCACGTGCTGCGCGCGCGCCGCATTGATGAGGAGCGCCTCGGCCAGCGGAGCCACCTGCAAGCCCGGCTCGAGGAAGATTTGACGGATCGCATCGCCCACCGGCGTACCCCCGGGCTCGCGGGTCACGATGGTTTCCTTGCCCGTAGCGCGTAATCGTTCAGAAAGGCCGGCCACGAGCGTACTCTTGCCGCAGCCTTCAATGCCTTCAGCCGTGATAAATGGCACGGTATGTTATTCGACGGAGCGGCTTTGTATGTCATCTCCCAGCTCCATGTTCGGCGATCTCATCGAGTGGTTTCTCGGGCGCGCCGGCGACCGGCGTCAGTACAAGCGTAAAGCCGGAGCTTACCACATGTGGTATCAGCCAAACCCCAACGACCCGAACTTGCTCAAGTCGGGTGTGGGCCTCGAGATCTCGCCAAACGGCGCAATGTTCATCCTGCAGGAACCCGTCGCGGCAAATTCCTTCAACATTATCGCGCGCGTGCGCGAGCGCAACATTCCGCTTCGTGTCAAACACGTGCGCTCGGATCAAGTGCAGCACCAGGGCGCGAAGTGGCACCGGTACATGTGCGAGTTCGTTGGAATCGCCGCCGATGATTGGGATGCGATCGTTCGCTACGTCAACGATGAACCCGAGAGCGACCGGCGCAAGATGCAGAATCAGGAGCCGAGCGAGAAGGTGGACGACGCCTACCGCCTACTGCCGCTCGCTCTACAACAAAAGATCATGGGGATGCTGGTGGCGCAGAACAAACTCGAGCAGCCAAAACAAGGCCAAACGCCGCTGCTCAAGCTGTTTTACGGCGGGCTCGTGAACCGGCCGGGACAAAAGCCGGCGCACCGTTTCAACGTTCACAGTCGCATCAAACGCGGCGACGAAATGCTCGCCTTCGACACACGGTTTTTGGTCGCCGAAGACGGCGAGATAACGGCGCTATAAACTAGCGTTCAGAGGGGCTCAGATACGAGAAGAGCCGGCTGAGAAGCGCGAGCGAAGCCGCGCGTCTAGTCCGCTATTTTAAAGATTCGGACGCGCCTGTTCGGTTCGAGGCCGGTGCTGCGTGACTGCAGGCGATACTTTTCCGCGAGCTGATGCTGCATGCGCCGCACGTACGACGTTTGCGGGGAAAGCTCCATCGCCTGATTCGTGAGCAGCACTTGGTAGACGGCTTCCTCGGCTTCCCGCAGCGCGATCTCTTCATGATCGATCGAACCCAGATTGAAGACGTCGCGAAGCGCGCTTTGGATTTGCGTCGTCGTATTGGTCTTGATCGAATAGATCGGCACGTTGTCCGACGCGATCTGCTTGAGCTTAGGCTGGCCCTTGCGCTCGAGCGTCTTGAGGGTGAGCACCACATCGGCATCGTCCCAATTGCGTGCGATCGACGCGTTGATACGCAGATTATGCACGGCGCGTTCGATCTTGTTGCGCGAGACACCGTAGGGAAAGATCAAGAGAGGCTTGTCGGCCGACTCGTCGAGTTGCTCGTGGTGATGGTGGTCGAGCGATTCGGTGAGCTGCGGCATCGTCTCGGTGTCGGCCTCTTGTACGATCGCGACGTCGCCGCTCGCAGTGCGCTGGCGAATTTCGGGCTGGGGCTGATATCCGCGTAAGAGCGCGTCGACGACTTCTGCGACGTTCTTATGGATCGCGAGACGATCGCGATCCTGAATTTCGACCAGCAAGTCAAAGGTCGGTGGAGCTTTGCGTTCGAGAACGGTCTTTCGCGTACCGCGGCGGCGGGCTTCCTCGTCCGACAGCGTCACCGCGCTAATCCCCCCGAGCAGATCCGAGAGGGTCGGATTCATCAAAAGATTTTCCAGCGTCTGGCCATGTGCCGTGCCGATCAGCGTGACGCCGCGTTCGGCAATCGTGCGCGCGGCGCCGGCCTCCATTTCGGTCCCGATCTCGTCGATGACGATCACCTCGGGCATATGGTTTTCGACCGCTTCGATCATCACCGCGTGCTGCAGCGCCGGATCGGCAACTTGCATGCGACGAGCTAGGCCGATGCCCGGATGCGGGATATCCGAATCGCCGGCAATTTCATTCGAGGTGTCGACGATCACGACGCGCTTGCGGTCTTCGGAAAGAATGCGCGCGCATTCGCGCAGCATCGTCGTCTTGCCGACACCCGGACGACCGAGCAAGCAAATCGACTTGCCACTGCGCAATACGTCGAGCAAAATATCGATCGTGCCGTACACGGCCCGCCCGACACGGCAAGTTAGCCCGACGATCTTGCCTTGACGATTGCGAATCGCGCTGATGCGGTGCAATGTCTGCTCTATTCCCGCGCGGTTGTCGGGCCCAAATTGCGAAATTCGCGAACAGACGTGTCCGATGTCCTCGTTGGTTACCGGCGTCTCGGAGAGATACCGAAAGTCGTTGGCAAATCGAGCCTCGGGCGGACGGCCCAAGTCGAGCACGACTTCGATGATGTCTTCGAGATTGTGGAGCCGCACGAGCGACTGGCGAATGGGGAGTGGGAAGATGTCGAGGAGCTGTGAGAGTTCCCAGCTCGGGGAAACGGACTGCGCTTTAACGGCCAACGCGTTCCTCGCCTCCAAGGGTGTCACGGCTCGTCCGGCCTGCGGCTGAACCGTGTGTGGATAGTTACCCACAATGCCGTACTCGCCCTCCCATATCTTGGGTCGGACGCCTAAGCAACTACTAGGGAGCGGGTTTTCCCGGGCTTCCTTGCCGCGCCTTGAAGGTATAGATCCTTCCGTTGACGGTGGCGCTCCCGCTGAACCACTCGCCGCTGAGCGTTCCATGGAACGAAAGCGGCCCGATGAGCAGCGTCGCGTGCCCGGAGGAATTGACACCGCCGCTCACCGGCACGTTCCGCCGGTTGTAGAGTGGGCCACCCGGCTTGAGCGATGTGTCCGTATACGTCCCGCTGATCTTTCCGTGATTGAAATTCAGCGTCATATTCCCGGAATACGGTTGCGCATTCGAATTCAGGAGCGTGAACGCGGCAACGTACGGAACGTTGCGTGTAACAGGCTGCGTTGTCATTGCAAGCGTCGAAGCTAGAAGTGCGAGCGACAGGAAGCGCAGGGAAGCGACCATGCCGATATTTTACTCCTTATTCGGCGACGACGCGAATCTTGCGCAGCGTGTCGTCGTTGGGGCCTTGAATGCGCACGCCCGCCTTGAGCTCGAGCCGTAAATAATCGATGAGATCGGGCGTGATTTCCTCACCCGGTGACAGCACGGGAATGCCGGGCGGGTAGGGCGAGATCGTTTCGGCGCAAATGCGCCCGGCTGATTTGCGAAAGTCGACGAACTCAGTATTCGCAAGGAACGCTTCGCGCGGCAGCATGCGCATCGGCGGAATCTGCGGCATTTTATAAGTGCCGCGTTTGAGCCGCTGCTCGAGTATACCCGAGGGCGCAAACATATCGAGCGGACGATCTTCGCGGGCCATCTCTTCGAACGCGGTGATCAGACGTTCGGCCGCTTCGCGCGTCGTGCCGATCGTGAACAGCGCGACGACGTTAAACAGGTCGGCCAGTTCGACTTGAATGTTGTAGCGTCTACGAAGAAGTTCGGATGCCTCGTACCCGGTGTAGCCCAGCCCCGTGACGCGCACGGTCATCTTCGTCGGATCCAAATCGAAGACGCCCTCGCGCCCTTGAATCTCCTCACCGAACGAATACAGTCCTTCGATCTCGTTGAGCCGGCGGCGCGTCTCTTGCGCGAGGTCGATCGTCTGTGAGAGGAGTGACGCGCCTTGCGTTGCCATCTGCATGCGGGCAACGTCGAGCGAGGCGACCATCGGCAGATTGGGCGAGGTCGAAAGAAACATCTTGAGGACGGCTTTGAGTCGATCCAAACGCACGCGATCGCCGATTTGATGCAGCATCGCGCACTGCGAAAACGCTGAGAGCATCTTGTGCGTGGAGTTGATCGACAGATCCGCACCGGCTTGCGTTGCGGACATCGGCAACGCCGGATGAAAATGAAAGTGCGGACCCCAGGCCTCGTCGACAAGAAGCAGCTTACCGGCGCCGTGCGTGATACGCTCGATCGATTCGAGATCGGCCGCGACGCCGTAGTACGTTGGAGAAACAATGTAGATCGCTTTGAGGTCGGGATTCTCGGCGATCGTCCGCGCGACGGTCTCCGGCGTCACCGCGTTGTCCATGTGCATCTCTTGATCGACCGCAGGCTGCATGTAGATCGGATGCGCCCCGCTCATTACGAGTCCGCCAAGCATCGACTTGTGCGAGTTGCGCGGTACCGCGATCTTATCGCCCGGGTTCAGGGCCGCCATCATCATGCACTGATTGCCGCTGGTCGAGCCGTTGATCAAGAAAAACGTGTGATCGGCGCCGTACGCCTCGGCCGCGAGCTCTTGCGCCTCTTTGATCGATTCGGTCGGCTGCAGTAGATCGTCGATACCCGGCATCGGCGTGAGGTCGATCGCCAGAATATTGTCGCCGACGAATTCACGAAACGAAAGTTCAGCACCGCGCCCTTGCATGTGCCCGGGCGTGTGAAACGGCAGTACGCCCGAATCAACGTATTCGAGTAATGCTTGAAAATACGGGGTCTTGGTCTGGTCCTTTTGAGGGCGCTCCGGCCGAGCCTCCGCGCCCCCCGCGCTCTGCGCGGGCCCCCCCGAATCCGGGCGCGCTCTTGAAACTGCCAAGCTCAAAACTCCCCGAGGGCGCGCCCAAATAGCGTTTTACGCAAGGACTTCGAAGCCGAGTCGTTCGAGCATCGCGAAGTCATCTTGATCGCTGCGGCCACCGGTCGTCAAGTAGTTTCCAAGCACGATACCGCTCGCGCCGCTACGCATGCCCAGATCCTGGAGGCCCTGCAGCGTAATCTCGCGGCCTCCGGCAAAGCGCACGAGCGCGCGCGGGAGCGCCAGACGCGCCATCGCCACGAAGCGCAGCGCCTCGATCGGTTCGACCAGCGAGCGATCTTGGAACGGCGTGCCCGGGCGAGGATTAAGAAAGTTTATCGGCACCTCTTCGGGCGCGAGTTCCTGGAGCGAGCAGAGAAAGTCGATCCGATCGTCAAGGGTCTCGCCCATACCGATGATCCCGCCGCAGCAGACCTCGAGCCCGGCACCGCGTACCAGCTGCAGCGTGTCCATCCGCTCATCGAACGTGTGCGTCGTGCACACCGATGGGAAGTAGCGCCGCGAAGTCTCGAGGTTGTGATTGACCTTGTCGACGCCGGCGGAAACGAGTTGCGCGACCTGATCCTCACGCAAGATGCCGAGCGAGACTGCAACTTTGAGGGGCAGCTCGGTCTTGATCGCTCTAACGGATTGGCACACGCGCTCGAGCAGTCGAGTAGAAGGACCGCGTACCGCGACGACGATGCAAAATTCGCCGGCGCCGCGTTCGTACGCGTCGCGAGCTGCCGCGACGAAGCCTTCCACGCTCGCGAGCGTTTCGGGCTCGACGTCGCTTGCAAAACGCGCGCTCTGCGAGCAAAAATGACAGTCTTCGGAACACCCGCCTTTTTTGGCGTTGTAGAGCACTTCGACGGCGATTCCGTTACCACAACTCGCAGCGCGCACGTCGTCGGCGAGCGCCAGCAGATCGGGTACGTCCTCGTCCGGTATCCGCGCGAGCGATTCCAGCAACGCACGATCTGCGGGAAGTCCATTATTAAGAACGCGTTCACGCGCGTTCGCGATGGTCGGGTGCAAGCGTGTCCTCGTGTTAGGTAAAGTATGGTGCGAAGATCTGCGCGCCGGTCTTTACCGAACTCGCCTCATCTTCGTCAAACGGCAGAATGCCAAGAATCTTCACCTTTCCCTGCAGCGTGCGCTCGACGTCGGCTCGATAGTGATCCTCGGTCGGGCCCCAGCGTTCAACCAGCACCGCACCCACGAGCCTGATCCCGGCCTGTTGGCACTGGTTGGCGGTCAGCAACGCATGATTGACGCAGCCGAGCTTGAGGCCAATCGCAAGGATCGTGTCGAAATTCCCGAGCACGGCGATGTTCCCGAAATGCTCCCGCGCGTTGAGCGGTACCATCAATCCTCCGGCTCCTTCGGTGACGAGACCGTTCTCGATGTGCGCTACCGCCTCAACCAGTTCTCTTGCGTGTACTTCGGGTTGGCCGGATGCGAGCGCAGCCGACCACGGGTCCGCGGCCTTCTCGAATCGCGCGAGTTCGAGCGAACGCACACCCGCGAGTTTAGCTGCGCGTGCCGCGTCGCCGGGGATGCCCGGCGAAAGCCCGGTCTGAACGAACTTGACGATCGTCGGCGCGATGCCGGAATTCTTGAGCGCAAGCGCCAGCGACGCGGTGACTCGCGTCTTTCCGACGTCGGTGTCGGTACCGGTTACAAAGTAACGGTGCATTTCGCCAGTCCTTGTACCAGCAGGTCGATGTGTTCGCGCTGGTGATCGGCCCGCACCGAGAGGCGCAGCCGCGAACTGCCCGGCGGGACCGTCGGCGGCCGGATCGCCGGCGCGAAGATTCTCATACCTTCGAGCTCACGCGCGATTTCCACCGCCCGCTCCTCGCTTCCGAGTACGACCGGCACGACCGGCGAGGGATCGTCGATCGTCGGAAAGCCCAGCGAGTTTAGGCCGTCACGTAAGCGTCTCACGTTGTCATGCAATTGTTCGCGCGCTGCGTCCGCATTGCGAATGAGCGCGAGTGCGACGCGCGATGCGAGCGCGACGGCGGGCGGCATCGCCGTATCAAAGATGAACGGACGCGCACGGTTGACAAGCAAATCGATAAGCATCGCGGGCCCGGCGATGAACCCGCCCTGTGCACCGAACGCTTTCGAAAGCGTCCCCATCACGACGACGCGCGGATCGGCGAGCGTTCGCGCCCGCCCAGCTCCGGCGGGACCGGTGACGCCGAGAGCGTGCGCCTCATCGATCAAGAGCACGTCGTCATCGCCGAGCGCGGCGAACATGCTCTCGAGATCGACTGCGTCGCCGTCCATCCCAAAGATCGATTCGGTGACGATTAATGCGCTGCCGCGCCGCTGCGCGCGCGGCGGAAGCGCGGCGTGATCGTAGATGGATCGCTCGAGCCGTGTGGCGCGTATTCCGTCGATCAACGAGGCGTGATTCAAGCGGTCCGAATAGATGCGCTCGACCGTATCCGCCAATACGGCGATCGCGCCGAGCGCGGCATGGTAACCGGAAGAAAAGAGCAGCACGCGTTCGCGACCGAGCCAACCCGCCAGCTCTTCTTCGAGAAGCGAATGCTCGCGATGACTTCCACCTAAGAGGCGCGCGCCGCCGGATCCCACTCGGTTTGCTCGGCGAAACGCTTCGACCACCTGCGGGTTCGTCGCGAGCGCCAGATAGTCGTTCGACGAAAAATCGAGTGCGCCGCCCAGATTGTGCGCGCGCACGTTTCGGTAGCGTCCCTGCGCTCGAATCTCGTCCACCAACACTGAGGCGCGGTCCAAATAGGTCAACGTGTGCGCTCCAGTGCTTCCCCGAACTTATCAAAGAAGTCGTGAATTTCCCCATCGCCGGATGAGAGCGGCGGGACGAGTTGAACGACTGCGCCGATCGGCCGCGTGAAATGTCCCAAATCGTAGAGTGCATTCGCAATCGGCCACGCGCGAGCCGCATCGTGCAGCTCGATTCCAAGCATCGTGCCGGCTTGACGAATCTCTCGAATCGCCGGATGCGCGCCCAGAATGGCGGCGCGCTCGGCGGCGATGCGCTCGATGCTCCCCGCGCGTTCGAACGTGCCTTCGCGCGCGAAGAGTTCGAGCGATGCGAGCGCTGCCGCACACGCAATCGGATTCCCGGCATATGAATGCCCGTGAAAGAATTGCTTATGCTCCTCGGGCGCTCCAAGAAAGGCTTGATAGACGCGCTCGCGCGCAAGAACCGCCGAGAGCGCAAGCGCCCCGCCGGTGATGCCTTTGCCTAAACAGATCAGGTCAGGACGAAGCACGAGCTGTTCGTAGGCGAACATCGTCCCGGTGCGTCCGAATCCGGTCGCGATCTCATCCACGATCACCAGCGGCGCACAATCGCGCAACGGAACATACCGCTCCGGGGGTACCAAACGCATGCCGGCTGCGGCTTGAACGATTGGTTCGACGATGACGGCAGCAACGTCATCCGCATCGAGATCGCCGGCATGCTCGTAAGTCCTGGCTTCGAACGTGATCGCACCGTAGTGCGATTTAAAGACCGAGATCCCGGAGAGGCTCATCGCCCCGGTCGTGTCGCCGTGATACGCGTCGACCAAGCGCAAAAACCGGGTGCGCTGCGGCTCCCCCACATGCTGCCAATAATGGAGCGCCATCTTGATCGCCGCCTCAACGGCGCTCGCGCCGTCGCTTGCAAAAAAAGCATAGTCGGTTTCACAGTATTCGCAGAGCGCTTCGGCGAGCGCTTCGGCCGGAAGATTGCTGGCTCCGAGCGTGGTCGCATGATCGAGCGTCGCCGCCTGAAGCGCAATCGCGTCGACGATCGTCGGGTGCGCATGTCCATGAATGGTGGTCCAGATCGAACTGACCGCGTCGAAGAGCCGCCGTCCCCGTGCATCGTACAGGCTCGTACCGTCGCCGCGGACAAACGTCCGCGCGCTCGCGTCGAAGGACTGCATCTGGGTGAACGGAAGCCACAGGTGGGAAACCGCTTGAATCATGCAACGAACGGGCTTCGCGTGGACGCGCCGGTAATCATCGTCGGTGGAGGGCCGGTAGGACTTGCCCTCGCGCTTGGGCTTGCGCGGTACGACGCGCATTCGATCGTCCTCGAGCGCAATACCGAGCCTGTCAAGGAGTCGCGAGCAGCCGTTATCTGGCCGCGCACGCAGGAGATCCTGCGCGATTGGGGAGCCTACGGCCCCCTGCGTGAAGCGGGCCGGTTTACTCCCGTGCTGCGCGGCGTCAACGCGCGCACGCAAGCGACCTTCGCCACGATCGACTTTTCGGCTATTGACGACGTGTTTGACGACCCCGGCGCGCTGTTGCTGCCACAGAACCATACCGAGCGAATTTTGCGCGACCTGGTGAGCTCGAATAGCCGATGCGAGCTTCGCACGGGATTCAACGTCACCGGGCTTTCGCAAGGCCCGGACGGCGTCGAGGTTAGCTTTGACAGCGCGAACGGTCCGGGGCGTTTGCAGGCGGCGTTCGTGGTCGGATGCGACGGCGCACAGGGTGTCGTGCGAACGGCGATCGGGCTCACGTTGCAAGGCATGACCTACGACACGCGCGTCGTGCTCAGCGACGAGACCGTCAATGCCGATATCCCAGCGGAGATAACCGCGCGCGTGCGTTTCGACCTGCCGGGGCTTCGCGGAGCGATCAGGTTCGACGACCGTTCGTGGCGCGTGATGGCGTCGGTACCCAAGGAACTCAGCGACGAGGACGCGCTCTCGCCGCTCGCCCACCGCGAACGTGTGCGCGATCTTTTTGGCGACGCACCGTTTGAGACGCAGTGGAGCAATCTGTTCAAGATTCATCGGCGCCACGCGCAACGTTTTGTCGTCGGGCGAGTGATACTCGCGGGTGACGCGGCACACTTGAATAGTCCGGCCGGCGGGCAAGGCATGAACGCGGGGATTCAAGATGCCGGTAACCTCGCGTGGAAGCTTGCGTTTGCTGTACGCAGCGAGCGCTGCGCTGCACCGCTCCTTGCGAGTTATGATCCCGAGCGGCGCGAGATCATCACCGATACCGTCGAGCGCATAACGGATCGGATTACCCGCTTCGGGATCACCTTTCCGATGCGTGCCCGTCAGTTCGCGATACGCACGTTTGCGCGCGCGATTCGCGGACGAGGGATGCAGCGCAAACTCTGCCGCGGGATTGGCATGCTCAACGGCCGCTATAGTACCTCGCCGATCATCGACAATCGTCATCCACTGGCTGGCCGGCGTATCGACGATCTCCGCCTCTCGGATGGGTCGCGGATCAACCTGCGTCGCGCCGGTGAAGCGATTCTGATCGTGGCCGGCGATCTTGCATTAGACTTGCCGCATGTACGGGTCGAGACGCCGCCGAAGCGGTGGCACGTGAAACCGCCGGTGGTCCTCATCGTGCGCCCCGACGGCTGCGTTGCGTCGGTGATCGACAAGCCGACGCGAGCCCGCGTCGAAGCGGCTTGGCGCCGGGCATTCTGCGATGCAATCCCGCTGCCGGTACCGGCCTAGGTGTCACTGCCGGTGACGAGCATCCGGGGAGCGGTCGCGCGCATCTCGCTCGGCGGCTGGTTCGAGCTCTACGACCTGTTCATGACCGCCTACATTTCGCTCGGCTTGATCCGCGCGGGACTGTTCACCGCGACGTCGCCCTCGCCGTTCGCATTGGGCGGCTTCGCCAGCTTCATCGCGTGCGGTTTTGCCGGAATGTTCTTCGGCACATTGATCTTTGCGGGCGTCTCCGACCGATTCGGGCGCAAGGCGGCGTTTACGTACTCGCTCGTCTGGTACTCAATTTGCACCCTGGTCATGGCGTTCATGCCGAACGGTCCGGCAATCGACGCATGGCGCTTTCTCGCGGGCATGGGTATCGGCGTGCAGTTGGTCACCTCCGACGCCTACGTTTCCGAAATCGTTCCCAAAGAGCAACGCGGACGTTGGATCGCGTTCACGCAAGTTATTGGCTATTCGGCGATTCCCGCGGCCGCGCTCCTTGCATTCCTGCTCGTGCCGCACACCTTCGCAGGATTGGACGGTTGGCGTCTCGTCGCATTGATCGGTTCGCTCGGCGGCGTCGTCATCTGGTTTGTGCGCCCCGGATTGCCCGATTCGGCACGCTGGCGGGAAGCGCGCAGTCAGCATCAGGCGACGGGGCCGATTTTCACGCTAAAGACGATCTTCGATGGCACCTACCGCAAGCGCACGATCATGCTCGTCATCTTTAATCTGCTACAGGCGATCGGCTTTTACGGGTTTGCTTCGTGGGTTCCGATTTTTCTAGCCAGACAGGGCGTCGAATTCACTCATTCGCTGGAGTATTCGTTTCTGATTGCGATCGTCAACCCGCTGGGCCCGCTGCTTGCGATGTTCTTCGCGGATCGCTTTCAACGCAAGTGGCAGATCGTTGTGCTCGCGATCGTGGTCGCCGCTGCCGGCATCGCTTTTGCCCAGGTGCGCACGCCGGGTCCAATCGTGATCTGCGGCGTCATTGTGACGCTTGGCCTGGCGTGGTTTTCGGCCACCTATCACTCCTACCAAGCCGAACTGTTTCCGACGCGCATTCGCGGACAGGCGGTGGGCTTTGTTTATTCATGGAGCCGCTTTAGCTCGATCTTCGTACCATTCGTTATCGCCGCGGTATTGCGGTCGCAGGGAACGCTTGGCGTCTTCTTACTCATCGGATCGGCGATGCTTATCGTCGCTCTCGACGTCGGGGTGCTCGGCCCGAACACGAACGGCCGGGACCTCGACGAGCTTTCGCCGCTGATATGAACGCACTGATCATCGTCGGTTGCGTCTGTATCGTCGGCGGAGCGTTCGGTATCCTGATGAATTTCCGCATGCGTGCCTCGCGCCCCAATCCCGTCTTTGCCTTCGGGAACGTGCTCTTCTTCATCGGCCCGATCGTGCTCGGGATTCGCTCGATCGCACGCACCATGAACGATGTCGAGTATTTCGCTTTCGGCTTCGCCGCGGTGGGCCTGCTCGTTATGAGCGTCGGCCTGATACTGGGCCGGCGCCGCAACCGGATTTAGGCCTCGACGCGCTCGTCGATCGAGACGTTGTACAGGAAGAGGAACTTGCCCCATTCACCCGGCAGCGTGTTGCGCTTGATCTGAATCCATGGGATGTACTTGGGCTGACGCGGTTTGCGCTTGAGCGACATGTTCGCCTCATCCGGCGTGCGGTTGTTCTTGCGGTTGTTGCACCGCATGCACGCGCAAACGAGGTTCTCCCACGTTGAAGGGCCGCCGCGGCTGCGCGGCACGACGTGATCGACCGTCATCAGCTTCTCGCCGCGAATGCCGCAGTATTGGCAAGCGTGATCGTCACGAATGAGCACGTTCTTCTTCGTCAGCGCGACCTTTTGCATCGGCCGGCGAATGTAATAGAGCATCCGGATAATCGACGGCATGCGCATCTCGTAGCGCGTCGATGCGAGCACGCGATCGCGATTGTGGACGATCTCGGCCTTGCCGGCAAAGAGCAGCTTCACGGCGCGCTGGAAGCTCGTGATATTCAACGCCTCGTAGGTGAAATTCAAAACAAGAACGTCACTCACGATGGCATGCTCCCTGAACGTTTCTCGTTAGGCGCAAGGAGGGAAGCGTACGGAGGTACGCGACCGACGCAGCAACGACACGAGAGGCCTTCAGAAGCGCGAAAGCGAGGCATTTACATGCCTCGCTTTCTAACGAACGTCAGTCGAGTTTCGGTCAGCATCTGCGTTATTGCTAACCTTTCATCGGGCCGCAACCTTTCTTTGACGCGTTCGAAGGCGACGCTTGCAACCTCGATTGCAGCATCGGCCGATCGAAAGTCCGGTTCCTTGCCCGCATCGTCCGCGAGATAGGCGTGCGCCGCCAGCGCGAGCGTTGCGATCACTTCGGTCAGCAACGGCTCGAGCGGTGGGATCTGCCCCTGGAATCCGGAGTGCTCGCCGGATTCCGCCGCTTGCGAACTCATTGGTGGAGAAGTTACGCGGCGGAGGAAGCCTTCCCTTGCGATTGCGCGTCATCGACCATCCTGCGAAAGTACGCGTGGACCCGCGTATCGGCGGTCAATTCGGGGTGAAAGGAGGTTCCCAACACGTTGTCCTGACGGACCATGACGCCATGCCCGTCGCGCGAGGCGAGCAACTCGACGCCCTCGCCGACGCGCTCGATCCAGGGGGCGCGAATAAAGATCGCGGGAAACGGTGCACCGCCCAGCGCCGGAATCGGCAATTCGACTTCAGCCGATTCGTTCTGGCGGCCGAACGCATTTCGGCGCACCGTAATGTCGATGAGATCGAGCGTGGGCTGATCCATACCCGCTACATCGTGCGCGGCGACGATCATTCCCATGCAGGTGCCCCACAGCGGCATGCCCTCACGGACGCGCGCCACGATTGGCGCGGCGAGGGCAAAGCGATCGAGCAGTTTCATGACGGTTGTCGACTCACCACCCGGAATTACCAGGCCTTGCACGCGCCCGAGATCCCGGGCGGTCTTGACCGGGATTGCGGCCGCGCCGGCACGTTCGAACGCCGCGAGGTGTTCGACGACATCGCCCTGGAGCGCAAGAACACCTACCAGGGGGCTAGTTTCCACGCGTCGCCAGCAACTCCGATTCATCCAGCTTGCGCACGTCGATACCAGGCATCGCGTCCGCGGTTCCGAGCGAGCGGCACGCTTCGGCGACGACCTTTGGATCGGTGTAGTGGGTGGTCGCGTCGACGATCGCGCGCGCAAAGCGTTTGGGATCCTTCGACTTAAAGATGCCGCTGCCGACGAAGATGCCTTCGGCGCCGAGTTGCATCATCAGCGCGGCATCAGCCGGCGTCGAAACACCGCCGGCGCAGAACAGCACGACCGGAAGTTTTCCCGCTTGGGCGACGTCTCTGACCAGTTCATAGCTCGCGCCGATGTCGCGCGCGCGCGCAACGAGTTCTTCCTTGGGAGCCACCGAAAGCTGCGCGATGGTATCTTTGATCGCACGAATGTGGCGCACCGCCTCAACGATGTTGCCGCTGCCGGCTTCGCCCTTACTGCGAATCATTGCCGCACCCTCGGTGATCCGGCGTAACGCCTCACCCAGGTCGCGTGCGCCGCAGACAAACGGCGTCGTAAACAAATGTTTGTCGACGTGATAGAGATCGTCGGCCGGCGTGAGCACTTCGGACTCGTCGATGTAGTCGATGCCGATCGACTGCAGCACTTGAGCCTCGGCGAAGTGCCCGATGCGCACCTTGGCCATCACCGGAATCGTGACCGCATCCATGATACCCGCGATCAGCTCGATAGAACTCATGCGCGCAACGCCGCCCATCGCGCGAATATCTGAGGGAATGCGTTCGAGCGCCATGACAGCGACGGCGCCGGCCTCTTGGGCGACGATCGCCTGCTCGGGCGTGACGACATCCATGATGACGCCGCCCTTGAGCATCTGGGCCAGCCCGCGTTTTACGGTGACGGTCCCGGTCGACTTCTCATCCATGTCCCCATCGTATCAGGGAAAACCAATGGTGACATTAGCGACAAGTCTGAACCGGCCGCAAGCCGGCCGAAGCGTCTATGGCGGCGTGGCGGTCGGCTGCGGGCTTGGGCTTGCTTGAGTCGATTCTTCGGAGAAGGTGGTCGAGGAGGGCGATGGGCTTGGGATCTGAGTCTGGTCCCAGATCGGCAGTTTGGGATTCGGCGTCCAGCTCGGCGTCGGTGAGGGCGAAGGGGGCTGCGACGGCGTCGGCAGGGGCTTAGGCGGAATTCGCGGGTCGGGAAAGTGCGGGTCGCCGGCGGCGGCGAGCGTCTGCGAACGCTTCCAATCCAGCCCATACGGCGCGTCGGTCGGCTGGGGAACCGGGGTGATCAACGGTGTCTGGGTCAGATTGTCGTTTTCGGCCGCCTCGGTCATGACGCGATCGCCCATGTGCTCGCCCAAAAGGATCGCTGCCAGCAACACCACCACCCCGATGGCCATGAGCGCTGTCGCAAATCGCTTCGAGGCGTTCATCAGGCAGGCACCACATCCAGTTTAGCGGCACGCGCACGTCGCTCGGTGGGTCGCCCGATCATCTGCACCTCACGCATCTCGCCCGCCTCCATCTGCACGCGCGCGGTGTGCCCACGAAACTCGATCAGAACCGGTCGAGCCCGATCGAGCATGTTGCACACGAAGATCCGCACCGCACCGTGCTCGTCCTCGAAACCGATCGCGCCCACTTCGACCGGCGAGATCGTCACCTCATCGCTCACGTCGCGCCCCGCAAAAATGCACGTGAACGGCTCCTCGGCTGAAAGCTCAGGCATGTTCGCGTAAATGCGGTCGTGCTCGAGGTCGACTACATAACTGCAGCGCTTCCCGCCCCAATGTACGCGCGCCGCGGCGATCCATTTCCAATCCTTGGGCCGAAGCGGAGCCAAGTGCGGCCGGCCGCTGGTGCGATAGCCGTTGAGTCCTCCGATCGTTTCCGCAACCGCCCACAGGTACTTTGCACCGGTCCAAGGCGAGAGATACATCCCGCGATTCGCCAGCGATCCGCCGTCAAACCATTCCCCGAACTCACCTGGGACGGTGTTACGCGCGCTGCCCACTTCCATTGCCGCGTAGACGATGTTCAAGAAGTGGACGCACTCTTCCACGAATCCGTCGCGCGCGAGCGCAACTGCGAACCAGAGCGTGAGATCGGGCCAAATGCCGCCAAGCAGACCGAATCCGTACGACGGAAAATACCAGGCGTCGGCGGTCGAAATCGTCCGCAACCCGACCGGCGTCACAAAATCCGCCTCGAGCAGCCGGCGGAGAATCGCCTTGCGCTGTTCGGCCGCAGCGACGCCGAAGAGGACCGGGAAGACTTCGTCGGACGTGAAGTTGTCCTGATAATTGCCATCTTGGTCGTAGTTCAGCGCGAAGGCACCAGTATCGTCATCGTACAAATGATCCATCATCGCTTCGCGAAGCGCCTGCGATTCGTTCGCGTACTTTTCCCAATTCTCCCAATCGCTCGCCACCGCGCACAGCATCGCCGCGGCTTCGAGCGCGAAGACGCCTTCGGCGTTGATCTCGGTCACCGCGCCGTCCAACGTGTAGTATGGGATGATGTTGCGCCAGGACGAGATGCCGTACATGTCGACGCCCTTGGCCTTGCAAAACAGCAGACCCTTATCGTCGCGCTGCGTGAGCATGTAGTCGGCCAGTTTGATAATCAACGGTAAACGTTCACGCACCCAGCCTTCGTCGAGCGTCGCGTTGTAATAGTGCAGCATCGCAACGAGGTGCAGCGGAGTATCGTCGTTGATGTTCAAATCGTACGCGGTGGCGTAGCCGTTGACGCCGCGGACGTACTCAATCATCAGGCCCGATTCATCGACGCATTTATTGAACACTTCGAGCGCGTCGCGACTGAACTCAGGCCAAAAGTAGTCGAAACCGTGCACGAACCACGACGTGTCGCGCGAGACCAAAATGTCCGACGGCGGCGAATTGGTAGAACCCCAGCCCTGAGGATATTCCTTGACGATGCGAATCATGTTGGCTTTTGCCCACGCGACGCCGCGGCTGATCTCGGGGGAAGGCGTCATGAAGCGAGCGTCGGCTAAACGGCGCGCGTAGTAGCGTTGCGTGTCGTGCAAGGCACGTTCGTCATCCAGCAATCGCTCGAGGACGGGAAGGCTTTTCGCCGTGCCGTCCTTGTGAAAGACCACAGCAAGCCGCAGCGCTTCGCGCGCGCCCGGCGCGATGGCGATGCGATATTCGAGCGCACCATAGACGCGTCGTCCGGTCATCGTTGAAGTCTCGGAAGTCTCGGCTGCGCCTCGCCCGAAACCGGGCATGCCCTCGGGAACAAGCGAGCCGCGGCGCATGCTTTCGTTGAGCACTTGTTCGCGCAACGAAAGCGAGACCGCGCGCGGCTCGCGCGATCCGCCCCACCAGCGCTCGGCGCCGGTCTCGTTGCTCTTCGAGCAAATAAAACGGCCTTGCGACCAGGCTGTCATTTCGCTCTCGGGCTCGCCGTAGAATCGCTGACCCACGAGCATCGCCCAGGGAAAGACCGCGACCTCGACTTGCGCCGATCCCGGATTATAGAGCGTCACGTCGACCACAAACGAAACCGTACGATCGAACGACTCACCGAAGGGCACGTAAAATGCCTCGGTCACGTGCACGCGGTGCTCCAGGGTGAATTCGGCGATCTGCGCGTACGGTAAGAAGGTGAGTTCGCGGGTGATCTGGTGTGGAAAGAGGGTTGTCCGTTCATCTTCCACGATCCGATACGCAATGTGATGGGTACCGAAAATGATCTTGTCCGTGTCCGCATCCCACAAGCCACGCACACCGCCCTTAGCAGTCGATTGCGCGTAGGATTTGTAATTCCCGAGCAAGAGCCCATAGGGCGTTTGCGATTCAGGAACAACGTACGCGCAAAACTCGTTCCGCTGCGCGTCATAGCTTGGACCCATGCTAGTGTCGTGTTCCAGACGTTCGATGCATAAAGCTGTTCGTTTCGTGAGATGCGGATGAGAAGTGATGAGCGACAAAAGCGGCGCTTTGCGAGCGAAGAGCGACGATGTCCGCGCTCTCGAAGCGAACAGCCCGCAGGGCCGCGCCGGCGGAACCGTGCTGCCGTCGTTGCTCGTCGGTCACAGAGCTATGGCTATGCTTCCTCCTCGCGCCTCGGCAGCACGGTGCGGCGGCCGCGGCTTTATATATCGAACGTTTGGAGCACGACACTTGTGGGCTCTACGCCCTTGACCCGAGCGCCCCTTTCGATTGAAACTAGTGCCGATGACCTTTGCTTGCCCTGCAAAAATCAATTTGACCCTCGAAGTGGTCGGGCGCCGCGACGACGGCTACCATGCGCTGCGTAGTGTCATGGTGCCGCTCGAGCTTGCCGACGAGCTGCAAGTCGTGCCGGCGACCCGCTTTTCATTCACCTGCAGCGATCCGGCGTTAGAGAACGATGACAATCTCGTCGTCCGGGCGGCGATGGCGCTCAAACCAGCACCCGACTATACGATGACCCTGAACAAAGTGATACCGGCGCAAGCTGGCCTCGGCGGTGGGTCGAGCGACGCAGCCGCCGTCTTGCGCGCGGCGATGGCCGGCGCGTTCGGCCGGAGCTACGCCGCCGACTGGCTCGCCCTTGCGCGCTCACTCGGCTCCGACGTGCCTTTTTTCCTCACCGATTCCGGCGCGCTCGTTGAGGGGACGGGCGAGCGAGTAACCGCCGCCGGCGCCCTGCCGCCTTGGCACGTGCTGGTCGTCAAACCGCCGGTTGCCGTTTCGACGGCCGACGCCTATGCGCAACTCGATCGCGCAGCGTTGCCGTCGCGTCCACGCAATACCTCGACCTCGCTTGCCATGCTGACCGCACTTCAACGCGGCGACTTTGACGAAGTCGCGCGCTCGCTCGGAAACGATTTTCACGAGATCATCGCGGGATCGACACCGGAAGTGGCGCGCGCAATCGATGCGCTGCGCAGTGCCGGCGCAACCAACGCGTTGCTTTGCGGTTCGGGTTCGGCTGTCTTCACGCTCGCGCGCGATGCGCAGACGATCGCGCAAATCGATGCGCGACTGAATCTCGATGACGCGTACGCGCGATTCCCGACCGCGTTTGCGCGCAACCAGTCCTGGCGGGAAGGCACCTTATGACCACTGCGGTCGTCCTAGCGGGCGGGCCGGCCGACGACGTGGCGGCGCTCGAACGCGGTGCCGTAAACAAAGCCTTCGTGCACATCGGCGGCATTACGTTGGTTGAGCGGACGCTGCGCGCGCTGCGTGCGAGTTCGCAGATCGACCGAATCGTGATCGTAGCACCCGTCGGCGTTCATGGAGACGTCGCATTGGCACTCGCCGACGAACGACGCCCGGACGGGGCGAAGATTCGCACGAGTTTGCGCAATGGCCTCGACGGAATGCCGCCCGACGAAATCGTGCTCGTGAGCACGTCCGATCTGCCCATCCTTACGCCGGCTTCGGTCGATGATTTTGTCGATCATGCACTCGAGCAGGACGCAGATCTTGGCTATGGCTGCGTCGAGCGGACCGTGCATGAAGCGCTCTATCCGCAGGTTCCGCACACTTGGGCGCGCCTGCGCGACGGGACGTTCTGCGGCGCAGGGTTCGTCGCGATCAAGCCCCGCGTTCTTCCCACGCTCGAAGGCTTCATCGAACGCCTCGGTTCGGCGCGAAAGAACCCGCTGCGGCTGGCCTCACTCTTCGGCTGGGACGTGCTCGCCCGCTTCGCGTTGGGCCGCCTGACGATTGCAGCAGCCGAGCGGCGCGCATCGCAATTGCTCGGGGCCCGCGTCTGCGCGCTCGTCTCCCCCTACCCCGAAACCGGCGTCAACGTCGACCGGATTAGTGACGTTGCGCTAGCGGAACAACTCGTGTTAGCCTCTCACTTACCAGCTAGGGAATGAGGAGTACATGTCTATTCTTTCCGACGTCAAAGAAATCGAAGCAAAGGTCCGCGAGTCGATGGAAAATGGGCCGGTAACGCCGTATTACACGTTGCCGCTCGACAAAGTCTACGATGTTCTCAATGCGGCACTGGCTTCTGAGATTATTTGCGTGCTGCGCTACAAGCAGCACTACTACATGACCACCTCTATCCATCAAGAACAACTCCAGGATCTCTTCAAAGAGCACTGGATGGACGAGGAAGGGCATCTCGAACGGATCGCCGACCGCATCAAGCAGCTTGGCGGCGTTCCGAACTTGGACCCCAACGGCATCAGCAAGCGCGCCTTCTCGACCTTCCAAAGTGGCCATACACTCGCGGATTTACTCCGCGAGGACTTGCTCGCCGAACGCGTGGTGATCAAGATGTACGGCGACATCGTGAATTTCTTCGGCCAGGCCGATCCGGTAAGCCGGCGCATGATGGAAGAAATCCTCAAAGACGAGGAAGACCACGCCGACGAGATCGCCGATCTACTTTACACGGTCGATCCCGTAACCGGAAAGACGGCCGAGCAGTTTACCGGCGACCACGTGAACAAACCGTTTAAGCCGAACGGTAAATAGCCTAGCTCGGGGTTCTCCAGCGCTTGAACAAGTCGTTGGTGATGCCGAACTGGTCGAGTGCCTTGCCAACGGTGTGCGCGACGATGTCGTCGACGCTCTGCGGAGCCGCATACATCGCAGGGATCGGTGGCAGGATCACAGCGCCGATCTCAGCGAGCTGTGCAAGCGTACGCAGATGGCCGAGGTGCAGCGGGGTTTCGCGCACCACCAGGACCAGCTTGCGCCTCTCCTTCAAACACACGTCGGCGGCACGCACGAGTAGATTGTCGTTGATCGAATAGGCAATCGCGCTCGCGCTCTTCATCGAGCACGGGATCACCAGCATCCCGTCGGTGACGAATGAGCCGCTCGAGATCGCGGCCGCGAGATCGTCGCCGCGATGTGCGACGTCGGCCAGCGCCTCGAAATCGTCCGGCGTCATCTCCATCTCGAGTTCGATTGTACGACGCGCCGCGTCACTTATCACAACGTGCGTCTCGACGCCGCCGATCGCGCGCAACGCTTGCAACGCCATGTAACCGTAGGCGCTGCCGCTCGCGCCGCTGATACCAATAATGATGCGCCGCATGACCCCCCTTTATACGTGGGATGCAGGGGCGCCTGGTGCAAGCTTTAACTCAAATGATCGACCGTGAACGCTTCGCTTGCTGCTGCATTTATCGCCGATCTTCGCGCCTGGTGGGACACCGGAGAAGACGCAACCCTTATCCGGGCGCTGCGCTCACCATTTTCCGGCGTGCCCCACGATACGGCTGCCGCGTACGCAACTGCAGCCGGTCGCGTTCCACCGCTCCTGGATGCGATCTCGCGTGGACTTCTTGCGGTGTCGACCAGGGAACGTGACGCACTGTTGCAATTCGCCGAGCGCGTTCGTGCACTTGAACCCGAAACCGACGTGTACGAACTTTTCTCAATCTCCGCCGGTCCGGACGAATTCGGCGACGACGATGGCTCGGAATTCGTATTGGCACCATCAGAAACGCCCGATCGCCGCTCGGGCGTGCGCGCCCGGCAGACGCACTTTTCGGCGTCGTCACTCAACGCCTACGCCGAGTGTGCGCGCAAATGGTACTACCGCTATGTTTGCGCGGCCGTCGAGGACGCGCCGTCCTCGGCGTCGACCTACGGAACCGCATTTCACGCGGCGCTCGAGGACTTTCATGGAGAATTTCCGGAGCCGCTTGCGCGCGACGAGGCTGCGATGCGCGCCAAAGTCGCCGGCTACGTGAATTGGGCGTTCGAACGCTATCGCGATCAGTTCGATGAGCCGGTCGAGTTCGAGCTGCAAAAGCGGCGAGCCTTGCGTACGGCGGAACGGTATATCGATTGGTTGCTGGCCGAAGCGGCCCGCGCGCCGTTTACCGTGATCGGTCGCGAGATCCCGGTCAATCTCGAACTGGATGGTTTCGACTTTGTCGGCTTCATCGATCGCCTGGATCGCGACGAACGCACCGGCGCGGTAAGCATTTTCGATTACAAGACCGGATCGATTGCGACCAGCGCCGCCGAATATCGCGATGAGGTGCGGCGTTTCGCCGATTTTCAGCTTCCCTTCTACTATTGGGCTCGAACTGCGGCGGGCGATCGCGTCTACCGGCTTGCCTTGATCCCGCTCAAAGACGCCCTACTCGACGTCGTCCCGATTTCACTCGAGGTTGTGGCCGTGGCTGTCCCAAATGGAAAACGCAGCGACGCACCGGGCGGCACAATCGCCATCGCCGATCTCGAGCGTGCGCGCTCGCGCATGATCCAAATTTGCCGCGAACTCAGTTCCGGCACGCTGGAGCATTTCGCCGTGACCAGCGACCCCGCGGCATGCACCTACTGCGCATACCGCGATGCCTGCGCCGACCGCCCGCACGACGAACGCGAGCACTTCGGACGATGATGACCGTCGATTTGCGCAGCGAGCAACGCGAGGCGATTGATACCGGTTTCGAAACGTCACTTGAGATCGCCGGCGCGAGCCGTAGCGGAAAGACGACGGCGCTACGAGCGCGCGCGCGCCGATATGAAGACGAATGCGGGCGGCCCCACCTGTTTGCCGACCATCCGTGCGAACTCGCGGCTTTGGCACGAGCGACGCTCGACGCCGCCAACACCCCGGTTCGTATCGTCGACGAAATGGAAGCGCGGCGTGCCTTCGCCCGTTGCGCGCAGCCACTGCTCGATCTGACGTGGCCAGAGCTGCAGAAAGGCTCGATCGATCCCGAAGTCGCTGCGCTGCGAATGCCGCAGCGCTTTCTCGAGGCAGCCTATCGCATGATGCGCAAACTTCGCGACGCAAACATCGATCCCCAAACCTTCCTTGACCGATCGCTCGCGGGGGCGACCGATTTTTACGCCAAGCCGCCCAACTTCGCGCACTCGGCGCTGATCGCGGCGACGAAGGACGCCTACCGCGATTCGCTCGACGTCACGCCGCAAGAACTGCAGCGGCAATACCGGCGCGAGATCGACCTCGTGAAGATTCTGCATCGGCTCTATGCCGACTATGTAGCGTCGGCGCGCGCGAGCGACGCCTTATGCGAGAGCGATGCCGTTGCGTTAGCCCTCGAGCGTCTGCACGAACGTCCCGGGCTAGCGGATCTCGTACGCGAGCGTTTCGCGCACGCCTTCGTGGATGAGATGCAAGAAGCGACGCCGGCACAGCGTGCCTTGCTCGATGCTATCTATGGAACGCCGCTACAAGGCGTGAGTTTCGCGGGCGACGCGAAGGCCGCGACCAGCCGCTTTCGAGGCTCGCGCCCCGACATTGCGCTCGCGGGAGCGCAGCGTACAGTGAGGCTTACGCACGTGGCGGACAAGCCGGTTATTTCGCTGCATCGGGGAAAGACGCAGGCCGAAGAAGCGGCATTCGTGGCCGACCGGATACATGAAGAAATCGAGCGCGGTGTGCCTCCGGCAGAGATCGCCGTCCTTTTCCGCAGCAGCGGCGACGTGCAAATCTATCTCGATGCGCTACTCGAGCGCGACATCCCCGCGGCTGCTGCCGGCGACGTCAACGTGTTCGCCGATCGCTGCGCGCTCGATGCAATCGCTCTGCTTTGGAACGTTTGGGATCCGTTTCGACATGCATGGCTACTGCGAACGCTCAGCGGTAAAGCCATGGCGCTCTCGGATGCGTCGATTGCCGTGTTGTGCGCCGACCCGCCCAGTCCGCAGGCCGCACTCTTTGCGCTCGACCTCGAACAAGCGCCGACGGCGCGAACGAGCCGCTGGGACCCCAAGCGTGACGTGCGCCTCGGTTGGAACGTCCTGCGCGGCGAAACCGATGTTTCGCTCAACGAAGGTGCGCGCGAACGCGTCGTGCACTTCCGAAAGCTGCGCGAAGAATGGACCAGGGCGATGGCTGCATTACCGCTCGCCGCGTTCGTGCGCAGGGTTTGGTCGGAAGGTCTTGCATCCGACGGGCCGCCGGGTTCGGCGCGCGCGAGTGCCCAGCAGCATATCCTGCATCACGTGCTGCGTCGTCTCCTGATGCTGCAACGTGAACGTCCAAGCGCGACACTCGGCGATTTGCTCGCCGACATCTCGGAGCGAGCCGAGAGCGATTGCGAAACCTGTGACGCCGCGCTCGACCCGGGATTCGTGCAAATGCTCAATGTCGACGAAGCCCGCGGTCGCTCGTTCGCCTTTGTCGCGATCCCGGACGCGCGTGCCGGTTCGTTTCCGCGCTGGTACGTTCCCGATGCCTTTCTATGGAGTCCGACGCTCGGGATGATTCCGCGCGAGAATGCAGGCGCCGCACGAACTTCGCGCACCGCCAAATTCAGCTATTACCTTTACCGCACCAAGGCGCGTGAAGCATACAACGCTCAGGAGCGCTGCGCGTTCGAGTACGCGCTTTCGCGCGCGCGCGGCACCGTGCTGGTCACGGCCGGCGGATCGCCCACTCGCGGCATCACCGCGCCTGAATTCCTGGAAGAGTTACGCAACGCGCGATGAACTTGCGCGCTATCGACTTCGATACATACGCGGCCGAAGTACTTCCACGCACGGCGGAATTGTGGGCGGGCGAGCGCACACCGGATCGATACATCGCGCAAACGGGAGAGATCGCGCGTTGTGGATATGGGCGGCGCCACTACCGCACGATAGGGCTCTACGAAGATAAACGGCTTCTTGCGTCATTCAAGCGATACGAGCGAACGTTGCGCGCCGGCGGCGAACGCTTACGAGCGATCGGAATCGGAGCAGTCTTTACGCCCACCGAGCTGCGCGGTCGAGGTTATGCAAGCGCGATGCTTGCGATGGAACTCGATCGCTCGCGCTCTGAAGGCGCCGACATCGCGTTTCTCTTCTCCGACATTCGTCCGGAATTTTACGCGGAGCTGGGTTTCGTCGCGCTGCCGTCGCGCTCGCTAAGTTTGCGTGCCGACAGCTTGCCGCGCTCGCGCGTCGAGGTCTGGGGGCTCGACGATCGTGACTGGATCGGAGTACAGCGTTGCTTTGAGCTAGGGGAGAGGCATCGAAGCTGGGCATTCGTGCGAACCCCGCTGGTGTGGGAGTGGCTTCGTCTACGCATGCGCCATGGATCCGAGCATCCCGAAAGCATCGAAACGAACTTGGTCGTGCGGCGCAAGCGCGCCATTGCCGCATATGTGCTCGGTGCGCGCGCACCGCAACACGACGCCTTTATCCTCGACGAGTTTGGGTTTGCCGACGCCGAAAGCGCCGCGTTGATCCCGGCGCTGCTTCGCAGCGCGGCGGGCGACTTGCGACGTGTCACTGGCTGGCTTCCTCCGGAATCAGCGCGCGACATCTTGCCCCACGCCGCGGTGCGCAAACGCGTCAAGGCCGTGTTCATGGCTGCGCCGCTCACGCCGGCGGCAAGGCAATGGGTGAAGCTCGCCGTGGACACGAAGGTGGACGGCGTGTGGAGTTCCGATCACATCTAGTGTCTCGAGGTGGAAATGTTAACGCGCGGAGATCATATTCCCGACGTACCCCTGGTCAATTCCGATGGAGCAACCGTGCTGCTTGGATCCTTGATCGACCGGCCGGTGGTGCTGTTCTTCTATCCGAAAGACAGTACGCCGGGATGCACCGTCGAGGTGTGCAGTTTTCGGGACGATTATCAAGCCTTCGTCGAAGCCGGTGCCGATGTCATCGGTGTCAGCTCGGATGATATACAAAGCCACGCGCGCTTTCGCGAACTCCATCATTTGCCGTACCGGCTGATGAGCGACCCGGGCGGCGTGGCGCGAAAGGCCTTTGGCGTGCCTAAGACGCTGGGCATACTTCCCGGGCGAGCGACCTTCGTAATCGATCGTGACGGCACGATTCGATATGCATTCAACTCGCAGTTCGCCCCCGAAAAGCACGTCGCAAATGCGCTCGCCGCGTTAAGCGTTCCCACCTGACGCATCGAAGAGGCTGATCTGCTTTGCGCTACCGAGACCGATCGAGGCGACGCGCAGGCCCAGCAAACGCACCGGCGTCCCCGCAAGGTTCGCCCGTCGCAAACAGTGCACGGCGGCCCGATAGATGAGACGAGCCTCACGGGTCGGCTCGGCAAGGTGCGTCTGACGGCCGAAGACCCGAAAATCGGCGCGCTTGATCTTGATTCCCACGGTTGAGGCAGTGCAGTCCTCACGCTCGAGTTTCTCAGCCACTTCGAGCGCCAGCTCACGCAATACTTCGATGAGCTTGCGCTCGTCACGAACGTCGTACTCGAACGTTGTTTCGGATGAGATCGACTTGGTTTCGCGTTCGGGCTCGATCTTGCGTGTGTCGATGCCGCAGGCGAGATCTCGTACGCTCGGCCCCCACGAACCGAAAATCGTCCGCGCCGCAGCGTCTTCGAGCGTTGCGATCTGACCGATCGTGGTAATTCCGAATGTCTGTAATCGCGCGGCGGTCTTCGGCCCGACACCCCAGAGACGCCCCGCCGGCAATGGCGCGAGGAAAGCTGCTTCATCGCCCGGCGCGATTGCAAGTAATCCGTCCGGCTTGCAACCGTCCGAGGCGGTCTTGGCAACCATTTTTCCCGTCGCAACGCCGGCGCTCACGGTCAGGCCGGTGTGCTCGCGAACTTTCGCGCGAATCGCTGCAGCAAAGGTACTCGCCTCATCGAGCGTGATCTCACCAAGATCGACAAATGCCTCGTCAAGCGAAAGCCCTTCAACCGCGTGACCCTCGGCCCCAAAGATGGCGAAGACCTCGCGCGAGATCGCTTTGTAGCGCTGCATGTCGGGCGGAACAACGACCAGCTGCGGGCACAGTTCGAGCGCGCGGTAAAGTGGAATGGCCGAACGCACGCCGAAGGGTCGCGCCTCGTAGGACGCGGTGAGCACGACTGCGCGCCGATGGCGCCCGGCTACGGCAACGGGCTTACCGCGCAAGCTCGGATCATCGCGAACCGCAACGCTGGCATAGAACGCGTCGATGTCAAAGTGCGCGAAGAACGCCACGTTCGATGGCCCGGATCGTCTGCATGTTTTTGATGTCGTCGGGTTCTTCGCCGGGCGTCTCGAGAATAGCCGTTTTCTCACGCACCTCGGGATACGCGAGGAGCGCACGGAACCCGTCGAACCCGATGAAGCCTTCACCGATATGGTAATGACGATCGCGGCTCGCGCCGAGCGGCACCTGGGTATCGTTGAAGTGAAACATCGGTACGCGTGCTAGACCGATCTGCTTATCGACCTCTTCCAGGAAAAGATCGACGCCGGCCTTCGTGTCGATCGCATAGCCCGCGGCCCATGCATGCGCCGTATCTAAACAAACACCGAGCTGCGGATGATCGATAGCCTTGATGAAGCGCCCAAGTTCTTCGAGCGTACCGCCGGCCAAATTCCCGGCACCGGCCGAATTTTCCATAACCAGCGTTACGCCCGGGGATATGCCGCTAAGTGCATCCTCGAGCGCCGCGACGATTGCGGTGAAGCCCTCGGCGCGATCGCGGGTTCCATACGAACCGAGATGCGTGTTGACGTAGTCGATCTTACCGGCGGCGGCGACCGCAAGATCGCCGTGCAGCAGCCCGAGCGACTTGCTCACGATCGTGGGATCCTCGCTGCCAAGATTAATCAGGTAGGCGGTATGGATGACGCACCTCTCGATCCCCGCCTCGCTACGCATCTCCGCAAACGCCGCGAGTGCCGGAGCATCGAGCTTTGCCACGCGATAGCTGCGAGCGTTGCTGGAGAAAATCTGAACGGCGGTGCAACCGAGTGACTTGGCATAGGCAACGGCCTTTGCATAACCGCCCGAAACACGGACGTGAACGCCGAGATACACGCGTCTAGATTTTGGCCAGATAAAGAAAGTGCGTGTATGAGAGCGGTAGAATGGGGTCGCCCTCACCGAGCGTTTCGCGAAGACGAGCCTCGAGGCGTTCAAAATACTCGGGGGCGTTGATCCCGAACTCGTCACGCACGATCTTACGCGAGCGCTCGTATTGCATAAATTTTCCCAGCGTCACGATCGTACTCCAGGGAATGACACGCACCGCCGTCTCGGAGAACCCCGCGGCATAAAAGTCGCGAAAGCCGCCGCGCCACGAACTGGACAACGGGGCGATACCCATGTCGCGAGCGATCGAATCGCGCAGTTGCTTGACCGGATCATCGCTCATGAGGCTCTTCCACCAAATCGCGACAATGCCGCGCGGCCGTAGGACACGCTTGATCTCGGCGATGCCCGCATGCGGGTCCGCATGATGGAACGCCTGCGCGCTAATCGCGACGTCAAACGAGGCCGTCTCAAACGGCATCGCTTCTGCGGTGCCGCGAACCCACTTGGCGCTGGGATAGCGCTCTCTCGCGATAGCGAGCATCGGTTCGGACGGATCCATGCCGGTAACGTTGTAGCCGTTTTCAATCAGCGGAGCACTGGCAAGTCCCGTCCCGGTGCCAATGTCCACGATCGCGTGCTTCGGCAGAAGGCCGAAAGCGACCAGGTTGTTGTAAACGTCGTTTGAGTAACCTACGCGCCCCGAATCATATTCACCGACGAGTGCGTCGAACGACGTCACGTAGGCTCCGCTGGCAGAATCAAATTTAGCTCGAGCGGTTGGCCCGGCTCAAGTTCGAGCTGCGGCAAATCGTCAAGCGAACGCAGGCCGAAGGATTCGAGGAAGAGCGGTGTGGTTTTGTAGGTCATCGGCCGACCGACAACATCCTTGCGTCCGGCTTCGGCGATCAAACCGCGATCGAGCAGCGTGCTTACCACGCTGTCGGAGTTGACTCCGCGGATCGCCTCGATCTCGCCTTTGGTAACCGGCTGCATGTGCGCGACGATTGCCAATGCCTCGAGCGCCGGCGTGGAGAGCGTCGTTTTGGGGGGCAAGAGATACGCCTCGACGACGTCGCGAACCGCCGAAGATGTCGCGAGACGATAGCCGCCGGCAATCTGGCGCAACACGATGCCGCCATGGCTGTAGCGCTCTTCGAGCGCTTGCAACGCGAGCGCGACCGCGCGCTCGTCTTCGCCGGTGAGTTTGGCAATGCGTTTGGGATCGAGAGCTTCACTCGCAACAAAGAGCAATGCTTCTATCGCTGCCTCCACGCCCTCGGCAGCGGCATGTAACTCCTGCGCCTCGGCGCTGAGCGTTTCTTGCGAATCGGTCAACTCTTGCGTGTCCACGTTTTAAGGAAGCCTACCCCTGTGCGACGGAATGAGAAATGGGAAATAGCCGGATATCGTCCTCGATGTCCGCCTGTTCGAACTCGATACGATGGCGGCGCACCAGTTCCAAAATTGCGAGGAAGGTGACAATGATGACCTCGCGCGTCATGCCCAGTTCGCGGCAAAGCGCGAAGAATGACACCGTTCCTTGGTCCTTGACCTTGCGCGAAATATAGTCCATCTGCGCAAGCAGCGAGACGCGCTCGCGCACCACTTCGCGCTTCTCCGGCCTCGCCTGCTGCAGCATGATGATGAAGGCGCGCTTGAGCTTCTCGGGATCGATGCGATAGTGCTGCACCAGCTCGCTGGTTGGATCGCCCGAGTCGCGAAAGTAAAAGCCGCTGGCTTCGTCTTGTCGTGCGCGCAACTGCATGCCCAGCTCGCGATACCGTGAGTAAGCGATGAGCCGCCGGCGCAACCGTTCCTCGACTTGCTCGGCTGACTCTTCACTCTCGTCGATAAACTCTTGCGGAATGGGCGGCAAGAGCGCTTTCGACTTGAGGAAAACCAGCGTCGCGGCGATGACCAAATACTCGGCCGCGACCTCCATATCGAGATCTTCCATCACGCGCACGTACGCCAAATATTGCTCGGCCACCGAGGCGAGCGGCACGGTCGCGATGTCGAGTTGCTGCTCTTTTATCAGGCTCAAGAGCAAGTCGAGCGGCCCGTCGAAAACGTCGAGCCGAACGTGGAGGGCGTCGGTGTCGCTCAAGAGCTCTTCGGTTCGGCCAGGGCGGCGATTTCCGGCGCGGTCTCCGGAAAGATGGCTGGATTTGCGGCCACGTATTCAAGCGCCATGTCGACGAGGCGTTTCTCGTTGACGTATTTGAGGGCTTTGCGCGCCGCCCGCACCTCGAACCACCGGGCTTCATCGACCTCGTGATCGTGGTTCGCCGTGTCTCCGGAAAGATAGCGCATCAAAAAGAACGTCACGCTCTTCTTGTGCTTGGCCTTGCCGACGTAGAACCAATACGAGATCTCCGACAGGCGGGTAAGGATCTCTCCCCAGCATCCGGTCTCTTCGCGAACTTCGCGCAGTCCCGCTTGCTCGTTCGACTCACGCGCTTCGACGTGCCCCTTGGGCAGCGTCCAAATGCGAGGTGACCCGCGCCCAATCAAGAGCGCGTCGAATCCGGACTCGCGCGGCCGTAAAACTAAGCCGCCGGCCGACACTTCATACTTGATTCGCATGTCGATAGACCCGTAGCGGGAGACAGGGAAGGGGGCTCTCTGCGCGCCCCCTGATTACCCCCATTATAGCTTTCGGGCCCAAGAAGCGCCTGCCGGGAGGATAAACCTCTTTAGCGTGCCGAGGGGCAGCCGGAGCGGAGCGAACAGGCCGCGCAGAGCGGGCTGGTTCGCTTGCAAAGCTCCCGGCCGTGGGCTCGGAGGACCGCGTAGGCCTCAACGGCCAACGGTCCGAGAATCGCCGCCTGGGCCAGCGCCGCGACCCCTAGGCGATAGGCCCCCGCATACGGCTGACCCGCCTGCACGATGTGCAAGCGCTCGAGCACCCGTAACCCGTTGGAATCGAGGGCCGGTGCGGTAGAGAATCCACACAGCAGCAGCACCTTGTCGGCGCCCGGATCAGCGATCCCCGGAAACCGCTTGAGCAGCGTTCGTCGCGGCTTTTCCGCGAGCGTCCCCAGAAGCGCGGCCAGGTTCCCGTCTGCATGCGCCAGCGCGATCTCCGCGCAGCGCAGCACCTTGTCGGCTCGGTGCGACGGCTGCATGCCGCCCTGGCGAATCGCTTCCTCGATCCTCTTCGCGCCGGCACCGATCAGCTTCGGGGGCGTGATGCCTACTGTAGCGCGCAAACGCGCGAGGGTTTGGGCGCGATGCTGGTCGTCAACGAGGTACGCGCAGTTCTCCCATACGACCAATTCGAACGGCTCGCGCGGCTCGGGCAATTCGACTGCGCCATACTGTTTGCGCAAGGCGGCGATGATCGCTCCCGGTTGACCGGGGACGGGCTTCATGCTATCGTCGGGTCCATGTCCAACCTGCACATTATGTGTCACATGTGCCCCGTCCCCGCGCCCGATCGGCGTAGGTTGGCTTCTCGCTTCTCGAAATAGCGCGCGACACGAATTTCGATGAACGAAGCCCTCCGCCGATCGGCGGAGGGCTTCTTGCTTTCCCATCTCACAAGGAGGCACCCCATCATGGCACCCACCCGACGCGAGGCAATCGGCTTCGCCACCGCCGCGCTCGCCGCGCTCGCCTTTCCCGGCCGCGTTCGCGCGGCGGACAAGCTCGACGCGATCACCGTCGACTACGCGTACTACAATCCGGTCAGCCTAATCCTCAAACAAAACGGCTGGCTCGAACGCGCCCTCGCAGCCAACGGCACGACCGTGTCATGGGTGCTCTCCCTCGGTTCGAATAAAGCCAATCAATTTCTCGCATCGGGTTCGGCGCAGTTCGCGTCGACGGCAGGAAGCGCGGCGCTGCTCGCGCGCGCCAACGGAGTCCCGCTGCACACCGTCTTTCTCTACTCGCAACCGGAGTGGACGGCGATCGTCGTCGGCAAAGACTCTAAGCTTTCAACCCTGCGCGAACTCAAAGGCAAGAAAATCGCGGCGACGCGCGGCACCGATCCATGGTTTTTCCTCCTGCGTTCGCTCGCGTCGGTGGGCCTCACGTCAAACGACGTACAGATCGTGGAATTGCAGCATCCCGACGGGCGTATCGCACTCGAACGCGGTCAAGTTGATGCGTGGGCGGGGCTCGATCCGCACATGGCGGCATCGCAACTCGAAGCCGGATCGCGGCTGATCTACCGCAACATCGCGTGGAACACGTATGGCGCGCTGAACGTGCGTGAAGATTTCCTCGCCGCCCACCCCGACGTGGTGCGCATCGTGCTGCGAGCCTACGAACTCGGGCACGAATACGCCAAGGCGCATCCGGCGCAAACCGCGCAGATTCTCGCCGACGCATCGAACCTCGATGTGAAGGTCGCGAATCTCGTGATCGATGACCGCACGCGCTTCTCCGATCCAGTACCGGGTAAAGCCTATCTCGACTCGGTGGGCGGCACGATTCCCGTGATTCGTTCCGAACAGCTCGTCGCCGACGTCGGCTCGGTGCAAACCGCGCTCGGTTCGCTTGCGGATCCCGCACCTGCGCGCGTCGCATTGGCACATGCGTAGGACCCTGCTCTCGTGGCTCGTCCCGGCGGCGATTCTTCTTCTTTGGATCGTCGCCGGGCGCGCGCACTGGTTTGCTCCCGACCAACTCGCGCCGCCCGCGCGGGTTTTGGCCGAACTTGGCTCGCTCTGGCAACGAGGGTTGCTGCAGCAAGACATCCTCGCGAGCACGGCACGTGTCTTCGCCGGATTTACCATCGCGCTTGCACTCGCCGTCGTGCTCGGTACGCTCGTCGGATTGAATCGCACGGTCGAACGCGCGATCGATCCCACGCTTCAAGCGATTCGTGCGGTACCGTCGCTTGCATGGGTACCGTTGCTGTTGCTCTGGCTCGGAATCGGTGAATCGGCCAAGATCACGTTGATCGCCATCGGGGCGTTCTTTCCGATCTACGTGAATTTGGTCGCCGGGATTCACGGCGTCGATCGTAAGCTAGTTGAAGTCGCGCGCATTCTCGGACTTCATCCGTTGGGCGTTGCAGTGCGCGTGGTCTTGCCGGCTGCGTTTCCGTCGCTGTTGGTCGGCGCGCGCATCGGCCTCACGCAAGCCTGGCTCTTTCTCGTTGCGGCGGAATTGCTTGCCTCAACGCGCGGTCTTGGATTCTTGCTTACGGAAGGCCAGCAGATTTCACGGCCCGATGAGATCCTCGTCGCGATCTTGCTGCTCGCGATTGCCGGCAAGTTGTGCGAATCCGGCATGCTGGCCATTGAGCGGCGGACGACCGCGTGGACGGACGGGCTGCGATGAGCGCGATTCGCATTGAAGACTTGCGCGTCGCGTTCGGCGAGTTGCGCGTGCTCGATGGACTGACGCTCGCGCTCGAGCGCGGCGAGATCGTTGCGGTACTGGGGCCAAGCGGCTGCGGCAAGAGCACGTTGCTGCGCGCGATCGCCGGGCTCGACGTGCACCCGCTCGGCGCGATTGCCGTTGAGGGCGACGTCGGCTATGTCTTTCAGGAGCCGCGACTCTTCCCGTGGCTCAACGTCGAGAAGAACGTGCGCTTCGCCGCGCGCACGCCGGAGGAGCGCGAACGCGTCGACGCCGTGCTCGAACTCACCGGACTGGAAGACGCGCGCGCAACGCTCCCCAAGGCGCTATCCGGCGGCATGGCGCAGCGCACTGCGCTTGCGCGCGCACTGGTGCGTAAGCCGTCGGTGCTGCTGCTCGACGAGCCGCTGGCGGCGCTCGATGCCTTACGCCGCATGCAACTGCAGGAGGGCATCGCCGAGATCATAGCCGCCGTGCAAGCCACCGCCATTCTCGTGACGCACGATATCGAAGAAGCGCTTTACCTTGCCGACCGGATCGTGGTGCTCGGCGGATCGCCCTCGCGGATCGCACTCGAGATCGTCGTCCCACCGCACAAACGCCGCAACCGCGACGCCAATCTCACCGCCGAACGCAGCACGCTGTTTCACGCGCTGTCGGGCGACGAGAACCGCGAACAAGAATCAGCTTAGCTCACCACTTGTCATCCCGAGCGTAGGCGCGAAGCGCCGAAGTCGAGGGACCGACGCGACGCGCTGGGTTCGACGTTCGGCTGAACGGGTTAGCCGAGCGGCGAGCACCCTGACAATGTAGCTTTGTGCGAGACGCGAGGCGCTTAGTGAGGCTGAACGTCGAACGCAAGGACGTGAGGCGGTCCCTCGACTACGCGGCTTTATCTCGCAAAGCTGAAGCTTTGCACCTAAAGCCCTACGCTCGGGATGACAATGCGGCGGGCGGCTCCCAACGTAAGTCGGGGTGACGCGCGGCGCGGGTTTCGTCGACGCGGCCGACCACCGTCGTTACCGGCGCGGCCAATAGCGCCTCGGGGTTCGTCTTCGCTTCTTCCACAATGTCACGCAGCACGGCGATGAAATAGTCGAGCGTTTCCTTCGACTCGGTTTCCGTCGGCTCGATCATCAAGCACTCGGGAACGAGCAGCGGGAAATACATCGTCGGCGCCATCATCCCGTGGTCGAGCAGCGCTTTGGCGATGTCGAGCGCTTTGACGCCGGTCTCTTTTTTGAGTTCCTGCGCCGAGGCGACAAACTCGTGACGGCAAATCTCCGGATACGGCGTGTCGAGAAATTCCGCAACCTTCACGCGCACGTAATTGGCATTGAGCACCGCCAATTGCGAAACGCGCTTGAGTCCATCTGCACCGTTGGCGTAGATGTAGGCGAGCGCGCGCACGGCGTGCGCGAAGTTCGACCAGAACGAGCGCATCGGTCCGATTGACTTTGGCCGATTGAAATCCAGCGAGAACGTGAAGCCGTCCGACGGCGCGCCGCTGCCGTTGTTCGGGACCGCGCGAACGACCGGCGTCGGCAAGTACTCGACCAAGTGCGCCGCAACGCCGACCGGGCCGTGCCCCGCGCCGCCGCCACCGTGTGGAATGGTGAACGTCTTGTGCGTGTTGAGGTGCATGAGGTCGAAGCCCATGTCGCCCGGACGCACGTTCCCCATGATCGCGTTAGCATTGGCGCCGTCGTAATACATCAAGCCGCCGACGTCGTGAACGGCCGCCGCGATCTCGGCAATCTGATCCTCAAAGAGGCCCAGCGTGTTCGGGTTGGTCATCATGCAGACCGCGGTATCGGGGCCGAGCACTTTTTGAATCTCTTCGACGCTGACGCGACCGCGCTCGTCGCTGGGCAGTGAAATCACTTTGAATCCGCACATCGCGGCCGAAGCGGGATTGGTGCCGTGGGCGGTATCGGGGACGATCACTTTATCGCGCTTCGTCTCGCCGCGATCTTTGAAGTACTTCTTGGCGATCAAGAGCGCCGCGAGCTCCGCGTGGGCACCGGCCGCGGGATTGAGCGAGAATGCCGCCATGCCGAAGAGCGACGCCAGCGAACGTTCCAGCTCGTACATCACCTGCAGCGCGCCCTGCGCCAATTCGTCGGGCGTATACGGATGCAACTGAGCAAACTCGCGCTTTCCCGCCATGGCGTCATTGACGCGCGGGTTGTACTTCATCGTGCACGAGCCTAGCGGGTAAAATCCCAGGTCGATGCCGAACGTGCGCTGCGAGAGTTTGGTGAAGTGGCGCACGACATCAAGCTCGGTGTTGTCGGGTAGCGGCAAATCGGCGCGCAGCACATCCTTGGGAAGAAATTGCTCGAGCGGTTTGCCCTCCTCCACGTAGCGGTTGGCGCGGCCCTCTTGCCCGAGTTCGAATATGAGCGGGCTGAACGTGCGGTCAAACGTTGGCGTGGACACGAACGATGTCTCCAAGAGCGGTTGCGAGTTGGTCGATTTGCGCCGTGGTGGTGAGTTCGGTTGCGTTCATCAAAATGCAGGTCGAGAGTTCCGGATACCAGCGCCCCAAATCCACCCCGCCGAGAATCTTACGTTCCGCAAGTTTTGCCAGCACGTCGCGCGCAGGCTGGTGCACGTCGACGACGATCTCGTTGAAGAATGGTGCGGAAAATTTCAGATCCACGCCGTCGAGCTTTGAGACGGCAGTCGCGAGCTCGCGCGAGCGCTCGAGATTGAGCGACGCGACGTCCCGCAAACCGGTCTTGCCCATCAGTGCAAGGTACATCGTCGCGATCAGGGCGCAGTGCGCTTGATTGGTGCAGATGTTCGACGTGGCGCGTTCGCGGCGAATGTGTTGTTCGCGCGCTTGAAGCGTCAAGACATAGGCAGTGCGGTCTTGCCCGTCGACGCTCTTGCCGACCAGCCGCCCCGGAATACGCCGCATGTGCTCCTTGGTCGAGGCGATAAATCCCACGTAGGGGCCGCCGTAAGCCATCGCCACCCCGAAGCTTTGAGCCTCGCCGACGACGATCTGTGCGCCCCAGGATGCCGGCGTTGCGAGCGCAGCGAGCGAGATTGCTTCGGAAATCACCGCGATCGGCACGGTATCGCTTGCGGCTACCGCTTCGCGCGCAGGGGCCGAGAGCGTATCCACATTCCCGAAAAAGTTCGGCGACTGCACGGCAACACAGGCATACTCTTTTGATTCGACCGCAGCGGTAAGGGCCCGCATATCGGTTGTGCCGTCTTTGGTGAGCGGCAGTTCATCGATATGCACGTCGAGCCCGTCGCAATATGTTTTGAGCACCGCGCGATAGTTCGGATCGACCGCGCGCGAGACGAGCACTTTCTTGCGCCCATTCTCGTTGAGCGCCATGATCGCGCCTTCGGCTAGTGCCGTCGCCCCGTCGTAAACCGATGCATTGGCCAGATCCATGCCGGTAAGCAAACAAATGTAACTCTGCCACTCGTAGATCGCTTGCAAATAGCCCTGCGAGACCTCGGCCTGATACGGCGTGTAGGCAGTGAGAAACTCGCCGCGCATCGCAAGCGCCGCGATGGCCGGCGGCGCGTAGTGCCGGTACGAACCAGCACCCAGAAACGAGGCGTAGTCGACGCCGGTGTTCTTGGCCGCAAAGTGTTCGAACCGCCGAGCGATTTGATATTCGGGCAACGCGGGAACGACGTCGAGCTGGGCGCGCAACGCGATCGATTCGGGAACCGCAAGCAGATCGTCGAGCGAGCCGACGCCGATCGCGCTCAGCATCGCCTTGATATCGGCTCGCGTGTGTGGCGTATACATGTTAGAAGGCGCTCCGCCCTGGGCTGCGCGCCCCCCACTTCGTGGGGCCCCCAACCCGCGGGGTGCATTTAGCGTTGGTGCCAAGCTCGAGTCTCCCCGAGGGCACCCCAAAAAAGCGTTTCATCCTAATCGTGCGCGATCTTTTCGTAGTCACTCGCGGAAAGGAGGTTGCTCTTCTCGCCCGCGTCTTTAAGTTTCACTTTGAAGAGCCAGCCGGCGCCGTAGGGGTCGCGGTTTACCGCAGCCGGATCGGCTTCGAGCGATCCGTTGATCTCGAGCACTTCGCCACCGACCGGCGTAAAGAGATCCGAAACAGCCTTCACCGACTCGACTACGCCGATATTCCCGAACTGCTCGATCGCCTTCCCGACGCGCGGCAGCTCAACGTAGACGATATCGCCGAGTGAATTCTGCGCGTAATCGGTAATGCCGATCGTCGCCGTATCGCCGTCAATCTTCACCCATTCGTGCTCTTTGCTATACAACAGGTTCTCGGGTTGCGCCACTCTTCACAAGCTCCTATTTTGGACGTTTATAAAAGGGTAGAGGCACGATCGTCGCCTCGTGCCGCGTTCCGCGAATGTCGACCTCGACAGTCGCGCCGACGGTTGCAGCTGCTTTTGGAAGCAGCGCCGTCGCAATGTTTTGGCCGCCGAGCGACGGCGCCATGGAACCGCTGCGAATCTCGCCGACGGGCTTCCCTTCGTAGTACACCGCGTAGCCTTCACGTGCCGGGGCACGGCCCTTCATGATCAGTCCGGCGATGCGGGGATAGTCGTCGCGGTCAATTTGCTCGACCAGCACATTGCGCCCGATGAATTCGGGCTTGCTGGTTTTGAGCGCCCATTGCAAGCCCGCCTGCACGGGTGTGATCTCCTCGGTCAGCTCGTGGCCATACAGCGGCATGCCCGCTTCCAATCGGAGCACGTCGCGCGCACCCAGCCCACATGGTTCGAGTCCTTCGGCCGCGTTGTCGCGCAGCAGCGTCGCCCAAATTTCCGGCGCGTGCTCGCCAAACACGAAGAGTTCAAAACCGTCTTCGCCGGTATAGCCGGTGCGTGCGATCACCGCCGGACGACCGTAGACGTTCCCTTCGGCGCAGAAGTAATATTTCAAGCCGGCAAGATCAACGTCAACGTGCGGCTGCAGCATCGCGAGCGATTTCGGCCCTTGTATCGCAATGAGCGCGTTGCGGCCATGAAGATTTTCAAGTCGAACGCCCTCGGCAAGATTGGCGTTGAGATGCGCCCACATCTTATCGGCGTTCGCGCCGTTTACGACCAAGAGCCAGCGCTCATTTAAACGATAGAAAATCGTATCGTCATGCGCGCCGCCCTTGCGCGTTGCAAAAGATGTTGTACCGCGCCTGCATCGGCTTCATCGATTCGACCGCGTTGATCGTCAGGGTCTCGGCCCACGGCGCAACGTTCGGCCCCTCGAGCACGAACTGCGCCATATGCGAAAGATCGAACAATCCGGCGCGATGACGAACTGCGTCGTGCTCCTTGAGAATGCTGGAATACTGCACCGGCATTTCGAAACCGGCAAACGGCACGAGACGCGCGCCGTGTTTTCCGTGCTCGTCGTAGAGCGCCGTGCGACGTAAACCGGCCGAGGTGCTCATGATTGTTTCGGCGCCTCCTCGGCGTAGGTATTGAGAAAGTTGAGCGTGGTGTGCGCAACGAGTTTACCGTTACTCTTGACCTCGACCTCGCCGTAGCAGATGCGACGGCCGGCGCGTAGCACGCGCGCCTCGGCGATTAAATCGTGCGGCGGCAATGCAGGCGCGAGAAAGTTGCACTGCAGCGACACGGTGACGGTATCTTGCTCTCGACCATAGATCGACGAGAGCGCGACGTAGAACACGGTATCGCACAAGCTCACGATCGCACCACCGTGCACCGCCCCAGTCCCATTGGCAATTTCCGGACGATACGGCATGCGCATCGTCGCCTTGCCGTGCTCGACGCTCTCGAGCTTGAGATCCAGCAGCGCGACGAAGTGCGACTTCTCTTTTTCCCAGCGGTGCGGCGCCGAGGTGAAATCGGGATGCATACGGTCCTTAGAATACTGGGCCATCGGCCGCCAACGCACGACGAAGATAGAGGGGCAGCGAGAACAGAGCGCCGGTGCGTCTGCCCATCGTAGAAGAAATTCTCACCACGAAGCTGCGCGCAGTACGCATCGACCGCTGCCGGGATCCAGCGCCGCAAGATCGACGGTATCGCTGCAGGCGAGGAAGGCCCAGTCGGTATCGAAGGCGGGCACGTAGGTAAAGAACGACGTGACGTGCTTGTAATGGCGTCGTAGCGTGCGCGCCATCTTGCAGTGCAGCGAGTAGTTGTAAAACGCCGCCGTGCTGGCTTGCAGCACGTAGATTCCGTCGTCGGCCAAGCGCGACTTGATCAGGCCGAAACACGTCTTCGTTGAAAAGGATGTTGCTCGGTGAGTCCTCGAGCGGTTCGGTGAGATCGGAGACGATTACGCCGTATTTCTCGTCGTGATTGCGCATGTAGGCAAGCGCATCCCCGATGATAACGTTCGCGCGCGGCTCATCGAAAGCACCGTCTGCCCACTCCGGCAGATATTTCTTGGAGAGGTCGACGACCAAACCGTCGATGTCGACCATCGTGCAGCGTTTTACGCCGGGATGGCGTAAGACTTCGCGCAGCGTCGCGCCCTCGCCGCCGCCCAGGATGAGGACCTCGTTCCGGTTTGCCGCACCGGCCATCGCCGGGTGCACCAACGACTCGTGGTAGATTTTCTCGTCGCCCTGCGAACTCTGCGTATCGCCGTCGAGGATCAGCATTTTCCCGAAGACGGGCGTGGAGATCACCGCGACCTGTTGAAAATCGGAGCGTCCGGAAAAAAAGACGTCCTCAATCGCGTGGTGGTGAGCTTCGGTCGGGGCGGACGCCTCGACGTACCACTGCCAGTGTTCGGTTTTCGGCATAGCGGGCACCAGGCTTCGCCGCCGACGAAGGGCGCCCCCGTAGCCCAGCCTTAGGTGGGCACCTCGTAGAGACAAAAGACGTAGGTGTCGTTGGCGTTGAACGTCAGCGGCGAACTCGGGTTCGGATCGTACGCCGGGACTCCCGACGGGGCGGTTGTCGAGGTGCTAATCGCGAGATTTCCACCGCTCGTGCCTCAGAGTTTGGGATCTCAAGGTTGGAAATAACTGAAAAAGCCGCTGCATGCGCAGCGGCTTTTTTGGTGATTCCCTCGAGGGATGAAATTACGCGGAGAGCGCGGTCGTTTCGTGATCGCGAGTGACGACGTGCGTGAAGCTTCCACCCGCTTGCGCGATTCCGCGTTTGACTTCAGTCGTCAACATGGTCTTGGCATTGAGCATTTTCGCTGCGAACTCGCAAGCGAGCCACGGATCGGTATGATCACCGCACGTGTAAAAATCCATTGCGGCATAGCCGGTCTCGGGCCACGTATGGATCGAGATGTGCGACTCTGCCAGAACAACCACACCGGAGACGCCCTGTGGCTCAAACCGGTGAAACGCGACCTCCATAACCGTCGCGCGCGATGCATTGGCCGCTCCGATCATCATCTCGCGGACCGCATCGACGTTGGTGAGTGCCGCGCCATCACAGCCTGACAACTCACACACGATGTGCGTACCGAGTGCCTTCAATTCTTCCGCTCTCCTTGAGCCTCGGGGGAATCCCACCTCCGGACTTGTCGGCTGGCGCCTGCTGTGCAGCGTCACGTCCCCGACCTATCGACGAACTCTTGCCGGCGCTTTTCGGTGCACGGGCGATTCGTCGCGATGGCGCGAAAAGGGCGCGCCTACCCCCTACCGTGGACCTACCGCTCGGGGGTCAGCCCAAGCTCAATACCCCAGGTCCGGCGAACATGATAACCCCCCAGCCCCCCCCTGTAAACCCCTTTGGGATAATAAGTCCTTAATGAACCAGCCTGCGGAGCGCCCGCGGGCCACTCCAGGTCAAAAAGATAATGAAGATCCGACTTCACAATCTTGACTATAGGGGTCCTCGTGGTACCCTCAGAGAGCCATGACCACGCCTGTACAACTCCCCGTTACCGAGGACTATCGCCACGGGTTCCACGACACCGAAGAAAACTACGTTTTCAAGTCGGATAAGGGCCTGACGCGCGAGATCGTCGAGCGCATAAGCGCGATGAAGAACGAGCCGGAGTGGATGCTGGAGTTCCGCCTCAAGGCCTACGAGACTTTCATCAGCAAGCCGATGCCGACGTGGGGCGACACCGAGCTGCTCAACGCCATCGACTTCGCCGACATTCGCTACTTCGTGAAGTCGACCGACAAGACTGAGCGCTCGTGGGACGACGTGCCCGACGACATCAAGCGCACCTTCGATCGCCTGGGCATCCCCGAGGCCGAGCGTAAGTTTCTCTCGGGCGTCTCCGCGCAGTACGAATCCGAAGTCGTCTATCACAACGTCAGCAAAGAACTCGACGCGCAGGGCGTGCTGTTTTGCGATATGGATACCGCGGTCAAGCAGTATCCCGACATCGTCCGCAAATATCTGGCGACGGTGATTCCCATCGCCGACAACAAATTTTCAGCGCTCAACTCTGCGGTCTGGTCGGGCGGTTCGTTCATCTACGTGCCGCCGGGCGTCGAAGTGAAGATGCCGTTGCAAGCCTACTTCCGTATCAACGCCGAGAACATGGGACAATTCGAGCGTACGCTGATCATCGCCGACAAAGGTGCGAAGATCCACTATATCGAGGGCTGCACCGCACCGAAGTTCTCGACTTCGTCGCTGCATAGCGCAGTGGTCGAGCTGATCGCGGATGACGAGGCCTCGATTCGCTATACCACGATCCAGAACTGGTATCGCAATATCTACAACCTCGTCACCAAGCGCGCGATTGCGAAGAAGAATGCCACCGTTGAATGGGTCGACGGCAACATCGGCTCAAAGCTGACGATGAAGTACCCGTCGATCTACCTCATGGGCGAAGGTGCTCGCGGCGAGATTCTTTCGATGGCATTTGCCGGCGAAGGCCAGCATCAAGATGCCGGCGCGAAAGTCATCCATGCGGCGCCGAACACGACGTCCGTCGTCACCAACAAGAGCGTGAGCGCGCATGGCGGCAAAACGACCTACCGCGGACTGGTTGAGATTTTCCCCGGCGCGGTCGGCGCGAAGACGCGCGTACGCTGCGATGCCTTGATCATGGACGACCAATCGGCCAGCGACACCAAGCCGACGATGAAGATTCATGAACAGCAGTCCACCGTCGAACACGAGGCGAGCGTCTCGAAGATCGGCGAAGACCAACTCTTCTACGCGATGTCGCGCGGCCTTTCCGAAGCCGATGCAACCGCGCTGATCGTCAACGGATTCTTCGACTTCTTCGTCAAGGAGTTGCCGATGGAATACGCGGTCGAACTGAACCGTCTCGTCAAGATGGAGATGGAAGGCGCCGTCGGCTAGACGGGCCTTTTTCTTCTTCGTGCTCTCGTACGCTCGGCGTACGAGGAACATGGCGCCTTGCCACAAAGTCGGGCAGTGATGGAACGGCGATTGGCCGCGGCGGCCGAGATCCCACCCGGACATGCTAAGCCCTTCACCGTCGACGGCAACGAGATTCTCGTTTGTAACGTCGGCGGTTCGTTTTATGCTATCGACGACGTGTGTACGCACGACGGCGGCCCGCTCGATCAGGGCGTGCTCGAAGGCTATTGCGCGATCTGTCCGCGCCACGGCGCAACCTTCGACGTGCGTACCGGCGCCCCGACGATGCCCGCCATCATGCCCGTCGCCACCTATGCGGTTCGCGAGGCGAACGGCGAGCTGTATCTGGAGCTCTGATGCGTATCGTTCTTCGCGGAGTCGCCATCGTCGTCTTGGCTGTGGTGATCGTCATCGCGCTGTACGCGGGAAACATCTCCGTCGGCATGCATTCAACAGCGACGGTGAACGGCACGATCGCCGGCACCGGCATCGCTGCGCCCACCCTGATTCTGCGCGACGCACGCGGCGTGCCGCACATTCGCGCGGCTAATGAGCATGACGCCTTCTTTGCCGAAGGCTACGTCATGGCGCAAGACCGGCTCTTCCAACTCGATCTGTTACGCCGTTTCGTCTACGGTGAGCTTTCCGAGGTTCTCGGCAGCGCGGTCGTGCCCTCGGACGAGAAATCACGGGTCGTTCCGGTGCGCGAGATCGTCGATGCGCAATGGCAAAAGCTCGACCCGCGGGAGCAGGCGACGCTGCAGGCTTTCGCCGACGGCGTCAATGCCGCGATGAAGCGCGAGACCACACCGGTCGAGTTTCGCATCCTCAACTACGACATGCAACCGTGGCGTCCGCAGGACTCGCTCGCGGTCTCGTTTGCAACCGTGCTCGATCTCACCGACGACTGGAACGATATCGCGGCGCGCATCGGGAACGAGCCGCCGCTGACCGATCCCTGTTACGATGCGCCGGTCACCGAGGGGCTGGCGCACATAGCCGATCCGGCAAATTGCAGCGTCAAAAACGCGCGCTCGGCATTGATTCGCAGCCTGCTCGATCCGCGTCCGCCCATCGGCAGTAACGAATGGGCCGCCGGCGCCGCGCACACGGCAACGCATCGCGCACTCTTGGCGAACGATCCGCACCTTGCGCTCGCTATACCGGGCGTATGGTATCTGGTAGACATGCAGTCGCCGGGATTCCACGTCGCGGGCGCTGCGTTAGTCGGCACGCCCGGCGTCACGCTTGGTCACAACGACCACGTTGCCTGGGGCGCGACCAACGGCACGGTTACGGCGCTGAGTATCTTTGACGCACCGCCCTCGCTCGACGCCACGAAATGGCAAACCGAGACATTTCACGTGCGCTTTGCCCGCGACGTAACCGCGCGCTACTATCGCGGCGTGCGCGAATTCGGCGCCACGATCAAGGTGCGCGGGGCGCCGCGCTTTATACTCGTGCGCTGGAATGCCTATGCGACGCCGAATGCGCCACTGACGGCATTCAACGGACTGGACCGCGCGCGCACGATCGAGGATGCACTCGCGGCGCTGCGCACCTATCCCGGACCAACGCAGAACTTCGAACTTGCCGATGCGAGCGGTCGCGTGGCTTATCAACTCGCAGGCTCGATACCGAACGATCCGTTCTGGGCGCGCGACATTCATCCGGCATCCGACCTCGCCAAACAATACGCAGCGGTCCCGTTCGATGGATTGCCGCGCGTCGCGGCTTCGCGCGATGCAATCGTGTGGACTTCCAACAACAAGATGTACGGTGCATCGTATCCGCTGCGCCTTTCGGCCGCGTTTACCGCACCCTGCCGCGCTTACCGCGTCGCGCAGTTGCTACGAGCGCGCAAGACCTACGACGTTGCCTACTTCGCTTCGATGCAGATGGACACGCTCTCGGTGTGCGAGCGCGCGCTTACCGCGAACGTTCCCACGTTGATGGCTTGGGACGGTCGCTTCACCCCCGATTCCGACGGCGCGACGCAGGCGTATCACCTTCGCCTTGCCCTGGTTCGGGAATTCGGTTGGATGAGCGCCGCGATGATCGATTCGCGCGCGAAGCCCGGCGCCGTCACCGCGCTCAGTGCGGTCGCCGATGCGTCGCCGCAGCCCTGGGGAACGGCCGGAGCCGTCCAGGTAAAACATCCGCTTGCCGCACTGGGCTTTTCGTTCTTGAACGGCACGACGTTTGCGGGCAACGGCGACGCGTACACGGTGCACGTGCAAAATTACGGCTTCTCACAGAGCTTTCGCGCCGTGTGGGATATCGGGAACTGGGACGCGGGCGGCATCACGATTCCGCAAGGGGAATCGGGCCGGACCGCAAGCGGCCACTATACCGACGAAGCCGCCGACTGGGTCGCTGGTCGCCTGCTTGCCTTACCGTACTCGGATTCGGCCGTCGATCGCGCCGCAGTGGACCGCCTGACGCTCGCGCCCTAGCCGGCGAATGCCGTTGACACTGAGCGCGGCCCCTGGTACTGTGTGTCAGTTATGTACGCGATCATCCAGACCGGCGGCAAGCAAGTGCGCGTCGCGGAAGGCGATATCATTCGCACCGACCTCGTAGACCTCGAGGCCGGAGCCGACGTCACGTTTGACCAGGTCGTGCTCGCGAGCACCGGCAGCGACGTGAAGGTCGGAGCTCCGACCCTTTCGGGCGCGACCGTGACCGGCACCGTGGTGCGCCAGGCCAAGGACAAAAAGATCCTGGTCTTCCGCTATAAAGCGAAAAAGCGTGTCCGCAAGCTCAACGGCCACCGCCAGCGCTTCGCCGAAGTCAAAATTACCAAAATCAGCCTTTAGGGCATGGTTGAAGTAAACTTCTACCGGGATGGCCGCGAGCGGCTGTCCCGGTTTTTTGCTTCCGGCCATGTCGAAATCCCGGAAAGCAGCTCGGACGAGTACTCGCTGGTCTGCGCGTCCGTGTCGGCGGTCCTTCAAGCGGCACGCGCGGGCCTCGAAGAACTCGCCAAGATCGACACCGGCGCACAGATGAAGGCAGGGCACCTCGACGTGACCATTCCCGAATCCGATCGCGACGATCGGGCAGTCATAGCCATTGTCGCCACCGCGGAAATCGCCGTCGAGCAGATCGCCCGCCAATACCCGCAGCACGTGCGTGTAACCCGTCGCCGCGAAACCGGGTAAGATAGGAAACGCACCGAAGGAGATTTTTATGTCTGAAACGTTTCGCACCACGCCGCCCGATCAGCAATGGTCCGGGACCAACTCCGCCGGCAACGGCTATCAAGGCGCCTTCGGCAGCGAACCGAACGCGGAGAACGACAATGAGGTGGGCAAAGCCCTCCTGATCGGCCTGCTCGGCGGCCTGGCCTCTGCGGCGGGCTACATGGTTTATCGCCGGCTCCCCGACGAGCAGAAAGAGCGGCTGCATTCGCAAGTGCGCACGCTCGTCGCTCAGCGCATTACCGAACTGCGCCAGAACTTCAACATCTAGAATGTCTCTTTTGCTCTAGGCCTTCGTCGCCTTCGGGCTCGATTACCATCGTAAACTTCGCCCTCGGCTCCTCAGCCTAAAGCAAAATAGCCTTTCTAGATTCCATATCTCTTTCTTGGACTGCCGTGGCACTACCCAGTGCATGCGGCAGTTTGCGTTTATGGTCGCGCTGTACGCGCACGCACTGCAACTCTTCAATCCGTCGCTCACCGGCGATCGCGCGACGCTACTGGCGCGGACCACGATCCACGAAGCCGACACGGAAGGACTCGACGCGCGTTTGCTCGTCGCACTGATTGCGGTTGAATCGTCTTGGAACGATGCAGCAATCTCCGGCGCCGGTGCGCGCGGGCTCGGACAGCTGATGCCCGCAACGGCTGCCGGGCTCGGCGTCGATCCCGGCGATCCACTCGAGAACATTCACGGCGTCGCCGTACACCTACGCGGGTTGCTCGCGCACTATGCCCAGCTCGGCCGGAACGACGATTACGTCGATGCGCTGGCAGCCTATAACGCGGGAGCCGGGGCGGTCGACCACTATGGCGGCGTGCCGCCGTATCCGCAAACGCGCGCCTACGTGCGCGCGGTCATTGGGCTTTGGCGTCGTCTTGCGGGGGATGGATCTCGGTAGGCACCGGCGGCATCGGCGGCGGCATCTTTGTGTCGCTGACGTCGGCGGCTCGCTCCATCTCGGCGATGAATGAGTGCGAGGTGTTCTGAACCTCACGCATGACGCGTCCGGCTTGGCGCATGATTTTGGGCAACTGGTCGGGCCCAAAGAGCAGCAGCGCCAGCACGGAGACCACCATAATATCTGGAACGGAGAACATTTCCCCGAGTCTCTTCGCATGTGACGACCCGGCTCCGCTTACCGCTTGCCGGCGCGCCCCCGCGCAGCGAGCATAAACAAGAAAAGCGAGCGTAGCGGGGGCGTCCGAAGGAGCAAAAAAGCGGAGCTAAGGAGGAACACCTCCCACGCCTGTGCAAGCAGGCACGTCCGCCGTGAAGATTATCTACACGCGGGGCAACCGCACCGAAACGCTGGCCTCGCTGGCGACCCTCCGCAAGATCCTGAGCCGCTTCGTCGCCCACCGAGTCTTTTACGAAGTCTCGAGCCGCAGCAAGCGCGGCCATGAATTTTTTTCCGCCAAGAACGTCTTCGTCGTCGGCTCAATCGAGGTGACCAACTACGAGCACCTCAAAATTTTGATTTTCGACGCGAACAGTGCGGCGCACTCGATCGAAATTCTCAATCCGCAGACAATGCGCATCTATGACGAAATGCCCGGCCGCGGGTTTGCCGTCTCCTTCATCAGCGAAAGCGAAAACGGCGTCGAGACGCGCTGTTACATTCGCGACGAAGGCGAAGACGCCGATCGCATCAAGGAAATGACCGCGCTCGAAAAAATCACGCTGCCCCAACTCTTCGAATATCTCGAAGAACTGACGGCCGTCGAGGCATCGAAAGCTTAATGAATCAGAGCTTTAGTATTGCTTCGCTCACGTCGCCGGGTGATATCGCCATCGCCGCCAAGACCCCCGGTGAACGAATCGCGTCGGCGGCAATGCCGAACGCAACGTGTTTGGGCAGAAATTTTTCGCCGTCGCCCACCCGCTTGGCCGCCTCATTCCACACGGTGTAGGCTTCACGGCTGAGCCAAACGCTTTTACTGCCGTCGGGCACCTTAAAGGCCAGTGTGTTAAAGCGCAGGAGCGCGGCGCGTTCACCGGCTTGCAGATTCGGCTCCGGCACGCGCGAGGCGGTAAGACGCACGCCGGCGTCCTCGGGCAGTTCGTAGTTCTCGAGCTTTTCGCGCGGCAGCACTTCCTCGAGTGCGGGACCCAAGGTCGGCTCTTCCAGCAACGCGATCAGGAGCGTCCGAACCGTGATGAACGGCTCGCGCAATTCACCGGCAAGGCGCGCGGCATTGCGCATATACGCCAAGATCTCGTCCGAGAGGAAGATCTGCTCGACTCCGTCGGCCATAGAGCTTGCGGTTCGCGCGGTATGGGATATGTCATCCTGAGGTGCGAGCGTAGCGAGCCTCGAAGGGCGCCCCATGCTAACCGTCGACGTCGTCACGCTCTTCCCGGAGGTTTTCGCTCCGTTTGTCGGCCTCTCGATTCTCGGCCGCGCCGTTGAAGCAGGAACGATTGCAATCCGCTATCATCACCTCCTCGACGCGTTGCAGGGGAACGAACGCGCCGACGACGTTCCCTTTGGGGGCGGTGCCGGTATGGTGCTGCGGATCGAGCCGATCGCACGCGTGCTCGATGCAATCATCGCTGCCGCGCCTGCGAACGAGCGACGCACCATCGCAGTGCCGGCGCCGGGGGGGCTCGCCTTCACGCATGCTCAAGCGGAGCGCCTCGCGCAGTTGGATCGCCTCGTCCTCATCTGCGGCCACTACGAGGGGATCGACGAGCGTCTGACCGACCTCTACCCGATCGAGGAATTCACGGTTGGCGACTTCGTACTCACGGGGGGCGAGTTGGCCGCGCTGGCGATCCTCGACGCCACTGTTCGCTTGGTGCCGGGCGTCATCGATCCCGAATCGGCAGCGCAGGAGTCCTTTGCTAACGGCCTGCTCGACCACCCCAGCTACACTCGGCCGGCCGTCTTCCGCGGGGTCGAGGTCCCCCCGGTACTCCTTTCCGGCGATCACGCCAAGATTGCGGCGTGGCGGCGCGACCAGTCCCGGGCTCGGACCGCCGCCCGCCGGAAGGACTTGCTGGACGAGCCCGAGCCGTGATACTATCCCGAGGTTGTCGCGGGGCCGCCCCTGCGCCTCTTCCCATCTGCCGTATAGAGAAGTTGTGTCATGAACGTCATCGACGTATTGAATAGCGAGCAGCTCAAGGGATCGGTCCCCGAATTTCGTTCGGGCGACACGGTCAAGGTCTATTCCAAGGTCGTCGAAGGCGGCAAAGAGCGCACGCAGATGTTCGAAGGCGTGGTTACGGTGTGCAAAGGCGGTGGTTCGCATGCCGCGGTAACGGTCCGTCGCGTCGCCCACGGCGTCGGCGTCGAGAAGACGTTCCTCGTGCACAGCCCGCGCGTAGAGAAAATTGAAGTCAGCAAGCGCGGCATCGTGCGCCGCAGCCGGCTCTACTACCTCAGCGAGAAGATCGGTAAGGCCGCCCGCATTAAAGAGAAGAAAGCGGTCAAGTAAGCGATCTCGACGCCGCTTGCACTCTTGGGATTGGTCGCTGTGTTCGCGATCGCCCGCCTGGCGCTCAGCAATAAAGCTTTCACGGCCGGCGACGGAGAGTCGTCGGCCGTTGCTGCTCTGCGGGGCTATTTCGACGCGATCATCGTTGCGGGTCTGGTTGCGCTGCTGCTGTTCATCTTCGTCATTCGCACCTTCTACATCTCATCGATCTCGATGATTCCCACGCTGCAAGTCGGCGACGTGTTCCTAATCGACCAGCTCAGCTATCGTCTCCATCACCCGCAGGACGGCGAAATCGCCGTTTTTGCACCACCGATTCCGGGGCAAAGCAACGACTTCATCAAGAGGGTCATCGGTGTTCCCGGTGACGCCATTCGCATCTCCGGCGGTATCGTCTACCGCGACGGTAAACCGCTGGCCGAACCGTACGAAAACCAGCCGCCCAACTACAATCTCGAGGTCCGCAACTACACGATCTATGTGGATGGTTCGGCACTCGATCCGGCGCAGGCCGACATCCCTCCGCGGGGAATGTGGCAGGCACCCGACCGTATTCCTCGCGGATTCTATTTCATGCTCGGCGATAACCGGAATTACTCCGACGATTCGCACGTATGGGGATTCGCAAAGCAGGCGTCGTTCAGTGGACGCGCCTTTCTCATTCTCTGGCCTCACGTGAAAGAACTATGACACCATACGATCTCCTCGGCTTGGTCGCGATCATTCTGGTCTCGCGCATCGCCCTCTCGATCCGCCCCGTGACCGCGGCCTCGAACGGGCGCAGCGTCGCAATCGCGCGCGAGTACCTCGATCCGTTCATCTACGCGGGTATCGCGGCGTGGCTGTTGATCACGTTCGTCGCGCGGACGTATTACATTCCGTCGGCGTCGATGGTTCCAACGCTCGAAGTGCACGACGTGTTGCTAGTCGACAAGTTTGAGTATCGCTTTCACGCCCCACACGAAGGCGACGTCGTGGTCTTCCCGCCGCCGATTCCGACGCCGGATGATTTCATCAAGCGCATCATCGGGCTTCCCGGCGAGCGCATGCGCATCACCAAAGGCATCGTCTACCTCAACGACGTCGCAATGGATGAGAATTACATCGCGCAAAAGCCCAGCTATGACCTAAAGATTCAGAACTACGGCATCTGGATTAACGACGGTTTTGGTTGGCGAGCGCTCGATCCGTCTGAGGCCAACATCCCACCCAAGTCGCAGTGGACGTCGCCCGATACGATTCCGCCGCATTGCTACGTGATGCTGGGCGATAATCGCAACGACTCCGAGGATTCGCACGTCTGGGGCTTCGCACAGGACGGCGGAACGTTTGCAACCGGTCCGCGCACCGGCGAGCACGCCGGCTTCACCGGCCGCGCGTTCCTGATCTTCTGGCCGCTCAATCAGATGAAAATCTTGAAATAATCGCGAATACGCGCAAACGTGGTCCGGTTCGTGCAATTGCGCTCGCTCGCGAGCCTCGTGCTGCAACTTGCGATCCTCGGCGCGTTGATCGCCGCATTTTTCGTCCGCTTTCCCGAGGTGTCGGGCCCGTCGATGGCGCCGCAGATCAGTTCGGGTGAGCTCGTAATCATCAACACGCTGGCCTATCGCTTCGGTGCGCCGCACCGGGGCGATATCGTTGCGTTTCACCACGACGGCATCACGCCGGCGACGTATATCAAGCGCGTCATCGGGCTTCCCGGCGAACGCATCCGGATCGACCGCGGCGCCGTCTACATCAACGGCGCGCGGCTCGCGGAGCCGTACGTGCAGCATGGCGACGACCGCAGCGTCCCCGAGACCACCGTACCGCCAGACAGCGTCTACGTGCTGGGCGACAATCGTGCGGTAAGCGAGGACTCGCGCATCTTTGGTCCGGTGCCCAAGAGCGACCTGATGGGGCAAGCCCTCGCCGGCGTGTGGCCGCTGGGATCGATCGGCGTCCTATGAAAGACCGGCTCGACAACGTCGTGCAGTGGTACCCGGGCCATATGGTCCGAGCGATGCGCCGCATCGCCGAGTACCTCAAGCTGATCGACATCGTTATCGAGGTCATCGATGCCCGTGCGGTGCGCAGCGATGCCAATCCCATGCTCGACCGGCTCATCGGCGACCGCGCGCGCATCGTCGCGCTTAGCCGCGACGATCTCGCGGATCCGGCGACGACCAAAGCGTGGATCGAGCACCTCGCTTCGCGCGGACGCGAGGCGATGGCGGTCGAGGCCCGTGCGCAACAAAGTGTGTCCCGCATCCTCGCCGCCCTCACCGCAAAAGCCAAGGAGCGCAGCGGCATCTCGCGCGTGATCGTCGTGGGCGTGCCGAATTCTGGAAAATCATCGATCATCAACGGCTTGCTCAAACGCGGCGCAGCCAAGACCGAAGATCGCGCCGGGGTAACCCGCCAACTGCAATGGTTTCGCCTTGCGCCGACCGTCGAGTTGATGGACACGCCGGGCATCCTGGTTCCCAAAATCGAGAGTGCGCAGGCGCAGTGGAAGCTTGCCTTGATCGGCGCGGTACCGCGCGAGCGCTATGATCCGTACGAAGTCGCCGTTGAGTTTCACCGTTGGCTCGACCAGCGCAGCGGCGGGCGCACGAAGGTACCCGACTTGGCGAGCTTCGCGTCGGTGCGCGGCTTCGTACGGCGCGGCGGCGAGATCGACGAGCACAATGCCGCACAAGCCTACATCAAGGCCTTCAATGACGGAGTTTTTGGCCGCATCAGTCTCGAAGCTCCCGGCGACGGTGACGAACAAGCAGCGTAAGCAAAAGAACGCGTACGAGCGTGAACGGCGGCGGCTCGTGAGGTTGCATCGCTTCGAACGTGCGGCGCGCGAACGCGGTTTCCAGTTAATCGGCGGTGTCGACGAAGTCGGGCGCGGCCCACTCGCGGGTCCGGTCGTTGCCGCCTGCGTCGTTGCGGGCGAACCATTGATGTTACGCGGCCTCAACGATTCCAAAGTCGTGCCGCCGCCGCGACGGCGCGAGCTCGCGCAAGAAATCATGGCCTGCGTTGCCGGGTGGGGCATCGGCGTTGCGAGCGTCGCGGAGATCGACCGCCTCAACATCTATTGGGCAAGCGTGCTCGCGATGGAGCGTGCGATCGCGGCGCTGGCGTGCGGACCGCCGCAGTTTCTTTACACGGACGCCGTCCGCATCCGATCGTTCGCGGGCCCGCAAGAGCCGCTCATCAAGGGCGACGCCCTGTGTGCGGTCGTATCGGCTGCATCGATCGTGGCCAAAGTTCATCGCGACGCACTTCTCGAGGAGCTCGATCGTGAGGACCCGCGCTACGGATTTGCCGAGCACAAGGGCTATGCCACCGCGGCCCACATCGCGGCGCTGCGGCTGCACGGGCCGTGCGTTCATCACCGGGCCGCCTTTGCCCGGGTCAAAGACGCCCAGCTCGAACTCTTGTTCGGCAACGACCCGGACGCAGTAGAGGACGGTGACAACTTCCAGCTCGAGTGGGAAGGGAAGGTCCGGTGAGGACCTGGCGGCCCAATTCCTCGAGCGTGCCGGCTACCGCGTCGTCGCGCGCAACGTCCGCGTCCCCGGCGGCGAGATCGACCTTGTCTGCGTTGAGGGGGCGACGCTGGTCTTCGTGGAGGTCAAGCGCCGAGACGGGCGCACCTTCGGCTCGGCACTAAGTGCAGTCGACGGGCGAAAACGCCGAAAACTACGAATGATCGCATCCGACTATGCCCAGATCGTCGCCCCCGAAGCGGCCCTCCGGTTCGATATCGTCACCATAGACGGTAATCGCATAGCCGTGCATCGAAACGCCTTCTAGCTGCATGGATACAACGGCTTAGTGGACTCACTCCAAGGACGGACTCTCGGCGGGCGCTACGAAATCGCCGAGCTGCTCGGACGCGGCGGGACCGCCGACACCTACCGGGGCCTCGACAAGACGCTGCGTCGAGACGTCGCGGTCAAGGTGCTCGTCGAACGTTCCGACGAGACGAACGCGCGCCTCTTGATGGAAGCGCGCGCAATGGCGCGGCTGAATCACCCACGAATCGTGGCCGTATATGATGCCGGAGAAGATTCCGGCATCTCCTACATCGTCATGGAACTCGTGCGCGGTAAGACGCTCTCCGCGCTCGAAGGCGGCGAACTCGGCTACAAACAAGCGCTCGGCTATATTTACGAAGTCCTTGAAGCGCTCGAGTACGCGAACTCACAAGGCATCATCCATCGCGACATCAAGCCGTCCAACATCATGACAGTCGAAGAAGGTAAGCACACTAAGCTGACCGATTTTGGCCTTGCCCGCCGAGCGAGCGAGGTTACGCAAACGACCCGCACCGGACAAATCGTCGGAACCATCTCCTACCTCGCGCCCGAACGGTTCTTGAGCAAACCGGCCGACGTACGAAGCGATCTGTACTCCGTGGGCATCGTGATGTACGAGATCTTTACCGGCACGCTGCCTTTCCGTAACGATCGCGATGACATCGTTGCAACCATGTACTCGCACGTCCACGACCTTCCCACGCCGCCGCGCGAGATCAACCGCAACATCCCCGAGGCGCTCGAAATCGTGATCATGCGCGCGATCGAAAAAGATCCGGGACGGCGCTATCAAAACGCAAGTGAGTTCATGGCCGACATCCAGGGTCTGCTCGGCCCTGCAACGCACGCGCACGCGCCGCCGGTCTCCGAAACCAAACAAATGAAAACCTTTTCGCCGTCATCGGGTGGAAGCACAACCGATCCGACGCTGCGACAAGCCCTCGATCGCGCGCTCGCCAGTTCGCGCAATCGCAGTGACGCGCTCGAGAACGTGCTCAAGGGCATGATCGCGACGCGGCGTCGCGACTACGACGAAGCCCGCGACGCCTACCTCTCCGCGATGCACGAGCTTTCGGCGATCAACAATGAGGTGGAATACGCCAAGACAGCCCTCAAGTACGCGACGATGGTTCTCCAAAAGGCAACCGACGGCCGCCGTGACCGGAACGAACTGCGCGACGGCGTGAACCGCCTCAATGAGGCACTACGTATTTTTCACGAGTTCGGCTTACACGAACAATATGCCCATACCGAATACATGATCAACGCGCTTGAACGCACCGCAATCGGGATCATCTTCTAAATAGCAGGATGAGTAGCGACCGAAAACCGGAACTTCGGCGGTCCGTCACGCCCTGGGGTTCATTCTCCTGGGGTTATTCCGACGTCGGGGCCGACATCTTCGTCGGACTCGGCCTCGTGCTGGGTGCAGCGGCGGGCGCTTCGAACGTCGCGTTCTTATTCGCCGGCATCGTCTATGTGTGCATTGGGCTCGCCTATACGGAGCTTGCCGCCACGTATCCGGTGGCCGGCGGCGGTCAGTACTTCGTCTTGCGCGGCCTCGGCGACATTTTCGGTTTCATCGCCGGCTGGGCAGTGCTGCTCGACTTCACGATCGACATCGCGCTCTTTACGTGGAGTTGCGTCGACTATTTGAGCGAACTGCTGCCGCAGGTTGGTGCGCCCTTCCACCCCTGGTCGCACTTCATCCTGGTCGTCGGGCTGATCGTTGGGCTGTGTGTCCTCAACATCATCGGGGTTCGCGAATCGACCGCGTTCAACGGATTCGTGAGCGCGCTCGACGTAGTCAGCGAAACGGCGATTCTCTCGCTCGGCTTTCTCTTTGCCTTCAGCCCTAATCTGCTGGTTCACACGATGCAGACGAGTTGGCCCACGCCGTTCGATTTCATGAAGGGCATTTCGCTTGCAATCGTGTCATTCGTTGGATTGGAATCGATTTCACAGGCCGCCGAAGAGACGCAGCGCCCCGCTTCAATCATTCCGCGGACATCGACCGCGCTGATCCTCACCATTTTGATCTTTGCGCTTTCGTATGCAAACTTGGCTCTGGGCATGCACACCTGGCACCCGATCCCACTCGACGCGCACGGGCATCCGCAAATGCTCTGGCAGTGGCTGGGCAATAACGATAACAACGGCAAGGCGGTCGCGCTCATCGCGCGAGAAGTTCCGTATTGGGGTGCAATTGCGGCCTTCTACGTGCCGGTGCTCGGCGCAATCTTGCTGCTCATCTCCGCGAATTCCGGCGTCTTCGGCAGCTCGCGCATCGCGTACGCGATGTCCACCGGCGGCCTTCTCCCTTCGATCTTCCAGCGCGTTCACGCGCGCTATCGCACGCCGATGATTTCACTCGTAGTCTTCACCGCCGTCGCCTTGATCGAAGTGACCTTCGCTGCGTTGCCCTCGCTCAGCCCTACCATGGCGGCGCTCTATGCGAAACACTTCAACGGCGAGAGCGGCATCGATTTTCTCGGCGACCTGTACGCCTTCGGCGCGGCGACGAGCTACTCGTTCGTGTTTGTTGCGCTCGTCGCTCTGCGCCTCACCGACCCGTTGAGCCCGCGAAAATTCAAGATTCCAATCAACATCCCCATGACATTCCGTGGCGAGAGGGTCGAGTTTCCCGTCGTCGCCGTCATCGGTTTCATCGGTATGAGCGCGATCCTCGCCTTTACGTTGATCACCCATCCGATCGGCCGGATCGCCGGTCCCGCATGGATCCTCTTCGGCATCATCCTTTACTTCATCTATCGGAAACGCAAGCGCCTTCCGCTTTTCAGGTCGCGTAAGCGCGACTGGCGCAGCGAGCAAATCGAAATTCTGCGCCGCGCCGGTGAACTCGAGCTCATGGATGAGTACGTCGCAAATGTGCGCGCGAGCGATGTGCGGCGCGCCGGGACCACCGAGGGTTGATCGCATGCGGATCATTCGCACGCTCCTTTCGCTCGGGATGATCGTCATCGGCCTCATCGTCGTCGCACAGATGGCCCGCTATCCGATCGCGGCTAGTTTTACCGGCATCATCTTGGGCCTTGCGATGATTGCGCTCGGAGCGGTTCGCCTGCGCGCGCTCTACGGCAGAAGCGGGCGCACATGATTTACGAGAACGGCACCGTTCACACGACGCTCGCCGGTGCATTGATCGCACTTCTCATTGTGATTGCGATCACCTCGACGATCTGGTGGATGCTGCATCCTCCGGCCTCGTTCATTCAGAAGCTTGCAAGGGAAGCGACAACCGAACTGGTGCGCATGGTCGGGTCGATCGTGGTCGTGTTCTCCCCCGATATTCTTTCCAGCCACATGATGGCGTTGGCGGCCAAGCTTGCGCGCGGCGAACGCTCGGAGCTTCTCGCAATCTACGTCATCGAGGTGCCCTACTCGCTGCCGCCGGATGCCGAAATGCCGCTCGAGGAGCGCGCCGCGCTCGACGCACTTGGCGCCGCGGAATCAATCGCGGGCGCGAGCGGTGTCTCGCTCCGCACCGAAATCATCAAAGCCCGATCCACCAAACAGGCGGTACTCGACCTGGCCAAGCGCGAAAGAGCCAACCTCATCATTCTCGGATCGTTCCGAGAGGGGAAGTACACCGGCGCACCCCTTGGCCGAACGATCGAAGAGATCGCCGCCGATGCCAAGTGCGACGTGCTCATCGGCGTCGAAGGCAAACACGGTACGCTGCTTTACGAAGAACCCGGCCAAGCAGGCACGCCCAACTCATAATCGGAGGATTCATGCACAAACGCTATCTCGCACTCGCCCTGGTCTCGGCCGCGTTCGTCGCGCTCGCCGCACCGCACGCCGTGCGCGCGGCACAAACCGCACCGGCCATCGATGCGTTCAACGCGTCGTTCGCGCAAGTGACCTCATACACGTATAAACTGCACGCGCACGAAGTGAAGGGCACCGACGTGCAAGACCGCGTCTACGACTACTCCTTCTTGAAACCGCACTTTGCCAAGACCCTGATCGAGTCAGGCGCGGGCAAAGGCTCGGGCGGCGTGTGGACCGGCGGCGATCAGGTCAGCGGCCATCAAGGCGGCTTTCTCTCAGGCATCCATCTCAAGGTCGATCTGCACGACGGACGTGCCGTCTCGCTGCGCGGCTACACCATCCCTGATGGTCTCCCGCAAAATATCGTGGCCCGGTATGCCACCATCAAAGGCGAGCTCACGCAAAGCGCGGGTGGCCCGATCGCCGGGGCCAATACGGATTTGCTCGATCTCAAGGTCGCGGATCCGGCGAGCAACGGTGGCGTGAGCGAGCAGAAGCTCTATCTTTCGCAAGCGACGCACTGGCCGCTGCGCGAAATTTTCTACGCCGGCACGCAAGTCGTGCTCGACCAATCGTTCACCGACTACAACTTGAACGCAAACCTGACGCAAAACGACTTCCCGTTCTAACGCCTTTTGTCACGCCTCGATGAAGTGATCCGTGGTGCCGGGCTTGAGCCCGACGTAGGCACGGCGCCAGGGATCGTCATCGATGAGTCGCCATTTGTGGCCGGTGCCGACGTGATCGGTCGCGATCAATACGTCGCCCGGTCGCAGCACGAACGTTTTGCCGTCGCGCATAGTGAATTCGAGCGTCCCGGTCAGCGTAATGACGTACTGCGGCTCCGGATCGTTGTGCCAGTCGAGCGTCGAGTGCGGCGGCGACTCTTCGAAATGTATCGTGGTGACGTCGGTTGGAGAACCAACCGAGACGCTGCCTTCGGTGAAATGAGAAGCGCCGTCACTACCCGTATAGAGCTTGATCGCACGAATCATACAGGAGCAAATTTTCGTTGCTGTCGACACTGAAGCCTGGAGTTCTCACCGTGGCGTCGGCCTATCCCGACCCCCCTTTCGACGTTAGCGCAGGCGACTATCGTAGCGGCTTCGACATCGAACTGATGCGGCACATCTGCACGACGCTCGACGTGCGTTTGCAGACCATCGCGTACACCGGTAGCAACTTCAACGGCATCTTCGATGGGCTGGCTCGTCGCGAATACGACGCGGTTATCTCGGGCACAACGATCACACCGGATCGCGCGCAAATCGTGTTGTTCTCGCAGCCGTACCTCGAGTTTGGCCAAGGTGTCGCCGTCAATCGCGCCACGCATCCGCACGTGCGCTCGGTCGGCGACTTGAAAGGTCTCGTAGCGGGCATTCAGCAGGGCAACACGTCGGAGATCCCCGCGCGCAAGCTCATCGCCGACGGCATCCTCGCCTCGATCCGGTTCTATCCGTATGACGGCATCTTGGATGCCCTGGGCGATCTCGAAGCCGACCGCATCGGCTGCATCATCAAGCTGCACCCGGTCATCACCGAGCTCGTCAAAAATCGTCCAAAACTCTACGTGCCTCTCGAACTTCCCACTCACGAAAAGCTCGGGATCGCCTTTGCGAAAGACAATGTGCGACTATGTGAGGCAATGAACGCCGCGCTCGGCACGCTTACGCGAAACGGCACGCTCGAGGCCCTCAAGCAGCACTGGATCACGCCTTAGCCAAATACCGCATCTGATCTTTCGCTTTGTCACTCCGGGTGTAGCTGAGCGTAGGCGAGAGGATCAGCCGGAACTGCTGATGGGCCAAAAGTCCCTAAGAGGTGGCGTGAACACGCCTCTTTAAAGGGTGGCGCCATTAGAGTCGCCTTTCTTACGAACACGGGAGAACTCGATGAAGCGCGCACTGATTGTAGCAGTTAGTTTGCTGGCCTTTCCTATCGCGGCTGCGGCGGCCTCAGGCCCAGACCAAAGCATCACCTTTAGTGATGGATCAAAAGCCTATGCATTCGACCATTGCGGGGACTCGGATCTTTGCGCATCGGTCGATTTCCCAAACAGCGACCATCTGGCTATATATTCTGAAGGCGCGGCCCGTTGCCAACCATATGTCTTGCATTTCGTTCGCACAAACGGTACGACGACCATTTACGAGTACAGCCGGGTAATCAACCACACCCCGGTGTCGAACATGGCGTGCGGGAGATCGCTAGACACACAAATGGTAATGGACCGCGGGTTAATTCACTTGACCGTAAGCGAAAACACGGATGGCACCCTAAGTATTGTCTTCAGTCTCACAAAACAGGGGCAGGAGCACGAGGACGCGGCAAGCGGAAACCTGTAAAAATGATCTTTGCTTTTGCGCTCGCCGGAGCGCTCCTAGAGATCGTGTCCGTCAGCGACGTTCCACTCGATGTCCGGGATTGTAGTACGGGAGTCGTCAGGAGCGAAATGCTTTACAAGACTGACGGTAACTACACAATCGAGTTCATAAACGTGAGCGCGCAAAATATTTCCGCCATCGGATTTGTTGTGCATCTTGGCGCTCAGAGTATTCTAATCAAGGACGAGGGGATGTTCGCGCCTGGTGTCAACGTGAAACATCGGTTCGTGAACCGGGGCGGTGAAGTCGCTACACTTAATGATCCACCTATCTCGTGTTCCGTGAGATGGGTCCGGTTTTCCGATGGGGCCAGGTGGGAAACCGATCACAGTTAATCCCTCGACTGCGCTTCGCTACGCTCGGGATGACAATGCACTACCCTTTCGCTAGATAGCGTTTGCGCAGTTCATCCAATACGACTGCGAGTAAGATGACCACGCCGAGGACGACTTTTTGCAAGTACGAGTCGACGTGGATCAAGTTCATCGCGTTATAGAGTAGCCCGATGAGCAATGCGCCGAAGAACGTGCCGAGGATCGAGCCTTGCCCACCCATCAGGCTCGTGCCGCCGACGACCACTGCAGCGATTGCTTCGAGCAACTCGTCGTGCGTGCCGGTGTCCGGGGAACCCGACGAAAAACGCGCCATGTAGAGAAAGCCGACGACGGCGGCGCACATCCCGCTGATCACGTACACCATCGTTTTCACGCGCGCGGTCGCGATCCCGGCCAGGCGCGCCGCTTCCTCGTTGCCGCCGAGCGCGACCACGTAGCGCCCGAAGCGCGTACGCGTGAGGAGCACCGAGGCGATCGCCACCACAACGACCATCCAGATCACGGGAACCGGTAAGCCGAACACGGCGCCCGTGCCGATCGACGAAAAGATCGCGTTATTGACCGCTACCGGCTGTCCGCCCGAAAAAATGTACGAGAGTCCGAGCGTGACTTCGAGCATCGCAAACGTGGTAATGAACGGCGGCAGATTGAGTTTGACGACGGGCAGCGCATTGATCCATCCTGCGGCGGCGCCGACAGCCAGGCCGGCGAGCAAGGTCACCACCACGAGCGGCGCGCCGTCGAACGGCACGTGATTCGCGACCTGCGCCATGACGACGCCGCTCAATGCCACGAGCGAACCGATCGAAAGATCGATACCTGCGGTGATAATGACGAACGTCTGTCCTACGCCGAGGATGCAGTTGTACGAGATCTGCTCGAGGACGGTGACCAGATTGCGCGGATTCAGGAATTGACCCTTGGCCGCCATGTTGACGATCGTCATGAAGATCGCGACAACGATCACTAAGATCGTATTGCGCAGCCAGAGGTTCTTCAGAATTGCGCTCATGCTGCGGCTCCGGTTGCGGCGGCGATGACCGCATCGGGAGTGGCAGCGTCGCGGGTGAATTCCGCAACGATGCCGCCGTCGCGAACCACCAGGATACGATGCGACATGCCAAGCACCTCGGGCAATTCGCTGGATACCATGACGATGGCGGCTCCATTCTCGAGCAAGGTCTTCATGAGCGCGTAAATTTCGGACTTGGCGCCGACGTCGATGCCGCGCGTGGGCTCATCGAACAAAAATACCCGCGCTTTGCCCAATAACCATTTTGCCAGCACCACCTTTTGCTGATTGCCGCCGGAGAGATTGCGCACGAGTTGCTCTGGCCCCGGCGTACGGACGTGCAGTTCGTCGATCATGCGCCGCGCGCTCGCTTCTTCGCGCATGCGCGAGATAAGATGCTCGCGATTGACGAATTGCGCGAGATGCGCCAGCGTGATATTTTCGCGCACGCTCATGCCAAGCACGAGTCCTTGGCCTTTGCGATCTTCGGTGATGAAAGCGATTCCGGCTTCGATGCCGTCATGCGGCGATCGAATGAGGGCGCGTTTGCCGTCGATGGCAATCGCGCCGGCGTCGGGCATGTCGGCGCCCGCGATCGCGCGCACGATCTCAGTGCGTCCGGCACCGATCAATCCGGCAAGTCCGACGATCTCGCCCGCGCGCACCGAGAAGTTGATGTGCGCGATCGCCGGAGCGCGCGAAAGGTCGCGCACGTCGAGCACGACCGGTGCGTCGGGCTTGACCGGATCGAGCGCCGGAAAGTGTGCATCGAGCGGTCGCCCAACCATGGCCCGGATGACGTCGGCCGGTGAAAACTCCGACGCGCTGCGCGTTTCGACAACGGAACCATCGCGCAGCACCGTGATCCGATCGGCGATCTTGGGCAATTCTTCCATGCGATGCGAGATGTAGATGATGCCCGCACCGCCGGCTTTCAGGCGCGCGATCAGTGCGAAGAGCGCGTCGATTTCCCGTTCGGTGAGCGCGGCGGTCGGCTCGTCCATCACGATGATCCGGGCGCGCCGTGAAAGCGCCTTCGCGATCTCGATCAGTTGCTGCTGCGCAACCGAAAGGCGCCTTGCCGGGCGATCCAGCGGAAGTTCGATCCCGAGCTCCTGGAGCACAGCGCTCGCGCGCTGCGCTGCCTCACGCTCGTCGAGCATCAGTCCGCGCACCGGTTCGTTCCCGAGCAGAATGTTCTGCAGCGCGTTGAGCTGCGGGACGAGATTGAATTCCTGATAGATCATCCCCACGCCCAGTCGCTCGGCGTCGTGCGGCGAGGCAATTTGCACCTCCGCGCCGTCGATCACGATGCTCCCGCGATCGGCGCGCTGCGCGCCGGCGAGGATCTTCATCAGCGTCGATTTGCCGGCGCCGTTCTCTCCGACGAGGGCCAGCACTTCACCGGCATAGAGTGTCAGCGAGACGTCCGAAAGCGCGCGAACACCGGGAAATGACTTCCCGATGCCGCGCATCTCCAGGAGCGGGGCGCTTGAATTCAACGCGTGTAGGTGCCGACCGGAACGTGCACGACTTTGGGTGGTGTCTTGCCGGCAAAATAGTCGTGAATGGTGTCGATCGTCAGCGCGCCGATCTTGTCGGGATATTGAATCGCATCACCGTACATCGATCCTGCCTTAATTGCCGCTTGCGCCTCGGGCGTTGCGTCGTACCCGACGACGGCAATCTTCCCCGTTGCGCCGGCCGCTTTGATTGCGCTCACCGCCCCCAGCGCTGAATCGTCGTTGATGCCGAACACGCCTTTCACGTTAGGATTGGACTGCAGCACGTCGCCCATCGAACTGTCGGCCTTGGAACGTTCGCCGCCCGCATCGATGTCGGCTACGACGGTCACGCCGGGGCAATCAGCTTTGAGTCCAGCTTTAAAGCCTTTTACACGATCTTGCACGCTGGTCACTTCGGGCTCGTCGAGAATTGCGACCGTACCGCTCGTCCCCACCGCCTTGCAGATCAGCTTTGCCGCTTGCATTCCGCCCTGCACGTTATCGCTTGCGATGTGCGCGACGACGGTTCCCTGTTTGCTCGTGCTCGCGATGTCGGCGGTAAAGACGGGAATGTTTGCCTTGTTGGCTTCGACGATCGCACTGCCGATCGCCGTGGAGTCGTAAGGCGTGAGCACGATCGCATCGACCTTGCTGGAAATGAAATCCTCGACCTGGCTTTGCTGCTTAGCGTTGTCACGATTCGCGTCAACGACGACCAGCGTGTAGCCGTATTTTGCCGCTTCGGCTTTCATGCCGCTCTCCATACCTTGATAGAACTGCGCTTCACGGTTTTGAATCGACACACCGATCGTCTTACCACCGGCGGCAGACGATGCGGCGGGCGCGGATGAGGCGCTCGAACTCGAAGTCGAAGACGATCCCGAGTTCGTACACGCGGCCAGAACGGCGCAGAGTGCCAGGCAGAGCAGGCGAGTTGATTTCAACATGGTCTCCTTTAGGTATCGTATGGAATCTTGACGGGTGGACATTTTCGCACGGCGTTCGGCTGGTCGTCGCGCTTGGAGTCGAAAAACCAGCAATCCCCCAGCACCGAGCAGTAACAAATCTGAATCCCAATGCCGAAGCGCGCCGCGTCGATCGACGCATATTCGTGCGCATCGGTTTTACCCGGAAGCACGACGATGAACGGCATATCCTCGTGCGCCATGATCACGCTGTCGCGGACCGTTGACGACAAGATCCCCGGATGACGTTTCGCGGGCACGTGGCAGCATGCCGACAGCAGCTCGCGAAGCGTTGAATAGGGGTGGCCATTGTATTCGACGGCAAACGTGCGGACGATCGCCGGGCCAACGCCGGCGTTGCGCAGCGCGAACGCCAGTCGCTTATCACCATTTCCCGTTGCATCGCTCGAGAAGTATTGAACGTACGGCCACACGCTCGCTTGAAGCAGTTGTTCTTGCGTGCGGTCCGCTCGTAAAGCCACCCAAAGCGAGGCAAACGAGATAATGATCGCACTCGCCGCTATGGCGAAATCGAGGGCGAGCAGGCCGGTGCGACGCGGTCGATCCGGGGTCTCAGGCATCAGCAGCCCGTTTTTCCGTGCCGGAACGCCGCCCCTCGTTGTCCACAATCAGCGACCTTAGCCTTGTGCAATCTGTGGAGAAGCCGCACGAACCAGGCGAACGAGCCCAATTGCAGACAGAAGAGCGACGATCAGCCACACGACCCCGGGACCCGGCCGGCCGTAGACGAACGCGCCGGTCGCAAAGAGCACGCCGTAGATCGACGCGAGCCCCAGCACCCAGCTTCCTAGCGCTTGCGCCGGTGAGTCAGGCGAGGGCGGCAAGCCGCCGGCCTCACGAACTTTCCGCCAGCCCGGACCCGCCGGCCGCACCTTGGCGTAGAAGCGGGCTAATGTCGCTGCGTCATCGGCGGGCGTGAGAAACGTCACCGACAACCAGACTGCAGTCGTGACCGAGACGGTCACCAACAGCACCGTCGTGCTGCTCGCGCCATGCCCTAATTTGCCGGAAAAAAAGAACCCAAGCGAAACGACAAACGAGACGCACATCGCGCTGATTTCGCTCCACGCATTGATGCGCGACCAAAACCACCGCAGCAGATAGATCAGTCCGGTCCCCGCGCCGATCGAAATCAAAAGCGTGAACGCGTCTTTGGCGGTATCGAGCAGATAGGTTACACCGACGCCCGCCACCATGAGCAGCACGGTAACGATGCGGCCGACCATGACGTAATGATGCTCGCTCGCGTCGCGGCGAATGAGCCGCCGGTAGAAGTCGTGGACCAGATACGATGTGCCCCAATTGAGATGCGTTTCGATCGTCGAGCGATACGCTGCAAAAATACCCGCAACCATGAGCCCGGCAAAACCGGCGGGCAAGAACACCAGCATCGCCGGGTACGCGATGTCGTTTCCGATCAACGCCGGCGAGACATAGGGAAAGCGCGCGTGGATATCGCCGAGCGTGGGATAGACGATGGTCGAGGCGAGCGCGACGACGATCCACGGCCACGGTCGCAGCGCATAGTGCATCGCCTGAAACATGAACGTGCCGAAAAGCGCATCGTTCTCGCTGCGCGCGGCGAGCATGCGCTGCGCAACATAGCTTCCCCCGCCCGGTTCGGAACCGGGATACCACGCCGACCACCACTGCACGGTGAGCGGAATCACGAAGATCCCAAGTGCCGTCGGCCAATCGCTAAAATCCGGAAGAATCGAGAGTAGGTGCGGATGCGCCAGCGCAATGTGCGTGACCATCCCGTGGAGCCCGCCGACGCCCGGTGCATGCAGCGCGAAATAGGCGGCGGCGAACGCGGCGGTTATCGTGATGCAGAACTGGATCGTGTCGGTGACCATCACGCCCCATAGGCCTGCCGTGGCAGCAAAGACGATCGGCACGATCGCGCAGAACAGCAGCGTTTCGGTACGCGGCCATCCAAAAAAGATGTTCGCGATCTTGACCGCCGCGAGATTGACGCTCGCGATGATAAAGCAGTTGAAGAATAGCCCCAGGTAGATCGCGCGGACCGAGCGCACGACCGAGGCAGCCTTGCCCGAGTAACGTAGTTCGTAGAATTCCAAGTCGGTCAAGACGCCGCTGCGACGCCAGAGGCGCGCATAAAAAAACACCGTCGCCATGCCGGTGAGGAGAAACGACCACCAAACCCAATTCTCCGCGACGCCCCCGTCGCGCACGAGATTGGTCACCAGGTTCGGCGTATCGGTTGAAAACGTGGTCGCGACCAGGGAGATGCCAATCAGCCACCACGGCGCCTTGCGCCCGGCGGCGAAAAACTCCGCCGTGTTCTTTCCGGCGCGTCGCGCCAGTACGATCGCCGGAACAAACGTGATCGCCAGTGAGATAACGACGATCCACCAGTCGAGCGTGGTGAGATGCACGCGTTAGTCGGGGAGCAGCGCGAAGGTGACGGTGCGATCCGCCTCGCGATGATTGGTCCAGAAACGGCTCCCATCCCACGCAAGACCACGCGCGCGAAACGGTATGCTGGCGATGTCCTGCGCCATACCGTTGCGCAGGTCGAGCCGCGACAGATAGTATTGCTCGCTGTCCTCGTCGTCGGTGCCGAGCAGCATTGCCATATCTTCGATCACCGCAACGCCGCAGATCTCGTGCGGCGTCTGCCACTCGGTAGCGATCGTGCCGTCATCGTTGAGAAGCAGCAAACGCTTGTTGTACCACTGACCCAGCAATACGCGCCCGCCGTACAGCGTCAGGTGCGAGCCGGTATCCTGGGGGCACTCGATCACGATGTCGTCGAAGCCGTCGCCGGGGATGTAGCGGTGCACGCGGCGGTCATCGTCAGCGCCTTCGCCGCACGTCATCACGACGGCACCTCCGCCGTAGTTCATTCCCCAAGGCATGCCCGGCGTTTCGATTTCGCCGGTCTTGCGCCACCCATCTCGGTCCATCACGTCGATGCGCCGGGTGGCCCGAGAGGCGACCCAGACCTCTTTGCCTCGAAGCACGGCCACCGAGTGCGGCTCCGGCGAGGCGGAGACGAGGCGATCGATTTCGAGGATGGGCTTGAGCATGAAGGCGCAGGTTCTCGGCTCGACAAACAAGCTCCGCCATGCGCGTACGAATTTACGAACAGCGCACTGGAGCGCTGCTAGCCGACGCGAGCGGCGATCACGTCGCTAAAGTCGAGGGCAATTGGTACATCGACGCCGCTGCGGTGAGTAAGAAATTGCAGATGTCGTCGCACGACTATACCTGCCCCTACAAAGGCAAATGTTACTACGCGGATTACGTCGACGGTCCCATACGGGCGATTGACGTCGCCTGGGTTTACGGCGACACGAAGCCGGGCTGGGAACACATCAAGGGAAAATATGGCTTCTACGCGGGCGAGATGCGCAACACACGCGACGAGGTCTCGCCCTAGCGCGCCGCTACCCTAAGGCAGCGGCGAAGCGGGTGGGCCTGCGCCAGGCGGGGGTGACTCGTACATTTGCCGGCGTTCGTTTGGGAGATTCGGGTTGCGGATGTGCGTCCCGTCCTCGAATGTCACTGCCAGAGCGATGCATTGCGGCAAGCCGGTCTGCAACGGAAAGACGTTCTCGCTGATGCCGTACTTGTGCTTGATCTCGGCACCCGGCGAAAACGTGCCGACGTCTTTCGCCTCAGCCACGAGGCGGCCGTTGGCGACCAAGCCCCATACGACGGTTTTCATGACTTTGTTCGTGATGTTCGTGAAGTCGACGTACATGGTGGGACTCGACGTGGTTATCGGCGGTTGATAGAAGCCGTAGCCATACGGGTCGCCCCAGTAGTACGGACGTGCATACGGATAAAATCCTGGAACGTAGCCGGCATATGCGGGATACGATGCCGAGAGATTTTGCTTCGCATCGCAGCGGCTCACCTTGAAGAGCTTGTGCGTGAATACTTGGTGCCGCTGCTGCGCAGCGACCGGCGCGCTCAACGCCAGAAACCCGAGGGCAAGGACCAGAGCAATATAGCGCATGTGTGTTCTCCCTCCGCGCATTATGGCACCGCAGGGCTGCCGCCGTTGACCCAAAAGCGCATCCCGTGCCCTTGCCGTCGCGCAATCCGGTCGCAGTATGTACATGATATGCTCGCACTTTCCTTTTGCGCCGGCATGCTCGGTATCGAGGGGTACGTCGTTCGGGTCGAGGCCGACAGTTCGGCCGGGTCGCCGGCGTTTACCATTATCGGGCTACCCGATCGCGCGCTCGGTGAAGCGCGCGAACGCGTGCGCGCGGCAATTTTTAACTCCGGCTTCGCCTATCCGGCGGGTCGACTTCTGGTCAATCTCTCGCCGGCCGACGTTCGCAAGGTGGGGCCCGCATTCGATCTTGCAATTGCCCTGGCGCTGCTCGCTATCGACGAACAAATCGATCGCCTTGCCATCCAGAGCTTTATCGCGCTCGGCGAACTCGCTCTCGACGGCGCGCTGCGCCCTGTCAGCGGCATCTTGCCCATGGTGATCGGCGCACGCAACGCAGGCTTCACTAGATTGATCGTGCCCGCACGCAACGCTGACGAAGCCGCGCTCGTCGACGGCATCGAACTGTATGCGGTCGACTCACTGCAGAACGCGGTTGCCGTGATCCTGGGCAACGGCGGCGCGTGGCGCCGTCGCACGCAAGCACCGGCCCTCGATCCCTCCGACACGCTGGTGCACGGCGATCTGGCCGACGTTCGCGGGCAGCTTGCAGCAAAACGTGCGCTCGAAATTGCGGCGGCAGGCGGACACAATCTGCTCTTCGTCGGACCGCCCGGTTGCGGAAAGACGATGCTCGCGCGACGGCTACCGTCGATTCTTCCGCCCATGACGCTCGCGCGAAGCGCTCGACGTCACCAAGATCTACAGCGTCGCCGGATTGCTCACCAATCACGCCGGCGTCGTGGGCGCGCGACCGTTTCGTTTTCCGCATCACACGATCAGCCAAGCCGCGCTCGTCGGCGGCGGTCCCTTGGCGAAACCCGGCGAAATCAGTCTTGCGCACCATGGCGTGCTCTTTCTCGACGAACTTCCCGAATTCGGACGCGGTGCGATCGAGGTGATGCGCCAACCGCTTGGAAGAAGGCACGGTGACGATCGCGCGTGCGGCCGGTACGTTCACTTATCCCGCGCGCTTTCAACTGGTTGCGTCGATGAATCCGTGCCCGTGCGGCTATCGCGGTTTGCGCGGCGCGGAATGCCGCTGCGACGACGCAAGTGTCGCAAAGTACATCGGCAAGCTCTCGGGACCGCTGCTCGATCGCATCGACTTGCAGATCGAAATCGCACGCGTCCCGTTCGATGATATGGTGCGCCGCGACGGCGCCGAGCACTCGAGCGTCATTCGCGAGCGCGTGGTCGCCGCGCGTGGGGTAGCTCGCCAACGCTTTGCCGGCACGTTGATCGGAGCGAACGCAGAGATCCCGCCGAATCAAATGCGCACGTATTGTCCACTCGATGATGCGGCACTACGCCTCTTAGCGAACGCGAGCGCAAAACGGCAATTCTCGGCCCGCGCCCTCGATCGCATCGCGCGCGTCGCCCGCACGATCGCCGATCTCGCGCAATCCGCCGACATCCGCGCCGAACACATCGCCGAAGCGATTCAATATCGGAGCTTGGAACGACTGGACGGGCGAGCCGCGTAGGCCGTCACGTTCGGTCGCTCCTCGATAGCCGAAAGGTCGCGAGGATTTGCTTCCGGTTTGCAAAACGAACTTTGCATGCTGCGGCGGCTACTACTTGCTACGGTCTTCTTTTGCTCAGCATGCTCAACCGGGAGCACCGAAAAGGCGAATTCAAGTACGGAGTGGCCCACCTACGGTCACGATTACTCCGACCAACGCTTTTCGCAGCTCGATCAGATCAACAGCCGCAACGTGCAGCAGCTCGCTCCGGCGTACGTGTTTCGGACCGGCGTTCTCGGGGCTTTTGAAACCAGCCCACTTGTCGCCGATGATGTGATGTACTTGACTACCGCGTACGACGGCGTCTTCGCGATCGACGCGCATACCGGAAGGCTGCTGTGGAAGCGCGATCCGTTGACCGGCACATTTCGCCAGTGCTGCGGCCCCGTAAATAGGGGCGTTGCCATTGCCGGGGAGCTCGTATTGATCGTGACGTGTAGGGATTTTTCAAGCCGCGGATGGCTGTGAGGATTGGTTGAGTTCGAAAAGCGCCGCGAACTCCCTCGGCGTCCGATAGTCGAGTGAAGAATGAGGGCGTACGTTGTTGTAGTCTTCCTTCCACGCCAGCGCCCGTCGCCGAACCTCGAAGATGGTCACGAAGCTGTGTGCGTTGAGCAACTCGTCGCGGATGCGGCCGTTCAGCGATTCGATCTGCGCGTTCTGCGTCGGCTTCCCGGGATCGATAAAGTGCAGGTTAACCTCGCGCTCAGCGCCCCAACGAAGCATTGCTCGGCTTGTAAATTCTGAGCCATTGTCAAATCGAATCGTCTTTGGAAGGCCACGATCGAAGGCCGCATCCTCGAGGAATCGAATCACGTCATGGCTTCCAAACGAGAAGGCGACCTCGAGGACAACGCATTCCCGCGTGAAATCATCGACGACGTTCATCGTGCGAAGCGTTCTGCCGGCGACAAGTCGGTCATGCATGAAGTCGATCGACCATCGCTCATTCGGACGAGTGACCGGCGGAACGACATTGCCGCGAATATAGCGCACCTTGCGCTTCTTGCGCGGCCGCACTTGCAGCGCGCATTCACGATAGGTTCGCAACAGACGATGCTCTCCAACGCTCATCCCCTCACGCCGCAACAGGATCTGCAATCGGCGCCAACCGAAGCGCGGTCGCTCGGCCGCCAACTCTCGAAGGCGCGCCGTGAACGGCTCATCGATCCGCGCTTTGAGGCGATAGTGCATATTGCTACGCGGACAATTCACCAAACGGCAGGCTTGGCGTTGAGAAAGGCCTTCGTGCTGCAATGCCCTCACCGCGTCTTTTCGCTGCGAGGGCCCCAGCCGTTTTTTGAGACGAGACTTTTCATGGCGTCGATCTCAAGGGCTTGCCGCGCGATAATTCGTTGCATCTGCGCGTTCTCGGCTTCGAGTTGCTTGAGCCGAACGAGATCGCTCGTTTCGAGGCCCGAGTATTTGTCTTTCCAGAACCGGATCGTATTCGCGTGAATCCCATACTTGCGGCCGAGCTCCGTTGCCGGCGTACCGCCATCGAGCTCTTTGAGGATCGCCACGATCTGCGCCTCGGTAAAGCGACTTTTTCTCAAGAGCGAGTCTCCTTGCTGGGCTCTACGCCCGGAAACTCACAACTCCCGCTGGCCCGAAATCGGCCCTACACGTCACGTTGCACACGGCAAGCCAAGTCGGGAAGATTTGGGTGCGATAGCGGCGGCTTAACGCGCTAATCGCTTACAATTAACTCGGGTGACACGTAGCCATTTGGTGGGATTAGGATATGCGATTCGAATAGCGTCGGACCGTCCTGCCTCGTCGTGAATGATGCCTGGCTCGAATGAGCATGTGGAGGGGTGTCGCTCATGACGAATACTATGTGTCCAGTCTGCTGATCGTAGACTACTCCGCAAGCCGTTCCGAGAAATACGCGCTTACTGTCGGTGAAGCGGAAACCTCTCCATCCGGCCGGCGTTCCCAAAGGAACAGGCTCAGGGATCAAACGCAGAAGCGAAGCAGTAGCAAAAGGCCCTATCCGTCGAACCGTAGCGCGGCCCGTCTCTTCGATTGATTCTGACGTTCCAATGCACGCCTCGGGATGTGCCTGGAGCTTGAATTCCTTAAGGATACCGCTCGGATCATACATTCGCCACCCACCTTCTGCTGCGCCCTCTGGCTGAAAAGGCGCGACTGGACCATAGGCCGCCTGCCCTTGGCTCGGGTCCGCTAGTACGCTCGGCGAGTGAGCGGCGTAGGCAGCGAAGGCCACACACGTTAAGCCGATGGCGAAGAGCCGACGGATGATCATAGTCACTCCCCCTTAGTCCCTTCGCGGGGCGTTTCGGGCATTCGTCTCACCGTGGAATTGTTCGACTCCGCGCCCTAGACTCTTATCTGAAAAAAGTCGCGAACAGCAACATTCGTATGGTGCGCCTGACCCATTTGACTTGGGGAATCTCTGCCGCAGCGACCTCCTTGGACGCCCGGCTGTGGGCAGCTTGCAGCAAAACGTGCGCTCGAAATTGCGGCGGCAGGCGGACACAATCTGCTCTTCGTCGGACCGCCCGGTTGCGGAAAGACGATGCTCGCGCGACGGCTACCGTCGATTCTTCCGCCGATGACGTTGCGCGAAGCACTCGACGTCACCAAGATCTACAGCGTCGCCGGATTGCTCGCGAATCATGCCGGCGTCGTGAGCGCGCGGCCCTTTCGTTTTCCGCACCACACGATCAGCCAAACCGCGCTGGTCGGCGGCGGTCCCTTGGCGAAGCCCGGGGAAATCAGCCTCGCGCATCACGGCGTGCTCTTTCTGGACGAGTTGCCGGAGTTCGGGCGCGGTGCCATCGAGGTCATGCGCCAGCCGCTCGAAGAGGGAACGGTGACGATTGCGCGCGCCGCCGGTACGTTTACCTATCCCGCGCGCTTTCAACTGGTTGCGTCGATGAATCCGTGCCCGTGCGGCTATCGCGGTTTGCGCGGCGCGGAATGCCGCTGCGACGACGCAAGTGTCGCAAAGTACATCGGCAAGCTCTCGGGACCGCTGCTCGATCGCATCGACTTGCAGATCGAAATCGCACGCGTCCCGTTCGATGATATGGTGCGCCGCGACGGCGCCGAGCACTCGAACGCCATTCGCGAGCGCGTGGTCGCCACGCGCGCGATAGCCCACCAACGCTTTGCCGGCACGGCGATCGGCGCAAACGCGGAGATACCGGCGAACCAGATGCGCACGTATTGTCCGCTCGACGACGCCGCCCTGCGCCTTCTGGCGAGCGCTAGCGCAAAGCGGCAATTCTCCGCGCGCGCTCTCGACCGCATCGCACGCGTCGCGCGCACGATCGCCGACCTCGCACGCTCGGATGACATATACGCCGAACACATCGCCGAAGCGATCCAGTATCGCAGTTTGGAGCGACTCGATGGTCGCGCCGCGTAACGCCTTAGTCGAGATACGATGGATGCTAATTAACCCGACTGCGTAGGTAGCGCAGCGTCACTGTCGATTTCAACAAACCGCGAACGTAACATGACCAAATAGAAGATTTGCGGATTTGACGCAAGGGCACACAGCAGAAGTCCACGGTCTCCGCGGACAGTCGCGCTTGGCGATCATAGCTGGTATTTGTGCGTTAATGACCGCACAAAATGTTCCATCGTTCTAATATCAGGCCAAGCCGCCACGGGCGCGCGGCAAATCGCCGGTTCGAGTCCGGCTGTCGGCTCCGACCGCCTCGAGAAAGCGGGGGCGATTTTGTTGTGATACAACGGGCGTAGCCAACGACGACAAAGCTGATCGCTTTCGCCGCCGCCTTTGAGGTACTCACCGGACTCGTTCTCCTTAGTGATCCGTCGTTACTCGGCCGGCTTTTGCTGGGCGCTAATCTCGACGGCTCCGGAATTGCGGTCGGCCGTCTCGCCGGGTTTGCGCTGTTCGGATTAGGGCTCGCGTGCTGGCGGGGATCGGAGCGCTCCACTCGCAAGAGCGCGGTTCGAGGACTCCTCGCCTATAATGCACTCGCTACCTGCTTGTTCGTCTATTTGGGTATCCGCGGCGAGTTGGTTGGACCGCTGCTGTGGCCGGCCGCCGTCATTCACTTGGCAATTGCGATCCTGCTCGCGCGCGCCTTCGCACTGAACCGCTCGAACTAAGACACGAACAGCTCGCGCTCGGTGTTCTTGATGTCGGCGGTATCGAACGATGCCTGCCACCAGGGCTTCGGAACGGAAGCGCCTTGAAGAAGCAACGGCTGTGTCTGGGTCGCCGATTGCTCGTAGGCGCGAAACTCGTAGTGATCGATCAGCTTTATCGCTTCGACCGCATAGAAAACGGCGACCGCCGGATCGCGAATCTCAAGGAGATTGTCGCCGTTACTCTCTTCACCGCCCTCGGCGAGATTCGAGGAGCCGCAGTACACTAGCGGATTGGTTCCGTTGAAGTCGATCACGATGAACTTGTGGTGAATCACCTGGCCCATGCCGCCGTTCCACTCGGCGGTGAAGGGTGGCGGAACGTGCGCCTTCAGATAGCCGAACGGTACGAGCAAGCCGTTGGCTTCGCCCGATTTATAGTACTTAATACCGGTGGTCGTCTGCGTTACACCGTAGGAGAAAATGTCAGGCCGTTTCATCAGCGTCGTGAGCTCTTGCATCACCGCGCCACCGCCGGCGAGCTCCATCACCGCGAAGAGCACCGAGCTCTTGGCATTCGTGATCGCGGCGGCGACCCGATCGAGCGACACCTCGCCGGTCTTGTGCGGTGCAAACGACACGCTGAACGCGGGAATCCCGGTACCTTGCGCATCGAACCACTCAGAAGCGATCTCGGAATCTTGAAATTGCGCCATGTCGCTCCACGCTTCATCGAATGCCTGACCGTAGAGTGCGGCAACCTGCGGATCGTCGATTGCCATCACACTATTGGACTGCACGTAGAGCCCCCGAACCGAAAAATTCGCCGAACCGGTCAGGACGCGAATTGCGTTCCCCGATGCGTCACGTTCGATCACACATTTGTCGTGCGCGTAGCGTTTGAAGTGCCCGCGCTTGAGCTGGACTCCGGCCTTCGTCAAGAGCGCCGCGGACAACACTTCGCGCGCCGTCGGCTTGGTGTGCAGGGTCGCGTTGTCCAGAATCATCCGCACCGGCAGCTTCGCTTCCGCCTGCTGTGCGACGAATTTAATGAAGTCCGGCTCGTCGAGGTCGTACGCGAACACGTCGAAGCCATGGCCGTCGTCCTTGCAGCGCTGCGTAAAGCTGGCGAGAATCGAGCGGGCGTGAGCGCCGAGCCACTCGTAGAGTACGCGCCAAGTCACCGGCGGCTTGGCGTTAGGCACGTTCGTATAGGTGTCGTAGTCGACCGTATTGTTCGGGCGTAGCTCACGGACTTGGCCATAACGGTCGGCGAAATCCTGAGATGAGATGTAGCCGCGCGTGAATCCCAAATCGAAGTTTGAGAAAAGCGGGCCGCCAAGCTGCATGTTCAACGATACGCTGTATTTTGCGGAGAGCTGCGCACCCGAAAAATACACTGCATCGACTTTATACGTCAGCGGGGCGCTCGCGTCGGGCGGGAAATCTACCCAACGGAACTTCTGGAATGGCGAAAGATTCGACGGCGTCTCGTCGGCGAGTTGCTGCGACGGATCCTTCGTCGCATACGCGCCTTTGCTCGCATCGAATCCCAAACGATTCTTGATATAGGTGAGATGGGCGGCATCCGACCCGCGCGCGATTGCAAATCCGGCAAGGCCGGTGCAGGCCGTCTGCGGCAGATTCATCGCAAACATCACGCACTCGTCACCGCGATAGACCTTGACCGTAAAATCGCGATCGTGAACCACGATCGAAGACGTATTGCTCATGACCACACCCCCACCTAGAACCCTAGCAAGGGTATCTTAAGGTCACAAGTCCTGCCAAAAGGCTTACGGGTGGCCGTTGCTGGTAGTAGTCGTTGTCGAATTGGTGGTCGAACTTCCGTTTCCGGCAGCCCCCGGCTGCGTCACGGTCGTTTGGTGCGTCGTGCTCATCGACCACGGATGCCACGCAAAAAGCCCGATCAAAACGGCAACGACGAGAACGACGACGATTCCGAAAGCGGCGGCGCCTCCGCCGTTGTCTTCGCGTACGATAACAGGATCACTCATGACCAACATTTTCCCAGCAAGCACCTACTCCAATCAGCAAGCAAGGGCTGCCGGCGCGGGTCAGAGCTTATCGTCGAACGCGCGCAACCGCTCGGTCATTACCGTCATGACCTCGATTGCGAAGTACGGATTCCTCGTGAGGAGAAAAAGAAAACGCTTGCGATCGATAACCGCTACCTTGACGTCGGTTTTGGCGACAACGTCGGCGCTACGCGTCTGTCGATCGATCAACGCCATCTCGCCGAAGATGCCGCCGGCATGCACGGTTTCAAGAACCTTGCCGCGCAAGCTGATCTCGACGTCGCCGCTCAACACAACGTACATCTCTTCGCCGCTTTCGCCGGCAGCAAAGAAGCGATGCCCCGCCGGAAGACGCTGCGTCTGGGTATCGGTTGCGAAAATAGAAAGGTCGGCCATTAGAGAACAGTTTGTGGGCCCATGCTAGCAAGCCTCCAGCGCCATCGTAACTACCGTCTCTATTTTGGCGGCCAATTCGTCTCACAGATCGGCACGTGGCTTCAAACCGCCGCACAGGCGTGGCTGATTCTCGAACTCACCCACTCCGCGCAAGCCGTCGGCGTATTGGGGTTTTTCTTCTACGGTCCGTATGCCGTGCTCGGCCTGGTCGGGGGCGCGCTCGCCGACCGCTGGGACCGGCGCATCACGCTGCTCATCACGCAGGTCGCCATGGCCCTGTGCGCGCTGCTCTTGGCGGGCGCCGTGTACGCCCACGTCGCCACGGTGTGGCTGATCGACACGATCGCGCTGGTACGCGGAATCGTCCTGGTCTTCAACAGCCCGAGCCGTCAAGCGCTGATGGTGCAGCTCGTCGGACGATCCGAGCTCGGCAACGCGATCGCACTCAATTCGAGTCTCAACAACGCGACGCGCATCGTAGGCCCGGCTTTGGCCGGCGTTTTGATCGAAACGACGGGGCTAGGGATGTGTTTCTTGCTCAATGCGATCAGCTTCATTCCCGTCATTTGGGCGATTGCCGCGATGCGCACGAGCGAATTTCATTCACAAGCCGACATGCGCCGCACGGGCTCGCTGCTCGAATCGATTCGCGCCGGCTTGCACTACGCCCGGCACACCAAGACCGTCGCTATCGTCCTGCTGATGATGTTCGTGGTTTCGTTTCTCGCCATTAACTTCAACGTGCTCTTGCCGGTCCTCGCGCAGCAGACGCTGCACGGCAGCGCGCAGACGTATGGGTGGATCGCCGCCGTCTTCGGCCTCGGTGCCTTGATCGGTGCGCTGATCGCTGCATCCCGAGCGCGCGCATCGCGCACCCTGCTCCTGGGCGCATGCGCGATCTTCGGCATCAGCCAGTGCGTGCTCGCGCTGCAAGAGCGCGTTATCCCGGTCGCGTTGCTGTTGTTGTTAACGGGTGTCGCGTACACGATCTACACGGCGGGCACAAATGCGTTCGTGCAACTTGCCACGCCGGGCTTCTTGCAAGGACGCGTCGGGGGACTTTACAACTATGTCTTCCTCGCGAGTGGGCCACTTGGTTCGCTGCTCGCGGGGTGGCTGTGCGAACGCGGCGGCACGGAACTTGCGTTCATGACCGGTGGAGTTGCCGCACTCGCGATGGCGTGTTTCGGATTGGTAACGCGTCCCTGGCCGATGCCGACCGGAACGGCGCGCCGGCGCTAGGCAGTCGCGTTTACGTGCCGGCGTCGAGTGCCGGTACGGCGTCGCCGTCGAGAAACACCCGCAGCTCAGAGGCCGAGAATTGCACGCCGCTCCAAAACGGACCGAATTCTCCGAAGCGTGCACTCGCCTCGTCGAAGCGCATGTCGTAGACCAGCTTCTTGAACACCAGCGGATCGTCGGCGTACAGGTCGACGCCCCATTCGAAATCGTCGAAGCCGATCGAGCCCGAAATGACTTGCGTGACCGCTCCGTGGTAGCTTCGCCCGACCTTTCCGTGCTCGGTCATCATTTTGGCGCGCTCATCGAACGGAAGCATGAACCAGTTGTCCGCTCCGTCGCGCTTCTTGTTCATCGGATAGAAACACGCGTACCGGCGGCGTGGAATTTTGGCCCACAATCGTGGACCGACGTATGGGCTCTCGGCTTGCTTACGCACCAGCTCATCGAACGCAGCGATCCACTCGGGCGATTGGGCGGCCAGGCCGCGCGATTGCAATTCAGCGTGGATCTTTCCGGTGGCATCGTACATTCCCAGCTCCAAGACCGAGACGTACGATCCGAGCGCATGCAGATATTCACGCACTTCGAGTTTGTCGACCAACGTTTGCGCGTACGCCAAGCCGTCGTAGGTACGCGCATAGTGGGTGAGCATCAAATCGCCCTTATGGCCGACGATCTGCGCAAGGCCCACGTCACCGTCTTTTCCCGACTGCAGATGCTCCACGAGATCCGTCGCGTGTGCCGCATATTTCGCGCGCCGCTTTTCCGGCAAGCCGTCCCAAGAGCGGCGATCGAACGCAAACATGCGGTGGAGAATCCACCAGCCCTCGAGCGATTCGGGGACGTTGGGGTCACGCATGGGTTCGCTATGCTCCTTTGGAGAGGGCTTTGACGCGTCGCATTTCGGCTTCGACTTCGGCAACCAACGCTTCGGGCCGCTCGCGGTACTTGGCCCAGAGCTGCGGCATGTGTGCAATGTCGTCGAGCACACGGGTGTACACGCTGTTCACCGGCGTCGACACACCGTTCGCATGTCCGGCGGCAGCCACCGCGCCGTTGAGCCAATCCACTTCGCTATGCGTTTTGCCGGCTCGCAGATCGAGTAAGAGCGAGGGCGGTTTGCTTCCTCGCCCGCCCGCGATCTGCCGAGCCATGACAGCGCGCGCAAGTGGGCTGGGAAGTGCCGCCGAAGCGATTAACGCGCGAACGGGATACCGTGGTAAATCGATCGGCCGCAGCCTCATCGCCGACATCACCGCGCTCACCTCGCGAATCATGCGAATCTCCAGGGTGTAGATCTTTTCGAAATGAACCATGCGCGCGGGAAGGACGTTGAGGATCGCGCAACTCGCGTTGGCAACGACATTCAGTGCGAGCTTGCTCCACTTGAGCGCGCGCCAGTCTTCCACCACGCTCACTCGCAAACCGCTGCTGACAAAGGTCGCGACCAGCCAGTTGTACGCGCTCTCACCCACCGGCGAAACCGCAAGGCCTCCGCCGTCCTTAGCGGCGCTCGCATGTCCGTCGCGATCGAGATCGACCGGCACGGTGAGGGCAGCGGCGACGACGTTGTTCGCGCCGAAAGCGGCCGCAAGCTTCTCTTCGTTCCCGACGCCGTTTTGCGGTGACACGAAGACGCACTTTTCCGGAAACGCGATCGCCTTGCGCAGGGTTTCGATGGCTCCGTCGGTGTCGTAGGCTTTGGTCGCGACAATTGCAACGTCGGCATCGTAGGCGGTAACGGCGTCGAGCGCGCGCGGTGCGTACGCCACGTCGACGCCGATCGACGCGAGCCGGTCACCGAGATAACTCCCGACAGCGCCGCGCCCGACGATGTAAACCTTCACCGCGCGATTCCGGTACTGCCGAACCCGCCGGCGCCCCGCGCGCTTTCGGGAAGTTCGTCCACGAGTTCGAACTGTGCGCGCGAAACCGGCGCAACCACGAGCTGCGCGATGCGATCGCCGCGCCGAATCGTCACCGGCAGGGAGCCAAGGTTGGCCAAGATGACGCCAATCGGTCCACGGTAATCAGCGTCGATCGTTCCCGGTGTGTTCAGGCACGTCACGCCGTCGCGCAGAGCTAACCCGCTGCGTGGCCGGATCTGTGCTTCGAAGCCGGGCGGCAACGCGATCGAAAGACCGGTTGGCACCAGTGCCCGCTCTCCGGGTGCAAGCGTCAACTCGCTCGTGAGCGCGGCGCGCAAGTCCGCTCCAGCGGCATGCTCGCTCATGTAGGAGGGGAGCGGCAAATCATCCGCCTCGGGAAGCCGTTTGAGCGCCACCCGCACGAGCGTATCCATAGTGGGGCTCATTTAGAAAGAAGCTGCGATAACTCTTCCCGGAAGCTCTCGATATCACGGAATGAACGATACACGCTGGCGAAGCGGATGTATGCGACCGGATCGAGCGTGCGTAGCGCTTCCATCAGCTTCTCGCCAACCATCGTCGAGCTGACCTCGCTCTCGCCGCGTGCGAAGAGATCGCGCTCGAGATCGGCGGCAACAGCTTCCATTTGGTTCTCGGAGATCGGTCGCTTCTCGCATGCCTTGCGCAAACCGCCCAGAATCTTCTCGCGGCTGAACTGTTCGCGGCGTCCGTCCTTCTTGACCACGAAGAGACGTGGCGCTTCCATGCGCTCGTACGTGGTAAAGCGATGCTTGCAACGCGGATCCAAGCATTCGCGCCTTCGACGGACTACCGTTTCATCGTCGCGCGAGTCGACCACGCGGGTCTCGCTCTTGCGACAGGTCGGACAAATCAGATCGACACCTCGAGGTCCCCATATATAGTGGGTGCTCGTATTATACGGCACTACCCCTAGTAAACGCAAAAAGGCCGCCCGGCGTGCTCGCCGTCCGGCCTCTTTGCAAAGATAAATACGATGCGAAAAGTGCTCCGCCGACCTAGGTTTGGCTAGGAGGCGGCGCCGATCTTAAACATTTTGGTCCCACACTCGGGGCACTTGCCTTCGGTCGCGGGACGGCCGTTCTTCATCGTGATCTGTACGGCGTCTTTGATCTGACGTTTGGTCTTACACTTGACGCAATAGGCTTCTGCTGCCACCTGAGGATCCTCCAGAGCTTCGGGCTAGGTGCGGCTCCCCGTATTCGGGTACGCCACAAGGCCTCCTACCAGACTTTATTCGCCAAAGCCGAAGCCCTGTCGACTAAAGTCGCTTGGCGTGGCCCCATATCGGTGGGATTGACGCACCGTGGATGCTCCGGAGTATACCACCCGGACGGCCTTCGAGGACGTGCGGGGCGAGCGCGGCCTTGCCTGGGAGGGCCTGGGCCTTTGGTGTAGCGGCACGCTTAAGGGGCTGGGCCGGCCCAGTGTCGCCCTGGTTGGGACGCGCGCGGCAACCCCCTACGGGCGACGGCTGGCTCGAACGTTCGCCCGCGAGCTTGGGGAAGCGGGTTGCTCCATCGTTTCCGGCCTCGCGCTGGGCATCGATGCCGCCGCACACGAAGGCGCGCTGGATGCCGGGGCACCGACGATCGGCGTGTTGGGCAGTGGACACCATCGCTTCTTTCCGCGTCGCAACCGCGAGCTTGCGGAACGTATGATCGCCACGCAAGGCGCGGTGCTCTCGCCCTTTCCCCCCGAACAGGAAGCCGCGCCGTGGCACTTTCTCGCGCGCAACGCCATCGTCGCGGCGCTCGCCGACGCGGTGGTCGTCATCGAAGCGCCGGCGCGCAGCGGCGCGCTTAACACCGCCGGCTGGGCTGCGCCGAGAATTCCCGTCCTGGCCGTTCCCGGCGACGTGGACCGCGCCCACGTCGCAGGCTGTCATGCGCTCATCCGCGATGGTGCGATCCTCGCGCGTAGCGCAGCCGACGTGCTGGAAGTGCTGCATCTTACGCGCGCCACGGCTTCGGCGCGGCCCCCGCGCGAGGGCATTCCGGGTGCGCTCTTGGCTGCGCTCGCAGGCGGCGAGCAAGATCTCGACGGGCTGATCGCGGCGACAGGGCTCGCGCCAGCGCAGGCGCTGGCGGAACTTGCAATGCTCGAGCTCGAAGGCGCGGTAGAGCGGCGCGGCGCAACGCGCTTTGCATGCAGCTCCGGCTGATCGCTGTCGACAAACTCCGCACCGCGTACGTCGCCGCGGCTTGCGCTGATTTCCGTAAACGACTGATGCCGTATTTCAACTACGATGAGATCGAGGTGCGCGTCGCGCACGGCGGCGCCCCGGAGAGCGCGAAGCGCGAGGAAGCCGAACGCATTCTCAAGCACGTGCGACCCGACGATCGGGTTTGGCTCCTGGAACGCACCGGAACCGGCTTTTCCAGCTCCGATCTCGCGCGCGAAATCGAGAAGATCGCGCGTGAGGGAACGTCGCGCCTGACCTTTGTCGTAGCCGGAACGTACGGCGCAGATGCATCGCTGCTCGAACGTGCCGACGTGCAGTGGTCGCTCTCGCCGCTGACGTTCTTGCATGAGTGGACCCGCGCAATCGTGCTGGAACAGTTGTATCGCGCGGCGAAGATTTCGCGCAATGAACCCTACCACCACTGAGGCGATGCTGCCCGACGACGCGCTCGACGCGTTCGCGCGGGCGGTCGAGAGCATCGTGGCACGCGTGTATCCGGACGCACTGCCCGCACCGGTCACGTTCGAGGCGCCGCGCCGTCCCGAGTTCGGTGATTTCGCAACCAACATCGCCTTCACCCTCGCCAAGGCGGCTCGCCGCTCGCCAAATGACGTGGCGAACGTCCTCATCGAAAAGCTGCGCAGCGAGTCGCCCGGCGTTTCGGCGCGTTTTTCGTCGATCGACGCGGTTGCGGGTTTCATCAACGTGCGCCTTGCGCCCGCGGTGTGGCAAACCTCGATCGCGCGAATCGTACGCGACGGCGCGAACTTCGGGCGCGCGCTCCCAAGCGGGGAGCGCATTTCGCTCGAATTCGGCAGCGCCAATCCCACCGGACCGCTGGTTGTCGTGCAAGGGCGGACACTCTCGATCGGCGACACGCTCGTGCGCGCCTTCCGCTACTGCGGCTACGACGTCTTCGTCGAGTGGATCATCAACGATGCAGGCTCGCAGATGGAGACGTTAGGCCGATCGCTCTTCGCCCGCTACATGCAGCACTACGATCCCACGTGCGCGTTTCCCGACGACGGGTATCCGGGAGAATATCTCGTTCCGATCGCCGAGGCGATCGTCGAGCGCGATGGCGAAAAATGGCGCAACCTCCCCCAACCACCGATCGCGCAATTCGCGCAGATCGGCCGCGACGCGATTCTGGCCGAGCAGCGCGCTACCGCCGAGCGCTTCGGCGTGCACTACGATCTGTGGCAGAGCGAAAAGGAGCTGCGCGCAAGCGGCCGGATGGACGAAGACCTCGACAAGCTGCGCGCCATGGGACTCATCTACGAGGCGGACGGCGCACAGTATTTCCGCACGTCGGAATTCGGCGACGACAAGGACCGCGTCATCATCCGCAGCGACGGCAGTCCAACCTACTTTGCGCCGGATATCGCGTACCACTTTGAAAAGCTCAGCCGGGCCGATCGCGCCATCGACATTCTCGGCCCCGACCACCATGGATACATCGGCCGGCTCAAAGCCGCAGCCGCCGCAATGGGCTTCCCCGGCAAGCTCGACATCTTGATCGCGCAGCAAATCACGCTGATGCGTGGCGGCGAGCAAGTCAGCATGAGCAAGCGCGAAGGCAACATCATTACGCTCGACGAGATTCTCGACGAGGTCGGCGTCGATGCCGCACGCTTCTTCTTCACCATGCTCGCGACCGATTCGCCGCTGACCTTCGATTTGAACCTTGCCGTCGAGCAGACCAGCGACAATCCCGGTGTATTACGTGCAGTACGGGCACGCGCGGATCGCCTCGGTATTGCGTCGCGCCGATCCGGCCGACGTCGAGGCTACGCACCGTTCACCAGCGCTCGGCGCATTGACGCACGATGCGGAAATAGCTCTAGCGCGACGCCTCGCCGAGCTGCCGCGTGTTGTCCACGGCGTCATCGACAATCTCGCGCCGCACCGGCTCACCAAATACGCGCGGGATGTCGCGACCGAGTTCCATCAATTCTACACCGAGTGCACGATCTTGGTCGACGAGCGCGAGCTGCGCCTGGCGCGTCTCGCACTGTGCGTTGCGACGAAATCCGTGCTTGCCGAAGTGCTCGAACTAATGGGCGTCAGCGCACCTGAGACTATGTAACGGGCCTTTCTCCAAACGCGTGCCGTCCGGACTGCCGAGCCCGGTGACCGGATCCCACCCAGGCCCGGCGTCGTACGCGCCGTTGCTTCCAGCGGTAATGTCGCGCAACGGGCCGGGTGAACTCGGATAGCCGTTCAATCCGTAGAGTTTCGGATTGATAAATCCAACGCTCGTTCCAAGTTGCTGATTCATCAGCGCGATGAGCCCAGCCCAGAGCGGAGCAACCGCGCTCGTGCCGCCGACAACCACGCTCTCGCCCATCCACGCGTACGCTGTAGCCCGAATTGGGGTCAGCATCGGCACTACGTCGGGAACGCCGCGTCCGCCATTGGGATTCGAAGGCGCCGGAACGTGCGCGCTCGATTGCCACGACGGGAGCGCGAAGTCTCGCTCACGCCGCCGCCCGAATCGCTCCACGCGGTTTCGGATGTGATCTTCGTCCCCGACGCGCTTAGCGTCGTGCCGCCGCATCCAAGCGCATGCGGACTCGACGCGGGAAAATCCGCGTGAGATGCGCCGTCGCTTTGCCCGTCGCTCGATCCGCCGTCACCCGACGCAACGCAGACCGTTATGCCGATCGCCGCCGCCGCGGCGCACGCCTCGTCGAGCGAGGTCATCGCCGGCGCTCGTCCAATTCGACTCCGCGTCGCCCCAGCTGATCGAGATGACCGAGGGCGCGTGCGTCGTGTCGTGAACCGCGGTCGTCACCGCATCGATAAAACCTTGATCGGTGTTCGGCGCAAAGTACACCACGATCGCCGCGCCGGGTGCGACCGTGCCCGCTACCTCCACGTCGAGCATCACCTCGGTATCCGAATCCTGATCCGTTCCGGGCGAGTTCGTCGCGCCGTCGACGGTCACGACGCTCACCGTGGGCTCGGTGACGCCAAGCTGCGTGCAATAGGTGGAGAAATCAGTCGCGCTATACCCGCCGCCAAGCTCGATGATCGCAATCGTTTCGCCGGCTCCGTTAACGCCCGCCGGAAAATCGTAAAGCGCCGCGATTTGCGGCGGCGTAAATGATGCCGCCGGATCGACGGCGCGGCGGCTGCGCGGGCGAGCTTGCGGGCGCGTATCCAAACCGAGGACCGCTTCAACGACGTTGGCGAGACTCTCGGGAAGCGAAATCGTTCCGGTGCGTCCACGAAAGGTTGTCGCGCCGAGGCTGTAGGTGCCCAGCGACACGCCGAACGCTGCCGACATCTGCGCAACCGTGCCTTCGAACCGAACGGTGCGCCGGGCCGGGTCGCGCTCGACCACGGTCAGCCCATTCTCCTGCGCAAACGAGTCGACGCGCTCGAGATCGCCCTCACCCGCGCCATACGCGGCGGCGAACTCCTCGCGCGAAAGGTGTCCCGGCAGCGGCGGGCTGGCGTGTTTCGAGCGCACGCGAAGCGTCACCGTGATGCGCTCATTCGGATCGGCAACCGCAACGAATTCTCCAGGCGGCCGAGTGCGCGTGCTGCCAGGGACGATCCAACGCTCTTGCGGTGAGGCCATGGTTGGTTTCTACCCAGTTTTGTTAGGTTTGATCCAATCGCGTGGTAAGCCACGGCGTCACGAAGTAACGCCACAGAATCTTAATGAGCGCGGCAGCCGGAATTCCGAGCAGTAATCCAGGAATGCCGAAGAGTTCGCCTCCAGCAAACACCGCGAACATCACACCGATCGGCGAAACGCCGACCGATTGCCCCATGATCTTCGGCACCAGGACATTGTCGCTCACGCGCGCGATCAAGAACATGATCACCTGCACCCAGAGAATCATCCAGCCGCCCTGCGGAGCGCAAAGGACGACCGCGATGCATTGCGCGATGAGCATCCCGATCACGGGCACCGCATACGCTACCGCCGTGATGATGCCGAGAATCAGCGAGAATTTGAAACCGATGAGCGCGGAGAGCACCGTGACGGCGATGCCGGTGATTGCGCTGACCAGCACTTGACCGGAGATGAAGCTCCCGAAGGTCTCGGTGACTTCGGTCGCGAGCTTACGTGCCGTGGCGCGGCGCTTGACCGGAAAGAGCGAAACGAAAGCCGAGACGATTTGCTGGTCGTTGAGCAGAAAGAAAAACGAGAGCACGATCGACGAAAAGGCAACGAAGAATGCCGTGGCCGCCCCGATCAGAATTGCCCCGAGCGAGGTCAGCGATCCGGTGACAAGCGCGGTGAGTCTCTGACTCCCCAGTTGCCCAATATCGAACGCGTTCTGCGGAATGATCAAACCGGGAACGTGGCTTTGCAGCCAGGCTTCGGCGTCCTGCGACCAGACTTGGATCGATTGAACAAACGCCGGAGCGTTCGTGGCCAGCACCTGCAATTGCGCAATCGTCAGCGGGACGATCACCAGCAGCCCCACGACGATCACGATCGTCAACGCCAGAAACACGATCGTAATGGCGAGCGCCTTGGGAACACGACGCCGCACGAGCGCGCGGCACACCGGGTTCACGCCGAACGCGATAAAGGCTGCGATCAAGAAAATCGAAATCGTGCGCGGGATATGCTCGGCGAATACGTAGAGCACGACCAAGATCGCGATGCCGGCAAGCACCAGCAGCACGCGGCGCCAGCCGCCCGGGCTTATAGCGTTTTGCACAACAAGCGCCGTTCGGTGCGATAGCCGGCCCGCTCGTACAGCGCCCGCGCAGCAGCGTTCTCTTCGGTCACCATCAACGCCATGTACGGGGCTCCGCGCTTGCGGGCTTCATCTTCGGCCCGTTCCAGCAGCGCTGATCCGATCCCCGCCCCGCGCGATCGCGGCTCAACGGCCATATACACGACAAACGCTTGGTCGTCGCCCGTAACTTCATCAGGCAGTGAGTCCAAGGCGAGCATGAATCCTACAGGTGCGCCGTCAGCTTCGGCGATCAGCGCCACGTGTTCGCGGCGATCGACGATCGCGAGCAGTCGCTCGAAGTTTGCAAGCACCGCCGGCGGCTCAACGCGACGCAACGACGAGACACTGTCCATTGCCGTGCGCTTGCCGAGCGTCTCGATAAACGCGCGGTCGTCACGCGTCGCCGCGCGGATCCGCAGATTCAATTGCGGCGCGAGCCGGGATCGTCGATCGGCGACCCGGCGATACACTGCGGGCACGCGCTGGGATCGTGCGATTCGAGCGGCATATTCAGCAGAGCATGCGTCGGCACGCCGAAATCGGCATCGCCGCGCTGCACGATAACCCCGACCCCGGCAACCTGTGCTGCGTGCTTGCGTACGACATCGATGACTTCGCGCACGGAAAGGCCGGTCGTAACGACGTCTTCGACGACAAGTGCGCGGTCCTGGGGCGTCAACATGAAGCTGCGGCGTAGCGTCGCAACGCCATTTTCTTTTTCTACGAAGATCGCGTCGGTGCCGAGTTGGCGCGCAACCTCGTAGCCGAGCACGATGCCGCCGACCGCCGCGCTGACGACAATCGTCGGCTTGACCGCGCGAAATGCGGCAGCAATCTCCTTAGCCACCGCTTCCACCAGCGGCGGGCTTTCAAGAATACGAAATTTCTGAATGAAGGCGTCGCTGTGGCGCCCTGAACTCAAACGAAAATGTCCGCGCAACAACGCGCCACGATCGCGCAGCGCGCGCTCAAGATCGAACTCAGGCAAGAGCGTGAATGTCTTCCAAGACCGCGCGGGCTGCCGCGAGCGGATCGGAAGCGTGAACGATCGGCCTTCCAACGACGAGATAGTCGGCTCCGGCGGCAACGGCTTGCGCCGGCGTCATCACGCGCTTTTGATCGCCGTGCGCCTCGCCCGCCGGCCGAATACCCGGCGTGAGCGTGAGGAAGTCCTGACCGAAGAAACTTTTGAGATCCGCAACTTCGTGCGCGCTGCAGACCACGCCCGAACAGCCGGCGTCACGTGCGAGCGCGGCGAGCCGGGTCGTATTCTCGCCCGGACCGCCGTGCAAGCCGAGCTCGGCCAAGTCTTCGGCGCCGTGGCTGGTGAGAATCGTCACCGCGAAGATATGCGGCACCGTGATGCCGAGTTCTTCGGCGCGCTCCTGCGCCGATTCGACCGCCGAACGCATCATTTCGACGCCTCCGAGGGCATGGACGTTGACGATGTGAGCTCCTGGGCGCACAATTTGCGTCATCGCAGCACCAACCGTCCGGGGGATGTCGTGCAGCTTCGCATCGACGAAGTACCTCACGTCGCGCGCCTCGCAATACGAGAAGATACGTTCGGGATAGCCGTAGAGCGACTCGAGGCCGATCTTGAAGATCACGTCGAGCGGATAGAGCTGATCGATCAGCCGTTCCGCATCCTCGGCGGAAGGCACATCGAGCGCCACGACGAGCTGAGCCATGCGTTTAGCCTTCGTCTCCTTCGTACTGGTAGGGATTGCTGAATCCCACGTTGGCTTTTCCTACTATCTGCGCGAGCGAGCGCAGATTGCGTTCTTGCAAGTATAACACGAGCTCCTCGGCGATCCGGACGGGAATGCGCGGGTCGGTGAAGTTCGCGGTTCCGATCGAAATCGCGCTTGCACCGGCGAGAAGGAATTCGAGTGCGTCACGCGTCGTCTCGATCCCGCCCTGACCGACGACCGGGATCTTCACGGCGCACGAAACCTCGTAGACGGCGAGCACCGCAATCGGGCGAATCGCCGCGCCGGAAAGTCCGCCCGTCACGTTGCCCAGACGCGGACTCCAGCGATCGACGTCGATCGCCATGCCGCGTACCGTATTGATCACCGCGAGTGCATCCGCGCCCGCGGCTTCGGCTTCGCGCGCGATTTCAGCGATGTCGGTCACGTTGGGCGAGAGCTTGACGATCAGCGTCTTGTCAGTCGTCGCGCGGACGGCGCGCACCACTTTTGCGGTCAGCTTCGGATCGCAAGCGAACGTCTCGCCTTCGCTCGCGACGTTGGGGCATGAGATGTTGACTTCGATCGCCGCAATTTCGTCGCGCGCTGCAAGACGTTCGCTGACATAGGCGTAATCGTCGACGCTGAAGCCCGCCACGCTACCGACGATGGCGCATGGACGGCTCGCGTATTTTCCGACCTCGTGCTCGAGATACCACTCGATGCCCGGGTTCTGCAGACCGATCGCATTGAGCATGCCGGCGGGCGTGTGGACCAGACGCGGCGTCGGATTTCCCAAGCGCGGCAAACGCGTCACGCTCTTGAGCACGACCGCGCCGATCTGCGCAAGATCGACGAACGGCGCAAACTCTTCGCCGCTGCCGTAACATCCGCTGCCCATGAACGTCGGATACGGGAAGCTCCAGCTTGCCGATGCGCACGCTCAAATCGACGCCGCTCACATTCACCATCGCAGCTCATGCGCCCAAAACACCGGGCCCTCGCGGCAGACACGCGCATAGACGACGTCGCTGCCGTCACGCTGTGGCGGCGGGAAACTCGGCGCTTGTTTCGACGTGCGTACGAGTGGAACGACACAGCCCCAACAGCCGCCGACACCGCAGCCGAATGTTTCTTCCAGCGACAGTTGCGCTGGAACGTTCATCTCCTGCGCGACGCGTGCGACCGCGCGCAACATCGGTGTGGGTCCGCATGCAAGAATCAGGTCGGGCGGATCCGTCGTCTGCGCGAGCAAATCGGTAATGTAGCCCGCATGGCCCGTACTTGCGTCGTCGGTCGAAACGAGCACCTCGCAACCGCCGCTTGCGAAACGTTCGCGATCGACCAGCAACCCAACCGTGCGTGCACCATAGTACAAGTCGCACCCGCGCGCCCGCGCGCAGCAACGCTTGGGCCGGAAGCAGTACTGACGCGATCCCGACGCCGCCGGCGACGATCGCGGCGCTTCGTACGTTGTCGAGTGTAAAGCCATTGCCAAGCGGTCCTTCGAGCGCGAGGCGATCGCCGACGCGCAGTGCGGCGAGCTCGGCGGTGCGCTTCCCGACAACGAAAAACATGACGCTTGCGCGGTTGCCGCTTGCTTCGTAGATGGCAAGAGCGGTTGCCGCGCGCTCGCCGCTGGGCGGAATCGCCATGACGAACTGTCCCGGATGCGTCACGCGCACCAGCTCCGGCGCGTCAAATCCTAGAAGGACGACACCCGGAGCGAGCTCTTGCCGATCGAGCACAAGCGCGTGATGGATAGCTGCGGATGTCGCGACGGTGGCCATATGCGTGGATGCGTTTTCGCCAAATTTTAAAAAAAGTCCGCGCAAAAGGGTGAACCACACCACATCATTGGCCGTTATATGGTATAGAGAGTGAAAGCTCGGAAAGGAGGGTCCGCAGAAATGGCTGGTCTCATGGTCTTTAAATCGCTAGCTGACGCGCTTCGTGCCGGTTATCAGGTCTACGATCGTACTGCGGACGGGTATCTCGTGCGAACGAGAACGACAGCAGGATGGGCCATAGCGTTGGTATCCTGCAAGTAAACCCTCCCGAGCAGCAAACAAAAGCGCCGGTTCTGTAAAGAGCCGGCGCTGTTGTTTTTCTTACCCAGCCGTTACGAGCGCTGATCCGGCGGGGGAACCGGCCGCTCGATTTCGGGCGTGGAGCCCGGACGCCAGGCATACGGTCCGGCCGGCGCCTGCGGCGGCGGCCCGCTTGGGCCCGCGTTAGGCGGCGGGCTGAAGGTCGATTGATTCGGGTAGCTCCCGGGGGTGAACCCGGGGATCCGCGCACCGTTAAGCACGGCGGTGATAACTTGAGCGATACCGACGAACATGGGGATGAGGCCGCCGAGCAGCCACGGTCCGGCGAATCCGAGATGGCTGAGCGGCCCGATCGAGCCGAGTCCGATGAACAGCGCGAAGCCGATGAAGGTGAGGGTGATGCCCTTGCGCATCTGCTTCTGCGCGTAATAGTAGTCGTCGTAGGCGGGATAATAGCTGCCCTTCCCGGCAACGTTGGGCGGGGGCATCGCACCGGGATGCCAGTTCGGCGGCGGCATGTTGCGCGGGATCGGTCCGGGTGGGGGGACCATCCCGCGGCGAATCATTTCCATCCGCTCGTTGTGTTGCAGCACCCGCGTCGTGATCCAGGCCGCAATCGGGGCTCCGAAGATCAGCAGGATCGCAAGCGCGCCGACAAAGTCATCGTTCATCATTGGAGTGCTCCTACAGACGCGGTCCCCAACCCTCGAAGGTGGGGCGCAAAGCTTGAGCGGAGTCTGTACCGCCGGCGGGAATCGTCGGCCGCGAGCCGTGAGGGAGCGTTTTGTTTAGCGTCGTCGTCAGGACCATGGTGGGGTGGGACCTCCGTAGTTCGTCCTGCCACAGATACGGTCCGGCGCCCATGGTGTTTCAGCCACCCCTGCGAAACACGGCCACGCGCCGCGGCGTAGGTGAGATATGGCTGCAGCACTGGCGGAGGCGCCACGTATAGATACGACGGTACGCCCCAGCCCCGAGGACGGCGAACTGGTGGCGATGACCCTCGGAGGGCGCTCCGAGGCCTTTGCGACACTCGTCGAACGCTACGACCGTGCCGTGTATCACCTCGCCTATCGCACGCTGCATGACGTCGAAGAAGCGCGCGACGCCTCGCAAGAAGCCTTCTTCAAAGCCTACCGGTCGCTTCGCACCTTCAAGCAGGGCGCGAAGTTCTCGACCTGGATTTTTGCTATCACGTATCACGCGTGCTGCGATCGTCTCAACCGGCGCAAACGTTATAGTAATGAAGAAATGCCCGAACGCGCCGATCCGGGTCCGGGGCCCGAATCGCAAGCGATCGCGCTCGACCAAGCGCGCCGCTTGCACGACGCGATCGAAGCTCTCCCCGAGAAATACCGCACGGTCATTACGCTCTATCATCTGCAAGGCAAACAATACGAAGAAATCGCGCAGGTGCTAGGACTCCCGATGGGTACGGTAAAGACACATTTATTCCGAGCCAAGGAGCACTTGCGCAAAATCCTGGGCGCGGAGGAGGTAGCCGAATAATGTTTGACAACGACGACGCACTCGACCGGGCACTCTTTGCGCTTCCGCTCGAAGAGCCGCCTGCAGACCTGCGCGCCTCCATCCTGACGGCTACGATCTATCGTCCCGGCCCGGTCTTCTCGATGCGCGAACTCGTGACGCTCAGCGCAATGTGCGCGGTGGTCGTGTGGCTCGTCGCCGCGGTGATCGCGGGCGGCGGTTCGCTCCTCCTGCACTCACTGCAGGCGATCGGCGCCGGAACGATGCACGCGCTGAGCAACACGACGCTGCTGCTTTGGGTCGCAGCCGGCGGCGCGACCGCGATCTGGCTCTCGATTTTCACGGGATTCCAACCGCGTACAGAGGGCCAAGCCGCGCATCGTCGCTAACCCTGCTCACATGAGTGAGCCGGAACACCGCTTCAAGGTTTTGGTCATCGAGGACGATGCAGCCATTGGGCGCGTTCTCCAGCTCGAATTGGAGCACGAGGGCTACGACGTCGAGAGCGCGCGCGACGGTCTCGAAGGCTTGGAGAAGGCCCTCAAAGAGCCGGACCTCGTGATCCTCGATTTGATGCTGCCGCGCATGGATGGGCTAGAAGTCTGCCGGCGCATCCGCGCCAAAAGCCGCGTGCCGATCATTATGCTCACCGCAAAAGACCGCGTTCCGGATCGCGTGAGCGGCCTCGATATCGGGGCCGACGATTATCTCACCAAACCGTTTGCCACCGAGGAATTGCTTGCGCGCGTGCGAGCGCGCCTGCGCGAGCGGGCGCCCCACAGCAACGTCATTCACTATCACGACGTGGTAATGGACCGCGACCGGCACGAGGTTACGCGCGCCGGCAGGCCGATCACCTTGACGGCCAAAGAATACGCGCTCCTGGAATACTTGCTGCTGCACCGCAACAAAGTGCACACCCGCGACGAGCTTTTCAACGGAGTGTGGGGGAGCGACTTCTTGGGCGATTCGAATCTGATCGACGTCTACGTCCGCTACCTGCGCGGTAAAATCGACGAAGGCTTCGACGAGAAACTGATTACCACCGTGCGTGGCGTCGGTTACACAATCAGGGATTGAAACTGTCGCTGAGGTGGCGCATCGCCGCTGCGTATGCGATTCTGCTCGTAGCCGCGCTCGCCGCGACAAGCGGCGTTATCGTGTGGCGTTTTCAAGCGATCCTCTTTGACGAAGCACGCTCGCGCATCGACGCGACGATGAACGAAATCGTCAGCGCGGCCCAGCCCGCCAACCCGTTCCCACAGGGAAACGTGGTCGACGAATCGCTGCTGCAAATCTTCAACAGCAATAACCTCGCGGCGTGGCAGGGGCCAACGACCTTCATTCAGGTCGACACCGTCCGCGGTTATCCCATCGCGCGCTCACCCAACCTCGGATCGCTGAGCATTCCGCCGGACACTTCGCTTACGGCGAAACACACGCGATCGTTTCGTATGCTGACTCTCGGCTCGCGCCCGTTCTTGATCGAAGATCGGCTTCTGCGCGGCGGCTCGCTTTCGGTCGTTGTACACGTGGCTGAATCGCTTGACGAACTCAATCGGACCTTCGCGCAAACCAGCCGCACCATCGTCGTGATTCTCGCGATTGCCGCGGTGCTCGTCGGCGTTTTGTCTTTTGTGCTCGCTTCACAAGCGATCGGCCCGATTACCCGCCTCTCGCGAGCGATGCGCGAAATCGGCTCGGAGCGGCTTAACCTGCGCCTCGAAGGCGCGCAGCGCCACGACGAAATCGGCGAATTGACGCGCAGCTTCAACGATCTGCTCGCGCGCTTGCAAGAAGCTTTCGCCCGCGAGCGCCAATTCATCTCCGACGCATCGCACGAGCTCAAGACACCACTTACCTCGATCAATTCAAACGCCCAGCTTCTGCTCCGGTGGGGAGATCGCGACCAGACCATCCTGCGCGAAAGCCTCGAAACGATTCAGCATGAGAGCGCCGCACTGGCCGAGATGGTGAACGGTATGCTCATGCTGGCCAAAGCTGACCGCGGCGACGCGATTCCGATAGAGCCGGTCTCACTGTCGATCGTCGCGCAAGAGGCCGTGCGTGGCGCGGCACCGCGCGCCGCGGATAAACACCTCACGCTCGATCTCGAAGCTCCGTCTCCCTCGCCGATCGTCGAGGGCGACGCGAATCTGCTGCGCCAACTGGTGAGCAACTTGGTCGACAACGCGATCAAATTCACGAGCGAGGGCGGTGTAAGCGTGCGCATCGGCGAGGACGCGCACCACGCATGGATCGAGGTGGCCGACACCGGCCCGGGCGTGCCCGACGAAGAGCTCGTGCACATCTTCGAACGCTTCTATCGCGCCGACAAGGCGCGTTCGCGCGATGTGCCGGGGACGGGGCTGGGGCTTGCAATCGTGCGTTCCATCGCGCGCGTCCATGGCGGCGAAATCGTGGCACAGCGCGCGCCCTCCGGCGGCGCACTTTTTCTGGCGCGATTCCCAAAGATTGAACAGACGCTCACCCCATCTTCATGATGCCCGCGCCGCGCGGCGCCTATCATCAGAAGTAATGGCGACCACTTGGCGGCGGGGGCTCGCGGGGCTCCTGTCCGTTTTTGCGTTTTTCGCCGGCACGTGCGTCTGCGCGCATGCCGCGACGGCGCTTATCCCCACCACGGCTGCGCCATTTGTCGTAGTCCAACTCGACAGCGGTTCCGTGAACATTCGCACCTGGGACCGCGCTGCGATCCAAATCGACGCCGATCCGACCGTGACGTTCAGTCATGCGCCTCCGCGTCAGGTCGCCACGCGGATCCCCGAACAGATCCCACTTTGGTCCCAATCGATCAAGACGCCGCAGGGGCAAGAACTCGATCTGGCGCCGGAGCTGTTTCCGCTTCCGCCCTTCGCGCCGGGTGAACACGATGCGCTGATCGTGCGCGGCGAAGGCGACGTCACACTGACCGTTCCACAGCAATCGCCGCTGCTGCTGATCAACGTTCGGCTTGGGTCGGTGACGGTTGCGGGTTACACCGGAACGGCCTTCGTGGCACACGTCACCGCCGGCGAGATCCATATGGAGAACGTCAACACGACGGCGGCGGTGCAAGTCAACAACGGCCCGATCTTTATCTCCAACTCGAGCTTCGAACGCTTGCGCCTTCGCACCGGCCGCGGAAACGCGTTCATGAGCGCGTGCCGGTCGCGGCAGATTCAGGTCACGAGCTTGACCGGATCGGTAACCTACGACAACGGCATCTTCGATCAGCCGGGCCTCGCGCACTTCGAGACGACGCGCGGCAACATCGCTATCGGCGTGGCCGGCGGCATGCAAATCGAAGCGCATTCGGGTTCGGGGCGAATTTTCTACGACGTCGGCGCGGACGGTAACGTGAATCGCAACGCGGATGATGCGCAAGCGACGCTGCTGGGCGGCGGCCCGGTCGTCACGGCATCGACCGTGAGCGGCGCGGTGATCTTCTTCCGCGGCTCGCTGCATGACTACCCGCAGTTCGAGCGCTTGATGGAGCCAAAAATGCGCGGCTCGCAATTGCAGCAGGGACCTCCCCGCCAGCCAACGAGCCGCGCACCGCGCTAAGGCAGTCAGCTCGAGATATTGCCGTTTCTCTCATCCCAGCGATGCCGTAGGTATGCAACAACTGCTGTCAACGCGATCAGCAAAGCAGTTACCATAAAAGGAGGATACCTTAACCACATTCCGAGTAGCAGCGAAATCGCCGCCAACGCAATCGTGACCTTGACCCAAATCGTCATGTATCCACCTTCTCGCCGAGCTCAGTTCGGCGAATCGTGATAGTAGCCGTACACGTCAAAACCAATCGCGATTATGCCGCATGCTGCGCCGAACGGGACCAAACCGATGGCGGAAAGGAACAGCCCCGCACCGGCAAACGAGACGGCGATCCCGGTCGCCCCGCGACTAATGGTGCCATCGGGACGAATGCGATCCTCCAGACAGGCATGGGTGCAGGTGCCGCCGACGCCCTTACTTCCGGCTAGGTACGGACTCATTGAGAGATACGATGACCGCACAGCCCCGGTAACGATTGATGATAGGTTGCTCGTTCCCAACGTCGCCGAGAGATTGCACACGGACGACCCGTTCGTCGCCGTACCGGCTGCAGCAGTGGCGGTCGTGGAATAGGAGATCACCGTCCCGTCACTATGGGTGGCGCTGACATTGCTTCCGGAGAGTGTGACCGTGCACGATCCAATCGTGTTGGCTCCGCCCTGCGTAAAGACGTAGGCTAAATTGCCGCCACCGTTCCCGTCCGGCGACAGCGTCATCGTGAACGACACCATGCCGTCAGTCGTTGAGCCCCAAAGATTTTGGTATGTGCTGTCCGAGTAGACCGTCCCGGCTTGGCTCCCGGCGGTGAAGCTTGTTGAGGTTGCCGCCGTAAAATCGGGGCGCACTATCCCGCCCTTCGACGCGCCTTGCGAGGCGCCGGGCGGCGTCAAAAGGGAACCCGCCGCGCCGCCGCATCCCGCGAGCAGCAGCGTACTAGAGGCGGCCAAAAAAGAACCACGTGACTGCATGTACATACACCTTTCGTCAAGAGAAAAGCGCGCATCGCTGCGTCGCTTTCGTATTGACAAACGAGATGTAAAGACCCTGGGCCTTTATCACTATTGACAGATCTCTTGCACCCGTCGCTACAACAAATACTTACGCATCATCGCCATGTCGAGCTTGAACGTATGCTGCGGGAGTACGGCTTCGACGCCGTAGCCACAGGCTTCGAAAAAGCGCTGCGCGCTACGTAGATGCGGCACCATCACCGTCATCTTGTGGCAGTTGTAATAATTCGCGACGTCGGCCATTTCCGCGAGTATCGCGCGCCCGAGTCCGGCACGGCGGCGATCCGGCGCGACGACGAGGCGCTCGACGTGACCGAGTGACGCTGCGACGTAGAGCGTCCCGGCCGCAATGGTTTCCTCGCCGTCGACTGCGGCAAACCCGTAGGCCTGCTCGTGCCAGACGACGGGGAACTCGTAGAAAGCGCGCAATGCCTCGCGTTCGTGTGCACCAAAGAAATCGAGCAAGGCATGCGTTTGCACGCGCGCGATCTCAACCGGCAACTGCCGCTACCTCGGTTTCGAGATCGACTTCGAGCCCATCGTACGCGGCGATCGCGCGAATACCGAGCTCGTCTTCGAGCGCCTGCGCGAGCTTGCGCGGATCCTGTTCGAGCATCTTGGTGCCGAAATGCTGGAAGATCGCAACGCGCGGCGATACTTCTTCGACGACGCGGCGAGCGTCATCCCAAGTAAGGTGGTCGACGTTCATCGCGTCCGCGAAGCGCAGCACGTTCACGATGAGCACGTCGGGCTTATGCTCGGCGTAGTCCGCGCCGAGACGGTCGAAGTAGCGTCCGCACGGCAAGTACGACACCCGCAGGCCGTTACGGCGGAAATGCATGCCGTAGGTTTCCACCGCGTGGTGATGCGCGATCGAGGTGTACAGCTCGACGTCATCGATGCGATACGGCCCGCTGTGCGGTTCGAGCACTTCAACGCGCTCGACGAAGCGCTGCGCGTACGGAAGCACGGTCGGTTCTCCCTCGAGCGCATCCTTCGGTGCGAGCAGTATGCCGCGGCGCCGAAATCCGCCCGAGGTCATCGCCTCGATCATCGCGGTGGAATCGGCGGCGTGATCGAGATGTTTGTGCGAGAGGGCGATCGCCGAAAGCTCACGCGGGTTGCACGGCGGCACGTGCGAGAGCGCCCGCACGAGCGCGCCGGGCCCGGGATCGACATGAATCTGCGTCTCGCCCAGGCGCAGCCACATGCCCCCGGACGCGCGAAACTGGCGCGCGACGACAAATCGCGCGCCGCCGCTGCCTAAGAAGAGTACACTCGACGCCACCCTTAGGCGATTATAGGCAGTTGATCGAAATTCCCGGAGAGGATCTTCTGCGAGGGACGGCCGAGCCAGCGCTCGAGCACGGTCGCATAGACGCGGCGGAAGTCGGTATCGTAGCGCACGTTCCCCATATTGGTGTTGCTCAGGTCCGGCGCAGTGCCGTAGAGACCGCCCTTCACGCCGCCGCCGATTGCAAAGAGCGGCGAAGCCTCGCCATGATCGGTACCACGGCTGCCGTTCTCGGCGATGCGCCGGCCGAACTCGCTAAAGGTCAGCGTGAGAACCTTCTTGTCGTTGCCGTGCGAGGCGAGATCGTTATAGAAGGCGCTGATCGCCTCCGAAAACTCGCCGAGCAAGCGGTCTTGGGTTGCTTTTTGACTGGTATGCGTGTCGAACGAGCCGTGCTGCACGTACAGAACCTTGGTGCCCAAGTTGCTGCCCGCGATTTGCGCCGCGAGCGCGAGGCTTCGTCCAAGCGGCGTCGCGGGATAGGTCGCATCGGTCTTATAGCCCGCAACCAGTTTGGGCAACTCCTCCGAGCCGCGCTGCGCGTGATCTTCGATTTCGGCGACGTGCCCGAGATACGGCGAGGCGAAGGGGAATTGATTGTCGCTGACCAGCTCGGTATAGGTGCGCTTTGACACGGCATTACGATCGCTGAGCAACCCGTAGCCGTTGAGGCTCGCGATCGACGGAACGTCGACCTGATTGGAGACCAACACCTCGGGAAGCACCTGAGCGACGGCGACACCGTTGAAAAGGTTGTTCTTGGGCAGTTGCGCTTCATCCAGGTAACGGCCGAGCCACCCGGTGTGCTCGTAACGATCGGGCGCTGCGGTTTGCCAAATCTCGGTCGATCGGAAGTGCGAGTGATCCGGGTCCGGGTAGCCGACGGTTTGTATCACGGCAACCTCGCCTTTGTCGTACATCGCTTTGAGCGCGCGCATCTGCGGATTGAAGCCGATGTTTTGGTCGATGGCGAGCACGGCGCTCTGCGGAACCGCCAGCGTGGGGCGCATCTGATAGTAGAGCGGGTTCCCGTGCGGCACGACGCAATTCAGGCCGTCGTTGCCGCCTTGCAAGTTGATCAGCAGCAGCACGCGATCGCCGGCGCCAGGCAAACCCGGAAGTGGTGCGTCTGCCAGCGCGCGCCCAAGCACGTGATCGAGGTTTGCCACGACCGTGATGCCGGAGAGGGCGCCAAGCAAGAATTTTCCGCGTTTCATCGTTGTCATCGTTATCCTAACTGATAGGCCGGCATCGCCATGGTGAGATACGCGGCACCGCGCACCCGTTCGTCGTAATTTTCAGCCGAGAGGGTCCCGAGCGCCGATGTGCCCGAGCCGTTGAGGTAGGCGATCAACTGCGTGTACGCCTGACTCGGAGCGTCGCCTTGCAGAATGGTCACGACGAGCTCCTTCGAGGCGCGGTTCGCGTCCATCGGGACCTGCGCCATCCAACCGGCCTGCATCATGTCCGGCGTGTTGACCATCTTGGCGATGAAATTCTCGCGCGCAATGAGCATCTGGGAGGTGAGCCAATTCGCTCCGCCCGGCCAACCGGCCACGTTGGGCGGATAGTAGAGCACTTGACCCATCGCGCGCAGAGCTGCCGGCGTCCCGTCGACGATTTGGTTCAAGCCGAGTTGCTTGTGGGCGCCGATCGCGAACTCGACCGGGCTCTTGACCAGCGCGCGGTACGCGCGCGGCGAATAGAAGACGTTACTGCGCAGCAGCATCGACATCGACGGCGCGAGTTCGAATTTGTTGCGCGAGATAACGTTGGCGAATGCGTCGACCAGCTCGGGCTCGGGATCGTCGTACACAAAGGCGCTCAGCAAAGTCGTGGCCCAGAACGTCTCGGCCGCCCGCTGCTGATAGATGATGTCGACGATATCAGCGCCGTCAAAGTTGCCGGTGCGCGACAGGAATGACTTGGGGCCGTCATCGTGCACGCGCTGATTGAACGTGAATTCGCCGGTCTGGCGGTCGATCGTCCAGCCCGTGAAGGCGCGCGCCGACTGACGGACGTCTTCTTCGCTGTAGTTGCCGATGCCGAGCGTAAACAGTTCCATGAGCTCGCGTGCATAATTTTCGTTGGGATGCGATTTGTTGTTCTCGGCGTTATCAAGATAGAGGAGCATCGCCGGATCTTTGCTGACCGCGAGCGTGAGGTCGTGCAAATTTCCCAGCGCGTATTGGCGGAAGAGCTGGTTCTGGGCGAGCACCATATTCGGCCACACGCCTTTTTGGATAGCGGCGGTCGTGAAGTGCCCATGCAAAAGGAGCGCCATCTTTTCTTGCAGCGGAGCGGGCGTGGTGAGCATTCGATTCAGCCACCACAGCTGCAGCGCAAGAATTTCGGCGACGGCCTGCCTGCGGCGCAGCTTCGCGGCGTCGCGTTTCGCAACGTCGTCCAAACCCTTGTTCATCATGGCTATCGCGCGATAGTCCGGATAGGGTGTCACACTCGGCGCCGGCGCCAGTTTGGACGTATCGGCGAAGTGAATCAGCGACTCGGCGGCATCGTGCGGACTCATTGCCGCAAGCCGGCCAATCTCGTCGGGGGTCCCACTGAAACCCGCGCGGCGCAGCAGATGCGCCGCAAGACGATCGTCCCACGGGCCACCATAGGGTCCCAGCGCCGTCATCACGTCGAGGCGCCCCGCTGGGCGCACATATCCCGCAGCCATAGGGCTCCATTCTAGCGGCAAACGCTGTCATTGCGCCTGAAGGACGGGTTAAGCTGGGGATTCGAGCGAAACGCGAGCCTCGTGAGTTTGCTGGAGAGTAACCTTGATCGGCATGGCGAGGGCTTCGCGCGCAACGTTGCGCGTATGAGCGCTTTGTGCGACGAGCTGCGCGAGCGATTGCTTGCTGCTCGAAGCGGCGGCGGTGCCGATGCGATTGCCAAACATCGCGCCCGCGGAAAACTCACCGCTCGCGAGCGGATCGATACATTGATCGACCCCGGTTCGGATTTTTTGGAATTCTCCGCGCTGGCGGCACTCGACATGTACAACAACGACTCACCGAGCGCAGGCATGATCACGGGTATCGGTTGCGTTGAAGGCCAGGATTGCGTCATCGTCGCCAACGACGCGACGGTCAAAGGCGGAACGTACTACCCGATGACCGTCAAGAAGCATCTGCGCGCGCAAGAGATCGCCGAGCAAAACCATCTTCCTTGCATTTATTTGGTCGACTCGGGCGGCGCGTTCTTGCCTCTGCAAGCGGAAGTCTTTCCCGACCGCGATCACTTCGGGCGTATCTTCTATAATCAGGCGCGCATGTCGGGTAAGCGCATCCCGCAAATCGCGGCGGTCATGGGGTCGTGCACCGCCGGTGGGGCGTACGTGCCGGCTATGAGCGACGAAACGGTAATCGTCCGGGGGACCGGGACCATTTTCTTGGGCGGTCCACCGCTGGTCAAAGCGGCGACCGGTGAAGAGGTGACCGCCGAAGAGCTCGGCGGTGCCGACGTGCATACGCGCATCTCGGGAGTCGCCGACCACTTCGCCAACGACGATCTGCACGCGCTCGGCATCGTTCGTGAGATCGTGCGCAATCTGCATCGCGAACTGCCGCAGCAGTGGGATCGAGTCGAATCCCGACTGCCGGCCTATGATCCGCGTGATATCTACGGCATCATCCCAGCCGACAGCCGCAGCGCCTACGATGTGCGTGAGGTCATCGCGCGGCTGGTCGACGCCTCCGAGTTTCACGAATTCAAAGCACGCTATGGCACCACGCTGGTCTGCGGATTCGCACGGATCGAAGGACACCCGATCGGCATCATCGCCAACAACGGCATTCTCTTCTCGGAGAGTGCGCTCAAGGGCACGCACTTCATCGAACTGTGTACGCAGCGCGGAACGCCGCTACTGTTCCTGCAGAATATCACCGGCTTCATGGTCGGCAAAGAATACGAGAACGGCGGTATCGCCAAAGACGGCGCAAAGCTGGTCACCGCGGTCGCGACCACCGAAGTCCCGAAGTTCACCGTGATCATCGGCGGCAGTTTTGGCGCCGGCAACTACGGCATGTGCGGCCGCGCGTACTCCCCGCGGCAACTCTGGATGTGGCCCAACGCGCGTATCAGCGTGATGGGCGGACCGCAAGCGGCCGGCGTCCTCTCATCCGTCAAAGGCGAGATGACCGCGCAAGAAAAGGCGAAATTCGAAGCACCGATTCTCGAGAAGTACGAGCACGAAGGCAGCCCGTATTATTCGACCGCGCGGCTCTGGGACGACGGCATCATCGATCCGCTCGATACGCGCCACGTCATCGCGATGGGACTTGATGCCGCCGCTAACGCACCGCTCCCGCCAACGCACTTCGGCATTTTCAGGATGTGATTAGTGGACGTAATTGATTGCAAACACCGGCGTCACCGACGCCGAGGTATTGCGTCCGGCAGGGAAGAGTCGCACGCCGCCGATCAGACCAACATTCGCATTCCAGTTGTATTCTACGGCCGGCGCGAACGCGTAGGATTCGCTCGTGCCCAGATTCGTGGTAGCGCTTGCGCTCGTCAGGCGCGTATTGCCGCTGTAGCCGTAAACGAGATCCGTGGCGAGCACCCAGTTGCTCGTGATGCTATATTCGCCGGCGGCGTCGATGGTCGACGTCGCGCCGGGAAACACGCTCCCGGCAAAATTCGCGCCGGTGCCGTAGACGCTGACGCCGTACACACTCGCGCTGCTCGAGAATGACTGCGAGAGGTTTAGACGCAAGCGCAAAATGCGTCCGTTCGGCATCCACGCTAAGGTTTGCGTGTAGAGCGAAACTTTCGTGTTGTACGCGCCGCTGCCAAAGCCGTTGTTCGGGTCGCCCCCGAGATTTTCATACGCGCCGGTGGGGAACGTCTCTTGAATCGCGAGCGATGCCTTGGCAAGCCACGTGTCCGGCGTCAGACGATATTGTGCAGTCACGCCGAGATCACCCATGCCAATATTCGAGCTGCTCGGACCGCTGCTGACGTTGGTATAGCCAAACGTGGGGATGAGCCCGACGCTCAGCCGATTTACCAGGCCGTAGATGATGTAGGTGAGATTTCCAAAGCCGTTTTGGTGTTGCGCAGCCAGGAGTGCCCCGTTGCGATCGTAGCTGCCATATTGCATCACATCGTACACGTACGGTTCCACCAGGAGGTGGCCGCGCGGCAATGTACCCGCGGCGGGCGCGAGTAGCGGACCGGTCCACCACGCATCGTCGAGTGATTGGCGCTGGGACGGCGCTGGCGACGGCGACGGAAGGCTCTGCGCTCGCGCCGCAGTCGCATTTACTGCAAACGCGACTGCGAACGTCGCGGCGATGACGTAGCTACGAATAGTCACGATTACGTGAACGGCCATTCCACGCTGCTCGTGACACACGGCGTACGATTAGGGATACGGAAACGCGTTCGGGTACAGCTTGTAGTAGCTTGGCTTCTCGACCCACTTGCCGTTGACGTACGAGAGTGTTGCCGTCGCCTTGTTTTTCGTCGGACAGCACATCGGGGCGGTCGGCGAATAGTAGGGACCGGTCAGCATCAGCGTATCGCCGTTGGTTCCGTGCACGACCTTAGCGGAAAGATCGCAGCCGTTTTGTACGGTTGCCGCGGGGACGACCTTACTGGTCTTGGGATCGTAGCGAAAGATCGTGAGGTCGGCTGAACCGCAATCCGCGCCTGCCTGATGCGTAAGCGTGACGAGTTGCTCGACGCCGGGCTCCATCAGTTGCGCAGCGCCGACGATCCTTCCTGACTGACCCGGGAACCACATCGAGGCGTCGCTCGTCCGCGTGACCATTTCGTAGGGGCCGCCGTTTTCGGGCGATTGGTACTTCAGCTGATACGTCGAGTCGTTGATGGCATAGATCGAGATATACCACTGATAGAACGACATGCCGGCCGACGTGCCCACGAGCTTCTTGCTGAGCACGCCACGCCACTGACTGTGCATAGCCTGACCGGCAAGATACACCACTTGGCTTTGAACGATCGTGCCCGGCGGCTTGGGGCTATAGGTATAATTCGGCGGCTCATCGCCGAGCGCCGTCGCGCTGAACGCAAAGGCGGCCGTCAAGATGAGGACGGTGAGGCGGATTCGTTGCATGGTATCCCCCAAAGCGTACGCGTGTACAGCAAAACGAAACCAAGTCGACGGAAGTTTTGCTCCGAGATCGATCCGGGCCTGGTCGTCACACGGCCGAACCGCGCGCCGCGTTCGAGCGCCCGGGCTGCGCGATCCAAAATGAGAGCCGTTTGTAAGCCCCGCCCGCGATGTCCCATCGCCGTCGCAGCACCAAAGAGACCCGATATCTCGTCCTGCACGTCCATACACCCCGACGCGATAATCGCGTCGCCCGCGCGAATTTCGAGCGCTGTGGTTTCGGGCGGCGTGCAAACCATCAGCCCAATGAGTAGATTCGACTCGTCGCATGGCGCACCGTCCAAAAAAGCGCTACCGGTGGCAGCGCTCCATTCGTTTGGATCCCGCATCGTCGTCACGCGGGAATCCCGGCGCGCGCCGATCGTTGCAAGCTCCGCAGTCAGCGGATGTTCGTACTCGAGCGGCGCGTAGCCCAGTCCGACCAGCGCTCGCACGAACGCAGGATCGGCATACGGTGAAAGACGCACGCGTGGTAGCGCGCCACGCCCGCGATAAAAGGCGGTCAATGCTTCGGCCTCATCTTGTGCCGCGCGCTCCCAGAGCCCAATGCCGATCGCTTCGGAGATCGGAGAATTGACGCCCGCGAACGCCGCGATTCCACCGCCGATGATAAGCATCTGCGGATCCAGATCCGAAAAGCGACGCTTCGCGTTCTCGATGCAGTGGCGCAAACCAAGCACCTCGGCGCGCTCGATGGTCTCGCAGAACTCGCGATCGATCTTCACTCGCCGGCTATATGCCGGCGTACCACTCGTACCCTTGGTCTTCCCAGTAGCCGCCGCCGCCGGCATATAGGTTTGCGTAGCTGCCCACGACTTCAATGCGGCCGATCCACTTCGCACTTTTGTATCCAAGTTGCGTCGGCACCTTAAGCCGCACGGGCGCGCCATGATCGGGCGGAATCGGTTGATCGTTCATCCGCATGGCGAGGAGCGCTTGCGGATGACGCGCCTGGTGCATATCGAGGCTCTCGTAATAGGGCGTCCCTTGATCGTCTTTGTCGAGGCAGTGGAAAACGACGTAGCGCGCGTCGCTACGTGGTTGAACGAGATCGAGAATCGAACTCAAGCGTACGCCGCTCCACTTCGCGACAACGCTCCAGCCTTCGACGCAGTCGTGCCGCGTAATCTGCGTGCTATTGCACAGCCGCTCGAGCATCCCAAGGGGAAAGACCCCGCGTCGCTGCACGGCGCCGTCAACGATCAGCTTGTAATTGCGAAAGCCGTTGCGCGCGAGATCGACGTAACGCGAATCGGTCGGTGTTGGCAAGCTGTCGATCGGAAAGCTGGCGCTGATATCGCTCTCGCGGTATTCCTTAGCGAGACCGCGAGTCCCGATAGCCGCATGCGTCAGCCGTTGCGTCGAGCCGAGCAAGTTGTGAAAGTCGCTGTTGTTGTTGAGCGCCGTACCGATCGGCGCGCACGAGGCGAGCGCCGACGAGATCGTCGTGGCGACGAACAGGCGGCGCTTCATGGTCCAGCTCCGTCATGTTCGCCCAAACGATACCACCCGGTGATCATCGCGTTCATTTGATTGAGAAAACCCTGCGTAAGCACTTGGAGGGTGTGGATCACGAAGAATGCGATCAGCGCCCACATCGCGACGAAGTGCCACAAACGGGCAAACTGCCGTCCACCGAAGATCCAGGTGAGCGGATGCGCGATCGCGTCGATTCCGGGCGAGAGCGCGAGGCCGGTAAGCACGATCACCGGCGCGAGCACGATCAACACGCTGGTATACGCGGCTTTTTGTAGCGGATTGTAAACGCCGTGCGCCGGCGGCTCTTTACGTAGCCTTAAATAGTACGCCTGCATCGGCCACAGTTTTGGGATATCGCTCGGGCGCAAGATCATATCGCGCAGATTGCCTTTGATCGCGCTCGAGATCAACCACGCAAGGCCGCAGATCAGCATGATCCAAGCAAAGAAGAGGTGCCAGCGCCGGCCGTCAGCCAAATCTTGATACGCCGGAATCGTGATCCAGCCGGGAAATGCGCGTTCCGAGCGGCTCCCCATGCCGTCGTCGGTGTAGCCAAGCCAGCCGGTGGTCGTAAAGGTATGTCCGAAGAGGGTCGTCGTCCCGACCCCGCTTGCAGGAGAGGCGATTTCCAAAACCCGGTGCGCCGGGTTCGTGGTATCGGATGCGTCGAGAAACGGCGCGGCGTTGAAAATCTGGAGGCCGCTTGAGACCAGCGCCGCGAAGGCGATGACCCAGACCCAGTGGCTGGCGCGCGTCGCAATCGTGTAGCGGTAGATCCGTTCGCCGATCTTCATATCTCCACTATAACGCCTCCAAGGCTGCCTTGGATGAAAGGCCGAAGCACGACCGCATCCATGGCAACGATCCAGGTCACCATCGAGGGCGCGGTGGCGCGCGTCACGCTCGCCCGGCCCGACGTGCGCAACGCCTTCAACGCCGAAGTCATTGGCGAGCTTCGCGCGGTGTTTCGTACCATCTCCGAGGATCCCAGGATCCGTGTTGTCGTGCTCGCGGGCGAAGGTAAGTCGTTTTGCGGGGGCGCCGACGTCAACTGGATGCGCGGCGCGCTCGATCTGAGTTATGACGAGAACGTCGCCGACGCCGAAGCGATGAGCGACATGTTTCGCGAGATCGACCGCTGCAGCAAGCCCGTCATCGGACGCATCCACGGCGCGGCACTCGGCGGCGGAGCCGGCCTGACGGCCGTGTGCGACATCGCGATCGCCGCGGACGACACAACGTTCGGCTTCACCGAGGTCAAACTCGGCATTATTCCTGCGGTCATCTCGCCCTTCGTGCTGGCCAAGATCGGCGCGTCGCACGCTCGCGCGCTTTTTCTTACCGGCGAGCGCTTTACGGGCAAACACGCGCTCGCGATCGGCTTAGTGCATCAGCTCGTCCTTGAAGACGAACTCGACGAAGCGGTTGCGCGTGTCGCGCGCGAATTGCTGAACTCGGGACCGAACGCGGTTGCCGCAGCGAAGACCTTGATCGTGCGCGTGGCCGCGGCGAGTTACGACGACACGCGCGGCATCACAGCCGCCGCGATCGCCAAGCAACGCACAAGCGAGGAAGCGCAAGAGGGACTGCGCGCATTTCTCGAGCGACGGCCCGCGTCGTTCGCTGCGGATAGCGACGCGTGATTCGTCGTCTTCTCGTCGCAAATCGGGGTGAGATCGCCGTGCGGATCGCGCGCGCGGCGCGCGAAATGGACATCGCTGCGCTCGGCATCTATTCGCAAGCCGATGCGGGCGCGTACCACCTGCAATTCATGGACGACGCACGCTGCATCGGCCCGGCACCGGCCGGCGAATCGTATCTCAACGCCGACGCGGTGATCGCGGCAGCGATCGACATGAAGGCCGATGCAGTGCATCCGGGCTACGGCTTCCTCTCCGAGCGAGCGAACTTTGCGCAAGCCTGCCTCGATGCCGGACTGATCTTCGTAGGGCCGCCGCCGGGCGCGATGGCGGCGATGGGCAGCAAGATCGATGCCAAACATCGCGTACGTGCGTCGAACGTGCCGACCGTGCCCGGCTATGACGGCGAAGATCAATCGTCCGCGCGCTTGCGCAAAGAAGCGGTGACGGTCGGTTTTCCACTGCTGGTCAAAGCCAGTGCCGGCGGCGGCGGACGCGGAATGCGGGTCGTCGATTCGCTCGATGCCTTTGACGAGTCGCTCGCAGCAGCCAAACGCGAAGCACTGGCGGCCTTTGGTGACGACGCCGTGCTCTTGGAACGCTACTTGCTCGATCCGCGACACATCGAATTTCAGATTCTTGCCGACGCGCACGGGACGACGATTCACCTGGGTGAACGCGAATGCTCGATCCAACGTCGTCACCAGAAGATCATCGAGGAAGCCCCATCGGTTGCCCTCTCGCCGGAACTGCGTGCCGAGATGGGCGCGGCCGCCGTCCGCGCCGCCGCCTCGGTCGGCTATGTGAACGCGGGTACCTGCGAGTTCATGCTCGACAGCGACGGCAAGTATTACTTCCTCGAGATGAATACGCGACTGCAGGTCGAGCATCCGGTCACCGAGTTGGTCTATGGCGTGGACTTGGTGCAGTGGCAACTGCGCATCGCAAACGGCGAAGCACTTTCGATCGCGCAAACGGACGTCCGTCCGCGCGGCTGGGCCATCGAGACCCGCATCTATGCCGAAGATCCGGCCAATCACCTGTTGCCGTCGACCGGCCGCATCACGCGCTGGCAGCCGCCGGAAGGCCCGGGCGTTCGTGTCGACGCCGGCGTGACGACCGGTAGCGACGTGAGCGTGTATTACGATCCGATGCTGGCCAAGCTGATCGTGTTCGGCAGCGATCGCGCACACGCAATTGCACGGCTCGAAAACGCGCTCGATGATTTCGTAGTCGATGGCGTGCGCGCGAACCTCCCGCTGTTGCAATGGATCGTGCGCGACGAATGGTATCGCGATGGGCGGACCACGACCAGTTTTCTTGCGCAGCGCCTCGACGAGTCGATCTTTGCTCCGCGAGCCGCACCGCGCGAAGCGGCACTGTACGAGATCGCACGACGTTTACTTTACGGCGAGGTGCCCTGGCGCGTCGGCAGCATCGGCACGCCGTTCTTCCTTGCTTCGGGCACGAGCGCGTTTCGCGTGTGGGCGTCGCGCTTGGGCGACGGACGCTGGCAGCTTTCCGGTGATATTGAGGGCGAACTGCGCGCGCATCGCACGGGCAATCGCATCGAGGCCACGTTTGACGGCGAACCTATCGTCGATTCGAATATTGCCTTCGAGCCGATCGCATCGCCCTCGGCACAATCGAGCGGACTCGCCGCGACCGCGGGCGTTGGAGACGGCCGCGTGACCGCCCCGATGCCCGGGAAGATCGTGACGATAGCCGTTGCTTCGGGTTCGGCGGTCGAAGAACACGCACTGCTGGTGGTGCTCGAGGCCATGAAGATGGAGCACCGCATTGAGGCTTCGTTCGCCGGGACGGTCGGCGCGGTGCTGGTAAAAGAAGGCCAAATCGTCCCCGCGGGCGCACCGCTGGTGGAACTGCGCGCGCCGGCGAAAGAGTCGTAGCAACCATGACGCTTCCAAAGTCGGTAACGATCGTTGAAATGGGCGCCCGCGACGGGCTGCAGAACGAACACGCGTTGATCGCTACCGCCGACAAGATTCGCTACATCGACTTACTCTCGCAGACCGGGCTCCGCTGGATCGAAGCAACCTCGTTTGTGAGCCCGAAGGCCATTCCACAGCTAGCCGACGCCGCCGAGGTGTTCGCCGCAATCAAAAAAGCGCCGGGCGTTCGCTATCCCGTGCTGGTCCCCAACATCAAGGGTTACGAGCGGGCGCGCGCGGCCGGTGCCGACGCCATCGCCGTCTTCACCGCCGCGTCGGAGCGCTTCACCAAGCGCAACATCAATATGACGATCGACCAATCGCTCGCGACCTTTCGCGATGTGGTCGAGGCAGCAAAGCGTGACGGCGTCTGGGTGCGCGGCTACGTGTCGACCGCCTTCGGCTCTCCCTTTGGCGACATCGTGACGCCCGCGATGGTGGTCGACGTGAGTCGCAAACTGCTCGCGATGGGCTGCGACGAAATCTCGATCGGTGATACGATCGGCGTCGGCGTCCCAAGCCAAGTCGACGAGCTTACGCCGGCCCTTTTGCGCGTCATACCGCTCGATCGTCTCGCCTATCATTTTCACGACACGCGCGGGACGGCGCTGGCGAACCTTTACGCGGCACTGCAACACGGCGTGCATATCTTCGACAGCTCGGCGGGCGGCCTGGGTGGTTGTCCCTATGCACCCGGCGCCACCGGGAATGTCGGCACCGAAGACGTGTTGTATATGCTCCAAGGCATGGGCATCCAAACCGGTGTTGATATCGCCAAGGTCCGCGCCGCGTCGCGTTTCATTCGCGGCGTGCTCGATCACGAACTGACCAGCAAAGCCTTCCAGGCGCTAGAGGCTGCGGAAGCGCGCACGGCTTCGGCAAGCGGTCCGGCGTGATTCTTCGCGCCGGTATTCTGTACGACGGAACGCTCGATGTGCCGCGTCGCAACGTCGACCTGGTGATCGAGGGCGATCGCGTCGCCGAGATTCGTAGTGCGGCGGAGGGTGCCGCGCCCGATGCAAGCGCGGCCTGCATTACTCCCGGCATGGTCAACGCGCACGTTCACGTGATCGGTAGTGGCGAACCGAACACGATGAGCGCCGTCGCACTCATGAATCAGAATCAGATGATGCTTGCGGCCGTCGCCAACGCGGCCAAGTCGCTGCGCGCCGGCGTCACCACGGTTCGCGATCTTGGCTCGCCACACGGAATCGCAGCGGCGCTGCGCGACGCGATTGACGCAGGCTCCATTCCCGGTCCCCGCATGCGCGCTGCAGGCCACGCGCTGTGTATGACGGGCGGTCATGGCTGGTGGGTCGGACGCACCGTCGACAGCCCATGGGATGCGCGCAAAGCCGTCCGCGAAGAGCTGCGCGACGGCGCTGACTGCATCAAAGTGATTGCGACTGGGGGCGTCTTGACCAAGGGTGCCGTACCGGGTAACGCTCAGCTGCTCCCCGATGAACTGGAGTCCGCGATTTCCGAAGCCCACCGTCACGGCTTGCGTGTCGCCGCGCATGCGATCGGCGCCGAGGGGATCAAGAACGCCTTGCGCGCCGGCGTCGATTCGATCGAACATGGGCACATGCTCGACGACGAAACGCTCGAACTCTTAAAAACGCTCGACGTCTACGTCGTGCCGACGCTGTCGGCGCCGACCTGCATTCTCGAACACATTCAGGACGGCGGCCAGCCGGCTTTCGTCGTCGAAAAAGCCACCAGCGTCAGCGAAGCGATGCTGCGCAACATCCGTCGCGCATTCGAAGCCGGCATCAAGATCGCCGGCGGCTCCGATGCCGGCACGCCCTTCAACCTTCACGAAAACTACAGCCAGGAAATCGAGCTGATGCACCGGCTGCTGGGTATGACGCCGCAACAGGCGCTGCACGCGGCGACCAACGTCGCTTCCGATCTCATCGGGCTGCATCGCGGGATGCTCGCGCCGGGCGAGCCGGCCGACCTGCTCTTGCTCCGGCGCGATATTAGTGAAGACATTCGCAGCTTGCGCGAACCGGAACTCGTCGTAAAGGCCGGCGCGACAATCTCCCGTTCGTGATGAACGATCTCGCCGGACTACGCCTCGCCGTTCTCGCACCCATCGCGTGGCCCACACCGCCGCCGGGCTATGGGCCCTGGGAGCAAATAGCCTATAACATCGCCGAGGGCATGCATGCTCGCGGGCTCGATGTCACGCTTTTTGCGACCGGCAACTCACATTTTTCGGGAAAGCTCGCATCGGTCGTACCGGTGGGCGTCAACCAAGACCCCGCACTCAACGGCGACGTCTTCGGTGCGCTGCACACCGGTGAGCTCTTTCGTCGCGCGGGCGAGTTCGATCTGGTGCACAACAACTTCGACTGGAAGCCGATGACGTACGCGCTCGCGACCAATGCGCCGCCGCTGCTGACGACGATTCATGGTTTCTCGTCGCCGCAGATTCTCGCCGCGTACTACGCCTGCGCGCGACGTAGTTTCTTTTGCTCGATTAGCGACGCCGATCGCGATCCCGGCCTTGCGTATCTGGGCACCGCATACAACGGCATCGATCCGCGCGAATTCACGTTTCGCGATCGTCCGGGCGACTATCTGGTGTTTCTTGGCCGCTTCCATCCCGAGAAGGGGACGCACCTCGCGATCGAGGTCGCCAAGCGCGCCGGCGTGCGCCTGAAGATGGCAGCGATCCCACACGACGAGCAGTATTTTCGCGAGCAGATTGCGCCGCACATCGACGGCGATCGGGTACAGTTTCTCGGAGCGGTCGAACGCGAGGCGCGCAACGACTTGCTCGGGAACGCGCTCGCGCTGGTGCACATGACGACGCGGCCCGAGCGCTTTGGCCTGACCTTGATCGAAGCGATGGCGTGCGGCACACCGGTATTGGGCGCGGCGATGGGCAGCGTGCCCGAGATCGTGGTCGACGGCGTCAGCGGGTTTGTCTGCGCGAACGTGGACGAGGCGGTCGCGAAAGTTCCACACTTGGCCTCACTCGACCGGCGCGCGTGCCGCGCGCGCGTCGAACGCGAATTTACCGTAGAGCGGATGATCGATCGCTATCTCGACGCCTATCGGCTGGCGCTGGCACAAAAAATCCCGCCACCCCCGACGAATGAGGAATTGCTCTGGCGCGCGCACGATTGGTGGGATCGCCCGATGGCCTACACGGATATTCCAGAGAAGCCGAAGTCTCTATGCCAGGATTAGACGTCAGCCTAATCCTGCCAACCGAGTTTCGCGTGCGCGGCTTTGGCGCGCGCTATCGCCGGCTCATCGATTGGGCCGTCCACGAGCATCGTGAAGTGTCCCATCTTGCGCCGATCCACGGCATGATGTTTTCCGTACATGTGCAGCACGATCGACGGATCGGAGAGCAGCTCGGCCTCTCCGGTGAGGTGATCGCCTTTGCCGGCGCCAAGAATGTTCATCATGATCGCACTACTGTGGATCTTTGGCTCGACCAGCGGCAAGTCGCAGACGGCGCGAACCTGCTGTTCGAACTGCGAGCACTGCGTTACATCGATCGTGTAGTGCCCGCTATTGTGCGGACGCGGCGCGATCTCGTTGACCAGCAACTCTCCGTTTGGCAGCACGAATAGCTCGACGCAGTACGTTCCGACAATGCCGAGTTTCTTGCCGATCGTGGTTGCAATTGAGCGCGCGCGCTGGCGCGCGTTTTCGCTGATGCGAGCCGGCGCGACCGTCATTGTTAGTATGCCGCGATCGTGCGTGTTCTCGCCGGCCGGATAACAGATCACGTTGTCACTCGCATCGCGCGTGGCAACAATGCTGAGCTCGCGCGCAAACGGTACGACGCGCTCGTAGATGAGCTTTACGCCCTTTGCCGCTGAAAATGCTGCGCGTGCTTCGTCCAGCGAGGTGATGCGCCACTGCCCTTTGCCGTCGTACCCGCCCCGCGCGGTCTTGAGAATCGCCGGAAAACCGATGCTCATCCCGGCTTCGGAGAGATCGTCGAGCCGATTGATCTCGGCAAAATCGGCGGTCGCAATGCCGCACGACCGCACGAAGCGCTTTTCCAGCAAACGGTCTTGGGTTATGCGCAGTACGTCGCTTGCCGGCGTCACCCGGTACCCGTGCTGTTCGAGGTATTCCACTGAAGCGATTGCGATGTTTTCGAATTCGTAGGTGACGACATCGGTTCGTTGGCCGAGGCGTGAGATCGCCTCCAGGTCATCGTAGGCGGCGACGATCTCTTCGTCGGCAACTTGCCCACAGGGCGACTGTTCTTGCGGATCGAGCACCACGACGTCGAAGCCCATTTGTTTGGCTTCGAGGGCGAACATCCGTCCGAGTTGGCCGCCGCCGATAACGCCGATCGTGCGAATCACGGATTGCTCGACGCCGCGGCATCGTGCATACGTTGCACGTACGCTGCTAGCGCAGCGGCTACCGTGTCGTCGTGCAGCGCGACAATGCGCGCCGCGAGGAGCGCTGCGTTCACCGCGCCGTTGATCGCGACCGTGGCGACCGGGACGCCCGCCGGCATCTGGACGATCGAGAGGAGCGAATCGATGCCGCTGAGAGCCTTCGATTGAATCGGCACGCCGATGACCGGGACGAGCGTCTTCGCGGCCACCATGCCCGGCAGATGTGCGGCGCCGCCGGCACCCGCAATAATGGCGTGTAAGCCGCGCGAGCGAGCGCTTTGCGCATAGGCGAACATCTCATCGGGCATGCGGTGCGCTGAGACGACGCGCATCTCGCACGGAATCTGCAACTCGTCGAGCGTCTCGCGCGCGGGCTCGAGGGTCTCCCAATCCGAGCGGCTCCCCATGATGATACCGACCAAGACCTGTGTTGCTTGCGTCACGTTGCAGGCGCTTCGAGTCGCGGCGTTGGACACCCTACGGCAATGTCGGTGTTTTTACTCGGCGTCAACTATTGGCCGAGCCGCAGCGCGATGTACATGTGGCAGCGCTTCGACCTCGGCGAGATCCGCGCGGATATGGCGCACATCAAAGGGCTGGGCTTCGATCTGGTGCGCTTTTTCCTGCGTTGGGACGACTTCCAGCCGGCGCCCGATCGCATGGACGAAAAGATGCTGCAGCGTTTTGACGCGGTGATGCAAGCGATTTCCGACGCCGGCCTGCGCGCAATGCCGACACTTTTTTGCGGCCACATGAGCGGCGTCAATTGGTTGCCCGCGTGGTCGCTCGATCCGAACACGCCGCACGGGCGCTTTCGCACGGTCGCACACAATAGGATCTCGCCGTACGGCATCGGCGACTTCTATCACGATCCGGCTTTGCTCGACGCGCAAGAACTCTTTGCGCGCGCGGTCGGCGAACGCGCGCGCGATCACCCTACGCTCTACGCCTGGGACCTGGGCAACGAATTCTCCAACCTGCGCGAGCCGCAAACGCCGGAGCACGCCGCAACGTGGAGCGCGCGCTTGACGCGGGCCCTGGTCGAGACGTCGCAGGGCGCGGTGACCGGCGGAACGCACGGCGAGGACGTCGAGCGCGACCGGCACCTGCGCCCGTCAACACTGGCCGCGCCGTGGACCATTGCAACGATGCACGGCTATTCCGTCTACGCGACCTTTTCGCGTGGGCGGCTCGACGCCGACGTTGTACCGTTCTACGCGCAGTTAATGCAGTCGTTCAGTCGCAAACCGTTGCTCTTCAGCGAATTCGGCAATCCGGCATGTCCGCCCGGCGCGCGCACCGCCGGCGCGTTCGCGTGTCTCGACGAGGACGAGATGAGTACGTACGCGCAAACCGTGCTCGAACGCCTGCACGCGATCGGCACGATCGGCGCCATGTGGTGGTGCTGGTCCGACTACGCGCACGCTCTTGCGAACGTCCCACCGTGCGACGAAGCCAAGCACGAGCTGTACTTTGGATTGATCCGCGCCGACGGCAGCGAACGCCCCGTCGCGCGCATGCTGTCGCGCTTTGCCGCGCAACGCCGTCACGTGCACGATCCGCCGCCGCCGATTGCCGACGAAGCGCAATTCTACGCTAGCCTCCCCGGAGGAATCGATGCGCTCTATCGTCATTACCGGCGCTAGCTCCGGGATCGGGGCCGCGCTCGCACGCCGCGCCGCATCGAGCGGCTGGGCAGTCCTTGGGGTGGCGCGGCGCGCCGAGCGACTCGAAACGCTCGTTCGCGAAATCCGTGAACGCGGCGGGACAGCCGAGATATTCATGGCCGACGTGCTTGCCGACGCCGACACCGCAATCAATCGTCGAGCGCGCGGTGCACGCCTTTGGTCGCATCGATGTGGTGGTGAATAACGCAGGCACCGCGCACGCCTCCATGCTGCTCGAGGAAAATGACGTGCAGATCGAGCGGCAATGGCAATTGCACGTCGCCGCGCCGCTGCGTATCGCGCGCGCGGCGTTGCCGCAGGTGGAACGCGCGCACGGCGGACTGGTCTTCTTCGGTTCAGGGCTCGCGCGCGTACCCGCACCCGGTTACGGCGCTTACGCGCCGGCCAAAGCGGCGGTCCGTGCGGCAGCCATCCAGTTACGCCGCGAGCTACGCGCGCGCGACGTCTTCGTAACGTACGTCGATCCCGGTGTGGTCGACACCGAATTCTCGCGCGCTTCCGGCATGGAAGAGCGCCCGGCTTCGTGGCACGCGACGCCCGACGTGGTTGCGACCGCTATTTTGCGCGGCATTGAACGGCGCGCTTCGCGCGTCAACGCCGTCCCGTGGCAGACCGCCGCGACGGTGTTCGCCGAATGGCTCCCGGGCATCGCCGACCGCGCGATGGCGTCGTTCGTCACTCCGCCGAAGGAACAGCAATGAGTACGTTTGCAGAAGCACTTGAACCGGTACAGCGTCGCATGGAGCGCGTCAAACTTCCTGAATCCTTTGTGCGCGAGCTGCTCGTTCCAGAGACTTCGATCAGCCTCAACGATGCGGCGATGCGCTGGGCCGGCATGCCGAATAAAAACGAACGCGCCGCCCTACACGAAGTGCTCGACGCGCTTGCGCAAGCCGGCTTCCTGCAAGCCGACGGCCCGGAGCGTTGGCGCGTGCTACGCGGGGCGGACTAGCCGAAGATACTTCAAGCCGATCGCTAAGAAGAACAGCAGGGTCGCAAGGAGCACGATCGTCGCCCCGCTCGAACTGCGCAAGAAGTACGAGAGGTAGAGCCCGCCGACGGTGCTGACGATCCCGAGAACTGCGGCCAGCATCATCATCGGGGTAAAGCGGTTGGTGAGTTGATAGGCCGCGGCAGCCGGCGTGACGAGAAGCGCTGCAACCAGGATGATCCCGACCGATTGCAACGCGACGATGATCGTGAGCGCCAGCATCACCAGCAAAATGTACTCGATCGCCGCGACCGGGAGGCCGCTGGCCTGCGCGACCACCGGATCGAACGTGGTATAGAGCAGTCCGCGAAAGAGCACGATTACCCCGATCGCGATGACGGCGCTCAGGCCGGCGATAAACAGGACGTCGTTGGTGCTCACGCTGAGAATGTCGCCGAAGAGGAAGCTTTGTAAGTCGACCGCGTAGTTCTTGAGCCGGCTCATCAAGAAGACACCCAGCGCGAACATTGCCGTGAAGAGGACGCCGATCGTGGTGTCGAGTGAGATGTTGCCGCGCCGATGCACGAACCCGATGCCAAGCGCGGTAAGCACGGCCACGATCGCCGCCCCCACGTAATAGTCCATGCCGCGGATGTACGCGATCACGATCCCGGCAAAGGACGCGTGCGCAATCCCGTCACCGATGAACGAGAGCTTGCGCAGTACGACGTAGGTGCCCATCACCGAGCAGAGCAGCCCCACTGCCAACGCCGCGACGAAGGCGCGCTGCATGAACGCGTATTGAAACGGAACGAGCAATCCGCTCATCAGGCGGTTCGCGCGTGGCCGTGCGTATGCGTGTGCTCGCGAATCGAAGCGTAGGCACCCGAAGCAACGACTTCTGCCGGCGTTCCGACCGCGAGCACGCGACGATCGAGAACCAACAGCCGATCGAACCATTGATCGACGCGTTCGAGATCGTGCGTCGTCATGAGGACGGGCAAGCCGTCGTCGACCAGCGAGCGCACCACGCGGCGCAGCGCCTCCTCGGTTTCGGCGTCCACTCCCGTGGTCGGCTCGTCGAGCAAAAGCAGTTGTGGTTTCTGTGCGATGGCGCGCGCAACAAAGACGCGCTGCTGCTGGCCGCCCGAGAGCTGTGCGATATGGCGTCCGCGCAAGTCGAACATGTTGACGGCGTGCAACGCATCTTCAACCGCGCGCCGATCCGCCTCGCCAAATCGCTGCCAAAAGTTCAGCCGCGGAAAGCGCCCCATCGCGACAACGTCCCACACCGTCGCGGGAAAGGACCAATCGGCGGCTTCGATCTGCGGCACGTAGGCGATTGCACCGGCGGGAAGCTTGGTCGGTTGCATGCCGAGCACCGACAACGCGCCGCTTGCCGGCGTCAGCAGCCCCGCGATCGATTTGAGCAACGTCGACTTGCCCGATCCGTTCGGGCCGACGATCCCCATCGCTTCACCGAAGTGCAGCTCGAGCGTCACGTCGTCGAGTGCGACGGTGCGATCGTAACGCACCACCAGATGCTCGACGTGGACGGCATCGACGGCGTTCACTTGAGCGCCTTCACGATGACGTCGGTATCGTAGGTCAGCATCGAGATGTAATCGTGCACGCGCGGATCGACGCCGATCGAATCGTCGTAGAGATCGGTGACGACGTGAATCCCGGCGTTACTAGCGATCTGATCGGCAAGTTTTTTGCTGTACTCGGGTTCGCTGAAAATCGCGCGGACGTGATGCGATCGCGCGAGGTCGATCAGGTGCGCAACTTGCTGCGGATTGGGATCCTGTCCGGGATTGGCCTCGATGAAGCCCAACGTGACCAGGCCGTAGCGGTCGTTATAGTACTGCCACGCGTTGTGGAAAACGATCATGTAGCGGTGATCCGGCGGGATCGTCTTGATCTTGGACGCGATCGAATCGTTGAGCGCCTCGAGCTTCGCCTGATACGCGGTCGCATTGTGACGATATTCGTCGGCGTGAGCGGGATCCACGGCAATGAGCGCATCGCGGATCTTCGCGACGTAGATCTTCGCGTTTTCGGGGTCCATCCACAGATGCGGGTTGTCGTTTTTGATTTGCAAACCGTCGGCGCCGACGACCACGCGCAAGTCATTCGAGGTGACGTTCTTGAGCGTCGGGGCGAGCCACGATTCCAGCCCAGCGCCGTTTTCGACCAGAATCTTCGCTTGCGAAAGCGTCACCGCGTCTTGCGGCGTCGGCTCGTAGTCTTCGGCCGAAGCGCCGACCGGCACGAGATTCTGCACGTGGACCCGATCACCGCCGACGCCTTCTACGAGCGAATTAAACGTTGAAATCGTCGTTACGACCGGGATCAGTGCACTCGACGACGCGGTCGTGCCGGCGCTGCTGCAGCCAACCAACAGCGCCGCGATCACTGCGCTGAGCGCGCGTCTTACTGACATGCTTTGCACCGTCCGAAGAACTCCATCGCGTGATCCTCCAACATGAAGCCGCTGAGCGAGCGCAGCGATTCGGAGAATTGTTCGATCGCGGTGCAATCGACGTCATCGACGCGTCCGCAGACCTTGCAGATCGCGTGATGGTGATGATGTTCGGGTTTGCAGAGCATATAGGTCGCCTCGCCGGCCGGATCGACCCGCACGGTGACGGCGCCCTTGGACGCAAAGCGCTCGAGCGTACGATAGACCGTGGAGAGCGAGACCTTGGCTTTGGCCGTATCGAGCGCGCGATGGATCTCCGCAGCGGAGATAAAGCGCTTGCGCGCACGCAAAATCGACGCGATCTGCTCGCGCGGTCGCGTCACATAATCGGACCGGATTCCCATGCCGGCTTTATTTGCGAATGATTTGCAAAATCATCTAGGGGTGCGGGGTCTGGGAAGCACAGTCGACGATCGCCTGTTTAGCGGCCGTGACGTACTGCTGCTCCCAGTAGGAGGTCGCGTCGGCAAAGGCCGGCAGCGTCATCCCGGCCTGGACCGCGAGCGCCTGAACCTGCGGCACCAGCGTCGCCACCAGCGCCGGCGGCTTTCCCGAAACGAGGGAGGCCCGTCCGAGCCGCAACCACGCGCTCGCGGCGGTCGCAGCGGTCACTTTCCTGTCGGCATCCGGGCAGGATGCCGCGCCGCCCATCGCTCCGTTGCGCAGCTCGAGGAGGTCGGCCCACGCGTCGAGCGCGTAGAGGCGGGCCGAGAGCGGGAGAAAGTCGTCCTGCGGGCAGATCCCCTGCAGCACCACCGATTCTTCCTCGATGTCACTCTGCGCCTGAACGATATCGACGCCGCGCTGCGTGCGCTGGGCCCCCGAGGCGGGGTGCTGCGCAAAGTTCTGCAGCTCGTCCTGGATGGTATTGATGTTGACGGCGTTGCAACGAGAGTCGTGCTGGGCAACGGTCGCACTGCCGAGCGCGACCGCGAGAATGACGGCGATCATGCGCCTTGCTTCCCGCCGCCGTACCTGCCACCTTTGTCAGCCTTTGACAGGGACGAAGCGCGGGACGTATAATGCGTCGCGTTGCCCTTGGGGTACTGATGTAGCTCAGCTGGTAGAGCACTTGCTTCGCATGTAAGGGGTCAGGAGTTCGAGTCTCCTCATCTCCACCAATTGGAAAACGCCCGCTTTTTGAGCGGGCGTTCTTTATTCGAAGTCAAAGAAAGCTCGCTAGGACGATGAGCGATTGGAAGCATGACGGCGTACGGGTAATTCCCGGGACGAACCTCGATCCAAATACGGCACAGACGCCGGGCATGGAGCGTAAGGCAGCGATCGACTTCGCTCGCGTCGGCGCGCAGAAGCTCTGGGCGGGCACGGTGCACATCCACCCCGACGCCAAAACCGGGGCGCACCATCACGGCCCGCTCGAAAGCGTCATCTACGTCGTCAAGGGCAAGGCGCGCATGCGCTGGGGCGAACATCTGGAGTTCACGGCGGAGGCGGGACCGGGAGATTTCATCTACGTGCCGCCGTACGTTCCGCATCAAGAGATCAACGCGAGTCCAACCGACGAACTTGAGTGCGTGCTCGTGCGCAGCGACGGTGAAGCCGTCGCGATCAATCTCGATATCGAACCCATCGAAAAGCCCGAGACCGTTCTTTGGATCGACCCGATCCATCGAGGCTAGATACGTTTGTAAAGAATCGGCTAGTCCAGGCAGGACGTCCCCTTTAGTCGCAGGGCAGCGCTAGAGCACGACGATATATTAGCGGTCGCAACAATATTTTGGAGGTTTCTCGTGCGCTCAGTACTTCCCGCGTTAATACTCGCCGCGCTGGTCCCGGCGACCGCATCCGCCGCAGTTGTCGATGCATCGCTCGTGCCTGACGGCACCTATACCGTCAAGGTCGAGAAGGTTCAGGATCCGCAGCACGCGCTCGTGATGATGCAGAACGGCGTCGAAACGATGCTCGTCGCTGCCGGCAGCGCCGATTTTAGCAAGTGCAAGCCGAACGACACGGTCAAAATCTCAATCATCAAGGGCAAAGTTCCGGTCCTCGCCGTTCAATAGTTAGAAGGCGGTAGAACTCGCGCGATACGAGCGCGCAAACGCGACGTACCAATCAAGGGACTTCGGATCCATCATTGCGTCGCGGCTCGCGACGCGATCGGCCTGCGCACCGGCAAGTATCCGTCGGACTGCCACTTCCATCTTCTTGCCCGTCAGCGTATAGGGGATGGTATAGACTGCGTGCATCTCGTCTGGAACGTGACGCGGGCTGCAATCCGCGCGCAATTTTTCCGCAATGCGCGACCGAAGGGCGTCGTCGAGTTCGACGCCCGGAGTCGTCCTCACAAAGAGCGGCATATAGAAACCGCCACCGGGCAGTTCGAGACAGACGATGAGACTGTCTGCAACCTCGTTGAGCGCTTCGACCGAGCGATAGATTTCCGCGGAGCCGATTCGAACGCCGTAGCGGTTAAGCGTGGCGTCCGAGCGACCGTAGATGTACACGCCGCCGCGGTCGTTAATGCGGATAAAGTCGCCGTGCCACCAGACGCCCGGAAATTTCTCGAAGTACGTTGCGCGATAGCGTTCGCCGCCGGGATCGTTCCAAAAAAAGAGCGGCATCGATGGCGACGGGCTCGTGACGACGAGCTCACCGACTTCGTCGTGGACTTCTTCGCCGGCGTCGTTCCACACGTGCACGTCCATACCGAGGCCACGCGCTCCAATTTCACCCGCATAGACCGAGTGGAGCGGCGTGCTGCCCACCCAGGCCGCGACGACCTCGGTACCGCCGGATGGCGAATTGACCAACAGATCGTCTTTGACGTTCTCGTAAAACCAGGCCGTCGTCTCGGGCGACACGGGCGATCCGGTCAAGAGCACGCTGTCGAGTTTCGAAAGATCGAAGCGTTCGCGCGGAACAATGCCCGCTTTCTTCATGAGTTCGACGAACGTCGGACTCGCCCCAAACGTGGTCGCGCGGGCATCGGCGGCCAATTGCCACAGCATCGAGGGATCGGGATACGCCGGATGGCCGTCGTACAAAACAACGGAACTACCTTGCAGCATCACCGAAAGCAGCGCGTTCCACATCATCCAACCGGTCGTTGAATAAAAAAACATGCGCTTTGAGGGCCCGAGATTTTGGCCGAGCCCCGTCGACTTGAGATGTTCGACGAGCACGCCAACGTGTGAATGCGCAATTGCTTTCGGAAGGCCCGTCGTTCCCGATGAGAAGAGCACCCAGAGCGGGTGGTCGTTCGGAACACGCTCAAATGCAAACGCTTCACGCGCGACCGGTGCCGCGTTGGCGAATTGCGACCACGGCAATGCACCCGCGATCGGCGAGTCGCGATGCGGCATGAGATACGGAAACCACACGACGTGCTGGACCGTCGGAAGTTCCGCGAGGATCTCGCGAATGACCGGCGTGCGATCGTAGTCTTTGCCGGCGAATCGATAGCCGTCGGCGACAAAGATCAGTTTCGGTTCGATCTGACCAAAGCGATCGATAACGGTGCGCGCGCCGAACTCAGGGGCCGCTGACGACCACACCGCGCCGATGGCCGTCGTCGCGAGCATGGCGATGGCTGTCTCGGGAACGTTCGGCATGTAGGCAACCACGCGATCGCCAGGGCCGATCCCAAGCTCGCGCAGCGCGGTCGCGAACGACCGCACCGCGGCGCCGAGTTCGTGCCACGTCATCGTCGCAATCGGCCGCGTCTCCGAGCTGTGGACGAACACGACTTCGTCCCGTGTCGCAGATCGCTCTCTTCGAAGCAAGTGCTCAGCGTAGTTGACGCGCGAACCGGTGAACCATCGCGCACCGGGCATCACCCGGGCATCGAGCACCTGGTCGTACGGGCGATCGGATTCTACGTGGTAGAACGACCAGATCGCGCTCCAAAATCCCACGAGATCGGTGATCGACCAGCGGCGCAATGCCTCATAGTCGCTGAAACGAAGCTCCCGTTCGCGCGCGAGCCAGTCCATGAAGCGGATGATCTGCGACTGCGCGACGTGCGCGGGATCCGGCGTCCAGAGGAGTTGGCCTTCGGTCATCGAGTACAAAGGCTTGTTCGATCAGGCGGCGTTTTCCCGCAAGGTCATTCCAAAAACGCGTTTACGACACCATCTCCAGAACCCGAATATCTTGCAATCCAATCAGGCCGTTGCAAAGTGCTAGGGCGACCAAATGTGCACGCGACTTAGCGTTGAATTTCGTGAATAGGGTGCGCACGTGGAGTTCAACGGTAGGCTTGCTCCGCCCGATTGCGACCGCAATTTCCTTGCTTTGAAGCCCGTTAGCAAGGCTACACAAAACGGAAAGCTCAGCTTTGGATAGCTGGATATCAAACGGGGCGTTGGTTAGGGTTTGCGGCGTGGCGTACGACATATCTCCCCTCGATAGCCGGCGTGCCGCGGCGAGATAGCCGCCCTTTTAGGCTACTCCCGGGCCGCACCGCGGGACATAATCAAAATGGAGTACGGCGGTTACACGAACGCTCGGCCGCAGGGCACCGCTACTCCCACCTCCAGCTCGCGACGTTCCAGAGGTCCGAGGTGATGATGTTGGGGACAAAGTTCTGCAGGGCCCGATTCACGCCGTAGAAGCGCACGTCCCAGTAAAGCGGAATGATCGGCGCGTCCCGGCAGACGGCACGCTGGACTCGAGCATACAAGGCACGCCGTGTCTGGAGATCGTCGGTCGCCTCTGCTTCGGACAACCAGGTATCGACGTCGTGGTTCGTATAGCGGGCAGAGTTAAACCCTTGGGGCGGCTTCCTTGTCGATGTAAGGACTTCACCGAGGTCCGTCGGCTCCGGCAGGCGATCTTCGTCGATGGCAACCTGGAAATTCCCCTTCTCCAGGATCCCCTCGACTCCAAAAAGGGCATCCAGAGAACGGGGACGCAGCTGCGTTTCCACGCCCGCCGCTCTCCACTGCTGCTGCAACTTGACCGCAACGTCTTCCATCGTTGGTTCGGCCACATAGTCGATATCGAGTTGCAGCGGATGGGCGCGCGCAAGTAACGCCTCCGCGCGACGGGGATCGAAGCGCGGGCAACCGTTTTTCGCGTCAAATGCCCACGACTCCGATGGCACTAGGGTCTCCGCGGATTCGCCGCTGCCGTCGAGGCCCTTCAAAACCTGTGGCTGGTTTATTGCGTAAGCCAACCCCCGGCGTACTGCCTGGCTATCCAGCGGCCTTTGTTCGGTGTTGAATTCGAGAAAGAAAATATCGAACGTGCGGGCCCGCCGTATCACTATCGATCGATCACTTTTTAGCTGAGCGAGATCGCTTGGCTGGATGCCTGAAACATCGACTTGGTTCCGTTCCAAGAGCAGCGAACGGGTTGCAGATGACGGCACAAAAAGGAAGGTGAGTTTCCGGACATGCGGAGCTCCACCAAAATAGCGAGGATTGGCAACGAGCTCGATCTTGTTGCCGCGCTCCCATTTCACGAGCCGATAGGGTCCCGTCCCGACCGGCAGCGAGTTGAATGAGGCCGTGCGAAGGTTACGAACGTGCTCGAGGAGGTGCATAGGTACGATTTGCCCACCGGCGCCGGCAAAAAGGTCCGTGAGCGCCGCCACCGACGGTTTTTCGAGCCGAATACGCACCGTGTATGCATCCGGCGTTTCGAGCGTCGCGATTTGCTTGTACGTGGAATATTCGGTGGCAACCCCATGCGGGTCGACGTGTAAGCGGTAGGTAAACGCGACATCCCGAGACGTAAACGGCACGCCGTCTTGCCACACCACTCCGTGTCGCAGATGGTACGTGATCGTCCGTAGGTCAGGGCTGATTCCGCCGTTCGCGCGAGACGGCACCGTCGCCGCCAAGTCCGGCAGCAGATGCCCCTCCGGGTCGAGTTTGAGCAGCCCGTCAAAGATCGCTTCCTCGAAATAGGACTCACTGACGATTTGCACATGGATCGGGTTTAGCGTCGCCGGTTCCGTGCCCACGGCGATTCGAAGAGCGTCCCTCGGTGCAGAACGCGTCGAGCTTCCGCCGGAGCGACCGGCACAGGCCGGAAGCGAAACGGCAATTAGCAAAAATGCTAGTGCCCGCACCACGGCACAGGGATGGTCTACCCCTTTAGGCGAACGAGCTGTCACGAAATTTCACCACCTTACCCCATTCGTCACGAACCTTACACGAAAGGTCAAGCAATGTTTCAATCGATTGAGGCGAACATCTTCATAGGATCGAAGCAGATGGACAAGGACGCATGGTTAACCACGCTGCTACCCACGGTCCAAGACGGTCCCAAGTCAACGACGAATGGTTGCACCAAAACAACGACTACGAACTTCTAAAGGTGTGGCCATTTTGCCGCGCACGCGCTAGGCCATCGCTCATAGGAGGCCTAGCGCTTGCGCGCGCGCGACGAGTTGATCGGTGCTGTGACTGTTGAGCTTTAGACGGGCGTTCTGTAGTTGCTTACGAATGGTATGAACCGAGGCATCGCGCAACCCCGCGATCTCCTTGGGCTTCAACCCCTGCTTCAACAGTCGCAACACCGCCACTTCTGCGTCCGTTAGCGTCTTCTGCCCGAGCTCAGCATGTTGCCGCTGCAGAAGGGGCTCCAGAAACGCACGCACGTCGTTGAAGCCGGCTCTCGATAATTCCTCTAGCGTACTCGCAGCGGCGGGTGGTCGATCATCACGCTGATCGCCCATCAACGCGACGACTTCTCGGAGTAGCAGAGGAAGGCGTGACAGTTCACCCTTTGAACCCGCCAATAGCCGCTTCGCGACGGTGTTCTTTCCGGAGATGGTTGCCGCGATCGCGAGAAGGGCACGTGCAGTGTGTTCACGTTCGACCACGCGCGCAAACCGGGGCTTCGATTCCCGCAGCAACCGAACTTGTTCGTTGACCAGATCATCGACATCAAACCCAGCTGCCGCTCCCGCAAGAGCACACAGCGCCTGCGCAACCGGCCGATAGAACGGGAACACGAACGGCAGGACAGGCTTCAGCAGCTTATATGCGCGCCCATAATCGCCGCTCCATGCCGAAAGCATTGCTTGCACTCTATTGATTGTCGCAGAAAATGAAGCATCTTCGGACAGGGGCAGCTTCGCGAGCTCGTTGAGGAGTTCTCGAGCTCGGCTTGCATCGCCGGCACGCAGTGCAATGAGCAGATCGAGTATTAGGCCCCCGCGCCGTTTGCGTGCTCCGGTTAGCCTCTCCCCCACCCGCTGACGGCAATCCGCAAAGCCGCGCGCAGCGGCGAGATCGTTATCGCAATAAAGCGCAAATAGCGCGCGACCGTGATACACGGAGCAAATTTCAGAGAGGAAGCCCTTTCGTTCGGCCGCTTCGTGCACCCGGTCGAAGAGATCTAGGGCACGATCATCTCCCGCATACATCGCAGCAAGGCCAACGTCTAGAACGATGCTCGGGACATCCACATCGCGCTCACACGTGCTGATGACGCGCTCGATCTCGTCGATTTCTGCGCCTACATCATAAAACGGATCGAGCCACGATAGCGCGAGGAGTCTATTGCCGAGAGCCGACACGCGTAACGTTGCACTAACCCTCGGCGCTCGAGCTACCTCGGAGAAACGTAGCGCGGCATCGGCAACCTTCGTTACCATCTGGTACAAGGCGAAACGATACGAGATTGCAAGGCGCTCCTGTTCGTCGACGCTGAGTGCCAGCGCCTGGAAGAACAGTGCTTCAGCTTGCGCAAAGCGCTCTTCATCTCCAATAAGCAGCGCTTCGAGAGCAACGGCTATTGCGCAGGTGTCGCGAAGCTCCCTAGGAATGCGTCCCAAAACGTCTCTGATCAGATCGTTCTGACCCGCGTCAATCAATTCTAATCCATGGCGCTCCAGATGGGTGAGGAGCGAGCCGTATTCTTGTGCTTGCGCATAAAGAGTCATCGCCTCCGTAACACGGTTACGCGCGCTCAAGACATCGGCAGCCATCTTGCGAAGTGCTCGCTGCTCTTCAAGCGAACCTTGCCGAAGTTGGTCCTCGAGGAAGTCGAAGAACACATCGTTGCAATGATAGAAGCCGGGATTGTCGCTAGCCACGAGAAAGCTCCCCTGGCGATATAGGCGTTGCAACACTTGGCGCGCATTCGAGAAACCTGCCTGTTCGAACATCTCACAATCAAAGGCACGCACGAGCGCCCCAAACTGAAGATGCCGCTGTTCGTCGGCCGTAAGAACGTCATACACGTGGCGAGCGAGATAATCATAGGTCAACTCCCGCGCCTGAGCGATTACGTTTGAAGCGCCGGCGCCGGTACGCGCAAAACGAACGGCTAAGATGAACGCGAGCGGAAATCCGCGAAGCGCGAGAATCTTTTGAATGTCGCCTTCGGGCGAGACGCCGCTCAACACGCTCGTCACCGTCGTGGCCTCGTCAAGCGTAAATGCCAGCTCGTCCGATACTAACGGAGCCGCGCAGGTTCCGCGCGTGATCCATTCCGCTACAGGCAGCTCTTTGTGCGATCGCGTTGCAATCACCCAGCGGATGCGCGGCACCGTAGCGTCGACGAGAGCGGCTAAAAAGGCAGACGAAGATGCTCCATCCGCGTAATGGAAATCGTCGATCGCGATAAGACCCGCATAGTGCGTGAGGTGACGCGCAAAGAGCTGTGCCAGCTCGCTTGACGGGCGCTCGGGCACGCCAAGCGCTTCTTCAATCGTCTCCCGCCCGGCTGGGGATACCGGAAGCGCCTCTAATAGTCGCCGGGCAAAAGCGTAAAGAGTCCGATCAGCCGAGGTAAGCACGCATCGAACGTGATCCAAAGCCGAGGTCTCAAGGAAGTGCCCGAGGGCGACGCTCTTTCCGAAACCGCCAGGCGCAACAATGAGGACGGTCGAGCACATTGTCGCGTTCTCGATTCGCAGGCGAATGCGTTCGCGCGCAATCACCCCTGACGCCCGTGGCTGCGCGCTGCTGCTGGTCAAGCGACGCTGCTTCCGTCGCCGCCGCGTTGTGCGCGCAGGTGCCCTACACCTTGAAGTACCTGCTGCGCAAGCACTCGCGCTCGTCGCTCGAGGTCGTCACCCAAAGCACATCGATTTGCGTGCATGTGCACCACGCTGTCGAAGATGGTTTCCAAAGACTGCGAGAGCCGCCCCCCGATCTCGAGCGTTGCAAGTTCTCGCAAGGCTAAACGCAATTCTGGACCGATAATCCAACCATCATGTATCTGCCGTTTGATCTCGCGGGCATTTTTACGATCCACATCGGCCAACTTTGCTCGCTCCGAGGTAAAACTGCGAGGGTTGAACGTCTGCACCGCGTCCGCACATTCCAATGCCATCTCGGCGATCGATCGCGCGGCGAACGCAACTCGTTCGTCGAGGTCGCTCATGTGCGCGCTCACGACATACCGCAAAACGTGCACGCTATCAGCGGCGAAGACAATTTCGCACGCCGCCATGCCCTCCGGTCCTCCGTACCTTTCGACCTCGCGATCGTATGTCTCAATACCGCTCGCATCAACCGTCCCATCCGCAGTGAGGTCCGCGAGCAGATCGAGAATCGGAGCGATGACGCGCGCACGCGATCCGTTCGCTATCCTCATTCGGATGCGCAAATGGGCGCGCGGGTCGGCGTAACGCACAAAATACCAGTGTTCGAGTGCACCCGCCGCACCGAGGCGCTGCAGAAGCGGCGCAATGCGAGAATCGACCAATCGATCTTCATCATGCGCATCACCATAGAGCTTGATATAGAGCCAGTCACTTCCGGGAGCACGACTACGCTCTTCGCGTTCAACGACCGTTGCGGCTGGATTCTCTCGTTCGACGGGGCTCGTACGCACGAAGCTCGCAATGAACTCGGCACGGAAGCGCGCTCCCGCAGCGTCCTGAAGCCAAGCTTTTTCGGGCGTGCAGAGCACCTCCTCTAGCGTGATAATCTCGCGACCAGGTCTCAGATGATCCCGCACCATCTGGGCGCAGATGTCACTGGTCGTGTCAATCAACAATCGATTGTCGTTCGAAACCAGGTCAACGTATCGTGGCATTCCCCAGCGCTCTGCGAAGGCGCTAAATGAGCCTGACGTCGCTTCCTCGATGGTCTCCCGTGCAAAGCGCCATGTCGCTCTCCGAAGAATGACTCGGCCGCAACGTACACGCGGAAGGAACGGAACGCGGCAACCCCATTCGTACTCGCGAGGAAAAACCATACCGTCGTATGCAAGCAACGACAGGAACCTGCTTATCGTGGGTGCGGTATCCGCAGTATTAAGCGCATGCGACTCCGTGATGACTACACGCTTGTGCAAGCGAACCGATCGCAAATAAAATCCCGCTTCATCAAGGCCTACGACGAGGTCGTCCAGCGGGATGACCGACTCCATTGAACGATCGTTCATGAGGCCGACACGCACACGGTGCGAATGCATGACCGGTCGAATGGAAACATTCAATCCGCGCGACCAACTCGGCGGCGCGACAAGCTCGGCGATTATTGCATCCTGATCGAGTGCTTCCAGTTGCGCGGCGATCGCACAGAGGTCGGACTGAGCTTGCTTTCCAAGAACATCTGCGAATCTCCCTAGTGCCGCTCCCGCGCGGGCCGCGTACGTAAACGCACCCGGAGTAATTAAGTAGTCGCCGCGTTGCAACGCCTCGTTCGATGACGTCAAGACTTCGAATCCGATGTCAAAAGACGTTGCGAGGCGCGAATCCTCGAGTCGCGGCATCAGGGTATCGAGCAAGCTTTCGTCGAGGTGCACTTCCGGGCGTCCATCGCGCAGCGCCTCACAAGCAACCAGTATTTGCCGCTCCAGGAGTTCTTGTGGCAGCGGATCGTGATCTGGAGACGCCGGCGCCCCCAATCCAAAAGACGGGTGCACCAGTTCAAGCAAAGGCACCTCGCGCGTCGTGCCTTCGTACCGCTCGATGAAGGTCTTCCTGTACTCCTGTAGTGCCATCGCCGGGCCGCGAAGCATCAGCTTTGCAAGCAGCCGGACGTCGTTCAAGACGTCGATGGAGAGCGTACCCGTTGTGCACCGTATGGCGTCAGTCTGGGCCGCGCTCTCGGCTGCCGGGAGAATTGCAAGTTGCATCGCATCGATTGCGTCGTAATCATCGTTTGTCCGACTCGACACGGAGCGCGTATCGAGTGTTGCAAGCGCGTCCAGCACGGCCACGGCGTCGGCCGTACGTCCAGATTCGCGTGCTTCGACGCGGGCAAGAACCTCTCGCGCCGGATCGGGACTCGCTGGATCGATCCCAAGCTCGTCCACGAAGAAGCCGGCCTGCCACAGATCTTCTAGAAGGCGAAAGCACTCCTCGGGAGGCTCATTGTACTGCTCGTGCAAGAGCCTGGAAAGCTCGTGCATGGAAAGCGGATACTGCGCCTTGCCTTCGAGGAAGTGCACTGCGTCGGTTCTAGTAAACGTCATCGGCGTGTATGTAAGGCCTTTCTGGCCCCGCCCCGTGCGCAACGGATGATACGCCGTATATCGGTCGCCGCGACGCAACATCGCGTCATTGACCGTGACGCGAAGCTTTTTCCGAAATTCGGGCTCTTCTCGCCACTGTGTTATAAGTTCTGCGAGCCAACCCATGTCGACTCGCGTGCGCGTGTGCATCTCCGATTCGACTTCCAACGTCGTTCGCTCACCGATCGCAACGCGCGAGATCGCTGCAAACAGACCAAACGGCGTTGACCGCATTGAAGCACGCAGCGCGTACGCGAGAAGGCGCCGGAGTGCACGAGCAGGCACATCTTCGCCCGCGAGCCATTTCGCGAGTTCACGTGAGAGCGCCGGCGACGCAACACGTATTGCAACGCGAAGTTCGTGATGGCTCGTAAGGAGCTTCTTGAGGTTTGCCTGCCAATCACCCGCATAGAGTCCCCACGCAACGTCGCACGGCAGAAGGGGCGTACGCATGTAGACAATCGGAGTGCCGGCCTCGTTGAGGAGCAACCGATGCGTTTCCATAGGTCACATGCGGTTTCGTCGTTCGTTGGCCAAATTTCCCCTTAGACACCGGCTAGGGAATCTCTCGAACTCCTTCGCGACAACCGATGGAGGCGCCGGTTTGACGATCGTATTCCCACCGCACACGGTGTGTCGGCCGCGACAGGATCCAGGCCACGACCGTCTCCTCGGTCGGAATGATGTCGATAATCTCCTGGCCGGCGAGGGCCGCAACGACCTCGCCTGGCGCGAGTGTACGGAATATGGGGCTGAGCAACTGCCGCCCCAAGCCGGGATCGCTCTTTTCGGTGTCAACGGTTCGGTAAACCAGCACGTCGAGCGATCCCGGCCCAAGGTTGACCAGCGTGGTATGTCTGCCCGCTTCCACAAGCGTCGCGGCTCGCGCATGGCCGACGCGGTACCGCGCAAGAACCAGGCTTGCCGCCGACGTCCGGGCAGCCTCGATCGACTCCGTCGCAACGAAGAAAGGTTCCGGGTTCCAGTCAGCGCGTAGTCGGGTAGCCAAGCCCTCAGAAAAGAGTGCCGCGGCTGCTGTGTGAGAACGTACGGCAAAGACAGTTGGATCCCCATCGGCCGGAAGCGACTCCAAGATCTCGTGAAGCCGTGATAGAACATCCACCGAACCCATTCTCGCATTGGAAGCGTACTGCACGAAAGTATCACTACTGATAGGTCTCGCGGTCGCGACGCACGTTCACTTTTTTACCGCGAATCGTTGAGCCGCGCAGCTTGCGAATGATGTCGTCGATTTGCGACGCCGGTACTTCGACAAGCGAGAATCGGTCGGCGATGTCGATTGCGCCGATCGATCGCGAAGAAATGCCCGCTTCGTTGGCGATCGCACCGACCAGATCAGCCGGGCGGATACCCGCCGCGCGGCCGACGCCGACAAACAACTTCGCAACCCCGTCGCGCGCAGGTGCTCGTGGCACCGCTGGAATATGGACCTCCTCCGCTTGCGCGTCGGTACGGCCCTGATCCACGAGTTTTACCGCAGCCGCAGCCAGATCGAGCACGTCGTACTCCGAGGCGAGCACTTCCACGACGCCGCGGTACCGCTCGAGGCCGCCGCTCTCGAGCGCTTCCTCGAGCGAGGCCTTCATCAATTCCAAACGGCGCTCGCGAAGGTCGTGCACGGTTGGAACCATTTCAACGCGGATTTTGCGCTTCGTGTGCAGCTCGATATTGTGCAGCAGACGATGTTCGCGCGGCTCGGCAAGCGTAATCGCAACGCCTTCCCGTCCGGCGCGACCGGTGCGTCCGATGCGATGCACGTACGCATCGGGTGAAGACGGCACGTCGAAATTAAATACGTGGGAGAGGTGCTCGATGTCGAGGCCGCGGGCAGCGACGTCGGTTGCGACGAGCAACTCGGACGTCCCGTCGCGGAACCGGCGCAGCACGCGGTCGCGCTGTTCTTGTGAGAGGCCACCGTGAATCGCCTCGGCCTGATAGCCGCGAGACGAAAGTGTTTCGGTGAGTTCGTCGACTTCGGTGCGCGTCCGGCAGAAGACAATCGCCGAGCTCGGTGATTCCATATCGATTACGCGCCCGAGCGCAGCGGCTTTGTGAGCCCGCCCGACGACATAGGCAACCTCGCGCACGCGAAATCCCTTGCCGGCTGCGTGCTGTTCGCTCGAAATCGTGACGTACACCGCGTCGCGCGTGTAGCTCTTTGCAATCTTCTTGATCCGCGCCGCCATGGTTGCCGAAAAGAGCGCCGTCTGCCGCTCGGCGGGAAGGGCGGCGACGATGGCTTCCAATTCCTCGGCGAAGCCCATATCGAGCATTTCGTCGGCTTCATCGAGGACGAGAAATTCTACGGCGCCCAGTGCAAGCGTACCTCGACGAACAAGATCGAGCGCTCGTCCCGGCGTCGCCACCACCACGTCAACGCCGCGACGTAGCGCGCGCAATTGCTGCGCCATCGATTGTCCGCCGTAGACCGGCAGGACGCTCGTTGCAAACGGGCGGCCGTACTTATGCACCGCCTCCGCCACTTGCATCGCGAGCTCGCGGGTGGGCACGAGGATTAAACCGCGGACGGGCCGCGGCCCATCGCCCGGTTTCCCGATGCGTTGCAACAACGGAAGCGCGAATGCAGCGGTCTTCCCTGTTCCGGTCGCCGCTTGCCCCAGCACGTCTCGGCCCTCGAGCAACGGAGGAATCGCCTCGCGTTGAATCGCCGTCGGCTCTTCGTAACCAAGCGCGGCCGTGGCCTCCACGAGCGCCGGATCGAGACCGAGAGAAGCAAAATCGGCTTTCACCTATCAACGCCCCATCGAATAGAACTCGGGATTCGGTCGCATATCCATAAGGCCGGCCATGCGATTCGAGAATCCAAAGAATGCGGCGATTGCCGCGATATCCCAAATGTCATCGTCGGAAAACCCCTGTTCGTGCATCTCCGCGATGTCCTCGTCGGTCGCCGCAAATCCCGGTTCATTCACGTAAGAAGCAAAGGCCAGCATGGCGCGCAGGCGAGGCGTGAGATCTGCGGTCTGCCAGTTGTTGGCGATCTGTTCGGCTAGGATTGGGTCCTTTCCGAGGATTCGCAGCGCGGCACCGTGCGCGGTCATGCAATATTGGCAGCGGTTCTCGCTGGAGACGGCGACGACGATTGCTTCGCGCTCCGCGCGCGTGAGGTTGCTCGGACCTTTCATCAATACATCGTGATACGTCATGAATGCGCGGAAATGCTCGGGACGTTTTGCGTAGGCGCGAAAGACGTTTGGCACAAAACCGAGCTTTTGGCGGCTCGACTCGTAGATGTCCCGGATGTCGTCGGGGACGTCGGCTTCAGCGGGTTCGCCGAAGCGCGATGCAGGCGTGCGACTCATGGGTAAGGCGTTCGCACTTTTGCGTTCTTCTTCCGCCAATGCGCCGGCGAAACGCCGAACTGCGCAATGAACCAGCGCGTGAACGAACTGGGCGTGGCATAGCCCAGCAGCCCGGCGATATGTCCCATCGAATAGCCCTGCGTCTCCATGTAGCGCAGCACCAGCTCGCGCCGTACGCTGTTGACGAGATCCGAAAATACTTCGCCGGCGGACTCGAGACGGCGCTGCAGCGTTCGTACGTTCATGTTGAGGTGCGCCGCGACGTGCTCGATCGTCGCGCGACCGGCCGGCAACATCAACTGAATCACTCGGCGTACATCAAGCGCGATCGAGCGATCGTGTACGCCCGGAATCGCCTCGACAACGTTTTGCGCGTAGCGCGCGAGCGCGGAATCGGCGAGCGGATTGGCGAGATCAAGATCGGCTGCGGCACAGACAAGACCGTTGAAGTCGCTAGCGAATTCCAGTCTTCCCTTGAAGATCCGCCGATGCACTTTGAGATCGAGCGGTGCGTCGTGCGTGAAATTGACGCTGTATGGGCGCCAACGCGCGCCGAGCAGCGTGCTGCACATCCGCGAGAGCACGCCGAGCGCGAGTTCATTTGCCTGACGCATCGACCCCGCGTGCGTTGCGAGGATCTCCTGGCGCAAGATCACCATTTTGCCGTCATCTTCAATGTGAATCGCAACCGCTTCGTTGATGAGGCGACGATAGTCGATCATGGCAACGAGCGCGTCGCGCAGCGTTCGCTGATGTTTGAGCAGGAGGCTCACGACGCCGAAATCCGCAAGCTGGCGCGACTCCGCCATGCGCAACCCAAACGTGGGGGAGCCGCTCAAACGCGCTGACTCCTCGAGCAGCGTGACCACGAGCGTGGCCTCGAGCCGCCCCTCACCGTCGTTCAGCATCGCCCGATTCAACCGCAGACGACGCAAGAGCGGGTCGGGATCAAAGCCCAGCTGCTGGGCGACTTCGAAATAATTCGTGAGTGCGGCGGCGCGTACGAACGTGACTTAGCCTCCTTGGTCCCTGTCATGAAATGTACACGGAGTGACGTCAAATGAGAAGCGGGGGAGTCCGTAATCGCCTAGATTTCCAAGGATGGGAAAAGGAGTACGTTTCTATCAGACCGGCGGCCCCGAGGTTTTGCGCTACGAGGATGTGCGGGTGGGCGATCCCGGACCCGGTCAAGTGCGCCTGCGGCACGTCGCGGTCGGCTTGAACTTCGCCGACACCTATTTCCGCAACGGGACCTACCCGGTGGAGCTGCCGGCCGGCATGGGCGTCGAGGCGGCGGGGGTTGTGCAAGCAGTCGGGCCAGGCGTCCAGAGCGTCGCGACCGGCGACCGTGTCACCTATACCGGCTTCATTAATACGCTCGGTGCCTACAGCTCCGAACGCTTAATTCCAGCCGCACCGCTGATCAAGCTCCCCGAGACGATCTCGTTCGAGACGGCCGCGGCGATGACGATGCGCGGGCTCACCGCTTCGTATCTCATGCGTCGCATCTACGACTTCAAGCCGGGCGAGACGATCCTGCTGCATGCCGCCGCCGGCGGACTCGGCCTGATCGTTTCGCAATGGGCCAAGCTCTTGGGTTTACGGGTCATCGGCACCGTCTCGAATACGGAGAAGGCTGACGTGGCGCGCGCGCACGGCTGCGATGAGATCATCTTCTATTCGCATGAGGACGTTGCCAAGCGCGTCCGCGAGCTGACCGCCGGCGCCGGCGTGAGCGTCGTGATCGATAGCGTCGGCAAGAGCACCTTCACGGCTTCACTTGACTCGCTGAAGCGGCGCGGCCTGATGGTCTGCGTCGGCACCGCGTCGGGGCCGGTTCCGCCGTTCGATCCGATTCTGCTCGCGATGAAGGGCTCGCTCTATCTCACCCGTCCGGCGCTCGCGGACTACATCGCCGATCCCGCCGAAAAGGCGGCGCTCGCAACGGAGCTGTTCGGTCACGTCGGCGCGGGCCGCATCAGAATCGAGATCAATCAACATTACGCGCTCGAAGACGCCGTGCAAGCGCACCGCGACCTCGAGGCACGCAAGACCATCGGTTCGTCGATCTTTATTATTTAGTAGACCAAAGGAGCAATCATCATGCGTATTGAGCCGCTTAGTTGTGCATTAGGGGCCGAACTGGTCGGCGTCAACCTCGCCGACGCAATCGACGACGATGGCCTTTTCAAAGAGGTGCGTACCGCGCTCTTCGAGCACCGCGTGCTGTTCTTGCGCGATCAGACGTTTAGGCGCGCGGAGCACGTTGCATTTGCGCGCCGCTTCGGCGACCTGGAAGATCATCCGGTGGTCGGCAGCGACCCCGAAAATCCGGGACTCGCGCGCATTTATAAGACCCCGGACAAGCCGAACGAGCGCTACGAGAACGCCTGGCACTCCGACGCGACGTGGCGCGAGATTCCGCCGTTCGGCGCCGTGCTGCGCTGCATCGAATGCCCCCCCGTCGGCGGCGACACGATGTGGGCGAACATGACACTGGCCTACGAAAAGCTCCCCCCGAGCGTGAAGGAGCAGATCGCGCCGTTGCGCGCGCGTCACAGCATCGAGGCGAGCTTCGGCGCGGCGATGCCGCTTGAGAAAAGGCTCGCGCTCAAAGCGCAATTCCCCGATGCGGAGCATCCGGTCGTGCGCACGCACCCCCAGACCGGCGAGAAGATTCTCTACGTCAATGCGTTTACGACGCACATCACCAACTATCACACGCCCGAACGCGTGCGCTACGGCATGGACGCGAATCCCGGTGCGGCAGATCTGCTGCGCTACTTGATAAGCCAGGCCTATGTTCCCGAATATCAAGTCCGCTGGCGTTGGCAGCCCGGCAGCGTCGCGCTCTGGGATAACGCCGCCACGCAGCACTATGCGGTGATGGACTACCCGCCGTCGCACCGCAAAATGGAACGCACCGCCATCGTCGGCACGAAGCCCTATTAGGGAAGCTTGACCTCGATCGCCCCGTCGTGAATCACGACGGGGAAGGTCCACACGTTCACACCCGCCACCCCCTGCATACAGCCAGTAGCGAGGTCGAAATGCAAACCGTGCGCCCGGCAGTGGATCGTCCGTCCGCGCAGGCGGCCCGTCGAAAGCGACGAGCCCGCGTGCGGACACGAGTCCTCAATGGCGTACACGTCGCCGTCGATGTTGAAGAGCGCGATTTCCCATTTGTCGACGCGCACGAGTTTGCTGGAGCCGGGCGGCAGGTCGACAAGCTGCGCGACGCTTACGAATCCCGTCACGCTTCGGCCGCAAACAAGTCGTCGTAGCGCGCGCGTAATTCGCGTTTGAGGAACTTGCCGACGCCGGTCCGTGGAATTCCCTCGAGAAACAGGATCCGATCCGGCACTTGCCACTTCGCAAGCTTGGCTGCGAGCCACTCGCGTAGACCGGCCTCGTCGAGTTCGTGACCATCACGCAGCACAACCGCGGCGGCCGGCCGTTCCTGCCACTTTGCGTGCGGCACGCCGAAGACGCACGCCTCGCGCACGGCCGGATGCCCCATGATCGTGTTCTCGACCTCGACCGAGGAGATCCACTCGCCACCGCTTTTGATGAAATCCTTGAGCCGATCGACGATATCGAGATAGCCAAACGTGTCGACGGTGCACACATCGCCGGTGTGAAACCAGCCATCCGGCTCGAATGCGGCGGTGCTCGCGGCGTCGTTGCAGAAATACGACGTCGTCACCGCGTGCCCGCGTACCAGCAGTTCCCCACGCGACACGCCGTCGGCCGGCACGTCTGCGCCGTCTCCCTGTCGACATCTCGGTCATGCCCCAGGCGTGAATCGCCTCGATGCCGAGTTCTCCCAAGCCTTCAAAGAGCGATTTCGGCATCGCGGCCCCGCCGATCACGACGCGCCGCAACGCCGGCAGACGTTGTCCACGTTCGCGCAGCAGGTCGCGCACGGCCATCCACACGGTTGGAACGCCGGCCGCAAACGTGACGTTCTCGCGCTCGCACAGCTCGATCACGCCGGCAGCGTCGAGCCGCTCCATCGGCATGATCAGATCTGCACCCGCGAGGGGCGCAACGAATGGAAGACCCCACGCATTGACGTGAAACATCGGCACGATCGGCAGGACGCGATCGCGTTCCTGAATCCCAAAAGCGTCGGGCAGTCCCGCCGCGAGCGCGTGAAGGTAGGTCGAGCGATGCGAGTAGAGCACGCCCTTCGGATCGCCGGTCGTAGCCGATGTATAGCACAAGAGCGCGGCGGCATGTTCGTCGATCTTCGGCCACTCGTAGCTGTCTTGGCGCAAGTCGAGCAGCTCCTCGTAGTTCAGTGCGGCGAATGTAGCGCTGTGCTCGCCCATCGCGATATAGGTGCGATTCGCAGCTGGACGCAGTGCATGAAACGCTTTGACCTGCTCGACCAGCGAAGTATCGAAAAAGACGACGCGATCGTCGGCATGATCGAGCACGAACGCGGCTTGATCGGGAAAGAGCCGGATGTTCACCGTGTGGAGCACCGCACCGATCATCGGAACGGCGTAATACAGTTCCATGTGCCGGTGACCGTTCCAGGCAAATGACGCCACGCGATCGCCCCGACGTACGCCTAGCGCCCGCAAGCCGTGCGCGAGTTTCGCGACCCGCTTCGCAAGGTCGGCGTAGGATACGTGTGCAAAGCGCGCGCCATCGCGCGAAACGATGCCTCGACGCGGATGCGAGCGCGCGGCATGGGCAAGTATCGACCCGATTCCAAGCGGACGGTCCGCCGGCATGGTCGACATCAGGGTTGACAACACGAGCGTCTCCTACGCGAAAGCCGCGCTGTCTTTCTTATAGTTTCGCGATGCGAGGAAATAGAAGACCGCAGCGACGATTGAGGCGAGCGGCAAGACTTCGAGTGCAAAGCGCAGACCATACGAATCTGAGAGCCAGCCGGCCAGGATCGGACCGGGTGCAAGCCCCAGCAGGTTATCGGCGAGCACGATCGTTGCGATTGCCGTCGCGCGAATCGCCGGACTCGTCACCTCGGTGACGATTGCCGGTCCGACGCCGGAATGTCCGCCGACGAATAGCGCGCCCACGAAGAGTAGCGCTAACTGGAGCGGCCCCGGCGGCAGCATGAATGCGCTGACGAGCAGCACGGCCGAACCTACACAGTACAGCGCCGGCACGAAGCCGCGGGCTGCGGGATTGCGCGCGGTGAGCGAATCGGTAATCCGTCCGCCAAGGAACATGCCGAACGCCATCATCAGCACGATCAGCGCCGTAAGACTTGCGGCCTTATCGGCCCGCATGAAATAGGTGCGCACGAAGAAGCTCGGCATCCAGGCGATGACGACGCCGGTGATCATGTATTGAAAGCCGCTCGCGAGATAGGTGAACACCGCGGAACGATTCGGGAACACGTTACGCAGAACGGTGGTCCAACGCGTGTCTACCGTAGTAACAACGCCTTGCGCGTTGGTTTCCACCAATTCGGGGTTTTTGTAGTCCTTCACGAAGAACCGATAGAGCAGCGCGAATACAAGACCAGGAATCGCAACGACGAAGAACGCCGCACGCCAGCCGATGCGTACCGAGACGATGCCGCCGATGAGCACGCCGAGCACCGAACCGATCAGTGCGCCGGCGAGAAACAGCCCGAAGACCGTCGAGCGCCATTTCGCTGGAAAGACGTGCGCGAGGATCGCGCCGCCGGCGCCGCCGTAGCCCGCTTCCGCGGTCCCGACTAACGCGCGCGACAGCAGCAGCTGACTATATTGCGCGCTGAGCCCGCACGCGATCGTCGCCAGGCTCCACACCACCGCCATGAGGGTGACGCTTTTAACGCGGCCCCACCGATCGGCCAGCATCGAGATCGGGACCGCAAAGAGTCCGGTCACGAGCGCAACGACGCTGACCAGCGCGCCCAACTGCGTATCGCTGAGCAGCCACTCGAACTTGATGAACGCGAACGCCGGCGTGATGACCTGTCGCGAGAGGTAGTCCGCGATCATCAGGCCGATGGTCAGGGCGAGAACCGCCCAAGCGTAACGGCTCGGGCGTGCCGCCTCGCTAGCACGCCCTGCCGTCTCGCGCTCCCCGGGTTGAGGAACAGTCACAGATACATTATTCACCGTAGCCGCCTATGGGTGCTTCGTCTGCAGCGGAGCAAGATTGAACGCCCAATTGAACTTCATCGCCATGCCGGCCGCTCGGAGGTTCTCCGGCGGTGCGACCGTATCGCTGCACGTGCATTCCTTATAGTTCAGGTTGGTCACGCTCACCCCGAAGTTTCTGGTGAACTGCTTTGCGATACCGAACGTCACGACGTTGTAGAGATTTTGCGACGCGTTGTTGCGGAAGTATTCCGCGCTGCGCGCGTAGCCGAGAAACCCGACGAAGGTGCGATCCTTGGCCAGGAGCGGCGCAGTCGCCGTGATCGCGTAGGGGAAGATGACTTGACTGCCGGGCCACGTGCTCAGGCCGTTGGAGTTGGGATTGTCCGTCGGCGTCGGCGGCGTTCCGGGACGCGGGATATATTGCGCATCGAATGAGGCGCTAAAGATCGGGCCGATCAGCGTGTGGGGTCCGAACGCATAGGTCGCGCCGACGGCGTAGCCGTGCATGTCGCCTACGTTGGGATTCGGCGTGCCCCCTCCGCAGGAGACTTGGTTTAGACAGAAACCGGAGACGAGATAGCGCTCGTGGTCCAGGTAATAGGTACGTCCGACCAGCCCTTGCGTGATGACATAACTGAATCCGGCTTGATCGATACGATCGCCGGCATCGCCGCTGACAAAGCTGCCCATGACGTGGGTGCCGGGCACCAGGAAATATGCGCGATCGAGATTGTAGTCGAGCACGTCGTGCGTATAGTACAGCGCGAAGCGTCGATTGAAACTATAGTGCAGCCCGTAATCCAAACGCCAGTCGTGCGCTCCGGGATTATTGGTTTTGTAACCCACCGGCACCGTTCCGGGCTCGGGCGGTCCAAACGCATCGCCGGCGGTATTCACCCAGTAGACGGGCGCCGTGTTGATCGTGAGCTTCGAAAAAAAGCTGTCTGCGAGGGCCGGGGTGGCGACAGACAAAGCTAGTACCAGCGCGCACAAAACGCGCCATAATGGATTGCGGGACATGGACTCTCCTTAGTGTTTCAAATCCAAAGAAAACTTACGCGAGGACCAGCGGCTTGCGCACGGGGTTTCCACGCTGCCCTGGCGCGCGATTAGGCGGCATACCGAGCTCTTCCAAGGTTTCGTCGACGCTGTTGTACCAGGTGCCGATCTTGTAGATCTCACGCGTTTCGCGGCCGTTCGCAATATCGCGCCCGAGCTCGCGCGCAATACGAACCATCTGCTCGACCTGCTGCACCGACGTCCGCCGTTCGCCCTTGCGGCCCCACAGGTTGTCCTCGATGCCCACGCGCACATGCAGCCCGAGGGCAATCGCCATCGTCATCATCGGCGTGACGTGTCGCATAAGCGTCTCGAGTGTCAGCACCGAGCCCTCGGGCACGCGACGGATGAATTCGAACATGTCAGCGGGATGCGTTCCCGATCCGCCGCCGCCGACACCAACGTAATTGAGGATCAGCGGACCTTGATACTGTCCGCGACGGATCAGGCGCTCCACCGTTTCCAACTGACCGATGTGCGTCAGCATGAAATGCGGCTGGATATCGCTCTCGCGCAAACGTTTCAAGTGCTCCAGATAAAACGAGGGCGACGCCTCGTAGTACAGCTCTTTATACGCGTTGTAAATCGCCGGGTTTTCCCACGACGTTCCATCCATGTCGCCGTCGAGCATCAATTCGGTGATGCTGAACTGGCACGTGTTGACGGTGACGGTGACTTGGTCCGGCTTGGGCGTGAGCTCCGCAAGCATGTGACGCGTATCGTTATCGAGCCATTTGGCGTTCTTGCCGTCGCCTTCCGGAGCGAACGAAATTGAGCCGCCGACCTGCAGCACCATTTCGGGCACTGCCTGGCGCAAACGGCCGATCAGTTCATTGAACATCGAGAGCCGCTTCGAGCCTTTTCCGTCGAGTTCGCGCACGTGAATGTGCAGAACCGTCGCGCCGGCATTCCAGCAATCGACAGCTTTTTGGACCTGTTGATCCATCGTCAGCGGAATGTCATCGCTGTCGCCCGGCAACCATTCCGGTCCGTACGGCGCAACTTGAATGACGAGCTTCTCCTGATTTTCAGGAAGCAACGAGTCATCAAAAAAATGCATCACAATCTCCGCTCAGATAAAACACGTACCTGAGACAAAACTATCTTATAAAGACCTTAATGCTTTGACATTTTGGGACGCAGTTATTACAATTTGGGACACGACATGCGACTCTCTAGCGCGGTTCCGGAGATTCGGAGCGCTTCGCTAGCCGAGTTTACGACCGTTGCCGGCTCGCTCGGACTAGACGCCAGAGCAATGGTAACTGCGGTTGGTCTACCAATACGTTGCTTGACTGACCCAGACCTTCGCATTCCGGCGATCGCCGTGCAAACGCTGCTCGAACAAACGGCGGCGCGCGCGGACGTCGATGATATCGGGATACGGTTAGCGGAAAAAAACGGTCTCTCCACGCTCGGACCACTCGGCCTCTTGATGCGTGAACAACCGACGTTGCGCGACGCAATCGCCGCGCTCAATCAGTATCACGATCTCCATACGACGGCGCTCTCGGTACGAATCGAAGACGAAAGCGACATCGCCATTCTCAAGCCCGTGCTCGACGTAGGCGGGATCGAGGTAAAGCGGCAGGCTAACGAACTTACGCTGGGCGTGCTCTATCGCATCGTGCGCGTACTGCTTGGCGATAGCCGCAAACCGCTGTCGGTGTGCCTGATGCGCTCCGCTCCGGTCAACCGTGACGTCTATCGCCGCGTGTTCGATACGCAGATTCAGTTCGACGCCGATTTCGACGGCATTGTCTGCCGCTCGACGATGCTCGACGCACCGACGCCACGCACCGATCCGACCATGGCGCGGTACGTGAAATCCTACGTCGAATCGATCGCATCGAGTCGCAGTACGAGCGCAAGCCGCAAAGTACGCGAGTTACTCTACGTGATGATTCCGTCGGGCCGTTGCTCGGCGGCTGAGGTGGCAAAAGAACTCGGCGTCGACCGCCGCACGCTGCATCGCCACCTCACGCGTGAGGGTGATATGTTCTCAGGCATACTCACCAGCACGCGAATCGAGATGGCCAAACGCTTGCTCGAAAACCGCGAGCGCTCGCTCGCGTCGGTGGCGGAAATGCTTGGGTTCTCGGCGCTCAGCTCGTTCATGCGATGGTTCCGCACGCACTTCGGCTGCACCGCAACGGCCTGGCGCGTTAACCAGGATTGGCCAGCCAGCGCAGCGCGCGCAAGCTCGGCATAAAACAGTATTCGCCACCACGCGTGATCACAAACCGCGGCAGACCCGCCAACGTGCGTCGCACCGGCCGGCGCGGGATTGAAAAGGTTCCCGAGCGGTCGTTCGCGCCTGTTGTGGGATCCTTCTCGTGCGATCCCCCGAAAAACGCGCTGTCGTTCATCCACTCGGATTGGACGAACTCGAATTGACGCCCAAGGTGGGCGCCGACGAACGCGAACATCAAGCCACGCTCGGCACCGTCATCGTCCAATACGCCGTCGCGAAGGACCGGCCCATAGGCCGATCCACGGCGAATCATGCGATGGATGCGCACAACCCCGGCGATATCGGCGTCGCGCGGGTTCATACGCCGAATGTGACATCCCAGTGGGGTCTTGTAGCCGATTGCATCGTCAGCTTTGAAGAGAAAGTTGTTGTTGCAGGCAGGATCGTGGCCTGCTGCCGCGTCGTCGGCCGCGGGCGAGAGGGCGAGCGGCGCGCCGCTGCGCCAGCGTCCCATCATCTTCGCCGCGAGCAACTCCTCGTCGTGGGCGTCGCGCGCGGCTTCTTTTAAATAGCGGCGAAACGCGGCAACGCGCTGATGCAGTTTGCGAAAGACGATGTAGCTTCCGTTGCGGCCTAAAACCTCGGGCTGCGGGATGATCGGCGTGTCGCTCATCTCGTCCGGATAGCCGAGTACGAATTCACCCGGCCGCAGCGGAACTTCGTGCGGATTTGTTCCCGGCACGCCACTGCCTTCAATTGCCGGATGACTGATGCCGTCCTTGAAGCCGAAGTGTTCCTTTTCGTCGGCCATCACGTGACATGATTGCCGCCAGATCTCTTCCACACCGGGCAGCGCTTCAATAGCCTTCTGCGCACGGGCAACCGCCGTTTGGAGCTGCGTTTCGCTCGTAGAAACTGCCGTAAGCACAACGTGGACATCCGCCGAACCGAGCGGCGCCTCCCAATTTTCGGGACTGCTTTCACCCACGTCGCCCAGCCGTTTCGCGCGCGCGGCCATGCCCTCACGAAACTGCGGCGAAAATGAATCGAGCGACGCTTGTGGCACGCCGAGGGCTTGCAATCCCGCAAAGCTCAGCGCTGCACTCACCCATGTATCCCGCACCGGACTCTGCGGATGCGCGGCAGATGCGACCAAGCCGGCAAGGCGCCGCATCAACTCACGCCCGGCGTCGCGCTCGTCGATGCGCAGAATCATGTAGGTTGCGTCAAAGGGCGATGGACGTGGACGCAGCACGCCGGCCTGAATGTCTTCGAGCTCAAGCGCCGGCGAGACGGTCATTTGGTTGCGATATTCCGCCAGAAATTCCGCAGGCTCTCGTCGCCGCCGAACAGGTTCACGAAGAGCGTCGAGTCGGCCATGATGATGTCGCCCGCGCGCTCGCCCGCCGGCGGCATCCACAGGAACATGTTGAACTCCGTGTTACCGGCGGCAGTAAACGGATGCGGCCGTTCCAAGTTCACTGGTTGACGCGCAAGCACGTGTATGGATTTGCTGTCGCCGGTAACTGCATAGTGCGGCAGATGCTGGTGAAAGACGAAGTTCGTGACGCCGTCGAGCCAGCCGCGCGTATCAAGGTCGGTTGCCTTTGCGAGGGGCACCGGGGTACGCGTTCCTTCCAGCGTTGCCGGTCGCAGCCCCCACTGATTTTCGACCGGAACGCCAAGCCCTTTAAGCAGTCCGCGTGTATACGTACTGAAACGCTGCTGCGATGGCACAAGCCGGTCGCCATGGTGACGGTACTCCACGTCGCGCTGTTTGAAGTCATTCGTCGCGCCGACGTCATGATGTGGGCCAATCAGCAGCACCGTGCCCTCGCGCTTGACAAATTCTCGAAGCGCGGCCACCTCCTCGGGTGCTGCGTCCTGGTTCGTCGCGATGTGATCGAGGCCGAAGATCAGCAGCGTGTCGGTGTCGGCTAAAATGCGTTCGTCGATCGGAAGCCGCACACCGGCTTGATCGACACGCTGGTACGCCGCCACCGGGTTTCCGCTCGCCTCCCCTGCCAGCTCCTGAAACGGTACCAGTCCGAGATGGAAGAGTTCGAGCGTGCCGGCAATTCCTTGCTGGAACATCTCGTGAGAAAACGGTTCGGTTTCGTAGTTGGGCCAGCCGACGCGCCGCACTTCGGTCATCGAGGAGAAGCGGTTGTCGAGATGCGTGAGGTCGCGATTGGCTTCCCACGGGTAGCTCCACGCCCAATACACGCTGAGCCGGCGCTTACCGCGTTGATATGGGCGCGGGATGTGGAACTGGTTGTAGGTTCGACCAGTGATCACTGCATCTGATCCAGCAGCTCGCCGAAGGCTTTCTTTATCCGCAGCGCCTTCTTGATTTCATCGGCGGTTACGTACGGGTACTCGCCATATTCCAGGAAACTTGGACGATGATGCTCGCGAACAAACTTGATGAAGGCGGGAATATTCGTCTTCCAATCTTCCGGAAAGCCTTCTAAATTTTCGAACGACGTGCTTACGCCGATCGATGAAAAGAGCGCCACTGCATCGTCGGTGTACTTGTCGAAATCGGTATCGAATATGCCTTGGTACATGAAATACGTCTCGTTACCGATCGGAAACATCACCCACTTGAGGTAGTGCAGCTTGAGCGGAGCGAGCAACGTTGGATTGGTGGGAAGCGTTTTCTGGATCGTTTCCGCATACCCGCGCATCGCAGCCTCCCTCCCCGGCTTCAATTTCGCGATGATCGTAAAACCGTAGCACGCGGGCGTGCGAGGAAACACCGGCCCGTACTCCCCCTTTTCGTACGTAAAATATCCCTCTTTCGGGATCGCCATTGCTGCGGGCGTGGTCCAGTCACCGAAATCAGTCGACATGCTTTCTCCTTCGCTCTATCGAAGGCAGCATATCGTTGACTTCTAGGTTCGACCATCCCAAAATAGCAGGGTGTTGATCGCGTGTTTATTATGCGTAGCGATTGCCGCGACGCCGTCACCCTCACCCTCACCCGCGGCAGCACAGCGTGACCCGTGCGGCGGGGCACAGGAGCTACTCAAAAAGTATCTCGCTGCCTCGCCCTGCGTGTTTATCGCCGGCGAAGCAAGCGTACAGGCAACCTACGCCACGACAACAATTCCCGCCGGCGTCACGCTCGATAATGGCAGCGCAAATGCAAGCGTGAGCGCCACGCGATCGGCCTTGGGCTACCCGGGAACGCTAGTCAACATCGGGATCACGCACAATGCGCAAATCGCCTTCGTTCCGCCGTCCTTTTCAACGGTAACCAGCGCGCAGGGTGCGACGCTTGTTGCCGGAGCCACCGACATGGAGTTCTGGTATAAACAACTCATGTACGTCGACACTGCGCGCGGCATCCTCGCCGGTGTGCTGCTCGTCTATGCGGCTCCAACCGGCTCGGTCGGACTCGCGGCGCCCGGCCCCGAGTACACGATTAATCCGCTGCTCAATATTGCGACCAACAAGGCGCGAAACATGGGGGTGAGCCTTGCCTTTCCGGTCGTGAATGCGTCAACGGCGAATCGCCGGACCTGGAGTTTCGTACCGCAGGCTGTGCCGTATTGGCGCTCGCCGGGCGGCACGCTCCTGGCATTGGTCGTCTCGCATAACTTCTCGAGCAACGTCACCCCGCTGCTTATCAACACCGCACAATTGTTGGCGCATCGGTTTCAGCTGCAAGCCACCTACGGCGGCGTGAATTCACCGCTCGATTTCGCCAATCCGGTCGAAGGCGTCACCCGCGCAACCGGAACTTCATATTCACGCACGCTTACGTTTGGAGCGAGCTACATGCTCGGCGCGCCGTGACGGGACTACGATCGTGCGATGTTGCGGTGATCGGAGCCGGCCCGGCGGGCACCGCTGCAGCGTTACGCGCTGCTGATCTCGGAGCCCGCACCGTGCTCGTCACGCGCGGCGCCTTCGGCGGCATGGCCGCAAACGACGGACCGATACCGGTACGAACGCTGGCCCATGCCGCGCGGCTCTTGCGCGAAGCGCGACAACTACCGCGCTACGGTATCGACGTCGGCGACCCTGCCCTCGACTATGTGCAGTTGCTTGCACGCGCGCGAGAAGTCGTGATGGAAACGGCCGCACATTCGACCCTGCGCGCGCAGATCGATCGCGCCCGCGTCACCGTTTACGAGCACGCGGGAAGCGCGCGTTTTGTGGACCCCAACACGCTCGAGAGCGAGCGCGCTCCAGCTATTCACGCGGGGAAAATTATCATCTGCGCGGGCGGGATCAGCCGCTGTCTCAACCTGCCCGGTTTTGAAAACACGGTGACTCCCGCCGACGCTTTTGGCCTGGGGGCTGTTCCTAGGTCGTTGCTCGTTGTGGGTGCCGGCGCGACGGGCGCACAGGTGGCGTCGATCTTCAACGCGTTTGGTGCGCAGATAACGCTCTTGCAAGCCGGCCCGCGCATCCTGCCGACCGAGGATGAGCTGGTTTCGTCTACGATGGCCCAGGCATTTCGCGAGGACGGCATCGAGGTGCACGAGGATTTCGGCGCGATCGAGCGCTTCGAAGCGACGCCCGACGGTATTCGCATGATCTTCAGCAAGGACGGCGTACAGAAAAGCGCGGAAGCTGAGCTCGCCGTGAGCGCCGTAGGGTGGGTTGCCGACACCGAGAGCTTGAATCTTGCAGCGGCCGGGGTCGAACTCGACGAACGCGGACGCGTACGCGTCGACGACGGTATGCAAACCTCAGCGGACCATATCTTTGCAGCAGGTGACATCACGGGCCGGATGATGCTGGTGCCGCAGGCAGTCCGCAACGGGTTTCTCGCGGCGACCAATGCAGTGGGCAAAGAACGCGTCCGGCTTCGTGCGAGCGTCGATCCGATCGGCAGCTTTACCGATCCCGAGTATGCGCAGGTCGGATTGACCGAAGCTGCGGCGCGCGCGACGTACGAAGTCCTGATTGCGGTCGCGGACTACAGCGAGACGACGCGTCCTATCATCGATGGCCGGACGCGCGGCTTCTGCAAGCTCGTCGTCGACTCGCAAACGCGCAGGTTGCTCGGCTGCCATATCGTCGGCGAGCGCGCCGTCGAAGTTGCGCAGATGGCGGCGATCGCCATGACGGCGAAGTTGGCCGTCGATGACCTCGCGCGCGTCCCGCTCTCCTTCCCGACCTACGCGAACGTGTTGGGCCGTGCCGCGCTGCGCGCCGTGCGCATGCTTAACTGACGGCCCCATGGGTCACAAATCGAGGCTCTCGCGCGTTCCAACGGCCATGCCTACATGGGGAGCATTATTGATGAAGGCCAACTTTATGGCAGCACTGCTTGCAGCCGCCGCCGTGTTTGCCGTAGCGACGCCGGTTTATGCCGACGAAACGCCGACCTGTCGCGGCCCACTTTCTGCCAGCGAAACGGCATTCGTTCAGGCTGCGCAGCGCGATCTCACGGCGCGCTTTCCGCACGCGAGCGACGCGCTCGCGGCGGGTTACGTTCGTTATACCGCACCCGACGATACGGGCGCGATTAGCTACGCCAATCGGCAGTGGACGTCAGACCCCACGCATCCCAGTCAGCTCTGGTACGACACCGACGGAAATCTGATGGGCGCCGACTTTTCGGTACCGCGTCCCAACGGCGAGCCGCGACCACAACTATGGGGAATCGATCCGTGCCGGTGGTTCGAATTCAACGGGCACGTCCACTACGTCATTCGCGAGCCCGGCTCCAACAAAATGGTCTACGACCAATGGATTTGGAACAACGATTTCCTCGCTGCGGGCGGAAATTTGTCGAACCCGTCGGCGGACACGGTGGTCAAGGCCGGCCGCGTGCCCAGCGCCGACTTCATCAGCACGATCTTCGAGTTCCCAACGATTTGGGACTTAATCGTTTGGATCAAGCCGCACACGCCGAATCAACTTTTCTGGTGAGCGCTAACGCGCGCGCGTTCCCTACAGGGTGGTCCTTCGCACTTTTCAGGATAACGCCCCCGAAAAATTCGGCGTAGGCTGGGCCCATGATGGCTCGGATTTACAAGCGAATCCTCGCTCCTCTGCTCCTCGTTGCCGTTATGGTTCTGTTGGCGTGCGGCCGGGCGAGCGCGACGGGAACGGCGCGCATTCAGCAGCGCGACGGCTCGATCAAAACCTACACCAATGTCCGTATCGTCGTCCTGACCGAAAGCATGGCCGTCACCTCGAGCGACGGCGAGGGAACGCTCGTCTTCGGCAAGGCGGCGTGCACCAAGATCGGCGAGCTGCTGCGTTGCATACCCTACGACGCCACGCTCGAGCAGCACGGTCAGTCGACGCACATCCCGCTGAAATACGGAACGGTGTGGCTCAATCCGAGCGCGACAACGCAGCAGCTCACCTATTCCTCGACACAGCTTCCGCCGCGCGGCGTCCTGCTGTCAATTCAAACGAAGGCCGGGACCTATGTGTCGGTGACCGGTATCGTCGATCGGATTCAAAAATGAACACGCAACGCATCGCGGCCATCGCGCTGCTGCTCTTCGTCATTCCTATGGCGAGCGATGCTCGCGGCGGCGGCGGCGGTTTTTCTCGCGGCGGCGGTGCCGGCTTTTCTCGTGGGGGTGGCGACTTTTCTCGCGGTGGTGGCTTTGACATGCACAACGACCGCGAGGCCGCTCACCCGCCGCAGAGTGCCAGCCACTCGAGCACGGGACCGGCCGGGACGAGCCGCACGACGACCGCGACCAGCGGCAGCAACGGCTACGCACGGAGCACCACCGCAACGAACGGGAACGCGACTCGCACGAGCAGCGGCGCGGCCAGCAGCAATGGGAACTACGCGCACAGCAGTAGCGGTACGAACGGGTACGCGAGCCACAACAGCAGCACCAGCGGAAACACGAACACGGGCAACTACAATCACAACGGCAGCGGCAGCACGCCATATGGTTCGTATTCGGACTCCGGCAGCGGCAACACGCACAACCAGACGTACAGCGGGTCAGGAACCGGGACCAACGCGTACGGCCAGACCTACCACTCGAGCACCTACGCGAACAACGGCACCGTTTATCACGGCGCCACCGTTACTAATCCGGTCTACGGCGGTTACCCCGCGTACGGTTGGAACGGCGGCTATGCGTGGTACGCCGCACCGTACTACTATGGCGGTGGTTTCTGGGGCCCGTTTGCCGTCGGCGTCACAACGGCCGCCGTCTATGGCTCGATCGTCGCCGCGAACAACCAGACGATCACGTCTTATCAAGTTCAGGCAGACAGCCCGGGTGCTAAACTCTTACAGAGTTATCACCTCACGCAGACCGCGTGCGGACCGCCGGGTCTGGTCGTCATCTACGGCCCGCACAACAGCGCGATCTGCGCCGATCCGAACAACCTCGTGTCAGCGGGCAACTATAGCGTGAACTCCCAGACCTTGACGATCGTCTCGGAGAAACCCGCGCCCTAATGGGCTACTGCCCCAAGTTGGCCAGTGCTTCGCGAAGCGGTGCGCTCGATATTTGGAGCGCACCCGAGAAGGGCGTATACATTTCCTGAATGATGAAGATTGCCGCTGACACGGCAATCGCGCACAAGCAGAGCGCGACCACGGGAATTGGACTGGGTCGCGACAACATGCCGAGTGCCGCAAATGTAACCTTGAACCAGACGACCAGCACGATCATCATTGGGCCGGAGAACCCGACGGTCAGCTGTTCGAACATCAGCCAGCGCATCTCCCCGAGCGTAACCACCAATCCAACGGCTTCGCCCTTAATCGAGCGCTGAGCGTCGCTGGTTGGATTCAGTTTCTCGACCTCGTCGAAGAGCACTTCGCGGCTGCCCGCTGGCTGCAATTCCGATGCCTGCGAGCCGTCTGCAGGCCACACACGGTCGAGCATACTTTGCACGCTAACGTGCAACGTCGCGCGAGCTGCCCTTGCGTCCGGCCACGCTTCGCAAGCGCATGCCGACCAACGCACTTCCGAAGAGGCACACGAAAACACCTATGTTGATTGCCAACGGGTTCATGTCGTGAATTCAGGATAGGCTGGATCGTTTCGCACCCCTATCCTGAAAGCGCATGTTGTGCGGCGAATGCTTTGGCGCGGGCCTCATAGAAGCCGCTTGCGATGATCCGATTCAAGAGCGCCGTCCTTGCTCTATGCGTATCCGCCCTGTTGCCGCTGCTCGGTGTTGCAGCAGACCAGGGCCACGTTGACATTGGAAGCGTTGTTACCAGCGCGGTCCAGCCGCTGATGCAGCGCTACGGTATTCCCGGGATGGCAGTGGGCATCGTCATAAATGGACATACCTACGTCTACGACTACGGCGTGGCTTCGAAACGAACCGTTGCGCCCATCACCAGCCTTACGCTCTTCGAGATCGGCTCGGTCACGAAGACGTTCACCGCGACCCTCGCCTCCTACGCACAACTCACCGGCAAGATCTCGCTTTCCGATATGGTAAGCAACGATCTACCATCGCTGCGCGGCAGCAGCTTCGATCGCGTGAGCCTGCTCAATCTTGGGACGCACACCGCCGGCGGTCTTCCGCTGCAAGTTCCGGACGGCATCAAAACCGACGACCAGCTCATGTCCTATCTCCGACATTGGAAACCGGCATACACGCCCGGAACGTATCGCGTCTACTCCAATGTGAGCATCGGGCTTCTCGGGCTAATCGTTGCACAGCGCATGAACCAAAATTTTGACGCGCTGATGAAAAACACGCTCTTCGGGCCGCTCGGTTTGACGCATACCTATCTCGATGTTCCCGCGGCGCAGATGGACAACTACGCGCAAGGCTACACGTCAAAGGATCTGCCCATCCGGATGGCGCCCGGCGTTCTTGGCCCGCAGGCGTACGGCATTCGGACGACCGCAGGTGATTTGCTTCGGTTTCTTCAGGCCAACATGCGAACGCTCGATCTCGACGCCACGTTGCAGCACGCACTAACCAATACGCATACGGGATACTATCGCGTCGGCGCGATGACGCAGGATCTGATCTGGGAGCAATACCGGTATCCCGCCAGCCTCGAGCAACTGCACGGGGGAAACGCGACAAAGATGCTTTTCGACCCGAACCCGGTGACCGCACTCGAACCTCCGTCACTGCCGCAGGATGAGGTCGTGCTGAACAAGACGGGATCGACCAACGGCTTCGCGACCTACGTCGCCTTTATTCCTGAAAAGAAGATCGGGATCGTGTTATTGGCCAACAAAAGCTATCCGATCGACGCACGCGTTTCCGCCGCCTACGCGATCCTGACGCAACTCGAAGGTCGCTAGACGGCGAAGGCGTATTTGACGCTATATGGCTGAACTGTCGATGTTTGGGGAGAGTGCCGAGGTCCGCAAATTCCCGGCCGGCCACTGCTTTTTCTACGCCGGCGATCCGGGTGACGTCATGTACGTCGTCATCAGTGGCGACGTCGAGATCCGCATCAACGACAAGGTCGTCGAAACCGTTCGCGCCGGCGGCCTATTCGGCGAAATGGCACTGGTCGACCGGCACGAACGCAGCGCAACTGCGCGCGCGAAGACCGACACCGAAGCCGTTGCCATCGATCGCGAGCGTTTCATTTCACTGCTCGCTACACATCCGTTCTTTTCAATCGAAGTCATGAACGTGATGGCCGAGCGGCTGCGTTTGTTGAACCAGGCGCTCCTCTAACGCACGTCGTCGCGGTCCGCTAGTGTTGGATCAATGCAGCGTTGAGCGAGCCCGCCAGACCGAATATCACATACTTACCGCCGACCTGCGAGATGACGAACACCGCCGGAATCGTCCCTGTGGTGGATGAAGCGAATGTGCCTAGCACCACGCCGGGCTGCGGCTGCGCTCCGAACGTGAGCGTCGCGCAACCGGACGACGCGATCGTTCCGGCCTCGAAGTTGGAGTAACTGCACGAGAGCAAGGCGTTCGAGCCGCTGGGCACAGCGTTGAGCGGGGAACCCTCTCTGTCGACCGTCGAGCCCACGACGGTGTAGCCGCCGAAAAAACCATCATACGTTTGGGTCGTGACCGCGGTCAGATTCACCATCGAGCCGCTCGCGACCGAAAATCCGGCAAAGCCGTCACTCGACGACGTCAATTGACCACCATTGGCGCCGTTCGATCCGATGATCACGCCGGCGGCATCAAAGGCGACCCCGCCCGATCCGTTTGGTCCGGTGTTCGGGGCGAATTGCCCGCTGCTGCACGTACCCGTGCTCCCCGTTTCCGCCTGCACCAATGTGCCGTTAACGGTATATGAATTGCCGTTGAAGGCCAGCGATGCCAAACCTCCGTTGAGCGAGATGCTTACCGTGCCGTTTTGGAAGGCTTGGCCGTTCGTAAGGTTGCTTTGGTATTCGGGTCCCGCGATCACGGCTATACTCGCGTCGTATGACGCGGCCGCCGCCGGACACGTAGTCACGGCGGTGCCCACACCCCAATCCGCTGAGCTCGCGACGACGCCGGTCACTGCCGGCGTGCTCGTGTTAGTACTGAGGAACGTGAATGTGACGCCGGGCAACTCGCGGACGTACACGATGGAGCCGACTGGAGTATTCGATTCTGTTGAGGTGGTCACCACGATCTTTTCGTCGCCGTTGGGAAGATAGGCGATCGTACCGCCGAGCGTCGTACTGTTGTTCTCGTTGACGATGGTCACCGTATCGCCGCTGTGATCGACGACCGCAAGACTGAAGTCGCCGTCAAGATCGATTACCGCGTACTCGATGACGCTGCTCATGCTCACCGACACCGCGTTGCTGCCACCCGCGCTGATCGTAGCCGCGGTCTCGCCCCAGGCAATCGCGTTCCCGGTCGCGTTCGGCCCGGTAAAGGCCACAATCGCGAAAAGCAACGAACCGTACGGAACGGTCACGTCGATCGTACAACTGAACCCCCCGCTGACGCTCGAACACCCCTGCGCCGTCGCGCTGACATTGGCAACGACCGGGACGACCGGCGGGTTCAATGCCGTCCCGCTCGCAGTAGCGACGGCGACGACTACCGACTGCGTGGTCGAGGGCAGTTGAGATCTGTGGCGCGAGCTGGTCGAGGGGCTGGGCACGAAAATGCTCAACGCGGCGGAGGCAGAGGGTGTTTTAATGGATCCGCCGCCCGGGAGCGCGGACGAAGCGCCTCCGCCGCCGCAGGCGACGAGCGCAATTGCAGCTGCGCAGAGCGCTGCGATCAGGCGAGAAAATCCGAGCATAAATGCCCTCCAGCAAGAAGCCGAGCGGCTACCTGCGTCAACTTCTCCTTTCGGGAGCAGCGGCCTCCAGGGCCAGCGGGCGGCTAGATCGGCGCCGTCAAATTCGCGGTAATCGTGTCGCCGGTGCTGCCCGGATTCACGTCGATCGGACCGGTCACGTTGGGCAGACTCAAAGCGTACAGATCGACTCCGATATAGTTGCCGATCACCGAGATGTTGCTGGTTCCCGCGTCGAGCGTTACGCCGTAGCTTCCGTTCCCGCTGATGATGTTCTTCGAGGGCTGCGTCTGGCTCGTGCTCGTACCACCGATAAGATTGTTGGTTGCCGATCCGCCGACGTAGATGCCGCCGAGCTGATTGCCTAACGCAGTCAGGCCTAACATATTCGTTCCGATATAACTGTCGAAGATCTGGTTGGCATAGGCTTGGCCCGTGATGGCAATGCCATAGCCCTTGTTCCCCGAAAAGGTATTCTGCGGAATCACGGAGACGTAGTAGCCGCCGATCGTGTTGTTGTTCGCCGTGCCGTCGATCAGCAAACCGTCATTGCCGTTGGGCATGAGGCTGTTGCCGATGGTGTCGAGGCCCATGATGTTGGGATCTACCGTCACCCCCGACGCATTTCCGCCGATCTCCAACCCGTTGTCTGCGTTCCCCGAAAGGACGTTGGTGCGAACCAGCTGATTCCCGCCGGTCGCCGTGATCAACACGCCGTCGTTCCCGTTGGGAACGGCAGTCTTGAAGGCGAGTAGGCCGCCGAAGGTATTGAACGTGGTGAAGCCAGAGACCGCGCCGGTTACCTCGATACCGTTCTTGACGTTGCCGGCCGACGACGTTGCCGAGCGGAATCACCCCGCCGACTTGGGTGTTTTGCGAGGACCCGTCGATCAAAATGCCGTCGCCGTTATTGGCGACCGCCATCGAATTATCCGCATCGATTCCGAAGAAATTTCCCTGCACGGTGACGTTGTTGGAGCTGGTGATATGCAGCCCGTTGCCGGCATTGCCGCTGATAACGTTGTAATACACGAACGGATTCTGGTTGGCTAGACAACCGATTAGCGCGTTGAGGCCCGCGCCGGTGATCGAGACACCGTCGGCGCCATTGCCGATCGCCGCTTCACCGCTCGCGTTCGTGCCGATGAAATTACCGTTGAGCGTGTTGTTGATCGAAAGCGCGTCGATCAGCACGCCGTTCTGCGCATTGCCGGAAATGAGATTGCCCAGCGGCGGCACGATGAAGACCGGAGTAACCGTGCCCTTATTCCCGGTCGGGTCGTTGGTCTTTCCGGTTGCAGCATCGGTGTAGACCGTGCCGCCGATTTCGTTGCCGGTCGACGCGTTCGTGAGCCAGATGCCGTTGCCGCCATTTGCGACTGCCGATGTACCCGCTCGATTCGTGCCGATACGATTGGCGACCACGACGTTGCCGGACGAACCGTGAAAGCTGATACCATTGCCGGCATTTCCGGAGATGACGTTGCCCACCACGCCCGAAGCGCCCGATGAGTTAAGGCCGATTAGATCATTCGATGACGTGGCCGACACGTAGACGCCGTCGCCGCTATTACCGAACGCGGCGCCGGCGAGGTTCACACCGATGGAATCGAAGTTGAGCGTGATCGAGGACGCGTTCAACGTCACGCCGTTTCCGCCGGCATTGTCGACGGCAACGGCAAGAAGCTGCGACCCATTCGATCCGGTTGCAAAAATGAGGCCGGCATTGCCGTTCGCGTTGACCTCGACCACCGGCCCGGCACCGGCATAGCCCGGTGCGCTCGTACCGTCGATCCTCACGTCGGCGGTAATCGCGGGGAGCGCGCTCGCCAGCAGGATCGTGCCGTTCACGGAAAAGGTAATAACGGTCGAGGTACTCGACGGTTCAGCGTTGACCGCAGCAATCGCGGAACGCAACGAGCCTGTTCCGGAATCATTGAGATTGGTCACCGCGACCGCATACGCGGGAACGACCGTTGGTGTGGCAGGGGGGATGGGTGGCGAGGATCCACCATTTCCGCCGCAACTCGATTCGCACAGGGATCCGGCTGATGCAAGCGCGGCACCGACCAGAAGACGACTCAGCCGTGTCATGCGCACACCCTCCGTGGCGAAATTTTCGGCATTCGGAACCGGCGGGCCCTCCCGATCCCGGCTTCGAAGGCCACCCCATGCTCTGCGATTACGGCTTTGAAGTCGACGGCGCCCGGATCAAGTACGGACGCGGCGTCCTGGCTGAACTTGGCGACGCCGCCGTCATGTTCGGAATCAAGCGCGCGGCAGTGTTCGTCGATCCGTTTTTACAAAATTTCGAATTCGTACAGACGGCGATGGATTCGCTCCGCGAGGCGCGCATCGACGGCGCGATCTATACCGACATCGCGATCGAACCGACCGACGTCTCGTTCAAGAATGCCGCAGCCTTTGCCGTCGACGGCAAGTTCGACGGATTTATTTCAATCGGCGGCGGCTCAACGATCGACACGGCTAAAGCGGCCGATGTCTACTCCACCTATCCCGCGCCGTTCATGGATTACGTCAACGCGCCGATCGGCGGCGGCAAACCGATTCCCGGACCGCTCAAACCACACATCGCCTGCCCCACGACGTCGGGAACCGGAAGCGAATGCACGGGAATCGCGATCTTCGATTACCTCGAGATGAACGCAAAAACCGGGATTCGCGCACGCGAACTACGTCCGACGCTCGGCGTGATCGATCCCGACGTGACGCGCACGCTCCCAGCGATGATCGTTGCGTGCAGCGCCTTCGATCTGCTCAGCCACGCGCTCGAATCGTATACCGCCCTTCCCTACACGCAGCATCCACGCATGCCCAAGGGCGTCGCGCGTCCGCTCTCCCAAGGCGCGAACCCGTACAGCGACGTCGGCTGCATCAGTGCGCTTTCGATTCTGGGGGAGCATATCGTGCGTGCGGTTACAGATCCAGCCGATGACGTCGCGCGCGAGCGCATGATCTTCGCGGCGATGCTCGCGGGGATCGCCTTCGGCAACGCCGGCTGCCATTTGCCGCATGCCATGTCGTACGCGGTCTCGGGACTCGTCAAAGACTATCGCGCGCCGGACTACCCGACGAGCGATCCGATGGTCCCGCACGGCATGTCGGTGATCTTGAACGCACCAGCGGTCTTCCGCTTCACCGCTCCAGCGTGTCCGCAGCGGCACCTCGAAGCGGCAAAACACCTCGGCGCCGACACGCGCGATGCAAGCTTCGACGACGCCGGCGAAGTCCTGGCCGAGCGTCTCGTTGGACTGATGAAGGCCACCGGCATCCCGAACGGCCTTGCCGCCGTCGGCTACAGCCGAAGCGATCTTGATGCGCTCGCCGACGGTGCGTTTCCGCAGAAGGGCTTGATCCACAACGCGCCGCGCGAGACCTCGCACGAGCAACTGCACGAGCTCTACGCGCGCGCGTTGCAGAGCTGGTGACTACCTCAAACGGAAGATCGCAACCGCGTCGCCGTAGGGGAAGCCGAGCTGGAAGTTTCCGCCGGCCGCTACCGCGATGTATTGCACACCGTCCACTTGATACGTAATCGGTGGCGCATTGACGCCCGCTCCGAGGTTATAGCGCCAGACCTTTTGTCCCGTGGTCGCATTGAAGGCATCGAACCAGCCGTTGCCTTCGCCCATGAAGACGAGATTGCCGCCGGTCGCAGAGCGCACCGCCGATCAGCGGCTGCGGCGCGATGTACTGCCAGGCGATTTTCCCGGTGTCCATGTTGACCGCTACGAACGGGCCGTTCTGAATCGCGCCCTTCTTCACGTTCGCGAACGCACTGCCGAGACGGATTTGTCCGCTACCCGCCGTCGGTTCGTTGGTCGTGAACGTCATGAGCTGATTCATCGCCAGCACGTACATGTCGTGCGTCTGCGGCGAGTATGCGGGCGGTGACCATTCGTCGCCACCGTTCGCGCCGGGAAGCATGTCCACGCCCTTGGCTGTCGGCGTCGTGAACATGTTCTTCGACATCATCACGTAGGGAGCCGACTTGCGAATCAGCTTGCCCGTGCGACGATCGACGATGAAGATCCAGCCGACCTTTCCGGCTTCGCCGGCGGCGGGAATCGTCTGTCCGTTTTGGTGCACGTCGAAGAGCAACGGATTGCTGACCGCGTCGTAATCCCAGACGTCGTGCTTGACTTCTTGCAGATACCACTTGAGCGCGCCGGTATTGACGTCGAGCGCCACGATCGAATCGGTGTAGAGATTGTCACCAGGACGCGACGTACCGTAGAGATCCGGATTTGGATTACCGGTACTCAAAATCACCAGCCCGAGCTTGGGATCGATCGCCGGCGTCGTCCACGACATGCCGCCGCCGGTCTTCCACGAGTCGCCGCCAAACGTCTTGGGATCGGTCGACCACCATTGCCACTTCTTCGCGCCGGTGTTCGCATCGAAAGCCGCGACGAATCCGCGGATCGCCCACTCACCGCCGGCGCTACCGACGATTACTTTGCCTTGATAGAGCTGAGGCGCCATTGTTTCGGAATAGCCGAGCGTCGGGTCGGCCACATTGACCTGCCAGAGCAGTTTGCCGTTGGTGGCGTCGAGCGCGACGAGATTGTCATCGAGCGTCACGAAATACACTTTGCCGTAGCCGACCGCAGCCCCGCGGTTGACCGGTCCGCAGCAGATTTGGAACGATCCGAGATTATAGGTGGTCTCCCAATAGCGCTCGCCGGTTGTGGCATTCAGCGCCATGACCTTCATCTTGTTGCTGACGACCGGTGTGGTAATAAACATCGTGCCGCCGACAACGATCGGCGTCGTCTCGAAACTCGCGGTCATACCAGTTTGCACGATTGCGACGGGTGAAAGCGTCGAAATCGAGCCGACGTTGACCTGCGAGAGCGGCGAATACCGATCGTTGGAATAGCTGCGCCCTTGTAGCGTCCAATCGGAAGCGTCGCTGTCGGCATTGCTCATCATCGCGTCGGAGACGTTGACGTTGCCGGAGACCTTGCCGTAAACGACCGTCTCCGGCGGCGCCCCGCGAACGATCTCATTGGAATTGCCGCCGCTTGCATTCGCGCCGGTCGAGGCCTGAGCAACGGCGTTCGAGAGATTGACGCTTCCAAGATTGGTTGCGTCGAGCGGGTGCGTCCCGCTCGGGTACCCGTTTTGTTGAAGCAGATACGCCGTTACCGAAAGATACTGCGCGGTAGACAAGCTGCCCGGGGCGTTCGCGGGCATCTGCTTGCTGATGAAATCGTACATTTGCTGCGCCGTACCGTAGGCAACCAGCGACTTCGCAAAACGCGCGCCGGCCAACGACGGACCGCTTTGGCCTTGGAGCGTCGCACCGTGACACGTGGCACAACTCGCCGAATAAACCGTCGCACCATCGGAAGCTTGTGCGGCGCTGTAGTAGCCGGCTGCGCCCGTAGCACTGGCTGCGCTTGCCGAACTCTGCGAACTTGCTGCGCTCGCCGAACTCGCTGGACTTGAAGAACTCGAGGTGTTGGAAGTGCCGCAGCCCGCGAACATCAGGGCTGAGATGATGGCGGAAGTCGCCATCAACATACGTGCATGCATCAGCGATACCTCATGAGATAATTACACAGTTATCCGTGCTTGGGCGGCGACGCTTGCTTAGTCCCGCTTGGCACGCCATGTTCGCTAAAACCGCTAGACCGACTCGAGTAGTGCCACCGTACCCTCTCCACCATCGGCGCAAATGCTCACGATCGCCCGCGAGCCGGGCGGATGCTGCGCCAATTCCTTGGCCGTTTGGCTGAGGATTCGCGCCCCCGTGGCACCGAAGGGATGGCCGAGCGCTATACTCCCGCCATTGGGATTCACGCGGTCGCGCGGGAACCGCCCAAAATCCAGGTCCACGCCCACGCGGTCGCGCAAAAAGGCGCGATCCTCGAGGAGCGCGATGTGGGCCAGCACCTGCGCGGCGAACGCCTCGTGAATTTCCCAAAGCGCGATATCCGAATACCGCAGCCCAGACCGCGCCAGCATGCGCGGGATCGCATAGGCCGGCGCCATCAAGAGCCCCTCGCTCCACAAGTCGATCGAGGCGATCTCCCAATCAACCAGCTTGACGCGCGGCAGATGACTGGGCACACGTGCGAGGCCCGCATCCGAGGCCACCCACATCCCCGCCGCGCCGTCCGTCAGCGGCGAAGAATTCCCCGCGGTAATCGTGCCAGCGCGACGATCGAACGCCGTCGGCAGGCGCGCCAATTTCTCGAGGGACGTATCGGCGCGTGGGATCGAGTCGCGGGTGACGCCGCCCAGCGGCAGCACCAGATCCTCAAAAAATCCGTGCTTCCACGCGGCCACGGCGCGCTGGTGGCTCTCGAGCGACCATACGTCTTGATCGTTACGCGAAATCGTCCCCATCGCGCGAACGGTCATCTCCATGTGCTCGCCCATGCTCTTCCCGGTCGAGCGATTGGCGATGCTTGGAATAAAAAGTCCGACCTTGGTACGCGCCAGCGCGCTGAGACGCTCGAACTTCCTCCTCGCGTCCTTCGCGCTAAGGAATCCGCGCAGCCAATCGGAGAGCGACTGGGTCAATCCGATTTGCACGTGGCTCAAACTCTCGACGCCTCCGACGAGCGCAAGCGAACGATGCGCTCCGTCGAGCATCGAGGCCGCTTCGATCGCGCCGATCATGCTGGTCGAACACGCCATCACCGTCGAAAAGGCGGGGATCGCCGGATCTACTTTTGCGTCGAGCAGCACTTCACGCGCGATGTTGCTCCACGTGAGGTTCGGTAAGACCGTACCCCACACAGCGAAGTCGGGCTTGCCGCCGTTGAGCTGTGCGATCATGGCCTGCACCACCGGCACGGATAGCTCGATCGCATCGTAAGATGCAAGCGAGCTATCGGATCGTGCGAACGGCGTGCGTAGACCGGGGAGTAACCAAATATCCCGATTCATCACCCTCTATGAATCGGGATATCCAGCCTTTAGTGGCAGGAGACCGCGATGATCTGCTGACCGGGCTCGAAGTCGAGCGTGCTGCTGCCGCCGAGCGGCGTGGCGTTGATCGTAACGCTATTTCCGGAAGGTGTGCCCGTAGCAACGCTGTTCCATGTCAGGCTTGAGCCGCCGTTATTCGCGTACACGTCCAGCGAGCACGCGTTGGGAGCCAAACCGCCGGTGTCGGTCATAACGACTTTGGGCGTTGACGTTCCAAAGCCGAGGTCACTCGTCGTCGGGTTGTAGAACGAGCCATAGATGACGGCGGTACCGACGGTGTCGGTAGGCACGGCCGGCGTGATGTCGCCATTGTTGAACCCGAGGTTTACGTCTACTGTCCCGCTCCCCGCGGTGCTCGCGGAGAACGTTGCGGTCAGCGTTACCGCGCCCTGCGTCAGCGTCACCGTCGGATTGGTGGACGGCATGGTCGCTTGAGGGCTCGGGAATGTGTAGGCCGGAGTCGGCGCGCTGCTGGGCGAGCCACTTGGCGACGTGCTCGGCGATCCACTCGGCGACGTGCTCGGCGATCCACTCGGCGAGGTGCTGGGGGAACCACTTGGGGATGTGCTCGGCGCTGCCGTACTCGGTGTGGAGGTACTGCTGCCTCCGCACGCGGCGACCGCGAGCACTAGTGCAAAACTACCATAAAGGAGGAGCGAACGCTGAAGAGTCTGTTGCATGCGCGCATCGTAGCAGCCGGGCGCTACAGCTGCGTGACAAGTTCGCGAAGCTTTGACGACGGGTCCGTGCCAAGTTCTTTTGCAAGTAATTCTGAGAATTTTCGGTAGGAACGACGCGCCGACATGACGTCGCCGGCTGCGAGCGATGCGCGAATCGTCGTTTCCCAAGCGGCTTCGTCAAATGAATCGAACGCGATCAGGCGATCCGCGAGTTCGCGTGCCTCGGATGGGGCGCCGCGCTCGATTGCGTTACCGGCTAGCAGCAATGCTGCCCGGCGAGAGAGCTCGAGCGCGCGCCCCGAGAAGGGCGCGAACCACTCCCAAGAGCTCATCGACGCTGGAACTTCGTAGCCGTATGCCCGCACGTGACTGGAAAGACGCTCGCGTAGGTCTTCGGTAAGAGCGCGCTGCCGCGCGGCAATGCGGAGGATATCCTCCATGTCGTCAAGGTCCATCCGAACATAGGGCGCGATCTGATAATCGCCGGATTCCAAAAGCGCGATGATTTCGGGATCACGCATGCGGGTTCGGATGCGGCTCACGTACACGCGCAGCACCGATGGCGATCGCTCGGCGCTCTTCGGCCAGATAGCTTCCACGAGTTCGGCGCGACTGCACGGACGCTGCGCTAACGCGAGATAAAAGAGCAACTCCCGCTCGCGTGGTGCAAGACGCACTGGCGAGAGACCAATCGTGACCGTTCCGGTAAGAACCGCGATTGCCGGCGCTTCGACGTCGCGCGTGCGACGGCGCCCCGGTTCATCGCGAAGGCGTCGAAGCATGGGTTCGAGCAGACCCAGGCTCGCCGAGCCGTTGAAATAGGCATCGACGGCCCGACGCAGCACGGCTGAATCCGTGCGCTGCGCCCACCCGAATGCCTGCGCAGCCATCTCGTCGCGCATCCCAGGATCGCATTCTGCAAGCACGATCGCAGCGATAGCGCAGCAAGCCGGTTCGTCCGAACTCTTGGCGGCGTCGAGCGCAACCTCCGCAAATCCCCGGCGTTCCGATCGCGGCGCCCGGCTGCACGCCATGAGCGCCGCGTAGTGACGAAAGCGGAACCTCTCGAACGTTTCCTCGCGTAGCGCAAGCGTGATGTCCCCACGAATGCTGTTGCGGAAAACTTCCGTTCCCACAGCGGTGTTGGGCGCAACGGCGCGTTCAAGTTCGCGCGCGTACTGGGCGACGAGCGCATCCTCGCCCGCGAACCAGGCGGCAAAAAGCGCTTCTTGCAACGCCAGGGCGCGCACGACGGCTAAGCCCGACTCATTCGCGAGCGCGATCGACCGGTCGAAGGTCGCGCGCTCGTCCTCGCGTTGACCATTGAAATGCTGCGCGCGCGCAACGATCTCTTCCAGCCCAATCGCACGCGTTGAAAGCACACTTTCGAAGGAGGGCTCGATCTCGCTCCATATCTCCAGCGCGCGCGCGAACTGTCCGCGACGGACGGCAATCGCGGCTCGCATCAGTTGCGCTACCGCGTAATACCGCTCCGGCAGCGATTCGTCGGCCCAGGTAAACTTCTCGAGCACCGCGAGGGCGTCGTCGTGGCGGCCCAGATTGGTCATGATGTTGGCAAGGCCGGTCAAAACGTTAACGCGCGTTTCGAGCGGCGTTGCTTCATCCAGGCGCTCGCGGACGGCGAGCGCTTCGTAGAGCCACTGCCGTTGGGAGATCGCGATCGAACGGTGGATGAGGGCATTCGACCAAATCGAAGGATGACGCAGCAACACGGGGACGTCGAAGCCACTCACGATCTCGGCAAAGCGAGATGGAACCTCATCGGCAAAGAGCACGCGCTTGCCTTCGAGCAGCTGGGCGGCTCGATCGTTGTCGCCCGCGATTTGGTACAGCCGCGCGGAACGCAACGGATCGCTCGCGGCTAAACGCTGAGCGCCGAGCAGCAGCAGCTCGTGGCAGCGCGCAGCGTAGCGCTCGCGAAGCATCGCCCGAACCAGCGGATGCGCTTCGTACGAACCTTCGGCCAGCCGATAAACGAACGCCGACGCCGACGCGGCCGCTACCAGCGCCTCGGGCGCCTCCGGATCGTCGAGAACGAGCCCGACTTCCTCACCGGTGACTCCCGGAATCGCGGCGACCGCCAGCAGCCGCTGAAATTGCGCGGGCCGCAACGCGGCGAGCGCCTCCTGCGCCAAATAGTCGTAGAGATCCGAAAAATCCAGTGATTCGGCGCGCTCGAGCGCAACGTTCAAACGCGACGCGCGAGCAAGCCGCTCGAAGAGTAGAACGGCAACGGGCCAGCCGCGCGTGATTTCGGCGACGCGATCCACCGTGCGGTTAGGCACACCCGTCTCTCGAAAGGCATTACGTATTTCGCTTGCGTCGAACGCGAGCTCGCCCTCGCGCAAGGTGAGCACTTCGTGCGGCGGCGCAAACCGGCTGAGACTCAGCGGAGGACTGCGCCGCGAGCAGATGGCGATGCTCCGCTGCGCGGGCGTACGCGCAAGCAAGCGCGCCAGAAACTCCATGGCGCCGGCATTGTCGACGGCGTCCTCCAAGTTCTCGAAGACGAACGCAGCATGTTCGTACGGACGATCCCACAGATTGGTGACAAACTCGGTCCAAGCCATGGCGTCGCCGGCGGATGCGATGCGCTGCTGCGCGACGCTCGCTTCGCCGCGCGCGTCACCGCTGACCAGTGCACCGGCGGTGCGTTGCGCAAAGTCGATCACGTCGCGAGCTTCGCGGCAATCACACACGGTCGATGCGCCCAGCGTGCGCGCGTAAGTGCGGACGACGCTGCTCTTGGCATAGCCCGCTGTCGCAATCGCCGCCAGAATCTTCGGTGAACGCGCTGAAAGGAGGCTCTCCAAACGCGGGCGCGCGAGCCTCATCGAGATCTAAAAGTCTCTGTTAGCCAAAGAGGCCCAAAACGGCCGAGGCATTGACGTTGTTCTTGGCTTGCAACGCGAACTGAATCTGCTGCTGCAGCTGCGACAGTGTCGACTGCGTCACACCTTGGCCATAGTTCTCGTCGGTGATGCTCGACGCGGCACTGGTAAGGTTGTTCGCGTACGTGTCGTTTGCTTGGGCAGCGGTTTGCAACGCAACTTGCTGCGCACCGAGTTGCGCTTGCGCCGTCGTAAGCGAGTTCAGCGCGTTTTGAATCTGACCGATTGCCTGCGTTGAGCTTAGGCTGCTCGACAGGTTCACGTTGTTGATTTGCAATGTCGACGAGCTGACGCCGGGAATCGCAACATTCGTCGTCTGGCCTTCGTTCGCACCGCTCTGTACGGTTAGCGCGCTATTTTGTGAGTTTGCCGGGGTGGCTTGCGCGATCTGAATCGTCGCCGTCTGTCCAACGTCGGCTAGCGAAATGTTTCCGACCTGGATGTTGACGTTCTGAACGCCGGTGATCGTGCCGCCGGCGGCAACCGGGGCCGTCGTCACGGTTTGGCCGTTGGCGTTGTTCAGCACGGTCGCAACCGCCGCGGCCACGCCGTTATTGTTGACCACCTGAACTTGAACCGTCGAGTTCGTCGTCGACGTTCCGCCGAAACCTTGCGCGGCGCCGGACGGCGGCGCTTGGAAGTTGGCGTTAGCGGCCGCGACTTGCGTCACCACGGTACCGCCGTTTTGCACGACATCATTGTTCGTCACCGTGGCGGTGGCGGCGGTTCCGGCTTGCGGTCCGGCGAGCGAACCGTTGAGCAGCGGCTGTCCGTTGAAGTTGACCGACGAAGCGATCGTGTTCGCCTGTTGGATGAGCTGATTGCTCTCCGCTTGCAAATCCGCGCGGTCGGCGGGACTCAGGAACGAGTTGACGCCTTGCACGGCGAGATTGTTGACCTGCTGGAGCACCCCAGTCAGCTGCTGCAACGCACCTTGCGCAACATTGGTCGCGTTATAAGCGTCCTGAATGTTGTCGGAGGCAGTACTGGCGGCGGCAGCTTGCGTATTGAGCGAAGTCGCGATCGCATAGCCGGCCGCGTCGTCCGCAGCGCTGTTGACGCGCTTTCCGGATGAAAGTTGGTTGAACTGCTGGAGCAGGCTTTCTTGGGTCTGCCCGGTTTGGTTGACCAGAGAGCTATTCAAGCTGGTGATGGATGCCATGGCCCCCCAAGTATAGCAGACCCCAGCGCGTCGCCCTCCTTAGGGCCGGTCTCGGAGTTACCGTATCTTTACCCGGCGCTACTCGTAGCGGACCTCGTCAATGGTGTACTCGATTGGGCCGGCCGGCCGCCGGACGACCACCCGTTCTCCGACCCGATGGTCGGTGAGGGCCCGTGCAATTGGGGATTCCCAGCTGATCGTTCCATGTAAGGGGTCGGCCTCGTCCTCGCCGACGATGCGCACGCGCAATTCTCGGCCGGCTCCGTCGTGGGCCCGGACGCTGGCACCGAACTCAACCACCCCTTGCGGATGCGCCGACGGGTCGATCACGATCGCCGAATCGATGCGCTCCGCAAGGTATTCGGCCTCGCGCGCATCATCGACCGCCTGCGCACGAGCAAGCTGCTCGCGTAAAAGCGCAAGCCCGTGAGGCGTTACGTAGTTGGGAAGCGTGCTGACGGGACGGCGTTCGAAACGAGGTTCAGGCCCGTCGCTATCGTCTTTCACGAATGCGCGGCTCATGGAATTCCCTCCGGCCGGGCGGGGCTCGGGCCCCGCGCCAGCGAGATCTCCTCAAGAATTTCGCGCTTGGTCTCGGGCACTCCCCGCGCCACCACCACGATGGTCACGATGCACAGCGCGGCGTAGATCGCGAAGGTAAACGACGCGCCAAGCGCCTGAACCATCGAGAGAAAGAAGAGCGAGACCAGCAGATTTGCTACCCAGTTACTCAAGGTACAGATGCTCATACCCAATCCACGCGCTTGTAACGGGAAAATCTCCGAGATCAGGATCCAAAGAATTGGCCCTAAACTATAGGCAAACGATCCGACGTAGACCATCAAGCTCACGAGCGCAATCGTGGCAAGCGAACCCCCGAGGTGCGGTTGCGCGAACGCGAACGCGAGTGCGGTCAACGCGAGGAACATGCCGGTGCAGCCCGCATACAGCAGCGGCTTGCGCCCGATACGATCGACAAAGAAGATTGCGACCAGCGTCAGCAACACGTTCACTACGCCGACGAGTGTCGTCGCGAGAATCGCTGCCTCATTCGAGGCGATGCCGGCCAATTGGAAGATGTGCGGACCGTAGTAGATCACCGTGTTGATTCCGGTGAGTTGTTGCAACATCGCAAGCGCGATGCCGAGAACGAGTGCGTAGCGGACTCCCGGCGCCGCAAATGCCGCGAAACCGGAACCATGTACTTTGAGCGAGTCAACGATCGCCGTTTCTTCAACGCCGATCTCGTCGCGACCGGCGATACGTCGCAATTCCTTTCGCCCGGCTTCGAGGTCGTTGATCTTGAAGAGATAGCGCGGACTTTCGGGGAGCGGGAGCATCCCGACGATGAGGATCAACGACGGAACGATCGCAAGGCCCAGCATCCAGCGCCATGCGCCCGATCCCGCCAGCGCATAGTCGACCAGGAACGCGCCGAGAATGCCGACGGTGATCGCAAATTGATACAGCGACACCAGTGCGCCACGAATGTCGGCCGGCGCGACCTCCGAAATGTACAGCGGGGCGACGACCGAACAGAATCCGATCGCAATTCCGACGACGAAGCGCGCGACGAGCAGAACGTCGATGGTCGGCGCAAAGGCCGAGCCGAGGGCGCCGACGGCAAAGATGACGCCGGCTGCCAGCAAGGTCACGCGTCTTCCGATGCGATCCGCGGTCGTCCCGGCGACGGCCGACCCGGCGATGCAGCCCACGAGCACGATGCTGATCGTCAGTTCTTGCAGTTGCGTCGGTAGCGCAAAATCACGTGAGATGAACAGAATCGCGCCCGAAATCACTCCGGTGTCATAGCCGAAGAGCAATCCGCCGAGCGCGGCAACAGATGCGACCAGAAAAACGAACGGCCTCATCGCGAGCGCTTTCGCGGGCTCGCGGCGAAGGCCCCGCCATGCAACAGGCCCTGCTTGTATCCCGAGGCGGCAGCATCGTCCACGAGTCCTACGGCGCCGATTTTAGCGCATCGATGCCGCATGCACTGTATAGCGGAACGAAGAGTTTTTGGGGGATCGCTGCACTCGAAGCGCGCGCCGAGGGTTTGCTCGACCTCGACGAACGCGTCCGGGACGGCATCACGGTGCGCATGCTTTTGAACCTGACCGCCGGATATGGTTTTGGTGGCTTGGGTAGCGCCGTGCCGACATTTGAACGCGCGCTCGAGATCGTCCCGAAAAACGCACCCGGGAGTACGTTTACCTACGGCGGCATCCCGCTGCAGGTTTTCGGCGCGTTCTTCGCCGAGCGTCTTCGTCCGCAAAACATGACGCCGCACGACTATCTGCGCGAACGCGTTCTCGAGCCGGCCCGTCTCACCGTCGCATCGTGGCGCGCGCTCAAGGACGGAACGCATCCGTTGCCGACCGGCGCGTTTCTACGCGCGCATGACTGGCTCGCGTACGGTACGTACGTGCTCGCGCACCGCGAGCGTTACGCCGAGGCATTCGTCGGATCCGAGCGCAACGCTCGATACGGACTCGGCTGGTGGCTAAGCGGTCCGAAACTTCCGCCGGATCTCTTTTATGCAAGCGGATCGGGCGGCCAAGCGCTCTACGTCATTCCCTCGCAGGACCTCGTCGCCGTGCGGTTCAGTGACGGCGGATCACCCAATCACCCGGCGACGGTCAAGACGATCATGACTGTCACCAGCTAGGAATGCGGAAGTTCGCTGGGACAGGTATCCTGATTCGTCGGGGTAGGCATCAGCGACGCCGGTTTTGGAAACGCATCAATTTGATCCGTATGAATCGTGATCCAGAACTGGGTGAGCACGACGCCGCCTGCATCGTTCTTTTCGCACTGTAACTGCAGAGCGGAAGGATGGTCGGTCGCAAACGATGTTGCGAAGTGCGCGACGACGTCGGCGTGGGTTACGTCGCGCCCGGCTTGCGCCTCTAGATATGATCCGAACGCACTCGAAGCAACGGCATCGCGCATCGCCAACTCGGTCATAAAAAATTGCGCCGGATCGAATCCGAAGCATTGCACGTGCTTGTCGTATTCGTGCGTCAGCAGGCTATGCTCGAAATGAGGCATCACCGCCTCGACGCGCACGAGCAAGGAGGAATCGAGCGCCGGTGGGTCGCTGCTGTGGCTGTAGAAGTCGCAGCCCTTCGACCACCATTGCTGATCGACGACGCCTTCAGCTGCAAGATCGCGCGGAAGCGACGCCCACAGCCCGTGCAAGCCGATCAAGGGCGTCTTCGGCTGATCCGCGAGGCAATGACCCTCGCCCGTCTCGCACATGCCTGGCAGCCACGCAAGCGCGAACGTGTAGTGATCGAAGTTCGCGTGCTGCGGCGGTGACGGAAGCACCGCCAGCAGCAGCGCGAGCACCAATCTCATCTACGGCGTGACGGGTTTAGCGCCATCGAGCTTCAGACCGGCAAGCGACTTCACGTAGTCGTTGTACTTCGCAAACGCCGCGTCGTATGCGGTATCCCAGCGCGCGGCGTAATCGAGCTGTGCCGCCGTCGGAGGCGTCTCCGCGCCGAACCCGGTCCGCGGAATCTGCTCGCGCAGCGATCCCGGATGTTCGACGGAGTCTTCGCCGTTCTTGAAGTTGGCGGTAAACGTCGAGAAGACGTCTTGCCACTGCGTCTTCGCCGCGACGATCTTGGGATCGCTCGCGTTCCCCTTGTCGAGCGATTTCTTGATCGCATCGAGGTTGTTGAGCGCATCGTCGATCTTGCTGTAGCGCACGTTGTACTTCTCGGCGAAGTCGTAGGCGGATTGGAGCTCCGCGGTGGTCCAGGTGTCGCGAGGATCCGGCTTGACCGTCACCGTTTGCGAAAGCGCCGTGCTGTCGAGTTGTAAACGCACCGTATAGACGCCGGGCAAGAGCAGCGGTCCCGTACGCGGGCCGCGAAATTGCACTGCGCCCGCCCCGTTCCACGGCGTCGGACCGGCTTCGTGCAGATCCCACGTCATGCGGTTGACGCCGGCTTTGTTCGGGACGTTGGGAACATCTTTGCCGGCGACTTTGTGCGTACCGGAGATCGAACGCACGACCTTGCCGTTTACATCGAGAATCTGCAGCGTCGGATTCTTCTTCTGCGCAGCGGCGAGGTAGTAGTTGATGATCGCTCCGCCCGGCGGATTGGCGGCTGAGAAGTTCGTGTACGCCCCATAGTCGCCGTTCGAGTGCTGATGATATTGATAGGCCGTGCGCGGCTTGAACAACATCACGCCGGCCTTTTCGGCTTGCGGAAGCTGCTGTACGGGCGTGAGATCGTCAAGCACCCACACGTCGCGCCCATGCGTACCAACGATGAGGTCGTCGAACTCCGGCTGGATGCGGATGTCGTACACTGCCACCGGCGGCATGTTGAGGCGGAAGTTCTGCCAGTGTGCACCCTTGTCGTACGAGATCCAGAATCCGTTCTCGGTCCCGGCATAGACGATGTTCGCATTGCGTGAGTCGGCGCGAATCGAACGGGCATACTGATTCGCCGGAATCCCCGCGGCAATCGACGTCCACGTCTTGCCGTAGTCATGCGTGACATAGATGTAGGGCTTATAGTCGCCGAGCATGTGATTGTCGGCGATCGCGTAGGCGGTCCCCGCATCGAACGGCGACGGTGAGATGCTCGCCATGCGCGCAAATTCCGGTGCACCGCTCGGTGTGACGGTCGTCCAATTCGCTCCGCCGTCTCGCGTGAGCGAGATGACGCCGTCATCCGAGCCCGTCCAAATCTCACCCTTGGTCAGCGGCGACCCTTCGATGTCGAGCAGATTGTCCGAGTACTCGGCGCCCGAAACGTCCTGCGCGAGCGGTCCACCCGCGGGCAACTGGTGATCCTTGATGTTGCGCGTGAGATCAGGACTGATCACGGTCCAATGCAAGCCACGATCCGTGCTCTGGAAAACGACGTTGCCGCCGAGCCAGGCGATATGCGGATCCCACGGCGCGAAGTTGATCGGCGAGTCCCAGTTATAACGATACTTCGCGTCGCGCGAGTCGAACGGCCCGAGCAAGCCGCCCATCGCATCCCACGGGCGCACCGAGATTGCCGTTTGCGTTTTCGTGTCGTTGACGAGCGTAACGCCATCCTCAAGGTCGGCCCAAATGTAGCGCGGATCGGACGGATCGGGCCAGGCCCACTCGCCGTCACCGCCGACAACGTTATACCAATCACTGTTTAGGATGCCGTCGCCGGAAAGTGAGTTCGACGGTCCACAGAACGCTTCGTTATCTTGCAGCGCGGCGCAGATCGTATACGGATTTTGTCCGAGGCTATAGCCGACGTGGTAAATCTGTCCGATCGGCAGATTCTGCGCAAACGACCAATTCTTGCCGCCGTCCAGCGTAATCGCGTACCCGCCGTCCGCACCGAGGATCTGCCGGTCGGGGTCGTTCGGGGCGATCCACATCGCATGAAAATCGACGTGCACGGGTTTCGCGATCTGTTCGAACTTCTTCCCGCCGTCTTTACTCTCGGCCATATCGTTCGACACGGCGAAGACGTCATCCGGATTGCGCGGATTGACCTCGATGTGCGAGAAGTAGAACGGCCGCTGATCGACGATCGAATCATCGGACATCATCTTCCAATGCGCGCCCGCGTCGTCGCTACGCCACAACACGCCGCCCTTGGCTTCGATTACCGCGTACACGCGCGAAGGCTCGCTCGCTGCGATCGCAAGACCGATGCGCCCGGTCATGCCGGCCGGCAGTCCGTTACCGCTGAGTTTTTTCCAGGTCTTACCACCGTCGGTCGACTTATAAAGTCCGCCGGCGTCGCTGCCGCTGGTGAACGTCCACGGCAGGCGGCGAAACGTCCACATGCCGGCGTACACGACGTTTGGGTCCTTCGGGTTCATTGCAAGGTCGCTCGCGCCCGTCTTTTCGTCGACGTAGAGCGTCTTGTCCCAGGTCTTTCCGCCATCGAACGTCACGTAGACGCCGCGATCGCTCGAATCCTTAAACGGATCGCCGAAGCCGGCGACAACGACGTGCTTGGGGTCCTTCGGATCGACCGCAATGCGTGCGATACTCCACACGTTTTCGAGACCGACACGCTTCCAATGCTTGCCGCCGTCGGTCGTCTCATAGAGACCGTCACCATAACTGACGTCATTACGCGGATTCGTTTCGCCGGTTCCGACCCACACGTGTTGTTGATTCGTCGGATCGATGGCAACGGCACCGATTGCGGAGACGTCTTGCTGATCGAAGACCGGCGACCACGTCGCTCCGGCGTTGTCCGACTTCCAGACGCCGCCTCCGGCCGTGCCAAGATAGTAGAGTTTGTCGTTCTGGGCTGTGCCGGCGACGGCGGCGATGCGGCCGCCGGCAACGGCCGGACCCACGACGCGCATTGAGAGGTCGCCAAACGAAGTGGCTGCCGCGAGAACTATTGCCGCGATCACTGGATGGTCACCGCCTTGAGCTTGAGTGTAGTTAGTGCTTGGTTGAGCGCCGGAAGCTGCGTGGCCACGAACGAATTGTAGTTCGCCGCTGCGTTCTTGAGATCGCCTTCGACGCGATGAGCATAGTCGCGCATGGACGGCGTAACCACCGCACCGCCGAAGAACATGATCGTCTGAACGTCCTCGCGCACCTTTCCGGGCATCTGGATCGAGTCTTCGTCGTTTTGGAAGTTTGCCGTAAGTTGATCGAACACGGTCGCACGCGCCGCCTCGATCGCCTCGAGCTTGCTTTGCGTCGTGCTATCGTCGGCTTTCTTGGCCGCCGCGATGCCGCCGTCGATTGACTTCTTCACCGTGTCGAGGTTGTTGAGCATCGTATCGACCTGCGAGAACATCGCTTCCCCGCGGCGCGCGAACTGGTACGATTCCACGATCTGCGCTTGGCTATAAATCGTGCGCGGATCGGGCTTGACGATGAAGCTATGCGTAAAGGTCTTGCTGCCCAGCGTAAGCTGCGCGGTGTACTGGCCCGGGGGGACCAGCGGTCCGTCTTCCGGTCCCTGGTAGGCTTTTTTCGCGGCGCCGGTCCATTTGACCGGTCCGTCGATCGACCAATCCCACACGAACCGGTTGAGCCCAACTTTGTTGGGTACGTAGGGTTCTTGTTTTTTCTCGACTTCATGCGTGCCTTTGTAGGTACGAACGATTGCACCCGTGCGATCGATGATCTGCAGCGTGGGCGGTGTCTTCTGCACCGCGTCGAGATAATAGTCGATGATCGCACCGGTCGGAGGATTCGGCGCGGCATAGTTGGTGTAGGTTCCCTCGTCGTCTTGACGTGTGTTGTATTGATACGAAACCCTTATCGGGAACATGTAGGTCCCGGCCGCAGTCGCGGTTTGAAGCTGCTGGATCGGCGTCATGTCGTCCATGATGTAGATCGAGCGCCCGTGCGTCGCGATCACCAGATCGTCGAATTGCTGCTGCATGCGGATGTCGTGAACCGAGACCGTGGGCAGATTATTCTTGAACGCCTTCCATGAAGCGCCGCCGTCATAGGAGATCCAGAAACCCTCTTCGGTTCCCAGATAGACGAGATTCGGGTTGCGGATGTCGGCGCCGATCGAACGTGCCCATTCCGCTTCGGGCAGACCACTCGTGATCGAGGTCCAATGCTTACCGAAGTCGTGCGTCACGAACACGTACGGTTTGTTGTCGCCGGTATAGTGGCCGTCGTTGATGGCATATGCCGTCCCATCGCGCAGAGGGGACGGAGAGATCGAAGCAAAGCGTCCGTACTCCGGCGCGTTCGGCGGCGTAACGTTCTGCCAGTTCTTGCCGTCGTCGAGCGTGAGTTGAATCAAACCGTCGTCGGTGCCGACCCAGATCTCGCCCTTGTGCAACTTCGAGCCCTCGATATCGAGGATCGTGTCACTCTCTTCGGCCCCCGACACGTCGTGTGTGATCGGACCGCCCGACGGTGCCTGGTGCGCTTTGACGTTGCGCGTGAGGTCGGGGCTAATGATCTTCCAGTGAAGACCACGATCGGTCGTCTGAAAGAGCACGTTGCCGGCGATCCAGCCGATGTGACCGTCCCACGGCGCAAACGCGATCGGCGTTTCCCAATTCCAGCGCACTTTGGCAACCCGCGTGTCGAAACTCTCGATCGCGGTTTGCAGGTAGGGTTCGATGAACCAACCATCTCTCGTGACCTTATTGATGACCGTCACTGCGCCGTTTTCGGAGTCGGCCCAAAGGTAGTTTGGATCGACGGGATCGGGCACGGTCCACTCGCCGTCGCCTCCGGTTACGGCGATCCAGGCTTTGTTCTGAATGCCGGATGGATCTTGCGAGTTGCTCGGCGCGCACCAGCCGCTGTTGTCTTGCAAACCGCCGCACACCCAGTACGGATTTTCGTTGGAGAGGCCGACGCGATAGACTTGCGCGATGGGCAGGTTCGCTGAGAAGAACCAGTTGTCGCCGTCGTCGAGCGTGAGCGCATAGCCGCCGTCTTCGCCGACCATGATGCGGGTAGGATCGTTGGGGGCAATCCAAATCGCGTGATAGTCGACGTGCACGCCGTCGGCGATCGCTTTGAACGTTTTGCCGCCGTCGCTCGATTTCGATAGCATCATCGAGACGCCGTAGACGATGTCGGGATTCTTCGGGTCGACGGCGATGTGCGTGAAATAGAACGGACGCTGATCGACCAGCGTGTTCTTCGAGACCATCGTCCAGTGATCGCCGCCGTCATCGCTGCGCCACAAGATCCCTTGCTTGGATTCAATCAGCGCGTAGACGCGGTTGCCGTTGCTCGGCGCGATCGCGAGTCCGATGCGCCCAGTTGTATCGGTCGGAAGCCCGTTGCCGGTCAGCCGCTTCCAGGTGTTACCGCCGTCGGTCGATTTGTAGAGACCGTCGGTATCGCCACCGCTGACGAAGGTCCATGGCCGGCGCTGAAATTGCCACATACCCGCATAGAGCACGTTCGGATGCTGCGGATCCATCGCGAGGTCCGACGCGCCGGTCTCGGGGCCCGTGTACAGCGTCTTCTTCCACGTCTTGCCGCCGTCGTCGGTTACATACACGCCGCGGTCGGGACCGTCGTTGAAGAGATCGCCTTGCGTTGCGACGACGACGTGATTGTGGTTGCGCGGATCGACCACTATACGTGAAATCTGTTTGGTCGCGGCCAGACCCATATTGGTCCAGTGATCCCCGCCGTCGGTCGTCTTGTAGATGCCGTTACCGTAGCTGACGTCGTTGCGCGGGTTGTCTTCACCGGTGCCGACCCAGACCGTGTTGTTGTCGGTCGGATCGATGGTCACCGCACCAATCGCCGCTACTGCCTGCTTCGCAAACACCGCGTCCCAGGTCTGACCGCTATTGGTGCTCTTCCAGACGCCGCCGCCGCCACTTCCGATGTAATACAGTTTCGGATCCGTCGCCGAACCCGCCACGGCCGCGACGCGACCGCCGGCCGTCGCAGGGCCGATCTCGCGCCAGTTCATGTTGCCGTACGGCGGCCCTGGGGTTGGCGAGGCGGTCGGCGTGGGCGAGGCCGATGGCGAGGGCGCCGGCGCAGCCGCGGTTGCCACCGCGGGAAGCGCGGCGAACACGCAGAGGGTAAGGCCACAGAAAACTGCAGCAAGTGTGCGATTCGACATAGCGAGGTAGGCGGTCCGAGTAAAGCGGCCCAACTCCTGCGTTGCGCACATCAAAGTCCCATCAGAACGTCGACTTCAGCGCTTCTCCTTGTCGAGCTGCGCCTGGTAGCGCGGGACGTTGACGTTGATGGCGTACCACTGCGAGATCGCGATGCCCGCACATAAGAGGAGGAAGAGCGCGATCGCGCCGATGCCCCAAGCCTTGCGATTTTTCACTGCGAGGGGATTACGCCGCCCCTCATGGAAACGCTTTCGTCCATGAGCCGTTGCCGCGCCCCGCTCCTAGCGGGACTCTGCTTCATTTTAGGACTCGGGATGCCGGTCGTCGCAAACGCCGCGACCCGCCCAGTCCCGGCGACGCCGGCGAGTATCGCCGCATATGCCGCGGTGCTGCGGCAATACAATCCCGAATTGCCCGCGTGGCAAAGCAAGGACCTCGCCCGGCACTTGCTGCTGACGGCAGCGCGCTGGAAGGTCGACACCAACATGCTGGCCGCAATCGTTACCGTTGAATCGAGTTGGCATACCCACGCCGTCTCGTACGCCGGAGCGATTGGCCTGGGTCAATTGATGCCCGGCACGGCGGCGACCCTCGGCGTCAACCCGCGCGACCCAGCCGAAAATCTCCAAGGCGCGGCGCGCTATCTGCGTGGCCTGCTCCAGGAATTCGGGTCGAATCCGAACCGGTATGCCCTGGTCTTTGCGGCGTATAACGCGGGACCGCTCGCTGTGCAGCGCTATGGCGGTGTTCCGCCATACTCCGAAACGCAGCGGTACGTGCTCAAGGTGTTACGCGCATGGAACGTGCTTCGCTCGACCGTCCATCTTCCGAGCAGCGCGTGGGCGACAGCCGCGGCCGCTCAGCACGCACCCGACGTCGAGTATTGGACGAAGGGCCACTAGAGCTGAATTCAGCTTCGCTGAATCGGTGGCGTTCGGCTTACGGCCGATCCGCTCTCGCAATTAAGTCCACTGCCTGTTCGAGCGACAGCCCTGCATCAACGCGGAGCGCGGATGTGCCGGCATTACGCGCTGCCTCGACGTCGCTCTCCTTATCACCAACCACGACGATCTGTTCGGGCTCGATTCCCCAAGCTTGCGCGGCGTCGAAAAATTAACTTAGGCTTGGGTTTGCGGCACTCGCAGTCTTCGTCGGGTGCGTGCGGGCAGATGAACCATCCGTCAAACGGCCCGAGCAACTCCTCGACGCGTGCATTCACTGCGCGCATTTGTGCATCGCTGATCATCCCGCGGCCAACACCACTCTGATTGGTCAGCACGCCCACGCGTAATCCCGCTGCGCGAAGGCGATCGAGCGCGGCCTTTGCGCCCGCGACTGGTCGCACGAGCGCGGGATCCCCGTTGTACGGGACGTCAACGACGATCGTGCCGTCGCGGTCGAAGAGCACCCCGCTCGTCCTTCGGTCCTTCGACTCGCTATGCTCGCTCAGGATCGCACCTCAAGATGACGCAGCTTCTACGTAAACCTCCGCGCCTTTTTCGAGGAACTCTTTGCTCTTTTCGGCCATGCCGGCTTGCGCGTACTCGCGCACTTCTTGCGTGATCTTCATCGAGCAGAAATGCGGTCCGCACATGGAGCAGAAATGCGCGACCTTGGCTCCGGGCGCCGGCAGCGTTTCGTCGTGGAACTCGCGCGCCGTCTCCGGATCGAGCGCAAGCTCGAACTGGTCTTCCCAGCGAAATTCGAATCGCGCTTTGGAGAGCACGTCATCCCAGTGTCGCGCACGGGGATGTCCTTTGGCCATGTCTGCAGCGTGCGCGGCGATCTTATACGCGATCACGCCGTCCTTCACGTCCTTTTTGTTGGGCAATCCAAGGTGCTCTTTGGGCGTGACGTAGCACAGCATCGCCGTGCCGAACCAGCCGATCATCGCTGCGCCGATCGCGCTCGTGATGTGATCGTATCCCGGCGCGATATCGGTCACGAGCGGCCCAAGCGTATAGAACGGCGCCTCGTGGCAGATCTCCAGCTGCTTATCCATGTTTTCTTTGATTAGATGCATCGGCACGTGACCCGGCCCTTCGATCATCACCTGCACGTCGTGCTTCCACGCGACTTGCGTCAGCTCTCCGAGCGTTTCCAGTTCGCCGAACTGCGCGGCATCGTTAGCATCGGCGGTACAACCCGGACGCAATCCGTCGCCGAGCGAAAACGCGACATCGTACTCCTTCATGATTTCGCAGATCTCTTCGAAGTGCGTGTAGAGAAAGTTCTCCTGATGATGCGCGAGACACCACTTGGCGAGAATCGATCCGCCGCGCGACACGATACCGGTTACGCGATTCGCGGTGAGCGGCACGTAGCGCAGCAACACGCCGGCGTGAATCGTGAAATAGTCAACGCCTTGTTCGGCTTGTTCGATCAAGGTGTCGCGGTAGAGTTCCCAGGTCAACTCTTCGGCTTTCCCGTTGACCTTCTCCAGCGCTTGATAGATCGGGACGGTACCGATCGGCACCGGAGCGTTGCGCACAATCCATTCGCGTGTTTCGTGAATGTTTTTTCCAGTCGAGAGATCCATCACCGTGTCGGCGCCCCAGCGCGTCGCCCATGTCATTTTTTCGACCTCTTCTTCGATCGTCGAGGTGACCGCTGAGTTGCCGATGTTGGCGTTGATCTTCACGTGAAAGCCGCGCCCGATGATCATCGGTTCGCTCTCGGGATGGTTGACGTTGGAAGGAATGATCGCGCGCCCGCGCGCGACTTCGTCGCGCACGAATGACGGCTCAACGCCCTCACGGATCGCGATGAACTCCATCTCCGGCGTAATCTCACCGCGCCGCGCGTAGTGCATCTGCGTCACGTTGGTGCCGGGTTTCGCGCGACGGATCGCGCGCGCGTTCGCAAAATGAAACAGCGCCGCCGGCCGCTCGACCGCGACCGTGTCGCCTCGCGCCTCGATCCAGCGTTCACGTAATGGGCCAAGGCCTTTGCGCACGTCTACTTGCACCGATGGATCGGTATAGGGCCCGCTCGTGTCGTAAACGGTGTGCGACGTGCCATCGGTCAGTGCAATCTCACGCATGGGCACGCGGATCGTCGGATCGCCGCCTTGGATGTACCGCTTCATAAAGTGTCCCTTCCTACGCCGGCATTACCCGGCGAGTGCGGGCTACAAAGGGTACGCTTTGCATACTTTTTCGTAGCCCTCGCGGTCGGCAGATGCCCTCTCAGCCCGCAATTCGCGAGCTCCCGCAATGAGGGGAGGCTACGACACCGCCCCCCACCTTCCCCCACGGGGGCGGCCACGGCCGAGTTTGGAACAAACTCGGCCTGCTAGGCCAAACGACTGAAGGGGGACAAAGCAGCCAATCGAACGGGTGACTAGAGACAATTTGCCTTGCTCAAGGAGCACCCTTATGAAGGCCCTGTGCGCTTCGTTATTCACTGCGCTTATTGCGTTGCTCCCCGTGACCGCATCGCCGGCCGACACGGACAGGACCTTGCAAAACGTCAAAGGTTCGGTCACGTACGGCCCGCAGAAAGCGCCTACGACGGCGCTGGCGCCTAAGGCGAGCACGACGCTGAACAACAACGACTATGCAGCCACGGGGCCCAACTCGCTTGCGACGATCACACTTCCGGATAGCTCGCAAATCGAGATGGCTTCGAACGCAAGCGTGCAGATGGTCTCCTTCAGTCAGACGGATATTGCGCACGCGAACTTTGTCGTCGTGGGAAAAATGCGCTTCACGGTCAACCACCCGGCGGGCGCGAAGGCCGACTACCAGTTCTCAACCTCGACCGGGCAGATCGCAGTGCGCGGCACCGTCGGCGACATCTTCGCGAACCCGGCAGGCGGCTTGCAAGTGAACGTTTACGCGCTGAGCAATCCGGCACTCCCTGTGCAGGTCACGTTGGTGAACGGGCAAGTCTTCACGCTCGCTGCGGGTCAGTCGCTGGTCGCCACCGCCGCTGCTGCCGGTGCGGTAAGTGCTTCGGTAACCGGTGTGTCGCAGTCGATGTTTACGCCGTTTAGCGAACTCGGCGCTCCGGTCAACGCTAGTTCCTTTGGAATCACCGGGGCTGCGGCCGGCGCGGGCGCCGGAGCAGGCGCCGCAGGCGCGACGGGCGCCATCGCTGCGGGAGCCGCAGGTGCTGTGGGGATCGGTGCCGCCGTCGCGGGAAGTAAGAGTGCCACGCCGACGCCGTCCCCGGTGCCCTCGACCGGACCGACCCCGACTCCGACGCCGGTAGCAACGGCGACCCCGACGCCGGCGCAGACCGCGACGCCGACACCGCAGCCAAGCACGACCTCCGTCCCCATCACCGTGTCGAAGCCGTCGCCCTCACCCGTGAGAACGATCCCGCGGCCCGGGGCGCGGCCCACACCTGCGGCTGACTAACCGACGCTGCTTCGATATCTGATCCTCGGCGGCGCCCAACTCGCGGTGGGTGCCGCCGCTATTTTTGCCCGGTACGCGCTCGCCGGCGCAGGACCGCTGACGGTTGCCGCGCTGCGCTTGTCGTTGGCGTCGGCAGTGTTGCTCGGAATCAGCGCGATATTTCGCGAGCGTACGGCGCCGATCTCTCGCGCGCAACGTTCGATCCTCATTGCTGCCGGCATCGCGCTGGCGCTGCATTTCGCGACCTGGATCGCCTCGCTTGAATACACGACCGTCGCCGTCTCGACGCTGCTCGTTTCAGCCTCGCCGCTGTGGACCACGCTGTACGACGCAATCGCGCGCGGGCGCCGTTTTCCGCTCGTCGTTCCGCTCGCATTTATCACCGGCATCGCGGGGCTCGCGCTGGTGACCGGCTCGAATCACCGCCTTCCGCCGCATCCCGGACATGCCGTGCTCGGCGCGGCGCTTGCGCTTGGCGGCAGCGCTGCGTTTGCGGCGTATCTGCTGCTCGTGCGCGACGTGCGCGCGGATTTGAGCACGCGGACGATCGTTACGACGACGTACACAACGGCGGCAATCGTGTCGGTTGTCGCGGCGCTTGTCGCGCATCAGCCGCCGCCCGGCTTGAACAACTACGGCGCCTGGGGTGGGATCGTCGCGATGGCGCTGGTCTCGCAATTGCTCGGCCACACCGGTATCAACGCGGCATTGCGCTGGTTCTCGCCGACCGCTGTCTCGTTCTCGACACTCCTAGAACCGGTGATTGCGGCCGTGTTGGCACTCGCGCTGTTTGGCGAGACGCTCTCCGGGGCTGCCTTGGCCGGCGCGCTGCTCTTGCTCGGCTCGATTGCGGTGGTACTTTGGATCGCACCGGACTAGCAATCGGATCGGTCCAATAGGAAGGGATTGCTCGGAAGCGCGGAATGGGTCGCTCATGAGAAACGATCCGGATCCGCAAGAGACCCAAGAATGGCTCGAATCGATGCGCGCGCTCGTCGCCGTCGAGGGCCCGGATCGCGCGCGCGATTTACTCGAAGACCTTGTCGATGAAGCACGCCGCGGCGGCGCGCACATTTCGCTTGGCTTCGAAACGCCGTATCTCAATACGATTCCGCATGATAAGCAACCACCGATGCCCGGAGATCGCGAGCTCGAAGCGCGACTTCGCCACTATGTGCGCTGGAACGCGATGGCGACCGTGGTGCGCGCGAACAAAGAAAGTTCCGAACTCGGTGGACACGTCGCGACCTTCGCGTCAGCGGCGACACTGTACGACGTCGGACAGAATCATTTCTTCCGCGCTCCCTCAGACGATTTCGGCGGCGATCTCGTCTTCTTCCAAGGGCACAGCTCGCCCGGCATTTACGCGCGCGCATATCTCGAAGGGCGCATCGACGAAGAGCAACTCGAGAACTTCCGTCAAGAAGTCGACGGCAACGGTATCTCGTCGTACCCGCACCCATGGCTCATGCCGGAATTTTGGCAATTTCCGACGGTCTCGATGGGTTTGGGTCCGATCATGTCGATCTATCAAGCGCACTTCATGCGTTACGTGCACGACCGCGGATTCCGTGACACGACCGGCCGAAAGGTCTGGGCGTTCGTCGGAGACGGCGAGACCGACGAACCCGAAACGCTCGGCGCGATCTCGCTTGCCGGACGCGAAAAACTCGACAACCTCATTTGGGTAATCAACGCGAATCTACAGCGCCTCGACGGTCCGGTGCGTGGCAATGGCAAGATCATTCAAGAACTCGAACGCGTCTTCAAGGGCGCCGGCTGGAACGTCATCAAGGTCATTTGGGGCAGCGGCTGGGACGAACTGCTCGAGAACGACAAGAGCGGACGGCTCGTGCAATTGATGAATGAAACGGTCGACGGCGACTATCAAACGTATAAATCGCGCAATGGCAAATACGTGCGCGACGAATTTTTCGGCCGTTACCCGGAGACGGCGGCCTTGGTCGCGGAGTGGAGCGACGATCGCATCTGGGCCTTGATGCGCGGCGGCCACGACCCACTCAAAGTCTATGCGGCCTATAAAGCCGCCATCGAACACACCGGTGAGCCGACCGTGATCATCGCGAAGACGGTCAAAGGCTACGGGATGGGCGAAGCGGGCGAAGGCCTCAACATCGCGCACCAAGCCAAGAAGATGGACCTTGAAGACATGCGCGCGTTTCGCGATCGCTTCCAAGTGCCGATCGCCGATGAAGACATCGCAAAAATTCCCTTCTACCGGCCGTCCGAGGAAAGCGCGGAAATGCGCTATCTCAAAGAGCGCATGAAGGCGCAGGGGCCACTGCCGCAACGCCGCCGCAAATCAGAGACGCTGGCGGTGCCCGAACTCGCTGCGTTCGATGCGCAGTTGCAGAGCACGGGCGATCGCGAAATCTCGACGACGATGGCTTTCGTGCGTGTTCTCAATACCATCACCCGCGACGCGACCATCGGCTCGCGCGTCGTGCCGATCGTCGCCGACGAATCGCGCACGTTCGGCATGGAAGGCATGTTCCGCCAGCTGGGCATCTACTCGTCGATCGGACAGCTCTATCATCCGCAAGACGCCGAGCAGCTGATGTGGTACCGCGAGGACAAACACGGTCAGATTTTGCAGGAAGGCATCAACGAAGCCGGCGCGATCTCATCGTGGATCGCAGCCGGCACCTCGTACTCCAACCACGATCTGCCCATGGTACCGTTCTACATCTTCTATTCGATGTTCGGTTTCCAACGCATCGGCGATCTAGCATGGGCCGCGGGCGACTCGCGCACCCGCGGTTTTTTGCTCGGCGGAACGTCCGGCCGCACGACGCTCAACGGCGAAGGGCTCCAACATGAAGACGGCCACAGCCAGGTCTTCGCATCCTTCATTCCCAATTGCCGCAGCTACGATCCGACGTACGGCTACGAGGTCGCTGTCATCATTCAAGACGGCTTGCGCCGGATGCTGACCGAACAAGAAGACGGCTATTACTACATCACGCTGCTCAATGAGAACTACGTACATCCGGCGATGCCACAAGATGCGGCGGACGGCATCCTGCGCGGAATATATCTCTTGCGCGACGGCGGGAAAGCCTCGAAGAATCAACCGCGCGTGCAGTTGATGGGCTGCGGCGCGATCCTTCGCGAAGTTCTCGCGGCGGCCGATTTACTCGCCGGCGATTGGAATGTCGCAAGCGACGTCTGGAGCGTAACCAGCTTCAACGAGCTCGCGCGCGACGGCGTCGCGTGCGCGCGCGAGAATCTCTTCCATCCCGAGGCCAAGCCGAAGGTTCCGTATGTTACGAGCGCGCTCGCCGGACGTAGCGGACCGGCCATTGCATCGACTGATTACGTACGCCTCTTTGCCGATTCGATCCGGCCGTATATCACCGACCGCCGCTACGTCACGCTGGGAACCGACGGCTACGGGCGCAGTGACTATCGGCGAAAGTTGCGTGAGTTCTTCGAGGTCGATCGGTTCTACGTCACCCTCTCCGCGCTGAACGCGCTCGCGCAAGACGGCACGATCGAGCCGGGCGTGGTGAGCAAGGCCATCGCGAAGTACGGGATCGATCCCCGCAAGCCCAATCCCGTGACGGTTTAAGCATGAGCACGATCGACGTTCGCGTACCCGATCTGGGCGACTTCAAAGACGTGCCCGTGATCGAAGTCTTGGTCAAGCCCGGGGATCGCGTTAAGAAGAACGACGCGCTGGTTACGCTCGAAAGTGAAAAAGCGTCGATGGAGGTACCTACCGACGTCGAGGGTGTGGTCAAAAGCATCGGCGTCAAAGTCGGCGACAAAGTCAACAAAGGCAGCGTGCTCGTCACGCTGGACTCTGTCATCCCGAGCGTAGGGAGCGCAGCGACCGCAGTGAGGGATCGCCACAACTACCGCAACGCAAGAGCCCGCAGCCAGTCCCTCGACTACGCCGGTGCCGGCTGTCGCCGCAGCCGAGCTACAGCTCGGGAGCCCAGAGAGCGACCGTCCGAAGACGGGGACCGTTCATGCGAGCCCCGCTATCCGCCGCTTCGCTCGTGACCTCGGCGTCGATCTCCACGGGGTCAGCGGAAGCGGACCGCATGGACGCGTCACCCGGGAAGACGTCCAGGGCTTTGTCAAACGTGCGCTTTCACAAGGCGCTCCGGCCGGCGGCGCATCGTTTGCCGGCTTGCCGCCGTGGCCGAAGGTCGACTTTGGGCAGTACGGTCCGATCGAGCGCAAAGCGCTGCCGCGCGTGAAGAAATTCTCCGGGCCGAATCTGCACCGCAACTGGCTGCAGATTCCGCATATCACCAACTACGACGAGGCCGACGTCACCGATCTCGAGGCATTCCGCAACGAGGTCAATGCCGAGCACACGAAGAGCGGCGGCGCGAAGCTGACGATGCTCGCGTTCTTGATTAAAGCGTCGGTCGCGGCACTCCAGAAATATCCCGACTTCAACAGCTCGCTCGACGGCGACGAACTGATCTACAAGCAGTACTACCACATCGGCTTTGCGGCCGACACGCCCAACGGTCTGGTGGTTCCTGTGCTCAAGGACGCGGACAAAAAAGGTCTGCTCGAAATCGCGCGTGAGAGCGCCGAGCTCGCAGGGAAGGCGCGCGACGGGAAGCTTGGCATGAGCGACATGCAGGGCGGCACGTTTACGATCTCGTCGATCGGCGGAATCGGCGGCACGCAATTTACCCAGATCGTCAACGCGCCCGAGGTTGCGATCCTCGGCGCGACCCGCGCAGCGACCAAACCGGTGTGGGATGGAAATACGTTTGTCCCGCGCCTGATTTTACCGATCAGCGTGAGCTACGATCACCGGGTGATCGACGGGGCCGGAGCGGCGCGCTTCCTGGTCTTCGTCGCGTCGCTTCTGCGAGATTTCCGTCGCGTGCTATTGTAGAGGGGATGCAGGAGCCTTCCGACGGCATAAGTTTCCTGAGCGAGCGCATAGATGCAGTGGAGCGCGAGCGGGACGCGCTGCTCGAACAATCGCAGCGGCTGGAAACCCTTCAGCGCTCATTCGTGGAGATCATCGCTGCGCCCGATGAGGCGGTGCTGGCAACGGCCGCGATGCGTGGCGCGTGGTTGGGTTTGGGGTTCGCGCGCACGCTGTGGTTTCGCATCGCAGGGGCGCACGAAATGAACGCCGTCTACGAACTCGACGGCGAGCAGGTGAGCGAATCCGAGTACGGAGGAACGCTTCCCGAGCACTCGAGTCTACGCCGTATCAGCGCGCGCGACAGCGATTTGGCTACCGGCTGGGCCGATGACGCCGACGCGCCCCTCTTTGACACGCGACGCCGATACGTTGCGGCCGCCGTGCGCCCCCAGCGCGGCGAGGGGTATGTTTTGTACGCCGACGGATCCAACGATCGGAACGCCTCTCCCTGGACGCTTTCCTCGATGCAAGAGTTGGCGACCCATGCCGCGTTTGCGCTAGAGCGCATGCGCCTGGCGCTCGAGCTCGAGCGACTCGCGATGCACGATCCGCTCACCGGACTCTTCAATCGCCGCGCGCTCATGGAACGGATCGAGGCCGAACTTCGGACCGTTCGGCGTACCGGCGAAATGCTGGCGTTTGCGATGCTTGACATCGACGATTTCAAAGCGATCAACGATACGCGCGGCCATGCCGGGGGCGACGCCGCGCTGGTCGCGATCGCGCAGATCCTGCGCTCGTCCACCCGCGAGATCGATGTAGCCGCGCGCTTCGCTGGGGACGAATTCTCGCTCGTTCTGCCGCGCACGGATCGTGCATCGGCAACGGCCGTTATGGAACGCATCGTAACCGGGCTACGCGAACAGGGCCTCTCGGCGTCGATCGGCGTCGCGTTTACCATCGGTTCGATCGATGCCGCGACGCTGATGCGTCGCGCCGATGAAGCCGTCTACGCCGCAAAGGCCGAGGGAAAGAACGGCTACCGGTTCAGCAGCGGCTCGTAGCGCGCGCATAGGGCGCGCGCGCGCGCAAGGATCGGTTCGCAGAGCGAGAGCGGGTCGATCAGGTCGACGTGAATTCCCCACGTCACCATTTGGCTGATGGCCGTGCCTTCGCTCGAGAACTCGACGCGCAGCAAACGCTCGCCGTCGCGCTCGATCCACTCCGACGGCCAAAAGCCCAGGATCATCTCGGCCGCATCGGCGTCCGCACGGAGGACCACCGTAAAGCGTGGAAGCCCGTCGCGCATTTTCGTCGCGCTTTCACGCCAATGCGCATCGAGGTCGAAGGAGGGATCGCGCTCAAAGTGCTCGCGCCGTTCGCTGACGTCGCGCATGCGGTCGACACGGAAACTTCGGTAGCCCTCGGCCGTTCGCGCGACCAGGTACCACACGCCGGCTTTTGAGACCAGGCCGTAGGGATCGACGGCACGCGTCGTGCGCGACCGGTTACGATCCTCGTATGCGACGTCCAAGCATCGATCTTCCCACACGGCCCGGCGCAGCAGCGCGAGACGTTCTACCGGAGGATCGCTCTGATACCAGCGGCGCTGATCGATGTGAATCCGCCCGCGCGCCTTTTCGGCCGCCTTGCGTTGCACGTCGGAGAATCCGCCGCGCAACTTCTCGAGCGCTCGATCCAAATTGGCGCCGAGCCCGAGGTCCGCGAGAATCGCCGATCCGGAGATAAACAGCGCGCGTACCTCGTCCTCGGCAAAGTGGGTGAGCGCCTTGCGGTATCCGTCGGCAAGGGCAATCCCGCCCTCGGGACCGCGTTCAGTGTAGACCGGCACGCCCGAAGCGGAGAGCGCATCGACGTCGCGATAGATCGTGCGTTCCGAGACCTCGAGCTTCTGGGCTAAGTCGCGAGCGGTACGCCGCTGCGCCGACTGCAAAAGCAAGAGCAGCGAAATCAGCCGGTCGGATTTCATAGCCCCAGGCTCGCAAACCTGACAGTGGATGTCAAGTAGGCGCTGCTACGATCTGCACATGATGACCGATCAATCGAACGCGGTTCGAGGTATGGACTGCGTTTGTTACCTGACCAAGGACCTTTCTCGGGCCCGCGGGTTTTACGAGGGCGTGCTCGGCATGATCCCCGCGACGCGCGGCGACACGTGGGTCGAATACGAGTTCACCGACGGATCCACGTTCGCGCTCTCCAAACTGCCCAACGGCGACTGGTACCAAACCGGCGGAGCGATGTTCGCCGTACACGATCTTCACGCCGTGCTCGAACGCGTTCGTGGTGTTGGCGCACACGTCCACAGCGAAGCGGTCGAAACGCCGGTGTGCACGATGGTATGGTGCAGCGATCTTGAAGGCAATAGCTTCGCATTGCACAAACGCAGGAACGCATGAGCACAAAAGCCACCGGCATCGATGCCATCTATTATTCGGTGGATGACGTTCCGCGCGCAGCGACGTTTTACAAAGGTCTCCTCGACGTCAAGGAAACGACCTGGGAGAACGAGCACGGCGCCGAATGGATTCTCAGCGACGGCAGCGCGTTCGGGATCGGCAGGATTCCCGGCACGCCGCACGTGCCGTCGGGAACCGTGCTGTTTGCGGTCCCCGACGCCGCGGCGCTCACGTCGCGCGTGACCGAACTCGGCGGCGAACTTACCGGCGATTTACGCGACCTGCCTCCATGCTTGCAGCAGTGGTGCCTCGACCCAGACGGTAACGTCTTTGTCTTGCATCAACGTAAGAATTAAGCGCCGGCTACGATTCGCGCCTTGAGGAGGCGCGCCACGATACGCGCGGCGAAAAATCCGGCGAAGACAAAAATAGCGAGCGGCCACAGATCGTCCATGCTCTTTACGGGAAGCAGCGCGGTGACGAGCGCACCCACCAACATAAAGGCACCCCCCACGATGTTGCGCAGCCCCTGGCGAAATCCAACATAGCGATCTTCCGCATCGAGACTCCCCCACCGCCTCCGCGCGCCGTGAAGATACAACGTGCCAAGTGCGATAAAGGCAATCCCAAGAACCGCAAAATACGCGATGAACGCCCACACGCGATCGAAGGTGGAGTGGTAATGTACGAACACCTGCACGAAGTACACCAGCAGTCCGACCATCGAAAGCAACGTGAAGTTGAGAACAATCGAAAAGGTTTCGGGCCAAAAGAAGTGGGTGAAGAGCCGCTGGTGACTGTACCAGATGCCGGCGACCACCGCAAACGTCCAAAAGTACGCAACCAGCCACGATGGATTCGTCAGCAAGTCCACGATATGCGGCGGAATCGAGAGCGTGAGCGCGAGGAGCGCGAGACTGAACCCGATCACCAGATCAGAGAACGATTCGATCCGGCGGGTCAGGCGTTCATCGCGTTCCTCGCGCTTCACGCGCTAGTTTGAGGTTTTCGAGTGCAACTGACGCAAGACGTATTGTAAAATGCCGCCGTGTCGATAATACTCCGCCTCGTCGGGGGTATCGATGCGCAGCAACACCTTGAACTCGACCGACTTGCCGGTGTTCGGATCGCTGGCGCGCACGTGAACGTGCATACGCGGCGTGATTCCGTTGGCAACGCCGGTGATCTCGTAGACCTCTTCACCGGTCAGTGCGTAGGTCGAGCGATCCGCACCGCCCTCGAACTGCAGCGGAAGAATGCCCATGCCGATGAGGTTACTGCGGTGAATGCGTTCGAACGATTCGGCAATCACGGCCTTGATGCCGAGAAGGTACGGGCCTTTCGCGGCCCAGTCGCGTGACGATCCCGAACCGTACTCCTTGCCGGCGAGTACGACCAGCGGGGTGCCTTCGGCTTTGTATTTCATCGCCGCATCGAAGATCGACATTTGCTCGCCGTCCGGCAGATGGCGCGTGACGCCGCCTTCGACGCCCGGGACGAGCAAATTGCGCAACCGCACGTTGGCGAACGTGCCACGCACCATCACTTCGTGATTCCCGCGTCGCGCTCCATACGAGTTGAAGTCCTTCGGCTCGATGCCGTGCGCCATGAGGTACTTCGCCGCGGGCGACGTCTTGGCGATGTTTCCGGCCGGCGAGATATGATCGGTTGTGATCGAGTCGCCGAAAACGGCGAGCGCGCGCGCGTTCTTGATATCCGCAAGCGGCGCCGGCTCGGCCGGCATATTCTCAAAATACGGCGGGTGCTTGACGTACTCCGATTTGGGATCCCAGGCGTAGCGCTCGCTCGGCGCAACCTGCAGCTTGGCCCAATTGTCATCGCCTTTGAAAACGTCCGAATAGCGCGCTTTGAACATGCTGTCGGTCACGCATGCGGTGACGATCTTTGCGATCTCTTCGTTGCTCGGCCAGATATCTTTGAGGAAAACCGGATTGCCGGCGCGATCCGTCCCGATGGGCTCAGTAGTGAGATCGATATCCATGCGTCCGGCGAGCGCGTAAGCGACGACGAGCGGCGGCGAGGCGAGGTAATTCGCTCGCACTTGCGGATGGATACGCCCTTCGAAGTTGCGATTTCCGGAGAGCACCGCGGCGACGATCAAGTCTTGTTCAGCGACGGTCTCAGCGACGTCGGGCGGAAGCGGGCCGGAGTTACCGATGCACGTGGTACAGCCGTAACCGACCAGATTGAAGCCGAGCTCGTCGAGATACGGCGCAAGGCCGGCCTTCTCCAGATAATCGGTGACGACTTTCGATCCCGGCGCCAGTGACGTTTTGACCCACGGCTTGCTGCGCAGTCCGCGTTCGACCGCATTCTTGGCGAGCAAGCCTGCGCCCATGAGCACCGACGGATTCGAAGTGTTGGTGCACGAGGTGATGGCTGCGATCACTACGGCGCCGTCGCTGACGTCCTTCTCGGTGAGCGCGATCGTCGCGGTTTGGCTGCCGCCCTCGCCTTGCCAACGCGCCACCGCACCGTTTTTGCTGTCGCGCGCTTCCATCCACTCATTCAAAGCGGCGTTGAACGAGTTCTTCACATCACGTAGATTCACGCGATCCTGCGGACGCCGCGGGCCCGCAATATTGGGCTCGACTTCGCCGAGGTCGAGATGAAGCACATCGGTATATTCGGCATCCGGCGTGGTATCGGTGCGGAACAGCCCTTGCGCCTTCGCGTAGGCTTCCACCAATGCGATGTGGTCGGGAGCGCGGCCGGTTAAGCGCAGATACTCGAGCGTGCGATCGTCGATCGGGAAAATCGCGCACGTCGATCCGAACTCCGGCGACATATTGCCGATCGTCGTGCGATCCGCGACAGGCAACGACGACAGCCCTTTGCCGAAGAACTCGACGAACTTGCCGACGACACCCTTCTTGCGCAGCACCTCGGTAATCTTGAGCACGAGATCGGTAGCGGTCACGCCTTCGCGCAGTTTGCCGTCGAGCCGGAACCCGATGACCTCCGGGATCAACATCGTCACGGGTTGCCCAAGCATGGCCGCCTCAGCTTCGATCCCGCCGACGCCCCACGCTAGGACGCCGACGCCGTTGACCATCGTGGTATGCGAATCGGTACCAACCGCGGTGTCGGGATATGCCGTCGAGCTCGCGGCATCGAAAGCGATACCTGCTCCGCCCCCTCCAAAAACCACGCGCGCGAGATATTCAATATTGACCTGATGGACGATACCCGTATCGGGCGGAACGGCGCGAAAGCCGTCGAGTGCCGACTGGCCCCACTTGAGAAACGCGTAGCGCTCGCGATTGCGCTGGAATTCGAGATCGGAATTTTTTTGCAAGGCGTCGTTCGAACCGAAAAAATCGATCTGCACGGAGTGGTCGATCACCAGCTCAACCGGCTGCAACGGGTTGATCGCTTTGGGATCGCCGCCCATCGCCGCCATCGCATCGCGCATCGCGGCCAAATCGACGACGCACGGCACGCCGGTAAAATCTTGCAAAAGCACGCGCGCGGGCCGGAAGGCGATCTCTTTTTCCGGCGCTTCACGCGGATTCCAGCGCGCAAGCGCCTCGATGTCGGCGCGCGTCACCGAACGTCCGTCCTCGAAGCGCAGCAGATTCTCGAGCAAAATCTTTAAGCTATACGGTAGGCGCGCGAGCTTCGTGAGTCCGGCTTGCTCGACCGCGTCGAGACGGAAATAGGTGTACGCGCGATCTCCGACGTTCAGCGTGCCGGCCGCGCTTAGGCTGTTTGCGTGCTGATTCATGGCAACAGACGTATTTTCGGATCGTGCTGCGCGTAGCCTTCGATTGCGACTTGTACGTCACCGGACAAAAGTCGCCAGAGGGGTTCGCCGACTAAGGTCAGGCGCCAGTGCGAAAGCTCGAGCGCAGCCTCGAACGCCTCGCGGCTGTCCGGCACTTCTCGCGCCACCCGGTCGAGCGAGGCACGCGGAACCAGCAGACTCTGCGGCAGCTCGTTTTCGCGCGCGATCTCGCCCACGACGACCCCCATGAGCGCTGCCAGGGTGTCGCGACTGGACCCAAGCGGTCGCTGGGGACGCTGGGGGAGCTGGTCCTCGGGCAGAGCCTCGGCCCGCGCGACCGCGTCAACGATCACTCGCCCGAGCGACCGGCGCGCCCCGGCATCGAAGCGGCGCAATTGCTCGAGATCCTCGACGCGCTTGGGCCGTAATGTCGCAAGACCCGAGACCACGTCGTCAGGGATGATGTATTTGGGCGGCAAATCGCGCGAGCGCGCCTGCTGGTCGCGGAGTTTGACGATCTCGCTGAGCACCGCAAGTTCGCGCCGGCTCATGCGCATCGCCCCGGGAATACGAAGATACGCTCGGCGTTCGTCGCTGCGATAGCGCTCGATATCGCCGAGCGCCTCGCACTCCTCGATCGCCCAAGCGAGCCGCCCGACCTTTTCGAGACGTGCGGTGACCTTGCGCTGCATCGGAAGCAGATGCGCCACGTCGTCGACGAGGTAATCGAGTTGTTTCGGCGTGAAGGGTCGCGTGGACCAATCGCTCACGGTTTGCGTTTTGGCTAGACGCACGTCCTCGAGTTCGCGCACGAGGTCGGCCAACGACACTTGCATGCCAAAGCCGAGAAACGCGGCCGCGACTTGCGTATCGAACACATGGGGAGGCACGACGTCGAAGCGGTCGGCGAAAATCTTCAAATCCGACGAAAGCGCGTGACCTACGACCGTCGTTTGTGAGAGCGATTCCACCAGCGGCCGGAGATTCGGCAATGCCAGCGGATCGACGATCACGGCGCCGTCGTCGAAGGCGAGTTGCACCACCATCAACCGCGGCGCATAGGTGCGCTCGGTATGAAACTCGGTATCGAGGGCAACGTGCTCGCTCCGCGCGATGCGCTCACAAAGTTCGGTTAGCTCGGCCGGTTCTTCAACCATCGCGATCGAATCGGTCGTCACGGTGTCGGTGTCACTTTCACGCGGTGTGGGAGATGCAAATGCGGGCGATGCGCTTCCCAGTACGCATGCGCCCTATGCTCGTAGTTGTGCACGACGACGGTCACTCGATCCCCAAAGATCGCCAGAATCGTACAAATCGGTATCGCGATCGCGCACATCGTCCAGACGTGACGCCATACCGGAACGCGGAACGTTGCCGCGGTCGCGGTTGCAACCGTTCCGCCAAATCCCGGAATAATGCGCACGGCCATCAAAAACGCGGGCGAACCGACCGGAAAACGCCGCACCCAGCTGGGCACGCGTTCGAGATAGGCGTCCAAATCGAGCATACCCGCTGCGTGACGGTTGATCCAGTAACCGGTCAACGCCGCGAGCACAAGGCCAATCGCATTAACAATCGAGCCCTTGACCGGACCGAAGATCGCGCCGTCCATGATCGCCAGAGCATCAGTCACCGAGAACGGCGCGGAGGCGACGACCGTAAAAATCGCGATAGCAAGCGGGTAGGCTGAGAGACCGAGCGAGCGAATCTCACGCTCGACCAACGGCTGAAAGCGAATAACCAGCGCGGCCAACGTAAACGAGGCTGCGAGCATCGCAATCGCTCCTAAGCGTTTGCCGAAGAACTTCAAGGGACAGGTGAGGTAGGGATGGCGTTACGGGCGATAGTCACGATGCTTTGCGGAGTTGGTCTCTACGCTTCGGTATTCATGCTGCGCAAGGGTGCTGCGGCTGCCCGAGGCGAGCTGGCCGAGCCCAGCGTGGTCCAAACGCCACGGGCACGTCTGTTCGGGGGCGTTCCCAACGCTTGGATCGGCGCGTGCTACTACCCGGCCCTCGGCGTCGCCATTTGGCTCGCCGCCGATCGAAGCGAACTCGTCGTCCTGTTCGTGGCGGCGCTGACCGCCGCCGGCGTTTCCGCGGTCCTCGCCTATTCGCTGCTCTTTGTTACGCGCATGCCCTGCGTCTATTGCTGGACCTCCCATGTCGTCAATTGGGCGCTGGCCGTTGCCCTCACCGTGCTGGTCGTAAATCCAAGCTGCTGTTAGCTCCGTTAGGCTCGCAGGAGGAAAGATTTATGAAAAATATCGGACGCGCGGCGCTTGCCGCAGTACTCATCGCCGGTGGCACCGCCACGGCAGCGCTCGCCGCAGATCAAATCGTCGGCGGAGCGCGGATGTACGCAACCAAAAATATCGTACAGAACGCGGTACGCTCGAAGGATCATACGACGCTCGTGGCGCTGGTTGAAAAGGCGGGACTCGTTGACACGCTCGAAGGGCCGGGACCGTTCACGGTCTTTGCGCCGACCAACTTGGCCTTCACGAAGCTGCCGCCGGAAACGGTCGGCAGGGTCACCAGCGACAATGCGCTACTAACCAAAGTTCTCACGTATCACGTCATCGCGGGGCGTCTCACAACCGGTGACATCGAGCAGAAAATTAAAGACGGCGGCGGCAAAGCCACGCTCAAGACCGTTGAAGGCGGCGATCTCACAGCGGAGATGGCCGGCGACGACATCATCTTGATCGACGATCATGGCGACCGATCGAAGATAACCGTCCGCGATGTCCTGCAGTCAAACGGTATCATCGACGTCGTCGACACCGTGCTGGTTCCCTAGCCGCGGATCAATGGGGTCGCGTCATCGTCGCCGAATGCGACGCGCATATGGTTTCTCCAGTGCGTCTCGCTGCAACGGTGATCCTGGCGCGGCCCACGCCCGGCGCGAACGAGGTGCTCATGCTGCGGCGAAGCGCAGCGAGTCCGTTCATGCCGGGCGCATTCGTTTTTCCGGGAGGCGCGGTCGATGACGCCGACTACGAGCGCGGACCGGCGACGGGCTGGAGCGACGATCGCATTGCAGCCGAATTCCGAGCGACGTCGCCGCAGGAACTCCCGGTCGATCAACCGGCGGTCTCTCTTCGTGATGCGCATGCGTTAGTCCACGCGGCAGTGCGCGAGTTACAGGAAGAGGCGAGCGTCGACGTCGATCCGGCGCAGCTTACGCTCTTTTCGCACTGGATCACGCCTGCGGGTGAACCTCGACGCTTTGATACTCACTTCTTCGTCGCTGCAGCGCCACCGGGTGCACTTGGAACCGCGGATAGCGTCGAAACACACGACGCGCAATGGCTCTCGCCGCAGCGCGCGCTTGACGCTTACCGCACCGGCGAGATGCTCCTCGTCTTCCCAACGATCAAGCATCTCGAGCGACTTGCCGCCTTCGAGAGCATCAGCGCGCTGCTCGCGTTCGCGCGCGAGAAGCCGATCGTTACCATCATGCCCGATCTGCCGCCCTCGGCAGGGGTCCGGCTGCCGCAAGAGTTAGAGGGACGATGGTGAGCCGCATCGCGCTGGTCCGTGCCCCCAATCCGTCGCCGATGACCTTAACCGGAACGAATTCCTACGTTATCGACGCAGGCGGCGGCGAAGCGCTGGTGATCGATCCGGGACCGTTGATCGAGCGCCATCTCGATGCGCTCATGGCAAACGCAAGCGAACGCGATCTGCGGATTTCAACCATTGCGGTCACGCATGGACATCCCGATCACGCGCCGGCCGCTGCACCGCTGGCCTCGCGTACCGGCGCGAGCGTTTGGGTTCATCCTAACTCCACGGTGCCTCACGATCGAGCGTTTGAACTGGACGGTACCTTGCGGGTCGCCGATCTTGCGTTGCGGGTCATCGACGCACCCGGCCACACGTTCGAACACGTTGCGTTGTACGAGCCCGGCGAGCGCGCGCTTTTTACCGGCGACGTGATCTTGGGCGAAGGTACCGTGGTTGTTGCGCCACCAGGCGGCGCGATGCGTCCCTATCAACGCACGCTGCAGCGCCTCAAAGACGAGTTTCCTGACGCGGCGCGGATCTTTGGCGGACACGGCCCAATCGTCGAGGATGCGCGCGCCAAGATCGATGAGTACATCGCCCATCGCCAAGCACGCGAGACGGAAATGCTCGCAGCCTTGCGGGGCAGGCCGATGACGATTCCGCAATTGGTGATCGCAATCTACGGGACTCAGCGCCCGATGCTTTGGCCGGCGATGGCGCGCCAATTGCTGGCCTATTTAATCGCGCTCACTGATGAAGGCACCGTCGCCGCACGCGCGCTGGATCGTCCGATGAACGAGCACGAGAATACGATTCTCAATCCGGCGTGGGAGTCGATCGTCGGCGCCGAACACGCGCCCGTCATCCGAGCCGAACTCGGCGCCATGCTCAAGCTGGATACGCTCTATGAGTATTCGTTATCAGGAGATGCGTAGGACAATCTTGCCGAATTGATCGCTACGCGCGAGACGTTCAGCCGCGACCGCCGCCTCGTCCATCGCGTACACGTGATCGATGACCGGCCGAATCTCGTGCTTCGTGACGAAATCGAGCATGGCGCGAAAATCTTCCGGGCTCCCCATCGAGGTGCCGCGAATATCGAGATGATTCCAGAAGATCGGAAAAATGCGGATCGTAGCTTCGAGACGTGTGCCGCCGTAAAGCACCGCGCGCCCGCCGGGGCGAAGGAGCCCGAGCGCCTTGTTGAGCGTATCGCCTCCCGATGAATCGACGACGAGGTCGATCTCACCGCGCTTGATCTGCTTGTGCCATTCTTCGTTCGAATAGTTAATGGTCACGTCCGCGCCGAGCGAACGCGCGCGCTCGAGTTTCGCCTCACTGCCCGACGTCACCACCGCGCGCGCTCCGGCCGCCTTGGCAAAGAGCAGCACGAAGCTCTGCACGCCGCCGCCGATACCCGGAATCAGCACGGTCTCGCCCGCGAGCATCTGTCCGCGCGTAAACAATGCGCGATAGGCGGTAAGGCCCGCTAGCGGAATCGCTGCGGCTTCTTCCATCGAAAGATGTGGCGGCTTCGGGTAGACGTTGGCCGTGGGCACCGCGACGTACTGCGCAAACGTCCCGTCGTGCGGCATGCCGAGGATCGAAGCGTCGCTTGCCCAGAGGTGCGGATTGCTGCCCCATCCGAGCATTGGATCGATGACCACCTCGGTTTCACTCTGCGGATGAAAGCCCGCGCCGTCGGAGCCAAGCGTGCGCGGCAGCGAGATGCCTGGATAGAGTCCCTGCGTAATAAAGACATCGCGCCGATTGAATGCCGCTGCGCGCACCCGGACGAGCGTCTCGCTTGCACCCGGCACCGGAGGTTCGATCTCCTCGACGCGCAGGTTCTGCGGACCGCCGACTTCGTGCAACCGCACGGCCTTCATCTTCGCACTCATCGTCGCGAGATTGTGCTCGAAAGCGGCAAAATCTTGCTCACCCACGATAATGCGTTCATAACCTCCAGCAGAGAACATAGAGCGGATGCATCCTACGAACGTTCGTCATCGTGCGCTCGCCGTTTTGGCGTTGTTATGCGTGCTCGCCGCCTGCGGCGGGGGAGGAGGCGGCAGCGCGAGTCCGCTTCCGACAACGCCCCAATCGACGCCAAGCTCGAGCGTCCCGGCGCCATACACGCTAAATACGATCGCTGATGTCTCAGGCGTCGCAAGTGGATCGGCCACTGCCTATGCGAGTGCCGCCGTCACGGTTAGCGCGTCGGCTTCGAGCCCGACCGGCGTAGCCGTTCGTCGCCGTGCCGCCGACACGCAGACGGCACTCATCTACTTTAGTATTGCGCCCAGCGCCGGAGGTGCATTCGTTACGGAATTCAAAGCTTCGCTCGTGCTCTCGAGTCCACCGAGCGGGACCGTCTCGCTCTCGCAGTGGGAGAATGGGGCCTGGGTCGGGACGAATGCGACGGTAACCGTAAACGGTACAGCGGTCTCCTTCGACTACTCGATCAACCCCGGCCCGGAAGCTCCACTGTACTTTGCACTGTACACGGGACCCGCGCTCCCGTCGCCCTCGCCTTCGCCAACAACGTCGCCGACGGGAACGTCTACGTCAACGCCTACGCCGACAGCAACGTCTACACCAACGCCGACGGCTACGGCAACCCCGACGCCGTCCGGAAATTTCGTCGACACGGCATGCCTGCAGACGCCGGATCCCACGACGACGCCCGGCATTTTAAACGTCGGCTCGTCGTTCTTTACGACGATCGTTCCCAACGGACACACGATCTGCCTCAGCGCCTGGGACCTGTCAAGCGCGATCGACACCGCGCTCGAAGCCGCTGCACACAATGGCGCGAGCGTCACGGTCATCACGCCGTACAGCGAGAACTCGAGTAACTCCTCGGACCTCGCGTCGATCATTGCCGCGGGCGGTCACGCGAAAACAGAGTACACCTCGTCATCCGGTACAGCGTCGTCAACGACAGAATACCAGCAAGCCCCGATGGACATCCACGCGAAGTTCGCGCTCGTAGACGGACGCGCATACGCGGACGGCCACAATTGGCTCACGACTCCCGTTCAAGATGTCGTCATGGCAGACGGCAATGACTTCGCGGCGATTCAAACCGTGCTCCGCAACCTTTCCACCACCCCGTCGAATGGAACGTTCACGACCGATAAACAGCAATCCCTATTGAACGAAAGCAACTACCTCCAGACGCTGCTCACAAATGGAATAACGACCGGGAATGAATACGATTTCATCACCGAGTCCTTCAGTACCGTCCAAGGCAGCGGCTACTACAACGACGACGTGTACGACGGGATGTGCGCAATAGCGCAAACGGGCGCGACGATGCACGTGGTCGTCGAGGAGTTCAGCGGCTACAGCGCTACGGCCAAGGCAGCCTTGCAGAACCTCGAGTTGATCGACGCCAACGCGTCGGTGCGTACCGATGATAACGGGCACGAAAAGATCTCGATGTACCGCTCGAGCGTCGGCGGGACGCCGACGACTGCTTGGTTCGGGTCGTCGAACGCGACATCGACCGATCTTTTCGACTGGGGATTGGACATCACCGATACCGGCATGCTCGGAGCGCTACAAACCTACTTCGACAATGAGTATACCAACCAGGCGAATGCGATCCCGACGGCATCTCCAGGCGTCACGCCGGCGCCCTGCGCGACAACGCACGCATAGACCCAGGCCGCGCCGGTCGCCGCGTGGTAGATCGCCGCATGAACAAAGGTGCGGTTCGAGCACTCTTCAAAGGCTTGGCGCGGATGCAGCGAGGGTACACGCTCGAGGTGGGTCCGCTGCGAGCAACCGGCGTGCCGGCGATTCTACTCGGTTCGGCGGCGATCGTCGCCGCCGCAGGCGTCGCCGCCTTCCTCGGTCGCAGCGCTCGGCGTTTACCCGAAACCCTCAATGAGGCCAAGGGGTTGGCACAGACGTTACGCGGCGACCGGCCGCGCCTCAACCCGTAAGATGAAGGCGTATGATCGATAACGATTCGCTGGCGGACTTGATCCGCCGCGACCTCCCCGATGCGCAGGTCGAGATCGTCGACCGGACCGGCACGATGGATCACTTCAACGTGACCGTTCGTTCGCGTTCGTTTGCGGGGCACACGCTCATCGAACAACATCAGCTCGTGTACGGCGCGCTGCGCGCCGCTCTCAAAGACGGCCGCGTGCACGCGGTCGAACTCAAAACGCTCGTCAGCGAAGGTTAACAACAACGATGTCGGAACAGCTCAAAACGGAAATCGCCACCGAGGTCGCGGCCAACAAGATCCTCGTCTACGGCAAGGGCACGAAGACGGCTCCGCGCTGCGGCTTCACGCTCGAGACGATTCAATTCTTCGATCACTTCGGTTACCCGTTTGAAGTAATCGACGTGCTTGAAAATATGCCCAAGCGCGAAGTGCTCGCCGAGATGACCAATTGGCCCACGCTGCCGAAGGTTTTCATCGACGGCAAGTTCTACGGCGATACCGATATCCTCGGACCGATGGCGCAGAACGGCGAACTGCAAACGGTCCTGCGTGATGCCTTCGGCGCCGAGCCGCAAACCAAGGCGACGATCAACCTGCGCTAGCGGTGGCGTTTAGTACGCTCGTCGATGCGGCGACGCTCGGATCGCATCTCGACGACCCGGTATGGGTCGTGGTCGACTGCCGCCACGCGCTCGGCGAGTTTTCGCGCGGACGCCGTCTGTATGACGAAGCGCATATCCCGGGCGCGTTCTTCGCCGACGCCGAGCACGATCTGGCCGGTGCGCACACCGGCTCGAACGGCCGCCACCCATTACCGGATCCGAATGCGTTCGCCGCATTTCTGCGCGGCATTGGCGTAAATGACACAACCCAAATCGTCGCTTATGACGCGGGCAGCGACATCTTCGCCGCACGGATGTGGTTCTTGTGTCGCTGGATCGGCCACGATGCGTGCGCGGTGCTCGATGGCGGACTTACGGAGTGGATCGCGAGTGGATATCCGATCACGACCGCGCCTGCGGCTCCGCATAGCGGATCGATCGAGGCGCGGGTGCAGCCTGAGCTCGTCGTCGACGCAGCCTACGTCCTTGCGCACCTCGACGATCCGCGGATGCAACTCGTCGACGCGCGGGCCGCGGATCGCTTTGCGGGACACAACGAAACGGTCGATCCGGTTGCCGGACATATTCCGGGTGCGCGAAACCGGTTCTACAAAGAGAATTTCGCCGATGACGGACGGTTCAAGCCGTCGCCCGACCTGCGCGCCGCCTTCGAGCCATTTGGCTCGGCTGAATCGATCGTGCACCAATGCGGCTCGGGCATATCCGGCGCGCTGAATCTGCTCGCGATGGAGATCGCGGGCCTGCGCGGAGCGCGGCTGTACGCCGGCTCGTGGAGTGAGTGGATCGCCGACCCGTCGCGCCCTATTGTGTTGGAGTAACCGCCGGGGACGGGCTTGACGTCGGCGCCGGCGAGGGTGTTGGCGTCGGCGCAGGCGGTGGTGACGGATGCGGAAGCAGATCGTGCTCGATCTGCGGCATCGCGCAGGCGGTGTACTCGGTGACGGTCAGCGCGACGTTCGCGCACCAATACGATCGCCAGGTCGAATCGGTGATCGGCGCGGTACCGTCGCCGCCCTGATAAAACTCCTCGAAGCGCCGACGCACCCGCTCGTCGCCGAAGATCGCTTGCTGCACGCTCCACAAATGCGTCGCATCGATCGCACCGCGGCCGTATACGGAGTCGAAATCGTACTCCCGGTGCCACGTCCAGTCATCCTTGGCTTTGGTAAGAATGAAGACTTGCGAGTCGTCGACTTGCGCGGTCACGGAATCGACGTCGAGCACCGTAAACGACGGCGCGTTCCCGAAGATCGGGCTAACTGCCGGAACGACGAGCATCGGCGCGCGCAACGTGCTTGCATCTGGACCGATGGCACGGTAGCTGTCCATGTGCGTGTGCCCCGCGATCGACATGACGACGGTCGAGCTCGAATCGAGCGCCGTTAGAAACGCGTCGTTGAAGCGATCGGCAAGGAACGGGACGGGCGCGGACCCTGCAGGCGCGTGCAACGTGGCGTAGACATCGATGCCGGGCGGAATGTGCGCGATTACCCACACGGGCGTACCTGCGGGAAGCGCCGCTTGCGTCGACTGCAGCCACCGCAGTTCGTCGCCGCCCGGATCGGCTTTGGGATCCCCGCACGCGTTCTTATACTTTGCCGACCACAAGACGTCGTTGAGCACGATCGCTTGCGCGTGATCGACCGGAAGCGGGGCCGAGTAGTACCCGCCGGTGGAGAACTGCGCGATGAAGGCATTGGGGTCCGAGGCGCCAACCGACGCGGCCCAGGCCGCAGCCATGTGCGCGAGAAACGCGTCGTGCGGCGTGCTCTGATAGTCACCACAATAGCTGTCGTTGTTGCCGATGACCGGCAGCAAACGCGCGCGCGGGAATGCGGCCTGAAGCTCCCAGGCAAGAAACGCCACCGACTTATCCACGAAGGCGTCATACGCAGCGTCGTCATGCACTTTGGCCGTGCGTGTAAACTTCGCGCGAAAATCGTGGGCCAGAAAGTCGCCTGCGACGATAACGACACGCGGGTCGGGCACGGCGGTGCGCGCACCATCGAGGGTCAATTCAAGCAGCGCATCGTTGGTATCGTAGCCGCGTCCCGACGGAGCGCTGACATCAGCGGATTCAAAGATCGCGCGCCAGCGCTCGGGCGGTGCGGCGGCCAAACGATCGACGATGTGCGGTTGCGTGAACGGGTCGAAGTGGAGATCGCTCAGGACAATCCAAGGTTGGACGGTAGCGAGCACGAACGCGAGAACGGACCGGAGCATTAGGTGCGCATTTCCGAGAGGTAAGGTCCATGTCCCGCTATTGGTTGTTCAAGAGCGAGCCACACGCCTACAGTTTCGAGCAACTGCACAAGGATCGCACGACACCGTGGAGCGGCGTGCGAAACTACCAGGCGCGCAACAACATGATCGAGATGGCGGTTGGCGATCTCGGACTCTTCTATCATTCCAGTATCGCGGAACCCGCGGCAGTAGGCATCGTCAAGGTCGTGCGCACCGCGTACCCGGATGAAACCGCGTTCAAGCGCGGCGGCGAATACTACGATCCCAAAAGCACGCCGGCTAAGCCCCTCTGGATGAATGTCGACGTGGAGTACGCCGAGCCGCTCGCACACGCCGTGACGCTGGCGCGCATGCGCGCCGACCCACGCCTGGTTGGTATGGCCTTGCTCAAGCGTGGACAGCGCCTCTCGGTGCAGCCGGTGATGCCGCACGAGTGGAAGATTATCCTTGAACTCGCGAATATGCCGGAATGAAAGAAAGAGGCCCGCATCGCTGCGGGCCTCTTTTGCGCTATGCGCTCGGTTGTCAGTGACCGACCGCCGCGCTGAACTGGAGAAAGACCGTGCGCGGCGTGGCGTACTCATAGTTCGTCGGTCCGAAGAGGACCGGGTTCCCGCTGGAATCCGTGCTCCCAGGGAGCGCCTTATATGTGTAGCCGCCGTAGTAGAGGCCGCCCGTCGCGTAGTTATCCAACCCGAGGATATTCGTCGCGCCGAGCGTGACCTTCACCTGATTCACCGGGAGGACGAGCGCGCCGTCGAACAGTGTGAAACCCGAGCGGCCGAACGAGTTATTCGCGCCGTACGAGGTGCTGCTGAGACGGAGGTACGCACTATCTTTAAACGCGTACGAAAGATCGACGCGCATCTTGCTGTACGGATACTCCGGCAACTGCACCCCGTTGTCCGGCAACGGTCCGGTGTAGAACTCCCCGCCGGCCGTTAGCGCCACGGGATTCTGATCGTACGCATAGTCACGGAGCAAATCGAGCGCGACGTGATAGCCGAAGCCGACGTGCGGCTGATGGAGCACGTTGAGTTCGACGCCTTCGTTGAAGAGCTGGCCTTGCGAGGTCGGCAGGAGGATGTTCGTATACGGCGTTCCGTCGTACTCGCCGCTCTGCGCCGACGTGATCGTCGCGTAGCGATTGTAGATCGTCGTTTGGTAGAAGTCCGCCGAGACGATACTGTCTCTGGAGTATTTGTAGTCGGCGCCGACGTCGTAACCCATCGAAGTTTCCGCTTGAAACTGCGATGCGGGGCAGAACGTGCTCCTGGCGCAGATCGTTGACGTGGGATTGATCACGCCCTGATACGGCGTGGAGTATGCGCTGCCCGCGGAGGCACGCACGCTGACTTTCGAGTTCGGCCGCCACGTGAGGCCGCCGCGCGGATCGAAGCGCGAGCCGACGAAGGTCGTATTCGAGAGGTAGCCGCCGAACTCGAGCTGGAGTTTCGGCGCGATCGCGTAGTTGCCGCGCAGATTCTCCGTCGTACTGCGGACCACGATGTGCGGCTGCGGGTAGTACGCGACCGAGTATGCGCAGTCGAAGATCTGCGTAGCCGTTTGGCCGGGGTAACCGCATCCGCCATATGGATCGGCGACGGTACCGGATCCATACCAATACCAGCCGCTGGAGTACGCCTCCGTGTAGTTGAAGCTATCGCTGTGCGTATCGAAGCCGAGCGTCACGTTGCCGCGATCGTTCCCGATTGGAAGCGAGTATTGCGCATCGAAGCCGTGCAACGTGTCGGTCGTGAGCTCGTAGTACGGCTCGCCGGCGTAGCCGTTGTCATCGGCGTAGTTGTTCCCCGCATCGGTGGACATGGCAGGGCTGCTGCCGACCCACAGGCAGTCCGGCGAATAGCACGGACCGATCGCGTTCGTATCGGTGTTCTGAATGATATCGCGCGTGATGCTGCCGCCGTAGAAGCGCGCGAGGAACGTGCCGGGGCCGATGACCGTGCGCAGGTCCGCCGTGAAGATCGGCTCATTGTCGGTCTCGAACGTGTTCGGATAACCGGCATAGAGATTGATCGGCACCGTTTGGCCGACATATCCAAGGTACTTCTGGTTCGTGAAGTTATAGTTGTAGTTTGTTCCCGCTCCACAATTCGCCGGCACGATAGCATCGTAGGTGTCGATGCACGGAGCGATTTTCGCGTAGATCCAGCCGACGTTGTTGCCCGTCTCGTCGAGCCACGTCTGCGTGGAGAAGCTGCTGAGCGTGATCGACGTCACCGACGAGAAGTTGTACGAGAGCTTGAAGAGCTGCCCGTTGTTCTCGAAGTCCGATGTGGCAGGATACTGGTAATTCAACACGCCGGTATATGACGTGCCCGACGGGTAGGCTTGACCGTTGCCGGTCTCGGGAATCGTGGGCGAGGTGTAGGGCGAGAAGAAGCTCGCGCGCCCGAAGCCGAAGATGTTCTGCGGGTTCATGTAGCCGGGCGTCGTCACGCGCGCGACGGCGGCGAGGAGGCCCCACTTGCCGATCGTATCCGAGACGCGCGCCCCGTACGTCCAGCCGCCGAACGAGTCGAGCTGCGTCATGAGATCGGAGGTGAACTTCGTGGTAATGGGCCGCGTCTGGAAGTTCACTGTACCGCCGACGGCATCCGCAACGGTGTTCGGAAGGCTGCCGGGGCCTTTGCTGACTTCGACCCCGCCCAGCAGGAGCGCGTTGATGAAGGTCGCGTTGAAGCCGAACGCGCCGTTGCCGATCGTGTTGATCGGATGACCGTCGATGAGCACCTGCGACTCGTACGGCTGTGCGCCGCGAATCGAGAGCGCGGTGTTCGCGCCAGGCTCGTTCGAACCGCCGTTCACGCGGTCGATTTGTATGCCGGGAACCTGGTCGAGCACGTTGACGACCTGGAATTGTCCCTGATTTTGGATCGTGGCGGCTGACAGGATCGTCGACGAGGCCGCCGAGGTGGAGACCGAGGTCGAAGAACTCGTGCTAACGCTGGCAATCGTCGTGAGCGACGCCGGAACGAGCGTCGTGGCGAGCGAGACCGTCTCGCCCGACAAGATCAGGACGCTGTCTTGGCGCGTCGACTGGAAGCCGGAGGCCGAGATCGTCACCGCGTAAACGCCCGGCGGAAGGCTGACGCTGTACGTGCCGTCAGGTTTCGTGATGACTTCGGCCGATTTCGGACCGGCGATGGAGATGCGGGCGCCACCAAGCGGACCTCCGGTGCCGTTAAGCACCTTGCCGCTGATGGTTCCGCTCGATTGCGCATTCTGTGCGACGGTGAAAACTGCGTTCGGGGCCGTTGCCGCACTGACGGGTCCAACGGAGAACACAGCGATTGCAACCGCAGCAAGAATGCGGATCAGGCTAGTTTTCACACAACCTCCACATGTCGGGGCGAATACGAGATACGAGAAAGGTGTTCGCGAAAGGTCGCACGAGTCATATCGACATTCGCCAAAAAAAGGTGGCCCGCGGTTTAACCGCGGGCCACTGGCTCATGCGATCCCGATCGTTAGGGTTTGCGGATCGTACTCTGGATCGTTCCGCGAATAAAAAAGAGAGGCCCGCGTTTCTGCGGACCCCTCTTTTCTGCGAGTACTCTGCCTTAGGGCAGGGTCTTGGTCAACTCGAAACGGTACGTCGCGGGACCGACGGTGTTAGCGATCGTCGCCCCGAGTCCACCGTTCGCCAGCGGGTAAGCGATGCCGCCGCCGACGATCGGGAAGTTTCCGGTCCATGCATTGAAGATGTTATCGCCCGAGACTTGGAACGATATCGTCTTGGTGAGCGGGACACGAATCGACGCGTAGCCGATGCCGAACGGCGGCAGGTTGTAGCCGTTGTTCTTCCCATACAGGGTCTCCCCAAGCAGTGCGTAGATGCCGCCCGGCGCATGTAATCGACTGTGGCGTCACCTTGGAGATACGGGATCGCCGTGTTCGAGAAGCCGCTGCACCCCGTCAAGTCTTACCAGCCGCATTGTAAGTTGTTCCGACGCGTTGCCGGTGAAGTTTTCGCCCGCGATGATCGGCAGGTTCACGTTGTAGTCCGCTGGCATGCAGGGCTTCGCCGGCGGTAAGGCTTGACAATAGAAGTCTGGCGGCAGATCGTATGCATATGCGTGCTGGATCGCGCCTGAAATGTTCTAACCAAGCCGACCGTTCGTCGACCTCCTTCACGAAAGCTCGATGCCTTCGAAGCGCGAGTTGTTGAGGTTGGTGTTCTGCGACACGAAAATCGGCAGACCGGTTAACGCCGACCGGGGCATGCCGACAGCCGGGCACGTGATCGCCGCAGCATTTCCGCGGCGATGTTCTTCGCTGAGGAAGTGATTGTAGAGATCCGTCAGGTAGCCGTCCACCGAGACGACACCGTAGTTGTTCGACAGGCGGATGTCGACACCGAGTCGTAACCGAAAGCCGTTTCCGGCACGAGGTTCGGATTATTTTCGCGCGTACGAGCACGACGTCGTACACCTGCTGGGCGGAACCGTCAGCTTGCTGAGCAAACTCAAATACGGCGGCGAAATCGCCGAGCCGGCCGAAGCGCGGATAGCAATCGCGACGTCGGGCGATATTCGAGCGCGAAGCGCTGTCGAAGTGCGAGTTGTTGTTGTCGTGAACGACGCATTTGATACCGTCGATTCGCAATTTTCCGCTGCACCACAGTAGAACGGAAACGTGTCTTGGTAGAGGTTGTCGTAAAGGGCCACCGTGCCGCTGAACTTCGGAGTGAAGTTGTATTGGCCACGCAACAGGAACGTCGTGAAGTCTGACTCGTGCCGGACGGGTTGGTGATCGAGGGCGTACCCACTTCACTAGCCGTAACAGCTAACCGTGCCCCACTTCCGGCGACCGAAGACGCGTGATTCTGATCGGCGGAGAACGTTACGTCATCGCCGTCTCCGAAGGGTGCTGGTACTCGAACGAGAGACCGCTGAGACGATCCTCTTCGAATTGGTTGTACCAATCGTAGTACTGAAACCGGCTATTTTACCCGCTATCGTCGTCGGCGTCACACGACGGTCGGGCGTCGTCGGTGCCGTACAGATTCGAATAGTCCCTAACCGGAACAGCGGATTCGGATTGCCTTCGTAGATGAGGCGATCGATCGAGGCGTGGTAATAGCGCGCGAGAACCGTGTCGTTGCCGAGCAGCGTGCGAATTTCTGCTTGGAAGATCGGCTCGTTGTTGATCTCTTGCGCGGTCTGGGATAAAGGCGTTCGGCCGGATTGGCGCCGAGCGGACGGCGCCGTTGTAATCCAGGGCACCCGTGCCGGAAACGCGACGGGACCAGCTCCGAAGTGTTTGCGTTCTGGTCCGCCCAGGTCTGGCCGCCGAGGTAGCTTACCGTCGCTGTCGTGGAGTTCGACAGAGCTTATAGCGCAATTTGCGGAGCTCGTACGTGCCGTTGTAGGCGCCCCCGTAGGTATAGCAGCACGCGGCGAACGAGTACTTGTTGTAAGTGTGCGAGTTCGTGTTCCCGGGACTTGTACCGAGGGCGTCGCTGTGTAGCGCGGCACGCCGCCGATAACCGCGACGTAAAGCTGGTGTTCGGATTGAACCACGTGCGTAGTTCGCCATGGCGCCCCGGATATTCGTCGACGCCCGCGATATCGACGACAAAGCCGACGCGACCGATCGTATCCGAGATGCCGAAGTTATAGTACGAGCCGCCGTGATTGTGACACCGAACGTGTAATCCGGCGTCGCGGTTGCGTCGGATCTTTCGTGCGGAAGTTGACCGTACCACCGATCGCGTAGTTCGTCTGGGGCGACATGGCGCCGGGGCCCTTGATGACTTCGACGCTGTCGAGCATGTAGCTGCTGAGGAACGTCGTGACGTAGTCGCCGTAGTCGCCGACGGCGAGTGGGTGACCGTCGATCAGTGAGGCGGTTTCAAACGAAAGACCGCCACGAATATTCGGGCACCGTGATCGCGCCGGGAACCGAGCCGTTTGCGCTCGAGGTCGGCAACGTGTTTTGGACGCCCGGAATCTGATTGAGGATGCGGCCGACCTGCGGCTGACCCTGATCTTCAAAGACCTGCGCGCTCACCACGTTCACCGCAGCGGTCGAGGTGTTAAAGCTGGCCTGGCCGTTGGAACGAACCGTGGCGATCGTGCGCAGCGAGGTGAAGGTCTCCGCGTGAATCGTCACCTGGACGCTCTGCGTTTGTCCGCCCAGGACCGCAAAATCGCTTTCCGTCGCGCTCTGGTAGCCGGGCTTCGACGCCGCCAGGACGTAAACGCCGGGCGCTATGCCCGAAACGCTGAATGCGCCGCCCGCATCGCTGATGGCGGTATAGGTCTGCGGCCCCCGAAGCTCGACGTTAACGCCGGCGATCGGAGCGCCCGAGTCGTCTTTAACGGTGCCTTGCACCGTCGCAGTAGAAGCATTCTGAGCCACGTTAACCGGGGCGCTCGGAGCCGTTGCCGCACTGACGGGTCCAACGGAGAACGCCGCGATGATTACCGCAGCCAGGATGCGCGTGAGGTTTCTCACACAGCCTCCAAAAAAAGCAAGCAAAGAGAATCGCTGCGGACCGTAGCGCGCAGCAATGGCTTCAGTGTAGGGACGAATTGTTAAGGATTGTTTATGCGCCGCTAAAACGTCGCGCCAAGAACGCGGTTTATGCCGACTGCGCTTGCGCTAGATAAATACGTTGTGCGTGGATTGGCATTTCTGCAACCGGGATTTGCATGCGCGAATATCCGCCGTCGGGATTCAGGACGCGGCTCTTCACGTTGTCGGCCAGCAGCACCGAGAGGATCTGGTTGGTCAGCGTTTCGGAGATGACCGGATCCATGACCGGCACGCCGAGTTCTACCCGGCGATCCAGGTTGCGGCCCATCCAATCGGCGCTGGAAATGTAGACCTCACGGTCGCCCCCATTCTCGAAGACGTAGATCCGCGAGTGTTCCAGGAAGCGCCCCACGATGCTGCGCACGCGAATGGTGTCGCTGACCCCCGGAACACCGGGCCGCAAGATGCACATTCCGCGGATAAGCAATTCGATCGGGACGCCGGCTTGAGAGGCGCGGTAGAGGGCGCGAGCGATGTCTGGGTCGGTGAGCGCATTGAGCTTGGCTCGGATGCCGGACAGGCGTCCTGCGCGCGCATGCTCCGTCTCGCGATCGATCATCGCCAGCATTTCGCGGCGTAACGTCACCGGAGCAACCAAGAGATCCTCGTAGTCGGTAATATTCGAAAATCCGGTCAAGGCGTTGAAGAGCTGCGTCACGTCGGCGCCCAGCTCGCGACGGCACGTGAACAGGCTCAGATCGGTATAGAGGCGCGCGGTCTTCTCGTTGTAGTTGCCGGTGCCGAAATGCATGTAGCGCCGAATGCCGTCTTCTTCTTGCCGCACCACCATCAACGTCTTAGCGTGCACCTTCTGGCCGGGGAATCCGTAGACGACGTGAACGCCGGCGCGCTCTAAGCGCCGCGCCCATTCGATGTTGTTCTCCTCATCGAATCGCGCTTTGAGCTCGATGACGACAGCAACTTGCTTTTCATTCTCCGCCGCCTCGAGCAGGGCGCGCACGATCGGTGAGTTCGTCCCCGAGGTGCGGTAAAGCGTCGCTTTGATCGCCAGCACCTGTTCGTCTTTTCCGGCTTGTTGTAGGAATTGCACGACCGGATCGAACGACTCGTAGGGATGATGCAGCAGCAGATCGCCTTCGCGAATCAGGGCGAAGAGATCCGTCTTGCCCACCAGCGCGCGCGGAATCGCGGGCAGAAACGGTGCGTCACGCAACGTCTCGTAATCCGGGAGACCCACGATCTGCCACAAATCCGAGAGCGCGATAATGCCTTCGACTTCGTAGCAATCCACCTCGGAAAGGTCCAGGGCCTTGAGCAAGAGATCCCGCATGTATTCGGGCATCCCACGTTCGATCTCGAGGCGCACCGGCTCGCCAAAGCGGCGGCGCTGTAATTCCGATTCGATCGCGCGAAGCAAATCGTCGGCTTCATCCTCTTGCAGATCCAAATCGGCGTCGCGCGTCACCCGGAAGAGATAGGCCTCGCGAACCGTCATGCCGGGGAAAAGAGCGTCGAGGTGGTGCGCGATGAGATCTTCGATCAATACGTAGTGGCGCTCACCGTCAGGCGCACCTTCGAGCGGAACGAAGCGTGGCAGCGTGGGCGGAATCTTCACGCGCGCAAAGTGCAGTTCCACGCCTTCGGCAGTCGGCTCTTCGAGCTCGACCGCGAGCGAGAGCGAGAGATTCGAAATATAGGGGAATGGGTGACCCGAGTCGACCGCGAGCGGCGTAAGCACCGGAAACAGCCGGTCATCGAACACGCGCTCGAGCGCCGCCTGGCGCTCCTCGGGGAGCTCCGAAATTCGCAGCACCTTGATGCCCTCGACTTCGAGCGCGGGCAAGAGCTCTTCGTTGAGCAGGCGCGTTTCCACGGCGAGCGAGCTGCGCAGCCGGGTCGAGATCGCGGCGAGATGCTCGGCCGGCAGGCGGCCGTCGTCAGATCGGCGCACGACTTGCGCCTCGATCTGCTGCTTGATCGCCGCGACTCGGATCATGAAGAACTCGTCGAGATTGGTTCCGTAGATCGCGACGAACTTCAGGCGCTCGAAGAGCGGGTTGCCCCCATCAAGCGCCTCCTCCAAGACCCGATCGTTGAATTCGAGCCACGAGAGCTCGCGACTGAAATACAACGATGGATCGTCCAGCGGGAGCGGCAGTCGCTCTAGCGCGGCTTCTTCTTGCGAGAGCATGGTCTTGATGGTATTTCGCCACGGAAGGGATAAAGTCTAGCGGAATGTGGGCCGTGCTTTTCGCCGACACTCTGCGCCATGCGCTCCTTGCCCTGGCAGCGCTGGCGCTCGCGAGCCTGGTCGGCGCCCCATTTGGCCTGCTGGCAGCCTCGCGCGACTGGGCGCGCTCGCCGATTCTCGGGGCCGCTGCGCTGGGCCGCACGCTTCCGAGCATCGCCGTCCTCGCGCTGCTCGTTCCACTTCTCGGGGTCGGCGTGCCTCCGGCGATCGTCGCGCTGACGCTGCTCGCTCTTCCCCCAATCATTATTAATATCGACCTCGCGATCCGGTCGACGCCGGTCGCCGCGCTCGATGTTGCCAGGGGCCTGGGAATGTCGGCTCGGCAGCGGTTTTCGCGCGTCGTCGTTCCGCTGGCGTTTCCGATCGCACTGGCCGGCGTACGCACGGCGAGCGTCGAGGTCATCGGCAGCGCAACGCTCGCTACATTCGTCGGTGCAGGCGGCCTGGGTGACGATATCGTGCGCGGCCTGCAAACCGGCGACGGCACACTGCTTGCGATCGCTTCAGCAATCGTTGCGGCGATGGCCCTTGCGGTCGAGTTTCGCCGATGAGATACTCGCGCGCCCACGCGATTGCGACGCTCGCGTCGCTCTGTGCACTGCCGGCCTGCGGCGCCCGTAGCGCGATCTCGGTCGGCTCGAAGAACTTCACCGAATCGATCGTCATCGCCGAGATCTACGCGCAGGCGCTGGAACACGCCGGTCTGCGCGTCGTGCGGCGCTTGGACCTCGGATCGACGCAGATCGCGATGGCGGCGATGCGGCGCGGCGAGATCGATATCTACCCCGAATACACGGGCACCGCACTCATCGACGTTTTGCACCACGAACCGATTCGCGACCCGTCGGCAAGCTACGCCTACGTGCGCGACGCATTCGCGCGCGACTACGGCATCGTGTGGCTCGAGCGTTCGCCGATGAACGATTCGCAAGGTCTTGCAACCACGACAGCCGTGGCGCAGCGCTATCACCTGCGCACCCTCTCCGACCTTGCGCCGTTGGCCTCGCGCCTTCGCCTCGCGACGATTCCCGAATTCGTCACGCGTCCCGACGGGATTCCGGGCTTGCAACGCGTCTACGGCGGCTTCCACTTCGCATCGGTCCGTTCGTATGACATCGCACTCAAGTATGAAGCACTGCTTGACGGAGACGCCGACATCGCGACGGCCTTCACCACCGACGGAGCAATCGCCGTCGACCGTCTCGTGGTGCTCCAGGACGACAAGCATCTCTGGCCGATTTACAACGTTGCTCCGTTGGTTCGCGCCGCAACGCTCGCGCGCGAACCACGCATCGCAAGCGCGCTCAACGCCATCGCGCCAAAACTCACCGACGAGGCCACACGAAGCATGAACGCACAAGTCGAAAGCCGCGACCGCGACCCGGCCGACGTCGCCGCCGAATTTTTGAAGGGTATTGCATGAGCGGGGCAGCGATCGGGCTGCGCGGGATAAGCGCTCGCTACGAAGGCGCCGAGCAACTCGCGGTCGACGGCGTCGACCTCGCGGTCGCCCCCGGCGAATTCATCGCGCTCGTCGGTCCATCGGGTAGCGGCAAAAGCACACTGCTGCGCACGGTGAACCGTCTGGTTCCAATCGAGCACGGGCGCATCGAACTCGACGGCATCGACACGGCGACCCTCGATCCGGTCGTTTTGCGCCGCGGTATCGGCTATGCAATCCAGGCGGTCGGCTTGTTCTCGCACATGGACGTTGCAACGAACATTGCGATCGTTCCGTCGTTACTTGGCTGGGATCGCGCTCGCATAACGGCGCGCATCGACGAAATGCTGGAACTCGTTCGGCTCGATCCGGCGCAATATCGGCACCGGCGTCCAAGCGAACTCTCCGGAGGCGAAGCTCAGCGCGTCGGCGTCGCGCGAGCCCTGGCGGCCTCTCCACGCGCACTCTTGATGGACGAACCTTTCGGCGCACTCGATGCAATCGTGCGACATGTGCTGCAACGCGAACTGCACGAGATCGTGCGCAGCGCAGGAACGACGACGCTCTTCGTCACGCACGACGTGAACGAATCGCTCTTGCTAGCCGACCGCATCGCGGTGATGCGCGGCGGTCGCATCGAACAGTGCGCATCGCCGCTTGAGGTACTCGCTCATCCCGCGAACGACTACGTTCGCGAGCTCTTCGCTGCCGACGACGCGGTGGCACGGATTCGCGAGCAGGCCCGAAGGCTGTGAGTTATTTACTTGCGCATTCAGGTACCGTTGCGTTGCTGGCGCTTGCGCACCTGGGTCTGGTCACGGCCGCACTGGCGACCGCGCTGGCCATTGCTCTACCGCTGGGCTTATGGATCGCACGCAACGATCGCGCTCTGCTTATTAGCCTGGGCGTGCTGGGCGCGCTCTACACGATTCCAAGTCTCGCGCTTCTCGCGTTACTGGTCGAAGTTGTCGGGCTTGGACCCGCGCCGGTCTTTGTAGCGTTGGTCGTCTACGCGCAGTTCGTCCTGGTCCGCAATGTCGTTGCCGGCGTACGCTCGGTCGATCCCGCGCAGCGCGATGCGGCGTTGGGAATGGGAATGTCCGCCTTGCAACGCGTCGGGCGAGTGGAACTTCCCCAGGCACTGCCGGTTATTCTCGGGGGCGTTCGCATTGCCGCGGTCGCGATGATTGCGCTCGCAACGCTGGGCGGCTACGTCGGCGCGGGGGGCCTAGGATCGCTGATCTTCATCGGATTCACCCTGCATCACACCGATGAAATCGTAGCCGGCAGCATCGCCGTCTGCACCCTCGCAATCGCCGCCGACATCTTGCTTAGGACCTTGGAGCGTGTGGCGCGAGCGTAGCCGCTAAAGCCTGACCAGAAGGTGCAGCGCGAAGCGTGACGCGCGATCGGTCCAGGTTTTGCGCAACTCAAATCCGCTCGCCGCAGCTAGCTCCGCGACGTCGTCGTCGTTGTATTTGTACGACGATTCGGTGTGAATGCGTTCGCCGTCGGCAAACGCGATATCGAGATTCAGTGCGGCAATCCGCACCCGCTGCTCGCCCTTGGATTGCAAGTACGAGTTGACGCATCCGCGTTTCTCGTCGTAGTGCACGACATGATCGAAGTTTCGCGGATCGAACGTCCCGCCCAGCTCGCGGTTGATGCGCGCAAGCAGATTGCGATCGAAGGCCGCGGTAACGCCGGTCGGATCGTTGTAGGCCAGCTCCAGCGTTTTGCGATCCTTTTTGCGATCGACGCCGAGTAGCATGCCGTCCCCCGGGCGTAGCGTTCGCGAAATCAATGCGATGAGTTCGCGCGCAACGTGCGGCTCGTAGTTGCCGATGTTCGAACCCATCAGCATCGCCAGAACGCGGCGCTCGAATGCGAGCGCCCCTGATGCAAGCACGGTAAAATAGTCGCCCGCATAGGCGCGAACGCGCAATCCCGGAAAGCCCTCGACCAGCGCGGTCGACGACACGCGTAGCGCGTCGAGCGAAATGTCGATGGGGCTGTAGCGCAGCGTCGGCTGCACGCGGAGCACTTCTTCGATCAAGCGCCGGGTCTTGCTCGCGCTTCCGCTTCCAAGTTCGAGGAACTCGACCGGCTCATCGAGCACGCGCACGATTTCCCAACCCCACTCGCGGATAATCTCGGTCTCGGCGCGGGTAAGGTAGTATTCAGGGAGATGGGTGATCGCGTCAAAGAGCACCGAGCCCAAATCATCGTAGAAGTACTTCGATGAAAGCACACGAGGCTGGGCGGTTAGTCCCGCGCGAACATCCTGAGGGAAATGATCACCGGCCGCGGCCCCCGCGAGTTCCACGATCTCTAGCCGGTCCCGAGGGACCGTCACCCGTTGCAGCATGCACCCTCCATACCCAAAAACTTCTGATTTAGTTCCGGTTGAGGAACCGAGGTCCGAAGTTTGCTTCGGTAAATGAGGGCGAGGTGACGAAGACCGGGGCTAAATCAGGAGTTTTTGGAACAGACGTTATGGATGGCAGCCTCAGCACCACCATCCGCGGGCGTGCCGACCGGGCGGATATACATGGCCATGTAGGTCTTGTCGTTCAGGTTGGTCGCAAGGAAATCGATCTGTCGCTTCTGCTCCGTACCGCCGGGCGCGGAAGAACCGAACGTCTCATGCTCGCCAATCACCGAAACGTAGATCGCGGACTGATTCCCGCAGATCCGAATCGTGGATTCTTTTTCGACCTGAGCGCCTTTGATGTCGGCGGTCGTAACGGCTTTATCGAGGTCGATCTTCGTCGGGAGCGCCATCAAGATCAGCGCGCTCTGCGCCGGTCCCTTCCACATCTGCATGAACGGGCCGACCGACGCCGCCACCGTATAATTCGCCGGCGCCTTGAACGATATCGAATCGGTCGCACTGCCACAGCCGGCGAGCATGGCGGCGAGCGCGCAAACGACGAGCCAACGAGCGTTCTTCATGTGCGTTGCCTTCCACGCTCGTAACCAGCGATCCGCCCCCATCGTTCGTAGATCAATGCGATGTACTCGCGCGTCTCTTGATACGGAGGAACACCACGATATCGTTCCACCGCGCCGGGGCCCGCATTATATGCCGCAAGCGCAATTGCGTACGGATCGGCGTACACCGGCCGGTAGGCCGCAACGTATGACGCGAGCAGGTGTGCCGCCCCTGGAATCGCACGGTACGGATCGAACGGATCGACACCGTACTCATCCGCGGTCTCGATCTCGAATTGCGCGATGCCGATGGCGCCGGCGGCTGAGAGCGCCTGCGGATCGTAGGCGCTCTCTTGCAAGATCGTCGCGGCAAGAAATTCCGGCGGCAGCGACGTCGCGCGCGCGGCGCGCACGGTCGCGCCGGCAAGGGCAAGCGAACCAACCGCGGTGATCCGTGGATTGGTGCGCAAGATCGCGCGCGCGATTGCGAGTTGTGGCGAGGCGACCGGTCCGCCGTCTTGGAGCGCACGGTCGCCCACGAGCGCGTCAACGTACGAGGGTGCCGGCCAGCTTAAAGTCGCGTTAATGGCATGTTTGAGATTGGGTTTTGCGGTCGGGCGCACCAGCATCGTACGTTCAAAGGTAGAAGCGCTGCATCCGCACAACATGGATGCAACGGCTAATACGACGACCGTCCTCGGACGAAGGAAGCGCACACATGGCACTTGCGGTAGCAATGCTGATCGTACTCGTGATAGGAGATTTTGCGTCAACATTCTTCTATCACGTCCCGCAACATCTCTGGTTCACACTGCATTTGCGCACCCATCACGATCGCCGTCGGTCCTACTGGGATCACGCGGTCCTTTCGACCAATCACGAAGTCTTGCTCGACGGGTTCCTCGGCGCCGTTCCCTACCTCATCGTGGCCGCACTCGTGTGGCAGCTTTCATGGCCGGGAGCCTTGCTTGGCTTGGTGCTTGGGCAGTTACACGTCTGGTGGCGCCATACCACGGAGTTGGGCTGGAAGAGCCCGGCCTGGATCCTGGCGCTAGCCCGATCCCTGCAGATCGTCCTCCCCGAGGACCACGACGGCCATCACCGAAACCCCGATATCGAGTTTGGCGACATCTTTCGCTTCTATGACGCACCGGCTCGATTTCTGCTGGCCAAACTCGCCCCGACCTCCCGCCGTACGCGCAACGCCGCGCTTCGGCGTACGAAACGGGGCCCGGTGCGCGCCTAGACGATAGCGGAGACTGAATGACCAAACGGGCCCTCTTCCTGATTTCGGACACGGGCGGCGGCCACCGGAGCGCGGCAAACGCGATCACGGCAGCGCTCGACGAAATCAAAGAACCGTTTGCGTTCGAACACCGCATCGAAGACGTCGCCGCCCACTGTTCCTTCCCGTTGACCCAGCTTGGCCTGGGCTACAGCATGGCGCTTCGCTACGCGCCCCCCGTGTATGGCGCGCTCTACTACGCGACCAATGGCCGCCGGCGCTACCGCGCTTTGGTGCGCTTTTGCGAACCGCTCTATCGCGAGCGATTGCGCGACCTCTTCCTCAGTTACCATCCCGACGTCATCGTTTCAGTCCATCCACTGCTCAATCACGCCGCATTGCGCGCACGTGCCGACGCGGGTATGCAACACGTGCCGATCGTCACGGTGATCACGGATCTCGGCAAGGTTCACGAGTCATGGCTGATGCCCGATGCCGACGCGGTCGTCGTGCCGGCACGCGAAGTCTACGAGCGCGCACTCTCACGCGGAATCTCGCCGAGCCGGCTGCGATTGCTCGGGCAGCCGATCCACCCGCAGTTCGACGACGTTGCTGGAACTAAGAAGGAACTGCGCGCGCAACTCGGGTTGCCGCAGGACCAACTCATTGTCATGCTGATGGCCGGCGGCGAAGGCGGCGGCAAGTTGCTTCCGACGACCATGGCCCTTGCCAAAGCGCGGTTACCGATCCATTTGATGGTCGTGTGCGGGCGCAATGAGCCGCTCCGCGCGAGACTCGAAGAGATCTCCGCGTCGCTTCCGACGCCGATGACGGTCCTCGGGTTCACCAACAAGATTCCCGAATATTTCCACGCCGTCGACTTGCTCGTAACCAAGGCGGGTCCCGGTGCACTTGCCGAGGCCAACGCCGCGCAACTTCCGGTGGTGGTCTACGACTATGTGCCGGGCCAGGAGCGAGGCAACGTGGAGTTCGTGCGGCACAACGGGCTGGGCGCCGTTGCCCTGCACAGTGCAAGTGAAGTGGTTCGTGCGGTTCGCTCGATGATTCGGACGCCCCACCGTCTCGACGAGATTCGCCGCAATCAAGAGCTGGTCGCACCGGTGCGCAGTTCGCGTCGCATCGCTGCGCTAATCGCGCAGATCGCAGATACGGGGACGATCCCGGCACAGGATGATATGCCGGCCCGTGCACTCGCCGTGGCAGCTTCTTTGTAGGGATCGGACGCACCGTACATTCGAAGACGCTCGAAAGGCCGCCTCGTGCGGCCTTTCTGCTGCGCGACTTTTCGCGCTAAACAAGTTTTGAAGATCACATCCTGTGATGGCGCGAAAAGTTCGAGCCTTCTCATGCACGGTGCGTCCGATCCCTACGGCGAGTAGCCACAGTTCGCTTCCTGTCATCCCGAGCGTAGGAAAGGCCTCGTGCATTGCACGAGGCCTTTCCGTAGTCGAGGGACCGGCGAAGCGCTATAGCGCGTTCGCGAGAGCCCAACCTTTGGGTGTGCCTATTCCGGCAGCTTGGTTGTATTCGGTTGCGCTACACGTGTAGGCGATGTTGTTGCCCGACGTGCACGGTGTGAAGTAGTCGGTGTATCCCGTTGACGAGAACAAGCTGTAGATGGTTGAGTTCAACCATCCGAGCTTGGTGCCGTGGAATTCGTCGGCTTCGATGAAGAGCGCCACCGAGGCGGGCGACGACCACGACGTTCCCAAGTACTCGCCCCACGCTCCGCCGGTGTACACCGCAACGTAGTCGAAGGGCAACGAGATGTCGGGTTGATTTCGGCCCGTGGTGATCATGCCCGCGATGCCGCTCTGCCAGCTCGGAAGAGCAACGACCGTCGAAACGCCGCCGCCGCCGTAGCACACGTTCTTGACGCCGCCATTGCAGGAAGCATCACCTGCGGTAACCGTTTCAAGCGCGCCGGTGCTGCTGTTCTCGGTGAAGTTCACGCCGCCGACCGAGGTGAAGTACGGATCGCCGGCCGGTGCGCTGACACCCTTTTGGTTGTCATTGCCGCATTCGTCCGAACCCGTGTCGCCCGATGAGGCAGAGAACTCGACGCCTTCGGATGCGCCTTGCTCTGCGATCGCATTGGTGGCCGTTTCGAACGATGTATCGCTCGATTCGCAGCCACCGAACGACGAGTTCACCGCGCTGGCTTTGCCGTCGCTGAGCACCTTGTTATAGCCGTCCTCGATGTTTTGATCGGCAAGCGATCCGATGTCGTAGACGATAATGTTGGCGCCCGGAGCGAGCCCGGATATCGTCTGCACGTCGAGATCGGTTTCCGGATCGTCGGCGGTGCCGCCGCCGTCAACGGCTTCATTGGTGATTGTACCGGTTTGCGTAACGCCGGCCGCGGTGAGATAGGTCTTCACGTAGCTGGTATTCACCGCGTCGTCGATCACGACGGCAGCCGTGTAACCGGCGCCGTTGCAACCGTGCTGAACCGGGAAGTCGAATGGTTTGGCAAGTCCGGTAGCGAGTGTCCCGCTCGAGTTGGTGAGCGGTCCGCTGTCAACTGCGGCACCGTTGCACGCAGTGCCCGGCGAACTCGTTGGCGAGGCCGTCGGTGATGTCGACGGCGATGTCGACGGCGAAGGTGTCGACGACGGCTTCGGCGTCGGCGAAGGCGTCGCTGTCGGCGTCGGGGTGCGTGTTGGTCTCGGCGTCGGCGTGGCTCGACGGTCCGGGTCGATCGGGCCACCGTCTTGGTCGACCTTGGTTTCCGCAATCACGACATCGCTGAGCGAAGCAGTCAGCACGTAGGACGCGATTGAGGCCGGCACGGTCGCGCTCGTGAGGTTCGCGAAGCGTTGTCCGTACTTGCCTTGGTTGACCGTGTGCATCTGCGTCGAGAAAAACCGCTCGACGGTCGAACTCGGAGCGCTCGCATCAACGATCGTGCGATTGGTGTAGCGCTGCGTGATCGTGAAGCCCGCACTTTGCAGCGCGTTGACGACGGCTTGCTCTTGCGCCGCCGTCGGCGCGAATTCGTTATTGAATTGCTCGGGCGTGAGGAACTGATGCGAACCGTTCGGTCCGCTCTGCGCCGCCACGAGCGCATCGAGCTGCGCCTGGTTATTGTAACGCAGCATGATGGTCACGTTGACCGGCAAATTGGACGACCGTCGTCCAAGGTCGGAAAAAGCAAGTGCCCCAGACGTCTGAGGCACCGAAATGGCTGGAGTGAGTTTCCCGCTGGTCACATTCATGGGACCCGCGTCCGGCGTGCCGACCCCCGGCAACGTCGAGTGGCCGCTGCAAGCGGTCACCACCAACGCGAGTCCCAGCGATCCCGCCAGCACCCGTTGCGAAATGTGCATATGACTCCTAGTTGTAGCAGTAAACAACGTGTGCTCACTTCGTGGCACACGATGAGATTAATCTACTTTAAAGCAACTTGAAGTGACAAGACGTTAATGTGTTCGATATTTGCCTTAAGAACTCGTACCTCGCCAAAACTGGTACCTCGTTGTACCAGCAGGAAATGGTCGGAAGCGCTGTGTCACTGCTCGATGAGCTTGCGAGATATCCACAGGACCGCGCGCCGTGGCATCAGTCTGCCCGATAGGGCGAGCATCTTGTTCGATAGTCCGGGAATAACGAGGTCCTTACCCGCCATCATCCCGCGGTAGCCCGCCTTCGCCACCGGCGCCGCGGCGGCCATCGGAAGCTTGAAGAGCAGGGTGCGTTTCATCTCAGCGCGCTCTGCGAAACCCGTCGCGGTCGCGCCGGGTGCGAGGCAGGTGACGGTCACACCGCTTCCGCGCAACTCCTCAGCGAGCGCCTGCGAAAACGAGAGCACATAGGCCTTCGATGCGTAATAGACCGCCGCGAATGGCCCCGGCACAAAGCCGGCGGTCGACGCGACGTTGAGGATGCGCCCGGAGCCTCGCTCGTGCATCCCCGTCACGTACGCGCGCGTCAATTCGGTCAGGGTTACGACGTCAAGCAACAGCTCCTCGCGCAAACGCGCGGGCGGCAGGCTGTCAAACGGGCCGTTGCTCGCAAAGCCTGCGTTATTTATGAGGATATCGCACGAGGGCGCGCGCTCAACGATGCGTGCCGCAGCGTCGAAGACGCCCAAATCCTGGGTAACCGTATCGACGGCGATGTTGCAACGCGAGCGCAAATCGGCGGCGATCGATTCAAGCTTGTCGCCCGAGCGAGCCACGAGCACCAGATCGATACCGTCGGCAGCCAGCAGCTTCGCGAATTCCAGTCCCAGGCCGCCCGAAGCACCGGTGACGATCCCCTTCATTTTACAAGGCGCTCCGCTCTAAGCTCCGCGCCCCCCACTTCGGGGGGCCCCCAGACCATGGGGTGCATTTAACCTGTACGACGAGCATATGAATCCCCCCAGGGCACCCCAATTCAACGTTTGAGTCGCTACGACCCTAGTGTCGTGAGGCCGCCGCGGAAAGCCATGGTTGCGGCGCCGACTTGGCCCGCGTCGTTGCCGAGTTGCGCGACAACGATGCGCGTCGTTCCGCGCGGCACCATCGTCGTGAGTTCATCAACCCGGCCGCGCACCGCATCGAGCATAAAATCGGACGCGCTCGAGACGCCGCCGCCGAGCGCGATGACCTCGGGGTTAACAAAGGCGATGACATTTGCAAGACCGATCGAGAGATCGGCGGTGAAATTCTTCCACGCCGCGAGCGCATGCAAGTCGCCGGCTTGCGCGAGTTTGCGGATCTTCTTCGATCCGAGCTTATCGCGATCCACATCCAGCAGCGTGCTGCGTGGGAAGGACGGTGCAACGGCAAAGGCGTGGCGAATCAGGCCGGTTCCTGAGGCCTGCGCCTCAAAGCACCCGATCTTTCCGCAGCTGCACACGAACCCGTCGCTCGGGCGGATCTGATGGTGTCCCACTTCACCCGCGCCGAAGCGATTCCCGAGAAGCAGTTCTCCGTCGCCGATAATGCCACCGCCGATTCCGGTCCCCAGCGTCAACAAGACAAAATTGCGCGTGCCACGGCCCATGCCGTAGGTATACTCGCCAAGCGTCGCACAGCGCGCATCGTTACCGACAAAAACCGGTATGTCGAAGTGCGCGCGCAAGGTCTCACCTAGCGGTGCATTCGTCCATTTGAAGTTGGGGCTATAGAGCACAGCGCCCGACCGCGCTTCGATGTTGCCGGGCGAGCCGATCCCGATGCCGACCACCTCTTTGGCGTCGGGATCTTTGAGGGCTTGCTCGATCGTCGCCGTCAGTACGGCGCTGACGGAGCTGAAGGAGAGGTCTTCTAGATCCACCTCGTGCTGGCGATGAATCGTGCCGTCTTCACCAATGACGGCGGCGGTGATGTGCGAGCCGCCCATGTCGACGCCGATAGCTGTGCGCACGTAAACATCCCCCTACCTCAAACGCTGGGCTCCTGGGTTTCGCGCTGCGCGCAGCGAACTCCGGTCGAATTATGGAAACCATCGACCTAATCGGCCTGCGCGATTTCACCAAGCGAACCGGGCAGCCCACGCATCCCGAATTGCTCGACGCGCGCCCCATGGAGCACGTGAACGACATTGAGATCACGGAAGAACATATCACAATAAACTACGACGAACGCACGACACGCTTCTACAATGCCAACGAGATCACCCAACGCGAGTGGGTCTACAAGTATAACGATGACCCCGAGTTCGTGCGGGCGATCGGTAAAGTCATCGATCTTGCCCGCAAACACCTCAAGGATCTGCCCGAGAACGTTTCCTGTCCGCCGGGGTGTGCGGAGTGCTGCGCCGGTTACGAGCCCTTCGTGAGCCGGTCCGACGTGCAGCGCATCGCCGATCATCTCGGCATGACGTACACCGACGTCATGAACGAATACGTCGTCAAGCGGCCTTCAGCGGATGGCTTCCACGTCGGCTGGCTGCGCAAGGTTACCGACGATCTCTCCGACAATTGCGTCTTCTTGATGGGCAGCAAGAGCGGGCGCTATTACTGCGGCATCTACGAGGCGCGCCCGCACGACTGCGCCGATTTCACCCCCATCGGTTGCGAGGACGTCGACGAGACGCTCTCGCACAAGGGAACCTATAAGGTCGGCCCGGCGTTCAAACCGAACCCGCGCCGCAGGAGGCGCAGTTGAAGTTCTCGCGTTCGTTCGCGCTCGTTGCGCTGGGCGCACTGCTCGCGTCGCTCGTTCCGGCGGCCGCCGCGACGGGGACGGTCTCGCCTTCGCAGTACGCCGGGCTGCAGTGGCGGTTTATCGGACCGCTGCGCGGAGGGCGAACCAAGGCCATCGCCGGTGTGCCGAGTGCTCCGAACCGGTTTTACATCGCCGCGGTCAATGGCGGCATTTGGCGAACCGATGATGCCGGCCGAACCTGGAACCCGATCTTCGACGACCAATCCACCGGATCGATCGGATCGCTCGCCGTTGCGCCGAGCGATCCGAATATCATCTACGCGGGGAGCGGCGAAGGTTTGCAGCGGCCGGATCTTTCGGTCGGCAACGGCATCTACGCGTCGAGCGACGGCGGATATTCGTGGAAACACCTCGGCCTGCGTGATGGGCAACAGATCCCTCAAATCTCCGTCGATCCGACCAATCCCAAGCGGCTTTTCGTCGCGGTGCTAGGACATCCGTACGGACCCAATCCCGAACGCGGCATCTTCCGCTCCACGGATGGTGGTGCAACGTTCACGCGGGTGCTCTACCGCGACGAAAACACCGGTGCATACAACGTCAGCATCGATCCATCCAATCCGCAGGTCGTGTATGCAACCTTGTGGGCGGCACGGCAAGCTCCGTGGGAAATCGGCGCCTCGTTCGAGCAGCCCGGAAGCGGCATCTTCAAATCGACCGACGGCGGCGACCATTGGACCCGTTTGCAAGGCGGTCTTCCGGCTGCAATGGGGCGCGCCGAGGTTGCACTTGCACCGTCAAATACGCAGGTCGTCTACGCGTACGTCGACGGTTTCGGCAGCTCGGGCGGTGCGGTCTTCCGTAGCGATGACGGCGGCGGCCATTTCTCGCAGATGAACGACGATCAGAATACGATCGGTGAGCGCGGCGATGATTTGGTGGCCATCGCCGTCGATCCCAAGGATCCGCAAACCGTTTACGTGACGAACACCTCGACGTATCGTTCGACCGACGGCGGTAAGCATTTCACCGCGATAAAGGGCGCGCCGGGCGGCGATGACTATCAAAACATTTGGATCAATCCCAACGATCCGAATATCATCGGCCTTGCGAGCGATCAGGGCGCAACGATCTCAGTCGATCACGGCGCCACATGGAGCTCGTGGTACAACCAGCCGACCGCGCAAATGTACCACGTCAATACCGATAATCGTTTTCCCTATTGGGTCTGCGGCGGGCAACAAGAATCCGGTTCGGCCTGCGTACTCAGCCGCGGCGATTGGGGCGAGATCACCGAACGTGACTGGCATCCCGTCGGGGCCGAAGAATACGGCTACGTTGTGCCCGATCCGCTCCACGCGGGTCTCTTCTACGGCGGCAAAGTCGAGAAGTACAGCGAGCGGACCTCGCAAGCGCAAGAAGTTTCCCCCAATCCGTTGCGGCCGATGATGGGCAATCGGGGACGGCCGATGGACTATCGGGTCGTGCGCACCGAACCGATTGCGTTCGACCATTTCGATCGCTCGCTGATGTATTTTGGTGCGAACCAAGTGTATGCCACGCGCGACGGCGGCATGAGCTGGCACACAATTAGCCCGGATCTCACCCGAGCACACCCGGCGATTCCAAGCGTGATCGCGGCGTTTGAATTCAATGATCCGCAGAAAGGAGCGCATCGCGGTGTCGTCTACGCGCTTGCGCCCTCGTACACACACAAAGGCACGATCTGGGCCGGCACCGACGACGGGCTGATGTGGATCACCCGCAACGGCGGCGCCCATTGGAGCAACATCACTCCACCTGCGCTGACGCCGTGGAGCAAAATCTCGATCATCGACGCCTCCCGTTTCGATGACAATACCGCGTATATTGCGGTCAATCGGTTCCGCTTGGACGATCTACGTCCATGGATCTATCGCACCCACGATGGCGGCGCACATTGGACCAAGATCACCGATGGACTTGCGGGCGATGAGCCGGTGAATGCGGTACGAGCCGATCCGACCGTGCCCGGCTTACTCTATGCCGGAACCGAAGGCAACGTCTGGGTTTCATTCGACGACGGCGCGCACTGGCAATCGCTGCGGCTGAATCTGCCGCACACGTCGATGCGCGATCTCGACGTACACGGAAGCGATCTGGTCGTAGCGACGCACGGCCGCGGCTTCTGGATTCTCGACGACATCGAACCGGTGCGCGAGCTCGCTCGAGCCCATAGCTGGAGCGGTCCGCATCTCTTCGCACCGATCCTGACCTATCGGGTACGCCGCAACACCAATACCGACACGCCGCTTCCGCCTGAAGAACCGCACGGTACCAATCCTCCGGACGGCGCGATTTTCTACTATCTGTTGCCCACATCAGCCGCCCATGTGGCGATCTCGATCTATGATGCGCAGGGCAAGCTGGTGAGACGTTATTCCAGCGATGACCCCGCGCCCAAAGCGGTCGAGTTCGACAAACCCACATATTGGGAGCAGCCCTTCGTTCGTCCCTCGACCGATGCAGGTATGCACCGCTTCGTGTGGGATCTGCGCGAGCCGTCCCCGGAGTCGGTGGCGGTCGATCTGCCGATCTCAGCCAACGACGAGGATACGCCACGCGTTCCACAAGGAGCGTTGGCCGTGCCGGGGCGCTATACCGTGCGGCTCGAGGCCGGCGGCGCGGTGCGCGTGCAGCCGCTCACGCTGGTGATGGATCCTCGGATTACGATCGCGCAGTCGACGCTCGTCCGGCAATACCAGATGGCGCACGACATTGCGATGCTGCTGAATCGTACCTACGATGCCCACGAGCGCGACGTTGCCCGCAAGGACACAAAAGACGCGACCGCACTCGCACGCGTCAATGGGCAGTTGAGCTTCCTCATCGATATCGTCGACGGCGCCGATGCTCCGGTGCCGCAAGGAACGGCCCAAGCCTATTGTTCGCTTCGTACGCAGGCACTGACGGCACTAGGCGAACCGCCAATCCGAAACCCCCTCTGCAGTCGTTAGGTTGTCAGTCATGCCAATAAGGAGACTCGCACTCATGAAACAGCTCCGTTTCGCGCTCCTCGGCGCCGCGCTCGCCGGAATGCTCGCAGCAGCGGCTTCGGCCGCCGATGCACCGACCACCCTCACGGTCAAGATGGTGGCCCAAAACGACAGCGGTGAAAACGGCACCGCGACGCTCACTCAAGTTGCCGACGGCGTACGCGTCGCGGTGAAGCTCGACGGAGCGCCAAAGGACGTTCCGCAACCGACGCACATCCACGTCGGCAACTGCGGGCACATCAATAAGGCGCCGGAATATCCGCTGGCAAACACGGTCAACGGGGAAGGTGTCGCCACCGTGAAGGGCGTTGGGCTCGCAGATCTGCTCAAAGGCACCTACGCCATCAACGTGCACAAGAGCGGAACTGAGATCGCAACCTACGTTTCGTGCGGCAACATCACCGCAACGCCCGCGATGTAGAATATTCGCCCAAAGATCGCTCGAAACGGCGTCCGATACGAAACCGGACGCCGTTTCCGTATGATTCGCTATGTTGGCGCGGAGAAGGGGACTTAGGACAGGAGCGCCGCGTAGCGTGCGGGGTCGACGTTCCCGCCGCTAAGCACGATACCGATCCGTTTGCCGCGGACAGGAAACCGCTCGTTGAGCACAGCCGCAAACGCAGCGACCCCGCTGGGCTCGACCACGAGCTTCATGCGCTCGAAGAGCAGCCGCATCGCTTCGATCAACTCCTCGTCGCTGACGGTCGCGATGCCCGTGACGTGTTCCTTGATGATCGGAAAGGTGATCTCGCCCGGCGACTGCGTCTGAAGTCCATCTGCGATCGTCTTGGGCACATCGATTGTCACGCGTTCACCACGCTCGAACGACTGCTGCACATCGTTACCGGCTCGCGGCTCGACGCCCCATATCTCGATATCCGCATCGATCCCGTGCGCGGCGACCGCGCACCCTGCCAGTAGGCCGCCACCCCCGAGCGGGGTGACAATCGCATCGAGCGGGCCCGCGTCGTGCAAAAGCTCCAGTGCCGTCGTGCCCGCACCTGCGGCGATCCGTTCGTCGTCGTAGGGAGGCACGATCGTCGCCCCGCGTTCCTTGGCAATCCGCTGTGCGATGACCGCGCGATTTTCTTCGGAGCGTTCGTAGAGCACGACGTGCGCCCCATAGCCGCGAGTCGCCGCGAGTTTGCTCTCGGGCGCGTCGCGCGGCATGACGATCGTCGCCGGGATTTCCAGCAATTGCGCGGCGAGCGCAACGCCTTGAGCATGGTTGCCGCTCGAATACGCGACCACGCCCGCGCGCCGCTCCTGCGGTGTGAGCTGCGCTAAGCGATTATAGGCCCCGCGAAATTTGAACGCACCCATGCGTTGCAAATTCTCGCACTTGAAAAAGAGCTGCGCCCCGGTGCGTTCGTTGAAGGTCTGGGATGTTAAGGTCGGCGTGTGATGGGCAACGCCGCGAATGCGTTCCGCCGCTTCGATAACGTCCGTGAAGCTAACTGGCATCGGCCATCTTGAAGCGCCACTGCGTGACCTTACCCTGGTCGTCCATCGCGAGCTCCTCGCGATACTTGTGCTTCTCGAATTGCACGTCGAAGCAATGCATGCCCGGATCGCAGTTCGTATCGTTTTCCTTGATCGATTCGAGCTTGCCCTGTGCACTCAATTCGTCCGACCATTCCGCCACCTTGACGCGCGAAATATTCAGGCCCGGGGCCAGGTCGTTCTTCACCGGACTCAAGTCGTTGTTCATTACCGCATGCGTGATCTTGTCGGCCTCGCGTTCGTATTTATTTTCAAACGAGCATCCGGCGAGTACAACCGCCGCACAGAGAACCGCCGCAGCGGCGGAGCGAGCTTTCACTTTGATACAACCTCCTGCGTTACATACGGAAGAAACGACAGCGATGGATTCCACTCTTGGGCGAGGCGTACGCTCCACTCGCTCTCGAAGAGCGCGATCGGCCGGCCTTCCCAGTCTTCCACGAGCTTGGCGTTGCTCGGCAACTGCGCGCGCGATGCCGCGTCTGGATCGCCGCCGACACGTAGCGCGAGCGATAACGGCAACGTGGAGAGATGCGTCTTCACGCCGTATTCCGATTCGAGGCGGTACTTGGCCACTTCGAATTGCAGCTCACCGACGACGCCGAAGATCGGCTCGGTCCGGGTTGAGCCCCACGGATAGAAGATCTGCACCGCGCCCTCCTCGCGCAACTGAGCTACGCCCTTGCCGAACGATTTGTAGCTCGAAGTATCGATACTGCGAACCGACGCGAAATGTTCCGGGGCAAACGAGGGGATCGGTGGGAAGACGACCGGCGCGCCTTCGTACAGGGTGTCGCCGATGGCAAAGACGCCGGGGTTTGCCAGGCCGACGACGTCGCCGGCGTACGCGGCGTCGAGCGACTCGCGTTCGTCGGCGAAGAGCTTCATGGCGCGCGCGAGGCGCACGTCTTTGCCGGTGCGTTCGTTGCGCACGATCATGTCGCGCTCGAATTTTCCCGAACAGACGCGAATGAACGCGATCCGGTCGCGATGGCGCGGGTCCATGTTCGCTTGGATCTTAAAGACGAATCCGGTGAAGCGCTCTTCGCTTGGATCGATGATCCCGCGACCCACCGGGGGCGGACTCATCTCGATGAACTCATCGAGAAAAAGCTGCACGCCGAAATTTGTCACCGCGGATCCAAAAAAGACCGGGGTGATCTCACCGCGCAGCATCGCCTCCCGATCGAACGCTTCCCCCGCGCCTTCGAGCAAGTCGAGCCCTTCAACGAACGCATCGAACGTGGCCTCGTCGACCAGTTCTTTCAACGCAGGATCGCGCGCATCGGCGGTTTGCATCGAGGCCTTGGTCGCGCCGTGCGCACTGCGCTCGAAGAGTTGCAGCGCACGCGTGCGGCGGTCGTAGATGCCCTTGAACGTTTCGCCGTTTCCAAGCGGCCAATTCATCGGATACGTACCGATACCGAGCACGCTCTCGAGCTCGTCGAGCAACTCGAGCGGATCGCGGCTGGGACGGTCCATCTTGTTGATGAAGGTAAAGAGCGGTATTTTGCGATCGCGACAGATCGCAAACAATTTTTTCGTCTGCGGCTCGACGCCTTTGGCCGCGTCGATCAGCATGACCGCGGAATCGGCCGCAAGCAGCGTGCGATAGGTATCCTCGCCGAAGTCTTGGTGACCGGGCGTGTCGAGCAGATTGACGGTAAAACCGCTGTAAGGAAATTGGAGAACGGTAGAGGTGATCGAAATGCCGCGCTCGCGCTCGAGTTCCATCCAATCGCTGGTCACCGCACGCTGGCGCTTTCGTGCCGAAACTTGGCCGGCGACGTGAATCGCGCCACCGTACAGCAATAGCTTTTCGGTAAGCGTCGTCTTGCCCGCGTCAGGATGCGAGATGATGGCGAACGTGCGTCGCCGGCTAACTTCGTCGATAATACTCATTGATGATCCGTCGTGATATCGTAGGTCCGAAGCACGGCCGAGTTACCGCTCGTGCGTACCAGCACGAGCGAATGTCCCGACGTATACAGCTCGGCGCGGGGTGGGACGCGCAGGTGATCCGAGCCTCGGTCAACCAGCAGTTCATTTTTGCGCACCAAAATCGTGCAGGGCCCATACGAGAGACGCGATCCGTCGGGTACGGGTTGCGCGCCGGCCGGGATTGCCGCGCGCACGTAGGCCACGCTCCCGGTCCTTTCCGAGTTTTGCACGAAGCAGTCGGGCAGCGCGGAGAGAGCCCAGGGGGCGTCGCCGGTGACGTCCTGCGCCGACGACCCGATGCCGCCGCCGGAAACGTGCAAATGCTGAGGCGGCGCGCTGTGTCTGGAGGCGGCCATCCGAAAGCGCATGAAGTCGCCGTAGCTGCGGGCCGTGACGATCACGGCGATCGAGAGCACGATCAGCGTCGCGATGGCATAGTAGCGTAACATACTCAGGCGTCTTAGAGCAGCGTCAAGCGCGCTGCGCCGATCGCGTAATCGGCCATGCCGTAGTAAATATCGTAGATTCGTGCACCCAAGTCCCCTCGCTCGTCGATCGCCGTCGGAAAGACCACGTTGTCGACGACGCCCTTGCGTTCGTAATCGGTCTCAGGCGCCAATATCGGCTGCTCCGAACGATACAGGACCTGATCGGGACGCTCGTAATCGTGAACCACCATGCCCGCGCTGTAACGAAACTTCGGCTTCGCGCCGCTGTTGTCGATCAAATCGACGGCGTGGAAGAGCGAGAACCATCCCTCCGCGATGCGCACCGGAGGCGTCCCGGCGCCCACCTTGATCGAGCCCCACTTGTCGTCGGGCGAGAGGACGATCGTACTCTCGCTCACCTCGAGCAATGCCTGCGGATCGTGCAGCGCCGGTTCGAGCGGAATGTATCCGATGCGAATCGACTCGCGATCCTCGAACGGCAATCGTTCGATCAGCGGAATCGCGGCGCGACCGTCAACTGCTGAGAGATGCAACATCGGCCGATGGTAGAACGCCAGGCAGCGCTCCCCGCGCGGCGAGAGCACCGGTTCGGGAAAGAACGCCGCATCTTTGTCGTCACCGTCGACCATGCCCGGTTGCGCGAATCGCATGAGCCCGAGGCGCTCCCACGAATGGGCATCGCGCGATAATGCGATCGCGATGCGCGGCCCCAGCGGACCAAACGCAGTATACGCCATCACATAGCGGTCGAGCACCGGTACGAACGTGGTCCGTGGATCTTCGCAACCGTAGCCGGGCGAGGGACGCACTTCGTAGCTCGCTTCGGGCTCGAGCGCGAAACCCTCGCGATCGCTAGAAAACGTGCCGTTCGTTTGTGCAACGTGCACGCGGCTGATGCGCGAGATATTTCCCTTCGCCACGGCGCGCGGATAGAGCAGCAGCGTGCCCTCGCGCGTGCGCGCGCTTGCGGGATTGAGCACGCCTTCGGCCTCGCGTGGATCGCCGTCGGGCACGAGAACCGGTCCGAGCCGCTCGACGCCGGCACGCATGTCGATTATGGCAGCACCGTTTGCGCGATAGGGTCGTCGCTGGGTGTCACGACTTCCACGTGTATGCCGCTACGATACACCGAGTTCGGTACGATCCATAATGTGTACGTCCGGTAATCGCTCGCCGGTTCGCCGCCGTCGGCCGGTGGTTGTTCGAAGGCAACCACGCGGATGCGCTGGTCGCTAGCGCGGATCGATTCAATGACTTGGCGATATCCGCTGCGCGTATGCGGCCCCATGAGCAATACGACCCCGAACTCGCCTTTAAAGCGGACCGGAGCTTTGAGTCCCAGGTGCGCAAGCGCGCCTGGATCTCGAACAACCACGATCTGATTGCCGCCCGGGCCGGCCGTGATTCCCGTGCCGAGCGTTTGGACGCGCACCTCACGACAACCGGTCAAGAGCAGCAGTGCCACGAGGGCCATCCAACGCTTCACGGCTCCACGTTTTCGCGCGTTCGGGCGTCAGACATTCCTCCTGTCACCACCTTCCATTGGCGCGCGTTGTAGAATAAGTCATGTTGGCGATCGTGCTGGCGGTGCTGGCGGTCTCACCGAGCCCGTCACCGACCCCGCTTTTAAAAACGATTATCACTGTCCAATCGACGCCTCTCTGCGGGGCGTTCGCGGCACATACCAATGCCGCGATTGGCTCTGCGGTCCAGAACGACCAAACCCTGGGGTCGACAATCCTGACCCTGCGCTCGAACGGCTTGGCCGGCTCGGTCCTCGATCGGAACTTCGAAATCCACCGCCTGAGCTACCTCGCCGATAGCATCTACAAACAGTACCGGGCGGGATTGAGCGAAGTCAGCCAGCTGCGCGAGCTTGCAAAGCAGGCGACCGACCCCCAAGAACAGGCCGAAATGAAGGCCTCGGCCGACGCCCTCGGCGGCGCGCTCTATCGCCAGCATTTGATCCAGCGGGACCTGGACGGCTTCGTGAACTTCCTTGAAGCCTCGGATATGATGACCGACGATACCACCGACGGTCCGCGCCGCCCGATGACGTATGACGCGCGTGAGTCGCTCCCCCTGGAAACGACGGCATTGTGGATACCCAGCATCGCGAATGCAGTCAATAACCCGCCGCTGCTCGCCGGCAGTGAATCTCTCGCCGACGACGTGGCAATGTCCAAGGCGGCGTCGACCGACTTTCAGGGGCGCATGTCAGCCGTCATGCAGGACGAAGTGACGGCGGGGAGCCATATCGAGCTAGCCGCGGACCATTGCTGAGAGGGTTCGCCCGCCTGATGGCGGCCGAACCATCCTACTATACTCGTTGTCACGCATCGCCTTGCCGCGTACGCTTGAGGTCCCGATGAAAACCCTGCGACGTCTATCAGCCGCGTCGGTGATCGTTGCGCTTGGCACCGTGATGCTGGGAAGTTGGACCCGCATCAATGGCGCCGGCATGACGTGTCCGGATTGGCCACTCTGCCACGGTATGCTCGTGCCCTCAATGGCAAACGGGACCGTATGGGAGTGGACGCACCGGCTCTTTGCCTTCTGCGTTGCGCCGCTGGTTGTCGCCGTGATGATCGCCGCTTGGCGCGTGCGCGATCGCTCCCGGTATGTCACGCCGGCGCTCGGCGTTGTCGGCGCGCTCTTCATTGTACAGTGCGTGCTAGGCGCGGCGACCGTGCGTCTTTCCAACAGCCCGATGTCGGTGGTGCTGCACTGGGGGACGGCGATGGCGTTCATTGCGTCGCTCTGTGCCATGATGTTGTTTGCCGGGGATGCCGTCGACCCGAGTGCGAGCAACCGCGCGCCGCGCGCCGAGATTGCGCTCGGTGGCATTCTTGCGGGAACGTCGCTAGTGACCTTCATCACTATGTGCGTCGGCGCATACGTGAGCTCGAGCGGCGATGGTCTTGCATGCTTGTCGATTCCGGGATGCGCCGGACATGTTGTCGTATACTCGCAGGGTCAATACGCTCAGATGCTCCATCGAACGATCGCCGCCGCCACCCTGCTCTGCGCCGTCTCCAGCTTCGCCTTTGCCTGGATCCGGCCCGCATCGGCGCGCGTGCGCGCAGCCGTAAGCGCCGGACTCGCGTTGGTCTTCGTGCAGGTCGTCCTCGGTTTACTCAACGTCGCACTGCGGCTCCCCATGGATCTGCGTGAAGCGCATGCTTTCAACGCCGCGCTCGTCTTTCTCGCGTTCGTGATTGCCACATTCTTTGCCGTCCTCGACGCGCGCGCGCACGTCTTTGAATCGAGCAGCACGCCGACGTGAGCACGCTACGCGACTACTTCGAGTTAACCAAACCGCGCATCATCGTATTGCTGTTGATTACGACGGCGGCGGCAATGGTAATGGCCGAGCGCGGGCTACCTCCGCTCGCGCTCGCGTTCTGGACGTTGCTCGGCGGCGCGCTCGCGGCTGGGTCCGCCGGTGCGCTCAACTGTGTCTTCGACGCCGACATCGACCAGGTAATGCGACGCACGATGGGGCGGCCGATTCCGCAGGGACGCATTTCGATCACGCATGCGACGATCTATGCGGTGATCCTCGGCATTGCTGCATTCGCCGTGCTCTATTTGCTGGTCAATCCGCTCGCGGCATGGCTCTCGCTTGGCGGCAACGTGTTCTACGTCGGCATCTATACGATGTGGCTCAAGCGCACGACGCCGCTCAACATCGTGATTGGCGGCGCGGCCGGCGCGGTTCCGCCGCTCGTCGGTTGGGCCGCGATGACCGATCACATCGGAGGCCCCGCACTCGGACTCTTTGCCTTGATCTTTCTCTGGACGCCCCCGCATTTTTGGTCGCTCGCGCTCATGACCGAAACCGATTACGGTAAGGCGCGCGTACCGATGATGCCCAACGTCGCGGGCGAAGAACGCACTAAGCGCGAGATCATCTATTACACGATTCTGTTGGTCGTTGCGTCGCTGCTGCTCTACCCGTTGCACGTGATGGGCGCACTCTATACCGCAGCCGCAGCCGTCCTCGGGGCGATCTTTCTCTACGATACGATTCGTACATGGAAAGACGCGGGCACGTTCTGGGCCCGGCGCACCTTTAAATTCTCGCTGCTGTACCTGGCCTTGATGTGCCTGGTCATGGTCATCGATCGCATCATTGCGTAACAATCGCCCGCTTCTGTTGACGCTCGCGCTGGGTGTTTTCGCCGGTGCGCTTGACTTGGGCGTACTCTCTCCCGCACTACCCGCAATCGCGCGCGAGTTCGCCGTGCCGACGAGCGATCTCGCCTGGATTTTCACGCTCTACTTGCTGGTGACCGTCGCGTCCATCGCGATCGCCAGCACACTCGCCGACCGTCTCGGACGGCGCGCAATCTACATGACCTGCATCGGTCTTTTCGCTTTGGGAAGTATCGTCGCGGTCATCGCACCGAACTACGGAATTTTTCTCTTGGCGCGAGCTATTCAAGCGCTTGGCGCGGGCGGCGTCTTTCCGGTGGCCACTGCAGCAATCGGCGACGTGGTCGAGCCGCAACGCCGTGGACGCGCGCTCGGTTTGGTCGCCGCGACCTGGGGCCTTGCCGCCGTCATCGGACCAGCCTTCGGCGGCGTGGTGACGCACTTCGTTTCGTGGCGTTGGATTTTCGTACTGAACTTTCCACTCGCCGCGATCGTATTGTTTCTCGCCTATCGCTATATACCACGCGGCGCTCCGCGCGTGCGCGGACCGCTCGACGGTCTGGGGCTTGCGCTCTTGTGCGCCGGGCTCTTACTGCTGATGGATGGTCTAACCACCGCGCGTCCGATGAGCGCGATTGCCGGTATCGTGCTGCTTGCCGGTTTCGTATGGTGGGAACGCAACGCGGAATTTCCGATCATTCCGCTAGAACTCTTCAAGGCGCCTCAATTGGCCAAGACGTATCTGCTCGAGATCGCGATCGGCGCGCTCGAGGGTTCGCTGTTTTTCATCCCGACGGTGATCGTGGGTGCGCAAGGCCTTTCGTATGCGGTTGCCGGTTTGGTCGCGGCACTCGGTGCGTTGGTGTTCGTGATCGTGATTCCGATCTCCGCACGCGCGCTCGACCGGATCGGCAGCCGCGACGTGCTGCTCGCCGGAGCTATCCTGACCGAAATTGGCCTTGGAATCTTCGCTGTTGGCTTTCAATCGTTACCGCTCTCCCTGCTCGCGATGATCGTTGCCGGGTGCGGATTCGGTGCGCTCCTCGGCGCACCAACGCGCTACATCGTGACCAACGAAGTCGGCGAAGCGCGGCGCGCAACCGCCGTAGGGCTGCTCAGCCAAGCGCTGATCGTCGGCCAAATCCTCGGCAGTTCGCTCGCCGGAGGCGTTATCGGGCTTGCCAAGAGCGAGCTGCTCGGCTACCGCGACGCCTACTTGTGCTTCTGCGGCATCGCCCTAGCAGCGCTGGCAATCGCTGCCACGCTCGACACACGTAAGCAAGAGCAGCGCGCGCAGGCCGCAGAGGTGCGTGCGCTCGAATTTTAGCGGGTGTGAACAATCAGCCGCCGCCGCTCCAAGACTACAACCTCTTCTCCTCCGATCGCGCACTGCTCGAGTCCCTCGAGCTCGGAGCGCCGGACATCGACTGCAGCGAGCTGAGGCAGCTGGGCGCACTTGCGGGCGATCCGGGCACGATTGAACTCGGCTTCGACGCCAATCGTCACTCGCCGGAATTACGCACCCACGATCGCTCCGGCGAGCGGATCGACGAGGTGGACTATCATCCCGCGTATCATGCCTTGATGTGCGTGGCCGTTACCAGCGGCCTGCATGCCGCTCCTTGGCTCGACAAAGAGCGCAATGCGCATCTGCGCCGAGCGGTGAAATTTTTCGTGTGGTCGCAAGTCGAAGGCGGACATCTCTGCCCGATCTCGATGACGTACGCCGCGGTGCCGGCGCTGGAGCGCGCACCGCTGCTCGCACCGCATTGGATCGGCAAGCTCGGCGAGCGGTGCTACGATCCGCGGCTCGTTCCGATCGCCGAGAAGAACGCGGCAATCTGCGGCATGGGCATGACCGAACGGCAAGGCGGCAGCGATGTGCGGGCCAACGAAACGCGCGCTGCACGCGCCGGCGGCGACGGCGAGTTCCGGCTCGAGGGGCACAAATGGTTTTGCTCGGCACCGATGAGCGATGCATTTCTCGTGCTTGCGCAAGCCGAGCTCGGGCTTTCGTGTTTTTTAGTCCCGCGCGTGCTGGCGGACGGAACGCGCAACCCCTTCGCGATCCAACGCTTGAAAGACAAGCTTGGAAATCGCAGCAACGCCTCGAGCGAAGTTGAATTTCATGGCACGCACGCCTGGCTCGTCGGTGAAGAGGGGCGCGGCGTGCGAACGATCGTCGAGATGGTCAACGGCACACGCCTCGACTGCATCATCGGTTCGGCGGCACTGCTGCGCGCGGCGCTGGCCCAAGCGATTCATCATGCGACCCATCGCCGCACCTTCGGGTCACCGCTGGTCGATCACGCGCTCATGCAAAACGTGCTCGCCGACCTTGCACTCGAATCCGAAGGGGCGACCGCGCTCTTTACGCGCCTGGCCCGGGCCGTCGACGAAGCGCCGGTCAGCGCCCATGCCGGCGCGCTCAAGCGCATCGGCACGGCCGTCGGCAAGTTCTACGTCTGCAAGCGCGCGCCGGCATTCGTGAGCGAGGCGCTCGAATGTCTGGGCGGCAACGGCTACGTCGAGGAATCGATCCTGCCGCGCCTCTATCGAGAAGCCCCGCTCAACTCAATTTGGGAAGGTTCGGGCAACATCAACGCGCTCGACGTCTTGCGCATCGTGCAGAAGCAGCCCGCCGCCGTCGAAGCCCTCTTCGCTGAATTGGAGCCGGCACTGCACGACCCGCGCATCGGCGCAGCAGCCCGCCAACTCCGCGAGGATCTACGTGACGAGGATTCGGAGTGGCGTGCGCGATCGCTCGTCGAGCGGATGGCCATCCTGTGGCAAGCGAGCCTGCTGCTTCAATCGGCGCCGAACTACGTTAGCGATTGCTTTATCGCTAGCCGCGTTTCGCCGGGAAGCGGTCGGACGATCGGCACGCTGCCGATCAAAACCGCGCTGCGTGCGATCGTGGACCGCGCCGCACCGCGCGAAACGGGCGCCGTATCCGCGCGGTGATGAAATCCCGCCTCTTCGATCGCCGAACGCGACAACTCGCGCACCGTGGCTGGACGCAAGCCGAGCGTCGCGTCGTGTGGCGCGGGCTCATGGGGCGTTTCGCTATCGCGATCGAGCCGCTCTTGGGTGTGCTCTTCATGAGCTTTCTCACCTGGGGCATCGTCTATCGCTCGCAGCATGTTCCGGCAGAGGCAACATTGATCAAAATCGCGTGGATCTTCGCAATCGGCGCAATCGCATTCTTGGGCTACTTTATCGCCGTGCTCGTTGCTCCGTTTCGAGCGTACCTCCAGACGTACAAGCCGATCTACAAGGTTGACGGCTTCGTTCGCTATCGCGAGCCCGACGATCGTTCGGCCGAAGACGGACATGGCTACGTCGCGACGCTCTTCGAGGATCGCAGCGTCGCGTGCGAGTGGGAGTATTTCGGAGCGCGCTCGCTCGAGAATGCAACGATTCCCGCGATGATCGAATTTTCGGTCTTCGCGGGGATCCATAAGATCGACGGCCGCAACACCGGCCTGCTACCCGACGAGCTTCCTCCGCTCGCTATCGGCATCGCCCCCAGAAAAGGCCCGCACCCAGACGAGTAGGCCAGCCTGGGCGAGGTTAGGAGGCGCGAACCCGAACGGATTAGCCGAAGCGGCGAGGACCCTGACAGACTTTATCGATCAAAGCTAAAGCTTTGCTCGCTAAAGTCGCGCGGCTTCGCTCGCGCGTCTACTTGGGCATATTGCCGAGAGGCATGCGCAGTGTCGTGGTCGAGGGCCACATGTGGTTGTAGCCCGAGAGGAACGCCGCAAGGCCGCCAATCGCGAAGATCATTGCGAGACCGACGACAAAAACGACGAGAACGCCGCGCCCGATGCCTTGAGTCTGCGGGACTTCGGTGAAGTCGATGACGTCCTGATGTTCGATCATGCCTACGCCGCCTTGGGGAAGTTGCCGAGCACGTTCGCGCCGGCGAGCGCGGCAACGATCGCACCGATGAAGAGCAGCCCCAGCATTAGCTTGAACACTTGATTGTCGAGGCCGGGCGTGTTCCAGTCGTCTTTGAGGGCCTTGGCCGATACGATGGCGACGATGATGCCGCCGATGATCGCGATGGTCCGTTCGAGAACTGCAGGATCGATATGCATGCCGTTCGTTCCTAAATTAAGTAGAAGATCGAGAAGAGCACAACCCAGATGACGTCGACGAAGTGCCAATACAGCGTGCCGGCCGTCAGGCCGAAGTACTTGTCCTTGGTATAGACGCCGTGGACCGATTGCAAGAACAGAATGATGAGGTACAATACGCCGACTGAAACGTGGAAGCCGTGCATGCCGGTGAGCGTAAAGAACGACGCCCCGAAGATGCCGCTGCCGGCCCACGTTACGTGTTCTTTGTAGATCAGGTTCGTGTATTCATAGGCCTGCCCCGAAAGGAAGCCGATACCGAGCACGATCGTCGCCAGCATGAAGAACGCGTAGCGGCTGAAGTTGTTGTGCTTCCAGTTCTCGAGCGCATAATGCATCGTCGCGCCAGACCCGAACAGCACGACCGAGTTCACCGAGGCGAACGCGACATCCAGGCGGCTGATGCCCGGCGGCGGCCAGCCCTGCCCGCTGTTGCGCATGTAGAGATAGGCGAAGATGAACGACGAGAACAGGACGCAGTCCGAGACAAGGAAGAGCAGCATGCCCTGCAGGCGCAGCGCTCGGGTATCGGCGTAGAGCTGGTCCACGCCGTCATGGCCGGCGGAACTGCCGTGCGGAAGCGAAGCGACGGCCATTAGTGAACACCTCGGTGCCACTGATGTGGCTCATGGTTAGGAGACGAGAGGTCGACGTGTGCAAGGGCACACGAGACCCGAGGCGACGACACCAGGGGCCGCATCAGTGAGCACCGACGTGAACGGGCGAATCGGTGAGCTCCTCTTCCAACCCCTTATACGGTAGCGGCTGTCCGAAGTCGTAGGGCAGACCGTAGACCGTTGGGATGTTCTTGAAGTTGTAGTAGTGCGGCGGCGAAGGAATCTGCCAATCCAGCGTGCGCCCGCCCCACGGGTTCGGACCCGACTTCTTGCCGTTGCGCAGGCTCCACAAGACGTTGATGAAGAACAGCAGGATCGCGAACGTCATCACGTACGACGAGATCGACGAGAAGTCGTTCCAAAACTGGAACTGCGGATCGTACTCGGGCACGCGGCGCGGCATGCCGAGCATGCCGAGCCAATGCTGCGGCAAGAACGTGCCGTTGAAGCCGATGAAGAACAACCAGAAGTGCCACTTGCCCAGCGTCTCGTTCATCAACCGGCCGCTCATTTTCGGGAAGTAGAAATACGTCCCGGCAAAGACGCCCATCAGCGAACCGCCGACGAGCACGTAGTGGAAGTGCGCGACCACGAAGTACGTGCCGTGCACGTGTAGATCGAACGGAACCGCCGCGAGGAAGATGCCGGTGATGCCGCCGAGCGTAAACAAGGCAACGAAACCAACGGCGAACAGCATCGAGGTCGTAAAGTGGATCTTGCCGCCCCACAGCGTTGCCGTCCACGAGAAGATCTTCACGCCCGTCGGAATAGCGATGATGAACGTGATGATCATGAAGGGCAACTGCAGATACGGCGCGAGACCCGAAGTGAACATATGGTGCGCCCACACCATGAAGCCGGCGAGGGCAATCGCCATCGACGAGAACGCAATCAGCTTATAGCCGAAAATCGGCTTGCGCGCAAAGGTCGGGATGATCTCGGAGATCATGCCGAACGCCGGAAGAACCATGATGTACACGGCCGGATGCGAGTAGAACCAGAACATGTGCTGCCACATGATCGGACTGCCGCCCTTGGTCGGATCGTAGAACGGTACGCCGAATTGGCGTTCGATGAAGAGCGCGGCGAGCGCGGCAGCAAGTGCCGTCGTTGCAATCATCAGGAGAGGCGCCGTCGCAAGCTGCGCCCAGCAGAATAGCGGCATGCGAGTCCAGGTCATGCCCGGAGCGCGCATCTGGAACATCGTCACTACGAAGTTGATACCGGTCAACGTCGAGCTAACGCCGATCAAGAAGATCGCAGCCGCCCACATCGAGGTGCCCGGTCCCGCTTGCAGCGACATCGGCGGATATTCGGTCCAACCGGCGACCGGCGCGCCGATGAGGAACGACGAGAACAGCATCAAGCCCGCCACCGGGAAGATCCAGAAGCTGATCATGTTCAGCCACGGAAACGCGACGTCGCGCGCGCCGATTTGCAGCGGCATGATCACGTTGCCGAAGCCGCCGGTAATCAGCGGGATGATTACCAGCCACACCATCGCCGAACCGTGCATCGAGTAGACTTCGTTGTAGACGTCGGGGCTGACGAAGCCGCCGTTCGCGTGCAAGAGTTGCGTGCGAATGACTTCGGCGAGCATGCCGGCGAGAATCAAGAAGACAAAGCCGGTGATGAGGTACTGAATCCCGATGATCTTGTGATCGATCGAGAAGATGTACCGCCGGACGAATCCCTGCGGTTCGGGATGGATATGATCGGCGATTCCGCCGGAGTGTACCGCTGTTGCTGACATGTGTTGAAGAGCTCCCGGTTACTTGAGCGAAGCCAGGTAGGCGACGAGGTTCGCTATGTCTTTATCGGAGAGGCCGTTTTGGGTCGCGTCAGGCATGTGGCCCAAGTCGCCCGTAAAGCCTTTTTGAAGAATCGCCGCGATGTCGGCCGGATTGGCGGGATCGCCGTCGACGAGTTTGGGATGCGTCGGATCGTCAAGCACACCTTTGAGGCCCGGACCGACGATGCGTTGCGAGAACGGCCCGATCGCGTGACAGGCACTGCACTTTTGTTGGAAGAGGGCCTGACCGGCGGCGGCATCGCCGCCCGCAAGTGAGACCGTGCCGCTCGTGCTGGGCAGTGCGTTGCTCGCATTGGCATTCTTGACTTGCCAGCCGTGATACCACTTTTGGAAGTCGGCGGGCGAATCGACGACCACATACTCCGCGCCGGGATTCGGCTTGCCGTCTTCGCCCGGAACCTGCGCGTTCATCAGCCCGTGATCCGTCCCGCAGAATTCGGTACAGATGATCGGATAGCGCCCGATCACGGTCGGCGTAAAGCGGATCGTGTTGATCAGCCCCGGCACCATGTCGGCCTTCAAACGAAACGCCGGGACCCAGAACGAGTGGATCACATCCGACGAGGTGACGTTGAGCACGACCGGCTGGTTGACCGGCAAGTGCATCTCGCCGGTCACTTCGCCGTTCACTTGCGGATAGCGAAACGTGAAGTACCACTGATGACCGAGCGACTCGACGACCAAGCCGTTCTCGGGCTGGGCGACTTGGATCTGATACCAAATTTTCACGCTCAAGATCGAGAGCACCACGACGAAGAGCGTCGGGATTAGGGTCCACCAGAACTCGAGCACGTGGTTGTCGTGAACCTGCACGCCGATCGCGTCGGGACCGTCGGTCGCTTTGGCGCGAAACGCGAAGCAAAAGTACACGATGTAGCCGGCGACATAGATGAAGAGCGCGGTGCCGGAGGCCGCCATGAAGCGCAGGAGTTGATCGACTTGTTCACCCGGTTGCGCGCCGACCACAGGCATGATGCGATCGATCGGCGCGGTTGCCCAATAATAAATGCCGACGATTGACAGCAGTCCAAGCACGGCGGTGACGGTCCAAAAGCCACGACCAAGCGAGACGGCCGCAGCGCGATTCTCAACCAAGGATCTCTCTCCCTAACCTCGCGATTCTTGTTTTCACTCCCGCCCTTTAGGCGCGCGGGCGGCAAACTCCCCGACAAGCCAGTCCGTATTGGTGATCGCGCTTCCGACGACGACGGCGTCCGCCCCGGCGGCAAACGCAGCTTCGACGTCGTCGGGCCGGCGCACGCCGCCTTCACACACCACAAATGCATCGAGTTCGGCGAGTTCGCGGAGCAGTGGCAGTGCCGGCAAGGGCGTCCCTTTCGTTTCATCAGTATAGCCGCAAAGGGTCGTCGCGACGATCTCCGCCCCCGCAGCGAGCGCGCAGAGAGCGTCGCCCGCCGTGGCACAATCCGCCATCGCGATGCAGCCTGCCGCGTGGACGCAGGCGACCAGCGATTCGACCGTCGACCCGTCGGGACGCGGACGCGACGTCGCGTCGAAGGCGACGATCTCCACACCGCAGCTCGCTACCTCGCGCACCTGTTCGAGCGTCGGCGTGATGTACGGCGCGAATCCGGGATAATCAATCTTAATGATCCCGATCATCGGGAGCGTGAGCCGCTTGCGCGCCGCTCGTAGATTCGAGGCGCCCTGCATGCGCACGCCGGCCGCACCACTGGCTTGAGCAGCGGCCGCCATCGCGCCGAGCACCAGCGGGTCGTCGATTGCCGAACCGCTCCAGGCCTGCGCCGAAACGATCAATCCGCCGCGCAGCTGGTCGAGTGTTTTCACGCGCGTCTCGCCAAAATCAGCGCGCCTTCGACCGGATCGGCGGCGGGAGCGACAATCGCGCAATCCGGCAAGCACTCCCGCGTCGCCGCTTCAACGCGCGCGCGAAACGCGCCGTCACTCAACAATCCACCGGTGAAAGCGATCGTACAGGGCCGGTCGAGAACGGTTTCGGCGACAAGCCCCGCCAGCGCGCGAGCGGCTGCAGATGCAATCTCTTCCGACGAAAGCGCAATCGGGGCAAATGACGCGAGCCGATCGCGCGTGATCTCCCCGCTGTAAAACGCGCGCACAAGCGCTCGTAAGTTCGCCGCACCGAAATACTCGAGCAGCGGCCGCACGAATGCGTTCTTCTTCGTCGCGCACTGTACGAACATGCGTGCAATCCAAAACGCGCTGCCTTCATCGCCAAAAAGGTATCCCCATCCGCCGCTGGTTTTCGTGCGGCCGTCGCCCGCCAGTGCATAGGCAACCGAACCCGTTCCCGCGATGACGATGACACCCGGCTTGCCTCCGAACGCGCCGGCATGGGCGATCGGTGCATCGTGCATGAGGACGAAGCGCTGCGCCGCCAACTGCGGCGCGTGGCCGTACACGCGTCCTTCGTAACCCGAGACTCCCGCAACGATGGCGTTGAACTGCGAGTCTCGGGGCAGGTTTGCGACGGACAATGCGTCGGCAAGCGCGCCTTCAAGCGCGTCGCGCAGCCGGGTGGAGTCCGCGCCCGCGCCGACTTCGTCGGCGGGGCCGCTGTAGCCACGCGCAAGCACGTGCGTCTCGTCGCCGATCGCAGCGGTGGTTCCGCTCTGCCCACCGTCGATTCCGGCAAAAAGCATCCTCAGCGCACGCTCAAGGCACGAGCGAATTCATCGGCTGCAGCTTCCCGTTCGCGCCGATGCGGGAGCCGCGCAATCTCACCGATCGCTTCGCGATGATGGTAGAGTTCGTGGCCGATGCACAGGGCGATGAATTCGCCGCGCGCCGCATTATCGAGCCGTTCGAGAACACGCGTATTGACGCGTATCTGCGGCGCGTGCGGATCGTATTCCGAAAGCAGTTCGCATGACGCTCCCCAGTCGCCGAGGTCTGCAAAGAGCACAGCAACGCCGTACGCGCGCGCGCATTCCGATGCCGTCACGATGCTCTGCGCAGATCGACGCCGTCGGCGATCAGCGTCGAGCGGAGGAGATCGGTGTCGATCGCCGTGACGAGCTCGCTACGCTCGTTGGCAAGCGCAGCTGCGGTGCCGGCGGCTTGACCTAGCGTCATCACCGTTGGGGTGAGGCGCGTCGAGGCGAGCGCTTCATGCGTGGTCGAGATGCAACGCCCGGCGACGAGCAACTGCTCGCGATTGATCGGCACGAGGCACCGGTAAGGAATTTCGTAGCTCGCGCCGGGCGGCGGTCGATGCGTCGTGGTTCCACTTCCCGAGGGGTTGTGAATGTCGATCGGATACGCGCTGCGCGCGATCGCATCCGGAAAGGTACGCGCGTGCAAGACGTCGTCGGCCGTAAGCGTATAACGCCCTTCAATGCGGCGCGATTCGCGAATGCCGACTTGGGCTCCGGTTCCGGCGATGCGCGCGTTTTCAAAACCCGGCACGCGCTCGCGGAAGAACCGGAACAGCTGCATCACCTGCAAACGCGCCTCGACTTCGGCGCGGGTGAGGTCGACCGGGTCGAGTGGATCGATATCGGTAACCCGCGTCATGTTCACGGTGACTTCGTCGGGATACGGTGAAATGAAAAAGGAGACGAGCTCGCGCGGAATATCCACGACGCCGTCTTCTTGCGCTTGCGTCCAGATTTCGTAGAGACCGGCGACGGCAGTCAGCGAATGCGCCGTGCGTTCGTGCGCCTTGAGCGACGTGCGCATCTGATCGGCGTGCGTGCGAACATAGGTTGCCGTCTTCGACAGATCGACGTGGCTCAAGCGGAACATCAAACTTGCCGGTTGGACCCGGCCGTGCTCATCGCCCTTCTGCGTCGGCACGCCGGCCGAGGCGGCGACGTGCGCGTCGGCTGTCGCATCAATGACGACGCGGGCGCGAAAGCTGCGTCCGCCGCCGACTGTTGCGACGCTCGCACCCACGACGCGGTCGCCTTCGACGTGCGTTCCAAGAAACCACGCGTGCAGCAGCATCTCGACATCGGCTTCGCGCATCATCTCAAAGAGCAGCGCTTTATGGATCTCGGGATCGAACGGCGTGATCGTCGGAACGTAGTCCGACGAATCGGCGATATGTCCGGGCGAGGCGCCGCGGCGCATCAAACGCTCGACGATTTCCTGCGCAATGCCACCGACGATGCGTTGGGTCCCGGAGTGGAAGGTCATCCATGGGCCGACCATGGCGGCGGTGGCCGTTCCGCCCAAGAAGCCGTAGCGCTCGATGAGCAGCGTGCGCGCGCCATGACGCGCCGCGGCCAATGCCGCGGCACAACCTGCGTTGCCTCCGCCGATGATCAGCACATCATAAGCCCCTACCGTACCCACCACGCAGGTCTACGCCTGCTAAGACAAGTATTCCGCTGCCTTAATGCTGCTACAACGTGTGAAGCCGCTGGCGCGGCTCCTCGCCGATCGCGGCGATGACTCGCATCCGCACAGTCTCAAGAAGACGCTCGGCCCCTGGTCGCTCATGGCGATGGGTATCGGCGCCATCATCGGCACGGGGATTTTCGTCCTCACCGGGGTCGCGGCCGCCACCCGCTCTGGCCCGTCGCTCACGATCTCGTTCATCGTCGCGGGAATTGCAAGCGCCTTCGCGGCGCTTTGTTATTCCAGAAGTAGCGACACGAATTCCGATCGCGGGAAGCGCCTACACCTTTGCCTACGCCTCGCTGGGCGAATTTCATCGCCTGGATCATCGGCTGGGACTTGGTGCTCGAGTATGCGCTTGGTGCAGCTACGGTCAGCATCGGATGGTCGGGCTACTTCGTGGCGTTTATAAAGAATGTCTTTCGGATGGATTATTCCCCGCGCATGCAGCAAAGCCACTGGATCGTCGGCATGGGCGGCCCGGGTCGCCGAAACTTCCGGCATCTTCAACCTGCCGGCATTTTGCATCATCTGCCTGATTGGTGTTCTTCTGTATCGCGGCACCCGCGAGTCGGCGCTGTTCAACACATCGTCGTCACCGTCGAAGGTGTTGGTCGTGCTGTTCTTTATCGCTTTTGGCTTCGGCCATGTCGGTCACTGTCAACTATCATCTCGCGGCGGGACCCAAACTGGGTGCCGGCTACTTCCCGTTCGGCATCGCCGGCATGCTCGGTGGCGCGGCGTTTATCTTCTTTGCCTACATCGGCTTCGATGCAGTTTCGACGGCTGCCGAAGAGGCGAAGAACCCCGGAGCGCGACCTGCCTATCGGCATTATCGGCAGCCTCGCGCTTTGCACGGTTCTGTACATCGTCGTTGTGGCGATTCTCACCGGCATGGTGCCGTTCTTACGCATTTGAACGTCCCATAGCCGGTCGCGTTTGCGATGGATCTAGGTCGGATGGGCTGGGCCAGCGCGATCATCTCGCTTGGCGCGATCGCCGGACTGACGACCGTGCTGCTTGTCATGATGTTCGGGCAAACGCGTGTCTTCTTCGCGATGTCGCGCGACGGATTGCTTCCACCGATCTTCACCAAGGTGCATCCGAGTTTGGCGCACGCCCGGTGTTTCGCGATTCTTCTTCACGATCTTCATCGCGGCCGACCGGCGCATTCACACCGATCGGCATCGTCGGCGCGTCGACGAACATGGGCACGCTGTTCGCCTTCATCCTCGTTCGATCGCGTTCCCGATCTGCGCAAGCGACATCCGGAACTCGTCGGAAAATTCACTATGCCCCTCGGCCCGTACTTCCTACCGATTCTTTCGTCAGTCTCCGCGCTCGTGCTGATCTACTTCCTCAAAGTAGGCAATCCGACGTGTTCGGCATTCCGTTGTCTGGCTCGCGTTCGCAGTCTGGCTGATCCTCGGATTGTTCTCTACTTCCTGTACAGCCGGCCATAGCACGGTGCGCTGCAAGAGAAGAAGCCGCCGCAGTACGGCAACCGCCCGTAACTAGTGCTAAGCGTGCGCGCCCAGCGTCATACAAACGAGCGCAATCACTAAGAGCGTCCCGGTCGCGACAGCGAACGGGGCGCCTTTTTCTTGCAGCCGGCCGGTGGTAATGCCCGTAGCTACGGCCAGAATGCCACACGCCGCGCCGCAACTGATCAGAATTCCGGTCGTGCTACGCATGAAGGCCGGATTGAATCCACCCGAGACGATCCAGAGCGCGGCGATTCCCGAAAGAATCGTCGTAGCGCCGGCAACGGTCATCCGCGCAACGTTGGTATGGCGCGCGATTGCGTCCATGGTGAATCGGCGATACCCGTCGTCGGAAAGCAAAAGCTCACGCGCACCCGCGATAATTCGCGCACGCGTTTCGTCGGCCGAGGCCTTTCGCCGGCCGAGGCGATACGAACGAGGCATCCTACGCGAGTCGCTTCACCGTCACGATTGTTACCGCCTCGCCCGGGTCGCGACCGCTGACCTCTTCGCGCACCAGCGCGCGCGCCTGCTCGATACTACCCAGGCCGCTGAAATCGGCAATGTGGCCATGATGCAACACGTAGAGTTCCGGGAGCGCGCGCCCCACGTCGCCGAACGACGTGGCCGATTCCATCGCGACCTCGAGCACTCGATCCAGATCGCTCACCGTCGTCTCCGTCACCCGCGCTGCGCGCAGCCCCAGCCGCACCACGCCGCGCCCATCGACGATGCGAACGTCGTCACCGGTTCTCTCGATATGCAACGATGTCGGCGCTGAAGTTGCTTCGACCAGCGCCGTAGCGCCGGATGCCGTCGCGCGCACGCGATTGTGCTGCGCATCGATCTCGATGCTGACCTCGACCCGATCGGGTGCTGCGCCGGCGGCAATGACCCGATCCGCGGCCTCACGCCGAATATGGACGATGTCTTGCGGCGTTGGATCGACGATCGTGCGCTCCACCACGTCGCGTACCAGCGCCAGGGCAACGCCGATCGGTGAGATGACCTCGGCGTCGCGTGCAATCCGATGCCGCAGCTCGTAGCGCTCCGCGAGGAATGGGACGAGTGCCGCTGCCCCGCCGCCGCCGCCCACCAGCTCGAGCGTCTCGCGCTCGAGCGCATACTCGGCCACCAGCCCCTCGATACACGAGTGCACCTTCGCCGCCGCGCGCTCGAGGAGACTGCGCGCGTGCGCCTCGGCTTCCCCGCCCAACGCGTTTGCCAGCAACGCGAAGGCCGCGCGTGCAGCGCCCGCGTCGCCGCGCGCGAAGGCAGTCGGCGGAACGTACCCGAGAACATTGCTCGCACAGGTCGGCGTTACCGTAGCGTAGGTTCCGTCGCGCAGCGCAAAGCGCAGATAATCGGAAGGGTCGTGCGCGGAGGGCGCAAACCGCTCCACTCGCGCGCCGTCGAAATCGGCCTCACTGCAAAACGCGGCGTAGCGCGCGCCGGCGATGTGCGCGGAGCGCGGGCCGACGTCGACGATCCCGTGTGCATCGATTCGCGCCATACTTCCGCCCGCGATTCCGAGCGTCCGCGAATCGATCGTGCGCAGCATCGTGCGATGCCCGCCGATGCGGGCTGAACGCACTTGGGGACGACCGCCGCGAATCACGCAACAGTCCGTGCTCGTGCCGCCGACTTCCAGGAAGATTCCGTCGGTGACGTTCTCGTAGAGCAATGCGCCGGCAACACCCGCCGCCGGCCCCGAAAGCATCGTGAGGATCGGACGGCGCATCACTTCGCGTACGTCCATAACGCCGCCGTCGCTACGCATGATCATCAGCGGCGCCGCGATCGACGCACGCTCGACCGCCGCCCGCGTCATTTCCGCGGTGCGAACCATCTTCGGTAAGATCGCTGCGTTGAGCGCAGTCGTCCGTGTGCGCGCGCGCAGCCCGTAGATGGCCGTCACGTCGTGGCCGCTGGTCGCGAGAAGTCCCCGGTCGCGCGCGGCCTGCGCCGCCGCGCGTTCGCGCGCTGGACGGTCGACGCCGAACGGTTCGCTCACCGCGACGGCTTCGATGCCCTCGCGTTCGAAGGCATCGAGTGCGCGGTCGAGCGCCTGCGGGTCGTAAACCGCAGCGAACGCGACGCGCGGCGCAAACCAGACACCGGGCGCAAGCGCAACGGGGCGAAAACGCATCTGCGCACGTGCCAGCCAGCCCGCGCGCGGAACGAGGCCGATCACGCCGACACGCGAGACATCGCCTTCGAGCAGCGCATTGGTCGCTTGCGTGGTGGAATGCGCTATGAACGCAACATCGCGAGCGCTCACGCCGCTCTCATGCAAGATGCGCTCGATTCCCGTGACGATCCCGGCGGCCACGCCTTCGGGTGCGTCGTGCGTCGTCGGCACCTTGACGCGCGCTACCAGCGCACCGCGCGCCGCGTCGATCGCAACGACGTCGGTGAACGTGCCGCCAACGTCGACGCCCAAGCGGAGCTTGGTCACGGCTCTACGTTATTTGACAGCGCAGGTACCGAGTTTCGAGTGCGTCGGCTTGATCCCGGCCAGCGGGCCAAGTTTGATCGATGCGAGCCAAGGCTGCGCGGCTTGCGGAAACGGCTTCGTTCCGGCCGGAAAACAACTCGATGCAAGCAGAAAAGCCATGACGTCCGCGTATTGCTTCGGTGTCAGCGAACCGGGATTGGAGAAAGGCATATTTTCGAACACTGTCACACGGATGTCGGCGAGCGTCCAACCGTCAAACTTCGCCGTTTTCAAGAACTCCGCGCCGGCGACGGCCGGGCCCGCGGTTCCTTGAAGATCGGCGCCGTGGCACTGTAAGCAGGAGTGCGCGTAAACGGCCGCCCCGGCATGGGCTTGCTGCGCGGTGTACAGCGCCGGAAGTTCAGGCGCTGCAGTGTCGCGCGTATGTTGGAGCCTGCACGCAACGGCGTGCGCTGTATAGAGCACGACATTGTCGCCGCGCACCACGATCGATCGAACGTCAAGATTCGCGGGAATCTGGGCTGCGGCCGCGGCCCGCGGCAGCGCGATGTAGACCAACTGGCCCCTTACGACGCCGTACGCCGGCGCTCGCGCCGGTACGGAACAATCCGAGACACGCACCGCCCCCGCCGGAACGCCGAGTTCGGTATTGGCCAGCGCACCGCTCAGCCCGCCGAGGACTCCGTCTTGTGAAGGGCGTCCGACGGCCAGCCCGAGATTCGCGAGCGCGCGCGTCAGATCGGTTTGGTAGTCTTCCATCTCGCGTTCGCCGACGGCGTCGTTCAGGTTTTCTTCCGCCGCGAGAAGATTCGCTTTTGCGCCTTCTACAGCGGGCTGCCATCGCGGCGTTGCGCTCTGATCCAGCATGGAATCGACGCGACCGACCGCGCTGCCAAGCGCGCGCAACGCGCGGTGAGCCGCGTTCTGATATGCAACACGGCCGACCGCTTCGCTATCCTCGATGCGCACGATCTCTCCAACTGCGGTCTGTACATCCGCGAGCGCGGCCAGCGCACTGCGGTGATCGTCGCGCGCCGGCTGCGCCGACGTGACGCACGTAAGTGCCAGCGCCAAAGCCGGAAACACCAGGATCGCGCGCATCGAGGCCTTCCTTCTCGTTAGGGCGTGGTAAAAGCGGTGATCACCGCCTTCACCGGATGGGTGTAGCTGCCTTCGAGTGTCGGAGCTCCCTGCCCCAAACGCGGATCGGCGAAGTTTACTCCGGCCGGCCCAGCACCTACGACGACGTACGGCTTCCCGCCGAGTTCGTAATAGCTCGCCGGCCCTTGAATCGTCAATCCGGTCGGGTAATGCCACAACACGTTGCCGGTCTTGGCATCGTAAGCGGTGAAGTCCCCGTTTACGCCACCGGTAAACACGACACCGCTCGAGAGCGAGAGCGCGCCGCCGATTTGCGGAAACGCCAGATGTTTACGCCATAGGAACTTTCCGGTTCCGATATCGACGGCACTCATATAGCCCGTGCTCGGCCCGTAGAGTTTCGGGAAAGCGCCACCCAGATAGAACTGTCCGGCAACGTACACTGCCGTTCCTGGTGATGTCCAGATGCCGCATTGGTCGACGCTAGGTACATAGAAGGCGTTCGTTTCGGGCAAATAGCTTCCGCCGTTGAATTCCACGCCGCCATTCGTATTGGGACACGCGATATCGCCGGCTTTACTAGGCTGCGTGCTTTGCCCGCGCTGCGTGCTCACGGCGAGGTGATAGACCACCGTTCCAGTTCCCGAATCGAGAACCCAAAAGTTGCCGCCCTTGTCGCCCGCAGCAACCAGATTTCGTTGCGCGCCGCCGATGGTTCCGGTAAAGAGCACCGGAGGCATCGCCGGGTCCCAATCGTGGGTGTCATGCGGAATAAATTGGTGGTACCACTTCAGCTTCGGCTTGGTGCCGCTGATGTCGAGCGCGACCATCGAGTTGCTATACAAGTTGGCGCCCGCGCGAATCGTACCGAGAAAATCCGGTTGCGGGTTTCCGAGATCTGCATAGAGCGTGCTGGTCGATGGATCGATCGCGACGCCGCTCCAGATCGCCGCGCCTCCGCGCTTCCACGAGTCTCCGGCCCACGTGTTGTGACCCGGCTCACCCGGCCCCGGAATCGTGTACCAATCCCACAGACGCTTACCGGTAGAAGCATCGAAGGCACTCAGATACCCGATGCCGCCCCAGTCGCCGTTGGATGCTCCCAGCAGCAGCATGTTTTTATATGGCACGGGTTGCATGGTGAAGAACGTGTTGCGCGGATCATGCGCAGCGAGCACGTTCCACACCGGTTTTCCCGTCGTCGCGTCAAGTGCGATGAGGTGGCCGTCAAGCGTTGCTTCGAATACTTTGCCATCGGCAAGCGCAACGCCGCGGTTCGCGGAAAATGCGATGACATGTGGGTTGTACGGGAAGTGCCACTTCACCGCGCCGGTCTTGGCGTCGAGTGCATAGACGTCGTTGTGCGAAGACGTGACGTACATCGTACCGTTCCAGACGATCGGCGAGACTTCGAGTGGGCCGCGTGCGTCGACGCTTGCCGACCATGCCTTTCGAAGCGTGGCGGCACCCGCCGCGCTGATCTTTGCCGCAGGCACGTACCGGTTGCCGCTGTAACTGCGCGCCGGTAATATCCACGCGCCATTGTCCGACGCGGCATTTGCGTAGGAGCCGGATGTCGGCCAGGAACTTTGCGCTTCCAAACGCGGCGCAACCACCAGAAAGAACAAACCAACAATGAGTAAAACAGGTAAAAGTCGCGACATGGAGTCCTCCTTTGTCAGCTTCATAGTACCATCGCTTGCACGGCACGGCGATTTGGCGCGCGCAGCAAGCGATTAAGCGTACATGGCAAGCTCGTCCGCGTGTTAGAAGTTCGCGCCTGCGGCATCCGCGGCCGCTCGAGCAACCGCTGCGATCACGGCGTCTCCGTCCGCGTCGCTCCCGTGCGTGCCGTCAAGCATCGCGACAACAATCATCGTACGTCCGTTGACGTATGCGACGCCCGCGTCGACGATTCCATCCTTCGTCGTTCCGGTTGCGTGCGAAAGTCGCGTTGCCGGCGGAAGACCGGCCCGCAAGCGCGCTGGTCCAAGCGCAACCCGCGCAAGCAAATCGAGCAAACTCTTCGTCTCCGCCGGCGGAACAAATTCACCGCCCGCCAGGGCACTCAAGAACCGCGCCAACGCATTTGGGGATGCATATCCCGCGTCCCGTGGCGCAATGAAGATCGCGTCGAGCGCGAGCGCACGCAACTCGGCGTTCACCGCTTCGGCACCGCCCGAGAGACCAATCAGCTCCTTAGCGGCGGACCCATCGTCATTGAGCAAGGCGCGCGCGACAACATCTTGCGGTAGAGCTTCGGCGTCCCGATAAGCGAGCGCCGCCACGACAAGGTTCTGCGTGCTTCCCATCGGCAAATTCGCATCGCCGTTACGCGTCGCGCTCGCGCCGGTCGTCAGATCGACGATCGTCACGCCGAGCGTTCCGCCGAGCGCACTAGCGCGCGCCTGCGCCGCATCGATGCCGTTTTGAAGGACGGCGCGCTCCGAGATGAGTCCCGGCGTGGGCGTCCCCATCGGCGGTGCCGGCGTCGGTATCAGCGGGATCGCAGCGAGCAACAGCGCGATCATACCTTCGCAAGTTCGTCGTATAGTGCCGTCATGGTGACGATGCCACCGAAGAATTGGGAGAGATTGAACTTTTCGTTCGGCGCATGGATGTGATCGTCGGGAAGTCCGACGCCGATCATGACCTGCGGTATCTTTAGAATCCGATCGAAACTCGCAACCGGTCCGATCGAACCGCCCGTGCCGATATAAACCGGTGCGGCGCCGAAGCCCGCCTCCATCGCGCGCCCGGCAGCTTGGGCGGCGGGATGATCGCGCTCGAGCACGACCGGAGGCACCTCGCCGCCCGATTGAACCTCGACGCGTACGCCGGGCGGCGCGGCGGCTAGAATTGCGTCGGCCACGATCGCGCGCACGCGTGCGGGCTCTTGCGATCCGACTAGCCGTGCGGACAGTTTTGCCCGCGCAAAGGACGGAACGATCGTCTTGCTACCTGGTCCTTGGTATCCGCCCCAAATACCGTTGCACTCCAACGTCGGACGAAACCACATGCGCTCGAGCGCTGCACGCCCAGCTTCGCCGGTCAACGTAGGCACGCCGAGTTGTGCTGCCTCGCGTTTCTCGTCGAACGGTAACCGGGCGAGTTCTTCGCGCTGCGCCGCGTCGAGTTCGCGCACTCCGTCGTAAAATCCGGGAACGGTCACGCGCCCGTGCGCGTCCTTCAATCCAGCGATGATGCGCGCGAGCGCCTCGATCGGATTCGCAAGCACGCCACCGTAATATCCGGAGTGCGTGTCGTCCGTCGGTCCGTGCACCGCGATTTCCCAGTGCACCAGACCGCGCACGCTCGTCGTCAGCGAAGGAACGTCTTCGGCGAAGACCGCGGTATCGCTGATCACCGCGACGTCAGCGCGAATAAGATCGCGATAGCGTTCGAGCGCTGCGTCGAAATTCGGCGAGCCGATCTCTTCTTCGCCTTCTACCACAACTTTGACGTTGATCGGCAGGCGGCCACGCGTGCGCATGTGCGCTTCGATTGCCGCCAAATGCATCAGCACCTGTCCTTTGTCGTCGACTGCGCCGCGCCCGTAGATCTTGCCGTCCCGCACCTGCGCCTCGAACGGCGGGCTCTCCCACAATTCAAGCGGGTCGGCCGGCTGTACGTCGTAGTGACCGTAAATCAAGACCGTGGGTGCGCCCGGCGCACCGAGCCACTCGCCGAATGCGAGCGGATTGCCGGCCGTCTCGAGCACGCGCGCATCGAGACCGATCATCCGCATGCGCTCCACCAAGCGTTCGCAACAGGCGCGCACGTCGTCGCGATACGCGGGATCGGCAGAGACCGAAGGAATGGCGATCCAGGCTTTGAGTTCCTGGAGGTACGCATCGCGATGCGCATCGCAGTATGCCGCGAGGTCGGTATCGATGGTGGTCATTGTAGATTTCCTGACAGCGCGATATCGAGCGTACGGGTATCGCGCTGGATCTCAAGCGTGTGCGCTTTCCCGTCGTAAACCCGCTGTTCGGTTTGATAGGTCCCGTATTCCCACCAGAACCGCCCGTCCAGTTTTTCGATCACGTCCCCTGTCCGCAGACCAGCGTCGTAGGCCGGTCCGCCGGCGCGCACGTATGCGCGCATATTCCCGTCGACCGTTTTGAAGAGTGTATAGAGGTAGCCGGGCGCCTCGCCCGGCGCGAGCGCGATTCCACGAGCAAAGAGTGAACCCGAGCGCGGGTCGCTCGCCGCCCACGCGGCGAGACGTGCGGCGCCCTCGCCGGCAAGGGCTTGCGCCTGCGCGCTCGTGGGCGCGCCGGGCGAGGTTGCGTGATCGTGCCACTCGTCGACGATCCACCCTCCGCAGTCTTCCAAGCGTAGACCGATATCGAGGTCGGTTCCCTCGGTCAGGCGGAATGTCGCCGCGCTGACCAAGACGTACGCCGCAAAAGGTTTCGCTGAACAATCGCTGGCGTTGGGATCTCCGTGCCACGCGAACGCGCTCCACGGCGCGCGCTGCAGATCGGCAAGGACGGCGCGCGAGGCATCGGCCGCCAGCATGCTCCCGTCGGAATCGACGGCGATGCGTTGCGCAGCTTTAGCCGGCGCGTAAAGTCCCTGCGGCGCGGCCAGCGCAGGCGATGCGATTGATGCGAACGCGCGCACGCCGAACAGCTGCGGCGTCGCGATAACGGTGACGAACGCTGCAAGCGTCGCAACTGCAACCTGGTAGGGCAACGTTCGCTTGCTAATTGTGTCGATCGGCGTGCCGGTAAAGTTCGCAACCCAGACGTTCGCCGTATTGGTGGGATCGCACACGTTTTGCACTTGCACCACCGCCATCACCGCCGCGACCAGCACCACCGGCGGCAGCGCATGCGCCGAGAGCAACACGGTGAAGACCGCGATCCCGACGCCGAACGGATTAAGTGGCCCGCGATACAGTACGAGCGGGCTTCCCAGCCCAAAGATCGCGACATACGCGAGTGGATTGCTCGCCCAGCCGTGCACCAGGGGGCCCAGCGCCGCGGTGAACTGCGGCGTCTTGGTCGCCGTGAGCAGCATGCCGATGCCGATGAAGAGGAGTACGGCCGGCGCGACGTCTTCAACGCCGCGAATCGCTGCGGCGATCAGCGTTTCGATCGCTCGGAAGCCGCGCGTGACAATCGCCCCGAACACCGCCGCAACGATGAACGCAATCGTCGGGTCGAGATGCAACGCGAAGTAGAGCACGAGCGGCAGCAGCGGGGTAATCAGCGCGATTGCCGGGACGCGCGGGGCTTGCGGTCCCTCGTCATCGAGACGCACCGCGCGCGTCGCGTAGTCGCGCTCACGCGCAAACGAGATCAGCGCGTAGACGATGAGCGCGAGCGCGTCGATTGCCGCGAGCAGCAACGCATAGTGCGTCATCTGGGCCGGTACGACGCCGAAAAGCTGCGTGTAAAAACGCCAGTTCGTCAGGTTGAAGATGAAGCCAAGCGCGAAGGCCATCAGGAACAGGGTGGCGGCCACGACGCGCGGCACGCCGGTCGTCATCATGATCGGCAACACGATCGACCCGACCATGATGATCGCGCCGAGTCCTGAAAGCGAGGTGAAGAGCAGCGCGACGACCGCGCACAGCACGAGAGCGACGACTAGCGGTGACTCGCCGCCGTACTCGGCGGCGATGTTGACCAGCGCGCGCGCGATGCCGGTGTCGAGCGTAACGCGTGCGAGCAATGCGCCGAAGATCACCGTAACGTAGACGGGCGCAAGCGCGACCGCGCCGCCGGTCACGATCTCGCCGATCTGCGGCCAGGGCACGCCCGCGACCAACGCCATCGCCACGGCCATGACCGGTATCGCGATAATCGCCGGCATCATCCGGCGATACATCAATACAGCGCTGACGAGAAAGACCGTGAGCACGCCGAGGGCGGCGATCACGGCGTTATTCCGAGCACGGTATCGAGCGGCGGCAGCGTCTTGTGAGGAATGTAGTCGTCGTAGGTCACGCGATCGATCGCGTCGGCCCGCTCGATCGCACGCTGCGCGTCGAGATGATAGCGTTCGAGATTGCCGGCGAGGTGGTCCTCACGATTTTCGTAGCGCCAGGCTTTCGCGTACAGGATCGCGAGGCGCTCGTCGGTATCGCGCTGCTCCCAGAACCAGTACTTGCACCAGAACAGATCGCGTATTGCGTCGGCTGGATGGACTGCCGCATCGGCGTAGTATTCGCGCACTTCGCGCGCGATCTGGTAGCGCCGCCCGAGCGCGTCGTAACGCTGCGCCGCAAGGAACATCACAGCCGCGGCATTTGCGTGCAGCGGCGGCGCGGGCCTACTGAGAAATTCGGTTGCGACGGTTTCGGCCTCGCGCCGAAACAGACGGAGATCGACATTGCTCATGCCAGCGGGGGCGGATTGCGAAAACGGGTCGGCCCAGAAAAGCTTGTCGCTCGACTCCGGCAATTTCGACTCGAGCCCACCCAGCATGAGTGCAAACTGCCCCAACGCAGTACGCGCCGGATCATCCACGCCGAAGAACGAGCTACCGAAATCGTCGGCGAAACCATCGGTCGTGCTCCATGCCTCGGCCGCCGCATAGAGCACCGGATACCACGTCGCCTCGAACAGCGTCTCACCGTCGTCGTGCCAAACCGTTTGGAACAGCCCGAGCACGTGGGCCGATTTTCCCTCATCGATGAAGACGCGCTCGTTCGGGAGTGCAGTCGAAAAGTCCGGAAAGATGCGACTCCAGTTGTTGGCGCCGGGCGCGACCATCTGCTCGAACCCACCGCCGGCGATCGTTTGAATGTACTTCGTGTAAGACGGCTCCGAGGCGTAATGCCAGTTCACGATGACCGCGTCGCGCGGCAGCATTTTCATGATCGACGGATCGCTCTCGATGCCGTCGTCCCAGAGCATGATGCGTGCACCCGACGGCGCGATCAGCGCGCTCATCTCGTTGACGTGCTGCGCGTAGACCGCACTCCGGCCGCCGTGTTCCGCAACATACCCGGCACTTGTACCTTCACCCAGCGTCGCCGTCTCGTCGGAACCGATGTGAAAGAACGGCGGATGTGGCACGGCTTCCAATTCCTGGCCGATGATACGCTTGAGATACGCTGCAGCGAGCGAATTGCCGGGATCGAGCAGAAAGCCGTGCGGAAAATCCGCCGAGCTCGCGTATTGCTCGAGACGCAACGTATTGTGCATGTGCGCGAACGTCTGCTGCTCGGGAATGAGCGCAACGTGGTAGCGCGCCGCGTAGATCGACAACTCGTGCAACTGCTCGGGCGCAATTCCATCAGGCCACGCCGGCAGCGGGTCGGTCGGTGAGGCGAAGACCTGTTCCATATATGGCGAGTAGCCGTTCATTTTGAATGCCGCGATCGTACGAATACGCTCTTCGAAGTAGTGCACCGTTGGAAGCGGACCACGCGAAACGTCGTCGGAGAGCACCCGCCAGCGCAGCGCCGGAGCGTCGCTGATGCGCACGCACGGTAGCACCCATCGGCCGCTCTCGCGCACCGGAAGCTGGGCGAGCGTCATCACGCCGTAAAATGCACCGTCCGAGTCCGAACTCGAAATCGTCACGCCTTTTGGCGCGACGACAAGTCGATATCCCTGCGCCGGCAATGAGCCATCGCGAACGAAATGGAGCGGCATATTTGCGCCACTCGCGCCACGCGTGACCCCTAGAGCGTTCCAGCGCTGCTGCAGTTCATCGCGCGCGCCGGGATCCATCCCGGCTGGGTCCGCGAGCGAAGGCGCGACCAAGCACGTGCCTTGAACGATCGACACGGGCCGCGGTATGACGTGCAGCGCGACCAGCGCGAGCAGCGGGGCAAGCATACGGCGGCGTTAAACTCCTCCGTCATGATGTCCTGGAGATCGATCGTTCTGTGCAGCGTATTGACGCTTGCCACGATCCTGTGTGCATTTCCGGCTCGCGCTGCAAACGACGAAGAGTTGCAAAATATGCACGGTAGCGTGAGTTACAAGCACGGCAATGGCACACCAAGACCGCTTGCGCCTAGTTCGAGTACGGCCATCGAGGACGCGGATTTCGCTATTACCGGCGCGGCGTCACTTGCCGCGATCGGTCTTCCCGATAGCTCGCGCGTCCTCGTCGGCGCTGACAGCGACGTTCAGCTCGCGGCGTTCAATCTGACCGACATCGCCCGCGCCAAGTTCGTGGTGGTCGGCAAAGTCCGTTTCATCGTGCAGCATCCTGCGGGCGCGAAAGCCGATTTTACGTTTCAGACTGCGACCGGCCAAGTTGCGGTACGCGGAACCGAGGGCGATATCGATGCGAGTCCCAACAGCTTGACCGTCAACGTCTATGAGGTCTGCGACCCGAGTTCGCCGGTCGTCGTAACCGCGACGAATGGAAGGACGTTCACGCTCGTGGCGGGTCAATCGCTCGCCGCGCGTTTTATCAACGGCGTGATGCAATACGAAGTGCAGCAGATTACGCAGCAGATGATCGATCGTTTCTCGCCGGATTTCGGCGTGCCGACCAGTTGGGATGCGGCCAAAGGCGAGGTCATCAGCGCCGCGACAAACCAGGCGTCAGGCGCGCTCGACAACGCAACGGGCGGATATGGAAGTCAGATCGCAGGCGCCGTCGGCGGAATGTTCGGGCACAAGAAAGCGACGCCGACGCCCTCTCCCTCGCCTGGGAGCACGTCATGCTCGCATTGATTCAGCTAGTCGCGCATTCCATCACGCGATCGCGCGTATCGAGCGCCGCGGTGATTGCATCGAGGTAACTCGCAAGCGATCCAGCATCGACCGATGTAGATCGGTCGGCCAGGTCGACCGCGGCAAGATCGGCAGCGGCCATTGCGCTTTTGTGGCCCTCGTCGAGGTTGGCGCTCTCGTAGGGTCCGAATGCCGTGTGATTCATGAATTCCGCACGTAGGAGCGTTGATTCCAAGCGCTCGCCCAAGGGGCCGGCCGCCGGCCCCAACCGGTCGCTCAGCGCCGCCAGCGACTCGCCCAGATACGCTCGCACCTCCTCGTCGGCAAGGCGGCGGCTGTCCGCATCCGCATAGCCGGGGAAACCCGGGATTTTCTCGCTCAGCACGGCCGTTGTGTCCATTCGCGCCTGTTACGACGGGTTTCCGTGCGGGGCCTCGGGAACTCCTCAGGTCCGATGGCTGCCATTTTGGTCATCGCACTCGCGGCTCTCGCCGGTGCGGCGATTTACTACGCCTGGATCTTTTTTCAGAGGTACGTGTTTGCGCGCCAGGCGCACAACCGCGTGCTGACGCTCTTTTCGCGCTACGTTCCGTCGCAGGTTGTCGAGGATCTGCTAGCGCGTAAAGACGCAAGGCTCTTCGAAGCGCGGGAATATTACGCCACCATCCTGTGCGTGCGGATTCGCAACTTCGCGCTCTTTTCCGAGTCGCTCTCGCCAAGCGAGACCTTACGTTATCTCAACGAGTTCTATACGATCGTCGGCCAAGCAGTGCAGCGCCATCGCGGCATGATCGAGAGCTTACGTGGCGACACCGTGCTTGCTGTTTTCGGCGTCTTGATCGAGGAGAAGTTCCAAGAAGAACGCGCGTTACGCGCAAGCTTGGATGTGATGCGCGTAATCGGCGCCATGGAGGCACGCTGGCGCGACCAAGGCCGCAAACCGATGACCGTCGGCATGGGCGTCAACTCGGGGAAGATCGTCGCCGGCGACACCGGATATAAGGATCGGCGCGACTTCGCCGTCGTCGGTAATCCGGTTGAAGTAGCGGCGCAATTGGAAGCCGCCTCGGAGGATCTCAACGCCGCAATCATTGCGTCCGAGGCGACCTACGACGCGGTGCGCGAGCTTTTCGTCGGTGTTCCGGCTTCATCGCTGCCGCTGCGAGGCTTACGGCGCTTGCAGAGCGCGTACATCATCCGAGGGCTCACGCGGCGCGCAGCCGACGAGAACCTGCTCACCCTTCCATCGCAGCGCGCATTCAAGGAGACGGTCGTGCGCTCGTACGAGACGAGTGAGGGGGCTGCGGTCGAGCCTGATTCGTACATCGCGCCTGAGTCACCTAAGCCGGAGCAGAGCATTGACGAGCGCGTCGCAGGCAACCCACCTCCGGAGTTCACGCGGTTCTCGCGACTCGACGACGACGCGACGGCGCTACCCGAACCCCCACCGGTTATTGGAACCTATGAGGACGACCAAGGTCCGCCGGTTCAGCTTCCTCCGTAAGATCGGGGATCGATTCACAGCGCGTCGATCAGCTTCGGGAGCGCCTGCGCCGCGGTGCTGCGCACGGTGCAATCGACCCGCTCGCTGATTGCCGTCTCCTGCGGATTGATCTCGGCGATAAAGGCTCCCTCGCGCATCGCAAGCGCCGCTGCCGGATAGACGACCGCACTTGTCCCCACGACGAGAATCACGTCGGCGCGATCCGCCGCGCTGCGCGCGCGCTCCCAAGCGCCTTGCGGCAGCGGCTCCCCGAACCAGACGATATCGGGACGCATGCGCCCACCGCAGTCGTGTTCGATGCGATCGGGCGCGAGCCCGCGAGCATCCAACGCTTCACTCGCATCGCAACCCGTGCAGCGCGCACTTCGCAGTGCACCGTGTAATTCGAGCACGTTGCGCGAGCCCGCGCGCAAGTGCAGTGAATCGACATTTTGCGTTGCAAGCGTAAAATCGCGGTAACGCTCTTCAAGGGAAGCGAGGGCATAGTGTCCGGCATTGGGTTGCGCGTGCCGATGCGCGGCAATGCGCTCGTTATACCATGTCCACACGAGCTGCGGATCTCGAGCAAATCCTTGCGGAGACGCCAGCTCCTCGACCCGATGCGTCCGCCACAGACCGCCGACGCCGCGAAACGTCGGGAGTCCGCTTTCGGCCGAGATACCCGAACCTGTTAGTACCAGCACCGAGCCCGCTGCGCGCAGACGCGCGACCAATTCCTGCATGGCCGCAACTTCGCCGAGGCGAAGCATGGCTCCGTGGAACCACAAACGCGCGGTCGACGGCCGATTGTGTGGCCGGCCTACTTGGTTGCCGCCGTCTGCTTCGCCGTGGCCGTCACGCTTTCGCTGATGAACCTTTCATTGATCGAGCAGCTCAAGAGCGCGCAATCGCAGCTCGCCCTCGCGCAAGCGCGCTCGAGCGGATTGGTTCGCGATCTTACCGGCGAGCGCGGCACGGTTGCTGACCTGATGGACGAAAGCGCGCAGCGCTTCGACATCCCGGGCGGCCAAATTGTGCGCGTTCGCGAACGACTCTACATCACAATGCACGACCTGGCACAGCCGCCTCGCGGCAAAGTGTACCAGGCATGGACGATGCCAAAAACCGGCACCGCGCTGCAGCCGTCATTGACCTTCGTCCCGGACGCACACGGCGTGGCCGTCGTCGCGCTCTCGACCGACGCCAAAGATGTCGCCGCGGTCGAAATTAGCGTCGAGCCCGACGGCGGGAGCAAAACGCCCACGACCAAGCCCCTGGTAGTCGAACAGCTCAATTGATGGTGCGAGTCGAGCCTTTCACGAGCGCACGCGAGCAAGACGCTCTCGCCTATCTCGCCCATGCGCCCTATGCAAACGTCTTCCTAACTTATCTCATCCTTTTCGATCGTTCGCCCGCAACGCAACACGCGCTACATCTCGCCCTCGACGAACGAGACACGATCCGCGGCATCGCGTATTTTGCACGGCAGATCGCCATTGCCGCGCAGGATCCGGCCGCGATCGAAGCATTTGCGCGCCTGGGACTTTCGCATCACGGCGAGAAGATGATCGTCGGTCCGCGCACGGAGACCGCCGCGTATTGGCTGCTGGTGCGCCATAAACACGAACGCCCACGGGTGATCCGCGACCGGCAGTTCGTGATGATGATCGACCGTTCGCAGATGCTACCCTACGATCGCAGCGTCGTCGCTCGACGCGCCCGCATTGACGAATGGCCTGCCGTCGCCGACAACTCAGCCTCGATGATTACCGCCGAACTCGAATACGATCCGATGCGGTCCTCGCCGGAATTTACCTCAAATGTGCGCGCGATGATCGATCGCGGCCTTTGGTGGGTCGGCGAATCGCTAGGACGGCTCTGCTTCTTTTGCAATGTCGGGCCGTGGAGCCCGATGACCGCGCAGTTACAAGGAATCTGGACGCCGCCGGAAATGCGCGGCAAAGGGCTTGCCACGGCGTCGCTCGGCGCGATCTGCGATCGCTTGCTCGAACTCACACCCACGCTCTCGCTCTACGTCAACGATTTCAACGAGAAGGCGATTGCCCTGTACGAACGCGTCGGCTTTAAAACGGTCTCAGAGTTTCAGACGATTCTGTTTTAGTTACTGATCGCGGTGCGTGAACTGGCCTTCGACGTTCTGTACCCCCGACTCGACGGCGCGCTCACCGGCAGTCACCATGTTGACGATCCAGCGAATCGTGGCCCAGACGCCGATGATCGCGAATAGGAAGATGATGAAAAACACCCAGGCCGCCGCTTCGGCCATATGTATTATTGTTTGTTCCATAATGAGCTACCGCTTGGCCGGAGCCGGGACCAGACCTGCAAGCCGGCTCGCGTTGCGAGCGACCATACCATAGATCGAGAGTTGCGGATTCGCGCCGATGCTCGTGGGAAAGCTCGATCCGTCGAAGACGTAGAGATTCTCGAGCTGATGGTATCGACCGTTACCCTCGATAACGGAGGTGTGCGGATCGCTTCCCATCCCGCAACCGCCCATGACGTGCGCGCTGACGACATTCATACGCAGGACCTCCATCGGCAGTTCGTCGATTAGCCGCAGCGCCGCATCGACGGACTCAGTCGTTACGCCGGATTCGTGGATCGGCAGCACCGATGCGCGCGCCGGCCGCAAACTGGATCTGCGCCATCGACTTGAGCGCGCGTCGCGCGCCTTCCCAGACGTACGGCGAGATCGGGTAGTCAAGCAGCGGCGTGCTATCGCTCCGCAGGCCAACGGTTCCTCCGATGCTCTGCAGATGGAACCCGTCACGCATGAGGGCGATGATCACATGCGCGTACGGCATCTGATGCATGAGTCCCGCGTGCGCCCCGGCGAAGCGTGGCGTCGTGGTTGCGAAGAGGACAGGATGAAGCGGTGGCACTTCGAGTTTGTAGCCGATCGGCCCGTCGAGCGGCTGCGTATTCAAGAAATGGTCGCTGTAGATCGATTGCGGCGCACCTGAATATCCGGCGACGACTTCGGGCATGATCGCTGCGCTGATCACCGTCGGGTGGAGAAACGTACGAGTTCCGAGCATTCCGTAGGGATTCGGCACGCCGCCGCGCAGCAGCAGGGCGGGGCTGTTGATCGCACCGCCGGCGGCGACGTACGTGCCCGCGCGGATGCGAATCGTGTGCGGCCCCGGCTGCAAGCCGCTCGGATCGAGCGCGGCGCATTCCAGCGCGGCGACACGTTCGCCTTCGATGTGAAACCGCTGTGCGCGCGCGCGCGTGAACAGTGTTGCTCCGCGGTCCAATGCCGCGGGAATAGTGGTTACCAGCATCGACTGCTTAGCGTTAGTGGGACAGCCCATGCCGCAGTAGCCCAGGTTGTAGCAGCCGCGCACATTACGCGGTATCACGGCGATCGGAATTTGGAGTGCGCGCGCTCCGCGCGCCAGGGCTTCGTTGTTCGGATTCGGCGGCTCGTCCCACGGATGAATCGAGAGGCGCTGCTCCATCCGCTCGAACCATGGCGCGAGTTCGTCTTCACTGTAATCGCTCAGACCGAAATGCTCGCGCCAGTAATCGAGCGTCTGAGACGGCGTGCGAAAGCTGCTCGTCCAATTGACGGTCGTCGAGCCGCCGACGGCACGGCCTTGCAGAATGACGATGCCCTTGTCTTTGGTACGACGTCCCGCCGATTCTTGATAGAGTTGCGGATACGCCTCGCGTTCGAGCATGTGAAAGTCGCGCGATGAACGCAACGGTCCTTCCTCGATCAGTACGACCTTTAGGCCCGCGCTCGATAAAATTTCCGCCGCGGTGCCGCCGCCCGCGCCGGTGCCGACGATAGCGACATCCGCCTCGATGTCGCGGTCGCGATCGAAGGTCGATGCATCATGCACGTCCCACCCGCGCGCAAGTCCCTGCGCAATCGGATCGGCGATCATGCGAGGTGCGGAGGTCCGGGATAGCCCATGCGTGGCCAAGCCGCCTCATTGCCATACCAGCCGGCCATCACCAACTGGTGCAATGCAGCATAGCCGCTGCGCAGAAGCTCCGCGTTGCTCGCACGCCAGCGCTGCAAAAATTTGGCTACATCTAAATTTGAAGCCTGACTCCAGGGTCCAACGCCCGCGAGGAGACGCCGCGTCAACGGAAATTCGAGCAATCCAAAGAGTTGCCCGATCTCGCCCTGCACCGCTGGCGGAAGCCCGGCAATTGCTACCTCAATGCCGCGTACGGCCGCGTCGAGCGCTTGCGGCGTGCCCGGCAAAGCGTCGGACAGCATTTCGCGCGCGATCGCGCGCAACATATCGTGATGATTGCTTGCAGCGGCGCAGCCACCCAGTGCGAGCAACACCGCACCTCCGGCTCCGGTCTGTAAGAGTCGGCGACGGGTTAGCGTTCGAACAACATCCGGCGGCGGTATTCCGACGGCGACTGCCCCATGACGTCTTTGAAGGCGCGAGAGAAGGTGCAACAGCTCTGATAGCCGGTCTGCGCGGCCAGGGCCGAAATCGCGCCGTCACGGGCCTCGAGAAACGAGAGCGCGTGCTCGATGCGCAGCGTCTTGACCAGCGTCGAAAACGTGATGCCGACTTTCTCGGCAAAATAGCGCGAGAACGCACAGGGCGTCATGCCGGCAAGCGCCGCGGCGGTCTCCAACCGAATGGGCTCACCGATGTGCTCGCGCACATATACGGCCGCAGCCAGCGTCCGCGGATAGTAGAGGATCCGGCGTTGGACGTCATCGGCCAAAAGCCGGGAATAAAAGGCCTGGGTCGTATCGAGCACGATGCAGCCTCCGGAGACGAGCGTTGGGGCTAGCCCATTTGGGCTAGTCGTAGCGTAGTCCTTTCGGCAGGTTCCCCTGGCGGGTGGGTCCCGAGACCCTCGCCAATCCATGCGACACATGGCACGCCGACCCCAAGTCGTCCCGGGCACCTGGGCCACCCGTGTCCGGGAAGCCTACGCATCCGCGCACCTCTCGCAGGCAAGTGCGCTGTACGACGAATACGCTGCCTGCCGCGACATCCCGGCCGACCTGGTGCTGCTGCGGGCCCGGATCGCGCTTGGAACCGATCCGCCGGCGGCACTGGACCTTCTACTCGCCCAGCGCGCGCGATTCGAACGAAACGGCGATCGTCTCGCCGCCGAAATTCTTCTCGGATCGAGCTTTGCGCAGCTGCACGACTATGCCGCGGCCGACGCATATTTTGAGCGTGCGCGTCTTCTGGTGGATCGCCGCTCGGTTGTGCAAGGAGCGGCGCTCGCCGCCGCGCGCGGACGGCGCTATTTGGCCGAAGCTCGTATCGGTGACGCGTGGCGTTGTTACGAAGCAACGCTGGTCGACCGGCGGATCGAGGGTCGCATCGAAAGCGAATCGCTCAAGGCCGAGATCCATGGTTCGGAATCGCGATTCGGCGAAGAAGCGGCCTCACTCATGCGATTGCTCTCACTTCTCGGCGAGACGCTCGATGCGCACCTCGCCTTGTGGTATCGCGCCGTCGCCCAGCTCGCGCAGCTTGCGTGTGAACTCCCGGCACCCGCGGCGGCTGCAACGGTTGCCGCTGCCCTGGTCGCGCGCCCGAATTGGTCGGCCGATTTCGCAACCGGCCAGTTCCAATCACTGCGGTCGCTGGCATGGTGTAAGACGCTGGCAGGCGACGCACTCGGATCCTTTCGCTACTTGCGCGAAGCGGGAACGATTGCCGAGTCGCTGGGGAGCGCACCGTTGCGCGCTATCGTCATGCTGGATCGCGCCCAGTTCGCGCGTAACGCCCGCGAGGAGCACTGGTCTGCAAATGAATCGGCGGCGGCAACCGATCTGTTGCGCGACGCCGACTGGCAACGCACGAGCGCCGGAGAACGCGCGGTGTTGCCGCTGCTCGCCGAAGTGCTCGCAGTAAGCGATCCGGAGAGCGCCGCGGCGGCAATCGCGCGCTATACGACGCTCAACGGCGCATCCGATCCGATTGCGCTCGCAGCGGGCGGGACCGTACATCTGGCAAACGGACGCGCGCGCGAAGGTGTGCGCGCACTGAGTTCGGCGTACGACGCTTTCAACCACTCCGGGTCCGAATGGCGCGCGGGCAAAGCGGCGATTGCGCTGGCTCAAGCAACCGGAGAGGCCCGCTGGCGGCTGCTTGCGCTGGAAAAGCTCGAGTTCTACGCAGCATCCTGGCTCTACGAACAGGCGCAAGAGCTGGCGGAACTCCCCACCGAAGCGGAAGGCGTGTCACTGACCCCGATGCAGGAGCGTGTCTTTAACATGATTTGCGAGGGCCTTTCGACCGATGCGATCGCGGCGCGACTGGGTCGCAGCCATTCGACGGTGCGAAACCACATCAAATTGATCTTCAAGGCGCTGGGCGTGCGCTCGCGCGCCGCGCTCGTCGCTAAGGCCGCGCGAATCGGTCGCTTCACGATTTCATGATCGGCGCGCACATCGTTCTCCACCTTGGGCTGTGCAATGCGATGCTCAAGCTCCCGGAGGGTGCCACGACCAGAGTTCACGTCCGGGTGCTCGACCGTCTTTCGCGACCCCACGTCGATCAAGACTTTATGGTCAAGCGCTTAAGCGACCCGACCGTGCACGTCGAATTCGACTCGCCGCCTGGCCTCTATCAGCTTCAGGTGAGCGCACCGCAATATCGCTGCTACGCATCCGACGAACTCGTCGTCATCGATCAACACAACCGGACGATCAACGAGCAGTTGAGCGACGGTACGCCCGCCGCAGTAACGCCACCGATGATCATTGACGGAACGGCTCCGCCGTCGTTCCTCTACCTTTCGCCGACGTACGTGCTCTTTGACAAGACCACCCAGTGCGATAAGCCCGTTCCCGATCCAATTCCCGTGCGCGAAACGATCGAAAATGACCAAGACTCGTTTTACATTTGGCTCTATTCCGATCCGTCGCTCGTCGCACGAGGTCCGGAGATCGTTGCCTTACAGCTGCAGACGGCGACCGGCGAGGATCACTACATCAGAATCAAGGTTCCGTTCCCGCCGACGGCGGGCGGACTCGGCGAAGTCCAGTTCAACGTTACCGACGACGAGATCACCTGGCTCTCGGGCCAACCGACCGGCGTGCTTCTCTGTCCGAGGCTCTTCCGAACGTCAGCGGGCTAATGGCTTCTTGGCGGGAGCGTGTAGGAATCGAACCTACCAGCCGTCTTACGACGGCCTGCACGATTTTGAAGACCGGCCGAGCCACCAGACTCGTACGCTCCCCCGTGTATCCGTCCTTCGCGGTGCGCGCGTTGTCATCCTGAGGTGCGAGCGCAGCGAGCCTCGAAGGGCGCTTTTCTTCTGCTCTTAGGTTGCCCTCTTCGGATAGTCAAAGGTGTGCACCGGGCTTATGCTAGCGTTCGATAGGAGCGCAGCATGAGCTCGAAACCCACGGCGCCAGTCGGCGATAAGCTTCCACCGCAAGATGTCTTGCCGTTTCCACCAACGCCCTCGGCAAGCATCGCGGGACCTTCGATGCAAGACTCGGTTTACAAGCAACGCGTCGAGCCGCATCGCTTGCCCGATGATGCACCAAACATTCTGATCGTGCTTATCGACGACGCCGGCCCCGGTCTTCCTGATTCGCTGGGCGGCGAAGTGCACACGCCGACACTCGAGCGCGTGATGAATGCCGGTATCGCCTATAACCGCTTCCACACCACCGCGATGTGTTCGCCGACCCGCGCATCAGTCTTGACGGGTCGCAATCATCACCATGTCAGTGCCGGTCAGATCGCCGAATTTGCGAACGATTGGGACGGCTACGCCGGCATTCAACCAAAGAGCAGCGCCATGATCCCGGAGGTCCTCAAAAACTACGGCTATAGCACGGCGGCATTCGGGAAGTGGCACAACACGCCCGCAAATCAAACGACTGCTGCCGGCCCTTTTGATTATTGGCCGACCGGTTACGGCTTCGAGTATTTCTACGGCTTTCTCGCCGGCGAAGCCTCGCAATGGGAACCGAGCCTTGTGCGCAACACCACGTTGGTCGAACCGCCTAAGACACCCGAAGAGGGGTATCACCTCAGCGAAGATTTGGCTGATGACGCGATCGACTGGTTACGCAAACATAAGGCGTTCCAATCCGAGAAGCCGTTCTTCATGTACTGGGCGACCGGCGCCGTTCACGGCCCGCACCACGTCGCAAAAGAATGGGCCGATAAATACAAGAATAAATTCGACGACGGTTGGGACGCATATCGCGAGCGCGTGTTCAAACGCGCGAAGGCCAAGGGCTGGATTCCCCAAGAGACGCAACTGACGCCACGCCACCCGGCGATGGCTGCTTGGGATAGCATTCCCGAAAACGAACGGCCGTTCCAGCGACGGCTGATGGAGGTCTTCGCGGGTTTCGGCGAACATGCCGACACGCAAGCCGGCCGCGTGCTCGACGAAATCGATCGGCTCGGCTACGGCGACAACACGCTCGTGTTCTATATCTGGGGCGATAACGGATCGTCGGCTGAGGGACAGAACGGCACGATCAGCGAGCTGCTCGCGCAAAATAGCATTCCAACAACGATCGCGCAACACATCAAAGCGTTGGACGAGCTTGGCGGCCTCGAAGTACTGGGTTCACCCAAGGCCGACAACATGTATCACTCCGGCTGGGCGTGGGCCGGCAGCACGCCCTACCAGGCTACCAAACTCATCGCCTCGCATTTCGGCGGCACGCGCAATCCGATGGCGATCAAATGGCCGGCGAAAATTAGTCCCGACGTGACCCCGCGGCCACAGTTCCATCACGTCAACGACGTTGTTCCGACAATCTACGAAGTGCTGGGCATTACGCCGCCGCGCGTCGTCAACGGCATTCCGCAAGATCGAATCGATGGCGTTAGCTTCGCTTACACGTTCGATGATGCAAAAGCCAAGGGTCGCTTGTTAACCCAATACTTCGAAATCATGGGGAGCCGTGGCATCTACCACGACGGGTGGTTTGCTTCCGCGTTTGGTCCGCGGATTCCATGGGCCCCCGGCTTGTCGGCCGGCATCGTTGATTGGCTGCCGGAGAACGATAAGTGGGAGCTCTACAATCTCTCAGAGGACTGGTCCCAGGCCAACGACCTCGCAGCGAACATGCCCGACAAACTCGCGCAGATGAAAGAACTCTTCGCAATCGAGTTCGCGAGGAATAACGGCTTCCCAGTTGGTGGCGGCCTCTGGGTCCTGCTTCACCCCGAAGATCGCGTCGCCTCGCCGGCAACGGAGTGGACGTTCGCGGGACGCATCACACGCATGCCGGAGTTTACGGCGCCGGCGCTCGGCAACAGACCAAATCTCGTGACGATCGACGCCACCGTTCCCGCGAGTGGCAACGGAGTGCTCTATTCGCTCGGAGGGTTTTCGGCTGGTCTGACTTGCTACGTGCAAGACGGCATCCTTTGCTATGAATACAACCTCTTTGAGATCGCACGAACGCAGATCAAGGCGAAGGCGAAACTGCCGGTGGGCAAGGTCAAGATTGAGGTGCAAACCACCTATGTTGGTGCGCCGCGGCCTGCCGGCGCGCTCTCCGTAACGCTTAAGGCGAACGGCGCCGTCGTGGCGCAGGGCCAGGTCCCGGTCTCCGCGCCCGTCGCGTTTACCGCCAACGGATGCCTCAACATTGGGAGCAATTTAGGCTCGCCTGTTTCGCTCGACTACTTTGACCTAGCCCCATTTACGTTCAACGGCACGATCGATCAAGTTCACGTCGCGTACACCTAGGGTGACAGGTAGTCCACTTCGGTCATCATGCCGTCCATCATGTGAATTTCGTTGTGGCAGTGTAACAGCCAGCGACCGGCGGGCGAATCGGCATCGAAGATCCAGGTCAGCGTGCCGCCGTTTGAACGAACGAGCGACGTATCTTTGTCGAGCGGATGCGCCAGCGGCTTGCCGTCGATCTCGACCACGCGAATCACGTGCCCATGTAAGTGCATTGGATGATCCATGTCGGTCGTATTTTTGAAGTGCACGCGAACGCGATCGCCGCGCTGCACGCGAATCTTCGGGGTTTTCGGCCAGGTCGCGCCGTCGAGCGTCCAACGCGGTGAATCCCACGCGCCGCCACCGAGGGTGAACGCTTTGCGCACGGTGATGCCGCGCTCGTCGGGCGCGGAAGCAAAGCCGCCACCGAGTTTCTCGTAGGTGAGATAGTCGACGCCGTCGAGCGACTGCGGTGACGACAACGGCGCCGCATTTTCCATCCCCTCGGTATACACGGCCATGGCCTGTTGAAAAGCCAGCGGATCGCTCGAGAGCCCTTGGAGCAGCCACGCACCGGGTTTGCTCACCTCGAACCACGCATCGTAGCGCTCGGCCACGCCGATGCGCAGCGCGTCGAACTCCATCGGGAACGGCACCGGATTCCCATCGGCGTGGGTCACGCGCAGGCGATGCCCCGCCAGGCGCACGTAACGTGTTTGCGTTGCACTGGCATTGAGGACGCGCAGGCGCACTCGATCGCCCACCTTGACCTGCAGACTTTTCGTTTGGGGGTACGTCGCGCCATTGATGCAATGCGCGCGGTAGCGCACCTCGTCGCCCATTTTATCGCTCGGCTTCATCGCACGCATCTCCGGCGAGCCCATCGGGTCGATCATCGGCGCGCGGCTATCGCCCATCATCGCCGCTTGCACGCTGGCAAAGTCCGGAACGTCGTGAAAGATCACCGCGCACTCGACATCGGCGGGTTCATCGCGCGGATGCTCGACGACGAACATCCCGAAGAGCCCGCGTAGCACACCCATGTCACCGGCATGATCGTGATACCAGCGTGTACCGGGCGGATCGGGCGCGTAATCATAGATAAAGCGTCCGCCGGGTGGCACCGCGCGCTGCGTCACACCGGCAACGCCATCCATCGCGTTGGGGAGCACCATGCCGTGCCAGTGCACGGTCGTTTGGATCGGGGACTGATTCACATACTCGACATGAACGCGCTGCCCGTGCACGACGCGCAAGACTGGTCCCGGAATGCTGCCATTGTACCCGACTGCATCGACGACGACGCCGGGCGCGGGCGAGTAGCGCATCGGCATTGCTGCCAGACGATACGACACGACGTCGCCGGCAAGCGCGCGCTCCGGCAACCGCGCGAGGGCAAACGCGCTCATGGAACTCGCGGCGCCGGCGAGAAAGCGCGATCGGAGCACTACTGACCGACGACGATTGGCCGGTCGATGGTCTTCCCGTCGTAAACGATGTGAATCGTCCACGCGCCCGACATGGAGAATTCGACTCGCCCTTTGTACACGTGAGGATCGCTCGTGACCGTGAACGTCACTTGCGGAGACTTCATCGGCATGTCGCCCATCGCCATCGTTGCAATCGCGGTCACCTTTTGCGGCGCCGATCCGGGAAAGCGCACGGTTACGTCGGCATAGTCGATCGGGTGCGCCGGCGCGATACTGATAACCGGCTGGGATTGCGATGCGCCGCCGTCAAGGCCGGCGAGATAATCGGCGATGCCGCCTGCTTGCGCTTGCGTAAACCCGTAGTTCGGCATCGGCGCCGTCGGACTGACCAGAGCCGCAATAATTTGTTCGCGCGTCCGTCGATGTTCGATTCCATAGAGCGCGGGAAACCCGGCGGAGCCTTGGAGCTTTGCGCCGTGGCAGCTTTGACACCCGTTTTGGGCAACGAGCGTCGCCCCGGCGTTAACGTCGGCGACAACGACCGTCAGCAGAAATACAGCGTGGAGTAGCATCTTATGGGGAGTATATCGTAAAGGGGCAGTTAACAGCGCAGGATGCCCGCGTTCACCGCATAAGCAGGCAAGCAAATTCATGATGTTCCTGGATACGCCGACGGGTGACGGAGGGCTGCTGGCGCGGCTGCTCGGGATTACCTATGAGATCCTGCACGCACAGGAGATCGCACCGGCACTCGAATCAATTGCGCGCGCTGTCGCGGAGTTGTTCGGCTTCAACTATGTCACGATCGTCGCCGCCGATGCACCCGGCGGCGAGCTCTACCGGCGTGTGCTCTTGGGCTTCCCGGATGCGGTCGTGCGCGAGCGCCTCGGCGAGCACATCGATCGCCAAGGCGTGTTGCAGATTCTTCCCGCCGAATCCGAAGTGCTGCCGTACTGCTTCTATAACCCCGCTGAGCGCGAGATCTATTGGGAGCACGGCATCTACACCGGCTATCGTCCGCTGGATGAGCCGCGCAGCGCACCCGATGCCTGGCACGAGCGCGATACGCTCACGCTCGTGTTACCCGATCGCGACGGCAACATGCTCGGATATCTCTCGGCGGACGCACCGCTCGACGGCAAAGTTCCCTCGATCGAAACGTTACGGCGAATGCAGCTTTTCACCAATTTGGTCGGGCTCGCACTCGCGAGCTCGCGCTCGCACGCGATCGAAACCGAGCAGCGTCAGAGCCTCGAACAAAATGCACGCCTGCAAAATGAGTTCTTCAGTATGGTTTCGCACGAGGTGCGTTCCCCGCTCGCAGCGATCCGTGGCGCGACCGCGCTGTTACAAACCCACTTTGAAACGTTGGGACTCGAGCGGCGCCAAGAGTTGCTCGGCGTTTTGTCGAGTTCGACCTCGCGCCTCTCCTCGATCTTCGAAGACTTCTTACTGCTCTCGCGCATGGACGCTGGCCACCTCGCCCTGCGGATCGAACAAATTTCGGTCGTCAGCATCATCGAGGAGTCCATGGCGCGCATGCGCAGCGAATATCCCGAGCGTCTGTTCAATGCCGCGTATCTCGAACCGGTTCCGAAGATGCTCGCCGACGAAGGGCGAGCCGTGCAAATTCTCACCAACCTGCTCTCCAACGCGGTCAAGTATAGCTACCCCACGAGCCCGATCCACATCGACGTCAAGAGCAGCGACGGCCACGTGCGCATTGCGATCGTGAACGAAGGGCCGGGCATCGGCGCAGAGGACCGCCTCAAGCTTTTCACGCGGTTTGGCCGCGTGTCGTCCGGTGAGGGCTCGACCGGCCTGGGCCTCTATATCTGCCGCGAACTGGTTGGGATGATGCGCGGCGAGATCGGCTTCGACAGCGAGCCCGAGCGCAAAACCAGCTTCTGGTTCACCCTCCCGCGGGCGCACTCTTAACGTAAGAAGTAGCTTTATTCGCGCTTCTATGGTAGAACCGGGAGCGTGAAGACCCGTCCCGATATCCGCAACGTAGCCATCATCGCCCACGTCGACCACGGCAAGACTACGCTGGTGGACGCCATGCTCAAGCAGAGCGGCGTCTTCCGCGAGGGCCAGCACGTGGAGACCCGCGTCATGGATTCAAACCCGCTCGAGCGCGAGCGCGGTATCACGATTTTGGCCAAAAACACCGCCGTGCGCCATGGCGACGTGAAGTTCAACATCGTCGACACGCCCGGCCACGCCGACTTTGGCGGGGAGGTCGAGCGCGTATTGCAGATGGTGCAGGGCGTGCTGCTGCTGGTCGACGCGGCCGAAGGGGTGATGCCGCAGACCCGGTTCGTGCTGCGCAAAGCGCTCGAACTGGATCTCAAGGTGCTCATCGCGATTAATAAGATTGACCGCAAGGACGCGCGCCCCACCGAGATCGTCAACGAAGTCTTCGATCTCTTCATAGAACTCGGCGCCAGCGACGAGCAAGCCGATTTTCCGATCGTCTTCACCAACGGCAAGCTCGGGATCGCCAAGCGTTCGCTCGAGGAGGAGAGCACCGATCTCGAGCCGCTTTTCGAGCTGATCAAGCATCACGTTCCCGAAGCGCCCAGCGAAGATGGGCCGTTCCAGTTGCTCATTTCCGCGATCGATCACAACAAGTATGTCGGGCGCATCGGCATCGGCCGCGTATTTCGCGGCGCCTCGAAGATCAACGCACCGATCGCTAAAGTCGACCGCGAGGGGAAAGTTGTCAGCGGCCTGCGTCTAACCACGCTGCTCACTTTCGCGGGCCTCGAACGCATTGAGGTCGAGGAGGCGGCGGCGGGCGACATCGTCTGTGTTTCGGGGATCGAGGATCTAAACATCGGCGACACGATTGCGGATGCGCAAGCACCCGAAGGCATTCACGCCGTTGCCGTCGACGAGCCCACTGTTTCGATGTCCTTCTCGGTGAACAACTCGCCGTTCGCCGGCAAGGAAGGCAAGTATCTGACCTCGCGTCAGATTCGCGACCGTTTGATGCGCGAACTCGAGTCCAACGTCGCCTTGCGTGTCGCCGATACCGAATCCGCCGACACGTTCGAAGTGCGCGGACGTGGCGAACTGCATCTTTCGATCCTGATCGAGACGATGCGCCGCGAAGGCTACGAACTCGCGGTTTCGAAGCCGCAGGTCATCATCATGGAACGCGACGGGAAGAAATGGGAGCCGGTCGAGTACGTCGTGGTCGACGTCGCCGAGGACTATTCGGGCGCGGTGATCGAGTCGCTGGGCAAACGCAAAGCGATCATGTCGAACATGATCAACATCGGCGACTCGCGCCGCCTCGAATACACCATGCCGACCCGCGCGATCTTCGGTCTGCGCGGCGAACTGCTGACCCTCACGCGCGGAACCGCCGTGATGTCACACACCTATTACGATCATCAAGAGTGGCAAGGCGAATTGCCGGGCCGCAACGTCGGCGCACTGGTCGCGACCGATACCGGTCGCGCGACCGCGTACGCGCTCGCCGGCGTCGAGCAGCGCGGACGCTTCTTCGTCGATCCGGGTGAGGATATCTACGAAGGCATGGTCGTCGGCCGCGCCAACGACGACAAAGACGTCGGCCTCAACGTGGTGCGCGAAAAGAAATTGACCAACATGCGCGCCTCGGGCAGCGACGATACCGTCAAGCTGCCGCCCAAGGAAAACATGTCGCTCGAGCGCGCGATCGAGTTCATCGAGGACGACGAGCTAGTCGAGGTCACCCCGCAAACGATTCGTCTGCGCAAACGCATTCTCGACGAGAGCGATCGCCTCAAGGCGCGCCGGCGCGAAAAGACCAGCGTCTAAGCACACGCCGTTTTGCCCTGAGCGATTTCGGGAAACCTGATGGCATGGCAATAAAAAAGAAATCGACCAAGAAAAAGGGCAGTTCGCTGCGCAAAGCCGCGAAAAAGGCCGTGCCGGCCGCGAAAAAGGCCGCAAAGAAAGTCGTACCCGCCGCGAAGAAAGCGGCGAAGCGCGCGCGGACCATCGGTCAGACGATGGAGCGCGTGGGCGTCGCGCTCGAACAGGGTGCCGACATCGTCGAAGAAATCACCTCATCGCGCAAGAAGACGTCGCAGCCCAAAACCTCGCGCTAGCGAACCGCTGGTTCTCGTACGTCGACGCGCAGTTCGCCGACGATCGCCCTCGGCGCCGAGGGCGGCACCGGAATCGGCACAGGCGCGGCGGGCTTGATCGCGCGACGGACCATCAGCAAGGGTAGGAAGGTTGCTGCCATCGTTGCAACGGCGAAGAACTGTGTGGTCGTCATCGCAGCAAGATTTGCCGCCTCGGCGTTCGCAAGTGCGCTCAATTGCGCAATCGCCTGCGGACCGTGCGCCATTACCGCCGAGGCGACGCTCGCTCGGTCCATGGTGATTGTTCCGGCGATGCTGTTCAGCGCCGTATTGAAGTTGCGATCGAGCAGCGTCGCCGCATAAGCCGAACCGATCGACGCGCCGACTTGTTGCATCAGTCGCGTCAGCGCGAGGGCCGACGGTACGATCGCCGGTTCGATGCCGGCCAGCAGCACGACCGAGACCGGCACGAAGACAAAGGCCATACCCACGCCGCCGAGCGCCTGCGTGACGACGAACGACCCGAACGTCGCATTGGTCGTCATATCGAAGGTTTGATACCACGTGGCCGCGCCCATGAGAAAGAGTCCTGCCGCTGCGACGATGCGCAGGTCCAGCTTCTTCTGCGAAACAACCCAGGTGGTGACCGGGTAGAGCAGCGCCAGCATCCCGGCGCGCACCATCAACAAGAAGCCCGCCATCGTAGTGGTGAAGTTGAGCGAGTTTTGCACGTACTGCGGCTGAATGAAAATCAGCGCGTACATCGTCGCACCAATGCCGAAAAACACGATCGAGCACGACCAAACGTTGCGATCGCGAAAGACGCGCAGAGCTACCGCCGGATGCTTGGTACCCCATAGCTCCCAAGCAATGAAGGCGCAGAGCGCGATCACCGATACGACGGTACACATTAGAATCGTCGCATCGTCAAACCAGCCGTTGCGTTCGCCTTCATCTAGGACGTACTGCATCGTCGCAAGCCCGATCGCGAGCAATCCCATGCCGATGGCATCAACCGGAATGCGCTTGGGCGCATGCGGATCGCGCACGAAGAGCAAAACGAGCAGCGCCGCGGCAATGCCCGGCAACACGTTGATGAAGAACACCCAACGCCAGCTGAGATCGTCGGTGAGAATGCCGCCAAGCGTTGGACCGACCGTCGGTCCGATCACGACGGCCAAAGCAAAGAGCGATTGGCTCTTTCCGAGCTGTTCGGGTGGGAACGTGTCGCGAATGATCTGCTGCGCCGGCACCATCAAACCACCGCCGAACGCGCCTTGAATAAAGCGCAGCCCAATTTCGGTCGTCGTGTCGTTGGCGAGGCCGCAGAGTATCGAAACGAGCGTAAAACCCGCAATCGACATCGCGAAGTAGCGCTTACGTCCGAAGAGCGATTGCAGCCACGGCGTGAGCGGAATCACGATCACGTTCGCGATGATGTAGGCCGTAACGAACCAGGCACCCTGATCGGTCGACGCCCCAAGCGAACCGTCGATCGACGGTAGCGCAACGTTGACGATCGTCGTATCGGCGAGCTGCATTAGGGCTGCGAGCATCACGGCAGCAACAACGAACACGCGGCGAGCGCCGTATTCGACAACGGAGTTCACGGGAAGTTCCTTTGTTCCGGGGGTTTAGGCGGTCGCCATCACCGGCTGCACGAGCAGCAAGTCGGCATTCTCATCCGCGATTTGGCGAAACATGCGCCAAGCGGCGCGTTCGGGAACGCGCAGGCCTAGGAGTTCCTCGACGGCCTGGCCGTGTTGCGCGATGTCCGAGGCGGCGTAGATGAAACGCGCCCAGGAGCTCTCCGTTCCGTCGGCCAGGGCTCGGCGGTAGGAGGAGGTTACCTCGCTTGCTTGCTCTTGGAACGAGGCCGAGAGGCCGGCGAGCGCAGCCGCCTGGCTGCGAATGGTGTTGAAGGACCGTCGGGCGTCTTGGATGGCGCTAGACGGCTCCCGCTCGTCTATAGTAAAATACATCTTGTACTATAGAATAGTTCAAAGGTTGTTTTACTGTCAAGATGAGCCCTGAAATTTCCGAAGCCGCCCCAGCCCCTCGCACGCACTGGTATCCAGATCGCGAGGACATCACCATTTACGGCATTCTGGCGGCGCTGAGCGATCCGACTCGCTTGACGATCGTGCGTCAACTCTCCGAACAAGAAGAACGCTGTCCGTTCGACTTCCTGGACATTACCTCAAAGCAAAACCTCTCGCATCACTTTAAAGTGCTACGAGAGGCCGGCCTGATTATGTCGCGCTACGAAGGACGCCAGAAGTTCATCTGGCTGCGCCGCGATATCATCGACGACATGTTCCCGGGTCTGCTCGACGGCGTGCTCAACGCGGTCGAGAACGCGTAGCCTAGGCCGTCACGGTTTCGCGACCGTCCACAGCCCTTTTACGCCATTGCCCATTTCTTGGCCCGGCGCCGTATCTTTGGTAAACAGGTAGAGCGGGCTGCCGTCGTAGGCCCACTGCTTCATACCGTCCTTACGTGTGATGATCGAGAACTTGCCCGAGGCGGTGGACCCGCTCGGTGCGAGCAGCGGCGGCCAGATATCGGCGCACGTGCCGACGCAATTCGACGTTCCCGCGGTATCCTTGGAAAACGTGTAGAGCGTCATGCCGTTCTGATCGACGAGGATGCCCTTGGCAACGGTTGGCATCGTGCTCGTCTTCCCCATCGCTCCCATCGTCCCCATCGTGTCCGACAAGGCGCTCGTCGTGCTTTGCGCTACGATGAGTCCAGCGATTGCGCACCCCAGAAGTACTCGAATTAAGCCATGTGCGCGAAGTTGAATCATAATGGTCTCCTTTCGAAAAATGTGGTTAGACGGTCGCCGTCCCTCGACTACGCTTACGAACGCAACGCGTTCGCTGCTACGCTCGGGATGACACGATCGGAGGGATTGAAGATCAGCTCACCGGTGATGTCGTTAAAGGAGACGTTCACGGTGTCGCCGTCGTTGATGTCGCCTGCGAGGATCTTGCGCCCGAGCGGGGTCTCTACTTCCTTCTGAATCGTCCGTTTGAGCGGACGCGCGCCGTACGTCGGATCGTATCCGGCTTTGACGATATGTCGTCTTGCCGCATCATCCAGCACAAGCGTAATACGTCGCTCAGCCAACCGTGCGCGTAGGCGCGCGAGCTGGATATCGACGATCTGCAACAACTCCTCTTCCGAAAGCGAATGGAAGACGATGGTCTCGTCGACGCGATTGAGGAACTCAGGGCGGAAGTGTGCCCGCAACTCCTCCATCACCGTCGCGCGCATCAGCGCCTCTTCAGCGCCGCCGATCGCCCCCTTGTAGTCAAGGATGCGGTGACTGCCGATGTTCGAGGTCATGATCACGATGGTGTTGCGAAAATCGACCGTGTGGCCTTGACCGTCGGTCAAACGCCCCTCGTCGAGAATCTGCAAAAACACGTTGAACACGTCGGGATGCGCTTTTTCGATTTCATCGAAGAGCACGACGCAGTAGGGACGGCGCCGCACCGCTTCGGTGAGCTGTCCGCCTTCGTCGTAACCGACGTATCCCGGCGGTGCGCCGAGCATGCGCGCCACGCTGTGCTTCTCGCCGTACTCCGACATATCGATTCGCACGAGGGCACGCTCGTCGTCGAAGAGATAATCGGCGAGAGCGCGCGCGAGTTCGGTCTTGCCCACGCCCGTCGGACCCAAGAAAATGAACGAGCCGATCGGACGATTTGGATCCGAAAGTCCCGAACGCGAACGTAGCACCGCTTCGGCAACGGCCGTCACGGCTTCGTCTTGCCCAATGACGCGCTTATGCAGCTCTTCATCGAGATGCAACAGCTTCTGCTTCTCACCTTCGAGCAGCTTCGACACCGGAATGCCGGTCCAACGCGCGATCACCTCGGCGATATCTTCTTCGTCGACCTCTTCTTTGGACAGCCGTCCCCCGTCGGCGCTGCGCAGACGCGTCTCTTCGGCCGCGAGTTCCTTCTCGAGCGCCGGAAGGCGGCCGTACTTCAGCTCCGCGACGCGATTGAGATCGTACTGGCGCTCGGACTGCTCGATTTGCACCTTGGCTTCGGTGATCTGTTCGCGCAGTTCGCGCAGGCGCACGGCGGCATGTTTCTCCGCATCCCACTGCGTCCGCAGCTTGACTTGCGATTCACGTAGCTCGGCGAGTTCTCGCTCGAGCACGTCGAGCCGCGCGCGGCTCTGTGCGTCGTTTTCCTTGCGCAATGCTTCGCGCTCGATCTCGAGTTGCATGACCCGCCGCGACACCTCGTCGAGTTCTTGCGGCATCGAGTCGATCTCCGTGCGCAGCTTGGCCGCTGACTCATCGACGAGGTCGATCGCCTTATCCGGCAAGAAGCGGTCGGAGATATAGCGGTTGCTCATCGTCGCGGCCGCGACCAGCGCCGCGTCCTTGATACGCACGCCATGGTGCGTCTCGTACTTCTCGCGCAACCCGCGCAGAATCGAGATGGTATCTTCGACGCTGGGTTGGTCGACCAGCACGGGCGCAAAGCGCCGCTCCAGCGCCGCGTCCTTTTCGATGTACTTGCGGTATTCATCCAGCGTTGTGGCGCCGATGAGGTGCAGCTCGCCGCGTGCCAGCATCGGCTTGAGCAGGTTGCCCGCGTCCATCGAGCCTTCGGTCTTGCCCGCGCCGACGAGCGTGTGCAATTCATCCAAGAAGAGGACGATCCGTCCCTCGGAACTCGAGACATCTTTGAGCACGGCTTTAAGACGCTCCTCGAATTCGCCACGATACTTCGCGCCTGCGATAAGGGAGCCCAGATCAAGCGAGACGATGCGCTTATTCTTCAAACCTTCGGGCACGTCGCCTCGCACGATGCGTTGCGCAAGACCTTCGACGATCGCCGTCTTGCCGACACCAGGATCGCCGATGAGCACCGGATTGTTTTTGGTGCGGCGCGAGAGCACTTGCACGATCCGCCGGATCTCGTCGTCGCGCCCGATGACCGGATCGAGTTTACCGCGTTCGGCTTCGAGCGTGAGGTCCCGACCGTAGCGTTCCAGCGATTTATAGGTGCCTTCAGGATCTTTTGAGGTCACGCGCTGGTTTCCGCGCACGTCGCGCAGTGCACCGAGCAATTTATCTTTGGTCAATCCCGCGTCGCGGAAGAGCTTGCCGATCGCGCCGCCGGCTTGCGACATCGCGAGAAGCACGTGCTCGACCGACACGTAGTCGTCTTGCAGTGCGCTCGCTTCGCTTTCAGCTGCGGTCATGATGCGCGTAAGCTCCGGCGAGATCGTGACTTGCGCCGACTCGGCGTTCGGGCCGGAGAGCCGCGGCAAACGTTCGATCGCCGCGCGCACCTGCGCGCCAAAGGCCTTGGGATCGACGCCGGCTTTGGTCAAAATGTCGGGAGCAATGCCGCGCTGCTGCTCGAGCAAAGCAGCGAGCATGTGCTCGGGAGTGGTCTGGGTGTTGTGTTCGTGAAGCGCGAGAGAGTACGCCTCATTGAGGCCGTCCGCTACGCGCTCGGTCATCTTGTCAACGTTCACGGTTCTCCTCCAACAACCACCCCTCACGACGCCGCGGTTACAGGGCTTCCCTGCCTAGCACGCGGGCACCACTTGACGTCTGCTCTTACTCATGATAGCCTGGCAACATTAAATAGCTGACCGCCCGGAGGCTCCGAAAAATGGCTACTTTTGCTCTCGACCCAAACCACTCGTCCGTGGAATTTACCGCCCGCCACATGGTCTTCTCCCGCGTGCGCGGCTCCTTCACCAAGTTTACTCTCGACCTCGACGTTGACGAGAGTACCAACCTCCCGACGGCGGCTGCCGCGACCATCGACGCCGCCTCGATCGACACCAATGTAGCCGACCGCGACGCGCACCTGCGCTCGGCCGACTTCCTCGACGCCGAAAAGTTTCCGACCATTGCCTTCCTTAGCACGAAGATCAGCGGAACGCCAGGCGCGTTTGCAATCGAGGGGACCTTGACCCTCCACGGGATCACCCGACCGGTTACGCTACGCGCCGTTGTTGACGGACGCGGCAAAGATCCGTGGGGCAACGACCGAATCGCGTTCAGCGCGAGCACGACGATCAACCGCAAGGACTACGGTTTGACCTGGAATCAGGCGCTGGAAACCGGCGGCGTGCTTGTCGGAGATGAGCTCGATATCTCGCTGACGATCCAAGCTGTCAACGCACAGCAGCCTGCCGCCGTCTAAGCGGCGGCAAGGAGTATCGCGCTCCCGCAGCCATTCTATCTTGTGATATGAAGATCGCTGCGGGAGCGGTTCGCGCGTTTTACCTGTTTGACGTGGCGGACACGATCGATCTTGGAGCGCTTCGAACCGTCGAGGGTGAAGGCGTCGCGCCAGCCGACATCCCGCTGCGCGCACACCAAACCAGTTCGTACCTGCAATTTCCAACGCCGCCGCTGGTGGCGCGACTCCCCGACGGTACGCTCAACGACCTCACCTATACCGTGCGCGCCAAATTTTTCGACTACGGCGTCATTTCGCTGCGCTATAGCTTTTCGCTCAGCGGTGCGTGGGAAGAGCTCGAGGCCGCGGCGACGCACGTTCGTCGAAATGAAGAGCTCCTCAAGCATGCCAAGACGACCATCGCGCGCATCTGCGACGAGCTCGGCGCGGCGCTCGACGACCCGCATTCCCCATTGCTCGAAGACTATCTCATCGTCGACATCGACCGGTTCGAACCGCGTATCGAAGCCGAACTGCTGCTGCACGACCACTCTGAATCATTAGCGAATATTTTGCTCGGCGAGTCCGGCTCGCTCTCGCAAAGCGAAATCGAGGAGTCGCTACGTACGCGGTTTTCGTATTACAACGACGATCTCACGGTCATTCAGTGGGACACCGCATTCATTTACGACCGCCGCGAGTCCAGTGACGCGATCCAGGACATTCTCGAATTCGCCAATTCGCAGCTCCTAGAACTGCGGACGTACGATACCCTCTTGGATAACGAGCTCGACTCGATTTACGCATCGCAGCCCGGACAGCGGTCGCGCTCGCTCTTCGGCCGGCGTGAAGCCGATCTCGCCGCCAACGTCCGCTATTTGATCGTCGACGTGCTCGAGTTGATCGATCGCTCGAGCAACGCCCTCAAAGTCGTCGGTGACGCCTATTATGCGCGCATCTACCGCGCCGCGGCCGCTCGGTTGGGCCTGGCCGATTGGCAGCGCCAAATTGACAGCAAGCTGGCGAGCGTGGGCGACCTCTACCGCTTCTTCATCGATCAGGCGCGCGGCCGGCGCGACGAATTCCTCGAGGTCATCGTGATTCTTCTGATCGCCATCGAAGTGGTGATCGGCGTGATCACGCTCGTGCGGCACTAGCGAGCCGCTCGATCTCCTCGATATGCGCGCGTTTCTTTCCGTCATCGATAAACGACGCTTCAAATGAATTCTTTGCAAGGGTGACTATGTCGCTATCCGAAAGGCCCAACGCCGTTGCGACGCCTTCGAGATTTTCGGCAACGTAGCCGCCGAAGTAGGCGGGATCGTCGGAGTTCACGGTCGCGAGCAGCCCGGCGTCCAGCATCCGTTTGAGCGGATGATGCGCTAAATCCGCGACGACGTGCAGCTTCACGTTCGAAAAAGGACACACCGTCAGCGGAGTGCGCTGACGGCGAAGCCGCTCGACGAGCTGCGGATCTTCCAAGCTGCGCACACCGTGATCGACCCGCGACACGCGCAATAGGTCAAGCGCCTCCCAGACGTATTCCGGTGGACCTTCCTCGCCCGCGTGCGCGACGGTCAAGAATCCTTCAGCGCGGGCGCGATCGAACACGGCAGCAAACTTCGAGGGCGGATTGCCCAGTTCGGCCGAGTCGAGTCCAACGGCGATGATCCGGTCGCGATAAGGGATCGCTACCTCGAGTGTCGCCATCGCCGACTCCGCCGAAAGGTCGCGAAGAAAGCACATGATCAGATGCGAAGTGATGCCGAGCCGATCTCGTGCCTCGTCCAGCGCCTTGCGCAGGCCTTCAAGCACCACGCCGAATGCGACACCGCGATCGGTATGGGCCTGCGGATCGAAGAAGATCTCCGCGTGCCGCACGCCTTGCGCCACGGCGCGTTCGAGATAGGCTGACGCCAAATCGTAGTAGTCGCGCTCCGTGCGCAGAACGCGCATCCCGGCATAATAGATGTTCAAGAACGACTGCAGATCGGAGAAAAGGTAGGCCGCTCGCAACGCCTCGAGCGACGGATAACCCGGATCCAGCCCATTGCGCGCGGCGATCGTGAAGATCAATTCGGGTTCGAAGGTTCCTTCGATGTGTAGATGGAGCTCGGCTTTAGGAAGACGGATGAGGTCGATCACGCCCACCAGCTTATACGGATTGCTCGCGCGTGCCTTTTCGCATCCGCAACATGCGGTAGTCGCCGCTGCGCACCGTGATGCCGCGCGCGTCAAACCACTCGAGGAGCGGCACCGCGTACTTGCGCGACGTTCCAAGCAGATCGCGGAATTCGGCCATCGTCATCTTGTTGTTCGCCGTTATAAACGCATCGACGCGCTCGTGCGCGCGCTCGATTTGCGCGCCACGATACAACGCGTCCCCAACCTTCACCAGCACGCCGCGCGCAAGGAGCGTTTCAAAGGCCCGCGTCAGGCCCGGAATCGCTGACAGCCGCAGCTGCTCCGTCACGCCGTCGAGCGAAACCGGAAGAAATGGCGTTGCCGCATCAAACGGGACGTGTTCTTCGAAGAAGGCGCGCTGCTCGCTCGAAAGTTTGGGCTGATGCTCGGTGGTCGAATAGTACCCTTGACGCAGGGCGATGCGTCCTTCGTTGGCCAGCGCCATCAAGAGCCGCAACAGCAGCGGTTCCGCGATGCCGAGCGTGCGCGCGAGAATGAGCGACGTGGCACCCATCGCCCAGGGCTGCGCCTCGTGTAAGATTTCGAGTTCCTTCACTGCGCGCGCAGCGAACTGCGCGAATGCCGAGCCGTCGACGTACGCAATCGGACGCCCGACCACGACCGCGGAGCCCTGTTCGGCAAGCGCGTCGATTGCGTGTTGCGCAACTTCCTCGCGAACGTTTGCCGCAAAGGCAATCGACGCGACCTCTTGCGGCTCGAGGCCGCTCTGCGCCAGCAGTGAGGCGATCGCGCCATGCGCTTGCGTGGGCTGCTCGTGGGCGTCTTCGCTCTCGAACGCGACGATCTCGCCGCCGCCGAGCAAGGTCTTTGGTGAGACACGGCGCACGACGAAGCGTACACCCGGAAACGCGAGCAGCGGTTCGCGCAGGTACAGCGTTGCGTGAACCGCATCCACGCCGGCCGGAATGCTATCAAAGACGAGCGTCCCGAGCACTTCGGCCGAGCCGACGTAGGCACGCACGTGCGTGCGGCGCCGTAGCAGTGCAACTGCGTCGGGCAATGCGGCAAACCTTACCGAGAGTTGGTTCCGCGCGGAGAACGCCGAATCGGCGACGACGGCACCCCGCGCGATCTGCGTGCGCTCGATGCCCGGCAAATTGAGCGCCACGCGCGTCCCGCCGGTCGCAGCCTCGCGCGCATTTCCGAAGACGTGCAGGCTACGCACCCGCGCGTGCGCGCCGAGCGGCTGGAGCGCGACCGTATCGCCGACGGCAATGCGCCCCTGCATCAGCGTTCCGGTCACAATCGTGCCGCGGCCGGTCAGCGCGAAAACGCGATCGATCGGCAGATACGCGGGCGCGTTGGGATCGCGGACCGGCAACGCGGCCAATTCTTGATGCAAGCCTTCTTTGAGCACCTCGAGGTTCGCGCCGCTCACCGTCGAGACCGCAAAAATGAAGGCGTCGCGTGCGATCGTATCGGCAAGTTGGGCATGAACGCGCTGACACGCGAGTCCTTGCTCCTGCGGCGGTACGAGATCGATCTTGGTCAGCGCGACGACGATCTTTTTCACGTTGAGATACTGGAGGATCTGCAAGTGCTCGAGCGTTTGCGGCATCACGCCGTCATCTGCCGCGATCACCAGCAGCAGCAGCTCCATTCCGGCTGCGCCCGCCAACATGTTGTGCAGAAAGCGCTCGTGACCGGGAACGTCGACGATCCCGGCTTCGATCCCGTCGTCGAAGCGCAGATGCGCAAAACCCAGATCCAGCGTCATCCCGCGCACTTGTTCTTCGAGCCAGCGGTCGGGGTTGGTGCCGGTCAGCGCCTGCACCAGTGAAGACTTGCCATGGTCGACGTGACCCGCCGTCCCGATGATATGCATGTTACGCTTACGATGATGCGAGAGACCGCAGCCGGCTCTTGCGATAGCCGTACACGGCGTAGATGGCGATACCGATGACGAACCAGACGCCGAAGCGGATCCATGTCGGAAGCGAGAGCCCGGTAATCAGGAACAGACACGACGCGGCACCGCCGATCGTGAAGATCCAAACCAGTGGCGCGCGAAACGGGCGGTGCGCCTGCGGCTGCACGATTCGCAACACCAAGACGCCGGCGCAGACGATCGCGAACGCCGAGAGCGTCCCGATGTTTACGAAATCCAGCAGATCGGCAAGCGGAAGCAGTGCAGCCAACACGGCGACGATTCCGCCGGTGATCATCGTCATCGTTGCCGGCGTACGAAAGCGCGGATGAATCTTCGCTACGCCGGGCGGTAGCATGCGGTCGCGCGCCATGACGTAGAAGATGCGGATCTGGCCAAGCAGCGAGGTGACCATTACCGTCGTGTTTCCCGCCACCCCGCCGAGCGCAACGATCCAAAAGACCGCCGGGTTCTTCGTCGCTGCGCGCACGGCATCGAGCATCGCTGCGCCCTCGCTGAGCTTTGCATAGGAGAGCGCACCCACGGTGCAGAGCGCGAGGGCAACATAGAGCAGTCCGCCGATCATCAGCGCGAGCATGACACCGATCGGCACGTGCCGGACCGGATCGTTCGCCTCCTCCGACGCGACGGTCACCGTGTCGAACCCGATGTACGCGTAGAAGACCAACGCCGTGCCCGCGACGACCCCGTGAAAGCCATTCGGTGCAAACGGATGCAAGAACGCGCCGTGGATCGACGTGGCGGTCGCCGCAATGAACACGAGCATCGTGACGATCTGAAAGACGACAAGTGCACCGTTGACGTTGGCCGATTCGCGAATCCCAATGGCAACCAGCAACGTGATTACCAGCACGATCAGCGCCGCGATCACGTCGATTTGTCCCGAAGCGATTGCGCCGGTCTGCAGCGCGGCCGGAAGCGTGATGCCGATCCCACCGAGCACTTGCTGCGCGTACGCCGACCACGAGGACGCGGTGGGCGCGACCGAGAGCCCGTACTCCAGAATCAAGTCCCAACCGATCACCCAGGCAACCACTTCCCCAAGCGTCGCATACGCGTAGGTATACGCACTACCGGCGACCGGCACCATCGAGGCAAATTCGGCGTAACATAGTGCGACGCACAGACTGACCAAACCCGAAAGCACGTAGGCGAGAATGACGGCCGGCCCGGCCGCGTGCGCACCCGCACCGATCGTGGGAAAGATCCCGCCGAGCATCGTGCCAAGGCCAATCGCCGTCAGCGCCGGCCACCCCAGCGTGCGGCGCAGGGTAGGGCCATCCGTCTCACGCGAGGTCCACGCAAGCGGCTGCCGAGCGAAGATACCTTTCACGGCCAGAGCCATTCCGCTTTAACAACGTGCTAGCCCCGCCAACACTTTGCATCCCCGGTCGCCTCTATAAGATGTCATGCTGATCGCACACATGTTGGCGGCGGCTCTGTGGACGTGCTCGGTGCCGCTTTTGCTAGACTATAAACCGCAAACGAATGTCGCTGATGTTGGGGAGGGCGTTGCCTATCTCTACGTCGGCGACCGGCACTTGCGCGCGAATTACGGCGCCGACGCGATGTTTACAACGCCGCTTGACGGACAGCGCGGCTGGTACGACAGCGCGATTCACTTTGGGCCACTTCATAACGAAGACGTTTTCGCGCAAATCGAGATAAGCCGTTGGGCACGCTTTGACTATCGCCCGCATATCGCCATAGCTTGGGCGCTCCCACGCAGTAAGACCGTCGAGTACAAGGATACGAGCCTCTTTCTCGACGACGGACGTCCGCATCGGCTCGGCATCTATGTTCGCGACGGCTCGCTTCGCCTGCTCGTCGACGAACGCACGATTTGTTCTGCGCCCGCGTTACTCTTTGTCAGTCCATCCGAACCGAAATATTTTCAGATACGCACCGAAACGAGCGCGCCCGGAAACAATAGCCGTGCTATTGTTACGCAGCTTCGGCTAAAACGCGATGCCGATGGCGCGCGGCGCGTTCTATCCGAACGAATCGACGCTCTTCACCGGCATTGCCCCGGAGTCGCACTGCAAAACGTAGGCTCGCTCAGTGGTGAAAGAGGATTGCCAGCATCGTCGTGACCCAGGTGCCGAAGATGGAACCGACGAGCCACAAGAACTGCTGCTGCATCCGGTTCTCGATCTGACCGAACCGCGTGTCGACCTGCGCGAAACGCCCGTCCATCTGGGCAAAGCGCGTGTCGATCTGCGCAAAGCGTGCGTCGATCTGCCCGAAGCGTGCGTCGATCGAATTCAAACGGTCCGCAACTTGAGCGTAGCTCCCCTCGAGGCGGGCCAGGCCGGCTTCCCAGGGCTGAGCGGTCATGCAATCTCCTTCGTAGGCAGTATAGCATGACACTGCGCCGCGCAATCTTGACGTCTAGGGGGTCGGGGCGAAGGTGGCTAGTGCGGTTGCGATCGCGTCGTCATGCTGCGGCGCGACCGTGCGAAGATCAAGGAGCACACGTCCCTGTTCGATACGCGCAACAATTGGCGGCGTCCCTTTGCGCAAGCGCGCAGCGAGTTCATCGGGCTGCGCCGCAGCGAGCGCGATCCCGACGGACGGGATACGCGCCTGTGGGAGCGAGCCACCGCCAACGCGCGCCTCCGTATCAACGACCTGCGCCGCCGGCGCAACTGCCGCGAGGCGTCTCGCGCGCGAGCGAAGCGCTTCCTGCGATTGTGCGAGCATAGCGAAGAAGGGAATCGATTCGCGCGATTCCCTGCCCGCGTACAAGCGCAGCGTCGCGCCGAGCAGCGCGAGCGTGACCTTGTCGACGCGCAGCGCGCGAATCAGGGGATTCGAACGCAGTCGCGCGACGTGCGCACGGGTACCGACAATCACGCCGGCCTGTGGACCGCCGAGCAGCTTGTCACCCGAAAACGCGACGAGCGACATCCCGTCGCCGACGGCGTCTTGGACCGTTCGTTCGTGAAGCAGACCATAGTCGCGCAGATCGACCAGCGCGCCGCTGCCCAGATCTTCCACGACCGCGACGCCTACGCGTCGCCCGAACGCGGCGAGCTCGGCCGGTGCGACGTCATCGACAAAGCCCTCGATCGCGTAGTTTGATTGATGCGAGCGCATCAGCAACGCGGTCCGCGGCGAGAGTGCGCGCTCGTAATCCTTGAGATACACCTTGTTGGTGGTTCCAACCTCGACCAAACGCGCGCCGCTGCGCGCAAGCACGTCGGGGAGACGGAAGCCGCCACCAATCTCGATCAGCTGATTGCGCGCGAGCACGACCTCGGCATCACGCGCAAAGGTATCGAGGATCAACAGGATCGCCGCTGCGCAATTGTTGACCACCAGCGCGTCCGGCGCCCCGGTGATTTGCCGCAGCAGATCCGTCGCATGCGCGTAGCGTGAACCGCGTTCACCTGAGCGCAAGTCGTATTCGAGATTTGAATAGCCCAACGCCACTTCGCGCGCTTCATCGAACGCGGCCGCTGCCAGCGGCGCGCGTCCGAGATTGGTATGCAGCAGCGTGCCTGTCGCATTGATGACGCCGCACAGGCTCGCCGCCGCGTGTTCCGCCGCGCGATTGACCAGACGCCGGACGATCGTCTCGAAGGTCGGCACGGCATCGGCCGCTCGCACGCGATCGAGTTCGGCAGCGATCAGCTCCCGTAATGCATCGCGCCCCACGAGCAACTCGTAGGGCGCGACGGACGGATCTTCTAGTAAGAGATTAACGGCTGGAATCGAACGCTTAGAGGTCATAAGAAACGATCACTTTTGTTCAGGCCGAGGCGCAGAGCGGCGAAGTTTGCTTTAGCAAATGAGCCGCTGTGCAACGAAGGCATGGGCAAAAGTGGCGTTTCTTATGCTACGTGCTTAGCGAGCATTCCCGATATCACGTTCTCCGGAACGTAGCCCACGATCCGGTCAACCGGCTGCCCATCCTTAAATAGGATCAGGCACGGAATCCCCGAGACCTGATACTGGCCGGCAATGTTCGGGTTGTCGTCGGTGTTCAGCTTGACGAACTTCGCCTTGCCGCTGTTCGCCGCCGCGACCTTCTCGACCACGGGCGAGAGCATCTTGCACGGGCCGCACCATGGGGCCCAAAAATCGACGAGCACCGGCTCTTTACTGCCGAGGACCTCGTCCTGAAAATTCGTCTGACCGACGTCTGCTAAAGCACTCATAAAATGTAGATTCTTGCCTCCATGGATATCAACCCTTGGGACGAAGCCCAAGGTTGCGCGGCGCCACCCCGAATCACCGCACCATGGCTCCCGAGAAAAACCGCTTGGTCCCCGACGTATTCCGGCGAGCCGCGTTCGTCCGCACGATGTCGATCGAACTCGTAGATTACGGAGCGGGCTGGTGCGAAACCAAGCAGCAACTCCTTCCAGAGCACCGGCAGCAGCACGGCTTCGCGCACGCCGGCGTCGTCATGACGCTGGCCGATCATACCTGCGGCGGCGCCGCGGTCTCGGTCGTTCGCGACGACCAAGACGTCATCACCGTCGAGAACAAGACCTCGTTTCTGCGCCCCGCAGCGGGAGACGTGTTGCATTCACGTGCGACCGTGCTGCGCGCCGGCAAATCGCTGATCTTCGTCGAGGCCGAGGTTACCGTGGAACGCGGCGACGAGCGTGTGCTCGTCGCCAAAACGTCGAGTACGCTTGCGGTGATTCCACGAGACGGAGGCGCAGCGTGACTTAGGCGCCCGGCCCAGGATAGTCGGGCGCTTTTTCGATCGTCAACGGGTCGATCTGCGGTGTCTCTTCTTCCTCCGGATCGACTGCCTCGGGCGGCGGATATTTCGTGTCTCGTTTGTCGCGTTCGTCGCGCATGTCTAACCCTCTATTTCTGCGCCTTCGCCGACGATGTCCGTCACCTGCTCGGCTTGTTTGCCCAGGTTCGTGATTGCAATCACGTCGTCGCCCTCGCCCAGCCGCTGCAGGCGCACGCCCTTGGTCGAGCGTCCGGCCTTGCGGATCTCCTTGACGTTGAGACGGATGACCTGATTGCCGCTGGTGATCATGAGAATCTGATCGTCCGGCGCGACCATGATCTGATCGAGCACCTGACCGATGTCTTCGCGCTCGCGCGCAAAGGCCTTGACGCCCTTGCCCCCGCGCGACGTATGGCGATAATCCTCGATCGGCGTGCGCTTTCCGAACGCCTTTGACGTGACGAGCAAGACTTCTTTGCGCTCGTCTTCGATAACGTCCATCGCGACGATCGTGTCGCCTTCGTCGAGCGTCATCGCTTTCACGCCGCGTGCGTTGCGGCCCATCGGGCGTACGTCTTTCTCGTTAAAGTGCACGGCCATCCCCGCCGACGAGGCGAGAATGATATCGCGCGTTCCGTCGGAGAGATCGACTGCCAAAAGCTCGTCGCCTTCATCGAGATTGATCGCGTTGAGGCCGTTGCGGCGCACGTTCGCGAATTCCGAAAGCGGCGTCTTTTTGATCACGCCCTTGTGGGTAACCATCACCATATAGCGCCCTTCCGCGAACTCGTGGATCGGGAAGACCGCGGTGACCTCCTCGCCCGGCGGCAGCGTGAGCAGGTTGACCAGCGCGGTCCCGCGCGCGGTGCGCGTCGTATCTGGAATTTCGTAGCCGCGCAGACGATACGCGCGTCCTTTGTTCGTAAAGAAGAGGACGTGGTCGTGCGTCTTGGTCACGAAGAAGTTGCGAACCACGTCTTCGCGCTTGAGGTTCGCGATGCCGGTGACGCCGCGCCCGCCCCGATTCTGCGTGCGGAACGTGTCGATGCCGACACGCTTGATGTACCCGCCGACGGTATAGGTCACCACCACGTCGACGTTGGGAACGAGCTGCTCCATCGAGATCTCGTCCTCGGCCGGCTGCACGTCGGTGCGCCGTTCGTCGCCGTACTTCTTCTTGATTTCGAGCGTCTCAGTTTTGACAATCTGCGCGATGCGGCGTTCGCTGCGCAGAATGTCCTGCAGCTCGGCGATGGTCTTGATCAGCTCGTTGTACTCGTCTTCGATCTTCTGCCGCTCGAGGCCGACCAACGTGCGTAGACGCATGTCGACGATCGCTTGCGCTTGAATGTCCGAGAGACCGAAACGCGACGAAAGCTTCGTTTTGGCCTCATCGGTCGTTTGGCTGCCGCGCACGATTTCGATGACTTCCTCGATGTTGTCGAGCGCGATGCGGTAGCCTTCGAGCAAGTGGGCGCGCTCTTCGGCCTTGCGCAGGTCGTAACGCGTGCGCCGTGTGATGACGTCTTTGCGGTGCGTGATGAAGTGCTCGAGGAGTTGCTTGAGATTGAGCACCTGCGGTTCGAGCGCCACCGACCCGTCGGGACGCGGTTCGCCCACCGGCACGAGCGCCAGCATGTTGAACCCAAAGCTCGACTGCAACGGCGTGTGCTTGAAGAGCTGATTGAGCACGACTTTGGGCGTCGCGCTGCGTTGCAGCTCGACGACCACGTTCATGCCCTTGCGGTTGGAAAGATCGTCGAGCCGTGCGATGCCTTGAATCTTTTTCTCGGTGTGCGCCTCAGCGATGGCTTCGACGATGCGGCTCTTGTAGACCTGATACGGAATCTCCGAAATTACGATCTTGTGGCGGCCCTTCTCTTCGATGATCTCGGCTTTACCGCGCATCGTAATCGAGCCGCGACCGGTGCGATAGGCTTCGCGAATCGCCTCGTGCCCGAGGATCGAACCGCCGGTCGGAAAGTCCGGACCTTTGACGATCGCTGCGAGATCGTCATCGCTTGCGTTCGGATCGTCGATCAAGAGCACGATTGCGTCGGCAATTTCGTTGAGGTTGTGCGGCGGGATGTTGGTCGCCATACCGACGGCAATGCCGCTCGAACCGTTGAGCAACAGCTGCGGCAGCCTGCCCGGAAGCACGCTTGGCTCGGTACCCTGGTTATCGAAATTGGGGACGAACGGAACCGTCTCTTTCTCGATATCGGCCAGCACTTCGAGTGCAAGCCGAGCAAGACGCGCTTCGGTGTACCGGTAGGCGGCCGGCGAATCGGGATCGATCGAGCCGAAGTTGCCGTGCCCATCGACCAGCGGATAGCGCAGCGTGAAATCCTGCGCCATGCGGACCAGCGCGTCATACACCGAACTGTCACCGTGTGGGTGGTAACTCTTGAGTACCTCGCCGATGATACCGGCGCACTTGCGGTGCTGCTTGGTTGGATCGAAGCCCATGTCGCGCATCGCGTAGAGGATGCGCCGCTGCACGGGCTTGAGGCCGTCGCGGACGTCAGGCAGCGCCCGCGAGGCGATGACCGACATAGCGTACGAGAGATAGCTCTCCCGCATTTCGTCTTCGACGTTAACGTGTTGAATAATATCGTTGTGCATTAATTAAAAAAGCGCCGACGAGCGGCGTGGGATCCCTTTCTTCTCTCAAAGGTTTCTTCTTTAATATATTCGCGTTCTACGGGGGGTCTTCCCACACCGGAATGCCTTCTTCGTCGATCCCTTCGACCGCCAAATCATCGAACGAAATCGCCCCCTCCGGCAGCGGCGAAGGCGCGGGTTCCTCGGCAAATGCGTGGGCTTCGCTGAACACCGCCGCCTGCGCGGCAAAAGCCGGATCCTCATCCGGTTCGGGGGTGTCGAAGTTGACTGCCGGGCGCGGCTGCCGCGACGGGGAAGGCTGAACCGGAGCATCGTCAAACGCCGGAGCCGGTTCCGATGCGCGCAGGTCCTTGACGCTGGTACCGATGCGCGCTTTGGCGGCTTTGGCCGCGGCTGCAATCAGCGCCAGATGATCCTTGACGGACTGCTGCAGCTCCGCTTCGAAATCGCCGGTCGACATGTCCGATAGCTTCGCCGCATGGGCACGGCAGACTTTCCCCACGCAAGCGGGCCTCGAGGCCTTCGCCGCCTCCTTCGCGCGAACGCTCCGCCCGGGCGACGTCGTCGCGCTCTCCGGGGAACTCGGATCGGGAAAGACGACCTTCGTGCGCGCTGCCGTGCGCGCGCGCCACGGCGAGGACCAGACGACCAGCCCTACCTTCACGTTTTGGCATCGTTACGCGGGCGATCCGCCGATCGATCACCTGGATCTGTACCGGATCGAGAATCCCGCCGACTTACATGAGCTGGGCCTCGAGGACGCGTTCGACGGCGATTCGATTGCGTTCATCGAGTGGTGGACCCATGCGCCGTCGCTGATTCCAGCGCGACACTACGAGGTGACGATCGCCGGCTCGGGTGACTCGCCGCGCACCCTCGAGGTGAAGCCGCCGGCGTGATCGTGCTTGGATTGGAGGGCGCACTCGGCGGCTTCTCGGCCGCGGTCGCGCGCGGAGGCGAAATCGTCGCGGCGCGCGCGCTTGGCGGCAACGTCGCGCTCGAAGCAGGCCTCGGGGCGCTTGCAGAGCTGCTGCGCGACGCGCGCATCGAGCCGGCGCGACTCGATCGGCTCGCCGTCGGCGTGGGTCCGGGCGGCTTCACCGGTCTGCGCATCACGATCGCCTACGCCAAATCGCTTGCCCAAGCGTGGGATCGACCGCTCGTAGCCATCTCGTCGTTCGATGTGCTCGAATTCGGGCAACCGCTGGCGCACGTATTGACGATCGTCGTCGGACGCGCCGGGGTGATCTCGGCGCGCTATCGGGCGCCCGGCCAAACCGCGCGGGCCTCGGGCCGGACCGGCGACGTCTTGCGCGAAGTGCTGCTCGGAACGCAGCCCGGCGACCTGCCGGTCATCGGAGCGCCGGAGGACGTGCTCTGCGCCCTCGCCGAAGGCGGGTGGACTGTGAGTGCACGTCCGCCGCTCGTAACGCCTCCCGCCGCAGCCGTCGCGCTGCTGGGCGCGAGCACGCCCGCGGCAGTGAGCGCACATGCCGTGCGCGCTGATTATGGTGAACTGCCGGCAGCGAAAGTTCCGCGCTTCGATGCGGCGCCGCGCCCACGATGAAAGCTGAACTGTCGCAGGCGCCTTCAGGGCGGCCCGAACCGCTGGAAATTGTGCCGATGGTTCACACCGACATCGTCGACGTGCTGACCATCGAGCGCGCGTCGTTCGTAACAACGTGGCCGGCAGACGCGTTTTATAACGAGTTGCACACCAACAAGCTCGCGCACTATTACGTCGGGCGCGTGGGCGGCAAGATCGTCGCGTATGGCGGAATTTGGGTCATCTTCGAGGATTCGCACATCACGACCATCGCCGTCGATCCTTCGATGCGCGGCCGGCGCTACGGTGAGAAACTACTACTCTATCTTCTCGACGACGCAATCGAACGCGGCGCTTCGTGGATGACGCTCGAAGTGCGCGAAAGCAACGTCGGAGCGCAACAGCTCTACCGAAAGTACGGGTTTACCACGGTCACGACACGCAAAGGTTACTACAGCGATAACAACGAGAATGCCATGGTCATGTGGGCCGGCAATCTCAAAGGCGAACTCTTTCGCGCACGCCTGAACGCCTTACGCGTCCGACTGGCATAGCGAGTCACCCTGACGTACATGCAGCTCGCGCGAAAAGTGCGCGCCCATTTGAATCAAGACCATCGCTACCGGCATTGCGTACGCGTTGCGCGCAGCGCCGATATCCTCGCGCAGATCCACGGTGCCGACAGCGCGAAAGCACGTACCGCAGCGATGTTGCACGACTTGGCCCGCCTCTACTCGACCACGCAACTGCTCGAGGAATGCAAGCGCCGCGGCGTGCCGGTCGACGAGTTCGAACGGCGCAATCCGATCGTGCTCCACGCTCCGCTGGGCGCCGAACTCGCGCGCGAACAATTCGGCATCGACGACGCAGCGGTGCTCTCGGCGATAAGCAAGCACACGCTCGGCGCGGCGGAGATGTCGAGGCTGGACTGCATCGTCTACCTCGCCGATGCGCTCGAACCGGGCCGCGACTTCGAAAATCGTTCGACGATCTGGGAGCTCGCCCGGAGCGACCTGCATGCGGCAATGTCGGCGACGATCGACGACGCAATGGTGTATCTTCACAACCTGGGGCGTGAGCCGGCGCCGCAGACGCTGGCCATGCAGCGCATTTTTTCCACCTCCGTTTCGTAGGGAGTTCAACCATCGCTGAATTGATCGACGTCATACGCGACGCCGCGCTCGAAAAGAAGGGCGAAGATTTCATCACCATCGACGTCGAGGGGCGTACGATCCTCGCCGATACGTTTGCAATCGTGACCGGCCGCTCGAAGATTCAAACACGCGCCATCGCCGATGCGATCGTGGAGCGCTGCGAAGGCGAAGGGCTTGCGGTCCGGCGCGTGGAGGGCTACTCCGACGGCTCCTGGATTCTGCTCGACCTCGGCAACGCCATCGTCAACGTCTTCACGCCCGAGCAGCGTCAGTTCTATAACCTCGAGCGTTTGTGGAGCGAAGTCGAGAAACGGCAGGCCCAAGGATCATGAGCAACCGCGTCCGCGTCGTCCACGAGACCCGCGCCCGGCGTACCCGCCGCGAGATGTGGAAGAAGGGCCTGGTCTGGGCCTTTATCATCGTTTTCGCGTTCAGCGTAGCCGGCGGGGTCATCGCCCTCGCGGTGGTCCGGTGAAACACCCCGGGATCGGGCCGGATATTAGGGGTTGGAGGACCGACGTGAACGCCAAAATTCTCTTCCGAGTACTTGCCTCGCTGGTTATCGCACTGCTCACAGGTGGTGCGGTGCTTGCCGCGGCGCAGACGCCGATCCAGGACGGCGCCGGCATGTTTTCGCAGGCAACCATTTCGCAGTTGGATCAGCAGATCAGCGATTTCACCGCCCAGACCGGCAAACAGATCGTTGTGGTCACGGTTCCCTCGCTCAATGGGAAGCCGCTCAACGACGCGGCCGAGGCCGTCTTTACGCAGCAAGACGTCAACGGCATCCTGATCTTCATTGCCAAGGACGATCGCCGTGACATCATCCTGCCGGATACGGCGACCGCGCAGTTTTTCCCCGAGCCGACGATCGTGTCGATTCGTCAATCGATGGAATCCGCGTTCAAAGCCGAGGATTACGACGCCGGCGTTACGACTGCGGTAACCGGAATTCTCAATGTTTTTCGCGCGCATCTGAACAGCGCGCCCGGCGCGGGCACGACCAACAACGTCCCGGCCGTTCCTTCAACGACGTACGTGCCGGCGCGGCATACGGGAGTACATCCGTCCATGTGGACCATCATCATTCTGATCGTCATCGGCTATCTCGTCTTGCGCTCGATCCTTCGCGCGATGTCGGGACCGCGCTACTACGGCGGACCAGGCGTCCCGCCGGGAGCCGGCGCACCGGGACCCGGTGGACCGGGCTACGGCGGTTACGGTTACGGCCCCGGATACTACGGCGGAGGCGGGGGCTTTTGGAGCGGATTGCTCGGCGGACTCGGCGGAGCGTGGCTCGGTAACGAGATGTTCGGCAATCGCGGCACCACGATGGTCGATCAAACCGGCGGCAACATCGTCCCCACCGATCAGGGCGGTTCGTTCGGCGGCGGCGACGCCGGCGGTTGGGCGAACAATGCGGGTCAGGCCGACATGGGTGCGTCGAGCGGCGGCGATTGGAGCGGCGGCGGTTTCGGCGGCGGTGGTGGTGACTTCGGCGGCGGCGGATTCGGCGGCGGCGGTGATGGTGGAGGCGGATGGTAGCAGCGCTCGGTTACGGCATTCCCCCTCTCTAAGCGCCTCGCGTCTCGCACAAAGGCTACATTGTCAGGGTGCTCACCGCTCGGCTAACCCGTTCGGGGAAACGCCGTAACCTCACACTTCGACCAGTCCTCCGGTTAATTTGGAATAGATACAGCGTAACGAATGGCGAATGCAACGTGAGGCGCGTTCGCCTATTCTTTTTCTATGACCAGGTTCCTGATGTGTGCGCCGACGCATTTCCGTGTCGCCTACGACATCAATCCATGGATGACACGGAACGTCGGAGGCGCAACCGCACAGGCGCAGCGACAGTGGGAACGACTCGTCGCATTGTTGCTGGATGAAGGCGGCGCGAGCATCGAGCTCGTCGAGCCGCACGCCGGTCTTCCCGATATCGTTTTTACCGCAAATGCCGCGCTGATCAGCGAACGGCTTGCGATCGTGAGCTCGTTTCGTTATCCCGAGCGCCGCCCGGAGGAGCAGCGATATCGCGAGCGTCTGCACTCGCTGGGCTATGCGACGACCGCGCTCAGCGGCGCTTTTTTTGAGGGCGCGGGCGATGCGCTCTTCGATCGGCGTCTCGCGCTGATCTACTTCGGCTACGGTTGGCGCAGCGATCACGCAGCTGCACCGCAACTCGAGCGCCTTTGCGCGACCCGCGTACTTCCGCTTCGGCTCGTCGATCCGCGCTTTTACCACCTCGACACGGCGCTGTGCCCACTGGCAAGCGGCCACGTGATGGCGTATCTGCCCGCCTTTGCCCCCAAATCACAGGCGCTGCTCCGCATGACGCTCGGCAGCGAATTCCTCATCGAGGTAAGCGAAGACGATGCGCTCGGTTTTGCGTGCAATGCGATCGAAGCCGGAGACGCAATCATTATGCACGCCGCCGGCAACGCATTGCGCAATCGCTTGGGCAGCGCCGGCTATCGCGTCTTCGCGACCGACCTTTCCGATTTTCACAAAGCGGGGGGATCGTCGAAATGTCTTGCGTTGAAATTAGAAGATGGGCCGGTGCGTAGAACAGCCGTGGTGCGGGGGATGCAGGCGCTGGGCTAAATGCCCGGCGCCTGCCGCTTTTCTACTGCGGGGACGAGATCAGCGTGAGCGTTTGCGGATCGATGCGATAGACACCGGGAGCCACGTGATCGTTCGGGTAGGTGCAGATTTCGCTAGCGCCGGGGCCAAGAATCTCGACGAGATTCGGCGGGCCACACGGCGTCTGCGTAAGACCGTACGCTTGTAGAAGCTGCGCCCCCGGTGAGCCCGGCGCAACGTTGTACGCGCTCGACGCGAGACCGGCCACGAGTGGACCCCAGAAGCCATCACCCCAGTACACATTCGTGCCGACCCAGGCGTCGCCGTTATCCCATTCCCACTGACTCGAATCTTGCTGCGTGCTCGGCGCAGACTGAGTGTTGCCGTTGCCGCTACTTGCGGTGCGAACCGGCATGCGGGCTTGATAGCGCGGTAGCGGTTGAACCGGACCGTGCCCCGGTGGCCGTGGCAGCGGTTGAGTTCCACTGCCTTGCGCCGGCGCATTCGTTACCGGCGCGGGAGCGGAGCGTTCAACTGGACCCGGTGCAGAACGCTCCACGGGAGCCGGCGCAGAACGTTCTATCGGCGCCGGAGCAGGGGCAGAGCGCTCAACCGGCGCCGAAGCTGGGGCGGAACGGTCGACCGCAGCCGGCGCCGGAGCGGAATGGTCGCCACCACCTCCGCTGCTGCTGCTACTGCCGCCGCGGTCGCTGCTGCTGCTCCCGCCGCCGCTGCGATCCGACGCGCTCGCGAGGAGCGGCGAGACGGTGCACAGTGCGGCGGCAAGGATCGACGCGATGACTGCTTTGTGATTCTTCATGTATGCTCACCTCGTAATCGACCACTCGAGCGTACGCTCGCATGTTGATAACGGGTTGCCGTTTACATGAAGGACGATTGAAAACGATCCTTAGGGGTGCGGCGGATGTCCGTGGTGCGAGCCGCGATACTCCCGATCGAACTCCTGCGGGTGATGGTGGAAGTCGCTCTGATGCGCACGATAAAACTGCGGATCTTGACGCTCGTACCAACCCTGGGCGGTTTCGGTACTGACGTAAACACGGTGACGATCGTTATTGACATAGTAGTATTGCTGGCGGCTCGAATCGTAAATGAGCGTGCCGACGATCGCGCCGATCGCGATCAGCGCAGCGGTCGAGTTTGCATCGGCAAGCGCGACGACGGGCGTTGCGATCGAACCGCCGATCGCGACGCACACCGCGAGCGCCGTGCCGTGGATGAAGTGATGTGTATGATTCATGCGCAAACTCGTACCCGAATTGCCGCCCGCTCACACCGCCGCAGAAAGGCGCTCGCTCGTTGTTGTAAAAACCAGTGCCTATGCGACGTTTTCTTTGCTTCATGCTCTCGGCGTTTTTTGTGCTCGGGACTGGTGCGCTTGGTGCATCATCGGCTGCCGGTGGACCGGCACACGTCAACTCGGCGTATCTGACCTCGCTCTCGTGGCGTTTGATCGGCCCGCTTCGCGGCGGTCGCGCGCTGGCCGTGACCGGCGTTCCAGGCCAACCCGATCATTATTACTTCGGGGCGGTCGACGGCGGCGTGTGGGAGAGTACCAACGCCGGACGCACCTGGAATCCGATCTTCGACAACCAGGATATCGCCTCAATCGGCGCGATCGCGGTTGCTCCGAGCGACGTCAAGACGATCTACGTGGGCAGCGGCGAAGCCGACATGCGTTCCGACATCGCCTACGGTAACGGGATGTACAAGTCGACCGACGGCGGCAAAACCTGGGCGCACATCGGACTCGACGATACGCGTCAGATCGGCGCGGTCGCGATCGATCCACGCGATGCAAACGTCGTGTACGTCGCGGCGCTGGGCCATCAATACGGACCAAACGCGGAGCGCGGCGTCTTCAAAACGACCGACGGCGGCAAAACCTGGAACAAAGTGCTCTACAAAAACGAGAACACGGGAGCGATCTCGCTATCGATGGATCCCCAGCATCCCGATACCGTCTACGCTGCGCTGTGGCAGACGCGCCGTCCCCCGTGGAACACCTACCCGCCGTCGAACGGGCCGGGCAGCGGGCTCTACAAGACCACCGACGGCGGCAAGAGCTGGTCGCAACTTTCGAATGGATTACCGGCGAAGTTCGGTCGCATCGGCATTGCGGTCGCACCAAGCGAACCCTCGCGCGTGTACGCGCAGGTCGACGCGGCCGACCTTGCGCAGGGTGGCGTCTACCGTTCCGATGACGGCGGGGCAACGTGGACACACGAGGCCGGCGGCGCCGCGCAAAAGCGCATTTGGGAGCGCGGCTGGTACTTCAGCGGCATTACCGTCGATACCAAAAATCCCGACGTGGTCTACGTGATGGACACCGCGACGTATCGCTCCGACGACGGCGGAAAAACGTTCAACGCGATCAAAGGTTCGCCGGGCGGCGACGACTACCACACGCTGTGGATCAACCCTGATGACCCCACGCATATGGTCCTCGGAAGCGATCAAGGCGTCGTGGTCTCGGTCGATCGCGCCAAGACCTGGAGTTCTTGGTACAACCAGCCGACGGCGCAGCTGTATCACGTGATCGCTGATGACCGCTTTCCATACTGGGTCTTCGGCGCGCAGCAAGATTCGGGTGCGATGGCCGTACCGAGTCAGTCGATTCATCAGAACATCACCTTCATGGACTGGCGTCCGATCGACGTGGGTGGTGAGAGCGGCTATATTGCCGTCGATCCCAATCATCCGGGAAAACTCTTCGGCGGCAACGACGCAACGCACGAAGATCTTGCAACCGGCTGGGAGCAAAGCATCGATGCGGTCACGGCCTATCCCGACAACGTGTGGCGCCAAACGTGGACGCTGCCGATCGTCGTGTCGCCGGTGGACCATGCGCTGTACGCGACGCGCCAGCAAGTCTTCCGCTCGCGCGATGACGGAAAATCGTGGACGATCATCAGCCCGGATCTCACCGGGCCTGCAACCGAAGATCATCCCGCCAACCTCGATCCGGCGACACTTGCCGATAACAGCGGACAGCCGCGCCGCGGTGTCGTGTATGCACTTGCTCCCTCACCGTTCGATGCCAAGACCCTGTGGGCCGGAACAGATGACGGCCGTGTCTGGATCACCCGCGATGGCGGAACGCATTGGAACAACGTTACCCCACCGCAATTGCAGGCGTGGAGCAAAGTCGGGACCATCGATGCCTCGCGCCTCGACCGGAACACCGCGTACATCGCGATCGATCGGCACCGGGTGGAAGACTACCGTCCCTACATCTACAAGACGACCGACGGCGGCACACATTGGAGCGCGATCGCAAACGGAATACCCGACGGGTCGTTTGTCAACGTCGTGCGCGCCGATACGCGCGTGCGGGGATTGCTCTACGCCGGAACCGAGCGCGGGATGTACGTCTCGTTCGACGACGGCGAACACTGGCAATCGCTGCAGCGCAACCTTCCCGTTACGTCGGTGCGCGATATCGACGTGCACGCGGGCGACCTCGTGATCGGAACGCACGGGCGCTCGATGTGGATCATGGACGACGTCGAACCGCTGCGCGAAATGGCGCGTGCGGTCGGCAGCGGCACAAACTATCTCTTCACGCCCGAGCAAACCACGCGGTTCAACCGTGCCGGCGGGGTCGGCGGAGGGATTGCCGACGAAGGAACGCCGATCCAGCCCGAGGATCCGCAGGCGCCGAATCCGCCGCTCGGCATGTACGTGGATTACTATTTGCAGGGTTCACCATCGACGCCGGTAACGATCGAATTCGTCGGCCCGCACGGTGCGGTGATGCGCCGCTACTCAAGCGCGGATAAGCTGAACGTTATCGATCCGTCGACCCAAGAGATCGCGCCACGCTGGATTCCGGCGCCTGTCGCGGTCAACACCGACCCCGGCACGCATCGCTTCGTGTGGGATTTCTCGACCCGTCACGACGGCGGACCGCTTGCGCCACCAGGAACCTACACCGTGCGTCTGTCGGTAAACGGCCAAACCTTCACGCGCAACGCGGTGATCGTGCACGATCCGCGCCTTGCGATCACCGATCGCGCGCTGCTCGACCAGTTCACGCTCGCGAGTGCCATCGACCAAAAGTTGACGCAAATTGCATCGGCGCGAGCCCGCGCGCAGGCGCTGCTCAAATCCGGAACGTTGCGCGCCGGCCAGGCCACTCGCCTGCGTGTAATTCTCGGCGACCGCGGACCAGGCGATCTCGACGACACGATCGGAAAACCTGCGCAAGATTTCTCCACGCTGCGGTTTCTGAACATGTCGTTCACGGCGCTCTTCGGCGCCGTCGAAATGGCCGATGCTGCGCCGACCCACGATCAGCGCATCGCGTTTGCCAAACTCTCGCATACGTTGGACGGAACGGTCGCGCAACTAGCTGCCATAGCCGGTCCGAACTAGGGGGCTACCGGTTGGCGGTCTGATTCGGCAGCTCAGCTCGGCGCTGTATTTTGTATTGGATCTCCTCTTCGGACAGGATTGGCGCGAAGTCTTCCATCTCAAAGACCTGACGGATTTCGATTTCGGAGTCGCAGTCGTGAGGGTGGGGGCAACGCTTGACCCACTCGATGGCCTCTTCGAGTGACTTGACCTGCCAGATCCAGAAGCCGGCGATGAGCTCCTTAGCCTCGGTGAAGGGGCCGTCGATGACGGTACGAGACGTGCCGGAGAATTTGACGCGTACACCTTTGGAGCTGGGATGAAGACCATCCATGGCGAGTACGACGCCGGCCTTGATGAGCTCTTCGTTGAACTTGCCCATGTCGGCCACGAGCTGTGGATCGGGGAGGGCGCCTTCTTTTTCTGACTCTCCGTTTGCTTTGACGATGACCATGACTCGCATTGTGAAATCTCCTTTCGGTTGGCTCTCTGTTGATACGTCGAACCGTGTGTGGCCGATTCGACATGTCGGAGGGCAATAAGACAATAAAAAGAGGCCGGGCGACGCCCGGCCTCTTTTTATCCTAGCGATCTATTGTCCGCCCAGGGCCTTGTCGTACCAAGCCGCTAAATCGCGTTTGAACGAGACCAGCGCCTGCGGATTCAGATAGACCATGTGTCCAGACGGATAGAATCCGAAGGTGATGTTCTTCTGAAGCGCCGGCGCGAGACCCATGTGATCGAGCGTGTACTCCGTCGCGAAATACGGTGTCGCGAAATCGAAGTAGCCGTTGCCCGAGAAGACCTGCAAGTGCGGATTGGTCGTCATCGCACGTGCGAGGTCCGGCGTCACGTTGGCCGGCGGGTCATCGCCGTCGTGGTGCATGTCCCAGCGCGCGCCGAGGACCGGCCCATAGGCCGTCGGCCGGTACTGGAGGTTGGTATGGTAACCGAGCGTCTGCGTCATGTAGTTCATGCCGAGCCCGACGAATGCGCCCGAAATGCCGACATCGGACGGATCCCACTGCGGATAATCCGCGTTCGGCGCGAGATCCCAGGTCGTGTAACGCGAATCGTACCGTCCGATCACGGTGTCTTGATCGCGCAGCAAGCCCTGCAAGAACCGGAAGTACGGTATCCGCAGATTCGAGTTGCGAATGTAGTCTTCCGGCAGGCCGATGTACTGGTGCAACCGTGCGACGTCCGCGTTGAACTCCGCCGGATTGAGGTCGGCACCTTGCGCGAGGTCGTGTAAATACGTTCCTCCTGCGAAGGCCTCAACCGTGCGCAGGAATCCGGTCAGCGACTGACCTTGTCCCGCTTTATGGTGGTACCAGGCGGCCGCGGCTTCGGTCGGGAGATACGTGACGTACGCCCAATCCCCGCCACCGATTTGCTCGCCACCGCCAAGTCCACCCAAGCCGAAGTTGAGGATCGAGGAGAGCAGGACGACGCCGTTCATCTGTACGCCGGCTTCTTGCAACATGTTCACGAGCACGCAGTCGCGCGTCGTGCCATAGCTCTCACCGAAGAGAAACTTTGGCGAGTTCCAACGACCGAATTGTGTGATGTACCGCTCGATGAATTGCGTGAAGGCGCGTCCATCCTGATCGACGCCCATGAAGTCCTTGGGCTCGCCGACCCCCAGCACCCGGCTCCAGCCGGTGTTGGGCGCGTCGATGAAGACCAAGTCGGTCTTATCGATCAAGCTGTAGTTGTTCTCGATCAAGTGGAACGGCGCGTTGGGAATCGACTTGTAGTTCGACGTTTCGACTCGCAGCGGCGCGAACGAGCCCATGCGCAACCAAATGGTCGAGCTGCCGGGGCCGCCGTTGTAAAAGAACGTCACGGGACGTTTGCCGAGATCCGACCCGTCCTTGGTGAACGCGGTATAGAACATGCGGGCCGTGAGCTGGTCTTTGTCGTTGCGCAGCGTGATCATACCGGCGCGCGCTGTGTACGGGATTGCTTGCCCGTTAACGTGCGCAACTGCGTGCGTAACCGAGTCGGCCGGTGCCGGCGGAACGTACGGTGCCGGCGCGGCACCGATCAAGAGTACGGCCCCGAGGCAGGCCGCGAGTATGCGTGATTTCATGTTCGCGTCCTCCTAGTGTCCCAGCGCGCTGTCATACCAGCGCGCGAGATCGGCCTTGTATTGCGCGAGCGCGGGCTCGCTGAGATAGATCATGTGCCCTGCTTGATAGTAACCGTAGGTGATATTGCTCTGTAGCGTCGGGCTGAGGTTCATGTGCCGCAAGGTGTAGTCGGTGGCAAAGAACGGCGTGGCAAAGTCGTAGTAGCCGTTCGCCGAGAACACTTTGAGACTCGGATTTTGCGCCATCGCTGAGGCAAGATCCGGCGCGGTGTTCGTGGGCCAACGCTTGTTGTGCGAGAAGTCCCAGCCGTCTTGGTTCGAAAACCCCGGCCCGTAGATGATCTCGTAAATGTTGGCGCGATAGGGAATCGGCGGATTGTACTTGAGATCTTCGCGCAGATACTGGTTGATCGCAGTCGTGTAGGGTCCGTCGATCGACGCATCCGTCGGATCCCAAGGCGGACCTTCAACCGAAGCGCGGTCGAGGTTCCAGGTCTCGTAGCGTGAATCGAGCCGGCCGATCGTCTCGCCTTGGCTGCGCAGCAACTCGTTCTCGAACTTGTCGTAAGGAATACGAATGTTCGAAATACGAACGTACTCCGGCGAAAGACCGGTGAACGCGCTTAACTTTCGGATCACGTCGTCGCGCTCGCTTTGGCCGAGCTTGTCGCCTTTGGAAAGGGCATCGAGATATTCGCCCATCGCGAATTGTTTGACCGTCGCGAGATACGAGGGAAGATCGGCCGGCTTGTTCGCAATCTTGTTGTGATACCAGGCGGTCGCTGCTTCCGTCGGCAGGTACAGCACGTACGGCCAATCGCCGCCGCCAATGGGATCACCGTTACCGTAGTCGAGTCCGAAGTTGAGGATCGACGACTGCAGAATCACCCCGTTCAAGGTAACGCCATGTTCGACCAAATATTCCGACAGAGCGGCAGATCGCGGCGTTCCGTAGCTTTCGCCGAAGATGAACTTCGGTGAGTTCCAGCGGTTGAATTTCGAAAGGTAGTTGTTGATGAATTGGCCGAACGCCGCAACGTCTTGATCGACGCCGAAGAACGATTTCTCCAAGCCCGGCATGATCCGTCCAAAGCCCGAGTCGGGCATGTCGATAAAGACGAGGTCGCTCTTGTCCAGCAGACTGTATTGGTTGTCGACGACACGATAGGGCGGCGGACCGCTGGGCGTGCCATCGGCGGCGATGACGCGCACCGGCCCAAACGAGCCCATGCGCAGCCACATCGTCGAACTGCCCGGGCCACCGTTATAAATGAACGTTATGGGCCGTGTCGACGGATTGGCGCCGTCGGCCGTGTCGGCCGTGTAAAACACTTGCGCCGTCGGTTTTCCGTCCGTATCGTGCAGCGTGATCAAGCCGGCGCGCGCCGTATACGCGATCGTTTTCCCGCCCAGAACGAGCGAGTGCGAGGTCACGGAATCAGGATACGTGGTACCCGGCTCGGAGGGTGCGCTGGGCGCCATAGCAGGCGGCGCTTTTGCGTTCGGCGGATCGGCGGCGCGCGCACTAACGCTGGTACCGGCGAGCACCGCGAGCATCAATAAAGAAAGCACACGATTCATAGGACCTATGATCGTGCGAGCGACCGCGCCTTCCTTCAGGCCATGATCGTGGCATCGCGCCCGATCGGCGCGCTGTCCGGCGTTGACAGCGTCTCCTCGGCGGAAAGATCTTCGGGCACGGTAAGCGTGCTGCGATGTCCGTTCGGGCAAACCAGCTCCACGGTCATTGCCTCCGGCGGGTCATCGTAGGAGAAGTTTACCGGGTCGCCCCGCAGATCGACCACGAACGAACGCGCGCCGGCGGCACCGAGCAGCGCGTTACAGTCCGGGCAGCGGCGTTCACGCAGATGAACGAGCGCTAGAAACGGCATGCGTCTCCGCGGCATGATAGAGCCGCTTTTTGAGCCGCCCCACGGCGCGTTCGATCGATTCGAGATAGGGCAGCATCGTTGCTTTGATTTTTGTGAGGCGCTCTTCGCCGGCGGGCGTGATCGAATAGATTCGGCGCGAGCGTTTGGTCGGATGATCCCAGTTCGCGGTCACGAAGCCGCGCTCTTCCAGGCGGCGGAGCAGAGGATAGATCTTGTTCGTGTTCACGGCGATGAGGTCACCGCATACCGACTCGATGCGCTGCATCAAACCGTAGCCATGATCGGGATGTTCGCGAATCAGATGGAGGAGCAACACGGGAAAGATGGTCTTGCTCTTGATCGGACCACGAATGACTTCGTCGACGCGGCGTGATGTGGGGCTGCTGGCAGCAAGGAGATCACGCATGAGCGTGCGCGCGAAGGTCGACGGCGTAGGCGCGCTCGATTGCATCGTTATAGCGCCCTTCGACCACACGGCGTTTGATCTTCATCGACGGCGAAAGCTCGCCGCTCTCGATGCTGAACTCACGAGCGATCACGATAACACGACGGATTTGCTCGAAGGTGGCCAGGTCGGCCGTCTGCTTTTGCGCTTCGGTCGTCATGAACTCGCGTACGTCGTCGCGCGAGACGAGCTCCTCGGGGGTGAGCGTGGGCAGGTTCAACTCCACACGGAGCAGATCCCAATTCGGCGCGATCAGCGCGGCCGGGTGAGGCCGTCCGTCGCCAACAACCATTGCCTGCGCGACGAAGACCGAGCGTTTGAGCGCCGCCTCGACGCGTGCCGGCGAGACGTATTTGCCGGTTGCCGTTTTGAAGATCTCTTTCTTGCGATCGGTGATGTGCAAGAATCCGCCGGCGTCGATTTCGCCGATGTCGCCGGTGTGCAGCCATCCATCGGAAAGCGCCGCTGCCGTCGCCTCGGGATCGCGGTAGTAGCCTTGCATGATGTTCCGGCCGCGCGCGAGCACCTCGCCGTCCGCGGCGATCTTGACCTCGACGCCTGGAATTGGCCTTCCTACCGCACCGTATTCGTTGGCATCGAGGTGGCTGCTGGTAATGACGGGCGAGCTCTCGGTCAGGCCGTAGCCCTGCATGATCGGTACGCCCATCGCAAGGAACGTCATCGCGACATCATTGTGCAACTTCGCGCTGCCGCTGGTAAGATTCTTGACGTTCTCGAGTCCGAGGATTTTGCGAAGCTTTTCAAAGACTAGACGCTTCGCGATTGCGTATTGCAGCGCAAGCAGCGGGTTCGCACCCGAACCGAGCGTTTGCGCTTCCATATATTCGCGACCCACGCGTAGAGCCCAGGGCACCAACTTTGCCTGCAGGCCGCCGCCCTTCATGGCTTGCCCTTGCACACCAGTGAGGATGCGATCGAAAATCCGCGGCACGCTGGTCATATAGTTCGGCTGGACCTCGCGCAAATCCGCGAGGAGATTGTTCGGATCGTGGCAGATGTTAAAGCGCGTCTTGGCGAGCAGGTAGATGTAGATCATCGTGTGTTCGTAAATGTGCGAGAACGGCAGCACCGACAATACGTTGTCGTTTTCGGCGTCCTTGAGCCCTTCGGAAAGCGCCGATTGCGCATCGAAGGTCAGATTGTCGTGCGAGAGCATCACACCTTTGGGAATGCCGGTCGTTCCCGACGTGTAGATCAGCACGGCAAGATCGCTTGGCTTGAGCGCGGCCTCGTATTCGCCGGGAAGCTCGGGATGCGCAGCGCGAATGGCGGCGCCCTTTGCTTCGAAGGCGCCAAGCGAGTCGGCGCCGGTCGATTCAAACACCACCGCTTGCGGCAGCGGAAAATTTCCAGTGCGCAGCCGGTCCAGCGTCGCGTGCGAATCGACGAAAAGCAGTTTTGCTTCGGAATGATGGAAAATATATTGCGTGTGATCGAGCGCCTGCGTCGGAAAGAGCGGCACGACCACACAGCCCGCAAAGAATGTCGCGAAGTCGGCAATGATCCAATCGACGCTGTCGTGGGCAATCAACGCAACGCGATCGCCTTGCTGCAATCCAGCGGCGCGAATCGCGCATGCGGCATTGAGCGAGCGCTCGAGCACGACGTTCGACGATATCGGCGTCCACGCGCCGTTAACGCGCTCGATCAGCGCTTCGGGGCGAGGGTCGGCAAGAGCGCGCCGGATGAGCTGCGGCAGCGTTTCTTCAGGGAAAAGCGAGTCGGGCATGGGGCCGGTTTTCGCCGAGCGAGGCATTGATCATTCTATCAAAGACGCAAGTAAGGTTGCGCGCGCGCGAGGCGACTCTCCGTCATGCCGGCCACATCGAGCAGCTCGTCAAAAGTCGTGTACGCGCCATCCTGCTCGCGAATCTCCACGATGCGCGCGGCGATCGCCGCGCCGATACCGGGCACCGATGCAAGCGCCTCTGCCGACGCAGCGTTGACGTCAACGCTGGCGTGCGTCTTGCTTGAGCGCACACGCGAACGCGTGGTTCGCTTGGTGCTTAGAGCGCGTTGCATCGGTTGACCAAGCACCGGTACGGCGATCTCGTCACCATCGCTCACGTGCGCAGCCAGATTGACGGCTACCGGATCGGCGTCGGCGCGAAGCCCTCCCGCCGCTCGAACCGCGTCGTCGATTCGCGCGCCGGTCGCGACAGGGTAGAGTCCCGGCCGCGCCACGGCGCCCACAACGTACACCAAAGCGGTGCCTGCCGGCGCGGGTGGCCGAAGGTGCCGATGCGGCGCCGCGTTGACGGCGGGTGGAGTCGCCGAGACGGATGGAGCGTGCGGCGCCGGGTGCCAGATCGCCAGCGCGACAATCGCGATCACGGCGGCGACGATGAGGATTCGTTGCATCTCGCTGCTCTTTCACGCCGAGGGCCCCGCCGGGAAAGGGGGCCGGAGCGCGGCCGTCCCAATTACCATCCTCTCTATGGCCGACTCTTACGACTTCCGCAGCATCGAGCGCCCGTGGCAGGAGCGCTGGGAACGCGAGGGCATCTACCGCACGCGCGACGATGATGCACGCCCCAAGTACTACACGATGGAGATGCTGCCGTATCCCTCGGGCGACTTGCATGTCGGTCATGCCAAGAACTACACGCTGGGCGATGCCATTGCACGCACGATGCGCATGCTCGGCTACAACGTGCTGCATCCTATGGGTTGGGACGCGTTCGGACTGCCCGCCGAAAACGCGGCGATTCAGCGCGGCATCGAACCGGCGTCGTGGACTCGCGAGAACATCGAGAACATGCGGCGCCAGCTTCGCTTGATGGGCACCAGCTACGACTGGACCCGCGAGATCGCGACCTGTTTGCCCGACTACTATCGTTGGAATCAGTGGCTGTTCTTGCGTTTGTACGAACATGGTCTCGCCTACAAGCGCGAAGCGCCAGTCAATTGGTGCCCGCACGATCAAACGGTACTTGCCAACGAGCAAGTGATCGACGGGCGTTGCTGGCGCTGCGGTCATATGGTCGAACGCCGCAATCTTTCGCAGTGGTTCTTGAAAATTACTGATTACGCCGACCGTCTCTTGAAATCGCTCGACGATCTGGACGGCTGGCCCGAGCGCACCAAGACCGGACAGCGCAATTGGATCGGACGCAGCGAAGGCGTCGAGTTTGCTTTTGCCGTCGACGGCCTCGATGCGCAGATCGACGTCTTTACGACACGTGTCGACACCGTCTATGGTGTAACGTTCCTTGCGATAGCGCCGGAGCACCCGTTGGTAGCGCATATCAAGAAGATGGTTTCGAACAAGCATGCCGCAGCGATCGAGCTTTTCGCCGAGAGCTTGCGTTCGAAATCCGATCTCGAGCGCACCAGCCTGATGGAAAAAGAGGGACTCTTTACCGGCGCCTTCGCGATCAATCCCCTTTCACACGAGCGCGTGCCGATCTGGGTGACGAACTACGTGCTAGCCGAGTACGGAACCGGTGCGGTCATGGGCGTGCCCGCGCATGACGAGCGCGACTTCGACTTCGCTAAAAAGCACGGACTGCCGATCGCCCAAGTGATCGTGCGCCCCGGCGAAGAGGTCAACGCGCCGCTCGAGGCGGCCTTCGTCGACGACGGACGGCTGGTCGCCAGCGGCGATTACAGCAGCATGTCGAGCGAGCATGCGCGCATCGCGCTCGCCGAGCGCCTTTCCGCGATGGGCGTGGGCCGCAAGACCGTCAACTATCGCTTCCGCGATTGGCTCGTTTCGCGTCAGCGCTATTGGGGAACGCCGATTCCCATCGTGTACTGCGAGGCGTGCGGCGAAGTCGCTGTCCCCGACGAACAACTGCCGATCCTGCTTCCGCCCGACGTGCCGATCACCGGTGAAGGCTCGCCGCTCGCGCGCGACCCGGCGTTCATCAACACGACCTGTCCCAAATGCAGCGGTCCGGCGCGGCGCGAAAGCGATACCATGGATACGTTCTTCGAATCCTCGTGGTATTACTTACGTTACATCGACCCACGCAATACGCACGCGCCCTGGTCGCCCGAACTTTCCAAACGATGGATGAACGTCGACCAATACATCGGCGGCGCTGAGCACACCGTACTGCATCTGCTTTACTCGCGCTTCTTCTATAAGTTCTTTCACGATCAAGGCTGGGTCCGCGGGCGGGACGAGCCCTTCGAGCGGCTCTTCCATCAGGGCATGCTGCTCGCCAACGGCGAGAAGATGTCGAAGTCGCGCGGGAACGTCGTCGGTATCGACGAGACCGCCGACACGAACGGCGTCGATGCGATGCGTTTGTTCCTGCTCTTTGCGACGCCGCCTGAAGACACCGGGAACTGGACCGAAGAGGGCATCAGTGGGCGCGTGCGCTTTCTCAACCGCGTGTGGCGCGCGTGCGAGCCGTACCTCGCCGATGCAGCGGCGACGTCGCCGCGCGAGTTGCCGCCGCGAAGCGATCCCGCAAGTCGCGCGCTCGTGCGCGCCGTCCACGTCGCTGCGAAGTCCGTGATCGACGAAGCCGCCTCGCGCCGCTTCCACTTCAACACGACGATCGCCAAGCTCGACGAGCTGATCAACGCGATGACCGAGTTCTCCGCGAAAAGTGCGCCGGAATATCTCTACGCCGTGCATGCGCTGCCCCTGCTGCTCGCGCCGTACGCGCCGCATATCGCCGATGAGCTGTGGTCGCGGCTGGGCCATGCCACCTCGGTGCATCTCGAGCGCGTGCTCGAGCCCGAGGACGAGGCGCTCGCTGTCGATGAGATCACCCTCGTCGTGCAAGTGAATGGCAAGATTCGCGCGCGCATTGCCGCCGCGCCGGGCATCGCCGAGAGCGATGCGATCGAACTCGCGCTCGCCGACTCGCACGTCAGGGCGCAGATCGACGGCAAGACAATGCGCAAGCAAATCTACGTTCCCGACAAACTGGTCAACCTGGTTGTCGGATGAACGACCAACCGCTTGAGGCTCGCGTGTGCGTGGTCGGCGGTGGCCCGGCGGGAATCGTGCTCGGCTATCTGCTTGCGCGCGCCGGTTTCTCGGTGGTCGTACTCGAGAAGCACAGCGACTTCTTGCGCGACTTTCGCGGCGATACGGTGCATCCATCGACCATGACCGTGCTCGATGAATTGGGTTTGCTCGACGAGTTCTTGAAGCGGCCCCACTCGGAGATCGTTCATCTTTCCGGTCATGTTGGAGCCGATACGATCGAAATCGGCGACTTCAGCCATGTGCCCGCAAAAACAAAGTTTCTGGCGATCATGCCGCAGTGGGACTTCTTGAATTTTCTGGCGGAGAAAGGCCGCGCATACGCCGGTTTTCAACTGATGATGAACACCGCTGCGACCGACGTCGTCAAGGAGGGCGAAAGGATCACCGGCGTTCGCGCGACCGGTCCTGAGGGCGCCTTTGATATTCGCGCCGATGTGGTGGTAGCATGCGACGGACGAAGTTCGACGCTGCGTTCGGCTTTGGGCATCACGCCGCGCGATCTCGGCGCACCCATGGACGTGTTCTGGATGAGCTTGCCCAAACGCACGAGCGATCAGAACGCGGCGTTCGGTTTCATCGGCGCGGGCGCGGTCCTTGTGCTGATCGATCGCAACGACTATTGGCAATGCGGCTATGTGATCGCAAAGGGAACCGCCGACGAGGTTCGGGCGCGCGGCCTCGGCGCATTTCGCTCGGAGATCGCGTCGATCGCGCCGGTCGTCGCCGATCGAGTCAACGAGATCAAGAGTTGGGACGACGTCAAACTGCTCACCGTTGAAGTCGACCGCCTTGAGCGCTGGCATGTGCCCGGACTGTTGTTCATCGGTGATGCGGCCCACGCGATGTCGCCGATCGGCGGCGTCGGCATCAATCTCGCGGTGCAAGATGCGATCGCGACGGCGAATATCTTATCGGCAGCATTGCAGCGCCCCGGGCCGGTTGGTGAAGATGTTCTCGCGGCGGTGCAGCGGCGGCGCATGTATCCCACGGTAATGACGCAGGGTCTTCAAGTACAAATACAGCGCCATATCATCTCGCGCGTCCTGGCTTCAAAAGCGCCGCCCAAGCGCGCGCCGCTGATCCTGCGCATGCTCACCAGCATTCCCGCTTTTCGATTTCTCCCGGCGTATATCGTGGGCATCGGCTTTCGCCCCGAACACGCGTCTACGCTGGTACGAGGTTCCTAAAGTACTCGTACGTCTCGCGCATGCCGTCGAGGATTCGCGTCTGCGGTTTCCAGCCGAGATCCTTTTTCGCCAGCGCTGCATCGAACTGCGCATCGCGCGCATCGCCGGGACGCTTTGGCCCATTCGTTACAGGCGCTTCGAAACCGCTGATCTCTACCAGCGTGCGGTAAATGTCGTTCACGCTCGTCTTGACGTTCGTCCCGATCGCATAGCAGCCGCCTGACCCCTTGTCGAGTGCAAGCAGGTTCAAGTTCGCAATGTCCTTGACGTAGATATAATCGCGCGTCTGATCCCCGTCCCAGTCGATGCGCACGCCTTCGTGCTTGAGAAACTTGCCGATGAAGATCGCGATCACTCCGGCTTCGCCATTAGGATCTTGGCGCGGCCCGTACACGTTGCCGTAGCGCAGCGCAGTGAAATCGAGTCCCTTTTCGTTCTTGTAGAAGCGCAAGTAGTGCTCGGCCACCATCTTGGTGATGCCGTAGGGAGAGGTGGGGTGCTGCGGCGTTGCCTCAGTGATCGGGAACCGCTCGGGCGTGCCATAGGTAGCGCCGCTTGAAGCGAAAATCACCTTCTTGACCCCGGTCTTGACCGAGATCTCAAGGATATTGAGCAAGCCCATGACGTTGACGTCGGCGTCGAGCTTTGGATCGCGCGACGAAATCGCCACCGAGTGCTGTGCCGCATGGTGACTCACGATCTCCGGCTTGAATTCCTTGAAAATCCGCATCGCGCCCTCGTCGCGAATATCCATGTGCGTAAAGTTCGCGCGATCCTGGACATTCATGCGCCGGCCACCGCCGTGTTCCCACAGCGAGTCGAGAACGAGCACGTCGTGACCCGCGGCGAGATAGCTGTCGACGATGTGTGAACCGATAAAACCGGCTCCGCCGGTTACAATGATACGCACGGCTTTTTTCCTTAACGGCTTGTCATGGCCGCGCGCCGTCGCAGAGGCCGCGGATGATCCCAAGATATACCTTGGCTCGCGTGCTTCGCGTAGGCACGCTGTGCGCCCTCGTCTGTGTTGCGCTGTCGTGCTCGTTGTGGCGCGAACACACGGTCGCTCCGGTGTACGAGACGCGAACGACGCGCTGGTATGGGACGCTCCTCGATGCTCGCGGCGAGGAAGGAGGATTACGGACCTACACGTTCGCGATCGACGACGGACCGACGGCGCTCATCTCGCTCACCGATCGCCTTTCAGCCGGGTCACGCGCAATCGTGCGCGGGCGACTCGAACCACTCGATGACGCACGCAACCCCGGGGAGACGAGCGAGCGTGCGATCGAACGCGAACGCGGCATCGACGCTCGCATCGAGCACACGCAACTCATACGTAGGCTCGGTGCGGATGGATCGTGGCGCGCGATGGTCGCGCGGCTTCGCGAGCAAGCGCACAGCGAATTGCAATCCCGCCTCGGCGAACCGGCCGCATCGATCGTCGCCGGCGAACTGTGGGGCGAACGCGCGCAATTGCCGCCGGATTTGCGCGCTGAGTTTCAGGAGACCGGCACGGTGCACGTGCTCGTTACCGCCGGATTGCACGTCGGCCTCGTTGCACTGCTTGTCGCGTGGTGTTGCGCGCGACTGTCGCTCCCACGTGCGCTTGGGTGTTGCATCGGCATTTTTACGGTGTGGAGCTTCGCCACGTTCAGCGGACTTGAACTGCCGGCGCTGCGCGCCGCGACGATGGCGACCTGCGCGCTGACCGCGCGCGCCTGCGGCCGCGCTGCATTTTCGTGGAACACGCTGACGATCGCCGCGGCCGTCGTCGTCGCCGCGATACCCGGCAGTTTTGCAGCGCCGTCCTTTTGGCTTTCGTTCTGCTGCGTCGGCGCGATCTTCGCGCTCGGCGATGCGATCGACGAGATGCTGCACGAACGGATTCGGCTGCCCGAGCGGGTCCGCGAAGCGCTCGTGCTCACGCTTGCGACGCAACTCGGCACCTGGCCGCTCACCGCGGCGATTTTTCTGCAGTGGTCGAGCTATGCGCTCATTGCCAATCTCGCGGTCGTGCCGTGCGTGCCGTTTACCATGCTTTTGGGGGCGCTTCAGCTGTTGTTCGCGTGGTGCGCGCCGCTCTCGCAGGCCTGCGCGAATATCAACGGTTGGATCATCGCCTGGTCGATCGGTGTGGTTCGGACTCTTGGCGGGTTGCCCGGCTCGACGATCGTGATGACGCCGGCGCCGCTCTGGTCAATCGCGCTCTACGAAGGATCGTTGCTTGCTGCCGTTCCGCTGATTCGGCGCGGCGGCGCTACGTTTGCATTGACGCTCGCACTCGCCGCCACGTCCCTGGTTCTTTGGCCGGCCCGATTGCCGGCTCGTGACCTTCGAATTACCGTGCTCGACGTCGGGCAAGCTGATTCGATCGTGATCGAAACGCCGTCCCGTCACGCGATCCTCGTCGACGCCGGCGGCAGGCTCGAGCGCGGGCCACAGGGCGACGATTCCGTCGCCGAGCGCGTGGGCGAACGCATTGTGGTGCCGTTTCTCATTCGCGAGGGAATCCATCAGCTCGACGCGGTCGTCATTTCTCATCCTCACGGCGATCACGTCGGCGGGTGCTCACCGGTCTTGCGCAAATTGCGCGTTGCCGAAATCGCCGATAGCGGACAGACGTACGGCGGCCATGCGTACCATGATTGCCTCGATACGGCACATGATGACGGCGTGCCGATCGTCTATCCGCGAGCGGGCACGGTTTGGAACACGAACGACGGTGTCACGTTCACGTTCATTGGTCCCTCGCTGCCGTTCATCGACGGCAAGAACGCGATCAACGACAACTCGATCGCGTTCATCCTAGCGTACAAACATTTCCGCATGCTCTTCACCGGCGATGCCGGGGTCGCAGCGGAACAGCGATTCCTCGCTGAAGGCGTCGATCTGCACGCCGATGTGCTCAAAGTCGGACATCACGGCTCCGCATACAGTTCGTCACCAGACTTCATCGCAGCCGTTCATCCACGCTATGCGATCATCTCCGTCGGTCGCCACAACATGTTCGGTCACCCCGCACCGTCGACACTTGCTACGCTCGAGCGCTTGGGCGCCTCCATGTATCGAACGGACGAGAATGGCGGCGTTTCGATAAACACCGACGGTCGTCGTGTGGCGCTCGCGGCCACCGCGCCGTGACGCCTATACGGGATCAGAAATATGTCCCAGTGGCAAAGGGCCGAGCGGCGACGTGGCGCGCGGCCGGGACGCCGAGCGAGAAGCAGGCGCAGCGCCACGGGTTGTCCCATAGCTCGGCGTCACGGGAACTCGTCCGTATATGGAGGCGCTAAACAAGGTTACGAGTCGTTCGTGCCTGCGGCTATCCACTCGCGGAGACAAAGCGGTTGCTCGGATCTACCGGCATAGGCCAAAGGTCCCGCAGGATACGTCCGCCCAGCCAAATAACCGCGCGCGCAGGGTGTTAGAACATATTACAAGCTGCGAAGCGCCTTGCTACGCAGACTCACAGCGTCGGAACCCGTGTTCGCGCCCGTTACTGTCGCATTTCGAAGGACGGAGTAAGCATGCCCAAACGTTACGAGCTGTGCGCCCTCTTGTGCCTACTCGGCACGGCTTGCAGCCACAGCGGATTTAGCCCGCAACAAGCAAGTGCAGCGGTGTCAGCAGCGAACCCCGGAGTTCGCACGCCCGCCACATCGACGTTACCCGACGGTGCACGGCTGCATACGATCGTTGCGCCAAACGTGTCGCTTCGCTGGTCGGCGGTTCAGAAGATTGGCTCATCCTACGTAAGCGAGCGCGAATACATGACCCCCGTTGGCGAACTTGCCGTTACAGAGCGAGAGCTGACAGCGGCCGAAAAGCTGCCACGGGCTACCCAGACAACCGGGCCGAAGCCGACCGGGACGTCGACCCCGCTTATCGATCAGGGCACAACGACCAACGGCGGCACGTACATTATCGCCGCAATCAACGATTCGAATTGGCTGGTCCAACTCACGATCGGCGGCATGGTTATGACGTCGCGCGTACCCGCCGGCGCCCCACTTCTTGCAATTCGTACACTGCTGAACTCCGTCTCGTAAGGGAGCATGGACCATGCCAAATAAGATCGGATTGATTTTTTGTGCTCTTTTTATTCCGGCTATTCTTTCGGGCTGTCTCAACTTGGTTTCAGGCACTTCTTCGAACGACAATCCGGGTACGTTTTCGTATTACAGTGAGGTAGGCTTCGCAAAATATGATGCATTTTGCGCTGATAGCGACACGGATTGCGACAATTCCGTACCCGCATTCCTTGGAAATACGCTCCAAACTAATGGCTGGCAGCTCCACAACGGTAATACCGACGGTGACCTTGGCGGCGCGATCTTCGTGAACACATCAGAATCGACCGTGATCGGTGATACATCGAACCTCGTCTACATATCGTCGCACGGCGGATCAAATGCTAACCAGTCGATGATCTGTCTTTACTACTGCGACGGCAGTACGACCGGAGGGCAGTATTCGGTTTACACCGGCGACATCGGAAATCCGTGGGCTGGACCGAACTGGTTTGTTGTGGATGGTTGCGACGTTGTCGCACCAAATCAGGGGTGGGAATCGAAGTTCGGATCCAGCCTTCACGGTATCCTCGGTTTTAGCCAAGACGTTAACCAGGCTGGAGACAGCCCGAGTTCCCTCGGGAATGGCGGGTTAGAAACCTTTGCCAATGATGTGAATTCGTACCAACCCGCGATTAAAGCATGGGAAGATGGAGTCGCAGCTATTGATGACACGCCGCAAATCGGCATGCTGGTTCCATCGCCGAACGTCGCAGACTCTATCGAAAGGTCGGGCGGAACCCATTTCGGTCCGAACGGCGATAAGAACCCTCTCTTCTACTCCGCCAACGGGCTTGGGACGATCACAACGCAACAGACGTCTGGTGAAACCGTTTCGGGGAACGAACTTGCCCTTACGGGAGAGAGCATCAATGAGTCGCAATGGATGAGCACCTACGGCAACCCCAGCGGCACCACGTCATCGCCCACATCGAACGAGCATAAATTTAGCGCGCCTGGAGCGATTGTGACGCATTACCTTGCGAGCGGCGGCATCGTCGCGATCATGGGGGCCTCAGGGACTGCTGGTGCTGTAAGTCAGGCGCAAGCGCTAAGTTATGCGGAAAGCTGGGTCGCGAACAATGGCGGCCTACCGAGCGATGCGATACTGAGCTATGCTGGTGAGATCACCAACCCTAACCCTGCCGTTATCGCGTCTGGGTACACTCAATACCCGGTCATAGTTCCGACGAGCGACTACCCCGCCTACAATACTACTCGCGCCTGGGTGTTTATCTGGCGACACAGTTCAGGGATGCTTTCCGGCGACAAGATTGAGGTGATGGTCGATGACGCGGGCACATGGACGTTCAACAATAATATCTTTCAGAAGTTCTGGGGATATCCGTGGAATTCCAGCCCTAACGTTCGGCTATACTCGCGCGTCTGGCGCACACTCGGCGGCACCGTAAAGCAAGTGCAACTGGAGCAACTGTCAACCACATTGCTATCGGACCGGACCTCAACAGCTGTGGCGACAGGCTACTGCGCTCCGGAGATCGGCTCGAGATCAACCAACGCAATTCCGTGTGAACAATATTATTCGAGCACGACGGGCACTAGAACGTACGTCAGCCTCGAAGATGGCACCATCCTCGCCTCGCACTGAGGGAACCATGAAAACCAAACTAGCATTGGTGTGCGCCGGTCTGATCGGCGTTGCTCTCGGAGGGGCACTATCTCCGATGCGGGGCCTTAGTTTAAGCCCCGATGCGGCAGAACAAAAGATAAGTGCGTTTCATGCGTGCATATATCCCTATATGAAGCCTCGCTATGCAACGACCGTGTTTACGTTGTCTGCAGCGGAGCGCGCGCTCGATATCGCAACAGCAGAAGACTATTGTCTATCGTTCTCCAAGATATACGGTTTGGGTCCCCGGAGCATAGCGTGCGCCTCGGGCTACCAGTTCACAATCACGCCCGAGAACCAAGGGTTCTACAACGCCACGAGGCTCGCATTTCCCCGAGGATGGAAAGGGATCATCTATACAAAGCAGCTGAAAAAGCCGATCACAGTAGGACCGTCGAGATGCCCGACAGCTAAATGAGAATCGCGGGACATTTGAGCTGCGATTCTTCGATGAACTGAAAACCATAGATCGGCGCGGCGCTCCCCCGACAAACGTTGTAGTCTCAATGAGGAACCGATCGGGCAACTAGGGCCGGATCACGGCCATGGCTTGTGCTAGCCGGTGTGTGAGTACAGGACTTTATGAGACCATGTCGGCGGCTGCCGGCCGGTGCTCGACAAGATTCGCGTCGCGGAGATCGCGGACAGCGGACAGACGTACGGTGGTCACGCGTATCATGACTGCCTCGACACGGCGCATGCCGACGTTGTGCCAATTGTCTACCCGCGCGCCGGAACCGTCTGGCGAACGAACGACGGCGCGACACTGCACTTCATCGGCCCGTCGCTGCCATTCATCGGCGGCAAGAACGCGATCAACGACAACTCGATTGCTTTCATCCTGCAATATAAACAGTTTCGTATGCTCTTTACCGGCGACGCCGGCAGCGCCGCAGAGCAGCGCTTCTTAGCTGAAGGCGTCGATCTGCACGCCGACGTTCTCAAGGTCGGCCATCATGGTTCGGCCTACGGTTCGTCGCCAGAATTTATCGCCGCCGTGGATCCGCGCTACGCGATCATATCCGTTGGTCGCCACAATCTTTTCGGCCATCCCGCGCCAACGACAATCCAAACGCTGGAACAAAGCGGGGCGACGGTTTACCGAACGGATAACAATGGCGCAGTCACCGTAACAACCGACGGTACTACCAACCCTTTAGTTTTGGCCAACCTCGCGATTGTTCCGCTAATAGACGCTTCTGGGCCGTAGAGCCGAATGGTTCCTGGTCTGCGTGGCTAGGTATCTGCTTGTCGGGACGGAACCGGGCCGGCTTCAAACCTTCTCCACACTACGGCTTGCCTTCTAGGGCGCGCGCGCATCGCTCCAAAAGAACAGCTATGCGCTTGCGATCGGCGTCGGTCTGACCGGAAAGCATGCGCTCTTCAATGTCCAGCACCCGCTGGCGAGCCTCGAGGCATTTCGCTCGCCCGCGCCGCGTCAGGACATATCTTATGCTCTGCGGACTAGTGGTCGGGCGCCGCGCGACGAGGCGGCTTTCGGTCAGCGTCCCAATCATCTCGTTGGCGGATTGCGGCGTGACGAAGCAGCGCCGCGCAATTGCCGCGTTGGTGGATTCCGACGCGCTTTCGTCGAGTAGAGCCTCCAAAATTCCATACTGCGAAACGCTCAAGGCAAGGGGGCGGAGTTCTTTGTCCATCGTGGCCCGCAGAGCGGCTTGCACCCGCTTGACCAAGTAGCCCACCTTGCTTGTGATGACTTCGTCGCTTGTTGTCATTGTATCAGGTTCCTGATAGTATCGGTATCAGGAACCTGATTCGACAAGAGGAGTCATCATGTCTGCACCGAGCCCTACCGGGCCGAGTTTCGTGGCATTCGTAGTGGACGACATCGCGGCCGCCAGTGTTTTTTGGACGAGTGTGGTCGGCCTCACGCCTGCTGCCCACAGTCCGCCGGGAGCGCAGGTGTTTCAAACGAGCCCGATACCCTTCGCGATCCGAGGCCCGCGGCCGGGCGAGCTTCACGCAAACGGCCAAGGCGTTGCGGTGTGGTTTTCGGTGAGCGGTGATGTGGATCAGTACCGCGCGGAGGTCTTGCGGCGGGGAGCTGACGTTGGCGAACTTCAAGACGGGCCTTTCGGCCGGATGTTCACCCTTGTTGCGCCAGGTGGGTTTGTGGTCACCGTGCATGCCGAAGCGCCGTGAGATATTGGGTCGGCGTGGCTTCTGCTGATCACGTGGAAGCCGCCGTGGCCGGTGGGTTTGTGCAGCTTGGTCACGGAAAAATGGCTCCGGTCCGTCGCTTATCGCCGGGTGACCTCTTGGCGTTCTATTCGCCTCGATCGCAAATGCATGCCGGCGAACAGGTGCGCAGCTTCACCGCGATCGGCAGGGTCTGCGATGGCGAGCCATATCTCTACCCGCAGACGCCGACCTTTTCTCCGATGCGCCGGGACGTAACGTATTTCAAAGCACAGGCCGCGCCTATTGAGCAGTTCCTTAGGGAACTATCGTTCATTCGTTCCCTGGAGCATTGGGGGCTGGCCTTTCGCCGCGGCCTGATCGAAGTGAGCGAACGTGATATGCGCGTAATAGCGAATGCCATGACGACGAGCGGCTTTTCGTTTTGACCTTGCGGCAAATAGCCCTTGTCGCTTATACGGCCCCGGAGACCTCGATGCGCTGCGCGTTGATCCAGCGATTATCCGCGGAGAGCAGCGAAGCGATCATCGGACCGAGATCTTCGGGAAGGCCAACGCGCCCGAGCGCGGTCATTTCCGCGATTCGCCTGTTTACTTCGGGGTTATCGCGGACGATGCCGCCGCTGAAATCCGTCGCAACTGCGCCGGGAGCGACGGTATTCACGGCGATCTTGCGCGGTCCGAGTTCCAGCGCCATGAATCGCGTCAGCACCTCAACCGCCCCCTTCATCGAGGCGTAGACCGCTCCGCCGGGCGATGCGAGGCGAGTCCGCGCCGTCGAAACGTTCACGATTCGCCCACCGTCGTGGATGAGCGGAAGCAGCTTTTGCGTCAAGAAGAACACGCCTTTGAAATGGACGTTGTAGATGCTGTCCAGCTCTTCTTCGGTCGCCTTCTCGAACGGCATGTTGTGGTGATTGTTGCCGGCATTGTTGACGAGGTAGTCGAAGCGCTCCGCGCCGAGTTCCGCGAGCGCTTTGCGCGCGCTCTCGACAAAGCTGTCGAATGCGCGCAGGTCGCCGGTGTCGAGCTGCAGCGCGATTGCGCGTGCGCCGGCTTCGCGAACGGCCGCGACGACTTCTTCCGCCGCGTCGCGCCGCGCATTGTACGTAAAAATCGAATCAACGCCGCGCTCGGCGAGACTGATGACGGTATTGCGGCCGATTCCTCGGCTGCCGCCGGTTACGATAGCGATCCTGGTGCCTGACATCTTCATACTCCTGATAGGTTTTTCGTCACGCGAGCATACGCCAAAAGGCATCGAACGCGGTCATGCAATGAGCGTCCGCGTTTGCGGGGTCGCCGATCATGAAGTCGACCGTCGCGTCAGCATGCGCGTTGAACAACCCGACGACGAACGCCAGCGGAACGTCGCGCATCGGTCCGTTTTCTCGGCTTCGCTCCAGAAGATTTGCGACGCCGGCGAGCGCGGCGTGACCGGCCTCACGACTCTCCGCGGTAATCTCGTCCGATACGCTGAGCTGCGCGATCACTCGACGCTTTTCGGGAAAGGATGTCCCCCAATGCAGCAAGTGCGACCACATGTATTGCGCCTGTTTGCGGATGCCGCTCCGGTTTGGGAGTCCGACCAAGCCGACGGCAGCCATCTCCGTCTTCAGCTCGACGTAGAGCCGATTCAACAGATCGCCCTTCGTCTCGAAATACGTGAAGAGCGACCCGTTGGAGACGCCCGCTTCCTTCGCTATCGTCGCCGTCGCGGCGCCTAGACCGTCGGCGGCGATGACGCGGATCGCCGCCCTCATGATCGCGCTCCGTTTATCATCGCTCTTCGGCCTGGCCATGCGTCCCATTATATAAAAGAGCGGTCAGTCAGTCAATATACTTAGGACGCGATCTAAGTAAGCCCCCGATTGGGCTGGCCGGTGTGTGAGTACGGGACTTTATGAGATCACGTCGCTGGCTGTGCCCCAGTTTTGCGAAAGTTGCGCGTCGCCGAAATCGCCGACAGCGGACAAACGTACGGCGGGCACGCGTATCATGATTGTCTCGACACTGCACACGCCGATCGCGTTCCGATCGTTTATCCACGCGCGGGCGACGTGTGGCGCACGAGCGACGGCGTGACGCTGACGTTTATCGGCCCATCGCTGACATTCATCGGCGGCAAGAACGCGATCAACGACAACTCGATTGCTTTCATCCTGCAATATAAACAGTTTCGTATGCTTTTCACTGGGGACGCGGGCAGCGCCGCGGAACGGCGATTCCTAGACGAAGGCATCGATCTGCATGCCGATGTGTTGAAAGTCGGCCATCACGGATCGGCATACAGTTCGTCATCGGAGTTCATCAGGACAGTGAATCCATACTATGCAATTATCTCAGTTGGGCGGCACAACTTGTTCGGGCACCCAGCACCGGCTACCATCGGAACACTCGAGCGTGCTGGCTCGCGCATCCATCGGACGGACGAACACGGCGCAAATACGGTGCTAACCCCCATGGCCTCGAATTCTCCACCTATTTTTGGGATACTTTTCAGGCTACACGTCACCCCCTATCAAGCAGTGCGCCTAGATGGTCGTCACGGGTTCCCGTGCCGGTTCTGGAAATTCCTTAGGCGCAAAGAAAAAGCCCGCGATTGCTAGGGCATAGCCGGGCAGACCAATTGCCCGGACCCCCGGTGCCACTAACCTTCGCCTTCCTTTATTTCCGCAGTGCATCCACGCTTTTGCGATCATCTCCGTCGGTCGCTCCAATCTCTTCGGCCATCCCGCGCCATCGAGACAGACGGATACCGGGCGCGCGCCTGGTCGATGGTTTCATCGGACGCCGCTGCCGTGTATTCCATTTATACGCGCATTTTCTAGTGCAAAGTACGATTAACGCAGGTCACTTTGTTTGCGCGCGCTCCCCACAAGGGTAAGAGCTTCACGTCACCATGAATACAAGCGATTTTCTCCTCGAACGTCTCGTCGACTGGGGTTTCTACCGCATTTACGGTTACCCAGGTGACGGAATCAACGGAATCATGGGCGCGTTCGACCGGATCGGCGACAAGCTCAAATTCATCCAGGTGCGCCACGAAGAGATGGCCGCGTTTATGGCGTGCGCGCACGCGAAATTTACGGGCGAAACCGGTATCTGCCTTGCGACCTCGGGCCCGGGCGCAATTCACCTGCTCAACGGTCTTTACGACGCGAAGATGGATCACGTTCCCGTAGTCGCTATCGTCGGGCAGGCTGCGACATCGGCGTTGGGCGGGTCGTACCAGCAAGAAGTCGATCTGCAAGTTTTGCTACAGGACGTCACGGAGTACGTCTACACCGTTTCGAACCCGGCGGCGATGCGCCACGTCGTCGATCGCGCCGTGCGCACGGCAAAAGGCATGCGCGCCGTCACCTGCGTGATCGTGCCAAAAGATGTACAGGAAATGGCAGCCGTTCCCCGGCCGCCGCACGCGCACAACATGATGAGCAGCAGCGTTGGGTACTGCGCACCTGTCGTCGTTCCCGCTCAACAGGATTTGCAGCGCGCCGCCGATATTCTCAATGCCGGCTCGCGCGTCGCGTTGATGGTCGGCCAAGGCGCCGCCAACGCGACGGATGAGGTCCTTGCCGTCGCCGATCGTTTGGGGGCGGGTATCGCAAAGGCGTTGCTCGGGAAATACGTCGTCCCCGACGACCTGCCGTACGTTACCGGAACGCTCGGTTTACTCGGGACGCGCCCGAGCTACGAGATGATGAATGACTGCGACACGCTCTTGATGGTTGGGACGTGCTATCCCTATTCGGAGTTCTTGCCGAAGCCGAGCCGTGCTCGCGGCGTGCAAATCGACCTCGATCCCCGAAATGTCGGCTTGCGGTTCCCCACGGAAGTCAATTTGATCGGCGACAGCCGCGAGACGCTTGCGGCGCTCTTGCCGCTGCTCAAACCAAAAGCCGACAACGCTTGGCGCGAGAAGATCGAGAAGGGTCAGAAGAGCTGGCACTCCGACGAAGAGGCGCGCTGCCACGTCAAGGGCGACCTCATCAATCCGCAGCTCGTGTTCTGGGAATTGAACAAGCGGCTGCCCGAGAAGGCGATTCTCACCGGCGACGCGGGCACGCCAACGAATTGGTTTTCGCGCAACATTCAGATGCGGCGCGGCATGAAGTCCTCGCTTTCGGGAGGCTTGGCGACAATGGGGTCGGCGGTTCCCTATGCCATTGCCGCGAAGTTCGCGTATCCGGACCGAGTCGTTATCGCGTGCGCCGGGGACGGCGCGATGCAAATGAACGGCAGCGCGGAGTTGCTGACCGTTAAAAAATATTGGAAAACCTGGTCCGACCCGCGGTTGATCATCCTCGTACTCAACAATTCGGATCTCAACCAAGTGACCTGGGAGATGCGCATCGAATCCGGCGATCCGAAGTACGAAGCCTCGCAAGAATTGCCGGCGTTCAACTACGCGCAGTACGGGGAGTCACTTGGCCTGTGCGGCATTCGGATCGAACACAGCGAGGATATCGGACCCGCTTGGGATCGCGCGCTAGCGTCGGATCGGCCGGTCGTCTTCGATGCGGTCGTCGACCCGAATGTCACGCAGCTCCCGCCCCATATCACCCTCGAGCAAGCGCATAACCTGTTCTCGGCGATGGTGAAAGGCGATCCCGACGAAGGCGGCGTGATCAAGCAATCGATCAAAGAGGTTCTGGCCGGGTTTCTTCCGCATCGCGCGGGCAAGTGAGCGTGCCTTCGGCGGTCTCGCGTACGAACGCAGGCGCGGATCGATTCGCTCGAGGTGCGAGCGTACAAAATCCCAACCGCAACGCCGGAGTCCGACGGGACCCTGGAGTGGGATGCGACGACGCTCGTCTATGTGGAGGTAAACGCCGGCGGGCAAAACGGAATCGGCTTTACCTACGCCGATATCGGCACCGCCAAACTCATCGATTCGTTGCTGCGTGAAACCATCGTCGGAACGGACGCGCTGCAAATCGGCGCGCGTTGGAACGACATGTACGCGAAAACGCGCAATCTCGGCCACGACGGCATCACGTCGATGGCGATCTCGGCGGTCGACGTTGCGCTGTGGGATCTCAAAGGAAAGATCCTCGGCGTCCCGACGTACGCACTCTTGGGCGTGCTCCGCGAGAGCGTACCCGTGTATGGGAGCGGTGGCTTTACCGCCTATTCACAGGAACAACTGAGCGCGCAGCTCGGCGGCTGGGTTGCGGCCGGGATTCCGCGCGTGAAAATGAAGATCGGCCGCGATCCAATCGCGGATATCGAACGCGTTGCGGCCGCTCGCCGGGCGATTGGCGACGATGCTGAGCTGTTTGTCGATGCCAACGGCGCGTATGGAGTGCAGCAGGCGATCGATCAGGCGCGATATCTTGCCGAACAGCGCGTGACCTGGTTTGAAGAACCGGTCTTTCGCGAAGATTATACCGGCACGCGACACGTGCGCGAGCGGGTGCCGCCCGGAATGGAGATTTCCGACGGCGAGTACGGCTACGGGCTCTACGAGTTCGCGCGAATGATCGATGCGCAGATGCTGGACGTGTTGCAGGCGGATGCCACGCGCTGCGGCGGATTCTCCGGCTTGCTCGCGGTCGACGGGCTCGCGCAAAGCACGATGACGCCGCTCTCGACTCACTGCGCACCACATCTGCATCTGCACGCAGCGCTTGCGTGCAAGCAGCTACGCCATATCGAGTATTTTTACGACCACTATCGGATCGAGCAGATGCTCTTCGACGGCGCCGCCGAGCCGGTCAACGGTCGACTTTCCCCCGATCCGGATCGGCCCGGCATCGGCCTCGAACTGCGCCGCGCGGATGCCGAGCGCTACATCCTTTAAGGAAAGACGGTCATGATCCGAATTCTCGAAGCCGTTGAAGCGACGCATGCCGGTCGTAATGGCGTGCATCCGCACCGCACCGAGCGGCCTGGAGCGGTCAACAGCACCGATGTCGACGCCGTGGGGCTGGAGGCCGAGCTACGCGCTAGCGTGCGCGGCGAAGTGCGATTCGACACGAGCACTCGCGCGATGTACGCAACCGATGCGTCGAATTATCGCCAGGTTCCGATCGGGCTCGTCGTCCCAAAAGACGCGCAGGACGTCGAGCGGACGCTGGCGGCGTGCCGCAAATTCGGTGCACCTGTATTTTCACGCGGGGGCGGCACGAGCCTCGCCGGTGAAGCCTGTAACGCCGCGGTCGTGATGGACTTCAGTAAGTACATGAACGCGATCGTCGAGATCGATTGGACGGCGAAGACCGCGCGCGTGCAACCCGGTTGCGTCAACGACGATCTGCGCAACAAAGCCGAGGAACGTCAGCTCACGTTCGGGCCCGATCCGGCAACGCACGATCGCAACACGTTCGGCGGAATGATCGGCAACAACTCCTGCGGCATGCATGCCCAAATGGCCGGCAAGACGGAAGAAAACGTCGAGGAGCTCGAGATCGTCACCTACGACGGGCTGCGAATGCGCGTAGGCCCAACCTCGGACGCGGAACTCGAGCAGATCATCGCCGCCGGCGGCCGTAAAGGCGAAATCTATGCGCAACTGCGAGACTTGCGCGATAAGTATGCCGATAAGATTCGCGAGAGGTTCCCGGATATTCCCCGGCGCGTCTCGGGTTTTCCGCTCAACGAGTTACTGCCGGAGAACGGCTTTAACGTCGCGCGAGCGCTGGTCGGAACCGAAAGCACGTGCGTTACCGTCGTTGAGGCGACGGTACGTTTGGTTCACAGCCCGCCGCACCGCGCTATCGCGATTTTCGGCTTTGCAGATCTCGCTACGGCTGCCGATCACGTCCCGTTCTGCGACCTCCATAAGCCGATCGCACTCGAAGGCATGGCACCCTCGATGTTCCGCTACATGCGGCTCAAAGGCGAATCGGAAAGCGGCCGCGCGATGTTTCCGCCGGGCGACGGATGGCTCATCTGCGAGTTCGGCGGCGACACGAAACAGGAGGCGTCGGATCGCGCGCAAGGCCTGATCGAGGCGTTCAAAACCCAGCCCGATCCACCTTCGGTGAACTTCTTCGACGATCACGAAGAGCAGGAGCGCTTTTGGCGGTTTCGCGATAACGCGCTGGGCGCAACCTCCAAGATTCCGAATCAAGCCGACTACTACCCGGGCTGGGAAGATTCTGCCGTCGATCCCAAACGTCTCGGCGATTATATTCGCAAGTTTCAAGCGATGCTCGACGAGTATGACTATAAAGGCTCGATCTACGGGCACTTCGGGCAAGCCTGCGTTCACGTCAGCATCAACTTCGATCTTTTCACCGCCGCCGGGATCGCGAAATACCGCGAGTTTGTGACGAAGATGGCACACATCTGCGTCGAGCACGGCGGCTCGCTCTCGGGTGAGCATGGAGACGGTCAGGCGCGTGGAGAGCTGTTGCCGATCATGTACGGCGACGAACTCGTGCAAGCGTTTTGGGAATTTAAGTCGATCTGGGATCCGCAGCACAAGATGAACCCCGGCAAGGTCGTGCATCCGTACAAGCTCGATCAAAACCTGCGCTGGGGCACCACCTACGAACCCTGGGAACCCAAAACGCATTTCACGTTTGAGGAAGATCACGGCAGCTTCGCGTTTGCCGCGAACCGATGCGTCGGAACCGGCAAGTGCCGTAAGCACGACGGCGGAACGATGTGCCCGAGCTACATGGCGACCAAAGAAGAAGCGTACTCAACGCGCGGACGCGCGCGCTTGCTCTTCGAAATGCTCGAAGGCAATCCGATCGACCGTGGCTGGCAAGATGAGAGCGTCAAAGATGCGCTCGACCTGTGCTTATCCTGCAAGGGCTGCAAGGGCGAGTGCCCGGTCAACGTCGACATGGCAACCTACAAAGCAGAGTTTCTTTCGCACTATTACGAGCACAAGCGTCGTCCGATCGCCGCCTACGCCTTCGGTTTGATCTATTGGTGGGCGAGACTGGCGTCACTAGCCCCTCGGGTGGTGAATGCCCTGACGCACACACCGGGACTGCGCGATATCGCAAAGATGGTGGTATCGATGGCGCCCGAACGCTCGATTCCGCTCTTTGCGCCACAGACGTTTCGGGCGTGGTTCGCACAACGTCCGCTTCGCAACGTCGGTAAAGAGCAGGTGATGCTATGGCCCGACACGTGGAACAACCACTTTCACACGACCACGGCCCAGGCTGCGGTGGAGGTTTTGGAAGATGCCGGCTTCCAGGTGATCGTACCCGCCGCGCAACTGTGCTGCGGGCGCCCGCTTTACGACTACGGCATGCTCGACCTCGCCAAGACCATGCTGCAAGAGATTTTGGAATCGCTGCGCCCGCAGATTCGGGATGGGATATGCATCGTCGGGCTCGAGCCGAGTTGCGTTTCCGTGTTTCGCGACGAAATGACCAATCTTCTGGGACCGGACGAAGACGCGAGACGGCTGAAAGAGCAAACATTTCTACTGACCGAATTTCTTGCAAAGAAAGCGCCGGAGTACGCGCCGCCAACATTACATCGCAAAGCGCTCGTCCAAGAGCACTGCCATCACAAAGCAATCCTCGATCGGTCCGGCGAGAGCAAGTTGTTCGACGCGCTCCAGCTCGATTACGAGATCCCGGACACGGGATGCTGCGGGATGGCAGGCCCATTCGGGTTCGACGCCGCGCATTACGACGTGTCGATGGCGGTCGGCGAACGGGCGCTCCTGCCAAAAGTTCGCGCTGCCGATCCACGTACGATCATCGTGGCCGACGGGTTCAGTTGCCGGGAACAGATTTCGCAAACGACGGATCGACAAGCGCTGCACCCGGCGCAGGTATTAAAGATGGCGCTCGACGATCGCGGCAAGGAGCTTGACGATCCGTTGCCTGAGCTGCGCTTCATGCCGCAGGTTCGTGCCGAATCGGCGCGGGCGGCCATACACGGCACACTCGCCTTGGTCGCGCTCGCCGGTGCCGCGACACTCGCCGCGTTTGCGTGGAGCAGGCGGAGCTGATGGCCAGGCCGCGCGTTGTCATCATCGGTGGCGGATTCGCGGGTGTCGCAACGGCTCGCGAGCTCGAACGCACCGGCAAAAACGAGGTTGACGTCACACTGGTAAGCCGGCAAAACTTTATGCTCTTTACACCGATGCTTCCCGAGGTCGCTACCGGCTCGATCGATGCGCAAGACATCATGCAACCGTTGCGCTCGTCGCACCACGGGCCGCGTTTTGAGCTGGGAGAAGCGATCGGCGTGGACCTGTCGCGTCGAACCGTTACCGTGCGTCATCCGCTCACGCACGATTCGAAACTCCTCGAATACGACGAGCTGGTGTTGGCGGTCGGCGCCACCGACTCGACGATGGGCGTCCCCGGCGTCGAGAAGTTCACCGTGCCGTTAAAGACGATCGAGGATGCGCGGATCGTGCGCAGGAGGGTGGTCGGCGCGCTGGAGGCCGCGGCGACGACGAGTGACTTGGCCACGCGCGATCGCCTCTTGCGGTTCGTCGTCATCGGAGGTGATTTTACCGGCGTCGAACTCGCCGGTGAGCTCCTGGCATTCCTCCACTCGACATTGGAATACTATCCAAGTATCGATCGCTCGGCAGTCGACCTGGTTGTGTTGGAGTCCGGCGCGAGATTGCTCGGCCACTTGCCTGACAAATTTGGAAAGTACGCGGCAGCGGCGCTGAGCAAGCGGGGCGCAAGACTGCGCTTGAATGAAAAGGTCAGCGCGATCGACGGTCGGGGCGTGGAGCTGAAAAGCGGCGAACGCATCGCGAGCGGCACGGTCATTTGGGCAGCCGGCGAAAAGCCGTCGCCACTCGCCGAAATCCTCGGCTTGAAGACGAACAAGCACGGCGCGATCGAGACGGGAGCAGACTTCGCCGTGGATGGGGCACCACACGTGTGGGCACTGGGAGATTGCGCAGGCGTTCCAAGGCCGAAAGGCGGCACATACGCGCCGCTCGCGCAGATCGCGGTGCGCGAAGGACCGTTGTTGGCGCGAAATATCGTCGCTCGGATTCGCGGTCGATCGACGGTCAATTTCTCGTACGAGGAGCTAGGGCAGATGGCGTCGCTCGGCGATCGCGAAGCCGTTGTCGAGCTGCCCGGAGGAACGATGGTAACCGGCTTTGCCGCGTGGCTGATGTGGCGAACCTATTACTTGGGACGCCTTCCCGGGCTGAGCCGTAAGACGCGTGTCGCGCTCGACTGGACCCTTGGACTCGTATTTCCGTCGTTCTCGCGAGCCGTGGAAACGGAGGAGCACGCGCATGCTACTCTCCGATAAAGTCGCAATCGTTACCGGCGGCGACACCGGAATCGGCAAGGCCATCTCGCTCGCGCTCGCGCACTGAGGGCGCAAGCGTAATCGTCGACTACTTTGGAGACGAGAAACCCGCTGCCGAAGTGGTTGACGAGATCACAAATTTTGGCGGAAAAGCCTACGCCGAGGCTGCCGACATCAGCAAAGAAGACGAGGTCGCGGCGCTGACCGCAAAGGCGCTAAAGCATTTCGGCGGGATCGACATCTTGATCAACAACGCCGGAATCGAGCATAAAGAGCCGTTCCTGAAGACGCCGCTCGAATTGTGGAACAAAGTCATCGCGATCAACCTCACCGGCGCGTGGATCTGTTCGCAAGCCGTCGCTCGGCAGATGGTCAAGCAAAAGCGCGGAGGCCGGATCATCAACATCTCCTCGATTCACGAGGAACTCGCGATGCCGACGAACGCGCCGTACTGCGCCTCGAAGGGCGGCGTTCGCATGTTGATGCGAACCATTGCCCTCGAACTCGCCGAACACGGAATTACCGTAAACGACGTTTGCCCCGGTGCCGTGGATACTCCGATGGATGCAAATCTCAAACGCGACCGCAAAGAGTACGACGATCTGCTCTCCGAGATCCCGTTGCGGCGGATGGCAAAGCCCGAAGAGATAGCCGGCCTGTGCGTTTTTCTGGCGTCTGAAGCGGGCGCATATATTACGGGCGCCTCGTACGTGATCGACGGCGGCATGACCAAGCAAGCCGGAAGTCTGTAGCCGATGCCTTCAGTCACCCATGTGCCCGGCGTCAACGATAAAATCTCGCGGTACGACGTCTCCGATCACGCAGATAGCGGCGGGCAGTACGCTTGGCTCACCCAAAGCGACGATGATCATCAAGGCGACCGGCGCGATCGAAAAGTTTTATTCCACCGACGTCGGTCTCGAGATGTTCGGAACGGTCCTGCTCAACCACTGGGACGATCGCACCGGAACTCCGCTATCCGCGATGCCCGGCACGTTCCGCATTCATCCCGAACATCAGGAGCATCTTTTCCATCTTTCCAACGGCGTTCGCGTGCATGAAGACCTGTTCGTCTTGAGCGGCAAACCCATCGGCAAGAACGTCGATCCGCCCGCGGGTTACTATCATATCGAGTTGTTCAACGATACACAGGATGCGGTACAGATCAGCACGTATGCGTTTGCTCAACTGCGCGGCAACACGCCACGCGGAATTGCCAGCAAGTATAGCAGCAAGCATCGCGCGATCGTAGCCTGGAACCAAGAGAATGAAACTCTGGCGCGGATAATCGGCTCGGACGTCGAGCCGACCAGCTACGAAGTGACGGTCGGGAACGGTAGCGAGAATACGCCGTCGTCTCCCGGTATGTTGAGCGATACCACCGTCGAATCGGACGGCGATCCGATGGCCGCGCTTGCACTTCTTGCACATACTTGAACCCGGCGAGTTCGCTCGTTTTCACTTGATTCTCTCCTTTTCGAATCAGGGAAGGGCCGGAGCCCAACGGACCTACGCGAAGTGTCCGCCTGCGGATGCAGCGCTGAGAAGAACGCGCGCCTATTATAACGAGATCCTCGACCGGGCCGTCGTCATCTGCCCCGACGAGAACGTGAACCGCGGCGTGCTCTGGGCGAAGGCGAACATGCTGCGAACGCAGTCGCTCGCGCCAACCGGCTGGTGTTTTGTGAACGATCCGACGCGCTCGAATAACAGCGTGGGGCGCGATACCGCATGGTTCGCGTACGGCGCCGACTACATCACGCCGGAGTTCTGCCGAGATTCGCTGCTTTGGTACGCCGAGCACCTCGAGAAGAGCGGCATGGTCGTAGAATACTACGATATTCGTACCGGAAAAACTGCGGACTACAAGCTGAACATCAACGATAACACGCCGTTGCTGATCTTAGCCATGTGGCACCATTACAACGTCAGCGGTGACCTCGCGTTTCTGAAGCACGTGTATCCGCGGGCGATCAAGGCGGCGCGCTATATTCTCTCGCAGCGCAACGAGCAAGGCTTGGTGTGGTGCACGGCCAAGGGAACCTCCGATTGGGGGATCGTCGGCTGGCGCAACGTCATCAAGAATTACCGCTTGTCGGGCGCAACGACCGAGGTCAATTCTGAATGTTACGCCGCGCTGCAAACCGTTTCGCACATGGCGCGTGTTCTCAAGAAACACGACGAAGCCGTCGCATTCAAAAAGGCTGCGGAGGTGCTGCGGCAAGCGATCAACGAGCATCTCTTGGATCCGATGACGAAGCTCTACTATCTGAACATCGACCTGGACGGATCCAAGCGCAGCGACTGCACCGCCGACATGGTCTTCCCGGTCATGTTTGGCGTTGCCGACGATGAAGTCGCCGCGCGGATCATCGCTCGCCTGAGCAACGAAGACTTCTGGACGGATGCCGGGATTCGCACGGTCCCGCGGACAGCGGTGAACTACGGGCCGACCCATGGATACGGATTGCTCGGCGGCGTGTGGGTCGGAGTAAGCTTTTGGTACGCCTTTGCGGCAGCCCGATTCAACCCCGCGCTCATGGCGCATTCGCTCGCCGCCAGCTTTCAACATTACTCGAGCGATCCGCGCCGCAACAACACGGTGCCGGGACAGTTCTCGGAATGGCTTCACGGCGAAACGTTGGTCAATCAAGGCATGATGCTCTCGCCGTGGTTTCCGCCACGCTACCTGTGGGCCGCGATCGAAGGCGCGGCGGGGTTGGATATTTCGAGCGGAACGCCGACCGTCAATCCGCGCCTCGCGCCGGAGTGGCAATGGATGGGCGTATCGAACGTGCCCTTTCGCGGCAAAAACCTCACCTGGTTTGCCGCGCGCGCTTCCCGAGCTACAAATGTATGGGAATTTTCAGTTCGATCGTTCGACCACGAGCATCGAGTATGAAGACGATGTGTCGAAGTCCGTGATCAACGATAGGCGACGCCGTCGCGAGCATTGCGCTGCGAAAGGGCGACGATATCGTGGTGTTCGCCGGAAACACGAGCGCACACACGGTCGCGACGGCCGTGACGCTGGACATGCCGCTGACGCGGATCGTACTCGGTCAGGGCTTTTAACAGCTTGCGGAGAGCCTGGGTGAGACGGCGAGGATCTGGATAGCGCAGCGCTTCGACGCGGGATAGCCCTCGAACTCGACGGCAAAGGCTTCTGCGTGATCGAGCTTCGGCAAGAGGTCTGAACGTGAGCGACACATGCAACCGCTTCGGGATCAGTGAGTTTACGACGTGGCCGTGGTCCTTCGAGCGTGACGTAGAGCGATATGCGGCTCACGGCGTCGATACGATTGAGGTCTGCGAATTCAAGCTCAATCGAGACGATTACCGTCCGCAGCTTCGAAGCATCGAGCGGTCGGGATTAACGGTGAGTTCGGTGCAGTCGACGGTGCACTCGCTTTTTCCGGATAGTCTGGCGCCCTCTCCGTCGGATCCGGACGATCGAATTCGACACATGAAGTCGGCGATTGAGCGCATCGCGCCGCACGTGCCGGCACAAGTTCCCTTCGTCGTCATAACCGGAGCGGCGCCCGGCGGGAACACCCGCATGGTGTACGACAAGGCCGTTGACGGCCTTTGCCGACTTGGCCGCATTTGCCGCCGAACGCGGCGTGCGCATGGCCTACGAGCCGCTCAATCCGGTGCTCTTTAATACCGACACGGCGTTATGGGGATTGGACCAAGCGCTGGAGCTGGTGCGGCGCGTCGATCACCCCGCGCTCGGCATCTGCCTCGATACGTGGAACATTTTCCAAACGCCGAACCTGCACGAGGTCATCCGGGCGTGCGGCGAGCGTATCTTTTTGGTGCAGGTGAGCGACTGGCACCGGCCTCGTTCGGGAGCCGATCGCATCAGTCTGGGCGACGGTACGATCGACAACGCCGCGATCATGAGAGCCGTCGCGAGACGCGGGCTACAGCGGCCCGTTCGTGCTGGAAATATTCTCGGATGAATCGCTGCCGGACTCGATCTGGCGCGCCGATCTCGACGAAGTGATCGATCGCAACGTCAGCGGCCTTCGTGCGGCTCTGGGATGAGAGCGTGGTATGAATCCAAAGCGCATCTACGATTTGAGTCAGCCGGTATTTACGAATTGCCCGCAGTATCCCGATAAGAATCCGCGGCCGGCGCAGATTCGGCTGTTCTATATGTTGGCGGTCCAAGGCGTCAATAAAGAAATCGTCGAGATCAGCACGCACACCGGCACGCATTGTGACGCACCCTATCATTTCTTCGAGGACGGGAGAACGATCGACGAGATCCCGCTCGAAACCTACGTCGGTCCGGCAACGATTCTCGACCTGCGCTACAAGAAGCCCGGCGCCGCTATCGAACGCGATGACGTCGCGCGCTTTGCCGAGCGCATCGCCGAGGGCGATATCGTTCTGCTCAATACCGGCTGGGGACACAAACGCGCCAACACGGCGGAGTTTCTCACGAAGTATGTCTATCTCGGCGGCGAGGCGGCGCAGTATCTCGTCGATCGAGGTGTGAAGGGCGTGGGGATCGACGCGGTGAGTTTGGGCGGATACGACGACCCGAGCAAAGCGGTTCCGGCGCACAAGGCCATGCTCGGAAACGGCAAGTTCATCGTGGAAGAGCTGTACTTTCCCGACGAGGTCATGGACGGTCGCAAGCGATTATTCGTGGCAGCGCCGGTGAAGCTTCGCGGATGCAGCGGTGCATGGACGCGCGCCGCTCTGTGGGAGTTCTAGTGCCGCAGATCTTTGGGCGCGCGTATTCGGCACTTGAGCTTGGCCGGCGGATCGGTCGCGCCGAACAGCTGGGCGGTATTCGGGAGTTTACATTGAGTGACGGCCGTGCGCTCGGGGTTCGGGCATTTGACGTCTCGAGCGGCGCCGGATTGCGGTTCACGAGCGTGGCCGATCGCGCGCTGGACGTCTGCTCTGTGGAATTCCGCGGAATACCGCTCGTATGGCTCGGGCCCGGTGGCGTAGCCGCTCCGCAGTACTACCAGCCCAGCAACGGGGATTTCGCGCGCAATTTTTTCGGCGGCTTGTTTACGACGTGCGGACTGGGAAATTTTGGCCCTGCCGGCGTCGACGTGTACGGAGAATTCGGAATGCACGGCCGGATAAATCACCTCCCTGCCGAGCACGTCGCCGCGCGGACGGTCTGGGACGAAGACTCATGTACGTTCGAGATTTCGGGGACGATCTCCGAGGCGCAAATGTTCGGCGAGAACTTGATGCTTCAACGCACCTTACGCATCGAACTCGGCACAAACAAACTGCTTCTGCACGATATCGTCAGCAACAACGGCGGGACCACGAGGCCCCATATGCTGCTCTATCACTGCAATATGGGTTTCCCGCTTCTCGATACGGGTTCCATTCTCGAGGTTTCGCATCGATCGCTGCGCCCTCGCGACGAGGATGCGCAACGCGGGATGAAACGCTGGAACCGCGGCGGTGAACCGGACCCGTTGTTCGCCGAACAGGTCTTCATCCACGAGCCGCTCGCATGTGCCGACGGTTTTGCCCGAACGATGATGATCAACCGATCGCTCGACGAAGGGCGTGGTGTGGCCCTCGCGATCCGCTACGACCCGACGCAGCTGCCGGCGCTCTTCACCTGGCGTATGCTCGGCGTAAACACGTACGTCATGGGAATAGAGCCGGCCAACTGCCCGACGATCGAGGGCCGGATCGAGGCCGCCAAGCGCGGAACGCTGCCGCTGCTCGAGCCGGGCGAGCGCCGTTCCTACGATGTTACCTTCGAAGTATTGTGCGGTGCAACGGAGATCGACCGCGAGCTCGCGCTGTTGCCTGCGCCGATGGCCTCATCCGGTCCGGCTGCTCTCGGCTCCGAGTCGCCATAGGATCAAGAGCATCGCGGCGATTCCCGCAAAGAGCAGCAACGGGACCCATAGCGCGCCGACGAGCACGACGAGCACGCAGAACGCTAAGAGGATCGGCCACGCACTGCGCGTTGTGAACACGCCGAGGTCTTCTCCGCGCGCAGCCTGGTTATTGTCCGACAGCGCGATCGCCGCTGAGGTTCGCGTCACGTTCGGCGACGATCGCGTAACCCGCCGCGAATGTGAGACCGATCGCCATGGTCCCGAGCAGAACCGTCCCAGCCAATTCTCCGTGGGACCAGACAGTAGTACACTGCGGCGATCACGATTCCGAACGTCGCCGACGACATCCAGAGACCAACGAACGTCTTCATGAGGTCTTTGCTGCGGCAGCCGGATGATGCAAATCGAACACCGGGCGCGCCGAGTGAATGGGCGGCAAGCGACGTAAAATTGAATTCGGGCGGCGGAGAACTTGTCGCCCATTCCAGCGTGTAGCCGCCCCACGGGTCGTCGCTGACGGGCGCGCGCTTATGCACCGAAACGGCGACGTCGGCTAGAAATGCAAGCACCCCAACAGCCATCAACAGCGCGCCTGACGACGCAAGCGCATTGAGCAGCGGAAGGTTTCCGGTATCAGGATAGGTGTAGACGCGCCTCGCCATGCCCTCCAATCCCATCAGGTGCATCGGAAAGAACGTCAGGTTAAAACCGGCGAAAAGGACGGCAAAGACCCATCTGCCGGCTCGCTCGCTCAATTTGACTCCAAAGATTTTTGGAAACCAGAAATACAGCGCGCCGAATATCGCGAATAGACTCCCGCCGCCCAGCACGTAGTGGAAATGAGCGACTAGGAAATAGCTGTTATGCGCTTCATAGTCGATCGGCGGCGAGGCGAGCATCACGCCGGTGATTCCGCCGATCAAGAAGTTGAGCAAAAATCCGATCGCGAAGAGCATCGGCGTCGCAAGTTCAATGGAGCCCTTCCACATCGTGCCGATCCAGTTGAAAAACTTCACGCCGGTCGGAACCGCGATGAGAAACGACATCGCGGAAAAGAACAGATTGGTTACCGCACCGGTCGTAAACATGTGGTGGGCCCAGACGCCCATCGAAAGGCCCGCGATCGCAAACGCGGAGAGCACGAGTTCGACGTAGCCGAAGACCGGCTTGCGCGAAAACGTCGCGATGATTTCGGTAACCACCCCAAAGTACGGAAGAATCATCACGTAGACTTCCGGATGGCCGAAGAACCAGAACAAGTGCTCGTAGAGGATCGGGTTTCCGCCGGAAGCCGGGTCGAAGAAATGGCCGCCGAAATGCCGGTCGATCAAGAGCATCGCAAAGACGGCCAACAGCGACGGAAACGCCATCAAAATGAGGAGCGACGTTGCCACCATCTCCCACGAAAAGATCGGAATCCGCCACATCGTCATCCCCGGCGCGCGTAAAAGGAAAACCGTCGCCACGATGTTGATGGCGGTGAGAATCGACGAGATCGAGGTCATCGTGAGCCCGATGATCCACAGATCCTGACCGCTCCCGGCGCCGATGTGGATCTCCGAAAGCGGGGCGTACGCAGTCCAGCCTGACGCCGCCGCGCCGCCGGAAGCAAATGCGCCGCTGAGCACGGTCAGACCGCCGAAAACGAAGAGCCACAGCGCGGTGGCATTGAGTCGCGGGAACGCCATATCCGGGGCGCCGATCTGCAACGGGATCAAAAAATTAGCAAGCCCGAGTCCGAAGGGCGCAACGAAAAGAAAGATCATCGCGGTGCCGTGGATCGTGAAGACTTGGTTGAACGCGTGCGGCCCGAGGAAGTCCATGTCCGGCGCTGCCAGCTGGGCCCGAATGAGCATCGCGAGCACGCCTGCCACGCCGAAAAAGAACGACGTTGCGATGATGTACATGATGCCGATCTTTTTATGATCGGTCGACGTCAGCCAGGTGATCACGGAGCGCCGGTTCCCTTCCCCGCGATCCAGTGCCGGTACGCAGCCGGTGAGACAACAGCGATCCGAAAGGTCATCAGTGCATGATCCAGGCCGCAAAACTGCGAGCAAACACCGCGAAAAACACCGATTTTGGTGGGCGTGAGATCGAAGCGATTGGTCATGCCCGGGATCGCGTCACGCTTGAAGAGGAAAGCCGGGATCCAGAAGCCGTGAATGACGTCCTCGGACGTCAAATTGATCTGCGTCGTTTGCCCGACGGGAAGCACGATGGTCGGCGGCGCGAGCGGAGTGCCGACGATCGAGATGCCCGCGCCCGGGTAGTCGAACCGCCACGACCACCGGAATCCCGTAACGTCGACCGTGACGTCAGGCTTCGGCGCGACCGCGTCGACGCTTCGTTCGCTGCCAAACGTGACGTAGAAGAGGCCCGCCACGATCGCGCACGGGAGGAGGATGTACACCGCGGACATCGGCGCGATTCTTCGTGAATTGCGGGGGTAACGCTTCGCCCTTGCGTCTCCAAAGCACGAGCGGAAGCAAAATCAACCCGAACATCACGACGGCGACAATCGCTGCCGCGATCAGAAAAAACTCCCAGTCTCCACGAAGCGTCTGCGCTTGCACCGACGCCGGATCAAAGAGCCACATCTATCGCTGTTGATTACCCAGGATGCGAGGCTTTGACCCAACGCTTTTCGGGTAGAAACTCCCGAGGAGACGCGACTGCTATGAGAGCCCAAACTCCTCTGGCCATTCGGGCCCACCCGTTGGTGTTCGGTGTGGTGCTGTTTCTCGCATCGGAGCTGATGTTCTTTGGCGGCCTGTTTGCGGCGTACTTCGACCTGCGAAACTCGACGCCGGTGTGGCCGCCCGCGGACGTTCGCTTGGATCCGGTCTTGCCCACGATCGGAACGATCCTGCTCTTCACGTCTAGCATCGCCATGGTCCTGATGACGCGGACGCTAGAGCGACGCCGCTACCGAGCGGCTTACGGCTGGCTTGGGTGCGGAATCGTCGCGGGGCTCACGTTCATCGGAATCGCGCTTCTCGGTTACGCCAAGAACTCGTTTTCGATCTCGAGCAACGCCTACGGTTCACTCTATTACGCGATGACGGGATTCCATCTGCTGCACGTTGCCGCCGGAATAATCTTGCTCACCGGTTTGTTCTTCGGGCTGCGAAGCCGGCGCGATGACCGCAAATCGACGGGCCGGAGCCGAAGCCATCTCCTATTATTGGCACTTTGTGTTCGTCGTTTGGGTCGGCATCTACGGCGCGATCTACATCATCCGATGAAAATTCGTCACGACGCGGCGATTGCGGCTATGCTCGGCGTCGCGATCGCCGGGAGCTTGGGTTTCATGTCCGCGTATGTCATGCGCGCATCGATTCAGGTCGAGGGCTTGGCCCTGGCGGTCGCCCTGGGTGGATTCGTTGCAGCCGCGCTTGCGTGGTCATCGTGGATCATCGGCCGCGACCAGGTGATCGATCACATCGACGACTATCCGTCCGCCGGCGCGGATCGGGTCGCCGCGAGCGCTGAACTCGATCAGGCGCAGAGCGAAGTTTCGCGCAACGGTGCGCTGACCAAATTGCTCGTCGCCGCGCTCGGCGTCTTTGGAATCGCCGGCCTCTTTCCGTTTCGATCGTGGGGACCCGCACCGGGCAAAAGCCTCTTTGTGACCAAATGGAAGCGCGGCTCGCGCCTGGTGCGCGAGGACGGCGAGATCGTGACGAGAGGGGCGCTCAACGTCAATTCGAGTGTTACTGTTTTTCCGGAAGGGGCGATCGGCGACCCGGCATCGCAGACGGTGTTGATTCGCCTTCCGCAAGGCGTCGGCGTAAGCGTTGACGGCTACGTCGCTTATTCGAAAGTTTGCACCCACGCGGGATGCCCGGTCGCGCTCTACCGGGCGGCGACAAAGCAGATGATGTGTCCGTGCCACCAATCGATCTTCGACGCCGCCGATGCGGGGAAAGTGATTTCGGGGCCCGCCGATCACGCGCTGCCGCAGCTTCCGCTGGAAATCGATGCCGATGGTTACTTGCGAGCGACGGGTGACTTCCCCGTTCCCATCGGTCCCGGGTTTTGGGAACGCGCGTGACACGGAAATTCGTGAACTGGCTCGACGATCGTCTGGGGACGGCTACGTTCATGAAGCACGCGCTGCGCAAAGCGTTTCCGGACCATTGGTCGTTCATGCTGGGCGAAATCAACCTCTATTGCTTCGCCGTATTGCTCGCGACGGGAACGTTCTTGGCCTTCAACTTCGATCCGGCCCTGACCACGACGGTATACCATGGACCATACCGTCTGCTCGACGGCGTGTCGATGTCGACGGCTTACGCGTCGGCCTTGCACTTGAGCTTTGCCGTCAACGCGGGTTTGCTCATCCGGCAGATCCATCACTGGGCAGCGCTGTTGTTCGTCGCCGGAATCACCGTCCACATGGCGCGCGTCTTTTTCACCGGCGCCTTTCGCAATCCGCGTGAGCTCAACTGGATGATCGGTGTCGTCCTCTTCGTGCTGGCGCTCGGCGAGGGTTTCACCGGCTATTCTCTGCCGGGCGATCTCCTGAGCGGGATCGGGCTTCGGATTGCCGACTCGGTGCTGCTCTCGATCCCGTTCGTCGGAACATGGGGATCGTTCTTGCTCCTGGGCGGAGCTTTTCCGTATAGCGATCAGATCGGTCCGCGCTTGTTCGCTGCACACGTCTTTGCGATACCAGCCGCGATTGCGGCGCTGATTGCATTGCACCTGGCAATTCTCTGGCGGCAGAAACATTCGCAGTTTCGCGGGCCGCAACGGACCGAGCACAATGTGGTCGGCTCGCCGCTGTTTCCAAATTACGCGGCGAAATCGATTGCGCTGGGATGCGCGACGCTTACGGTTCTCGTGGCGCTTGGTGCATTCGTGCAGATCAATCCGATCTGGCTCTTTGGGCCGTACAACGCTTACCAGGTTACGTCGCCGGCGCAACCCGACTGGTATATCGGTTGGCTAGACGGCGCTCTGCGCATCAGCTTCCCCTGGGCGATTCATCTCTTTGGCCACACGATTCCGTCGCCGTTTTTTCCGGGCGTGCTGCTGCCGCTGATGCTTTTTACGCCGCTTTTTCTCTGGCCGTTTCTCGAGCGCGCGATCACGGGTGACCGAAGGCCGCATCAACTCCTCGACCGGCCACGGGACGTGCCATGGCGCACCGCAACGGGTGTCGCGATATTCATGCTGGCCTTGGATCTCACGCTCGCGGGCAGCGGCGACGTGCAGGCGCGTTACCTGCACGTACCGGTGAACGTGATCAACGTCGTCTACCGCTTCGGCTTCGTTTGCGCTCCAATTCTCGGCTATCTCGTCACTTACGCCTTCGCAAGAGAGTTGCGCCGAACCAGCGGCGTGCACGAGGCCGAGCGCGTGCGGCTGCGGCGAAATGCCCGAGGCGGATTTGACGAGGAAATTCTTCCATGAGCACGATCGCGCTCGGCGTGGCTGCGGTCGGCGGATACCTTGCGGCGGTTCGACTCTACGGCCTACGTTATCCGAACCGAACGTTTGCCGTCGGTCGAGTCGTCGCATTTTGCGCGGGCGTCGCCGTCGCCGTCGCGGCGCTCTCGCCACCAATGGACATGGTTGTCGACCGCTCTTTTGCTGCCCACATGGTGCAGCATCTGATCCTAGCGCTGGTCGTTCCTCCGTTGTTGCTGCTGGGAGCGCCGCTAACACTCGCCGTCGCGCTGCCGCCTCCGCGCGCCGGCAAGGCGATAGCGCGGATCGCGCGTCATCGGATCGCGCGCGCAGCGACGTCGCCCGTGTCCTGTTGGGTCATCTTCGTCGTGATCCTGTGGGGTATTCACTTCTCCGTGCTCTACGAGCTGGCGCTCCGGTACGAAGGCGTGCACGTTTTCGAACACGCGTTGCTGCTCGGCGCCGCTTTGCTCTTCTGGATGCCGATCGTACACGTAGGCTACGCCGCGCATCCGGTTCCGTTCCCGGTCCGCCTGTTCTATTTGATTGCGGCAATCCCACAGGGCGCGTTTCTCGGCCTCGCCATATACTCGGCGCGTGATCTCCTGTACCCGCACTACGCGATTGGACGCTCTTTGAGCGCCGCACTGTCGGATCAACAGGATGCGGGCGCAATCATGTGGATCGGCGGCGGTGCGCTGATGTTTACGGCGTTCATGCTCACCGCGGCAACCTGGGCTGCGCGCGAGCATCGTGCCGAGGCGATTGCGTGATTCATCTCGTGTTGGCGGCCGGGATCGCCCTCGCATCGCGCCCGGCGCGCGGCGAATCGTTGTACGAGCTACGTTGCTCGTCGTGCCACGGTCTCGCCCTGCAGGGTGGTCCGGATGCGCCGCCATTGATCGGGACGAGCGGGGCCGACGTCGATTTCATGCTACAGACCGGACGCATGCCGGCGGCAGCCCCGGGTCAACAATACGAGCGAGCGAAACCGCGACTTTCGCAGTCGGATATTCGTGCAATCGTAAACTATGTCACCGAACGGGGACATGGTAACCCGCAGTTGCCGCGCCTAGCGTCGGGAAACCCCGCGCGCGGCCGCGCAATCTTCGCTGAGAATTGCGAGCAGTGCCACGGCGTCAGCGCGCATGGGGCGTCGGTCGGATATGCGAACATTGCTCCTTCGCTCATGCATACGCCCCCGGAGCAGATTGGCGAAGCCGTTCGTAGCGGACCGGGTGAGATGCCGCGGTTCGGTCCCGATGTGATGACCGAGACCAATCTCGACGATCTCGTGAGCTATGTCGGATACTTGCAGCACGAGAAGCGGTCATACAATCCGGGCGGTCTGCAACTCGCCAACGTCGGACCTGTTGCCGAGGGCTTTGTGGCTTGGATCTTCGGCGTGGGCGCACTCGTGATATTTGTACGCTCGATCGGCTCAAAAGACTAATCTGGGTTCACTTAACCCTGGGCCTGCGAGGGTAGGACTTTTTGCCTGTTAGCGCCTACACCCGTGATTGAAGTCTGCATGTGGAGGCACTCGAATGAACTTCAATCCGGGTTTACGCCGGTTTTTTCCGTGCGTACTCGCGCTCGTTTTCGTCGCGACGACCGGGACGCTTCGGGCAACGGCGGCCGATTCGCTCGACACGCCGCTTGCAACGGCGAGCAATCCGATGACCGTAGTCCTCGATGAGCGCACGGCGCCGCGCGGGTTCGCCTACACCCACATGACGATTCCGGTGAAGCCGGGGCCGTTCACGCTCGACTACCCGGAATGGATTCCCGGCGAGCACGGCCCCACCGGTCCGCTGCACGACATGTCGGAACTGGTGATCACGGCCAACGGACAGCCGCTGAAATGGCTGCGCGATCAGGTCGACATGTACGCGTTCCATATCGACGTTCCGCAAGGCGTGAGCACGGTGAACGTCGATTACACCGTCCTTTTGAACACCACGAACAACTTCATCGACGGCCAACTTGCCACGCGCAACATCATGGTCGGCAACTGGAACCGCTACATTCTCTATCAGCGTAACATCGACAACACGCAGTACTACGTCAAGGCGTCGCTGATTCTCCCCGACCGCTGGGATTACGCAAGCGCACTTCCGGTACAGTCACGCGACGGACAACGCATCGACTTCAAGACCGTGACGCTCGAAACGCTGGTCGATTCGCCGACCGACTCGGGTCGCTACTATAAACACATTCTCGCTTGGAGCGGTCCCACGGGCGCGAAGAGCTATCTCGATTTCTTCGCCGACAACCCGGAAGATTTGGTCATTCCCAAGTCGCGAATCGACGCGTACAAACGAATGACGCTCGAAGAAATGGCGCTCTACGGCGGACGCCACTGGAACGTCTATCACTCAGAACTGACGCTCAGCGATCTGATCCCGCCGCAAGGCATCGAACACCACCAGTCGAGTGACGATCGCGCGCCCGATGACTTCATGACGAACGATGACCAGCAGTTCGCCGGCGGCGACCTGCTTTCGCACGAAATGTCGCATTCGTGGAACGGCAAGTACCGCCGTCCGTTCGATTTGCAGCAACCGAATTTCAACGTGCCGTATCCCGAGCACACCGAACTGCTCTGGCAGTACGAGGGCATGAACCAGTATATGGGCGACCTCGTCGCGTTCCGCGCCGGTATGAAAGGCACGGCAAAAGACTACCCTGATTATCTCGCAACGGTCTACGCCTCGCTGCTCTACGAACCGGGCCGCGATACCGAGCCAATCATCGACTTGACCACCGCGGCGCCTTACCTCTACGGCTGGCAAGGAGCCTATCCAAACATTCGCCGCACCGCCGGTGATTTCTACAGCGAAGGCGAGCTGATGTGGCTCGACGCGGACACGATCATCCGTCAGCGGACCGGCGAGAAAAAATCGCTCGACAGCTATTGCCAGGTCTTCGCAGGGGGCGTCTCATCGCCGCGCGTCGTGACGTACACGCGTGCCGACCTCGAAGCTTATCTGAACCAGGTCGTCCCGTACGACTGGCACGCTTTCTTCCAGAAGTACGTGTATTCGATCGCCCCGCTTCCTCCGACGGACGAAATCCGGCGCGCAGGCTATCGGCTCGTTTGGAACGACAAGCCGAACAAATATTTGACGGCGCAAGACACCGCGGGAAAATCCATCAACTCGTTTTACGACATCGGTCTTCAGTTGCACGAGGATGGTAAAGTCGCCGACGTTCGCGCGAATTCGCCCGCGTGGAATGCCGGCATCGCACCCGGTATGACGATCGCCGCGGTAAACAACCAGCAGTTTAGCCGCGACGTTTGGATGCGCGCCGTGAAGGCGACGTCGTCGAGCTTCGGGCCGATGGACGTAACCGTCATTCAAGACGGCTACTACGAAGATCTCTTGGTCCACTACACCGGCGGACTGCGGATTCCGCACCTCGTGCGAATTCCCGGAACGTATGACATGCTGACCGCCATCATGCGGCCGCACGCGAAATAATGAGGGCGACGATGAAACACCTGTTCCTCGGAGCCGCTACGGCTCTCTCGATTGTGGTCGCGTCGGCCTCTACGGCGAGCGCGCAAGCGCCCGGTACGGTTGCGTCGCTGGCGACGCAGAGCAATCCGGAAACGATCCTGCTCGATGCGCGCAAAGCATCCGTCGGGATCGCCTACACGCACATGACGATTCCCGTGCAGCCGGGACCGTTTACCATCGATTACCCGGAGTGGATTCCCGGCGAGCACTCTGCGGACGGCCCGCTCGGCGACATTTCGGAGCTGCGCGTCAGCGCCAACGGCAAACCGATCGAATGGCACCGCGATCAGGTCGATCTGTATGCGTATCATATCGACGTACCCCAGGGCGTTACCACGATCAATGCGGATTTCACCGTGTTGCTCAACGGCCCGGGAACGTTCGCGACGCGGAACGTCATGGTCGGCAACTGGAACCGCTACATTCTCTACCAGCGTAACATCGACAACACGCAGTATTACGTCAAGGCAAGCCTCATCGTGCCCGACGGCTGGGGCTATGCGTCGGCATTGCCGGTCGCATCGAGCAGCGGCAACCGTGTCGACTTCAATACGGTAACGCTTGAGACGCTGATCGACTCACCGACCGACATCGGCCGCTACGTCAAACACTACACGCTCTACACGACGCCCGACGGCGCGAAGATGTATTTGGATCTCTTCGCGGACAAACCGCAAGATCTCGAGATCAAAGACGCTTTGATCAACGAGTACAAACGCCTCGCACCCGAAGCTATCGCACTCTACGGTGGGCGCCATTGGAACGTCTATCATGCGGAGCTTACGCTCAGTGACGAGATCGGCTTCGAAGGCATCGAGCACCATCAGTCCAGCGATGACCGCGCGGTCGACGACTTCATGACCGATCCCGACGAGCAAAAGCTTGGAGCCGACCTCATTCCGCACGAGTTTTCACATTCGTGGAACGGCAAGTATCGCCGGCCCTTCGATTTGCAGCAGCCAAACTACAACGACCCGCACCCGGAACACACGGAACTCCTTTGGCAGTACGAAGGCATGAACCAGTACATGGGCGATCTGCTCTCGTTCCGAGCGGGCATCCGCGATCCGAAGGATTATCCGGATTTCCTCGCAGCGATGTATGCGAATCTCGCCTACGAACCGGGGCGCGACACGACGCCGATCATCGATACGACCACGGGCGCGCCCTACTACTACACGGATGGACGCGGCTGGTATCCGAGCTTGCGCCGCACGGCCGGCGACTTCTACAGCGAGGGCGAGCTGATATGGCTCGACGCGGATACGATCATCCGCCAGCAAACCCACGGTCAGAAATCGCTCGACGACTACACCAAGGTCTTCGCGGGCGGCGTCTCCGGCCCGGAGGTCGTGACCTACACGCGCGAAGATCTCGAGCACTATCTCAGTGAAGTCACACCCTATGACTGGCACGGCTTCTTCGAAAAGTACGTCTACTCGATCGCGCCCGAACCGCCGACCGACGAAATCGAACGCGCCGGATACAAGCTCGTCTTCAACGACAAGCCGAACTTCTATGCGGCCGGCCGCGGTGGACCGATGGCCAGCGTCAACGCATGGTTCGACGCGGGCGTGCGCTTGAGCAAAAAGGGTGACGTCAGAGACGTCCGCAAGGGCTCGGCGGCCTGGGATGCCGGCCTTGCACCCGGCATGCAGGTCGTCGCCGTCAACGATCAGGTGTTCACGCCGAAGATCTGGACGGACGCGATCACCGCCGCCAAAGGCGGCACGATGCCGATTGCCCTGCGCATCAAACAGGGAACCTGGTATGCGAAGCTGTCTCTCAACTACCACGATGGCCTGAAGTATCCACATCTCGAGCGCATCCCGGGCACAACCGATATGCTCTCCGAGATCATGGCTCCGCACGCCCACTAGCGACCTTTGTCCACGAAAGGATGCAACCTTTCGTGTTCACCTGTGGTTCAGGCAACGCAACGCTTAGGAGAGGACCTTTTATCGCTACTCGCAATCGCACGGCAAAAACACGAAAACCACGAGAAACGACGACACGCGCGGTCATCGGCAAGGAGCTGCCGCTGGAAGTTCACGGCAGCGTCAAGCAAGTGTTTCCAAGCACGACGTTTTCCGTCGAGCTTGACAACGGCCACACCATTCTGGCCCACATCGCCGGACGTCTGCGCCGCCATCGCATCAAGATTCTTCCAGGCGATCGCGTTGACGTTGAGATCTCACCGTACGATCTGAGCAAGGGCCGCATCGTGTACCGCTACCGCGCTGGAGAAGCACGCCGAACCTAAGGCCGTAGCAATGCGGACCACCGACCGCGTACCCTCAAGCCTCGTCCTGTGGTCCAGCGCCGTCTTCGCATTGCAGATCGGCGTTGCTCGGCTTGGCTACGGCCTTGCGTTGCCCGCGATCCGAGCAACGCTGCATGGAAACTACACGCTCTACGGCACGATCAACGCCGCTAGCTTGGGCGGATATCTCGCCGGTGCGCTCCTCGCGCCGCTCGCGATCCGGCGCGTACGCCAGACGGTGCTGTGGAGCAGCGTCTTGGCCGGCATCGCGCTCGTCATCTCCGGTCTCGCCGCCGATCAGCTCATCTTCGGCGCGGCCCGCGTACTCTTCGGATTCGCCAGCGGCGTTTCACTCGTCGCGGCCGCGGTTCAAACGCTGGAATCGGTCAGCGCGCTGAAACGCGGTGGCGCAAGCGCCGTTATGTGGGGCGGCATCGGCATCGGGATGGTCTTCTCGGCGCTCGGCGCAGATTGGATCCTTCGCGGACTCGACTGGCGTATTGCTTCGCTTGGCACCGGGGTGGTGACGGCGCTGGTCGGCATCGGATACGGTATTGCGGCTCGCCGAAAAGCGGTGAACGCGTCTGCTCCGCAAAGCGCCACAAAGCAACCGCTGCTGCTGCGAAGGTTCGGCTTTTTCTTTCTCGCGTATTTTTGCTTCGGCTTCGCCTACATCGCCTACGCGACGTTCATCGTCGCATCGATCGACGGGCGGCTCGGCGTTCGCGGCGGGCAAATGACGATCGAACTTCTGTGGGCACTCTACGGGATCGCGAGCGTGATCGGTACGATCGCGATAGGAGCCATTCTAAACCGTCGGATCGGACGTGGCGCCATGATCTTCGCCGGACTCGCCGGCGCTGCTGGATCCGCCGTTGCGTCCATTGTACCGCTGGCCGTCATTCCCAGTGCCTTCCTCGTGGGTCTGGGTCTGAGTGCGACGCCGGCCGCGGCGACGGCCTTTGCACGTGCCCGCAGTACTCCATCAACAGCGGCCGTGGCAATTGCCGCCGCTACGGTCGCGGTCGGCATCGGGCAGTTGATCGGCCCGATCGCTGCGGGCATCGCGGCCGACCGGCTCGGCCTCGGCTCCGTGGTACAGGTAGCCTGTGCCGTCTACACGCTCGGCGTGATATTCTCGGTGGCCGACGCCGTCCAACGGGTATGATAGTGCGATGATGCGTAGCTACTTGCTTTTGATCCTCGCGATGGTGACGATGGGCGCGATGACCGCGCGCAGCAACGCCGCGGACTTGCGGGTGCGATGGCAGATCAAGCTCGGCTCGATCGCCGACACAACACCGCTCGTTGTCGGAAACACGCTCTACATCACGACGACGGACGGCACGACGTATGCCGTCGACACGGCGCGCGGGCGAATCCTGTGGCGCTTTGTGACGCAAGGCCCGAAGATCACCACGTCGGTCCCCGCGTACGATCCGGCGACACACGCCCTGTACGTTCCGGGTGTCGACGGGATGGTGCACCGGCTCGATCCCGCGAGCGGACGCGAAGTGCGCGCAGGCGGCTTTCCCGAGCAGATCACGCTCGCGCCGCAAACCGAAAAAAACGCATCCCCACTCCACATCGCCAACGGCTACTTGTACGTGCAGACCTCGGGTTACATCGGCGACGCGACGCCGTACGTCGGCCACGTCGTTGCGATTCGTCTGAGTGACGGCAGCAAGCATGTCTTCAATGCGCTTTGCAGTTCGCGTCACGAGCTGATCGAGCCGCAAAGCTGCGCGGCACAGCGTGCCGGAATGTGGTCACGCGCCGGCATCGTCGTCGATCCGGACGCGTCGATGGGCGGACGCATCTACGGCGCCACCGGAAACGCCCCGTTCGATGCGGCCGCCGGGAACTACGGTGATACGATTCTGTCATTGAACAACGATGCGACGAAATTGATCGGATATCTGACACCGCCGGATTACGACACGCTCGAGGCGGCGGACCTGGACGTCGGCAGTTCGTCACCGGCGATGCTGCCGCGGCAACCGGATAGCGCGACACCGCTGATGGCCGTGCAAGGCGGCAAGGATTCGGTGCTGCGCCTCTTCGATCGCACGCATCTCGACGGACTGCATCCGCCGCTACAGACGATTGCTCTCGACTATCTGCTCTTTTCGATTCCCGGCGTATGGACCGATCCTGCGGGCACAACTACTGTGTTCATCGGAATCGCCGACGGCGTCCACGCGTATCACCTCGTCACCAAGAACCGCGTCAGTCGTCTGGTCGCCGCCTGGCATACGCCGCTCGAGCTGGGAAGAGAGGCCACGTCTCCCGTCGTCAGCAACGGCGTGCTGTACCTGGCAACGAGCAGTGAGCTTTTGGCGCTCGACGCGCTAACCGGACGGCGCTTGTGGAGCAGCAGCGCGATCGGCCCGATCCACTGGCAGATTCCGGCGGTCGCGGGTAATACCGTCTACTGCGCTGACGAGAACGGCGCGCTGACCGCCTTTTCACGTTGAATTGAGGCCGCGGATCGAGATAAGGTGAGCTGATGAGCACGACGAAACGCTCCGACTCGCCGTTCCGCGCAGATGCGGCCCGCGTCGCGCTGATTGCGCACGATGCGCGCAAAGAAGATCTAACCGAATGGGCCAACTTCAACCGCGACACACTTGCCCGTTGTTCGCTGGTGGCCACCGGGACTACCGGGAAGATGATCGCTGAGAATACCGGACTGAACGTGCACCTCTTGCTTTCGGGCCCTCTCGGAGGCGATGCGCAAGTCGGTGCGATGCTGGTCGAACATCAGCTCGATCTGATCGTGTTCTTCTGGGATCCCCTGACGACGCAACCGCACGACGTCGACGTCAAGGCACTTCTTCGACTTGCGGTCCTTTACAACGTTCCCATCGCGTGCAACAGGGCGACTGCGGATTTTCTCATTTCGTCGCCGCTGTTCGCAGATGAAACGCACTTGCGTTCGCGCGCTCATCTGCAGGGCCAAAGCGGATAACAGCGATGGCCGCGAAAAGCCTCACTTTTACGCGTTTAGCCGGGAACGGAGTAGCATCATGCACCGGACTCTCATACGAGCGTTGCTCGTGATGGCAAGTTGCACTATGGCCGCGTGCGGTCATAGTACAAATGCCGTCGCCGCTAACAACGGGCAATCGATCTTCCAAACCGGTATCGATAGCGATGGGAAGCGGATTACGGCGGCCAACCCGCCACTGCGTCCGTCGTGTGCAGCTTGCCACGGCATCGACGGAGCCGGTGGCGTGCATTTGCCCGGTGGTGCCGTGAGCGCCGATCTGCGCCATAGCGCGCTGGTTGTGGGACAGAAGCACCCGTATACGCTCGCGTTGCTGGAGCGCGCGATAACGACCGGCGTTGATAACGATGGTCAGGCGCTCAACCCCGTCATGCCGCGTTGGCATCTCTCCGGGACCGATCTGCACGACGTCGCAAACTACGTCCTCACGCAACTAAAATAGGCGTGGATTTCAGCAATGCCGGCGATCCGAAGAGCCGAGAATTGATCGAATATCTCGATTTCGCCTCGCGCTTTTCCCGAGATGACAAACTGCGGACCTTCGCCGTTCAGCAGCTCGATGGCGGAATGATCGTGCTCGATGTCGGGTGCGGAACCGGCGACGATGTGCGCGCGATCGCGGAGATCGTCGGAGCACTTGGTCAGGTCGTGGGCATCGACCCGAGTAGAGCGATGATCGATGAGGCCAATGCGCGAGGCTTGCCTTCGAATGCGGCCTTCGACGTTGGTTCGGCATATAGGCTGCCGTACGCGGATGAACGTTTTGACGCCGTTCGAGCCGATCGCGTCATCCAACATCTACGGCAGCCCGATGTCGCGGCCTCCGAACTGCGAAGGGTAAGCAAATCCGGCGGCAGCGTGCTGCTTCTCGATCAAGACTGGGGTTCGCTGATGATCGCCGGCGCCGAAACGGCGGCGACGAAACGCATCGTCCGGACGTTTTGCGACCATTTCGCGCGCCCGTGGGCCGGGCGCGAAGCACCCGGGTTGTTGCGACGCGCGGGCTTCGCGAACGTCGATTTCACGGCGATGGTCTCAACCCCGGCCCTGCCGGTCGCGTTCGTCAACATTCTAACCCCCGCTGTCGATGCTGCGGTGCAGGCCGGCACGATTGACGCGGATGCAGGCGAGCATTGGCTTCACTCGCTGCTCGAAGCCGATCAACGCGGTGAATTCTTCTGCGCAGTCGTCGTGGTTATCGCGCTCGGGCGCGTGTCCAGGACAGCGCCGGCCTGACGGCCTGATGCGTCTGGGAAGATTGCTGTCATGACGACGTCTACGGCTGCGGATCAGGTTTCCATCGAAGGCGGCGAGTTCACGATGGGCGCGGAGAATTTCTATCCCGAAGAGCGTCCGACGCGACGCGTGCGCGTCGAGCGTTTCAGCATCGATCGGTATGCCGTGACGAACGCGCAATTTGCGCTCTTTGTCGACGAGACCGGGTATGTCACCGTTGCGGAACGGCCGATCGATCCGGCGCAGTATCCGGGCGCGATCGAGGAGTTGTGCGTGCCGGGTTCGCTGATCTTTCGTGCAACCAAAGGTCCGGTCGATTTGCGCGACTGGTCGCAGTGGTGGGCGTGGACGCCCGGCACGTCGTGGCGTCATCCGCTCGGACCGCAGACGTCGACGTTCGGACTCGAGGATCATCCGGTCGTTCACGTCGCATTCGAAGACGCCGAAACGTATGCGTGTTGGGCGGGAAAATCGCTCCCAAGCGAAGCCGAGTGGGAATTCGCAGCGCGCGGAGGTCTCGAAGGCAAGAGCTTCACCTGGGGAGACGACATAACGCTCGACGGTAAATTGATGGCGAACACGTGGCAAGGAGACTTCCCGTGGCAGAATCTCGGACTCGACGGCTACGAGCGCACGTCGCCGGTTGGATCCTTCCCGCCCAACGGTTATGGATTGTACGACATGGCCGGCAATGTGTGGGAGTGGACCACCGACTGGTACACCGCAACACCCGAAGCGCACGTGTCAAAACCGTGCTGCGGTGAGCCAACCTCGCGGGCGCCGATGGAGCAGAGCTACGATCCAAATCAACCGGAGGTGCGCATCCCGCGTAAGGTCGTCAAGGGCGGCTCGCATCTCTGCGCGCCGAATTATTGCTTGCGTTTTCGACCTGCTGCCCGCTCGCCGCAAATGATCGATACGTCGATGAGTCATTTGGGCTTCCGCTGCATCACGAGATAAAATTGCGGGGCCGTTTGTGCGGCCCCGCAAGGTCTCGTCTAGTTTGAGACGAGGCTCAGCGTTGACGGATCGACCTGGTATTGCCCCGGTGCAACTTGGTCGTTCGGGAAGGCGCAGATCTCGCTGCCGTCCGGTCCGAAGATGTCGACCAGGTTAGGCTGGTTGCAATCGGTTTGCTGCAGGCCATAGTTTGCGAGCAGCTGGTCGCCCGGCGACGACTGCGCTACCTGGTAATAGCCGCCGTTACCGTAGCCGAGGCCGATCGAGAAGGCACCCCAGAAGCCGCCGCCCCAGTACGCTGGAGATGCAACCCAGGTGCGGCCTGCGTTCCATCCCCAGGGACTGACATTCATGCGAGCAACGTACCGTGACCCTTCGTAGCTCACCGGCTGGCGCGCTTCATATCGCGGCATCGGCTGCGTGTAACGCGGTTGTTGCTGATACGAGCGCGACGGCTGCTGGTAGGAGCGCGACGGCTGCTGATACGAGCGCGACGGCTGCTGATACGAGCGGGCGGGTTGCTGATACGAGCGGGCGGGTTGCTGATACGAGCGCCGACGGGCCGGATTGCTGATACGAGCGCGCCGGCTGCGAATAGGAGCGCGCCGGCGCTGCCGATCGCGAAGAAGAGGTGTGGTCATTGTGCGGGTCGGCCAACGCCGCAGCTGGGAGCGCGGCGAGCAGGCAGGCGATGACCGGGATTTGGAGTTTCATGATGCTCATAGCGTAGGCCGCAAAGTTGATAGTGACCGGCTCTGCGGATGAGAGCATGATAAGAGCAAGGGAGCCCCCGTCGAGAGCCTCTTACACTATCCGATAAGTGCAAGCCGCGAAGATGTGGTGGGCCTGTGGAGAAGCTAAGCGCTCGGTGCAATGCCGACGAAAGGGGAAGAACCATGCTTCGCGCTTCTCGTATTTTTCCGATCTTGGCGATGGCTCTCGCCGCCGGTCTCTCGCTTTCTGCGAGCGCCCAGCAGAAGAATCCAATCGCCGTTCATCAGTGCTTCATTACCGTTCCGAAGCACATGAGTCAGAAAGCAAGCGGCACGCAAATCGTGTACGTCAATCAAGGGCGCATGACCGCAACCAAAGTCGTCTTTGCGGTCGGCTATCGCAATTCGAGCCAGAACTATTTGCGTCGGGTTACCGACGTCGGTGAGTTTTCACCCGGCGCAACCGTCGATCACCACTTCGACCTCTACAACGACGTGACATTTGGCGGGAAAACAACCACCACGTGTCAAGCCGTGTCGGTCACCTTTGCCAACGGCCACGTTTGGCACATATAGCAGCCACCCGGCCGCACTAAAATCGAAGGGCGATGCAGTTGCATCGCCCTTCGATTTCGAAACAGGACGCGATGCGTATCCTCGTCGTGGGCGCCGGCGCAACCGGCGGCCTCTTTGGTGGACTTCTCGCCCACGCCGGGCGCGACGTGACGTTTCTGGTGCGCGCGGCGCGGGCAGCGCAATTACGCGAGCACGGATTGCAGATTCGCAGTCCGCGCGGCGATGTGACGGTCGCCCCGCAGATCGCGCAGACAGAAACGATCGCCTCCGCCTACGACGTCATTCTCCTCGGGTTAAAAGCCTACGCGCTGGAATCCGCCATCGACGATTTTGCACCGGCAGTCGGTCCGCAAACCCTGATCCTGCCGATGCTCAACGGCATGCGTCACATCGACGTCTTGGCACAGCGCTTCGGCGAGGATCGCGTCCTCGGCGGCGTCTGCATCGTGGCGAGCACGCTGGATAACGACGGTCGAATCCTTCAACTCAACGAGGCCCAGCAACTGATCTACGGCGAGCGAAGCGGCGAACCGACGCAACGCGCCGTCGCGCTCCACGAAACGCTGCAAGGCGCCGGGTTCACCGCGACGCTCTCCGACCACATCATTCACGACATGTGGGAGAAGTGGGTCTTTCTGGCCTCGCTCGCGGCAAGCACCACGCTGCTCGGCGGATCGATCGGTTCGATCGTCGCCGCCGGAGGGGAGCCGGTGATTGCGCGGATCTTCGACGAGTGTGCGTCGGTTGCGAGCGCGTCCGGCAATCCGCCAAGCGATGCGTTTCTCGCCACCATGCGTCCGCGACTGACTCAGGCCGGTTCGCCGCTCACTGCGTCGATGTACCGTGACATGGAAGCCGGGAACCGCGTGGAGGCCGATCATATTCTTGGCGATCTGCTCGCGAGGGCGCGTACGTTCGGCCTGCCCGCGCCGGTGCTCGAAGCTGCCTACATCCATCTGAACGTCTATCAACGCGGCCTCGCCTAGCACGCGTGGAATGGCGCCTACCGGAGCACGATTGGAATCAACCGGGCGTCCGCTACGCCGGCGGCGTTGCGTGCAATGATCTGCAAAGTGTATGGGCGTTTGTATTGTGGCACGATATCGAGCACGTGCTGATCGAAAATGAATTGTCCGAACGCGATCCGGGTCGCATTGAACGAGAACGACTCGGTGCGAATCTCGAGGCTTGCCACGTTGGTCGTGGTCGCGATGCGACCGGTCCACTCCGATCCCGGCGCAATCGATGTCTCGTTCATCACGAGTGCGACGATATGCGGTGGGGCATCCGGGGCGGCCGTCACAGCCGACGGCCAGTGCGCCGGCGCAACCGTCGCCGCATGCGGATCCACCGGCGTTCCGCGAACGGGCTCCTCGCAGCCCGCGAGTAAAAGTATAGCCACGCACAACGCACAGCACGATCGCAGCATCAAGGGTCGTTTCGTTTGTTCCGCGGAATCCACCCGCACATGACAAATCGCCCAGCCCCGAGCACGCTCTTCGATTGGTCGATGGCGATTGCGAGCTTGTGGTGCTCGGGCGGGATCATGATCGACGCCTATTACCACTTTCACAGCACCGTCGAGACGTTCTTCGAACCGGCCCACGGCTTACTCTATGCCGGGTTGCTTGCGGCGTACGTCTTCGCGGCGATCGCCATGGTCGCCAATCATCGCCGCGGTTTCGCTTGGAATCGCGCGTTGCCAAAAGGCTACGAGACGACCCTCGCGGGCCTAATCGTCTTTCTGGCGGGCGGCGTGCTCGACATGATCAAGCACACGCTATGGGGCTTTGAGCAGGGGTTCGACGCGTTGCTCAGTCCGACGCACCTCATCATCGGTGCCGGGATGTTCCTGATCATTGCGGGGCCGGTGCGCTCGGCGATCGAGCGCGAAAGTCGGCCGCGATCGCTCGTCGAGCAGTTACCCATGCTGCTCGCGCTCGCGTCGATGATGGAGTTGATCCACTGGGGAACGCAGTTCGTGTTCCTTAGCGAGGCCGAACACATGAATGCGCCGCTCGCTCCAGGGAGCTTTCCGCACGACACGCTGACGCTGCTCTCACTGCTTTACTACAAACAGGGCATCGGGTTGCTTGCGGTCATCGTACAAAGCCTGCTCATGGCCGGCTTCGCGCTCTATGCCGCGCAGCGCATTTCGCTTGCGGCAGGCGCATTGACGGTCCTCTTCCTCATTGGAAACATCTTTGTCGCCGCCGCGCACTCGAACTACCTCGGGCAATTCGTCGGCGTCGCCGTCGCAAGTCTGTGTGCCGGAATCTTCGGAGATGCGGTCGGCCGCCGTTGGAATCTCTTTGCCTTCGGCATCCCGGCGCTCTATTGGGCCGTACTGTTAAGCATCCTGGCCGTGACGATGGGCGGCCTGTGGTGGACCCCCGACGTCATTTCCGGTTCGGTGCTGATAGCGGGCGTTACGGGCCTCTTTACCCTTGTGTTGACGAACAAAGAACAAAGCCCGTCGCCGTGAGGCGCCGGGCTTTGATGTATGTACCGAGCGCTTTAGCCTGTTTGAGCCCATTGCCAGGCCCCTACTGACCGCCGCGTCGTCGGCTCTGATCCCCTCCACTCCGGCGCCTGAACGACAGGAACCGTCGGGCGTGTGGTGATCGCGCTTTCTACGTTTCGCGCTTCGTCGTTACTCGAAGTGATTGCATCGTAGCAAGCGAACAAACGGGGTGCAAGAGCAAAATTGCGACACTCACAACCTATCCGCAAGAAAGCGAAGTTATTCACACGTTATGCCCACGCTATCCATCGATTCGCTGCTCGAACGGCCGTTACGGGCAGCGATCCTAGCAGCCGCCGACAACACCGCCGTGCAGCGGGCAGTGAGCCGCTATGGGATGCGTCTGGGCGCCAGGCGCTTTGTCGCGGGCGAAACCGACGCCGAATTTCTCGCCGTCGCACGCGAGGTCAACGCTCGCGGCTTTGCCGTTGCCTGCGGCATCCTTGGCGAAGGCGTGCGCGAACGTGGCGAGGCCGTCGCCGCCGCCGATCGTTATTGCACACTTTTGCAGATTTTTGCAAACGAGAGGATCGACGCCAACGTCGCCTTCAAGTTGACCCACGTCGGCCTCGACATCGACCCCGGACTCGCCTACGAAAACGCCGCTCGCATTGCTGCGACCGCGGCGCAATCGCAGAACACGGTGCGCCTGGACATGGAGCAATCGCGCTACGTCGACGCGACGCTCGCGACCTACCGGCAGCTGCGCGAACGCTTCGATAACGTCGGCTTCGTGTTGCAATCCTACCTTTTGCGCAGCCTGGACGATCTGCATGCTGCAAAGCCTCTCGCACCGAGCGTTCGCATCGTCAAGGGCGCATATCTCGAGCCGCCCGAGATCGCGTACGAAAAGAAGCGGGACGTCGACGAAAATTACCTTCGCCTGGTGTTCGCTTCTCTCGAAGGAACGGGATATACCGCCATTGCCACGCACGACCCGCAGATCATCGAACGCGTCGAACGCTACGTGCGCGACCATGCGATTCCGCTGCGCGGCCGCTTCGAATTTCAGATGCTGTACGGAATCGCCGCACCGCTCGCGGATTCGCTCGTCGCGCGCGGCTATCGCGTTCGCCTTGCCGTACCATTTGGCGACTATTGGTTCCCGTACCTGATGCGCCGGCTTGCCGAAAGGCCGGCTAATCTGGCATTCTTTCTAAAAGGAGCCTTGACGCGCGGATGATTGCAACGACGAAACTCAGCGGGGTTTGGTCTGCGGTGCTCACGCCCGTCGACGAAAGCTACGAGCCCGACGCGGCGCGCGCGGTCGCCTACTACCGTGATCTTCTGCGCGACGGCATCGACGGCATCAACCTGCTCGGGACGACGGGTGAAGCGATGTCTTTTAGCGCGGACCAGCGCTTGCGTTTGATGGAGGCGGTCGCGGCGAGCGTTCCGCGCGAGCGCACAATGTGCGGCACCGGCGCAGCCTCGCTCGCCGATGCGGTGCGTCTCACGCGCGCGGCCGGCGAGCTCGGCTTCGCCGCCGCGTTGATCATGCCGCCGTTTTTCTTTCGCGATGCAACCGACGACGGAATCCTGTACTTCTTCGAGGCGTTGCTCTCGCGCGCCGGCACGTTGCGCACGACGATACTGCTCTACAACTTTCCGCGCATGACCGGCATTACGTTTCACCCCGATCTCGTCGATCGCTTGATCGAGGCTTTTCCCGGGGCGATCTCGGGCATGAAGGACAGCTCGAACGACGTCGTACTGCAGAAAGAGCTGCTGCGACGCCATCCCGAGCTGCGCATTTTCCCATCAACCGAAGAGACGCTGATCGAAGCAAAAAGCTACGGTGCTGCAGGCTGCATTTCCGGGAGCGTGTGCCTATGGCCGCAAGCCGCGCATGCCGCGCATGCAAAGGGTGATGCTTCGGCCGCCACCGCGGTTGGGCAGGCGCGCGCGGCGCTCACCGGCACGCCGCTGATTTCGCTCGTGCGCACCCGCGTCGCGCGAGCGCGCAACGACGACGCGTGGCTGCGCGCGATGCCGCCGAACTAGATCGCTCGCGCCCGCCCTGCGACCCAACGGTAGAGAACGACCGGAACGGCGACGAACGCGACGATCGCCAGCACGTTTGCTATCGCTCCAAAATTATCGCCAACGACCGCAAAGGGATTCGACGGATCGGCAACATGCAGCCAACCGCGCTGTGCCGCTACGATTACTCCGGCGTAAAAAACGCCCCAAAGGCTTTCGCCCACGATCAGGCCACAGGCGATCAAAACCCCCAACCGCCGCGCGGCATCGGGATTTGGTCCACGTGAAACCCAGCGGTTGTAGAGCGCTCCGAAGACTGCACCGATAACCGCCGGCGCGGTTGTCTCGGGTGGAAGATAGACGCCCAAACCAACCGCAAGCGGTGGAAACCGATAGCGGCCGGTGATCCTGCCAACCTCGTCTATCGCGATGACGATAGCGCCAATTCCCACCCCGACGCCGATGAGGCCCCACGGCGCATTCAGCGAGATCACGCCTTTCGCAAGCGTGGAGATGAGCACGGCCTGCGGCGCGGCAAGTCCCTTCCCTCCAAACCCGTAGGCGGCATTGAGTACAACCAAGACCGGAGGAATGATCGTCGCGCCAAAAATGACGCCGACGACCAGCGCGACTTGCTGCTTCCACGGCGTCGCGCCGACGATCTGTCCCGTTTTGAGGTCTTGCAAGTTGTCATTCGATATCGTGGCAACGTTGAGCACGATCGCCGTAACGAAAAGCGCATAAGCGATCAATGCCGGCGTCGTCGCCGGATCGGCCTTGGCGATGACCAGCAGCAAGAGCGAAACGCCGACGACGGTGAGGATCGCCATGCCCGAAACCGGCGAATTCGACGATCCGATCAATCCCGCCATATAGCCGGTCACGGCAGCGACGAAGAGTCCCGCGATCACGATGTAAACAATGGATGCGAGGATGAGCGGCACGATCATCGATTGCAGAACGCCGCCGGCGAGAAAAGCGTAGAGCAGAATGGCAATCGGGATGAGGCAAGCGGCCGACACGAGCACGACGACGTTAAACGGAATATCTTGCTCGGTGATATCGAGGACGTCGCCCCGGTTCCGTGCAGCCGAAGCGCGCAGCGATGACTGAACGCCGCTCGCGATCGGCGCAATAAGTTTGAACAACGTCCAGATGCCTGAGATGCCGATAAGTCCGGCACCGATGAAACGAACGTCGGTCGATCGCACCGCGTTTGCTACGTCGCCGATTGCGCCGGGCATCGGGTGCATCGCGGTGATTAGCGGAATCAAAATGCCCCACGCGATGAACAATCCGCCGAAAATCGCCATGCCGACCGTCAAGCCGATAAGATGTCCGGCGCCGACGAGTGCCAGCGAAAGATTGAAACCCATGCCGGTGATCGCAGGCCCGATGCGCAGGTAGCCGGCAAAGGAACTCTGCAACAGGCGCAGCGCTACGCCGAGCTGCACGGCCCCCGACGCGATCGAGCTGACAATGAGCGCGCGCAGCCCTAACGCATTTTCCGCCGCCGCTTCGTCGGCGTGCTTTCCCGCGCCGACCTCTAACACTTCGGCGGCAGCGACGCCTTCGGGGTAGGGCAGATCCGAGTTCGTTACGAGCGCGCGACGTAGTGGAACGCTGTACATCACGCCAAGGATGCCGCCGACCGCGCACACGCCGAACGATTCCCAGAACGGGAATCCGGTCCACCAGCCAACCATGACAAGGCCCGGCAACACGAAAATAATTGACGACAACGTGCCGGCCGCCGAGGCGACGGTCTGCACGATGTTATTCTCCCAGATCGTCGCGGTTTTGAACCCGCGCAAGATCGCCATCGAGATGACGGCAGCGGGGATCGACGAGGCAAATGTCAATCCGACTTTCAGCCCAAGGTAGACGTTCGCGGCCGTAAAGACCAGCGTGATCGCGCCACCTAGCGCAAGGCCGCGAAGCGTGAGCTCAACGCGCGATGGTGAGGCCACGTGTATGTCAGTTTGCACGAGCGTTCGATTGTACAGACGAGCAGGAAAAGCCCGCTGCGCCCGAGGAGGGCCACTAGTATGCCGCAACTCGTCGGCCGCGAATCGGAGCTCACCGAGTTGCGCGCCGCCTTTACGAACGCCGCGACTGCCCGCACGCCTCGACTACTCACCATCTCCGGGGCGGCGGGCGTCGGAAAGAGCGCGCTTGCCGACGCGCTCGAGGAGTTTGCTGCGCCGCAGTCACTCGTGCTGCGCGCCGCTGCGTACCCGTTCGATCGATTGATTCCGTTTTCGCTCTCGGCGCGTCTGCCCAATATCGTCGAGCGAGTCGATCGCGCGACGCGCGAGCAACCGGTACTCATCGTGATCGACGACGCGCACTACGCGGACGAGGAAAGCCTCGAACAGATCGGCGCGATGATGCGGCAATTCTCGAACCGGCCGGTCCTCGTTGTCCTCATTCGCGACGATGAAGACGATCGCACGCGCCCGCTCGAGGGTGATGTGACGATTTCGCTGCGCGCAATCGGTAAGCAAGCGGCACGCGCATTGGCCGCCATGCACTTTCCGGATGCACCTTCCGGCGTGCTCGATGCGATTGTCACAAACGCGCGCGGCGTGCCCTACGAAGTGGTTGCGATTGCCGGTGCAGCGGCGCTCCGCGGAACGAGCGAACCAAACGCCGTCGATCGCTCGTCGCGAGCGGCCATCGCGAAGGACCTCGCCGCGTTACCCGCCGACCAGCGCAGCGTGTTGCAATTGCTCTCGCTCTTTTCCGAACCGATCGAAGCGGCGCTGCTCGAATCCCCACTCGCTGATTCCCGCTACGTTCGGCGCGAGGGCGATGTCGTGCGTTTCGACCATGCGCTCACCGCGGCCGCGGTCATGGAAACGGTCGCGATGAAGATTCCGCTGCGGCGGCGGATCATTGGAGCAATCGAGCGCCGGGGTCTGCGCACCATTCGCGACCGGCTCGCCCTAGCCGAGCAATCGCTAGCGAGCGGCGACGGCGTCTTTGCGCGAGAGACGTTGCTCGATCTGGCCTTCGCCGCAAACGCTGAACGCCTGATACGCGCGGTGATCTGGGCGTCGGAGCACCACCTCGAGCTCGGCGAACCGCCCGACGAGCGTTTCGTCGAATTCTACACGAATTTTTTTGGGGCGCTCATGGAAGCGCATGCGTTTGCGCGAGCCGAGTCGGTCGCGGCGCTTGCGCTCAGCGAAGCGCAGCACCGCGGGCTTGCGCACCTTGGAGCACTGGCAGCACAGTTGGTACAGGCGCAATGGAGCGTGGAGCGACACGACGCCGCGAAGGCGAGCTACGAACGCTATGCGCGCGCATTCGAGGACCCGCACGATCTGCAGGTGCTGCGCAACGCCGCGCCGTGGTTGACGCGCGCTAGTGCCGGTTGACGAAGACGGCGATCCGTCGTCCGTCATATCCGTGGAGCGGCGCGACGGTTACATGGAGATGCGATACCACCGCGGTCATATTCGAAGGTGCGCGTGACGTCCGCCAGGTCGCGGTCAGCGCTCGCACGACGCGATCGATCGGTCCGGGAAGTTCGTCGATCCGCGAATCCGCGGCATAGAGCGGAGCCAACGGATCTTCACCACCGGAAGGCCCAGCCATAATCACGCGATAGGTATCGTCCAAGATAAAGCAATAGGGAACGGGTTTCGCCTCGGCGGCGAGTCCAGGGGGTGCGACTTCCTCGATGGTCATTGCTCGTGCATACATGGTCATGGTCTCCTCCACGCCCTCAGCCTAGCAATTCCAGCGTCCCGAACTCGTCCGGGGAAATACCTAGTTTTCGCCTAAGCCACCGACCGTGGGCAGCCTGTTTGGACGGGATGCGGAGCTCGCGCGAGCGCGCGCCGTCCTCGACTCGGCGGCGCGAGGGCGCATCGTGCGGGCCATTCGTATCGTGGGATCGACCGGTGTCGGCAAGACGGCACTGGCGGAGACCCTTGCCACCGAGGCTTCTGCCGGGGGGTGGCTTGCGGTCTGGGCCCCGTGTTTCCGCATTCACGCGGCCCTCTCGCTCTTTGCCGCACGCCGCGTGCTCCAAGAGCTGCTGGGCGCGCTGGGTGAGAGTGCCGGCCGCTATTCTTCGGGGCTCACGATCGACCGGGAGCGACCCGAGGATTTTGAAGAAGCGTTCTTACGCATCATCGAGGGCGTGACCCTCGACCACAAGCTGCTGCTCGTGCTCGACGACGCGCAGTGGGCCGATCGGGAAAGCCGTGTGCTGATCGAGCGTACGGTTACGGCGCTGGCTGATCGCGCGATCCTGGTCCTCTCGACTGAGCGCGGCGACGAACACGGACCGGCGATGGCGCTCAACGATCAAGCGATTGCGCTCGATAATCTTCCGCCCAAACCGGCGGTCGAGATCGTGCGCTCGATCTACCCAGGGGTCAGCGACGATGTGGCGAGCGGCATCGCATCCGAAACGCGCGGACTTGCGGCCGACATCGTCGCGGTTGCGACGGCGGCACGCGACAACAGCGCGACAACGCTGCGCGACGTCAGCGCGAGCACACGGCGCGTGGTCGCACGCGATCTTTCGCTCCTTGAGCCAAGCGTACGCGAATTCTTGCAGATGTGCGCGCTGATCGACGATCCGATCGAGATGCCGCTTCTTCAGCAACTCTGGCCGCAAGACGAGATGTTCGGGCTGATCCGCCAACTCTCGGGACGCTACCTCGTTACCGGTGCAAACGATCTTCATTTCGTACACGGCACGGTGATGGAGAGCGTCCTCGAGACGATCCCAATCGAGATTCCGTTGCGCCACCGCATCATCGATGCGCTTAAGCGATTGCCGTCGCCGCGCCTCGAAGATTACGAGCGGCTCGCGAAACAGTGCGCCGCCTGCGGCGACAAAGTTGGTGAGCGCGAGGCGTTGATCAAGCTTTCGTCCGAAGCGGCGGCGAAATCGATGCTCTCTCTTTCGGCGAGCACTCTCGAGCGCGCGCTCGCCATCGCCTCGCCGATGACCGAGGAGATTATCCCAACGTACGAGCGTCTCTCGCAACTCTACAACGCCCTGAGCCGTGAACGCGATGCCATTCGCATCTGCCGGCGTGGGCTGGCGGAAGCCGAAGCTGCCGGCGTGACAAGCGGGGTCGGTGCGCTGGCAGCCTCGATCGCGATCTCGCAGATTCACTCCGGATTCCCGAATGAGGCGCGCGCGACGATCGCGCGCTACGAAAACACGGTCTCTGATGCTGAGCGGGCCAACCTTCTTAGCGTCGGTGAACACATCGCGATGCATCGCGTTGACGTAGAGAGCGCAAACGACTTTCGCGCGCGCTTCGAAAAGTGGGCGGATAAGGCGGGATCCGTCGTGACGATCCGGCATCACTGCAGCAACGCATTATTGGCCGTTCGGCTCGGCGCCGAGCAGCGTGCGCTGGAGCACATCAAGCACGCCGACGCCGCGACCGAGGGCGCACCGGCGATATTCAGCACTATGCCGATTGTAGCGAAGATGTGGTGCACGCTGGGCTTCCGCGGCGTGACGCCGACGGAAAAGTTCATCGCGGAACTCGGGCACGAAAGCCGGCCGCCGATCGCAGTCGCGATCCAGGCGAATCTGATGATCGCACGCGGTGAGTTCGCCGACGTCGAAGAGTTGCTTGCGGACAAGCTCACGACCTCGAGCGAATCAACGCTGCGGGGTATGCTGATGGGTGCGCGGTACACCGCAGCCGCGTTTCGCGAACGCGGAGCAGCCGAGCCGGCATGGCAGCACGCCCATCAGGAAGTGGCGGCCTTTGAAGCAGGCGAACGTACGCCGCTACTGTTGCCGGTCGTCGTCGCAGCGCTAACCCCGCTAGCGACGCAATCGACGGTGCGCGCAAAGCGACTGTTAGACAAAGTAATCACTGTCGTGCGCGAGCCCTATGACATGTTCGTCTTTTTACATCCGGAGCTGCTCGCATTCGTTGCGCGCGCGCTCGATGCAAAAGGCGCGCTCGATGCGATTGCCGGCGGCGCACTCTGGGCTGACGACCAGCCCTGGAATCGCGGCCACGCGGCGCTTGCGCGCGGGCTCGCGGGCGCGGCGCTCGGTCGTGCCGAGCATAAAGAGTTGCTCGACGAAGCGCGCGAGCGCTTCACCGCGCTCGGCGCAACGTATTTCGCGGAGTTGGCATCGAAAGCGCTCGGTGCGACCAAGTTGGTCACGCGCGACGGGCACGCACGACCGAACAACACTACCCGGCGCGAAGTCGAAATCGCGAGCCTCGTGGCCGAAGGACTGACAAACCGCGAGATTGCCGAGCGGCTGGTGCTAAGCGAGCGTACCGTTGAGGGACATATCGCTAACCTGTTCGCAAAAGTAAACGTGAATTCGCGAACGCAGCTGGCGACCTGGTTTATGCGCTCTAATCCTGTTGCATCATAGCCATGGCACCCACGTGATGGGGCGCATCGGCGTGCGCTTGATGAAATTTTGCCACTTCATCTTTGAGATGCGCATCGATGTATGAAGCCATCCCATGGATGTCTTCGGCGCTCGGCGTTTCGCGAAGCCCGACGGTCTTTTGGATCAACTTGCCGAGCGCGGCGTAGTCATCTTTCTTGATCGGATTCCACTCGTTGTACACTTCCGGCGACGAATGCAACACATGCAGAAATCCGGCTGCAGTGGCACGGCGCTGTACGTCCGTCATTGGGGGTCACGCTCCGTTACTGAGACAAGTTCGGTTCGGCTCACAGATCACGTTCAGTAGGAACCGTTCGAGTCCTTGCTTCTTGCTGTACGCAGGCGGCGACTAAGCGCAGCGGAAAGTCGACAGCGGCGCCACGAACAATCGCGTGCAGGCGCGAGCCCATCACATCGCGTAGCCCGTCGCGCATTGCCGGATCGAGCAATCCCAAGGGATAGCACTGCTCGATAAAAGCCCAGAGTTGCTTTTCCGCGAGCTTGCCGCTTAACGAAAAATGCTCGACCCGCGCCGCCGCAAAGCCGGCGTCGCGTAGCGACGCGCAGAGAACCTCGTCACGTTCGATGGGCTCGCGCATGGGGACGTTCGGCGCAAAACTGCTCAGGCGGCCGCGCAAAATCCTGATCGCCTCGAAAAGGAGCTCGAAGATCGCGCCGCCGGAGAGCGGGTCTTCACAGACAAATATCAGCATTCCATCGTCGCGCAGCGCGGCGCGCGCATTTGCAAATACCGCGCGAACCTCAGGCATCGCCATGAACGCAAGGTGCGACGTCACCACATCGTAGGACTTTTGGCCTAGATCGCTCGCCGACGCATCGCCGTGGAGGAACCGCCCGTTCGGCAAAGTCGCACGAGCGAGCGCGAGTTCGTCTTCCGAGAGGTCGACGCCGGTCAGGGCAACGTTCGGGCCGAACGCGCATGCGAGCTCACGCAGCAGCGTCCCATCTCCACAACCGACATCGAGGATGTCGTGCGCGTTCGGTGCCAGCGTCTTGATCCTGTGGGTAAGAAGGTCGTACGATCCTCGGCCATCGGGAGTGCGCATGTCCGCCACGAGGGCGGGTGTTGCGCCGGTATATGCGCGATGAAATGCGATGAGGTGATCGTTCCACTCCGTCACGGTGGCCTGTTCGCCGGCCATCACGCGATCGAGATAACGCGTCACGCTCGGCGCCTAAACCGTCAGCGTGAAGGGATTGAGTTCGGCGCGCGCTCGCGGACCGAGATGCCCGCTGAAGGCGTAGGTCTCCAGCCCCGGAACAATCGCGCGCACGGCACTGATCGGCAGATCGGGCGGCGAAAGATCGACGGCAATGATGCTTTGAATACCGTAAGCCTTCAGTGCCGCAAGCGTCGTTCGGAGTTCTTCGGCAAGATCGTCTCCCGCGCGGTCGGGCAGTACGTCGAGCCTGATGCGCTCGCTTGGCACGTCGTAGTACCATTGCCCGCTCGGCATCGCCCGTAATCGGCGCGCGTGTGTCCCCATGATGCCCGCCGGGTCGCCGATCCGAAGTATGTCTTCACGTGCGGCTTGGATATCGACGGCCCGGCTTTGCACTGCTTCCGTAATCGCGCGCGTCAGCGCGTGCGCAGGCGAGAGCGCACAGCCCAGTCCCATGTGCGCCATCGGTAGATCGTCCTGCGGTTGCGTCACCGACGCGATGACCGTCAGCGGCAAGTCGCCTTCTGCAAGCGCGAGCGCGCGCAGGATCAAACCCGCGCCACGAATCCGGCGAACCAGCCGGTCGACGTTGGGCTCGCCGGTAGGCAGATCGATCTCCGGCGCAAGCGCGACATCCGCAGTTCCCACTCCGAGATAGAACCGCGGGACGAGCGAGCAGCGCACGTGATACATCGACCACGCGTGGCGTTCAACCAATTCGCAGAGCGCATGATAGATCGCCTCGGTGAGGTTGTTCCCGGATGCGAGACCGTTGCTCGAGGTAACCCCAAACAGCCTTTCGCCGAACCAAGGGCACTGCACCATTGCAAGCGGAACTGCAACGACTTCGCCCGAGAGCAGCTCGGATCCGCGGACGCACTCGACGACGAGGCCACTCGCCTCCGCGCGTAGTCCACACGCATCGAGATCGATGCGCTCGCCAACGGCACGAAGCGATTCTCTAAAAATCGGGAGGTTGACGGCCGCCCCGATTTGACGTTCGCTCGCTTCCATCACCGCGCTCGCGATCGCGCTCTCGCGCGTAATACCTTTCCCGTTGTAGACGCCAAGCAGGTCCGGCGAGCACGGCACCAGCGCTGAATAGGTTGGGATCCCGACGCGATCGAGGTAGGTCGTCTCGCCGACGCGCGTGATGCCGTAGCGCCGCCGCAGTTCCGGAATCAGTGCGAGCGTTTGCGCAAACGGCACGGCGCGATCGTAGGTTCCGGGCATCTTGGGGACAGACTCGGGAAGGACGATCGGCGACGTATCGACCGTGCGCCGATATGCGACGGTGCTACGCCTCGGCGCGATCGTTTGCCGAACAAGCGCAACACGGTGCCGCGTACGAAGCACCGTGCGCAGAGCAAAGCGCGCGTCCCAACGCTTGAGGTCGCCCTCCGTATATGCGATCGCTTCGATCGCGTCGCGCGCATCCGCCGGGGCGAGTTCGAGTACGTCCTCCCACGTGCGCTCCATGTAAAAAACGTCGCGCGCCCGCCGAATAAAGGCGTCGTGCTCTGCTCGGTCGAGCAACCCGCGCCGATGGGCGAGCCGCGCGACATAGCGCACGTTGACCAACGGCACGCTAAGTGCCTGATGGTTTTCGGGATGGGTAAGCACCGCAACTTCGTCGTCGCCGTCGATCACGTCACGGACATACCAGTTGGCGATTGCGCCGAGCGGCGTAAATCCATACGGCGCGCACTCCGCTGCGCGGAGCGCACCCATGCTCGACGCGCCGAACATCCGAGCGCGCTGCAAGGCCGCATAGCATTCTTTGGGCGACGGCGCAAGATCGTGATGGAAGACGCCGTCGATCAAGAGCACAACGTCATATTCCCGGGCCGCGCGGTCGACGTCGCCCCGTGCCGCCGGCGGAAGATAAAAAGTGTCTTCGCTGACGACACGATCCTCGAGCGGAAGCGACGGACCGGCAAAGACCGCCAACCGATGGTGAACGTGCACGCCCCGCACTTAGCGGAGTGCCGCGCGCTCACCTAGGGACCAAGGAACTACGCCGATGCGGCTGAGGGGGCAGCCGAGAGATTCGCGTAGCGCTCGCGCAAGCGAACCGCCTCGATGTGGTCGTAGGCCCGCGAAGCCTCGAGCGCAAGCTCTTCAAGCAGCCCGACCTCATCGGGGTCGAGCTGCGAACCGTTACGGTGCGGACCATAGAGCGTGAAGGACACGAGTTCGTGGCGCACCATAACCGGAACGGCGAGCACGTAGTACTTCGCTTGCTCGCGGTCGAGGTGCCCGCGCAATTCTTCGAGCCACACGCGCTGCTCTCCGGACTGCAACATCCGCACGAGCAGATGATTGCGGTCGAATCCGAGCGGCGCAACCTCGGTATTCGTCGACGTGGCGATGCCCTCAAAGCGCTCGCCGCCGTTCGCGCGGCGGTAGAGCGCTGCGGCGCTCAGCGCGAGTGCGTCGACCGGCACCTGGACGAGACTATCGGTCACCGCCGCTTCTTCCGTTGCGTACGGCAACGCGCGCGCAGCTCGGCGCAGATAGTCCTCGGCAGCGCGGCGGTCGCGGAAGAAAATCAAGTCGACCGCATTACTTATCGTACGATTGATACGGTCCAGCAGAAACCCGATAGCGATCGTCAAGGCTAGCTCGACGCCCGTCGCCAGGCGCTCGCTTTCGATGACGTGGCCGGCGAACCAATCCAATAAAGAAACGAACGCGATGACGAACACCGAGAGAGTTCCGTACACGAGGGCGCGGTTGAGCACGAAGTTTACGTCGAGCACGCGATGCCTCAGCACCGCATACATCACGCTGATCGGCATGATTACCACGGCGAAACCTATTGCCTCGGAAATCGATCGCGGGATCCACGGCACGAAGTACACGGCGTAGGCCAGAAATGACACGATCAGCCCGACCGTCAGGAAGCCGAATCGCTGGCGTATTTGCAGGGTTGCGTACTTGTATTTTTTCATCAGGATCAGCGTCGCGACCGCGAAGGTCGCAAGCGGCAACCACGTGTCAATCGCGCCGCTCCACCAGACCGGCACACCCTTGCCGTATTCATACCACTCGTAGCTATACGCACCGAAGGCAAGCGCAATTGCAATCCATAAGATGCGATCGAAGGCCTTCCCGAACCCGGTAAGCTTGTCGTCGGGAAAGCGCAGAACAAACGGCAAGAGCGGAAGCACGGCGAAATTTCCCCACACCGTGTTGAGGAGAAAGCTCAAAGTATAGTATGCGGGCTGCGAGAGGTAAGCGTAATAGAATGCCATCGAGGCCTGCGTCGAGAGAAAACCCGTCGCGTACGCGTAAAACGACCATGTCATGACGCTGGGCCGCAAGAATACAAGTGCGAACGCAATAGCGACGAAAATCGTTGCCGGCAGCATCGCTAAGATGCCGAGAATCCGTGTCATTGAGCTGAACGAACTGGATATCGCAGTCATCGTCACGGAATAGCGCGAGCCGTCAGGCCTGCGGAACGTGAAGGTGCCGCGATCGCCCACGCGCGGAAAGGCGAACCGTGGGAAATCCTTGCTGAACGGCGCGATCTGCAACTGGTCTCCGACACGAATCCCGGCTCGGTCCGCCGGCGATCCCGCGACGACATCGTCGATGAAACCGGCAAGCGAGCGACTCGCATCGGCGCCATATGTTCCGCCGCGCCAGTCGCCGGCGTAGTCGGTGTGGCCGATCGGCACATAAAAAATAAGGACGACAAGCGCCGTGATCAACACGAGCACGACACGCTCGAAGGTCTTCATGACGGATCGGGGCTCGCTACCGGCTGCACGACGACCTGAGGCACCGTGTTGCTGCCGAGAAGAATTCCAGCCTTCCCCAAAGCGTCCGAGATACGAAGATTGATTTCGCGGCGCAACTCGAATTGCCGCAGCGGCGCGGTGCGCATGACAAAGCGCAAGGTCGTGCCGCCTGAGGAGAGACTGTCGACGCCGATCCACTCGATCGGATCGATCACCGCGTCGCGCCAAGCCTCGTCGTCTTTGAGCGCCTCAAGCGTCGCGCGCACGACCTCGATCGCTTTGCGCACGTCGGCCTTTACGTCAACGGTGATTTTGTAGTCGATGCGCGACCAGTTGCGCGACGAATTCACGACTTGCGAAACCGTACTGTGTGGAATCGTGATCAAGTTTCCCGTGCTGTCGCGTAACTGCACGACGCGCAGCGTCAAATGTTCGACTACGCCGTTGAAGTCGCCGATCGCGATGAAATCGCCCTCGACGTACTGATCCTCAAAGAGCACCAGGACGCCGTTGAGAAGGTCGCGCACGAGACTCTGCGCCGCAAACCCGATCGCCACCGCGGCAATGCCACCGATTGTCACCACCGAAGCAATGGGAATATCAAGCGCGGTAAGCGTCAGCAGCAACGCGACAAAAAATACGAAGATCCGCTCGAAGCCGACCAGCGCTTTGGACATCGTGGGAACGCGCAACAGTGAACGTGCCTGCTCGTTCGGGCTCATCCCAAACGACGCCCAGCCGCGCACGGCTTGATGTGTGGCAATCGAGAGCACGCGCTCTATGAGGATCGCGCCGATCCAAACGATCGCAACGCGCCACTCGAGGCGCAATAGCTGCCTGCCCAAGGCGACCGTCTGCGGAAAGAGCGTGAGCGCGTAGGTGATCGCACCAAGCCACAGCAACAACAGCACCCACGGCGTCGACCGAGCAACGGCGCCGGTGGGTCGAAGGCGTGTTGCAAGGAACCCTAAAAGCGTCAGCACCACCAAGGCGACGCTGCCGTACACGATCAAAGCGGCATTACGGTGGATCTCCGCCGGCTGGCGCCGGGCCAACGCTGAGACGATCGCCTGTTGGAGTCCCGCCTGCCACTGCTGCGCAAGCTCGCCAACCGCAAGCTTTTGGCTACGGGCATCGTCAGTCGTAACGGTGAGAATCGGGAGCGGATTGTGATGCCGCTCATCCGTTGCGACAAGGACGTATTCGCCGCCCTGCTGCTCGGTTGCGACTTTGAACGTCGCAGGGTCGTACTCCGTCGTGTTTCGGTCGGGGTCGACCGCCAGCAGCTGTGCAATAGCGCTATTGATCAAGAATACTCGCGTTTCGATCGGGGCAGCTCCGGGCGGGGGCTGGGCCAACGTAGCAACCCGAAGCACGGTCGCGCCGTCGATGAGGATCGGCGCCGTCACGTAGAGCGAGGGTCGCGCCGAGGCGGTTGGCAGCGAAACGACCCCAGGTACCTGCGCGCGGACAGGGACGCATGACGCCGCGCAAACGATCGTTGCAATTACGGGTATAAGAAGGTAGCGAAGCGAACGCATCGCCCCAAGAATTCATGACCCTTACCGAACTTACCCTCACCGACGACGTCGAACGCGAAACCACGCCCATTTTCGAGCGCGTCGCGAACGTCATTCCGCGCGTTGAATGGCCCTTGCACGCCCCCTATGTGGCAGCAATCAATCGGCTTAAGCGGAAACGTAACGCCGTGATTCTCGCGCACAACTACCAGGTGCCGGAGATCTATCACACCGTCGCCGACATCGTCGGCGACTCACTCGCGCTTGCGATGCAGGCAGCTAAAACCGACGCTGACGTCATCGTCCTTTGCGGTGTGCACTTCATGGCCGAGACCGCCAAACTCGTCAATCCGTCCAAGACCGTGCTCGTGCCCGATCTACGGGCCGGCTGCTCGCTCGCCGAATCGATCACTGCCGACGACGTGCGCTTGTTGCGCGAACGCTATCCCGGCGTGCCGGTCGTCACCTACGTGAACACCTCGGCTGCGGTCAAGGCCGAGTCTGATGTCTGTGTGACCAGCGGTAACGCGGTCGAGATCGTCGAGGCGCTCAACGTGCCGCGCGTGATCTTTCTTCCCGACGAGTACCTGGCGAAGTACGTCGCATCGAAGACGGCGACGGAAATCATCGCGTGGAAAGGCCACTGCGAAGTGCATGAACGCTTCACCGGTTCCGACATTCGCAAGTTCCGCGAGGGCGATCCAAAACTCGTCGTGATCGCGCATCCCGAGTGCCCACCGGACGTGCTCGCCGAAGCCGACTACGTCGGTTCGACGCACGGGATGGTGGAGTATGTCGGCGAGCACCTTCACGCACGCGTGCTGCTGATGACCGAATGTTCGATGGCGGACAACGTGGCGGGCACCTATCCAAGCGTCGAATTCGTGCGTCCTTGCAACCTGTGTCCGCACATGAAGCGCAATACGCTGCCGAAGATTTTACACAGTCTCGAAACCATGCAATACGAAGTCACCGTCGATCCGGCGATTGCGCCGCGCGCGCGCGCCGCCGTCGATCGGATGCTTGAATTTAGCCGCTCACGGCAATGAACGTTCACCGTACCGGCGCCGTAGTGGTCGGCGCGGGCATCGCGGGCTTAATGGCCGCACTCAAACTGGCCCCGATCCCGGTCACGGTGTTATGCAAACGCCGTTTAGGGAGCGGTGCAGCGACCGATTGGGCACAGGGCGGCATCGCTGCGGCGCTCGGTGCCGACGATTCGCCTTCGCTCCACGCCATCGATACCCAGCGCGCCGGCGCGGGCATAAGCGACGCACGCATTGTCAAGATACTCACGAGCGACGCGCCCGCGCGGGTTGAAGAGTTGCTCGAACTCGGCGCAACTTTCGATCGCGACGCTTCGGGCGAGCTTGCACTTGGACGCGAAGCGGCGCATCAACGGCGACGCATCGTTAAAGCAGGCGGCGATGCAACCGGTCACGAGATTCTCAAAACGCTCATCGCCGCAGTGCGCGAGTCGCCGGCCATTGCCGTGGTCGAGGACGTCACGGCCGACGATGTCATTCTGTGCGACGGACGGGTTGCGGGCGTCTATGCGCATGCGAGCGACGGCGACCTTCACGCCTACCTCGCGAACGCGGTCGTCCTTGCGACGGGCGGTATCGGACGACTCTATCGGTACACGACGAATCCCGTCGAAGCGACCGGTGATGGCATTGCGATGGCCGCGCGGTCTGGCGCGATGCTCGCCGACATGGAATTCGTGCAGTTCCATCCGACGGCGTTGGCCATCGGCGCGGACCCGATGCCGCTGGTCAGCGAAGCAGTCCGCGGCGAAGGTGCGATCCTGCTCAATGATTTGGGCGAACGCTTCATGCTTGCGATCCATCCCGACGCCGAACTTGCGCCGCGCGACATCGTCGCACGCGCGATCTTCGAACAACAACAGCGTGGGCGATTGGTCGGGCTGGATGCGCGCGCCGCGATCGGCGAAGCATTTCCGACTGAGTTCCCGACGGTCTTCGGATTTTGCCGCGACGCAGGCATCGATCCGCGCACGGCACGCATTCCGGTTGCGCCCGCAGCGCATTACTACATGGGCGGCATCGCCGTGGACGAATGGGGACGCTCGTCGCTCGAAGGACTATGGGCTTGCGGTGAAGCCAGCGCCAGCGGCGTCCACGGGGCCAACCGCCTCGCGAGCAATTCGTTGCTCGAAGCCATGGTATACGGCTCCCGCGTTGCCGAGAATATCGGCGAGATGCGACGTGAGCAAACCAAGTATGTGCCTCTCGACGCCGCTCGCGTCGTTCTCAACGCGCGGGATGACAACGGAGAAGTCCAGGCCATAAGCGACCTTCGCAATGTGATGTATGCTAACGTCGGCCTGGTCCGCAACGAATTCGGGCTTCGCGAAGCGCTCTCGCGCATCGCCGATCTCGAACGCAGTTTTCCGCGCGCGACCAATGAACTGCGCAATCTGCTGGTCGTCGGCCGCCTGATTGCCGAAGCGGCGCTTGCGCGCAAGGAAAGCCGCGGCAGTCACTATCGCAGCGATTACCCGGCGACGGATGATGCTCTTGCCAAACGCTCTTTCACGCGCCTTGTCCGCGCGTAAGCCCACCCGGCTCGTCGTCGAGCCGCTGGTGCGCGCCGCACTCCTTGAGGATCTCGCGCATGGCGGCGACTTGACGACCGACGCCATCGTCCCGCTCGACCTCCGCACGACGGCACGCATCGTAGCGCGTGCCGAAGGCGTCATTGCCGGACTCGATGCCGCACTTCTTGCCTTTGAAGTGCTCGAACCGGGGACGGTACACGGGCGCACGTTGGTCGGCGACGGCGAGCCGGTCAAACGTGGGGGGCTCGTTGCCGAGCTCGAGGGTCCGGCAGCCGTACTCCTGACGGGCGAACGGACCATGCTCAATTTGCTTTGCCGGTTGAGCGGCATCGCGACCGCAACGCGTCGATTGGTGAACGCCGTCGCCGGTACGCGCGCCAAGGTCGTTGACACGCGCAAGACGACGCCTGGACTGCGCGTTTTAGAAAAGTACGCCGTGCGCTGCGGTGGCGGCGGCAATCATCGCTTCGGACTTGATGATGCCGTGCTGATCAAAGACAATCACCTCGCGCTGGCCGGCTCGGTTCACGAAGCGGTCGCGCGCGTGCGCGCGCACGCCGGCCACATGGTCAAGATCGAAGTCGAGGTCGATACGCTCGACCAATTGCGCGAGGCGTTGCGCGAGCCGATCGACGCCGTGTTACTCGACAACATGGATCCCGCAACGCTCAAAGAGGCTGTGCGCATCGTCGATGGTTCGGTCATCACCGAAGCAAGCGGCGGCGTACGTCCCGAGACGATTGCCGCCATTGCCGCGACCGGCGTCGATCTGATCTCGGTCGGGTGGCTCACCCACAGCGCACCCTCCCTCGATTTAGGTTTGGACATCGCAACGTAAGCCGCACGATGCGGCTGAAGGTTCGGAGCACAGGATGTGCGTCCGGCCAAAGGCCGGCCGAATCGTCTACGGGTGACCCATTCCGGGGCCGCCGCCGTGCATGCGGCCCATCATCATCCCACCGTGTCCGCCCGCCATGCCGATAAGAACCTCGCCGGCATCCGGCGTGTGCGGTTTACGCGGGCCACCGCCGCGCTTCGGCCGGGGCGAACCGCTCGGCTTGGGCCAGGGATGATTGGCCATCATCTGTTGCCACATCGACTTCATCGCGGTCATGAACTGCGCGTTCGCGCTCAGGATCGCGGTCTTTTCGCTTGCCGAAAGCGCGGCATCGAGCTGTTTGGCTGCGGCGCGCGGGTCCGGACTCGCCGCGATCGCGAGGTTACCGACGACGGTAGCGTAGAGTTGCTTGTGTGCAGGGGTGAGGGCGCCGAGCACCTGCGTGCGAAATTGCTGATGCAGCTTCATCATCTGCTGCTTATCCGCACGGAATTGCTGACGCATCGCCGGGCCGGGTGAACCCGAAGCTTGCTGCGCGCCGGCCATTGCCGGTACCGCGAGCACGAGGGCGAGTGCAAGAAAAAGACGTTTCATGTGACAGTTGTACGGCAGCCCACCCGGGTAGATGCTGAGAACCTAGGTCGGTTAGCGGGCCCGAAGGGCCGGGGTCAGGGTTCGGCTTGCCGAACACTGGCACTTATGACGGATTCGACCAAACAGCCCCCGGTCACGCCTTCGACGACCAACTATGACAGCGAAACGCCGCAGCGCTTGATCGACTTCATGTCGCGCGGCTGGGCCGAGGTTCCGCTCCGAGTGGGCGCTCATCCGCAACTCGCGCGACTGCAGTCGCGCCGCGACGAACTCTCGCGGAAATTCCCGGGCTGTTACCTCGTGATTCCGGCCGGCCAGGAACACGTGCGCGCCAACGATACAAACTTTCGGTTCCGTCCGGCTAGCGACTTTGCATACCTGATGGGCACGGGCGAACCCGGGGCACTTCTGGTGCTCGAGCCGGAAGGCGCCTCGCACCGCACGCTCCTCTTCGTCCCCGAGCACAACCGCGGAAAAGCCGACTTCTTCACCGATCGCGTTTATGGGGAATTGTGGGTCGGGCGGCACCGCGGACTCGACGAGAGCCAAATCTTTTTTGGAGTCGATCGCTGCCGGCCACTGCAAGAGATTCCGGGCTATCTCGAAGAGCTCGCCGCGAGCAAACACCCGGTGCATCTGCTCCGCGGGCACAATCGCGCGATCGACTCGTTGCTTGTGCACGACGACGAAGACGATGATTTAGCGGTGCATCTTTCTGAGATGCGCCTGCTCAAAGACGAATACGAGATCGCCGAACTTCGCAAAGCTTGCGAGATAACCAAGCGCGCGTTCGAAGATGTAATCCGTCTCTTTCCGCGCGCCGCGAGCGAACGTGAATTTGAAGGCGCGTTCTGGAACCGCGCACGAGTCGAAGCGAACGACGTCGGCTACCTGACGATCGCCGCTTCGGGACACAACGCGTGCACGCTGCATTGGAATCGCAATGACGGCGCGGTCGAGCAGAGCGCGCTTCTGCTGCTCGACGCGGGCGTCGAGTGCGATTCGCTCTATACCGCCGACATCACGCGCACGATGCCGATCGGCGGGCGCTATTCGCATTCGCAGCGCGCCGTCTACGATATCGTCTACGAAGCGCAGCGCGTCGGAATCGACGCGGTTTCGCCCGGAAACGACTTTCTCGAACCGAACCGGCGCGCGATGCGCGTCCTAGCTGAAGGGCTGAACGACCTCGGCGTACTCGATGCGTCGCTGGATGAAGTGCTCGATCCGCAGAGTCAGCTCTACCGTCGCTACACGTTGCACAACGTAAGCCACATGCTCGGGCTCGACGTTCACGACTGCTCGCGTGCGCGTTCGGAGAACTATCGCTACGGAACGCTGCGCGAAGGCATGGCGCTTACCGTTGAGCCGGGCCTCTACTTCCAGCCCGACGACGAGACCGTGCCCGCCGAACTGCGCGGCATCGGCGTGCGTATCGAGGACGACGTGATCGTCACCGCCTCAGGCCGCGAAAATCTTTCCGCGATTCTGCCCTCGAAGGCGGACGCGGTCGAACGCTGGATTTCTGATTTGACCGCTTGATCTATAAGGATCAGGTTCTCGTCGTCGAGCCAACCGGCATCGAGCCCGTCTCGGTTGCCGCGCGCCACGGACGCGCACGCGATCTCTTCGGCGTTTGGTTTTCAGCCAACGCCGAAATTGCGACCTGGATGGTCGGCGTCTTTATTGCAGCGCTCTTTGGCGCCGATCTCCGCAGCGCAACGCTGGGAATATTCTTGGGCAACCTCCTCGGATTCGCGATCCTCGGTGTGCTTGCGACCTACGGTCCGCGGTACGGCGTACCACAAATGCTCGCCTCACGCCTAGCTTTCGGCAAGCGCGGAAACGTTGCGCCCGCGACGCTTTCGTTTCTTGCGGGCGTCGGCTGGTTTACGATCAACACCATCTTCGGTGCGTACGCGCTGCAAACGATCGCACACATCGGCTATGGCTTCGCGCTCGGCGTCATGCTGGTGTTGCAAATTGCGCTGGCCGTCTACGGCTACAATCTCATCGGCGCCTTCGAACGCGCGTGCGCCGTCCTGCTCGCAGGCGGCTTTGTCTTGCTCGGTGCGGTCACGCTCCCGCACGCGTCATGGGCTCCGTCAGCCGCACCGTTGCAAGGATTCATGTTTGCAGCCGCCCTCGCGTTCGCCTACGCGATGGGATGGGTGCCGTGCGCGTCGGATTATTCTCGCTACCTCAGCAGTGACACGAGCCCGCGCGCGATCTGGTGGTACGCGTTCACGGGCTGCGCGCTTCCCTGCATTGCGATCGAAATACTGGGGGCCGCGGCGGTGAGCGCCTCGCACGTCAACCTGCGCACCGCGGTGCCGACCGAAGCGATCGCGCAATTGCTCGGATCGGGCGTGGCAGCAAACCTGGTGCTCGCCACCGTTGTCCTTGGCACATTGACGGCGAATTGCATGAATCTGTATTCCGGAGCGCTCGCCGCGTTGGTCGCATTTGATGCGCGCGTCAAACGCTCGCTGGCCGCGCTTGGAGTCGGCCTCATCGGCGCGTTGCTGGCACTTGGGGGCGGCAATCCGCGCGACACGGCCGAGTTCTACACCAATTTTCTACTGCTGCTTTCCTATTGGGCGGCGCCTTGGGCCGGCGTCGTCCTCGTGGATGCTTGGCAAGAACGCGCGGTCGCTCGCGATCCGCAGCGCGTTCCCGCCTGGCGCGCCGGCGCGCTCGCATGGGTTCTCGGCGTTCTCGGGTCGGTTCCGTTCTGGAATCAAGCATGGTTTCTCGGGCCGTTTGCGCGCGCGTTCCCGCAGTACGGCGACCTTTCGTACTACGCGGGGATCCTGATTGCCGCAGTCGCGATGGCTACGATGAAACCCAGGCGTCCGGCGCCGGTAATGGAAGGCACGTAGCCATGCTGAATGTCGACCACGTCCGCAAAGACTTTGGCTCGGTGCACGCCGTAAGCGACGTGTCCTTTCGTATTGACGACGCCACGACGTTCGGGTTGCTCGGTCCAAACGGAGCGGGCAAGACGACCACGATGCGGATGATCTTGGGCATCCTCGTTCCCGACGGCGGCCGCGTCACGTGGAACGGCGAGCCCATTCACGACGAAAGCCGTCGTCATTTCGGATATCTGCCCGAAGAACGTGGCATCTACGGCAAGATGAAGGTCCGCGAACAAATCGCGTATTTCGGAAAATTGCACGGCCTGCGCGAGCCCGACGTCAGCAGGCGCGTCGACCGCTGGATCGAGCGGCTGGGACTTTCGGTTTACGCCGACCGGCCATGTGGCGAGCTCTCGAAAGGCAATCAGCAAAAAGTTCAAGTTGCCTGTGCGGCGGTGCACGAACCGAAACTGCTCGTGCTCGACGAGCCCTTCTCGGGACTCGATCCGGTCAACGCCGAGGTCCTGCTAGGAGTCTTGAATGAAATGCGTGCCAACGGGACGACGCTTATTCTTTCAAGCCACCAAATGTGGCAGCTCGAAGACCTGTGCTCGCGGTTTTGCATCATTGCCGGCGGCGCAAACCGCGTCGAAGGATCGCTCGTTGAGTTGCGCTCGGTGTGGCCGACACGTGTCGTCCGCGTCGCGCCGCCGAGCGATTCCGTGCGCGCGCTCCTCGAAAGCGTGGCCGGTGCGCAAGCGCTCGCTCATGCTGACGGGGCGATCGACTATCAAGTTCCGTCGACGACCGATTTCGCCGCGCTGCTGCGTTCGCTGGTCACTTCCGCGCCGATCACGAAATTCGAAGCCATCGAACCATCGCTGCAAGAAATTTACCTGCGCGCCATCGGGGAGAATGCAGCATGATCGGCGATTGGGTTATCGTCTATTCGGCCGAACTCGCTCGGCGCATTAAATCACGCCCATTCATCGTCGGCTTGCTCGTCGGGGTTCTTGGGATCACGTTCCTCACCAAGCTTCCGGCATTCCTCGATCGCACGATCACCAGCTCGAACGCCATCGTGCTGGTCGGTAGCGCATCGCTAACCGCGCAAGCACGGCCGCTGCTCGCGAACGACTACCGCGTTCTGGCCATGCTGCCCGAACAACCGGTCGACGATACGCTTCTCAAGAGCCGCCGCGCCAGCGCTGCGATCGTAATCGGAAGCACGCCGCGCGGCTTGCAGGTCACCGTTTATGCGCACGATCCAGGCAGCGTTAGCGAGGCTGCGCTTCGCCGAGCGCTCTTGCCGTTGCAGCTGGAAATCGCTACGCATCGAAGCGCCGCGACGGTGAAGAGCCTGTCGGCCATCCCGATACAAATCGAAGCGATCGCGTCCAAGTTCACGTCCGCACGTCAAGCCTCGGCCGCAAAGGGCATCGCCTACACGCTGATCATTTTTCTTTATCTCCTTATCTTGCTCAACAGTCAACTTGTGGTCAGTTCGGTTGCCGAGGAAAAGACCAGCCGCATCGCCGAGTTGCTCGTCGCCTCGGTCAACCCGACCGCGCTCTTGATCGGTAAAATCCTCGCCTCCGCGACGCTTGGCTTCGTCCAACTCGCCGTGTTTGTTGCGGCAGCCGTTTACCTCGGCGGCGACACCGCTGCCGCAAGCTCTGCGCATGCACAAGCCGGAGCAAGTAGCGAGCAACTCTTCACGCTCAGCAGCGCACTCGACGTGATCACACCGGGCATCATCGCCGCATTTCTTGCCTACTTTCTGATCGGTTTCTTGCAGCTCGCGACGCTCTTCGCGGGAGCAGCTTCATTGATCAACCGTACCGAAGATCTCGGCAGCATCACACTACCCCTGGTGCTCCCGGTCGTCGCTGCGTTCCTTATCGCGATCGTTGCCCTCGAAGCGCCGGATGCACCGCTCGTCGTCTTCACGAGTTACGTCCCGCTCATCGCACCATTTGTGATGTTCGCGCGCATCGCCGTGAGCAACGTCCCGCTATGGCAAGTTGCGCTTTCGATCGGAATCAATCTCGTGGCGCTCTACGCGATTGCCGTACTTGCGGGCAAAATCTACCGCGTCGGCATGCTGTTGTACGGACGCTCGCCGAGCTTGCGCCAAGTCTGGAGCGTTATCCGCAGCTAGATCCCGTCGACCGACGGGCTAATGAACGGTTCAACCGCGGGGCGGATGCCCCCAACCGGATTGCACGTAGGTTCCATTCATGACGATCGCGGGCACGGTCGGATCGCCTTTGGTGAAGGCGAGCATCGCTTCTCGTGCGCGGCGATCGTTTTGCGCGTCGTGCTTCACATAGCGTACGCCGTTTGCATCGTAGTGCGCGAGCGCCTGACGGCAGTATGGACACGTTGGGCTGATGTAGATCTCGAGCGCCGCGCCGACCGGCGGATGCTCGACGTCGATGGCCATAACGAGAGATACGATTCGCGATGGCGAAAGGGTCCCCATGCCGCTCTTCGTGGTCCCGACGCCGCTCGGGAATCTCGGCGACATCACGCGCCGCGCGATCGAGGTCTTGCGCGACGCCGATTTGATCGTGGCCGAGGATACGCGCGTCGCGCGCAAGCTCTTGAACGCATATGAAATCGGTCCAAAGGAATTGTGGAGCTATCGCGAGCAAAACGCCGCCGCCGTAACAACAGGCATCCTCGAACGCGCGCGCGAGCAGCGCGTGGCCGTCGTCACCGATGCGGGGATGCCCGGCATCTCCGACCCGGGAAACGAACTCGTCGCGGCCGCGCGAGCAAACGGTATTGTAATCGACGTGCTTCCCGGCCCAAGCGCGCTCCTCGGCACCGCCGTGCTCAGCGGCTTTGACCTGCGACGCTTGCTTTTCGAAGGCTTTCCTCCGCGCACGTCCGCGGCACGTCGCGAACACTTTGCCGCAGCTTTGCGCTGCGGAGCAACGACGGTTTGGTATGAATCGCCGCAACGCATCATCGCCGCGCTCGCCGATCTCGAGGTCGTGGCTCCCGGCGCGCAGGTCTTTCTCGTTCGCGAATACACCAAGCGCTTCGAGCAGCAACTACTCGGCACGCCTTCCGAGGTGGCAAAGGGCCTGGCTGTGCCGGTTCGCGGCGAGATCGCTTTTGCCGTTGCCCCCCATACGACCGGGGCTCCGCTCGAAGCGCCGGTCGATCTCGATGCCGAGATCGACGCCCTGCTGCAGATCGGGACGAGCGTGGCCGAAATCGCGCGGACTTTGGCGAAGCGCGGCGCCGGCGACCGCCGAAGCCTGTACCAGCGGGCCAGCAAACGGAAGGGCGCGAACACTAAGTCCATCCCATGAGCCGCACCTTCTACGTCACCACGCCGATCTATTACATTTCCGGCAACCCCCACATCGGTCACGCCTATACAACGGTGGTGGCTGACGTGCTTGCGCGCACGGCGCGCGCCGGCGGCCCGGCCTTTTTCCTCACGGGCACTGATGAGCACGGGCAAAAAGTTGCAAACGCCGCAGCGGAGCACGGCAAGACCCCGCAGGAATGGTGTGACGAGTTAGTCCCGCGCTGGCAGTCGCTCTTCGCGAAATATCACGTCGAGTACGACGACTTCATTCGCACTACCCAAGCCCGCCACACGACCAAAGTGCAGCGCGTCTTCGAGCGCCTGCGCGAAAGCGGCGACATCTATCTTGGAAAATACGAAGGCTGGTATTGCGTCAACGACGAGACCTTTTGGCTGGAGTCCAAGCTCGTTGACGGGCACTGCCCGACGTGCGGGCGTGTGGTGGAGTGGATCTCCGAGGACGATTGGTTTTTCCGCCTTTCGGCTTACCGCGACCGGTTGTTGGAGTATTTCAGGACCAATCCCGACTTTGTGCGGCCGCGCAGTGTGTACAACGAAATGGTCGCGCTGCTCGAAGAGGGGCTCGACGATCTCTCGATCTCGCGCACAAACCTCGACTGGGGTATCCCGATTCCCGGCGATGGCGGCGTCATTTACGTGTGGTTCGACGCGCTATTGAACTACATCACGGCGATCGATTGGTCGGAAAATGACGAGCGGTTTCACTCGCTCTGGCCTGCTAACGTGCAGCTCATTGGAAAAGAGATCGCGCGTTTTCACACGATCATTTGGCCGGCGATTCTCTGGGCGCTGGGCGAGGCTGCACCCGAACTGGTCTTTGCGCACGGCTGGATCACCGTCGACGGGCAAAAAATGGGGAAGAGCGCCGGGAATGCAGTCGATCCGTTTTTGCTCGCGGATCGGTTTGGAGCTGATTCGTTGCGCTATTTTCTCCTCCGCGAAGCGCCGTTCGGCAGTGACTTCTCGTACTCCGAAGAAAAGATCGCGCAGCGCCACAACAGCGACCTTGGCAACGATCTCGGCAATCTGCTCAAGCGCTCGCTGTCGATGCTGCAGAAATATCGTGACGGCGTTGTCCCGCATCGCAGCGAGGAAACCGTCTTCGTACAGCGCTTCGGCGAACTTCCGCAGCGGGTGCGCTCGTTGATCTTCGCGCTCGATTTCCGCGGCGCGCTCGAGGCCATCTGGGAGCTGGTCACCGCGCTCAACCGCGCGATCGACGAACGCAAACCGTGGGCCCTGGCCAAGGAAGGGCGCGATCGCGAACTCGATGCGCTGCTCTACGATGTCTGCGAAGGACTGCGCTGGCTCGCGATCTTGTTGCATCCGTTCATGCCCGAGCGCACGGCCCAAATGTGGGAGCAACTTGGCCTACGCGCCGGCATCGGCGACGACTGGGCCCGTGCGCTACGCTGGGGCGGACTCGAGCCCGGCACGCAAACCAGGGTTGGTGACGTGCTCTTTCCGCGGATCGAATTGGAAGAGAGCGCGTAGCGCCGATGAGCGAGCGCAACGCGCCGAGCCGCGCGATCACCGTCGGCGGCGGTATCGTCGCCGTTGCCGGGCTTGCTGCTGCGTTGACGCTCTATGCTCCGCTGTTCACGCAAGTCGACTGGGTCTTCACTGCATGCGGTACGCTTGCGATGTGCTTCGTGGCGAGCAACGCGTTGCCGGTGCGCGGCTTGCGCATGCGTCGCACCGGCCTTTCGGCCGAAGCGATCTTTCTGGATTTGCCGATCGCCGTTCCGCTCTTTGCACTCGGGGGTGCGGTCGGCGCAACCGCATGTGCGCTCGCATTTGCACTCGGCTTTGGCGGCGCTTCGATCGCCCGTGATTCTGAAAGTCTCGCCGATCTGCCGCGCCACGGTGTGTTGCGCGTACTCGCTGCTCTGTTCTTTCTGCTTTTCGGAAGCTACGACGCGCAACTCCGGGCGATTCCGATCGCAGAGGCGACGCCGATCCTTGCCGCCATCGTGTTCGTGGCCGTGATCGTGTTCGTGTTCGCGATCTCGGCCCCGGTCTCGTCGTACACCTTTCACCTTTCGCTCGCGCGCCTTTGGGGCCGCCTCGCGCGCGATCCACGCACGTGGTGGGTCACGATCGGCGGCGTGATCTGGGCGACGCTCGGACGCAACGAAGTCGTGCAGGGGCAAGATCTCGTCGCGATAGCCTTATGGCTGCCGGTGTGCTTGAGCGCCTTTCTGTTGCGTACGATCGATCGGCAGCACGCCGAACTCCATCGCTTGCGGCTCGTGCGCGACGCCGTGCAAGCCATGCTCGGCGAACGCAATCCGCTGCCGCAGATTAACGCGATCCTGGCCACCCTGCGCGTGCCATCGTTCGATGAAACCGTCTCCGTGCTCGCGGCGACCAGTTCGCGGACCGACTCTTGGCGCAGCGTTACCACACTCGGCCCCACGCTCAGTTCGGCCGGCGATGAACTCGGCCGTCGCATTTTGGCACGGCTGAAATTCGGCGGCTCCCCCTCTACATCGCTGCGCGACGACTTCTACACCGCCTATGCATTTGCCGCACGGCTTTCCGACGGCGAGGTTCACGGCGCTTTGACCGTGCATCGCCGTAACGACCGTCCGCTTTCACACGAGCAGATCGCGCAGTTCACCAATGCGGCGTTCGAACTTGCGCCGCTGCTTCGCGATATGCGCACGATCGCCGCGACACAGAGCGCTGCGTCGATCGACGGCCTCACCGGGCTCGCGAATCGAGCGACGGCAATGGATCGGCTCCATTCGATGCTCGAACAGACATCGATCGCTGAGAACGGCGCAGTACTCCTTCTCGATATCGATCACTTCAAGACCATTAACGATCAACTCGGGCACGCGGCGGGCGACGAATGTTTGCGCAAGATCGGAGATATCATTCGCAATACCGTGCGCGGAGGCGATACCGCCGGTCGCATCGGCGGGGAAGAATTCTTGGTCGTCATGCCGGGCGCTTCGCGCGACATCGCGCTGACCGTCGGTGAACGCCTGCGCTTGGCCGTCGCGCTCGGCGGCATGCGCTATGCGAACGGCGAGCCGGTGACCACGAGCATCGGCGCTGCAGCGGCGCACGTGGGCGACACGGCGGAGACGTTGCTTGCACGCGCCGACCGCGGGCTCTACGAGGCCAAGCGCCAAGGGCGCAATCGCCTGGTTGAGGATCTGGAATCAGCATGATGCCGAGCTATGGACCCTCACTCAACGCCTCGCGTCTCGGACAATCAATGTCAGGGTCCTCACCGCTTCGGCTAACCCGTTCAGGTCGACAATCCAGCATCATGCTGCCTCCATCTTATGATTGACACGCACGCACATATTCACGATCCGAAGTTTGACGAGGACCGTACGGCGGTGGTCGAGCGCGCACGCACCGCCGGCCTTTCCGCGATCGTTACCGTCGGTTGCGACGTCGCCGACTCGTTTCGCGCGCTCGAGTGCGCGCGCGAGTACCGGATCTATTCGTCGGTTGGGATCCATCCCCACGAAGCCAAAGACGCGCCGGCGGACATCCCTGCGATCTTCGACTCGTTTCTGCGCGATTCGCGCGTGGTTGCGATCGGTGAGGCCGGCCTCGACTACTATTACGATCATAGCCCGCGCGACGTGCAGCGTCGCGTGCTGCGCGAACAACTCGACCTCGCGCGCGAGGCGGCCTTCCCATTTATCTTTCACCAGCGCGACGCCTTCGAGGACTTCTTCACGATCTTACGCGAGCAATGGGAGTCGCCGATGCGCGGCGTCGTCCACTGCTTCACCGGAGATGCCGCACAAGCGCGGATTCTCACGCAAGAGTTCGGTCTCTACCTCGGCATCGGCGGCGTGGTCACGTTCAAAACGGCGGAGCCGCTGCGCGAGGCCGTTGCCGGCGTTGGATTGCAATGGCTCGTCCTCGAGACCGATTGTCCCTATCTCGCGCCGGTCCCGCACCGCGGCGACCGCAATGAACCGGCGTATGTCGCACTTGCCGCCCAACGGATCGCCGAGGTGCTCGAGTGCAGCTTCGATGAGGTCGTCGCGGCGACCGACGCCAATGCGCGCGCGTTATTCCCGATTCGCTAAGACGGTTGCAGCGCAGCCGTAAGCGGTCGTGCGCTCTGCCAGCGCTCGTCGAACCGTTGGCGGAGATGTGCAAGGATGGACGGCACGTCGGTGCGGGCTCCCCAATCGAGTTGGTCGGGGTGATCGAAAGCGACGGTTGCATTCGCCGAGCCGATCCATCCTCGCGTGCCCTCGACAACGGCGAACTTTTCGTCGGCGTCGACGACGCGAACGCCTACGCCGTCGCGGGCCAGCTTCTTGAGGGCGCCCTGCTCGTTCGCATTTCCTCGCATATCGCGCGCGCTCACCAGCAGACGCACGTGCGCGCCCTGGCGGCCGAGCGCGTCAATCGCGCTATACACGCGATTGTTAGCGCCGAATGATTCGCTCTCGACGATAACGTCGTCGCCGGCATGCGCCTCGTGGAGCAGCCGTGCCTCCGAAGCCAGCGCCTCGCGCTTGGCTACCGCAAAGAACGGTGTTGGCGTATCTTCCCCACCGGCGACCGCGTCACGCACGATTTGCTCGTCGCGCGCAAAGTCGTCGCGCACGATGGTATCGGCACCGTCGTCGGGCCAATTCCGGTCGTCGAGAAAGAGCGTTCCGTCGACAAGCGCCGCCTTGCAGTGGAGCATCGCATCCGGCGCGCTCTGCGTCGGATGCACGAGTTGTGCGTCGGCGCCGGCGGCACGCAGCTTCGCGATCGCCGCCGCGTTAGCCGCAGTAACGCTGCCGTCATCCTTATAAATGTAGCCTTCGAGCCGCACCCGTACGTGCGCTCCGGCCTGCGCGGCAGCGGCGAGGCCGTCGAGGACGCGTCCGGCGGGGAGCGTGTACGCAGTAAGCGCGATCTCGCGCGCGGCCGCGAGGCTCGAGAGCAGGTCGCTCGTGGAGCTAAGCGTTAGCATCAGCGCTACCATCACGACAAAGGTCCGCTATATCTAGGGGAGAAGTGCCAAAACCCTCATGGCCACTGCCCCCCATCCACCTGCCGGCGACAAAGGCGCGTACGTGCGCGAGATGTTCGCGCGCATTGCCCCGCGCTACGACGTCGCCAATCGCGTGCTCACTGCGGGAATGGACGAGCGTTGGCGCCGGCGGTCGATCGCGCTCCTCGCCCCGCCGCGCGACGGAACGATCCTCGACCTGTGTTGCGGCACCGGCGACCTCGTCTTTCATCTCCTGCGAACCGATCCATCACTGCACGTGACCGGCATCGACTTCTGCGCCCCGATGTTGGACGGTGCGCGCACCCGCGCGCCCCGTGAAGCGCGAGGTGATGCGAAGTTCCTCGAGGGCGACGTGATGACGCTCCCGTTTGCGGACGGAAGCTTCGACGGGGCGACGATGGGTTTTAGCCTGCGCAACGTGGTCGACATCGATCAGGTCTTGCGTGAAATCGTGCGCGTGCTCAAACCCGGCGCGCGCTTCGTGAACCTCGACGTGAGCAAGGCGCCCAACCGCCTCTTCAAACGGTTCTTCGATGTGTACTTTTATCGCGTCGTGCCGTGGGTGGGCGGTGCAGTGGGCGGCTCGCGCACCGCGTACACATATCTACCGAATTCACTCACCCATCATCCCAATGCCGAGGACCTTCGCGAGCGTTTTGTGCGCGCCGGCTTCGCGGACGCGGGCTTCGCGCGCCTCATGGGTGGGTCGATTGCGATCCACTATGGAACGAAGCGCTGATGGCCAGTACCTTGCGTAGCGACGAATCGGGCCTCCGCGAACTGGTCGAGAACTTCTTTCGCGCCACGTTCTCGACCGATAATCCGCTTATCACCGAGGCCGTGCGACGAATGCTGGCCGCAGGTGGGAAGCGCTTGCGTCCGCGCGTCACGTTGCTGGCCGCTTCGGCGTGCGGCTCCGATCCGTCGCGCCACCTGCATTTAGCGGCATACATGGAGTTGATCCATGTCGCGACGCTGATTCACGACGACGTCGTCGACAACGCCCAGACGCGGCGCGGAATCAACGCAACGGCGGTCGATTTCGGTAATCGCGTCTCGGTCTTAGCCGGCGATTATCTGTTCGCGTGGATTTTCAAGAATGTGACCGCCGGCTATCCACATCCCGTGCCGAACATCCTCTCGGCAACGCTGGCCGATATTTGCGACGGCGAAGTGCTGCAGTTGCAGGCGCTCGGAAACCTCGACCTGCCGCTCGACGAGTACGTGGAGGTCGCGCGCAAAAAGACCGCGTCGTTGTTCGCCGCGTCGGCAGCCTGCGGCGCGATCATGGGTGGCGGCAGCGCCGAGCAGATCGACGCGCTGCGCGGCTTCGGCGATGCATACGGCATCGCGTTTCAGATGAATGACGATTTGCTCGACGTGACTGCCGACGAACGAGCGCTGGGCAAGCCGGTGGGCAACGATCTGAGCGAGCACAAGATGACGATTCCGTTAATCCTGGCACTGCGAGGCGGAGACCGGGGGTTGCACGAGATGGTCGCACGTTTCTACGGCCGATCCGAAAACGACGGAATTCCACAGATCGTGGCCGCGATTGCATCGCAAGGCGGCCTCGACGCAACCCGCGCGGAGATCGCTCGCTATGTAGAGCGTGCCAAGGCCGCGCTGGAGCCTTTGCCAGCGAGCGCGGCGAAGGAAGAACTTGGGCGACTGGCCGACGCGCTGGCTGCCTCATAAGAAAGGAACGCCCATGCTGCACCCTGTCCTCGCGCTCATCGACATGCCGATCATCATCGGTATCTTGGTCGTCGGCGCGGTTCTGTTCGGAGCCGACAAGTTGCCTAAACTCGCGCGCAGCGCGGGCCAGGCAAAAAAAGAATTCATGATGGGCCAGATCGAGGCCGACGAAGCCACGGCCAAGGCCCGCGAAGAGGCGCGTCTACGGATGGAAGCGCAAGGTACTGAAGCGCCGCCGGCCGCCACCTCCGATAAGGGCACTCCAACGACATAATGCAACTCGAGACGCGGCCCGCGCCAAGCGCGGAGTCCGCTTGGGATCAGAAGGAGATGCCGTTCACGGAGCACCTGCGGGAGCTCCGTACGCGTCTATTGATCTCGATTGCAGCCGTCGGGGGCATTTCCGTCGTGCTGTTTTGGCCCTCGCAGTTCGTGATCAAATGGATGGTGCAAGCCTATTTCCACGGCATGGCGCTCCATGCGTTCGGTCCCGCCGACGTCATCTTCACCGAATTCAAATTTTCGCTGGTCGGCGGCATTGTGCTCGGCCTTCCGGTGCTGTTCTATCAGGCTTGGATGTTCGTCGTGCCGGCCATTCATCCACGCACGCGACGCATGGTCTACAGCTTTATCATCCCGTCGCTGCTGCTTGCAGCGCTGGGCCTTGCGTTCGCGCACTTCATCGTGTTGCCGCGCGTCGTGGCCGCGCTCATCGGGATCACCGACGCAGTTGCGACACCGACCTTCGGTGTCGCCGACACGATCAATTTCGTATTGATCTTGCTTGCGCTCTTCGCGGTCATCTTCCAACTTCCGATCGTGTTGATCGGCCTTGCGCGCCTGGGCATCGTGAACGCCGCTTGGCTCGGCCACTATCGCCGCCACGCGCTTTTCGGGTTTGTCGTCGCTGCCGGGATCGCGGCACCGGACGGCAACCCGCTCACCATGGCGTTGCTTGCGGCACCAATGTATGTTTTGTATGAGGTCTCGATCTGGATCATTCGTATCTTTGAAGCATCGTGGTCGCGAAACTAGACTCGTACTACTCGGACTTCGTTCGCACGTTCAGCAACGTGCTCTTCGCGGTCAGCCTCTTCGTCGTGTGGGGCATCCTCACGCTGATCGGCGTTCTCGTCGACCAGAACAAAGACCCCAGCATCTACTTCGGCAGCTATCCCGCACCGATCGCGCGCGCAATCCTGCGCCTGAGCTTCGATAACATCTACCATTCGCCGTGGTACGTCGGCATCATCGGCTTGATTCTACTCTCGCTCACGGTTTGTACGTTCAAACGCGTCATTCCGGCGCGCCTGCCGCCGCTGCGGGCGGTGAAGATCGACAAGATTCCACTGCACGCGAGCGTTGAAGTTAGCGGCGACGAAGCCGGCGTGCGCGAACGCGTCGAGCAGTTTTTCCGTTCGCGTGGTTGGCAACTTCGTAAGCGCGAGTTCGACGGCACCGAATGGACCTTTGCCGACAAGCACAACTGGGCGCGGCGCGGCGTGCTCGTCGCGCACATCGGCTTCGTGATCATCGCTGCCGGCACCACGCTTTATTGGGCGCGCGGCTTTTCGGGCGAGACCGTCGTCGTCACGGGGCAATCGGTCGAGATTCCGCAGACCAAAGCGATCCTTCATTTGGATCACTTTGCGTACAAAATCACACCCGTGCTGACCAAAGGCGGCATGGTGTACCAGCCGACCGACTATGTCTCGCACGTCACCGTCACCGGCAACGACGGCGTCCCACGGGCGATGACGGTGCGGGTCAATCATCCAATCGACGTCGATAAGACACTCTACTACCAGGCCAGCTACGGTTTTGCGATGCGCTTTGCGATGTCGCACAACGGTAAAGACGTGCCGTCGCTCTCGCAGCGTGTGCTGCTCGAGGGTGAGAGCTTCGATGTCCCCGGTACCCGCTTGAGCGTGAGTTACGACCGCTTCGTTCCGACGGTCGACCGCGCGAGCGGCATGCCCTCAGCCGATCCGCGCGTGAACGATCCGGCGGTCATTCTGACGGTTAGCGACGCCGGGCAGCAGGGCCAGAGCGCGATCGTGCCCCTGCATAGCTGGGTGGATTTGGGCGGCGGCTGGCGGCTCGTGCCGAGCAGCTCGCTGATGTACAGCGGGTTTCAGTACCGCTACGACCCCGGGATTCCGCTGGTCGGCATCGGCGCGCTGGTGCTCGTCGCTGGACTCATGATCTCGTTCTACCTTCTTCCCGCGCGCCTCTACGCGCGCATCGACCCGGCGCCTGACGGACGCTGGACGGTTGGTTTGGCGGCAACGACCGTCAAAGGATACGATATGTTCGAATCCCAGTTCCAAGGTCTGATCTCGGAATTCTTGGCGGAGGCATCATGAGCGGACACTTACAGGCTGACGAGCTGTTGATGATCGTCGCCATCGCGTGCTACGTCTTCGGCGCGCTCGCGCTGTTAGTGTATTTTTTCTCGCGCGAAGCCTGGCTGCGAAACCTCGGCGTCCCGCTCGCCATCGTCGGCTGCGTCGCGCAGTTCGCGCAGCTCTTCGTGCGCTGGGAGCTCACCGGGATCTGGCCGCTGCTCAATCTGTACGGCTCGCTCTCGCTCTTTGCGGCGATGTCGGTGGCGATCTTCATCGTCATGGCGTGGCGCTATAACGCCTGGTACGCCGGCGGCTTCGTGTTGGCGATCGCTGCAATTGCGCTCGCCTACGGCGTGACCTGGAACGAGGGCACGATGCCCGCCGTGCCGTCACTGCAATCGTATTGGGCCAAGGTGCACGTCCCGATCGTCGTCTCATCGTATGCCGCGTTTTTGGTAGCGTTCGTCTTCTCAGTGATCTATCTCATCAAGTATTACGCCGAACAGCATTTCCAGGGTCGTGGCGTCCTTGCGTCGATTGCCGCAGACCGCGTGCGAATGACGCCGGCCTACGACGCAGCTTCGCTCGCAATGACGGATGCTGGTTTGCCGTCGGTGTTTTTCCGCGAAGACACTCCAGGAATTGATGCCGCCGTCGCGACGGGAAACCCCACGGCACTTTGGCTCAAGTCATTACCCTCACTCGCGCAGCTCGATGTCATCGTCTATCGTGCCGTGGCCATCGGTCTGCCGCTCATTACGATCGGCATCATCACCGGCGCGGCGTGGGCCAAGGAAGCATGGGGCGCATACTGGCAGTGGGATCCGAAAGAAACTGCTGCGCTTGCGACGTGGATCGTGTACCTTGCGTACATGCACTTGCACACCCGCAACAACTGGCGCGGCCTGCGCACTAACTGGCTCAGCATCATCGGGTTCGCGGTCGTGATCTTCACGTATCTCGGCGTCAACATCTGGATCAGCGGCCTGCACAGCTACAAGATGTAAACGGTGCGGCCGCTTCGTGCGGCTAACGCGGCAGATGTGCTTCGATGAATGCGACGATGCGCTGGACCGACGCTTGCACCGTAGCAGCAGGCGTCTCGACGACGCCCGCATCGAAACGATGACCGACGTTCGGATACACCACCAACTCGATGTTCTCTCCGGCGTCGTGCGCGCTGGCGACAAGCGCCTTGCACGCCGCGGGCGACACCGTTGTGTCGTTTGCACCAACTTGGATCAACAGCGGAACGCTGGTGCGATACGCGATCGACGCGCTCGGCGCCGGTGTTCCGCCGGGCCACGCACCGTACGCGAGCTGACAGTAGCCGTAATCAGCCACCGCAACGGCAAACGGCGCTGGTTGTGCCCCTTGCACGATCGCCGCGAGAACCGCCGTTCCGCCGCTCGAACGCCCGAGAAGCCCGACCGAATTCGCACGCGTAAACGATTGGGTGGCGAGGTATGCCTGCGCGTCGAGGAGGTCGCGTGACTTTACTTTACGCGGATCGATGCGCCAATGATTCTTCCACGAGGAGTGGCGCGACATGTAACTGTCGACGATCAGCGTCGCGTAGCCGAGCTTGCTCAAGCGCCGCGCCCACGGGCGTTCCCAAAACGAAAAGCCCTCGATCCCGGCCGTTCCCGGCGAGATGATGATCGCCGGAGCACGCGACGCGATCGCGGGCAACGTTAACTCGCCGGTAAGTGTCGTGCCGGCTTGCGACGACGGAAACGACACGACGGAATACTGCGCATTCTCGGCAATGAACGACAGAATTGTCTCGGCCGAAGCATCGCTCGCGTAGTCCACGAAATACTCGTGCACGTACGAATAGCGCGCCAAATCGCGGCACGAGCCACCGCCGCCCACGATCAGCAGCGGGGTCGCGCTGCGAAAGAGTCCCGGCTCGGGTCCACCGCCGTGCGGTGCACCGGCCGTACCCGAAGCCTGCGCCGGTAAAGATCCGGTCCAATCACCATAGCCGCGCGCACAATTCGGATTGAAGGCAACCGCGGAACGAAACACCGGCCGTTGCGCGACGTCGAGGGCGTAGGGTTCGACGATGGTCGCAAGGACGGCCGACGCGCCTGCGCTGTAGCCGACGATCGAAAGGTCATCCGCGCGCACACCGGATCGGCGTTCCAGGCTCGCCGCGGCAGCCAGCGGATTGCCGGCGGTACGGAACGTGGCATAGCCCGCACGAGCGAGCCGCTGTTCCATGGCGTGACTTTGTGACGACGACTCCGGGTCGAGGATGATGACCCCAGGCACGCTCGCACGCGCGGGGGCGACCCCGGCGAAAGCGACCAGCGCAGCGGCGAGCAGCATCCCCTTGAAGGACGGGCGCATGCGATGAGTATAGACTTTCCAAGTAGCATCGGCGAAGAGGGCGGCCGTACAATCCTTGGGAATTGGGCTAGCGGGTTAGCCCCGAGAATCAACTTTTCCGGAGAGTGTACGTTGTCGAAGCAAGCCGCCGCCGGCTCCCCAGAGGGGGCTGCGCGAAAAATTTATAGCGCCTATGACGATCCCGGGACGCCCGAGGAGATCAGCCGGCGCAGCTTCATGGCCAATGCCACGCTCGCAATCGGCGGCATCGTCGGCCTCGCTCTCGTTATTCCGATCGTCGGCTCGCTGATTCCCGAAGGTGCGAGCAGCAAGGGCACCTGGTCCCCACTCACGGCTGACGAGCTCACGTCGCTACAAGGCGCGACCGACAAGCCGGTTAAGCTGGAGTTTCAACTCAAGTCGCAAGATTCGTATCTGCCCGAGCAATCCTCGGGCGAATATGTGTGGGGCATCAAGGTTCCAAGCTCCGCGAAGTTTCTGGCCGCACGCACCGATTTACCGAAATCGGGTGCGCTGCCGTACAGCGACGGCACCTACGACGTCGTCACCATGAATTTCGTGATCCTCAGTCCGATCTGTCCGCATCTAGGCTGCCGCCCGTTGTGGAACGACAGTGCAAACAAGTTCCAATGTCCGTGTCACGGCTCGCAGTTCGACATCGACGGCGAACATGTCGCCGGTCCCGCGCCGCGCGGAATGGACCCGCTCCCCTTCAAAGAGCAGAGCGGCGTCGCCAACATCATGTGGATCCGCTACGAGTCGGGCATACCGAACCGCGTGATCATCTCGTATCAATCGTAAGGAAGGATTCGCATAGCGATGCTCAACTGGATCGAGTCACGCACCGGCTTCGTGTCGATGGCGAAGGAATTCCTCACGGAAGATATTCCCGGCGGCGCGAGCTATTGGTACGTCTTCGGCAGCGCGACCTTGTTCGCGATGATCGTGCAGATCACCACCGGCATTTTTCTCACATTTTTCTACGCACCGTCGGCTGCTACCGCCTGGGAATCGACGCGCGCCATCTACCTGAATCCGTGGACGCACACCCTGCTCTCGATTCATTACTGGGGTTCGTCTGCGATGATCGCCCTGGTCTTCTTACATCTGCTGCAAGTGCTGATTTTCGGCGCCTATAAGTCACCGCGCGAATTGCAGTGGATCGTCGGCGTGCTGCTGTTGCTCGTTACGCTGGTGCTCGGACTCACCGGATACTTGTTGCCGTGGGACATGGACGCGTACTTCGCATCGCAGGTCTCACTCAACATCGCCGGTCTTCCGCCGGGCGGAGCAATTCTGCAACTGATCGCGCAGGGCGGCCCGGTGATGGGCACCAACACGATCAATCGGTTCTTCGGCCTGCACGTGTGGTTGATGCCGGCAGTCCTAGTGCTGTTAGTCGGGGCGCACCTAGCGATCTTCCGTCACAACGGATCCGCCGGCCCGGTGGTCGACGATCCGCGCAAACTCAAGCCCGGCCGCTTTTGGCCGGATCAAATGTTCATGGACGGCGCGGTGTCGTTCTTCGTGTTTGTCATCATTCTCGCGCTGGCGAGTTTTGCGCCGCCGTTCCTCGACCAGAAGGCCGATCCGACGAACGCGGCGTTCGTGCCGTATCCGGCGTGGTATTTTCTCTTCCTGTTCGGTCTGCTGAACTTTGTGCCGTGGCTCTTCGGTCACATTCCGTTCCTTGCATCGCAGGCGAATGCGCCCTGGGTGGAGATGCTTGCGGCGATCGTGGTTCCGACGATCGGCCTGCTCATCGTATTGCTCTTGCCGTGGCTCGATCGCAGCACCACGCGCTCGTTCGCGTCGCGTGGCACGGTTTTGTGGTCGACCTTCATCGTCATCGTGGCAATCGTCGGGCTCACAGTCTACGCGCAGCTCGGCATTCAAGCCAAAGAAGCAGCGGGGCCGCCATCGATGAGCGAAGACCAGATCCTAGCTGCACCCGCGGAAGCAGCCACAACGACCACCGCCTCCGGTGGCGCGTCTGCAGCCGTTGCAGCCGGCGCGAAGGTCTTCTCGCAAAACTGCACCAGCTGTCACGGAACCAACGGCCAAGGACAAGCGGGAGTCGCGCCGCCGCTAGCCGGCAATCCGTTTGTCACCGGCGATCCTAAAGCTGTGATCACCGTCGTCGAAAACGGCCTGCACGGCCAGACGATCATGGGGCAGACCTACGGCGCGCCGATGCCGGCCTGGAAAGGCACGCTTTCGAAGTCGGATCTCGCTGCGGTCATTACTTACATTCGCGGTGGCTTGGGAAGCAACAAAGCTTCGCCGGTCAAAGAATCCGACATCAAATAAGGCTTCGCTCGCGCTCGTAGCGCTGCATAGACCACAGGAAGAACGAGCAGGGTGAGCAGCAGCGAGCTGATTAGTCCACCGATGACGACGGTGCCGAGGGCCTTGCGGTACTCGGCTCCTGCCGAATCGCCAAGCGCCAGCGGCAGCATGCCGAAGATCATCGCGCACGTGGTCATCACGATCGGACGGAAGCGCCGTCGCGCGGCGGCCGCAGCCGCTTCAAAAGGGTCGGCGCCCTCGCGAACGGCACGTTCGGCACGGTCGACGAGCAGAATGCCGTTCTTTGCAACCAGCCCGACCAGCATCACAAGTCCCAGCATCGAGTAGAGATTCAAGCTCTGCGTCTGGACCAGCGCGAGGAGTCCAAACGCACCGACCGTCGCGAACGGCACGGTGATCATGATCACAACCGGCGCGCGATAACTGCGATAGAGCACCGCCAGGATTGCGTACACCAGGAGCATTGAGAGCCCGAGCGTCTCGAGTATTGCCTTCATCGTTTGCGCCAACTGCTCCAGATCGCCGCGGGCCTCGAGGTGCGTTCCCGGCGGTAACACCAATGCGACTGCACGAGCAACCGGCGCGATTGCGCTGCCGACCGCAATGCCCTCGCGCGGATTCGCTGTAACCGTCACGACCTCGGCGCGATCCTCGCGTGCAATTGCCAGCGGTTCTTGTTCGACGTGCGCATCGATCAGCGACGCGACCGGCACGAGCATGCCCGAGGATGCACGCACCGTGATCGCACCGAGCGCATCGAGATCGCCGCGATGCAGCGCATCGTCGCGCACGACAACATCGACCAGGCCGTCGGGCGTACGCGTCCGCGTCGCGAGCTCACCGCCGGTTGCCATGCGCGCCGTCTGAGCGACGTCATCGGCAGAAACCCCGAGTTGACGCGCTCGCACGTCATCGACGCGCAGATCGAGGTGCGGCGCGGTGCCGACGTCGCTGCGTCGCACATCGTCGAGCAAGGGATCCGAACGTAAGAGCGCGGCCAGCGCAACAGCGGCGTCGTCAAGTCGCGAGGGGTCGCCGGCAATCGTGTATGCAATCGGCGCGGTGCCGCCCATCCCGCGACCGGTGCGCTCGATCGCGACACCCGGAACGACATCGCGCAAGGCTCGGGCCTCGGCCTCAACCGCAGCGCCGTTCGATGCCGGATCGGCGAGTTCCAGTGTAACTTCCGCAAGGTTGCTGGCCAGGACATTTTGGGTACCGTCAAACGCAACGCCGGCCGTCGTCATGGCGTCGCGCACACGGCGATCGCCCAGCAAACGATCGGCAAGCCGGCGCGCGTCATTGTCGGTGCGGGCCAGTGCGGTTCCCGAGGGTTCACGCAATCCGACCGTGATCGTGCCGCGATCGATCGGCGGCGAGAATTCGGTCGGGATCCAACCGGCTGCGAGCGGCGCGAACGATGCGATACAGATCGCCGCTGCACTCGCAAGCACGACGCCACGCCGGCGCCACGCAAACGGCAACACGCGATCGGCATACGCGCGAGCAAACCAGAACTCGACCCGCGTAAATCCCTCGAGCATGTTGCGATACCAGCGCGCGATTGTTTGCGCTAGGGACGTGCGCAAAGTCCACGGCAGCGGTTTGGCAATGCGTTCGCGGTTGGCCCAGCGCGCGCAGAGTAGCGGTGTAAGCGTAAACGAGACAAGCAGCGAGAACGCGGTCGCGATCACCACCACCGCCGCAAATTGCCGCATGAATTCGCCCACGATACCGCCGATGAAAGCGATCGGTGCAAAGACCACGACGTCGACCAGCGTGATGGCGATTGCCGCCGGTCCGAGTTCGCGGCGCCCGGCAAGTGCGGCGGCGTCGCCGGTCAACCCGCGCTCACGTGCCCGCGCAATCGCTTCGATGATCACGATCGAGTCGTCGACCAGAATACCGATCGTGATCGAAAGGCCCATGAGCGAGAGCACGTTAATCGAAAATCCCGAGAGCCACATCACGATACAGCACGCGAGTAGGGATGACGGGATCGCTAGTGCTGCGACTGCAGCACTCCGCCAGGCATGCAGAAAGAGCAGCATCGTTAGCGCCGTCAGGATCACCCCTTCGAGCAGCGTGCGCCGCACGCCGTCGATTGCGGCCTGCGCGAATGCCGCGTCGCTATGGACTTCGGTGATGCGCACGAGCGGATCACGCTCTCGTAGCGCGGCGACTGCCCGGCGCACGGAGGCGATCGTGCGCATCGTATCGGCTCCGGGGGCCCGCGTAATTAGCAGTACGACGGCGTCATTGCCATCGTAGCTTGCGATCGTTTGCGGATCGTAGAAACCGTCAACGAGCCGGGCAAGACTCCCCGCGTCGACCGTCGTTCGCGCACCGATCGTGACCGGAATTGCGGCAAGCTCCCGCGCGGAGATCGCATCGGACCGCACCCCGACGCTGGACTGCGTCCCACCCACACGCTCGAAACCGCCGGGAAAAACGTCACTTGCACCTTCTAGCGCGCGCAGTACGTCGAGATCGGTCCCGCCCAGTGCGGCGAGCGCAGCGACGTTCGGTTGCACGAAGAAGGCGCGCTGCCACTCGCCGCCGACGCGTACCGTTCCCACACCGCCGGTTGCGCGCAGCGCCGGAACGATTTCACGATCGAGAACCACCGCGATGCGAGCACGATCGTACACTGCCGACGAGACCGCATACTCAATCACAGGGATTTGCGAAGGATCGTCGCGCGTAACGATCGGCGGCAACAGATCGGCCGGCATGTTGGCTCGTGCGCCGTCGATGGCCTGTTGCACGTCGCTCTGCGCGGCGCGCACGTCGATCCCGAAGCGGAATTGCGCGACGATTTGCGCAAAGCCGTTTTGCGACGAGGCATTGACCCGTTCGACGTTGGGAACCGAGTCGAGTGCGTCTTCAATCGGCTCGACCACGAGATGCTCCATCTCGCTCGGGCTTGCGCCCGGATAGCTCGCGCTTACGGCGATGCTCGGAATTTCGACGTCGGGCAAAAGCCCGCGTCCCATGCTCGCGAGCGCGACCAAACCGACGATGGCGACGGCTACATAGAAGAGCGTGACGGCGATCGGGTTCGCAAGGCTGACGCGTGTTAGCCACATCAATGATGGACTGCGACTGACACTGGGGAAAGCGCTGCCGCTTTTGGAGTGATATTACTTCAAGCCGGAGCAATATATCACGCAGGAGGCCTTTCATCGCGGTATCTCTCGCGTAGACTTAGGGCATGAACTTCTTGATGCTCGCGGCCCTACTGGTCGCACAAATGCAATCGCCGCCTGCGATGACCGCCGATCAAATCGATCGTTCTGCGCCGGGAGCCCACCTCAACCTCGTCATTCGCGTCGATAGTTTTGCGCGGAATACGATCGCCGGTCACGTGTTGGATCGCATCACCGATTCTGCCTATTCGCTCACCAAAGACGCGATCGCGATCTACGCCCCGTCCGACACCGCCTTTGCGATGGGTTCCTCGGGCGATCTGCGGCCGGGCGCGGTCGTCTACGTCTATGCCGTCGCGACCAAGGCCCACGCGGCGGACGCAACCAAGATCGTCATCGTGACACCCTACGTAACCGTCAAATAGGCATGATCTCTGCGCTGAGTAGTGCTGCCACCGGTTGGATCGCGATCGCGCTGGTCGCGGCGGCCGCACTTCTTGCCGTCGTCTTACGGCGCTTGCGGCGTGCGCCGTCCTTGATACTGCGCATGCGCCCGCACTTCGTGCTTGGCTACGCGGCGCTCGTTGTGGCGCTGTTGCACACGTATTTTTCGCTGGGCTCGATGCGCGGCGAGGATCCGGGCGGCCTATGGGCCGCGACGGCGGCACTTTTTGCTCTCGGCACGCAGACGTTCGTCGGCGCAAGTCTCCAAGATCCGGGCGGATACCGCCGGCCACTGCGCGCGTGGCATCTCGGAATACTTGGAGGTCTTGTGGTGCTGTTGGTCTGGCACGTTACGGCAAACGGCGCCCTCGTCCGGTAGCATCGTCGTTGGTTCGCCACTGCGGCCGCCACTTTGCACCCCGCAAGAGGCCGATCGACTCGCGCAGCCACTCAATCTCAGCACGCAGACGCGCGATGGCATGCATCAGTGCGAGCTCTCCCGCGCCGCTACGGTCCTCGCGCTCGCCGAAAAGCCGTCCAAGACGGCGCTCCTGCGCGACGACGGCATCCAAGCGCTGCGACAAGAATGCGCGCGCCTGCTCCCGCGTGAGTTGCCCAAGCAACACGCACGCCACTTCAAGCGTCGCATCACTGACCTGAACGTCGCTCATCACAACACCGAGGAGCGCATCGAACCGCCGCCGGCCGGCTGCCGTGACGTGGTACACGGTCTTGGTGGCACTTGGCCCACGCGCTGCTCCCGCGCGACGCTCCGAGATCGAACCCGCCAGCGCGAGCTGAGCGAGTTGGGCATACACGTTTCCGCGGGCGAGATTGCGATAGAGTGAGCCGTGCATTTTCACCGCGCGGCTTACGTCGTATGCCGACATCGGCACGCGGCGCAAGATGCCCAGAATCAGGAGTTCCCGTCCGGCTTCAATCGCCACGGCACGCCGGACCCGAGATCAAAAACAGCGCTCCCGTGCCGCGCGAGGTAATCAGCGAGCGCGTTCGCCCGTACGTCGGATCGTACGCCGGCCGTTTGAGCGGCGCGACGAGCCAGATGCGCTCGTGCGTGCAGAGCACGCTGCGCGCCGGGACTCCCTCGTCGCTTTTGCTAGCCCCGGGCGGAGCCAGCGCATAGACGTGCGGCTGTGTGTAAAACACCAGCGCGTTGGCGCCGCGGAAACTTTGAATTGCAACGACATCACCGCTTTGCCGCTGCGATTGGATGATCGCGGCGAGTTGCGGAACGGGTTTGAACGGCTCGGCGTGCGGTAAGGCTTCGACGGCGAGAATATCCACGGCAACGAGCATCGCCGCGCCGAGCACGAACGGCGCTATCGCGATGGTCGAACGTCGCGCGAGCAGAATCGCTGTGACGATCGAACCGATCCCGATCGACGCACCCATCGCAATCAAGTCGGGCGTAACCGCCAGCGCCGAACTACCCAGCTTGTTGTCGCGAACGAAGAGCGCGATCGCGATCGTAACCAGTCCGATGAAGATCGGCACGCTCGCAGCCGAGATCACGATCGACCGGCTTGCGCCCTTCTTGACCACGGCATCGAAGTACAGCGCAACGACAAGCGCGAGCGCCGGGAGCTCGAGCGCGATGTAATTCGGCAGTTTCGTCTGCGCAAAACTAAAAAACACCAACGGCACAACGATCCACGTGAACGCCAGGCGCCACAAACGCGCGAGATTTGGCGGCGTCGACGTCGTGCGCAGCGCAGCAATGCCGTACCCGATGCCGACCGGGAAGAACGCAATCCACGGGAAAAAACCGAGAATCAAAACGGGCAGATAGTACCAGAATGGACCGGATTGATTTTCAATCACGCCGGTGTAACGCCCGAACGTGTAATGCACGATCATCTGTTCGAATGCGTGCATTCCGGTGTGCAGTGCCATGGCGATCATCCACGGCGACACGACGGCGATGAAGGCAATCATGCCGCCGATCCACGCACGCAAGGACGGAAAGCGCTGCTCCTCGTGTCGTCCGTTCCACAGCGCAAACGGCACGATGACCATGAGCGCGATCACCGGCGCAACCAGCCCCTTGGAAAGAAATCCGAAACCCGCAGCGATCCAGCCGTAGACGAAGTAGCGATCGCGCCCGGATTCGAGTGCGCGAAACCACCAAAAGACGCTTAGCGCGACCGCCATATCGAGCAGCGCATCCATGATCGCAAGACGTCCGATAATCGCCTGCATCAAAGAACTCGAAAGAATAGCGCTTGCATAAATGCCGATGCGCGTTCCGGCTTGACGTGCGACCGCGTATCCCGTCATCGCACCCATCAGGATGGTCGCGATCGCCGACGGCAGCCGCAGCGCAAGCGACGTGACACCCAGGGCCTTGGCGACGATTGCGCCGATCCAGAAGTAAAGCGGCGGCTGGACGAACCACGGCTGTCCGTTGAGATGCATGACGATCCAGTCGTGGGTCAGCAAGATCTCGCGAGCGACCTCGCCATAGGCCGTCTCGCTGTTGTCCCACAGCGTGCCCACCCCGAGGCCTGGCAGCGTGATCAGCGCTGCGATGAGTGCGCCGACAAAAGCCGCACGCGCCGGTCTCTCCATATCGACGGACGGTGTTTGGCACCCCGGTGCGGAAGTCATCCGTTGCCCATGCTCCCGATTTCCTTGCGCGCCGATGGCCGTCGAGCGCTAATCGTCGGCGGCGGGAACGTTGCGTTCCGCAAGGCCGAAGCGTTGCTCGAGGCGGGCTTCGCGCTCACCGTGATCGCGCCGTCGATCGTTGATCGGCTGCGCGCTTTGCTCGATCGCCCCGACGCACGATTGCACGAGCGCGAATATGCCGGCGCGGATCTCACCGATGCCGATCTGGTCATCGCGGCAACCGATCGCGATGAGGTGAATGCAACCGTCGTAGCGGACGCGCGCGCGGCGCGCGTCCTCGTCTGCGATGCCGCGAATCCAGATAGCGGTGATTTCACCATGCAGGCCACCGTGCGCGTGGGCGAGCTCACCTTCGGGATCGACTCGGGACGCAGCACGCCGGCCTTTGCGCAACGTATCGCGCGCGAACTGCGCGAGCGCTTCGGTCCCGACTACGCCGCAGCAGGGCGCACGCTGGCGCGGATGCGTACCTACGTCCGCGCTGTACTCGACAAAAATCAGCGCGGACCCGTGATGCACGATCTCGCCGAGCGCCCCATCGAAGAACTAGCTCGCATGAACCCCGTACAAGCCGAACACGAAGTCGAAGAAACGATACATCGCATCAGTCATCCCGATGCGCACGCTCAAGGCGCACCCCGAAGGACCGCAGTAACCTGCGCGTCGCGAGCGAGCGCACTCGCCATGACGCAGACGCGCTTGGTCGCGGCAGCACTCGCGCAACGCGGAATCGCCACGACGATCCAGACCGTCACGACCACCGGCGATCGCGAACAGGATCGTCCGGTCAGCGAACTTGGCAGCGTCAACGTGTGGGTGAAAGAACTCGAAGTGGCCTTGCTCGAGAGACGCGCCGACTATGCAGTGCACTCGTGTAAGGATCTTCCCGGCGAGCTGGATCCGGCGATGCAGCTTGCCGCGATCTCCGCGCGCGAGGATGCGCGCGATGCATTTTGCAGTGAACGCTACGCGACTTTCGACGCGCTCCCCGCCGGCGCAACGGTCGGTACTTCGAGCGAACGCCGCCGCGCGCAACTGCACGCGCTGCGCTCGGATCTGCGCTATGAAAGCTTACGCGGGAACGTCGACACGCGGCTGCGCAAGCTTCGCGAGGGTCAATACGACGCGATCGTGCTCGCGATGGCGGGGTTGTCCCGGCTCGGTGTGAAGGCAACCCACACCGTGCCGTTCGATGCGCACAAGATGGTGCCGGCCGTGGGGCAAGGCGCGCTCGCGGCGGAGACACTGGCGGGCAACGACGACCTTTCCTCCGAGTTGTACGCGGCCGTCAACCACGAACCGACGCAGTGGTGCGTCGAAGCCGAGCGCGCAGTGTTGCGTTCCTTGCGTGCCGGGTGCAGCGCGCCGCTTGGCGTCCACGCACAGCTTGTCGGCGCGCTGATGACGATCGACGCCGCCTTCGCAACCGCGGGCGGCACCATGCTCCGCGAACGCGTCGAGGGAGGCGTCGATTCGCTCGCAGCGTCACGCAAGCTCGGCGAGCAGATCGCAGCCGCGCTCGCGGCCGCACGCGATCGCCTCGGGCGACCGCGCGTGCTGCTGCCGCGCACGCAGGACCGCCCCAGCCGGATCGCCGCCGAATTGCGCGGTCGCGGGGTCGAGGTACTGGAATTGCGCGAAGGAGAATCCGGCACCGATCTGATGAACACCATTCCCCAGATGCTGCTCTTTCCGTCCAGCGGCTCGGTCGCGGCTGTTCGCCCCTATCTCGACTGGCTTCGCGGCCAAGCGGTGCGCCCGCTGGTCGCCGCAATGGGGCCGCAATCCGGTGCCGCCGCTACGCAAGCCGGATTCGCGCCCGACATCGTCGCGCCTGATGCATCGATCGATGCGTTCGTTGCTGCCGTCGCACACCGCCTGGAAACGCCGTGAACGTGCGCCCGCGGCGTCTGCGCCGCACGCCGGTCGTGCGATCGATGATCCGCGAACACCACGTGCGCGTCGATGCGCTCGTGATGCCGATGTTCGTCGTCGCTCGCCAGAGTGACGCCGGTCCGATCTCTTCGATGCCCGGCATTTCACGCTTCACCCTCGAACAGGCCGTCACCGAAGCGCGCGAGCTCTACGGACTCGGCGTACGCAGCGTGCTGCTCTTCGGCATTCCCGATCGCAAAGATGCCGTCGCGTCGAGCAACTACGATCCCAGCGGCATCGTGCAGCGCGCGATCACCGCGATCAAAGCAGCCGTTCCGCAGATGTACGTCATCGCCGACCTGTGCAACTGCGAGTACACCGATCACGGTCACTGCGGCGTCATCGACGATCGCGGCGAAGTGGATAATGACAAGACGGTCGAGCTATTGGTTCGCACCGCGATCACCTATGCCGAAGCCGGCGTCGACGTCATTGCACCATCCGATATGATGGACGGACGCGTCGAGGCCCTGCGCCGGGCGCTCGACGCGCGCAACTACACCGCGGTGACCATCATGGCGTATAGCGCAAAATATGCGTCCGCATTTTATGGGCCGTTTCGCGAAGCAGCGGACAGCACGCCGCAGTTCGGCGATCGCCGTAGCTATCAAATGGATCCCCCCAACGCGCGCGAGGCCATGCGTGAGATCGCCCTGGATATTGAAGAGGGCGCGGATGTCGTCATGATCAAGCCCGCGCTACCGTACCTCGACATCGTGCGCATGGCTCGCGACGCCTTCGATGTGCCGATCGCGGTCTATAATGTCAGCGGTGAATATTCCATGGTGCAAGCCGCAATCGAACGTGGTTGGCTCGAGCGCGAGCGCACGATCGATGAGCTGTTGGTTTCCTTCGTTCGCGCGGGTGCGGACATCATCATCACCTACTTCGCGAAGGAGTACGCGCAACGTGCAAGTACACGCACCTAGCCTTGCGATCGTGATCTTAGCCGGAGGCCGCGCCACGCGCTTCCCCGGAAAGCTCGAAACACCGTTTGAGGGCGAGCCGCTCTTGGCACGCGTCTACCATCATCTGCGCGACGTCGCTCCGGTGATGATTGCCGGACGTGATACTTTTTCCGGACCGCTCGATGCGCTGCTGGATTGTCCGATCGTCGTCGATCGCTGGCCCGACCGCGGACCGCTCGGCGGCCTTCTTTCTGCGGCCTACGAAACACAAGCGCAGCGCGTTTTTGCAGTCGCCGGCGATGCGCCCCTGGTCGCCGCGCCGCTCGTCGAGACGCTGTTACAGGCGTGGCGAGACGGCGACGAAGCCGTCGTTCCCGAGCATGACGGCCGTCTCGAACCGCTCGCCGCGCTGTACGAACGCACGCCGCTCATGCGCGAGGGCTGGGAGTGCCTCCACGGCGAGGATCGCTCGATGCACGCGCTGCTCGCGCGTTTGCGCGTGCGCCGGGTCGCGTGCGACGCGAAGATGTTTGCAAACATCAACACCGCCGGGGATCTGCCACTGCTCGGGGAAACCGTGTGAACTTCGAACGCTCGATCTCGGCGTTCGCGCGCGCAAAGAACGTGATTCCCGGCGGCGTGAATTCGTCGGTACGCGCGTTCAAAGCCGTCGGCGGCACACCAATCTTTATGAAGAGCGGTTCGGGTGCCGCGATCTGCGACATCGACGGACACGAGTACATCGACTACGTCCTTTCGTGGGGCCCGCTCATTCTCGGTCATGCGCATCCGGCCGTGGTCAAGGCGATCGCGGCAGCCGCGGCGCGCGGCAGTTCGTTCGGTACGCCCACTGAAGCTGAAAGCGAACTCGCCGAATTGATCTGCGCGATGGTGCCGAGCGTCGAACGCGTGCGCTTCACCTCGAGCGGAACCGAAGCGACCATGAACGCCGTTCGCCTCGCGCGCGGCTACACGCGCCGCGACAAGGTCGTCAAGTTCGCGGGATGCTATCACGGCGCGGCCGATGCGTTTCTCATTTCCGCCGGGTCGAGCGCGCTCACGCTCGGCGTTCCCAATTCGCCGGGCATTCCGAAAAGCGTCGCGGCCGATACGATCGTCGTTCCGTACAACGACGCGAGCGCACTCGAACGCGCCTTCCGCGAGTACGGTGCGCAGATCGCCGGCGTCATCATCGAACCGTACGTCGGGAACATGGGCCTCGTACTGCCTCACCCCGGCTATCTCGAGCGCGTGCGCGAATTGTGCACGTCGCAAAAAGCGGTCCTCATTTTCGACGAAGTCATGACCGGCTTTCGCGTAGCGCGCGGCGGCGTACAAGAACGATTGAACATCCTGCCCGACCTCACCACACTCGGGAAGGTGATCGGCGGAGGTCTTCCGGTCGGCGCATTTGGCGGCCGCGCCGAGATCATGGACTACCTCACGCCCGACGGTCCAGTCTTTCATGCCGGGACACTCTCGGGCAATCCGCTTGCGATGGCTGCGGGAATTGCGACACTGAAGATCGTGCGCGACGACGTCACGCTCTACGAACGTCTTGAAGTGCTTACCAAGCTGTTGACCGACGGCCTGCGTGAAGTCTTCACCAAACACGACGTACCGCATCAGACGGCGTACGCCGGCTCGATGTTCGGTTACTTTTTTGCGCCCGAACCGGTTAGCGATCTGGAAAGTGCGATGAAGTCGGACGTGGCCCTCTACGCGAAGTACTTTCACGCTATGCTCGACCGCGGCGTCTACCTCGCACCATCACAATTCGAAGCCGGCTTCGTCTCAAGCGCCCACACCACGCGCGATATCGAGCGCACGCTGGCCGCGGCCGACGACGCGCTGGCGGAGGTCGGCACGCCCGTCTCATGATCGATCCGGCCATCCCCCGCCTCTACGCCTATCACCGGGCCCTGCGCGAAGCGGCCGCGACCGGCGAGAGCACGATTACCTCGCAGGGCCTCGCGACCTTGCTCGGCCACTCGATTTCAAGCACCCAGATCCGCAAGGACCTTTCTTCGCTTGGGCCACTCGGCCGGCGAGGGCAGGGCTATGCGATCAATCCACTTGTCGAGCAGCTGGCTTGGGTTCTAGGATTGGAGCATGAGTGGAGAATCGCGATCGCCGGGTTCGGCTATCTCGGCCACGCGCTTGCAACCTTCATCACCTCGCGTGAGTCTCGCTTTTGTATCGCGGCCATCTTCGATCGATCGCCCGCAGTTATCGGGCAAGACTGGCAGGGGATCACGGTAACCGACATCGTTTCTATGGAAGACGACATTGCGCGCGCCGGCTGCAACATCGGCGTCATCGCCGTCCCGGTTCCGGCAGCGCAAGCCATTGCGCACCGCATGGCCGCCGCCGGCATTCGTGCCATCCTGAATTTCGCACCGACCGCGCTGCATTTGCGCGCGCCGGTGCTCGTGCGCAATATCGATCTTGCCGGTGAACTCTCGATGCTCACGCATTGGCTCACCGCCGCAGATGCCGAAGCGGAGGCGCACGCGTAGTGCCGCTAGTATGTCTCGGACTCTCGCACCACACCGCACCGGTAGAAGTGCGCGAGCGCCATGCGTTCCCGCCCTCACGCGTCGTCGAAGCCTTAGTCGCACTACGCGATTACTCCGCGGTTAAAGAAGCGGTGATGCTGCAAACCTGCGGACGGCTCGAGATCTATGCCGAGATCGACGACTACGAAACGGGCGTCACGCAACTCCGCTCCTTCCTCGGCAACTTCGGCCATGGCTTGGCGCGCGATCGCTACGACCTCGATTCCTACCTTTACACGCTACTCGGACGTCAAGCGATCGAGCATCTCTTCCGCGTCTCGACGGGCCTGGATTCGATGCTGATCGGTGAAGCCGAGATCCTCGGTCAAGTCAAAGACGCATACATTCAAGCGCAGCACGCAAAGTCGCTGGGCAAGACGCTGCACCGGCTCTTCCGCGAAGCGCTCAATGCCGGCAAGCACGCGCGTTCCCAAACGCGTATCGGCGACGAATCAGTCTCGATTGCCACCGCCGCCATCGACGCGGCCAAAGCGCGTCTGGGTTCGCTCGAGGGCGTATCCGTGGTCGTTATCGGCGCCGGCAAAATGGGACGCACCGCCGTGCGCCGCCTGCGCGACGAGGGCGCCGAACATTTGATTGTCACCAATCGGACGATCTCACGTGCCCAGGAACTCATCGCCGAAGTCGGCTTCGGCGAAGCGATCGAGATGCCCGGGCTGGTCGAAGCACTGGCCGCGGCCGACATCGTCGTCACGTCGACGGGTGCATCGCACTTCGTTGTCACGCACGACCATGTCGCACATGCGATGGCGCGGCGTCCGGATCGTCCGCTCTTCATCATCGATATCGCCGTCCCGCGTGACGCTGACCCGGCCGTACGCGAGATTTCAGGCGTGGCTCTGGTCGATATCGACGGCCTCAAGAGCGTCGTCGATGAAAAGCTCGAAGTACGGCGCGAGTCGATTCCAGCGGTCGAAGAAATCATCGATGAATTTATCACGCGCTTTGGCGCATGGTATCAATCGCGTCTTGCCGTGCCCGTCATCGCGTCGCTCACGCAAAAAGCCGAAGCGATTCGCCTCGCCGAGCTGGCGCGGCTCTTTGGACGATGCCCGGAATTGAGCGAGCGCGAAAAGATGCTCGTGACCGGCATGTCGATGACGGTCGTCTCGAAGTTCTTGCATTCGGTCGTCGTAAAGATTCGCGAGAAAGCGACGAGCAACCACGCCGAAGCGATCGCGCAGGCACGTCTGCTCGACGAACTCTTCGAACTTAACCTCGCAACGCGAATGGCCGAGCTGCTGCCGCCGACCCTCGTCTCCGACGCGGACGAATAACGGTTGAGTAGCGGCAGAGTCGTTCTGGTCGGCGCGGGACCGGGCGATCCAGGCCTTCTCACCCTCCGCGCCGCACAAGCCCTTGCCTCCGCCGACGTGTTACTGTACGACGCGCTCGCAAGCGATCCGATCGTCGCGCTTGCGCCGATGAATTGCGAACGCATCTATGTCGGCAAGCGCGGCGGTACGCACGAGATGGCGCAAACGAAGATCGAAGAACTCATGATCGCGCGCGCGCGCGACGGTAAGATCGTTGTCCGCCTCAAAGGCGGCGACCCGTTCGTGTTTGGCCGCGGCGGCGAAGAGGCGCAAGCCCTCCATGCCGCCGGCATCCCGTTTGAAATCGTTCCCGGCATCAGCTCGGCGATCGCCGCCCCGGCGTATGCCGGCATTCCAGTGACCCACCGCGAGATCAATCCAGTGCTGACCATCGCGACCGGACACGAGGATCCGACCAAGCCGCATTCAACGATCGATTGGAGCAAGCTGGCCGATCCGCATCGCACGCTGGTGCTGCTCATGGCAATGGGCAATCTCACCAACGTTTGCGCGCGCCTAATCGCGCACGGCCTTTCCGCGAACACACCGGCTGCGGTTATCGCGGATGGCACCCGTCCGACACAGCGCACCGTGACCGGAACGCTGGAAACGATTGCGAGCGAGGTACAGCGAGCCGGGCTCGCGGCGCCCGCCATCGTCGTGATCGGCGAGGTAGTCGCGCTGCGCGAAAACCTGCGCTGGTTCGATCGAATGCCGCTCTTCGGGAAGCGCGTACTGATCACGCGTCCTGCGCAGCAGGCGCAGGAGTTCGCGCGCGCGCTCTACGCGCGTGGTGTCGAACCAATCCTCGCCTCGACCATTGCGATCGTTCCGCCCGACGACGTTGCGGCGGCACATCGCGCGGTCGACGATCTCTCCAGCTATCGCTGGGTCGTGTTTACCTCGCAAAACGGCGTCGACGCGTTCTTCGACCGTCTGGCCGCACTCGATAGCGACGCGCGCTACATCGGCGCGACGAAGGTTGCAGCGATCGGCAGCAAGACCGCCGACCGGCTACGCGAGTTCGGGGTGCGCGCCGACCTCGTCCCGGCGGCTTTCGTAAGCGAAGAGATCGCGCGCGCGCTCATGCAAGCGAGCCATACCGGCGATCGCATTTTGATCTACCGCGCCCAAGAAGCCCGCGACGTGTTACCGCAGATGCTCGAGGATGCCGGACGCAAGCCAGACGTCGTCGCTGCGTACAAAACGATTTTCGACGTCGACCCGGAGTTCGCGCAAAAGGTACAACGTGCCGACGTCTTGACCTTTACCAGCGCGAGCACGGTACGCGGCTACGTCGAGCTGCTCGGCGGCACCGTGGCTGCGCGTGAAGCCGCACGCAGCAAATTGATCGCCTGTATCGGCCCCATCACGACTCAAGCGGCCGACGAAGTCGGCCTGCACGTCGACGTGGTGGCCGACGTCTTTACGACCGATGGATTGCTCGACGCGCTCGAAGCGCACCTCGCATTGCTGGCTTGACGCGCATCGGTCTGTCGCGCAGCGGCGCGATTGCAGCTGTCGTTGTCGGCGGCGTCGTGCTCGGTATCGGCGGGTGGCAAGCCGCGGCCGTCCTCTTTGCCTTCTTCATTCCGTCGACGCTGCTTTCGCGCGTCGGGCGCGCGCGCAAACGGGAGCTCGTCGATATCGGTAAGCAAGGCGCGCGCGACGCATGGCAAGTGTTAGCGAACGGCGGCATCGCGACGCTGGCGATACTCCTCTCGCTCCATTTCGGAGCACCGATGCTCGCCGCGTTCGCCGGAGCGTTTGCCGCGGCGTCGGCCGACACATGGGCGACCGAGATCGGCACGCTCGCACGAGGAGGGCCGCGATCCATTCTCACGTTTAGACCGTTGCGCGACGGGCCTGTCCGGCGGAATCACGCTTCAAGGTTCGCTCGCGCAAATCGGGGGCGCGGCTGTCGTGGCGCTGGTGGCCATGTTGGTCTCTGTCGCGCCGTTCTGGCCGGTTTTCGCCGGCGGCGTGATCGGCTCGATCGCCGATTCAGTTCTCGGGGCGACGTTGCAAACGTTGCGCTACTGTCCGAGTTGCCAACGCGACTGCGAAACGAATCCACATCTTTGCGGCACACCGACGACAGTGCGCCGCGGTTTGCGTTGGTTCGATAACGACACCGTCAATTTTGCTGCGACCGTCTGCGGCGCGGTCGTTGCCTATCTACTGCGATGAAGCTGTCTTCAGATTGCGATCCGTCGTGACAAGTATCATGACAACGGCGATGACACCGAGCGCGATTGCTCCGGCGATAATCGCTTTATAAAGCCCGATGTGGTCTGCAGCGACGCCGACGCCCAGCGCGGGAATGCTGAATCCCAGGTAGCACGAAACCAAGAAGGCGGAGAACGTCTCAGCCCGGTGGTCCGGCGGCGCGACCGTGTTGACGATGTTCAGGCCGGCCAGATACGAAAGACCGTTGCCGAATCCGGCGATGAAAATGGCCGCCACGATGAGCGCGTACACGTGATGCGGCTCGGCCAAGAGCAAGATCCAGAAGCCGGCGCCGAGAGCGAGCATCGCAAGGATGATCGCAGCGCGATTGCCCAGGCCGCGGCCAGTCAAAGAGGCGATGAGCATGCCGAACTGCATGTCTGCAACGATCAGGCCTCCGAGCAGGAGATTATGCACGCCGAGACCTTGCGCCAAGAACGAGGGCAGCAGCGAGACGAAGATGGCCAGTGTAGCCCAACCAATGAACGACTCGCCGGAGGCGACGAGGAACGGCCGGCGGATCGCGGGCGGAATCGTCGGAAACTCCCGATGTGATGCTGATCCGAGATGTGGGCACGAGGGAACGCTTGCGACCGCAAAGGCAAGGCCCGCGAGCAACACGATGTAGACCAGAAACGCCAGCGTGTTGGGTAGCGGCGCGTATTCAGCTAAAACGCCGGCGATCAGCGCACCGAACGCCGAGCCGACGCTCGTGCCGACAATCGCGAGGGTCCCCGCAAGCGGACGTGTCGCCTCGTTCATCCACTCGCGAACCGCCGCCACCGCCGTCGGAAGGCCAATGCCGAGCGCCACGCCTTGAAACGCGCGCGCAGCGATCAACCACCACAGACCTGAAGCGAACGCGAAGGCGAGCGATCCCAACGCTGCGATCGCGATCGCGATCAGGAGCGTCTTGCGCCGGCCGATTCCATCCGAAATTCCGCCCAAGAAGAGCAGCGAAGGAATCAACGACGCGGCATAGATCGCGAAGACGACGCTGATCTGCGAGGGCGTCAAGCCCCACTCGCGATGATACAACTGATACAACGGCGTAGGCATGAACACCCCGGCGATGAGCAACGCGATCGCCGCAACTGCGATTGGGTAGCGTCCCGCAGCCGGGTTGTTATCAGCCATACGTTTTTTCCAAGTAGGCGATGATCGCGTCATCGTCATCGGCGATCTTTACGTCCCCGGCAATCATCGACGGAATGCCGGTCACGCCGAAGAGATCCTTGAGATTCGTGCGTTGCCCGTGATCCTGCGGGACGTTGACGATCTTGTAATCCAGCAGCATATCGGTCATCTTCGAGCGCACGCGGGCGCAGTACGGGCACCACTCGGCCTGATAGAGCACGATGTTCGTATCGATCATACTACGGGCTTGCGCGGTTGCCCACGCACCCCCTCCCGTCACGGCGGGGCGGTGCGGGCCGTTCGACCAGCGAAGACTTCTCTCAAAAGGTACGCATGGGCCAAGCCGTCGGACAGAATCGCTTGCTCTACCGGGCGCTGCTCGCATCGCTTGCGCTGCACCTCGTGCTCCTCGCCCTTATTCCCCCGTTTGCCAACTTCGACAGCGCTCAGAATGTGGAGCTGCTCTCATTCGTGCGCGTGCAGACCGTGCGCATCGCGACGCCCGTTCCGCGTCCCGAACATCTAGCCACGGGCCCGGTCCGAGCCGTGGTTGCGCAGGTCTCACGTGCGAAGGCACCTGCGCTATCGCAACGCCCAATCGGGCACGCCAGCGCTCGACCTGCAACACTGCGGGCGACCGCGCCGCTGGTCGCCTCGGCCATACGAGCCGGAGGCGTCGCGACGCAACCCTCGGTCACAGCTCCCGCACCAAGCGCGATCCCCCCCGCGGCGCAAGGCGAGGTCGCAAGCCGGCAAGCCATCGGCGGGTACATGCCGCTCGGCGTCAGCGACATGCCGGTGCTCGATCCGTCGGTGCGCAGGGCACTGCTCGCGCTCGGCGTGCACGTTCGACTGACCATCACGGTCGACAGCGCGGGCCATACCAAGAACGTCGCATTCCAGCCGCCGCTCGATGCCGGCGTCGAGGACCAGATACGCTCGCTGCTCGCGTCGGCATCTTGGGATCCGGCCGTTTGCGGCGGCGGCATGACCTGCGACGGTCAGGCGACGATCACACTTTGACGATGCTCGCGCCGGCGTCCACGCCGCGCGCCGCGACGAGCGTGCCCGCCTCGCTCGCAACCGTTTCAAAACGCAGATCGCGAAAACTGATCGCGCTCGACCCTACGCCGGTCGCAAAGAGAAGTGCCGCGCCGTCGATGGTGCGCAGAATCGCGCGTGCAAAACGTACCTCGCGAATGCGTATCGCGCGCTCGGTCGCAAACTGCGTCGCGATGAGCGCAAGCCTCCCGCCCGCGAAAATCCCATCGACTTGCAAGAGGCCGCGCCGGTCGAACGGCCGCAGCGGCGCGCCCGGCAGGTATCGATCGAGTACTTCGCGCGCCGCAAAGCGTGCGTTCCAGAACAACGCCTGGCGTCCACGATACGCATAACCGCAATCGAACCGCGTCGCGAGTGCAAGTGCGTCGCCGTCGTCGATGCCGTGCACGCAAAAGATCTGCGGACCACGCGAGGCAACCGCCTCCGCGACGAAGCGCATCCCGCCGGGGCGGGCGGGTTCACCCGTCAGAGAGAGCACGGCCAGTGGCGCGGCTAGAGGATCGATTTTCCCAGTGCCGAGCAGATCAATCCGACCGCGAGGGCCGCTGTTTGATTGCGCGTGTCGAGGATTGGATTGATCTCCACCATTTCGATCGATTGGAGCTGTCCCGACTCGTAGAGCATCTCCATCGCAAGGTGCGCTTCGCGAAAGCTCAAGCCACCCTTAACCGGCGTACCCGTCCCGGGAGCCTCGCTCGGATCGATTGCATCCATATCAAATGAAACGTGAATTGGGCGTTCGTGTGCACCGGCGATCGCAAGCGCTTCCTGCATGACGTGCGTCACGCCGTGCCTATCGACGTCCGTCATCGAAAAGGCCCGCACGCCGGATTCACGCAAAAGGCGCTTTTCCACTTCGTCGACGTCGCGCAATCCGATTTGCACTGTTGTTTCGGCACGCGCATAGCCGTTCTTCAGCGCAAACCACAGCGGCATGCCGTGTACGTTTCCACTGGGTGAGCTTTGCGGATTATTGATATCGGAGTGGGCGTCGATCCACACCAGGCCCGGCGGCGCCGAGCGCGCGCGCGTGAGGCCGGCAAGAGTCCCCATCGCAATGGAGTGATCTCCGCCAAGGACGATGGGCAAGCCGCCGCTGCGCACGCTCTCCTCGACGAAGCGCGCGAGTTCTTCGCAAACGCGTTCGATCACGGTGAGGTATTTTGCCGAGGTATCGTGAGCGTCGAGCCCTTCGCGAATCGGCACCGGCAGATTCCCATGATCGAGCACTTCGGGAATGCCAAGCTCGCGCAAACGCTCGTACAGTTTCGCGTATCGAATTGCCGACGGACCCATGTCGACACCGCGCCGGCTCGCGCCAAGATCCATCGGCACGCCGATAACATCGGCGCGCGTGGTTCGACTGTGATCGGTGCGGGCTACCATTTTGATGTAATCCCTTCGGTGGGTCGCTTCGGATAGATGCGTTTCATCAGCCACGTAATGCCATTGCTCACAACATTGCAGAGCGGCTTGAGGAAACTCAATCCCGGAGCGTAGCCGTCATCCAGATCAAGGGTATACAGAAACCAGCCAAAGGTGCGCGGATATTGCTCCGTCCAACGCCGCGCTCGATCCATCGACGCGGGATCGTGCGCGAGCAGCGCAGTGACGACAGTACGATCGTCAGGCGCATTCGCGACGATCTCAGCGAAGGCGCGATGACCCAGGCCGAGCGTGTGCAAAAAATCGCGATCTACCGGTGACTGACCGTAAAGGTAGGTGCCGAGCGTACCGTTCATCGAGGCCCGTGCCTTGTCGATCAAGCGCGGAAGCCACGCGACGCCGTCGAGTTCCTCGTTCCAACGACGCGGTGACTCGTACCGCAAATCCCGAACTTGCATATGCAGCCGCTTCGGTACGGAGGCTTGCGCCTCCCGGAGTCAAACTTCAGCCGCGATGAAGCAGTCGGCCTTCGCCGTGCTCCTTTGCGCCGTCTGCGTGTTCGCTCTTGCCGGGTGTGGGCATCACCACGGCCCGGCGCCGGGTCAAACGACGCTCGGTATGGTGACCGATGTCGGCGGACTGGGGGACCGCTCGTTCAACGACTCGGCATATCGGGGCCTCATTCGCGCCAAAACGCAACTCGGCGCCTACGTGCAGGTGCTGCAATCGCGTTCGGCTGCCGATTACCAGCCGAACCTCATCGCCCTAACCAACCTGCACTACAACATGATTTACGCCATCGGTTTCTTGATGGGACTCGATCTCGATTCGGTCGCCAAACAAAATCCAGCACAGAAGTATGCTATCATCGACGCCGTCGTCGACGATCCCAACGTCGTGTCGATCACATTTCGAGAACAAGATGGATCATTTCTCGCGGGCGCGCTTGCAGCGATGGTGAGCAAGACGCATCATATCGCGTTTCTAGGCGGCCAAGACATCCCACTGATTCGCAAATTTGAAGCCGGCTACATCGCGGGCGCTCGCGAGGTCGACCCATCGATCCGCGTTGATGTCAAGTACGCGGGCAGCTTTGACGACGTTGCCGCCGGACAAGAGCTTTCCGACGTACTGTTCAACGGTGGCGCCGACATCATCTATACTGCGGCGGGGAAAGTGGGCCTCGGCACTGCCGACGCGGTCAAATCGCGCGACGGCTGCTACATGATCGGCGTCGACTCGGATCAGGACGGACTCGTGCCCGGAAAAATTCTCACCTCGATGGTCAAAAAAGTCGACGTTGCCGTCTTCGATGTCGCTCAGGCGCTGCACGACGGCAAGCCCATGCACGGCCATGTCGTCTTCGGCCTACGGGACGGGGCGATCGGGTTGACCAATTTCGCCTATACCAAAGCCGCGATCGGACCGGCGAATCTTGCGCGCTTGGCGCGAATCGAAACCGCGATCGTGAGCGGAAAGATTACGCCGCCCGATTCGCGCGAGGCTCTCGCCGCGTTCAAACCGGTGGCGCTCTAAGTGACGTCCGCCGAACCGGTTTTGACGCTGCGCGCCATCCGCAAAGCTTTTCCGGGCGTCCTCGCGGTCGACGGCGTCGATCTCGATTTGTACCCCGGCGAGATTCACGCGCTCGTGGGCGAGAACGGGGCCGGCAAGTCAACGCTCTCCGCGATTGCGTTCGGCGAACTGCAACCCGATGAAGGCACCGTGGCCGCGCGCGGAACCGTCGGCTTGGTTCATCAACATTTCGAATTGATCGGACGGCTACGTGTGTGGCAGAACGTTTTGCTCGGACGCGAGCCTCATCGTGGGTGGCGCATCGACGAACCGGCCGCGCGCGAACGTGTGGTTGCCGTCGCAAAGCATAACGGCCTGGAGATCGATCCCGATGCGTTCGTCGAAACGTTGCCGATCGGCGTACAACAGCGTGTCGAACTTCTGCGCGAACTCGACCGCGACCCGGCCGTCCTGTTGCTCGACGAACCAACGGCCGCGCTGGCTCCGGCGGAGATCGAAAGCTTCTTCGCGACAATCGTCCAATTGGCTTCGCGCGGCACCGCGATCATGATCGTCACTCACAAATTACAGGAAGTGACGGCCTACGCGACGCGTGTCACCGTCATGCGTCATGGTAAGGTCGTCGAGCGCACGTTGATCGGTGAGACGAGCATCGATGCGATCGCGCGCGCGATGGTCGGCGGCGAACTTCCCGCAGTTGCCCAGCGCGCCGATACGAAGCTGAAGCCATGCCTTCACGTCCACGATCTGCGCGCCGGTAACGGTGCAACGCGCCTCAACGATTTCTTTCTCGACGTGCGCGGCGGTGAGATCGTGGGCATTGCCGGCGTCGAGGGCAACGGGCAAAGCACCCTTGCCGACGCACTCGCCGGGATGATCGACTACGAAGGCACGATCGAGCGCTGCGGCACGATCGGCGTCATCCCGCAGGACCGGCAACGAGAAGCCCTGGTGATGAACTGGTCACTCGTCGAAAACACGCTGCTGGGCCGTCAACATCGCAAGGAAGCGCGCCGCGGACTCGAGCTCGATCGTACGCGCGCGCGCAGCGACGCGCTGGCGGTTCGCGAGCATCTTGACGTTCGCGCCGCCTCCGTCGACGTACCGGTGAAAACGCTCTCGGGAGGCAATCAGCAAAAACTCGTGGTTGGACGCGCGCTGATCGATCGGCCGGATTTTGTTCTCGCCTACAATCCGACGCGTGGCATCGATGTAGGGGCCGCCGCGCTCGTGCAGTCGCGCCTGATGGAGGCCCGCAACCGCGGCGCGGCGGTTTTGCTCATTTCATTCGAGCTCGATGAGATTCTGACGCTTGCCGACGCGGTGATCGTGATGTATCGCGGCGCGGTGCTCGGAAGTTTCGAACGCGAAGCATTCGATCGCGCGGCGATCGGGCGCCTCATGGCAGGGTCGGCATGACGCGTTCCAGGCGCGTGATCGCCGGCCCGCTCGGCGCAATCGCGCTCATCGTGGTGCTGATGTCGCTCGCCATGATCGCCGCAGGAACCAGCCCGATCGACGGCTTCACTGCGCTGCTGGTTGGCGCGCTCGGCGGGCGCAACCAGATCGGCGAAACGCTTGTGGCCACGACCGCGCTGCTCTTTCCCGCTCTGGGCATTTGTTTGGCTTTTCGCGCCGGACTCTTCAACATCGGCGCCGAGGGTCAACTGCTCATCGGCGCGCTCTGCGCCGGCGCTCTTGGCGCAGTGCTCACCGTTCCCGGACCGATCGGCATCGTGTTGATGCTCGTCGCCGGTGCGATCGGCGGCGGTGCGTGGGGCGCGATCGCCGGCTGGATGAAAGCGCGCTTCGGCGCCAACGAGATCATATCGACGCTGATGCTCAACTTTGTCGCGGCCTATCTCGCACTCGAGCTGGTTAGCGGCCCACTGAAGGGCCCGCTTGCCGCCGGCGCGGAGACCGCATGGCTCGATCCGAAATATTGGTTGCCGACGCTGCTCCCCGAAACGCGACTCTCGATCGCGCTGCTGCTTGCGCTCGCGCTCGCTCTCGTGTTGCAGTGGACTTTCTCGCGTACCGTTTTCGGCTACGATCTGCGCGCCAGCGGTGAAGCGCCCGAAGCTGCGCGCCGCAGCGGCATCAACCTCGCGCGGCTGACCTGGCTCGCGCTCACGCTTTCGGGGGCGATCGCAGGAGTCGGCGGCGCGACGATCGTGAGCGGCGAGTTGCACCGGTTCAACACCCAACTCTCGCCGGGCTACGGCTTCACCGCGATCGCCGTCGCGTTGGTCGGTGATTTGCAGCCGCTCTGGATTTGCGTTGCAGCGTTCGGCTTCGGCATCCTCGAGTCAGGCGGCCTTGCGATGCAGGCAAGCGCACAAGTCCCCAAGGATGCAATCCATGTCATCGAAGGACTGATCATCTTCGTGCTCGCGGCGCGACGCTATGTCGCGACCCGCGTCGAAGGAACGCTACCATGAGCGAATTGATCGCAACGCTTGTCGTGCTCACCCTGATCAAAGCGACGCCGATCATCTACGCGGCCCTCGGCGGCGTCATCGCCGAACGCTCGGGCGTGATCAACATCGGACTCGAGGGCATGATGGCCGCGGGCGCATTCTTTGCCGTGGTGGTTTCTTTCGCAACGCACAGCCCGCTCTTGGGACTGCTCGCCGGAATCACCGCGGGCGGGCTCTTCGGTTGTCTGCTTGCCGTTGCGGCGACGCGCTTCAAAGTGGATCAGATCGTCGCCGGTACCGGCATCAACTTGATCTGTGCCGGCGGCGCAGCCTACGGCCTGGTCGTCATCTTCAACCAACCCGGCGCAAGCGTACAGGTCGCGAGTCTCGGACAGGGATTCTGGATTCTCATCGTGCTCGCGTTCGCGCTCGCGGCGGCGATGCAATGGGTGCTCTATCGAACGCCGTGGGGACTACGGATCCGGGCGTCCGGCGAAAATCCCAGCGCCGTCGTCTCAGCCGGACTTAATCCGCTCGCGCTGCGCGTCTACGCGGTCGTGATCAGCGGAGCGCTCGCGGGTTTGGGAGGCGCCTTTCTGTCAATCGGCGAGTTGAATCTCTACTCCGACGGCATGACGGCGGGCCGAGGCTTCATCGCACTCGCCGCCGTGATCTTCGGGCGCTGGCATCCGCTCGGCGCGACCGCGGCTTGTGTCGTCTTCGGGTTCTTCGAAGCTTTACAATACGTTTTACAGGGTCAAATCGCGTGGCTGCCCGCAAATGCAATGCAGGCGCTCCCATATATTGCGGCGCTCGTTGCGCTTGCGGGCGTCACCGGACGAGTCCGCGCGCCCGCCGCTGACGGCGTTCCGTTCTAACTAAAGCCCAGAAAAAGCTATTGCAGCTTGTGTTATACTGCGAAGAACGTGGGCGATTCGCGGGCAGTACGTTTTGTCATTGCCATTGTCGCGGGAATGCTGGTGCCCTTCCTTGGGGTATCTTCACCCGCGCAGGCGATGCTCGTCCCTCCTCCGATGCAATCGCTCCGCACCGCTCTTCACAAAATGGTTGCGCGCTTTCCCGCATCGACCGCCGTCGAAGTGATGGACCTTGCGACCGGCTACCACATCGGATATAACGCCGGTGAGGTGATGCCGGCGGCATCCACGATCAAGGTTCCGGTGATGGTCGAGGTTTTTGCGCAGCTCGAAGCGGGGCGGTTCCAACTCGATCGCCGCGTGACGCTGCTCGCCGGAGACAAGGATTATGGCTCGGGCGAGTTGTGCGATGCCGCCGTCGGCAGCAGCTATAGCGTCGGCGAGCTGCTCGATAAGATGATCGACATCAGCGATAACACCGCCACCAACATGTTGATCCGCCTGGTCGGCTTAAGCAACATCAACCGGATGATGTATCACCTCGGGTTGGATGAGACGCATCTGCGAGGTGACGTGCGCACCGATAGTTGGTCGGTGCGACAAGCGCTTGAGTCGTCTCCGGCCGACATGGTGCGCTTGCTCGCGATGATGGCCAAGCGTGAACTGGTTGACGATTGGTCCTCGAACGAGATGATCTCGATTCTCGAAGGCGATCAAATCAACACGTTGCTTCCTCAGCCCCTACCGCAAGGGATCGCGATTGCGCACAAGACCGGCAGCTTCTTTGACACACTCAACGACGTCGGCATCGTGTACGGCGACGACCCGTACGTCATCGCGGTGATGACCACGCATCTACCATCGCTGGACATGGGTCGCACCTTCATTCGTTCGCTCTCGCTGCTCGCATTTCAACATGAAGCGCGCATGGCGGCGTGGCGCAGCCTCACCGGTGTTGGCGCCTTTACCGAAACCAACGGTGCTACGTCACCCGACTTGGGCTATTGGGGACACGATAGCACAACCTCCTCGAGCAACGGCTCTCACTAGCGTTCGACATTTGTCATCCCGAGCGTAGCGAAGCGTAGTCAGCGTAGTCGAGGGATCATCGTGACCCGTGCATCGCTTCACCGTTGCCGCTCGCGAAAACGCTCGTCGCTCCACGTCCTGTGTCGCTCCTGCTGCGCGAGTTTTGCGCCACGACCAGAGGAACTTCGCGTCCTGCGAATGGCGCAAAACTTCGAGCCTTCGCTTAGCGGCAACGGTAAAGCGCTGCAAACAGCTTCGTCGATTCCTCGACTTCGCTGCGCTACGTCGGAATGACAAAGAGCTTTAGACCGTTACCTTCGTTCGCGATGCGTAGGCGGCGGTGAGCCATCCACGCCACGCGGGATCTTGGTTGTGCACGGCGCGCTGGTACACTTCCGAAAGCATCTTCGTTACCGGACCCATCGTACCGTCGCCGACGATGCGCCGATCGACCGAAGCAATGTGCGCGAGGCCGGCAGCCGTACCCGTGAAGAAGAGTTCGTCGGCAGCATAGAGTTCGCCGCGATCGACCGATCGCTCGATCGTCTCGATGCCCAGACTCGCGCCAATTTCCATGATCGCTCGCCGTGTACAGCCTTCGAGCACGTTCTGTGACGGGTCGGGGGTGAGCAGTTTTCCGTCGCGTACGAGAAAAACATTTTCCGCCGAGCCTTCGGCAACGTGGCCGTCATGCGAAAGCAAAATCGCTTCATCGTACCCGTTGGTGATCGCTTCGCTCTTCGCGAGCGCGGAGTTCACGTAGAGACCGGTGATCTTAGCGCGCGGCGGCGCCATCGAATCGTCGGCGCGGCGCCACGAGCTGATGCACACATTGAGCCCCTTGCTCGTATCGAGGTAGCTCGTGAACGGCAACGGAATGATCGCAAAAGCGTCGGGGACGTTGTGCAGACGCACGCCGATGTCTTCGGCGGCTTTGAAGATGCACGGGCGCACGTAGATGTCGGTTTCAAAGCGATTGAGCGCGCACAATTCGGTCGTGATCTCAATGAGCTGCTCGACCGAGTGCGGCACGTTCATCATGAGAATCTTTGCCGATGTCTTGAGACGGTCATAGTGCTCGCGCAAAAGGACGAGATACAGCTCGCGCTCCGTGGGACTCCAGTAGCCGCGAATACCCTCAAAGCAGCCCGTGCCGTATTGTAGGCCGTGCGTCAGCAGCCCAACCTTGGCTTCATCGTAGCGGCAGAACGTGCCGTTTGCGTAGACGGTCGTCGACGAAAGATCCACGGGCGTTAAACACTCCTTAACGGATCGAAGGTTGCCGTTCGCGGGGTGGCGCACCTGTACCGCAACATGCGCGAGGTCTTGGGTGTCTTCCTGACCTTCCTTCGTTTGGGTTGCACGTCGTTCGGCGGCCCCGTCGCGCATCTTTCCTATTTTCAGCGCGAATTCGTCGAGCGTCGGCACTGGCTCGACGACACGGCTTTCGGCGAATGTGTCGCGCTCACGCAGCTCTTGCCCGGTCCGGCGAGTTCGCAAACGGGCATGTTGCTGGGATGGCTTCGAGCCGGCCCGGCGGGAGCGGTCGCCGCGTGGATCGGGTTCACCCTCCCCTCCGCGGTGCTGATGACGCTCTTTGCGCTGGCCGTTCCGCATGCCGACGTTCGCGCGGGTTGGCTTCACGGATTGTTGCTCGTTGCCGTCGCGGTCGTCGCATCGGCGATCGTCGCGCTGCGCCGCTCGCTCGCGCCGGATCTTGCGCGATCGCTTCTGGCCGTCGCGGTGCTGCTGTTGATGCTGTTCGTGCCGCTCCCGATCGTCGCGCCGCTCGCTATCGCTGTTGCGGCGCTCGTCGGACTCTCGCTGCTCAGGGCGCGTCAGCTCGCGGAGCCGAAGCTCGATCTGCACGTCTCGCGACGCAGCGGCATCCTCGCCTTGGTGCTCTTCGGTCTCGCGCTCCTTGTGCTCGGCGTGTGGTCGACAAGCGGTTCGCACCTTGCGATCCTGGCCAATACGCTGTTTCGCATCGGCAGTCTGGTCTTTGGCGGCGGCCACGTCGTCTTGCCGTTGCTGCAAACGCAGGCCGTTGCGGCGGGCATCGTCGATAGCCCCACGATCCTTGCCGGTTACGCTGCAGCCCAGGCGATGCCCGGCCCGCTCTTTACGATCTCATCGTACATCGGCGCGAGCGCGTGGCATTCGTCGCTCGGCGTCATCGGCGCACTCGTTGGAACACTCGCAATCTTTGCGCCGTCATTTTTTCTTCTCGCCGGCATCGCCCCGTTTTACCGGCAGCTTGCTGCGAGTCCGCGCTTTCGCGCGGGACTTGCCGGCGCGAACGCAGGCGTGGTCGGCCTGCTGGCCGCCGCTTTCGTGACGCCAATCTTCTCAGGCACGGTTCACACGCCGCTGGACGGCATCGCAGCGCTGGTCGCGTTCGCCGCGATCCAGTATGCTAAGGTCCCCGCATGGTCTCTGGTAGTTCTCGCAGCACTCTTCGGTTACGTCGTGGAGCGATAATGAATCGACAAAAGATCCTCGTTTTTTCCCTCGTGCTCGCGTGTGCCGCACTCGGCGCAGTTGCAACCCGCACGATTTGGCTCCCCACCGACTGGACGCTCACGCCGGCCGCGGGCGATGTGAGCACAACAGGAACGATGCCGCAGGGCCTCGCGCTCTCTCCCGACGACAGCAAGATCGCGGTCGTCGAGAGCGGCGTCAATCCGCCTGCGCTACGCATCCTCGACACGCGCGATCTGCATCCGCTGCGCGTCGTTCCACTCAAAGATGCATTCGGCACGCCGGTGTGGACCGACAATGCGCACGTGCTCGTACCAGGGGCAACGACCAACGCGGTCCTACTCATCGACGTTGGAACCGGCACCGTATCGGCGCAGCCCGCGGCGTCGTATATTAGCGCGGTCGCACGCGCGAGCGACGGAACGATCTACGCAACATCGGATCTCGACAATCAGCTCGTTCGCGTGGGCTCGACGTCGGCTCCGCTCTCAACCGGTGCGCATCCGGCCGCGATCGTTTTCGCCGGCGCGCGCATGTATGTCGCTAATCGTGGCGAGTCGACGCTCTCGAAATTCCCTGGCGCGCAGCGTATCGCGGTCGATCTCCACCCGGCCGCACTGGCCCTCTCACCTGACGGATTGAAGTTATATGTGGCCTGCAGCGATGCCGACACGATCGATGTCGTCGACACGAAAACCGGCGCGGTGATCGCGCGCATCGACGTAGGTGTGCCACAAGGTCAGGGCGCGTCGCCCAACGCCCTCGCCGTCGCATCCGACGGCACCCTCTATGCGTCGCTTGGCGCGCAGAACGCCGTCGCGGAGATTCGCGGCGACCACGTGATCGCGCGTGCGCCCGCCGGTTGGTACCCGACCGGCGTCACGGTCGACGATCACAACGTCTACATATCAAATGGACGGGGCGAGGGCTCGCGCGCCAACCCCGACTTTCGGCCGGAGCACCATCACGATCCGCAGTACGTCGGTTCGGCGATGAGCGGATCGGTGCGATCGATCGAGCGTGACGCGTTCGACGCGAACAGTACCGCCCAGGTCCTTGCGAATATGCCCGTCCCCGTTGCGACCCCCGCGCAGACCGTCGTGCGCGCGCACGGCCCGATCGCACACGTGATCTATATCATCAAAGAAAACCGAACCTACGATCAGGTGCTGGGCGATCTGCCGATCGGTGACGGCGATCCGAACCTCGCGTGGTTCGGCAAGACGATCACACCCAACGATCACGCGATCGCACTGCGCTTTGGCGTCTTCGATCGCACCTTCACCGACGCCCAGGTCAGCGCGAACGGCCACAACTGGTCGACGGCCGCGTTTGCCAATGATTATCTCGAGCGTTTCTGGCCGCCCAACTACGGCGGACGGCGCAAGCAGTACGACTTTGAAGACGGCGCAACGGCGAGCGAACCCGGAACTGGTTACATCTGGGACGATGCCGGAAAACACGGCGTTTCGCTGCGCGACTACGGCGAATTCGTGACCGATCCGTCGAATCCAGGCGGTCTGTACACGACCCATATGGCCGGTTTGATCGGCAAGATCGACGGCCGCTTTCCCGGATTCGACCTGAAGATCAGTGACGAATTCCGGGTCGACGAATGGCAGCGCGAGTTCACGGAATTCGAGCGTAACGGCAATCTGCCCGCGCTGACCATCCTGCGTCTTCCGAACGATCACACGTCCGGCACCTATCCGGGCGCGCTCACGCCACAAGCTTACGTCGCCCAAAACGATCACGCGCTCGGGCGCGTCGTCGACATTGTTTCGCACTCGCGTTACTGGGCGAGCACGGCAATCTTTGCTATTGAAGACGACTCGCAGAACGGACCCGATCACGTCGACGATCAGCGTACGACGTTCTATCTGGCCTCGGCGTACGCAGCACCCGGCGTCCATCACGCGCAATACACAACGTCGAGCGTGGTACGAACTATCGAGTTGCTGCTCGGCCTGCCGCCGATGACGATCTACGACGCGCTTGCGCCCCCGATGTACGACGCGTTTGCGTTGCAACCCGATCTGCGGCCTTATGACGTCATCGCGCCGCAAATCGACGACACGGTGAAAAACACCCGCACCGCTTATGGAGCGGCGCAGAGCGAACGGATGGATTTCCGCGAGGCAGACGCGGCCGATCCACGCGCGCTCAATGACATCCTTGCACACGTCGCCGGACACGTGCCACGGAGGTGACTCCGCTCGTGCTCGCCGGCACGACGTTCGCGGCCTCAGCGGTCGAGTTCGTCGAGGCGGCGACGATCGTGATGGCCGTCGGCACCACCCAAGGGTGGCGGCCGGCGCTCGCCGGCACGGCTGCGGCGACGCTTGCGTTGGTCGTGCTCGTCGGCGCATTTTCGCCGCTGCTCGCGAACGCCGCAACCCTCCGCTGGATCGAACTGATCGCCGGGCTGTTTTTGATCTTCTTCGGGGTGCGTTGGCTGCGTAAGGTCGTCCTACGCTATGCCGGGCGTATTCCGATGCACGATGAGGAGGCGATCTACGCGCGCGAAGTTTCGCGCTTGCGTACCGAACAGGTGCAGGGCTTTGCCGTCGCCTTCCAGGGCGTTTTCGTTGAGGGCTTCGAGGTTGCGATTATCGTCGTGACGTTTGCCGCAACGTCGCCGTCGCTCATCGCATGGTCGAGCGGCGGTGCGTTGTGCGCGCTATTCGTCGTAACGCTGGCGGCGTTCGCGTTACGCGTGCCGTTTTCGCGCGTACCCGAGAACGCGCTCAAAGCGATCGTCGGGATCATGCTTGTCTCCCTCGGGACGTTTTGGACGGGCGAGGGGATCGGCATCGTCTGGCGATTCGGCGACGCTACGCTCGCGGTGATGGTTGCGGCGTTCGCCGTACTTACCGTGGTGCTCGCCGCAATATTTCGTGTGCAAGCCGCGCCACGCTGAAAATTGGTGCGCCAAGCGCCCCAGGGCTTATTACCTGTAGGGAAAAGTACCCAAACAAGCACTCAACACGAAATGTCACGACAAACTCTACTAAAAGAGAGGAAACGCGCATGGCTTCCAATCCCGCTTCCTCGGGCAATCGCTGGGGAATCGCGTTCGCCGGAGTCTTGGTGATGCTCTGTCTCGGTACGGTATACTCGTGGAGCATCTATACGAATTCGCTCATCGCCGGCTTCAACTGGTCGACGCAAGACGCGACAATACCATTTGAACTCGCAATTTTTTTCATCGGCATCGGCGCCGTCATCGGCGGGCGCTGGCAAGATCGCGTCGGTCCGCGAACGGTAACCATCGTGGGCGCCCTGATTTGGGGTGTTGGAGTCTTGCTTGCGGGTCTAGGCACCCAAGCGCTCGGGAAGTATTGGCTAGACCTGACGTACGGCATCATTGGTGGCTTCGGCAACGGAATGGCCTACGTTACCCCGGTCGCTATGGTGACGAAGTGGTTCCCGGATAGGCGCGGACTAGGCAGTAGTCTGGTCGTGATGGGATTCGGACTCGGCGCATTTTTCTATAACCAAGTCGTGACGCGGTTCGCCATATACGGCGCAGCAGCGAAGCCTGCGCTCGCCTACGTAAAGGCGCGCGATGCGGCGATTAAGGCCGGCACGCCCTTCGATCCGGCGAGCTTTCAGCTCTCGCCCGACGTCGTACACGGCGTGATGATGCTCTTCATCGTGTCTGGTATCGTGTTCCTCATCCTTGGCGGCATCGGAGCGCTCGCCCTCAAAAATCCGCCCGAAGGGTACAGCGTCGGTGGCGTCTCGGCGGCGGCGGCGGCGCATGGCGCGAGTTACACGCCGGGCGAGACGCTCGGGATGCGACAGCTCTACCTTCTCTGGCTGCTGCTTTTCCTCAACGTGACTGCCGGTATTTTCGTGATTTCGAACGCGGTGCCGATGATCAGCGAATTCAGCGGCGCCGGCGCGGCTACTGCGGCCCTTTGGTACGGCTTTATCGCCGTCTTCAACGGCCTCGGCCGGTTCTTCTGGGGATCGATCTCCGACCGAATCGGGCGTGGCATGACGTACACGGTCATGTACCTCGTGCAGGTGGTGATCTTCTTTATCGTCGGTCACTTAAGCGGACTTGGCGGAGTCGTGACCTGCTTTGCGATCGTCCTGCTCTGCTACGGCGGCGGATTCGGCGTGATGCCCTCGTTCACAGCCGACCTATTCGGCACGCGTTACCTGGGAGCGATCTATGGGTACATACTGACGGCCTGGGGCGTGGCAGGCGTAGTGGGTCCGTTCATCGCGGCCTTCGTCAAAGACAAGACTGGGTCGTATGTCGGCGCACTCGTCTGGATAGCGGTGATGCTGATCATCGCGGCGGTGATCCCGTTCTTCGTGAAAAAGCCGACCGGGCAACCCAAAACCGCGCCAGCGTAGTTCTGGATGTAACGTCCAACACGTGCGGGGGCCGGCAACGGCCCCCGCTTAGACTCGGAGGGCGATCGTGAAAACCACTGTCGATTTGACGAAGCTTCTTCCGCGCGACGGCGCGGAGCTGCGCGAACACGTCGGCATGCTGCCGAACGTCAAGTCCGAGCGCACGAGAGATTTGAAGGCGCGCATCAGCGGCGCCAAAGCCGTCACCAGCGTGTGCTGCTACTGCGCGGTCGGTTGCAGCACGCTCGCGTATGTCAGCGACGACGGCCAACTACTCGACGTCGAAGGAAATCCGGAGAGCCCGATCAACGGCGGGCATCTCTGTCCCAAAGGTTCGGCGCTCTTTGGCCTTACCGTCAACGACCAACGTTGGACGACGGTAAAATACCGCGCTCCGTATTCAGACCGCTACGAGGAACGCCCGCTCGAGTGGGCGCTCGAGCGTATCGCGCAGCACATCAAGAAAACGCGCGACGAGACGTTCGTGCGCGAGCGCAACGGCAAGCGCGTCAATCACACGCTTGGCATCGCGTCGCTCGGCGGTGCCACATTCGCGATCGAAGAGAACTACATGCTGGGTAAGCTGATGCACTCGCTCGGCGTGGTCTCGATCGAAAACCAAGCTCGAATATGACACTCCTCGACGGTGCCGGGTCTCGGCACCTCGTTCGGTCGCGGCGGCGCGACGGTGTGGCTCCCCGATCTGGTAAACGCAGACTGCATCCTGATCGAGGGATCGAATTTTGCCGAGGCGCACCCGGTGGGGTTCCGCTTTGTGATGGAGGCGAAGGAACGCGGCGCCACAATCATCCACGTCGATCCGCGCTTCACCCGCACGTCGGCCGTGGCCGACATCTACGCGCCGATGCGCAGCGGCACCGATATTGCGTTCCTCGGGGGAATCATCAACTACGTTCTCGCCAACGAGCGCTACTTTAAAGAATACGTCGCGGCGTATACCAACGCGGCCTATTTGGTGAGCGAGTCGTTCAAAGACACCGAGGATCTCGACGGGCTCTTTTCCGGTTACGATGCCGAGAATCTCGTTTACGATTTCAGCTCATGGTCGTGGGAGCGCGACGAGAAGGGTCACATCAAAACCGATCCGACGATGCAGCACGAACGCTGCGTGCTCAGTCTCTTGCGTCGACATTACGCGCGCTACACCGCCGAGATGGTCGAGCGCGTGTGCGGCACGCCGCGCGATCAGTTTTTAACCATTGCGGAGACGCTCGCGAAAAACAGTGGCCGCGAGCGTACCACCGCCTTTGCCTATGCGCTCGGTTGGACGCAGCACAGTGACGGCGTGCAATTCATTCGCACCGCCGCCGTACTACAAATGCTGCTCGGGAACATCGGGCGTCCGGGCGGCGGCATCATGGCGCTGCGCGGTCACGCTGACATACAAGGCGCAACCGACATCGCGACGCTGTTCGACCTGCTGCCCGGCTACCTGGCAATGCCTTCCGCGAATCGTGACGAACAGACGCTCGCGAGTTACTTGAAGTCGACCACCAAGGCGACCGGCTGGTGGGTGAACACGCCCAAATATGTGATCTCGCTGCTCAAGGCGTTTTACGGCGACGCCGCCACCAAAGAGAACGATTACTGTTTCGAATATCTGCCGCAGCTCATCGGCGATCATTCACAACTCCCGACGACCTTCGCGATGAAAGACGGCACCGTCAAAGGGTACTTCGTGATCGGACAAAATCCGGGCGCCTCGGGTCAAAATGCGGAGATGACACGGGCCGCGCTGGAGTCGCTCGAATGGTTCGTCAACATCGACAGCTACGACAACGAAACCGTCTCGTTCTGGCGGCGCGAGGGTGCCAACCCATCGGAGATCGCTACGGAAGTCTTCTTCCTCCCCGCGGCAACCGTGCTGGAAAAGGACGGCACGATGACGCAGACGAGCCGCATGCTGCAAGGCCACGACAAAGCGGTCGAGCCGGCCGGCGATTCCAAGAGCGACGCCTACTACTTCACATGGCTAGCCAAACGGCTCAAAGAGCTGTATGCGGGATCGACCGATCCCAAGGATCGCCCGATACTCGACATGACCTGGAACTACGAGCACGAGGATCCGCACGAACGCGAGCGAGGCGAACCGTCGACGCTCAAAGTGCTCCAAGAGATCAATGGCTACTACACCGCAACCGGTGAGCAAGTCGCGAGTTTCACCGACCTCAAAGACGACGGCTCAACAGCGGCGGGCGGCTGGATCTATACCGGCGTTTGCCCCGACAAGCAGACCAATCGTGCGCGCAGCCGCGACGCGAGCGGCGCGTATACCGCACCCAACTGGGGATGGGCGTGGCCGGCCAACCGGCGCACGCTCTACAACCGTGCGTCGGCCGATCCTGAGGGCAACCCTTGGAGTGAGCGAAAGAAGTACGTATGGTGGGATGACAGCGCCAAAAAATGGACCGGCGTCGACGTTCCGGACTTCCCCGCGACCAAGGCGCCGAACACGCCGGGCAATCCGGATGCCGGCGGCATGGATTTTCATTCCGGCGCGGATCCGTTCATCATGATGCTCGAAGGCAAGGCGCAGATCTTCGTCCCCGGCGGGGCGCTCAAGGATGCGCCGATCCCAGCCGCACTACGAGCCGCAGCAGTCCGTGGTACAAAACGAGCTCTACAAACAGCAAAGCAGTCCGGTCTTCGGTCGCTACGACCGCACCGACAATCCGTACAACAAGCCGATCGACGACCGGTTTCCCTACGTTCTCACGAGCTATCGCGTGACCGAGATGTCGGGAATCATGACGCGCTACGTGCCGTGGCTAGCCGAACTGCAGCCGTCGGCCTTCTGCGAAATCGATCCACAACTCGCGGTTGAGAAGGGTATCAAAAGCGGCGATTGGGTCACGCTGTCGACGGCACTGGGCGAAATAGAGGTGCGGGCGTTGGTAAGCGGACGCATGCGTCCGCTGCGACTCGGGAAGGGCCGGCGCGTGCACACGATCGGCGTACCCTACAATTTCGGAAATATGGTTGCCTTGGCGCGCGGAGACTCGGTCGGCACACTGATTCCAATCTCGCTCGATCCCAACGTCTCGATCCATGAATCCAAGTCGCTCACCTGCAACATTCGGCCCGGGCGCCGGCCGGCGAACCATCGCGACGCGGCTGACGAGCCGGTACCGTCGAACGAGCGCAATCCCCTCGGCCAGCCGTTAGGCAAATGGATGAGCGCACAGCACGGAGCTACGCAAAAGAACGAGGGTGACAAACAGTAATGGCTACCGGGTTTTTTACTGATACGACGCTCTGCATCGGGTGCAAGGCCTGCGAGGTTGCGTGCAAGCAGTGGAACGAGCTGCCCTCGGACGGATTCCAGTTTACGGGCGACTCATACGATAACACGAGCGAACTCTCGGGTACGACGTGGCGGCACGTCGCCTTCGTCGAGCAAATGTCGGTCGACGAGGGAGGTTTGCACGATCGGTGGCTGATGAGCAGCGATGTGTGCAAGCATTGCACCAACGCCGGGTGCATGGAGGCCTGCCCAACCGGGGCGATCATCCGCAATGAGTTCGAAGCCGTCTTCATTCAGCCCGACGTGTGCAATGGCTGCGGGTACTGCGTCACGTCGTGTCCGTTCGGCGTGGTCGACCTGATCGAGAAGTTCGATCCCGATGGGGTACACTACAATCTCGCTTCGCTCAACGAAGCACGACGCGAGGAAGACAAGACCGCACTGCAAGGCCACGGTGGCGTCGCGGGCAAGTGCACGCTGTGTTACGATCGCCAGAAGACCGGATTCGAGCCGGCTTGCGCAAAGGCGTGTCCGACCGAATCGATTCAGTTTGGCGACGTCGACGTACTGCGCGAACGTGCGCGCAAGCGTGTGGAAACGTTGGTCGGCCGCGGTGTGAACGGCGCGCAGCTCTATGGTGTCGACGATGTCGGCGGCGGCGTCGGTCCGCTCAACGCGTTCTTCTTGCTCACTGATCGGCCCGAGACGTACAACCTTCCCGCGCAGCCGGTGCTTCCGTCGACTCGCCAGCCGGCTGGCTATTCTTCAGCGGCAATCGCCGCATTCGGCTTGGCGATCGCAGGATGGATGATCTTCCGCCATGAGTGATCTCCTCGAACCGCCTGGACGCGAAGAAACGATACCAACGCCCACCTACTACGAGCGCCCGATGCTCAAGATGCCGCATTGGGACGGCTGGAATGTCGTGACCTACCTCTTTCTTGGTGGCGTAATGGGGGGGCTCGGCGTGATCGGGGTCCTAGCGGCTCCCAAGCGCGAGAGCGATCGCAAGCTCAAACGCACGCTCGCCGTAACGGCACTCGTTCTTTCCGCCGCGTGTCCGAGCGTGCTGGTCACACACCTCGGGAGGCCGGAGCGCTTCTTGCACATGCTACGCATCGTCAAGTTTAAATCTCCAATGTCGATGGGCGTGTGGGGGCTCGTGCTTTACTCTGGTGCCGCTGGTATAAACGCGGCGCGCGAACTTGCACTCGCCGGTGTGCTTCCGCGCTGGATGCGTTTCTTGGCACCCGGCTTGTTCGCGCAACTGCAAGCGGTCTTCGGTGCGTTTCTCATGGGCTACACCGGTGTGTTGCTCTCGGCAACCGCGAATCCGCTATGGAGTTCGGGCAAGCGTCACATCCCCGTCGCGTTCGTGTGCTCGAGCATGAGCTCGGCGTGCGCGCTCTCGAGTCTGTTGAGCACGCTTGAGGGCAACAGTGAAGCGACACACAGGCTTGAACGCTTCGAGATGCTCGCGAGCGCAGCTGAGCTCATTGTGCTGATAAGCTTCGAGCGGCATGCCGGCAGATACGGTAAGGCGCTGTTTTCCGGCGCCGCGGGCGAACGGCTGCGCAGCTACACGACCCAGGCCGGAATCCTCGCCCCGCTCGCACTCAATCTGCTGGGAGCGGTCGTGCCGCTACCGAAGCCAGTGAACGCCGTGCGGACCGTCATCGCCTCGGTGCTCACGCTGTTCGGCGGTTACAACTTGCGCGACAGCGTGATCAGAGCGGGCAGAATATCGGTGAACGACCCGCACGTGGCTTCCGTCCAGCCGACGTGATCGACGACGGCATCGAGCGCGACGCGCGCCCCGGCCGCACGGTCGAAACTTCGATCGTGCGGTATGACGGATCGCGCGGCACTCGAGCCTACGATAGCGTCGTGACCGAAGAACCTCTGGAATTACGGCTCGTTGCCGCGGCTACAACGCACACCCTCGCCATCACCATGCGTACGCCCGGCAACGATTTCGAACTCGCCGCGGGGTTCGTCTCGGGCGAGGGCATCATCCGCTCCCGCAACGAGATCGTCCAAGTTAGCTACTGCGTCGATCCGCAGATCGACGCAGAACAGCGCTACAACATCGTCAATATCGAACTCGCCTCATCTACGCTGCCCGACCTTACCCGCTTCGAACGCCACTTCACGATGAACAGTTCTTGCGGCGTGTGCGGCCGGGCGAACCTCGAGGCGCTGGCCGACCTTGGTATCGAGCCGCTGCGCGACGACGTCCGCATTCCGATCGCACGCCTTTACGAGCTTCCCGCGCGGATGCGCGAAGCACAGCGCGTCTTTGCCACGACCGGCGGCCTGCACGCCGGCGCGTTGTTCGATGCATCGGGAACGACGCTGGCGGTTCGTGAGGACGTGGGCCGGCACAACGCCGTCGATAAACTCGTTGGGTGGGCACTGCTCGAGGGCCGCTCCCTCGCGGGTTCGATTCTCTTCGTCAGCGGCCGAGCAAGCTACGAGATTCTGCAGAAAGCCGCGGTCGCGCGCATACCGATCGTATGCGCCGTGTCTGCCCCGAGCAGTCTTGCCGTCGACCTTGCGCGTGCATTTAACATTACATTGGCCGCGTTCGTGCGTGGCGAGCGAGCCAACGTTTATAGCGTAAACGAGCGGTTTAACTAAGCAGACGTTCGAGCGCCGCGACCACGTCGCCGATTGCCGCCGGACGCATTAGCGTCGCTGCGGCACCGAGGCGCGGCGAACTTGCGCCGAGCGCGACAAGCGGAATGTTGCGTTCCCGGCTAAAGGCGCGGAATTGCACCGCAGCTTGGTTCGAAAGCGCCTCCGGCGCCGAGAGTACGACGACATCGAACGGCTGCGCATCGGCAGTCGCGAGCGCCTCGTCGATGGTCGTTGCCACGAGAACCCGATATCCGGCCTCTTGCAATCCGTACGCGAGAAACGAGCGATCGCGCTCTTGATCGAGTAACAGCACCGTGCGCGGAGCATAGCGCCTGTCCACGCGTCGAGGCAGCACGACGGTAAAGGTACTTCCGCGTCCCTCCTCGCTTTCGACCGCGATGGTGCCGCCGTGCAACTGCACGAGCTGCTTGGTGAGAAACAGACCGAAGCCGGTCCCAGATATGCGCATCTTTCGCGCATTCGACGCCCGAGAGAAGCGATCGAAGACCCGCGATATCTCGCCCGACGGAATGCCGATACCGAAGTCTCGCACGACCACGGTGACGTCGTCTTCCCCACCCGTTACCCAAATCGCCGGATCGGGTCCGTTCGGCGTGTATTTGATCGCGTTGTCGATCAGGTTGCTGAAGACTTGGCGGAGACGATCTTCATCGCCCGTCACGTGCGCGTCGCCGCTGATCACGAGCTCGACGTGACAGCGATCCTTCTGCTGCGCGACGATCGACTCGATCAATTCACCGAGATCCGTCTCTGCGAGCTGCAGGGTGACCTCATTGCGTTCGAGGCGTGACAACGTGAGCGTGTCGGTGGCGAGCTCGGAGAGCTGCATCGCAGAACCCTTGATCGTCTCGAGAAAATCGCGCTGCTCGTCGGTCACGTCGCCGACTTCACTCGTGAGATCGGCAAAGCCGACGATCGATGTCAGCGGCCCGCGAAAATCATGCGCCAGCATCGTAATGAGATCGCTTTTGGTTTGATTGAGCTCGAGCACGGCGCTACGGCGCTCCTCGATCTCGTGATAGAGCGAAACGTTGCGCACCGCGACTGCAAAGTACTCTGCGATCAGATCGAAGACGAAAAGATCCGTGCTGCGCAGCGTGCGCCCCTGACGCGGCCGTACCTCGAGCACGTACGTCGCATCCGCGAATCTACCGGCGTAGGCAATCGCCCGAGGCTCGTTCTCGTCGACGATACGCACACGCTGCCGCACGGCCTTGTCGACCAACGGATCGAGCACTCCGGCGCTCAAATCGACGGCGCCCAGCTCGTCGACCGCAACGCTCGTCCCGTCCTCGGCGACTGCAAGCAGACGTGCTTCGGCGCCGAGCAGCTGTGCGATCGCCTCGCGCACGATGGTCACGACCGTCGCTGCGTCGAGCGTAGTAAATAGGCGGCGCGCAGTGCGCGTCAATGCGAGCAGACGATCGTGCTCTTCGGCTAGGGCCGAGGTTCGCTCGACGTCACCGGTGATGTCACGTTCCGTCGAGATCCAATGCGTTACCGCCCCGTCGGCGTTGCGAACCGGGTGCAACGAGACCTGATTCCAAAAAGTCGATCCGTCCTTTCGGTAACTGGCTATCTCGGCTTGCGCAGGTGTGCCGGCGAGCAGCGCCGCGCGAACGGCGCGCATTCCTTCATCGTCCGGCATGCCTTGGCGGAAATAGGATAGCGGACGCCCGATCGCCTCGTCGCGCGTATGTTGCGTTTGCCGCGTAAAGGCATCGTTGGCGTACGATAGCGTCAAATCACCGTCTTCGCTGACGGTGTATACGAGAATCACGTCGCCGGCAACGTTGATCGCGTCGAGGAGCAGCGCGATCTCGCGCTCCTGCGCCCGTCGCGCGCTCATGTCAAAGGCAACGGCGTGGATGCGCTCGCGGCCGTTTTCGTTGGTGACGTCGATGCGGATCTCGACTGGATAGCTTGTGCCGTCACGGCGCCGCAACTCACCCTGGCGCACGATATCCTCACCCTTACGTCCACGCACGAGGATGTCGAGCACCGCGGCCTCCGTCATGTTGGGGAGCACGTCGAAGATCGGCATCCCGACGAGTTCCTTCATCGAGTAGCCCAGCCGTCCGCACGCGCCGCGCGAGGCAAAGAAGATCGTTTCCGATTCGGCATCGACGGCCAGCACGTCGGCGTGCGCTGCGTCAAAGAGCGCGAGCAAACGGCGGCGGCTCTCCATCGTGTCCATCAGTGCGCCGGCTAGCGCTTGCAATTCGCGCAGCTGCGACTCTTCGAGCGTACGCGGGCGCTCGTCAAGGACACAGAGCGCGCCGATCACCGCTCCATCCGGAGCGATCAGAGGAACGCCCGCGTAGAAGCGCACGTGCGACGGTCCCTTTACCAAGGGGTTGTCTCGGAAGCGTTTATCGGTGCTCGCGTCTTCGACGATCAGCGGTAACCCGCTAGCCACGATGTAACCCGAAAATGCCACTTCTCGCGGCGTTTCACGCGGATCTATGCCACAGTGCGATTTAAACCATTCGCGGCGGTCATCGACCAGCGAAATCGTCGACATCGGCGTCTCCGCAAGCTCGCGCGCAAGATGCGTAAACGCCTCGTATGCTGAGGCCTCCCGCGTGTCGAGAAGCTGATAGGCATCGAGCGCTAGTAATCGTGCGGCTTCGTTGGACGACTTCGCGGCGGCACGCATCTAGACCGAACCTCGCTTGCGAGCAATGAACGCACGCACGTCCTCGTAAGAACGCGCGTTTAGGACATCTTCTTTAGTGAGGCCGGCCCGGCGCGCCTGTCCGACGCCCAGTTCGATTTCGGTTAAATCCTCGATTCCGTGGGCGTCGGAGTCGACGCTAAACGTCACGCCGAGCTCTTTGGCGCGGCGGGCTAGCGGAGCAGGCAGATCGAGCCGCAGGGCTTGCCCGTCGATCTCAAGCGCCGTACCGGTCCGCGCCGCAGCCGCAAATACGGCGTCGTAATCGAATTCATAGCCGGGGAAGCTTCCAAGCATACGCCCGGTGGGATGTCCGATGATCGTGACATACGGATTTTCGCATGCGCGAATGATCCGTGCAGTCATCGCCTCACGTCCCATGTCGAAGGCCGAATGCACGCTCGCGATGACGACGTCGAGCTGCGCGAGCACGTCGTTGTCGAAGTCCATTGCACCATCAGGAAGAATGTCGACTTCGCTTGCGCAGAATGTCCGCATTCCGACCCGGGCCGAGAGCTCATGCACGAGCGCACGCTGCTCGCGCAGTTTATCCGGGTCGAGTCCATAGATGCGCCCGCGGCCCCACGAATGGTCGCTGATCGCGTGATACTCGTAACCGCGCGCCTTTGCGGCCGCGATCATCTCTTCGAGCGAGTTGCGCCCGTCGCTCATCGTGCAATGCATGTGCAAGTCGCCGCGCATATCATCCAACTCGAGCAAGTTCGGCAGCGCGTTGCGCAGAGCTAGATCGATTTCATCGAGTCCAAGGCGCAGCTCAGGCGGGATGTACGCCATCCCAAGCGCTTTATAGACGCCCGCCTCGTCCGCACACGTGATCGCATCGCCGGTTTCGAGATCGAGTATTCCGTTCTCGCTTACGCGCAGATTCTTGCGCACCGCGTATTCGCGCAGCTTGATGTTGTGCTCGCGCGAGCCGGTGAAGTGTTGCAACAGGTTCCCATACAGATGATCGGGCAACACCCGCAGGTCGATCTGAAAACCATCGTCGAGCCAGATGCTGGTCTTGGTGGCGCCTTCGGCCAGCACGGCGCGCGCCCGCTCCCATCGAGCAAAGTATCCGGTGATCGCCGCTGCATCGCTCGCGGTGCAAACGAGGTCGATGTCACCGACGGTAACTTCCTGACGACGAGCGCTGCCGGCATAGACGAGCCGGTCGTGCGGCGGTCCGGCACGCAAGAATTCCATGGCCTCGCGCGCGATGACCAGCGCGCGGGCGAGCGGCATGCGGCGCTGACGCCCTTTGTAGGCGAGGATCCCACGCTTCCAGTTCTCGATCGTTTTCGGGCCCAGACGCGGCACGCCGGCAAATGCGTCGCGTTCGATCGCCGTTTCGAGATCGGAGAGCGATCCGATCTGAAAATCGTTCCACAACGAGGCGGCAGTCTTTGCACCGATGCCCGAAACGCCGAGCACTTCGACGATAGTCGGCGGAAAGATCGCATAGAGTTCGTCGAGGGCATCGGCTCCGCCGCGCTCCAACAACTGCGCGATAACAATTCCAATCGATTTGCCGATGCCCGGGAGCTTGGTCAACTCGCCCGCGGCCGCGACGTCGCGTAGCGGCGGCGCATTCTCAACCGAGGCGGCCGCCTTTTCGAAGGCCGTGTACTTGTAGAAGCTCATCCCCGCCATCTCCATGAGCGTGCGGATCTCCAGGAGCTTCGCTGCAATTTCGGCGTTGGAGAGCATTCGATCGATTCAAACCCCTATGGATTCTTCGACCCCGGCGGCGAAAGCGCCCCCGATGCATATCTTGCGCATGCGCGATGCGGCATACGTCCGGGCCGGGGAGACGATCGTTTCACCGGCAAATCTGGACCTTGCGCTGGGAGAACGCATGACACGGCTCTGCACGACCTCGCGTGAAGCTGAAGCGCTCGCAATGATGGCGGCCGCACTCGCCCGCGCGACCGCGGGATCGGTGACCATCGGCGAATACGATCCGCGCGTTCAGCCGGTGCATTGCAAGCGAATCGCCGCGTTTGTGCCGCACGACCCGCTGCCGCTTACGCAGATCGACGCAGCGCGTTACATCGCCTACCGCGCCGCGCTCTGGGACGTCGATCCGTTGCTCGCTCGCCGGCGTGCAGGCGAGCTTCATCGGCAGCTCGATGGACTGCACGAGGCGTTTGCCTACCCGATCGTTGCAGCGCTCGTACCGTCGCCGCAACTGCTCGTGCTCGACCGTCCGCAGGCAGCCTTCATTCCGCAGATCATCGACGCCGCAGCCGGGTGCGCGGTGCTGATCGTTCACACCGAGGGCCGCGCGTGACGCCACGGGCGCTGCGTGCCATCGTCGGCGCGCGACTGCGGGTCGAGCGCCGCTCGCTCGCGTTCGCCTGCGCGAGCGCGGCGATCGTCGGCTTCGTGCAGCCGCACGGTGTCGCGGCGATTACCGATCCACTCACCGCCGATGTCGCCACACGCAGCGTGTGGCTTGCAGGGCCGATGTTCTTTTGCTCCACGATCGGCATCGCGATCGCGCTCTCGCAAGGACCGGGAAGACATGCGTTCTTAGATACAAGCGAGCGGAGCGCGCCCTTGTTTGGCCGCGAACTCGCGCGCGCAAAGGCACTGACGCCCGTGCTTTCCGCCACACTCGCGGCATTTGTCTATTGGGCCGCGCAATTTTTGAGCGGATTCGCAGCGCCGCCGACGTTCTTCATTCTTTCGCTCGCCTGCGTGATCGCAAGCACCCTCGTCGCGCTCAACGCAACGGTGCGCACCGGGCTTGCACGTCTCACGGCGTTGGGGTTGGCCGCCGCGACCATCGTCGTCGCCTACATCTTGGCGGTTTACGCCGACGCCTATTCAACCAAAAGTGGCGACGCCGTCGGCGTCGCCACTGAACTCATCGTGTGCGGGATCATCGCGTTTGTGGCGCTGCGCCAATACGGCGAATCGCTCGCACGTTATGATCCTCTATGAATTAAGCTGAGAGTGCTGCTCCGGATGCCGAGAGCTTCTCGAGCATCGTACGATTGAATTGCGGTAGGTCCTCGGCTCCGCGCGTGGTGACCCAGTTCGAGTCTCCGACGGTTGGCTGATCGCGATAGAGTCCGCCTGCGTTGCGGATGTCGTCGGCGATCGCGTGTGCACCGGTCACTTGGCGCGAGCGCACGAGTTGTGACGAGATCAACACTTGCGCGCCGTGGCCCACCGAAAAAATCGGTTTCTTCGCCGAATCGAATTCCCGAACCAGACGCTGAACCTCTTTGTTCGTGCGAATCCGGTCGGGTGACGAACCGCCCGGGAGCAACAGCGCGTCAAAATCTTCGGCGGTACAGTCCGCCACCAACTCTTCGGCCCGAACGCTCTGTCCGTCGTCGAGACCGCGCTTGCCGCGGATGCGCGTGCGCGCCTTCTCGTCGATCCCGACGATCGTTACGATCGCGCCGGCCTCCTCGAGCGCTTTGCGTGGGTCGAACAAATCCGCTTCTTCAAATCCGTCGCCGATTAGTGCGGCGATACGTTTTCCATCAATACCTTGCATCGTGGGGCCGATCTTTCGCTTTGCCCGTTAGAGTGTCCCACCCGTCTGCTGAACGGCTGCTCGAAGAAGGTAAGCAAGCTCGATCTCGATCTTCCCAAGGGGATCGAGCACTTCGTCCGCCGTCAGGGCCGCGAGCACGGGGTTGCGCTTGGTCATATCCCCCTCAGGAACCCGGTGACGCGGGTTGATCTCGCGCATGTAGATCCGGGCATCGTAGCGGACCGCTCCGTCGGGAAGAAAATAGAGCGGATCGAGCCCGAACGCGTAGACCTCCAATGAGAGGATGCCGGTCCGCTGGAGGAACTCGATTGGACGCGTCCGCAGCGCTTGGGCGAGGCGCGCCAACGCCGCAATCCCCACCCGCTCCGAGCCGGCAAGGACCGCGGCGAGCCGCTCGAGGGGCAATCCGATCGCCTCGGCCAGCCGGCCGTGGCTTACCTCACGCTCGGCCGCAAGCGCACTCAGGCCCCTCCCGAAGGCAGCCCCGCCGGCGGTTCCGAGTCGCCCGTCCCAGACCGGGTCATCGGCATTGATCATCACGCAGGGGCTCCGTGGAAACATAGACGCCGTCCTGCTCCACCCGCACTTCGAAACGCGCAACGAAGGCCAGGTCGCCCAATGTCATCGTTCCGGAGCGCAGATCGAAGCACCATGCGTGCCAAGGACAGGTGACGGTGAAGCCCTCCACCCAGCCGTCCACGAGCGGACCGCCTTGATGCGGACACGCATTCTCGAGCGCATAGTACGTCCCGCCGACGTTGAAGAGCGCCACGTCATAGCGCCCGACCGAAAACGCACGCGACGCGCCGGGTCGCACCGTTGCGAGATCGGCGACACGAACGAATTCCATCGGGCTTGTTGGGTCTAAAAAAGTGATTTGATCATTCCGCCATCGATGGCGATCGTCTGTCCCGTCACGTAGCGCGCCGCCTCGCTGCACAGGAACGCGACCATCGGTGCAAACTCTTCGGGTGTCGATACGCGCCCGACCGGAATATCGGTCTTCGCTGCTGCGTGCATCGCGGCTTGATCGGGATAGAGTTGATGCAAGCGATCGGTTTCGACGCGTCCGGTCGCAATTGAGTTGACGGTGATACCGTCGCGTGCGACCTCGATTGAAAGCGTCTTGAGCGCGGCAACCAGCGCGGTGCGAAATGCATTCGAGAGCGTCAGATTGGGAATCGGCTGCTTCACCGAACTCGAGGTCAACGCAACGATGCGGCCCCATGTATTTGCGGCCATACCAGGCAGCACGCCGTTGGTAAGTTCGAGCATGCTGCGCAACACGCTGCGATAACCGGCGTCCCAATCCTCGAGCGTCATCTTGGTGAACGTGCCTGGTTTAGGGCCTCCGCCGTTGAGCACGAGGATGTCGATGTTGCCGAATGCGTCGTTAACGTCCTTGAGCAGTTTGGCGATCGACGTTGAGTTCGCCAGATCGACCTCAAACGCGCGCGCATCGGTCGCGCCCGTGTCCTTCGCACGTTTTGCGACGGATTCGAGCTTTTCGCGGCGACGTGCCGCGACCGCGAGTGACACACCCTCGGCCGCGAGCGCGAGCGCAATCGCCTCGCCGATTCCCGCGCTGCCCCCGGTCACAAGCGCAACCCGGCCACGAATACCTAAGTCCATGACACCACCGTATTTCCACCGCTCACAATTACCGCGACTCGTTCTCCGGACGCGGGCTCATACTTTCTTGAAAGCAACGCGGCATAGGCGGTTGCGCCGCCTGGCTCGGCAATCACGCGCGCGTGGTTCCAGAGCTGCTGGCGCGCCGCACGAATGTCTTCGTCGCTCACCAGAATGGCTCGCTCGACGAAGCGCGCGGCGATTGGATAGACGAGCGATCCCAAGGCACCTGCGGCCAGCGAGTCGCTCGCGATGCTTCCCGTTGGTGCCGTGACCGGCGTCCCGGCCCGTAGCGCCCAATCCAGCGTCGGCGCACCGTCCGGCTCCACGCCGATCACACGTACGCGCCCGTCGAACCAGGCGCTCACACCGGCAATTAAGCCACCGCCGCCGACCGGCACGAGCACGGTATCGAACGGCGCGACCTCTTCCAGTTCTTTTCCGACGGAACCGGCGCCGAGAATCGTCTCCACTTGGTCGAACGCGTGCACCGGCATCGCCTGGCGGTCGGCCGCATCGGCAACGCTCGCCGCAAGCGCGTCGGGATACGCGCCCGGAACAATGTGAAGCTCGGCACCAGTCGCACGAATGCGCTCGACCTTGGCCGGCGATGAAATCTCCGGAACGAAAATGCGGCAGGGGATCTGCAAGCGCGCGGCCGCGTATGCAACGGCGACGCCGTGATTGCCGCCGGACGCTGCGACCACGCCCGAAGCGGGAATCGCGCGCGTGACGAGGTTTGCAAACGCACCACGTGCCTTGAACGAACCCGAAACTTGCATCGATTCGAGTTTGAGCAAAACACCGTCGAGATCGAGCGCCGGCGTCCGCCGGACGTACGGCCGAATCAACGCCTCCATCGCCGCGATTCCATCGCCGCTTACCGTCGCAAAATGCGTTTGCATCGGTAAATATAATTCGCTAAAGGCCGCATGATTCCGTATGAAAACCGTCCCGGGTACACTTTCGGCGGCAAGGCGAGCCGGCCACCGGCGGCGCCTCTCGACCACCGGATCCTTCATATTCGTCGCGGTCGACGAGCACGGGAAGCCCACGCCGGCCCGGGATTATCGCCTTTGCCCTTGCAGTACCTCGGGCTCTTTGCTATGCTACGCCGGTCGCCGAGACGGAGCCGCGGGCGCTAGGCAAGCCGCAAGCCCTGTACACGAGCGAGACTATCCTGACTCCAAGGAGCAAACTTTCGTGCCTCTTACCAGAGAACAAAAGGCGGAGATTGCCGCCAAGTACGGCCGCGGATCGAACGATACCGGGTCGGCCGAAGTGCAGATCGCGATCCTGACCGCTTCGATCAATCAACTCACCGATCACCTCAAGATGCATAAGAAGGATCATCACAGCCGCCGCGGCCTTTTGCTGCAAGTCGGCCAGCGCCGTCGCCTTCTGAGCTATTTGCAGAAGAAAGATCTCGAGCGCTATCGTGCATTGATCGGCGAGCTCGGCCTGCGCCGCTAAAGACGCCGCATCGGCGGCTACTTTGTAAGAACGGCACGCGCGTGACTGCCACGCGGGTGCCGTTTTGTTACGCTGAACTCGTGGGTAAGCTGCGAGACGATAAACAGCCCGCGACCGGATTCACTCATGACGTCGATCGGCAACATCGGCGCGCGCTCAAAGCCCGGGCCATCGTCGATTACGTGCAAGACAAGATCGCCGCCGGTGTTGTCGAGCACGAATTCTACCGCACCCGCCGCGTGACGTACGACGTTGCCGGCGAGCTCTCCGAGCACGAGTTCCGCCGTCTCTAGACGCAACTCCGAAAGTCCGTAGCCGATCAGCAGCGCGCGAAACTCACGGCGCATGCGTGAGAGGCCCTCGGCATCGAGACTTGCAAAACTCCATCGCCGGATATTCCCGATGCGCTGATCGCGACGCATGCGTAATGTCAGAATCGCCACGTCGTCGCGGGCACCGTCGGGCAAAACGCACTCGCGGATGAACGCCGCGGGATGTATTGCATCCTCGATCTGCGGATCGGCGAGCGTGGCCCGCAACAATGCTGCCCCGCCCTCGAGGTCGCGCGATGATTCGATGAGGCCGTCGGTGTAAAACACAAGGAGATCGCCGTCACCAACGCTGACGCTGCAGGCTCGAATCGACATTCGATCGCGCAATCCAAGTGGAAGATCGACAAAGATGAGCTCCTCGAGGCTTCCGTCCGGACGTCGAACGTACGGCGGCAAGTGCCCCGCACTCGCGTACACCATGGTGCTGGCGATCGGATCGATCACCCCCACGAAAGCGGTGACGAAGCGATCCGGATCGTCCATGCGCAGCGCACGATCCGCCGAGTTGAGCATCAGGACGGGATCGGCGTGGACTTGCGCGATGCCTCGAATAATCTGACGCATGCTGCTCATGGTAACGGCCGCATCGAGCCCGCTTCCCGCCACGTCGCCGATCGATACGACGATGCGTCCATCCGTAAGCGCAAATGCATCGTACCAATCGCCGCCGATCTGCGCTTCGCTGCGCCCGGGAACATAAACCGCGTCGAGCGCAATACCGTCGATCTCGGGCAAACGTCGCGGCAGCGAGGCCGCTTGAAGCGCTTCGGCAACGCGGTGCTCGCGCGCATAGAGCTGCGCGTTCGCAATGGCCAGCCCAGCACGTCGCGCGACTTCTTCCAAGAAACTCACGCCGGCCGCACCATAGGCTTCGCGATCCTCCGGCCGCACGAAAGAAATCGTTCCGATCGACTTGCCGCGGACGTGCATGGGAACGACGATCGTCTCGACGACCGTATCGTTCACATTTTCCACAAAGCGGACCGCGCGTGCGTCGCCGTACGCGTGCGCTCGGATGCGCGACAGCGGCACCTCGCGACGCAGCCAATCGTACGCGATCGCAGCCATTCGTGGAACGCCGTTGGTCAGGAGGTCGACCTGACACGAATCGGCGAGCAACGGAATCGCCGCTTCGCAAATGTGACGCAGTGTACGGTCGAGTTCGAGCGAGCTGTTGGCGATACGGCCGAGCTCGGCCAGATAGGTCTGCTCCTGTGCGATGCGCTTTTGATCGTCGATGTCGGTGCTGGTGCCGAACCAGCGGACGATTCGCCCTGCTTCATCGCGCATCGGCGCCGCGCGCGAGAGAAACCAGCGCGATCGGCCCTCGGCGTTGGCAAGACGATGCTGCACTTCATACGGCTCGCCGGTCGCAATCGAGTGCAACCAGCGTTCGCGGGTCTGCGGCCAATCGACCGGGCTGACGAACTGCTCCCACGCGTTGCTCGTGCATTGCACGAGCGTCCGCCCGGTGTATTTGAGGAGTGCCTCATTCGCGTAATCGTGTTCACCCTGCGGGTTGGCCGACCACACGATGTCAGGCAGCGCTTCGGCGATGGTACGAAGCTGCCGGTCACGCACCTCGTTTGCGGTGCGCTGATCGTGAACGTCCATTGCGGTTCCGACGCGATAAAACGGCAGGTCCGCCGACGCAAAGTGCACCCAGCGTAGCAGATGCCAACGGTACATCTCATCCGAGCGGCGACGCATCCGAAAGTCGACTTCCCGGCGTCCGGTGCGCAGTGCGCGCATCAGCACCGGCAGGTCGAGCGGGTGAACGAGCGCATTGCGTTCGTCGATCGTCGAGCCGGCCGGCAAACCCGTGTACTCGAGCCACGCGCGATTCACGAAGGTGAGTCGATCCTCGTCATCGGTCGTCCAGACCATGATCGGCAGAGCGTCGGCGAGATTCCAAAAACGATCGTCGGCAACGTGTTCGAGATCGCTGCGATCGCAGACAGCAAACCACTCGCGCAATCTTCCGTCGCGTTCGCGTGTGGGCACGAACGTGGCCGAAAAGAGTCCATACTCGTTTTGGGCCGAACGCAGACGAAAGCGGACCTCGAACGGCTGCTGACTGCGCACTCCGGCAGCGAACTCGGCGAGGACACTTGGAAGATCGTGCGGGTGGACCGCAAGCTGCCAGCCGTTTCCGCCGGCATGCGCCGCGTCCAAGCCGGTGAACGTGCTCCAGGCAGGGTTTGCATAAACGCATGCCCCATCCGACTCGGTCACGAGCACGGCGCGGCCCAAGCGCTGCGCGAACATGCGCAGCGCGGAGGCTTCGAACTCGCCCATCGCACCGGAGGTCATTCTTGCTCGTGTTCTCTACCCACGAGTCCTGCGGACTCAAACGTCCGAGCGCTTATCCCCGCTTGCGGGCATAGGCGCGACGGACCGCTTCCTTGATTGCGCTGGTCCCCATGCCGTAGTGCTCGATCAGCTCGACCGGGTCGCCGGATTGCCCGAAGCGATCCTGCACTCCGATGAACTCGATCGGCACCGGCGCGTGAGCCGCCAGCGTTTCGGCCACCGCCGAACCCATGCCGCCGTGAACCTGATGCTCCTCGACGGTCACCACTGCGCCGCAGGCGCGGGCGGCTTCGACGATCGCCGCGTCATCCATCGGCTTAACCGTGTGATTGTTGACGACCCGCGCCTCGATGCCGTCCTCGCGCGCAAGCTCCGCAGCGGCGATCAGCGCGTTGTAAACCAGGATGCCGCAGGCCACGATCGCGACGTCGTTGCCGCTGCGAAATGTTTGCGCCCGGCCGACTTCAAACGGCGTTGCATCGGTCGTGACGATCGCCGACTTATCGCGCGCGAAGCGCAGATAGACCGGCCCGAAGCGTTCGGAAAGTGCCAGCGTGGCCTGACGCGTCTGGATCGAATCACACGGCACCACCACGGTCATGTGCGGGATCACGCGCATGATCGCAATGTCCTCGATGGCTTGGTGCGTGGCGCCGTCGGGACCAACCGAAACGCCGGCGTGCGCTCCCGCAATCTTCACGTTGCTTTCGTTGAGCGCCATGATCGTGCGGACTTGCTCCCACGAGCGACCGGGATTGAACATCGCGTAGGACGCGATCCACGGAACCTTACCGACCGCCGCGAGTCCTCCCGCCATCGCGACGAGCATTTGTTCCGCGACGCCGATCTCAATGTATTGCGCCGGGTGTGCTTTTTTGAAACCTTCCATGCGCGTCGACTCGGCGAGATCGGCGCAAATTCCCAACACGTTCGGATTGCGGTTCCCGGCCTCGATCAGCCCTTCACCAAAGCCGTTGCGCGTCGGAACGAATTTGAGTTCGCCCGCATTGCGATAGTCAACCAGCGCCATCGCCCGCGCGGAGGCATCGAGCGTCTCGGTGCTAGACATTCGCGAGAATCCTTTCGCGCGCAGCCGCGAGTTCGGCAAGTGCGGCATCGGCTTGTTCTTTGTTCGGCGGTTTGCCGTGCCAGGTATAATCGCCCTCCATATAACTGATGCCCTTGCCGGCAACGGTGTTGGCGACGATCACTTGCGGCTTGCCTTTGACCGTTTTGGCGCGTTCGACGACTTCGATGAATGCACCGATGTCATTGCCGTCGCACTCGAAAACTTCCCAGTTGAACGCGCGATACTTGTCGGCGAACGGCTCGAGCGGCATCACGTCTTCGGTGCTGCCGTCGATTTGGATGAAGTTGCGATCGACGATGCACGTAAGATTGTCGAGCTTGAACTTTGCTGCGGTCATCATCGCTTCCCAATGCAATCCGCACTGATGCTCGCCGTCGGAGGTGACGACATAAACGCGCCAATCCTTCTTGTCGAGCTTGGCTCCTAGCGCCATCCCGGTTCCTTGTGCCAGGCCTTCACCCAGCGGGCCCGACGTGGTCTCGAGCGCGGGCAATTTTACGCGCTCGGGATGCCCTTGCAGGCGCGAACCAAACTTGCGCAGCGTCAGCAGCTCCTCAACCGGAAGATACCCGAACGTTGCCATCGCCGCGTAGCGCACCGGCGCGATGTGTCCGCACGAGAGCAGCAGGCGATCGCGCTGCGGCCAATCGGGAACCTTGGGGTCGTGGCGCATAACGTAACCGTAAAGGGCCGTGAAGATGTCGGCCATATCGAGCGAGCCGGCCGAGTGACCGGAACCGGCGGCGAGCAGCGAGCGAATGATGCCGACGCGTACGTCGTTGGCCCGCAGTTCAAGCTCTTTGCGGCGCTCGGGGGTAAGGGTCTGCATATCGCTCGTTATACCAGGGGTCGCGTGCGGCCACCTACCCCGTTGTCGGCGGTCTCTCCCGAGCGGTCAGCAGCCGATCTTGCTCGTGCTGTGCTGCAAGTTTCGCGTATATTCATCCATCGTCACGGCCCGCGAATCCCAAGCCATTCGCTTATAGTCCGAATCGCAAACCGTACAAGTGACCGAGGATCCCCTGTTTCCGATAGTCATATAGTGGCCGCCGGTGATCTCCGCGTGAACCCCAAAGCTCAAATGGCAGAGCTCTTGCGGATGCTTCTGGAGGTGTGGATAAACGTCGATGATGGCGCTGTTCGGCCAACTGATGCTGGCGCTCGTCTCGCCGGGATTCACCACGACGCTGCCGTTGATCGATCGCACGACGACCATGATGTTCAGGCCGTTGTAGATTCTGGCCGCGAGCACGGGCTGCATGCTGAGCAGCAGCGTTGCGAGACTGAGGGCACAAACGATAGGAATGCGTTTCATGATTCTCCTCTCCGAGACTCGTCTGGTTGTGTTTGTCTGCGCTGGGTGGCGGTCTGGCTCTGGTGGCAGGCAAGGCAAAGCGTTTCGAGGTTCTTGAGATGGTGCAGGCAGCTCAACACCGTGTGCGCGCCATGGGCTTGTTCGATATGGTTGACTTCGAGCCGGTCGGTCTTGCGCAACCGCTTGTACTTGGGATGCGATCGTGGCGGCGGCTTGTGGCCGCAGCGCCTGCAGCGATAGCGGTCGCGCCGTTTGGCGGCGCGGCGTGCCAGCGTCCACCAATGGTTGTTCCAAAAGCGCTCAGCGCAACGATCGCTGCACCACATTTTTCGTCGAGGCGGTAACGATTCCGCGCACCAGCGGCATTGGCCGTCGGCCCCTGCCGCGAGGACGCAAACAGCGACTAACTGATCAGAGCGACGCGCGGGCTGCTTTCGATCCATTGGTTGAAGTCGATAACCGTCATCGGCTGCGCGACGGCGAAACCCTGCATGTATTTCACGCCCGCCACGCGGATTGCTGCCCGATCGTCGGCCGTTGCCACTCGCGTCGCGATGACGTCCCAGCCATAGACGCGCGATAGCGCGACGATCGCTTCCATGCTCTTCCCGCGGGCGCCGCCCGAAGGAAGCAGCGTGCGCGACGGCTTGACGAAACGTACGGCGAGTGACTCGAGCATCGGCAAATCGAGTTCGGTTTCGCCGAACCCGTCCAAGCCGACGTAAAGACCACAGCGTTCGGCCGCCTCGGCAAGATTGTGGTATGCCTCGAAATCGGCTTTGAACTTCGTCCATTCGAGTTCGAGCGCGAGCATCGACGTATCGCAGCCGCTTCCATCGACGGCACGCAGCACATTGCTCAAAATCTCGTCGCTGGCTTGCCCGATGTTCACATGGATGCGTTCCACGCCTTGCGCGCGCCATTCGTGAGCGCAGGCAAGTGCGCGCCGCACGACCCAGGCGTCGAGATGCTCGATCGAACGTCGCGCGCGCGCCGCCTCCATGGTAATGAATGCCGATTGCACGCCCTCTTGCGGATGTAGCGAACGTAACAGCGCCTCCGCCGCGACGACTCTGCCCGATTCGGTCTCGAAGATCGGCTGAAAACAAAGAAGGAATTCACGCGAGTAGGAGTCTTCGACGTCGGCCGCGGGCGGTACCCAATCCGCAGGCGACTCTCCGGGATTGAACACGCAATGCGACTCGCGCTGGCGTTTGGCCTGATACATCGCAAGGTCCGCGTGATGCAACCACTCATCGACGTCGCTCGCGTGCTCGGGATAGAATGCAACGCCGACGCTGAGCGAGACCGAGCCGGCCCCATGCACGATTTCCAAACTGCGCACCGCGTCCGCGAGGCGCTTTGCCGCCGAGGTCGCTTCTTCACTGTTGCGCACGATCGGCAGAATCACGGCGAATTCATCGCCGCCGATGCGCCCGACGAATTCGTTCGCGCGGAGCGCCTCGCGCAACGTACTGGCGATCGTCTTGAGCACCATGTCGCCGTGTGCGTGACCAAACGAATCGTTGACGCCCTTGAACCCGTTGAGATCGATGAAGAGCAGTGCCGCGTGCGTGCCGTTTCGCCGCGCGGCCGAGACGGTTTCGGTGAGGCGGTTCATCGTCGCCCAGCGGTCCGGAAGACCGGTCACATGGTCGACCAGCGAACGCGCTTCCACGCCGTGCACGAGTTGGCGGAGCAATTGGGTGAAGACGTCGAGCAGCGTATCGACGTCGGTTTCGAAGACGGCGCGGTCGATTCGGCCGGTACGCTCGCCAAGCAGGAGCACCCACTCGCGCTCGCCGGCGTAGAGCATCGCGCAGAGCGCGTCGGACACGGCAGCTGCTTCGCGGAGCCGGGCGTTCCCGTGCTCGTGGACTTCATGCTCGTCGCCCAGGGACACGCGACCTTCCAGCAGGGAGGGGTCGGTCGAGAAGGCGCAGCGCAGCACGTCGAGCTTCACTTCGAAGATCGCCGCGACGTCGGCCCGGGTAATGCGGGCTGCCTCCTCGAGCGCCTCGACGATCACCTGGGGCAACTCGGTATCCAGGCGCTTGAGAAACGAGCGCATCAATGCGAGGCGCTCGACGGGACGAGCGCCCTTCTTGGAAATGGTTCCAAAAATTTCGTCAAACACCGGCTTAGTGGTCATTCGGCCTTCGCAGCAATCTTCATGTAAACGCTACGCGAGCCAGACGCCCTCCTTCCCGTAGGTGGTCATAAAGTCCCATGCACTAACTGGATGCCCAAAATGATAGCCCTGTAACTCACGGCAGCCGATCGCCCGCAGAAATTCGGCCTGGCCCAGCGTCTCGACGCCCTCGCCGATGACGTTCATGTGCAGCGAATCCGCGAGTGCTGCAACGGACCGGCAAATCGCGCGACTGTATTGGTCATTCTCGGCATCCTTTACGAACGCACGATCGATTTTTATGCAGCTTACCGGATACGATTTCAAATACGACAGTGTATTGTATCCCGTGCCGAAGTCATCGATCGCAATCGAGACGCCGCGATCGCGCAACTGTTCGAGGGTTGCCACGGCGCTTGGAATGTCCTCGATGAGCAATTGTTCGGTAACTTCCAGCTGCAATGCCGACGGATCCCAACCCGAATCGTTCAGTGCGCTCGACACATGCCCGACGAGCCGCGAGGACTGCACGTGTCGGGGCGATACATTGACGTTGAGGCGAACGTCGCGGCCGAGTGAATCACGAATGAGCATCGCGTCGCGACAAGCGCGATCGATTGCCCAACGGCCGATCTCGACCACCGCATCACTCTCTTCCGCGATCGTGAGAAAAACGTCAGGCGTCAGCAGCCCGAGTTCCGGATGCTGCCAGCGTAGCAGCGCTTCGGTAGCGCTGACGGCATTGCTCGACGCATCGATCAGCGGCTGATAATACATGGCGAACTCGCAGCGCTCGATCGCCGCGGGCAGATCGCGCGTGAGCCGGCTGCGCACGCTCACCTTGCGCTCGAGTGCGGGCCCATAACGCACGAGCCCGCCGCGCGCCGCGGTCTTGGCGGCATGCAGCGCCATAGCAGCATTTTGCAAGAGCAGCTCGCCCGCCCCATCCTGCCCCAGCGTGGCGACTCCCATCGTTGTGCGCAACACAAACTCTGCATGGCCGGCTTTGAACGGCGCGTCCAGTGCATCGCGCAGCTGCTCGATACGCCGCTCCACCACTGCCGTGTCTTTTGGTTCGATCAACAAGCACGCGAATTCGTCCGATCCGAGGCGCGCTACGTAATGTCCATCGATTTCCAAGAAGCGCATGCGATCGGCGATCGCGCAGAGCAGTTCATCGCCCGCGGCGTGACCGGCGATCTCATTGATTTGTGCGAAACGATCGATGTCGAAGAGCACGAGCGCGCCGCGGGCAGCACCGGGATCCGCGTAGTGGTTGAGCGCTTCGAGCAGCTGGTGACGATTGAGCAAACCGGTGAGCGGATCGTGGGTCGAGAGAAACAGTACCGCGCTGTGCGCTTCGCCGGCATCCACACCGACGGCGACCGCGCCGGCGATCTCGCCGTTCTCGACCATCAACGGGAACACGTGGCCGTCAAATGCGACACCGCCAAAGTCGGCCTTCAACGCACGGTGTCGTCCGCGCAGTGCGCCGCGCAGCGCGCGTAACGCGGCACCGCCGAGCGGCCGCTGCTCCAAATCCATGGAATGCGGTCCATACGCAGTGGTAATGCGTAAAGCTCGATCGGTCGCCACAACAATAGTGGGGACCGGTCCGCGCTCCGGCGCCAGTGCCACGGGCTCTCCCTTCGCCACACACATGAGCGGCAGGGCCGCGACGCCAACCGCTCGGTCGCACCCTCTGGCCGCCGTTTTACGAAACCTTTACCGAACCCCTGCCAAATGGCTCAGTACCCAAGCGCAGCGCCCGCCGGGCGACGGCGATCCGTTCCGCCTTGCAGCACGTTGCTGCGCGCGTCGACCACGATCGCTTGCACCGATCCCCAGAACGGAATCTCCGCGAACGTATAGCCGTCGCCGCGCAGCGCGGCCATCACCGGATCGGTAAATGCGTTCGGCTCGTATTGGATCTCGTCGGGCAGCCACTGCATGTGCATGCGCGGCGCGTCGACGGCCGCTTGGACGTTCATCCCGAAATCGAAAACGTTCAAAATCGTCTCGAGCGCGATCGTAATAATCCGCGAACCGCCCGGGCTCCCCGTCACCATCGCGAGCTTGCCGCCGCGCAGCACGATCGTCGGTGCCATCGACGAAAGCGGACGCTTTCCGGGCGCAACGTCGTTCATTGCCCCTTGCACGAGTCCGAACATGTTCGGCACACCGGGTTTCGACGTGAAATCGTCCATCTCGTCGTTGAGAAAGAAGCCGGTGTTACCGGCGATGACGCTCGAGCCGAACCAGTCGTTGATCGTATACGTCACCGCCACTGCATTGCCCGCGCTATCGACGATCGAGTAGTGCGTCGTTTCGCCGTTCTCGTGCACGTCGATGTGCAAGCCCGGCTTTACCTGCGATGACGGTGTCGCGCGCTGCGGGTCGATCTGCCCGCGCAGCTGCGCCGCGTAGCCGGCGCTGAGCAGCTGCGCGATCGGATTGTGCACAAACGCGGGATCGCCGAGATATGCGTTGCGGTCAGCGTACGCTCGGCGTTCGGCTTCGATGACATAGTGCGTTTCGCGCACGCTATGCCAACCCCAATCGGCCAGAGGAAATGGCGCAATGATGTTGAGGATTTCACAGAGCGTCACCCCGCCCGAACTCGGCGGCGGTGCTGAAATGACGGTCAGTCCGTGATACGTGCACTGCAACGGCGAGGATTCGTCGACCGTGTAGCGGGCGAAATCTTGCATGGTGAGAATACCGCCGTTCGCATTGCTCGCATCGACGATGGCGCGCGCGATCGAGCCTTGATAGAACGCGGCCGTACCGCGGCCGGAAATCGCCTGCAGCGTGTCCGCCAAATTCGTTTGCACGATGCGCTCGCCCGCGTGCGGCATCTTGCCGTCGGGCATCCAGATCGCGCGCACGTTCGGCCGCGAAAAGGTCGCACCGCTGAACGGAACGAGATCACCCGAAACGAGCACGTAGCCGTCGCGCGCGAGATGGATCGCCGGCGCAAGCAACGTCGCGCGCGACATCGTGCCGAACTCGGTACGTGCGCGCTCCATGCCCATCACCGTGCCGGGAACGCCGATCGCGAGCCAGCCCTTACGCGAGCGATTGGGAACCACGTTGCCCTGCGCGTCGAGATACATGTCGCGCGTTGCACGCAGCGGCGCTTTTTCGCGAAAATCGATGAAACGCTCGCGCCCGTCGTGCATGCGAATCAACATGAAGCCGCCGCCTCCGATATTGCCGCAGCACGGATCGACGACCGCAAGCGTGTAGCCGACGGCGACCGCCGCGTCGACCGCGTTGCCGCCGGCGCGCAGAACGTCGAGCCCGGCCTGCGAAGCGAGGCGTTGCTCGGTGACGACCATGGCATGCGGCGCGGTGACCGCCGCGAGAAGAGCGCTCAAAACGAGGGCGTGCATGGCGCCGTCTTTCGCGGCTGGGGCGTAAAGATTTCTTGTGTCGAGACCGCCCGGCTCGGGCCGGATGATAAAATGGTCGCGATGAGCACTTCCTATATCGGGGCCGATGCCTTAACCGCCCCGATCACGCCGACGACGATCCCGGGCTTTGACGTGCTCAATCCCACCAGCTACGCCGAGACCCCGAGCACGCCGGCCAGCACCCCGCTGCCGCCGACCAGCCCGACCAGCTCGACCGGGCAGAACCCGTACCAGCAGGCGCTCTCGACGCTCGAAAGCTGGCAGAACCAGGTCCTTCAACAGAGTCTTTCCGGCAATACGAGCGCTGCGGCGAACGCGCTCTACGCCTCGGCCGGCCTCAACGCCGATCAGTTTGCCCAGCTGGCAACCGAGCTCCAAAACTTGGACTCGACCCCGGCCACCGGCACGACAATCGATACCAGCGCCTGAAATCTGAGCCGCACGATGCGGCTGCGTGTTCCGAGCACAGGAGGTGCGCCCGGCCGAAGGCCGGCGGAATACACAGGGGCGTTTTGACCGCTGCGCGAACCGAGCACGGTTCATTTTAAAGAGCAAAAAGCAAAAGAAACTAGGAGTTATTGTGCCCGAATCCGTGACCTTAGAGGTCGGCGGGCGCACGATGGTCATTGAGACCGGCGAACTCGCGAAGCAAGCCAACGGCTCCGCGCTGATTCGTTACGGTGAACAGAACGTCGTGCTCTGCGCCGCAACTGCCTCGCTGAAACCTCGCGAAGGCATCGACTGGTTCCCCCTCACCTGCGATTTTGAAGAGAAGATGTACGCGGCCGGAAAGATTCCGGGCGGCTACATCAAGCGCGAAGGACGTCCGCCCGAGCACGCCGTGCTCAGCTCGCGTCAGATGGATCGTCCGATTCGTCCGCTCTTCCCCGAAGGTTTCCAAAACGACGTGCAAGTCGTTGCGACCGTACTCTCGGTCGATCCCGAACTCGACCCCGACATCCTCGGTATCTGCTCCGCGGGTGCAGCACTCGCGCTTTCCGACATCCCGTTCGATGGTCCGGTTGCCGGCGTGCGCGTCGGGCGCGACGAGAACGGCAAGTACATTGCCAACCCCACGCTTCCGCAGTATGAAACCGGCGGCATGGAGATCGTCGTCGCCGGTACTGCTGACGCGATCATGATGGTCGAAGGCGGCGCGCAAGAAATTTCCGAGGAAGATTTCCTCGGCGCGGTCGAATTCGGGCACGGCGAGATCAAGAAGATCGTCAAAGCGATCAATCAACTCGTGAAAAAGGCTGGCAAAGACAAGCGCGAGTATCCGCTCAAGAAGGTCAACGCCGATCTCGACAAGTGGGTGCGCAAGACGTTTGCCAAGGACGTCGCTAAAGCAATGCGCATCGTCGACAAACACACGCGCGAAGAAGCGTTTTCCAATATCAACGTCGTCGAAGCGCTCGAGCGCGTCGGCAAGAAGGACGACAATGTTCGCGCGCTGCTCGAAAATCCGGACACGAGCAAAGAGTTCGGCAAGATCGTCAAGGGGATGGAAGAGGACGAGCTCCGCGTGATGGTCGTCGACGAGAAGGTTCGTCCCGACGGCCGCAAGCCCGACGAAATTCGCCCAATCTGGAGCAAGGTGCACTTGGTGCCGCGCGTCCACGGTTCGGGTCTCTTCACGCGCGGACAAACGCAGGTCTTTACCGCGGCGACGCTCGGTTCGACCAGCGACGCGCAGCGGCTCGACGGCATCGTCGCGCTCGAAGACAAACGCTACATGCACTTCTACAACTTCCCGCCGTTCTCGGTCGGTGAGACGCGTCCGATGCGCGGACCCGGTCGCCGCGAAATCGGCCACGGTGCACTCGCCGAGCGCGCGCTGCTGCCGGTGCTTCCGAAGAAGGAAGATTTCCCGTACACGCTGCGCCTGATGAGCGAAGTGCTCGAATCGAATGGATCGTCGTCGATGGCGTCGGTTTGCGGTTCGTCACTTGCATTGATGGACGCAGGCGTGCCGATCACCGAACACGTCGCCGGCGTTGCAATGGGCCTTGTTCTCAAAGGCAAAGACTACACCGTGCTCACCGACATCCAAGGCCTCGAAGATGCACTGGGCGAGATGGACTTCAAAGTCGCGGGAACTAAAAAGGGCATCACCGCGATCCAGATGGACATCAAAGTCCAGGGCATCACGATCGAGATCATGCGTGAAGCAATGGCGCAAGCCAAGAAGTCGCGCTTCTTCATCATCGACAAGCTGGTGGAAACGATCGCGCAGCCGCGTGCGGAACTCTCGCAGTACGCGCCGCGCATGATCGTGATCAAGATCAACCCCGACAAGATCAAGGACGTCATCGGACCTGGCGGCAAGATCATCAACAAGATCATCGCCGAGACCGGTGTCGAGAAGATCGACATCGAGGACGACGGTACGGTGTTCATCACCTCGCTCGACGGTGCCAGCGGCGAAGCGGCCAGACAGTACGTCGAGAACATCACCAAAGACATCAAGGTCGGTGAGATCTACACCGGCACGGTCAAGCGCGTTATTCCGATCGGCGCGTTCGTCGAGATTCTTCCCGGTAAGGAAGGCCTCGTGCACATCAGCCAACTCGCGCCCGAACGCGTGGCGAAGGTGGAAGACGTGCTCAACGTCGGCGACACGACGCAAGTCAAAGTGCTCGAGATCGACGGGCAAGGCCGGGTCAATCTCTCGCGCAAAGCCGTGCTGGCTCCGGGTTCGGAGAACAGCGGCGGCGGCGGTCGCGAGAGCCGCGGCAACGGTGAATTCCGTCCGCAGCGCCCGCGCCGTGACGACGACGAGCCCGCAGGCGCGGTTCCGGCTGGACCCGGCGCTCCGCCGACCCGGCGCCGGCGCCGGCCGCCGACGCACCGGGACGACGAATAGCCGCTTTAGTACCCCAGTTGGCCAAAAAGGGACCTACATTGACGTAGGTCCCTTTTACTATTCGGATTAAGAGGCCGACCCCTCGGCGAATCGAATTCCTAGAGAAACTTAACTACGGTTGACGTTGTTCGAGCCGGCGCGTCGCGCTTAGGGAGATCGGACATGATTTGCATTCAGAATCGGCTTTTGACGGCCGCGGCGACAGCGGCTTTGGCACTCGGTCTTTCGGCGTGCGGCGGAGGCGGCGGTTCGTCGGCGATTCCCTCGATCGGCGGCTCGGGATCATCGCCCACACAACCGGCGCAGAAAACGGGCCCTGCGAACCTGACGATCACTATTCCGCCTCCGAGCCAGCAGAACACGCATTTCCGCCCGGGGTACATTTCGGCCGCCACCCAGTCGATGACGGTCGGCCTCGTCAGCGGTACCACGATAACGAGCTTGGCAACGGTGAACCTCACGCAGAGTTCACCGAACTGTACCGTCCCATCCGGCGGTGGGCTGCAATGCACCACGACGGTGCAGGCGCCATTCGGCAGCGATACGTTTGCGATTTCGACGTACAGTGGCTTGAATGGCACCGGTAGTGTCCTCTCGACGGGCCAAGTGTTAGCAACGCTGACTGCGGGCGGTACGGAGCCAACGGTTGCAATCTCACTCAACGGCGTGCCCGCGACTGTCGCGCTTGTGCTTGGCACCGCGACGCTACCTGTAGGTTACGCCGGTTCGACGAGTGTTATCGTGCAGGCACAAGATGCATCCGGAAATCTGATCATCGGACCGGGGCTCTTCTCGACACCGATCGATCTCGCGATCAGTGGCGACACGTACAGCACGCTTTCGCTGTCGTCGAGCTCGGTAACCGCGCCGGGACAAGTCGTGACGCTGAGCTACAACGGCGGCACCAACGTCGGCTCAACCATCACGCCGAGCGGCTCGGGCCTAACCGGCGCGACGGCCGTCACGTTCAATGCAACCGGCGCAGTCCTCACGATGTACCAATATCTGAACGCAGCCACCGGTTTGTATATCGAGCCCTACAGCATCGCCGCGTTCCCGAACCAAACGGCCGCGGTGCTCGCATACGTCGACTACACGGACTGTGACTGTGACCCATACGGTATCGCAGTCGCCAACACCAGCACGCTGACGAACATCTTTGTCGGCGACACCACCGACCCGTTCGTCGCGCCTTCTTCGGAACCAACCGATCCGGGCACGACTGTCGTCCATGGAATGAGCCTGAATCTAGAGAGCGATTTCGCCGACAACATCGCGGCCGGCCCCAACGGTACCACCTACTACGGTGGCGACGTTAGCACGGAATCGGATCCGAACAACGGTTGCTACGACAACAGCGAGACGACGGGCACGCTAGGCGTCCTGAACACGACAGCAGGAACCACAACTGAGCATGTGCTCAAAGGCTCCATCGGGCCGATGAAGGTCGACAGCGCCGGCGATGTGTGGTGGATCGAGCAAACCGGTTCGTGCTACAACGGTGAGACCACCACATACCTGCTCGGCTCGGACGAGTACGCGATCGGCGAGTTGCCGGCCGGCAGTTCTACGCCCACTGAGAAACCGTTCAGCGCCGCCGGTCTCAGCGGTCTCAGCGACGTCGAGGATGTGGCGATCTCGCCGGATGGAACGCAACTCTTCATCGCAACCTACAACACCGGTATTGCTAAGATCGCGACGGCGACCTTGACCGCACCAACAATCATCACGCCAAGCTTAAGCGAGTGGCCGTACACGATCGCAACGGCTCCGAACTATACCACCATGTGGTTCAGCGATTCCGAAGGACAAGGCGATACCTACTTCTACGGGTACGTTCCCGGCTCGAGCTTCGCTCAAGGCAGCGTGGCAGAGGTTACGTTCCCGATCGAAGACTTCAAGAGCTATTCCATGACGTACGCGGACCAAAGCTTCTGGGTTGCAGGTGAGAGTGGCGGCGGTATCGGGCGTGTGTCGGGCCTCCTCGCAACGACGCCCGCGCCGTTGAACGCGTTCTATCAAATTCCGCCCGCCGAAGACGAACAGTACCTTGGCAGCATCTCTGCGGCCGGCGGCGTGGTTTGGAGCGCGGACGAATGCCAGGGCATCATCAATCTGCTGCAATATGGCGTGCCGAGCAGCGGAACGGTCACGTATAGCAGGACGCGCACGTTTGGCAGCTTCCGCAATCGTTCCAGACTGCCGATGCACCATCGATCGGGTCATTTTATACGCCATAGGACGGCCTAGTGATCGGAGCGTGCCAATGCACATCAAGGTGAATTGGTGGGCGATCGTTGTTGCTGACATCGCCCTCTTTCTTCTCGGTGGCTTGTGGTACGACGCACTCTTCGGCAAGTTATGGATGGCCGAGATGAGCAAGCTTGGTCCTCCTATGGTTCCGGGCGGATGGTATCCGTTTGCAGTCTCGCTCGTGACGGGATTCTTCCTCGCATACAGCCTTGCGTTGATTCTGAAATGGCGTGGCCCGGTGGGCCCGCTCGAGGGAGCGTGGATCGGCTTTGCGTTTGGCTTGCTGATCTTCGGAACCATGACGTGGATGGACTACGCCTACTCCGGCTGGGGCGCGACGCTGGGATTCATCAACGTCGCTTACGTCGCGGTCGGCATGGCGATCCAAGGGGCCATCCTGGCGGCCTGGAAACCGCGCGGCATCTAATCATGACAGTGGCTGTCATATAAGCAAGGTACGCTTGAGGCAGCCTCATCGAACAAAGGAGAGCCTCGTGAGCGTTCAGTCTACGCCCCACACCGCGTCTACCGCCATCGCGGGCATCGACCTCGTCGGCTGCATCGTGGCCGACTTCCAAAAATCGCTGGCCTTCTATCGAGACACGCTTGGGATGGCGCCGTCGGTCGTCGCCGAGAGCGGCGCGGAATTTCACCTTCCCGACGGCACCACGTTCGGGCTCTGGCAGCCGCCCGAGAGCGAGGGCATGGAACCCCATTTCAGCGTGATGTTCACCGTCGCAGACGCTGCGGGCGCAGCGGAGCAGATCCGTGAGCGCGGCGGTGCGTTCAGCGAGCCGTTCGAATCGCAAGTCTGTTACATGGCGATGGGCAAAGACTCTGAAGGTAACGGCGTCATCGTGCATCAGAAGAAAACCCGCGACGAACATCTTCCGTCGGAACAAGCCCGCACGCTGACGACGATCAACGGCATCGATATAGCCGGCTATTTTGTACGCGACCCGCAGGAGGCGATCGACTTCTATCGCGACGTCCTCGGCCTTGCACCGACACAGATCACGCAGGGGCGCGGCTCCGAATTTGAACTCGCCGACGGATCCACGTTTGGCGTGTGGAGCATGCCTGATGAGCGTCGAGGCGGCTTCGTGATGTTCGCCGTCGATGACGTACGCGCCAAGGCGGCAGAATTGCGCACCCGCGGCATGCAGCTCAGCGACATCACCGAAACGCCCAACTGTTTCATGGCATTTGGTCCCGATCCCGAAGGCAACGGCGTCATCATTCACCAACGAAAGGTGCATGGCTAACGAGGCAGTTTTAGTAACAGGTGCATCGACCGGCATCGGTCATGCCATTTCGATGCACCTGGCCCGCGATGGATTCACCGTCTATGCGGGTGTTCGCAAAGAAGGCGATCGCGAGCGGCTCGAGGCCGAACACGAGCGCATCCGTCCCATCATCCTCGACGTTACCGTGCCGGCCGATGTTACTCGGGCGGTGCAGACGGTGCGCGAAAACGGCGACACGCTGACGGGGCTGGTCAACAACGCCGGCATCGCAGTCGCCGGACCGCTAGAATTTCTTCCCATCAACGCGCTGCGCCATCAATTCGAAGTGAACGTCATTGCGCCCATTGCGATGGCGCAAGCGGCGTTACCGATGCTGCGCGAGTCGCGCGGACGTATCGTCAACGTCGGTTCGATCGCCGGGCGCCTTTCGGCCCCGTTCGTCGGACCCTACAGCGCTTCAAAGGCGGCGATCGCTTCGCTCACTGATGCGCTGCGCCAAGAACTCGCGCCATTCGGCATCAGCGTGTCGCTGCTGGAATTCGCTTCGGTCAAAACGCCGATTTGGGAGAAGGGCCGCGCCGGACGCGATGCGCTCGTCGGATCAATGCCACCGCAAGCGGTAACGTATTACGGCGCGCTTACCGAAGCGGTTCTGGCACAAACCAAGATCGAAGAACGCGAAGGCATGGACCCGAGCGTCATCGCGACGACCGTGTTGGCTGCGTTGCGCGCGCCCAAACCACGCGAACGCTATCTCATCGGCGGCAAGGCCAAGATGCAGGCCGTCGTCGCGCTGCTGCCGCCCGGGACGCGCGACAAGTTGGTCAAGAGCGCGATGAAACTTCCGTGATTGCGGCGATTCTCGTCGCCGCGCTAGCCTGCGGACCGCACGCGACCCAGCTCGACTTGGACGAATGCGCGGCGGCTGCACAAAAGCACAACGATAAGCTCGAGAGCGTGGCGCTGCAAACCGCTGAGTGGCGCACGTACAACGATCCGCTCTTACACCTAAGCGAGCTGCGGTGGCGTCAGGCGCGTACGTCGGCCTGCAATTTCGCGTACGAAATGTACGCCGGCGGGTCGATCGCGCCGATGCTCTTTTCCGAGTGTAACGCCGATGCGGCGCTGGCCCGCATTCGCGACATCGGCTTATTCGTCGGACTTCCGAATCCGGCTGGGGCGATTCCCGACCCACGAGTCCAGGCCGAGCATGAGCGTATCTACGGCCTCCTCGAACTGCTCGTGTCGCCGCGCGAGCGAGATCTCCTCGCGGACTCGGAACGTGCGTTCATGCAGTATCGCGATGTGGCGTGTTCGCATGCAAAAAACGGTTGCGCGACCGCGCTTACGCTCACGCGCACACAAGAGATCAAGGACTCGTGGCTTGCCGATAAATTTTGGTAAACGTTACAGATACTGCTTGAAGAACGCGAGCACGCGGTCGTGCGCGTCGGCCGCGGACGCGGCATTGTACCGCAGCGTGTAGATATGCCCGTTGACCCTCACGTAGCGATTCTCCGTTGGGTCATCGAATTTGTGGTACGTGCCGGGATAGATGTGAATCGTTCCCGTCGCTGCGCTCGGATCGACGCGGCTCATGAACGTCTCACAGCTCTTGGCATCGGTCCAGTCGTCCGACGCTCCGATCAGGAGCAGCAGCGGAGCGATCAATGCGCTGGTCGGATCCTTGTCACATTCCGAGGGGTAGAGTGCAACCGCTGCGGCAAAGCCGCTGCCGGTAAATCCCGCGCGCGCCGCGATATCGGCGTTCTCGGTTCGAAGCACGGTACCGCCGCCGTGAGAGAACCCGATGATCCCAACGTGCGCACCATCGACGTCGGGAAGCGTACGCAGGTAGGCGAGGCCACCGTACGCATCGAGCGCGCGCGTCGCCGGAGGCACGTCGTGGGTGCCGCACACTCTGCGCACGTGACGCGGTGAAAAACTATCGACTGCGAGTGCAACGTAGCCGTTTTGCGCGAACCAATTCCCCCAATCGGTGACGTCTGAGTCGAGACCGTTGCAGGCGTGCATGATCACGACACTCGGAACGCGTACGGCTGATCCGGCCGGTTCATAGAGCGTCCCGGTCAGCGTAACCCCGGCATCCTTGCTCGGAAAACTCACCGGCGAGAGTTGGATCTGCGCCGCTAAGAGAAGCGCGAACAACATGATTTACCCCCGCGGGCCGAAGCCGCGATAGCCGCGCAACGGTATGAACTGCGCTTCAAGCATGCCCGCGGCTGCGAGCGGAAGTCGCCCAAACGCCGCCTGACCCTCGTCGAGCGATGCAGCTTCGAGCAATAAACACGCGCCCAAGACGTCCTCGCGGCTCCATGCCGAACGAATGATGCCTTCGGCGTACATTGTGCGCGCCACCTCGGCTTCGGGTTCGAGCAGTTCAGCGAACTGCGCTTCAGTAAACGCCTCGGTGCGCCGGCGAATGATCACGAGAATTTGCATACCTTACGATAGCGCTCCAAAGATGCGCCGGTCGTCGGCGTCGATGATGTCGAGAATATGCTCGAGCTCCGGATGTAGCGCGAGCGTCGGCGCATAGAGCTGCGCAAAATACTCCGGATCCTGAGCGTGCTTCGGGCGGACACGGCGGAGCGTTTCGTTGATCGACGGATAGTGCGAAGCGTCGGTGTGTTCACGCAACCACGCTGCGACGTCTGCCTCGTCGGCGGCACGCTGCACGACGCCGTGGAAGACGTCTTCTTCGATGCCCAGGCGTTGCAACAGAAACCCGGAGAGTCCCGGAATCTTGCCATTGATGAAATACTCCCCGGGATTTCCGCCGGGCAGCAGTCCGCGAAATTTGTCGATGGTGCGCGGCATGAGCATCAACCCGTCGAGCTCTTCAAAGCACGAACGCGGCGGCTGCCGCGTCAAATCGAGTGGTTCCATGCCAGGCGACTTCGACGGGGAGGGGCCCGGAACTGCCGAGAAAGGGTGAGGGTCATGCCCTTCGATTCCCTCAGAGCCTTTGTCGACGCGTTACGGCGCGCCGGTGAGGTCCACACGATCTCCGCGCCGGTCGATCCCCACCTCGAAATCGCCGAGATCACCGACCGCGTGGTGAAGGCCGGCGGTCCCGCGTTGTTCTTCGAGGACGTCAAGGGCTCGGCGTTTCCCGTGCTGACCAATCAATTTGGGTCGCAACGCCGCATGGCGATGGCCTTCGACGCACCTGCGCTCGACGCGGTCGCTGCGCGTCTACGCGCTTTGCTCGATCTCTCGCCGCCGGGTGCATCGTGGGGAGAGAAATTCGACGCGCTCAAACGTTTTGCGCCGCTGGCGAACGCGATTCCCAAGACGGTGCGCGATGCGCCCTGCCAAGAAGTGGTGATCCGCGATCCCGACTTGCGTAAATTGCCCGTGCTGACCACCTGGCCGCTCGATGGTGGTCCGTTTATCACCTTGCCGCTCGTCATCACAAACGACCCGCGCACCGGACGGCCCAACGTCGGCATGTATCGCATGCAGGTGTATAACGAGCGTGAGACCGGAATGCATTGGCAACGCCACAAACAAGGGCGCGCACACGCCGATGCATGGGGTGACAAAATTCCGGTTGCGGTCGCGATCGGCAGCGATCCGGTCTTGACCTATGCGGCAACCGCCCCGCTACCGCCGGTGCTGGATGAGTTCGCGTTCGCGGGACTCTTGCGCGGCAAACCGATTGAACTGGTCAAGGCGCGCACCAACGACCTCAAGGTGCCCGCCGGCGCCGAATTCGTGCTCGAGGGCTACGTCGACAATACCGACCTGCGCACCGAAGGGCCGTTCGGCGATCACACCGGCGTCTATAGTTTGGCCGACACGTATCCAACGTTTCACGTTACGTGCATGACCCATCGGCGCAATCCGATCTATCCGGCAACCGTCGTCGGCAAACCGCCGATGGAGGATGCGTGGCTCGGCAAAGCTACCGAACGCATTTTCTTACCGCTGTTGCAGATGGTGTTGCCCGAAATCGTCGACATGAATCTGCCGGTCGAAGGCGGTTTCCACAATCTCGCAATCGTTTCGATTCGTAAGCAATATCCCGGCCACGCGAAGAAGGTCATGAACGCCCTGTGGGGCCTGGGCCACATGATGATGCTCACTCGCGTGTTGCTGATCGTCGATGCCGATATCGATGTTCAGGATGTGCGCAGCGTCGCCTGGTTCGCACTCAACAACCTTGCGCCGGATCGTGACGTGGTGATGATGCCGGGTCCGGTGGACGATCTCGATCACGGTTCCTACACCATTGCGTACGGCACCAAAGTCGGCATCGACGCAACGCGCAAGAGCGCGGCCGAAGGCTACGCGCGCGAGTGGCCGCCCGATATCGTGATGGATAAAGCGACCAAAGAACGGGTGAGCAAACGCTGGCACGAGTTTGGGCTGGATCGCATCGCGCAAGCGCTGGTTCCCGATGGATGGTCCGGGCAGGGCCCGCAGGCGTTCCGGAGGCTCACGCGTGATTAAGTTGTTTTTGCGCGAGATACGCATCGAGCATACGCTGTTCGCGCTTCCGTTTGCCTACGTCGGCGCCGTGCTCGGAGCACGCGGTCTGCCGAGCTGGCCGGCCCTCTTGTGGATCACGCTCGCGGTCGTCGGCGCGCGCACCGCGGCGATGGCTGCCAATCGCTATTTCGATCGCGAAATCGACGCGCGCAACCCGCGCACGGCGCGGCGCGCGCTTGCAACCGGCGCGCTCTCGCCGGCGGTAATGCTCTGGGCTATTGCGCTCGGCCTCATCTTGCTGTTGATCTCCGCCTGGAAACTCAATCCGCTCTGTGTGAAGCTCCTGCCCATCGCCGCCGTCGGCGTGCTGGTCTACCCGCTGTGCAAGCGTTTCACGTGGCTGGTCCATTTTGTGCTCGGCGCGGTCGATGGGCTCGCGCCGCTCGGCGCCTACATCGGGGTTACCGGCAAGGTGAGCGCGAGTGCATTGCTGCTCTTTGTCGCCGTCACCATCTGGGTCGCCGGCTTCGACATCGCCTATGCGCTCATGGATCTGCCCACCGACCGCGAACAACACATCAGTTCGGTGCCCGTCCGCTTCGGCGAGCGCGCCGGCCGCTGGCTTCCGATCGCTTTGCACGCCGTGATGGCCGCCGTCCTGGCGCTCGCCGGCATGCTCGGCGGAGCGGGCTGGCTATACTATGCTGGAGTCGCGGCTGCGATCGTGCTGACGGTCTACGAAAACCGGCTTTACGGCGTATCCGAGAACGTTTTTGTTCTGAACGAACGTATCTTTACCGGGAACATGGCGTTCTCGGTGGTCTTTTTGGCCGCCACGCTCGGAGGCTACCTTATCCACTGATGCAGCGCGCGACATTTCTTCAGGGCCTGCTCGCGACGACTACGCTCACGCCCGTAACGCCGCTCCAACAGCCGGTGTTGCAACAGCTCACGCTCGGCGTCAACGTACCGCTTTCCGGCAACTACGCGAACTACGGGCGCGAGATCGTCAAGGGCGTAACCGCCGCAATCGATGAGACCAATAAATACAATGCGACGCTGACCAAGGCGTACGGCATTCGCTACTTCGACGATCAAAACTCGGGTGCGATCGCCACGTCCAACGTGCTGGTCGCCGCCGCCGATCCCAGCATCGTCGGGATGATCGGCGATCTCACGCTTGACGTCACCATGACGGCGTTGCCACAGTACGCGAATGCCGGCTTCGCAATTGTGGTCCCGTCCGTTACGGCCGACAAGCTCACCCAGCAGGGCTATCATAACGTCTATCGCCTGCCGACCAACGATTCTTCCGAGGGGCGTCTCTTCGCAAGCGCCGTGCTACACGGTCGCGCGTCGATGAACGTGCTCGGCGTGGTCGTCGACGGCGACTACGGCCTCGAGGTCGCGCGCGCCTTCGTCGCGCAGGCCAAGGCCGACAAGCACACCGCCGACCTGCTCACGCTGGAATCGAATGCCGACGTCGCCGACTCGAGCGCAATCATCTCTCGCCATTCGCCGGCGTATCTCTTCTTTGCCGGCCGCCCGGAGAAACTCGGGCCCATCGCGGTTGCGTTGCGCGCCGGCGGGTACACCGGACAATTCGGGTTGAGCGACAGCTTCTATACGGCCGACGTTCCCAAGAACTACGGAAAAGAACTCAACGGTGCGATCGTCGCTTCAGCCATGCCGCCGCTCGAACGCGTTCCGTCGATCATCACGTATCTCCAAGACTATCGCAACGAGGTTGGTGCGGCTACCGCGTTCTCCGCCTATGGCTACTCGGCGGCGCAACTGCTCATTCAAGCATCGCAGCGCTCCAACGTGACCAACCGCTATCAACTTCTTCAACAGTTGCAGCAGGGCGGAACCTATGGATTGATGGTCGGACAGTATTCGTTCAACTATGCCGGCGACGCGACGCTGCCGAACGTGTACCTCTTCACCCTGACCGCCGACGGATTCAACTTCTACCGCCCCGCCTTCGAGAACGGCTTCGTCGCCTAGACGGTTCGACTACGCTTCGCGGCGCGAGTACGCATCCTCGGAGATGATGCGGACGCGATGCGGCGGCGGTTCCTTAACGTGCAGCGGCGTATCGACGTCTTCGACGGAGAAGCCGAAGCGTATCCGCCACGATCCAAGCGTTATCGAGAAGTTCGTACCAAGGATTTCCATGGCATTACGCCTCCACCCGGCGCCACTGCACGATGGCAAGCGCACCGTAGATTAGCATGAGTCCAGAAGCCGCCAGCGTGCGGGCCGTGTAGCTCCACCCTTCCGGGTTCGTCGAAGCTCCTTCGTGTGTGCCGGAAAGGTAGGTGAGCGGAATAATGCGCGACACCGACCAGAAGATGGTATGGAATGTTTGGCCGACGACCGTGTCACCGAGCGGGATCGAGCTGAGCGCAATGATCACAAACGCGATCGGCCAGGCAAACCCGACAACCGCGCCGGCGCCGCGCTTGAGTGAAGCCGTTGCTGCATTTAGCGCGGCGTACCACGAGAAGGGCAGGACGATCAGCAGTAGGCTGAGCGGACCGGCAAGCTGGCTGAAGTCGAAGTGCGGAACCTCGAACATCGTCTGGCAGATGATCGCGGCCACCACGGTCATTGCCCCCGCCAGCACTATGCCTGCGGCGTCGACACCGACGATCCCCAATCGCGTAGCGCAAACGTGAGACCGGTTTGAGGCAGGCGATTTCGAGGTGACCGTTCTCGCACGCAAACGAACCGCCGAAGATCGTCGCGAAGATCAAGCCGGCAAACGTGGCGATGGCGAGGAAGATCACCACGTTCACGGGAGAGTTCGTGTCGACGTTAATCGTTTCGATTCCATTGGATACCGAGTCGCTGGCACTGATGCTTCCGACAGCGCTCGCATGGGTCGAGTTTGAATGAGAGCTCGCAGGCTGGACGATGTGGATGATGCGGCCCCCGTCCGGCTTTTCGTCGATCGTAATCGTCGTGTTGTCGCTCCCGCTCACGATCGTGGTCCGATTGACGCCGTTCGACCACCGAATGGGAGATCTTCGTGCCGGGCTCCCTGCTCACACGATCGATGAGATACTGGTCGTGATTAAGTTGCGGCGCGAGGGAGACGCGAACGATCAAGCCGATCACGATCAGGATGCCCAGCACGATCGCATAGATGCGCAGTGCATTGCGAACGCGCAGCCATTCGACATAATTCATGACCTAACGTCCTCCACGACGTCGGCGGTCTCGTCGGCCGGCGAAACCGCGTATAAGAAGATGTCCTCGAGATTCAGGTCGACGATGCGCAGACCCGATGCGCCGAGCGCTTCGAACTTTGCGAGCACGTCGGATGCATCGTGCAACGTGAGCGCACGGACGATGCGGCCGGTGCGATCAAGCCGCAAGATGCGCGGATCGCCGGCCAGACCGTTGAGCGCAAAGTTCTCGTTGGGAAGGATGGCCTCGACGATCTTGCGATCGGCTTTGAGGTCGTCGACCGCACCTTCGAGCGCGAGCCGGCCGCGATCGATCACGGCAATCCGCTCAGCCGCGCGCTCGACCTGTCCGATCTGATGCGACGAGAAGATCACCGTTGCGCCGCGCGCCGATTCGTTGATGATCAGATTGAGCACGTGGCGCTGATTGATCGGATCGAGACCGCTCGTCGGCTCATCGAAAATGAGCACGTCGGCCTCGCGGGCGATCGCAAGCGCGACCATCGTTGCGGTACGCATCCCTTTGGAAAGCGCACGTGCCTTCTTGCGGAGGTCGATGCCGAACTGCGCGAGCAGCTCATGGGCTCGCTTGAGATTGAATCGCGCGGTAGGCGCGCCGCTGCATCTCGACATGCTCGGCGACCGTCATCCATTCGTAGAGCACGCTGCGCTCGGGGACGTAGGCAATTTTTTCGAACGTCTCGGGCACGAGCGGTGCACCGTCGTACAGCACGGTGCCCGATGTTGCGCGCGCAAGATCCAACATGCACTTGAAGGTCGTCGTCTTGCCGGCGCCGTTGGGGCCGAGCAGACCGAACACACACGCGTCCGGTATCTCAAAACTCAGATCGTCGACGGCGACGTACGGGCCGTACGTCTTGCGCAAATTTTTGATGCTGATCGTGCTCATGCGTCCTCCCGGAACCACCGGTCGATAGCGGCGCTGGATAGTTTTCGGATCTCGTCGGCGCTCAAGCCAATCGACTTGGCTTCGCGAACCGCGGCCTCGAAGGCGTCCCGCGCCACGGAGGTCGCCGCAGCTTTGGTCGTCTCGATCGAGCCGTTGCCCCGGACGAACGATCCGCGTCCCGCCGCCGTCTCGATCACGCCGTCCCGCTCGAGTTCGCGGTAGGCCTTCGCAACGGTGTTGGGGTTGATCGTCAAGTCGAGCGCGAGCTGCTTGACCGTCGGTAGCTGCTCTCCGGCAGCGAGAACGCCCAAGGCTACCGACCGCTTGACCTGTTCGATCACCTGAAGGTAGATGGGCACCCCGCTTCGGGGGTCAACCGTTAAAACGACCGGCATCGCGGGTTAGAGCTTCGGGCCCCAGCCTTGGAAGAGTGGGGTCGCCATGCGCTGCGGCTGGCAGACGCGCGATTCGCGAAGGTCTTCGGGATGATTGATGAAGCGTGTCATGTTCCTCTTCCTCCTCTTGCGTCTAGTACTACTGTGCTGTCGTACTAGTACACTAGTACAATAGAACAGTAGCACGCCACTGTCAAGAGCCCTCGCGAAAATTCTTTTTTGGCATTTCGGCAAGGTCGAAGGGAGCGCCTCACCGGTTTGCAGCCGAGAAAAGTTCGCGATGCGCCGGAGCCGGGAGGGCGAGAGGCGCGCTCGCGTAACCGCACGCGCGACAGGACGTCGCGCACCCTTTTCGAGGCGCAGACCGGTGAGGTGGTCCCTCGACTGCGGCGCTTCGCGCCTACGCTCGGGATGACAAGGGGGGAATGGGTACGCGTTTTTGGAGGTCAGGGGTTTCTACGGATGATCCCGGGACGCCGCACCGGCTAGGATGAGCTCACCCAGAGACGCTTACGGAGAGAGGACGACGATGCGCAACCAGGCGCTGATCTGGAACACCGATACCTCACTGCGGGTCACGTCGCTTACGGCTCGGCTGCGCGGCTTCGCGGGGATCGGCGAGCGCAAGACCATCCTCCACGTGAGCGATCTCTGGGACGGCCCAGACCCTTTCCCGATTCTTGCCCACCAGTGGGCGCTCGCGGGCGAGACGCTCGCCTTTGAAGCGCGCGTGCACGGAGCGCATTTGGCGTTCGAAGTCGAGCCGCTGCTCGACACGTACGGCGCGATCGCCGGCGTCACCGGGCGCGCAGCCGAGATTGCCAACCCCGCCAGCTCGCTTGCAGCTGCATATCCGCACGCCGAACGCGCCGCGGGTCTTGGCACCTGGCACGAAGATCTGCGCACCGGGGCCGTCGCCATTTCCGAAGGCCTGGCGAATCTGCTCGGACTTCCGTATGAAACGACGCACCTGTCGCTGCGCAGTTTCGATCATCCCGCCGATCGCGAACAGATCATGCGTACCCTCGCCGAGCACGAAAACGAATTCAATTATACGTGCGATCATCGCATTCTTTGCCAAGGTGGACGCGTACGGAGCGTCCGCGAACGCTTACGCACGATGTTCGACGAGCGTGGCGTGGCGATTGCGCGGGTCGGCTCGCTAATGGACATTACCGATCTTAAGGAGCGCGAAGCCGAACTTTGCGAGCTCGCCTTGCACGATGCGCTAACGCACCTGCCAAATCGGCACGCCTTAGAAGAGCGCCTGCGCGCCTCACTTGCCCGCTGCGAACGCAACGGTCGTCGCTGCGCCGTGTTTTTCATTGACCTCGACGACTTCAAAGAGATTAACGACGTGCACGGTCATGCTTACGGCGATCGCGTGCTCGTTGCCGTCGCCGATCGTCTCACGCGCCACGTGCGGGCTTCCGATACGGTCGCGCGCATCGGCGGCGACGAGTTCGTCGTCTTCATCGATGATCTCTATACTGACGAGGCGGCTGCCGATGCGGCCCGCAAGATCCTGCATAGCCTCGACGATCCGCTCACCATTGGCCAGGGCACCATTCGCGTTGGCGCCAGTATCGGGGTTGCAACCTATCCGGGCTCATGCAGCACGGTGCCCGCGCTGCTCGCCGCCGCCGATCGCGAAATGTACGCAGTAAAGCGGAACGGCGGCAACGGTATCAAACTTGCCCCTGCATGGCAAGCCCACTCTTCACCGGCCCGGCCTCTATTCGAGAACCGCGAGAGCGCCTAGCCTTCGTCCTCACGCTGCTCTTTGCGTTCCCGATCGCCACGCTGATCGGGTTCGTGATTCATGAAAGCGTCGGAATCCCCGAAGTGGCGCTCTTTATCGTCGTCGCCATGTTGTACGTCACGCTCGCGCGCGGACGTCTGATCGGTTCGTCGGTCATGATTCACCAAGAGCAATACCCGCGCGTCTTCGAGATCGTCAAAACGGCCTGCGCGCAGCTCGACATTGCGATGCCCCTGATTTTCGTACGCGAAGACAACTACGTCCCGGTTGCGGCGCTCGGTTTCGGCGAGCCGTATTCGCTCGTGCTCTCGACCCACTGGGTCGAGCACTTCGAAGACGACGAGCTGGCTTTCGCCGTGGGTCGCGAGCTGGGGCACATCGCCGCGGGGCACACACGCTTTCTCTCGCTGCTCAGCGTCAACGGCAACGAGAATCCGATTATCTCGCTGATCTTCGGTGGATGGTTGCGCACCTGCAGTCACACCTGCGACAAAGTCGGTCTCCTCGTCTGCGGTTCGCTCGATGCGGCGACGCGGTCGATCGTGATCTCGTCATTTCACAGCTTCGGACGCCACATCAGCACGGAACAATTCACCCAGCAAGGGCGTGAGATCGCAAGCGACGGCGTGCTGCGCCTGGGCGAGTGGATGGGCGGCGAACCGTACGCGACCCGTCGCATCGCCGATTTGGCCGAATTCATCCACACCCCTCAGTATGAAACGGCGCGTGCATGGCTCATGCGTGAAATTCCGGCGGAGCCGCCGAAGCTCGTCGCGGGCAGCGCCAACGTGACGCGCGCCGATTGCGCCGGCATTTTTCGCCGGTTTTGGTCGATCGCGATCGACAGCGGTGTCGTCGCGGCCGCTGTTCTCGTGTTCGCCGGAGCACATGGACATTCGCCGCTGGGCGGCTACCTTACCGACGAAGACATCCACAACCTCACCCATTCCAAGTTTTTCGGCGAAGTGCTCTCGGTCTTTGGACGCTACAGCTCCAGTCCGCCCTTTTTCTTTACCGCGCTTTACCTGTGGCTGCTGGTCGGCATCGCGGGCCAAAGTTTCGGCATGATGATCACGGGACTACGGGTCGTAACGACCGACTTTCGGTCACCCGGCCTGCTGCGTTCGCTCTGGCGTTACTTGATCGTCTTCTTTTTGTGGTGGTTGATCCTGCTCTGGGCGCCGTTTTCGCGGCGGATCATGCTGCACGATCGCTGGAGCGGGACGCGCCTCATTCGCGCGGAGACGATTATGGCGCGTGCGGCTGGAGTTGCAACGCGTTGATCGCGCGACTCAAATAGTTGTTCAGGCCGATCGCGGCGATGATTTCGACGCAGCCGCCCTCATCGTAATGCGCGCGGAGCGCCTCCCACACCGCAGGCGGCAGCGCGCGCGGTTCGCGCGTGAGCGCCACGGCCGCGCTGAGCGCAGCACGCTCGGCTTCCGAAAAATGCGGGCTGCGCGCGAAGTCACCGAGCGTCGTGAGCGTCGCTTCGTCGACGCCGAGGCCGCGCGCGATTTCCTCGTGCACGCACGTACAATACTCACACGCATTGAGCCACGCCACCATCAGCGCGATCAACTCCAGCGTGCGGGCCGGGAGCGTCCCGGACTCTACATCGCGTAGGTGCGCGGCAAGCGAACGCGCCAACTGCGGCCGCGCCGAAAGCGCGTCGAAGAGCCCTGCCACCGCTACGCCGTTAGCCCGCCTGCGTAAGTTGGCGGAACCCCGCATCGCCACGCAGCATGTCGAAGCGCGGATCGTTCTCAATCGAAATCAACGACATGTGTCCACGCATGCGCCGTAACAACTCGAGCGCAATTGTCCGGTCTCCGATCGCGGCGGCCGCGGCGATGAGGTCGGCGGGTTCGACGTCTTGCGCATGCAGCATCGCAAAAGCCAACTGTGCGCGTGCTTCTTGCACGCGGTGCTGATTCGCATAAGCATGCGCGAGCAGCGCCGAGGCCTCTGCACGGCAATTCTTACACGACGTGGCGTACTGCCGGTACGAGTCGATCGCGCGGATGAAGTTGCCCTCCGCTTCGTACGCTTCGCCGATGGTGGTCAGCACATCGGTGCGCTGCGGCGAAAGGTCCAGTGCTTGCCGCGAATAGGCAATTGCTTCACTGAAGTGGTGATCCAAATATGCTGCGGAGCCGAGCCACGCGCTGGTCGAAACCGAAAGCGGGTCGAGTTCGCCTGCGACTTGCAACTGCGCGAATGCCGCGCGCAGATTGCCCTGCTGGATCAGCGCCACGCCGTACCATTCATGCGCCGGCCCGTTGGCCGGATCGAGCGCGATCGCACGCTGCAATTCGCCGATCGCCGAGCCAAGGTTGTGCGCATCCATATTGATCAGGCCGAGCGCCGCATGCGCTTCCGACGAGTTGGGATCGAGCGAGAGCGCAAGTCGCGCGTAGCTGCGCGCACGCGAAAAGTAGACGTGTGGTTTCTGACCGCCGTATTTGTAGTCGCCCATGATCGCATTTGCATCGGCAAGCGCCGCGTAACCGCGCGCATCGCGTGGATCGGTCCGAATCACCTGCGCGAAGTAGTCGAGACTGCGTTCGACGCCGACGCGCGTGCGCAGATTCCAATAGTACCGCCCGATCTCATAGACACGTGCGCCCTCGGACGAAAGGCCTGCGCTCGTGCTTCGATGCGCGGCTGCCAGCGTGAAGAACACTGCGCAGATCACGGCGAATGCGGCCGCTCCCGTTGCAACGATCCAGCGTCGCTCCGGGCGAGCCGGAGGCAGCGCCGCGGCCTTCTCGGAGCGGCGGACCCCGACCGCGAAGCGATAGCCGCGGCGCGGGACGGTCTCGATCGCGTCAAGCGAGGCAAGCGAGCGAAGCGTCTTGCGCAGCACGTAGATGTTCTGCGCGAGGTTGGCCTCCTCAACGTAGCCTTCAGGCCAAATCCGCTCGATCAGTTCGTTTTTGGGGAGGACCTCGCCGGGATGCTCGATGAGGGCGAGCAACGTTTCCACGACCTTGGGCCCAAGCGGCACCGGTTCGTTCCGATGCAGCAACAATAAACGCTCGACGTCGAGCCGGAATGATCCGAACTCATAGGTGCTCATGTCATCGTTTCCTGTGGCGGGCGAACTCGTCTGTTGTCGTGTACAGTCCCGCGTCACAAGAGGTTTCGCCTAGGCGAGATAGGGTTCATTCGGCGCCACCGGGCCGAGGATGCGATCGATCTGCGCGACCAGATCCGCTCCCAGGTTGACCTCGCCCGCGCGGACATTATCGGCCACGTGTGTAGGGTTGGTCGCACCGACGATGGCGCTCGTCACCGCACGCTGTCGCAGTACCCAGGCCAGCGCCATTTGCGACATGCTCAGGCCGGTTTGCGCCGCCAGCGGTTTGAGTTGCTGCACGGCGTCGAGCACGGCTTGAGTGAAATATTCCGCCATCATGTCGCGGTAGGGACCGGCGGCGCGCGTGCCGGCCGGAGGATGCGCGGCGTCGGTATACTTTCCGCTGAGGATCCCCATGGCCAGCGGCGACCACACGACGTTGCCAAGACCGTACTCCTCGCAGACCGGCAGCACTCGCTCTTCGATTCTACGCCACAGCGCGCTGTATTGAGGCTGATTGCTGACCGGCACGGCCCAACCATGGGCGCGGCACAAGGTGACCGCTGCAACCAGCTCATCGGCATTCCATTCCGAAACGCCCCAATACAAGACGGTACCCGCGCGCACCAAGTCGTTCATCATCTCGCAGGTCTCCTCGAGCGGTGTCGTTCGATCGAACCGATGGCACTGATAGAGGTCGATGTAATCAACGTCTAAACGGCGCAGCGAGTGATGCACCTGATCGCGAATGTGCTTGCGCGAGAGGCCGCGCTCGTTGACGCTCTCCCCCATGGGAAAGTAGACCTTGGTTGCCAAGACCAGTGCATCGCGATTGAGCTCGCGCACGATTGGCGCAAGCACTTCTTCGGCAGCGCCTTTCGCATATACGTTAGCCGTGTCGATGAAATTGACGCCGGCCTCCCAGGCTTGCAGGATACAGGCGCGCGACGTATCGCGATCGACACTATTGCCGAAAGTCAACCACGACCCGATACCGATGACGGAAAGCTTAAGCCCGCTGTGGCCGAGCGTACGATATTGCATGTGTTCTACTGCGGCGCAAATACACGCAGCGCCTTCGGGAAAACCTCGAAGGCGGCCGGTGTCGTTCCGGCCGGCTCGCCGTCGGCGGTGATATGATGCGGCCGCCTCGTGACCACCTCGAAACGCTGCGAACGCAATACGCGCATAACCCGGCACGTTGAATGGGCGCCCAGTCAGCATCGCGTGTGCGATGCGAACGCCTGACAGAGTTTCCGAATATCAACGCTGTAGAGATTGAGACATCCATCGTCGATTGCCGCGCCATCGACGTGAAGAAACCCGCCGAAATGTGGGCTGTTCGCAATCGTGAGTTGAATCGTCCGCATCCGCTCGCTTTTACCGTCGAGACGAACCTCGGCTCGGATCGGCCGCGCATAGCGCAACGCAGAAAAGGCGGTGGCGATCACGCCCCAAAAGCCGAAGCGCTGCTTGAGCTCCGTGGTCTGCAAGCGGGTGATGCGGCTGGAAATCCCGATGCTCGCTTCGTTGACGTAGTATTGGCCGTTGACGCGCGCGGCGTCGATCGCGCGCTCGTGGTGTGCCGCGATCGTGTGGACCGCACCCCGCACGTCGAGCGGAATGCCGAGCGTGCGGGCAAGGTCGTTGAACGTGCCCAGCGGCACGATGCCCAGCGGAAGGCCGCGGGTAATTGCCGACTCGATTGCACCGAGCAGTGTGCCGTCGCCGCCCGCGCAGATGATGCAATCCGCGTCCGGCAACGACGTCGCTCGGCCATCCCACTTCAACGAACTCAATGTTCGCTTCACGCAAAGCCGCGCGGGTAGCATCGGCCAACGCGCGAGCGCGCCCCGAACGCATATTGATCACAAGTTGCGCACGCATCGTTGAGCGGCTAGCCGACCAAGTGGGCGTTGATCTGCGCAACGAGCGGCGCTTCGCCGGCGAGTTCGACCACCTCGACGCCGGCTTCGGCTAAAACCTCGGCACCACGGCCTTCCACAAAAACCGACGGCTCTCGCATCGCAAAGACCACTCGTGGGATTCCGGCCGCGAGAATCCTTGCGGTACACGCGCGCAGCCCCGAACCGCGTACGCTGCACGGTTCGAGCGACGTGTAAAGCGTGCTGCCTTGCAGATCGACCCGCCAGCTCGAGCGCTTTTTCGATCGCAACTTGCTCGGCGTGCCATTGCGCGCCGCGTTCGCGACTGTAACCGGTCGTCAAAGATCGTACCGTCGGCGGCCGCGATAATCGAGCCGACCGAGAATGCCGTGTTCGACGCCGGCGCGTTTCGCGACAAAGCGATCGCCTCGCGGAGCAGCCGCTGATCGCGCGCGTCGATCATGCGCTGGGATGCTCGTACTCGAGTACCGCCATATCTCCGAGCGCTCGCACGCGTTGCAGCGCGAGCCGGTGGCGAGCATCGTTGAGAAACGATGCCGCGTTGACCAGGCGCGGAGCACCGGCATCGCCGACAAAGAACGGAGCAATCGCCAGACGCAGACGATCGAATGTTCCGCCGGCGAGAAATGCGGTAAGAATGCGTCGTGCCGCCCTCGACGAAGAGCGAGCGCACGCCGCAGTCCGTCAAGGCCGCAATGATCGAGGAGCGGTTCGAAGCTCTCGATTCCGATTATTTCGGCATGACTGCCGAACCGCGTGCGCAGCTTCTCGACGCGATCGCGCGCGGTCAAGACGATCGTCCGCGCGCTCCCGTCGAAAAAATTTAGCGACGGATCGAAGTCGCCCGATGCGGTTACGGTGACGCGCGCCGCGGATCCACTACCGCAGCGACGGATTGTCGCGCCGGCACGGTTTCGGCCCCGACGAGAATCGCATCACTTTCCTCACGCGCAAGGCGCATCTCGGCGAGATCCTCGGAGCTCGAGAGTACGAGGCGTTGGGACGAACGATCGTCGATATAGCCATCCAGCGAGATCGCGACCGATATGTGAACGCGCACCTTCGGCCGTTCGATGACGGTACGTAGCTGCGCCTGCGTTTGGTCGATGACCGTCGCGGGATGCGGGGCGTCGCCCCTGGCGCCGAACACCGCGCGGTGCAGGCGAACCGGTGGCGCAACGCGCTCGAGCTGGGCCAGATGATGCTGCAGATCGTGATCGCCGGTGCCGCGGACGACGTCGCGTAAGGCGGCTCGCGCGTCGGCGACACGCCGTCGCACCAGAAGCTCGGTGCGAATCGGGTACACGAACCACGTCGCGCCTATCGCGCACAGGGCGCCGATGACAATGCACAGCACGCGCTCGGCAAAGAGGGGGCCCGGATTCGCGCCTTGCGATCCTTGCAAGAGCGCAAAGATCAGCGTCGCGCACGCCGCCCAATAGGCGTAGTTGATCGTACGCAGCCAGATGCCGAAGAAGAGTACGACGAAGATGACCGTTGCGCTGACGGTACCGTTTGGCATCGCGATGCGCGACAGCACGGCGGCGATCAGCGTCCCGCCGATCGCACCGCCAACGCGAAGCAGACCTTTGTAGATCGCATCGCCGCGCCCAACCGCACCGCTGCAGACGATGAACGCCGTCAACACGACCCACGACCAATGCTGCGGAAAGGCGAACATCCCGATCGCAAACGCCAGCGCCAGTGCCACCAGCATCTGCAGCGCCATCCGCGTAGGGACTGTCATAGCACGCGCTGCACTGCCGACGTGCACACGAAGGCGATGGCACCGGCAAGTAGTCACGAGCAGCGCGCCGAGCCCAAGCCGGCCGCTGTCGACGTGCACCGGCACGACGAGCATCGCGATGAAGGGAAGCGCGATCGTTCGTCCGATTGCGCTGCCGCGCTCGCCGAAATTTCGCAACCAAATCGAGACTGCGATGCCGGCACAAAATAGCGCAGCACCGAGGGCCGGCGCGACGCGGAACGCTAAGCCGACAAGCCCCGCCGCGAGCGCGACGCCGGGCAACGACGACCAATCCGCGCGCGAGTGCGCGCGGATTGAGGTGTTCCGGGCGGCGCGAGAGTCCAACCGCAAGCGCCGCCGCAAGAATCGCCGGCGACGGATTCACGCCGAGACCGAAGCAGATCGCGTACATCACCCCGAAGCTCGCCAGCACGCCGGCGATGGCAACGAGGGCGCTTTTCACGCGAAGGCGGGTTCCACGCGTGGATGGCGCGCGATCGCGAGGACGATGGTGCTTGCGATTAAACAGAGTATGCCGCTGGTAATAAAGGCTTGATCGTACGTGCCCGTCAACGTGCGCGTCCAACCGGCGCCAAGCGCAACCGCACCGCACCGAGTTGATGCGACGCAGCGATCCAGCCGAAAATGACGGGAGCGCGCTCGCGACCGAACGCCGCGGTCGTCAAGCGCAGTGTCGGCGGAACGGTCGCGATCCAGTCGAGACCGTAGAAGACGGCGAAATGCGGGCAGACCGATCGCGGCGATGACCGAATGCATAGGGCAAGAAGATCAACGAGAGTCCGCGCAAACCGTAGTACCAGAAGAGCAACCAGCGCGCATCGAAACGATCCGAAAGCCAGCCTGACGCGGTCGTGCCGATGAGATCGAAGATGCCCATTGCCGCGAGCAACCCCGCCGCGTGCGTTTCCGGAATGCCGTGGTCACCACATGCCGGCACGAGATGCGTTCCGATCAAGCCGTTCGTGCTGGCACCGCAAATGAAGAACGAACCCGGCCAGCAGCCAAAACGTTCGCGAGCGCGAGGCGCCCCTCGCAGCACAGCAAATGCTTCGCGCAGTGGATTGCGCTTGATGCGTCGGCGCGGGCTCGATGCGTCGCCGCCCCAGGGCGGAATGCCGACGTCGACCGGCCGCTCGCGCATCAAGAACCAGCAAAGGGAATCAGCGCCAGGGCAACGATCAGCCAGAACGATTGCGGAAGTTGCGCCAGCCGCCGTGATCGATCAGCACGCCGAACATCGGCAAGAAGACGAGCTGACCGGTCGCGTTACCGGCGCTGAAGATGCCGATCACGAGGCCGCGCTGGGTTACGAACCAACGATTGGCAATCGTAGCGCCCATCGCAAGCGCCAGGCAACCGACGCCGATGCCGGCCGCTGCCGCCCAGAGCAGCAGCTGCCAGGCAGCTGTCGATCCGCGTGAGCGCAAGCATTGCCGCAGCCAGCAGCGCCATCGCCACAACGTCGGTCTTGCGAACGCCGTAACGCTCCATCGCGGCCGCCGCAAACGGTCCCGTGAGCCCGTAGAGCGCGATCTGCAAGGCAAGGGCATTCGAAATGACGCCGTCGCTCCAGCCGAACTCGCTTTCGAAGGGGCGCACGTACATCGTTGGAACCGACCGAATACCGGCGGCAACCACCAAGACGATAAATGTATACGACGCTTCGCCATGACATCAACATCCTCTCGCTTGACGTAATCAATCCTACTGCTGTATAACCATATTCTTATGAAATAGCTTCACGAGCCCTTCACTGCACGTACTCATCCCGCGTATGGAGCCTGTTGATGCCGTCGGCTATTTTCTCACAGCGTGATACGCGCTGGACATCACTCTACGTCCTTTGCATCGGCATGCTGATGATCGTTCTCGATATCACGGTGGCGAACGTCGCTTTGCCGTCTATTCAGCACGATCTCGGGTTTTCACAATCCGGCCTTGCATGGGTGATCAACGCCTATCTCATCGCGTTTGCGGGTTTGCTGCTGCTTTCGGGCCGGTTGGCGATCTGTTCGGCGGAAAGCGCATTTTCGTCATCGGTCTGGGCCTTTTCACGGCATCGTCGCTGCTCTGCGGCATTGCGTGGAGTGCGCCGGCCCTCGTCGCGGCGCGGTTTGCGCAAGGCGTCGGCGGCGCGATGGCCTCGGCGGTGATTCTGGCGATGATCGTGACGGCATTTCCCGCAAGCGGGCGAACGCGCGCGAGCGATCGGCGTGTTCAGCTTCACTGCATCGGCCGGCGGTTCGGTTGGATTATTGCTGGGCGGCGCGATCACGCAAACGTTGGGTTGGCACTGGGCGTTTCTGGTGAACGTTCCGATTGGGATCGTCACGATCGTACTCGGGCAACGCGTCATCGTCGCGCCGGCCGGCAATCGGCTGGCGAGACGGCGCCGACGTGATCGGCGCGGTCGACGATCACCGCATCGCTGATGCTCGGTGTCTATGCCGTCGTCCAGGTTCCGCTCGCCGGAATCACTTCGCCGCTCTGTTCTCATCTGCGGCGCGCTCTCGCTCGTTGCTCTTCTGCGCATTTCTCTGCCCGGCAGATCACGGCGAAGAAGCCGCTGGTCCCGTTGCGCTCTGTTCCGCTCGCGCAATGTTGCGGGCGCAAACGTGTTGGAGATGTTGCTCAGTGCCGGACTTTTCGGTTTCTTTTTTCTCGATGCACTTTTGTTGCGGCGATCGCTCGGATATGGCGCGCTCGAAACCGGGCTTGCGTTTCTGCCGCTGACGATAACCAGCGGCGTGTTGTCGCTCGGATGGGCGGAGAGACTGGTCACAACGTTTGGCGCACGGCGCGTGCTCATCACCGGAAGCGTCCTTGCCTTCGCTGGGTTGCTCGCGCTCACCGTCACGCCATCGGGCACAAGTTACCTCGTATCGACCTTCCCTGCGATGGTCCTCGTCGGCGTCGGCATGGGCGCCGCATTCCCGCCGCTGATGTTGTTCGCCATGTCCGGAACGACAGAAGAAGACGCCGGCGTTGCGTCGGGCGTGCTCGCAACGTCATCGGAGGTAGGCGGTGCGGTCGGCCTCGCCGTTCTCGCCACAATCGCGTCGATCGGTGGCTTTCGTGCTGCATTTGTTGCGGCAACGGCCTGCATTGCTCTCTCGATCGTCATCGCGCACTTGTGCTGGAGCGCGACGACATGTTACGTGTGGTAGATCACGAACGCCGTAATGAGCCCGAGGGCGCATAACACGCCACGAAGCGACAACGGCGGCACGCAGCGACAGTGAAGCTTGCGCCGCCTTGCGCGATCGCCTGGGTCACAACGACATAGCGATAGCCGCCGAAGATCGCGAACGCGATGCCGACGAAGATCATCACGATGCCAAGCGTCGCCGATACGTTCGCGGTGGACTCGCGTCATACCAGTCGTAGCGGCCAATTCACGTACGAAAAGGCCGAAGCGCGCAACGACGAAACCGAAGCCGATACAGCCGCAAACGCCGTTCGAAGATAAGCGAGAAAGGTGCGCTCGTTGGCGAGTTGATCTCTCACGTGATCGCATTTGTGAGCGCATCGAGCGCATGATCCATCGCGTCGATACGCGCATCCATCCCGGTGACGCCGTAGCGCGACGCGATCTCCGACATCGGCACATAACTGACGTTCACGCTCCCGCCGTCTTGCCACACGAGCAATTTGAGCGGAAGATCGAGCGCTACCAGCGGAAATGCATCCATCAGCGGCGTTCCGCCTTTGGGATTTCCGAAGACGATCAGCGTCGTCGGACGCAGCGTCATACCGACGCCGTGTGCCGCTGCGGCTTGATCGATTGTGGCAAAGATCGTATTGCCGCCGGCGCGATCGCGTTCGAAAGTTGCATTATCGTGTCTGCAAATGAGTGGCGGCTCTTCTTGGTCGTAGCCACTCATGCGCATTCCCCGTATGAGCAGCGCGATCAGTTCTTGATCGTGACCCCGAAAATGATTCGGCTTCTCGCGCTGCAGCGTACACACATTCGTCTTTGTTCACCGTGAACCGCGCTTCCCATATCGTCGCCGTTGGGCCACATCGAAAGCTGGCAATACCCTTTCCCCGGCCCCCTTCACGTTCGGCGCGATACTCCAGCTGCCGCTGCCGGAGCAGATGTTCTGTCCCTGAGAATTGAAGAGCAGGGGCCCGAGAACGGATTCACTGCAGGCGTAACCCGCGGATTCGTACCATTGACGACAAGATAGCCGTATGTGAGAACAGCAATAAAAAACGCATGCATCAGCGCGGAGTTCAGTGCCGGATTACACCTTCACCTGTTGCTCGAAATAGGTTCCTTGCGCGATGTCTGGAGCAACGTCGGCTGCGTCGGATTCCACCCCAGCCGTTCGCGGGTGAGGCGGCTCGAATTGGGAGCGTCCATCGCGACAAAGCGGCCCATGCGGCCGAAGTGCTCGTCAGCACTTTCACTTGGTATCGAAATCACCGGCAGGTTCAACTGCTTGCCGATGGCCGTGGCGATATCGCGAAACGGTATGCCCTCCTCTGCGGAGGCGTGAAGGCGCGAACCAGCCGGCGCCTTCTCGACTGCCAAGCGGTAGAGCACCGCCGCGTCCAGCCGGTGCACCGCGGGCCAGCGGTTCGATCCGTCCGCCACATAGGCTGCTGCGCCCTTTGCGCGGGCAATGCCGATCAGACCCGGGACGAAGCCATGATCGCCGTCTCCGTGGACCGACGGGGGAAGCCGGACAACCGACGTGCGCACGCCGGTCGCCGCCATCGCCAAATTCACCACTTCCGACGGGTTGCGGGGCGATGCCGGATCGCCCGCATCGTCTTCGGTCCCGAGACGACCGGGTGTTACCCCCAACAGCCCCGAGCTGGTGACCAAGGGGCGATCGGAACCGGCTAGGGCCGTTCCCATCGCCTCGATGGCGCGCCGGTCCGTTTCCGCTGCCGCCATGAAGAGGGAGAAGAAATCGGCATCCGCGGCGTAGAGCCAGTCGTGTTTATATCCGGTGTGAATCACGCCGTCGGATGCCTGCGCGCCACGTTTGAGACCGTCGAGATCCTCGAGGTCACCGCGATGCACGTCGACTCCCTTGGCTTCAAGCGACGCTGCGGAAGCATCCGAGCGAGCCAGACCGAGCACGTGGTGCCCCGCTCCCAGTAGTTCATTCACAATCGCGGAGCCGATAAATCCGGTCGCGCCGGTTACAAAAACTCTCATGAGCGATATGCTAGACCCTCATCGTACGAACGAAAAGTCGTGAGGGTATACCGGTATAATGATTAACAGGCAGAGTGCGGCGACCGAGCCGGACGAGAACCTGCTCGGGAATTTCCTGAAGGACCGCCGCACCAAGCTCGACGCTGCGCGCTTCGGTTATGCGACGACGAGACGGCGCACCTCGGGCTTACGACGCGAAGAAGTCGCGCAGCGCGCAGGCGTGAGCACCACCTGGTATACCTGGCTCGAACAAGGTCGAGGCGGAGCGCCTTCGTCCGACGTTCTCGAGCGGCTCGCCGATGCGCTCGCGCTGACGGACGTTGAACGCGAACACCTATTCTTGCTCGCGCAAAACCGGCCGCCCGAAGTACGGCATCACGATGTCGAAGCTGTTTCGCCGCAATTGCAACGTATACTCGACGCGATGGAGTACAGCGCCGCGTATATCAAGACGCCTGAATGGGACATTGTCGCTTGGAATCGCGCGGCCGCCGTGGTGTTTCGCGACTTGATCGCGCTTCCGGACGATCGGCGCAATCTCTTGCGCGTGGTCTTCGACCCACGCGCTCGAGCAGGAATGCTGCACTGGGAAAGCGTCGCCCATTTCGTGGTCGCGACGTTCCGAACCGAAACCGCGCGAAGCGGAGTCTCCGCGCGCGCTAAGGCGTTGATCGATGAGTTGAGTCAATCGTCCTCGGAATTTCGCGCATTGTGGCGCAGTCACGACATCCGCGCGCACGGCGAGGGAACGAAGTACATGGCGCATCCGACTGCCGGACCGGTCACGTTCGAATATTCGGCTTTTGCAGTCGATGAGAAACCACACCTCAGCATGATCGTGTATAATCCTGCGACGCCGAAAGACAAAGCCGCCGTTCAGGCGCTCATCGAAGCGTCTCACGAGCCGGCTCGGTCTCCGCACGGTTGACCGTAAGGCGCTCATCGACCAGCGCGACGATTTCGTCGACGACGTCGGACTGCATGCCTTTTTGCGCGGCCAGCGACTGCACGAGGCGATCGACGCGTTCGATGTTCTTTGCACCGGCGTAGAGCGCGCGCGCGGCCGAAGCGGGTTTCACGAGAATGTCGGCCGCGTTTGCGTATTTCTCGAAGGGCACAAGGTCGTCGCGTGAAGCGCCGAGCGCTACGCACAGGTCGGCTACCCAAGCGTAAACGGCACGAGATGCATCGCTATCGCTGTGCACGGCATCGCGGATCGAACGCGCATCGCCCTTTTGGATGCAGCGATAGTTGCCGGTCATGAGCATCGCCCATTTCGCCATCGGCACGTAGATCGAGTCGTACACCTTCAACTTCACCGGAAGCCCAACGGCGTCCACGGCCGTTTCGAGATCCCGAAGCATCTGCGTGCGCGCTTCGGATTCAAATCGCGCCGCTTTGAAGTTCGTCGGGAGCGTTACTTGCAGTACGTTGATAGGTTCGCCGGGCGGCCGGAACGCTTGAGGATCCGGGCTACACACCGTGACGTTTGCCGCGTCGAAGTGCTGCCAGACGCTCGGGTCGGTATAGCAGCGTTCCAGCCCGCTTGCATCGACGCCGGGCACGCGCTTGAAATACGGTAGCGGCGGCATGTTCATGATCGCCATGCACGCGACGCCGGCTTTAGCGGTTGCATCCAAAAGCTCGCGCACGCCCGGCGAGCCATATTGCGGCTCTTGCATCGCCAGCACAACGAGATCGTACTCGCGCGGATCGACGTCGTTTGGGCCGGCAGCGCGAAGCGTGCCGGGCGCGTTGCGCGTATCGATCTCGACCAATGTATCGCGCCCTTTGACGGGAAGCCGGAGCACGACGCCGTCGCGATTGATCGCTTCTACTTCGGTGGGCAGGCACACGAGAGTAACGTTCTGGCCGGCAAGTGCTAACTTCGCGCCCAGCAGCGAGCCATACGATGCGCCAAAGATAAGGACGTTATAGTATTTCACGCGACCCTCCCAAGAACCGGCCCCCCCCCCCCCCCCCCCCCCCCCCCCCCCCCCCCCCCCCCCCCCCCCCCCCCCCCCCCCCCCCCCCCCCCCCCCCCCCCCCCCCCCCCCCCCCCCCCCCCCCCCCCCCCCCCCCCCCCCCCCCCCCCCCCCCCCCCCCCCCCCCCCCCCCCCCCCCCCCCCCCCCCCCCCCCCCCCCCCCCCCCCCCCCCCCCCCCCCCCCCCCCCCCCCCCCCCCCCCCCCCCCCTCCCCGCGCGCGTCGGCCCGCGCCCCGCGCCCCGCGCGCTTGCTTCGCTCGTACCCCCCCGGCGCCTGTCGCCGTACGCTCTCTTCCCCCTCCCGTGCTCACCACGCTACCGTAACCGCCACTACCGACACTTCGAATCGCCGGAGAACATCCCGGCAACACATTGTTCGTTGCGCTGCATCGCTTGGGCCGCTTCGCCGATCCGGTAATTCAGCTCGGCCAATGAGTGGAGCGTCTCACTCAGCCGCGTGACCGCGCGATCGCGATGGACGCCAAAATCACCCCGCGCTGTTTGCACCTCATCGGCCAAGGCAGCGAGCCTCGCTTGATAAGAATGCATTGCCGAGCTCCCTGCTTCGATGGCGCCAAAATTCCAACTCTGCTCTCCGCTTTTTCGCAGCATCCCCATGTTCATCTGAGGCAATATCTGCTCATGCGGCGGGTTGTATTGTGAGGACGCGGATATCGCTTGGAGGGCCTGGTGAAGTTCGTGCAGTGCGGCGCGCATGTTGTCACTCGTGCGCTGCAAGCTAGCGTTGACTTGCGTTCCAGCCGCACCTTGAAGGTGAACGGCGATTTCCGAACCGGTCGTCTCGATCTGCCGCCCCACTTGAGCGATATCGCTCGTGATTCGATCAAAATTTGCGGCGTTCGCGGCAGACGCCGCGGGATCGGTCTTCATGTCCGCCGCGCAAGTCGGCACCGGGACAAAGAATGCGGCTGTGGCCAGCACACCAACAAAAAGACACAGACGCATCGAGTACATCCTCGGATAATGTTGTGGGGCAAAAGCAAAAACCAAGTTTCTTGGCCCCCAATCCAAAAACTCGCAAAGCCCGTCGCGACTTTCAAAAATTCGGAGCGCCAGGTCCAATTAAGGCCGAATGGCCAGTTTGTGTTGCGGCGCGGGTTGGTCGGCGCCCGTTATCAGAACGGGTGAGCAGGTACTACGGATTGTTATCGACGGTTGAACCTACGCTGCTAGGTATGCTTGTGGTAGTTGACACATTTGTGAAGAGATTGTTTGTCACGACAACATTGTCTGCGACGCGCTGATATCTCCTCCCGCTGGCTCTATGTCGATGCCGATGTAATAGTTGGTGAAATGTTACTTCCGATAACGATATTAGCTGAGTTTCCGTACGCTGAACCGGATATGTCATACATGTATATCGCGATGGCATTCGTCTGCCCAGAACTGTTGCCCACTACCTGAATGTTTTGGCAATTTACGAAGTTCGTCTCCTGGACCTCGCTCGCGCTGCGGAACGCATTGCCCATTACAACCACGTACGACGCCTGCGTCACCATCAGTGAGCTCGTGCACGCATGGATGTGTTCCCAATGAATGCGACACCGTTACAGTAGCCACCAATTTGAACGGGAAAGGCGGAACTTGTAAGCGCATAAAATTTGCGTCCGCTATACTGCTCTCGTCGCATGAAACTAAAATCAGCGGATTTACGTCGCCCCAGGTTCCGCCGCTAAACGTGCAATGGTCGATCAGAATTCGCTCACTATGATTATTGACAAATGAACTGGTCCAAATATCCGACACGGAGCGCGGGAGCTTCAGCACTTGACGATCCCTCAAATGTCACATCTCTTATTGTAATATTCACGCAATTCTGGGACTCAATCTGAATTCCAGAACCCGCCATCGTGGTTGTGTCGATCGTCAGGCCTAGAATCATTGAATTGACTATGCCTGTTCCGCCTTCCGCAGTATCACATAGGACATCAGGCTGGTGGTGCCAGATAGGTCGCCCGTTAGTTTGGCCCCATAGCCCCAAAAAACTACGTCACTTACCAGATTTAACGAAGCGCCCGTGACGAGGTAGCTTCCCGGTGGGAAAAGCACAATTCCGCCCCCGGCGGCCACCGCGGCGGTGATCGCGCTGTTGATATCCGCTGCGGAGTCCGAATGTCCAGTTGGATCGGCACCGTAGTCGATCACGTTAAAGGTATTCCCCAGGTCACTCACGTTGCGATCGCCCCACGCAGCCCGGTTCAGTAGGTTCGGGCAGTCAAGTGGTAAATAATCTCGCTGATTTTTTAGGGGTTATTATGAATGTAGGTCGGCGTTACGGTACTGGGCAAAGAAACGTTGGTACCGTTGCCAATGAATAGGTTGTCGAATGCGCACATCCGATTGATGAGCCGTTTGACCGCTTCCCGCCGGGCCGCCATAGATGCCGTACATGTAGCCAATGATCAGATTGCTTTCGATCACGAGGCCAGAGGAGTTCGCGAACTGAACCGTGCCACCGTCGAAGCCCGTGAAGTCTGATAACACAACTGCTTTTGAATCGGTCTGGCCTTGCAGGCTATTTCCAACGACCTGGACGCTTTCGCAGTTCCGCAACGTCACGTCCCAGTTGTCTCCCGACGAGCTTGCCCCATTTCTTGCAATATTCGCCGTAATCGTAACATTCTGCGCCTGCTGGACGAGAATTGATCCGTTGCATCCCCGAAAGACATTTCCTCTGACAGCGACACCGTTGCAGTAGCCATAAATGCCTAAGCACTGCGAGAAATCTACGCCGGAACTATATGTGGAGACATCATAAAAGTGGCAATTTGATACGGTTAACTGATCGCATGACTTCAGAATGAGGGCTTCCGTTCCGCCCGTAATTCCGCCGGAAAATGTGCAGTTTTCTACGTGGATTCGTTCGCTGTGGTTGTCCGTGACGTTTGTCGCGTATATATAGCCTAATGCTACCATCCATGCAGCGCCCGAGTCAGAGCCAAGGATTTGGATATCCCGGATCATCACATCTTCGAGGCTCGCTCTGCCAAGGGCAATCGCGCCGCCGCTTACCCAATTGCTCGCGAGGTCGAACGTGAACCCCTGAATCACTAGATTAGTGAGCGGACTAGCGGCCACACTATATGAGAAAATGGCCGCGTCAACGCTTGCGTTTGTCGAGATCAGAGTAGCGCCGTAGCCAGAAATAACAATGCCACTGACGGGAGTTATGTCGGCGTCTATGTCGTACGCTCCGGGCGGCATAAAGACTATCCCGCCAGAAGAAGTTGCAGCGGAGATCGCCATTTGAAACGCACCAGCATATGTCGAAGAAAGCGGCGGGGAACCGTAGTAGTCAAGGACGTTCAAAAAATCCCCTTGATCACTCATACTTTCTCCAGCACCGCGCTCGCGCGCACCTTTAACAGGTTTACCTAAATCTATGGATTGACATGCAATACATACGCGCCCTGATACAGATTCTCAACGGAAATCCATGCTGTCCCATCTGTAGCAACAACGCCCTGGACAGCTTGGTCATGCTGCCCGTTCGGAGAGTAATAGCCCGTCAGTGACCCAGCGGTCGAAAATTGAAACATAGCGGGGAAACCCTCACCTCCCGACGTTGCCGGAATTGACCGCCCCAGCTATACAGAGTACCGGCCGGGCCCTGAAAAATCAACGGGCCGTACAGAGCTTGGGCTGGGCCCTGCGTTTCGCTAAACGTGGCTTGCTCGACGACGGTCGACACGAGGTACGAGGACTCGGAGACGGTCGCTAACGTCGAAATCCCACATTGAAAATAAAGCAATTGCACTCGGTCCGGCGACCGCCGGTCCGCAGGAAGCGGGCAAAGAAATCTCTCCCGCGATCGCAGGCGTGGCTCAGGCTGAAACCCGAAAGACAGGATTGCCCATGCTGACAATAATGTCACCGTCGGTCAGGTTCACAGCGACCGAATTATAAGTTGCGTTTATGTGGGTTGTCAGGGTCATTGAAACGCTCCCGATACACCGCACCGAGTAGTGGGCGAGAAGCACGCACATTCAGCAGCCCTGTCTCCGAGCTATTCGCGTAAGCTACGTACCAGAGATTTCCATCCTTGCCAGACGCTAGTCCGATTGGCTCGTCATTCGCAGGCAGCCCGTATTCCGAGACGTTCCCGCTTGTATCTATTCGACCGAGTTCCGCGAGCGCCGACCCTGCGCTCGTATTGAACTCAGTGAACCAAATCGCTCCGTCGGATCCGCAGCGACCCATTGCGGACAAAATTGCGAAGAGACTCAATAGGGTATCATCGTCCCAGCAGCGGTTAGCTTAAAGATCACGCCCTCGGTCGTGCACGCCGCAAACCACAAATTCACCATCGGAGCCTAATACGATTCCGCCGATGGGCAGAGGCAAGCTTGCCCCAACGACAGTGTAAGCCGTGCCCGTTATGGACGGCAGCGTGGCTGCGGGTGACGGGATTGGAGGCGCGGTGCCACTGCTTCCGCCACAGGCGCTTGCAAAGAAGAGTAGCAAACCTGCCTGTTACTATTCGAGGAACCGCAAGAGTGTTGTGCATGAAACCGTCCCCAAGGTTGCGACGCACTTATTGTATCACGCCGAGTCGTGCGGACCTGCGCATAATCGTTCTTCGCGCCTTAGTATGGGTAATTTGGCCCACCGTCGGGCAGCGCCACCATCTCTAGCCGGGGCCGACAATGAGCGTTCGACAGAGTTATCCTTCGCCAACGCGATCGCGCCACACGTGCTACGGCTAGATCGAACGGAACAAACCGGTTCTGGGTGCGCGGAAACCAGCTGCGAGGCTGGCCTCTCGCAGCTTTTTCAATTGAAAAAATTCTTGGGATGTTGGGACGTCGGATGTTGATGTTGTGGTGTTGTGGTGCCCAGGAAGGGACTCGAACCCCCACGATGTTGCCACCGCCAGCACCTGAAGCTGGTGCGTCTACCAATTCCGCCACCTGGGCAAGGCCGAACGGGCTTCGTGAAACCGGGGGATTGTCCTCGGGGTTTGCGATTGGGCAATGCCCCAATTCAGACTAATCTCGCACGACGAAGCCGCCCTTCGGGGCGCGCTCGCACCTGCGTACAATGACGATAGCCTCGCCCTTGATCCATATTCGCAGGCAGTAACCACCGCAGCCGAGCGCGTTAGTCCCTCGGTCGTCGCCATCGAAGTCCAAACCGGCCGCCACGGCGGTAACGGCTCAGGCTTCATCTTCACGCCGGACGGCTTCGTGCTGACTAATAGTCACGTGGTCCACGAGTCGGATCGCATCTCGGTCGGGCTGCTCGACGGGCGCGAACTCCCGGCCACACTAATCGGCGAGGATCCGCATACCGATCTTGCGGTGCTGCGCGTCGATGCGCCCGAGCTTGTGCCGGCGGCGCTCGGGGATTCCTCACGCTTGCGCCCCGGACAACTCGTGGTAGCGGTCGGCAATCCGCTGGGTCTAGCCTACACGGTCACCGCCGGCGTCATCAGCGCGCTCGGCCGGTCGCTCCGTTCGCAATCGGGACGGCTGATGGACAACATCATTCAGACCGACGCCGCGCTCAATCCGGGAAACTCCGGCGGCCCGCTCGTCACGTCGAAGGGCGACGTGATCGGCGTGAACACGGCGATCATGCCGGGTCAAGGCTTGTGCTTTGCAATTGCAATCAACACCGCAAAACACATTGCCGGACTCTTAATCCGTCACGGCAAGGTGCGGCGCGGATATTTCGGTATCGCCGGGCAAGATGTCACGCTTGCGGCATCCGCGGCACGTCGCTTCGTGCTTACCGATCCGCGCGGCGTGTTAGTCGATTCGGTCGAACCAGGTAGTCCGGCTGATACCGCGCGGCTGCGCGCGGGTGACGTACTGCTGGCAATCGAAGGCGAGCGTATCGTCGGTGTGGACGATTTGCACAAGCGCCTCACCTCGATCGATCTCAGCCGACCGTACAAACTCGACATTTTGCGCAAAGGCGAACGTCACGCTCCGATCATCTTGCCCGTAGAATCGCCAGAATGATTCGTAAGCTCATTCCGATCCTTGGGATCACCTTCATCGACATCATCGGTTTCAGCATGCTGCTGCCGGTGCTGCCGTATTTCGTGACCCATTTTGGGATGAGTGCGATCGTCGTCGGCCTCTTGCTCTCGACGTTCTCTTTTTGCCAATTGGTCTCGGGTCCGATCTGGGGCAACATCTCGGATCGCATTGGGCGTAAACGCGTCCTGATCATCAGTCAGATCGGCGCGACGATCGGCTGGTGCATGCTCGCCTTCGCACCCAACATTCTGTGGGTCTTTTTCGCGCGCATCGTCGAGGGCGTCTCGGGTGGAAACATCGGCGTTACGCAAGCCTACGTTGCCGACTTAGTGGAAGGAAAGGATCGCGCGCGCGCGTTTGGATTTATCAGCGCGACCTTTGCCGCAGCGATGGTATTCGGGCCGGCCGGCGGCGGACTGCTCTATAGCAAATTCGGCTTTTCGGCCCCGTTCCTCGCCGCGTCAGCGTTGCAATTTCTTACGCTGATCCTCACGATCGTGCTCTTACCGGAGTCACGCTCGAAAATCGAAGAGGAACAGGCGCATGTCGGAATGCGCGAGATTGCCGCGACCTTCACCAATCCCCGTTTCTCGCCACTGCTCATCCAGAAACTTGCGCTTTCACTGTGCCTGTACGGTTGGTATTCGGTGATCGCGTTGTATCTCGCCGGGCAGCTGCACTTCGGGCTCGTCGCGACGACGTATTATTTCTCGGGTTTTGCGGTGATCAATGTGCTGATCAACGGCGTCGGCGTCGGCAAGGCCTCGAATCTGTTCGGCGACCGCGTGATGTCGACGCTCGGCCTGGGACTGCTCGTCGCCGGTATGGCATGCACACCCTTCGTGCACAACCCGCTCAGCTTCGCCGGCGTCATGGTGCTCTTTGCGATGGGCACCGCCTATGCGAACAACGGGATCAACGCCATGCTCTCCAACGCGGCCTCCGAGCGCGAACAAGGGACGGTGCTTGGCGTCGGCTCATCACTCGATTCACTCTCGGGCATCATCGCGCCGCCGATTTCCACCGGTCTCTTGACCACCTACGGTTCGGGCTTCGCCGGCATCGAATCGCTAGTCATGGCCATCATCGGCCTCATCCTCGGCGTGCGGAACAGTCTGCTGACCCGCGCGATAACACCCGTCACAACGGAACCGCTCGCCGCTGAAGAGTCGTAGCCGTCTATTGTTCGCAGAACAGGCGGCCGTTGCTGTTGCCGACTTGCCGCGACGGACACGAGCGCAGGTCGATTGAGCTCGAGCGATAGCCGTTCCCGGTACTGCACTCCGCGCTAAACACGGAACCGTTCATCGCGGCGTTGTCGCAGCTGGCCACCCAGCTACCCCGAGGAAGTTGGTGCCAGCGGCCATAGCCCGGATCGGAGCTGTAGCTGTTTCCGCTCTCGCAGAAAAGCTGGCCGTTGTTATTACCGAATTGACCGCCAGGGCACGAATTCAAGCCGATCGCCGAGCGCGTCCAAGAACCACTCGTCGTTTGACACGAGGCGCTGAACTGATTTCCGCTGACACGGGCATGACGGCAGCTTGCCTGCCAACTGCCGCCGGGCCAATTTGGCATCGATTGCGCCGGGGCGGGTTTGGAGAAACCGAAGAGCGCGAGGGCCGCAACGGTGATGATGGATAGCGCGATGCGCATGCGAGAACTCCTCTAAGCAGCGGATTTCTTGCGGCGCGCGGTCGTCGGTTTCTTTTCCGGCTTGTCGTTGGATGCTGCGCGGCCGTTGCCGGCGCGACGCTGCTTGCTTTCTTCGAGCGACTGTGCCAGGACGTCCATGAGATTGACCACCTTCGAGCGCGGCGCCGCGGCCTTCTTGGCCTTGGGAAGTTCTTTCCCCTGAGCGCGCGCTTCAATCATCGCCAGCAGCTCGTCATGGTATTTGTTCTTGAATTTCTCGGGCTCGAACGCTTGAACGCTCATCGTGTCGATCAGCATGCGCGCCATTTTCATTTCGCCTTCGGGCAGCGCTTCGTTCCCGGGAAGTTCGAGCGTCGACGACTCCACGATCTCACTGGCCCAATGCATGAGTTCGAGCACCAGCGCTTCACCGATCGGCTTGACCGCGGCGATGTATTCCTTCGTGCGGATCACTACGCGAGCGATCGCGACCTTATTCGATTCGGTGAGCGCCTCGCGCAGCAGCGCGTAGGCGTGTTTGCCCTGTTTGCTCGGCTCGAGGTAGTACGGCTTATCGAAGAACATCGGATTGATCGTATCGAGGTCGACGAATTCGAGAATGTCGACCGATTGCGTCGCCTCCGGATTGACCTTCTTGAAATCTTCGTCGGTCAGTACGACGTACTCGCCCTTCTCGTATTCGTAGCCCTTGACGATCTCGTCCCACGGGACGGGTTTACCGTCAACGGAACAGATGCGCTCGTACTTGATGCGCCCCTCGTCTTTCGCGTGAAGCATATTGAACGAGAGCTCGTCGGTGCGAACCGCCGTGAAGAGCTTGACCGGGATGGTGACCAGACCGAAGTTGATTGCGCCGGACCAAATTGCGTGAGCCATAGCCGAATTAGTTTACCACGGCCGCCGAATCTTACTCCTAGCCCCAATATATTGTGCCGGACCGCAAACCGGGCCACTATTTCCATTGTTTCTGTGCCTTGGAAATGGCCGGTTCCAATCGCTGCTTTTTCCAGGCCTTTCCGGCCCAGAGGTCGCCGTCGCGTTCGAGGCGCTTGGGCGTGGTGTGAGATTGAACGCGGCAAAAATCTCCGCGGGAAGCCGCTCGCTTGCGCGCAAACGCTTCGACTTCGTCCCACGCAAGCGGCGTCGAAACGGGCGCGCCGTCACGTGCGCGCACCGAATACGCGCTCACGATCGTTTTGCCGCGACCGACTTGGAGATAATCGAAGTAGACCGCCGTTTGATCGCGTTTTGCCAGTGAACGCTCGACCGAGATTTGCGTTCGGCGTCTTCGTGAGCGAGGCGCGTCGCAACCAACTCGGCAAACATTTTAGCGGTATCGTACGTGTACCCGGCTGCGAGCGGCACGACCACGTGCAAGCCCATCCCGCCTGAGGTCTTTACCAGCGTCGTCAGACCGATCGCGGCGAGCTGGTCGCGCACCTCGAGCGCGACCGCGGCCAGTGTCTTGATCGTGCACTGCTCGCCGGGATCGAGATCGAAGAAGATGTAATCCGGTTCCTCGATCGTCTCGACGCGCGACGTCCAGACATGCAGCACGATCGACGCGAGATTCGCGACGAAAGCCAGTGTCGCTTCGTCGTTACACACCATGTAGGTCGTGTTCGCGCGCTGCCCTTCGGGGCTGGTGAGCGTCGTGCGCTCGACCCAATCGGGCAAACCTTTGGGAAGATGCTTTTCGAAGAACGATTGCTTGTCGATCCCGTCAGGATAGCGTTGCAGGGTGAGCGGGCAGTCGCGCAGATGCGGCAACAGCCACGGCGCCACAGCGCGATAATACGCAATCAAATCGCCCTTGGTAAAGCCGTCGCGTGGAAAGAGCACCTTGTCGAGATTGGAAAGGGAGATTGTGCGCTTGCCAATCGTGACCTCGACGTACGTTGCGCCGACGCCATCAGCTTGGTTTTCCGTCTTCGGGCAATTCGATCTTGACGTCTTTGGCATCCTTATCTTCACGGAAGCCGAGAAACGCCGGTTGCCGCAAGATACGATCGCGCGTCCACTCGGTAAATCGGACTTCAGCGACGAGTTGTGGTTTGACGTAGTGCACGGCCGCGTTCGCGATCACGTCATTCACGAACGGAGACTTCACGCGCGAGAGTGCTTTGAGCTGCTTTGAAATCTCGCTTATACGTTTGACCGAAAACCCGGTCCCGACAGCGCCGACGAAGCGCAAATCCTTACCGTCGTAAGCGCCGAGCAGCAACGAGCCAAAACCCTTGCGGCTGCCGCGCGGATCGGTCCAGCCGCCGACGACAAATTCTTGCTCGAGTTGGGCTTTGATCTTCACCCAATCGCGCGTGCGCCGGCCCACGTATGTCGAGGTGCGCTTTCTTGCCGATGATCCCTTCCAAATGATTGCGCTTGGCTTGCGCAAAGAGTGCTTTTCCCTTCCCAAGGACGTGTTTTGAATACAGCACGAGATTGTCGTCGCCGATGAGCCGCTCGAGCAACGCCTTGCGTTCTTCAAGTGGTTCTTTGCGCTGATCGCGACCGTCGGCATACAGTACGTCGAACGCGACGTAGGTCAGCGGATGTCCGCTCTTCTGCCGAATCTTGCAGGCGCTGAAAATCCGAGCGGCCCTTCGCATCCAGGCTGCAAATCTCGCCGTCGACGATGATCGGGATGCTCTCAAATGCCTCGGCGAGATCCTCCATACCCGGAAAACGGTCGAGCAGATTCAGTCCATTGCGCGACACCACCGTCAGCTTGCCCTTGGCATCGATCGTGCTGATTGCGCGATAGCCATCCCACTTGATCTCAAAGAGCCACTCGTCGTTATCGAAGGGCTCATCGATCAGCGTTGCAAGTTCGACCCCGGTGATTTTCGGCAGGGGTTCGGCCTTCGCGGATGCGCGCGCCCGCGTTTTCTTGGGCGGGTCGACGGGCCGCGACTGCCAGGTCTTGGGGTTGCTCTCTTTCTTGATGTCTTCGATCGTCTTACCGCTTACGACCGACTTCGGGTAATCGTCGATGTCGTAGTGCGTGGGATCGTTGCCGTCATGATCTTTGATCAGCAACCACGGATCGCCGGACTCACCTTCTTTGGGCTTGATCTTTACCAGCGTGAACATGCCGTGCAGCTTTTTCCCGTGCAGGATGAACTTGATCTTCCCGTTTGCAATCTCGTGCGCCGGATCGGTGCCTTCGGCCAGCTCGTACCAGCCCTCATCCCAGATGATGACTTCGCCCGCACCGTACTGGCCTTTTGGAATGACGCCTTCGAAGGTACGATATGCCAGCGGATGATCCTCAACGTGCATGGCGAGACGACGCTCGCCGGGCACCATGGTCGGCCCCTTGGGAACCGCCCACGACGGCATCGCGCCATCGGCTTCGAGGCGGAAATCGTAGTGCAGTCGCGTCGCACGGTGCTTTTGGATGACGAAGCGCAGGCGCTTGCTGCCGCGCTCCGGCTTGCCGCTGGGCTCGGGGGTCGCAGCAAAGTCGCGCTTCTTGTTGTAGGTCTCGAGCGAACGCGCCATCGGGATTTACCGTCCGTACCCAAAAAAATGCGCCAGCAGCGCGATCGCGCATGCCGCCAGAACGATTGCCGCCAGGCCGATTCCGGCCGCCGGTCGTCGAATCACCGAAACCATGAGTTGGGAGCTTGCCGGCGCGATCGCATCGATACTCCTTGGCGCCGCGGCCTACGTCCGCAGCCGCGGTTCGGGGGGCTTTTATGACAACGAAGTCTACGGCATGACCGCCCACACACATCGGCGCTATGCGCTCGCCGCCGCGGCTTTTGCCCTCGCATTTTTCGCCGTCGGCTGGTGGTGGCCTCGCACCGGCGCAACGATCTGGTTATTTGCGGCGTTCGTGTTGTTTGCGGTATTTTACCTCACTTCGTACCTGCGCGGAGCGTCCGAGAGCGATGACTGAATTTCACTTTTCCCCGCGGCCCAACCGCGCCGCTGAAATTGCCTGGCAGCCGTGGAGCGATGAAACCTTCGCCCGCGCGCAGCGCGAAGACAAGCCGATTCTGCTTTCGATTTCCGCCGTGTGGTGTCACTGGTGCCACGTGATGGACGAGACGAGCTATTCGGATGGCGATGTCATCGAGGCGATCAACGCCCACTACGTTCCGGTTCGCGTCGACAACGACGAGCGTCCGGACGTCAACGCGCGCTATAACATGGGCGGCTGGCCGACCACGGCCTTCCTTTCGCCCGACGGGTCGCTGCTGACCGGCGCGACCTATCTTCCACCCGAACACATGCGGCGCGCACTCGACCAAGTTTCCGCGTTTTATGCCGAACGCAAGTCGGACATCGCCGAAAAGACACACGAGCTTCGCACTGCGCGCACCACGTACGACATCGCATCGCCCGATGCGCTCTCGCAAGCGCTCGTCGACGACTTCGCCGTTTCGCTGCGCAATGCGTACGACGAGGAGTTCGGCGGCTTCAACGAAGAGCCCAAGTTTCCGCAACCCGAGGTTCACGAATTTCTGCTCGCGTACTGGCGGCTCACCAACAACCCGCGATTCTACGAGATCGTGGTGCACACGATGCGCGCGATGGCCCACGGCGGCATGTACGACGCGGTCGAAGGCGGCTTCTTTCGCTATTCGACCACGCGTGATTGGTCGGTTCCGCACTTCGAAAAGATGGCTGAGGATCACGCCGGGCTGTTGCGCGTGCTCGCTCAGCTCGAACTCTGGGCGCCAAGCGCGCTCGTGCGTCGCGATCTCGAACGCACGATTGCCTACGTGCGCACCGTGCTGCGCGATCCGCAGACCGGATTCTTCGCCGGCAGCCAAGATGCCGACGAAGCGTATTACGCGCTGCCACTCGATGAGCGTCGCAAGCTCGAGCCACCCTTCGTCGATCGCCGCTCCTATTCCAATTGGACCGCAGCACTCGCGGGGGCGTTCGCCTGGAGCGGTAGTGCGCTCGACGATCCCTCGCTAATCGACGACGCGCTCTTTACACTCGATTCGATGCACGAGCAGCTACGCGATAACAGCGGTTTACTCTTTCACGTCGCCGCGCCGGGTGAGGCGCCGCGCATCAGCGGACTGCTCGGCGATCAAGTTGCCTATCTGCGCGCGCTGCTCGATGCCTACGAAATCAGCGGCGAACCGCGCATGCTCGAACGCGCCCGACTCCATGCCGACGCCACGATCGCAGCATTCGGGGCGGACGAGGGCGGATTTTACGACCGGGTCGATCGGGATGCACTTGGACGCCTCGAAGTCCCGGATCGCCCCATCGTCGAGAACGGCCTGATGGCCGAGAGCCTGTTACGCCTCGCCGAACTAGCCCAGGATGCGCGCTACCGGGACATCGCGGAGCGCACGCTGCTGCTCTACGCCAAGACCTTCAGCCGCGCCATGTCGTTCTCGGCCGCCTATGTGCGCGCGCTCGCGCGCTACCTTGCCACCCCGGTCACCGCACGGGTCACGGGCGACCTTGACGCGGCGGCCGAACTGCGCCGCGCGGCCCGGCAACTTCCCTCGCCCTTTGTCACGGTCTCGAGCGAGCCGGGCCTCGAAGCCCTGGCCTATGTCTGCCGGGGGACCACCTGCGGTTCTCCGGTCGGCCGGCCCCTCGAGCTGACCCAAGTCTACGCTGCGCTCGCCTGAAACATCGCCCGAAGCGCCGCGTAAAGAAGGGTGGAGGAGTTCCATCATGACGCCGTACGCCCACATGCTGCTCGCCTACGTTCGCCCCGAGGCGCAAGGCGTGTACGCCTACGAGTACGACCGGTACGCTAAAGACCCAAGCGTCGCACTCGTGCTCACAATTTTCTTCGGAATCATCGGCGGCGAAGCGTATTACATCGGGAATTGGCGACGCGGACTCTGGATGACGATCGCACTGTTCAGCGGCGTCGGCATGTTTATCAGCGTACCACTGTGGATCGCGCGCTGCTTCACGATTCAGGGCGAGTGTGAAGCCTACAACGATTACGTCGCGTGGCTCATCGCGAGTCGCTACGTTGCGCCGGAGCAAGCCGTGCAACCGCCGCAGCCGCCGGCACCCTCAGGTAAACGCCCCGTCATCAGCGGCCTCCCAATGGTCGCCCAGCGCTAATTCGCGCAACGAAGCCGCGCGACTTTAGCGAGCAAAGCTAGAGGTGAGTATCAAGCATGCGAGCATCGCGTGCAAGATCTCGAACGTGGCCTTGGCGTGCCTCGCAATACGGCGGGATGGTCGTCAGCCGGAGTGGGTCTCGATGCTCCCGCGCAAGCGCGTGCCGACTGTATTGCGCCTCTTCGCGCACTCTGTCGAACATCATGGCAACGAGCGGCGCGCGAAACCCCGCCAGCTGCCCGGGTGATGAGCGAGTCTGGCGGGGTTCGGCGTAGCGGCGAGGGAACGGGACTACGACGAGGGTGGGTGGCGGTGATACCGGCCCGATGCCAGTATTCCCGCGATGCAGGCACTGACCGCGAAGCTCAGCACGATCGCGGTCGTGAGCCACACTTGCGCGCCGGTCACGCGAAACGTGATGAGACACGCGACTTCGATCGCGATGAACCCGATCGCCCCTCCAACGAAGGCGGGGCCCAGGCGATACATTAAAGGCCCCATACCCACTCGATCCCGGCAATGATGAACGCTACAATCGAGAGCACGATGATCCAGGCCGGCGCAGTGAGGATCGCCGCAATCATCAGGACCGCCGCGATGAGGAACCCAATAAACGCAAGGGTCGCGCCAAGGGGCGAACTCCCGATGCTCATCGTCCGGGCGTCGGCTTGGATGCCGACCAGGGGGCAGACCGGATTGCAGCTTTTCCCAGTGCCAAGGTTGATCGAGCCCGAGGCGCTGTTGCCGTTGTAGACGGCATTCGAAGTGGTGGTGCTGCCCGAAGTGGTCAGCACCGAGGACCCGGCAACCGCCGTGCCGTTGACGCTGCCGCCGATCGTGCCGCTGGCCACGGTGCCGCCGATGCCCCCGTAGCTTTGCGTGGGCGCGGTGAGATCAAAGGTCGTGGCGATGGGGAACCCCGTCCCGCTCACCGTCATCGTTTGGGCGCTTGCATTGTACTCCTGCGCGACGCTGCCTTGGGCCACCCCGTTGAGCGACAGTGTCGCCGTCAGCGTCGCGCCATTGGGCACGAAGGTCATGGTGTAGCCGTCGCCCAGGCTCACCGATCCATTGTCCGTGTAATCGAGGTGGGCGGCGGGTTTGCCGATCGGCGGCAAGGCAACCCCGTCTGTGCCGCTGGCTTTGGTTCCGAGCAAACCGGTCCCGCCAGTGCAGCCTGTGGCTACGGCTGCGAACGAAAGCAGCGAAAGCTTGTGCAAAAAGCCTCGCGGTCGATCTCACTTTTCATAAGTCACACCTTCAAAAAGTTTCGAGTGAGGCGTAAAGCGCGGCTCTTCGCTTTGCCCTGCAACGCTGCTTCGCTTCCCGAATATTTTTTCTTTCAAAAAAATTTGCAGCGATCGGCTGTGCGCACTGTCGCACATGGGAGACCGCGAAATGGACCGAGCAAGCCCACAGCCCCGAGCCCATTCTGCTAGCCCAGATCTCCTACGCGCTCTACACCTTGCGCTTGATCGGTTGCTTGTGCATCTCTGTGGCAAGACTTGCTGCAGCGTGGTGAGCATAGGTGGTAAGCCTTTAGTTTTGATCGTAAAGTCTGCTAGTTCGTTCGGACGAACGAGTTCCAGAACCAACAGCCCCACAGACCGACGATCATTGAGTAGCCCATGAGCGCCATGCCCCACCCGGGCAGGCGCTCTTTCACGCCCAGGAAGATCAGCGCCACCAGGAACGGCTCGAAATCCAGTGCGTGACGCATGCCGAACTGCGCAAATCCGTTAACGTAGTAAAGGAAGTTCGGAGCCGCGCACAACAGCGTTGCAACCCAAAGTGCGGCGACCCAGCCTACGGGTTTACGCGCGAGGAATGCCAGCACCAGCGCGGGTGACGTCCACGTTAGTGCAACACCGCTGATCGTTGGTGCAAGGTACGGGTAGTTCGCGACACGCTGCGGTGCCTGAACGAAGAACGACCACAATTCGTAGGGAAGATACTGCAGGCGAAACGGCGAGCCGGTGGGCATGCCGGCCTGATCCTGGTGATACCACGTCGTGTAGCCGATGTCGTACCACGTGCCCCAGCGCGCGAGGTTGTAGCCGACCCAAATCAGCGCAATCGGCAGAAGCATCGATCCAAACGCGCGTACGCGCTCGCGATCGCGCAGCAAATACGCGTAGACCGGTAACGCAAGGACGAGATCGAAGCGTGAAAGGATCGCGCACCCGGCCCAGAGGGCGACGAGCCAGCCGCGTTTGGGGCCGGCGAGCTCCATGAGCGCGAGCATCGTGAAGCAGACGGCACTGACGTGCGCGATGAACCACACGTCGCCGAGCATTGCGCACCAGAGCAGGTCGGTTCCCGCGAGCAAAAACGCGCACACCCAGACGTTGGTCTGAAGTGGAACGCCGAAGCGCTCGCCCAGCTCAAAGGCCGCACCGATCGCGATCGCGCCGAGCACGACCGCGAGCGCCGTTTGATTGAACGTTCCGAAAATCGCGACGAACGGCAGCAAGAGGATGGCCGGCATCGGGGCTTCGATGACGTAGTACTGTCCGTTGAAGGGCAGCGCGTCGATGTAACCGCCGGGCCAGGCAATCCACGTGTGCCCGTGGAGAAGCCCCTGCGCCAGCAGCACGTAGTTGTTGTACGGTGATGACCGCCCATGCGCGAAGAGCGCGATGACGATTAGCGCAACACATCCGGCGACGATCGAAGGTTTGATCTTCACGAACTAGCGATCCGCCCCCACGCGATAGAGTTCGGTATGCGTCGGCATCCGTTCGAGGTGATATCCCGGAACGCTTCCCTCCGGTGTCCCTGCGACAAAGACCGGCTGCTCCGCAAGCCAAACCGGTATGCGTTCGGCTTGATCGCCGTACCACGACGGCACGATCGCGCGAGCACTGGTCTGGTGCAGCACGTATGCGTCATAGGCCAGCGGCGGCGCGATCACCCACGTCGCGAGGATGATCGCGTGATCCGGTGTCGCGCGAAGAATCTCGGCTGCATCGCGCGCCGCGCGGTCGTCGCGCGGTTGATCGAAGAAGTGCGGCTGCGAGAAAACGAGGTACAGCACGGCAAGCCCGGCAAAACCGAGCCCGACGCGGTGCGCTCGCGGTGCAGAGAGACTCGCCAGCGCCTCCCCAGTCGCGATCGCCAAGAGTGCGAAGGCCGGGAGGAAGTAGCGGTCGACGTCGGATTCCGCTCCGAAGCCGAAGGCAAAGAGCGTCCCGGCGCACAGGGTTGCGCAGGCGACGATTGCGCGCGTGAGCCCGCGGCGGAACATGACGATCAGCCCGGCGATCCCAAGCACGCACCCGATCGGCGTAAGCTCGCGCACCGCCAGCGTGGCGAACCGGACGACGCCGAGCACGTACGCATGCGCCGTGTATCCGAAGCGCACCTCGTCGATACCGATCTCGCGCCCTGTCACAAGCGCTATGAAATTCTGAACCAGTACGGGGTTGTCGTAATTCCAAAAGGCGCTTCCAACCATGCCATAGCGCGCGATGGGATCGAGATGCTCGGCATTGACGTAGGCGCTGCGAAGCGGAATATAGAGGAAGCACACGGCCGCACATGCGCACGCGATCGCCGTCGCTCGACGCAACAAACGAAGATCGGTCTCGTGTGCGCGCGCCACGACAGCCGCGAGAATTCCGGGCAACGTGAAGGCGACGACCGGATGCACCGCTATGCCAAGCCCAAAGATGGCCGCGCAGATAAACAGATCGCGCGCGCTGCCGCGATCGAGCCAGCGCAGCAAGAAGCAGAGCAGTGCGACGCAGGCGAGCACGACCAGCGCATGCGCTTCAGCCCGCGTCGCGTGCTCCCAGGCATCCTCGCCGAAGGCAAAAAGTAGCGCGGCGCACAGGCCGGCAATTGCGTCGCCGCGCGCGTCGACGACGATGCGCCAGATGAACCAACACGTCGCGGCAACGGCGAGCGCGCTGAGCGTGCTCATCCGGAATGCGACGGATCCGAACGGCACGAGATGCGTGAAGGCCCAACCGATCATCGTGTAGAGCGGAAAGCCCGGCGGATGCGCGATGCCCAGGATGTACGGGACGGTATCCATCTCACCGACGTCCCAGTACATCACGAATCGATATGCGCTTGCGAGGTAGATCGCGAACGGTACAACGTACGCGAGGATCCCGCAGACCCGCCTCAAATCGGCGGGAGCGTCGCGTGCGGCAGGGGCTTGGGTGGAATAAACGTCGAGGGCGGAAGTGCCGGCGGAAAACGGTAGTCGCCCCACGCAATGCGTTCGCGCGCGGGTTTGCCGCCGACGCTGGCTTCGACCGTCACGTACAGAGGCACCCAGTATTTATCGGACTTCCCGTACACCAGCGTGCCGTGTCCATGCGCGCTGCCCGACGCCGTCGTAAAATCAATTTCGCGCGGAAGATACGATGCGCCGTCGATCACGAGACCGGTTACCACAAAGGCGCTCGTCCCCTCTAAAGGCGTAAGCTCGTAGCGATAGTCGAGGTGCGATCCGTCCAGCACCGTGCGCACGAAGAGGATCGAGTAAGCGCTGCTTCGTGGGGCCAAGCGCGCGATCGCATAACGATCCTCGCGGCGCCCGAAATTCACGATCTTCGGCTTGATCGGAATGCCGTCGACGGCGATCGTTTCGTCGCGGACCTGAAGACCGCTGCGATAGATCACATGACGCTGCTCGATGTCCGTCGTCCCGAGCTGCGAGACGCTGTAGCTAAAAATCATCGCCTTGGGCGACTGCAGGTCGCTCAGCTCGAGCGCATAGCGCGCCAACACCAACTGTGAATCCAGCGTCGTGGGCGGCGACGCCGAGGAGACGCAACGACTGCGAGCAGCGCTAGGAGCTTCACCTGAGAACAGCATCGCGAATCGCCTGCACCGCGGCAGCTGCGCCTGCGGTGTTCTTTCCACCGCCTTGCGCTTGGGTCGCGGCCCCGCCGCCTTTGCCGCCGACCAGCGGAGCTGCAAGCTTCACCAAGTTGCCGGCATGGACGCCGCCCTTGACCAGATCGTCGCTGGCGGACACGAGCAAACTTACCGCGCCATCGTCGACGCCGGCGAGCGCGATGACGCCGCTCGAAAGACGACTGCGCAACGCACTCGATAGATGGCGAATCGCTTCGGCGTTGGCTTCCGGCACGACCGCGCCGACGAAGGTGCGCTCGCCTTTCGTCTCGGCGCGCTCGAGATAGCTCTGCGCTTCGAACGCGGCCATCCGCGCCTTCATCTGTCCGACCGCCGTCTGCAGGTCGCGCATTTCACGCTGCAATTTGTTCACGCGATCGCCTAATTCTTCGGGCGTGGTCGAGAGCGAGGTGGCGAGTTCACTGACCAGGTCCTGCTGATGCACCACAAAACGCTCCGACGATTGCGAAACGCAGCTCTCGATGCGGCGGATTCCGCTCCCGATCGAGAACTCGCTCAAAATCAGAAAGAGTCCGAGTTCGCCGGTTGAATGCGCGTGCGTTCCACCGCAGAACTCGACCGACGGGCCGGCCTGCAGCACGCGCACCGTCTCGCCGTACTTTTCGCCGAACATCCAGATCGCGCCGCTCTGCTTTGCCTCGTCGATCGGAAGTTCGCGCGTGATCACCGGCGAGTCGTCGCGAATCATTTCGTTGACCCGCGCCGCGACGGCGTGCTTTTGTTCGGGCGTGAGCGCGCCCGCCGGATTACGGAAATCAAAACGCATCCGATCGATGCCCACCCACGATCCGGCTTGCGTCACCTCGTCGCCGAGGACGTCTTTGAGCGCACGCTGCAACAGGTGCGCGGACGTGTGATGGCGCCGAATCTCGCGTCGCCACCAGTCGTAGACCGCGCCGTGCGCACGAACCCCGACGGTAAACTCACCGCTCTTTGACGACCCCGTGGTGGGCGACCGCCTCGCCCAAGTACTGCGTGTCGTCGACGTCAAAGACCGAACCGTCCTCCAGCGTGAGCCGGCCACGGTCGCCGATTTGGCCACCGCGCTCAGCGTAAAATGGCGTCCGATCCAGAATCACGATGCCGTGCTCGCCCGCACTCAGCGTCTCGACGGGTTTATCGTCCCGTAAAATTGCAACCACGTCGCCGTCGGCCTCGACGCCGCCGTAGCCGGTGAACTCCGAGCGCACCGCCGGTAACTCGGCCAGCGACACCACCGCCCGCTTCGACTTTGCGTCGGCTCGCGCGCGTTGGCGCTGCTCGTTCATTTCCGTCTCGAACTCGACCGTATCGACCGCGACACCGCCGTCGGCGGCGATCTCGCGCGTGAGCTCGATCGGAAAACCGAACGTGTCGTGCAGCACGAACGCATCGTGACCCGAGATCAAGCGCGTGCAGTTCTCATTCGCATCGGCAATCAGTCCGTCAAGCATGGCCATGCCGCGTTCGAGCGTTCGGTCGAACGTCTCTTCCTCGCCGCGCAACGTTTGCACGATCCGCGTCACGTTGTCGCGCAGCTCGGGATAACCCGGTGCGAGCGACCGGACGACGGCGGGTACGAGTTCGGTGAGAAAGCCGTTGGGGTAGCCGAGCAACTTGCCGTTGCGAATCGCGCGGCGAATCAAGAACCGTAACACGTAGCCGCGGTCGGTGTTCGATGGGTAGATACCGTCGTTGATCAAGAACGTCACGGCGCGCGCGTGGTCGGCGATGATGTTCTGCCGCTCGCGCTGCTCTAGCGTGTGCATCGACGTATTTGCGACCGGCGGCTGCGCTTCGATGATATCGGTAAAGAGATCGGTTTCGTACATCGAGGCTTTGCCGTTGCAGACCGCGAGCATGCGTTCGAGACCCGCTCCGGTATCGATCGATTTCTTCGGGAGCTCGGTCAGCTTGCTGTCGGTTCCACGATTGTACTGTTGGAAGACGACGTTCCAAATCTCGACGTAGCGATTACCGAGATTGGGACCGGTATCGTCGGGACCGCTCGCGTACTGCTCGCCGGTGTCGTAAAAGATTTCGGTGCACGGTCCGCACGGCCCGGTGGGGCCCATCGTCCAGAAGTTGTCCTCGTCGAAACGCGTGATGCGCGATGCGTCGAGCCCGACCTCGGTGTGCCAGATCTGCGCCGCCTCGTCATCATCGGTGTGCACGGTGACGTACAGGCGCGACGGATCGAGCTTGAGTATTTTGGTGACGAATTCCCACGCAAACGCAATCGCCTCGCGTTTGTAGTAGTCCCCGAAACTGAAGTTGCCTAGCATCTCGAGGAACGTGCCGTGCCGTCCCGTGCGCCCGACGTTCTCGATGTCGCTCTTCGCGCCCGCGACGCGCAGGCAGCGCTGCACGGTAACCGCGCGAGGCGCGGGCGCAGGCTGATCGCCGAGGAAAACCGGAACGAACTGCTCCATCCCGGCGATCGTAAAGAGCGTGGTGCTCATTTCGTCGGGGATGAGACTGGCCGAGGGCATCAGCTTGTGCTGCTTGGCAACGAAGAAGTCGATCCAAGCCTGGCGGAGTTCTTGGCTTTTCATGGGCTCTGGGGGACTATTCTCCCAGGGCAGCCCGAAGCTTTTCTAGCGCCTTGGCCTGCAGGCGTGAGACGTGCATCTGCGAGACGTTGAGACGCCTGGCGATCTCGGTCTGCGAAACCGATTCGTAAAAGCGCAAGTAAATGATTACCCGCTCGCGCCCCGTCAGCACGTGGAAGGCCCGCTCCAAATTCGCGCGGTCTTCGAGCAATTCGAGGCCCGGGTCGGTGATGCCGACGGTGTCGGCAAGCTTCTGCGAACGCTTGTCGCCCTCGCCCATCACCTCTGAATCGAGTGAGAGCAGATTGTAGGCTTGGCCGAGCTCTTGCGCTTCGAGAATATCTTCTTCCGATGCGCCCAACTGCGTGGCGAGCTCATGGACGGTCGGGCTTCGGCCCAACTCCACCGACATTTTTTCGTTGGCGCGATTGACTGCGAGGTTGAGTTCTTGAAGGCGGCGCGGGACTTTGACCGCCCATCCTTTGTCGCGGAAATAGCGCTTGATCTCGCCCACGATCGTCGGCGTCGCATAGGTCGTGAACTCCACGCCGCGATCGCGCTCGAAACGGTCGATTGCCTTGAGTAGTCCGACCGTGCCGACTTGAACCAGGTCGTCGAGCGGCTCGCCGCGATTGGCGAACTTCAGCGCGAGAAAGCGCACGAGATTCAGATGCGCGACGACGAGTTCATTGCGCAGCCCATCGTACTCGCGCTCGTGTACACCTTGGTCATGCCGATCGCGTGCACGCGCAAACAGTACAAATAACTCGCGCGTCCGCTCACGCACCGAGCGCACGTCGCCACTCTGGTGTTGCACGTTAGACCTCGAGCCGTTTGACCATAACCAGGAGCGTACCCCGATCCGGATGGACGTCGTAGTCCACTTCGTCCATGAGTGAACGAATCAAGAATACACCGAGGCCGCCTGCACGCTCGTCGTTGAGCTCGCGCGATCGGATGTGTTCGGGGTGCGTGCCGCGCCCGTAGTCGCGCACGCTCAAGCGCAGTCCGCCGCCGGCGGCTTCGCACTTGATCTCGATGTACGGACTTCCGTGCGCGTGCTGGATCGCATTGGTACACGCTTCGGCGACGGCGAGCTTGATATCCTCGATCTCGTCGATCGAAAAATTCAGACGGCTTGCAACTGCCGCGACGGAGAGACGCGCAAGCGCGACCCATTCTGCCTTACACGGAATCCGAAGATCGACAACATCGACTTCATCGATCGCCGCCATCGGCTGATTCACGCAAGCGCCTTCATCGCAGCATCTTCGCTTTCGAAAATGCCGAAGATTTTGACGAGGCCGGTGATGTCGAAAATCTTGCGGATCTGCGGATTCGTACAAACCAAATTCACCGACCCGCCGTGTTCGCGAACGCGCTTGAGTCCGCCGATCAGCACACCGAGACCAGTCGAATCGATGTAGCGGACCTTTTCGAGATCGATGACCAGGTTGTAGACGCCGCGATCAATGAGGTCGCCGATCGCATCTTTCACCTTCGGTGAGGTGTAGACGTCGATCTCTCCACTCAGTTCGACGATGTAGCAATCACCTTGCGCCTCGCGCACGTTTACTTTGATGTCCAACGTCGTCCTCTCCATTATTGTTGGTCGGCCGCGTCACCCATGGTGGCGCGTGCATTGTCGACAATCGTACGACCGCGTTCGTAAAGATCGGTAGCACTGTCTTGCCACTGTGAGGCCACATCCCCGAACCGGCCACGCAGATCGCCCGAGGCGTCTATCGCCAGGTTACCCGCTTCTCGGGCCTTCCCAACCAAGAGATCGCGTGTTTCTTCCTGGGTCAATAGCACCGCGACCGCACCCCCCGCGATGGCGCCGAGGACGAATCCGGCGAAGAAGCCGTTGCCGCTGTTCTCGCTGCTCATGCCTTGCCTTCCTTACGTCCCGTCGCTGGATGTTCTTCCCGTCACGATGCGTCGCAAACCAGCGCTTACCCCCGAAATTGTTGCACCGATGTTCACGATCGCAGGAGCAAGCGCTCCCTTGACTAGCCCGGCGGTGTCAGAGACGGAGGCGGCGACGCCTTCGAGCGACCCGACAACGCCGCCCAGGCGCGCCAGTGTCTGGTCCGCGGTGTCGGCGATGCCGCCGACGTGGTCGAGGGTCTCGCCGATGGGACGGCCCAGATTTTCGATCTGCCCATCGAGCACGTTCAAGGTTTGGTCGACGCGACCGAGCGTGCGCGCCAGAGCCACGCCGGCGACGAACACACCGATGCCCACAAGTAAAACGCCGAGGCCGACACCAACGTCCAAGACGATGCTCCAGTCAAATGCAGTCACGATGCTCTCCCCTTTAGTTCGGCGGTGATACGAGGCACGAGTTCCAGAACCCGGTCGATCTCTTCCTCGGTCGTTGCTTCCCCGAGCGAGAACCGGATGACACCTTGATGCCAGCGCGGATCGATGTGCAGTCCCGCGATGACGTGGCTGGGTTCGAGGGCACCCGAGGTGCAGGCGCTTCCGGCCGAAACCGCGATGCCCTCCAAATCGAAACGCATCAGCAACGCCTCGGAGTCGAGCTGCGCGAACGAAATGTTGCTATTGTTCGGCAAGCGCGGAGCGCCCTCGCCATTGATACGAATCTCGCCGGCTTGCGCACGTATGCCCGCTTCGAGACGATCGCGCAACCGGCCGATGCGCGCGGCGCGCTGCGCTCTTCCAGCAACCGCGCGCTCGAGCGCTGCAGCCAGCCCAATAATGCCGGCAACATTTTCAGTCCCGGAGCGACGTCCGAACTCTTGTCCTCCGCCGTGAACGAGCGGCGGCAAGACGAGACCGTCGCGAACGTAGAGCACACCGACGCCTTTGGGACCGTAGAACTTATGTGCGGAAAGCGAAAGCAAATCGACGCCGAGGTCGCGTGGCCGCAGCTCAACCAATCCGGCGCCCTGAACGGCATCGGTGTGGAAGATCACGCCGCGTTCGCGTGCGGCGGCCGCGAGTCGTGCGATTGGTTGCACGACGCCGATTTCGTTGTTCGCGAACATCACACTGGCAAGCACGGTGTCATCCCGCAAGGCGTTCGCAAAGACGGCCGGATCGATCAATCCCCGTTCATCGACCGGGAGCAGCGTGATCTCAAATCCTTCGTCGCGCAGAGCATCGAGCGCGTGCAAGACCGCGTGATGTTCGATCTGGGTCGAGACGACATGCCGCCCCCGCTTACCATACGTGCGGGCGGCACTGAGGATCGCCTGGTTGTCGGCCTCGGAGCCGCTGCCGACAAACGTGATCTCTTTGCGCGCGACGCCGAGCGCGGCTGCGACCCGGTCTCGCGCCGTATCCAGGCCGGCACGCGCACGCCGCCCTTCGGCGTGGAGCGAACTCGGATTGTGCCCCACCTCGACAAAATATGGAAGCATTTCGGCCAGGACGTCGGGGTGGACGGCCGTGGTGGCGGCATGGTCGAGGTAAATGCGGTTTTTCATCCGATTCTCAGATCGGTCTCAGAGCCTCGGCGTACCATGACTCGTGTGCGAAGCTCCATTGCACACTCCGAGAAGTAGCAACGGGAACGCGGCCCGGGGGTTCTCCCCCGGGTCGTTATTTTTGCGTCGACTCGCTCACGGGGCATCGTTCTCACCGGGTTCATAGTAACGCCGATCGCGCAGATTCTCGGGCAAGTTGTCCTGTTTGATCGAGTAGTCGTCGTGCGCGTAATGATAGTCGCGCCCAAACCCGAGTCCCTTCATCAAACCCGTCGGTGCGTTGCGGAGATGCAGCGGCACCGGATCGTTGCGGGTTTCCTGCACGTCGCGAATCGCGGCCGAGTACGCGCGGCCGACACTATTGCTCTTTTTCGCGCGGGCGAGATAGAGCGTCGCGTGCGCGAGCGGATAAAACCCTTCGGGCATTCCAATGAAGTGTACCGCCTGCTGCGCAGCGATCGCGACCTGGATCCCTTGGGGATCGGCCAATCCGACGTCCTCCGACGCCAAGATCACCAACCGGCGCGCGATGAAGAGCGGGTCCTCTCCACCATCGAGCATGCGCGCAAGCCAATAGACCGCGGCATCCGGATCGCTTGCCCGCATACTTTTGATGAAGGCACTAATGATGTCGTAGTGCTGCTCGCCACCCTTGTCGTAGGTTGAGCCGCGCCTCTGCAACGCCTCGAGCGCAAGCGCGCGGTCGATGACCTTCGCGCCGTTGCGTTGCGGCGCACTCGATGCGGCGAACTCAAGTGCGGAGAGCGCCGTTCGAGCGTCACCGTTGGCGTAACCGATCAACGTTTCGCGCGCATCCGGTTCGAGCTCGATCGTCTCTGCGCCGAGTCCGCGCTGCGGGTCGTGCAGCGCGCGATCCACGATCGTTGCCACGTCCTCATCGGACAGCGGGTGCAGCACAAAGACGCGCGAGCGCGAGAGGAGGGCCGAGTTGACCTCGAACGACGGGTTCTCGGTGGTCGCACCAATCATCGTCACCGTTCCATCTTCGACATAGGGCAGAATCGCGTCTTGTTGTGCTTTGTTAAAGCGATGGATCTCGTCGATGAACAGCACGCTGCGCCCACCCACGCGCCGGCGGGCCTGCGCCTCTGCGACAACACGGCGCAAGTCCGCAACGCCCGCACTCACTGCGGAAAGCTTGTCGAAGTGCGCTCCGGTCGAACGCGCGACGATTTCGGCCAGCGTGGTTTTTCCGGTGCCGGGCGGACCCCAGAGAATCATCGATGGGACGCGGTCGCTCTCGATCGCGCGGCGTAGCGCACGGCCTTCACCGACGATCTCGCCTTGACCGACGAACTCTTCGAGCGAACGCGGACGCATGCGTGCCGCGAGCGGCGCATCCGGCTCGCCGAAGAGCGAGTCCATGACTAGTGCGGTGAGGGGGTCGGCGCGGGCCTGCCGCCCTTATGGTGTTCCAGCGTGGGAATATGGAGCGGTTTCGGCGTTGCAATGTGCGGATTCACCGCGCTGGGGAATTGCATCACGACGTCGCCTTCGGCGTGCGCCTGACCCGAAATCGTATTGTAGAGCACGTGGTTGGCAACCATATTGCGCTCGCCTTGCACGATCTTCACGTTTCCGGTTAGATCCAAATCGTGCGAGATGTCGTTGAGGACACCGTTGTCCGCGTCCACCGTGGTATCGGCCTGGACATAGTGGACGTTGCCGGTGGCGGTGTAGATCTTGCCCACACCATCAATGTGCACTTGATCCGCAGTAAGGGTCGATGGTCCATGTGACTTCGCGGGTTTCGTGCTCGAAAGGCCGGAAAAGTTGCCCTCCGTGTCGTGCATGACCACGTGGCCGTACAGCGTCGCTGCTTTGGATTTATAATTTCCGCTCGCGCGATCGGCGGTAATATCGCCGCCACCGCGCGTCATCGTCAGCTGCTGCGGCGTGCTAAAGTCACCCGACTTGAAGTTCACGTCGAGCAACGCCGCGTGCACGGTCCAAACCCCCACCTGGAACGTGTCCGGGCCGGATGGCCGCGGGCTCGGGCTGGGACTAGCCTTAGGACTCGGCGTTGCCGCAATCAGCGTCGCTGCAACGATCAGAGCAATCGCGAAGCGGTTCATGACTGCGAGCGCACCTTCACAATGGGACGTTCGATCGGCCCGAGGAGTTCCGCGAGACGTTCGTAGCTCACCGCGCCTTCGCGCACGAGCCGGGCATATCGGCCGGTTAGATCCACAATGGTTGATTCGCGGTCGTAGCGCGCCGGTCCATTCTCGATGGTGAGATCTGCCGGTGTTTGTGTGTCCTGCACGCTTGCAGCGGCAAGAGGCCCAGCGCGCTCCAAGATTGCGCGCGCGAGCGGCTCGTCCGGAACGCGTATTCCGAGCGTCATATGTCCCGCGGTGACGTCGTCGCTCATGAACGACGGGCGGCGAACGATCAGCGTCACCGGTCCCGGCAGCAGCCGCTTCGAGGAGAGGATCGCGAGCGGATTCTGCGGCGCGTATTCCAGGAATTCAGCGGCTGAAGCGACGAGCAGCGTCAACGGCTTGTGATCCGGGCGCGCCTTGAGCGCATACACGCGGTCTACGGCCTGGCTGCGATAGGGATCGCAGGCAAGGCAGTAGCCCGTATCGTTTGGGATCAGGATCGTGCCGCCCGCAAAAATTGCACGCGTACACGCCTCTACGATGCGCTCAAGCGGCTCGACGCGCGCGTCGAGAATCGTCATTATCAGACGTGAATGCTCATGCCGGTGCCGATTGCGACACACGAGAGCGGATCGTCGGCAACGATCGCCGGCACACCAGTTACCTCAGACAGCAACTTATCTAAGCCGCGCAGCAACGCGCCGCCCCCAGTGAGAATCACGCCGCGGTCGATGATGTCCGCAGCGAGTTCGGGCGGGGTTTTTTCGAGGACGGCTTTGACCGCTTCGACAATCGCACCGACCGGCTCGGAGAGCGCTTCGCGAATCTCTTCGCTCGTGATCTTGACCGTCTTGGGCAACCCGTTGATCAGGTCACGGCCCCGAATCTCCATCGCCAGCTCCTGCTCGAGCTTGTACGCCGAACCGATCTTGATCTTGATTTCCTCGGCCGTGCGTTCACCGATCATCAAGTTATACACGCGACGAATGTAACGCACGATCGCGTCGTCGAGCTTGTTGCCCGCCACGCGAAGCGATTGCGAGACGACGACACCTCCGAGCGAGATCACCGCAACGTCGGTCGTACCGCCACCGATGTCGACCACCATTGAACCCGAAGGCCCATCGATCGGCAAGCCCGCGCCAATGGCGGCAGCCATTGGTTCTTCGATGATGTCGACGTTGCGCGCGCCCGCGAGTTTAGCCGCATCTTTGACGGCGCGCTCTTCGACGCTCGTGATCTCGGCGGGAACGCAAATGGTCACGTGCGGCTTTGGTTTGACGATGGTCGACCACCACGAGCGGTCTTTCATCACTTTCTTGATGAAGTACGAAAGCATCGCTTCCGTCACTTCGAAATCGGCGATCACGCCGTCTCTCAGTGGGCGAATCGCCTGAATATGCGCCGGCGTTTTGCCGAGCATTTGCCGGGCTTCCTCGCCGACCGCGAGGATTTTCCCGGTGTTCATATCCTTTGCGACGACGGAAGGCTCGCGCAAAACGATACCCTTGCCCTTGACATGCACGAGCACGTTGGCTGTGCCAAGATCGATGCCGATATCCAAACTAGAACTCCAGAGTACTGTGGTGAGAGGGGGTGACGATGATCATCCGGCTGCGGAACTCACGCGCGGATACGCGCGCGTTTCGAAGATCCCGGCCGGCTCGACGAGCGGTGTGATACCGCTGCTGCGTTGCACTTGGCCGCCGAGCGCGGAGAGCAATTCTTCTAAACGTTCGTAGCCGCGGTCGATATATTCCAGACCAATGATCTCGGTTTCGCCGGCAGCGGCCAGGCCGGCAATCACGAGCGCCGCGCCCGCGCGAATGTCGGGTGCTTCGACCGGCGCGCCGGAAAGCTGCGCTGCGCCTTTGACGACGGCGGTGTTGCTTTCCATCGACACGCGCACGTCGGCGCCCATGCGCGCGAGTTCGTTCACGTACGAAAAGCGCGCGTTGAAGATCGATTCCTCGACGACGCTCGTGCCCGGCACGGTCGTGAGAAACGAGACCATCTGCGGTTGGAGATCGGTCGGGAAGCCCGGGTACGGCGCGGTGAGAATTTCGGTGCCGCCGGTGATCCCGCTGCCGTCGACGCGAATCCAGTCTTCGCCATAGGTGAGATCCACGCCGCACTCTTGCAGCTTCAGCATGAACGCTTCGAGATGCTCGGGACGACAGCCGGTAACGGTGACGTCGCCGCGCGTGACTGCGCCGCCGAGTAACAGCGTACCGGTGACGATGCGATCGGGAATGATCTCGTATTCACCACCGGTGAGTTCCTTCACGCCTTCGATCGTCAGCGTGTCGCCCGCCAGACCCGAAATCTTTGCGCCCATCGCGTTCAAGAAGTAGCCGACGTCGACGACCTCGGGCTCCATCGCGGCGTTCTTGATAACGGTGGTACCTTCCGCAAGCACCGCGGCAAGCATCGCGTTCTTGGTAGCGCCGACGCTGGGCATGCGAAATTCGATCGTCGCGCCTTGCAGCCGCTTGCGTTTGGTCTCCGCGATCAGAAAGCCGCCTGCGGTGCCCACTTCGCATCCGAGTGCGAGGAAGGCTTGCTCGTGCATGTCGGTCGCGCGCGTGCCGAGCACACAGCCGCCGGGAAGCGGAACTTCGGCTTTGCCGAAGCGCCCGAGCAGCGGGCCGACGATGTCGAACGACGCTGCGAGCTTACGCACCAGCGTGTAGGGTGCGCGATACGACGCAACGTTGCTTGCGTCGACGGTGACCGTGTTGTCGCCTTCGTAGCGGACGCGCGCGCCGAGCGCTTCGAGCAGCGACCACATCACCGACACATCGGTGATGCGCGGCACGCGACGCAGCGTCACTTTGCCCTTGCAAAGAATGGCGGCAGCCATAATCGGCAACGCCGCGTTCTTCGCGCCGTGCGTTGCGACCGAGCCCTCCAAGCGGACGCCGCCACGCACCCGCAGCGTGGTCTCCAACCGATCTAGCATTGGTGCGAGCTATTCGATGGAAACGTCCAGGAACATGCGTGAGCGAGCGGCGCGAGCCACGCGGCTTAGTGCCCCGTCAAGCGCAGTTTCGCGTTGGCGAAGTCGATGGCGGACTGGTCGGTGGCATGCGCCAGTTCATCGCGGGTCTTGGCAACGTCGACGTCATCGAAACGTACGGCCTCGTCGACCAGGACGGTGACCCGATCGGGCAGCGCTTGCATGAAACCTTCGCGGGTCGCAAGCTCGAGTCTCTGCGTTTTGCCCTCGACGACGACGTTCGCACGGACTACTCCCGGCTTCAGGGCGGCGAGAAACGGCGCGTGCTGGGGCAGGATGCCCTCTTCACCCTCGGTGGTCACCGCGATAACCAGCTCCGCAGCGCCGTCGAAGACGACCTTCGTGGGCGTGATGAGCTTGAACGGGACGGTGTTTGCCATCGCCTAGACGGCCGCTCCCAGCTTTTGCGCAGCCTCGCGGACTTCGTCGATCCCGCCCTTATAAAAGAATGCCTGCTCGGGCAGATTGTCCACTTTGCCGTCGAGGATCTCGCGAAACGACGCGATCGTGTCTTGGATCTTGACGTACTTGCCCGGGGTCCCGGTGAACTGCTCGGCTACGAAGAAGGGCTGTGAGAACATACGCTGCATGCGGCGCGCACGGCCGACGGCGATCTTGTCGTCTTCGGAGAGCTCTTCGATGCCGAGGATGGCGATGATGTCCTGGAGATCGCGGTAGCGCTGCAACGTCTCTTGCACGCCGCGCGCGACCTTGTAGTGCTCGTCGCCCACGATTTGCGGATCGAGGATGCGCGAGGTCGACGCGAGCGGATCGACGGCCGGATAGATGCCCAACTCCGAAATCGGCCGCGAGAGCGCGGTCGTCGCATCCAAATGCGCGAACGTCACCGCGACGGCGGGATCGGTGTAGTCGTCGGCCGGAACGTACACGGCTTGCACCGAGGTGATCGAGCCTTTGTTGGTCGAGGTGATCCGCTCTTCGAGTGCGCCCATGTCCGTCGAGAGCGTCGGCTGGTAGCCCACGGCCGACGGCATACGGCCCATCAGCGCGGAGACTTCTGAACCGGCTTGCAGATAGCGGAAGATGTTATCCATGAACAGGAGCACGTCGGCGCCTGCTTCGTCGCGGAAATATTCGGCCATCGTCACGCCCGTTTGCGCAACGCGAAAGCGCACGCCCGGCGGTTCGTCCATCTGACCGAACACGAGCGTGGTTTGCGCAAGCACACCCGACTCTTTCATCTCGAGCCACAGATCGTTGCCCTCGCGCGTGCGCTCGCCGACGCCGGTGAAGACCGAGAAGCCTTTGTGCACGTTTGCGATGTTGCGAATCAGTTCCTGAATCAGAACGGTCTTGCCGACGCCGGCGCCGCCGAAGAGTCCGACCTTACCACCGCGCGTGTACGGCGCCATCAAGTCGATGACTTTGATCCCGGTCTCGAACAGTTTCGGCGTCGGATCCTGCGATTTGAAATCGGGCGCAGGCCGATGGATCGGCCAATACGCGGCAGCCTTAACCGGCTCGTTCGAATCGATGGTCTGACCCAACACGTTGAAAATGCGACCGAGCGTACCTTCGCCGACCGGAACTTTGATCGGGCCCCCGGTATTGGTTACGGCGTCGCCACGGCGCAGACCGTCGGTCGATCCAAGCGCAAGGCATCGCACTTGATTGTTTCCGAGCTCGTCCTGCACTTCGAGCACGAGATCGCGCGTGGCCATCGCCGTGCCGCCGAGTTCGATGCCGGAAGTCGAGGCGCTCGACGCGTGTCCGTTGCTCCCCGCCTGCGCATCTTCGTTTACGCGAACCGTGAGCGCGTCGTTGATCTTCGGCAGCGTCTCTGCCGTGAATTCGATATCCACGACGTTTCCGAGCACTTGCACGACTTTACCGGTGGCAGCCATCTTCTATCCCTTTACCAGTGCTTCCGCGCCGCCTACAATTTCGAGGAGTTCCTTCGTAATCGCGGCTTGACGGGCGTTGTTCATTTGAATGGTGAGCTCGTCGATCAACTTACCGGCGTTCTCAGTCGCGTTGTTCATTGCGACCAACTGTGCGGCAAAAAACGCCGCATCGGTTTCGAGGATCGCCGAGAAGATCGTGAATTCGACGTATTTCGGCAGCAAACGCGAGAGGACGAATTCGGGCGACGGTGCAAATTCGACCGCCCCCTTGGCACTCCGAGACGTCTCCTGCGTGTGATCTCCCACGAGTGCGTCTCGAACGATCGGCACAAGTGGGCGAACTTCGGGCTTCTGCGACAGCATCGAGACGAGCTTCGAACTGATCAGCACGATCTCGGAGATCTTGCCATCGACGAAGTCCTCGGAAACGCGCTGCGCAACGTCGCGCGCGACGTCAAGTTTGGAGGCCACGTTGATCGCCCAGGTCGGACGGCCGGCTTGGCCCATGCGGCGAACGGCATTACGTGCCTTGATGCCGACCGTGTACCAAGCAACGTCTTTGCGTTCGCGTGCATACAGTTCGCCGGCGCGAATCACGTTCGAGTTGAACGCGCCCGCAAGTCCCTTGTCGGCCGTCATGAGAATCACGCCGACTGGAGCGCTCGTGTTTCCCGGTTTCATGAACGGGTGATCCACCGACGAAACCGCCGCCATGAGATCCTGCAGCATTTCTCCAAGCGTGTCAGCGTACGGACGCGCTTCTTTTTGCGCCTGCTCCGCACGGCGAATCTTCGCCGCGGCGACTTGTTTCATCGCCTTGGTGATCTGCTGCGTATTCTTGAGCGAGCGTATCCGTTCGCGAAGATCCTTGACGCTGGGCATCTAAATGGCGCTCCGCCCCAGGCTCCGCGCCCCCCATTGCGTGGGGCCCCCAAGCCAGGGGGTGCATCGCACCTGGTTGCCAAGCAGAAGATTCCCCGGGGACACCCCCATTTGACCTTTCATCAGAACGACTTATTGAACTCCGTGAGCGCTTCGTTCAATTTCTGCTTGTTCTCGTCGGCGAGCTGCCCGCTCGAGGCGATCGCCTGAGGCACTGCAGCATACTTCTGATGCAAGAAGTCGATGAAGCCCTTGGCCCAATCCTGTAGACGCGGCGTCGGCACGTCGTTCACGTAGCCGTTGGTCGCACCGTACAGAATCGCAACTTGATCTTCCATCGCCATCGGCTGATACTGCGGCTGTTTGAGCAACTCGGTGAGCTTTTCGCCGCGCAACAATTGGTTTTGCGTTGACTTGTCGAGATCGCTCGCGAGCTTGGCAAATGCGGCGAGGTCGCGATACTGCGCAAGCTCGAGTTTGAGCTGACCGGCAACCGACTTCATCGCCTTGGTTTGCGCCGAACCGCCGACGCGCGAGACTGACAGACCCACGTTGATGGCGGGACGGATCCCTTGGAAGAACAGTTCCGGGGTCAGGTAGATCTGACCGTCAGTGATCGAGATGACGTTGGTCGGAATATACGCGGAGAAGTCCCCGGCCTGCGTTTCAATGATCGGCAACGCCGTCATCGATCCACTGCCGAGATCGTCGGAAAGCTTCGCGGAGCGCTCGAGCAAACGCGAATGCAGGAAGAACACGTCGCCCGGATACGCTTCGCGGCCCGGAGGACGGCGCAGCAACAGTGCCATCTCACGATACGACTGCGCATGCTTGGTGAGATCATCGTAAATGATCAGCACGTCTTTGCCCGCGTACATCAACTCTTCGCCCATCGCGCAGCCGGCAAATGGCGCGATCCAGCGCAGCGCCGCCGCTTCCGACGGGCTCACCGCGACGATCGTGGTGTACTCCATCGCGCCTTTTTGCTCGAGGATCTGCGCGAGCGCCGCAACGGTGGAATTCTTCTGGCCGATCGCGACGTAGATGCAGAAGACGTTGTTGCCCTTTTGATTGATGATCGTGTCGACCGCGATCGCCGTCTTGCCGGTCGAACGGTCGCCGATGATGAGCTCGCGCTGTCCTTTGCCGATCGGAATCAGCGCGTCGATCGCACGAATGCCGGTGGGCAGCGATTGCTTGACCGCCTGTCGTTGCACGACGCCCGGCGCGACGTTTTCAATAGTGCGGTATTTTTTGGTTTCGATCGGTCCTTTGCCGTCGATCGGCTGCCCGAGCGGATTGACGACGCGTCCAAGCAGCGCTTCGCCAACTGGAACCGAGGCGATGCGCCCGGTCCGGCGAACCGTGTCGCCTTCTTTCACGTCTTCGTCGTCGCCCATGAGCACGACGCCGACGTTGTCCTCCTCTAGGTTCAGCGCGACGCCTTGCAGGCCGCCGTTGAACTCCACCAGCTCTGATGCACGTACCCCGCGCAAACCGTACACGCGCGCGAGATTCGCGCCGACCTCGATCACGGTGCCGACCTCGTCCTCTTGGACGCCCGTGTTGAAGCTCGCGATCTGTTGCTTGAGGATTCCGGCAATCTCATCCGCGTTGATCATGTTAGTTACTTCCAAAGAGAGTACGTGTGAGTTCTTCCAGGCGGCCTGCCACCGAACCGTCGATCACGCGGTCGCCCATTGCGACGCGCACGCCGCCGATCAGTGACCGGTCGACGGTTACGTTTGCTTCAAATTTCTTCCCGTACGTGCGCTCGAGACTCTCGACCAGCGCACTCACCTCGCCCGCCCCAAGCTCGCGCGCGCTCGTCACGATGAGCGGCTCGACACCGCGGGCCGTACGCGCAATCTTCCCGTATTCCGTCACCAACTCTTCGAGCAAGGATTCACGGCGCTTGCGCACCAGCAACAGGAGCGTATGCAGCGGGACGTCGCCGACTTTGCCCTGGAGCGATTCGAGGAGCGTTTGCTCTTTTTCGACGCGATTGACGACCGGTGACCTAAAGTATTGGAGAATGGCCGGGTCGCTGTGAATCGTACGCAAGATCGCTTCCAACTCCGATCCGACGCGCTCGACGCTGCCGGCATCCGAAGCCAGTGCAAAGACCGCGGTAGCATAGCGGCGAGCGAGTGTTTCGTTAGCCACGGCTCACCTGCTCGACAAACTCCGCAAGGAGCCGAGAGTTGACTGCCGCGTCGATCCGCTGCGTTGCGCTTTGCCGCGCGATATCGAGCGCCTTCGACGCGAGGTCCTCACGCATGCGCTCGCGTGCCGCGTTTCGCGCGCGTGCAAGCTCGCCTTGCGCGTTGTGCACCATGCGTTCGCCCGCCTCACGAGCCTCAGCGACGATCGCCTCGCGCTCGTGCTCGGCGCGCTCCTTGGCGCGTTCGACGATCGTCTGCGCATCACGATTTGCGCCTTCCATCTCGTGGCGCAGCGACTCGACCGCGGCTCGCATCTCGTCGCGGTGGCGCTCGGCCAGCGCGATACGTTCGTTGCCCGCTTTTTGCGCAGCCGAGACGGCCGGTGTGATCCATTTGGCGATTACCCAAATGAAACACGCAACGAAAAGCGCGAACCCCGCGATTTGACTCCAAAAGGCGATAGCGTCGTAGTTCATGCGCGAAGTTCCGGGAGCACGCGTCCGACGATGCTTTCCGCCAACTCGCCCGCGAGGGCCGCCTCGCGTGGACGAACGGCTTCGACTTCACCCGCCACCATCCGGTGCGCATCCTCGACGATCGACTGCACGCGCATAGCGTAGTCGCTAGCGATCTTCGCCGCCTCGTTGCCGCCATCGTTGCGCGCCTCCGCCAGGATATGGTCGGATTCGCGTCGCGCAACGGCACGAACTTGCTCGGCCTCGGCGCGTAACTCCGATGCCTGGGCTTGCGCTCGATCGTAGTCGTGCGTAAGGCTGTCGATGTATTCGCGCCGCTTCACGATCGCTCGCTGCACGGGACGCAAGAAGACCACGTTCAAAATCGCGTAGAAAATCACGAAATTGACCAGTTGGACCCAGAACGTCCCGTCGAACGATAGAAACATCGGCTATCCGCGTTCTCTTTAGTGGCCCAGTGCCTTGCTGATGAGCGCGGGCACGTTCGCTACAGCAAAGAACAGATATAGGCCGAGGCCGAGCGCGATGAACGCGTTACCTTCAACGAACCCGACACCGATGATCAGGAATTGCATGATATTACCGCGCGCTTCGGGTTGACGCGCGATCGCCTCGACAGCCCGTGCGCTTACCATGCCGTCGCCAATCGTCGTTCCGATGGCGAAGGCAGCGGTGATGATGGCGAAGGCGAGCGCGCTGACCGCAGCGATGATGACTTCAGGGCTCAACGTAGTGTCCTTTCTCGGGAATCAGTGTTCGTCGGCGAGCGCTAGTGACAGATAGACGATGGAAAGCAGCGCAAAAACGAATGCTTGCAGCAAACCGATCAGAAAGTTGAAGATCTCGATGAAGAACGGTCCGATCGCCGCAGCAAGCGAGAGGTCGAAGGCGCCGATCTTGATCTTGTTCGTGATGATCTGCACGACGACGAAGAGCAAGAGCTCTCCGATGAAGATGTTGAAAAATAGACGCAGCGTGAGCGTAACCGGACGGATGACTTCTTCCAAGAGGTTCAGTGGCAGCATAAACGACATCGGCTTGACGAGATGTTTGTAGAAGCCCAGTCCTTCGCGTCGGATTCCGCTGTATTGAATGAGTACGAAAACGAGAACGGCTAGCGCCGCGGCGGTGTTCAAATCCGCGGTTGGCGATCCGCCAAACGGCAGCTCCAGCGGCTCTTTGAACGGAAACGCGCCGAACTCGTTCAATAAGAAGATGAAGACGACGAGGGCGATGAAGAACGGCACGAACGGCTCGGCCTTCTTCCCCATCGAGCTGTATGCGAGATCGGCAAAATAATTGACGATGCCTTCGATAAACGTCTGGCGCTTGTTGACGCGAGCCGAATGATACGACGCGCCGATCCAGGCAAAAAGCGGAAGCGTCACCGCCATGACGACCCAGGTCGTCAAAATGGTGTCAGCGTGCACGGTACCAAGCACCGGCACGTGCCAGAGCGCGTGTTCACCGATTTGCTCGTGCACGAGTTCGTCTCTTCTCTCTCACCTCAGCGTTCGCGCACTACGCGGGCGGCGTAGGACGCGATGGGTATAAAAAGCCCGGCAATATATAGCACAGCGCACCACCAGGGGCCGACTGCCGCAAACGCCACCGCGACTATAGCGAAGACCCCCACTCGCGACAAACTACTTAAGACGAAGGCCTTGGAAGCGCCGGATTCTGCCAGCCGCCGCCCGGCGGCGTCCAACAGCCGGAGATTCAGATAGCCGCAGAACAGGCCTGCGGCCAGAGCAAGAACGGCAAACGGGATCGCGCGAGCGAGACCTAGGTACGTCACGGTAGCCTATTTTCCCGCCTGGAGAAGCGCCCGGGCCGCGACCAGTCCGCCGACGAGGACGCCGGCGAACAGGCCGGCGACCGCCCAGAGCGAGGCTCCTGTCCGATGAGCCAGCCCTAGCCCGCCGGCAAAGCCGGCGAGCACACAGACCGTAAAGGTCGACCCTGCCGTGAGCGCGCTCTTCATCTTTCGTTCTCGCCGCCTTCCGACACACCGAGTATCATCGGGGTATGAAGTTCGAACTCGGCGTGCCGGTCGCCCTCGCCTCGGGCGCGGCGCGCGACGCGCTGCTTCGCGTCATGCACTCAATGGGCAAGGGGACGGCGACGCCGGACCAATTGGAACTCTCGGTCTATCTGCGCGACTTACACGCCGGCGTGCGCGGCGAGATCCGCATTCCCGTGACGCTCGACGTCGTCGACCGGCCGGCACGTTTCGAATATGCCATCGCGATCCGCGCGGCATCGGATGAGGGATTTTTTCCGCATTTCGAGGGCACGCTCAGCGTTACGCCGGTGGGAACGCAGAGCGAACTGTGGCTGCAGGGAACCTACGACCCTCCGTTTGGGCCGATCGGCGCACTGCTCGATCGCACCGTGCTCCGTCACGCGGCCAAGCGCAGTTTAGAATCGTTTTTGCAGCGCATTGCCGACGATGTCGAAAGCAACGAACGCGCGACCGAAGAGCAGCACCAACGAAGCCTCCGCGGTATGCACCCGTAACCAAAGCACAGGAGCGTTATGTTCAACACCATTCTGGTCGCGGTCGACGAATCCGAAGCTGCTAAAGAAGCCGGCGATCTCGCCGTCAAGCTGGCGCTCGAGGATCATGCTGGTCTCGTCCTCGTTAACGTCCTCGACGTCGGAAAGCTTATCACCGTCGCCGGATACGATTCGCCTTATCCAGCCCAGACCATCGACATCATGCGCGAGTCGGCACAGCAGCTACTCAACGACACCAAAGCTGCGTGCGAGGCGAAAGGTTTGAAAGTGGTCACGGCCGTCGGCGAAGGCGACGCGACCGATGAGATCGTGCGTCTCGCCGACGAGCATAGCGCCGGCCTCATTTGCATCGGCACGCACGGACGCCAGGGCCTTGCGCGGCTCTTCGTTGGAAGCGTTGCCGAAGGCGTGCTACGCAACGCAAACGTACCGGTTTTGGTCGTTCGCCCAACGTCAAAGCAAAGCAGCGTCGAAGGCAGCGGGAAAACTGCCGCCGCGAAGGCGCGCTAACAACCATGCGACGATGCGCGGCGCGGCGCGCCCGTCGCCGTACGGATTGACGGCGCGCGCCATGCGCGCGTAGGCGTCGGGATCGGTCAATAGGCGATTCGCAGCGGCAACGATAGCGCGGCGATCGTGTCCCACCAGCTCGAGCGTGCCTGCCTCGAGACCCTCGGGACGTTCGGTTTCCTCACGCATGACCAGCACCGGCTTGCCCAGCGTCGGTGCTTCTTCTTGTAATCCGCCCGAATCGGTCAAGACAAAGGTTGAGGCTTTGACCGCGACGACCATCCGCGCGTAGTCGATCGGATCGACCAACACGACGCCCGGAACGCCGCCGAGCACGTCATAGGCGACTGGGCGCACGTGCGGTGAGGGATGTACCGGCCAGTAAATTTGTGGACGCGCGGGCAATTGGGCGATGTCGCGCATCGCTTCGCACATCTCGCGCATGAACGGATGATTTTCGCGGCGGTGCGCGGTGACGAGCAGGATCGGTCGCGACGGATCGAGCTCATTCAAACGCGGCGGCTCCGCGAGATCGGCGCGCCGCGCCGTCTCGAGAAACGCGTCGATAACCGTGTTACCCGTCACAATGATGTCGTTTGCATCGACGTGCTCGCTCAAGAGATGCTCGCGAGCCAAAAGGGTCGGCGCAAAGTGGTACGAAGCGATCGTGCCGGTCAAGCGCCGGTTCATCTCTTCGGGGTACGGCAGCCAGCGGTCGTTGGTGCGCAGGCCCGCCTCCACGTGACCGACCGGAATCTGCGCATAGAAAGCGGCGAGCGCGGCCGACGTACTGGTGGTGGTGTCCCCGTGCACCAAGACGACGTCGGGCCGCGCCTGCGCGAGCACCGGTTCCATCCCCTCGAGCACGCGCGTGGTAATCTGCGTAAGGGTCTGGTCGTCGGTCATGATATTCAAATCGTAATCCGGCTCGATCGCGAAGAGCTCGAGCAAGTCGTCGAGCATCTGCCGGTGTTGCGCGGTCACGCATACCAAATCGTCGATGGCTTGCTCGGCGCGCAGTGCGTGCACAACCGGAGCCATCTTGATCGTATCGGGGCGCGTCCCGAACACGGTCATGACGCGCAGCTTTTTTTGATTCATCTATAATGTATGGCGAAAGACGTGAGTAAACTCACCTGAAAGCGCGAGCGCAACGAAACCCAGCACAAAGCAGACCGCGTAGATCAGCAGCACGGCTTGGCGTACGTTCAGCCCGAAGCGAAAGATCAGTTGGTGGTGAAAATGCCCCCGGTCGGCCTCGGTGATGGCCTTACCGGCGCTCGCGCGCCGCACGATAGCAGCAGCCGTGTCGAGAATCGGCAACGCCAGCACGACGACCGGGACGACAATGGAAATCGCTATCGCCGTCTTGCTCGCGCCGATGATCGATACAGTTGCGAAAACGTATCCGATAAAGAGCGATCCCGCGTCGCCGAGGAAGATCTTCGCCGGATTGAAGTTGTACGGCAGAAAGCCCAGCGCGGAGCCGGCGAGCGCGATGACGACCAGAGCGACCACCGGATTTGCGTGGATGATCGAGATCGTGAAAAGAAACAGGCACGAGATCAGCGTGAACCCGGAGAGCAACCCGTCGAGCCCGTCGATGAAGTTGATCGCGTTCATCATGGCGACGTACCAGAACAGCGTGAGCGGAATCGAAAGCCAAAACGGAAAGTCGATCCAGTTGGTGTGCGGGTTATGATCGAAGGGATTCGTGATGCCGGGAATGATGAATCCATAGAGCATTGAGACGAGCGCCACGACGATCTGCGCGAGAAACTTGTTGCGTGGGCGCATCTGCATGATGTCGTCCCAGAGACCCACAGCGAGAATCAACATTCCCCCGAAGAGCAGACCGACCAGGCGATGCACGTTGTCGAACTGATCCGCGATAGCATTGACCTTTTGATGGAGGTCCAGGTGCGCGATCGACGGGTAGAGCGCGTAGGGTGAGCTCAGGGCGAATCCAAGCACGGCGAAGAGCGCGAACGCAAAGCCGAAGAAGACCGCAAGGCCTCCAATCCTGGGGGTGGGCACGTCGTGCACGCGACGCTCCTCGTTCGTCGCGTCGATGATTTGGAGATGCGTCGCGAGCCGAATGACCAGCGGCGTCGCACACGCGGCCACGGTCGCCGCAATCGCGAACGTCAAGAAGTAGATCAGCGCGGCCGTCACGAGCGTGCGCCTTCGAGCGAAGCAAAAGGTACGAGCGCGACGCCCGCCTCGGCGAGCAGTTCGCTCCCAACCGGGTCAGGATAGGGCTGATCGTACACGATCTTCACCACGCCCGCGCTGATGAGCAGCTTCGAGCAATTGACGCACGGCTGATGCGTACAATATGCGGTTGCACCTTGCAACCCCACGCCGTGCAGCGCGCCCTGCACGATCGCGTTGGCTTCGGCGTGCGTCGCACGCTGGCAATGGTCGTTGATCACAATGCAGCCGGCCTCGGTACAATGCGCCACGCTGCGCGGCGCGCCGTTGTAGCCCGTGGTAAGAATGCGATGCTCGCGAACCAGCACGGCTCCTACCGACGCGCGAGGGCACGTCGCGCGTGTCGCCACCGTGTGTGCGATCTCCATGAAATACTCATCCCAGCCGGGGCGCGCGCTCATTGCTTCCTCGCGCGCACCGCAGCCGGCACGGAGGTGAGGCTGCCGAACATGCGATCTCCGGCGTCGCCCAAACCCGGCACGATATAGGCATGATCGTTGAGGCCGGCATCCAGCGCGGCCGTCACGATCGACACCGTTGGATGTGCCGCATGTATGCAGCGAACACCCTCGGGCGCCGCGATCACGCAGACGAAGGTCAGATGGCGCGCGCCGCGCTCCACGAGCGCGTCGAGCGCCGCGACGCCCGAATGTCCGGTCGCGAGCATTGGATCGAGCACGAACACGTGACGATCTTCAAGCTGCGGCGGCACGTTGGCGTAATACGGAATAGGTCGCAGCGACTCGGGATCGCGATAAAATCCGAGGTGTGCGACGACGGCGTCGTCGATCACGCTGAGGAAGCCCGGCAATAGGCCGAGGCCCGCGCGCAGAACCGGAGCCACGACCGGGCGCGTTGCAATGCGTTGCGCGTTCGTTTCGATCAGCGGCGTTGTGATGCGTTCGTCACGCAGCGGCAGCGATCGTGTCGCTTCATACGCGAGAAAAACGCCGAGCTCTTCGATCAGCGCGCGAAACACGGGTGTCGGCGTCGAACGCTCGCGCAGGCGCGCGAGGCGATCCGCAACGGCCGGATGATCAACGAGGTGGAGGCTTTGGCTCCCGGGCATGCAAGTGCGATTTGGTATGCGTGGGCGCGACACCTGGGTACTCGTGGCGACCATCGTCGCTTCTAGTCTTGCATTCATCGACGGCGCGGTAGTTTCGCTCGCGCTTCCTGAAATCCAAACCGAATTTCATGCCAGTGCCGGCGATGTCGCCTGGATCGTCGAGCTTTACACGTTGGTGCTTGGCGCGCTGATGCTTCTCGGCGGCGCGCTGGGCGATCGCTACGGACGCAAGCGCGTCTTTATCCTGGGAGTCGCATGCTTTGCGGTTGGTTCGATCGGCTGCGCATTCGCATGGTCGATTTCCTCGATGCTTTTTTGGCGCACATTCCAAGCCACAGGCGGAATGCTCTTCGTCCCCGCGAGCCTTGCCATCCTCGGCGACCACTTTTCGGGTGACGCGCGCGGACGCGCAATCGCGGCGTGGTCGGCCTTCGGTTCATTGACTTCGCTGCTCGGGCCGGCGTTAGGCGGCGTTCTCATCGACGCGTTCGGGTGGCGCTCCGTCTTTTGGATCAACGTGCCGCTCTCGGCGTTGGTGATTTTCGTTACGATGCGACATGTGAGCGAAAGCCGAGATGATAAGGCGCCGCAGCGTCTCGATTGGCTCGGCGCAGCGCTAGCAACCGCGGGCCTGGGCGCCATGACGTACGGTACGATTCTCGCAAGTACCGCCGGTTGGGACGCATTCGCTGTTGACGCTTCGGTATTCGGCGGCGCCGCATTGCTAGTGGTGTTCGCCGTTCACGAGCGCCGCACGCGCGAACCGCTGGTGCCGCCCGACATCTTTCGATCGCGCACCTTCGCGGTCATCAATCTCTCGACGCTTTTTCTATACGCCGCGTTGAGCGCTACGCTCTACGAGCTGCCGTTTGTGATGATTCAAGCCCACGGCTATTCCGCGCTGCAAGCGGCGCTCGGTATGCTGCCGTTTGGCATCAGCATCATCGTGCTCGCGCGCTTTGCACCGGGGTTTGCCAAACGGTTCGGCGTGCGCAACGTGTTGACCGTCGGGCCGGCAATTGTGGCGCTTGGATTCGTGCTGCTCGCCGTGCTCGAATCGCTACCCTCATATTGGATGGGATTTTTCCCCGGCCTTTTCATCGCCGGTCTCGGCATGGGCATCACGGTTGCGCCGCTTACCACCAGCGTCATCAATGCCGCCGATCCGCGCCACGTCGGAATCGCATCGGGCATCAACAATGCCGTGTCGCGCGTCGCCGGGCTGCTGGCGGTTGCGGCACTTACCGTGCTCGTTGCCAATCTTTACTGGGCGTCGATGCAGCGATCGCTCGACGCGATGCACGCGACGGCCTCCACCCGCGCAGCGGCGGCAGCGCAACGCGATCGTCTGGGCGGCGCGCACTTTTCCAACCCGGTATTGCAGCGCGATTCGTTCGTTGCATTTGAATGGGGGTTCCGCGGCGTCGCCGTTGCGTGCGCGGTCCTTGCCGCGCTCTCTGCCTTAGCCGACGCGTTGGGAATCGAGGAGCAGAGGCTTCGTTAGCCCTCGCTCAACAGCGAGCGAAGTCGGTAGGCTCAACTCGCGAACAATAACCTCGGCGGCGTCGTCAGCTGCTGCGTCGTACGCGCCGACAGTCGCTGCGAGAGCGAACGACGCATCCGCATGGGCGCTGCCGATCTCGCTCGCGTGCAGGCCGGCGCCAATCCCCTTGGACGCCGCAGCGCGCGCATTCGCGAAATCCACGGTAACGCCGGTCGATGCAAGCAACACGTCTTGGACGTTCCCGCGATAGGATGTGGATTCGCCCAGCGCACCCACGTTGATCGTCGCATCGACGTGGGGCAGGGATTTGCACGCGCTCACCAGCCAAAAGGTTAAGTAACTTCGGTACAGCGTCGCTGCGCTCGAAGCTTTGACGAAGCGCTCGCACTGCTCGTAGGTTCGCTCAAACGACCTCCGTCGCAACGGCCGAAGACGCACACCGAGACGTGCTGCGAACTGCGCGACCATGGGTTCGGAGAGATGGCGAGCGAGAATCGCCAACGCAGTGGCGAGAAAATACGGGTTTCCACACTCGGCTTGGCGCCATGCCGAATTCCACTGCCCTACGGGATCACGTAGTACCGCTACGTGTAGCGCATTCGGGAAATGCTCGCGCATCCAGGCAACACGTCCATGCGAACGGCAGAACTTCAGGACGGGAAGCTTGCCCGCGCGGTGTGCGAGGTCGACGAGCTGTGAAAGATACGCCTGCAAACGTGGCTCGCGCTCGTGCCTAGCGAGGAAAAAACGGTCGAAGGCAAATGAGCGATGGTACCGAGCGATGCCGCGGCGCGCAAGCAGAGGGGTAAACTCCTCAAAGTATGGCGGCCCATCGGGATGGTTCGAATTCCACTCGGTCGGGCTTTCGCGCCTGATTCCCTCGCGCGTTATATCCTTGAGCAACTCGTGTAACGGCTCGTAAAAAGCCATCACACCTGGATTGGCGCGAAATTCGCTCCACATCCACGTGCCCGTGCTGCGCCACCCGCTGTGGATGAACACTGCATCGCATGCTGGCGAAAGACGTTCGGGGGAAGAAACGTACTCGACTCTGGCAGACACCGGCTCTCCGCAAACTGGCGCTCGGCTGCTTCACGCGGCGCTTTATATTTAGCTAGGATACCCGGCGGACTGAGAGTTTGTTGAGAGCCGTTGGGTTAGAACCGAACCTGAGAATTCGACGAAATCAAGGCACGTCGAAGCGCGCCGTCAACTCGTGCACGCGTCCGCGCAGCTTTTCGACTTTTGTCTCATTCCCGATATCGCCGAAGGCGTCCAGCATAATGCGCGCGACCTCGCGGCAATCGCTTTCGCCAAGGCCGCGCGACGTGATCGCCGGCGTTCCAATGCGGATGCCGCTCGCGACCATCGGCTTTTGCTGATCGTAGGGAATCGCGTTCTTGTTGACGGTGATGCCGATCCGATCGAGATAGGCCTCGACTGCTTTTCCCGTGAGCCCCTTCACCGACACGTCGACGAGCATCAAATGCGTGTCCGTTCCACCGGCAACCAAGCGCAAGCCGCCACGCACGAACTCCTCCGCCATTGCGCGCGCATTGGCAATCACGCCTTGCTGGTAGGTCTTGAACGACGGCTGCAGAGCTTCACCGAACGCGACCGCTTTGGCCGCGATCGTGTGCATCAACGGTCCGCCCTGAATACCCGGAAAGACACTCTTGTCGATCGCCTGCGCATAAGCTTCCTTGCACAGGATGATCCCGCCGCGCGGTCCGCGCAGGGTCTTGTGCGTCGTCGACGTGACGAACTCCGCGAGCGGCACCGGTGACGGATGCAATCCGACGGCAACAAGTCCGGCGATGTGCGCGAAATCGACCATCAGTGTGGCCCCGACCTCGTCGGCGATCTCGCGGAACGGCACGTATTCCATCGTACGCGGATAGGCGCTTGCACCGGCGATGATCAGCTTCGGCCGGTGTTCGCGCGCCATCGCTCGCACTTCGTCGAAATCGATAAGCTCAGTGTCTTTGCGAACGCCGTACGCAACGGCATTGTAGAGCTTTCCGCTAAAGCTGACTTTGGTGCCGTGCGTAAGGTGACCGCCGTGCGCAAGCGACATGCCAAGCACCGTATCTCCCGGTTGCAGCTGCGCCATGAACACGGCCATGTTGGCCTGTGCACCGGCGTGCGGTTGCACATTGGCGTGATCGGCTCCGAAGAGTTGCTTGACCCGATCGATGGCGAGATTCTCGGCTACGTCGACCCACTCGCATCCACCGTAATAGCGCTTCCCCGGATAACCCTCGGCGTATTTATTGGTGAGCACGCTCGCCATGGCTTCGCGGACGGCGCGACTCGCGTAGTTTTCCGACGCAATCAACTCGAGGTTCTCTTTTTGACGCCGCTCCTCGTGGCGAATCGCCGAAAAAATCTCGAGGTCCTGGGCTTCGATCTGCGACGGGGTCAAAATATCCATGGTCAGAGCAATTCCTTCGGCGTAACAGCGCCGGTGACTTCGCCGAACTCGACGGCTTTGAGCGTGCGCTCGCGTTGCGCTTCGCCGAACTCGAAGAGCTGGTCGACGCGATGTTTGTGCCGCGCGCCTGCGGGCGTATCGCCGTCGAACGGTGCATGCACGAACACGTCAACGAGCCGCTCGATCATCTCCCAGCCGGTAAGGCGTTCGGAAAGCGCGAGGACATTGGCATTGTTGTGCCGGCGCGCGAGTTCGGCTGAGAGCGGTTCGGTCACGATCGCGCAACGCACGCCCGGTACTTTATTGGCTGCTATCGAGATGCCGATACTCGATCCGCAGACGACCACGCCGCGATCGGCCTGACCGCTCGCTACCGCTTCGCCGACGGCATAGCCATATTGAGGATAATCGACCGGCGTCGCATCGTGCGTACCGAAGTCGATGATCGTGTGGCCCGCATCGCGCAGCATCTGCGCGATGCGGTCTTTATATTCGTAGCCGGCATGATCGGCGCCGAGGGCTATACGCATGACGCGAATGTTCAAGCCGTCCCAGGGGAATCTCTGCCAGGCAATCGCGTTTATGCGGCTTCCAGGCGCGGACAGCCGCGGGATGCGGCCGGTGGGAACGCAGCGCAGGATGCGCGGGTGCGTTCCCCGCCCAGGGCGAAGCGCCGTTAGAATGAAGCTTGCGTGTACGAGCGGCGCATTTCACCGAGTTTTCGAGAGCGGCGATCTCACGCAGCTTGAATTTGTCGATGCTGCCGCGCGCGAAATGGCCTGCGACGGCGTGGTTTTGGACGACCGGCATTTTCCGCGCACCGACGCCGACTACCTCGCCCAGCTCAAGAAGATGGCCGCGGACCTGGGCCTATGCATCGCGGCAATCACAAGCGACGACTTTTTCAGCGGCGACGAGGGGGCGATGCGCGCTGCAATCGACCGGGCGCTGGCGCTGGGCGCTCCGCTGCTCGCCGGACGACTTGGCGCCGACACCATGCTCTCATGGAGCGAGCAGCTCGGCAAACTCGGCACCGCGTCGGCACTCGCCAAATCGGCCAACGTCACCCTCGCGCTACGCAACGCGCCACATACCTTTGCCGCAAGCGCACATGACTGCAAACGCGTCGCCAAAGAAACCGATTCGGCGTGGCTGCGATATGGACTCGACCCGGCTGCATTCGACGCGGCGAGCGATCCGCAAACACTCGCCTCAAAAACCGTATTGCTCTGGTGGGATGCACAGGCGCAGCCGAATCTCGGAAGTTGGGAAGCCTTTCGCGGTTTCGTCGTGCTGGACCGCGCATCGGGCGATGCTACGTCTGCAGAAATGACAAACGCGATCTCCCGTTGGAAGATCGCGTGTACTCGAGAACTCAACCGCACGTAGCGTCTGCCATGCGAGGCAACTGAACCTGCGGTCTCGCAGGTGGGTGCGGCCCGGGCGCTGGGGTGGGCAGGCACGAGGCCCAAGCCCTACCATCGTATCCGGAGCTGGTGCTCCCTAGGTATCCAAGTCGGTTCGGCACCTATAGCATGTTGCGCGCTAGGCGCAGTCGAGCCTTACTAACGTACCACTGGCCGTCAAGCCCTTGACACAACACGAGCTGCGCGGGATGGAGAGGCACTATGCTTCTCTCCCCCTCTTTCGTCCGCCACGGGTCATTGGCCGTCCCGCGCGACGACGATGCGTTCTACGAACAGGCCAAAACTTATCTTTCGCGCGATCCCGTCGAAGCTAAGCTCTTTCGCGAGCTCGAGCACTCTCCAGACGGCCGGCAATACGAGCTTACGATCAATCATCGCAACGACGACCACTTCGATCCCAACGATAATGAAATCGCGTGGGATCCCTACAGCGCGCTGCGTACGACCAGCGGTGGGCGGCAATCGCCCGCGCTTGGGCTCGGCCACGAGGTCGATCACGCGGTCGAAGACCCGCGCATTGAGAATCGCTTGCGCGACACGCCCGACCCGCGTTACGACAACGCCGAGGAACGGCGCGTGATCACCGGGAGCGAACGCCACGCGGCGCACACGCTCGGCGAATCGGTGCGCCACGATCACGCCGGCGGTACGTACCGCGTTACTTCTCCGGTGATGAGGTAATCCATGAACGATGTGCTTTTGGCAGTAGCAATCGCCGCGACCGGCGTCACGAGGCTCGAAATCGATCACGTGCCGAACAACATCAGTTATCGCACCGCGCTCACGCCAAGTGAGGTCGACGAGCGCGCGCGCATTCGCGTTGAATCGCGCGATCCCGCGACGGTTTCCGCCATCGTCGCGGCTATCGAACACACCGCCGCTAGCGGCGATGAACGGCACGCCGATCTGCGTTACGCGATTCGTCTACGCGACGCGCGCGGGTCCACGCGCGCGCTCATCTATCTCGACGCCGTCGGAGAACACGGTATCGTCGATGGGCGCCGAGTCCGCTTCTCCGGCGACGCGATAAAACGCGCGATCGTCGCGGCCTTTCCGTCGCTGAGGAATTGACGCGCGCGCGCAGAAAGCGCCCGAATGGCCCTTTCGCTCTCACTCGCGCCACTCGACCTGGCGCTCAAACATCCGTTTAAAATCGCGCGCGGAGAGGAAACCGTTGCCCACAGCGTACTCTTCCGTCTGCGCGACGGCGAACTCGAGGGACTGGGCGAAGCAACACCGGTCGAGCGCTATCACGAATCGCCCGATAGTGTGGAGTACTACTTTGCGCATCACCCGCTTGCCTCGCAGGATCCCTTCGCGCTCGAAACGCTCATCGACCGGCGAATTCCGCCGGCCGCCCGCGCGGGCTTGGATCTCGCGCTCCACGATCTCATGGGCAAACGCCTTGGCGTGCCGCTCTACGCGCTGCTCGGTCTCGACCCGTCGCGCACGCCGCACACCTCGTTTACCATCGGTATCGCCGATCCCGAAACGACGTTGCGGAAACTCGCCGAGATCGGCGATCATCCGGTGCTCAAAGTCAAACTCGGTTTGGGTACCGCTCGCGAGCAGATCGAAACGATCGAGGCGATTCGCGACCGCTACACCGGAACGATTCGCATCGACGCTAACGAGGGCTGGAGCGTCGACCGCGCGATCCCCATTCTCAACGAGCTCGCTCGCTACGACATCGAATTTTGCGAGCAGCCGATTCCGGCCGGGTCGCCGCACGGATTGCGCGCGATTCGTGAGCGTTCGAGGATTCCGATCGTCACCGACGAGGACTCGCTCGACGCGCGCGACCTTCCGGCGCTGATCGGGTGCGTTGACGGAGTCAATGTCAAGCTCGCCAAGACGGGTGGGATTCGCGGTGCGCTAGCCATGATCGCGACCGCGCGTGCACTTGGGTTCAAGGTCATGCTTGGTTGCATGGTCGAAAGCGCGATCGCGTCGACGGCTGCCGCGCATCTTTCGCCCTTAGTTGACTGGGCTGACATTGACGGACCGTTCCTCACGGTCGATGATCCGTTCACCGGCGTCCTATATGATCGCGGCAAGCTCGTGCTGCCGAGCGAGCCCGGGCTCGGCGTGCGCGAACGCGTCGCCGCATGAAGCGCCGCTACGCGATACTAGCGCCGGGTCAATTCGCCGACAACGCAAAGACGGCCCATGGCGTCATCGCCTATGGCACCGACGAAACCGTCGCCGTGATCGATCCGGAACACGCCGGCAAGCGCGTCCACGACGTGCTGACATATCTGCGCAGCGAAGCGCCGATCGTTGCAAACGTGGCCGAAGCGCTGCGCTATGAGCCGACGGCGTTGTTGATCGGAACGGCACCGCGCGGCGGCGCGTTGCCGGCCGACTGGCGCGCCGAGATTCTCGCAGCAATCGCTGCGAAGATGGAGATCGTCAGCGGCCTGCACGACATGCTCGGTGAGGATCAAGAATTCAAGCTCGCCGCGCAACGCGCCGGCGTGCGCATTTGGGACGTACGCGAGCCGCCCGAGACGCCGCTCTTCTCAGGTGCGGTCTATCGCGTTACCGCGCCGACGCTGCTGCTCGTCGGCAACGATTGCGCGGTCGGCAAGATGACGGTTGCGCTCGAACTGTGCGACGCCGCGCAGCGCGCCGGAAAACGCGCGAGCTTCGTACCGACCGGACAGACCGGCATCATGATCGCCGGTTGGGGCATTTCGGTCGATCGCGTCATCGCCGACTTCGCGCCGGGCGCGACCGAATCGCTCGTGCTCTACGCGGCGCAGTCGAATCCCGATCTAATCGTGGTCGAAGGCCAAGGCGCGATCAACCATCCCGCCTACGCGCCGGTCACACTCGCGTTGATGTATGGCGCCGCGCCCGATGCGCTGGTGCTGGTCTGCGATCCCGTCCGCGAACGCATCGGCGGCTACGACACGCCGACGTTGGGCTATCGCGAATTGATCCGCCTGCACGAAGCGTTGCTGGCCACCGTGAAACCGGCGCGCGTCGTCGGCATTGCTCTGAATACACGCGGTCTCGACGACGATACCGCGCGCGCACAGATCGAGCGGGCGCGCCGCGAGACAGGTCTGCCCGCCGACGACGTGGTGCGCAACGCGCCGGACGCGCTCTACGCCGCGATCGCGCCTGAGGTACGCCGGGGTCAACCGTGCGGCGCCTGATCGCGCTCGCCGCCCTCGCGCTGCTTTGCGCGTGCTCGCGGCCGTTGTCGATTCCAGGCGTGCTGCGTTTGGGAGAGCAGAACGAACCCGACTCGCTCAATTTGATGTTCGCACACTCCGCCGCAACCGATGAAATCGACGCGCTGCTCTTCACACATTTGTTTCGCTTCGATGCAAACGGGACCATGATTCCGGACCTCGCGCTTACCGTGCCGACGACGCATAACGGCGGCATCAGCCCCGACGGCCGCATGATTACGCTGCATTTGCGTCATGGCGTTACCTGGTCGGACGGTGCGCCGCTCACCGCAGCGGATTGGCTCTTCACCTATCACGCGGTGCTCAATCCGCACAACAATACGAAGTCGAACTACGGCTGGGACTCGATCGCATCGGTCTCGGCGCCCGATCCGTACACGCTGATCATTCATCTGAAGAAGCCCAGCGTAGCGGTGCTCGGTATCCTTGGGATGGGCGGTGATGCGTATCCTCCGCTGCCGGCACATCTGCTCGCGTCGCTTCCGGATATCAATCGAGCGCCGTTCAACGAGCATCCGATTTCGAGCGGTCCGTATCTGCTTCAAGCCTGGAATCACGGCTCGTCCTTGATCTTCGTGCCCAATCCGCACTACTGGCGCGGCCCACCGAAACTCAAGGAACTCATCTGGACGCTCATTCCCGACAGCAATTCGCTGCTCGCGGCGCTGCAGACACACGCCATCGACATCTATCCAACCGTCGACGTCAACGCCGTCGCGGCCCTTTCCAAGATTCCCGGTATTCGCGTGCTGCACCGCTCCGTCGCGAATTGGCGCCATCTCGGGATCAACATGAGCAAGCCCGGCCTCTCCGACCTGCGCGTGCGCCAGGCAATCGCGATGGGCATCGACTGGAAACGCCTGAACGATACCGTGTATCACGGTATCAACCGGCTTGCCGTATCCGACATCTTTCCGGATTCGTGGGCCGCGCCGTCGTTGCCGCCGTATCGCTACGATCCGAGCGAGGCACGCGCACTGCTGGCGGCCGCGGGGTACGGGCCGGCACACCCGCTGCACCTCAGCGTTTCCGCCACCGTCTCGGCCAAGAGCAACCAAGATGCGGAGCTGGTGATGCAATCCGATTTGCATCCGCTCGGTATCGATCTATCGATCCATAACTATCCGGGCAGCGTCCTTTTTGCGCAAGACGGTCCGATGTACAAGGGAACCTACGATCTCGAGTGGTCGATCGATACGAATGGGCCCGATCCCGACAACGCCCCTGACTGGAATTCGGCGTTCATCCCGCCCAACGGCGCAAATACCTCGTGGCTGCGTGACCCAGTCGTCGATCGCACCAGTGCCGCCGCCGCAGCGACCTTCGACCAAGAAGCGCGCAAGCGACTCTATCAAGAGGAAGAAGCGCGCATCCGCGCGCTCGTGCCGGCGGTATTCTTCTATTGGGAGACCGCATATTACGGCGTGAGCGCGAACGTGCACGGTTTCAAACCCGGTGCGTACATCGGCGACACCTGGAACGCTTGGGAGTGGAACGTAAACTAATGTTCGCGCAAGCGCTCAACGTGCGCGGCGGGGCAACGCTGAGATTCGAGCCGGTGCGCGGCGGGGTCATCAGTTGGAACACCTATGCGCCGGGCGGAACGCTGCGCTTTCGCGTGCTGCGCGCGGGTACGCCGGCCAGCGCGTGGTACGACTACGCGCAGTGGCAAAGCAGCGGACGTAAATCCTTTAGCCCGACCAGCGACCGCGACGGCATCACCGTCGACGTCGACGTGCTCAGTGCCGATCAGCCCTTTGACGGAATTGAACTCGCTGCCGAAGAGACCGACTTCACGCTGCTCGCGTTTGCGGCGCCGCAGCGCCCCGAGCCATCCCTTCCTTACGCGCGCGACGCGGTGATTCTGGACGTTCCCGCACGCACCCAATATGTTCTCGAAGAAGAGCGCGGCTGGTGCAGCGCCGCGAGCCTTTCGATGGTCAACGCGTATCACGGCGTCGATCGTCCGGTGGAAGAGACGGCGCGCGCGGTGCTCGATCGCGCGTACAATGGAACCGGCAATTGGGCGTTCAATACGGCGTACAGCGGCAGCCTGGGACTGCGCGCGGCGGTGGCGTATCTGCAAAATCTGGATCAGGCGGCGCGGCTGATCGAGCGTAATATTCCGCTGGTCATTTCGTACTCGTGGCGCGAAGGCGAGCTTCCCGGCGCGCCGTTGCCCCATTCCGACGGGCATTTGGCGGTGCTCCGCGGCTTCACCGAAAGCGGTGACTGCGCGATCAACGATCCGGCCGCTCCGGGCGTGCGCGTCGTCTATCCGCGCGGCGCAATCGAGGCCATTTGGCAGCGCAATAACGGGGTTGCCTACGTCGTTGCGCCGGCCGGCCTCGATTATGCGAGCGTGCTTGCGTGACGCAACCGCGCGAGCGGGTGCGCACGATCGACGAGGTCATCAACGCACCGCTGCACATCGCGTTAGTCGAGCCGGAGATTCCGCCGAACACCGGAAACGTCGCGCGCCTTTGCGCCGCAACCGGCTGCGCATTGCACTTGATCGAGCCGCTCGGCTTCTCGATCGACGACCGCGAACTCAAGCGCGCGGGCCTCGATTACTGGCACACGATCGACGTCGTGGTGCACGCGTCGCTCGAGACGTTTCTGGAGCGCACGGCCGATCGCACGCGCTGGTTGCTCTCCGCGCACGCACAGCGCCCGTACGCGCAAGCCCCCTTCGCGCGCGGTGACATCCTGGTCTTTGGCCGCGAGACCAAAGGCCTTCCACGTGAACTGCTCGAGCGCAATCCCGAACATGCACTGCGCATTCCGATGCGCGAGGGCAGCGTGCGCAGCATCAATCTTTCGACCGCGGTCGGCATCGTCACGTATGCCGCGCTGGCCGCCCTCGATTTTCCCGGGCTGACGTGAACGTTCGTCCCTCAGCCGCTGACTTCAACCGATTCTTTCACGGTGGCGCGTTCGGTGCGCACGATATTTTCACAAAAAGCGCCTTTGCCGATTTCGTGCATCGCAATGACATCAATCTCGGTCAAGCGATCGTCGTGCAGGAGGGGGCGGCCGTGCTCGGAGCGCTCGCGTTCGGCGTGCGTGGGACGCGGGCGTGGTTCGGACTCATCGGCGTCGATCCGCAGTACCGGCGCGAAGGCATAGCCGCGCGGATGATGGTCGACGCCATCGCGGCTGTGCAGGCGCAGGGTGTGCGGACGATCGAGCTCGAGGTGAATCAGCGCAATCCCGCGCCGAAGGCACTATGTGAAAGCTTCGGCTTCGCGCAGCGCGGTGAGCTGCTCGTCTGGGCGCGCAATGCGTCCGGCCCGGCGTCGATGTTGCCGACACGCCGATATCCCGAGCCCGCCGTCCGTGCAGTCGCGCAGATTCGGTCCGTCTGCTGGCAGCGAGAACCACGCAGCCTCGCGCGAGCCGGCCCGCTCGCGTTGCTTACGCTACCCGGCGCTTACGCATATGTAAGCATCAGTGACGAATTCGCAAACGTGCTCGACGCGGGAGCACACGATGCCATTCGAGCCCGGGAACTCGTGTCGACCCTCAATGACCGCGTTCCGCACGACGTCACGCTCAACAACGAGCCCATCGGTTCGCCATTGAGCGATGCCTTGCGGGATGGCGGGTGGCGCATTGTCGAACGGCAGTACCTCATGGTGCGTACATAATGAAGCGCCCCGCCGTTTACGTCGGCAACGATCGCGTCTTGCTGTGGACCAAGAATAACTACAAGATGTTCGTTGACTCGCGCGACGTCTCGATCGCGCCGCATTTGATTCTCGAAGGCGTCTACGAAGAGCACACCGATGCCGTATTGCGGCGCCTCGTCGCGCCGGGCATGCACGCCGTCGAGATCGGCGCCAATGTCGGGCTCTTTACGCTGCTGATGTGCCACCGCGTCGGCCCCAGTGGCTCGGTCTATGCCTTCGAGTGCGATCCGACGCTCGCCCAAATCGCGCGCGATAATTTAGAATTGAACGGTTTTTCGCGTATCGGCGCGATCGACCAGCGCGCGGTGAGCAAAGAGATGGGCACGCTCAGCTTTCGCGCGACGACGCGCCATCGCGGCGGCGGCACGTTGGTGGCGGGATTGCAGCAGATTCCCGAGCTCACCGAGAGCGAGCGTGAGACGATTGCCGTGCAGGCGGTAGCGCTCGACGATTTTCTCGGCGGATACGATCGCAAGATCGATTTCATGAAAATCGACGCTGAGGGAGCGGAGACCGACATCATCGCCGGTGGCCGGAGCATCTTCGCCGATCCGAGCTATCGCGTGACCGTGATGATGGAATTCGCGCCCCGGTTCATGCGTGAAGCTGGAATGGATCCGGCAGCACAGCTCGACGAGCTTCGCTCGTGGGGCTTTACGTTTTCACGCGTCGACGATCGGCGACGCAAGCTCGCGCCTACGGATGCTGCGTACCTGCTTGCCCAAGAATTTTCCGACATCGTGATGGCGCGAACGTAGGTCATATCTTGTCATCCCGAGCGTAGGCGCGAAGCGCCGAAGTCGAGGGACCGTCGAAGTCATGGTCTTGCGCTAAGCGCGCGCAAGGGTGTGCAGGTCATCGAAGGCATAGACGACGTCATCGAAGACGCCCGCATCCGTGTCAATACCCTCCGGAACCAGACGCGCGCCGAGGCGTTCGTAGAATCCGCGCGCCGGATTCAGCCGCACCACACGAAGTGCCATGTTTGCCACGCCTCGGGCGAGCAGGTCAGTGGCAGTCGCGCGTAGCAGCCGGCTTCCGGTTCCGCGCCCCGCCGCCTCCGGCGTAAAGTACAGCGTCTGCAGGTAGCTCTCGAAGCCGTTGTCGGGCTGTTCTAGCAGCAGCGCGCTGGCAAATCCAACGATCGTGCCGTCGTCATCGCACGCGACGAGCGTTACGCGCTCCGGCGATTGCAGCGATGTGGCCCATTGCCTGCGCCGCAGGTCCAAAGAACGTGCCTCGATGAGCTCGGCCGGCAAAAGATCCCGGTAGAACGACCGCCACGATGCAACATGGACGGATGCTATGCCTTCCGCGTCACTAGTTGTCGCTGATCGTATCTGCACGCCGCGTTCTTCGGCAATCGCGAAATCTTACTTGTCGTCGGCCGCTCGACTACGATGGGTAACGCTTCTCGTTACCCGTTCTACGCTCGGGATGACAATGTTTGCCAAAGCGATGCGGGTTTGGGCATGAGCAGCGACCCAAAGAGTGCCAGCACGGCGAAGACGGCGATGGTCACGAAGACGCTGACGAGTCCGTACCGATCGCCGATCTGGCCGAAGACCGGCGCTGCGATGCCACCGACGGTGTTCGCGAGTCCAAGGGTCATGCCGGATGCGACGCCGATCGACTTGGGCAAGTACTCCTGACCGAGGACGACCAACACGCCGGCCGACAGTCCGACGGAAACGCCGAAGAGTGCGCAGAGCACAATCATGGGCACGACCGGATGGAACGTGGCGCCGGTTAGCGCAATCGCAAGGCCGAAGATTGCCGTCAAGATCATCGAAAGCGTGATGACTCGGCGGCGATCGAAGCGTTCGCCGAGCAAACCGCCGAGCATCGTACCGGCCGCGCCGCCGCTGAGCAGCGCAAAGAGCGCAAAGGACTGCACGAACGGATTGACGTGCACCACGCGCAACACGAAGATCGGCGTGAACGTCACTGCGGCCAAGAAGGTCGTCGAGCGCAGTGCGACCACGACCGACATAATCGAGAATCCGCGCCAGTCATTGTGACCCGGTCGCTCGCGATGGGCGCGATGCGCCGTCGCGCGTACCTGGTTGAATCGCGGAAGTTCGCGCACCAGCAACGCAGCCACAATGCACGCTGGAATCAGCAAGAACGCAACACCGCGCAAGCCAAACGCAAGCATCAGCGGCGTGGCGAGCACGGGGCCCGCAGCAAAGCCGATGTAGCCTCCGACCGTAAAGAAGCTCATGCCCGCCGAGCGTTTGCGACCGGCGAAGTAGTTCGAGAAGCGCGAGCCTTCGGGATGAAACGCGGCGACCGCAAAGCCCATCAACATTGCCCCGGCAAGCATCAGCGGCAGCGTGGGCGCGATGCCGACGAGAGCCGTGCCGGTGGCGGCTACGACCACGCCCGCCGGGATGACCCACGCGGTGGGATACTTGTCGGAGAGGTGGCCGAAGGCGAGCTGCACTACCGAGCCCAGCAGATTCGCGGCCAGGACCAGCGTCGCGGCGGCGGTGAGGGTCAGGTGGCGCTGGGTGACCAGAAACGGAATCATGACTGGAAGCACGCCCTGGTTGAGATCCGTAAATGCATGGGCCAGGGTCAGCAACCGCAAACCCGCTCGATCGGCCGAGGGCATGGCGATCGGAGCGAGTGAGGACGCGCTAGCGGTCATGCCCCATGCTCGCACGAGATCGTTCATAAGTCCAATACATAATTGGACTCAATTTGATAAGATGAATGCATATATGGAATTTCGCCAGCTGCGATCGGCGGTCACTATCGCGCGCCGGCTCAGCTTTACCGCCGCTGCCGAGGAGTTGGCGCTTGCTCAGCCCGCGCTCTCGCAGCAAATCGCGGCGCTCGAACGCGAGCTCGGTGTCCGGCTCTTCGACCGGACAAACCGGCGCGTTGCCCTCACCGACGCGGGCCGAGCCTTCGTCGCGCGGGCCGAGCGGGTCATCGCCGACCTCGACGCCGCCGCACAGGAGATGACCGCCTTCGCCGGCGGGCTGCGCGGCCGCGTCGTCGTCGGGACCTATCAGTCGTTCGCGGAGCACCTGCTCCCCAAACTGCTCGGGCGATTCCATGCAGAGCAGCCCGGCATCGAGGTAGCGATGCGTGAAGGCATGGCCGACGAGCTCCTGAGCCGACTCGCGAGCGGTGCCATCGACGTCTTCATCGGTCATCTCGCCGGCGCCAGCCTTTTAAGCGGCTTTCGAGCCGAACCGTTGTACGAAGACGAGCTCGTGGTCGCCGTGGCGGCGCGTCATCCCCTTGCGTCGCGCTCGACCGTGCGCATCGAAGAGCTGCGCGATGAGCCGTTCGTGATTTTCCGCCCGGGTTCAGCGAGCACGCACCTCCTGAATCAACTGGCGCGCGCCGCCGGCTTCGAACCGCGCGTCGCGTTCGAAAGCGAAGACTCGCTTACCGTGCGTTCGCTGGTGGCTGAAGGCCTCGGCATTGCCCTCTATCCGCGCATGATCGGCAACACGCCCGGTCCCAACGTTGCACTGCTCTCCGTCGTGCCGCAACGCATCATGCGCACGATGTCGCTCGTTACGCGCAACAGTCCGTACGGACCGGGTGCGACGCGCTTCATCGATTTCATCCGGAGTTCGATCGACGATCTCTCCATTCCCTAGCGCTGATTTCCCAACGTTCGCTTGCAAGCCGGCGCCATATAGCGGACAATCTCCCAATGCGGAAAGATCCGTTGGATCTGCTCCGCATCGTCCTGGCGCAGGGCAGAAGCACCAAGCGCCGCGTCTCGAGCGGCACGATTGCCGACGTCACACCGGGCATGATTCCGACCGCGGCGCGTGCAATCCGCCAAACTCGCCATGCCGACGCTGAAATCCATCGAGCGCGCAGTTGTTGCGTGCGAGCGCTGCCCTGAGCTGCGTGCCTACTGTGCGCAGGTTGCACGCGAGAAACGCCGCGCCTATGCCGACCAACCGTATTGGGGGAAGCCCGTGCCGTCGTTCGGCGATCCCAAAGCCCGCGTCATGCTCGTCGGGCTCGCGCCCGGCGCGCACGGGAGCAATCGCACCGGGCGCCCGTTCACCGGCGACGCGTCGGGCGATTTCCTGTATCCGGCTTTGTATCGCGCGGGCTTTGCTTCGCAGCCGAGCGCCGTCGCTCGTCGCGACGGTCTTGTCCTGAACGATTGCATCATCACTGCTGCCGGGCGCTGCGCACCGCCGCGAAACAAGCCGACGCCGCAGCAACTGCGCAATTGCTTTCCGTATCTGCTCGATGAGTTCGATGCGCTTCCGACATTGCGCGTCATGATCGGCCTCGGATCGATCGGCTTCGATGCGATCCTGAAAGTACTGCGCGAGCGCGGCTATTCGTTCGCATCGCCACCGGTCTTCGGCCACGGTACGGAAGCCGTCGCAACGAACGGGACACGCCGTATCACCGTCGTGGCTTCATATCATCCGAGCCGGCAAAATACCAACACCGGCAAACTTACGGTGCCGATGTTCAATGCGATTTTTACGAGGGCGAAGCAGTTGCTGCAGTTGAAGGGCTCGGCATCACCGGACGGCCGCACAGATCGGTGAGTTGGGTCAGCCCGTCTTTATATGCGCGCACTTGCGTACGCGGATCGGGATTGGGATCGCCGAAATCCTTGCGCGCATCTTGAAACGCTTTGATGCGAACGTCGTCACTGGGCGCACGAACGACGACGATCGAGGCCGGTGTGCCGTCCGCATTTGCTTGGATGACGAGCTCCGCGCCATCGAGTGACAGCTCGCGCACTTCGCACGAGCGTAGCGCGTCCGGTGACATCTCTGGCGAAGGTGAGGCGTCGGTCTGCGCGCGACCGCCGGCGCAGCCGGCAATCGCCATCAGCGCTACTGGAAGGAGAGCGTTCGCCCGCACGAATCGACCGCTTTATCGGGAATCATCATTCCGCCGCTTCCACCGGGTTTGAATGACACGATTTTAAGCGGTGGCGCGTTGCTCCCCTCCGGGCCGTAGGTGCGTTCCAGATCCCTTTCCATGTCGTTGACTTCTTCGGGATTCTCTTTCGCCTCAACGATTTCGAATTTTTGGACCGCGCCGTTCTTCGCCCAGAGGACGCGGATCTGGATGCCTACGTCGTTCGTGTAGAGGTGTTCGCCGCATGATGGTCCCGTCGCCGTTGCCGCGCGCGTGGGCAGCGTGAGCAGGCCGGAAAGCGCGAGAAGTGCGCCGGCGGCCGCCACGCTGGTGACGAGTCGAAGGTTCACGCTACTTTTATTGGCCGCTTGGCTGCTGGGGGGCTGCACTTCGTAGGTAAAGATCTCGCAAGAGCTCCTCGGGAACGGGCGTCGGGGCATCCATCATAACGTCGCGAGCCACCTGGTTCTTGGGGAAGGCGGTGACCTCCCGGAGATTCTCCTCACCGCATGCCAGCATGACGATGCGGTCGATCCCGAGTGCCATGCCACCGTGAGGGGGTGCGCCGTACTCGAGCGCCCGGACGAAGAAACCGAAACGCTCCTCGATCTGCTCCGCGGTCATGCCGAGCATCTCAAAAATCTTTCGTTGCAGCTCGGGCTTGTGGATACGAATCGATCCCGAACCGAGCTCCCATCCGTTGAGCACCATGTCGTAATGCTGCGCGCGCATCTTGCGCGGGTCGGTGTCAATGAACTGCCACTGATCCTCGCCCGGCGAGGTAAACGGATGGTGAGAAGGCACGGGCTTCCCGGTTACTTCGTCGATTTCGAGATACGGAAAATCGAGCACCCAGCAGAACACGAACGTCTTGGGATCACGCAGTCCGCAACGCTCGCCCACGACGTTGCGCATTTTTCCGGCGACTGCAAGTGCGAGCGCGCGCTCATCGGCGAAGAGCAAGATCGCATCGCCTGTCTCGCTCCCGCTCGCCGCACGCAGCTTGGCGACGTGTTCGTCGGAAATGAACTTCTGCGCCGAAGATTTGGCGCCGTCCGCTCCCAGCGCGACCCACACCATCCCCTTGCCGCCGAATTGCTTGGCCTCTTCGGTGAGCGCGTCGAAATCACGGCGAGATAAACTGGCACCCCCAGGATAGCGCAGCGCCACCAGGGCGCCGCCGCTCTCGATCACCGACTTGAACACAACGAATTCGGTGCCTGCGAAGACTTCGTTCACTTGCACGAGCTCCAGACCGAAACGCAGATCGGGCTTGTCGACGCCGTAGCGCGCAATCGCCTCCTCGTGCCGCAGGCGCGGGAACGGCGCGAGATCGACGTCAAGGCAGCGCTTCCAGACGTAGCGGATGCACGACTCCATCGTTTCGAGCACGTCCTCTTGCGTCACAAACGACATCTCGACATCGACCTGTGTGAACTCCGGCTGCCGATCGGCACGCAGATCCTCGTCGCGCATGCAGCGCGCAATTTGCATGTACTTGCCGAATCCGGCGATCATCGTAATCTGCTTGAGCAACTGCGGCGACTGCGGGAGCGCGTAAAAGGAGCCTGGATGCAGGCGCGACGGCACGAGGTAGTCGCGCGCACCCTCGGGCGTACTCTTGATCAGCATCGGCGTTTCGATTTCGATGAACTCACGCTCGTCGAAAAAATCGCGCATCGCTTTGACGATTTTATGGCGCATTCGGATGTTGTGCTGCATGCGCGGCCGGCGCAGATCGAGATAACGATATTCCAGGCGCAGGTTCTCGTCGACGTCGGAATCGATATTGATTTGGAACGGCGGAACCTGCGAACGGTTGAGTACCTCGAGCGACTCGACGCCGACCTCAATGGCGCCGGTCGCGAGATTCTCATTTTCGGTGCCGGCCGGCCGCGCGCGCACGACGCCGCTCACGCGCAGGACGTCTTCGCTGCGCAAATGCTCGGCCGAGGAAAAATCGGCTTGCTGCGGATCGAACACGATTTGCGTTACGCCGTCGCGGTCGCGCAGATCGACGAAGATCAAGCCGCCGTGGTCGCGCCGGCGGTTCACCCATCCGTTTAGCTCGACGGTCTCGCCGGCGTTGCTCGCGCGCAATGCGCCGCATCCATATCGTTTAGCCAACGGTGTGGTCCTTCAGGGCATCTTTGACGCCGGATACATAGTGATATTGTTGCACGAGATCGCGCGCAAATTTCGAACGGCCCGAGCGCGCATCGAAATAAGAAACGAGACCGGGCAGATGTTCGAGCACGCTGTGGAGCCCAAGGGAGACGGGCGTCATCCCCAAATTGAGTTGCACGGAAAAATCGGGATGTTTGCGAAAAAAGCGCACCGTCGAGCGTCCCGGCGAGTCGCATCTTTTCTTTCTGATCGTCGTGCGGAACATCCTGACAGTGATAGTTTATCGCGTTGGGTTCGTAGAGGATCGTCACGCCGGCGCGCTCGAGCCGATACCCGAGTTCCAAGTCCTCGTGCCCGTAGCCGGTAAAGCTCTCGTCGAAGCGCCCCACGCGCATGAGATCTTCGCGGCGCACCGAGGCGTTGCCGGTGAGGAAATAGAGCCACGGCAATTTCTTGCGGGTCGGCTTATGCAACGAGCCGCGCTCGCTTGGATGGTCGCGTTTGTGGAGGTAGTCGGCGTAATCTTTGACCTGCACTTCCAAGCCCACAACGGCGACGTTGCGTTGCGCACGATGGTGGCGCAGATGCTGCGAGAGCAGATCGGGCGATGCAAAGATATCCGAGTCGTTAAACAGCACCACGTCGCCTTGCGCAGCATCGATACCCGCATTGCGCGCGGCTGCGCGGCCCGAATAGGCCCCTGGAAGATGGCGGACGTTCGGGTGCTCCTCGTGCACCTTGGCCAGAAACTCCGCGGTGCCGTCGGTCGAATTCGAATCGCAGACGAGCACTTCGAACTCGCTCGGCGCAAGATCTTGCGCGAGCAGCGTTGGGAGCACGGGTGCGAGCGTCTCCAACCGGTTGTACGTCGGAACGACGACGGAAATCTCAGGCATCGATCAATTCTCGAACACCGCAAACGATCTGCGCGCGAAAGGTCCAAGCGCCGCGTCGTCCTCGGATCCCGGCTTGCGCACTAGCACGCTCGGTACGCCGTAGGGCGCCCATTCTTGCGAGTTGAGCCGGAAATACCGGTGTTCGAAAGCGACCAGCGTGGGCCTGCGCACCGCACTTGCGACATGGGTCGCACCGGTATCGACCGTCACCACGCAGCGCGCCCGCTCGAAAAGTGCGACCCACTGGTGAAATGGCAGTGACCGTGAAACCATGTGTCCCTGCTCCTCGAACGCGTGTGCGTAGTCGTCGCATTCGGCCGCGCAACTCACCGCAAGTGGGCCGCCCAGGTCCCGCAGCTCGCTGGCCAGACGCAGCGTGCTCGTCGAGCGTGCTGCCGCTCGAGAACCATCGCTGACCCAAATGCAGCACCACCGGATTCGGCGGAAAATTCCCGACCGCCGCGCGATCTTCATCGGTGACATCCAGCCGCAGATCCCTAACCCGCTCGCGGGCTCCGGCCAGCGTGACTAGGTTGAGGAGCTGATCGACCTCGTGCGGTACGACACGGCTTGGGTCGCGCTCGCACAGCTCGGGGTCGGCCGGACTGATCATTACGCGATCGAGCGAAAACGGTGCGGTTAGTCGCGCAAGCCAACGCCGCGTGTACGTATACCCGACACGTACCCGCGCGTGCGTCGCGCCGACGAGGCGGATATCGGTCGATCGTGGCGCAAGCGCGATCGCCAAGATCGTAGCCACGAAAACGCGCGCCGAATGCATCGCCGCGAATCTCACGCGGGAGATCGATCAGTTCATCGAAATCGGTATTGCGCTCGACGGCGACGCGATTGTACGGGCTGGTGATCATCGTTATATGGGCGTCCGGAAAGGACGCGCGCACGCTCGCAATCGCCGGCGTTGAGAGGATCAGATCGCCGATCCGATCTGTTCTGCTCATGAGGATTTTCATCCCCGAAGCGTCTTCTCCAATTCATCAAAGTAGGCAATGCTTGCGAGCGCGCGGGCCGCGCCGAGTTCGCGATTCGACAGCGCGCGATCGCTCGAAAGATCGCCGACGCGCGCGCGCAACGCGCGCTCCGCGCCTTCGCCGTCGCGCAAACGGTGCCAGGTACGTTGCACCGGGTTGTTGCCGGTCGCCAAGTACGTGCGCCACGTCGGGTGAATTGCGGCAAGTTGCACCGCGGTGCGCGCTTGAGCACGCGCCTGCGCGATCATCTTCTGGACGTTGGCACTTCGCGGGCGCGGCTTGTAATGGTAGACTAACGCCTTGGGATTGAAGACGGCCCGCACGCCGCGAGCACGCAACCGCAGGCCGACGTCGATATCTTCCCAGCCGTATTCCGAGAACGACTCGTTGAAGCCGCCGATCTCGCGAATCGTCGCGAGCGGTACGGAGACGTTGGTCGTCCAAAAGAAGTTGCCGCTGTAGTCCTTGATGCTCCAAATCGGCACGGGCAGGACGTCAAAATTTTCCACGTTGATCGCGCCCCCGCGCACGATCGCCTTCGGCGCGTGGTCGTGCGAACGCAGATGCTCCTCCACGAAATTCGGGAGCGGCAACACGTCGTCGTCGATAAAGATGATCCGCTCGCCGCCGGCTCGCGCGATACCGGCGTTGCGTCCCTTCGCAAGACCGCTGTTGACCTGATTAATGACTTCGAATCGGCACGTCGCTCGCTGCGCGGCCCGCGCAATCACATTGGGCGTTGCGTCGGTCGATCCGTCGTTGACCAGCACGACTTCGTATGCGCTTGGATCGACGGTTTGCTCGAAGCAAGCGTCGAGGACCCGCTCGAGCAGCGTCGCGCGGTTATAGGTGCACAGTTGTATCGTGGCGCGCACGCGTGCCTCCGATCAGCGATTGCGTGGCGGCCAGGATACGCTCCACATCCAGACTTGCGATGCAGGCATAGTCGCAGCAGTTCTCTTTCGTATCGCCGGCGTGGCACGGAAAGGTCGCACGCACGACCGCCGTGTGCGCGCCGAGCGGCGCCCAACGCTCGGGAAAATCACTCTGGAACGGAAAGATGCCGACCGTCGGTGCCCCAACCGCGGCTGCGACGTGCATCGTTCCGGTGGTAATACCCACGAACGCGCGGGCCCGTTGTGCAAGCGCGCCGAACGCGCCGATGCTCAAGCTCCCTGCTATGTTCACGATCTTGTCATTCTGAGTTGCACCGCGGAGCGGTGCCTCGAAGGACTGTCGCACGATCGTTGAATTTATCGCTGCGTCACTCTTAGCACCGCTCAATACTACCGTCGCATCAAAGCGATCGGCCAGGGCCCGCGCAAGCGCCGCCCAGCCTTGCGTCGGCCACATCCCGCGCTGCGACGCGATCGCGTTCGTCGGATGCATAACGATATAGTCCTTGATACCCAGCGCCGCTGCCTCACGCTCATCTTCGGTGGTTGGAACGAAGCGTGGATTGCGATCGCTCGTGTCGCAATCCGACCGCACGGGCGTAGTCGAGCAAAATGTCCGACCAATGCGAGGTGACGTCGCCACGCTCGCTGCGTACCACGACGCGTTTGGTAAAGTCGTGCGAGTAGAGCCGTCGCGCCTGCCCGACGCGCACCGGAATCTTCGCGAGCTTCGGAACGCGCGCGGTGCGGGCCGTCGCCCACGTTACAACGCACGCGTCATAGCGACGGTCTTTTAGCAACGCGGCCAACGCGCCTTCGTCGCCGCCGTCGTCTACCAGCACGCCATCGAGATCGGGGACGCGTTCAAGCGTGCTGCGATGCCCCGGTAACGTGAGCGCGTCGACCTGCTCGAAACGCGCGTGCAGCGCGCGGCCGACGACCGACGCCACCAGTGAATCACCAATCCCGCCGCCCGCGCAGTAGAGGAGGGCTCGCGTCATGAGGGCGTCTCGTCGAGCACCCGCACGAGTTCTCGCGCATACATCCCGTCGAGGAATTGCCCGCGTGCAAGCGAGCGCATCCACTCCGGCGCCTTTTCGCTCGTGGCAATGCCCGCATAGACAGCAAGCAATGAGTCGGGAAGCAAATAGCGTGCGCGCAGTAAGATTTACCGGATGGGCTCCGGTGGCCATGCGGGCTCGCGGCGAGGCCTGCTTCTCCAGGAAATGCCGCGCCATGCGCGCTCGCTCGAGAACTTTGCGCGTCTCGACTTCGAGCGTATTGTCCACCGGCGATTTGATATGCCAGAGGTATGCATCCCACGCAAAGCGCCAGTGCACGCCGGCGTCGCGCAACCGTACGCCCAGTTCCGTATCTTCCCAACCGTAGAGATGAAAAGCTTCGTCGAATCCGCCGACCGTATCGATCGCGTGCTTGGGCAACGAGACATTACACGTGCACAAGAACGCGCGCGAGTAATTGGCCAGGGCCGGCTTGGGCCGGTCGTCATATGAAGGAACGTTGATAATGGGGCCGTTTACGACCAGATTCCCGGTCGCGTGCGCGGCTTCGTGCGCGGCAAGAAATCCCGGCGGCAACTGCACGTCGTCATCGATAAAGAGCACCAAATAGCCCTGTGCGACGGCAACGCCGCGGTTGCGCGCCTTGCCGCGATTGGGCTGCGGCTCGAAGACGTATGTTACCGGGTACCGCCCGCGTTCGGTTTGCCATTTGACGACGTCTTTGGTGTCGTCGCTCGACCCGTTATCGACCACGATGAGCTCGAATGAGGGCGCACCGATCTGCTCCTCGAGCGACGCAAGCGCGCGCGCGAGGTAGTCGGATCGATCCTTGGTCGCAATGATGACGGAGATGCGCATATCGATAAAGCTAAGGGTCGGCTATGAACCTGCGAGCTGGATGAGCGATTCGGCCATGCGGTCCGCCGCCCCCACGTGATCCGCGTAGAGCGCCGCGAGCCGCTCGCGGCTACGAGAAAGCCAGGCGCTATCGTCAAGCCGCTCCATCGCGACGCGGCCCACCCGGCCCGGGGTCACGGTTCCGTGCAACTCGCAGACCAGCGACTCGCCCGCGTCCATGTTGGGTTGCGTGTGGAACTTGAATCGATGCGAAACGCCCACCGCAGCCGCGCGCTTGAGCGGTACGCCGATCAGCGGAATGCGGTCGAGATAGGTCAGCGGCCCGTTGAACGTGATGATCTCGGGGGCGTTGAGCGGCGTAATCGTAATCATCGGCACGCCGAGGATCGCGAGCTCGATCGTCTTTGTCCCCGGAATGGTGACCACCAGCCGCGCGTGCAGGGCGGCGGCAAGCGCGTTGCGCAGAATCGGAAAACGCACCGAGCCGTCCTCGTTTGCAAGAAACGCGCGCCCGTCTTCTCCTTCGATGAGCCGGCCGCGCTGGGCCCAGACGCGGGGGTGACCGCCGCGTTCGATTGCCGCGCGCACGTCGGCCAGCGGCGTGAAGGGTGAAAGGCCGAACGCGATCGGCAGTTCGGGCCGCTCGCGCGCGATGCGCAGCGCCATCGTAAAGAAAAACGGAATGAGATTATCGACCTCATAGCCGCGCGAGCCGGGCATCACCAAAATGCCGTCCTGCGGCGCGCCTTCCTCCAGCGGCTGCTGCGCTTCGAGCAGCGCCCCGTCGATGGCGAGGTTGCCGACGCGCTCGATTCGATCGGCCGGAGTGCGCCACTGCAAAAGTTGCTCGACGTTCTTCTCGTCCACGGCAAAAAAACGTGCGAAGCGCTCGCGATACGCGCGCTTGGAGAATTTGTAGGTCGACGCCGTTCCGCCCAGTCGCGCACGCAATCGCTGCGCGTGCATCAGATCGCCGCCGAGATACTGCACCACATCGACGCGATCGGGCAGTCCCGGAACGCTGCGCCCCAGCGCCACGCGCAGATACGTCTTGGGATCGTAGACGTGCGCGCTTGGAAACAGGCGTCGCGCGAGCTGCGCCTCGTAGCCGGTCGCATAGTCGTCGGGCACGCAAAAGAGATGCACCTCGAGGTCGGGATCACGCTCGTAGAGCCGCCGCACGAGCGGGCGAAACCAGCCCGCGACCTCTCCCGGGCCATTCGCCGTGAACGCGATTTTCATAGCGTTACGATCGGTATCGCGCGACGATCTCGCCGATGAGGTCGGTCGTGCTGCGTCCGGCAAGATGCGGAGCGAGACGGACCTCGCCGCCGTGCGCCAAGACGACCGCGCGTTCGGGAAGATCCTCTTCGCGGTACTGCGTGCTTTTGACGTGCACGTCGGGCCGAATCCGTTCCAATAACGCTTCCGGCGTGCGCTCGCCGAATTCGACCACCGCATCGACGCTGCGCAGCGCGCGCAGTAGTTTTGCGCGATCCGCAAATGGAATAATCGGCCGCTGTTCGCCCTTAAGGCCGCGCACCGACGCATCGCCGTTGAGCCCGACGATCAGCGCGTCCCCTTGCGAGCGCGCCCAGGCCAGATATTCCACGTGTCCCGCATGCAATACGTCGAAGACTCCATTGGTGAAAACAACGCGCCGGCCACTGGCCCGCTGTTGCTCACGCCACGCGCTCGCCGCATCGGCGTCGAGCAGTAGCCCAAAGAGTTCAGGCCCCGCCATGCTCGATCAGCGCCAAGATCTCGTCGCCGCTCGCGGTTGCGGTGCCGAGTTTCTCCACCACTGCACCGGCTGCGAAATTGGCCAATTGCATGGCACGCTCGATCGGCGCGCCGGCCGCGAGCGCAAGCGAGAGCACTGCGATCACCGTGTCGCCCGCGCCCGAGACGTCGAAGACCGTGCGCGCAACCGATGGGATCGCAAAGCGCTCGCCCTGCGAACCGAAAAGCGCCATCCCGTGTTCGCCTCGCGTGATCACGACGTAGCGGCAACGCAATCGCTCGAGCAATTTCGCGCCCGCGCGCTCGAGCGACGCATCGTCGCTTATCTTGACGCCGCTGCCGGCTTCGGCTTCGTGAACGTTGGGTGCAACGCAGGTGACGCCGGCGAAGAGATCGAGGTTCTGCGGTTTGGGATCGGCTAGAACCAGCGCGCACGCGCGTGCCGCCTCAACAACCTCCGGCCCGAGTAATCCCTTCGCGTAGTCGCTGAGGATCACCGCATCGCACGATCCGGCGCGCTCGCGTACGTGCGCGACGATGCGCGCCCGGTCGATCGATTGCAGCGGCGCAGCATCCTCCCAATCGGCCCGCACGACCTGTTGATTGTGCGCGACGATACGCGTCTTGCGCGTGGTCGGGCGATCGCGCACGGTGAACACGCCGCGATCGTCGACGGATTCTTCACGCAACATGCGCCGCACGTCGGATGCAAAGGCGTCTTCGCCGACGGTTCCGACGAATTCGACGCGCGCACCGAGTGCGACCAAATTGTTCGCTACGTTGCCCGCACCGCCAAGCGTAAACGAGTGATCGGAAACCGCAACCACCGGTACCGGTGCCTCGGGCGAGATACGCGAGACCGTGCCCCAGATCCACTCATCGATCATCAGGTCGCCGACGACGAGGATCGAACGCCCGCGCATGCGATCGACCAGCGCGCGCGCATCGCTGGTTAAGAGCGTGGCACTCACGCGATGTGATCCTCGAAGATCAGCCGTTGTTCAACGAGATCGCAGACGATGTGCGCCATCACCTGATGCACTTCTTGCACGATCGCAGCATAGCCGTCGGGCCCCACGAGCGCAAGGTCGCTGAAATCCATTACTGCGCCGCCGCCGTTGCCGGTGAAGGCGATCGTGAGCGCGCCCTTCTTCTGCGCCATTTCAAGTGCGAGCACGATGTTACGCGAGGTACCGCTGGTGGTCATCCCAATCACCACGTCGCCCGGCTGCACGAAAGCCTGCACTTGTCGCGCGAAAACGTCGTCGTAGCCGTAGTCATTGCCGACGCAGGTAAGCGTCGAGGTATTCACCGACAGCGCCTCGCTGTTGAGTCCCGGGCGTTCGCGCAGGTAACGCCCGGAAAGTTCGGCGGCCATGTGCTGGGCTTCAGCCGCACTTCCACCGTTGCCGCACCAATAGATCCGCTTCCCGTCGCGCAGCGCAGCCACAAGCGCATCGACGATCGCCTCGACTTCACGCTGATAGTGCGTCATGTTGCGCAGAACCGCGCGATCTTCCAGCAACGCATCGAAGCCGCGTTGGGCCTTATAGTCGGTTTTCATGGCGCGATCCAGAAGAGCTCGTCCCCCTGCGAGACCAGCTCGCCGTTCTCGGGAACGATACGAGCCACGCTTCCACTGTAATCGCTCTGAATTTCGTTGAAGAGTTTCATCGCTTCCAAGATGCAAAGCACCGACCCCACGTCGACGCGATCGCCGAGATTCACGAACGGTTCCGCATCGGGTGACGACGAGCGATAAAAGACGCCGGTCAGCGGCGCGGTCACCCGCTTGACGTTCGACGGCGCGACCGGCGCGCTCGCGCCGTCCGAGGCCGGAGGGGCTGCATGTCCACCCGCGCCGGCAGCGGGTGCCACGATCTGCACGCCGGCTTCGCGGCGCACCAGCTCGTAAACCGCGTCCCCAACCTTGACTTTGATCCGGTCAAGGTCGTGTTCGTGCATGATGTCGAGCAGCGAATGGATCGTCTCGGATTCGTCTTCGAAAGCCATTACTGCGCCACTTCGGCAAGGGCGTCTGCAACGTCTGCCGCACGGCCGAGCGCGACCCGCCGGTCGGTGCGGTCCTCGAGGTCGCGTAGGACCAGCTCCCCCGCGGCCAGTTCATCGCTGCCCAGGATCAGCGCGAAGCGCGCATGATTCCGGTCGGCAATCTTCAGGTGCGCGAGTAGCTTGCGCTCCTCGTAATCCATGAAGACAGGCTGCGCGAAGTTGCGGCGCAGCACGTCGACCAGCGGCAGCAGCGTCGCGCGGGCTTGCGCGCCTAAAGCGATCGCCTGCACACCGCGGCGCACGCACTCGCCTTGCGGTTGCATCGCCTCGAGCATCATCAGGAAGCGCTCGAGGCCCAGTGCAAAGCCAACCGCGGGAACGTCGGGACCACCGAGCGAGTGCACCAGCCCGTCGTAGCGGCCTCCTCCGCACACGGTGGACTGTGCGCCGAGCACGCTCGAGGTAATCTCAAAAACGGTGCGCGTGTAATAGTCGAGGCCGCGCACGATCGAAGCATCGACGACATACGGGATCTCCGCCGCATCGAGATACGCGCGCAACGCGTCGAAGTGTTCGCGGCACGCATCGCACAGCACCGACTCGAACGTCGGTGCGCTACGCACCAGCGCAAGGTCGCGCTCGTCTTTACTATCGAGCACACGCAGTGGATTGCGTTCGAGCCGGCGCTGCGAATCCGGTGAAAGTTCGGCGAGGTGCGGACGAAAATGCGCGATCAACGCCTCGCGATAGCGCGGCCGGCAGATCTCATCCCCGATCGTATTGAGCCGCAACTGCGCGTCGGTCAGGTCGTAGCCGCGCACCAGCGCCCACGCGAGCGAGATCACTTCGAAATCGGCTTCGGGGCCGGCATAGCCGGTGCACTCGACACCGAACTGATGCGCTTGGCGGTAGCGGCCCTTTTGCGGCCGTTCGTAGCGGAAGATCGGACCGACGTAATATAGCCGCTGCGGGCCTTGCGAAAAGAGATTGTGCTCGAGCGCCGCACGCATCACCGGTGCGGTCCACTCGGGCCGTAGCGTCATGCTGCGATCGCCCTTGTCGAGGAACGTGTACATCTCTTTTTCGACGATGTCGGTCGTCTCGCCGACGCCACGGACGAAGAGCTCGGTCGCCTCGAACATCGGCGTGCGAATCTCGCCGTAACCGAACCGCGCCGCGAGTACGTGGATGCGGAATTCCAGGTCGAGCCAATCGCGGGAGATCGGCGGCAGGATGTCTTGCGTGCCGCGCGGCGCGGTGATTTTCGAGGCCATAGGTGAAGGCCGACTTCGCGACGCTCCCGATGAAACATCTTCCGTGCCGGCGTGTTACGAATCAAGTATGAGCACCTACGCACTCTTCGGCGCGTCCGGTTCGACCGGCGCGAGCATCGCGGCTGCACTCGAGGCCGCCGGCGAGCATTACCGCGTCGTAGGACGCAACCGCGCCTCACTCGAGGCCGAATTCCGACAACGGCCTCTCGCCGAGATCGCCGTTTGGAACCCGGACGATCCTGCGTCGGTGCAAACCGCTGCAGCCGGGATCGACACGATCTTCTATCTGGTCGGCGTGCCGTACAATCACTTCGAGTTGCATCCGCAGCTCATGCGCGCCACCCTAAACGGCGCGATCGCCGCCGGCGTACGGCGGATCGTGTTGCTCGCGCCGATCTATTCCTACGGACGGCCACAGTCGCCATCGGTCGATGAATCGCACCCCCGCGATCCCGATACGTTCAAAGGCAAGATGCGCAAAGAGCAAGAGGATCTCGTGCTCGCTGCCCACGCCGCCGGTCGCATCGAAGGCACGCTGCTGCGTCTTCCGGATTTCTACGGCGGCGATCCCAAGAAGAGCTTGGTCGGTGACATCTTCGTCGCGGCGGTGAACAAGCGCCGCGCCAACGTCATCGGTCCGATCGACAAGCCACACCAATATGTCTTTATGGATGACATTGGCCCCGTTGCGCTCGCGCTGGCACGGGAGGATCGCGCTTACGGCAAGGCGTGGAATTTCGCCGGCTCAGGTACGATCACCCAGCGCGAGTTTGCGAATAAGGTCTTCGCGCAGGCCGGCCGCAAGCCGCAGTTGATGGTGGCCAATATCTTCTTGCTGCGCATCATGGGACTCTTCGACCCAATCATGCGCGAGTTCGTCGAGATGAGCTATCTTCAAAGTGACCCGGTGCTACTCGACGACAGGGCGTTGCGCGCGCTGCTCCCCGGGCTGCACGTCACCGATTACGACAACGGGATCGCCAACATCTTATCAACGATGTCCTGATGTTCGGACGGCACGGGAGCGTCGCTTGCGATCAGCCCTTCGGATCGAAGATCCGACCAGAACGCATCCGGAATGCGCGTCTTGAGCGAGGTGTAGTCCGCGAGCACTTGATCGGGATTCGAGCAGCCGACAACCAAGGCGGCCGCGACCGCCGGCGCGATCGAAAACTTCAACGCGGCCGTGCGAAGGTCGACGCCGTATCGCGCTGCAACTGCTCGCAGCCGAGCGTGCTTCTCGATGGCCTGCGCCGGAATCTTATAATTCTCGCTGCCGTAATTGAAGCGCGCGCTGCCGCTGATGAAGCCGGCGTTGAGCGATGAGCCGACGACAAAGCCCATGCCGCGCTCGCGTGCCTTCGGAAAGACTTGGTGCAGCGCATTCGCGTGATCGATCAGCGAATATTGGCGCGCCAGGAGACAGATGTTCGCATCGGCGACGTCGAGCAGCTTGAGTATCGGTTCGGGTGAGTTGACGCCAAGCCCCCAGCCTTTGATCACACCTTCGTCGCGCATCCGGCTCAGCGCCGGAAACGCGCCCGTGCGCGCGATCTCGAATTGCTCTTCCCACGATCCGGGTAGCCAGGGATTGTCCGGTGAGAGATCGTGAACGAAGGCGATGTCGAGCGCGTCGACCCCTAAGCGCTGCAAGCTGTCTTCGATCGAGCGCTTGACGCCGTCGGCGGTGTAATCGAAGCGGAGATTGTTGGGCGAAGGAGTCAGCGGAAAGTAGTCATGCGCGTTGTTGTGGCGCGACGCGGTGAGTAGCTTCCCGACCTTCGACGATAGCACGTACTCGCTGCGCGTTTGGTTGCGCAAAAACGTGCCCAGACGCCGCTCGGCGAGCCCCAAACCGTACCACGGAGAGGTGTCGTAGTAGCGCACGCCGGCGTTCCATGCGGCTTGGATCGTTGCGTATGCGATCTCATCGGTAACGTACGCGAACTCGTTGCCGAACGGCACGCCGCCCAGACCAAAGGTCTTTTTTGGGAAGATTTCAAACGCGTTCATGGCTCCACGCTTACCCCGCTAAGGTCTAGATACCGCGCTTCTTCGGCGTGATGGTAGCATATGCGCCAAGGGTACGCCATCCTACTGGCGATCGCGGCCGCGGCAATCGCGCCGCAAACCATGATGGCCGTTGGCGCCTGCGCCGTCAGCGTGCTCCTCGAATCCTTACCGTACCTTGTCCTCGCAGCCGTCTGCTCGCCGCTGATCGGGCGTCATGCACGCGCGCTCGTTGCCTATGCCGGCTGCGGCTGCGCGAGGGGCTCGAGCGCGCGGTCGATCCCGGCGGCGGTTGCAGCCGCGGCGATCTTTGGCGTGCCGGCTGCCCTCGCGCGCGTCGCTGCAGCTGGCGTAATCTCGCGCTTGGTCCGCACCCACGAACACGCTGCGCAGGTCGACGTCCTCGGCGACATCGCATCGCTCATTCCGGCTGCGCTGCTCTCGGCTGCAATCATGCTGGTGCTCCCGTTGCTCCCGCTACGCCATCTGCCGGGTGCAGTGCTGTTCGTCAGCGGCGCACTCCTCGGCGTCGTCGCGTCGCCCTGCGCGCTCGGAGGGATTGCACTCGCCGCATCCCTGCACGTAACCGCACCGCTCGCCGCCACCGGTGTGCTATGCACCGCCGGCATCGTGCCGAACGTGTGGCGGCGTCACGCGCCCGGCGCGCTACACGATCCATGGGCGTACGGTGCGCTCGCGTTCAGCTGCGCACTCGTCGCCGCGCGGCACGGTGACGCGCTCGTGCATCCGCGCATGACGATTCCGCTGGCCCTCACGGCGCTCGTATGTTTGCACCTTGCGTGGCACTTCCGCACGCGACGCGCGCGCGCGCCGCGCTGGATTGCATTCGCCGCTTTTGCCGCGGTCGTCATCGGTGCACCCACACCGGCCTATCACGCCACCGAAACGACGCTCGCGGATGGTTTTGCCGGCGAGCGTGTGGATTTCACCGGTGTCGCGGTAACGGAGCATGGTGAGTCCGCACTCGTGCGCTACGCCATCACCTGTTGCCGCGCGGACGCTGCGCCGGTCGCACTCGCACTCGACCGCAATCTCGCCGCGGTGGGCGGCCGCTGGCTACGCGCGAGCGGAACCCTCCAAGACGACCGCTCGGGGTTGCGCTTACACGTCGACGCATTAACGCCGGTTACACCACCGGCCGATCCGTTCGTGTATCATTAGCGTATGCGCGCGCAGATCGGCTTCATCATCGCCATCGTACTATTGTCGACGCGATGCTTGGCGCAAACGCCCGACGCAAGCGCGCTGTATCAACAAGCGATCGCGGCGATGAGCGGCCTGCAACAGCCGCCATACCTGCGCTACCGCATCGATGGTGTCGGCGATGGACTGGATATTGGCCTTGTCGTACGGGGCGGCAACCTTTGGCTCGGCATACGCGGCGGCTCGGGCCCGTCTACGTGGCAAATCAATCACCGCACGTTCGACTATACGAGCGAGGTCGCCGATATGGCCGATGGGAAGACCTACCTTACTCACCGGTCATTCTTCGATCCGACCTGGTACGGCACGTATCGCGCGTTGCACGAAGGCATGCTCGACTCGCAAGATCCAGCGCCGCCGCGCACCTCGCCTGCGCCGTCCGCGTCGCCCTCCGACCTCGCGCTTAAAACGATCGCGATCACCTCGGTGATGGGGACAAACATCTACCGCGTCACCGATGCCGGACCGGCCACGTGCCCGGACGGCGCGCCGGGTCGCGCGTTACGCCTGGATTCGCGCGACCATGACTGGCGCCATCAACTCAACGGCGTCATCGTCGACGAATCATCGCATCGTTTCTGCATGATACGCTTCGGCATCAGCGATGCGCTCGGGTTCCATGGCATCGTGGAGCAAGACTTCTCGGACGTGAATGGTTACTGGATCGAAACCGGTGGACTCATGGATGGTACCCTGCGCGCGTTAGGCATCTCAACCCATCACGGCGTCTGGCGCTTCAAGCTCAACGACATCACGTTTCCCGCAAACATCGACCTATGACAGCACCGCCGCTTTGCGCGGTTCGAGCACCTCGACTGGAATGCCGTTCGGGTCTTCGATAAACGCGATCGCGCGCGTGCCGCTCGGCGATTTATAAGCGTCTTTGAGAATCTTCACGCCGCGTTCGCGCAGTTGCGCGATGTATGGTTCGAGTTCGCCGTCGGCTTCGATCGCCAAATGCTCGTAACGGTTGCCGATCGAATACGGCGGATGCTCCTCCAAATCGTAGACCAGCTCAATGTACGCATTCCAATCTGAGCCGACGAACGCCATGTCGGCATTGCCCGGATAATGGAATGGTCCGTCGAGCAATTTGAGCCCGAGCTTGTTGGTGTAAAAGTCGATCGACTCGTCCATGTTGTTGACGAATATCGAGGTATGCAGAAAGCGTGGCATTTCGTGTCTCTCCTAATGAAGGAAATAACGATACGACGAAAAGACGAGCGATACCCCGTGCTTGTCGGCGGCCGCAATCACTTCGTCATCGCGCACCGAGCCGCCGGGGGCGATGACCGCCGTGCAGCCGCCGGCAACCGCCGCCTCGAGCCCATCGGCGAAGGGAAAGAAACCGTCGCTTGCGCACGCGGCGCCGCGGGCGCCTTCCCCGGCACGATGCGCCGCGATCACCACCGCGCTGACGCGATTGGTTTGTCCGGCACAGATGCCGCGCGTCGTGCCGCCGTTGACGATCACGATCCCGTTGGACTTGACGTGGCGCACGACGTCCCAGGCGAGCGCCAGGTCGTGCCATTCTTGTGCGCTGGGTTGACGTTTGGAAACCACGCGCCATTCTTCGGGCGGGGCCGCCGGGTTGTCGTCTTCGGCGAGCACGCCCCCAAGCGCGCTACGCACGCGCAGCTCGCGCGCGAGCTCGTCGGGAAGCGACGGGACGAAGCGCATGATGCGCAAATTCTTCTTTTTCTTGAGCAGCTCGAGCGCAGCTGGATCGAAGGCCGGCGCGGCGACGATCTCCAGAAAAAATTTCGAAAGCGACTGCACTGCTTCGACGTCGATCGTTGTATCGGTTGCGACGATGCCGCCGTAGGCGGAGACCGCGTCGGCCTCGAGCGCATCGTGCACCGCCTTACCCACCGTCGAACGCTGCGCGACGCCGCATGGAACCGTATGCTTGACCACCGCGGCGCGAACAAACCGCTCGTGCTCACTTCCAAACGTCGCGCCTAGCGGTGCGCGCGAGAGCAATCGCAAGGTCGCGTCCAGATCGAGCAGGTTGTTGTATGAAAGTGCTTTGCCGTGCAATTGTTCGGGCAAGCGCTCGGGGCGATCGAGGTAGAATGCTGCGCGGTTTTGCGGGTTGGTTCCATAACGCAAGCGTTGCGTGAGCGGCAGCGTCACGGTCAAAGCGCCGGGCAGGTCGCTCGGGAGCACCGAACCTTCGGTCGCGAGATAGTGGGCGATCGCCGCATCGTATTCGGCGGTTCGCTCGAACGCGGCGATGGCGAACTCGCGACGCATTTGCGTGGGCACGGTCCCCGCTTCCAGCGCCGAAATGAATTTCTCATACTGCGACGGATGCGTGAGCACCGTGACGTGATCGAAGTTCTTGGCGGCCGCGCGCAGCAGCGAGACACCGCCGATATCGATCTGCTCGATCGCTTCGGCGCGCGTCGTTCCGCCCTTGGCTACGGTCGCTTCAAACGGATAGAGATTCGCCGCGACGGTGGTAATCGGCGCGATCGCGTACTTTTCGGCTTGCGCCTGATGCTCGGGGTTGTCGCGATCGTAGAGAATCGCTCCGAACACTTTGGGATGCAGCGTCTTTACTCGTCCGTCGAAGAGCGGCGGGAACCCCGTCATCTCGCCGACGTCCTGCGCGGGAATCCCGTGGTCTTGCAGATACTGCTTCGTTCCGCCGGTGGCGTAGATGACGGTCCCACGCTCGTACAGCGCACGTGCGAGTTCCACCGATCCGCTTTTGTCCGAAAGTGAGAAGAGGGCCGCCGGTTTGGTTCGATCAGGCAAGTGCCAGCTCCGGATGGCGCTCCTGTGAGAGTTCCGCGGCAATGATCGTGCTCACGCCCGGCTCTTTCATCGTCACGCCGTACATCCGGTCGGCAAGTTCCATCGTCTTCTTATTATGCGTGACGATGATCATCTGCGAATCGCCTGCAAGCTCGCGCACCATGTCGGAGAAGCGTTCGACGTTGGCGTCGTCGAGCGCCGCGTCGACTTCGTCGAGCAGATAGAAGGGTGACGGCTTGACCGCAATGAGTGCAAAGATGAGCGCTGCAGCGGTCATCGCGCGTTCGCCGCCCGAGAGCGCGGTGAGCGCCATGAGCTTCTTGCCTGGAGGCTGCACCGAGATTTCAATCCCCGTTTCGGAAAGATTCTCGGGATTGGTCTGCCACATCTTCGCATCGCCGCCGGGGAAAAGTTTGCCGTACATCTCGGTGAACGCGGCCGCGACTTTTTCGAAGGTCGCGTTGAAGAGCGCTTGCGATTGCGCCTCGATCTCCTTGATCGATTCGAGCAGCGTTTCGCGGGCTTTGGCCAGATCTTCCATCTGCGTGCGCAGGAACGTCTCGCGTTCTCCGACTTCTTCGCGTTCCGCCTCGGCGTTGAGATTGACGTTGGCGGAGAGCCGGGCAAGCTCTTCGCGCAAACGCGGCAGATCGTCGATCACCGTGTCGGCCTCGTCGACGTACCGGGTTTCGACGTCGTGACACTCGTCGTCGGTTGCGGGATTCTGCGCGAACTGCGAAACGAGCATGCCCAACTCCGCCTCGATTTCGGCCAGGCGCGTACGATGACGTTCACCGCCGGCAACCGCGTTGCGCTCGTCATTTTCGGCCGAGCGCAGATCGGCTTCGAGTTGCAGCAGCCCGTTCGCCATCGTTTCGCGCTCGCGCCGAGCAACGTCAAGTTTGGCATCGAGGTCGCTGACACCGTGACGCAAGCCTTCAACGTGCGCGTGCGCATTGCGCGTCTGCTCCGCTAAGCCGCCGATCTCGGCAAGCATCTGCTCGCGTGCGAGGCGCGCGCGCTCGCTATTTTGATCGAGCATGCCCAGCCGCCCGCGCGAAGCATCCCGCTCGGCGGTCAGCGCCGCTGAGCGTTCGCGCAGGTCGCCGGCGCGATGGCTGGCTTCGAGTTGCGCCTCCTCGGCGCGCGAGATCTCCTCGCGGGCCCGAGCAAGTTCCGCTTCGAGCGCCGTGCGCTCTTCGTCGCTGTGTACCGCGTCGGCTTCGGGCCCCTCGAGCACGCGTTCGCGTTCGCGCGCATCTCGGGCGCGCACCAGGACGTCTTGGACGACCGCGTGGGCGCGCGCAACCTCGGCATGCATGCGCTCTAAATCAGTGCCGAGCGCGGCCATCTCGGTCCGTAGCTCCGCGCTCTGCAGTTCGATGCGCCCGACCGCTTCACGCGCTGCGTCGCGCTCGGCTACGGCGTTCTCGACGCGAACGCCGGCCGTTGCCGCCGCATGCTCGAGTGTTTCCAATTTCGTGCGCATGCCGGTGAGGGCTTCGCGCAGCGATTGTGCTTGCACGCGACGCGAAAGAATCGAGCGTTCGCGATGGAAGCGTCCGCCGGTGATCGCTCCACCGCCCGCGATTTGCTCGCCCGAAAGCGTTACGATCGTGTCGCGCAAGCCTCGCTCGCGCACCAAATGGATGCCGGTCTGCAGCGTATCGACCACCAGCACGTTGCCGACCAAGAAACGCACCACGCCTTCATACGCCGGCTGCGTACGCAGCAGCGTGTGCGCGTAGCCGATCACGCCCGGTTGCTGCGCGAGTTCCGGCGTTATCGTCTTCGCATCGCGATTTCCCAGAGTATCGAGCGGCAAGAATGTTGCACGTCCCTGTTCGCTGCGATTGAGGAATTCAATCGCATGCTCGGCGTCTTCTGAGGTGGTGGTAATGATGTTCGAAAGACGCGCGCCGAAAGCGACGTCCATGGCGCGCGCGTAGCGCTCCTCGGTCGTAATGACGTTCGAAACGATGCCTTCAATCCCGCGCAGCTCGCCGCGTTGCCACGCTTCAACCACCGCGCGCGTACCGGGCACGTGCCCCTCGAGCGAATTTTCCAGCTCCTCGATCGTGTGCAGACGTGATTCAGCGCCCTTGACTTCGCCGGTTTGATCGCGGTGGGCGGCCAGTGCGTCGCCCAAATCACTCTGCGCGCGCGAAAGTGCGGCTTCCGCTGCCTCACTGCGTTCGCGGCCGCCCGCGAACTGCGCTTCGAGCGCACCCAGCTGCGCTTCGCGTTCAGCGTATTTCTGCGTTGCGCTCCCGGCAGTTAGTTCGAGCTGTGCAACGTGCTCGCGCGCGGCGTGCGCCTCTCCCTCCAGGCGTTCGGCCTCGGCACGCAGGTTCTCACCCTGCACGCGCCGCTCCGCGCGTTTGGCCGCGCCCTGCGCCACGTGGGTTTCGACTTCGCGCAAGCGCGTGAAGATCGCATCGAGTTGGGCGCGTGCTTGCGCGAGCGTGGTCTGCGCCTGCAGTTCCGCTTCGCGCCCGGCTTCCAGTTCGCTCGAGAGCGGAGCCAAACGCGCTTCGAGCCGCTCGATTGTTACCGCGAGCGTTTCGCGCTCGGCTTGCACGCGTGCCGCGTCTTCGTGGGTCTGCGTTGATTGCGATTCGAGCGTTTCGCGCCGTGCAAGCGCCGCGGCGTAGTCAGCCTCGATGCGCGCGAGCTCGGCGCGTTTGCTCTGCGCCTGCCCGCGAATCTCTTCGAGCTGCAGCTCCTGCTGGTATGCGCGCGTGCGCAGCTCGGCCAAATTTGCGCCCAACTGCGCGACCTTCGCGGCTGCCGCACCGCGCACGTCCTCTTGTTTTTCGAGTTCGCTGCGCAGCGTTTCACGTTCGGAACGGCGCGATGCGCTGGCACGCATGTACGAAAGTATTTCAAGGTCGCGAACGCGCGCGTTCACCTTGCGGTAGCGCTTGGCGCGGCGCACTTGCGTATCGAGTTCGGGAATGCGCCGCTCGAGTTCGCTAATGAGGTCATTGATCCGGATCGCGTTGTTCTCGGTCTGCTCGAGCCGGCGCATCGACTCGTGCTTGCGCGCGAGGAACTTATTGATGCCGGCCGTCTCTTCAAAAAGCGCGCGGCGTTCGGTCGGTTTGCTGGTGAGGATCGAATCGATCTGCCCCTGCGAGACGATCGAATACGAACCCGGACCCAGACCCGTGCCCATGAGGAGCTCGACGATGTCGCGCAGACGCACTTGATTGCGGTTGATGAAGTACTCACTCTCGCCGGCGCGGTAGGCGCGGCGCGTGATCTCGACCTCGCTGAATTCGATGGGCAGCTTGCCGCTCGTATTGTCAAAGGTTAGCGAGACCTCGGCCATGCCCAGCGGCTTGCGCTTGTCGTTGCCCGCGAAGATCACGTCCTCGAGCTTGCCCGAGCGCAGGCTGCGATTTGACGTTTCGCCCAGCACCCAGCGAAACGCGTCGACCATGTTCGACTTCCCCGAGCCGTTGGGCCCGACGATGGCCGTGATGCCGCTGGCAAAATCGAGCGCGGTCGCCTCGGCAAACGTCTTGAATCCGAAGGCCTTGATCTTCTTTAGATGCATTCGTCCCTACTAGTCAGGCAACAGCGAGCCTAGCGCTGCTTGCGCCGCGGCCTGCTGTGCGGCTTTCTTCGATGGCCCGCTTCCGGTTCCCAACGTCTTGCCCTTGACCTGCACGCTGGAGTGGAAGCGCGGCGCTTGCGGCGTGCCTGCGCTGCGGTCACGGTAGACGGGCGTCGCCGAGAGGTGCTCCTGCGCGTAATGCTGCAGGCGCGTTTTTGAGTCGAGCAGCGCGTCGGGCGCGTGGTCGAGGCGCTCGATGTGCTCGGCGACGACGAACGTGCGCGCCTTCTCGATGCCGTAGCGCAGCGCAAGCGCAGCCACAAAGGCCTCGAATGCGTCGGCCAAAATGGAAGTATTGTCGGAGCCGCCGGCATTGCGCATCCCGACACCGAGCTCAACCAGCTCGGCAAAACCCAGTCGCCGCGCCGATTGCGCGAGCTGCGCATCGTTGACGATCGCGGCCTTCCGTACCGTCAGCCGGCCCTCGGGCTCATCCGGGAAGTGCTCGTACAGCCACCCCGCGGTCACAAAGCCGAGCACCGAATCGCCAAGAAACTCCATCCGTTCGTTCGAGAGGCCGCCGCCCTCTTTGGCGTGACTTTCGTGGATGAAGGCCTGCTCGATCAGCGTCACGTCGCCGGCAACGCGCACGCCCGCATGCGCGAGCAATGCTCGCAGACGCCGTCTGCGATTTTCACCAGCCATGACGGTAACGCGCTAGCGTACCTTTCCGAAGACGACGACGCTGTTGTGGCCGCCGAAACCGAACGAGTTCGAGAGCGCAATGTTCACCGGCGCCTTGCGCGCAACGTTGGGAACGTAGTCCAGCGTGCACTCGGGATCGGGGAATTCGTAATTGATCGTGGGCGGCATGATATCGGTCGCAACGGCCATCACCGTCGCGACGCCTTCGAGCCCGCCCGCGCCGCCGAGCGCGTGGCCGTGCATCGACTTGGTCGAACTGACACCGATCTTGTTCGCGTGCGTGCCGAAGGCTTTTTCGATCGCCTTGGATTCGGCTGGATCGCCGATCGGCGTCGACGTGCCGTGCGCGTTGATGTGATCGACGTCGTTGGGCGAAATGCCGGCGGATTTAAAGGCGCGATCGAACGCAAGCGCAACGCCGTCGCCGCTGGGATCGACCGCCACGAGATCGTAGGCGTCGGCGGATTGACCGTAGCCGAGCACCTCGGCGTAGATCTTCGCGCCACGCGCCTTGGCGTGCTCGTACTCCTCGAAAACTAAAATGCCCGCGCCTTCGCCCAGCACGAAACCGTCGCGTTCTTTATCGAATGGACGCGAAGCTTTGGTCGGCTCGTCGTTGCGCGTCGACATCGCCTTCATCGAGCAGAATCCGCCGACCGCGAGAGGCGAGATACACGCTTCACTGCCGCCGGTGATCATCGCCAGCGCATCGCCGTACGCAACCAGGTTGTATGCGATGCAGATCGCATCGTTGGCCGACGCGCACGCGCTCGAAGCCGAAAAGACGGGACCGCGATAGCCGTAGGCCATCGAAATGTGCGCCGGCGCGGCGTTGGACATCAGCATCGGAATGAAGAACGGCGAGGCCTTAGTCCAATTGCCGACCTGCGCCGCCTTGAGCGATTCATACCAGAACGTCTGAATGCCCCCAATACCGCTGCCGGTCACCGCGCCGACTTGGTTCTTGAAGGCCTCGTCGTCAGGGAGCGCGGCATCCGCGATCGCTTCCTTCGCGGCGACTAATGCGTACTGCGCAAAACGATCCAGCCTGCGCGCCAACTTGCGGCCGATCAGCTCCTCCGGGTTGAAATCCTTGACCTCGGCGGCGATGCGCGTCGTAAATGCGCTCGCATCGAAGACCGTGATGGGTCCGACGCCCGATTCACCGGCGACCAGCCGGCGCCAAAATTCCGGGTAGGAATTTCCTAATGGGGTCACGGCACCCATGCCCGTGACGACGACTCGTCTCTTGCTCAAAACGCCTCAGAGTTACGGCCGGGAAGGCGGTCACCCTTTTCCGAAGGTTCGGTAGGTGAAACGCGTGGGATCGATTTTCGCGCTCGCGGCCCTGGTCGCAGCGCTCACCGCCGGCGCCGGCGCGCAGCAGCAAACCTTTTATACCGCGCACGCCGGCCCAACCGGTCCCGTGCCGATCATCACGCCGCAGCCGCTCTACTACGACGGCTACTACTACCCGTATCCCTTTACGTGCAACAATCGCTTCTCAAGGAGCAGCAGGCGGGGCGCAGCCCAGGGCGGCCACTACAGTAACGGCAACCACGGAAATCCGTGCAACGGCGGCCGGCCGCAGCCCTCGCACCACCCCGCGCCCCACGCGACGTAGCCGCTGATGGAGCTATGCGCTAAACGAGAAGACCGGCGCGGGGTAGACGCGCTCGGCCGCGATCGCTTGGACTGCAGAGTAGAGCCGCAGCGCATTACCATTCGGCGGCGGCACGAACGTGGGATCGCTCGAGGGTGGAATCCCCGCGACCGACTGCAACACTTGATAGGTCGCGTAGGCAGCCTGGCTGAGATTCTGTGAAGCGGATGCCGCCGGCTCGGCCCGCGGACCGGGCGCGATTGCAGCGACCGGTGCCACCGCCGGACGAACGGGGACGAGGTCGGTAACCTGGGTTGGGGCGGCGGCAATGGGGGCGACCAGCATAGATGGTCTATTCTACCCGCAGAACGGTCCTTGCCAATCCTCGGAGCCCTTTGCTATACTCCCCAGGCTATGTTCCAGTTCGACCTGCAGCTTTTTGCGTCCAAAAAGGGCGCCGGCTCCACCCGCAACGGGCGCGATTCCAATGCCCAACGTCTGGGCGTCAAGCGCTTCGGCGGCGAGCGCGTGCTCGCGGGCAATATCCTCGTGCGTCAGCGCGGTACCAAATTCTATCCGGGCGAGAACGTCGGGATGGGCAAGGATCACACGCTCTTCGCGCTGATTGAAGGCATCGTCGAGTTCTCGTCGCGCCGCAATCGCCAGCACATCAACGTGCGGCCGCCTTCCGCGGCATAAACCGCGCCGAAACACATTCCTGCAATTTATTGACGAAGCGACGATCACCGTAGCGGCCGGAAACGGCGGCGACGGTATTGTTGCATGGCGTCGAGAGAAATACGTTCCCAAAGGCGGCCCCGCCGGGGGCGACGGCGGCGGCGGCGGAAGCATCTTTCTTCAGGCAACGGCCGAGCTTTCGACGCTGGTCGAATTTCGCTATAAGCGTCAGTTCAATGCGGAATCCGGTAACGCCGGCGGTCAATCAAATAAATCGGGACGCAGTGGTCCGGATTTAACGATTCGCGTGCCCGTCGGCACGCTCGTCTACCGCGCGTTCGAAGGCAAGGCCGAAACGTTTCTTACCGACCTTGCGCAGGACGGCGATCGCGTGCAGGTCGCACGCGGCGGCAAAGGCGGTCTGGGGAATCAGCACTTCGCCACCAGCACGCGGCAAGCACCGCGCATTGCATACAACGGCGAACCGGGCGAACGCTGCGCGCTACGGCTCGAACTCAAGCTGCTCGCCGATTGCGGCGTGATCGGTGTTCCCAACGCCGGAAAGTCGACGCTGCTTTCGGTCGTGTCGGCCGCGCGCCCGAAGATCGCCGACTATCCGTTTACGACGATCGAACCGCAACTGGGCGTCGTGCGCGTCTCGGACGAAGAATCGTTCGTCATGGTCGACGTCCCCGGCTTGATCGAGGGTGCGCACGAAGGCGCCGGCCTTGGCGATCAATTCCTCAAACACGTCGAGCGCACGCGTGCGCTCGTGCATCTGCTCGACGGCGCGAAACCGCTCGACGAGATTCTGCACGACAAAGCGACGATTGAAGGCGAACTGCGTATGTGGAATCCCGCACTCGTCGAGCGGCCGACGCTACTCGTGGTGAGTAAACTCGATCTTCCCGATGCACAAGAACGATTGAACGAACTGCGCGAACAATTTCCGGATGCGCGCGGCATCAGCTCGGCTACGCGCGAAGGCGTGCAAGAGCTCGTCTACGCGATTTGGCAGACGATTAAGGACGCGCCTCCGCCGCAGGTCATCGTGCCTCCGCCGGCGCTCATCGAGCTCGTGCCCGACGAAGCCTTTGCAATCGAACGCGACGCCGAGGGCGCGTTTATCCTCACCGGACCGCGCATCGAGCGCCTCGCCGCAGTGACGAACTTCGATTCCGATGAAGCGCTGGCACGCTTTGAACGGACGCTCGCAAAGATGGGCGTCGAGAAAAAATTGCGCGAACTTGGCGCGGTCGAAGGAGATACCGTCCGAATCGGGCAGTACGAGTTCACCTACTCATGAGACTTGGAATTTTCGGCGGCACGTTCGATCCGATCCACAACGCGCATCTGTTCTTAGCCGAATCCGCGCGTCTACTCGAAAACCTCGATCGCGTGCTGTTCGTCCCAACCAGAGAGAAAAAGCACTACCGCGATGCAGCGCAGGCCGATGCGGCGCATCGCTGTGCCATGATCCTCGCGGGAATCGACGGCAACGCGGGCTTTGCGCTCGACGAAAGCGATTTGCGCGACGACGCCACCGGTTATACCGCCGATCTGCTCCCGTTGCTCAAGAAGAAGTACCCGAAGGCGACCTTTACCTTCATCATCGGCGCGGACTCGCTCGCGAACTCGCCCTGGGAGCGCTTCGATGAAGTACTCGAACAACTCGAACGCTTCGTGATCGCGCCGCGCATCGGCGTGCGCCCCGAGGCGTTACAGCGCGTGATCGCAGCGGTTCCCAAGGAGCTGCGCGAGCGCATCGCAACGCTCAACATGCCCGAGCTGACCGAGTCGGCAACGCTGGTGCGCACGCTCCTCTCGCAGGGACGCAGCGTACGCTATCTCGTACCCGAGGCGGTATGGCAGTACATCGTCGCTCACAATCTCTACGGCATCGAGCGCTAGCACTCGCCGTCGGCTTGCTCGTACTCGCCGGCTGCGGCGCAGGGCATTCCGAACAGCCCGACAACGCGCGCGTCTGCGCCCTCTACGCGAGCGGCTCGAGCGATGTTGAAGTCGTTGCCCGGGGCACCGTGCTTGCCGTCCTCGGCACGCGCAACGGCCCAAGCGGCGACCACGAAGGCTTTTTTCTCAAGCTCACCCAGCAGTGCGACCTCATGCTGCGCATCGAGACCAACGTCGATATCACGGGCCCAGTGCCGCTGCGCGCCGGCGAGACGGTGACGGTCAAAGGGCAGTTCGAAGACGATCCGACCGGCGGCGTGATCCACTGGACGCACCACGATCCGTCGGGGCGTCACGCCGGCGGCTACGTGCTCGCCGACGGCAAGTACTACGAATAAGCTTTATCGCACCCTACCGGGTGCTGCGAGCAAATCTTACGCTCGCGAGCACGAAGATGGCGATGCCGTAGGCGAGCATCGGGAGGATCGAGGGCCAAAGCTGGGCGATCCCGGCGCCGCGAATGATGATCCCGCGCAGAATCTCGATGTAGTACGTCAGCGGGATCACGTAGCCGAAGATCTGCATCGGCAGCGGCATCAGCGAACGCTCGAAGACCGCGCCGCTTACCAGCACCGACGGCAATAAGATGAAGATCGCCATGAGCTGCGCTTGAATCTGGGTCTGCGCGACGGTCGAGATAAAGAGCCCGAGGCCCAGCGAGACGAGCAAAAAGCACAACGACAGGACGGTCAGTAGGAGCACGTTCCCGGCGATCGGCACGGCGAACACGAATCGAAGCCCCGCAAGCACGACGCCGAATTGTATCGCGGCTACCAACACGTAGGGGATCAATTTTCCGAGCATGAGCCCTGCCGTCCCGATCGGCGTCACCAGCAACTGATCCAGCGTGCCCTTTTCACGCTCGCCCACAATAGCAAGCGCGGTGAGCATAATGGTGATGTTCTGCATCACGAGGCCAATCAGTCCGGGCACAAAGAAGTTCGCGCTGCGCATCGCCGGATTGAACAACACGACCGGTCGGACTTCGAACGGCGGCACGGTATCGGGCGTGAGATCGCGCAGCGGAATACCGCCGATCGCCACCGCAGAACCGTACGCGACCTGGGCAATCGACGAATCCGAACCGTCGATGAAGGCACCCACGGCCGGATGGCGCCCAGCTAACACATCGGCGGTGAAATTCTGTGGAATGTCAAAGGCGGCCCGAACTTTTCCCGCCACGATCGCGTCGATCAAGCCTTGTCGATTCGACACCTCGCTAACGACATCGAAGGTGCGCGAGCCGGCCAAACTGTCGATAAACGCTTGCGCAGCCGGTCCGCGATCCTCGCGATACACCGCCGCCGGCACGTGCTCGACCGTCGTGTTGATCGCGTACCCGAGCAGCAGCAGTTGCACCAGCGGCACGCCGACCGCGAGCGCGAGGGTGATCGGACTGCGCAGAATCTGCCGCAGCTCTTTGTAGACGACGGCGCTCATGCCGGAAAAATTGAAGAGCCCGCTCATGCCGCCTCGGTCTTGCGGGTGAGCGCAACGAACGCGTCTTCGAGCGACGGCCGGATGACCGAGACGCGAGACGGATCCATTGCGAGCGCTTGGGCCAGCTCGGCTGCGGTTACGTCGCGATCGACGACCACGTGAATGTCGCGCCCAAAGATCGTCGCATCGCGCACGCTGCGCACGTCGTGGACGCGCCGAAAGGTCGCCATCACGTCGTCGGTCGCAACCGCATAGCGCACCGTCCCGCTCGGCGTCACGTCGGGAAGCGCGCAGATCTCCTCGGGCGATCCGCTCGCAAGCACATGCCCTTGATAGATGTAGGCTAGCGACGAACAGCGCTCGGCCTCGTCCATGTAGTGCGTCGTCACGAAAAACGTCTTGCCGGCCGAGGCGAGTTGGAAGAGCAAATCCCACAAGTCGCGCCGCGCGACCGGATCGATCCCGGCGGTCGGCTCGTCGAGAAACACCACCGGCGGATCGTGCAGCAACGCGCACGCAAGCGCGAGGCGCCGCTGCCATCCACCGGATAGGCTCGCCGAGAGATAGTTCAAATACTCGCCGATGCCGACGATCTCGACGACGCGCTGCTTGCGCTGCGCCCGATTGCTGCCCGAGAGCCCATATGCGCGTGCGTAGAATTCGAGATTCTCGGCGACGGTGAGATCGCCGTAGAGCGAGAAACCCTGCGCCATGTAGCCGATCGAACGGCGCACACGATCGGATTGTGTTTCCACGTCGAAGCCCGCGACATGCGCGTCGCCGGAAGTTGGGCGCACCAATCCGCAGAGCATCTTGATCGTCGTCGTCTTACCGCTGCCGTTGGGCCCGAGAAATCCGAAGATGCTGCCGGCCGGAATCGAAAAGCTCACGTGATCGACGACCGTGTGCTCGCCGTACTGTTTGGTCAATGCGTCGAGTACAATCGCGCTGTCGCTCATTGCGGATCTACCGTTACCGTCGTACCGTCGAGCAATTTGTGATCGGGATCGTGTATGCGCACTTTTATGCCATAGACGAGTTCCGCGCGCTGGTCGGCGGTCTCGACGTTTTGCGGCGTGAACTGCGCCGTGCGGTCATACGCTTCGACTTTTCCTGAAAACGTGCCGGCCCCGGCATCGGAATGCACGACGAGCGATTTTGCTTGGCGAATCGTTTGCAGGTCACTCTGCGACGCGTAGATGTAGACGTAGGGATCCGCGAAGGTGTCGATGACTGCGGCGGGCTGATTCGCTGCCAGCATATCACCGGGGTGTAAGTTGAAGCTCGCGACCACGCCGTCAACGCTTGAATAGACCGTTGCTTCGCGCAGTTCGGCAAGCGCGTGAGCGGCCGTGGCATTGGCGCTGCGCGCCTGTGACTGCGCTTGCGCGATCTGGGCGGTTGAGCCCGCGACCGCCGCCGAGAAATTTTTGCCCGCCGCAGCTGCGTTGGCGCGTGCTACGGCACTTTCGCCCGGCAGATCCGCGCCGGCGAGCTGCGCAAGTTGCGCTTGGGCCTGGCGTTCCGTCGCGCGTGCTTGATCGCGAGCAGCGCGCGCCTGATCCAAACTCTGGCGCGACACGTCGCCGGTTGCCGCAAGTGCTGCGGTGCGCACGTAGGTTTTGTCGGCGAGCCGCTCGCCGGCACGCGCGGCGGCAACGGCGGCGCGGGCGGCCCGAATCCGATCCTGTGCTCCGCCGATTGTCTGCGTGTACGTCGCGCTGGTTGAAAGACTCGAACCGCGTGCCTGCTCGATTTGACTCGGCAGCGTGCCGGTCTCCAATACGCGCAATGATGCTTGGGCGGCGCGCTCCTGCGCCACGGCTTGATCGTACGTTGCCTGAGGCATCGCCGGATCGAGACGGACGATGACGGCTCCGCGCTTGACGCTTTGCCCGGCAGCCACCTCGGTCGCAATCACCCGCCCGCCGACCTGGCTTCCAACCGAGACGTATTCGGTCTGCACCGTTCCGCTGAATCCAGGCCGCGAAGCGGCGCATGAAACGAGCACGGCAAAACTGAGTGCGACAGCAGCGACCCTCATCTAGGCATCATCGTAGCATGGGAATAAGAAGGAGCCGTGATCCTCGAATCGATCGTACTTGCCAGCGCCTCCCCGCGCCGGCTCGAACTCTTACGCTCGCTCGGCCTGCGTGTGAACGTGGAGCCGAGCCGGTACGACGAACCCGATGACCCATCGGCGACGCCGGCGGCGCTTGCGGTTCGGCACGCCGCAGCCAAGGCGCGCGACGTTCAAGCACGTTTCCCCGACGATCTGGTCGTCGCGGCGGATACCGTGGTCGACGTCGATGGGACGGCGCTGGGAAAGCCGCGCAACCGCGCTGATGCCGCCCGCATGTTGCGCACCCTATCGGGCCGGAGGCACGCGGTCCACACCGCCTACGCGATTGCATTTCCCGGGCGGCGCGATTTAATCGAAGAGTGCTCGACGGCCAAGGTGCGCTTCTATCCGCTGGGCGACGACGAAATCGAGGACTACGTCGCCACCGGCGAGCCGATGGATAAGGCCGGCGCGTATGGCATTCAAGGCCGCGCCGCGGCACTTGTCGAGTCGATCGACGGCGACTTTTACACCGTCATGGGCTTCCCGCTTGCCCGCTTCGTTCGGTCGTTGCGCCGGTTGGGTTTTGCGTTACCCGTGGCGAAGAACGCCCTCAACGAATAGGGCTTTTCCGGGAGCCGGCCATCTTTACTTATCGCGACGAGCGCAAATTATTCGCGCTAATTGCCGTCATCATCGTGGCGGCGACGCTGGCGCTCGTGCAAATCAATGCCGAACGCGCCGGAACGACGAGTCCGCTCACCGCATTGGCGTCCGCTCTTGCATCATTTGGCGAAAGCGCGACAGCGGCCGTGATCGACGGCGTGCGCGGCGGCGTCGGTGCGGTTACGGCGTTGCCGTCGCTTGAAAAAGAGAACGCGCGGCTACGCAGTGAGAATCAGACGCTCGCGGCCGACAACGCCCGCTTGCACGAACTCGCTGCACAGTACGCCGCCGAAGTTAGCGTTCGTCCCGCGGTTGACGTCAATCCGTCCGGCATCGAAGCTCGCGTGATCGGCTTTCCCCCGGAGAATGACTCGCGCACGGTCACCATCGATCGTGGCAGCAACGCCGGCGTGCATAAAGATGACGGCGTGATTGCTAGCGGCGGCGTCGTCGGACGCGTCGAGTCCGTCGGCCCGTTCTCCAGCGATGTCGTCTTGATCACCGATTACACCAGCCGCATTCCGGCGGTGACGCGCCGCGGACGGTATTGGGGTATTGCTCGCGGGAATCTCTCGAGCGTGCGCGTCGAGTATATTCCGCAAGATGCGCCGATCAAGCCGGGCGAGGTCATCGTGACCGGGCAAGGCCGTTCGTTCCACTCCGGTGTTCCCATCGGTACGATTCTCTCCGTCGAGCGTAGTGATGCGGCGCTCTCTCAAACTGCGGTCCTTCGTCCTGCCGTCAATCTCGGCGCCCTCGATCGCGTTGTCGTCGTCCCGCAATAGAATCCACATCGGCCGGATCATCGCGCCGGCATGGTACATTTCCGCGGCGTGGCTCGTGCTTGCGCTTTTCGTGCAGGTTACGATCATGCATCGGCTGGGCATTCGAAACGTTGAGCCGAGCCTGGTATTGGTTGCGGTGGTATGGTACGCGATTCGCGTCGAGCCCTGGCGAGCCGGCGCATACGGTCTGGCCGCCGGCATCGGCGAAGATGTGCTTTCGTACGGAACCGGCGGCGCTTGGACGATCTCGACGACTGCGGTTGCCATCGTTGCAAGCATGATCTCTCGCGGGTTCTTCGCCGATTCGATTCCCCTGGTTGCAACGATTACGTTTGTTGCAACGCTCGTGCGCCAATTGATCTTCTGGGTTGCAATGGGTTTTGAAGGATACCCCAGTGGGCTTGGCATGATGCATTTTCACGAAGCGCTCTTTGGGGCGTTGCTCAACGCGGCGGTGATGACGATCGTGATGTTGGTCAGCCGGCGCTTCGATAGTCGCTACGCATGATCATCGATCGGCGCCGCGCGCCACGCGTCTCCTGGGAACGCTCGCCCTGGCGCATCGCCGGCTTTATCGCGATCCTGGGCATCGCGGTCATCGCGCTGATCGTGCAGCTCGTGCAAGTTCAGCTCGTGCAAGGTGAACGCTACCGCGCCGCCGCGCTCGAAAACCAGGTGCGACTGATCGAAGTCGCCGCTCCGCGCGGCATGATCTACGACCGCGACGGGCACGTTCTGGTGCGCAGCCGCCCCTCATTCGTCGTTGGTTTGATTCCCTCGGAGATCACCGACATCGACGGTGAGTTGTCGACACTGGCGCGCACGCTGGGCATCGATCAGACCAAACTGCGCTATCGCCTGCTGCACCACCGCGGCGTGAACTACGAAAACTTCGCGCAAGTCCAGACGTATGAACCCTACGGTCCGGTCGTGCTCGCCAGCGATCTTCCCGTGGCCAAAGTGGCACGACTTTCCGAGCTCGTCGGCGATTTGCCCGGCGTCGACTTGGAAGTGCAGCCGATTCGCGACTACCCGCTCGGTCCAACCGGCGCCTCGATCTTCGGCTACGTCGGTCAGATCAGCGAAACCGAATATCAAAAACTCAAGCATCAGGGGTATACCCCCAACGATGTGGTGGGCAAAGATGGGCTCGAGTACGTTTACGATTCGTATCTGCGCGGCGAGGCGGGCGGACAGCGCGTGGTGGTCGATGCGCAAGACCAAGTCGTCCCCAGCATCAAGCTTCCCTCGAAAGCCGCGGTTCCCGGCGACACCTTGATCACCAACGTCGACGGCCGCCTCGAACAGATCGTCCAAAACGCGCTCGACCAAGGCATCGCCAAGTGGGCGCACGGACGCAAACTCGCCGGCGCGGTCGTCGCGCTGGATCCGTGGACCGGCGGCGTGCTCGCGATGGCGAGCTATCCGGAATTCGATCCCAACGATTTCGCCGCCGACAATTGGAAGCGCGTCTCGAAATATCTGCTCGACCCCACCGATCCGCTCTTCAACAACGCGATCGGCGCGGCGACGCCGACCGGATCCACATTCAAAATGGTGACGGGAAGCGGCGTACTCAGCGAGGGCCTGGTCAAACCCAAAGAGGTCGTCTACGACAGTGGCCAGTGGAATTGCGGTGGCTACATCGCGCGCGACATCGCATCGGGCGGACTTGGCAATACGACCTTTGTTCCCGCACTAGCCGCATCGTCGGACGGATTCTTCTATCAGATGTCGTGGCGCCTTGGCATCGCGCGTCTGACCAAGTGGGCGCACCTCTTCGGCATCGGCAGCAAGACCGGCATCGATCTTCCGGGCGAGAACGCGGGCAATTGGCCGACCAACGCGTGGGAGATGAAAGTCTTCGGCGTTCCGATGGAACCGAGCGAAGTGTGCATGCTCGGCATCGGACAAGGTGCGATGCAGGCGACGCCGCTGCAGATGGCCGATATCGCGTCGGCGGTGATCAACGGCGGCACGCTCTACCGTCCGGAGATCGTGCGCGAGATTCGCACGCCGCAAGGACACGTCATCAAAACGTTTACGCCCCAGGTGATTCGTCAGGTTCCCGCGACGCAAGAAGCGCTCGCGCTCGTGCGCGAAGGGATGGGGAAGGTCACCGATCCCGGCGGCACCGCCTACGGCTTGAAGATCGCGGGACTCCCGTTCTCCGGCAAGACGGGTACGGCCGAAACCGGAAACGGCGCGGGCGCGAATACGACGTGGTTTATCGCCTGGGCGCCGTCGGATCACCCCAAAATCGCGATGGCCGTCTTCGTCGACCGCAGCGGCGGTTACGGGGCAACCGTCGCGGCGCCGATCGCGCGCGACATTCTCGTGAAGTATTTCAACAAGAGCGCGGCGTACGCACCCTAAGAGGTGCAACCGTGGGTAAAGCCGTTCGTGCTCTAGCATTGCTCGCTTGTTTGGCGTTATCGGCTTGTGGAGGCGGTTCATTCGTGACGCCTCCATCCGGCTCGACGTCAGCGACGTTGGAACTCAATCCATCGCCAGTCGAACTCACCTCTGACGATCCGTCCGCCGTCATAACGGCGCAAGGCGATACGGCCGGCGTGCAATACACGCCGAGCGCGGATCCGTCGTGCACGAACACGACCGGCAGCCTTGCCGTCGCCGGCGACGGCGTCGCCCAGCTCGACGTCGCGGGTGCGCCATTGCTGTTCATTGCGGTTGCGACGGGAACGCCGCCGTCGTCGTGCACGATGACGGTCACGGGATCCGACGGCAGTTCGGTAACCGTCGGGATGCAGTACAGCGTCGTAACGCTCGAGACGGACATCATGAACGCGGCGACGGTGCGAAACCTCGCGATCACCCGTAACACGGTCGCGCCCTCGAGCGTCACCATCGACAGCCCGACCGACGTCGTGATGGTGGATGCTTCAGGCTTTACTGGTACCACCAAGTCACACGTGTCGTGCAGCGGGACGTCGAGCGGTGTCGGCGTCAGCGTCATTCCGTCCTCGTTCAACGGCTCGGGAACGATTGTCATTGCGCCCTACGGGCAGGGTGCGCTTTCCGGGACGTGCACCGTTACTTTCACCGATTCAACGTCAGCCAAGCAGCAGTTGACGGTCACGCTCGCGGCCGCTGCACTGAACAAACTCACGGTGACACCAAGCAGCGTGCAGTTTACCTGTACCGGATCGTCGCCGCAGACGTGCACGACGCCGAGCGTGACGATCGCCGAAACCGGCGCGACGCTCTTCAAGATCAATAACCGGCCAACGCTCGTGAACTCGTGCGCGAACCTTTTCAACGGGCCGCTGAAAATGTCTACGGGTGGCGGAAGCTATGCGTCGTCTGTGGCAGGACCGCAGGCGACGGTCTCATTCTATGGCTTGTTGCTCACGCCGACGCTGATCTGTAAGAAAATCGTGATCGGCGACGGCGGCGCGCAGACCGTCGCCGTTCGCGTCAATGCGCAACTCGCGAGCGGTGGCACCGCCGCGACCGCGCCGTCATGCACCGGATCCGACCCACTCGCGCCCGCGCCAAACGCGCCGCACGGTATTTACGTGTGGAATCCTTATCGAGAGGGCGGCGTTGAAAAGCAGATCGAGCAGTACGTGCTCGGCCCCGGCACGGGAGCTCCGCTCGATCCCGATTTTTGCGGCGCCAGCATCGTCGTCGTTTGGTCGGATATCGAGACGAGCAAAGGCACCTACGACTGGTCGGCGATCGATTCATTGATCGCTCCGTACGCGCGACCGGGCTTGCGGGTGAACCTGCTCCTTTCCGACGCTTCGGAAGAGTGCTGCACCAATACCGAAACCCCGACGTGGATTTTCTCGCAGGAGGGCGTAGGGCAAGTCCAGTGTCCGAGTCAGCCGCCGTATCCCAATTGGCTCGATCCGACATTCGAGAAAGACTACAAAGCATTCATCGATGCGATGGTCGCGCACTTTAGCAGCGGCGGCGGCGATCCATATACCTCCAGCATCGGCTACATGCGCTTTGGTATCGGCGCCGGCGTCGAAGCGTACCCCGGACACCTCGAAGGGGCGAACACGACTCCGCAGCCGTGTCTGGACGCATGGTATGCAGCCACGCCGGCATTCTCGTATAGCGCATGGCTGCAATACACCCTTGGCCTCGTTCACAACCTGGCCCAGCAAACCACCGACAAGCAGTTGATGATCTCGCTTAACTACGTCTCGGAATACGATGCATCGAATCCGAACGACGCGTACAGCTACGCCGATGCGGTCGCTGACGTTGCCGCACCGCTCGGGATCGCGATGGGCGTACAGAACCTGGGGATCAGTTTTAACGGCGTTCCGGTCGCTGGTGCAAACGTGGCTCCGACTGCGTGCGATCAGATGGCGCAGTCCGAAGACATCTACTGGTGTCAGGTCTACATGCGGCACGACGGGGTCGTCCCGTTCGAGTTCCAGCCCATCGTGTCACCGATCAGCCCGGACGGGTACGACATCACGATCGCGCACATTTTCCAATACGGAATGATTAACAACGCGCAGATCTTCGAGATCTATCCGCAGGACTGGGTCTTTAAAGACGATCCGGCCGAATATCCGTCGTTTACCGCCGCGACGCAGGCCGAGTATAACGCGGCCTTCTCCGCGACGTCGCTGGTCTTAGGGCGAAATCACTGAACGAAAGCGCTATCCGCGCGACGAGATCACGATCAACGCATCCTCGGCAGCATCGCGAATATCGGCGCTCCCGGCTGAGTCGCGCAGGCGTTCGAGTTCGCGAATGCTCGTTGCATCGCCGGCGATCAGAAGTTCGTCGATGCGCTCCAAGGATTCCGTCGCACGTTGCGGGGCCGGCTCCGCACGGCGCTCACGCCGAACCAGTACGGTGCCCAACGCAAAGAACAGCGCGCCCACCAGAAAGACAACGAGAAGGATCGTGGCGCCTGAATTATTCGAGAGCAATCTGTGCCGCGCCGCGCAACGCGTCGATCGCGTTGGTAAGCGCACCATCAAGCGTACGATTCACACTCGATGTCAGGACCCGATGGAACTCTTCGATCGGCAACTCGCTCAGTACGGAGAGCACCTGCAGCAGTTCGCCGCGATAGTTCTCGAGTGCATCAGAACGTTCGCTGCCGTGATAGATCGTCGTACCCAGCAGTTGCGCGTTGAGCAGCCACGGTGTGACCGCACCGAGGGGCGCCGACTCGAGATCCGGGAGAAGCGACTGCACGACGTCGAGCTCGATCGCGCCGGACACGCGCACGGTGCCCTCGCCCGGCGCGCGCGGCGACGCCGTCGGCGCAAAACTCAAACTCTCGACCACATCTTGCAGGGCTTCGCGGCTCTCGCGGTCCTCGAGGTCTTTGCCCGTAATCGTTAAGCGGGGCATGCGCAAGCGCACGAAGAGTTTCTCGAGCGGCGCGCGCAGTGCACGGCTCGCACTCGCAAAGGTCTCGTCAACCGATGCCGGCGCGTCGTGCGCGTGCTCGGGAAAGAGCAGTCGCACTGCAAAGAGGTGCTGGACCAGCCCGCCCGCGCTATTGCTGCGCTCGAGCATGCGCAGCGTATTGCTCAGACGATCCGGCGAGAAATCGAGATACAGGACCGGAACTTGAACGCGTTCCTCCGGCGCCGGTGAAACAGGCACCTCGAGCGGTTCTTGGACGCTCGCGATCGTGATCGATTCGACGAGTTCGGTAATCGCGCGCGGCGCTCGCTCGGCCACGGGAACCGCCGGCGCTTCGGGTATCGGCTCAGGCTCGGGAATCGGCGGGAGTTGGTCGGCAACTTTTTCGACCGGAAACATTCGGGCGATCGAGATCGGCGTGCCCGCGGTCGACTCGCTCAAACTCGGTTGCGCCTGCACGCGTACGGTCGGTGCGGCAACGGCGAAGGTCGTGCCCTCGCCCCACTCGAGAATCACCCGCGTGTCGAGCGCGGTTCCTGCGGCAAGCGGCGCCATTACCATCATTTCCCAACGGATGCGCAGATCGACGCTGGGATTCACGTCGGCCAGCACGAGCCCGCGGGCCGACCACAACTGCGAAGCACCCGAATCATCGGCGACCGTCATGCCGTTGATCGTCGTCGACGCCGGCATGTAGACCGCAAGATTGGTTGCGACGACGCGCACGGTCAGACGATCGGCCGGACCGTCACCTTCGTTGCGCAAACGAATCTCGTAATAGAGCCGTTCACCGGAGTTGACGCTCTCCGATGGGATCGCCAGAATCTGCGCGCTCTGCGCAAATTGCGCTTGCGCGAACGTCGTGACATCCAGCGGCGCAAACTGCACCGGGCTGATGCCCTTACCGTGCAGCCAGCCTTCGAGCGTCAGCGTGCGATTGTTGTCGACGGCGCGCGTCAGCCGTAGGGTGATCCGCGACTCGTGCGTCGTCTCGGCCGGAATGTCCGCGAAGGCAAGCCCATCACGATCGCGCCGCGCGTCGATTGCACGCTCGATCGTCAACTCCGGCGGAAGCGTAAGCGAGAGGCGCGCGTCGCGCAACACGTCGGAGCCTGCGTTCACCACACGCACGATCGCATCGACCGTACGCCCCGGGCGCAGCGGTTCGTGCGAAACGAGTTCCCAGGCAACGCTTTCGACTGACGGGCGTGAACGCACGACAGTCGTCGCGGTACCGAGATCGACCGCGCCGCCGCTGTGCTCGAGCACCGCGCCCAGCGTGACCGACGAGCGGTCGGGAACGCGTGACGCAATGGTGGTCAGGACCGTGAAGATGCGCTCCTGATGCGGATGCACGAAGCCCAGTGCAACCGGCACATCGTACGGAATGGTATCATCGGCGGTCTCGCCGATGCGCAGATCGGTGAGGTACAGTCCGGGAATTAGGCGCAGGCGCACGTCGGATTCAGGCGCCGTGCCGTCATTGAAAACGTGCACCGTAAAAGCAAGCTCTTCACGCGCCTGCACGACGCCACGATCGGCTTCAACAAAGTTGCGCGCACGACTGAAGCGCGGTGCAACGCGGACCGCTAGGCGCCGCGAGAAGGTGCGCTCGCTGCCTTTCCAGCGCAACGACGCCGCGATCGGAAGCGCAGTGTCAGCCGTGGTCGGTACCGCCACGGTCGCAGAAATGCCCGCTTCGACCATGTGGCCGGCTGCAAGCGAGCCGAGCGAAAACGCCAAATCGGCGATCGCGTCGTCGCTCACCGGTTGGCCGTCGACGTGCGCTGTTCCGGGTGCGTAGACCAGGCCGGGCGGCAGCATGAACGCAATCTGCACCCGCTCGGCGATGCCAGTCCCGGTGTTCAGCGCGCGCAGTACCATCGGCACGCGCATGCCGGGCGTCACGACGTCATCGCTGATCACCGTCAGTGCCGTGTCTTCGCCTTCGAAATCCACCGGCGACGCGACCAAAATCTCGGATGAACTGATCGAAAATTCCGAGGTCTCGCGCGAGCCCACCGTACCGGAGGCCTTGACGCTCGTTCCGTCGCCGAGCGGCGAGTCGATCGTGGCTTGATATTCCACGACGACCGACTGGGCGGGAGCGAGCCGCTCGCTCACGATCGTCGAACTATCGTAGTCGAAGGCTTCGCCTTCGAGACCGGCTACGACGCGGCCGTCAATGCGCGCACTGCGAGCAACGTACGTGGTATGATCCGGCGCCGGGAGCACGACGATCACGTCGTGCGCGCTCGAGCTGCCGGTGTTGCGCACGACCGCGCGCACCGTAATCGCGTCACCTGGACGCGGCGGGCTCGGCGCGGCAATGGTAACGAAGGTCGCGCTATTTTGCAGTTCGGGACGGCTGCGTACGAAGAGCCGCTCGATGTTCGAACCTACGAGCGGCGTTTGATCGGTAACGAGTGCGGCTTGAAACACGAGCTCGCTGCCGTCTTCGATCGTCGCGTTGACCCGGAAGACGGCGGTGACGCGGCGCTGTCCGTTGGGCTCAAGGTCGCCGATCGGCGCACCACTCGGATCGATGAACGACCCTTGCGAGAGCGCCGCTTCGTCGATGGCATCGCCGCCGGCGAGGTGTTCGACGCCCTGCGGATGCGCGAAGCGCACGCGAACGCCGGTGGCGGCGGCACCGCCCAGATTCGAAAAAGAAAAATGCACGCGAATCGTTTCGCCTGGAGTGACCACGCGGCTGGGCTCGAGGACGAGGGTTCGCAAACTCTCGACCAATGCGGGCGAACCCGGCGCGAAGATCCCGGTCAACGACGTCGAAGCCACGAGCCTTCCTTTTAGTCCAAGAGAGCTAACGCCTGCGCGATCCGGTCAGCCCGCGCGCCCGGTTGGCCGGCAAGATACGCTTCGACCACCGGACGGCGTCCGTGACCGGCCAGCGCGTGCGCAGCGGCAAGCGAGACTGCCTCGGCCGGATCGCTGAGCGCATGTTCGAGCAACTTTTGCGAGCGTTCATCGTCGAGTGCCGCAACCGCAAAGACCAAGTCGCAGCGCGCGGCTTCGGAGAGTCCGGCAAACTCCTCACCGGCCTCGTTGGTCCACGCCGTGGTGGCCTGAAGCGGCGCGCCTTCGCGCGTGCGCCGTGGTTCGGCCGCGCGACGCGGAGCGCGCCAGGCGTAGAGGCCCAGAAAAATCCCGGCGACCAGAACGAGAAGCGCCGCGATCGCGATCAGCGACACGGTGGGACTCTAAACGGCATTCGCGTGCAACGAAGTTCGCACCACGTCGAGCGCGGCGTCGAGCGCCACGTCACGACGGCGTTGCAGCGCGTCCAGAAACTCCGTGCTGTCGGAGTCGTCAAAGCTATCCAGTCGCGCAACGAGCATCGAGCGATAATGCGCGAACTGCGCGGTGCCGTCGGGTAAGAAACGCGCGAGAATCGCCCACGGAAACGCCGAGGCCAGTTCGATTTCGCCCAGACGGTCGCCGAGTTCGGCGATCTCCGCCGGATCGTAACTGCCGCGCAAGACCACGGCTGAACCCGGCGTCTCGGCGGGCGTGCCCCGTGCACCGTGTACGTCATGCAAAAGTCGCTCGAGCGTCGCGCGCGTCGAGGCCGTTTCGATATCGCGCGGCGCGATTACATAGCTGGGCAGGCGCAGTTTGATGAACAGCCGATCGGTTTCGTCGCGCAACATCTCGCGCATCGATGCGACTGCGCCGACGTGCGTGTCGCCGATCGCTTCGGGGAAGAATGCGCGCATCGCAAACAGATGCGTCACCAGGCCATCAAAACGCGCTTCGTCGAGGAACCGCAGCACGCGCGCGTGCCGCTCGGCGGTAAACGTTACCGAAACGCCGACGCGGTCGCCCGCGAGCCCCCCGTCGACGTCGCTCCCGTTGCTCGCGGCGACCAGCGCAGGATACTCTGCGCCGGCAATCCGTCCGCTGGTCACGTCGCCGTTGCCGCTCACCGGCGTCGCCGGAGGCAGTTCCATGAAGCGATCCTCGGTGAGCATCCGCTGACCGCCGCCGAATGCCGGACCCACCATACCGTCTAGGCCAAACGGCAAGCCGGGAATCGCATTGGCAAAGACCGGCGTCGCGCGCACTTTGAGTTCGTTTGAGGGCATTTCGTCGTGCCGCTCGCCGTCGTAGTGCACGGTCGCAACGCGCATGATCGCTTCGCCGGCCGGCAATCCGTTATGGACGACGTCGCGGAACCGGATCGTCGCTTCGACGCCTGGATCGACGTCGTTGAGCACGATCCCGCGTTCGCTCGAGAGCGCCGAGAACACCCCGACGTCGCGAATCGGCACATCGTTGACGGTCGTCGAATTTGGAACGTAGATCAGCGACTGCGGTTGCGCGCAATAAATCTGCACGCGCCGGGCCGGGCCGTCGCCGCCGTTGCGAACGTGCAGCGTCCACTCGATCGTTTCCCCGACGTCCACCACGTCGATCGGCTCGCTGCGCAGCGAACCCACCGAGAAATCCGGCTCGGCGGTCGTCGCAATCGTCAAGCGCTCGAGTGGAACCGGCAACATCGCATCCGCGGTGAGCACGCCGTCGACGGTGACCGGATATTCCTTGGCCAGACTACGCAACAAGCGCAGTCCAAGCCGCGCTTCGGCTGTGGCGCCCGGGCCAATCTCGCCAAAGACGAGCTTGGACTTCTCCCGCGTTGCGCCATCGACAGTTTCCAGTCGCGCTTCGGGTGAAATATAGAGCCGTACGCGCACGTTGTGCGCTACGTCGCTCCCGACGTTGGTAATGTGGACCGCGACGTCGGCGAGTTGATTGGGCCGTAGCACCTCGTCGCTTTCGAGACGCAGGTCTGAACTTTGCGGCGAGAACGAAGGATGCGAGTCGACTCGCCAGGTGACTTCGCCCAGCGGCGTTTCACCGAGTTCGCGTGAGTGCACGCTCGCGCCGACGTGCAGTTCGCTGCGATCGGCGTACGGCGTACGCACGCGCGCGCGCAGCACGAAGCGGCGTTGGCTGTACGGATCGATCGTGCCGATCTCGGCGGTGTCGCCGTCGAGTGCGACGCGCGACGACTTTTCGGTAAGACGCACTTCATCCAGTGCCGGATCGATGCGCAGGTGCAGCACCATGTCGGTCGCACTGGTGCTGCCCTCATTGGCGACGGTGATCGTGGCTTCGATCTCTTCGCCCGGCTTGACCACTTCGCCGTGCATGCGAGCAATGGCGTTGCGACGCGACGGGAGCGAGGGTTCAGAGTGGATCGCAACCGTGCGTTCGAAGCGGCGCTGTGAGTCGTCGCCGCGCGCCGGTTCCCAGGCGATGGTCGCGGCGATCTCGATGGTTGAACCATCCGAGAGCGGCGAGATCACGATCGCTTCGCAGAGCAGATCGACGCGCTCTTCGGCATCAACGCGGCCCAGATCGAAGGTCAGCGACTCGCGCTTCTTGGCTTCCTTTATTGGGCGCCCGTCGATCATCGTCGCGCCGCGCACCGGCACGAGCGTATCGGGCAGCTCGAGCGAGGCGGTGACGTTCTCGGCGGCCGCAGACCCGGCATTGAAGGCGCACAAGGTCATCGTGATGCGCTGCCCCGGACGCACGTCGTAGGCCGGCTCGACCGAAAACGTCGTGCGGTCATCGTCGAAATCGGGGGTCGAGCGCACCACCATCGAGGCCGGCTCGAGTGCGAAGGCCGCGGTCTCTTGCGAGGCGATGTGGGCGTGCGCGACGATGGCCGTGCCGTCGTGTAGCGGCGAGGCGATCTGGATCCGGTACACCAAGGTCGAGCTGGCGCTCGCGGCCAGGCCCGCGGTGACGATCGGCGCATGAACCCGGTCGAAGGGCTGTCCGAGATCGCGCTCGATTTCGCGCCCGTTGACGCGCGCGGAGTTGGGGACGTAGCGCGTGTGCTCCGGAATCGGCGATACCACGACCACGTCGTGCGCGCTCGACTCGCCGGCATTGTGCAGCCGGACGGTAATCGTCGCCTCGGCCCCTGGCACCGGTTCCGACCGGGCCTCGATCGCGATCCCGGTCAACGCATTTTGCAGAAGCGGACGGCTGCGGGCAATCAGGCGCACGATGTTCGAACCGACCGGCGGCACTTCAAAGGAAGCGACGGCGGCCTGTAGCTCGATCATCGTGCCGTTCTCGATCGCGCCGGCCACGCTATAGGAAATTTCGATGCGCCGTTCTTCGCCCGAATCGATATCCCCGATGTGGGCGCCGCTGCGTGAAAGAAGCGGTGAGTTGCCTTGCTCGTCGTCAAGGCTGACGCTGTCGAGCTGCCCCGTACCGACCAGGTAGACCAGGCCGTCGGGGAGGTTGAAGCGCACGCGCACACCGGTCGCCGGCGCGCCGCCTTGATTGCGGAACGTGAAGGTCGCGCGTACCGTCATCCCAGGTTCCAACTCGCGGTCGGGCGAAACGACGAGCGTCCGGAGTCCCTCCGGTAATGTCGGTGCTCCCGGCGCAAAAACTTCAGATAAGGTGCGCATGACGCGGTGAACGTTCGCCGTGCGCGGGTCGCTACCTTGAGGAGATATTTCCGTTATGCTCGCAACGCAAAAGTCGTTCGTTACACGTGCCCTTTCGCGCCTCGGTTCCGAGAACGCGTTTGCGATTCTTGCGCGCGCGCGCGAGATCGAGGCAACCGGACGACGCGTCGTACACATGGAGATCGGCGAGCCGGACTTCGACACACCCGAGAACATCAAGCGAGCTGCAGTGGATTCCCTGATGGCGCACGACACGCATTACACGCCGTCGCAAGGCACGCTGGAATTGCGCGAAGTCATCGCGGACTACGCGACGCGCTTTCGCAAACTGCCCACGCCCTATACGGCCGCGCATGTGACGATCTCGCCGGGCGCAAAACCGATCATCTGGAACATCCTCTCCGCGATCCTCGATCCGGGCGATGACTTCGTCTACTTCGATCCGGCCTATCCGGCGTATGCGTCAGCCTCGAGCTATCTGCAAGCCAACGTCATTCGCATTCCGCTCCACGAAGAGCATGACTGGCGCATGGACCTCGACGAGCTGGCGAGCCGCGTTTCGGATAAGACCAAAGCGGTAGTCATCAATTCGCCGCACAATCCAACCGGCGGCGTGCTGCTGCGAAGCGACCTCGAGCGCATCGCGGAGCTCGCGCAAAAGCACAACTTTCTGGTTATCGCAGACGAAATCTACAGTCGCAATTTTTATCTCGAGGGCGAGTACCTTTCGATCGCCTCGCTACCCGGCATGCAAGAGCGCACGGTCATCGTCGACGGCTTCTCGAAAGCCTACGCGATGACGGGTTGGCGTTTGGGCTACGCGATTCTCCCCGAAGAGATTTGCAAAGCAGTCACGCTCTTCAACAACAACACCTTCAGTTGCGTCACGTCGTTCGTGCAAAAGGCCGGCATCGAAGCCTTGACCGGCACCGATGCGCCGGTGCGCGAAATGAACGAGATCTTCCGCCAGCGCCGCGACAAACTGATCAAAGGACTGAACGCCATCCCTGGGGTGAGCTGCACGCTGCCCGAAGGCGCGTTCTACGCCTTCCCCAACGTGTCGCAAATTACGACCGACGACAAGGCGCTCGCAAGCTACATCCTCGAGGAGTCCGGGGTCGCGTGCGGCGGCGGCTCGAGCTTCGGTCCGGCCGGTAAAGGCTACTTGCGTTTCTCGTACGCCGCGTCGATGGAAGACATCGACTACGCGTTGCACCAACTCGCGGAGTACATCCCGAAATATAAGGGCTGACCAATGATCGACGGCGGCAATCCGGATCTGGACGTAACGACACTGATGGCCAAGGTCCAGGAACAGATCGGCGGGCATTATGCAGCGTCGCTCTTTTCCAATTCGGGAACGGTTGAAGCCGACGTCACCGCCCTCGTCGCCGGGATGGAGGAAGCGCTCCAGGCCGCCGAGTCTGCGTCCTCCGTGCGAACGTCACTCGGCCGATCCTCGCGAATTGTTGGGCGCCTGCGCCCGTTTCAAGGCTTCATCCTGCGCGTGCTCGCGTTCATCCTGCGCGATCAACGTAATGTAAACACCGCGCTGATCGAAGCGCTGAGAAAGAGCATGCGGCTCAATGTCCGCCTTGCCGAGGAAATCGATCGGCTCAAGGCCCGCACGCCGCCTTCGTGAAACTCGCGCTCGTTACGCCCTGGTTCGGGCGCGAGCTGCTCGGAGGCGCAGAGCGCTTGGCGGTGGATCTCGCCGACGCGTTTGCCGGCCGCGGGCACGACGTCACCGTCTTAACGACGTGCTCGCGCGATTGGCACGACCCATGGGATCGCAACACCCTATCGCCCGGAACGACGAACGATGGTAAGGTGCGCGTCTCGCGGTTTCGCGTGGACCGTACCAATACGGGAGCGTTTCGCGAAATCAACCGCGCGGTTCTTTCGGTTCCGCGGGGAACGCTCGTGCCGGGGCTGAACGCAGCCGACGAGATGATCGAAGCCGCCTTCGTGCAGCATAACATCGTCTCGACATCGCTTCTCGCCGAACTCGCCCGCACGTCCAACGACTACGACCGAGTCTTGTTCCTGCCGTATCTCTACGGGACGACCCTTCGCGGTTGGCACATTCCGCGGGAACGATCTGCAATCGTACCGTGCTTCCACGACGAAGCTTACGCATACCTCGGGCCGGTTGCAGCGATGATGCGCGGCATGCCGCTGATACTGTTCAACAGTGACGGAGAATACGAGCTCGCGAGACGGATCTTCGGTCCCTCGATCGATGAACGCAGCGTGGTCGTGGGCTCGGCGGTCGATCCGCCGCGCCGAAGCAATTCGCGCGATGCGATCGGCGAGTTCGATCCCGAAAGATCGCGCTACGTTCTCTTCCTCGGGCGCAATCGCCCTGAAAAAAACATCGACCTACTGCTCGACGCATATCGTCGATTCGCGGCATTCGAGCCCGCCTCGGATCTCCAACTCGTGCTCGCCGGAGAAGAAACGCAAGGCGAACGAGGACGTGGCATCGTCGGCTTGGGGCCAGTGGACGACGACGGCAAAGCTCGCCTTCTCGCGTCGGCTCGCGCGCTCGTACAACCGAGTGCGAACGAGAGCTTTTCGCGCGTGCTCGTCGAGGCGTGGTCCTACGGTCGGCCTGCGGTCGTGCATGGCGATTGTCTGGCGACGGCGCTGCCGATGCGCGAGACCAACGGCGGTTGGATCGCATCCAACGTCTTCGAGTGGCAGCGCGTGCTCCACGTCATCGACCAAGCTTCGAACGACGAGCTCGCACGGACCGGCGCGCGCGCATCCCGTTGGCTCGCGAACAATGCCGCGTGGCCGGCGGTCATCGAACGCTATGAAAACGCGCTCGCCGCAAAGCCGGCAGATCACGGGGAGAAGCGCACCGTCGTGCACCTGCTGCCGCGCGCCGCGTACGGCGACGTGCTGACGAACGCCGCGCTCAGACTTGACGCCGGCCTTCGTTCACTTGGACGACAGTCCGCGAATTGTCGCCGATGAACGCGACCCGCGCCTTGGCGGTCTCGTTCGTCGCCCGGCCGAGGCTCCCGAACACGCCGCGCAGGTGCGCTATATCGGAGAAGGGCTCGCAGGTGAAATTCACACCAACGGCGCAGTAACCGACGTCGCGCTGTTCGCCGACGCCGCGAGTCCCGCCGCGATCTCCATCGCACGTTCCGCAAAGGCAAGCCTTGCGTTGAATGAGCCCGCCTTGCGCGCGCTGGTCCGGGGCGGAATCGCGGCGGCGCTGCTGCCGCCCGCCTTTGACGCCGAGCACTGGAACGTGGAAGCTGACCAAGCCATGATGGAGTCGCTTCGCGGCGGGCGGCTCATTCTGTGCGTCGCGCAAGTTGAGGCGGCGAGCAATTTGCTTGAAATCCTCGAGACGTTCAGCAGCTACCTCACGCTCGATTTTGAAGCGCGGCTAGCAATCGTAGGGCCATTCGTCGACCAGGAATACGAAGAGCGGCTGCGGAGCGCGATCGAGAACGCGTGTTTGGAACACCGCATTTTCCTTCCCGGCGTCGTCTCCATCCCCGCTCTTGCTGCCTTTTACCGAACGGCCGACCTCTTTGTATGTAATCGGACGAAACTTTCGACCGGACAGAGCCTCATCGACGCGATGGCGTTCGATGTCCCGGTTTGCGCCGCGGCAAACGAATACACGCGGTCGCTCATGGGACCCGCCGGCGTGCTCGTGAACCCGGCGCCGCCGATCGAACTTGCCGCACTCTGGCGTGTGCTCATCGAAGATCGCCAGACACGCGAAATCGTACTCGCGGGACAGCGCCGGCGGCTCGCAACTTTCGCCCCGCACACGTCGCTGGCCGTCCTCGTGGCGGCACTCGAACCCGGCGATTAAATGCAACAACGGAAGCGAATTGGAGTCGTCGTGCCGCGCTGCGGAGAGCACGTTTTCGGTGGATCGGAAGCGTTTGCGCTCCAGCTCGCGCGTGACTTGCTCGCCGCGCATGACGTCGAAATCATCACGACGTGCGCCGAAAGCTATTTGACCTGGGAGAACGAGCTCGCACCCGGCGTGAGCGCGCTCGACGACGTTCCTGTTCGGCGCTTCCTAGTTGATGAGCCACGCGATTTGACTGAATTCAATCGCCTCTCGCGCGCACTCCGCTATCGCATTGCCTCGTCAACGGTCGAGGAACAGGAGGCCTGGCTCAGGGCGCAGGGACCGTACTCGACGCCGCTCCTGCGATTTCTTGTCGACGATGACGACTTCGACGGGTTCATCTTCATTTCGTATCTCTACGCAACGTCATATTTCGGTTTGCCGCTGGTGCGCAACCGCGCCATGCTCGTGCCTCTCGCTCACGATGAGTGGCCGATCTACATGCCCGTATGGAAGCGGTTCTTCGAATCCGTGCGATCGTTTGCATTCACGACCGAAGAGTCGAAGAACACTCTGCAAAGGATCTTTCGAGGACAGACGATCGACGGCGAGTATGTTCGCCCAGCGATCGCAGAAAAATTTCCGGAAATACCCTGCGAGAACTCATCGCCCGCACCGCTGTTGCTCTACCTCGGAAGGATCGATGAGTCAAAGGGCATCTCGTCGCTCATCGACCATTTCGGCTCGCATCGTGCGAACAATCCGCAGGCGAGATGGAAGCTCGTGCTCGCCGGTCCGGGGCACGAGCCGACCGATTTTGTCGATGATATTCGCTACACCGGCCCACTCGACGATGCGGAGAAGTGGCGGCTCTTGGAGCAGTGCTCGGTGTTTACGATGCCGAGCTATCACGAGAGCCTCTGCATCGCCTTACTCGAAGCATGGGGAGCGGGGCGCGCGTCACTCGTTAACGGGTGGAACCCCGTTCTGGTTGGCCAGTCGATGCGAAGTAACGGCGGCTTGTGGTATCGGGACGCCGCGCAGTTTTCGCGCCTGCCTTGAAATGCTCGACGCACCGACGCGTACTACGCTCGGGCGTCAAGGCCAAGGGTACGTCAACCGCACGTATCGACACGGAAACGTCGTGGAGGTCGTGAGCCGCGCGTTCGAGCGGCTCGGCGTTTAGCCGGCTCGGCCGTTCTTCATCGCTCGGATGACTTCGAGCCGCTCTTCGGCCAACGACTCCAGCTCCGCGACTCGGGCGTGCGCCCTGCGCAGCTCTTCGCGTATACCCGGCTCGTCATCGCGACGGGCCCCCACCATCGCTTCGAGTTTTTCGATCATCGCTGTCTTGGCCGCAATCTCCGCGTCCCGAGCAAGAAGGCCCGACTGCTGCCGTTCGATGACTCCGAGGCGCTCTTGCGCAGCCGTGCGCATGCGTTCGGCGGCGTCACGCGCCTCACGAACCTGCGCGCCCAATGTGCGCATGCGGCCCTCCATGTCTTCGATGAGTGCAAGACGTTCCTTTGCAGCCCGATGCTGACGGTCGAGCTCTTCACGCATATCGTGGATTGAACCGCGAAGGCGCGCAACGAGCTCATCGCTACTCGTAGCCGCTACGCTTACACCACTACTCTCCAACTCGGCCACGCGCGCGTTCGCCGTGGCCAACGCCGCCTGCTGTGATTGAGCGCGTCGTTGTTCGGCCGCGAGCGACTCCGTCAGACGATCGATCGTCGCCTTGAGCGCGGACACTTCATCGTCCCTCTCCCGCAGACTCGATCGGAGGTCGACGATATGCCGTCGATTGCGCCGCAGAATCACTTGCTGATACGCTGCCTCCTTCCTCGCGATTGAGGCATCGGTCGCCCTCACGAATCCGTTGCCGGATGGAACAAAGAAATAATTCGCGGCTTTTCGATCGCGCTCGCCGCGCGGCGTGACGATGCCGTCCGCGACTACGTATGCCGAGATCCGGCCGCCTCGAGCCGATCGATCGTGTCGGTACTTCCCGCGGATTCGGCACCAACTTCGATCAGGAGAAACGGCCGATCTCGTTTGAGCAATTCTTCAGCACCGAGCAACACCGCTAAATCTTCGCCTTCGACGTCCATTTTATGAGGTCGACGCGTTCGATTGCGTTTCGCTCGACGAAATGCGTCGAGAGTAATCGTCGGTACCACTAGCGCGCGCGCACCCGCATCGACGCCTCAGCACCGATCGTGCTGTACGCCGCATCTTCGCATTCGAAAATCTCCGCCGATCCCGTGCTTCCAGCCGCCGCGAATTCCGATACCGCGATGCGGCTCAATACGCCCATACGTTCCACATTACGCTGCAACAGTGTGCGATTTGCATGCGATCGGTTCTAAAGCAAAAATGCTTGCCTGCGGTTTCGCGTTCGCGAACGCCAGCGAGTGCACGCCGATGTTGGCTCCAACGTCAATGGCGACCGGATCGGGCAGCTGCGCCATCGCGCAGGCTCGTTTACATCTCCCCCGCTTCGAAGATCCGTGATAGAAAAGTGCCGCGGTGCCGACCGTCGATGGATAGAAATACTCGAGGTCGGTCAGAGTGTCGACGATCGTCTCGCCGTTCCACGAAAACGCGAGTTCGTCGCCGCGCTGGGTCATCGTCTAGGAACGCATCCCCGCACGCCTCGTTTCTCAGCCACCGCTCGCTGTAGACGTCGTTGTTATTCCCGTCCACGCGGAAGGCGAGCAAAGTTCGTCTCTTTGTGCGCCGCCGCTTGCCTAGTCTCTTCGGCGATCGCGCGGCACGCGGCAAGCTGATCCTTACGTGAGCTGCGTGCGCCATAGCCATTTTCACCATTAATGACGTGCTTCGGATGAAACAGCGTCTCCGGATCGTAGCCATCCGCGTTGAGCATTGATCCATCCGCTGGCGAGGCGTGACTGATCGGATCTTTGCGGCCTCGAACGACAACTCGTCATAGTATCTCGTCCGATTGTGGTTGGTTGCAGGCGACGTCCAGAAACCGCGCTACTTGGGCGAGCTCACCAGCCGGATCGCTAACGATCCGTGCATATCGTATCGTTAGCACATTCGCGTAACCGCGATATTCGCGCCAGAGATCGATTGACTGCCGAATTCGCCGGAGCGCCCGGTCGAAAGTCATGCCGAACATATTCATGCAGCTTGCCACGGCATCTTCGGGCGCTCGCCAGGTGTAGATCGCGCGACATCTGCCGCCGCGAATCAGTTCATCCCCCAGCTCGTCAACCACGTGCGATTTCACGATCGCAGTCTGATCCGCGTTGGCTCGGGTAGATGCGCGCAAGGTGCTCTTCGTATCTCGCGTACGCCGGGTTACGCGCGGCAAGGAGCAGTCGACACGCGTTGAATGACCACGTCGAGGCGCTACGGGGCATACCGACGCAAAGAACCAGCACCTCACGTATTTAGTGATATCCCGGAGCTATGCCCTTCGTGGGTTCGCCTTTTAAGGCGGGGACGCATCCAATATGCTGCCGAATCTCATCGTCAGTGAGCGCCGTCCGCCTGCCCGGTAAAGTTTCCATCGTCACGCCTTGTCTCAACGGGGCGACGTTCCTGAGAGCGACGATCCGGAGCGTCTTGGCTCAAACGTACGGCGATATCGAGTACATCGTCGTAGACGGCGGTTCGACCGACGACTCAAAGGAGATCGCCGCCGCGACCGACCCGCGGGTACGGCTTGTATCGATTCCGGGCGCGATCTCAGGCTCAAGCAATCAATGCGGGCTTTGCGCTCACGTCCGGGGAGTTCTTCGCGTTCTTGAACGCCGACGATGTGCTCGAACCCGAGGCCGTCGCCGAGGGTGTGCGAGCTGCTCGCGCGTAGCAAGGCGCCATTTCGCCTATGGCGCCGGTACGTTTGTCGCCGACGATGACAGCGAGATTCGCGAGTACCCGGTGTTGGATGCGACGCCGGAGGCACTCGAACGGGAATGCTGCGTCTGTCAGCCCGCGACGCTGATTCGCGCCGAAGCATTCGAGCGCATCGGCGGCATCGACGAGCGCTATGACATGGCCTTCGACTATGACCTCTGGTTTCGACTCATGCGCGATGCGCCCGCGCCCGTTCGCAGTGCGAAACGCTGGGCAAGAGCGCGCATGCACCCAGCAAGCAAGACCGCGCGCGGCCCGAAAACGATGTACACCGAGGTCGTGCGGCTCCTTCGCCGTCACCGCGGGTATGTACCATTCTCGTGGGCGCACGCCTACGCCGATTTCGTGATTCGCCGACGCGATCAATTCTTCGATCCGCCCAGGGGCTCGCCGTTGCGAACGATGCTCACGTTAGTGCTCGGACTTGCCCATAACCCCGGTCACCCTTTGCGGTTTACGCAAGAGTTTGTCAAGGAAACCGTCCGTCTGCGAAAAAATCGCTCAGAGCACATGACCGCGCACGAGCCGCTCGTCACGATCGTCACGCCGTCCTTTAACCAGGGGCGTTTTATTCGCGAGACGATTGAGAGCGTGCTTACCCAAGATTATCCGCACGTGGAATACATCATTATGGATGGCGCCTCAACCGACGAGACCGCCGACGTCGTGCGCCCATATCTCGATCGGGTCCGCTTCATTTCGGAGCCCGATCGCGGGCAGTCACACGCGATCAACAAAGGCTTCGCACTCGCCCGCGGCGAGATCGTAGCGTGGCTGAATTCGGACGATCTCTTTTTGCCCGGCGCGATCCGGCATGCAGTCGATGCGTTTCAGGCAATCCGCACGCCGCTGTTGTCTATGGGGAAGGTTATCAGATTGACGAGTTCGGCGGCATTAAGTCGCGCTTTCCGCACACCCAGCATCACGATCTGTGGAAGCTAACGAATGTATCGGACTACATCTTGCAGCAGACGGTTTTTTTTCGAAAGGCCGCGCTGGATGCGGTCGGGCCGATCCGTGAAGATCTGCACTACGTGATGGATTGGGAGATCCTTATCCGTCTCGGCAAACGATTCGATTTCGTCTTCGTCCCGGAATACATGGGCTCGATACGCGAATATGAAGGCGCAAAGACGGCCGCCGGCGGTGGACGGCGGATACGCGAGATCCACAAAATGCTCTACGAGCACACCGGATGCGCGCGCTTCCGCCCGCCCTCGTCGTTTATGGTTTAGGCTCCTACAAGCGCGACCTCGCCGCCACGGTCGACAGGCTTCCGCAGCCGCTACTACCTCGCCGGGCGCGCGTGGCGACGATGTGCGAACGCGGTCGCGGACGGGATTGGTTCGCCGCGTCAACGCCCTCGGGCAGGCGTGGTACCGCGACGGCTGGGCAGCGCCCACGGTTCGGCTGATGCTGCCGGAGGGATCGGGCCGCGCTCGAATTCGTGGGAGAATCCCGGACGGCATTCCGGGCTTGAACGAACAAATACTGACGGTCTCGATGGGGCGGCGCCTACTCGGGCGAACGGCCGTCAAACCGGGGCCTTTTGAGTTTACATTCGCTGTACCGGAGACGACGAGCAGCCCGGTTCTGACGCTGCGCGCCGCAGAACGCATTTAGTTTTTAAGGATGCCGGTATCTCATCGGATAAGCGGAGGCTCGGGCTCCTCATCAACGACGTACGGATGGATCGGAAAGGACGAACTTGCGTAGAGAGCACCCGCTGCTTGCGATAGGCTTCGCTGCAGTTATCGGATTAGCGGCTTGCAGTCAACCTGCGACAACCGTGAGCGCACAGGCAACCGCAACTCCAGTGGCAGACCCCCTACTGAAAGCGCCCGGCGACGGGATCGTGATCGGCTCCGGCTGGTTCCCACTCGAGCATTTCAAGGGTGATACGTTTCGCTGGGCAACGAATGATGCCGAGGTGACCGCGTGTCCCGACGCTAACAATCGAACGCTCGCGCTCGAGCTTGAACCCGGCCCTGGCATCAACGGCTCGTCTTCACCGACAGCAGATCGACGATTCGCGGAATCACGGTGACAAAGCTGCGGCGACCATCAAAGGCCGGCAGTGGGTGAAGGTCACGATCGGCAATGGCTATCCCGCCGAGGCCTTCATGATCCACGCCGTCACGATGAATCATCCATCACCGAACGGTGATCGGCGTATTCTCAACTATCGCCTTTTAAGCGCAGCCCTTGGCTCGTCGATTGCGGGTGCAGGCGCGAAATCGTACGCGACGGTTCGCCACTCGACCTCGGCGCAAATTGGTACACGTACGAAACGTTCGCCGGCCAATCGTTTCGTTGGGTAGCCAACAACGCGCAGTTAAAACTCACGTCCGCTCAGTCGAAGCCATTCACTCTCGAACTTGCTGTTGCTGCCCGGCCCCAGCCTCGGCCAACCGCTCAAGCTCGTTCCGAGCGACGGTCGCGGTCACGACATCGCGGGAGCGATTATGCCTCCCGCGTCAATGCCGAGCTTTCTCGCCTTTAGCTCTCCGGCCGAGCCCGCCGGCACAACGATCACGCTCTCGGCGCCATCGAAGAACCTTCGGGTTCCAAGCGATCCGCGAGTGCTGAACTTTCGCGTTTTTGATGCGGAGGTAAGACCGTAACGCTGTCATGACCGATCGCGTGAAGCAGCTCCTTGACGAGCTTGCGGCCATAAATGCGCAGTTGGCTGCGCTTCCGGTCGAAGATAGCGGCTCCTATCTCGCGGGCGCGCTGGAAGAGCGCGACCGGCAAATCGCGGGACTCCAGCACGAAGCCGACCAGCGGCTCGCTACGCTCAACGGGGTCGTCGCAGAGGCGGAGGAACGCTTGCAGCTGCTGGAATCGATGACAACGCAGTACGACGCCATGCAAGCGCGCTTAGTCGAGGTCGAGGCGCAACTGGCCGCTCAGGCCGACGAACTGCAATCGTTGCACGCACAGAACGAAATGCTGTCGGAAGCAGCCGCGGCGCGCTTGCAGGCGCTCGAGGTCAACGCTGAGGCGGTTGCTGCTCTGCAAGCCGAGCTTTCGAAATATCAATGAGCTCTTCGAGCAACTTCGCCTTCTGCTCGAACAGCATGGCTCTATCGCGCGATTGAATCGATTTCGATCCACCTTCGCTCAACCGGTCGATGTACTCAGGCAACGCCGTCCACCAGCCATTGGATGTTTCGTAGCCAAGCGCCACGAGTAAGCCCGGGCACGCGCTCTCGAACCGCTCACCAAGGTCACGATCGAAGTAGTTGCGCCAGTCACCCGCCAAGCCGTTGCGATAATGACTGAACTCTTGCTTCTCGCCCGGTTTTCGGCCGCTACGCGTCGCGAACGACAGCCGATCGATGACCGCGCTAAAGACTCATTCCGGTGCCCACCAACCGAAGAAATCGAAGATCTCGCGAAAAGACGCGATGTTCATCGTCAAATGAGATCTTCGTATCTCAATATCATTTCGTGTTCGGTTCGTTCGGCGATTTGCCCACGAGCGTTGTGCCGCAGACGATTCCCAGAACGTCTACATGCGACTTCGAGCTTGCCGCGCAGATCAAGCGCCAACAACGCCGATCGAATCAGACGCACGTGTTCTTCGGTTACGTGACTATACGTGACAGAAAATGCCCACGAGACGATCGAGTCGCGCGGATCGCGAAGGACCAGATGCAGCGATCGTCCGGCGCTCGGTAACTTCGCCAGTCCTCGTACCGCGCTTCGTAGATCGGGCCGCCAATGACGCGGTCGGGTTCGGCTTAAAACTCCGGCATTCCGTATACGCCGCCCTTACTCGGATACGAGAACGTCAGGTCTTTTTGCAAGCCGAAGAGATCGGGATCAGTTAGGACATCTTTAACTCATTGGCTCCCGGCCTTCCCAAGCGTGATGTGAGCGAAGCGCATAGCGAGCGTAACCTACCCCGGAGCGAAGACGCGGAAATTTAGCACGCGAGGATCGCCGGCGCTCTTGGTGCCTAGCGACTCGACGTGAAGGCGTATCGCTTTCTCGCCCTTAGGCCACGGAATATCGATCTCTTCAAGGCCGCCAATGTTGGCATCAGCGATCGTCGTCCCATCTGGTCGCTGGATGTGGAGTACAAAAGCTTTCGCTCCAACGCCCGGATCTGTCTCGACATATATCGCCAGACGCTCGTTGCCCTCATCTGCTACCAAGTTATCTTCGCGTCTTTATCTACCCAACTGAAAAGCTTTCCACCGAACTTTTCCAGTGGGTACCATCCCTTCCCTATCGTCTCGTGCGCGGGCAAACATCTCGTGTTCCCCGCTCACGCAGTTTGAAAACACGCCGAAGTTCAGCGTGCGATCATCGCTCGTCGCTTTGCGCCTCCGCCGACTGCGTGCAGAGAATCGCGATACATCGCCGGCCGCAGTGCGGGTAGGGTGACCGTGACCGTTTCTTTTCCCTTTACCCATGCCGTTGCCATCTTTTCGCCATTCGTCGACATTTCGAGATCGAACTGTTTCACACCAACGCCCGTGCCCTGCTCTAGCGTTAAATGCAATTTATACGCGACGGGTTGCACTGCCGCCACGGCTAGCTCCGCATCGTTGTTGACCCACCGAAACGTCGCATTACCGTATCGTTCTGCAGCGTACCATCCCGATCCAAATGCGATCTCCGCATCCGGGGAAACGATCTCGTGTAGCTGCGCTAGCTTATTAGACACCGTCATACGCTTCATCTAGAGACTAGAGATATCCCTCACTTTTGAATCTACATACTGCAGACTTATCCACGCAGCGCGCCCATCGCGACCCCACAGATGAAAGAACTATCCGCGTAACGCCGATTTCATGTCGCTAACCGTCCCCCTTTAGATTCACTGCAATGACGATATTCCCTAGCCAATATTAACCGCGCATGCGTCTGCCGTCCAACGTTAGATAAATGTGCAGCGCCTTGCGCGTCACTTCCACTCACACTAGTGCGCGCAGCACTAGCATACAGCACGTTGTTTACGCGAAGAGCCAAAGCGCCACACTATCTGCTATCCATCCATCTTCTTAGATACCAGAACTCGAGATTTACATCCTCAAGCCCTTTCTAAAATAAGAGCGCGCGCAGCTCTAATCTAACAACTTGCATCCAAAGACTGAATGTCCCTAATTCCCACCATCTTGCGGTAGTCGAGCCGGTAGGCGGTACCGAATAGCCGCATGAGCCCCGTGCGCCGGTCGGGAAAGGCCACGCCGTCGCGACCCATGTCCACCTCGACGAATGGTACGCCCGCAATGAGTTGCGGGCGAAAACCGGCGAGAAGAGTCGGGCCGCGCCGTGGCCGACCACAGGGAAGCGAACCCGGTCGTCGCCCACAACGGAGATGCGTAATCACTTTTGCCCATCGGCCTGAAGGGTCGACGTATAGTCGATCTCAAGTCGCAGGTTCTTTGAGGGATTGACCACGTGAAAGAGCAAGTAGCGCCCGATTGCCTCCATGTTTTTCGAAACATCGAAGACGTCGGGTTCGAAGCGCCAGATCATCGCTTCCGTAGCTAGGTTATTGGAATCCGCTCTTTTCGAGGGAACATAGATCAGAAAATTGCGAACCGCGCTGTACGGCTGGAGCGCCAACCTGTCGTTGTAAAATCCGGGCTTTCGCCAATTGTTGAACAGGGTCGAATTAAAGGATTCGAGCAGCATCGTACGGCTTGGATGTAGCAGCGCCGTTTGCAGTCTGGGGTCGAAAACGAACCCGTCGACGTACGGCCCGCCGTCCCGCGCGGGTCCGCGCACGACCCCGAAATGATCGTACAGCGCATTGTGCGCCATCATCTCCTTCCACAATGCGGATCTGAGGGTCGCATTTCCAAGTGGTGCGGCCCATGCACCGCCGAGGTTTGCCGGCACCTTGAAGTAAAATAGTTCGAAATAATTCGAAAAGAAGAGCAGCGGTCTGCCGGTCACGCTCGATGCTTCGAATTGTCCAACGCTGCTGTTGGCCGCATCGGAGACGATCGTGCTGTCGGCGGAGCCGCTGCGCGCTAAGTCGATCAGCTGCGAGACAACGCGCGCATTGCTCCACTGCGGCAGTTCGGTTACCGCGCCGGTCCAATCCAGGCTCGCGATGCCGTACCACACCGTGTTTGCAAGATTGAGGGCGACGAACGCCAGACACGCAGCAGCCAGAACGTATCGAAGGAGCCTCCGTACGCCGGCGCTCACGATGCGGTAGCTACCGGCTTGTCGCTAAGGCGCGAAAAGACACTGCCGACCGCAATCGTTAGGGTTCCCAAAACGAATGGCTGCGCATACATTGCGAGTTTGAACAGTCCAAAACCGTTTCCACGAGCGAAGAGCGCTATGAACAACAGGAGCATCGTTGCAGATACGATCGCGATTGGTTCAAGACGCGCCGCCCCGCGGAGCGCGGCGCACACGGCGATGACGTAGAGTGCGGCCCCTACTACGACGAGCGCTTGAATTCTCCACGACGAAACGTCACTGCTTCCGAGATGGACGAATCCCCACCCGAGCGCAAAGCCCAACGGGGTCAGGTAATAGGGAAATAGGGCGCCGATGGCTGCCCCAGAATTCGCACTCGTCGCCCAGACCAGCAGACGGACGCCGCCGAACACGGCAACATTTGCTCCGACGAGCGTTGCCGCCGCGCTCAGGCCGATGAAGAGCAGCCAGCGGCGCGCGGGCAGTTCGCGCTTGAACGCTGCTATCGCGGCGTACACGATCGCCGAAAGCACGATGAAAGGAAGCATCTCGGGATAAGCGACGAGTTGGGTTGCAAGAAATAAGCCGGCGAGCGTTGCCTGGCGATAGATATCCGGTCCGGGCGCCAGCGCGTTGAGGAGCACACACGCGGAAGCAGCTACAATAGCGATGCCGAAAGCCTGCGGCATCAGTTGATTGATCGTTCCATCCGCAAGGACTGCCGACGAACCAATGACCAGGAGTGCCGCGAAGGCTACCCGTTCGCGCGACTCGTCCACGCAGACCAAAGCGGCCGCAGCAGAAAGCATCACCAGCGCAAACGCGAGCATGAGGATCATATAGCCTTGGGCTGCCGTCAGCGAAGTGACCGCCATAAAAAGCGCGAGCACGAGTTGGCTTGCCGATCGTGTCTCGGCGATGGAGTAAAAGAACGAAAAGTCCCAGCTCGGATGTGTGTCGCGCAGCAGCGCATGGAGGTCGGGGAGCTGGTAGAATCCGTGCGCGTAAAAATGGTTGGCTCCGAGCAGATAGACTGTCATATCCCCGTTGCCGAAGCCGACCCAGTTGTAACCCGCGACGATCAAAGGCCAGCCGACCATGAGCAACATCGCCAGGAATGCGCCTCCCCAGCAAAGTGCTTTACGCCAATCGATTCGAGGCCGACGGACCAACAGCACGTAGAGCAGATTTAGCCCAACCAGTGCGACGACGAGGGGAACGCCGAAGCTTTTCGCCGGCAGCCCGAGCTTGTTGAGCACGGTTGCGATCAGCGTCATCACGGAGAGCCCTGCGGCCGGCGCGAGGAGCCACCGCCGCACTGCTGGATATTTGCTGCCAAGCAAATCGACGACGCTGTACCCGACGAATCCCCACGTGATGAAAGTCAGGAACGAGACGCCGATCAAGGCACTATACAATTATACTTCCGAAAGAACGCGACCATGTTCGGGAGATTCGACGAGTTTCGCTTCATACCACTCGATCGTTTTGCGCAGGCCGTCTTCGAACGCCGTCGTAGCTTGGAATCCGAATGCCGCTTTCGCGCGCGAAACGTCGAGTTGCCGGCGCGGCTGACCGTTCGGCTTGTCGACGTCCCAAACGATCTCGCCCTCGAACTCGCAGAAGCGCGCAATCGTTTCGGTCAGTTCCCTGATCGAGATTTCCATGCCGCTGCCAAGATTGACGGGTTCACTCCCGTTGTAGCGTTCGGCGGCCATCACAATGCCGCGTGCCGCATCCTCCACGTAGAGGAATTCGCGCGTCGGCGTGCCGTCGCCCCATGCGTGCAGCTCCGAATCACCCCGTTCCTTCGCTTCGAGGCACTTGCGGATTAGCGCCGGGATCACGTGCGACGACCGGGGGTCGAAGTTATCGCGCGGCCCGTAGAGGTTTACCGGCAGTAAATAGACGGCGTTCATGCCGTACTGCTCGCGATATGCCTGGCATTGGACCAGCAGTGCCTTCTTGGCGATGCCGTACGGGCGCGTTCGTCTCTTCCGGGTAGCCGTCCCACAGGTCCGCCTCGCGGAACGGAACCGGCGTGAACTTCGGATAGGCGCAAATCGTACCGACGATGACCGACTTTTCGACGTCGTGCCGGCGTGCATACTCGATGAGCTGGATGCCCATCATCGCGTTCGAGTAAAAAAACCAACCTGGATTTTCTTTGTTGGCGCCGATGCCGCCAACAACCGCCGCAAGGTGAATCATCACCTCGGGGCGTGCGTCATGAAATAACCGCGAAACACCCGCTTCCGTGGTCAAATCGTACTCCGCGCTCCGCGGGACGAAGACGTTTTGTGCGCCCCTCGGCGATGCAGCTCCTCGACGACAAACGAGCCGAGAAAACCAGCGCCACCGGTCACACAAATGCGTTTGTTTGACCAATTCATAGGGAGCAAGACGGTATCACACTTTCTTGACAGCTTCCATACGCTTGCCCGCTCTATACGGCAGAGCTGTGTCGTATGGCCCACCCGGCATTAATGTCACTCTTACGGGATCCTCGCGGCCCATTTAATGTTGTGCCTCGATCGTATCGAGATAAAACCGAACCGCGGCGCGCGGCGGACCGTCGAACGTGATTGCGCCCGCTTCGAGGCACAGCACGCGATCGCACGATTCAGCGACAAAGTGGAGATCGTGCGAGACGATGATGCTGGCAATCCCCGATTCCCAGAAATGCATGATGCGCCTGCGTACTCTTCGCCCGGAAGTGCTCATCGCCGACCGAGAGGACCTCATCAATGAGGAGCACGTCGGGATTCACGATCGCTTGCGACCGCAAAGCCCAGCCGCGCGAGCATGCCCGACGAAAGCGTCTTCGACCAGGGCGGTCGTGTACGGTTCGAGCTCCGCGTAGGCAATGAATTTCCGCCGGTGCGAGCGATCATCGTCTCGCGCGGCACGCCCAGGAGCACTCCGTATAACAGAACGTTGTCGGCAACGACTAGAGCTCCGGATCGAACCCGGCGCCGATCTCGATTAGCGGAGCCGACGACGCCTGGCACCGTGACGCGGCCGCTGGTCGGCGATAGGATGCCGGCGATCACTTTGAGCAGCGTCGATTTGCCCGCACCGTTCGGTCCGATGATACCGATGCGCTCACCGGCGCGCACTTCGAGCGAGACATCCCGGAGAACCGTGCGCTTTTCAGGCTTCGCATAACTACCGCGCAGCGCATTGAAGAGCGAGCGCTTCAAGTCCATCGATGCCTCGTGCTGGATCTCTCGAACGAGCGTGACGTTTTCGAGCCTAACGCGGATCTCGCTCACGCTACAAGCGCTCCAGAAACGTGCGACCGAGCGCGGTTAAAGATCGCCCAGCCAGCCAAGAAAATGACGATCGTCCAAAGCGCCAGCGCAAGGAAACTTGCCGGGCGCCGGCACGTGGTTGAGAATCACGATCGAGCGCAGCTCTTCAACGGCGAGCGAGATCGGCGTCCATTGGATGAACGGGCGCACCGCCGGTGAGACGATGCCCAGCGGATAGAAAACCGGCGTTCCCACGAAGATCACGAAGCTGATCAGTTCGTAGAGATGCGGCACGTCACGGTAGTACACGTATGCCGTTGACGTCACCATTGAAACGCCGACTGTCAACAGGAAGAGCGCTAGAAGTGGAATCGGCAGCAACAGCAGCATCAAGAGGGTTGCGTGCAAGGACCAGCGTCAGTACGATGAGCAGCGGCACGATGGCGACGAGGAACTGCACGGAGTTCGCGGCGACGGTCGCAACGGGGAACACGCTTGCCGGCACGCGCATCTTGTTCATCAGCGGTCCGTTGGCAACGATGCTGTGGAGCGCTTGCGCCGTCGAAGTCAGGAAGTAGTTGATCGCCACAAAGCCGATGAACACGGCGAAGAGATAATCGAAGATCGAGCTTCCGTAGTAGTGACCAAACGCGTGGCCGAAGACCAGCGCATAGATGCGACGTCATCGCCAGCGGATTGAGCAGCGACCACACGACGCCAAAGCTCGATCCGCGATAGCGAATCTTGACGTACCGCTCGGCCATGATCGAGACCAGTTCGTAAGTAGCGTTTCGGGGGAACGCGCAATGCGCGTTCAAGCATGCGCGGGCTCTTTTGCATTCGCGACCATCGCGAGGCCGAGCGCCGGTTAACGCCCACGCGACAACGCCGATCTTTGGGAAGAACGTCATGTCATCAACAAGCTGGTGAAGTCCAAGTCCGACCAGCGCTCCGAAGAGTCCCGCGATTATCGGACTGATTGCCGCGTTCCTGGCGAGCGTCACGATCGGCTGCAGCGTCGCCCAGAAGAACGCCGCGAAGCAGCGGAACGCCCCCATCGACGGCCGATTGCAAGAACTGGCTGTTGGCGTGCGTTTGCAGCTCGGGATATCCGGCGCGGCTCAACTCGAATTCGTAGTTGTCCGCGCCGATTCCAAGCACCGGGTGCGCGCGAAAGAGACGCCATGCCGCGGTCCATAGTTCCGAACGCGTCCCCAAGCCGCCGGGCTGCATCGGATCCGCCGTCGACCAGAACCGCGAGATTTCTCCGCCCACTGCGATCACAGCAGCAACGGCGAGACCGATGGACGGCAGCAGCGACCGACGCCCAACGTCCGGGCGTCGCGTATGCGCGCCGCAAGCAGCGCCGCGGCGATGCCGATTGCGCATGTCGCGACGCCGGCGCGCGAAAAGGTCAAGACCTCTGCAATCGCGCCAATCGCAGTCACCGGAACGAACCACCAACCCGCCCGGCCGTACAGTCCCACCGTCAAGAGTGGCGGGTAGCAGCAATTGCAAAAATCCTGAAAGCTGATTCGGACCCTCGAGTGGACCCGCGATTCGCGGAACCACATGTCCTGCAATCAGAAGCGCCGATGGCGCGCCATGAAACTGTTTGAGCGAGCGCGAGAAGCGAAACCGTAGCGACCGTGATGCCGATCGCGCCGATGATTGGCTCGAATCAACGGCTCTTCGGAAAGCGCGAGCGCGCAAAGCGCGAAATCGGCGAGAGTACTCCACCGCCTTGAACGTTTCGCGGACCGCCGCTCCGCGAAAATCCGCCTGCGTGATGCTCAGCGCCGTTGCGGCGACGATAGCGAGCAGCGCGATTCCCGTCCATGCGATGTCGGGCCGCGCGAGCGCGCGCAAGCGTGCGCGCCGAAACAATAAGCCCACGGCGAGCCCGATGATCGCGGCCTTTGGGAACACTCAGCGTCGTCGGGCCGACGTATCGCGCGAAATCAAAAGGATCCGTCAGTACGATCGCGGCGACGGCGTAGGCCGGCCGTCGCCACGCGAGGAGCGCGACACCAACGAACGCGGCGATGTACAACGCGACTCAAAGCGATAGCCACGTCGCCGTGGCCATTGCGCCGAGCAGTTGGCCGTTGGCATGTACGATATCCTTATCGTCATAGATACTGCCTTCGCCCGACGTGCGGTTGATGTAGAACGCGAATGCCACGTGATGCCCACTGCGCGTTGTCATGTACCCGGCGAGGCCCTTAGCGGTGATGATCTCGTCGGCATTGAGCGCGTCGGCCGCGCCGAACGTGCCCGTCTTCGCAAAGACCTTGCCCGCCGCGGGTGAGTCATTTTGGATGTTGAACAGCGTGCCGTCAACGCCCAGGATCGGCAGTCCGTTGTGGAAATCGTCGTACCAGGGTTGCGTGCGCACCCAGGCGAGGTAGTGCACCATGAAATCGGGCGTGAAGAACGCTGACACGCCGAGTCCGTCGGTCATCGATGCGCTGTTGACGTCGAGCCCCGCGCCGACGAGCATCTTGCGCTCCAGCGCGAAGCCCTGCGCGAGCGGATCGGTGTGCGGCGCCGGCGCGAGGTGAACGGCCCACGTATACGGCCCCATGGCCGCATGAAGGTTGTCGCTGAGCTTGAGCGTGATGCGCACGTCCTGCGCGAGCGGCGGTGACGTATGCGTCGCGACCAGGTTTGCGACGGTGTAGCCCGCTTTGGCCGTAACCGGATTAAAGGCTTTCGCATTCGCCGGCGTGGTGACCGTAATTCCGGCATCCTGCAGAACGCTTACGAACGCCATCTGCGCGAACACATCGGGGTTCGGCACGCGATACGCAAAGAGAATCGTCGGTCCCGCCGGCGTCGCACCGTTGATCGTCACCAGGTGTGAACCATTGGGTCGCGTGACGTCATTGCTCATATCGATCGACGGCTCGCTGCCGGCAGCGCCGGTTGTCGCGTGATTGACGAAGCTCACGTACGGCGTTTGCGGTGAGACCGTGATGCTTGCCGCATCGCCGGCGTGCGGACCCGGCCCAACCGTCACATCGACGACGTTGTCGTTGAGGACGATTGGCGCGACCATGGTTCCCGTGCCTCCTTCGGGGCCGGGGCTTGCAAAGAGCGACGCATCGACCGCGACGCGGCCGTCGATCGCTTTGAGGCCGCTCGCCTTTACTTGCGCGGCCAACTGACGCAATACGATGAGCGGATCGCCCGGCACGGCTTTGGTATGCGGTGAGCCGTCGTAGGCGTGATCTTCGTTTTCGAATGCCAGCGTGCCGTCGGGTTGGATGCGCTGCGAAATGTTCGGGTCACCGCTAGCGACGAGAACCAGATCGCCGTGCAGCGTGCCCGCCGCGTCGATTGGCCCCGTGCGATAGACCGGCGTCGTCCAGGTGAAGCCTGGGCCGAGCAGCGCAAGGCTTGTGCCTTCGGTGAGCAGCTTGGTCGTGGACGCGGCTTCCATATACGTTTGCGCGTTGCGCGCAAAGAGCACGCGATGCGTATCGAGGTCGTAGACCTCGCCCGCGACGACGGCATGGCCCAAAAGCGGCGTGGCCAGGATTTGGGTCATCGTCGGCGGCGGGCTCTTTGCCGCAGCGATCAGTGCGCCAAACGCAAACAGCAACGCAAGCAAACGCTGATTCATCGTGCGGTGTTTCTCCAAGCGGTTGCCCAGTCCGGCCGCAAATTCCAATGTCTTCCCAACCATCCTGGACCTTCGTTGCCGGTACAATGGCCAAACGTCCCGTTGCTACACGAAGACCCCGGCGGTTCTGGCCCGCCGGGGTTCATCGTTTCGGAGGTTTAGCCCGCGCTAAACGGCGGTACTATTCTTTCGGGTACACGAAGAATGCGCCCGATAAACGAGGCCCGGTGCGAGTAAGCACCGGGCCTTTCAGTTTGCTAAGATGGCGGGAGGAGGCGCTACCTTGAACGTCTTGCGTTGTTCTATAGTTTTTCTTGCGCTGGCTTTAGCAGTCGCATGCTCCGGAAATTCGGGGTTCGTCGCGACGCGCCAGTCGAGCGCTCCCGGTTCGGGCGCGGCACAAAACTACGTCGGCACGTTTCCGATCACGTACACGAGCGCAGCCGGGACATGCGGAACGTCGGTCTTGCCGACGGCGTTGAAGATCACCGGCACGGCAACCGGCAGCGGCGGAGCGATTCTGTTGAGCGGGTCAATTATCGGCGGAAGCGCGGCGTTCAATGGGAGCAATTTGCAGTCGAATGGCGACAGCGCCAACCCGGAGTATCCATCGGCATTTGTCTTCGATAATTCGCTCGCGATCCTCTCGGCTGCCGGCACGTTACCGGGACCGCTTTACCAACTAGAGATCGATGTCGTCGCTTGGAATCCGCCCGCGACCACCGGACCGGAGGTGTTGGTCTGGTTCAACTCGACGAGTTGCAGCGAAACCGATGAGTTCGCAATTCTCGGTACTCCGGCACCGTAGCGGATTACATCAGCCGCATCGCGCGTTTCACGTCGGCCAACACTCCGGCCGCGATCTCGCGCGTGCGTGCGGTCCCTTCCTCGATAATTCGCTCGACCAGCTCCGGATCGTCGCGATAGATTGCCAGACGCTCGCGGACCGGACGCAGATATTCGTTGAGCTGCTCGGCAAAGTCGCTCTTATCGGCCACGCATCCAAGTGCACCCGAGCGGCACTCCGCCGCGATGCCGTCGAGCTTGAGCGGATTGACGAATTTCCAAAGCGCGAACACCGGACAGACTTCGGGACGCCCAGGATCACCGCGGCGAATTTTTTCCGGATCGGTGACCATCGAACGCACTTTCTTCGTCGTCGTTTCGTCGTCGTCGGCAATCAGGATCGCGTTGTCATACGATTTCGACATCTTGCGCCCGTCAGTGCCCGGCACTTCGGCAAATTCGGTGAGCGTCGGATGCGGTTCCACTAAGACTTCCGCGCCGTTGCCGTAAAGATAGTTAAAGCGGCGCACGACTTCTCGCCCGAGTTCTAGATGCGCAACTTGATCGCGACCCACCGGCACGCGTTCGCCGCGCACGATCGCTACATCGCAGAGTTGCAGCAGCGGATAACCCAAGAATCCGGCGGTTGCGATCTGCGCGCCGAGTGCCTCGATCTGGCTTTTAAACGTCGGCACGCGTTCGAGCCACGAGATCGGCGTAATCATCGAGAGCAAGGTGTACAGTTCCGGGATCTCGGGCACCGCCGATTGCAAAAAGATCGTCGCCTTGTTGGGATCGACACCGGCGGCGAGCCAGACCGCGACCATTTCATTGCGTGCATCGCGAATCGCCTGCGGATCCTCAAAGCCGGTCGTGTACGCGTGCAAATCCGCGATTTCGAAATACGCATCGGCGGTATCGCAATAATTCGCCCACTGGGTCAGCACGCCCACCAGGTGGCCGAGATGTAATCCGCCGGTCGGGCGCATGCCCGACATCACGCGTGGTTTGGTAATGGTTGCAGTCATCCGGCGTTCAATACGAGCTTTTCGCGAACAAATCCGCGCGCGAAGCGCACCGCGTCGCGCAATTCGTCGCCGCGCCCCAGCGCAACAGCCAGCGCCATCGCGAGCGTGCAGCCCGTGCCACGCATCTCGGCGTTGATCCGTTGGCCCGAAAATGTCTCCACGCCGTCGCGGTCGGCCAGCACATCGGAGGGTTCCCCCGCAAGGTGTCCGCCTTTGAGCAGCACCGCGCGGGCACCGCGCGAGCGCAGCGCGACGGCGGCCTCCGCGAGATGCGCCCGGTCGATCTTACGCCCGAGCAAGGCTCCCGCTTCATCCAGATTCGGGGTCAGCACTACCTGGGGCAAGGTCAGGAGTTCCGCCTCGATCGCCGGTAGCGTCCCCTCAGCGGCGAGGGCCCCGCCGCCGGTTGCGAAGACGACCGGATCGACCACCACCGGAAGATCGCGAGACGCGAGGGCGGCCGCGACGGCATGCACGGCCTCCGGTGAACCGAGAGCGCCGACGCGAACCGCCGTAACCAACGGCCACGGAACCGCCTCGAGCTGGGCTTGCACCGTGGCAGGCGAAAGCGGTTCGAGCGCGCGCACGCCGGTGCCATCCTGCGCGCTGATCGCCGCGAGCACCGTGAAGACCCGTACGCCGAGCTGCGCACCGATCCGTAAATCGAGGCCGACGCCGGCAATGTTCCACGGGTGCGTCGTTCCGATCGAGAGGACCGCTACTTCACCCATCCGAGACGCTCGTACAAGCCGAAGCCGGCGTCGACCAACGCCGAGAGTTCCAGCAATAGCTCACGTTCCGGCCGCACGAAGTTGAAGCACGAACGGCCGTGCAAGCGCTTTTTGAGCGCATCGCTCACGTTACCCAGCAGTTCGGGATGTGAGTAGACCGGCGAAAGATGAAAGCTCACGAAGGCGCGCCGGATCTGCACGCCGCCGAAGGGCATCGCGCGCTTGAAATCGGCAACGTACTCGCCGTCGAGCATGTAGAACGTGGCGCTATCTTGGGCCGCGTGCAGCCGCGATGCGTACGGCATAAGCAATCCCTTGAGCACCGCAAACGTGCCGGCAAAATCACGCGCCGCCGGCATGCCACCGCTCCACCAGCGCGCGCGCGGCGATGCCCGGATCCGGTGCGCCCGCCACCGCGGAGATCACCGCCGCCATGCTCACCCCGGTCGCGCGGACCGCATCGAGTTGCGCAAGGCCGATCCCGCCGATCGCGGCAACCGGACACCAACTCTCGGCCGCGATCGCGCGCAACCCGTCAACGCCGATCGGCGCGCCCGCGTCGTCTTTGGAGGCGGTGGCATACACGGCGCCCACTCCAACGTAGTCGACGTCTTCGACGTTCGCGTAGCGGACTTCGTCGACCGTACCGCACGAGAGGCCGATCAAACGGTCGGCCAGCGCCTTGCGCACCGGTGCGACGGCGGTGAATCCCTCGTCATCCGGGCCGAGATGCACGCCATCGCATTGGAATTTCAGCGCCGCGCGCCAATCGTCGTTGACGATGAGCAGCGCTCTGTGCACGAGCGTCGCCTGGCGCAGTAACTGTAGATGTCCGATGTTCACGCCCCCTTTGGCGCGGTATTGCAGCACTTTGACGCCCGCGTCGAGCACGGCGCGACCGATCTCGACCACGCGTGCATCCTCGTTCACGATCACGTAGATGCCGCGCAATCGCTCGGCGCGGCGCGTGCGCGCTAGGAGCGCTGCTTCATCCGTCGCCATAGCACGATGTTCGCGAGAAGATAGATCGCAAAGACGATGGGAATGCCGACGGCGATCGCCGTGTTGTGCCGTTGCAGTGCGATCGGCACGATCAACACGAAGCACAGCACGCCGAACATCAGCATCGTGATGAGGCGCGTGAACGGCATCATGGCTCGAGTAAAAGATCCGAAAGGCGCATGAGTTCGTCTTCGTTTGCAAAACGAAATTCGATCTTGCCGCCCTTGCCGCCGCGCACGAGCGCAACGTGCGTTCCGAATCGCTCGCGCAAGCGCGATTCGAATTCGGCTTCGTCGGGCGAAAGTTCGCGCACCCGGGCGCTCGCCGGAGTCTTGACGGCGCCGGTAATTTTTTCCAGCGCACGGACCGACAAACCGTCGTTCGCGGCGCGTTGCGCCAGTTTGAGACGATCGCTCGCCGGAGCCGCGAGCAGCGCGCGCCCGTGTCCGGCCGAGAGGCGTCCGTCGACCAGCATCACCTTGATTGCATCGGGGAGCGCGAGCAAACGCAGGGAATTTGCAACCGCCGGACGGCTGCGGCCCAGACGCGCCGCGAGGTCTTCTTGCGTGAAACCGTACTCGTCCATGAGGCTCGAAAACCCGGCGGCTTCTTCGATCGGATTGAGATTCTCACGCTGCAGATTTTCGATAATCGCGACTTCGAGCGAATCCCGATCGTCGGATTCACGCACGATCGCGGGAATCGTCGGACGTTGCAGTGTTGCACAGGCGCGCCAACGCCGCTCGCCCGCGACGAGCTCGAAATTCTCGCCCCGTTTGCGCACGATGATCGGCACGAGCACACCGTATTCGCTGATCGACGCACGCAGATCGTCCATCGCGGCTTCATCAAAATGCTTACGCGGCTGAAATGGATTAGGGGTGATGCGGGCGACCGGAATTTCGCGCAACGCTTCTTGCGCCGCGGGTGAGGTCGGCAGCGGCCCATCGCCGAGCAACGCGCCCAGACCTTTCCCCAGCCCGCGCTTGGGTTGCGTCATACCGATGCGTGTGCTCCAAGCAATTCTTTGGCAAGTGAAATGTAGGCTTGCGCGCCGCGACTCTTGACGTCGAAGAGAATCACCGGTTTGCCGAACGACGGCGCCTCGGAGAGACGGATGTTGCGCGGGATCTGCGTTTTGAACATCTGCTGCGGAAAGTATTTTTCGAGTTCGTCGAGCACTTCCATCGCGAGCCGCGTGCGTCCGTCGAACATCGTCACCAACACGCCGCTCACGTGCAGCGACGGATTGAGCGCTTCGCGCACGCGGCGCACGACCGCGGTCAGTTGCGAGAGTCCTTCGAGAGCGTAGTACTCGGCTTGCACCGGAATGATCGCCTCTTCGGCCGCGGTGAGCGCGTTGATCGTAAGCAGACCCAGCGACGGGGGGCAGTCGATCAAGATGAAATCGTAGCGCGCGGCCACGGGCTGGAGCGCTTGGCGCAGGCGCGTTTCGCGCGAGAGCATCGACACGAGTTCGATCTCGGCGCCGGCGAGATTAATCGTTGCCGGCACAAGCGTGAGCGTGTCGATCTCGGTGCGCACCGCGACGTCGTCGATGCTTGCTTCCTGCATCAACACGTTATAAATGTCGCGCTGCATGCCGTGTTTGTCGATACCGAATCCCGTCGTCGTATTACCTTGCGGATCGCAATCCACGACGAGCACACGCCGGCCTTCAACGGCGAGCGCGGCACCAAGATTAACGGCTGTCGTGCTCTTGCCGACGCCGCCTTTTTGATTTACGAGGGCGATAATCCGACTCAACCGATGGCTCTGTCAAGAACGGCGAGATAGCCGTCCAGTAGTGTGAGGAGAACTTCGCGCTCGTTACGCTCGGGGCGCTCCGTGACCTGCTCGAATAACCAGTGCAGCGCTGCGCCCACGCGCGCATCGCCGCGGAATTCGCTCGGCGCTAAACCGTGACGCACCATCGCCGCAATGACGTCGCTACCGCTGATTGCCAGGTCGGCAACCGAGAACGCGGGCTTGCGTTTGACTTCCTCCCAGACCCGTGCTTCAAAGCGCTCGTTCGTGTCATCGCGCTTGGGCAAACCCGAACCCACGATGTCGGCGTGGCGCACCGCAAACTGGCGCTGCAGATGCGCGAGGCCGATGCGCCGGATGAAGCGGCGAATCGCCGCGTCGCTCAGCTCGGGATCCTGTACGTACATGTGCTGGCGGATCAGGTGCTCGATCGTCTCGACCGACTCGTTGGAAAAGCGCAACCGCTGCAGCATCGCGACCGCCATTTCGGCGCCGACCTGCTCGTGGCGGTAGAAATGCGGGCCCTCCTTCGTCCGGGGCTTGCCGATGTCGTGTAGTAGAGCAGCCAAGCGAACGGTGGCGTCGCCCGGCGGAATCGCGTCGACGGTCTCTAGGTTGTGTTGCCAGACATCATAAGCGTGCCACTCGTTCTGGTCGACGCCGACCCCCTCGAGGAGCTCGGGCCAGAACTGCGCCAGCACCCCGGTATCCGCGAGGAGGGTCAGTCCGATTGAGGGCTTGGGCGCTAGGGCGAAGAGCTTCTGGAGCTCGTCGTGGATGCGCTCCGACGCGACGGTGCGGATTAGGGGAGCCGCCGCACGCATTGCCTCGATCGTGGCCGGCGTCGGCTCGTAACCGAAGCGCGCGGCGAACTGGGCCGCGCGCAGCATGCGCAGTGGGTCCTCGTCGAAAGCCACCGGGGTGAGGATATCGATCCGGCGCGCGCGGATATCGGCCTCGCCGCCATAGGGATCGACCAGGTCCCCGCCCGGGAGGGCCCGGGCGATCATGTTCATGCGGAAATCGCGCCGCGCGAGATCGTCCTCGAGCGGAATGTCCGGTCCGCTTTGGACCTCAAAGTCGCGGTGCCCATGCCCGGTCGAGCGCTCGCGACGCGGCAAAGCCAGGTCGACGATCAGGCCGCCGGTCGTCAGCTTCGCTACCGCAAAGGCTGCTCCGACCAAATCGACGCGCCCCAGCGTCTGCAGGCGCGCCGTGAGCTCGTCGAGCGTTAGACCGGTGACGACGTAGTCGAGGTCCTTGGCCGGAACGTCGACGCCCTCAAGCTCAGCGCGAAGCTCGTCGCGCACGCGGCCGCCGACAGCAAAAAGCCGGCCGGGCGCGAGCGCCTCAGCCAGCCGGGCGTCAAGCGGATGGGGCTGGTACATCGCCTCTTATGGTATCAAGAGCGGCAAATTGTTCCCCGTGAAACATTCGTACGATTGTTTCACGACGAACAAATCCCCGCGAAGGTGAGCGCGTGCGCCTGGATGACGCTTGTGCCGGGCGGGCTCTGAGGCCTCACCGGAGCCAAGGATGGCGAGAGGTGAGGCTCAGGCAGTAGAAGCGAGCCAGGAAGGCGAGCGCCGGGCGTCCGCAAGGCGCAAGTGTCGTTCAGGCGCGCGCCGAACGCACCGTGTGATGAAGATCGGGCTGAGCTACGATCAAGGGTCGCCCAAGTATCGCCTTTATACCGGGGCGCTTATGGCTGCGGCCGAGCAGGCCAATATCGACGTGCAGCCCTTTTGGCTTGCGGGGGCTGACCGTGAGACCGACTGGACCGCGATCCAAACGATGGACGGCCTTATCCTGACCGGGGGTGCCGATCTGGAGCCGGCCCGGTATGGCTTGAGTGACGCTGACGACGTGTGCACCACCTATCCGGGGCGCGATGAGATCGAATGGTCGATTCTCGAGGCCGCGCTCGCGCGGCGCTTGCCCATGCTAGCGATCTGCCGCGGCATGCAGCTTTTCAACGTGTACCACGGCGGGACGCTCGACCCCGACCTTTCCACTGCACACTATCACCAGCTCGACGATAACCGGCGGCACGGCGTGGCCTGCGAGCCGACCTCGGCTCTGGCCATTCTGATCGGCCACCTAGAAGGCGAAGTCACTTCGACCCATCACCAGGCGGTCGCGAAACTCGGGCACGGGCTACAAATTGCTGCGCGTCACGCGGACGGAACGATCGAAGCGATCGAGTGGACCCGCCCGATGCGCCGCCCCTGGCTTGCGGCCGTCCAGTGGCATCCCGAGCGCATGGGACTCGACGAGCCGTTCTCAGGCGCGCTTTTCCGCGGATTTCTCCAAGCCGTCTCGCTCGCGCGCGTTTAGCGCGTCTCGTCCGAGCAGAGCGGGCGCTTTTCCGGCACGCCGGTGCGGCGTGGGAAGCGCGGTGACGTCGGCGCGACCTTGCGCACCACGATGAGGCGCCGCTGCCCGTCGAGCAGTATCTCGTCCTCGACCGAGCCACCCAGCATCAGCGCCGCGTCGCTGAGCGCTTGCCGCTCGCGATCGTCGATCGTCCCACGCTGCAGTATTGCCTCTCCGCCGACCGAGATGAGCGGCAGCAGCAGCTCTGCGACGGTGGGGGCACTTGCAACGGCTCGAGCGGTCCCCGTCGTAAAGCCTTCACGGAAGCGCGGATCGTGGGCCACGACCTCAGCCCGCTCGGCCAAGACGAAGGCCTCGAGCCGAAGCTCCGCAATCATTTCTTCGAGGAAGCGCGCTTTTTTCAAGGTCGCCTCGATCATCAGCACGGGCAAGCCGGTCACGATGGCGATTGGAATCGCCGGCAAACCGCCGCCGGAACCGACGTCGACAAGTCCGTAGGGGACTCTCCAGACGAGCGTGAGGCTGTCGAGGATGTGGGGCGCAAGTTCCGTCGCCGTCTTAGCTCCGGTCAAATTGAACTGGCGATTCGCGGCGAGCACGGCGTCACCGTATGCAACCAATCGATCGAGGTGCTTGGGCGGGGCGCCCCCCGCCTCAAGAAGCGCGCGTAGTTCGGGGCTACTCAAAGTAAGCTCCCGCTTACTTTGGGTAGCCCCCCACGTTCGACAAAGAGCCCGACAATGGCGACGTCGGCCGGCGTAACGCCCGGGATCCGTCCCGCCGCGCCGAGCGTGCGCGGACGCTGCGCGTTCAATTTCTCCCGCGCCTCGCGCGAGAGTGCCGAAATCTCGGCATAGTCGAAGTCGGCCGGAATGATCGTCCGCTCGGTCTTGGCCGCGCGCTCGATCGCGATCTCCTGGCGCCGGACGTAGCCCGCGACTTTGAGTTGGATCGCGAGGCGCTCGCCAATTTCCGTATCCAGCGCCGGTTCGAAACGCTCGGCTATATCACCAAACTCGAGGGTTGGGCGCCGCAACGCGTCGGCGAGCGTCGCGCCCGCATCGAACTCCTGATCCTTGATACGCTTCGTGCCCACGCGCGTGCGCTCCGCGCGCGCAATGCCGGCCTTCAGCGACGCCTGTCGCGACTCGTATGCATCCCACGCCGCGTCATCCACCAGACCGATCTCGCGACCGATTGGAGTCAGGCGCGCATCGGCGTTATCATGCCGCAGAATCACGCGATGTTCGGCACGCGAGGTCAACATGCGATAGGGTTCGTCGACGCCCTTGGTCACGAGATCGTCGATCAACACGCCGATATACGCTTGGCTGCGCGAAAGGCGCAACGGCTGGCGTTCTTGCACCGCACGCGCGGCGTTGATCCCCGCAAGCAACCCTTGCGCGGCGGCCTCTTCGTAACCCGACGTCCCATTGAGTTGTCCGCAGTGATACAGCCCGGCGACGCGCCGCGTCTCGAGCGTATCGTGCAATTCGGTCGGCGGCACCATGTCGTATTCCACCGCATACCCGGCGCGCAACATCACACAGTCTTCCAACCCGGGCAGCGTGTGCAACATTTGGATTTGAATTTCGGCCGGAAGTGAGGTCGAAAAACCGCCGACGTAGAGCGTGGGCTCGTTCCAGCCCTCGGGTTCGATGAACAGTTGATGCGACGGATTGTGCGCGAATTTCACGACTTTATCTTCGATCGACGGACAGTACCGCGGACCGATGCCTTCGATCAAATCCAGGCCATAGAGCGGCGAATACAACAGATTGTCGCGCACGAGTTTATGCGTGCGCTCGTTGGTTTCGGTGACATAACACGGCAATTGCGGGCCGCTGAACGTTGCGTCGCTGGTGTACGAAAACAGCAACGGCGTTGCGCTCGGCGGCTGCATGAGCATGTCGTCGTAATTGACGCTGGTTTTATCGATGCGCGGCGGCGTGCCGGTTTTGAGTCGTTTGGTCGGAAACCCTAAGCGGCGCAGCGCATGCGCGAGACCGATCGCCGGCGCTTCACCGAAACGTCCTTCGGCTTGCACGACGCTTCCGCGAAAGGTTTTACCGCCCAGAAACGTGCCGGTGGCGAGCACGACGCTGCGCGCGTAATGGCGCGCGCCGCCGGCGCATGCCACGCCACGAATGCGGCCGTCTTCGACGATGAGATCGTCAACCAGGCCTTGCACGATTGTCAGGTTCGGCTGCGCGCGTAGCACGTCGATTGCAAGCCGCGCGTAGGCAGGCTTGTCCATGAGTTGACGCAGCGCGCGCACCGCCGGACCTTTGCTTTCGTTCAAGAAACGCGCATGCAAACTGCACCGATCGGCCATGCGCGCCATCGCGCCGCCCAGCGCATCGATCTCGCGCACGAGCTGACCTTTTGCGCTTCCACCGATCGACGGATTGCACGGCAGCGTGCAGATCTTCTCGGGATCGCCGGTGACGAGCATGGTGTCGACACCGAGGCGCGCGGATGCGAGCGCCGCCTCGACGCCCGCGTGACCACCTCCGACGACGATGACGCTCATTCCAGGCCAGCGCTTTAGGGAGTTCGAAACGAAACCCTACTATGATGAGATTTCCTCTCGCCATGGGCGCGCTCGCCATGGGCGCGCTCGCCATCGCCGCGGCGCTCCTCGTCGGGCCGGCGCTTGCCCAGACGCTGAGCATTACCACGAGGCCGACGAACGTGACCCTGAAGGTCGGCCAGAGCCAATACATCTACGTCGAGTCGCGCGGGAGCTGGCCGGGCCTCGCCGGCACCACCTGCGGCGCGTTCCCGCACTCCAAGCCCGGCGACATGCTGGCGGTGAGCAACATGCACCAACTGAAAGGCGAGAATGGCGCCATGTCGTTCGATGTGAAGGCACAGCATCCGGGTACCTGCTATCTCCGCTTCAGCATGCAGGCCGAAACCAAAAGCGGAGACGTGAAAGAACTTTATGCGACCACGCACATCACGGTGATGCCATGATGAAGATGCCCTTTGCGCTTGCCGTATGCGCGCTTGCCTTGGCCCTGCTCGCGCCGGCTCCCGCGCGAATGGTTGACATCAGTGTGATTAGGAATCTGGCCATGACTGTTAGGCAGACCGCCGAAATCCGCGTGGAATCCCACGAGGCCAAGGCCGGCGTAGTCGAACAAGCAACGGCCCAGACGGATTTCACGTGAAGCCGTGACGCACGGGCTGCGCATGAAAGCGCTCGCGGGCTTGGTGCTTGCACTGGCCACGTTCTCGGGCACGCTGGTCGATCAAACCACCGGACAGCCGCTTACGCACGTGTTGGTGCACGTCTCCGGCCTAAGCAAAAGCTACGCCACCACCGACGCGCATGGCCGCTTCACGTTCAAGAACCTCCGGCCCGGAGGCTACACGGTCACGGTCGAGTCGAACGACGTACCGCAGCAGACCTTCAACGTGACGCTGCCCGCCGACCACACCACCGTGCTCACGATCAAGGCCTGCAGTACGACATTGGACTACCATTGCGCCGCTCCGGGCGGTGGACCCGGCCCGGGTTAAGTCGACGCGGCGGTTGCGTGCGCGCGTAGCCGGAACGAAAACACGATCATGATGATGCCGAAGAGGATCGCGTAGAAACCGATCAGGTAGATCACGGTCAGGATGCCCACGAGCGGATAGATGATCAGCAGCACGCCGAAGACGATCGAGAGGACCCCGCCGAGAATCAGCATCCATTCGTTGGGGATCATCGCGCGCAATTGGAAGGCCGCGATGAGTTCGAGGATTCCGGTCAGGATTGCCCAGATGGCGATCGCAAAATAGATCGAGAGGCCGGCGAGCCCCGGGTAGAAGACCACAAAGGCGGCGATCACGATGCCCACGATGCCCTCGATCACGAAAGCGAGCCAGCGTTGGTGCGCTTGGGCCGCGCGAAAGGCCGAAACGAGCGCGAAGACGCCGTCGACAAACGCGTAGGCGCCAAACAGAATGATCAGCGCAAATGCGGTTATGCCCGGCCAGAAAATCGCTAGAAGACCGAAGATCACGGCGGCGATGCCGCGGATCAGCAACGCCCACCAGTTACGTGCCAAAACTCCAAGCATCTCGTTCTCCTTCACTTACCGATGCAGAAGCGACCAAAGACGCCGCTGAGCACTTCTTCGGCGGCGACGTCTCCGGTGACGTGCCCGAGCGCAGCGTAGGCCTCCTGCAGGTCGCCGACGATCAAATCGACCGGTTCGCGGGCCTGCAGCGTTGCACGGGCGGCGTCAAGGGCGCGTAGCGCGGCGGCCACCGCGTCGAACTCCCGCGCCGACGCAAGATGCGGGCGTTCGAGATCCGGTTTCTCGCTGCCCCAGCCGACACGGGCCAGCGCGGCTCGCACCGCGCGAACCGTGCCCGGCTCGTAGACGCTGCCGCTGATCGCATCCTCGATCGCCGCTTCGCGAGCGCCGGTTTCCCCGAGATCCGCTTTATTGAAAAAAACCACCCGCTCGCCCTCTTTGGTTTGCGCGAGGAGGGCTCGCGCCGTGTTCGAGAGGGGCGCGGAACCGTCGAGCACCACCAGCGCGATGCGCGCCGACTCGAGGGCGCGTTGCGAACGTTCGATGCCGGCGGCTTCCAAACGATCGGCGTGCTCGCGAATGCCGGCGGTGTCGACCAGGCGCACGCGCACGCCGTCGATTGCGATCGACTCCTCGATCGTGTCGCGCGTCGTACCCGCAATCTCGGAGACGATCGCTCGCTCTTCACCCAGCAATGCATTGAGCAGCGACGATTTCCCGGCATTGGGCGGACCGACAATCGCCACGGTCACGCCTTCGCGCACGAGCCGTCCGACTTCGCCGTCGCGCTGCAAGCGCTGTAACTCGGTGACGATCGCATCGAGTTCGCGTAACACGCGCGCGCGATCGGGATCGGGCACTTCCTCGGGAAAGTCGACCGCGCCGCTGCAATCTTCGACGATTGCGGTCAAACGTGCCCGCAGCGCATTGACCTCGCTTGCAAGACCACCGCCGAGATTGGCCAGCGCGGCGCGCGCTGCGGAGCGCGTCTCGGCATCGATCACGTCGGCGACCGCCGCTGCGGCGTGCAGATCCATCTTGCCGTGCATGAAGGCGCGGCGCGTGAACTCTCCCGGCTCGGCCAGACGCGCGCCCAGCGCGAGCAATGCACGCAGCACTTCGCGCACCACCGTCGGCGAGCCGTGAATCTGGAGCTCGAGGGTATCTTCGCCGGTGTAACTCCGCGGCTGCGCGGAAAAAATCGCAACGCCGCGATCGATCTCCTCGCCGCGCTCGTCGACGATGCTTCCATAGTGCGCGTAGTGCGGATGCAACCGCACGGCCGGCAGGATGCGCGCAGCGATCGCGCGCACATCCGGCCCGCTGACGCGCACGATCGCAATCGCGCCGCGCCCTGGCGGCGTCGCCAGCGCCGCAATCGTCTCGCTCACGGCAGCGACCAGTCTTGGGTCTGACCGAAATTGTAGAGCATGTTGGGCGCAAAGCCGTGCAGCGCCGGATTGAGCGCCTCGAATTCCGTGCGTTCGACCAGGAAAATCACCGGCGTCTCGGCCGCGATGCGCTGCTGCATGATGTGGAATTGCTTCGTGCGCGCGGCCGGATCGAGAATGCGTTGTTGCGCTGCAAAGGCGGCGTCATATCGCGCATCGCACCAACGCGCGACGTTGGGTCCGTGCGGCGCGCGATTGGCGCACGTCCACGGCTCGGAGGCTTCGGGATCCAGACCGCCGTACCAGCCACCGATCTCCAGATCGAACTTGCCGTCGTAGAGCACGCCGCCCTCCGCCGGCGGCGCATAAAGCAGGCTTGGTGTTGCCCCGTCTTGCGTCGCATCGATGCCGACCGAGCGCAAATTCTCTTGAATCACCGTCGCCACGCTCTTATACACGTTCTCCGATAGATTGAACGAGATGCGCGCACTTAGATGCCGCCCGGCGAGCAGCGCGCGGGCTTTGGCCGGATCGTAGGGCAATGCATGGATCGAGCCGTCGTGTTGCGGAAAGAGCGAGGGTATCTCCGTCGTCGCAAGCGCGCTCGAGCCGTGGTAGATCGTTTTGGCGATCGTCTCGCGATCGATCGCGTACGCAATCGCTCGGCGCACCGATAACTCCGGCAGATGTTCGGTCTGCAGCTCGACGTTATCGACCTCATTGCGCGGAACCGGGACCAGCACAATGCCGGCATTGTCTTTCGCCATGTCGGCTTGGTCGTAGGTGACGTCGGTGAAATCAATCGCGTGCGAAAGCAAATCGACGTATGCGGTATTCTCGTCAGCGAGCATCTTGACGACGATGCGCGCCAGTTTCGGATGCTGCCACGCGTACGGGTTGGGCACGAGCACGACGGAGTCGCCGCGATTCCACTGCGTCACGCGAAACGGTCCCGTACCAAACGGGCGCGCATTCCACGCCGTCGCGTGCGCCAGCTCCGTGTCGCCATGAAACGCATGCGCGGGCAGGATGCCGAAGACGTAATCGCTTGCCGCAAAGAGCTCGTAGACCGCTGCGGACCACGGACTTTTGAGCCGAATGCGCACGGTGTACGGGTCGGGCGTATGCAGTGACGCGATGCGGCGGTAGGGTTCGGCTTCGGTAACCGGATTGCGCGGATCGAGAATCGCGTGGTAGGTAAACGCGACGTCGCGTGAAGTAAAAGGTACGCCATCGGCAAAGCGCACGTGGCGCAGGTGATAGGTGATCGTGAGGCCGTCGCGCGAGATGCCGCCGTTGCGAACCGTTGGAATTTGCGTGCACAAGAGCGGAATCGCGCGGCTGTCGGCACCGATGCCGACCAGCGGCTGCGTATAGAGCTGGGTGAGGTCGATCAGGCGTTGCCCGAACGCAATGAGCGGATCGAGAGTATAGATCGTGCCAAGATAGCCGATGCGCACTTCACCCGGCGAGCCCCACGTTGCGCCCGTGCGCGAGCACGCGGCAAGCACCAAGATGAGCAGCGCGAGTCGAGTGTTACGCAGCACCCTGGCGGAATCGTTCGATAGCCCCCAAGAGTCCTTGCGGATCGTCGGTTCCCAGCGTCACGCGAGCGCCGTCGGTCGTAAAAATCTCGACCGCATCGACGCCGCCCACGTTCCACAGCCATCCATGCCAGATGGTCCAGTGGAAGCCGGCACTGCCAAGCTCCATCAGATTCAGCTTCGCCTGCTCCGCGCGCGCGATCCGATCGAATGGGATCCGGCCGCCCGGCCAACCCCACGTGAACGACCACACCACGCCGCTCGCGTCGACTTGCGTGATCAGCATGGAAACCATCCACCAGGCGGCGGCGACAATCACCAGCACAATCCATGGGACCCAACCGCCGGGCCGGTCGCGAACGGCAACCCCGGCGGCGATCTCGGAAATCACCACCAAGCCCAAGATGAGGTCAATCCAGCGCGCCACACGTTGGCGATGCACATACGGCTGCATACCGCGCTCTACCAAGAAAAACGGCGCGGGTTACGCGCCGTTGTCGTTTACGTCGGGTGGATGACCACACAGCGTTCGGGCTCTTCGCCCTCCGATTCGGTGCGCACGGCCGGATTGTCGGAGATCGCGAGATGCACGATCTTGCGCTCCGAGGGCAGCATCGGTTCGAGCTTGTGCGGCTTACCGTCGCGCAGCACGCGCTCGGCCGTCGCGACCGCGAGCTCTGAGAGTTGATCGGCACGGCGCGCGCGATAGCCCTCCGCATCGATTGTATAATAGCGGCGGTTGTTGCGGACGCCGGCATTGATGATGTTATTGAAGATCAAATTGAGCGCTTCGAGCGTGTTGCCGTGACGTCCGATCAGCATTGCAAGATCCGGGCCGGTCACCTCGAGATACTCGCCCTCTTTGCGCGGGATGTAGCCGATGTCGACGTGCTCCATGCCCATCTGATTCAAAATCGAAGCGAGCAAATCGCGCGCCGGTTTAGCGTCGTCGGGGAACTCGAGCGTCGATTTTTCCTTGGGCGTGTGATGGTAGCCGCCGCGGCCACCGCCGCCGTATCCGCCGCCGCCGCGACGTCCGCCGCCACCACTCCCGCCACTTCCACCGCGGCGCCCACCGCCGCCGCCGGTTCGTTCACCGCCGCCGGTGCCGGTGCGCTCGCCGGTCGTTTTGCCGGGAATCTGCCGGTCGCGAATGTTGGCCGGCTGTTCTTCGAACTCGTAGTCGTCTTCGTAGAGCATTTAGGGTTTGGCGCCTTTCTTGTTCTTGCGCTTCGATGTGCCGTTGCCGCTCGTCAGCGCTGCCGCCGGAGCCGGTGCCACGTCGTCGGTGATCACGTGCGTGCTATCGAGAAACGACAGCGGCTCGTGGGAACGGCGCATCATGTAGATTTGCTGCGCCATCTGGAAAAGATTGGAGCATAGCCAGTACAGCACCAGCGCCGACGGCCACGCATATTGGAAACCGATAAAGAACAGCATCGCAGGCGACAGGAACGACATCATCTTCTGTGTTTGCGCTTGCGCCGGATCGGTCGCGGGCATGCTGCCGTAGCGCAAGCTGAAATACATCGAAAGGCCGTAGAGCACCAGCAACACCGCATCGCCCTGCGCGAGGTTCGGCGCAATCAGCGCGATTTTCCCGAAAAGGTGCGGCGCATTCTGCCAGAGGCCGACCCACAAGAAGTGCTGGTTTGCGTACAGCGCCTTGTTCTGCGTCACCATGTAGAAAACGCTGATGATGAACGGATACTGCACGAGCAGCGGCAAGCAACCCGACAGTGGATTGACGCCTTCGCTCTTGTAGAGCGCCATCGTCTCTTGCTGCAACTTGGTCTGATCGTTCTTGTATTTGGCTTGCAGCGCTTTCATCTTTGGGGCAATCTTTTGCATGCCCATCATCGATTTGAATTGCTGCGCATTGAGCGGCCAGAAGAGCACGCGGAAAGCCAGCGCGAGCACCACCAGGCTCAAGCCCAAGTTGTGCAACGGAATATTGATGTAGTTGACGATGACGCCGAGCCACAGAACGATGGGATCGAGCACCACATTGGTTGCGAGGAGGAAGTGCAACGGTTACCTTTCGAGGGAAGAAGGCACGCGATCGGGCACGAGGTCGACACCGCCCGGGTGCCACGGGTGGCAGCGCAGCACGCGCGCGAGCGCGAGCGCGATGCCCCGGATCGCCCCATGTTTCTGGATCGCCTCGGCCGCATACTGCGAACAGCTCGGATAGAACCGGCAGCGCGGGCCGAGAAGCGGCGAAATCGTCAGACGGTAGAGGCGGATCAGGAAAAGCAGAGGGGTCCGCATGGGCGGCTATACCAGCGCCCGTTCGAGTTCGTTTCGCAGCTGCGCGAACGGAGCAACCGCGGCGGCGGGCCGAGCCACCACCAGCAGTCGCAGCCGGCGTCCGGCGAGCATCTGCTGCAAAATCGACGCCACCCGGCGACGAACTTTATTTCGAACGACTGCCTTGCCAACCGGTTTAGCGACCGTGATACCGACCACCGCGGTGCGATCCGCTTGGAGCGGTTCAGCCCGGTAGACGGTCAGGGCGCCGGCCGCATAGCGCCGGCCACGCTGGCGCAGTCGGGAAAACTCCGCTGCGCGCCGCAGGCTGGCATAGGGCCGCATCAGGCGCTGAGGCGGTGACGCCCCTTCTTACGGCGGCGCGCGAGGACCGCGCGGCCGTTCTTGGTGCTCATCCGTTCGAGGAAGCCGTGGACGCGTTTGCGTCGACGGTTGTGCGGCTGAAACGTCCGCTTCATGGTCGATGACTCCTAAAGGAAAAAATAGCCGCACAGCCGGCGGCAGACAGCGCTTTAGTATAGGGGAGGCCCACCCCGGCCGTCAACCGCGTTGGCCGGTAGGTAGCGGAACGGGCACGCCTACATCTGGATCCCGGCCACTGGCGCTAGGTCACCCATGCGCGCTGCGGCATGGCCCTCGCAGCGCGCTTCGCCTCCTAAGGCAGCAAAAATTGGTAGGCTTTCCACACGTGTGGATAGCGTTGTGGACAACCGCTTTTTCAACGCCGGCTGGAAACCGGGATTTCCAGCGTCGCACCGGGCTATTTCCAGGCTGTCAAGGGGTCGTTTTGATGACCACCTGATGCAGCGAAAAGCCCCGAAAAACCGTGACGGCCGCCTTGTGGATAAGTGCATAAAGTCGTGGAAGAAATTCGCAGGAGCGCCGCCTGATTAAGCCAACCGAAAGCGTCCTCACCGAGCGCACGTAACTGTGACTACCAGTCGCACTTTCCGGGCGGATCGGACTTCGTTACTCGACGCACGGAGCACGCATAGGATGGCGCTTGCGGTTGGCAGTTCGGACATCTCGAATCAACTGTGGCTTTCGGCACTGGAGGCACTCGAGCGGAAATTCTCCAAGCCGATCTTCGAGATGTGGATCAAGCCGATCCGCCTGGTTTCGATCAGCGGGGACGCGCTCGTCCTCTCCGTGCAGAGCAACTTCGCCCGGGATTGGGTCGAGCATCGCCTCAAGACCCAGATCGCGGAAGTGCTCTGTGAAGTCCTGGGGGCGTCCCTGGATCTCCAGTTCACGGTAGCCGAGCCGGATAACGCGCCCGTCGGGGCCGCTCCGGTCGCCCCGGCGCCCATGCGGGCCCACGAAGACCTGCGCAGCTCGAACCTCAACGCGCGCTACACGTTCGAAGAGTTTGTCATCGGCAATTCCAATCGCTTCGCGCATGCGGCAGCGCAAGCCGTCGCGTGTGCTCCGGCGCGCGCCTACAACCCACTTTTCCTGTACGGCGGCGTGGGACTGGGCAAGACGCACTTGATGCACGCCATCGGCCACCGCGTGCTCATTGACAATCCGAGCGCAAACGTCGTCTACGTCACGTGCGAGAAGTTTACCAACGAATTCATCATCGCGTTGCAGAACAATCGCACGCCCGAGTTCCGCAACCGTTATCGCCAAGTCGACGTGCTCTTGATCGACGACATTCAATTTCTGGCGGGCAAAGAGACGACGCAAGAAGAGTTCTTCCACACCTTCAATGCGCTCCACGAATCCGGCCGGCAATTGATCATCAGTTCCGATCGGCCGCCCAAAGAAATTCAGACGCTCGAATCGCGCTTGCGTTCGCGGTTCGAATGGGGTCTGCTTACCGATATTCAAGCGCCCGATATCGAAACGCGCGAGGCGATTCTGCGCAAGAAAGCTCAGAGCGAGAAGATCCCCGTTCCCGACGAAGTGACCTCGTTCATCGCCAAAGTGATTCCCTCGAACATTCGCGAGCTCGAAGGCGCATTGATTCGCGTCGTTGCGTACGCATCGCTCACCAAATCGCCGATCACGCTCGACCTTGCCGCCGAAGTACTCAAGAGCGCGGTCGCGCAGGCGCCGTTGCAGCGCATCACGATCGGCAAGATCAAAGAGACGGTGGCGAGCGCCCACGGTCTCACCGTCAAAGAGATGGACAACGGACGGCGCGATCAACGCCTAGCTGGTCCGCGTCAGATCGCGATGTACATCGCAACCGAATTGACCAACTACTCGCTGCCGCAGATCGCGCGCGACTTCGGCAAGAAAGACCACACGACGGTCATGTACGCGCGCGATAAGATCAAAGACCAAATGCAGCGAGATGAGGCGTACCGGAATAAAATCCGGCAACTCATCGCCATGTGCCAATCACCGTAGGTACGATCCGGCCGGGACGAAAATCCCGGCCTTCTTTTTGGTTGTTGCTCACCGTTCCACGAACAAGGTTGGGCCTTTCCGAGTGGATAACAGGCTCGGAGTCGGAGGCGGTGGAGATGTGTATCGACCGGCGGCGTCGATGAACAGCTTATTCCAGGCGGAAACCCGCGTCAGAACAAGCAAAACGGCACTTATCCGCGAAATACACCGCACTACTACTGTTACGGCTCTATTTATATAACTTACCCGGAACTACGACGACGCTCGAATCGGTGGAATATGAAGTTCACCTGTAACACCAAAGACATCGCTTCGGCGGTTGGCGCCGCAAGCAAAGTGGTCAACGCGCACACGACCGTGCCGATCCTCTCCAACGTGCTCTTGCAAGCCGAGGAGGGTAAGATCGCGGTTCGTGCCACCGACCTTGAGCTCACGCTCGAACACGCCTTCCCGGCCGAAGTCGGCGAAGGTGGATCGGTCACGATCCCCGCGAAGCTGTTCTCGAGCTACCTCGCCAACTTACCGGCGGGACTCCTCGAACTCAGTGGAACGCCGACGCGGGCCTCGGTCAAGTGCGAGCGCAGCAACTACGACTTTCACGCGCTCCCGGCCGACGAATATCCGCCGCTGCCGGCGGCGACCAAAGGCTCGCACTTCACGATCGGGTCGAAACGTTTCCGCGACGGCATCGAAGCGACGATCTTCGCGGCCTCGAGCGAAGAGGCACGCGGCGCCGTGCTGATGGGCACCCTGCTCGAGCTCGAAGGCAACTCGATCACGATGGTCGCGACCGACGGCTATCGCCTTGCTCGTTACCAAACCACGCTTGATGACGGCCTCACCGGCGCCGAGAAGTACATCGTTCCGTCGCGCGCACTGGCCGAAGCGGCGCGCAACCTCGGGAGCGGCGATCAGATCGCGGTCAGCGCCTTAGGCGCGCAGAGCAATCAACTCCAAATGAATTCCGGTGACACCGCGATTACCGTACGCCTCGTTGACGGGCAATACCCGAACTACCAGCAAGTGATTCCGGCCAAGTTCGACCGCAGCGTCACGGTCAACACGCAGGCTTTGATCGGCAGCCTGCGCCGCGCCGAACTCGTCGCCGGCGATCGCGCCAGCATGGTCAAACTCGCGGTCTCGAATCAAACGTTGATCGTTACTGCCAGCAGCGACATTTCAGGCAACGCGTACGAAGAGCTGGAAGTCGAACAAACCGGCGAAGATCTGGCGATCGCGTTCAACGCGCGTTATCTGGTCGAGATTCTCAACCACGTCAAGAGCGCGCAAACCGTGATCGAATTTCTTGGCCCGCTCTCGCCCGCGGCGATTCGTCCGGTCGATCCCCCCGAAGGCGCGCAGCAGCTCTACGTCCTAATGCCGCTGCGTCAATAATCTTGTCATCCCGAGTGTAGCGAACGTAGTGAGCGTAGTCGAGGGACTGCGACAAATGAACGAGGCGCCGCATTTCTGCGACGCCTCGTGCGTTTCGATGTGGTTAGGCAGCCCGACACTCTACAGCCAGAATAGCACGTTGCCGGTCCCTCGACTACGCGGCGTGAACGCAAAGCGTTCACCCACTACGCTCGGGATGACAAAGCTATGCTTCGGATGACAACGTGCAACTGACGCGGCTGGCGCTTTCGAATTTTCGGAACTACGCGCAGCTCGATTTGGATCCCGAGCCGGGGCTCAACGTCTTCATCGGCGCCAACGCGCAGGGGAAATCGAATCTGCTCGAAGCAATCGCGATGCTCGGCACGGGAAAGTCGTTTCGTACCAGTCGCGATGCGGATTTGGTGCGCGAGGGACTAGAACTTTCGGTCGTCGGCGGGGATGCACGCGTGCGCGCCGGCATCGTGCATCTCGGGTGCACGATCGTGCGCAGTGGGAATCGCACGCGCAAGACCTACACGATCAACGGAGCGGGCGTGCGCTACGCGCGCTTCCTGGGCAGCATTCGGGTCGTGACCTTCGTGCCCGCCGATTTACAACTCGTCGCAGGTGCGCCGGCGCTGCGCCGCGCGCTGGTCAACATCGCGCTCGCTCAAGACGACCGGCGCTACTATCACGAGCTCGCGCGGTACGGCAAGACGCTGCAGCAGAAAAACGCGATGCTGCGCGGCACGGCCGAGTACGACGCCGAGTTGATCGCCGTCTACAACAACACGCTGGTTGAAGCCGGCACGAGTTTGATGCTGGCGCGCGATCACTTCGTGCGCGAACTCGCGCGCGAGGCTGAGCGGATCCACGGCGAATGGACCCACGGCGCCGAACGCCTGGCAGTGAGTTACGCCCCCAACATCAAGTTCGAAGCGCCGACGGCCGAGGCGGTGGCGGGAGCGTTCGAAGCGCGTTTGCGCGAGGTGAGCGAGAGCGAGCGCACCCGCAAAGCCAGCGTTGCAGGCCCGCATCGCGACGATCTCAATCTCGAGCTCGACGGTCACTCGCTGGCCGCTTACGGGTCGCAGGGACAGGGTCGCACGGCGGTGCTGGCGCTCAAGGTCGGCGAATACACGGTTATGCGCGATCGGTCCGGCGAGGCGCCGCTGCTGCTACTCGACGACGTTCTCTCCGAACTGGATGCGGAGCGGGCCGCTGCATTCTTGGATGGGGTCGGCGGGTACGAACAAGCCTTTGTGACCGCCACCCACCTGCCGCCCGGGCTCCCGGCCGCGGCGCGGACCTATCGCGTCGAGCGGGCCCAGGTGCTCGTATGAGACGGCTTGCTGAAGCCCTCGGCGCGTGGGCTCCGGCTGAGGGCGCAGGGGCGGCGGACCCGGTCGTGTTGCTCGGCGCCGCCTGGAGCGAGATCGTCGGGCCCGAGAACGCCCGCAACTCGCATCCGGCGCAGCTTACCGGCGACACGCTGACGATCGTCACCGCATCGAGCGTCTGGAGTGCACAGCTAAGTTACCTCTGCGAGCAGATCGTCGCAACACTGGCCGCACGGCTGCCGCGCGCCGGCATCCAAAAGGTGCGCTTTCGCGTCGGGAAGCTGCCGGTGCGCAGCAGCCATTCGCGCGCGACGCGGGTTGTAGAGGATGCAGCAACCGCTCCTTCGAGCGAACCGGCCGGCGACGCGCGTGAAGCGCTGGGGCGGTTCCGTGCTAGCGTCGACGCCGCCGAGCGGGCCAAACGAGCTCGCGGGTGGAAAGAATGTGGCGGTTGCAGTGCCTTGATCGCGCCCGTTTCCGGACCGCTCTGTACGTCGTGCGGAATCGCACGCGAGGCCGAGCGGGAACGAGCGATCTCACGGCTGCTTTTTGAAGCACCGTGGCTGGGGTTCGCCGGAACGGCAAAGCTGGTCGAGGATCTGCGTCAGGACGAATACGAGTCAATCCGCCGCCGCCTGCTCTCACGCTGGTGGGATCGGCTCCGCCGCGTGCGGTTGACCGGAACTCTCTCGCGGGACGGCGCTGAGCGGCTGATCGCGAGTTCCTATGTTTTGCTCAAGAGCGAACTAGCACCCGAACGGCTCACACCCGCGATCGTGCGCAACGTGCTCGGCGATGACCTGCACGAACTTTTATACGAAACGGTAGAACGATAACAACGCGATGACCAACAATTACACCGGCGAGCAAATCGAAGTCCTCAAGGGCCTCGAGGCGGTTCGCAAGCGCCCCGGCATGTACATCGGCAACACGTCCGAACGCGGCTTGCATCAGCTAGTCTACGAAGCCGTCGACAACGGCGTCGACGAAGCGCTGGCCGGCTACGCGAAGAATCTCAAAGTCGTTCTGTACAAAGATAATTCCGTCTCGGTGGAAGACGACGGCCGCGGCATTCCGGTGGATATTCACGCCGAAGAGAAGATGCCCGCGGTGGAAGTCGTGATGACGATTCTGCACGCCGGCGGCAAGTTCGGTAAGGGCGGCTACAAAGTTTCGGGCGGTTTGCACGGCGTCGGTATTTCGGTCGTCAACGCGCTTTCGGAGTGGATGATCACACGGGTCAAACGCGACGGCAACGTCTACGAGATAAAGTTCGAGCGCGGCATCACCGTGCAGAAGCTCAAGAAGATCGGCAAGACCGAAGAGACCGGCACCTTCCAGTGGTGGATGCCCGATCGCGAAATCTTCGAAACGCTTGACCTGCATTGGGATATTTTGCAAAAGCGCCTGCGTGAACTCGCGTTTCTCAATCGCGGGCTCGCGATTGTGCTGCGCGACGAACGCGGTGAAGAACCACGCGAGCGCTCCTACAAGTTCGACGGCGGCATCGTCTCGTTCGTCGAATACTTGAACGAGAAGAAAGACGCGCTGCACCCGGTGATTTCCACGCACAGCGAACGCGACGGCGTCGACGTCGAGGTCGCGATGCAATACACCGACACCTACACCGAGCAGATCTTTGCCTACGCCAACAACATCAACACGATCGAGGGCGGCATGCACCTGCAAGGCTTCCGCCAAGCGGTGACGCAAGCCGTCAACTCGTACGCGAAGAAGAAGGGCATTCTCAAAGAAAACGACGGCTCGCTCTCGACCGACGACATCATGGAAGGCCTCACCGCGGTGGTTTCGGTGAAACTGCAAGACCCGCAGTTCGAAGGCCAAACCAAAACCAAGCTCGGCAACGCGCGCGTGCGCAGCATCGTGTACAATTTGGTCAACGAGCGGTTGGATTTCTTCTTCGAAGAAAACCCCAAACAAGCCCGGATCATCATCGAAAAGACGATGCAGGCGCAACGTGCCCGCGAAGCGGCGAAAAAGGCGCGCGATCTCTCGCGACGCAAGAACGCGCTCGAAGGCTCAGGCCTGCCCGGCAAGCTGATCGACTGCAAGAACGGCGATCCCAAAGAGAGCGAGATCTTTTTGGTCGAAGGTGATTCCGCCGGCGGAACCGCCAAGGGCGGCCGCGATCCGAACACGCAAGCAATTCTTCCGCTGCGCGGCAAAATTCTCAACGTGGAAAAGGCTCGCCTGGATAAGGTGCTTTCCAACGAAGAGATTCGCACGATGATCACCGCGCTCGGCACCGGATTCGGCGACGAGTTCGATCTCGAAAAATTGCGCTACCACAAGATCATTATCATGACCGACGCTGACGTCGACGGCTCGCACATCCGCACGCTGTTGCTCACGTTCTTTTACCGGCAGATGAAGCCGTTGGTCGAGAACGGCTACGTGTACATCGCGCAGCCGCCGTTGTACGGCATCCGCAAGGGCAAGAAGCAGTGGTACGCGTTCAACGAAGCCGACTATAAGGCAGTCATCGGTGCGGAAGACCCCAAAGATTTCACCGTTCAGCAATACAAGGGTCTGGGCGAGATGGACGCCGAGCAGCTCGCGGAAACGACGATGGAAGTCGGGCATCGGCGCCTCAAGCAGATCATGGTTGAAGACGCGATCGAAGCCGAACAGATCTTCACCGACCTGATGGGCGACAAAGTCGAGCCGCGCAAGCAATATATCTTCGAGTACGCCAAGTCCGTAAAAAACTTGGACCTTTAGTTTTAGATTAGCCGGGAGGCCCCGGTGCCATCGATGGGTATTTACCTTTTGATGCGCAGGCGGGCGGCTTTGGCCGCGGCGACAATCGCTCTCGTGGCCGTGGGCGTGCTCGCGGTGAGCGGTCGCGCGGTCATGGCCTGGGTCTTGCCCGGCCTGCTTGGCCTCGCCATCCACGGAAACGTCACGATCGCGCAGGTCCAAATCGGCGGCGGCCATCTCGTCCTTCGCGGCGTGCACGCCACCAAGAACGGCGACCCGCTGTTTGACGCGCCCGAAGTCGAAGTCGACTATTCGCCGCGCGATCTGCTTCCGGGCAGTCACCATCGCTACGGCTTGCTGGGCATTCGGCTCGATCGCCCCGTCTTCACGATCTTTCGCCGCGCCGACGGGAGCTACGACCTCGGGCTAGGATTTGCGACGCCGCCCGTGCAGCAAGCGCCCAATCGCATCAACCCGGTGCCCATCGCGTTCTACCTCAACGTGCACGATGCGTCGGTAGCGCTGCGCGATCCGACCGCGCTCGACCCGCAAGCGCGCGCAATCAACATGCACGGCATCGAACTGCTCGGCACGATCAACTCCGCGACGCGCACGCACTACAGTCTTATCGGGCTCTTTGCCGGCCAAAAGCCGCTACCGTTCTCGATCAAAGGAACGATCGACGAAACGCGCGGCTGGGCGATGCACCATGCGCGCGCGACCGAAATTCCGCTGCGTCCGCTCGCCAATTTCTTCATCAATAACCGCGCGGCGCAGATCTTGGCGGGCCGCGCGACCGGCATCGATCTCCGCTACTACGGATTGCGCGGCGCCGATCCGAACGGTCCGCTCGACCAACATCTCGGCGGCCAAGTGCGCATCTCCGGTGTCGCGCTGCATCTAACCGGACTCGGACAACCGGTGCGTAACGTCGAGGGTTACGTTGGAATGGTCGACGATCAGGTGTTCTTCCGCGGTATGCGCGCCCAGATCGCCGGCATCCCGCTCGACGCGACCGGTGCGATGTTCGATTTCGCCGCGCCGCAATTTCACATCGGCGTGAGTGCGCGCGCAGATCTCGCCAGCCTGCGCGGGCTCTTTGCCTTCGCGCGAAACCAAGACATCGAGGGCCCCGCCAGGATCGCAATCGTGGTCGACGGCCCAGTGGGATCGCCGCGCGTGCGGGCCACCGTCGATGCGCCGCGTGCATCCTATCGCGGTATCGCGTTCGAGCGAATGCACGCTGCCGTCGCCTACACCAACAGCACCGTGCTGCTGTTACCACTGATCGCGCACGCGCAGGGCGCCGACTTCATCGTGCGCGGCGCATTGGAGATCGGCGATCGGCTCCACTCACGTTTGGCGCTTCACGTGAACGCGCCGGCCGACGCGCTGCCCTACGCCGGTGAACTGATGGGCCGGGAACCCTTGGTTGCCGACATCATGCTCGACGGCGAGGATACGAACTTTTATGGGTACGGCGCGATGCAATCGACACGCGGTATCGCGCGGATGGCAGCGGTGGTGCATGCCGATCCGGGCGGCGTTCTCGACGTCGGGCCGCTGTGGATCGATACCGGACACGGCCGGCTCTATGCCGGCTATCATCTCGATCGCACGCGCGATGCCAGTAGCTTTTGGATTCGCGCGCAGCATCTCGCGCTGCGCACGCCGTCGCACGAATCGTTCCTCGGCGTAACGCTGCCGGTTATGCCGCCGCTCGACGGCACCGTTGACGACGCAACGATTGTTGGTGGCGGACGCAGCGGCGCGTTCGCGCTGCTCGCCGGTTCGGTGCGCGCGCACGCAACCACGATTGCCGGCGTGCGCTTAGACGCCGTGCAAGCGCGCTTTGCCGGCACGCTGGCCAACGCCGCAATCGACCCGATCGTTGCGCGCGGACCATGGGGAACGCTCTCGGGGACCGGTGCTCTCTCGCTCAAGACGATCGCTGTCCACGGAAAGTATCGCGGAACGTTGCAAGGGCTGCGCCCGTTCATGAGCGAGTTGCCCGCAAGCGGCGACGTTGCCGGCACGGCTTCGCTCGCGATCGCGCCGCAAGGCATCGTCGTGCAAGCCGACAACGTGCAACTGCGTAACGCTAACGTGCGCGGCATTCCGATCGAATCCGCGAGCGGAACGCTCGCGATTCGCGGCGGCACGTTGCGTGTCGAGAGTGCGCGCGCGCAGGTTGCCGGCGGAACGGTGGTTGCTGCAGGCGCGTACGCCGGAGGCATTTCGCTCATCGCAACGCGGCTCGACGGCGCGCATCTCCGTTCGCTGGGCCTTCCGCTCGAGGGCGGCGTGGTCGACGCGGATGGAACGCTCGCTGCCGGCTCGCCGTTACCCACGTTCAACGGCGGCGTCGTACTTGCGGGCGGCCATGTGCAGCGATTCGCCGTTGCGGGAAGCGGCCTCGTGGCAATGCGCGGAAATGGCGCGCAGCTCGATCACGTGGTCGGTGGCATCGATGGAATCTATGCCGTCGCGTCGGGAAACCTCACCGCGCTCACCTCGGGCGCGCCGCAGTATCGGGTGAATGCGGATGTCCCGGCGGGCGACCTCAAGACGGTGATCGCGGTCCTCGGCATCGCGGGCCATTACAGCGAGGGCACGTTCGACGCCTCACTCAACGTGCAGGGTGCGGGACTCAACCCGCGCGTCAGTGGAGCGATCGCCGTTCCGGCCGGCTCGATCAACGGGTTGTATTATATCGACGCAAGCGGCATCGTCGACGCGGATCGAAGCGGCGTCGTTCTTAACGACGGCGCGGTGCACGTCGGCACGACGCAAGTCGCCTTCAACGCGGCCGAGAATCCGCACGTGAGCGCGCTGCAGCTGAGCGCACCGCGCACCGATCTTTCCGATTTCAATAATTTCTTCGACACCGGCGACACGCTCGACGGCAATGGAAGCGTGCGCTTCGACGTAATCTCGCAGACGCATCGGCTTTCGAGCAACGGCAATGTCGCGATCGCCCATTTTCGTTATCGCAATCTGCCGATCGGCAACACCAGTGCGACGTGGTCGAGTGCGCACAATGTGTTGCGTGGTTCGCTTGCCGTCGACGGAGCAGAAGGGTCGCTCCACGCGCGCGGCACGGTCGCGGTGCCCAACGAGTACGCGTTCCTCCACATCCTGCGCGATTCGAAGTACGCGATCAGTGGCGAGCTGGCACAGCTCGATCTTTCCACCTGGATCGCGGCGCTGGGTTATCCTCAAGTCGCCGTCACGGGGTATGTCAACGGCAGCGCGACGATCGACGGACGCTATCCGACGATGCAGATGCGCGCGACGGCGAGCTTGGAACACGGAACCGTGTGGCGTTTGCCGATCGATAGCGCGAGCGGAACGTTTTCGTCGAACGGCGGCCGTTTCGTGATTGACAGCTTCAATCTGTCGGCGCCGGGTCTACAAGCTAGTGCGAGCGGAAGTCTGGGCTTTTCGCGCATCGCCCCGCTCGCCGTCACGCTGCACGGGAGTTCAGACGACTTACCGCAACTCGTGGCGCAACTCTGGCGCGTGCAAATCCCGGTGAAGGGGACGTTCGAATCGACGCTGAGCATTGGCGGATCGATCGCCAATCCGACCTACGAAGCGGCCTTCGATGCGAAGAACGCGGTGCTCAACGGCGTGGCCGTACCCTCTCTTTACGGCGCGCTGCAGTTGCACGGGAGCGACGTCGTGCTGCATGACGCGGGTGTGACGCTTCCAAAAGGAACCATTGCCATCGCGGGCTCGGCGCCGATTCGCGTTAATCCGCTGCGCTTTGGGTTGCCCTCTCAGCCGGTGAGCCTCAATGTTGACGTCAAAGGCGTCGATCCAGGTGCCTTTGACGCGCTGGTCGGCAACAACACCAAACTTGGCGGCACGATCGACGGATCGCTGGGCATTTCCGGCACGGTCGCGCAGCCGCGCATCACGGGGAAGTTTAGCGTCACCAAGGGCAGTTACGTCAGCGATCTCGAGCGCACGCCGATTACGGCGATCGAAGCCGCGATGACTTTTGATCGCACGGCCGCGTCGGTCGATAAGTTGCAGGCCCGCTTGGGCAGCGGTCTGGTTTCGGGCTCGGGACACATCACGTTTGGAACGCCTGTTACCTACGCGATCAAGGTGAACGCTAAAGGTGCGCAGCTCAATCTTCCGGCGTACGGCAACGGAACCATCGATGCGGATCTTGCGCTCGCGCGCGAGGACTCGCACACCGCCCTGCTGAGCGGCACGGCGCAACTCTCGAATGCGACGATTCCGTTTGCGGCGTTTCTCGCCGCGGCGGAAAAAGGCGCGCAGGGCGGATCGCCGCTGCCTCCACTCAACCTCGATGTGGAGATGAAGGCGGGGAAGAGCGTGCGCGTTCGCGGCTCGGGATACGGGGCGGGCCTCGACATCGGCGCAACCGGCGGCGTCCATTTGGCCGGCAGCCTAGCCGACCCGACGCTCGACGGCAGCTTCACCGCCACCTCCGGCACCCTCATCTACTACGACCGCGCCTTCCGCGTCCAGACCGCCAGGGTCACGTTCAATCCGGATGCGGGGATCATCCCAACCCTGCATGCCACCGCCCAAACCCAGATCGCCAACCCCGACCCCTACAGCGCGTTCGGCTCGGTCACGGTGACGGTTTCGGTCATTGGGCCGGTCACCAATCCACAGATAACCTTCGCATCAAACCCGCCCGGATACACTAATGACCAGATTCTAGCGATGATCGCCCCCTTCGGCTCGGTGCTCCTCGGCTCGTCGGGGCTGGCCGGAGGGCCGGCGGTCGGCGCCGTCTCGGGATCGGCCACGGCCGGTCAGGAGGCCTTCAATATCCTCAATGCTCAGTTCTCGGCGGGGCTGCTCTCGCCGCTGGAAGGGGCGCTCTCGCAGAGTCTGGGCGTTCAAAACGTCAACCTAACCATGGACTACTACGGGAACGTCGGGTTCACGGCGTCACGTTTCCTCGGGAAGACCGTGAATTTCTTATATGCAGCGACCTTCGGGGTCCCGCAGCGCACATCGTTCGGCTTGCAGCTAGTGGGCGAGCGGTCGACGAGCGCTCAACTCTCCTTCTACTTTACGAATGGGCCGCAGCGACTGTTCGCGACCCCGGTCGCAAACGAGTCGTCGGGCAACCGTCTGTCGGTAGGTCTTCCGTTGCAAGGGGAGCAGGGCTTCGCATTTACCTTTAACCGACTTTTTTGGTAGAAACCCCAGCATTTATGCAGTGGCAAGGACCGTCGGCAAGTAACGCGAACCTCGGCCCGCTGACCCCGTCACCCCTTATGCCCACAGTTAGGACACCAAGAATCGCATGATCTTCGACCTTCGGCGCGCGCCACGCGCTCTGGTGCGTAGCGCGGGAGCCGTGCTCGCCCTCGTCGTTGCGCTTTCGATTGTCGCGCCGCCGGCCGCTCGTTCGGCCAACGCGCCGGAGATCGTATCGGTGGACGTGACGGGCAATCTGCACGTGCCGACGGCCACGATCATGCAAGTGATTCAGGCCCGTCCGGGAGAGGCGTACGACCCGAAGATCATTCAGGGTGACTTGCAGCGCATCAGCGCGCTGGGCTATTTCGCCGACATTGCCGCGCCGCTGATCCGCGCACGGCCCAACGGCGTGGCGATCACCTATCGCGTGATCGAATACCCGGTCATTACCAAGATCACGTTTGACGGGAACAAGGCGGTACCGTCCGATACGCTGCTCGCGCTGATGGACTTGTCGGTCGGTCAGGTCTTCAATAGCAATACCTTCCGCTCGGACGTGCTCAAGATCAACAACTACTACGAGCGCATCGGGTACGGCGGCCAGGTCGCCACGCACATCAAGAATCTCAATTTCGACACCAAGACCGGTACGCTGGCGCTGACGATCATCGAAGGGCTGACGGTTCGCAACATCATCATCGGCGGCGATCCGGTGCTTCCGGCGCCGCTCGTCAAAGCGCAACTCACCCTCAAGCCGGGCATGGTCTACTCCGACCAAATTCGGCAAAAAGACCAAGAAGCGCTCAAGAACTATTACGACGACAAGTTGCACATCGAGCTGGGCAACTTCGAAGGCGGTATCGATCCGTCAACAATCGACGAGAAGAACGGTACCGCCGACGTGAAGTACAACGTCTACGTGGCGCGTGTCGCGGTCGTACAAATTACCGGCAACACCCGCACCAAGGACAGAGTGATCCGTCGCTTGCTGCGTGTCACGCCGGGCATGATCGTCAACACCGATTGGATCAAGGCCGATTACGAGCGCCTCAACGCGACCGGCTATTTCTCCAAGGTCAATCCGGATATTAAAGATGGCCCGGATCCCAAGAAACCGCAGGACGTCACGATCGTGTGGCAAGTGACCGAGCAGCGTACCGCGCAGGCGTCGGTCGGCTTCGGGTACTCGGGCGGTATTACCGGTGAAGGGCTCTACGGAACGCTGGGCTTCCAGGATACGAACCTGCACGGCACCGGCAACTCGGCGTCGATTCAGTTCCAGCAGGGTGCGCGCACGACATCGGATACGCTCTCGGGCACGATCCCGTATCTCGGCGATACTGCCAACCTCGAGAAGTATTCGCTGAGCGCAAGCCTCTTTTCGCAAAAGCAGACCTACTACTATCCGGTGTATTCGGTAACGTCGAACAGCATCGCACCAGCACCGGTCGTGGGCGGACCCGCTGCGCCCATTCCGGTCACGCTCTACGAAACCAGCAACGCTTCGCTGATCGGCGGGGTCGTTTCGACCAGCGAGTCGTCGCAGCAGGGTTTCTCGGTGAGCCTGGGTCGCCGTCTATCCGACTACATCACGGCGTCGATCACCCCGACGGTCTCGCAGGTGAAATATTCGACGACCGTCCCGCCCCCATATTTCTTCTCCGGTTCGCAGCCCAACGTGCTGGTCGGGCCGACGCCGAATCCGCTCGAATCGAACCAAACGGTCAACGGCAGCTTCGGCATCGCGGCGTCGTCGATCGCCAACGTCAACACGGGTTTGCCGTATCAACTGAACACGATTGCGTTTGGCCTCGGGACCTCGCCGATCACGACCGACGATCCGTATAATCCACGGCGCGGCTGGAAGGCGGCGTTCAGCGAGCAAATCTCGGTGCCGGCGTTCGACTCGAGCTTCGACTACACCGAGACGTCGTTCGACGTGGCGCGCTACCTGCCGGTGCTGCGTTCTGCAACCTTTGCGATCCACGGGCTCTACGAGTTCTCGACCGGCGTGATCCCGCCCAACGAACTCTTCACCTTCTCGGATCAGCAGGTGCGCGGCTACGATACCGTCTTCTACGGAACCGATGCGTTCTTAGGGCAAGTCGAGTTGCGTCAACCTTTGACTTCCGATCGCAAACTCTCGATCGTGGCATTTGTCGATGAACTCGACTATCGAATCCGCGGAGCGTATCCGCAACTCGATCCCTACACGAACCGCGTCGTCGGCTATCCTGCGGATTGGTCGTTGCGCGGAGACTTAGGCATCGGCTTGCGCTTTGACGTGCCGCAACTCGGTTTACACACGATTCGCATCGACTTCGCCAAGGGTGCCAATGGCGCTCACACCAGTTTTGGAATCGGTCAAAGCTTCTGACCGCGTGACACAAGGAACATTTATGAAACGACGCTTCTTCTCGACCCTCGCTCTCGTACTCGGCCTGTGCGCCGCGATCGGACCGGCCGCGATCGCAGCCGACCTGACCAACGTCGGCTTTATCGATCAGTCGGCGCTAGGGAATCTCCCCGCCTTCGTCAGCGCGAACCAGCAACTCGCGGTGTATAAAGCGCAACTCAACACGCAGTTCGCCGCTGCCATGCGCGGTGCCAAGACCGACGCCGACAAACAGCGGATCTCGCTGCAATTCCAGCAAGAGTTCTCCGACAAGCAAAACGAACTCGTCGGGCCGCTCTACCAACGCACGCAACTCGCGATCGCCAACGTCTCGACGAGCAAGAAGCTTTCCGTCGTTGTCGACAAGCGGATCGTGATCTACGGCGGTCAGGATATCACCGGCGATGTGATCAACGCCGTGCGCGGATCGCAGGCGATGCCCTCGCCGCAAGGCAGCCCTGCACCGTCGGCGATCGGCTTTGTGGATCAGTCGGCACTGGCGAACTCGGCGGACGTGAAGAACGCGAGCGACCAGCTGCAAAAGTTCCAAACCGCGCAGCAACCGATCTACGCGGCGCGCTTCAAGAACGCCGGCAACGACGTCGCCAAGCAGCAAGTAATGGCCGACTACAATAAGGCGATCCAGGACGAGCAAAACAAACTCCTCAAGCCGCTGATCGATCAAACCAAGAGCGCGACCGCCACCGTCGCTCGCAGCAAGAATCTCTTGCTCGTGGTCGACCGCGCGGACGTGGTCTACGGAGGCACGGACATCACGCAAGATGTCCAAAATGCACTCAACAAGTAGACTTTATCTGCCAAAGCTGAAGCTTTGTCAGCTAAAGTCGCGCGGCTTCGCTCGCGCCTGCGTGATCGTAGCAGCAGCCGTATTGTGCGGCTGTTCGCACGTCGACGTGCACTCGGATCGAGTGCGCGGCGTGGCCTACGTGCGGGTCGACGACGTAATCAAACATGATCCGCTCTATCCGCAGCTCGACCAGTTGAACAACGCGATCGCCGCGATCAATTTCGAGGCGGCGCTCCCACACGCGCCGCTCACGCCCGCGCAGATCGCCGCACAGACCAAGGATCTCAACACGCAGTTGCAGGCGGCGCAAAATCGCGCGAACTCGATCATCCAGAGCAAACAGCAGAGCTACGGCCAGCAAGAACACGATGCCGAAGTTGCGGCGGTCAAGGCGGCGGGCATCGATCCGGCCGCGGCGGGCCTCGGCCAAACGATGAATGCCACCTCGCAGGCGCAGGCGCAAGCGGCGGCTGCCGCAGCACAGCAGAATTACAACGCGTATCAGCGCGGCGTGATCGCGCAAGACAACGCGGCGATGCAATCGGTCGCGCAGCAATTGAGCAAGGCGGCCGACGATAAACTGCGCGCGCGCGCCGAACAGTATCAACAGAACGAAAGCGATCTTTCGCTCAAGGTCGCGCAGGACGATTCATCGCAGCGCATGGCGCTGCGCACGCAACTGAGCGCGCTCGCGCTCAGCGCAGACCAGCGCAAGAGCGTAAACGATCAGCTCGCCGCGATGGACAAGAAAGAAGCCGATCAGGTGAACCAGTTGCGCGCGGCCGACGCGGCGGCGCTGGCAACCTATCGCGCGCAGCTCGGCGCACAAACCTCGGCGCAGATCCGCGCGCAGCAGTCGGCCATCCAGTCGCAAACCGGGGCCAAGCTAACGCAGCGGCGGGATCAGGTCGGGGCGGAGTTGCGGGGGCTCGGCAGTGCGCCGGTCGCCACGGTGAGCCTGCCGCCCGACCTGCGCCGGCGTCTCGGGCAAATTCATCAAGAATACGCGGCCAAATTCCAGGCCGACGCGCAGCAGGCGGTCGAAGAGTACCAAGCGACCAAGAGCGATCTTGACGCCCAGTTTGCCGCACTGCACGGGCAGGGCGATACCGCCACGGGTGCCGCCGCCAAACAACTCCGCGATCTGCAGAAACGTCAAAGCGATCTGCAGAAGCAGATTCAAGACCAGATCCAACGCGAAGCCGTGCGGCTTGCCAAGGAGATGGGGTTCTCCGTGGTCTTTGACAACGTCCAAGCTGCAAACGGCGGCTACGATCTCACTAACGACCTCATTCACGATCTCGAAAGCCAACACGAGTGAAAAAACAGCTACTTCTTGTCTCTCTCGCTGCCGCGATTCTCGCGGGCTGCGCAAATTCGAGCCCGGTTGGGCTCGTCGACGTCAATCGGATCGTCGCGAACTGGACGGTCTATCAATCGTTCCAACAGCAATTGCTCGCCGACGAACAATCCATCGCGCAGAGTAAAGCCTCGCAAGCCGTCAAACAACGTCAAGCCGCGGCGCTGCAGAGGAAATACGCCGGCATCACCGATGAGCTGACGAAGCGCATTCGCGATGCCGCGACCAAGGTCGCTCAGGACAAGAACCTCACTTTGGTCGTGACCAAAGAGGGCGTCGGCTACGGCGGCGTCGACATCACCAAGGATGTCGAGAAAGCGATGAACATCACCGAGAAGGCCTCGCCCGCGCCGGGCTAAGCACATGCTGGGCACGCTCGCGGACCTGCAGACACGCGTCGGAGGACGGCTCGTCGGCGATGGTTCGGTCGCGATCGCGCGGGTGAGCGCGGTCGACGATGCCGGTGCCGATGCGCTGACTTTTGCCACCGACGAAAAGTACTACGCCGCCGCGCTTGCGAGTGCCGCCGCGGCCGTGCTGGTCGATGCGAGCGTTCCACTCGACGAAGGCGCAGCCAGCAAGCCGCTGCTGATTGTCGAGAACGCGCGCGCTGCGCTCGCGACGTTTTTAGCCGCGCTCAAACCGCCGCGTCCACGCGGGCCGTTTCGTCATCCGACCGCAACGATCGAAGAGGGCGCGCAGGTCGGCGCGGACGTGTATCTTGGCGCGCATAGTTTCATTGGTGCACGCGCGCAGATTGGGAGCGGGAGCACGATCGCGCCGGGCGCATACGTCGGCGATGACGTGCAGATCGGCGAAGACACCTGGCTGCATCCTCGCGCCATCGTACACGAACGCTGCGTCGTGGGTTCGCGCGTGGTGCTGCACTCGGGCAGCGTGATCGGCAGCGAGGGTTTCGGTTGGGCCTTCATCGATGGCCGGCTCGAGCGCATTCCGCAAATCGGCAACGTCGTGCTCGAAGACGAAGTCGAAATAGGCGCTAATAGCTGCGTCGATCGCGCACAGACCGGCAGCACGTTTATCGGCCGCGGCACCAAGATCGATAATCTGGTGCAGATCGGACACAACTGCCGGATCGGAAAATATTGCGCGATTGCCGCGCAAACCGGGTTTGCCGGTTCGACCAACGTCGGTGATTTCGTCAAGATCGCAGGACAGGTCGGCACGCGCGGTCACATGCACATCGGCTCGCGTGCAACCGTCGCCGGACAATCCGGCGTCTGGGGCGACGTGCCTGACGGTGCGATGATTTCAGGCAACCCGGCGCGCGATCATCGCGAGACGCTGCGCAATGAGGTCATGCTGCGCAAGCTGCCGCAGGTGCTCAAACGCATCGATGCACTCGAGAAGCGGGATGACTAACGCCGCGACGCTCGCGGCGCCACTGCGTTTCGAAGGGATCGGTTTGCACACCGGCGCGCCGGCGGCGATGGAAATTCGTCCCGCGAATCTCGGTGACGGCGTCGTCTTCGTGGCCGGTGGCGTGCGCATTCCGGCGACCGCGAACTTCGCGTCGGAGTCGCCGCTCGCGACGGTGATCGGCCGCAACGGCACGACGATCTCGACGATCGAGCACGTGCTGTCGGCACTCTTTGCCTGCGGCGTGAGCGAGGCGGAGATTGCGATCGACGGTCCCGAGATCCCGATTCTCGATGGAAGCGCCAAGCCGTACGTCAAAGCGATTGAGACCGTTGGCCTGGTGGAGTTCAACGAGCCGCGCGCGGTCTTCGCACCGCGCCAAGCGATGGAGTTTCGGGATGGCGACCGCGTGGTGATCGTGTTGCCGGCGAACGCGTTTCGCGTGCGCTTCATCGGAGATTACCCCGCGCCGATCGGCACGCACTACTTCGACGCGGCGATCACGCCGCAGACCTATCGCGAGCAAATCGCGGGGGCGCGCACCTTCGCGTTCTTGCGCGACGTCGAGGCGATGCGCGCTCAGGGATTGGCGCGCGGCGGCAGCTTGGACAATGCTCTGGTGTACGACGAGGAGGGGCCGATGCAACCGTTGCAATGGCCCAACGAAGTGGTACGGCATAAGGTGCTCGACCTGATCGGCGATTTTGCGCTTCTCGGCGCCTGGCCGCAGTGCGAGGTGATCGCGATCAAGAGCGGGCATGCGATGCATGCGCGCGTGATAAACGAATTGAGGAACCGTGGCTGAAATCGATATCCGGCAGATCATGGAGATCTTGCCGCACCGTTATCCGCTGCTCTTAGTCGATCGCATTTTGGAATTGGAACCCGGATCGCGTGCGCTCGGCTTCAAGAACGTCACCGTCAACGAGCCGATGTTCACCGGGCACTTTCCGGGCAATCCGGTGCTTCCGGGCGTCTATATCATCGAGGCAATGGCACAGCTCGGCGGAGCGGTCGTGCTCGAGCCGGGCGAGTTCTCACGCCGTGTGCCGTATCTGGCCGGTATCGACAAGTGCAAGTTTCGCCGTCCGGTCGTGCCCGGCGACCGTCTAATGATGGAAGTCACACTCGAACGGCATAAGCGCAACATCGGTTGGGTGCACTGCGAAGCGAATGTCGAGGGGCAGTTCGTCTGTTCGGCCGAGCTGATGTTCTCGATCGCCACCGATCCGCGCAGCTTCAACCAAGACGCCCCGGTGCTGCACGCGTGATCCACCCATACCCCCCAATGTGCTTCGCACGTCGGGGACCCCAATTGTTTAAAAGGCACTCCGTGCTTCGCACTGCGCGCCCCCCACAAAGTGGGGCCCCCAGGAGCCTTGCGTGATACATCCTACAGCTATAGTTCATCCGAACGCGAATATCGCGCGCGGGGTCGACATTGGGCCGTATTGTTTGGTCGGCGAGAACGTCTCGATCGGCAAGGGTACCGTGCTCCAAGCGCACGTGGTCATCAATGGCTGGACGTCGCTCGGCGAGGATTGCGAGATCTATCCGTTTGCCACCATCGGCGCTTCGTCGCAGGACCGCAAGTACACGGGCGAGCGCGCGTTCACCAAAATCGGCAGCCGCACGGTGCTGCGCGAATATGTTTCGGTCCAACGTGCCACCGGCGAAGATCAGGTGACGGCCGTCGGCGACGACTGCTTGCTGCTCGCCTACGTGCACGTCGCGCACAATTGCATCTTGGGCAATCACGTCACGATGTCGAACCTCGCGCAACTTGCGGGCCATGTGGAAGTCGGCGACTTCGTGACGATCGGCGGGCAAGCAGGCGTGCATCAGTTTACGCGTATCGGTCGCTATGCGATGGTGGGCGGCGCGAGCAAAATCACCAAAGACGTGCCGCCGTTCTTCTTGATCGAAGGCAACCCGGCCGAACCGTATGGGCTTAACTCGGTCGGACTGCGTCGCGCAGGCTTCAGCGTCGAGGAGCGCAACGAGATCAAGAAGTTCTACAAGATCCTCTACAACCCCAAACTGAACGTTTCGCAGGCGGTTGAGGAGATGAAAGCCGAAGCTTCGAGCGATCCGGGACGCGAGTTGGTTGCGTTTCTGGAGGCCCCGTCGCAACGGGGCATCTTGAAGTGATATGCGTTATTTTTTCTCCACCGGGGAAGCCTCAGGCGAACTGAACGCGGTGCTCCTTGCTCGCGCGATCGAAACCCACGATCGCGCACGCGCAGTTCGAGGGCATCGGCGCGGAGCGCATGCGCGACGGGGGGTTCAAACTCTGGCGCGATCACACCGGTTGGGCGAGTATGGGACCGCTCGCGGCGATCCCGCGGATTCCGCCGCTGCTCGCAACGATGTGGCGCACCGCGCTGAATCTTGCGGCTGAAAAGCCCGACCTCATCGTGCTCGTCGACTTCGGCGCGTTTAACATGCGCCTGGCCAAGACGCTGCGCACGCGGCTGAAGTACGCCGGACCGATCATGTATCTGTTTCCGCCGGCAACCTGGCTCGATAAAGAGGGCGTTGCCCGCGCGGTCGGCGCGATGACCGTACCGGTGACCGCGTTCGCCCATCAATATGACTTCTACAAATCGCATCGGCTGCCGATCATGTTCTTTGGGCATCCGCTCGCGGGGCAATACGCGCTGCGTCCAGCGCGACCCGCGCCGCCCGCAGACGCTGGAACGATCGCGCTCTTACCCGGGAGCCGCGCCGGCGAGTTGAAATATCACGTGCCCGCGCTCCTGGCTGCGCTAAAGATCTTGCGTGTAGCGCGCCCGCGGTTGCGGGCCGTCTTCGGCGCGGCGGGTGCGCCGAGCGAACGCCTCATCGCGCGCGCGATCAAACGGGCCCGCGTTGAGAACGTGACGATTGCGCAGGGCGTCGCCGCGGCGATTGCGGATGCCGACGCGGCATTCGTCGCCTCGGGAACCGCGGTGCTCGAGACGGTGCTGGCGGGCGTGCCGTCGATCGCGCTCTATATCGTCAATCCGATGGTGGCCGGCTACGGGCGGCGCATGCAAAAGAAGATTTTCAAAGCCCGCTACATCACGCTGCCCAATCTGGTGCTCGAACGCGAGCTGGTCCCCGAACTGCTGCAAGACGATGCGACGCCCGAGGCCTTAGCCGCAGCGATGGAAGCGGTGCTACTCGATCCCTCGCAGCAGTACGAACAGTTTGCCGAAGTGCGCGAGCGGCTCGGACCGGCGGACGCCCTTGACGACTGCGCGAAATTTGCCGTTGCGTTGGCAAAGGCAGGGCATCGCTGATGCGACTCTATCACACGTCGGATCTGCACGACCATCGCGGTTTCGTTCCGCGGCTGCGCGCGTTGCGCGACGAGCGGCCCGGCCTGCTTTTCGATTGTGGCGACGCGTTGCGCGGAAGCCAGACGGTGTATCACCGCAGTGAGCCGATCATCGACGAGATCGACCAGGCCGGCTACGATGCACAAGCCATCGGCAACCGTGAATTTCACTACTTGTATCCGCTGTTGCGGGCGCGCGCGCGAAAGATGATGCATCCGCTGGTGTGCAGCAACTTGCTAGATACCAAAGGACGCGAACTGCCGTACCTTCAGTCAATCACGATGCGTTTCGATGCGGTGACGATCCACATCGTGGGCCTGCTGATCATGCAGTATCCGGTGGGCAGTCCCTGGGAACGGATCTTCGGCTGGCGCTTTCTCGATCCGTGGGATGCGGTGGCGCCGCACGCGCAGCGCGTGCCCGACGGCGACATGCTGCTGGTGCTCTCGCACGTTGGGCTTTCGCTCGATCGGGAGCTTGCGCGGCGCGTGCCGCGCATCGACGTGATCCTGGGCGGACACAGCCACGACACGCTCTTTGTGCCCGAGGTCGTCAACGGCGTGCCGATCGTGCACGCCGGACCCTACGGGCAATACGTCTCACGCACCGAGCTTGCATACGATGCCGAGCGCAAACGCTTCGCGATCGACGATTTCGAGCTCGTGCCGTTGCTCGGCGCCCCGTGAGTTCTCGGCTGTTATTCATTACAAACGGGCATGGCGAGATTGCGATTGCCGATCGCATCGCGCAAGAAGTGCGCGCGCTCGACGATGCGATTGCAATCGATCATTTTGCGTTGGTCGGCGACAGCCGGTCAGCCATCATGCGTGAAGTCGGCCCGCGCCAGGTGATGCCCAGCGGCGGACTCCTCGCGATGGGCAATCTGCGCAACATCGCGCGCGACGTGGGCAGCGGTCTCCTAACGCTCACCTATCGGCAGCGGCGCTTCTTGAAAGGCGTGCGCGGGGACTACGCGCGCGTCGTCGCGATCGGCGATGTATTCGCGCTCTTGATGGGGCTCGCGGTTCGCGCGCCGCTAACTTACGTCGGGACGGCCAAGAGCGTGCGCGTCGCGCCATACGGCTTTTTCGAACGGCGCGCGCTGCGACGCGCGGACGAGGTCTTCGTGCGCGACGAAGCCACCGCGCAGCGGCTGGGCGAGCAAGGCGTCGGCGCACGGGCGCCGGGCAATGTGATCGTCGATCTGTTCGGCGGCGAGGATGATCCGCGAGCCGATGCCGCCGCGCAGGGCTTCGCGCCGCTGCTCGCGGTTTTTCCCGGCAGCCGGCAGACCTCATATCCCGATGCGCGCTTTTTGCTCGAGGTCGTGCGCCGCGTCGCGCTGCATCGTCCGCATCTTGGCGCGGTCGTCTCGATTGCGCCGCTGCTGGATGCGCAAACGTTTGCGCGCGGATTTCGCGAAGACGGCTGGCAGGTCGACGCACTCTCGGACGCGCGTATCCCGTTTGTTCTGCGGCAAAACGACCGCGTCATCGCGCGCGCGTGGAACGGCTCGATTGGACCGCTGCTGGCACGCGCGGAAGTAGTTATGGGCCAAGCCGGTACGGCCAACGAAGCCGCCGCCGCCGCCGGCGTACCGGTGGTCGCCTTCGAGCGCAACCGCGATCGCAAGACGACGTGGTATCGTATGCGCCAACACGGCTTGCTGGGCGAAGCGCTGGCGGTGTTACCCGGCGATCCGGCACAAGCCGCAGCCGGTTTGGATGCGCTGCTCGACGATGCACCGCGGCGCGCGATGATGGGCGTGCAAGGTCGCGAGCGGATGGGCGGACCGGGTGGCGCGCGGGGTATCGCGCGCGCGATCGTCGAGCGCTTGCAATGACGCGGTTCGAACGTCTCGAGGTTGGCGCAAACGCGGCGGCGTTCGCGTGCATTCCGTTCTTCCCGAGCTTTATCACCCTGACCAACGTCGCGTTTCCGGGGGTTTCGATCGTTCCGCTGCCGCTCGCGCTCGCGCTGCTGGGCGCGATGCTCGTGCTGGCGCTGGTCGCGATCGCCGGCATCGTACGGCCGCCTCGCTACGAGCCGGTGCTGCTGCGACCGATGCTGCTCTGGCTCGGTGCATGCCTGGTCTCGCTCGCGCTGGGATTCAATCTGCGCGACGGTGCCGTCTTCATTCTGATCTTTGCGCTCACCGTGATCTGGCACGCAAACATCGATCGCTATTACACGCTGCCGGGCATGTCGCGCGCGATCTGGTGGGCGTACCTGCTTTCCGGCACGCTCGCGTGCTTCGCGGCGATTGCCATGGTCGTGACGCGCATCCCGGCCGCGCAATACGCGATCGCCAACGGCCGCGCGGTAGGAACCTTCGTCTTGCCTGGTGAGCTCGCCGGATACTTGCTCTTCTTTCTTCCGATTGCATATGCGCTGGCGCGCACGGCACGCAGCGGCGCACTACGAACGATAGGATGGATCGGATGCGCCGCCGGCATGATCGCGATGATCTTGACCTTCTCGCGCACCGGCTGGGTGGGACTTGCTGCCGGAATTGCGTTCTGGATCGTCCTGCGTTCGAACGCACGGCGCACGCGCATCGTGCAGGGGATCGCGATCGTCGTTGCAGCGGTGGCGATCGTGCTCCTGACCTTCAACGAACACCACAATCCGAGCGAGAACTATACGCGGCTCTCGATCTGGCAGGCGGCACTCGGCGTGATCGAGCGTTTTCCGCTCACCGGCGTCGGTCCGTTCGGATTTTCAAAGATCTACCCGTTCGTGCGTTTGCCCGACGGTGATGCAACCGCGTTTCACGCGCACAGCCTGTACTTGACCTTTTTAGCCGAGCTCGGCATCGTCGGATTTCTGGCATTTTGCTGGGTGATTTGGAGTTTTGCGCGCGAGTGGTTCCGGCGCTTTCGCGCACTGCCGGCGCAAGCGTCGTTGCTCACCAGTGCGATTGCAGCGGGAGTCGTGGGCGCACTCGTGCAAGGCCTGATCGATACCGTGAGCGTCGTTATTTTCGGCCTGCTGCTTCCCATGCTCGCGCTGGCTCTTGCCACGGCTCGCAGCGGGACGGGTGATGCATGAGGCGACGCGTCGTCGCTGCACTGGCGCTGGCGCTCCTTTACGGCTGCAATCCAAGTGCCCAAACCTCGTTCACGCCCGCTCCCAGCCCGAGCCCAACCTCGACCTCGCTTTCGCTCAAAATCACCGGGCGCGGGACCGCGACGCAGCCGGTGCGCTTTGTGGCGCAGCAAGCGCATGGGAACCGCGTACAATACGATCTCCTGGCCCGCTCCTTCGAGAGCATCGGCGCCCAAGGCAGTGCTCGCGTGAGTTTCGAACACGTGCGCGTCACCTTTCACGGAAAAGATGGGTCAACGTTGGTGGCCGATGCGCCGCAAGCGATTGTGGACCAGGTGACGAATACCATCGAAATGCTCGGAGGCGTGCGCGCGAAGAATAACACGGGCACGACCCTTTCGTGCGACTCCCTCCAATACGACCACCAAACCGAGATGATCTATGGCACGGGACACGTGTCATTCGAGAGCGCGAATGGATTTCGAGCAGCCGGGAGCCGCTTCGAATCGGACATCTCTCTGACGCACACACGGATGCAATGAACGAAAACGACAGCTGGATCAAGATTCGCGGCCTGGTGAAGAACTATGGCGAACGCACCGTGGTCAACGGGGTGAGCGCCGAAGTGCACCAGAGCGAAGTCGTGGGGTTGCTCGGACCCAACGGGGCGGGAAAGACCACGACCTTTTATATGGTCGTCGGGCTGGTCAAGCCCGATGGCGGCAGCGTCGTGCTCGATCGCAACGGTGTCGAACTCGAACTCTCCGGACGGCCGATGTACCAGCGCGCGCGCAACGGCATCGGGTATCTTGCGCAGGAGAACTCGATCTTTCGCAAGCTCTCGGTGGGCGACAACATTCGGCTCATTTGGGAACAGAACGGTGTCACGCGCTCCGAACAAAATCAACGCCTCCCGGTTTTGCTCGAAGAATTCGGACTGCGCAAACTCGCGAACGCGCGCGGTGACAGCCTTTCGGGCGGCGAGCGGCGGCGCGTGGAAATTGCGCGCGCGATCGCGATGGAGCCGGCGTTTCTCTTGCTCGACGAACCGTTTACCGGCATCGATCCGATTGCCGTCGCCGACATTCAGGCGATGATTCGGCAACTTCGCGATCGCGGTATCGGCATCTTGATCACCGATCACCAAGTGCGCGAGACGCTCGCCATCGTCGATCGCGCGTACATCATGAACAACGGCCGCATCGAAGTCTCGGGCACCGCCCACGAAGTGCTCGAGTCGCCGATCGCGCGCACGTTCTATTTGGGCGAAGGTTTCCGGTTGTAGTGCAGGCCTCGCTCACATTGCGCCGCGTGCGGCGCCTCTCGCGCTTGTGGCGCCTCCAGATCCTCGATCGCTACATGCTCACCGAACTCGGGGGCCCGTTCGTCTTTGGGCTTTCGGCTTTTACGCTGATCATCGCGGCGACGCAGCTCCTTGCAATCGGACGGTTGGTCTCAAACGACCACGTCCCGCTTTGGGCTGCAATCGAGATTTTCATCTGGCAGCTGCCGGGCGACATGGGGCTGGTCTTCCCGATGGCGCTCTTGCTCGGGACGCTGCTCGCGATCCAGCGGCTTTCGGGCGAGAGCGAGATCACCGCGATGAAGGCCGGCGGCATCAGCTTCAGCCGCATGACGATTCCGCTTTTGGCGGCGGGACTGGTAATGTCGCTGGTCACCTTCATCGTGCAAGAGTTCGTCACGCCGTTCGCGGCCGATCAGGTGGCACAGATCGAAAACCAAGTGCTCACCCGCGCGAGTGCATTCAATCGCGACCTCACCGTCTCCGCGCCGCTGCCCGGCGGGGGCAAGCAGATTACCATTGCGACGTCGTACGAGCAGCATACGCAGGCGCTGCTGCATGTGACCTTGATCCAGTACGACCGCGATAACGTCGCGACGCAGATCATCTTCGCCGACCGCGCCGACTTCGCGGCCGATCGCTGGGTGCTCGAAAATGCAAGCCTCTACCGGTTCAATCCCGACGGGACCTTGATCTCCGAACCGCGCGTTGCCCAGCAGGAGGTTGAGCTCGGCGAAAAGCCAACGGACATCGTCAAACGCTTGAACCAAAACGATCCTGAGAATTTGAGCCGTGCAGAGATCGCTGATATCGTGCACTCGGGCCAGCTTACCCAGACCGAGCTACGCAAATATGTCACGACCTACCAGGAGAAGCTCGCACAACCATTTGCGTGCTTTGTTTTCGTGCTGATCGCGATTCCGTATGGGTTGCGCGCGGCGCGTAGTGGCGGAGGCACCAGCGTCGGCTTCGGCCTTGCGGTCCTCATCGTGTTCGTGTACTACATCGTGCTCACGGTCTTCTCGTTCGTCTCCGAGGCGCTGATCGGCCTTGCGCCGCTGTGGGCGTGGATGCCGAACATCATCTTCACCGCAATCGGGGTGGCGCGATTGCGTCGTTCGGCCTCGGTATGAATTGGGTCGACCTGATTCGTGGCAGCGGCACGGTGCTGCTGATCATGATCGTTGCCGGCGGCATTGCTTATGTGGGCGATCGCGTGGGACATCAGGTCGGCCGGCGCCGTCTCACGCTTTTTGGCATCCGTCCGCGTTACACGTCGACGATCGTCGCAATCGGCACCGGGATGCTGATCGCGCTGAGCGTGACGCTGGTCGCGCTGTTGCTCTCGCGCGAGGTGCGCACCGCCTTCTTTCGTATGAATCAAATCACCACGCGCATCTCGCAACTCGAGACGCAGCAACGCGATTTGGAAGCGAAGGTCAATACCGGTGAGCTAATCGTTCCGGTCAATGCGCTGATGACGCCGTTCTTTTTGCGGATCAAGAAAGACACGCCGGTCGATCAGCGCCTTGCGCAGATCGAACGCTTCTATCACGAATCGGTGGCCTACATCGATCAAAATCAGGGCGCGCGCGGCGGCTTGAAACCATACGTGCCGCCGCCGAATATCAACAAAACGCTTACCGATGAATTCGGCGGACCCAGCGTCACCGAAGCCTCGATGGGCGGGGATTTGGTGATGTTCGTGACCGCGCCGCAGAATCTGTATCGCAACGACACGATTCATTTCGAGTTGAACCTGATTCCGGATGCATTGCTCGTGAAAAAGGGCGGCCAGATCGCGTCGATTCAGATTCCGGGTAGCGCGCACGCCGATCCGCGCCTCGCCATCAATGAGTTAGAGCAATACGTCGCCAGCACCGTGCGCTCTCAGCTCAAGCTGCCGCCGTTCCTCTCCGACAACGTGCAGGTCGTCGCGCTCTATCCGAGCCTCGAGGTCATGAGCGCCGATCTGGCAAGCGGGAAACAAAATTATGTGATGACCGCCTTTGCCGCGGAGGACATCTATCCGCACGTTGGCGGCATCCCGCTCGTCATCACGCTGACCCAAGCGAAGTGACGATTCTCGGCGTCGATCCAGGCACGCGCAAGGTTGGTTTCGCGGTCCTCGACGATCGAGGCGAGACCCACGACCTTGGCATCGAGCTGATCGCCGACTTTGTGGTGCGGGTGCACGCCCTCAAGGAGCGATGGGCCTTCGAGGCGATCGCGGTCGGCATGGGCACGAACGCCCGGGCGCTGGGAACCGACCTTGCGGCTCTCGGCGTGCCGGTGAGCTATGTCGACGAACGCGAGACGACCCTGCGCGCTCGCTCGCTTTACTTCGCCGACCATCCACCGCGCGGCTGGCGCCGGCTCATTCCGCTGGGGATGCAACTGCCTCCGCGTCCGATCGACGATTATGCCGCGGTCCTGATCGCTCGGCGGTACCTTGCGGACGGAGGCAACCATGGGGTCAAAGGCTAACTGAAACGTTCCCCCATCTGGGACGATATTAGAAGTTGCCTGCGGTAGAAGGGGTGGTCAACCGCAGCTGACGGAGGATTCATGCGCCGGTGGCTCTGCGTGTTGCAGATTGGAGTACTGACTTCAGTGCTCGTGACCGGTGTTGCCTCCGCTTCGCTACAAGGCGCGAACAGCGCATTCGCACCGCCGGCCGTCGATCTCACCGCGACACTTTTCACGCGTCTCTTCGGTGAATCGACCGATCGCGAGGCGTCGTTCAACGCCGCCGCCGGGGATCCGATGGCCGAGACGCCGCTGCGCGATTTGGCCTTCCGGGTGAATCCGGTCGCACAAACAACGGTCGTGGAAACGGTCGCATCGCAATTGCCCGTGCCCAACCTCGATCTCTCCGATCCGTCGTTCGCGCCGCCCAGTCAGCCGCGCGCATCGATCGCCGATTTAAGCGCGAAGTTACGCGTCCCGGCGGTCGAATATTACGAAAGCGCCGACCCCGTGCCGACCGATGCGCCGGCAACCCATCGTTTCGACCTTGACGGTTTGCAAGTGCGCTCCGCGCAGGTCAGCGACTTCGCACCCGGACCGCAGCAGCCGGCCGAATCCCAAACGCCGCAGGGCGCAAACCTCTCGATTCCGCTGCAAATCGGCAAGGTGCGTTTCGCTCCGCACGCCGAAGCGGCGCAGGCGCAGAACCTCCAAACGAATTTTGCGACCGGCGCGCTTGGCGCGGGCGCAACGCTCAACGTGCGCGCGGGTTCGCGCAGCCTCGGTGTCGATCTCTCGAGCGCGCTCGAACATTCGACGCTGACCGCGCCGGAGTTCTCGCCGGTTGGCGCACCGCCGGCGCTTGGTCTCGCCGGCAACAACTTGCCGGTGTTCGTGCCGGCCTATGCCGACGTGAGCACGCATACGCTTTCGACCGGGCTGACCGTTCCGGTCACGCGCGCGTTGACGGCGAACGTCAATTTCAATTCGCAGCATTTGCTCGGCGGGTACGCTCCGGGCGTTGCAGCGCTGGATGCGAACAACACCATCTACGGCGCGCAGCTGACCTACAATTTGCCGAGAACCTCAAGCGCGATCTCGTTCTCGGCCAGCCAGTATCACTTCCAAGATAACTTGGTACCGGCGAACGCGCTGACCCAAACTACCGCGAACGTCAATTTCACGATCAAGTTCTAACCCGGTGCGGAGTTCGAGCCGCGCGCCGCGTGCGATCGCCGGTGCGCTCGTGCTATTCGTCGCGTTGCTGCTTGCGCTCGTGCAGTTGGCTTCCGACGCCGTCTACGCAAACGCCGCCCCCGCAGCACTCGTCGCCCATCTGCCGCTCGCTTTCGGTGTGCGCGTGTACCAGGCCATCGATGCCGTCGCTCCGGCGCCGTTCGTCAACGAGGCGCTCGCGTTCGCGGCGCTGCGCCAAGGTGATCCTTTGGTCGCACAAGGCTACGCGCTCCGTGTGCCGCCCGGGCCGCGTCGCGACGACCTTTTGGCACAAGTTGCTGCGGCGCAAGGGCAGACTGCACTCGCGCGCGCGTATTATTTTGCGGCCGACGACGTAGCCGCGACGCAAGCCGCGATTGCACAACTCGCGCGCACGGATCTGCCGGCGGCCATGCAGTTGGAAGATCGTTTGCGCGAGCGCTTGCTTCTGCTTGGACGACATCCCGACGCGGTGGCGGATTCATATTACAACAGCGCCAACTATGAGGTATGGCTGCATCACTATTTGGCCGGGTACGCGCTGGATGAACGCGCGCTCGCGCTGGCCCCGCTGAATATGGGCTATCTACTTTCGGCGGCCAACAACGCCTTTTTGGGCGGCGATATTGCCGATGCGCAGCGGCTCTTCGAGCGCGGCATTGCGATCGATCCCGGCAGCGGGAATTCTTATGTGGGGCTGGGATGGATCGCGCTGCGCGAAGGACATCGCGACCGCGCGCGGGCGTATTTGCAGCAGGCCCGCGCGATCGATCCTCACGCGCAGATGATTCCCGCCTTCGAGGCGGCGCTGAAGTGAAGGTTGCGGTCGACGCGCAGCTTGCCGTCGGCACCGCGACCGGAATCGGTGAATACGTCCGCGGTTTGATCGACGCGCTGCGTGCCGACGGGCTCGACGTGATCGAACTTTCCGAGCCCAAGCTCGATCCGTGGCGCTTCGATCGCCGCGTTTTTTGGGATCAGGTGCTTCTCCCGCAACGCGTGCGCCAAGCGGCAGCCGATGTGGTGCATTGCGCGTCGGGCACGGTGCCGATTGGCCTGACGGTTCCGTATGTCGTGACGGTGCATGATGTCGCTTGGCTGCGCGTGCAATCGCACGCGCGTCCGTATGCCCGATATTATTTCGGACGCTTTTCGGTTGACCGGTATCGCGGCGCCGCGGCGATCGCGGTCGATTCGGCCTTTTCGCGCGATGAATTGCTCGCGGTGATGCCCGAGTTGGATCCGGCGACCGTGCGCGTGGTATATCCCGGTGTAGCCGCCGACTACGGCACGCTCGCGCGGCGCGGCGGTGACGGCCGGACCATTCTTGCGATCGGCACCGTCGAGCGGCGCAAGAATATTGAAGCGCTGATCGAGACGCTGCCGTTCTTGGAGGAGGCGCGGCTGGTTTCGGTGGGACCATATACCGAGTATCAAGAGGAGTGCGTGGGCCTCGCGCGCTCGCTTGGCGTGGAAGATCGGGTGGAATTTCGCGGCTACGTGCCGCGCGAAGAAGTGCTGGAATTGTGCGCGCACGCCGCGGTCGTCGCAGTGCCGTCAATGTACGAAGGTTTTGGCTACGCGGCGGCGCAGGCGATGTGCGCCGGCATCCCGGCGGTTGTGTCGGATCAAGCCTCGCTGCCGGAGATCGTGGGCGATGGCGCGCACGTCATACCCGCGACCGATGTGAAGCGTTGGATCGAGGCGCTCGGCGCGGCGCTACGCGGTGAAGATGACGCTCGCGCTCTGGCTCGACGCGCTGAGGCGATCGATCGTTTCTCCTGGTCCAACAGTGCGCGCGAAATGCTCGCCGCGTACGAAACGGCGTTCAACCTGTCACCCTGAGGAGCGAGCCGAAGGCGAGCGTGTCGAAGGGCTAAGCGGCGCTGCTCGATTCGAGGAAGAGGCGAACGAGTTCGGAGCGGCTCTCGACGTTGAGGATCTTGTTCATATGCTTGATATGAACGCGAACCGTTCCTTCGGCCATCCCAAGTGCTTCGCCGATTTCGCGAGCCGTCTTGTTGCTCGAAACGAGCAACTCAGCGACTTCGCGCATGCGGCCGCGAACGCGCGCAATCGGTGCGGTCATGCGCTCGTACTGACGGGCTGCAAGCGAACGCGGATACGCGGCAACGAGGCGTTCAACGCGCTCGCGCCAGCGCGCTCCACCACCGAGCTCGACGGCGCGCAAGCGCACAGCTCGTGGCGCGATGCGTGTATTTCATTTCTTTGAACATCTTGTATGCGCTCTGCGCGTGACCAAGCGCTTCTTCACCCTCGGTTAGATGTGACAGAGCGAAGGTCTTGAAGGCCTCGAGGCGACGACCATAGCTGACAGCCGACAGTCTTCGAGACAATCGACGCCTCAGCGCATAGCAAAGAGGGCGTTAGCAGCCGGTCGGGATTCGTCGCGTAAGACATCCGATGGCCGCAAAGACGCCGATGGCCTCTTCCCTGCGACGGCGCCATCCCACTCGATTTCGGAAAAGCACTCGAAAGCGTTTGCGCGGGACGAGGCAGCCGAAACGTGTTCGCCGATCGCCATGCTGATGCGAGCGCGATCGGCAAAAATGAGGCCGCGTCGCATCGCGTCCGGAGCGAATGCAAAAGCTCCGTCGAGCAGCCGCATTGCGGGAATCCAATCGCCGCGCAGAGCCTTTCGCCATGCGAGCGCGCGCTGAGTGTAAAAGCGCGCTGTCGTCTGTCTCCGCAGGCCACGTAATTTGCTCTAGCAGCTATTCCGCGTGCAGGCCGAGTTCACCGAGCTCGATTTCGCGCACCAGAGGCGCGAGCGGCTCGGCGATAATCGCGAATAGCCCGCGGTCAACGTTCTCTTTTTGCGCTAGGGAAAGCGCGTGCAATCAGATGCGTCGCCTGCCTTTCAAAGCTGCTCGTTGAGTCCGTAGATCCATGCGCGAAGCTGGGCGTAACGAACGCGCTGCTCGGGAATTTGCGGGAGCGCCTGATGCAAGCTCCTCACGCACATTGTCGGCAGCGTCGTGAATGAAGGCAATAACCGCGCGCGCGAACGCAACTTCCGCCTGCGCCCACTTGGAAGCCGAGGGCAACCATTCTTTGAGTGGAAGGTTCAGCGTTGCTAGCGCCACGTTCTCGTGGGCGCGACCGACGGGCGCGAGTTTCTCGTTTCCAAGTTCTGCAAGCCATGCACCGAAACGCCGCTTCGATTCCGTATCGCCGCGGCGTATCGCTACCCAAAGCAAGACCTCGAGTCGCTTCAGCGTCGTTGGAAAGCCGCGACAAGGAAAGACTCCACCTCGGCGAAAGCGCCTAGGTGGAAGAGATCCCACGCCCGTGTGACCTCAGCCCCTCGAATCCATCAACTTGGCATTTTCCGGGCCACAAGCGCCACCCCTCTGGCATTTGTGCCCATTTAGGTCAAAGCGCTTAGCCGCCGGGGGTCCCCACGGAGTCCATGGTGTGCACGTGTGCCCGGGCGACGAGATCGGGGCCTGGACCGCCGAATGACCGGCCGGCGCTAGAAAATGAACGAGAAGTGCGAGGAAAATCGACAGCATTAGGGCTCCTTCCGGAAGGGGGAGAAGCGGGGCTACCCGCTACCGGGTAGTGTTTCAACACTTTTTGGAGATTACTCCACATCCTACCGGAAAAGGGACTTTTGATCTACTTAAATCCCCTTATGGCCTGAATCATTCCCCCTCGATACGCTTGGGCCATGGACACAGAACTGACCCTCCACGAGCTGGAGCGCCTCGAAGCCCAGCGTAAGCTCCGGGATCTGCCGGTAGCCATTCTCGAGACCGCCTGGGTCCGTGAGGCCCAGATCGAGGCGGTCATCGACGCGGTTCTGACCGTGGCCCTCGGCGCTGAGGCCTCGGCCCACGCCCGCCATGCCGGCGAGTGGTGCGCCCGCATCGCTGCGGCGCTGCCAAATGGTCCGGACCCCTCCCTTGCACGCCGGATTGGCGTTTTGGGTGACGTCGATCGCGCCGTGTTGGAGCGCATCGTCGAGCTGCGCCACATCGCGCAGCACGCCTGCGACGGGCTGCTCCAGCAAATCGCAAGCGTTGCGCGCGAGTTCGAAGCGTGGATTTCGCCCGATGAATTCGGCCGTTCCAAATCGCCGAACATCGTGCTGCCTGCGATGCTTGCAAACGCGGACGACGCGACGCGCCCGATCGTCGAAGCATTGGCAAGCGTGCTGCACACGACGCGTCATGCACGAGTCGCTTGACCGCCACAGTGCGGTGGTGATCGCCGCATCGCGAAACCATCTCTATGCGATCATGAAAAACGTGTCGGCGTATGCGCGTTCCGCGCGTCAACTCGGCGTAGTCGACAAGGCTGGGCTCGGAGAGTCGCTCGCTCGGATGAACGAGTATCTTCGCACCTCCGATGTCTTCGATTCGCTCAAAGATTTTCAGGCGGAGGCGCTTTACGACGCGAGCGTCGCGCTCAGCGCGGCTTATAAGACCGCCGCGGCCGATAGCGCCGACGGGGCGGTGACGAAAGAAACGTTCGGGCGTGCGTGCGAATCGCTGCGGAAGTTTTGGGTCAGCATGGGAGACGTCCCGAGCACGCCGTAGACGGGCACTGTCCCGTGCATGCGCGCGAGCGAAGCGGGATTCACGTTGCTCGAAATGGTCGTGGCGATCGGCATCGCCGTTATTTTGCTCGGCGGCCGGCGGGTCTTGGATGCTCTCGATGCGACCGGGCGCACTGCGCGGCGCGCTCGACGACTTCGATTCGAATGTAGCAGCGGCTAAGGCGCTTGCCGCAAGTAGCGGCAACGGCGCAACACTCGTTTTCGCACCGCAAACGGGCGGCGCGCCCGGCTTCACGCTTCGGGTTTACGCGGGACGGCCGAACGCTTCGAATGCGGTGACGGCAACGAACACGATGGCGGCGATCAGCTCGACAAGCGTAAAAGAAGCGCACTTCGGGAATCCGCCGTTTGCGATCTTCTTAAGCAGCGCGGGCTATCCAACCGGTACGGCCAACTATCCGTCGCTCGACGCGCAAGAAAATCCGACGTTCAACGTGATCGCGCAGCAGCCGCCGTGTCCAAGCGGCGGCATCGTGCTGACCTTCACGAGTGCGCAAGGCGTAACCGCAACACGCACGTTACCGTGCAACACGTCGGTTGCGTTTGCCGCCGGCACGGATCCGACGCCTACGCCCAACCCGCTGCGCATCTCGCCGACGTATTTGCTCGCGCACGACACGACCGATAGCGGGCCGCTGAAATTCAAAGCCGCGGAGTACGGCTACTATCATTGGTATGCCTCGACACAGAACGGCGCAGCGTGTCAGATGGGCAACTCCGATACGGGCGCGGCACCGGTGACCTTTGCAAGTCCGTGGCCGTATGCGCAGCCCAGCCCATCGAGCCAAGGCGGCATAGCGCCTGCGGCGCCCGCGTTCGCGCCCTACACCTGGCCGGCCGGCGATCCGAACGATCCACCCGCATGGTTTCAACTGTCACCGGTCTTACACAACGGCGGCGTGTGTACCGTCACCGTTGCCGACGACTACAATCAATCCGGCACCGTACAGGTGCAAGTGATGGGCGATTTGACGCCGTCGACGAGATCGCTTTCGTTGACCGTCGGGAAGGGCAATGGTTTCGTCAACTTCACGAAGACGTTCGACAGCGAGCAGCTGCAGTTGTCGGCCGGTGGACCATGTCGAGGCGTCGTGACCGCTGCGACCTCGTCGGGTTCGTTTCCAGGCTTGCCGTCGTCCACGCCCGCGACCGCGGCCGTCACCGTAACGCCCGTGACGCAAGGCTCGTGCACGATGATCGTCCAGGATCAATATGGGGAACAAGTGCAGATCGGCATTAACGTCGCAGCGCCTCCGCAGAATTTCAGTACGTGGCCGGCAACACTCGTGGTCGGTGCGGGTGGCGCAGCCGTCGGCATCACCAGCACCGGCGCATTGGCCGATACAACCGCGCAAGCGCGCATCAGCATGCTCGTAAACGAGTTCTTCGGCGGCGCTGTGGCGCGCGCGGGCTCGGTTTATACCGGGCCATGCTATGCGCAAGCATTTGGAACCAGCGAATCAGTCGATACGACCTTGCCTTCGAGCGTTGCAACCGCACTCGGCGTTAGCGTGACGACCGACGGCTGCATCCTCAACGCCGACGGCAGCGCGCCGTACGGCGGATCGACACCGACCGGCGTGATGGTTGCGTATGAGCCGGCCGGGAGCGGACAGACGGGAAACTTCAGCACTACCGGGTCTGCGGTTACTTGGCGCTTCGGCTCTGGAATCCACCAGCGACAACGGCGCGGACGCGTTGCTTTCGGCGAAGGGGTCAAGCCCAGGGCAATGCACCGTCGATTTTTCGGACGGTCATTCGACGCAAACGTCCTCTCCATGACGCCGGGCAAGTCGCCGTTGCGGTCAATGCGTGCGACGTCGCGTCGGGCACAGGAACGATCGTTCTCGGGACGACGGCACTCTGCTCGATCACAAACTTCACCTGGCCCAACACGTGCGGAAGTGACATGCTCAATCACGTGACCTACTATCTCGCGTTCAACAGCGGCGCGACTTCGCCGGCGTCGCTCGTCGGATCGAGCAGCTACGGCACGGTATATGGCAGCTTCACCGTGACCGGCACGAGCACGGACGGCGGCACGAGCGGCGGCATTACGTTTACCCGAACGGCGCCGGGTGCGGTGACGCTCTATGAATACGAAGACTCATTCACCGGCGTGTTCGACGAATTAACAGACGTCTGCGTTATCCACGAAGTGTTCAGTCAAACGTCGAACTCGGTGACGATCGACTAACGGAAAAGGATCGCTGCTCACGGCCACGTGGGGTGGTTGGGATCGGTGAACGAGCGCGGGTCGATCGGGAACTCGGCGAAGCCTGCTGCCTCATTGTCCGTTCCACCGTTAGCGCTGTAAACCGCGTACTGCCCGGCGAACCACAACGTCCGCGCGTTCGTTGCGTACGCGTCTTCAGGCGTCAGCGCTGAACGCTGGATTCACGGTCACTCCGGCATCGACGCCGCTGCCTCCAGACGAATTCGTCGCCCCGGCAGAGATAGAGGAAAGGAGCTTTCCCGGCGCCGTCTGCTGCATACGCGTTATTCGCGCGCACATTTTCCAATAACCATTCGTCGACGCTCGATCCGGCGAGTCCGTTCTGCGCGCGTTCGTATTGCCACGCGATCAGGCACGGCATTTCGGTCGATGCGTTGAGCGTCGCCAGACGATAGTCGCCGTTCGTCTCCCACGCCGGCGCCGCATATCCCGCAGGCACGCTGGGCAACGTCGGTGCAAGCAGAATTTGGTTTCCACCCGTTAGCGAAACGTTATCATGCACCGTCGCTTGCACAGTGAAACTGACTGGCGACGGCGTCGGGCACGTGCCGCCGCACGAACTTGGCGGCGTCGTGTAGCCCGGCGCCACAGTCGCAACGGCGTCGGCACCAATCACCAACACATAGTGCCCATTCAGAACGCCGTTGAGTGTAAACGTTCCATTGGCAGCGGTCGTCACTTGGGGTGACGGTAGCGGCGTGGGGCAGCCATCGCTTTGCGGCGTGATCGACGTTGCAGGCGCGGGCGTCGGTCCGCAGGGCGCCCACGGCATCAGCTTCACGGAAACGGCCGCCAGCGGCATGCCGGTTCCATCGTCAACCACTGTACCCGACGCGTTCGTCAGCCCACCTGGCGTCGTCGAAGCGGTCGCAACAGCCGTAGACGCCGGCGTGGGAGTCGTCGGCGGCCCCACGATGCCGCCGGTGTTTCCGCCGCCGCAGGCGACGAGCGCTGCTGCGATGCCAAGTGTGCCCGCGCTCAAACGCAAGTTCATGCTGCCCACACCCCCGTTAGTACCCTGGGGTCAGTATACAGGAGACCCGGGAGCGCCGGGCGCGACCGAGCCGTCGTCGGGGGCGAAGACCAACTCGAGTGGATAGCTCGAGCCTGCTTCGGGCATCGTCACGATTGCGACGCGCACAAAGCCTCGCGCCGGCACCACATACTGACGCACTTTGTACCGCGTGAACGCCGCGACTTGATGCGATTGCACGAGCACGCCGTCAATGAGATACGTGCCGGTGGCGTGTCCGCCGCGCGGCGTCTCGTAGATCGCGATGTTTTGCGGCGTCGGCAACGGGTTTTGCACGTTCACCACAAACGACTCGAGCACACCGTAGTCGCCCGAGAGCGCTTCGCCGGCGAGCGTGTTGGGCAGCGGAATCTGCCCGATCGGCAGTTGCAGATACGGATCGTTGACGTTCCACTGCGTTGCGAAATGAAATTCGGGAATCGTGTAGATCCCGCGCGCGTGGCGCACCGTGCTGGTGAGCAATTGCCCGGTGGTCAGCGCCGTTGCGGGATCGTCGCTGGCGTTCTGCGCGACGAGCGTCAGATGCACGGTGCTGCCTTCGAGCACGCGCAATTGCAACAGGTTGGTAATGATCGAACCGGTCGGCATATCTTGCTGCGCGATGACTTGCGTCGCGTTCGCTGGGATCTGGAGGAGGCGCCCCTCGTTCTGCACGACGTCGACCAAAAAGTCTTTGGTTGCATTGTGCCCGGCTTCCATTTCATATTTGCTTGCGCCGCGCCCGCTGATGAATTGCACCGTCGCCGGCTCATTGGATTGATTCTGCGCGACCAGCACGATGCGCCGGTCGGGTTGCCCGGTCGGATTGTAGTGGAAGTACAAAAAGCGCGACGGAACTTCGCGCCGCAAATCGGCGCTAAAGAGAATCCCGTTTTCGGTGAGCTTCTCGGGATAGTCGCTGACCATCAAGATGTCGGGCGAAATGCGCGGCACTGCGACGTTGTTGAGCGTCACGTGCACCGAGCCGTTGACGTCGAAATATTGCTCGCCTTGAATGAGCACCGGCACGTCCATGCTCGCGGTCATGTCTTGGGCGAGGTCGCCGCCCAGGTTCACGTCGTCGGGCGTGACGATCGCCTGTGCACCGGGGCGCACGTTGGTTGCGCGCAAGATCGTGCGCGCCACGAGCGCGCGTAAGTAGTCGCGGCCGGCCGGGTCGCCGGTGATTTGCAGCGTGATCGGCGCAGGCAAGGCGCCGGCGGGAAAGGCGACGCGCACGCCGACCGTCGCGCTCACGCCGCGCGAATCGGTGATCGTAATCGTCGTCGAGCCCGGCGTCGTGCCGCTGAGCGTGACCGTGCGTGCATTTTGATCGACCGCCATCGTGAAAAACGCCGTCGATGCGGCAACCGCGGTTAGATTGCCGAGCGAACCCTGCACGGTGAGCGTCTGCGTTGCACCGACCGGCACGAAAGCGACCGCGGGATTGACGCTGATCGGCGGCAGCGTGGGGGTGGGCGTCGGCGACGGGCTGAGCGTCGGACCCGCGGGCGATGGCGATGGGCACGGCGTTGCCGAGGCGCATGGCGATGGCGACGCCGATGGCGACGTCGACGGTGAAAGCACCGGCTGCGCAAAGGGCGAGGGCGTCGGCTCAGGCGTGGATTGCGCCGAAACGGAAACAGCGCCGCACATGGCGGCGCCGCAGAGGAGCACGACGAGTAAGCTTTTTTGCAGACGCAAGGTCAGGCGATTTTCGCCGCTTCCGCCCGCGATACCGCCGTTGCCAGAAGTGTCTTATAGCCGACGCTCGGGAAGAGCACGGTGACCAGGTCTTTCTCCGCGCGCTCAACCGTGCCGGTGCCGAACTTCGGATGCGTCACGATGTCGGCGATCTTGTAGCCGCCGGTCGACGCGCCGATCGCCGGCAAGTCGGCCGCGCGCTCCATCGTGCGCAGGCAGTTGTCGCACTTGCCGCAGTTCGTGGTCTCGAAATCTTCGCCGAAGTAGTTCAGGATGAAGCGCCGGCGGCACGAGACGCACTCGGCATACTGCAGCATCATCGAGAGCTTCGACTGATCGTAGGATTTCTTGGTTTCGTAGTTCGCCAAGCTGAGCACCAGCTCGCGATTCTTGCGCACTGCTTCGGTCAGACCGTAGGCGGATTTGCCGGTCCCCTCGATGTAGCCGGATTTTTTGAGCAGCGCGAGGATCACTTTGAGTTTGGTCAGCGGCAGCTGTAGAATCTTGCGCAGATCGGTCATCGAGACGCCGTTGGTCTGTTCGCCGAAGACTTCGATCGTGCCGAAGACGCGCTGCACTTCTTCGATATCCGGATATTTGCCGGTGAGGAAGTAGTTCTGCACGCGGGTGTCGCTCATCCGATAGATCAGGATGCAGCGCGAGAGCTCGCCGTCGCGCCCGGCGCGCCCGGCTTCCTGCGTGTAGGCTTCGAGCGAACCCGGCAAGTCGTAGTGCACCACGAAGCGGATATTCGATTTGTCGATGCCCAGGCCAAAGGCGTTGGTCGCCACCACCGCGCGAATCGACTCGTTCATGAAGCACTCATGCACGAGCGTGCGATCTTCTTTGTGCAGCTTCGAGTGATAGACCGAAGCCGGGATGCGCAGCGTCTCAACCAAGAACTTCTGCACCTCGAGCGCGTTCTTGATCGTCGCGGTGTAGATGATGCCGGTGCCGTCGAGCGTGTTCGGGCCGGTAAAGAGCGAGGCGAGAATCTTGAGCTTGTCGGCTTCTTTGTCGGCCTTGCGCGCTTCGTACTGCAGGTTCGGACGATCGAAGCCTTTGACGATCGGCTTGACGTGCTCGATGCCGAGCTGATGCAAGATGTCGTCGCGCACCGCGGGCGTCGCGGTCGCGGTCAGCGCCAGCACGGTTGGACGGCCCAAACGTTTGATCACGCCACCGAGGGCAAGATACGCGGGGCGGAAATCGTGACCCCACTGCGAGATGCAGTGCGCTTCGTCGACGACGAAGAGCGGCACGTTGATCGATTGCAACAGTTCGAGAAAACTGCGGTCTTCGAGCTTTTCAGGCGTGGTGTAGGCGATGCGCACGCCGCCGCCGGCGATGCGTTCGCGCGCCTTGATCTCTTGATCTTCGGATAACGTGGAGTTGAGTGCAACGACGTTGGTGATGCCGCGTTCGCGCAGCATGTCGAGCTGATCTTTCATCAGCGCGATCAGCGGCGAGACGACGACGGTCGTGCCTTCGAGCAGCAGCGCGGGAAGTTGATAGGTCAGACTTTTCCCGGCGCCGGTTGCCAAAATGGCAAGCGTGTCTTGCCCCGACATAACGCGGGACACGACTTCTTCTTGGCCCGGATAGAAATATTCGAAACCGAACTTCTCTTGAAGGGCGGAACGGAAATCCACGACGAGTTCGAAGGCCTCCCCTGTGTAGAGCATAACATACCCGTCGGCAGGCCGAACCAAACGGGCAGCCCGAATCTTATAGCGGTGTCCCTTTACCGCACCTGGCGCCCGAAGTCGTTTGCAGACCTTGTCGGGCAAGACGCCGTCGTTCGCACGCTGACTCACGCCATCGAAGGCGGCAAGCTCGCCCACGCGTACCTGTTTTCGGGTCCACGCGGGTCGGGAAAGACGTCGGCAGCCAAGATACTTGCCCGTTGCATTAACTGCGTTCAAGGTCCAACTGCTCATCCCGACAACACCTGCGAGAATTGCATTGCAATGCTCAGCGGCACGGCGTTGGACGTGTTGGAAATCGACGCTGCGAGCAACCGCGGCATCGACGAGATTCGTTCACTGCGCGAAGCAGTGAAATTCGCACCGAGTGTGATGCGCATGAAAGTGTATATCATTGATGAGGCGCACATGCTTACTAAAGAGGGTGCCAACGCGTTCTTAAAGACGCTTGAGGAACCGCCCGCACATGCGGTATTTATTCTCGCAACGACTGAACCTGAGAAATTGCCGGTAACAATTCTCTCGCGTTGCCAGCGATATGCGTTTCGCCGTATTTCGATTCCAGTAATGATCGAGCGGATGCGGGAAATCGCAACCTATGAAGGCATTGCGATTGATGAAGCGGCGCTCGCGGGCATCGCGTACCGCGCGGATGGCGGCCTGCGCGATGCTCTAACGATGCTCGAACAGGCCGCGGCATTTGCCGACGGGCCAATCACGACCGCAGTCATTGAGTTGGCCTTTGGCGCTACCGGCCGCAATTATGCCAACACCTTAGTCGACGCGGTGGTTGCACGGGACGCTGCCGCCATGCTGCGGACGATCGAAGAAGCAAGCGACGCCGGCGCCGATATGGTCGTACTGACCCGCTCGCTGATCGCGAACTTCCGCAACCTCTTGGTGGCGCACATCGACCCCGAATTGCTCGCGCGCGATCTCGCGCCCGAGGATGCCGAAAGCGCAGCCGAGCGCGCCATCGACGTGCCGCAAGCGATGCTCGTGCGCGCGCTGCGCGTGCTGGCCGACGCCGCCAGCCTCGCCCGCACCGGCGCCAACCCGCGTCTGGAGCTGGAAACGGCGCTCTTGCGGTTCATGCTGGAAGACGGCGATATTGTCACCCCGAGCTCCGCTGCTGTCACCCCGAGCGCAGCTCCGAAGAGCACGGCTCGGCCCGAAGGGCCGAACGTTAAGGGCCAACGCGAATCGTTGGCCCATGTCACCCCGAGCGTAGCGGGTCCGGTCACCATTCAAAAGCTCCGTGCCGCGTGGACCACAATCCGTGGCAAGGTCGAAGCCGAGCGGCCGCCGCTTCGCGCTCCGCTCTCCGGCGCGATGGTCGATTCGATCGACGGCAATGCCGTTGTTCTCAAGTTGCGTGCCAAATTCGACGCCGACATCCTCAAAGAACACACCAAGCTTCTCGAGTCGGCGATCGCGGACGTGCTCGGCGCGTCGCTGCAAGTACGACTCGAAACCGGCGTCGCACCCGCCGCGCCTGGAGCCCCAACCGTGGGCCCAATGGCCCAACAAGCGGACGAAAGCGCCGATGAACTGTTCGGTTACGCGCAAGAACGCATTAAGTGACCTATTGATGTAGGAGGCAGGCCCTCGGCGTTGTGTCGAAGGGGCGCGCACTGACGTTTTGGCGTGAGGTGGGTTTATGTCTCGACCACTTCTTGGGCTACTCATTGTCACCGCGCTCTCGCTGCTCTTTGCGGTAGCGACAACGAGCCGCGCGCTCGCGGGCGGCTGCGCGCTCAACCCCAACGGCAACACGCTCGTGATCACGTGCTACGGCGTGCCTTCGCCGGCGCCGCAGCCGACGACGCTACCGACGATGCGGCCGGGTGTGCTCGTCAATTCCTACAGCTATACGTTTTACGGCAGCAGCGGTTCGAACGGCAGAAACGGTTTCGTGGGCATACCCTCGACCTCGGGCGGCGGCGGCTCTGCGAGCAACCCGCTCGTCCTCTCACTCGGAACCACCACGAGTTACTACACGAATCCTTTCCCGACAGCAACGGTGCCGCCGGGCACACTGCTCTACGTCAACGGCGGATCTTCGCAGAACGCGCGAGCCGGTGTGCTTTTACAGTCGATCGGCGGCAGTGGTGGAACCGGCGGCAATGGATATCTCGGTTCGAGCGGTTCATCGGGTGGCCAAGGCGGCGCGGGAGCCTCGATCAATGCCATCATCGGTGTAAATGGTAGCCTCCCAATTCTCACGACCGTTGCGGACACACCCGGCATTTGGGTGCGAAGCGCGGGCGGCACCGGTGGTAACGGCGGCAGCGGGTACGTCGGCGGAAATGGCGCAGACGGCGCGCCCGGCGGATCCGGCGGCCTCATAACGCTCAACGTCGGCGCAAACGTGTACACGCTGGGCGACTATTCTGCCGGCATTCTCGCGCAGAGTGTTGGCGGCAACGGCGGCAACGGCGGAAGCAGTACGTGGACGATCGGCGGCAGCGGCGGCAACGGCGCCGGCGGACAATCCGGGAGCAACGTCACCGTAAATCTCAGCAGCGGCGGCACAATACTTACTTCCGGCATTGAGTCGGACGGCATTCTTGCACAGAGTATCGGTGGTTTCGGTGGCGCCGGCGGCGGCGCGGGCGGATTGCTCATTACGTTCGGCGGTGGCGGCTCGAGCGGCGGTCTCGGCGGCGCGGTTACGGTATTTACGCAAGGTTCAACGCTGATTCAGACGACCGGCGCCGATTCCGATGGCATCTTGGCGGAGAGCGTTGGCGGTGCCGGCGGAACGGGCGGCTCGGCCGGTGCAATTTTTGCTTCCGCCGGCAACGCCGGTGGTGGCGGCACGGGTTCGAGTGTGCTCGTGAACAATTCCGCAAACATTTATACAAACGGATCACTTTCAAAAGGGATCTTCGCACAATCGGTTGGTGGATTCGGTGGTGACGGCGGCGGCTCGGGCGGATTGGTTTCGCTCGGCGGCGCGCCGGGCGCGGGAAGCAGCGGCGGCAGCGTCACGGTCTACAACTACGGCAACATCGCGACGTACAGCACCGGCAATGGTATCGGTGATGCGTCTTCACTTGGTTCTGCAGCGATCTTTGCGCAATCGGTTGGCGGCGGCGGCGGCAACGGTGGTGAAGCGAACGGTTGGGTTTCGGTTGGCGGCGTCGGCGGTGGCGGCGGAAGTGGCGGGAACGTCTTTCTCGTTAACTACGGCAATCTCGCAACGTCCGCGAACTTTTCGCAAGGGATTCTCGAACAATCGATCGGCGGTGGCGGCGGCAATGGTGGGAGTGCCGGTGCGTTTGGAATAGGCGGATCGCTCGGAATCGGCGGCAAGGGCGGCAACGGCGGTAACGGCGGCAACGTGAGTCTTACCGCGGGTGGCGGAAACATCGCGACGTTGGGCGATTTTTCGCAAGGCATCGAAATGCAATCCGTCGGTGGCGGCGGCGGCAACGGCGGCAACGCGATCAGCGTTTCGGCCGGCCCCGTTGCGTCGATTAGCATCGGATTGGGCGGGAGCGGCGGAAGCGGCGGATACGGCGGCAGCGTCGGCATTGGCACGGGATTCAGTTCTGCGTCGCCTGCAACGATCGTCACCAGCGGATTTGAAGCCGATGGTTTGCTCGTACAATCGGTCGGCGGCGGCGGCGGTAACGGCGGAGAGAGCATTACAGCAAGTGTTGCGCCCACTGCAGCGATTGCGATCGCACTTGGCGGAAGCGGTGGCGGCGGCGGCGCGGGCGGCAGCGTCGTGGCCGGTACGCCAAACACCCCGGGACGCAACAATGCGCTGTTATACAGCGTAACCACCTCCGGCGTTGATGCGGACGGTATCCTCGCGCAATCCGTCGGCGGCGGTGGCGGTAATGGCGGTATAACGATTGGCGCTGCAGCGAGCAAAATTGGAAGTCTTTCGCTTGCACTTGGTTCCCGCGGCGGCGCCGGCGGCGCCGGCGGTAACGTGCAACTCAATAGCAGCGGAACAATTCAAACCAGCGGTGCAAATGCGACCGGCATTCTCGTGCAATCAGTCGGCGGCGGCGGTGGCAACGGCGGAGATGCTGTGGCGGGATCGCTTGGTTCGATCTCGGGCGGTCTTGCACTCGGCGGCGGTGGCGGCGCTGGTCAAAACGCTGGAGCGGCATGGCTGATCAATAGCGGCAACGTTACGACAACGGGTGTCAATGCCGATGCGTTAATCGCGCAATCGGTGGGCGGCGGCGGCGGCAACGGTGGCTTTAGTGTTGCCGGTACGATCGGCGTGTCGTTTGCTGCCGCAGTGGGCATCGGCGGCGGCGCGGGCTCGGGTGGAACGGGCGACCTCGTCACGCTCACGAGCACCGGCAAACTGAGCACGATGGGCGATCTCTCGGATGCAATTCTCGCCCAATCCATTGGCGGCGGCGGCGGCAACGGTGGCTTTAGCGTTGCGGGCACGCTCAGCAGCGGTCCGGTCGGTTCGGTAAGCGTCGGCGGTAGCGGTGGTAATGGCGGCGTTGCAAGTGCCGTCTACGTTACGCAGAGCGGTATTATCACCACCGGCGGCAACGAATCGAGCGGCATTGCTGCCGAATCGATCGGCGGCGGCGGCGGCAACGGCGGTTTCAGCGTTGGCGGCGCGATCTCAAGCGGTGCACCCGGACTTGCATTTTCGCTCGGCGGATCCGGCGGAACGGGCGCCGAGGCGAACAACGTCGTCGTCGCCGAAAACAGCGGCAGCATTACGACGCAAGGCGCAAATGCAAACGACATTCTCGCGGAGTCGATCGGCGGTGGCGGCGGTAACGGCGGATTCAGTGTTGCTGGCGGCATTACGAGCGGCGGCACGGTTAGCGTCGGGGTCGGCGGCGACGGCGGCAATGGCGGCAACGGCGCAAGCGTGTCGGTGACGACCGGCGCGACGACCCTGCAAACCGGCGGCGAAGAGTCCGACGCAATTCTCGCGCAATCGATTGGTGGTGGCGGCGGCAATGGCGGCTTCGCCGTTGCTGGTTCGCTGAGCTCGTCGAGTAAGGTGGCGGTCAATGTTGCCGTCGGCGGCGACGGTGGCAGCGGAGCCGGCGCAAATACCGTGACCGTTTCCTCGCAGAGCACCGTCGTCACGTACGGTGATGAATCCACCGGTATTGCTGCGCAATCGATCGGCGGCGGCGGCGGCAACGGCGGCTTCTCGGTGAGCGGTTCGCTCGCGGCCGGCGGCCCCAACACGAGCATTGCCGTCGCGGTTGGTGGCCAGGGCGGTGCCGGTGGGAACGGCTACGGCGTATCGGTCACCAGCACCGGTCAGCAAATTCTGACGTCGGGTTTTGAGTCGTACGGTATTCTCGCACAATCGATTGGCGGTGGTGGCGGCAATGGCGGCTTCGTCGTATCGGGGCAAGTCGCGACGACGCCAAGCACGGGATACTCGAGCGGCACGAACGTGACGGTTGGCGGTCAAGGCGGTGGCGGTGGCAACAGTGATGTCGTGATGGTGACGAACGGCGCGAACATCATCACCAAAGGTGTGGATGCCGACGGCGTGCTCGCGCAATCGATCGGCGGCGGTGGTGGAAACGGCGGCTGGTCGGTCACCGCGACGTATGCGCGCGGCACGACTAACTCGGTCGCATTGGGCGGCAAGGGCGGAAGCGGCGGAAGCGCCGGCAACGTCACGCTCTCCGATACCGCAAACATTCAGACCTTTGGTGAAAACGCGAGCGCGATCGAAGCGCAATCGATCGGCGGCGGCGGCGGCAACGGCGGTTTCGTCGTCAACGCGTCGGCCGCGGTTGCGCCGCCCGGTCAAGTGCAGAATAATGCGTCGGTGACGGCAGCGTTCGGCGGCAGCGGCGGTACCGGAAGCGGTGCGGGCACGGTGGGCGTGACCGCGGGCAGTGCAACAGCAACGACGAGCGTTGGACTGATCACCAACAGTGACAATGCCAACGGCATTCTTGCGCAGTCGATCGGCGGCGGCGGCGGCAACGGCGGTTTCGCGGTAACGTTCCAAGCGCAAGCCGGAACGTCGCCGCCGGCAAATGATCCGACGTGGAGTGCCACGCTCGCCTTCGGCGGCAACGCGGGGAGCGGCGGTTCGGGCAACACGGTTAGCGTCAGCAACTTCGATTCCATCCGAACCAACGGCACCGACTCTGCGGCCATCGACGCACAATCGATCGGTGGCGGCGGCGGCAACGGTGGATTCGCCGTCAATGCATCACTCAACACGACCGGCAACACGATCGCAGTCGCCTTCGGCGGGAACGGCGGCGCTGGAAATACCGGCAACACCGTCACCGTCAACAGCGGCACGAGCGGCGGCAGCACGATGATCGAAACCTTGGGCGATTCATCGCAAGGCATCCTTGCACAATCGATCGGCGGCGGCGGCGGGAACGGCGGCTTCAGCGTTGCCGCGGCGGCCGGTACGACGAATAGTCTTTTCAGCGGTTCGCCGAACGCGGGGCTTGCGCTCGGCAGCGCCGGCGGTGGCGGCGCCGACGCGAACACCGTCACGGTGACGAATTATTCCGCCATCAGCACGAGCGGCGGCGAATCGGCCGGCATCGAGGCGCAATCGATCGGCGGCGGCGGCGGATCCGCTGGATTCAAAGTCAACGCGAAAGTGACGCCGAGCGGTGGTGGGGGCGGATTCAAGTACGGCAGCGGTGGCGACGCGAGCAACGGCGGTACGGTGAACCTCACGAACAACGGCACGATCGAAACGCAAGGCGATCAATCCGACGGCATTCTCGCGCAATCCGTCGGCGGCGGCGGCGGCTTTGGCGGTGCGAGTGAGACGACGACGTTTGGCCAGCCCATTGCGAATGCGATCAAGGGTCTCGATCTCGACATGGGCAGCACCGCCGGCGGCGGGAACGGCGCCATGGTTTCGGTGACCAACACGGGCAGCATCATGACGAGCGGCGCGCAGTCCGCGGCGATCGAAGCGCAATCGGTTGGCGGCGGCGGCGGTGAGGGCGGCATGGCGGTTGGCGGCAGCATCAGCATTAGCCAAGATCCCGTCGCGTTTCCGGGTATGCAGTTCGGTTCGTCCGGCGGTGCCGGCGGCAGCGGCGGTGCCGTGAGCGTGACCAACACGGCCGCGATGTTGGAAACGACCGGCGTTGAATCCGACGGCATTCTTGCGCAGTCGGTGGGCGGCGGCGGCGGCAACGGCGGTTTAGCGGTGAGCGGCAGCGTCACCCAGTCGATTACCGGCGGCGTAGCCATGGGCGGTTACGGCGGCAGCGGCGGCAGCGGCAACAATGTGAGCGTGCAATCGACGAATACCAACGGCGCAATCGTGACGCAAGGCGATCTTTCCATCGGGATCATGGCGGAATCAATCGGCAATGGCGGCGGGAGCGGCGGCGACGCGGTGCGCGGACAAGCCACATCGAGTTTAGGTATCAATGTCGCGCTCGGTGCATCGGGCGGTAGCGGCGGTAGCGGCGGGCAGATCAGCCTTACCGACAACGGACAGATTCAAACGCAAGGCAATGTTGCGGACGGCATTCTCGCGCAATCGATCGGCGGCGGCGGCGGCAACGCCGGATACGCCGTTTCCGGAACGTTGAGTCCGGCGGTGAGCGGAACCGGCGCGTATGGTATGAGCGGCGGTTTAGGTGGAAGCGGCGGGACGGTGGGCGTTACGCAAACCGGAAGCATGTTCACCGACGGGATTGAATCCAATGCGATCGTTGCGGAATCGATCGGCGGCGGCGGCGGCAATGGTGGCTTTACGGTTGCGGGCGCGGCCGGTTTCGGCGGTCTGGGTTTAGCATTCGGTGCGTCGGGCGGCGCCGGCGGTTCAAGCGGTGCTGTGACGGTGACGACCTCCGCGGCAATAATCGAAACGAATGGCGCGCTCGCGAACGGCATCATCGCGCAGTCGATCGGCGGCGGCGGCGGTAACGCCGGCGCAAATTACAGCGGCGTCGCCGGCTACGTTCCCGTCGGGATCTTCCTTGGCGCAAGCGGCGGATCGGGCGGCAACGGCAACACCGTGAACGTGACGAACAGCGGCGGCATCGCTACGGAAGGGCAACTTGCCAACGGCATCGTTGCACAATCGATTGGCGGCGGCGGCGGATATTTCACCGACACGCAGACGGTGAGGTCGATGCTCGGCGCGAGCAATAATGCGAGCGGCGGCGCCAACACCGTGAACGTGACCAACAACGCGGGCGCAACGATCGAAACAACGGGCGATTCGTCGTTCGGGATCTTTGCCCAATCGATCGGCGGCGGCGGCGGCGCAATCGCCGCACCGACGACGGCCACGTTGAAGAGCGGTTCCGGAAGCGGCAGCGCCGTCACGATTGTGAATAACGGCTCGATCGAGACAACGGGCGTTGCATCCGACGGCATCTTCGCGCAATCGGTTGGCGGCGGCGGCGGATACGCCGGTGCGGCGGGGACGTTCTTTGCGGGAAGCGGCGGCGGCACGGGATCGGCCAGCCTCGTGTCGGTGATGTTCGGGCAGGGCGCACAAGACATTACCACCGGTGCAAATGCGGTCGGCATCTATGCGCAAAGCGCATCCGGCAGCGGATCGGTGGGTGGTCGCGTGACGGTGAACGTCGGCGGACTCGTCGACGCGCTCAACGCAAGTGCGATCGTGGAATCGAGCACCGGCCGGAGCGGCGGCGGTGCGCTCAACATGGTCGTGCGGCCGACGGGTTCGGTGATCTCGGGCGCGGCGGGCCCCAGTACGAATCCGAGCACGGCGCCGTCTGCTGCAGCGATCAACTTTGTTGCTGGGATGAATGCGACGTTGACCAACAACGGTCTGGTTGAGGACACGAATGGATACGCTGTCGTGTCGAACACCGCGTCGACGACGATCACGAACAACGGCTCGATGGCCGGCTCGGTTTGGCTCGCGCCCGGCGGCACGAATACGTTTACCAACAACGGAACATTCGAAGCGGGTCCGGTCGTGAATCTCGGCGGCACCAACAACACGCTGACGAACAACGGCACGCTCGCGATCGGGTTCTTAAATAACGGCGGCGAGACGACGATCAACGGCAATCTTACCCAAGGGTCGAGCGGCACGCTGCTCGAGGCGGTCAATATTGGTGCGCCGGATCCGCCGGAACTGCTCGTCACCGGCAATGCAGCGCTGCAAGGGACGTTGGCGATCGCTTCGGTGGGCCTTGGCAGCGCGCAACCCGGCACGCACACCTTCACGTTGATTGATGCCGACGGCACGCTGTCGGATTCCATGACGTTGAGCACGGCGCCATCGGCGATCGTGCACTATACCCTGGATCCCGGACCGAACGGCACGGTGATGTTGCAATCGCACGTCGACTTCGATCCAGCGGGGCTCACGCCCGAGGGCCTAGAGGTCGGGAGCTATCTCAACGCGGTGCAAACGGCCGGATCGTCGCCGTCGCTGCAAGGCATGATTGCGCAAGCAATTAGCAGCGCCAACACGTCGCAACTCGAGCGTATCTACGACGAGGTCACGCCCGAAAGTTTTGGCGCGGTGGAAGCGGCGACGCTGACCAACGCGCTGAGTTTCTCGCAGCAGATGACTGCATGCCGCGCGACCGAGGCGACGTTCGCGTCAACCGCCGGCAACCGGTGCGTCTGGGGGACGATCGGCAATACGTCGACATCGCAAATGGAGAGCGGCGCGATCCTCGGCTACAACGAGAGCGCGACGGGCGTGAACCTCGGCACCGAAAGCGCGATAAGCTCGGATAAGCGCACGCTCTTCGGCGCGGGTTTGAATTTCACCAACGACAACTTGTACGTGAACTCGACCACGATGACGGGCTGGCGCTACATGGCGGGCGCGTTCCTCAAGCGCGAAGCCGGTACCGGATTTGTTTATTCGGCCCAGCTCACCGGCGGCGTTTCAAGCTATCAATCCAATCGCTGGATTACGTTTCCGAGCCAGTCGATTTCGGATGCCGACGGCGCGACCGGCTACGGGACGATCGCAACGCCTGACACGCAGGCATTCTCTACCCAGCATGTATCGTTCCTCAGCGGCGGCCTGCGTTCAGAAAAACGGTTGCAGCTGCGCGGCGGATGGACGCTCACGCCGTACCTCGCGCTCAACGACACCCGCATGTACATGAGCCCGATGAGCGAGAGCGGCGCGGGTGGCTTGAGCATTACGACGCAGGGCACGGCGGACTCGTTCGTGACGCTGCAGCCGGGCCTGCAGTTCAGCGGCGCTATGGGCTCGATCGGGGAGCAGCACCTGCGGCTCCACGTCGATCTCTTTGCCACGCAGTTCCTCGGGAATAACCAAACCTCGGTCTCGGCGATGCTGCAAGGGGAGCCCGCGGCGCTGGGGATGACCGAGTTCAACTCGTCGATCGATCGCACGCTCTGGAATATTGCACCGACGCTCGAGGTGAGCGGCAAACACGGCCTCGATTTCCGCCTGGGCGGCAGCTATCTGTTCAGCAGCCACCTGCACAGCGGCACGATCAACTTCAACGTCTCACAGAAGGTTGGCAAGCCGCCCGGCGAATTCTAGGCGCCATATGAACCAGGCGCAATTGATGCAGCAAGTCAAGAAGATGCAAGCCGAGATGGTGAAAGCGCAAGAAGAGCTTGCCAACACCACCGTACAAGGCAGCGCTGCAAACGGCATCGTGACCGTCGAGATGACGTGCGATCAGCGGATGAAATCAATCAAGATCGGTAAGGACGCGGTCGATCCCGACGACATCGAAACGCTCGAAGATCTCGTGACCGTTGCGGTCAACGACGCGCTGACGAAGGCCAACGAAAAAGCCCAATCCCGTATGGGCGGCCTCACCGGCGGCATGCGCATCCCCGGCCTCATGTAGATGCCAACAAAAAGCGGCTCCATCACGGGGCCGGTGCAAGCCCTCATCAACGAGTTTTCGAAACTTCCGACCGTTGGCCAAAAAACGGCTGCGCGGTTGGTGTTTCATTTGTTGAATCGCCCGCGCAACGAAGCGCAATCACTTGCCGAAGCAATTCTCGCAGTGAAAGACAAAGTGCGCTTCTGTTCGGTGTGCTTTTCGCTGACGGAGGAAGATCCATGCGATCTCTGCACGGACGAAGAGCGCGATCGCACGATCATCTGCGTCGTCGCGGAAGCGAAAGACATTTACGCGATCGAACGCACCGGCGCGTTCAAGGGCCGCTACCACGTGCTCGGCGGACTGATCTCGCCCATGGATGGCATCGGCACCGCACAGCTGCGCGTGAAGGAGCTGGTCGAGCGAATCGGCCTCGAAAACCCAGCCGAGATCATCCTCGCGACGAATCCAAACGCCGAAGGCGAAGCAACGGCACTTTATATTTCGCGATTGCTTCAGCCAATCGGCGTTGCGGTGTCCCGTTTGGCATACGGGCTCCCCATCGGCAGCGATCTGGACTATGCAGACGAAGTCACGTTAGCCAAGGCCCTAGAGGGTCGATGTTTACTGTAGATCCGGTCGAGATTGTGCTGCCAGGTGCCTCGCGGTAGGGCCGGTATCGCGAACACTGCACTGCGAATCTTCCTCCAGGAGATGGGCGAGGTTTACGACCGGAAGCGAGGCCTAGAGCCCTACGGATCGCGGAAAAACTTCGCTGAGATAAAAAGTATTTCGGCGACTGCTGCTGCTACTGCAACGAAGAACTGCGCCCGGGCAATGAGGCGCAGGACCACCTGGTACCAACTAATCGCGCAAGTCTCGGGTTGCACGCGTGGGGCAACATTGTGCCGGCGTGCCGAGATTGTAATACGAAGAAGCAAGGTCGGGACTGGCGAGACTATCTTGCGGATCGCGCCGGCGCGGAGTTCAGCGCGCGCCAAGGACGGATCTCCGCATTCATAAGGCACTATCGGTACGCGCCCGACCTATCGGACCTTCGTATTGTCGCCGCGTATCTGTACGCAGAGGTGGGCACTATCGCTATGGCGCTCCTCGCTTTGAAGATCGAGAGGCTAAAAGCCGTTCTCTAGCCGCGCCGGAAACAAATCGGCAACAACATATCCTTGACAAGTGGTATCATACGAACATACGTTCGCGCGTGAAGAACGTGGGGACAACTATATATTGGGAGTGGAAAATCAGTGGATACAGCAGGTAGTGGCGAGACCGGTGCCAACACGGAAGGGGTGTACCCCGAAGGCACACGTTACAGGGCGGCGTATCTCCGCGAGCGCGTCGATTGAAAAGCGACAGGTTAGACGCCCGATCGCGATCGATCTGTTCGCCGGGGTCGGTGGCCTGTCGCTCGGCTTTGAGCAGGCTGGCTTCGACATTGTTGCTTCGGTCGAGTACGATCCGGTTCACGCCGCCGTTCATGAATTCAATTTTCCCCTAACGAAAGTCGTGTGCGACGATGTGGCGCGCATAGAGGCGCCCATTTTGCTGGAAGCTGCTAAGAAGGGCTTCGCGGCACACGGCCACGCTGATTCCGATTGGACGGGAGTAATTGACTGCATCTTCGGCGGTCCGCCTTGCCAGGGGTTTAGTACAATGGGGAAGCGCGATGTCTCGGATGATCGCAACAAGCTAGTCTACAAGTTCGCCGACTTGATTGGAGCCATCAAGCCGCGCTATTTCGTCATGGAGAACGTTCCGGGTATGGTGACAGGCGGCCACGCCGGCATCCTAGCGCGCTGATGGACCGGTTCCGCAAGCACGGCTATACGATTGCGGTTCAGATGGCTGACGTTCGTAAGCAGGCAATTTTGAGCGCCGCGGATTTCGGCGTACCTCAGGATCGCCGACGGTTAATACTTATCGGGGCTCTTAACGGCGAAAATATCGCGCACTATCCAACTCCGGTGGTGAGGCGCGCAGCCAAACGCTCAGGCAAAAAGCAACTCGCTCTAACCCTACCTCTGGAAGAGCTGCCAGCGGGTCCCACTGTGTGGGACGCGATCGGCGACATTCCGGATCTAGATGAGTTCGAGGTGCTAAGCACGACTGACGAAGTGAGACTCACCAAGACCGAGCACAGAAGAATGCACGGAGCTATGTCGGACTATGCACGTCGGTTGCGGAGTGAACTCGAAGATCCGGAGGACCTGTCCCATCCCAGAAAATGGGATCCATCCGTTTTGACTTCTTCGATGCGAACGGAGCACACCCGCGAGTCGATTGGTCGGTTCAGACGTACGAAGGAAGGCGAAACAGAGAAGATCTCTCGATTCTACCGGCTAGACCGCGGAGGCCTCTGCAACACATTGCGCGCAGGCACTGGTAGCGAACGAGGCGCCTACACTTCACCTCGACCACTGCACCCGACGCTGCCGCGCGTGATCTCAGTGCGCGAAGCCGCGCGCCTGCACTCCTTCCCCGATTGGTTTCGCCTTCATCGAACGAAATGGAACGGGTTTCGAAGTATCGGCAATGCTGTGCCGCCCTTGTTTGGACGCGCAATTGCACAATGCATCGTTCGTGCGCTCGACCTTGAGCCAGCGAAGCCAACGAAGGCAATCCGTCTTGGAGACCCGGCTCTCTTGGCTTTCGACCGGCTCGGTGCAGCGCGACATTTCGGTGCAGATGTCGCAAGAATTCCAAAATCGAGAAGACGTCTCGTTAAATAGGAGTACTCGCCGCGAAAATAGCAGTCGCGCGACGCCACGCCAGAGGGCTTAGTCGGCCGAGAAAGGAGCTGGCGCGCGAAGTAGCATCGCAATCCGCAGCGTATTTCAGGCGCGCGGGGCGCAAATTCCCGTGGCGCACGGAGCGCGATCCCTTCCGTCTCGCCGTCGCGGAGATTCTTCTCCAGAAGACACGTGCGACTACTGCCGCCCCGACTTACAGCGCGCTTATACTCGATTACCCCTGCGCAGACGCGATGGCGGCTGCAAATGTGCGCGATATCGAAGAGGTGCTTGGACCCCTCGGATTGTCCAAGAAGCGCACGAGCCAACTGATCGCGATGTCGAAGATAGCGGCGAATTCTAGGAGCGCGATTTTCGAGGATTGGCGGATCTTGTTTCGGGATGTCCCAGGACTCGGAGCATATGCCGCGCGGGCGATAGCAAGCTTCGGTCGTGGTGAGAAAGTCGGGATTGTCGATGCCAACGTAGCGCGGATCATTCGGCGTGTCTTCCGAATTCGCACTAAGGATCCGCGAGCGGTTATCTTTCAGCGCATTGCCGACGCGATAGCAGGCGCGAGTGACGACGCGCGAGAGACCAACTTTGGATTGCTCGACATCGGGGCCGCCATCTGCGTTGCGAGGCCACTCTGCGCTGAGTGTCCATTCGAGGATTTTTGTCCCCGCTTTGGCGTGGCGCTCACGAAACGCCGTTAGTCGCCATCGTCGTCTTCGTCGTCTTTCAGAAGGTCGGGATCCGGCTCCGCCTCGATCAAAACGAGACGGCCATTCTTGCGTGTAGCGGTCTTCGGTCGACGCGCCTTCACCGAAAATCCAACGATCTGTGGCTTGATTTCGTAAAAGACTGCCGCTGTCAGTTTGAGCGAGGTCGCGTCTAGAGAATCCTTGTCGAAGCGCTTGCCATTCGGAACATCGTACGGGGCAAACTCGAAAATATACATGCCTCCATCGCGATGTTTTATGGCTATCGGAATGATTTGTTCAGCACCAACTCCTAGCGCAGAGGCGTCCTCGACCTGTGCGACCACTTGCGAACCATTTACGAATTCGTCGTGCTTCTTAGCTTCAACGGTGATCAGGACAGGATGCCGAACGCCGCTCTCATCTTGGAATTCTGCTAGATACAATCCGTCGATTTCGGAGCCGCGCAGCTTCAGGCCCATCTGAAGGTGGTCCATATGCACGATTTTGTATTCTTCCGTCGAGAGCGGCGAATAAAGAGCAAAGTGCGTCTCCACGACGCGCAGATCCACGGCGATCTGCATCATGCGGGCTTCGTCCATGCGCTCGATCTGCTTCGATGCAACGGAGAGAGTGACGGATTGTATCTCATGCTGCTGTGCATCGTCGGGTGTGGGCCATCTGTCCGGAAATGGGACGTCGTCCCGTTCCTCGTACCGTTTGAAGATGAAGTTGCGCGGCAGCTGTGTTGCGTCGTCTTTGCCCGTAACCTGCTCGATTGTCCATCGCAGCTGCGCTAGTCTTTCTGGCCAGTTCGCGTTCCGCGATTCTTTCCGAAGAAAATCCTTCGTAAAATTTGCCGCCTGGTTGTTGCCTAGTTTTGCGCCAGTATCTCTTATGGCAAAGAGCACTTCATGCGCATACACGAGACGACGGTCTTCGGGGATGGTTTGCGTCGCTTCGTCCCATCGAAGCGATTTGTTACCTTCGGGGTCGTATCGCCACCGGAAGAGATGATCGAAAACCTGCGTCTTTTCGGTCTTTGGCATCTACTTTGCGAAGTCAGCCTCTCTGACCGCTAGCGCTGAGGCGAGTTTTGCCAACGAGTTCGAGGACGGCGGATGCTTGCCACGCTCGAGTTCCGCCACGAGTGCCTGCGAGACGCCTGCGGTCCGGGCAAGCTCACGCTGGGTCATCCCCTTGGACTTGCGTATTTCCGCGAGGCGGGCAGGGTCGAAATTGCTCATCGGACCTCGATCCGCCACGTCAGTCACCGGTCCCTCCGGGCGGCATCTTCGTTGGCCTTTGTGCGCCCGACCTGGCAGACCCCGATGGAGGGTGAGAACTGCCCATCGGTATTGGTTCGAGGCTCACGGCTCGCGTATCTTGAGGCCGCGGATTCCGTCGAGCAGCACGCGCGTGGCTACGCAGTCGTCCTCGTTGTACTCCAGGATGCGGGCCTTCGCCTCAACGTCACCGGCAACATAGCGGTCGTACCACTCGATCGAGGCGAAGCCAGACGGATGCGTGTCGCGCCACTCGAAGCCGAGATAGCGCGCAAGCGCCTTGATCGTGTGATCTTTCGTAGGCCATTCCGTCGATGATTGAACGACCGCCAGCAAATCGACGGTTCGAGACTCGTCGAACATTTCATCGATCTCTGCTCGAGTACAAACTTCTGGATAGCGCTCCTGAAGAGCGCGCCACCACGTGCGCTCGTACTTCGAGTAGATATACATTACCGATGGCATCTTCGAGCGGACGTAGGCGACCGCTTCTGCGAACGATTCGCGTTCCGCATCAGGAGTGGGCGCAGTCGTGAAGAAGCCGACGTACTTCTCTTCGCCGTCTCGGCGTTCGCTGAATCCGTGCAGATAGCAGAGATTGCGTCCTGGGTCCGTCTCGATGTCGAAAAAGAGTTCCGTCTCCGCTTCAGGTAGATTAAGCTCCTCCCGGAGATACGGGGTGCCGTGAGTATGCCTCAACACCGCACGTTCGCGAAATCGGAGAATCATATCGGGACCGGTCCCCTTTACACGACTCCTCCCCTTTTCATCCAAGAGCGAGTCTGGAACGAGCGTCGCCAGGGCGGCGATTGTGTTCGCGTGCTCGATGAGTCCATCGCGGCGCGACCTGCCGAGTCCCGGGAGCAGCGTCAAGTCGTCCAGTTCTTCTAGTCGCCGCATGCATGCGTCGTACCACATACAGTGCTTACATTCGCCGTGATACGCAGGTCCAGGATTGCGCGTGCCAGCGACGATCTCGCGTACCGCGCGTAGTGCTTCTTCGTAGTCGTCCCAAAGAGAGCCGGGTGTGCGTGGCCCTTTCGCTGCCATTAGGTCGTACGGAACATCTTCGTCGTTGACGTCCCAGACGAACGCGCGGCGCTTGCCATCCGAAAAACCAAGCCGTTCGAGAACGTCGACATAGAGTGCCAATTGCACAGCGTAGCGCTTCTTCGGCCGGCGGTCTTCACCGTCGCCTTCTTCGCCAGCCCCGGCTTTGATGTCGCCCGGTAGGTATTTGCCGTTCTCCAGTCTCAGTAGATCGGGTTCGCCGGCGAGGTCGTCAGATTCGATACGCCCGTGGAAGATCAGCGCAACGTTGGCGCGCATAGCTTCGAGCGTTTTAGTAGCACGAGCGTCGTTGTTCTCGAGTTCGTCGAGGCGGATGACCTCTTCGCCCGCGATCGCATCCTCTTCGTGTGCTCGCTGCCTTCGCCATAGCAGCTCGAGAAACGGGCTGACATCATCGCGGTCGCCGTAGTCGGCGTAGAGGTCCATCCACGGCCGATGCTCGCACGAGACGTAGTCGTAGAGCATAGCCGCGCTGATGCGTGTGGCGCCCATCCCCTGTCGATGTAATCCCGCGGCGCTTGAAACCTTTCTGCGCGTTGGGGTATAGTAAGAGGGACGAGGCAGGGGATCGCCCGCCACGTCGTAACCATCACGCCCGCCATTTGGCGGGACGGCTCGCACCGGAAGGTCGGGTCGATATCCACCACCGGCTTAGGGACACCTGGCCGGCATAAAGGGAAGAGAAATGATTAAATACACAATCCTTGGCGTGCCGTCGCACGCCGTGAAAGTGACCTCCGACCGGGACCTCTTTGGAGACCCGGCTGAAACCTATGCGGTAATGGAGGCGCGCGTCGACGTTGAGAAATTCCGCAACCTCGTGCTGGAATCGGACAGCCCCGAAGCCTTCCGCGCCGAGAACGTCTCACGAACGTCCAACACTAAAATCTCGCTCGAGCCAAACCCACGCACGCAGAACCTTTCGACGCCTGTAGCCAAGGCGATTCGTGAATCGTTGTTGCGGCGCGATGGAATGTTCCATCGACTAAATCGCGGTATGCTGTTCACCGCGAACAACTTCTCCTACGACAACAAGACGGAGACGTTAACGTGGACGGAAGACGACCCGTTCCTGCATGGGAACCTCGACGGGGCTCACACCTGTCGCATCATTGACGAGACCGTCGGTTCCAAGGAGTGGTTCGACAAGCAGCGCGGCGCGGAGCCGCGAACCCAGTTCGTGACAATTCAGCTTCTTCGCGGGGCCACAGTCGAGGAGATTCCGAAAATCTCCGAGGCTCGCAACTTCTCGGTAAACGTCGAAGCATATGCTTTGGAAGAGCTTGCCAAATCGTTCGAGTTCGTCAAGGAGCAGCTCGACAAGGTCCCGGGGATGCGCGACCTCGTAGCCTTTAAGCAGAACGAAATCCGCGAGGACGAGAAGCAGGTCGACATCGTCTATGTGCTCCAGTTGCTGACGCTCCTCGATAATCGAGAATTCGCCAGCGAGGAACAGCCGTATGTAGCTTACTGGAGTCGAAAGAAGACGGTTAAGCAATTTGTGGCAAAACGCGAAAACTACAAGCGCCTCAGGGGCCTAGTTTGCGACGCTCTTGCGCTCAAAGAGTACATAGTGCTGAATTTCGACAAGTGGTATAGCGCTACAGACGGTAAGACCGGTACCTCGCGTCCTCGCTTCCGGCGCACCAACGAATGCGACAATACGAGAAGCACGAGTTTCCATTTCCTGCCACTCGTGAAGCCCGCGCTTGACAGGGAAGTGGACTATCGGCTCTCATCAGACGGTTTGGCGATGCCAATCCTTGCAGCATTGCGCACGATCGTTAGCGACGAGGAAGATGCGAGCTGGACGCAGGATCCGTACAAATTACTCGACGAAATCGGGCCGACCCTAGTCGATGCCTTAACCGACGCGATCTCGGCGCAGCGCAGCCCAGTTGTGGCGCTTAAACGCAAGGGCGTCTGGAGCGCTCTTTACGACAAAGCGCTCATTCATCTATTCGAACATGAACGGAGACAGAAGCGCGTGGTTTCGTAACTAACGGACGGGCGGGCTCTCTTGCCCGCCCTTCTCTTTTCCGCTTCTACACGATGTCGTCGGCGTCGGCGTGATGCTCGTCCATCTGGTCTTCATTTTCAACCGACTCGATGTCGCCGTAGACGACTTGATCGCTGATCTTTTCGCCGCGGGTGTGCGTCTCGGTCTGACGGCCCATTGACTCCGCTTCTTTGGGCGTAAGCGGGTTTTCGCGTTCGGTACTCATGCCGCTATGATACCCCAGCCGTGCTCTTTGCGCGCCATTCCGGTTTGCGTTCCTTGCTCGCCTCGCCGAGGGCGCGCTTCACGCCGGCTGCATCGAAGTCCCCAGCATAGACCGGCGTGCCGGGTTGCTGCCGCCACGAGTCGGCGATCGTGCCGTCGTCGACGGGATCAAAGCCGAGCGCATCGACCAGATCCATCACGATCTCCTTGGCTTTGGGATCGTCGCCGGCAACCGGCAACGCAATGCGCCCCGGTGTGCCTTTGGGTTTGGCGTTGCTGAGCAGATGCGCGGCGTAGATATTATTGAACGCTTTGATCACCGGATGACCGATCTGTTGTTCGACCCAGCCGCTCTCGGTGAGACCGTCTTCGATTCCCGCAATGCGCCCGTCGCGCTGTTGCGGATAGTAATTTCCGGTATCGATCACGACGACGTTCGGTCCGAGGTTATCGAACAGCCCCTTCGGTAGCGATCGGGATGTTCTTCTCGGGGATCGTCACGACGATGAGATCTTTGTTCTTTACCGCGTCCTCAACGGTAACGGCCTGCGCGCCGGTTTCGTGCACGAGCGACCACAGCGATTCGGGTCCGCGCGAGTTTGCCACCGACACGTTGTGACCTAGCGCCCGCAGGCGTCGCGTCAGGTTTCCGCCGATGTTTCCGGCGCCGATGATTCCAATGTTCATGCTTACCTCTCTAATTGGGCTTTAATTATACCTCTCACGCAGTACTAACCCGAATAACCATCTTTCGTCAGGGCAGCAGACTAAGCTGACAGCGGAGGAACAGATTATGTCAGCACAATCGCTCCCGCTGCAAGCGGGGTTTTCGGGAATCAGCAACGCGCTCGGGCGAGCGTTTAGCCGGTTGCCGCGCTGGGCGCTCGCTGCCTTGGCGCTCGTCGTGATCGTGGGCCTGGTCGCAGGCACGCTCGTGGTGCGCGCAAAGTCGGCCGTGGACGTCGTTACGACGCCGGTCGTGCAGCAAACACTCACGCAGTCGGTAACCGCCTCGGGCACGGTCAATCCGCAGAATAGCATCTCGGTCGGCACGCAGGTTTCGGGCACGATCTCGCAACTCAACGTCGACTACAATTCGAAAGTAACCAAGGGCGAGGTGCTCGCGCGCATCGACCCGAGCGCGATACAAGATCAGCTCGACCAAGCCGACGCGAATCTTGCCCAGGCGCAAGCGCAAGCAGCCGAAGCCGGCGCGAATACGACGGCCCAAGCAGCCGGCGCAACGGCCGCGCAAACCGCGATTCCCAAGGCGCAAGCCGCGCTTACCGTCGCGCAAGAGCAGCTCACGCGCGACCAAACGTTGCTCAAGCAGGGCTACATCGCGCAAGAAACCGTGCAGCAAGATCAATCGACGGTCGCGCAAGACGCAACCGCGGTAGCGCAAGCGCAGGCGGCCTACGCACAATCGCAGGCGCAGACGCAGGCCGAAGGCGCGGGCACAAATGCCGCGCAGGCGGCGGCGCAAGCAGCCGCTGCAACGGTAGCGCAAGATCAAGTCAATCTGAACAACACCGTCATCACCTCGCCGGTGAACGGCACGGTGATCGCGCGTGACGTCTCGATCGGTCAAACCGTCGCGTCGTCGCTGCAAACGCCAACCCTGTTTCTGATCGCGCAGAACCTGGATCAGATGGAAGTCGACATCAACGTCGGCGAACCGGACATCGGCGGCGTCAAACAGGGTGATACGGTCAACTTCACGGTGCTCGCCTATCCCAATCAAATCTTCACGGGTAAGGTCACGCAGGTGCGCATCAACCCAACGACCGTCAATAACGTCGTCACCTACGACGTCGTGGTCGACGTCAACAATACGACCGGCCAACTGCTTCCGGGCATGACGGCCAACTCGACGATCGTCGTCGCAAGCGCACCCAACGCGCTGGTGGTTCCGCTCGCGACCGTGCATGCGCAAGTCGCCAAGAGCGCCGCGGGTAGTGCAAACGCCGCGAGTCCTTGGGGTGGCAGCACGAGCGGCAGCAGCAGCGTGGTGACGGGTGAAAGCGCGACGGTCGCAGTCCAGCGCAACGGCAAGGTCACGCGCGTCCCGGTGCAAGTTGGCCTCGTGACCAGCACGCAAGCGGCCGTGACGCCGATCAACGGCGCTACGCTCACCGCGGGCGATAAAGTGGTCACGTCGATGAGCGGCGGATCGCACAAAGGCTCGTATCAAGGCCAGCATCAGGCGGGCAAAGGTGCGGCAAGCACCAACCCGCTGGCCGGCGGCAACGCTTCGCGCGGCGCGACCCGCGGCCTCCCGTAGCCGTTAGTCGCGCAGGTCGGCGAAGATCTCCGCGATATCGAACTCCAGCCAGGGCACGGCTTCGCACGCAAAGCGATCGCCGTGCCCGAATATTTTCATCCCGTCGCGAGTGAAGGCGCGGATCTCCTCGGCTTCTGCAATCACGTCGAGCGCGAGGGTTCCGCCCAGCTCGAGATATGCGCGCATCTTCCACTCTACGTTTGCGAGGCGATCGTTGGGCGAGCGGATCTCGATCGCCACATCGGGCGAGAGTGGCGGTTGTTCGCGCTTCGCCGGCGCAAGCGCGTCGAGTCGCTCGCGCGCGACGAACGCGATATCCGGAACGAGCGACGTCCGCGGAACGTGCGGCGCATTCATGTAGAAGCGCCACTCGGTTCCGACGTCGCCGCGCCCGCCGGCAAGCCGCGCGACAAGCGCGCCCAGCCGAAGCTGCAATAGGGCGTGGCGGCGCTGCGGGCTCACCTTGCGGACCAGCCGGCCGGCCAGAATCTCGGTATAGGGCTTCTCGTCGATCGCGTGGTGCATCTCGTTCGATTCCTCACCACGACCATATCACGCCGGGGACCGCTAGCTGTCTAGTGTCCGCGGAGGCCCTTCTCACCCTCCACTAACCTTGCTAGCCACGAGCCCTCAAGCCGGCGTCCTACGATGTGTTGTGGAGGAACAGATCGTGGAACAAGTATCAGAACCAGTCGTGCGCGTGGAAGGCTTGCGAAAAGTCTACTCGCTCGGCGACAGTCAGGTCATCGCGCTTGCGGGCATCGATCTCGAGATCCGCGCCGGCGAATTCGTCGCCGTCATGGGACCTTCGGGCTCGGGCAAATCGACGTTCATGCAGATCACCGGACTGCTCGACAATCCGACGAGCGGCCAGTATTTTTTCGAAGGCACCGACGTCTCGCATTTGGATGGCGATGCGCGTGCCGACATTCGCAGCCGCCGTCTCGGCTTCGTTTTTCAAGCCTATAATTTGCTCTCGCGCACGAGCGCGCAAGAAAACGTCGAACTGCCGATGGTGTACGCGGGCGTGCCCGCCGATGAACGTGCGCGCATCGCGCACGAGAAGATGGGCATCGTCGGCGTCGCGCATCTGGCGGCACATCACCCCAATCAAATGTCGGGCGGGCAGCAACAGCGTGTCGCCATCGCGCGTTCGCTGGTGAATAATCCGGGGCTCATCCTTGCCGACGAGCCGACTGGCGCACTCGACACCAAAACCAGCGAAGACGTGATGCGCATCTTCAAAGAACTCAACGAAGAGCAAGGCATTACGATCATGCTCGTCACCCACGAACCCGACATCGCGGCACATGCCAAACGCATCGTGACCTTCCGCGACGGGCACGTCGTGAGTGACACGCTCAAAGAGGAGCGTGCAGCATGAGCGACTTCAAAGGCATTTTCCGCCTGGCGCTCCAAGCGCTGGTGCGCAACAAGGTGCGTTCGATGCTCACCATGCTCGGCATCGTGATCGGTGTCGCGGCGGTGATCGTCACCGTTGCGATCGGCAGCGGCGCGCGTGTCTCCGTGCAGCAGAGCATCAGCTCGCTCGGTTCCAATTTGATCGTCGTGCAGCCCGGTAGCGTTACGAGCTCGGGCGCACGCGGCGGATTTGGTACCGCGTCGACGTTGACGCCGGCTGACGGCATGGCCATCGCGCAGCTGCCCGGTGTCTCGGCGGTTTCGCCCGCGGTCACGATCCGCGCGCAAGTCGTCGCCGGCGGGAACAACTGGCAGACCACCGTCACCGGTGTTGCACCGACGTACGCGCAGATTCGCACCTGGCCGATGGCCAGCGGTTCGTTCTTCACCGAAAACGACGTCAACGACGCCGCCAAAGTGGCGGTGCTCGGCCAAACTGACGTGTCGCAACTCTTCCCCAGCGGCCAAAACCCGATCGGGCAGACGATCCTGATCAAAGGCGTGCCGTTCACCGTCGTGGGGACGCTCACGCCGCTGGGCCAAAGCAGCCTCGGCACCGATCAAGACGACACCGTGCTGATTCCCTACACCTCGGCGATGCAGCGCATCACCGGACAAACCACGGTCAACCAGTTGATGGTTTCGGCCACCACCACCGACGAAATCGCTCCGGTGCAAACCGAAGTGACGACGTTGCTCGAACAACGCCACGCCATCACGGCGGGACGCCCCGACGATTTCCAGGTGCGTAACCTGCAATCGATCGCCGCGGCCGCTTCGTCGACCGGTGCGGTGATGGAGTTCTTGCTCGCGGGCGTTGCGGCGGTCTCGCTGATCGTCGGCGGCATCGGTATCATGAACATCATGATGGTCTCGGTAACCGAGCGCACGCGTGAAATCGGTCTACGCATGTCGGTCGGCGCGCGCAGTGCAACGATTCTGCGGCAGTTCCTCACCGAGGCGACGGTGCTCGCGGCCTGTGGCGGTGTGATCGGCGTGATTGCCGGATTCATCGGCACGTTCGTCGTGGCCGCACTTGCAAAGTGGCCTACGCAGATTCCGATCGCGTGGGTCCTGTTCTCGATCGCCTTCTCGGCGCTCGTCGGGATCTTCTTCGGATACTATCCGGCGAAGAAAGCGGCGGGATTGAACCCCATCGAGGCCCTGCGCTTCGAATAGGGCGGGCGCAAGGAAGCGTCCACAAAGGCGGGCCCCAGCTTCTGTTCCTCTGCTGGGGTCCGCTTCTATTTCGGCGAGAAGGCAATGAAGGCGGCGCGCAGATCTGCGAGTGGTTGCCCAGAGACCGCGTCCCAAATGATACGCGGGTCAATTGCATCGTACTCGTGGCGCAGCCGGTTTGCCAAACCGCGGACTTGATATGCGGATTCATGGGTTAAAGCGAATTCCGGTATTCGCGTAATAACCTCGGCGATAATAAAAAGCTGGCGTTCGACGGCACTTATCGTCTTGATGTCCGCTTGATATGTTTCGAAGTCCATGCCATCGATGAACGAAGTGATCCTTTCGATGGCTTTGATCGCGTCATCGCACCAATTGCGAATGCGTTCCTCACGCGAAGGCTTAGAATGCACGGACCGCATACTCGAGCGCACCTTGCAGGCGCTTCGAGTTCTTCACTGTATAGGGCGTGACGATATCAACTTTTCGCGCGAGCGCATCTTCGAGGGAGCTACCCACTGCGGAGAGGTTAAAGAGTGAGAAGCGTGCGTCCGCACGCGGCGTGACGATCACATCGACGTCACTTTCCGGACCGGCATCACCGCGAGCGACGGACCCAAAAATGTCGAGATGTTCGACGCCTTCGCGCTCGAGCGCGTCTCGTATTGAACGAATTGCGCCGATGACTTTCGCAAGCTCGGGTGCGTTACGCGATCGAGCTGCGCCGCCCGCTAGCTCCTCGGGCGACATCTCCAAGGCCTCAGCGATACGCATCCCCGTATTGAAGCGCGGCTCGGCTGTTTCACCCGACTCTAGCTTACGAATCGCATTCTCGGTCACGCCCACAGCAGATGCAAGGCGACCGGCCGAGATGCCGACCTGTCTGCGTCGCGCATGGATCCGGTCTCCGAGTCCTATAGTACGCTCCATGTAGCAAAGTATAGCATTGACCACAAAGCCTGTGCGCCGTATACTGTGTAACACATAGGATATGGAACACAGCATCAATGGTCAACTTCCCGGGCTCTTCGAAAACTTGCGCCTGGAACTGCGGCGGGGGTGCCTCACCCTCGCGGTGCTAGCCCAACTGCGCACCGAGCGCTACGGCTACACCCTGCGCAAAGCGCTCGAGGAGGCCGGGCTCGAGATCGACGAGGGCACGCTCTACCCGCTCTTGCGTCGCCTGGAGACCCAGGGGCTCTTGGCCAGCGAGTGGCGTGAAGAAAACAAGCGCCGCAAGCGCTTCTACCGGCTCTCACCGGCGGGCGAGCTGATCCTCGACCAACTCACCGACGAACTCCGCCGCATCAATGCATCATTAGAACGGATCACTTCGGAGTCATAACGATGGACATGCTCAGCCGCTATCTCTACGCCGTCTACAACGACTTGCCAAAAGCCAGTCAACGCGACGACATCATTGCCGAAATCGGCGAAGCGCTGCAAACGCAAATCGACGAACGCGAAGATGCGCTCGGCCGCGCGCTCACCGCCGATGAAGAAGCCGCGCTCATCAAAGCGTACGGCCATCCGCGTCTCGTCGCTGCAAGATACGGAAAGTATCAGGCGCTCATCGGACCCGACTTGCTGCCGTTCTATTGGCCCACGCTCGTTTGCGTGCTTTCGATTGTCATTGCGCTGGATTTGTTCGTTGCGACGGTCGCGGCGGTTAAAACCGGCGACGTCCATCGGTTTTGGGAAGGCGCCGGCATCGCGTGGGACGCGCTGTGGATCTACACCGGCGTCATTACCGCGATCTTTGCGTTCCTGGAACGCGTGCCGGGCGCCGCCGCATCGCCGTGGATTGCTTGGATCACGCGCTGGGATCCGCGACGCCTGCCCAAGAGCGGCAGCATCGGCGTGCCGCGTAACGCGAGTTTGTTTGGAGCGCTCGGCTGCGCCGGCATGCTGGTGCTCTTCATGCTCTGCGGTCCGGCCGGCGCGGCGCTACCGAACGTCACGTTCAGCGCTGCGTGGCTCCCGCTCTATGCCGTCGCGATTATCGGTACCGCTGTCCTTGCACTGGTCAATCTCGTGACGCTCGTCGTGCCCTTATGGAGCCGCATGCGCGACATCGCATATCGCAGTGGTCAACGCAGCGCTAGCGCTCGGTTGCGCACTCGCGCTGCGCGGAGGGACGCTCATCCTTGCGCAGCCGCGGATCAACCAAATCGCCATTGCCTCGCTGGTCATCGGCCTCGTTGCCTTCGCCTGTGCGGCCGTGTTTAACGTGCGGGCGTTGCTACGGCATGGCGTGACGCCGGCTATGAACGAAGCTGCGATACGCGGTCTTTGATCCGCTCGAAAGCTGACACGATGTTCGGATCGAAGTGGGTGCCGCTCTCGCGTTTGATCTGATCGAGCGCGTGGCCAAAGGTCATCGCCGGACGATCTGCCCGCGCGTTGGTCATCGCGACCAGCGCGTCGGCCACCGCGATGATGCGTCCCGAAAGTGGAATCGCTTCGCCCTTGAGCTTGCGCGGATAACCCATCCCGTCCCAGCGTTCGTGATGCGTGCGCGCCATCGTCGAGGCGGCGCTGAGCAACCGTGATTCCGAAACCGAGAGAATCTCAGCGCCGGCTTCGGCGTGACGCTCGATTGCCGCTCGCGACGCCGGCGAGAGCAGTGCCGTGGTCGTGAGAATCTTCTCCGAAACCGCCAGCTTGCCGACATCGTACACGTGCGCGGCTTCGCGCAGCAGTTGCACGTCGGCCACCGAGCAACGCATCTCGATCGCCAGCATCACCGCAATTTCGCCGGCGAGTTTCATGCGCGTCGCGCCTTCGGGATCGCGCGCAGCGTAGGCGCGAGCGATAGCATCGAGTGCGTCGCGCGAACGCTGATGCACGCGGCGGTCGGCCGCTTCGGCGCGCTCCTTGAGTTCGCGCAATTCGTCGGCGCGATCGGTCTGCGCGGTCTGTTGCGTGGCTAAACGCCGCACGTGGCCGGCGAATTCTTCCGCGCTCACCGGCTTATTGAGAAAGACGCTGACGCCCGCATCCAGCGCGCGTGATTTGAGATCGCGATCGTCTTTGCCGGTGAGCATGATGATCGGCGTGCGCTCGCGTCCGGGCACGCCGCGCAGTTCTTGCACGAAGGCCACGCCGTCCATATCGGGCATGCTATAGTCCACCACGCACAGCGTGGGTTCCATGCCGCCGAGATAGTGCAGCGCTTCGCGCGGGTCGGTAAAGGGCACCACTTCGCCCCCGAGCATCTTTTCGATCGCCGCCGCATACATGCGCAGCGTCGGCTCGTAATCATCGATCACCACGACCCTCGACATACTCTCTTTTTCGGCCCCTCTCCAGGAAGTCTCAAGCCGGGGTACCAGTATTTAACTGTATGCCTGAAACCAAGCCGCGCATCGCGATCATCGACGACGAACCTCGCATCCGCGAGCTCCTCGAGCTCACCCTGGGCCACCACGGCTACGCGGTCCGGACCGCAGCCGACGGGCCGGCTGGGCTGGATCTGGTCAAGGAGTGGTCCCCGGACGTCATCGTGCTCGACGTCATGATGCCCATGGTCAGCGGCATCGAGCTCCTCCCCATGCTGCGCCGGGTCACCGACGCGCCGGTCGTCATGCTCTCCGCCCGCGGCGAGGTCGACACCAAGGTCGAGGGCCTCACCCACGGCGCCGACGACTATCTCAGTAAGCCGTTCGAAATGCAGGAACTCATCGCGCACATCGACGCCAAGCTGCGCCGCCCGCACCTCGAAAACCGCAACGTCATCGCCTACGACGACATCAGCATCAATCTCGACGAACACATCGTCATTCGCGCGGGCAAGCGCCTCGAACTCTCACCGCTCGAGTACGATCTGCTGGTGACGCTGCTGCGCCGTCCCCGCCGCGTCTTCACCCGCGATGAATTGCTCGACCTCGTGTGGGGAAATGAGAAAGACGTGGGTCAGAACGCGGTCGAGCGCTACATCTCCTATCTGCGCACCAAGGTCGACGAGGGGTTCGCGCGGCCGCTGATTCAAACGGTGCGCGGCGCCGGATACACCCTCCGTGCCGACTGAACCGACCTTTCGGAATTTTTCGCGACGGATCACGCGCGGCTACGTTATCTTAGCGGTCGCGCTGATTGCGCTGGTCGCCGGCGCCTCGTCGGCGTTTTTCATCATCGGTTTCGCCACGACGTTCAATCAGTCGATCGACGCCGCGCAAGCTCGCATGCAGGCGCGTGTGCACGATCTGACCGCGCAGCATCTCACGCTGGCGCGACTCGCGCCGAAGGTCATCGCCGACGAGCCCAACGCGAAATCGCGAATTCTCGTGCTCGGTCCGCAGCATGGCGTCGTTGCCGGGGCTTCCGCGCAACTCGACGATAGCCAACGGCTTATTGCTGCAGCGCTCGCCTTGCGGCCGCGTTTTGTCGGCGTACCGGGCGGCGGCACGATCGTGCTCGAACCCGACGTCGCCGACTTTTCGCGCTCGCTCCTGCGCTACTGGGGGCGCATCCTACCGATCGGTGTGCTCGCGGTCTTAATCGCGTGGCTTGCCGGCCGCACGATCACCGGACGCGCGCTGCGTCCGCTGCGCGCAGTCAACGATGCGTTGCGCTCGATCGCCGAAGGCGATTTCACGCCCAAGCTCTTGCTCGAAAGCGACAGCAGTTTACACGAGCTGACCCAGACGTACAACGAGGTAGCCCAGCGATTAAACGCCGCAACCTACGAGCGGCGCCGTCACGAGCAGCAGATGCGCCAGTTCATCGCCGATGCGGGACACGAACTGCGCACGCCGCTGACGATTTTCATGGGCTATCTCGATGCGCTGCAATCGGGCGTCGTGCAAGACGGCGAGGGTGTGCGCCGCGTGCACGAAACGATGCTCGATGAAAGCCGCAAGATGCGCCGCATCATCGAAAAACTGATTCTGCTTGCGCGTCTCGAGCGCGAGGACGTCTCGGTGAACGATGAGATCGACTTGAATTCGGTTGCTGCGCGCGCCGTCGATGCGTTGCGCCCGCTCGCCGGCGAACGGCTGCAGCTCGCCGGCGACGGTGCTGCGGTAGTATTCGGCGACGACGGCGAGCTCTACGAAGCGGTCAAGAACGTGGTCGAAAACGCGGTGCGCTACGCGCCTGCCTCGCCGGTCGAGGTGCGGGTGGGTCGCGAGGGCCAAAGCGCCGTCCTCGAGGTGGCCGATCACGGGCCGGGGATGGACACGATCGACGTCGAGCACGCCTTCGACCGGTTCTATCGCGGCGGCTCGCATGGGGAGGTCGACGGCTCGGGCCTGGGCCTGGCGATAGCAAAGCGAGCAGTCGAACGCATGGGCGGCTCGATCGCTTTGGAGAGCGGGGCCGAGATCGGGACCAAGGTCACAATGCGCTTTCCATTGGAGGCTTAGGGACCAAGGTGGCAAAGGTGGGCAAAAGCGCCTCCTTGCTCACACGGAGAACTGCATGCTCGAAGCCCCGACCTTCTCCCGGCGTTCTGACCTCGGTTTATTTTTGCGGGCGCGGCGCGGTGCGTTACGCCCGGTTGATGTGGGGCTCGAGGACGATTCGGCCCGCCGGCACGTGGCCGGTTTGCGGCGCGAAGAGGTCGCCAAACTAGCAGGCATCTCGACTACCTGGTACACCTGGATAGAGCAAGCGCGGGAGATCAACTTTTCACTCGATGTGATCGACGAGATCGGCCGTGCGCTACTGCTCACGCCGCCGGAGATCGCCTACTTGAAAGTGCTGGCATCGGATGTGCCGCCGCAGGTGTGCACGCTCGATCCGGAGATTCCCGACGCGCTGCGTAAGCTCGTCGAGTTGCACCGCGAAGCACCGGCCTATGTTGCCACGCCGCGTCTGGATCTGCTGGTCTGGAATTCGCAGTTGGCCGAGATCTTCGATTATCACCCAGGCGGCAATCTGCTCTCGCGTAACGTGCTGTGGCGCATGTTCTTCGATCCGTCGCGGCGGCAGCTGTACGTCGATTGGGAGACGGCGTCACGTGGCTGCGTCGCGGTCTTCCGCAACCTGTACGCAACCTATCACGGCGACAAGCATTTCGACGAGTTGCTCTCGACGATGATGCGCGAACCGGATTTCGTGCGGATCTGGAACGACTGGGAAGTGTTGCCGCCGGGCGTCCCGGCGTTCATCGTGCGTCACCGCACGCTCGGCCTGTGCGAACTCGAACCGATCCAAGCTAGCCTCGGCATTGCGCCGGGCTGTTATCTCGCGTTGTTCAGCAGCAACAAGCTGAGTTAAGCAGCGACTTCGGCGGCGGAGTACTCCGCGACGACGCTCTTGAGCCGCTTGGCGCTGGCGTCGACTCCGGCTTGTTCTTCTTCGGAGAGCTGCGGCCAGACCACGTCGCTCACGCCGCGTTTGCCGACGATGCTCGGAAGCGAAAGCGTCACGCCGTAGTTGGGCTGATACGAACCGACCGGAAGCACCGCGCGCTCGTCGCGCAAGATGCACTCGGCCACACGAGCGACAACCATGCCGATGCCATACTGGCTCGCGCCGATGCCTTCGATGATCGAAATGTTCGCATAACGCACGTCGTTCTCGACTGAGGCGCGAAACTCACCCATCGGAATGCGACGTTCAGCGACGAGTTGCGATAGCGGTCTGCCGCCGATGCGTACCGACGACCAGCAAAACACGCTGTTGGTTCCGTGCTCGCTGATCACGTACGCCTCGACGCTTTGCGGGCTTACGCGGAAGCGCTCCGCGATGTGCACGCGAAAGCGCAGCGTGTCCAAGAACGTGCTGGTGCTGAGCACGCGATTGTGACCGGCTAGGCGGCAGGTGATATCGACCAGCGGTTCGGGCGGATTGGTGACAATGAGCAGCGTGGCGTGCGGTGCCGCGCTGACGATCTTCGGAACGATCTCTTCGAAAACTTCGACGTTGGTACGGAGCAGGCGCAGGCGGCCCAGCGGATCGTTGCGATCGGTCGCACCGCCGGTTTTTTCATTGATTCCGGCGCTAATGATGACCAAGCCGGCATCGTCGAGATCATCGAAGTCGCCCGCGCGAACTTGGATTGCCGGCGAGAGCGGCGCACCGTAACGCAAATCGGTTGCGACACCGTTCGCCCGCGCCGGGTATCGATCGACCAGAACGATATCGCTTGCCACCGAGCGTACGCATGACGCGAGTGCTGCTGCCGCGCCCACTGCGCCGGCGCCGACGAATCCAAGCTTGCTCATTTTGTGGCCGCCTTCGAAATTTGAATGGTCGTAGAAGCGAGTGTCGTTGCGTGGTGTTGGAACATCGGCAGATGCCGAACGCTCAGGGTGATGAACGTGACGACGCAGATGGCGCCGAAGATGCGCGTGAGCTGCGGCGATTTCAAGCGGTTGGAGTAGCGGGCGCCGAAATACGCGCCGAGCACAGCGCCGATTGAGAGCGGAATGGCGAGTGCCCAGTCGACGCGCGCTTCGTGGATTTGTGCGATGACGCCGGGCCAAATGTAGATCGTGGCGATGAACGACGCGGTCGGCATCGCGACGTACGCGGGCAGCTTATAGCGCCACAGCAAGAGCGGGATCGCGACCGTGCCGGCCCCGATGCCGAACAGACTCGAAGAAAATCCGACCAGCAGGCCCATCACCGCGAATTCGTAATTGCTCGTGCGCTGCGAACGATCCGACTCGATCGCCGTTTCAGGAATCGACAGGGGCTTGCTGGGCTTGAGCATGTTGTACGCGATGAACAACAGCATCGCGCCGTAGAGGATGTCAAACTGGCCCGAGCTGACGAACTTGAGGGCGAAGACGCCGAACAGCGCGCCGGCGATGCCGCCAAGGCCGACCGACCAGCCGATCCGCAGATTGATGCGCTTCTTCTTGCGCAGCGCGAATGAGGCAACCGCGACATTGACGCCGACCATGAAGAGCGACGTTGCCGCCACGACTTGCGGCGTCAGGTGTCCTGAGAGCCGCAGAATCGGCACCGAGATGAAGCCGCCGCCGAAGCCGACGAGACTTCCGAAGAAGCAGGCCACCACTCCCAGAACGATGCTGAGGAATGATGTCAAAACCGGCAAGCCATCAAAGATGTGTTGCATTACCTTCAAGTTGTCGGGCTCGGCTATGCGACAAACTAGGCAGGCAAACGGTTCACAGGTTAAGTGAATGTATCTGCAACGTCTGGCGGATGTTAACTTTAGTCGGGGATGAGGATTAAGAAAAAAACCCCGGCAAAAAGCCGAGGTTCTTTACATTTGCGAAACGATTGCGTTAGTTCTGTTGGTTCTTCGGAAGAAGTTCCGCGAGCTTGAGCATGTACTCTTTGCGCGTCTCGAGCAGTTGGTTCGTGAACGCAAAGCTGCGCTCAACGATCTCCGCCGGCGTCGGCAGCTGGGCCGTCGCGCCGTTCGATTCGAACAGCTCGGTCACGGTGGTAAGCGCCTTGATGTTCAGCTCTTGCGCCTGCTTGAGACCGCTCAGAAACTCGGTTTGGGCCTTCTCGAGGACTTCAGTGTAGTTATTCATGGATAGACTCCCTTACATTCGTTGTGCGCTAAGTGTACCAAGCGCACGGGTAGTCTGTCAAGTCCGGTCGCCGGCAAACCCTCGATAGACCCGGATAAGGGTGTCCTTTTGCTCGGCCGTCAGCCGCGGGTCGAGCTTGACCGCGGATTCGACCGCATCGGCCGCCTCGTTGCGGACGTTGTCGTCGAGCAGCCCGGCCTGGGCGTAGAACGTCTCGGCCGACAGATGCAGCGCCCGGGCGATCTGCTTGAGGACCTCGGCCGAGGGCTTATAGAGTCCGCGCTCGACCTGGCTGAGGTACGGATTTGAGACCTTCGCGAGGTCGGCGAGCTGCCGGAGGGAGAGATTCGCCAGCTCACGCTGCGTGCGAATGAACTCGCCCAGGCCCTTCAAGTGGTCGCGATTGTTCATCATACGACGGTGGCCTCCATTTCGTTTCTGACGTACCGGCCCGGTGCCGGTTCGCCGCCGTTGGGCAGCGGATAGGGTTCGCGGCGTGCGCCGCCGTGCGCGTCGGCCCATGCCGACCAATCTTCCCACCAGCTTCCCTGGTGTTTGGTGCTGCGCGCGAGCCACGCGTCGGGATCTTCACCCGGTTCGACGGTATCGCACGTCCAGTGGCATGACTTCGGATTGCCGGGCGGATTGCAAATGCCCGCGACGTGTCCGGAATTGGTGCGCGTATATTTCACCGGACCACCGACGTATTGCGACGTTGCAAAGCTGGTGCGCCACGGCGCGATGTGATCGGCTTCGGCGCCGAGCACGTACAGCGGTGTCGTGACTTTGCCCATGTCGAGCGGAACGTTGTCGAGCACGAACGCATTGGGCACGACGAGCAGATTGTGCAGGTAACACGAACGCAGATACTGCGAATGCATAGCCGCGGGCATCCGCGTCGCGTCGGCATTCCAGGTGAGAATGTCGAACGCGGGCGGCTTTTTGCCCATGTACCAATTCGAGACGACGTAGCTCCAGATCAAATCGTTGGCGCGCATCCAATTGAAGGTGCCGGCCATTTCGCTCGACTCGAGAAAACCACGTTCTTGCATGCTCTTTTCAAGCTTCGCGATCGAAGCTTCGTCGGTGAACACGCCCAGATCGCCGGGTTCGGCGAAATCGAGAATGGTGTTGGTCAGCGTGACCGCACCGATGCGATGCTCTTCACCCTTGGCTGCTAAATATGCGAGAAGCATCAGCGTCATCGTCCCACCGACGCAGAGCGCGGCGAGATTGACTTGCGGCGCGCCGGTGATGCGTTCGACCGCACCCAGCGCGGCAAGGATGCCTTTTTCGAAGTAGGTGTCCATCGTGTAATCCCGCATCGTTTCATCGGGATTGCGATAGCTGATCATGAAGACCTGATGGCCTCGCTGTACCGCCCATTCCACGAACGAACGTCCCGGTGCGAGATCCATGATGTAATACTTGTTGATCCACGGCGGCGACATCAGAATCGGCCGCTCGTACACGGTCTCGGTCTGCGGATAGTACGCGATGAGCTCGATGAGCTCGTTGCGGTAAACGACTTCGCCGGGCGTGGCCGCCAGCGTCTCGCCCAAGGTAAAGGCCGACGTATCGACTTGCTTGGGATAGCCGCCGTTGTTCTGCACGTCATCGAGAAACTCGAGCGTGCCCTCGACCAGGCTTGCTCCGCCCGTGTCCACCGCTTGTTTGATGACGGCGGGGTTGAGCCAGGGCAAATTGCTCGGCGCGAGCGCGTCCATCATCATGTTCATCGCAAAGCGCGCTTTGCGTTTGGTCGCTTCGGGAAGACGTGAACTTTCGACCAGTTGCTGTGCGTACTGGCGACGGAGCAGATATTCTTCGACCATCGAGATGAGGAACGGATTGCTGGTCCAAGCGGGATCGGTGAAGCGCTTGTCGCCCTGCACGTCCACGGCGGGCGGCGGATTCTCGCCTTGCATGCGACGCAGCGCGTTCATCGCGACGCCTTGCTGCGCGAACATCAAACCGGTGACGATCGTGCCCATGCGCACGGGATCGCTCATCACGTCGAGCGTCACTGCGCGCAACGCGTCATTGAGCGATGCCGGATCGGCACCGGAGAGATCGAGACCATAGCTGAACTCTTCGAGCGGTACCGAGCCGATCATTACATGTACATGCCCCCGTTGACGTCGTAGGTGGCTCCCGTGATGTATCCGGAATTGTCGTCGATCAAGAAGCGCACCACGCGCGCGATTTCCGACGGTAGACCAAGGCGGTCGACCGGCGTGCGGCCGCGCGCGCTATCGATCGCGGCTTGCGGCATCGCCTTGACCATCTCGGTTGCGATGAAGCCCGGCGCGACGGCGTTGACGGTGATACCGCAACGCGCGGTTTCGAGCGCGAGCGTCTTGGTGAGTCCGAGCAGTCCCGCTTTCGCAGCGGCATAATTTGCTTGACCGAAGTTGCCCATGTGACCGACGACGGAACTGATGTTCACGATGCGACCGTACTGCTGATCGAGCATGTGATCCAGCACCGCTTTGATCATAAAAAACGGCCCTGAGAGGTTCACATTCAGGACCGTCTGCCACTCTTCGATTGTCATCTTGCGCGCCGTGCGATCTTTCGTGATGCCGGCGTTGTTGACGAGGATGTCAATTTTTCCGTGCGCTGCAATCGCCGCTTGCACGGCGGCCGCGCAAGCCTGTGGATCGGCAACGTCGGCTTCATAGAAATGAACGAGCTTCGCAGTACCGTTGAGCGACGCGCGCAAGGTCTCCGTGCGTTCGCGATCGGCTGGCACACCTAGCACGGCAATAGTCGCACCATCAGCAGCGAGCGCCGACGAAATCGCGCCGCCTATGCCGCGCGAACCGCCGGTTACGATCGCCACTCGACCATCGAGCCGCGTAAGCGTGCCCGAGGGGGCAGTCGAGGTGGTTATCATGGGCACTACTTTGTACCCATCCGCTGTGCTTACCTAGCAAAAGGTGAAGAAAACCTTAGGAACTTTACCCGAATGGCCAGAGGCATTTAATTAATGTGGGCTTTCAGGCCATATCCAGGCCGCCGTTGACGTGAAACGCCGCTCCCGTTATATACGCCGAGTCGTCCTCGCAGAGGAATTTGACGACCCGGGCCACTTCCGTGGGCTTGCCTAGCCGCTTGGTCGGGATCTTCTCGACGACCTTGGCCAAGGAGGCCTCGGGCATCGCCTCGACCATCTCGGTTGCGATGAAGCCGGGTGCCACGACGTTCGCCGTGATGCCCTTGTTGGCGGTTTCCAGCGCGAGCGACTTGGTGAAGCCGAAGAGGCCGGCCTTCGAGGCCGCGTAGTTGGCCTGACCGATATTGCCGGTCGAGCCGATGACCGAGCTGATGTTGATGATGCGGCCCGAGCCGCGCTCGATCATGTGCTCGAGCACCGCCTTGGTCATATTGAATGCGCCCGAGAGGTTGACGTTGATGACGTTGGTCCAATCTTCGGCGCTCATCTTGCGCAGCGTCTTATCCAACGTGATCCCGGCGTTGTTGATGAGAAAATCGACACGCCCGTATTTTTCGAGCACCTCGTTGACGACGCGCTTGCAATCGTCGAAATCATCAACGCGCCCTTGATGCGTGGAGACGGAGTGCCCTTCGCCACGCTGTTTTTCCGCGCAGCGCTCGGCCTTTTCGGTGTCTTTGCTGTAACCGGCTGCGACGTGCGCGCCTGCTTCGGCAAGTGCGACCGAAATTGCAGCGCCGATGCCGCGCGTGCCTCCGGTAACGATGGCAACCCGTCCTGTGAACATTTCATCCTCCCAGCGTGGAAGGCATTACTGCGCTGCAATATGGGCTTTTCCCGCGTGGTAAACGCAGCGTTAATACATCGTCGGCGCTGCAGGCGTCGGCGACGCAACCGGCGCGGGTGACGGCGTGTAGTTCACCAGCACCGTAAACGCAGTCGGTGCATCTTCGCTTGCCAGCACGACGTTGCGACTGACGCCGCTCGCGACGATGTGCACGGCAACCAATCGATTTCCACCGATGGCACTCGGCATCGCCGAAAACGCGTACGGAACATCGGTCGCGCTCGCGGATGCGAAAAGGGGATCGTAGGCGGCGCTCGAGGGCGAACGCAGGCTCGAGACGGTTGCCGGCGTTGCGCTGAAGGTATCGATGCCGGCGATCACGTCGCCGGCGAGGGGTTCGCCGCCCGAAACGATCGCGTAGCGCGTCAGCGACGCGGTCGTGGCGTTAAAAGTGTAGGCCCAGGCATAGTCGCGGTGCGCGCCGTCCTCGGAGAAGAAGTCGACCTCGTGACCGTCGGCGTTGCTCTGCCCGAGCACGTCGGTCGCCGGCACGAAGACCGCCCAAGCGCCGGCGGCCTCGCTCGAGAGCCGCTCGATCAGGCGCCCGGCGTTCGCGCTCGCATTCACGCGATGGTTGGCGGCGTTCCCCCAGGCGACGATCCGGTCGGCCAAAACCAGCAGGCCCCACAGCATGGCGGCCGCAATCGCCGCCCCGATCAGCGTCTCGATCAACGTGAAGCCAGCTTGCCGCTCCATGCACGGGTGAGTGCCCGCGTTGCCGCAAGCTTGGACTTTGTGGTACAAAGTAGAGCATGACCGATCTGGAACGCGCGGTGCTCGACATCGCCGAAGTGCGCGAGCGTCTGGCGATGACGCAGCGCTTCCGCGGCTACTCCGGTGTCGCCGCGATTGCGTCGGGCTGTTTTGCCGTCGGCGCGGGCGTGCTGCAAGCCGTGCTCGTGGCAGCTCCGCACGATGCGTATGAAGCGCGCGTCTACGCCTCGATTTGGCTCGTCTGCGGAGCCGCCGCCGCGATCGTCAACTACGGATCGATCGCGCATTGGTTCGTGAGCGACGCAAGCGCACGGGATCGTTGGCAAACGCGCACCGTGGGCCTTGCGATTCTCCCGGCGATTGCGCTCGGCGCGGCGATCACGCTCGCGCTGGTTACGCGCGGTGCGTTTTCCTATTTGCCCGGCGTATGGTACGGCTGTTACGGCGTCGGTCTCTTTGCGTCGCGCACGATGTTGCCGCGCGACGTGTTACCGATCGCCGCATTTTTCTTAGTGGCCGGAATCGCGTTACTCTTTGCGCCGTCGTCGATTGCGCTGGCCTGGTGGGTGCTGCCCATCGGCTTTGGTGTCGGACAAATTGCAATCGGCGTGCTCGTGGCGCGCGACCGGCGGGAGCATCCATGAGCGCAACCGATCTGGATCGCGTCTTTCATGAACGCGGCCGTTTGGCGATCTGTTCGATGCTCGTTGCGCATCCCGAGGGCGCCTCGTTCACGCAGTTGCAAGACGCGTGCGCATTGACCGACGGAAATCTCAATCGCCATCTGCACGCGCTTGCCGAAGAAGCCATCGTGGAAACACAGCGGCGCACGGGTTCGGGGCGTCCGCAAACGATCGTGCGCATTTCGGCGGCGGGCCGCGACCGGTTTATGGCCTACATCGATGCGCTCGAACGCATCGTGCACGAGGTTCAGCGTTCGATGAGCACGAGCGAATCGCCGGTGCGCGCGATGCCCGCGCGCGGCACGTCGCAGTAAATCCCCATCCAGTTCGACCGCGCCTGCGCAACGTAGCGTAAGATGCGGGGGTCGGATGCGCCGCCGTTCAGATCGTACGTCGGAACGACGCAACGCTCGATCGGATAGCGCACGCGCAGCGTTACCTCTCCCAACTGCAATTCGCGTCCGGTGAGCGTCGCCTCGTCGATTGCCACCCCGGGATTCGCTTCGATGTAGAAATTCGGACGAAAGCGTTCGAACTCGACGCGATAGCCGACGAACGAGGAGACGCCGTCGAGCCAGCGATCGACGATGAGCGAGACCGGGGCGTCGTCAAAAAACGGATCCTCGTCAGACGCCTCCAGATGCGTGCCGGGCGCAAGCGCCAGCGCTTCATCGGCGGAGCGCAGGCGGTGCAGTCGCTCGTCTTCCTTCCCGCGATAGGTCTTGCCCTCACGCGGACCGATTTCGGCGATCAACGCGGTCGCCCGGTCACCTTCGAGCCCGCTTGAAAGCACGGCGCATGCATCGAGCACCTCAGCTGCAAGACTCTTGACCGGATAACGCCGGATCGCGCGCAACGTGCCAATCTGCATGGGTCATAGCTACTATAGGAAGGCGAGATAACCCTCAAGAACGGAGGCGCGCAATGGACGAGTTGCAGGGGCGGCCCTCGTTACGCGCACTTTCGATCGGAGAGATCTTCGATCGCGCGGTGACGATCTACGTGCGCCACTTCGTCGTCTTCACGCTGATCGTCCTGACGCTGCTGGTTCCGCTGGGTATCCTCGAGTATTTTTTCACGGATTCGTCGACCAACTCGTTGACCCAGCTCATACAACAGATCGAGCACCCGACCGCGCACCTTGCGACCTATTCGCCGGCGCAATACAGCTCGTTGTTCCTCCTGGCCGCCGTCGCGCTGATTTTCTCGCCCTTCACCAACAACGCCGTCGCGACCGGTGTGGCGGCGATCTATGCGGGGCGCACGCCGACCTATCGTGACGGATACGCGCGCGTGCTACGCCGCTGGGGGCCGTTGGTCGGAACGATGTTCTTGTGCGTGCTCATTTTCGTCGGCGCATATCTAGCGGTCGTACTCGCGGTCGGGATCGTCGTCTTGGCTGGGGGCGCGCTGCTCGTCGCGCTACCATTTCTGGGCATCCCCCTCGCGCTGGTGGGCATCGCGCTACTGCTCGCTGTCGTGGTGTTCTTTCTTTTGTTGTTGATGTGCTGTGCTTTCGCGCTCTACGCAACGACGCTCGAAGGAGTAAATCCGGCACATGGGATTGGTGAAGCCTTTCGCCGCATCTTCAATCGTCGTGAGTTGGGAAAGGCGACGTTGATTTCACTCGCCTATCTGGCCATCGAATTCGGGGCGACCTTTATTGCGGGTGCCGTCGCCTTCCTTGCACTCTCCGCCGTCCATAGTACGATCGTGCAGCTTGCGATCACCACCGTCATCAACGCTGCGGTGACGGCGTTCACCACGATTCTGTTGGCCGTCTATTATTACGACGTGCGAACGCGCAGCGAAGGTCTGGATCTCGAAGTCGATCTCGAACGCCTGACGGCGCCTTCATGATCAGTCCGCCGCCCATCGACATTAGCCGGGCGGTTCGAACCGAGCTGGCGGTCCCCGGCCGGTATCATTTAGAAAAGGCCGTCGCGGCGCACCGCTCGCTCTTCGGGATCGTGTTTCAGTGGCTCTACGATCGCTGGAACGATCTGTGGCGCGTGCTCGCCAGCCACGTGAAAATCGGGCCTGCGGGCGCGTCGATCATCGGCGACGTGCTGGTTGTGGCGTGCGTCCTTGCCATTGCGTTGATCGGCGCGCATTTGCTGGTGCAGTTCGAGCACGAACGGATGCGGCGCGAGCGCGCAATCGCGCTCGCGCAGCCGCGAAGCGCCCACGCTTTGGCAGCCCTTGCCGCGCAAGCTGCGGGTGCGGGAGATTATGCGCGCGCGGTGCGCCTGCTGTTCATGGCGGCGGTGACGCTGCTGGATCTGCGCGGCGTGGTGCGCGACGAGCGCTCAGCGACGGTCAACGAGTTGCGTCGCCGGCTCCACGAGCGCGATGGTGCGCTCGAGCCCGCGTTTGTCGAAATCGCGCGGCTGTATACCGCGACGGCCTATGCGCAGACGCCCGCCGGTCCCGACGCGTGGCAGCGCGCTCGCGCCGCCTACGATCACCTCTCGGCGTCGAGTGCGACACCGTGAGGACGCGCGCGCTCGAAATCGTCGTGCTGCTCGCACTTCTCGGGGTGTTGGTGCTCCTTGCGTCGTCATCGTTGGGCAGTCCGCCATCGAACCACTCGAGCTATGATACCGGACGCAACGGCTATCGCGCCCTTTACGATGTGTTGGCGCGCGAAGCGATTCCCGTCACGCGCCTCGAGGTTCCGCTCGGCGAGCTCGATCCGCACGTGCGCGTCCTGGTGCTCACGGCGCCGGGGTACGACCGCAGCGACGTACGCCGGCTGCAGAGCTTTATGCGCGGCGGCGGAACCGTGCTCGCATTCGCCAAGATTCCCGGTTTGAGCCCTTCGCCGCACCTGCAGAGCTTCGACGGCCGGGACTTCGGCAATCTCGCGTTGCGCAACGATCCTCAACGCGCGCTCGCCGTCTACGATGCGGTCGCGGGCAAAGGGCTGGTCGCGTTCGACGAGCGACCCTACGGCTACGATCGCACGCAATCGCTCTGGTCGGTCCTTCCGGCGCCGGTTCACGTCGCGTTTTTCTTAAGCATCGTCGCGGTCGTCCTCGCTTTGGTCGATGCGAACGTACGCTTTGCGCCGGCGATTCCGCGCGAACCGCCCGCCGATCGCGACTCGTCCGCCTATCTGCGGTCGATGGCGTCGCTGCTGCGGCGCGCGCGCGCAGGACGATCGGCGATCGAACGGTTTGCTCGCGCGTATCCGAGATCAACCGAACTCGCGCAGCTGGCTGCGGTAACGCGGCCAAGCGACGCGCTCGTGCTGCGCGCCGCAACGATCTATGCTGCACTACGAAAGGAACACGCGTGAACGACTCCCCCTCCCGCGTTGCGGACGTGGCTGCGCGCGTGCGAGCAGCGATCGGTACGGCCGTCGTCGGCAGCGAGCAGGTGACGTTTGGACTGCTGGTGGCGCTGCTTTCACGTGGTCACGCGCTCATCGAAGGCGTGCCCGGCACCGGCAAGACGCTGGCGGTGCGAGCCTTTGCCGCTGCGCTAGGCCTGCCGTTTCGGCGCATTCAGTTCACGCCGGATCTCATGCCCTCGGATGTGGTCGGCACGACGGTTTTCAATCCGCAGAGTGCAACGTTTAGCGTGCGGCCCGGACCGATCGACGCCAACGTCGTGCTGGCCGACGAGATCAACCGTACGCCGCCCAAAACGCAAGCGGCGTTGCTCGAAGCCATGGAAGAGGGGCGAGTGACGATCGACGGCACGCCGATCGTGTTGCCGCAGCCCTTCATCGTATGCGCGACGCAAAACCCGATCGAGTACGAAGGAACCTATCCATTACCCGAGGCGCAGCTCGACCGCTTTGCGGTGAAGATTGCTACCGGCTACCCCGCGCCCGAGCAAGAGCTCGATTTACTCGCGCGCGTGGCCGGCGGATTCGACTCGCGCGCGCTCGAGCTTGCCGGCATCACCGCGGTGACCGATGCAAACGAGATCGTCGCCGCGCAAGCCGCCGTGCGCCGCGTGCACGTGGCTACCGAAGTGCGCGCGTATGCGTACGCCGTTGCAACGGCGACGCGATCGCATCCGAAACTCGCCCTTGGCGCGTCGCCGCGCGCGGTGGTGACGTTGCTCGTGGCGGCGCAAGCCGCCGCGGCCATCGACGGGCGCGACTACGCGACGCCCGACGACGTCAAAGACGTTGCCGAGGCCGTCGTGGCGCACCGCCTGATCGTGCAACCCGAGGCCGAGATCGAAGGCGCAATGGCGCCGTCGGTGCTCGCGGAGATTCTGGCCAGCGTGCCGGTTCCGCGTGATTAAATTTCTGCCGATTTGGCCGTCGGCGCGTGCGTTATGGGCGCTTGCGACGATCGCCGTCGTGCTCGCGGCGTCGCCCGGCATTGCCCTTTTCGTTCCCATCGCGATTGGGCTCGGCGTCGTGCTTGTGGTCGCGTTCGCCGTCGATATGGTGCGTTTGCCCCGCAGCAGCGCGCTGCGCGTGCGCCGCGAGTTGCCGGCGCACTTTTCGCTGCGTCGCAGCGCGCAGCTCACCTATAGGATCGAGAACCGTTCGGCGCGGGCGTTGCGCGCCGGATTGCTCGAGGCACCGCTGCGCACGCTCGATCTGGGCGAAGAAGAGCTCGTGACCTTGCTTCCCGCACGCAGCGAAGTGGACGCATCGCTCACCGCGTTGCCCGTTGCGCGCGGCAGCGATACGTTCACGCGCATCTATGTCTGGTACGAAAGCATGCTCGGCCTGGTGCGCCGGCGCTTCGTGATCGACGCGCCGGAAACGTTCCGCGTCTATCCGGATCTCTCGGCGGTCGAGCGTTACGGATCGCTGCACGTGCGCAATCGCTTGGTCGAAGCGGGGCTACGGCGCATGCGCTTGCGCGGGATCGGCAGCGAATTCGAGAGCGTGCGCGACTACACCAGCGGCGATGCGTTCCGCACGATCGACTGGAAAGCCACGGCGCGGCGTGGCAAGTTGATGGTGGTGCAGCGCGAGGTCGAGCGTAGTCAGGACGTCATGCTGCTGCTGGATTGCGGCCGGCTCATGACCGCGCGGATCGGCGCGCAGCGCAAACTGGATTATGCGGTGACCGCGGGCCTCTCGCTCGCCTCGATCGCGTCGCTGGCCAGCGACCGCGTGGGGGTCGTCGCGTTCGCGCGGCGCATTCTGGTTGCGCGCGCCCCGCGTTCGACCGCAGCCTCGGTGCGCGCGCTCGCCGACGCGCTCTGTGACGTGGAGCCGCGCTTCGAGGAGTCCGACTATGCGCGCGCCTTTGCGTATCTGCGCTCGCATCTGCATCGGCGTAGCCTGATCGCGTTCTTCACCGACGTGATCGATCCGGTCGCGCAAAGCGCGGTGCTGGCCGAGCTCGGCACGCTGGCCAAACGCCACGTGGTGCTGTGCATCTTTATGAACGACGCGGTGGTCAGCGGGGCGCTCGCGCGGACCCCGCGGGACGTGGAAGAATCTTACGGGCTCTCAGTAGCGCTCGGTCTTTCGGCGGAACGCACGATCGCAGCGAGAACGCTTCAACGCAGCGGGGTGATCGTGCTCGATGTCCCGGCCGAAAAGCTCTCGATCGCGGCCGTCGACGAATACCTGCGCATCAAATCACGCGCGCTGCTTTAATCCGGCGAAGCTGAAATAGGCGACGAGCAGCACCGCGGTCAGCGCGCCGAACGCGATGCGCTCGGATGCGGGCAACCGCAGCGGCGAGAAAAAGCCTTCGATCGTCCCGGCCACCAGTAACATCGACGCGACGCCCGCGATCAGCACGCCGGCTCGACGCGCTGCGGCGACGATCGCATCGCGCCGGCGCAAACGCCCCGGCGCGAGGATACCCGCGCTGATCAGCAGTCCGGCCGCGCCGGCGATTTGAATCGCGGTGAGTTCGATGACGCCATGCGGCGCGACCGTCGCCCAAAAATCCTCGCCGAAGCCGGCATTGGTGAACAGCGCGCCGACGCCGCCGAGCATGAGGCCGTTGAAGGTGATGATATAGAGGGTCGAAAGTCCCAATGTCACGCAGCCGGCAAAGGCGAAGATCGCCACCCTGATGTTGTTGCTGATGATTGCCGTGGCCATCGCCGGCGAGGTGGACGGATCGAATGCGAAATTCGAGTCGTGCAAGCTCTTCTTGATCTGCGGCGGGATCAATTGATCCGGGAGAATCGCGTACGCGTCGCCGGGATGGACGCGTACGAGGACGTACGCGACGATCGCCGAGACGACGGTGAGCGCCGTGCAGATCGCGATGAACGCGATCGACCGGCGAAACTCGCGCGGAAACGTTTGCGTGTAAAAGGTCGCGAAGCGATGCCACCCGCTGGTTGCCGCGCCGCCGTAGACGTACGCATGGGCCCGCGCCACCAGCCGGTTGAGGTAGGCGATCAAACGAGCGTCGTACCCGCGCCCCTCAGCATAGGCCAGATCGCTTGTGACCGCCCGGTAGAGCCGCCCGATTTCTTCGACTTGTTCGGATTGCAGGCGACGCACGCCACGGCGGCCGGCACGAACCAGCAGCGCGTCGAGTTCGCTCCACGCAGCCGTACGCCGGTCGACAAAGGTGGCTTGCGTCACGCCGTCTTAGGTACTCCGGCGATGGATCGAACCCTAGAGGTCCGCACCCCGGAATCGATTGCCTTCTCCTACGAGCTTGCCGGTGTCGGTAGCCGGTTTCTTGCGCTCGCGGTCGACTTCACGATTCAAATCGCGCTGTTCTTACTGTTGGGCTGGGCATTGATCGCAGCGGCCGGCACCTCGCACGGGACGTATACAACGATGCGTTTGGGTCGCGATCACCTCGTGACAAGCATCGCCATCGCGATCGTGATCGCCGTCGTGTTCTTGATTTTCTTCGGCTACTTCATTCTTTTCGAAGCCTTGTGGAACGGGCAAACGCCGGGCAAACGAATGCTGGGCATTCGCGTGGTCCGCGACGGCGGATATCCGCTCGATTTCATGGCGTCGGTGATTCGCAACTTGATTCGCGTGGGCGAGATGGCGCTGGGATTCTACGCGCTCTCAGCCGTGGTCGCCGTGTTTTCTCCGCAGAACAAACGCCTCGGCGACCTTGCGGCCGGGACGATCGTGATTCGTGAATCGCGGATGGAATCGCCCGAAAAGATGCTGCGCGAGGTCGCCGAGCCGGTTTACGCGGCGACGGCCTACGTGAGCGGTGAGGAACGCTCGATCATCCGGCGCTTTCTGGAACGGCGCACCGACCTCGTGCCGCAACGCCGCGCCGCGCTTGCATCGCAGCTCGCCCAGCGCGTCCGCCCGCGCCTTCCCGCGGAGATGCAACGCCTCGAAGACGAAGACTTACTGGAGCGGCTATGATCCACGTGCTGCTAGCCGCATTGCTGACGCCGCCGCAGGTGTTGGCCAAGGCGCGCGCGGCGGTCGGGATGCAAGCCGCTGGGACGTATCGGATCGATCAACGGGAGACCTACGCGGACGCCACCGTCACGTTCGAGCGGATCGTGCAGGGCCGCAATTACGTGGAGACGATGCGCGACGGCCAGTTCACGACCGCGGAAGGGTACGTCGACGGCGTCGTCTGGACGCAAAACGCGAACGGAATCGTTCTGGTGCGCAATCGCGCGCCGGTCACGCGCGATCCGTACCTCATGGCGCTGAGCGCGCCCATCGCGAACCTGGCGACGCTGCAGGTGAGCAACGACGCAAGCGGCGCTATCGTGCTCGACATCACGCCGCGTCCTGGCGTGACCGAACGGCGCGTGTATGATCCGTCGACCTTTCTCGTTCGTACCGTCACCTACGACAATCCGAACCGAAAGGGCACCTACACCTACAGTGCCTACAAGCGCTTTTTCGGCGAGATGATCCCGGGACACGTCGAATACACCAGTCCCTACCCGCAGGATAACTGGACCGCCGACCTCGTCAGCTACGTGCACGTGCCGGACGCGAGCGTGCACCTGACGGTGCCTGCAAGCCGGCCGGTTTTCGACGTAGGCGCGAACGCGTCGCTGCCGCTTCCGGTCGAGTTTACCAAGCAAGGTATCGTGGTGCGCGTCATGGTTGCGGGGCGCGGTTTGGACTTTTTACTCGACTCGGGGGCCTCGGAATCGGTCATCGACGATTCCGTCGCGCGCGAGCTCGGGCTTGCGGTCACCGAGCAGCGCGCCTATGACTTTCTGGGCAAGGTTACGCGAGGCAAGACGATGATCGACGACCTCGCGCTCGGCCCCATTCAGGCGCATCACTTTGCGCTTGACACGATCCCGCTCTCGATTGATACAGGAGATCGAAAGATCGTGGGTCTCTTGGGCGGCGACTTTTTCGCCAGCGCGCGCATTGCCGTCGATTTCGGCAAAAAAACCGTAACGATGCTCGGCCCGTCCGCAGCGCTACCGACCGACAATTGGACGCAGTTGCCGATTCAGGTGACCGATTTTGTCCCGGTGACCAAGGCCAAGCTCAACGGCGTCGACGGCGCGTTCATCATCGATCTGGGCTCGTTCGATAATATTCTGTTCACGCATTACTTCGCCAACTTCACGCCGAATACGCGAGGCGACGTCCAAGGGCAAGTGATCGGGGTATCCGGCGTTACCCACGACTACCGGTCGTACACGTTCTCGCGCATCGATATCGGCGATCTCGCCTTCGCCGACATGCGCGCCTCGGTGATGGACGGTGGCCGCGACGTCGATACGATCGATTGCGACGGTCTTCTCGGCCGTACGTTCTGGGGCGACTTCGCGATGATCTTCGATTACGCCGATCGAACGCTGTACGTCAAACCGGAACTGTAATTTCCCTCGTCACCCTTCGAGGCTCGCTCCGCTCGCACCTCAGGGTGACGTTTCCTATTTCGGCTTGAAGCGGACGATGAGGTCGCGGGCGAAGCGCAAGGCGTCGCCTTTGGTGCGATCGTAGAGCTGCGAGGCTTGCGCTTTGCTCATGTGCGAGCCATGCTCCAAGAAAAACGTGACGCTTTCGCCGACGACGATCGTACCGGCATAGGCGATGGCGCCTTTGATTGCGACGCCGGCAACCGGGACGAAGCCGGCAAGTTCGCGCGCCAACGTGCGCCAGCCGAAACCGCCGCCGATCACCGGCAAGAGTTTCCACATGCGTTGCACGTCGGGATCTTTGCCGTAGGTCGCCTCGATGTGCAGTAGCAGCATCATCTGAAATCCGGTGATCGCCACCATGTCGCCGGCCGACGCAAATGCACCGAGCACCACGCCGACCACCGGGATGTGATCGACCAGCGCGCTTGCGAGCGCAACCTTGAGCGAATTATTCGCGGCATCGCGCGTCAGTTTGGCGGCAACCGTTTCGCGCAAGGGCGGAAGCCGCCGCCCGACGGCGATCTCCACGCCCTTTGAAGCTTCGACGATATGCGTGAAGACGCGGCCCTTGAGCGCGTCTTTGGTGATGGCGTTGACCACGTAATCGCCGACCGTTGACGGTGCGGGAACGTTGGCGGGTCCGGCCGGCGTCGCTTGCGGATCGACCGTTAGCGCGAGGATCGGTACGCGCAGGACCTTGAGCGGCTCGAGATTTGCACCCTCACGATCGCCCGGAAGGCCAAGGAAAATCACCACCCGCACTTCGCTCGGCTCGGTGATGAGCGGCGCGTTGGGCGAGATCGTTTCGATGCAGGCCGCGGCGTCGACGGGCACCGAGTCGTCCACATGACCGGAGAGCAGCAGGGCGCGCATCTGACCGATCAGCGCATGGTCTCCGCACAGCAGGAAGCGGAACGGCTTGCGGATCCGCACGTGGACGCTGTTGACGTCGATGCCGTTACGAACGAGCCGGAAGAGATCGCCTGCGCCCAATGCCGATGCCATGATCTTAGGTTGTTGCCATTTCCTTTGACGGATCGTCGGTGTAGTCAAGGTATACGAGGCCGGTAAAGATCTCCAGCGGCCAGGCGTGCATGCCGTGCTCGTCGGCCAGATCGACCGGTGACTTTTTCTCGCTAACCATCTGATCCACGATGTCCTCGGGCGTCGACTTGATATCGGCGGCCAGAATCGTCGCGACGACCACGTCACCCGGCGTGATCGCATCGTGGAGCATGTCCTCGTAGGGTATACCGTTCATACCGAAGCGTTGTTGCAGTACGTACTGCAACGAGGCGTAGCGCTCGGGCGAGGTACCCACGCCGAGCAGCGTGATGCGCGCCGAAAGCTGGCGAGTGCGTGCCATGTTGTAAAGCTGAACCGCCTGCGAGGCCTGCGTCGCCGCGGTGTCGAGGTCGGTCATCGCTTTTTGCATCAGCGGCTCAATCGTACTGAATTGCGACTGGCCGAAATCACCGCGATAGTTCGGTTGCGTGCGATTGAGTTCGCGAAAGAAATCGTCCGCGTCACCCAATGCTTGGTCGAGGGTGGTCAGCGATGCCCGCGCGGCGTCGACGCTACGAATCATGTCGCTATCCGCGCGACGCAACCCGGTGAAGATGGCCGGATACGACGGCAAGATCGCGATCTGATCGGTTGGGATCGGCGTCGACTCGAGCGTCTGTTGCATCTCGTCGAGAATGCTGTTGCTCTCTTTGAGCAATCCGGATTCCTTATTGCGTTCGAGCGAGCCGACGCCGTTGATCGTCGTGCTCGCGTCTTCGATTGCACTATTGAGCGAGCGGCTCATCAACATGACGTTCTTGTAGACAGACTCGAGCTTCGAACCGTGCGGGACGCTGAGGTTGCCGAAGTTGGGAACCTCGTATTGTAAGGCGTCGACGCGCGTCTTGAGCTGCTTGAGTTGATCTTTACCTTCATCGTGACGCGCAGCGATCTCCGTGTTGGCAGCCGACTGAGACGCCTGCGCGTCGGCGAACTGGGTATGCAATCCAGCCAAATTAGGAGCGGTCAGCGTCACGCGTTTCGCCTGCACTTCGCGCAGGTCCGCCATCTGTTGCTCGGCGAGCGCCTTGGTCTGCGGCGAACCGATTTGCGCGGCTTCCGCGAGCGTCTGCTGGCTCTTGTTCGGGTAACCCAGCGCGATTTGATCTTGACCCAGACCTAGCAGCGCTTCGGCATTGGTGGGATCCGTCTTGAGGATCTGCTGGAACTTCAGCGAGGAGAATTCATAACGTCCCCGCTCGCGGTCGCCGGCTGCCTGCACCACACGCTGATCTTCGGTCACCTTGGTCGGATCGAGTTCCGGATAGCCTGCCAAATGCGAGACGCGCGCTTTGGGATCCGGATGGTCCTGGAGGTACTTGGTGACCAAATCGCTGTGCGCGTCCTCGAGGGCGCCCAAGTGATTCATGATCGTTTCCATGTTATCCGGATCGTAACCCGCGCGCGCCATGAGCTGGAGACCGGTGCGATCGGCCTGCAATTCGTCGGCACGCTCGATCTTGGCGTACGCACCGGCTTCCATCAAGTTGCCGAACTCGTACATGATCGGCGAGAAGAGCGAGGCAATGCCGAAGAGCAGGTTGAGGCCTTCGAGTTTGGATTGCGACGTGAGCACGTGACGGCGCTCGATGTGTCCGGTTTCGTGGCCGATCACGCCCGCGAGTTCGTCGTCCGATTGGACGAAGTCGATCAAGCCCTCATTGATATAGATGTAACCGCCCAGCGTTGCGAACGAGTTGACCTCGGTATCTTTGAGGATCTTGACGTTGTACGGGACGTCTTTTCGCTCGACTTGCTTCCAATCGTTGCTCGCAATCTTTTGCACGTAGGCATTCAGGAGCGGATCGGTTTCCACTACGCTCGTGTCGACGATCTGTTCATCTTCGGAACGGCCCATCTCGACTTCGGTTTGGGTCGAGGTCGCGCGAACAGGTGCCGGGCATATGGCACCAATGAGCAGCAGCATGGTCAGAAAGGCGGTGATGCGGCGGAGCATAGGCTTGACGTCCTTTACCGGTGGGTCCCCATCAATGTTACGTTATTGCTGGCTCGACTCCCATACAACGGGCGGCGAGAGCCTCTCGTTACGAAAGTGTGTACGGCGTGTGTATAACCGGAAGAACTTGCGAGTCCCTGTGGATTGCGAAAGGGCCGGCCCCCGCGCGCGCCTGAAACGGAGGCCAATGTCCTTGATTCGCGGGCGAGGCCTCGGCCTCGAAGTCCATCTCGCCGGGTGGGATTTCGACGCGGCGGTCGCTGAGTTGTCTGCTCGCCTTGGCGAGCGGGCCGACTTCTATCGGGGTACCGCGGCACGGGTCGTTCTCGGTGAAGTCCCGCTCACCGACGAGCAGCTCGAAACGCTGCGTGGCGTCCTGGCCGAGGCGGGGATCGAGTTGCGCGGCGTGGCTCAGGCGCCTGACGCGCAAGAGCTTGCCCGGCGGCGCGCCCTACGTCCCAAGCGCGAGCTCAAACTTTCCGAGGCCGCGCGATCGCTCGTGGCGGACTTTGACGGCGCGCGCGCCGACATCGCCGAGCGGCGTAAACGCGGCGAGACCAGCGTCCGGCGCGCGAATGCAAGCGCTGCGGCGGCGGCCGCGGCCGGCCCTGCGCTGCAAGTCGCTCCGCCGCCGCCACCCGGAACGCTGTATCACGTCGGAACGCTGCGTGGCGGACAAGCCTTGCACCATGCTGGGAACATCGTCGTCGTCGGCGACGTCAACCCCGGAACGGAACTCGTCGCAACCGGCGACATCGTCGTCTTCGGACGCTTGCTCGGTGTTGCACACGCGGGTGCGCAAGGCGATAACGAAGCAAAAGTCTACGCGTTGCAATTGCACGCGACGCAATTACGTATTGCAAGTGTGATCGCCGTCGACGAGGAGCACGTGCGCACAACGTCGGAACCCGAAGTAGCGTTCGTGCGCGACGGTCGGATCGCGATCGCACCATTTTCCAAGGCAGCGGAGGTAGCCGGATAACATGTCAGGACGTCGCATCGTCATCACGTCGGGCAAGGGTGGCGTGGGCAAGACCACAACCACGGCAAATCTCGGCGCCGCGCTCGCGAAACGTGGATTGCGCGTGGTGTTGGTGGATGCCGACATCGGATTGCGTAATCTCGACCTCGTGCTGGGTCTAGAGAAACGCATCGTCTTCGATTTGGTCGAAGTCGTGGAGGGGCGCTGCCAACTGCGTCAGGCGCTGATCAAAGACAAGCGCTTCGAATCGCTCTCGATTCTTCCGGCCGCACAAACCCGCGACAAAGACGCGATTACCGAGTCGCAATTCGAGTCGATCGTCGCGCAGGCTGCGCAAAATGCTGATTACGTATTGATCGATTGTCCGGCCGGCATCGAAGGCGGCTTCCGCAATGCGGTCGCCGGCGCCAAGGAAGCGATCGTCGTCACGACGCCGGAGGTCAGCGCGATTCGCGATGCCGATCGCGTGGTCGGCAAACTCAACGAGCGCGGGCTGCCGATCCGATTGATCGTGAATCGCCTTCGTCCGGAGATGGTTCGCACCGGCGATATGCTCTCGGTCGAAGACGTTTGCGAGATTCTTGCCGTCGAGCTCGTTGGGGTCATACCCGAGGATCCCGAGGTCATCGACACGACCAATCGCGGCGAACCGATTGTCCTCGATCCGGCAGCGCGGCTGGGTGGGATCTACGAGAAGATCGCGCGCCGTCTCGAAGGCGAGATGGTGCCGTTCACGACCTTCGATGCGCAGGGCTTCTTCGGCAAACTTTTCGGCGCTCTCAAGGCGGGGTAATCTTCGATGCACCAACCAGTTCCTCATGAAGTAGCGGTTCCAGCGGCGAAGCTGGGGCGCGCGATCGTCGTGACCTCGGGCAAGGGCGGCGTCGGCAAAACGACGACCACCGCCAATTTGGGCACCGCGCTCGCGCAGCGTGGCGCGCGCGTCGCGTTGATCGATGCCGACGTCGGGCTGCGCAACCTCGACATCGTACTCGGGCTCGAGAGCCGAGTGAAGTACCATCTGCTCGACGTGCTCGAAGACAAAGTCTCGCTCGACGAGGCGCTGGTCCACGACAAACACAGCGAAACGTTGGTGCTTCTTGCCGCCGCACAGTCGCGCGAAAAGGACGAAGTCGATACCGAGAAGATGCGGGCGCTCATCCAGGGCCTGCGCGAACGCTTCGACTATGTGCTGATCGATTGCCCGGCCGGCATCGAGCTGGGTTTTAAGAATGCCATCGTCGGCGCCGACGAGGCAATCGTGGTGTGCACGCCCGAGGTTTCGGCAGTGCGCGACGTCGATCGCGTGGTTGGGCTGCTCGGCAACCGCTTCAAGCCGCAACTGATCATCAATCGCCTGCGCCCGGCGCTGGTAAAGAAGGGCAAGATGCTCTCGGTCGAAGATGTCAATGCGATCCTGCGGCTACCGCTGTTGGGCGTCATTGCCGACGAACCGGAGATTATCATTACCACTAATCGAGGCGAACCGCTGGCGCTGCGCCACGATGGCGAAACCGCGAACGCCTACCATGCGATCGCCGCGCGCGTTGCGGGCGAGGACGTGCCCGCGCCGTCCCCCGAACTCAAAGAGTCGTTGATGGATAAGCTCGGCTCGATCTTCGGAGGAAAGCGCGCATGATCGATTGGGTCAAGAAGATGTTCGGCGGTCCGACTTCGAGTTCGACCGCAAAAGAACGGCTACGGCTCGTGCTGATGACCGATCATCTCGCGCTTGCGCCCGACATCATCGAAAATATGAAGCGCGATCTGGTCGACGTGATCTCGCGCTACGTCGAAGTCGATCGCGACAAGGTCGAAGTCAACTTCGAGCGCGAGGACCGGGCGCTGGCGATGCTGGCGAACATTCCGATCGTCTCGGTGAATCGGCCGAGTCCGCCGCCGCAGCCGCCCGCGCAGTCCGGGCCGCCCGCGCGACGTCGCCGGCGCAAGAAGCCGCCGGCGCAGAGTCCGGCGACCGCGCACTGATCGATCGGCGCAATGGCGGTCCTCTCCCTCGGTATTGATTCCCGGCGCTACGTTCGGAACTTCAACTGGCCGCTCGCGATCGCGCCGCTGCTCATCGCGATCCTTGGGGTGCTGTGCATTCAGTCCGCCGATCTGCACGACCCCGACGCGGCCGGCGAATATAAGAAGCAGTTTCTCTACATTTTGCTGGGCGTGCCGTTAATGGTCGGGTTTTCGCTCATCGACTATCGCACTTGGCGACGCTGGGCGCCCGGACTGTACATCGTCAATCTGCTCTTGCTGGGGTTTATTTTGCGCGGCGGCCATTCGGCGCTCGGCGCGCAACGTTGGATCTCGCTGGGACCGCTGGGCACATTTCAACCGTCCGAGCCGGCGAAGCTGGTGCTGGCGATTTCGATCGCATTCGTGCTCTGCCGCCATACCTACGACCGCATTCAAGATCTATGGAAGCCGCTGCTTGTCGCCGCAATTCCAGCGCTCTTGATTCTCAAGCAGCCGGATCTGGGAACGTCGCTGGTTATCGGCGCGATCCTTACCGTCCAGCTCTTTTTCGGTTTGCCCAAGCTGAGCGACTTTTTGATTTACGCGATGGCGGTGCTGACCGCGGGGGCGGCGGCCGTCGGCACCAACGCGATTCTCAAGCCGTTTCAGAAGGCGCGACTCTTCGTCTTCCTCAATCCACATGCCGATCCGCAAGGCGCGGGCTACAATCTCAATCAATCCAAGATCGCCGTCGGCAACGGCGAGTGGTTCGGACGCGGCCTACATCACGGAACGCAGACGCAGCTCAACTTCGTTCCCGAGCATTCGCGCGATTTTATTTTTACCGTGCTCGCCGAAGAGTTTGGATTCTTGGGTGCCGCGGCGCTGGTGGTGCTATACGGCGTGTTACTCTATGGCGGCATTCGCACGATGATCGCGGCGCGCGACCGTTTCGGGTTTCTGCTTGCGTCCGGAATCGTTGCGATGCTGTTCTTTCACATTCTGGTCAATATTGGGATGACGATCGGCATCATGCCGATCACCGGCATTCCCTTGCCGTTCATGTCGTACGGCGGCTCGGCCATCCTCACCGACTTCGCCGCGGTCGGCGTGCTGTTGAACATCTATTCGCAAAAAGATCGCGACGTACTCGGCAACGCATAGGCTGCACCACTCGGCACTTCCCCGATCATCGACCATCCCGGTGTGGATTCGATGACCGCGCGCTCGACCGGTGTGTGATAGAGCAGCCATGTTTCGCCGGCGTCGCGCCGGTTTGCAATGCTTGCCAGCGTCGCAGCGAGCGCATCACCGTCGAATGGATTGAAGAGAAAGACCACCAGGTCGCCGGGCGGATAGTTTGCAATGCGGGCGTCACCGCGTTGCAGGCGCAGATCGTGACAACGTAGGCCACGCGCTCGCGCGGTTTCGAGATTTTCTTTTGCGACTTCATACAGACCGGGCGAAAGTTCGATGCCGCAGACTTGCTTGAACGGATATTCAGCCGCGAGAATCATCGCTCGGCCCATGCCCGCGCCTACGTCGACGAAGGTTGCTTGAGAGAATGCCGGGCTCGGCACCAGTGCGAGCAGCGCGCGAAAATCCGCAACGGGAACGGCTTCGTAGTGCGTTGCATGTGCGCCGGCATCACCGACTGCCTCGGGATCGAGATCGGTGAGAAAGAGCACGGCGTGCGTGGTAACGCCGTAATCACGATCGAAGCGGCGTCCTCCACTGCGCGATTTTGCCAAGGTCCCTCGAATCAAGGAAGGAAGTAGCCTCTAGCTTCAACTGCCGCAGCCTCGTTAGCTGCTCGGTTTGCGCTCCACTTCTGGAGGTCGCCTATGTACCGTCGCTCGCTCCTCGGGCTTTTTGCAGGGCTGGTCGCGACGCTGTGCGCGTGCGGCGGCGGTGGAGGTGGCGGCACGATTCCCGGAACGATCGCCACGCCGACACCGACGCCCGCCCCAACGCCGGCGACGGCTACGTCGAGCATCGGCGTAAGCGGCGGCATACTCTCGGTGACGGTAAACGGTAGTGCCGTGCAGCTGACCGTTCCCGCAGACGCGGTGATAACGTCGACAACCTGGACACTCAGCGTCTACCCGGCCGACACGACCGCGAAGCCTTTTACGAAGCGACGCGCGACACCGGCCGGCGCAACGTTCCTGCTCGGTTTTACGGTGAGCGACGGTGGGCTTGCGATTTATAAGCCGCTGACGCTCAGCTTCACCGGCCCACTGGTGGCCGGCGGCAATACGATTCGCCTCGCGATGTACGGCGCGAAGAGCGGCGCGTACAACGACGTGGATACAGCGAGCGAAAGCGGCGCGATCATCACCAATCAAAACGCCGTCGCGTACGTCGGTATCTCGACCGTCACGGGATCGGCCGACCCGTATGCGTTCTACGCGATCGCGTCGTCGGCGGCGGCGACGCCGGCACCGATAACGCTCGGGGCGACCAGCGCGACCACGCAGCCCTTTGCAATCCAGAGCAGCGTGACGTTTAACGCGACCGGCGCAGACGCGAACGGCAACGCCTATGCTTTCGTGCCGTCGTTTGCGCTCTCGAATACGGCGCTCGGCACCCTCTCGGTACAACTCGCGCCATATCTCGCGACGCTGACCACGGGTACGACAAGCGCGACCGGCAATCTCGTCGTCTCCGATCCCGTCAAGAACCTGAGCGGCAACGTGAAAATCGACGTCGCCTCGCAGCGTCCGGCAACCTCCGGAGACACCTACAATTATACCGGCGCGTGGTCGCAGACGTTCGCCCGCAGCGGGCAGCCGCAATCGACGACCAGTGCGACGCTTGCTGAATCGGTGAGCGTTACACCCGCGCCGACGTTCAACGGTGTTTCGGGCCTCGACGACTTTCACGCGGTCGACGTAAGCACCGCGAATCTGACGACGACAACCTTGACGACGGATGAATACGACAGCTTCAGCGGCGCGTCGCCGGTTCAATTTCTGACATACGGTAACGCGAGCAACGACGGCGAAGGCAATACTTCGGTCTCGACCTTCGCCACGCCACAAGTGCTGGATCAACTCCCCGAGATCTCCGGAGCCTCTTGGACCAACAACGGCGCCGTGACGATTGCCGACACCGACGCCAGCACCGAGACATCGACGCAAACCTATGCGGCAGACGGCACTTACAACGAATCGATCACCTATCCCGCCAACAGCGTCTACTACACGGGCCCGGCTCCGCCGTCAACCGTTACCGAGCAGAGCGACGGCAGCGGCGACATCACGCTCAATCTCTACGGCGCGACGTACACGGCAACCAACAGCGCGCCGGTTTCCGGCTCGATTGCGATTGCCGAAACGCAGAGCTATCCGAACCCCACACCAACTCCGTACACGCAGACCGTCGGTGTATGGTTCACAGCGCCGCCGGTACTTTATGCGGAGACCGATAGCAATATGGGGGCGGCGTCATTGCCGGCGTCCTGCAAAACCGGCTCGCCGATTCCGACGAGCGTGAACAAACTCGTGCAACTCATCTCACGTCTCGACACGGTGTTTGGCTATACCGACGCAGAAGAGATCGATTCGTACGTCGCGACCGGCTACGGCGCGGTCTGCTCGGTTATGACCGACACACTCACGCAGTATTACAACGTACAGGGCGATATTCAACCCGGCAGCGTGCTCTTTTCGCCGATCTTTTCCTGGAGTTCGACGCCGTATCAAGTCACGACAACAACGCAATTGCTCGCATTACAGAGTGGCGCCATTACCGGTATCGACGCGGCCCATCGTCTGGAAGCAAGCGCCATGCGTGCCGCACGCGCCGGCTTTGAGGCGCGCGTACGCGCCATGCGTCTCGCGATCCAGAAGGGAGCCCACCGATGAACGCACGTCAGGTCTCGTCTTTTGCGGTCCTTGCCGTGCTTGCAGCGCTTGCTGCTTGCGGCGGTGGCGGCAGTTCCGGAAACCTTGGAAGCGCGCCTGGGCTTCCGCCGGTGAACCCTGCCGTTCCGCAGGGCGCGCAGGCCATCGGGTATGGTGCGAACATCCAGCGTGGCGCCGTCTACGTCGGACCGGCACAGTTCGCGGCGATGGGCGTCGACGTAGCGGTCAATCTGCAGAATGAATCGGGGCTCGAAACCTACGCGCGCGAGGTCAGCGATCCGAGTTCTGGACTCTACCGCCACTACTTGACGCCACAAGAGATCGGACAGCGCTTCGGCGCAAGCGCGAGCAACTACACGAACGCCGCTGGTTACTTCACATCGCACAACCTGCATGTCGGCGGATGGCCGCAGCGGCTCTCGCTGTTCGTAAGCGGGCGTCAGAGCGACCTCGAAGCCGCATTCGGCACGAAGTTCGGGATCTACAGCTACAACGGGCAGACGTTCGTCGCGCCGATGAGCGCGCCGTCAGTTCCAGCGGGCATTCCGGTGCGCGCTGCGATCAATGTCGTCCGCGCGCAAGGCTCGACTCGTGATTTCGTGCCGAGTATCGGTGACGGCAACACCTATGGCTACTCGCCGCAACAGTTGCGCAAAGTCTTTGATTACCAAAGTGCGTATGCTGCGGGGTATACCGGCAGCGGCATCACGATTGCGATCATTGCAACCGGACCTCTTGATACCCAGGACGTGCCCGCGTACGGGACGACGTTCGGAACGAGTGTGGCAACCGTCACGCAGGTTAACGCGACCGATCAAGGCGTCGCACAGGCACTTTCCTTATACTCGCCCTCGCCGCCGCCGTTCAACTATTCGACCGGTCTCACCACGCCGCCGCCGGTGACCGGACCATGCAGCTTTGCCGGAAACTACCGGACCTGCAACCCGGAAGACGGCGAAACGCAGCTCGATACGCAGCAGGTCGCGGGCCTTGCGCCCGGCGCGACCGTGCACTTTTATCTCGCCTACAATGACGGCGAATGTAACCAACCCGGACCGAATGCGCCAAACCACGGCATCTGTCCGTCGCCGGGACCCTACGCCGGCGATACCTCGTTCCAGGCGCTCGGAATCCAACTCTCCGATGACGAGATTCAACAGATCATCGCCGACAACACGGCCGACGTTGTCTCCGGGAGTTACGGCGGCGGCGAACCGCAGTACGGCGAAGGCAATCTCTACGATGCAACGACCAAGCAAGGTCTTGGACCGTCTGAATTCGCCGCGCTAGCGGCCGAAGGCGTCGCGGCCTTCTTCTCAACCGGTGACTCCGGCGCCGAGGGCTGCCTGCGCTACGGCGGAGCGGGACCATTGACCAACGCGCTGTGCGTCGGCTATCCATCGACCGATGTCAACGTCACCGCGGTCGGCGCGGTCACGACGCCGATGGATGCACAAGGCGACCTCACGAATGCGATCACCGGCTGGGGCGTCGCAACGTCGGGTGGTGGTCCGCAGTTCGGCAACTTCGGCTTCGGCGCGAGCGGCGGCGGCTGTTCGATCGATTTCACCGCGCCGAGTTATCAGCAAGTTGCCGGCGGCGTCACATCGGTGCAGTCGCTGTGTTCGGGCATGCGCGCAAACCCTGACGTGTCGCTCGAAGGCGACCTTGCAACCGGGGTCTTCGTGATGCAGAACGTCGGGCTGCGGGGTGGTCCGTCAACCTCGTTCTACGGCGGCACGAGTGTTGCCGCGCCGGAGACTGCGGCGATGTGGGCGCTGGTATTGCAAGCCTGCAAACAGACCGCATCCTGCGCAACGGCGACCGGCGCGCACCCATGGCGCCTGGGCAACGCGAACCCGTACTTTTACGCGATCTACAACAACAAGACGATCGGTTCGTTCACGCCGCATCTGTCGTACGATCAAGTCTTTTACGACGTGCTCTACGGCTTCAACGGGATGGCGGTGGTCAGCCCATTTCCGTCGCCGACACCGGGCAACGGGTTGGATCCGGGTTTCAACGCCGGCCCAGGCTTCGACCTTATCACCGGGATCGGCGTGCCCTATGCACGTCATCTGATTCAAGCGGTCGTCGGCGTCTGAAACTTCCCTACCGCGCGGGCGACACGTTCTTGTTGCCGCTGGGTGACGGCTCCAGTGTCGAGGCAAGGATCGTCGCGCACGACCATCACACGGTCGACATCGCGGTCGCCGATATGGTGCTGCGCGGCGTCAGCGACCGCGCGTTAGTATTGCACAGATGGAAGGCAAAGCATTGTCATCCCGAGCGTAGCCGCGAAGCGGCGAAGTCGAGGGACCGCGACAACCGTTGGCTCGGGCCGGCGCATACCGAGCGCATCGTCGCAACGCACCTTGGTATCGCCGATCTGGAGCTGTCACCGCTCGTTGTGCACAATCGATGGAATCCGGTCTTTGCGCCCGATTCGCGCTATCTTCGCATCGCCGGTCGCGGCCGCGCGCTCGATCCGCGCGAACTTGCGCAGCAATATCCGCGGCTCGAGGTGCTCGAATGTTCGGACGTAGCGCTGACCTCGCTCGAGTTCCCACGATCGCTTCGTGCATTGCGTCTCTCGCGCATCGAAACACCGGTCGACGTGCGCGAGCTCGCGTTGCTTCCGCTTCATACCCTGGCGCTCGAACATCTGCGGCACGCGATCGGCATCGAGGCACTGGCGCGATGGAACTCGCTCGAGCAGCTCGAGATGCTCGGCTTTTGGCAGTTGGAGCTTGAAGACGCGATGCCGCTCTTGGCGTTACCTAGCGTTGGTGAGAGCGGAAATCGACATCGGCGGACGGCGCAAGAACGTCGAGCTCTATCGCCGCGCCAACTGGGCCTACCCTTGGCCATTCGAAACCATAGCTGCACGATGCAGCTGAAGGTTCGGAGCACAGGATGTGCGACCGGCCGGAGGCCGGCCGAATCGTCTTATTTTCGAAGAGCTGCGAGTTGCGCCGCCTGCACGAAGCGGTTGATCTCTTCGGTGATCTTCGGGTCGGGATGCTCCCAAACCAAACTTTGAATGTACTTTCCGCGCAATTGCTTGATGCCCGGAAGCGCACGCGCATTGACTTTGAGTTCCTTGAAGGGCGAAGCAGCGCGCCCATCGGCCCCCGGCTGCTGCGCGCGCAGCACGTCGTTCGGGAACGTGAAGCGGAGGACGACCTCCCACTCCTGGCGCAGCACGCGGTCGATCAAGATGCGACAGCCACCGGTGCTCACGTCGATCGCGACGGCTTCCATCGACCCGGGCACGTCGACCAGCGAGATGCGCACCGGAATGTTGACGTCGATCCGGCGATGGGCGCGCTGCTCTTGGAGCCGCGACAGCTTGGGTTTCGGAGCCGAGCCGTCGCCGCGGCGCGCGACGCTGATCGTGCGCCGTTGCTCGTCGACGATGAAGCGGTGTAGCGCTTCGCGCGCCTCGTGGTCGAGCGTTTCGAATTCGATCGCGTACTTGAACGAGCGGTCGCCCGGCGAGTAGCTAACCTTGCGGATTTTCCCGGGGAGGCGCAAATGGGGCTGGCCCTCGCGCGGGAGATCGAACTCCACCGCGACCGCCGCCCTAAGCATGGTGCGGGCAGTGACCATCCCGCCGCCGCCCGAGAGATCGACCAGCGTGGCCGGCACCGGAGCACGCACCCCGGAGACCCGCAAATTGATTCGCAGGTACATCGGTTGGCGGAAAAACACCCGGCGGTTCGATGGAGCAGCCATCTACAGGTCCCTGTCATAGGCGAAAAGCGCGGCTCATAAGGCACGCGGCGACGTCTCCTTTGCATCATGGACCATATGGGCCACGATGTCGAGGGCCCAATGGCTCTTTGGCCCCTTGGCAGGTCTGCTTGGTGGCTCTCCGGAACTTCGCAGGCGTTTTAAGATTTCTACCAGGAGCCCCGTTCACGGTTGGTGGCCACGTGCCGTCGTTTAGACGCGGAATCGCGTCCCGTCAGATTAGGTGCGCTTGCAGCGCGCCTCGCAGGGCGTTCCTAGACAACAGAGGACAATTTGCCAAGCGAGATTCTCATCTCGAGCGACCCGTGGGAAAATCGGGTTGCCATTCTTGAGAACGGCACACTTGCCGAACTCTACATCGAGCGCGAAGAACGAGTCATCGGCTCGATATACAAAGGAAAAGTTCAAAACGTTCTGCCCGGCATGGGCGCGGCATTCGTCGACATCGGACTGGGACGCAACGCGTTTCTGTACGTCGACGACATTAATAAACAGCCGCTAAATATCGGCGACGTCGAGATCACCCACGGTCACTCCGGCTTCACCATCAGTGAGAAGGTGAAGAAGGGCGACGACGTGCTGGTGCAGATCGTCAAGGAGCCGCGCGGCCTCAAGGGCGCGCGCATCTCTACCAACATCTCCTTGCCCGGCCGCTACTTGATCCTGATGCCGACCGGCAAATACTCCGGCGTGTCGCGCAAGATCGAGTCAGCCGACGAGCGCAACCGCCTCAAGGCGGTGATGAAACGCATCCGCCCCGAAGGCATGGCAACCGTGGTTCGAACCGCAGCGGCCGGCGTGAGCGAAGCCGAACTGATCGCCGACCTCGGCGTGCTGATTCGCATGTGGCACGGCATTCTCGAGACGTTCAAGCGCGCGCCCTCTCCCTCGCTACTGCACCGCGACATGAACCTCGTCTACAAAGCAGCCCGCGACTTTATCACCTCCGATGTGGAGCGCGTGCTGATCGACGACGAAGAAGAATATCGCAAGGTTCGCGAGTTTCTCCAATTGCTCGGACCGCAATATCTCGATCGCGTGCAACATTACAATCACGGCCGCGACCTTTTCGACGATTTCAAAGTCAACGATGAGCTGCAGCGCTTACTCAAGCCCAAAATAAATCTCCCGTCGGGCGGATCGATCGTGATCGAATCGACCGAAGCGCTCACCGTCATCGACGTCAACTCGGGAAAGTTCACCGGCGGCAAGAATCTCGAAGATACGATCGTCAAGACGAACGTCGAAGCCGCTGCGGAAATCGCGCGCCAAGTTCGGCTACGCGACATCGGCGGCATCATCGTCGTTGACTTCATCGACATGGCGTCGGAATCAGCGCGCAGCAAAGTGATCAAAGCGCTCGAAGACGGCTTGCGGCGCGATCGCACGCGTGCAACCATTCAGTCGTTCTCGAATTTGGGCTTATTGGAGTTCACGCGTAAGCGCATCGGCAAGGACTTAGGCGCGCAACTGCGCGGCACGTGTCCAACGTGTAGCGGCATCGGCTCGGTCATGTCGCCGCAGTCGGTCGCGATCGACACGCTGCGTCACGTGCGTCAAAGCGCTCACCACAACCACAACCATCAACCGGTTCTGGTGCACGCTGCGCCGACGGTTGCCGCGCAAATGGAGTTCTGGTACGAAGACGAGGTGCTCGAGCTTGCCAAGCAACTCGACACCAAGATTCACGTTCGTGTCGACCCGTTGCTGCATCCCGAGCGCTCGCGCGTCGAACGGATCACCAAGGCGATCGAGCAGCTACGCCCGATTCGCGTCGGCGACGAAGTCGAAGTGGATCTGCTCCCGGGACGTCTGCCCAATCCGACGTCGGCGACAGCCGTGATCGGCGATCGTATCGTCGAAGTCGAAAATGCGGCGAACAATGCGGGCAATACCGCCAAGATTCGCGTGCTCGATGTCGACGACGTGGACGACTACGTGTTAGCCGAGCTGGTTGCAGCCAGCGTGGGCGAAGCCAAGAAGAAGCGCCGTCGCGGCGGCAAGGGACGTAAAGTTGCCCTCACCGCGGCCGAACAAGCCGCTGAATTGCGCGAACTCGCCGCAGAGGCGGCGTCGCAGCAGCAGGCGCGTCCGCCGATCGGCATCACTACGGCGACCGAAGAGGAAGAGGCCGACGATCCCGCGCTGGTGGCTGAGGTCAAGGGCGAACATCAGCCCGACGCGATCATCATTAATGAAAACGAAGCGCGAGAGGGTGAAGCCGGTCGCGGCAAACGCCGCCGCCGCCGCCGCCGTCGCGGACGCGGCGGCCAGGGAGGCGCTGAGCGCTTCGAAGCGGCAGCGCAAGTCGGCATTACACCGGCCAGCGCGGCAGCGCAAAGCGAATTCGATGAAGACGAAGAGGACGAAGACGAGGCCCAGCCGCCGGTGCAGACCGCGGCGCCGAGTACCAACGGTGAGACCGGACAGGGCAAGCGCCGGCGCCGGCGTCGCCGCCGCGGACGCGGTGGTGGTGGCGGTGCCGCTGCCGGCGGCAACGGCGAACGCCGCGAGCCTCTGACCGGCTCGCTGCCGATGAGTCCGTCGGTTCCGGATCGTCACGTCTTCCGCGTCGATCCCCGCGGTTCGGCGCAGCCGACCGGCATGACCGCGCCGCGCGAACCGTCGCGCGCGATTACTCCGATGCGCAAAGCCAACCCGCCGGCGGTCGCAGCACCTCCGCCGCACCTGACGTTACCGGCCGAAGAGCTTAGTCAAGCCAAGCCCACGCGTCGCCGTCGCACGCGTGCAAGCGGGGTTGCGGGCGAACTTGAAACGACCGTCATGCAAGCGCTGCCCGCGCCCGCCGACGACAAACCCAAGCGCACGCGCGCAAAGAAAGTCGAAACCGGGGAAACCGCCGTCAAGCGCACGCGCGCAAAAAAGGCGGAGACCGACGGCGCCGTCGCGAGCGGCGTAAAGAAAACGTCGACGCGCAAAAAGGCGTCGACGTCTACGACCACGCGAAAGAAGAAAGCTACGTAGCTATTCTGCGCCGCCGTTGATCTCGCTGAGGCGGGCAATGCGGTCGTCAACGAACTGCATCGCGCGCCGCAGTTGCGGATCGCTCTTGGGGTCGCCGAAACGCGCTGAGCGCGGCTCCGCAACGACAATATCCGGGTCGATGCCGAGATGGTTGATGTCGCGATTGTGCGGCGTTAAATAGCGTGCGGTCGTGATCTTCACCGCCGACCCGTCCGGCAGCGGAAAGATCGTCTGCACGACACCTTTGCCGTAGGTCTTCGTACCGACGAGCGTACCGACGCCGCTGTCTTGAATCGCCCCCGACGTGATCTCCGACGCCGATGCGGTGAATTGGTTCACGAGCACCGCCAGCGGCACCGGCGCAATCGCCGTATCGCTGGCTTCGTACGTCGTGATGTTGGAGCCGCGCGACTCGACCGACACGATCGGCCCAGACGAAATGAACTTCGAGCTCACGCCGACGGCTGCGTTGAGGTAGCCGCCGCCGTTGTTGCGCAGATCGAGAATATATGCGCGCGCGCCTTTCTTTTGTAGGCGGCCGAGCGCCGCGGTCAACTCAGTTGCCGTATCTTTGCCGAACACCGTCAATGCGACGTAGCCGATGTTTCCCGGAAGAATCTTGTCGAAGACGCTCAACTGATGGATCTTCGCGCGGGTGAGCGCGTAGGGCGAAAGCGTCTTGCCATCGCGCTGGATCGTGATCGAAACCTTGGTACCTTCTTTGCCGCGTAGGTGTGCGCTCGCGCGATCGACCGTCCAACCTTTGGTCGACTGACCATCAATTGCGGTGATCAGGTCGTCCTGCTGGATTCCGGCTTTGTCGGCCGGGCCATCGGGGACGACGTCGCTGACGGCAATGTATTTGCTCGCGTCATCCTCTTGAATCACAATGCCCGTGCCGCCGAAGTCCGCGCCGTCCAGCCCGCTGTTGAGCTCGGCGTAATCCTTGGGATCGAGAAACACGGTGTAGCGGTCGTGCACGGAGTTGAGCATTCCAGCAATCGCCGCGTAGGTTAGATCGGTACTGGAAACGCGTTTGCCGGCTGCGCGCTGCGCATCTTCGACGTCGAGTTCGATCGCGCGGACGTTTGCCTCATCGCCTGTTGCATGAAGCGCCGGAACTTTCCCCGCGACGTGCTGTTTGCCGAGCGCGTTTACCAGGCCCGCCTGCGCACCGTCGAGCACTCGCTGATCGTCGACGCGCTTGTAAAACTCGCTGACGAGATAATGATAGCTCGTCGAGATTTCAGCGGCCTGCGCCGCGCTGAGCGTGGCCTGTGCGGGAGCCGCAGGGCGTCCGCCGCGTGAACTCCGAGCAGTGCGGCACCGATGCCGACGGCGAGCAAGAGGGAGAGGAGGCGCTTCATGATGACCGATCTATTTTAGGAGTTGTGCAAGTTGGGCTTTGGCTGCGGCAAGTTGTTTGTCTGCGGGAGTGTCGAGCATCACGTCGTCGCTTTGTGGAACGACAACGTCCGGCATGATGCCGATGTGTTGAATCTCGCGCCCGAGCGGCGTGAGATAGCGCTGCGTCGTGACTTTCAACGCGCCACCGTCGGGCATATCGTAGATGCTTTGGATGACGCCCTTGCCGAAGGTTTTCGTACCTACGAGCTTGGCGAGGTGATAATCCTGTAATGCGCCGGCGGTGATCTCGGATGCGCTGGCCGTGTACCGGTTAACCAGGAGGACGAGCGGTTGCCCGCCGATGGCGTCACCCAAGGCTTCTTCGACCTGGCGGTGACCTTCGCGGTCGATCGTCGACACGATGGTTCCTTGCGGGATAAAGAAACTCGAGATTTTTACTGCCGACGAGACCAGGCCGCCGCCGTTGTAGCGCAGATCGAGAATGTAGCCCTTGGCATTGTGGGCTTTCCCGTAGAGCAAAGCGGACTTGATTTCGTCGGGCGACGTCGAGCCAAAGTCGGTGAGGCGGATGTATTCATAGCCGTTCTCCATGTGCTTGGAAACTGTCGGCACATGAATGATCTGGCGCGTGATCGACCAGCGCTGTTCGGTGGATTTTTTGTACGGATGGGTGACGAGCACGACGCGCGTGCCTTGCTCGCCGCGAATCCAATGTTCGACCAAATCGATCGGCACACCGTGCACTGCGCGGCCATCGACCGAGACGACGACTTCACCGGGTTTCATCCCGGCGAGCGAAGCCGGAGCCCCCTCGATCGGCTGAAGGAGTACTTCGCCGTCTTTGAGCTGCAGAATGTACACGCCGATGCCGCCAAAATCGCCGCCGTTGAGCGATTCATTGAGGCTTTGGATCTCTTTGGGGGTCAGGTAGACCGTGTAGGGGTCGTCGACCGAATTCATCACGCCACTAAGCGCGGCTTCGGTAAGCGCGGTCGATCCGTCAGCGCCCAAATGCTTCCCGTAGGTATGCTCGGCGAAGGTGACCACGCTAGCCATGCGCTGCGCGTCGGCATTCGGATCGCCGCTGGCGACCTCGTCCGGCAGACGCGGATGGGCGATGTGATTGCTCTGAAGATATTTGGTAAGCGCGGCGTTCTCGCCGTGAAAGGGCGCTTGCGGATTGAACGGCTTGTAGTACTCTGAGTCGAGAGCCGCAAGCTCTTTCGCGAAGAGCTCGGCCGGTGGTACGTTTGCATCGCTTCCATCGTGCACGACGCCTGCATCGTTGACGCTGACGTTCACGACGGGACGCACCGAAACGGACTCGATGTTGCGCAAGCCTAAGGAGAGCCCCGCGACGAGCGCGACGACGAGAATCACGAGTGCCGCCATCAGCACCTTGAATTTACCGGCCATGGGATCGATCATACCCGCCTACCTTAACGACGGGTGGGGCGTATTCCGTTTCGAGTCGGCGTCACGTTGGTTAGGGGCGCCCTCGGGGAATTAAAAGCTTGGCAGTTTGTTAATGCGCCCATGGAGTGGGGGCCCCGCGAAGCGGGGGGCGCGGAGCCTAGGGCGGAGCGCCTTTTCAATGCAATCTTGTCGCGGGGTCGACTGGTTTGCCGTTCACGCGGATCTCGAAATGGACGTGCGGCCCGGTGCATTCGCCGGTGCACCCAACCGCGCCAATCGCTTGTCCTTGCTTGACTTGCTGTCCGGCCGAGACGTAGAACGCGGAGAGGTGACCGTAACCGGTCGAATAGCCGCCGCCGTCGTCGATCAGAATATAGTTTCCATAGCCGCCGTACCACTGCGCCATCAGCACGGTGCCGCCGGCCGAGGCGGTGATCGTGGTGCCGGTCGGCGCCGCGATGTCGAGACCTTGGTGGAATTCGGGTGCGCCGCCGAACGGATTCGAACGCCAACCGAAGGGCGAGGTGATCGTTCCCGAAACCGGCCACGCGAAAGCACCCCGCGCGCTCGACGGCGCCTGGTACCCGGTGATGCCTTCAGCCTTGCGCTGGGCTTCCAGTTCGCGCTCGCGCTCGCGGATCAGTCCCTCGAGTTGCGCTTCTTCCGATGCCGAGAGATCCTCCATCTGCGCGACTTCGCCCGCAACGTGACGGCGCTGAGTGTCTGCTACGGCCACGAGGTTGCGCCGCTCGTCGGCGAGGCTTGCGAGCTGACTGCGTGTCCGTTGCTCATCTTGCTGTTCGGCCGTGAGTTCGAGTGCGGTGCGCTGCAATTCGGATTGCACGGAGGCCACGCGACCCGCGGCGGCGCGCCGCTCGCGCACCGCATCTTCATTTGCGTTGATCAGCAGATGAAGGTCTTGCCAACGCTCCACGAATTCGGTAAAGGAGTGGGCGGAAAGTAAGACCGCGGCGTAGCTCAAATCGCCGTTTTCGTAAATCTCGACCAGCCGGCGGCGTAACAGGTCATCGTGCAGCTTGAACGATTGTTGCGCGGCGCGTAGCTGCACGGCGTTCCAGTCAGCCTTACGCTCGGTCGAATGCTCTTGCGCGTTGAGGTCGTCGAGATGACCGCTGACTTGAGTGATCGCGGTGTTGGTCTCGTTGAGTTGCGTTTGCAGACCCTGAACCTTCACGGTCGCCGCATTGAGTTGCGCCCGCTTCATGTGGAGCTTGGCTTGAATCGCCGCGGCTTTCTGACGCTCGGCCTGGATACGTTGCTGCAGCGTCGTGCTCTTCGCACTCGCGAACGACGGCACCAACAAGAGGACCATGAGGATGGCGATGATTCTCATTGGCGACGCTTGTCCTTCACGTAGACGGAGCCGGCGATGGATTTGGCATAGCGCTTGAGTTCGGCGGCGGCCTCGCCGACCTGCGCGTAGTTATTGAGCTGGCTGCGATCGTTGCTCACGATCGCCATAGAAATCGTCATGATCGGAAAACGGTTGAGCGCGCCGCGCCGATCTCGTGTTTCAATATATCCGGCGCGCAAATCTTTGGCCGAGTAGAGATTGCGAATATCGCGATCGAACTCGGCGATGATCTCTTTTGCGATTTCTTCGGAGCGTTCGCTAACGGTTACGACAATAAAGTCATCGCCGCCGATGTGACCGACGAAGTCGTTCGGTGTTCCGCGGCGTCGCACCACGTCAACCGTGACGCGCGCGAGCAACACGATTGCTTCGTCGCCGTGCGTAAAGCCGTACACATCGTTGAACGCTTTGAAGTTGTCGAGGTCGAGGTAGATCACCGCGAACGGCTCGCCCGAGTCGATGCGCCTGCGCAGCTCCGCTTCGATCGCGAGGTTGCCGGGCAGCCGCGTGAGCGGCGAGAGCGACGAATCGACCTCGACGCGGCGGATCTTCGCGCGCACGCGCGCGAGCAACTCCTGCGGTCCAAAAGGCTTGGTGATGTAGTCGTCGGCGCCCGCCTCGAAGCCGCGGAGTTTGTCCTCGGTTTCGCCTTTAGCGGTGAGAATAATAATCGGCACGTTGGCGATCGTCGGATTCTGGTGGTTGCGAATGCGCTGCGCGACTTCGTATCCGTCCATATGCGGCATCATCAAGTCGAGCAAGACGATGTCCGGCTGCATGTTTTCGATGAGCGAGAGCGCCTCCGGCCCGTCGGCGGCCACTTCGACGGCGAAACCGGCCAGCTCGAGATTGGTTGAGATAATCTTGCGCAAATTACGGTCGTCATCGACGACCAAGACGCGATGCCCCGCACCTTGTGCGAGGTCTTTCACGCTGGGTCTCGCGGACCGGGCGTGGGCAGCGAGATGGTAAACGTGCTTCCGCCGTGCGGCACGCTTTCAACTATTAGCTTTCCACCGTGCGCCTGCACGATCTCACGCGCGATGGTTAGCCCAAGTCCACTCCCGCCGGTTGCGGCGGTGAGGTTGCGCTCGACTCGATAGAAGCGCTCGAAGATATACGGAAGATGTTCTTCGCCGATGCCGACGCCACGGTCGCTCACGCGCACCGCGACCGTAGCTCCGTCGTCTTGGCATTCGATGACGACGGGTGCCGTATCGGGCGAGAACTTCAGCGCGTTGTCGAGCAGATGCAGGAGCGCATTGCCGAGTAAATCCGGATCGCCGCTGAGCGTCACGCTGGTCGCGCGCCGTTCGATGCGTTCGGCCGCAGTCGGTCCCAGACGAGCGGCGGCGTGATCGAGCAGGCGATCGAGCGGGAAGTCCGCTCGCGTCGAGAGCAAGTGCTGCGCGTTTACTCGCCCGACCAAGAGGAGATCGTCGACGGCGCGCGTCAGGCGGTCGGCCTGCTCCTCGATCGTTGCAAGAAACTCGTTGCGATCGTCTGCGAGCGCCTCGGGATTGGCGCGCATGGTGGTGGCGAAGGCCTTGATCGTCGCGATCGGGGTCTTCAGTTCGTGGGACACGGCCGCTACGATTTCTTCCTTCAATTGGTCGATCGCGGCGAAGCGTACTTCGCGCCCGAACGAAATCAGCCAGCCCTCGTCAACGGTCAGGACGGTCGCGTGCAGGCTGCGGCGCCGCTCGTCCCGGCTAAAGAGCACGAGCGGCTCGGGAATAACGGCGAAGCCGAGCGGCGGCTCGATGCGCGAAAAGAGTTCATCGAGCGATTTTCCGACCGCCTCCGTTCGCGCAATGCCGGTAATGGTCGCGGCTCCCCCGCTCCAAGCAGCGACAAGACCTTCGGAACCGATATAGGCGATGCCGTCGGAGATGCAGTCAGCGAGCGCATCGAAATCAACGTCGACGCGAAGATGCATGGCTCTACGTCCGCAGATGGCGGCCGACGGAAATCCAGGATGCGACAACGCCGATCGCTCCCCCGGCGGCAACGAGCGTCGCAACGAGCGCTGGGCCGTCGATCGGCGTAGCGTTCAATTGAATCCACGGAAGTGCGATCAGGAGCTTGGGCCAAAGCGCATAGCGCGCGACGACCAGAATCAGCACGGCGATGAGCGATCCTAAAATACCGTCAAGCAAGCCCTCGCAGATGAACGGCGCACGGATGTACATGTTGGTTGCGCCGACCAATTGCATGATCGAGATTTCGCGGCGCCGCGCGAAGACGGTCAAACGAATGGTATTCGAAATGATCACCCCGGCGACGATCAAGAACAACGCGATCACGCCGATGCCGAGGCGGCGAAGCACTGCACCCAGCGTCAGCAGCCGGGCCACCACATCTTGCGGATACAAAACTTTGTCGACGCCGGGCCGCGTTTGCAACTCGTCAGCCATGGCCGCGACGCCCTGCGGATCGTGCACCCACACGCGCAACTTGTCGGGCAACGGGTTCTCCGTAAGCAACGAGGAGGCATCGATCGAGCCGTGCGTCTCGGCGCTAAGCTCGGTCAGGCCTTGTTTCTTCGGGACGAATTGGGTCGAGGCAATGCGCGGATCGTGCGCGAGCGCGCTTCGCAGTGCATCTTCTTGCGCGCTCGAAACGTCACTCTTGAAATATACCGAGATCTCAATCTGATTGAGCAGATTGCTGCCGAGTCCGGCGAGTGCTTGATGAACGAAGAGAAAGGCGCCGAGGAGGACGATGGTCATGGCGACCGTGCCTATCGCGGTCGCTTGCATGCCGGCGTTGCGCGTGAAGTTGCGCAACACCTCACCCAGAAAGAATTTGACCTTGCCCGAGTCCAAGATAGTAATAGCCCCGTTCTTCGTCGGTTACGATTCTGCCGTCTTCGAGCCGCACGACGCGGCGGCGCATGCGATCGACCACAGCCTGGTTGTGAGTAGCAACGAGCACCGTCGTGCCCTTGAGATTGATGCGAAGCAAAAGCTCCATGATCTCGGTTGTGTTGGACGGATCGAGATTTCCGGTCGGCTCGTCGCACAGTAAGATCTTCGGATTGTTCACGAGCGCACGCGCGATGGCCGTGCGTTGCTGTTCGCCGCCGGAGAGTTCACCCGGATACATGCGACTCTTGTGCGCGAGCCCCACGAGATCGAGTGCGCGCGGAACTTGGCGCATGACGTCTTTGGTGTGCGCGCCGGTCACTTGCATGGCAAATGCGACGTTCTCCCACACCGTCTTGTCGCTGAGCAGTTTGAAATCTTGGAAGACGACGCCCAGATGACGACGCAGCGCCGGTACGCGACTGCGGCGCAGCCGCTCGACGCGAATGCCGTCGACGGTGATTTCACCGTTGCTGGGAAGTTGCTCGTGATAGAGGAGACGCAGAAGGCTGGACTTGCCCGTTCCGGAGTGTCCGACCAGGAACACGAAGTCACCCTTGCCGATCTCCAACGTGACGTTATCAAGGGCTCGTACGCCGTTCTGATAGACCAGCGAGACATTACGCAGAGAAATCATCGCTGCAAAAGGGTTTTTCTTAAAGGCACGAGCTATACCTCCGGGCTATGAATTTCGACCTGACCGACGATCAGAAGGCAATCCAACGCCTTGCGCGCGACTTTGCGCGGAACGAGGTGCGACCGCGCGCCGAGGAGATGGATCGGGACGAAGCCTTCCCGTACGAGCTGGTCAAACAGATGGCCGAACTCGGGTTCATGGGGTTGCCGTTTCCCGAAGCGTACGGCGGCGCGGGCGCCGACACGGTGAGCTACGCACTCGCGGTGATGGAGATCGCGCGCATCGACGCGTCGACCGCGATTACCATGGCCGCGCACATCTCGCTGGGCGCCTCGCCCTTCTACCTTTTTGGGACCGAAGAGCAAAAGCAGCGCTACCTCGTGCCGCTCGCACAGGGAAAAATGCTCTGGGGCTTCGGGCTGACCGAGCCCAACGCGGGCAGCGACGCCGGCAACGTCCAGACCAAGGCGCAACTGCGCGACGGCTCGTGGATCGTGAACGGTACCAAGGCCTTCATCACCAACTCTGGGACCACGATCACCGGCGGCACAACGATTACCGCGGTCACCGGGATGCGCCCCGACGGGAAGCCGGAGATCTCGAACCTGATCATGCCGCAAGACACCCCGGGCTTCAGCCGGAGCAAGAAGTATAAGAAGATGGGCTGGCGCGCGTCGGACACGCGCGAGCTGAGCTTCGTCGACGCGACGGTGCCCGAGGGTAACCTGCTGGGCGAGCGGGGCGAAGGCTTCGCCCAGTTTCTGAAGATCCTCGATGGCGGCCGGATCTCGGTCGCGGCGCTCTCGGTGGGCTTGGCCATGGGCGCCTACGACGAGGCGCTCCAATACGCGCAGGACCGCATCGCCTTCGGCAAGCCGATCAGCAAGTTTCAGGCGATCGCCTTTAAGCTGGTCGACATGCTGACCGAAATCGAGCACGCCAAGCTGATGGTCCTCAAAGCCGCATGGGAAAAAGACGAAGGCCGCGAGTTCGAACAAACCGCGAGCCTCGCCAAGTTATATTCCGGCGAGGTCTCGCGCCGTGTTGTCAACGAGGCGGTGCAAATCCACGGCGGCTACGGATTCATGGATGAGTATCCGGTCTCGCGCATGTATCGCGATCAGAAGATCAACGAAATCGGCGAAGGCACCAACGAGGTGCAACGTATGGTGCTCGCTCGCATGATGGGGCTTTAGACGGGCTAGTCTTCGTCGTCTGCTTCGTCTTCATCCTCATCCGGATCGATGCCCCAGCCTTCGTACGTTCCGCTAAACGGGGCGATGGCGCGTTGGATCTGCGTGCGCGCGGATTTGAGATTCTCGACGGTGACGAGCATCGTGCGTGTCGCCGGAATGACGCCGTCGTACACTTCGCGCGGCGTCTCGAAGCCGGCTTCGTTCAACGCGCGCGACGCCGCGTTTTCGGATCCCTCGGACACTTCGCAATCGAACGTGACGTCGAATTCTTGCGTGAGATCCTCGCCGCCTTCGTCCATTTGCGCGATTTGATCGGCGTCCCGCGCGTCCTCGAGTTTCTCGCCGCGCAGAATATAGCGATCGTAGGCTTTCCACGCGTCATCGCGGTCGACGGTAACGTCGATCGAGAACGATGCGGTCGCCGCGTCCTCTTTGAGCGCAGCAGCTGCGTCCATGCCGGCGGCGTAGATAAAGATTTCATACTTCCCCGAGCCGCTGACCGTGCACACGGACTCGGCGTCGTTCTCTTCGCAGGCGGATTCCAGGCGCTGTTCGAGGTCGAAAAGCTCTTCGGCCGCAGCTTCGGTCGGTTGCTCGCCGCCGTCGGTCGCGAAGTGCGTGATGCTGACGCGTATCAAGTACGGATGCGCTTTCTTAAAGTCGTCATCGCCATCGAAGTCGACGTCGATCGAGACTTCGAGCGAAGGGGCATCACCGGTCTCGTAGGGAATCCATTCAGACATGGCCCGACGGTTCTCCGCACTTGCAAAAACCCATGTCGGGCGCAACGGGGTGTGTCATGCTCTATCGATCCCTTCTCGCGGGTTTGCTCGCCGCGGTCTGCGTTAGCGCTCCGGCGCTCGCCGCGCTTTCCAACGGCACGAAGGCGCCTGATTTCACGCTCCAGGCGACGCTCGGCGGCAACGTCTTTACTTTTAACCTCGCCGATGCGCTCAAAAAGGGGCCGGTCGTGCTCTACTTCTATCCCGCGGCTTTCACCAAGGGTTGCACGATCGAAGCGCACGACTTTGCCGACGCGATCGATCAATATAAAGCCCTCAACGCGACGGTGATCGGCGTCTCGCATGACCAGCTTGACACATTGCAGAAATTCTCGGTCAGCGAGTGCCGCAGCGTGTTTGCGGTTGCCGCCGACACCGATCAATCCGTCGAGAAGGCGTACGACTCAATCCTTGCGGCCAAGCCGCAATACGCGAACCGGACGTCGTACGTGATCGCACAGAACGGCACGATCGTCTATAGCTACACGTCGCTGGATCCTAGCGAGCACGTAGCCAACACGCTTGCGGCGCTCAAGACGCTCGAAAACAAGCAGTGAGCGCCTCGCGCGCTTGACCTAGCGGATATTCCCGCACGAGACGTAGGTGCCCAAATCCGTGCCGCTCTTGTGCACGTTGATGGCGTAGTGTCCTTTGATCAGATCGCTGAGGTTGACGCCGGCGACGAATGAATCGCCTTTCCCGTCGACGGTGTCGCGGAGTGCGTATTCCGGCGCCTTGTTGATCGCGCCGCAGGTTCCGATATGGATGTGGGTTGGTTGAGCGACATCAGATCCGTTGGAGAGACTGACAACGACGTTGATTCCGCCGGTTCCTTGAGTAACGGTTGCCATGCCGTCTTCGCCACTCCCGTTGAGTGCGCGCATTGGTATCGTGATGGTGGAAGGCTCTTGACTCGCTGCAGGTACGGTGAATGCGGCAAGGAGCGTGAGAGTAAGTGCAAGTTGCTTCATGCTTTCACGATCTGCAGAAAGAATGAAGAAAGTCTAAAAGCGAATACCTACGTCTGTTACGCGCGTGTGTGCGAATTGTTCGGTTTGTGCAAACCAACGCATGCGGAAGCCGATCGGACCGCTAATCGATCCATCCAAGTGTGCATCGCCGGCAAGGTCGAGCAAATCGCGCCGCCAGATCACATCGAGCCGCAGTACACCACTCACCGCGGTGAGCCAGGCCGAGCCGACGCTCTGTGAACCCGCGCCATGCGTATTGACGTCGAGCCACCAGGTGCGCAGGCTCACGCTCGGCGCGATCTGCCAGGCGAGCTGCGCGCCCGCGCTGGTATCGTCGACGCCGGAGGAACTGCGCGTGCCGAACGTCGTGAGACCGATGCGCACGCGCTGCAAATCGTGAAAGGTGAGGTCGAGTTCGTCGCTACTGACGAGGTTGGAAGATGGATACCCGTTGTCACTGGCCTCGTAGTAGCCGAAGACGGTCTGGAGGATATAGCCCGAGCTCGTGCTCGCCGTCAAATCCCACATGGGGCTGGGATGCAGGTCAAGCGTGGCCGATGCGTCGTGGCCTCCGGGCGCGCTGCTCGCTTCGCCGGGATAGGTGTTGACGACGTGGATCGCGTCGCCGCCGTAGGCGACGGTCGCGGAATACCAGGGCAAGTTTGCGCTGACGCCACCGTACGCGCGCAGTTGATCGATGACTCCGGCTACGTATGGTGCTTCGTCCGGCGACCAGTACCAGCCGCTGCTTTCGCGGGCGTCGATCTCCGCAAAGGGCGCAACCACGGCGTGCGAGCGCACCCCGACCGCAGCATCGACGTCGGACCACGCGTCGTCCAACCCATAGTGGGGCGAGGTGTACGCATCGGTACCGCGATCGGCGACAACGTTGGCGTAAAGATCGGTTCCCGCCGTACGCTCGCAGGAAAGGCGAAGCGACGAGAACGCGCTCTGCAGAGGATTGTCGTCGCTGCCGATGACGTTGCCCGACCCGGCTGCCAGCGCAATTTGCGCCGACGCGTTCGTAACCGGAACGGCAACCTGCGTGGCGATACGGCTACGCGTATCGAATGGAGCTGAAGAGTACCCGGCCCCTACACCGGTTGCGTCGAGCGTGGCGATCGTGTTCGATCCTCCGGCGAACGCCGTGGCGCCGCCGATCGTATCGATGGAGTACGTTCCGGAATTGGCGATGTCGCCGTACTCATAGCCTTGCGCCGCGCGTTCGACGTCGATGCTCGCGGCGCTGTTGTATGCGATCGTCGAAAACGTCGAGATCCCGTCGGCGCTGTTGTAATCCGGCACACCGTCGAGAACGAGCAGCCCACCGATGGTGGAGACGCTGCGATCGTGCAGGGAGGCGCCCAAGAGCGGGTTGGTGCTCTCCTCGAGCACGACGAACGGCGTCAGCGCGACGTCCGACTCGGCGTGCGTGTAGGGCAGGCTGCGCAAATCGCTTGGGCTGGGCCCTTCCAGGCGAACGGCGTCGTAGCGCTGCACGACGGCGGTAACCGTTCCGTCGGCAGCAACCGCAACTTGGGTTGGGCGGCAGTAGTCGCAGCGAATCTGCACGGCGCTGCCGGCCCCTTCGATCGCGAAGGTTCCATCGGTCGCGGTTTGGGCGACGGCAGTCGACACGGGCGAGCCGACCAGTCGCACCTGCGCGCCGGCGATTGGGGCGCCCTCCTGATCGCGCACGCTCCCGACAACCAGCGGCGCAGGCGCGGCGCCCAAGAGGGCGACGAAAAGTACGCAGAGCGCACTTTTCGCCGCCCCCACACAAGGGCGGTTCATCGATTCCTCAGGTTTTGTTCTATACTGATGCTGATGTTCAGCCGCCTCGTCGCTCGCTTGGCCCTGGCGGGTCTACTGCTCTTTGCGGCGGTAAGCCTGCGCTACGCCTACGTCGACGCCGGCGTTCTCACCGCGAGTGCGGACATGCTCGAGCCGTCATCGCAAGCGGCTCTGCTCGGGGCGATCAACGAAGACGGCCGTACCGGATGGCTGTGTCGTCCAGAGCAAGCTGCAGCATCAAAGAACGCGATGCGCGCGGAACTTCCGCTCGGGTTACGGCGCTAGAATCCAATGCGTCCGCGCTGCTTTATCATCGCGGTCGCGTTTGCGTTCGCGGCGAGCCCGGTCGCCGCGCAAACGTACGGTGCTTCGCCGGTGCCGCGCAGCACCTCACCGGCAACGATGCACGCGCAAGCGGTGCAGCGTGAAATCATCGAACGGTTTCATCTGGGGCTTGCTGCGCTTGATGCGCATCGCTGGAATGACGCAAGTGCGGAGTTTACGCGCATCTTGGCGCTTGGGCCGCGCGAACCACAGGGCTCGACCGCGGCATACGATTTAGGAATAGCGCAGGCGCAGAGCGCTGCGTACGAGGATGCGGCGCGTTCGTTCGAGCGAGCGATCGCACTCGATCCCGGCTTTCTTGCCGCCATGGCGAATTTGATCGCCGTTGACGTGAGCCATGGCGATTTGGCCGATGCGCGTGTGGTAGCCAATCGCTTTGTCGCGCTTGCGCCCGACTCGGCGCGCGCGCTTTATGCACGCGGCTTGGTCGCACTGCAAAGCGGCGACCTCAGTGCCGCGCGCGACGATTTTTCCAAACTCTTGCGAAACGACCCGCAGTATGCCGTCGCGCACTACGATCTCGGCATCACCGAGGTACGCGCAGGCGCGTTTTCCGACGCGCTGCGCGAATTTCAAGCCGCACTGGCGCTCGCTCCAAAGTACGCTCGCGCGCGGTTTGCACTTGGTACGGTGTTGCTCCACCAGGGGGATCGCCCTGCTGCTCGTTCGTGCTTTGATCGCGCTGCCGCCGATGCAAGCGATGATCCTGCGCTCCATGGCCTAGCGATTGAAATGCGTAACGCAATCAACACGCCGTAAAACAAGTTTACACTTTCTTCAGAACTGGTCGGTACGCTGCGAGCCTCAACACTTCATTGGAGGCTCTTTTCAATATGCAACGCGCAGCTTTACTCGCAGGATTCGCGCTTGTCGTGACGCTTGCGGCCTGCGGCGGAGGCGGTAGCAGCAGCACACCTTTAGCGCCCGCCACGATTGCCGCAACCTCAACGCCAACTGTCGCACCCACCATGGCGCCAAGTTCCCCATCTTCGACCGAAGTGCTGGTGACCACACTTGCCAGCGGAACTCAAAGCACGGGCTTCACGCTCTATACACTGAGCAACGACACAACGAGCTCACTCGCGTGCACCGTTGCGAGCGGATGCACCGGCCTGTGGGTTCCCTACTCCGCGGGAGCAACCGTTGCTGACGAGACCGCAAGCGGTTTATCGAATGGGATCACGGTCTTCTCGCGCTCTGATAACAACGCGCTGCAATGGGCGATCACCGTGAGTGGTGTAATCCATCCACTGTACACCTATGCGGGCGACTCACAAGCCGGCGTCGCGACGGGCGTAGGGATCGTCAGCTTTGGCGGCACGTGGGCCGCTCCGACTCCCCCGCCTGCGGGATCGGCCAGTATATCCGGCGAGCCGGGCGCGGGAACGCTTGCGACTCCGACGGCGGCTCCAACTGGTACGCCCGTTGGTGGTTACATTCGCACCCGGAATCCGCTGTAACATGCGCAGCATGTTCGCCGCCGCCGCGGCACTGATCGTAGCGGTCGCCGCGGCGCGCGGCGGACAGCCTACGCAGCCCGCACCGGCGTTGACCGATCAACTTGGCCGGCGCTTCACCCTCGGCGACTTGCGCGGCCGCCCGCTCATCGTCACGTTCATTTCGGCACACTGCGACGGCGTCTGTCCGTTGATCGAATCTCAGGTTGCCGCCGCCGCGCAGCGTCAGCGGAGGGAGCATGGCAACCTGCGTTTTTTGACGATTACGCTTGACCCCGAGCGTGACACGCACGCCGATCTCGTGCGCATTGCCCACGCGTTCGATGCCGATCCTTCGTATTGGCTCATCGCCGGCGGCGATGTCGCGTCGGTGCATCGGTTGATGCACCAGTTCGGTGTCGAAGCGGCGCGCAACAAAGAGGGGTATGCCGAGGCGCACACCACATTCATCACGGTGCTTGACAGCGACGGCCGCGTCGCCGGCACAATGTTGCCGAGACAACACGGATGAGGTGGCTAGCCCTTCTCTTGTTAAGCGGGTGCACCGCCGGTGGCATTTTTACCGCAGCGAGCGGTGGTTCAGGTGCAACCAATGTCGCCACCATCGATGTGAGCATCGCGGCGTTCGGCGCGCAGACGACGCCGGGTGGAACGGGCCTCGGTTTCTCGCCCGAGGTCGCCACGATCCCTGTCGGCTCGGGCGTGCGCTTCGTGAACGTCGACAACACCACGCACACCGTCACTGCAATTCCGGGCGCAACCACGTTCCCCGCACAATCGCCGTTTTCGTCGACGGCTTTGCAGCCGAGCGCAACGGCGGATCTCTCGGGCAGCTGGGGAGCCGGTGCGCTCCAAGCCGGGCAATCTTCGGGCGTCTTCATCGCCGAGCAGCCCGGCACGTATCTTTTCGGCTGCTTCTTTCATTACAGCGGCGGCATGCGAGGAGCGATCGTTGCCAAGTAAAGGGCTCATCGCTTTCGCTGCGGTGTGCGCTATTTTTGCGTGCGCTACACCGGCATCGGCAATCCCGCTCTACGCGCAGCGCTATCGGCTGCAATGCGAACAGTGCCACACGGTCATTCCCGAACTGAACGCGTTCGGACGCTCGTTTCGCGAGCACGGCTACCAACTGCCGCTGCCGCGTCACGGAACGACCGGCGTCGCGATTCGCTACCAGTTGCAATATCAAGTCGATCCGGTGAACAGCCGGCGCTACACGCCGGGCGGCATCGTGCTCAGCAACTTCGATTTCGGCAGGATCAGTGCGTTCGTGCACTATAATCTCGGCGCGCAAGGTGGCCCCGCCGGTCTCTATTTGGGCTATCTCGCGACGTACAACGAGCACACCGAGACGCTTTATCGCGCGGGCCTTTTCGAATTGCCGCTGCCGCAGTCGCCGGGGCAACGCCTCGATGACTTGCAGCAATATGGCTACTACGGCGCCCACGCCGGACTCAACGATTTACCACTGTCTTCACCGCGCTGGGGAGCGCAGGTGGAGCGCACGATCGGTAGCGCCGTCGTCGATGCGGTTTTGGACACGGGAGAGTTCAAAGGCGCAGCGTACGGCGGCGCTCCGGTTCCGACCGGAGAAACGTCGTCCGCGCAAACGCCGGAGGTTGGACTGTTCGCGCATCTCCTCTCTGGGCCGTTCGTCTTCGGCGTCGAGGGTCTCGAGGGCACGCGACGGATCGTGCTGACCGGCAAGGCGCCGTTCGACGACGGATACACCCGTGCCGGGTTGTGGACGTCGTATACGGCCGGCCAGCTACAGCTGCAGGGCGAGCAGTGGTTCGGACGTGACTTCAACGCCGACGGCTTCGGTACGCTCGTCGGCAGCTCGGGCGGCTATCTGCGCGCAAAATACTATATCGGCGAGGACGATCACGCGTACCTCGGCATCCGGTATGACGCTTACGAAAATCCCACCATTACGCGGGACGTTACGTACTATGGCGCGTTCATGCTGCTCAAGCACGCGCGCGTGCTGCTCCAACAGGTGCAGACGATCGGGGGCACGGGCAGCTTCGGCGGGGCGCTAACAGTAGCTTTCCCCTGGCCGCCGAACTTATAGCGGTATATGCGCATCCTGGTCGTCGAGGATAGTCTGCCGGTCGCAAACGCCGTGCGTGCGATGCTCGAGCGGCGCAAATACGCGGTAGACGTTGCTACCGACGGCGATACCGGTCTCGATTTTCTCCTGCGCGACGCCTATGACGCGGCAATCCTCGACGTTGGCCTTCCGCATCGCGATGGCTTCGAGATCGCGCGCCGGGCTCGCGCGCTCAGTATCACGACGCCAATCTTGATGCTGACTGCTCGCGACGGCGTCGAAGATCGCGTCACTGGCCTAGACTGCGGAGCCGACGACTACCTCGTCAAACCGTTTGCCGAGGAGGAGCTCGTAGCGCGCTTGCGTGCAATCGCGCGACGCGCACCGCGGCCGATCGTCGACCGCGTCACCGCGGGTCAGCTGGTGGTCGATGTGTCGGCGCGAAGCGTAGCCTTCGACGGGCACGCGATTGATCTGGGTGCTACCGAGTTTCGCCTGCTGGAATTTCTCGCTCGCAACGCGGGAATTGCGTTTTCCCGCGCGGACTTGCTCGAACGCATCTGGGATTATGAGTTCGACGGGTCGAGCAATATCGTGGATGTCTACGTCAGTCAGCTGCGGCGCAAACTGAAAAAAGCCGGTGCCGGCGACGTCATCACCACGGTGTGGGGCGTCGGGTATAAGTTCGAGAAGTGATCGCGCGGCTGGTCGGCGCGTATCTCGCGATCTTCACGCTTGTCTTAGCGGCCGCATCCTTTGCGCTCTACGTCTTTCTCGCAGCACAATATCATAGCTTGCTTCTCCCCGCGCTCTCGACCCCCGAAGGCGCGAGCGTCTATGCGCAGACGATGCGCAAAGTTGCGCTGGAGATCGCCGCGGCCGACCTGCCGCTACTGGTGCTCGTTGGGCTTGCAGCCTGGGCTCTCGCGCGTCTCTCGTTACGACCGTTGTTCGAAGCGCAGGCGCGGGAACGTGCGTTCATTGCCGACGCCGCGCACGAATTGCGCTCGCCGCTGGCGACCATCGCCAGCATTGCGCAGGCGGCGCGTGGTGACCAAGATCCACAGCGATTGCACGACGTGCTCGACGCGATCGCGAAGAGGGCCATCGAAGCGAGCGCAATGGTGGGCGATCTCCTGACACTGGCACGCTCGCCGAAGCCGGCGCTGTTGCAACGTGAGCCGGTCGACTTGGCAGCGATCGCGCAACGGTGTGTCCGTGAGCTCGAGGGTCGCGCGCGCGAGCGTGACATCGCGTTCGTCGTGAAGCTGGCGCCCGCTATCGTCGACGGCGACGCACGGCGTCTGCAAGAATTGTCGCGCAACCTGCTCGAAAATGCGATACGTCATGCGACGTCGCGCGTGACGGTTACGACCGGCGTTGACGCCGGGCGGGCGATGCTTCGCGTCAGTGACGATGGGCCCGGCGTCGTTCCCGACCTGCGCGAGCGTTTGTTTGAACGCTTCGTCAGCGGCAGCGCGGGTGGAAGTGGGCTCGGGCTTGCAATCGCTCAATGGGTTGCCCGCGCGCACGAAGGGACGCTCGCACTCGACGACCGCGAAGGCGGCGCGTCGTTCATCGCGAGTTTTCCGGTCGTCGTTTAGAAAAATGCGAACCGCTGCGCGTGCAGCGGCGTATACTGGTTATGATTATACTACCAGCAGTCACACTCGCGCTTGCGCTCACGAATCCCGTGCAAATCTCAACCTGCTCAGTCCAGACCGAGGTCTCAACGACCTCGTCGGGTGATAGTCAGACGTATGAGGTCATCGGTTCGTTACTGAATGTCCGGTTCGTCAATACTGGAACGACGCCAATCTCGTCGGTTGCGTTCGCCGTTAGCGCAGACGGCAAGACATCGACGATCCAAGATCACGGCACCTTCTCTCCCGGCGTTACGATCTCACACACCTTCCGAGTGCCGACGTATACGTACGACGCCAGTTGCAAGGTCGGATCGGTCCTGTTTGCCGACGGTTCGGCCTGGATGGCGCCTACCGATCAGGCGGATCCCACCTCGGCGAACCGCTAGGGCTCGGGCGGCATAGAGCGGGTATGAGACACTTTCTGATCGGCCTCGCGCTGCTCGCGCTCGCGCCCGCTCTCGCCCAGGGGGCTCCGGTAAGTTCCGTTACCACCGTGCACATCCGTGACTACGCGTACAAGTCTCCGGCCGTCACGATTCATGCCGGCGATACGGTTCGGTTCATCAACGATGACAACGATGCCCACACCGTCACTTCAACCGACGGGCTGTTCGATTCGAAGGGCCTCGATACGAATGGGGTATGGGAGCACACGTTCGCAAAGGCCGGCACCTACCATTACTTTTGCGAACTGCACCCGTACATGAAGGGCACCATCATCGTGAAGGACGTGAATGCATGAGACGCAATGATTTCCTGAGTCATGTCGCCTGGACCGGGAGCGGGATCGCCTACACGCTCTCCGGCGCCGGCGTCTTCACCGGCCGCGCGCTCGCCGACGCCGCACCGGCCACGCAATTCGTGCAGATCAGCGATAGCCACATCGGCTTTCATCAACCCGCTAACCCCGACGTTGGGGCCACGTTAAAGGCCTCGGTCGACGCGATCAACGCGATGCCGGTGCAGCCAAAGTTCGTCGTGCACACCGGTGACATTACCCATCTCTCGACGCAGCAGCAGTTCGACGACGCGCGTGCCATCTTGAGTCAACTGCGCGCACCGCTGATTGCGCTTCCGGGCGAGCACGACGTGCTGGGCAACGATTTCAAAACCTATCGCACCAACTTCGGAATCAAGAACGCTGAAGACGGCGGCTGGGCCTCGTGGGATGACGGCGGCGTGCACTATATCGTCTTGCTCAACGTCTTCAACTTCGAAAAGATGGGGCTGATGGGCAACGATCAGCTCGACTGGCTCAAGAAGGATCTGCAGTCGCAGTACCAACAGACGCCGATTGTGGTGTTCACCCACGTTCCGCTTTACGCGCTCTATCCGCAGTGGGGCTGGACCACGCAAGACGGGGCAAGCGCGCTTGCGATGCTGAGCGGCTTCGATCACGTGACAGTCCTCAACGGTCACATCCACCAGATCGTCACCCATGTCGAGGGCAATATCCACTTCGCATCGGCCACCGCAACGGCATATCCGCAGCCAGAACCGGGCACGGCGCCGAATCCCGGTCCGGTGACCCTGGCGCACGATCAATTACTGCACGCGATCGGGTATCGGACGGTACGGCTCGATAACGGTACGGCAGGCATTGAGCAACATCCACTCGGCTAAGAGGCGATGCGGGACTCAGCGCTCGAGCGCGCATTTTCAGAACGGCAATCCTGGGCGTACGAAGCGGCGTATCGCCGCTTCGGCGCGCGCATGTACACCGCCGCGCTGCGGGTTCTCGCCGATCGCGGTGCCGCGCAAGATTGCGTGCACGAAGCGATGTTGCATCTTTGGAAGCGCGGAGACGCCTACCAGCCCGAGCGCGGATCGCTCGAAGCGTTTCTCGTGACGTGCTCGCGAAACCGCGCGCTCGAACGCGTTCGCCGTGCGGGCCGGCAATCCGACGCGATCCGTCGCGCCGCCACGTTAGAGGAAAGCGAAGAGTCGATGCCCGACCCAATTGAACGCGAGCGGATCGCGCGGGCGATCGACGCGCTGCCGCCGGCCCAAGCACAAACGATTACGTTTGCGTACTTCGAGGGCATGACCCATAGCGAGATTGCAAGTGCGCTCGGCGAACCGGTTGGAACGGTCAAGAGCCGCCTCTCGGCCGCATTACGTACGCTGCGGGGTTCCCTGGTGACGGTTGATGTTTGAACTGCACATCGGCGATTTGGCCGAACTCTACGTGCTCGGGGAGCTCGAGGTGAACGAGCGTGCGGCAGTGGAGGCACACATCTCGAGCTGCATGCAGTGTCTGCGTCGTGTCGGTGAGGCTGAAGAGACGCTCCTTGCGCTCGAACGCGGTGCGCTGGCGCAGCCGACGCCCGAGTTGCTCGACCGCCGCATGCGTTTCGGCGCAACCCCCGCTCGACGCTATGCCGCGGTTGCGCTCGCCGCCGCAGCCGGCCTCGTGCTCGGCATCCTGACGATGCTGCCCGTCACCTTCCGCTCACAGGCGCAACAACCGGTGCTGGTTGCGATGATCCACAGTCATTTTAACCATGCGCAATTTGCGGCCGTCGGTTCGACAAATGCACCGGCGGCCAAGGTCATCTTCGCGCGCGATCGCAGTTGGCTCTTTGTCGTGGCCGATGGTTCGCAGCGGTTCGCCGTTTATGCAATCAACGGCAGCGCGGCAACGCGGCTGGGCGACCTGCAACCACAGGGATCGACGAGTTCGCTCTACGTAGCACACGCGCCCACGGCCGACGCCGTCGAACTGCGCGAAGGTACGAGGATCGTCGAACGCGCGGCGCTGCGTTAGCCGGCTTGATCGTTCTGGTTTTGGAAAAGATTCGGCTCGGCGGGTGCGCGTGTTGCGCGTCGATCGCGCGGCTCCGCATCGAGTGCTGTGACCGTGCGCGGCGCAAGATCGATCACGCCGGGTTCGGGAAGGTCTTCCCCGCCGATCGCTGATTCATCCTTGAGCTTGCGCCCCTGCGGCAGCAAACGTGATTCGTACGTACCGACGGCCTCATTGTATGCACCGACCGAGCGCTCTAAATGGCGTCCAAGATTGACCAAGCGGTCGGCAAAGCGCGCGGTGCGCTCGTAGAGTTCGCGGCCGAGCATCGCGATGCGCTTCGCGTTCTCTTCTTGCTTGACCGCCTGCCAGCCCATCGCAAACGAACGCAAGAGGGGAATCAACGAGAGCGGCCCGGCGATGAGCACGCTGCGATCGAGCGCGTATTCAATGAGCATCGGGTTCTCCGTGCATGCGGCGCTCAGGAACGCTTCGCCCGGCACGAACATCACCACGAAGTCGGCCGATCCTTCGCTGGATTGATAATTGCGCTTGGAGAGCGCATCGACGTGATCTTGCAGCGCCCGCGCATGGCGTTTGACCAGCGCGCGGCGCGCGTCGTCATCGGCGGATTCGAGCGCAGCCTGCAACGCATCGGTCGGGGCTTTGGCATCGACGAAGACGCGGCGATTGCCGGGCAGCTTGATCGTCATGTCGGGCCGCCCGCGTCCTGCCTCGAACTCGATCGTCTGCTGCTCGTCAAAATCGCAGTACGCGAGCATGCCCGCCTTTTCGACGACGTTACGGAGCTGGATTTCGCCCCACTTACCGCGTGTGGTCGGACTGCGAAGCGCGGTGACCAGTGTTGAGGTTTGATTCGAGAGCGCGTTGGCGGCCGTTTCGATCTTGTCGGCGCGGCCCAGGAGCTGTTCGAGCTGGGCTCGCAGGGCGCCGCTGTCTTCGCTTCGCTTGCTCTCCATCTCGCGCACGACGCGGTCAAACTCGGTGAGGCGCTCCGCAATCGGCGCTACGATCTGCCCGACGCGTTCGCCCGCCTGATTCGTCGTGGACTCGCGCAGGTCGTTCTTGGCTCGCTCGAGCAGCGCATCGATCGCCGCTCGTTCGCCGCGTTGGCGCGAGTACATCACGAAGGCGCCGAGGGCGATACCGGTGAGCAGAAACAGGAGGTCGACGAGCGTGGTCACGTTTGCACTCCGAGCTGATCCTTATAGAAGGCCAAAACGCGCGTCCACGCGTCATCGGCAGCAGAGGCCACATATGAACTTCGCGTATCGTCGAAAAATGCATGCCCGGCGTCGGGGTAGATCTTCACGTCGTGCGGGACTTTGAGTGCCGCGGCCCACGCTTGCACCTCAGCCTCGGGTATGCTCGTATCCTTTGCGCCATAGCTGCCGCAGACCGGCATACGCATTTGTGCGGGGTCGATGTCTTTGACCGCACCATAGAACGGCGCAACGCCGGTGAACACGTCGGCGTTGTCGAGCGCTTGGATTAGCGCGATATGACCGCCCATGCAAAAGCCACTCACACCGAGCTTCGCGCTGCGTGCTTTGCTGCGCAGGTGCATCGCCGCAGCCTTCAAATCGCCGTCATACTGGTCGCGTTGCAGCTTTGCTGCGAACGGTCGAAAGATGCTGAAGTCCGTTGCGCCGTCACCGCTCGGTGCACCCATGCGCGAGTAGAGATCGGGTGCGATGCACATGTAGCCCGCCTTGGCGTAACGCCGTATCGTGTCGCGCAGCTGCTCGTCGACACCCCAGATCGCCATGCACAGCACGACGCCCGGCGCGGTCGCGTTCATCTGCTTCGGATAGGCAGCGTAGGCGTTGACGGTGCCATCAGGGCGGCTCAGCGTAAGACGCTCGACCGAGATCGCGGGGTCGTTTTCAGGCACGATCGGCGGGTGGGGCGCGCCGAACCCGGTTTGCGCCGGCGCCTGCGCAGTCATCGATGCCGTTGCCGCCGCACCGGCGGCAAGGCCCGTGAACGTACGGCGATTCATCTTCATAGCACGTTAAAGGTTCGGGGATGAGCCGCCGAAGTTCTTCTAGCGCATGTTGTTTGGTTTTCTTCTCGCTCTCGTGGTGGCCGTCGTCGCCGCGGTTCTCGGACACCTCGCGCCGATCGTCGGTGCACCGGTCTTTGCAATCGTGCTCGGCGCCTTGCTTGCAAGCGTGCGCAAACCGTCCGCCGCGCTACGTCCCGGTATCGCCTTTGCGAGCAAGCAACTCTTGCAGTGGTCGATCGTGCTGCTTGGGGCGCACTTGAGTCTTTCGGAAATTATTCAAGGCGGGGCACGCTCGCTGCCGGTTATGCTCGGCACGCTGGTGATCGTGCTCGTGCTCGCCTATGTTGTCGGCCGAGCCCTACGACTCGATCGCGACATCCGGCGTCTCGTTGGTATCGGCACCGCTATTTGCGGCGGTTCGGCGATTGCCGCGGTTGCGAGCGTGATCGAAGCCGATCAAGCCGACATCGCCTATTCGCTGGGCGTCGTTTTCCTGTTCAACGTCGTCGCGGTGTTGATTTTTCCGGCGCTCGGTCACCTGCTGCAGCTTTCGCAACAGGCCTTTGGACTCTGGGCCGGTACCGCAATCAACGATACGTCGTCGGTCGTTGCAGCCGCATTTGCGTATGGGCACGATGCCGGCAATGACGCGGTGATCGTCAAGCTTACCCGCACGACGCTAATCGTGCCGATCGTCTTGTATTACGGCTGGCGAAGAATCCAGCGCGCGCGCGAGGGCCAAAGCGCCATCGATTGGCGCGCAATCATTCCGTGGTTCATTCTGTGGTTTCTCGTCGCGGCGGCACTCAACTCGTTTGGCTTGATCCCCGCGGTTGCGCAGCAGCCATTGCAAGAGCTCGCCCTCTTTTCGATCACCGTCGCGCTGGCGGGTGTCGGGCTCGGTACCGACATTCAGCGGATCCGCGCGGCCGGGGTGCGGCCGTTGATGCTCGGGGCGATTCTCTGGGTGGCAATCGCGGTGTCGAGCCTGCTTATCGCCCGAGCACTGCGGATCACCTAGAGGGAAACCCTCTGGGGGCCGCCCTCCCTGGTCGTATCCGCGTGCCCGAGGGTGGGGTTAAAATGGCAGGGAAGCTAGACTTTTCCCTCAGCAGGATGGAGCAGTAACAACGTGGCCGATCTGGTAGTCAAGGTAACCCTCCCCGAAATGGGGGAGTCGGTCACCGAAGGCTCCATCGTCGAATGGCGCAAGCGCGTCGGTGATGCGGTCAACGAGGGCGACACCCTCGTCGACGTGACCACCGATAAGGTCGACGTCGAGGTCCCGGCCACTGCCGCGGGCGTGATCACGCAGCTTTTCGGCAAAGAGGGCGACACCGTCGCCGTCGGTGCGACGTTGGCCGAGATCGATACGTCGAAAAACGGTAGCGCGGCCGTCAATGGCGCCGCAGTAGCTCCGGCCGCGAAGACCAACGGAAAAACTGCCGCTGCCCCCGCGAAAGCAGAACCAAAAATCGTCGCGGTGACCCTGCCCGAAATGGGTGAATCGGTCACTGAAGGGGCGATCGTTGAATTCCGTGTGAAGCCGGGACAAAGCGTGAACGAGGGCGACACGATCGTCGATGTGACGACCGACAAAGTCGACGTCGAAGTGCCGGCGACGGCGAGCGGCGTCGTAACGCAACTCTTCGGCAAAGCCGGAGACACCATTGCCGTCGGCGCAAAGCTCGCCGAAATCGACGCGAGTGTGGATTCGGCTAAAGCCGAATCTGTAACGGTCGGCCTTCGGCCGATCCGTGACGTTGCGACGCCGGCGCAACAGTCCGTCGCGCCTAGGGCACCGGGCGGCGAAATCACTGCGTCGCATCAGGCGCGCCGCGTCGCAAACAAACTCGAACTCGATCTTTCGGCGATTCACGGCTCGGGTCCCAACGGCTTGATTCTGCGCAGCGATGTGTCGGCACAAGCAAACGGCGCTCGCAAGCTCAGCGTGCCCGCGTCCGGGCCACCATTACCCGCACCGCCAGCCGGCGCGAAGCTCACGCCGCTCAAGGGTCCGGCCGCCGCGCTTGACCGGCTACATGGAACAGTCGCTGACGATCCCTACCGCAACGAGTTTTCGCACGCTGCCGGTCGACGTACTCGACGCGCGTCGCAAAGAGCTGAACAATGCGATCAAAGCGGCGGGACGCAGCGAAAAGATTTCCTTTACCCATCTCGTGGCCTACGCGCTGGTGCGCGCCGCGAGCCAGATGCCGTTCATTACTTACAGCTTCCGTCGCGACGATAACGGCGCGCCGCAGCGACTCGAGCCGGGCATTCACCTCGGACTCGCCGTCGACTCGGAACGCAAAGACGGCACACGCTTCTTGATCGTGCCGGTGATCAAGAACGCCGACACGCTCGATTTCGCCGGCTTCTACGGCAAGTATCAAGAGCTGGTCACCAAAGCGCGCGACAATAAACTCGTCGCCGACGATCTGCAAGGTGCGTCATTTACGCTGACCAATCCGGGCGGCATCGGTACCGTCGCGTCGGTCCCGCGTCTGCTCGCCGGTCAAGGTGCGATTCTGGCAACCGGCGCGATCGGTTATCCGGCGGGGTTCCAAAGTGCGTCCGAACCCGCACTGCGCCAACTGGGCGTCAGCAAAGTCATGCAGATGACGAGCACCTACGATCATCGCGTGATCCAAGGCGCGCAATCCGGCGAATATCTTCGTCGCGTCGACCACCTCTTGCAAGGCGCCGACAACTTCTACGAAACGCTGTTCACACAGCTGGGCCTCAAGGCCGGCGTCGCGCCCACAGTTGTTGCGACCCCCGTTATCGCCGCCGCCACCGAGCCGTCGCAGCAGCCCGCGCCGACGGACGAAATGTTACGCGCGGTGGCGGCCGCGATGGCGATCGTCTCGGGCTATCGCACCCACGGCCATCTCGCCGCGCATCTCGATCCGCTTGGATCCGAGCCGCTGGGCGATCCCAAACTCGATCCCTCAAGCTACGGGCTGACGCCGTCGCTGCAAGCCGCAATTCCGGCCTCAGTGCTGCGCGTGTTCGTGCCGGGCGCAACGCTGGCCGACGTGCTTCCGAAATTGCGCGAGATCTACAGCTCCACGATCGCGTACGAATTCGAGCACATCTCCAATACCGAACAGCGTCGCTGGCTGCGCGAGACGATCGAGAGTGGCGCGCACAAGATCTCGCTTTCGCCCGACCGGCAGGTTCGGTTCCTGCAGCGTTTGACCAAGGTCGAGACCTTCGAGCGCTTCGTTCGCAAAACGTTCCTCGGCCAAAAGAGCTTTTCGGGCGAAGGGCTCGACGTGATGGTGCCGATGCTCGAGGAGACGCTCGAGATGCTGGCCGATGAAGATACGCCTAACGCCGTGCTCGGCATGGCGCATCGCGGTCGTTTGAGCGTGATCGCGCACGTCGTCAATATGCCCTACGAAGAACTGCTGGGCGAATTCGAAGCCGCGCACCAACGCGGCGACGTAAGCAGCGACGACGACGTGACCGGCGACGTAAAGTATCACCACGGCGCGACCGGCGTGTACAACACGACTAGCGGCAAGCAGATCATGGTGACGCTGCAACACAATCCGAGTCATCTCGAAGCGGTCGATCCGGTGGTCGAAGGACGCACGCGCGCGCTGCAGACCGATCACACCAATCCGATGCCGGTGCAAGACGTCCGCAAGGCTGCGCCGATTCTGATCCATGGCGATGCGGCGTTCACCGGGCAAGGCATCATTTCAGAAGTTTTCAATCTTCAGTCGCTGCCGGGTTACGCAACCGGCGGCACGCTGCACCTCATCGCCAACAACCAAATCGGCTTTACCACCGACACGCGCGACTCGCGTTCGACCCGGTATGCCTCGGATATCGCCAAGGGTTTCGATGCTCCGATCATTCACGTCAACGCCGACGACGTCGACGCGTGTATCTCCGCCGTGCACTTGGCCGAAGAATTCCGCAAGCGCTTCGCGCGCGATGTGGTGATCGATTTGATCGGTTACCGCCGCTTCGGCCACAACGAGCAAGACGAGCCGGCCTACACGCAGCCGTCGATGTACGAGAAGATCAAGGCGCACCCGACCGCGCGCGACCTCTTTGCCAACAAGCTGATCGCGCAAGGCGTGATCACGACCGAGCAAGCCGGCGAGATGGTGGCCGAAGCGACGGCGCGTCTGCAAGAGGCCTACAAGAGCGTCAAGGAGTCGCATAGCGGCAGCATGATCGAGAAGATCTCGCAGTCGGCGCCGTTGCCGACCGCGACCCTCGTGCCCGTCGACAAGGCGCAATTGCTCAGGTGGTCGGACGATCTCATCACCGTCCCCGACGGGTTCGCGGTGAACAAGAAGCTGACGACGCAGTTCGAACGCCGTCGAACGACGATCGCTGAAAAAGGACTGGTCGATTGGGGCATGGCCGAGGCTCTGGCGTTCAGCTCGCTGCTCGCGTCCGGTGTTCCCATTCGTATCACCGGTCAGGATACCGAACGCGGCACGTTTAGTCACCGTCACGCGGTGCTGCACGACCCGACGAGCAACGGCGAATACATACCTCTGCAGCACCTCGCCGCCGCAAAGTCGAGCTTTGAAATTCACAACTCGCCGCTCTCGGAATACGCCTGCGTCGGTTTCGAATACGGCTACTCGGCGGCGGTCCCGAAATCGCTCGTCCTGTGGGAAGCGCAGTTCGGCGATTTCGTCAACGGCGCGCAGATCATCATCGACCAATTTATCGCCGCGGGTCAGGCGAAGTGGGGGCAGACCTCACGTCTGACGCTGTTGCTTCCGCACGGCTACGAAGGTCAAGGGCCCGAGCATTCAAGTGCGCGCCTCGAGCGCTTCTTGCAGCTAGCGGCCGAAGGCAACTTGCGTGTCGCGTATCCCTCCACGGCGGGCAACTACTATCATCTATTGCGCCAGCAGGCAAGTTCGCCGAATCCGGTGCCGCTGGTCGTGATGACGCCGAAGTCTTTGCTGCGTGCCGAGGCGGCGTCAGGAACGATCGACGACATGGCGACCGGTTCGTTCAAGGCCGTCATCGACGATCCGAACGTCACCGACAAAAAGAAGATCGAGCGTATTTTGCTCTGCTCGGGCAAGATCTACTACGATCTGATCGCGTCGGAACTCTATCCGAAGATGAAGAAGACCGCTATCGTACGCCTCGAGTTGCTCTCGCCGATGCCCTCGGAAGAAATCAACGATTTGTTCGACACCTATCCGAACCTCAAGTCGCTGGTGTGGGTGCAAGAAGAGCCGAAGAACATGGGCGCGCGCGCGTATGCACGTCGTCGTCTGCTCGAGAAATTGCGCAAACCGCTCGATATCGGCTACGCCGGACGAGGCTATCGCGCGTCACCGTCGGAAGGCTACCCCGGTGCCCACGCGGCCGAACAAGAGCGCGTCGTCAAGATGGCGTTGACCGAGTAAGTTTCATGCTCGAGCACGCGGTTATCTTCGAGAGTTCGCTTGTGCGCATCGCTGATGTGCACTGCCGTTCGGAGAAAGGCGGCCGCGGCGAGATCGAGCACGAAACGTCACCGCGCCTGGTGATGCCGCGACAGGGAGCCTTTGCCTATCACTTCTCGCAGCGCGACGAGATAGTCGCCGATGCCAACACGGCAATTGCATTGCATCCGCAGATGGAGTTCAAGGTCAGTCATCCGATCGACGGTGGCGACTCCTGTACCGTGTTTGAATTTGCGGATGATGCCGCGCTTGGCACATTGCGCGGTGCCGTGCCGGCGAGCGCGCTCGCGCTGTTCGCTGGGCGCCTGGCGCGTCTTCATGCCGGCGGCAGCGAAGCGCTGGTCATCGAGGAGCGGGTGCTTGCGTGCATCGATGCGCTTGCTGCGCCGCGTCGAGCTGCTGTGCGCAGCACTATCGTCGAATGCGCGAAAGCGACGATCGCGCGCGACCCGTTCGACGATCGCTCGCTCGCGGAAATTGCGCAAGAAGTTGGAGCGTCGCCATACCACCTGACGCGGGTGTTTCGCCGTGCGACCGGTCTTTCGTTGCACGCCTACCGCATGCAGCTACGTCTCCAGCACGGGCTCGAGCGCGCGAGCGCGGGCGAGTCGCTCGCACGCGTAGCGGTCGACTGCGGCTTCGCCCATCATAGCCACTTTACCGCGGCGTTCCGTAAACACTTCGGAGCGGTCCCTTCGCAACTGCGCAAGATTTCGATAGCCTCGTAGCGCCTGAGCGTGCAACGATGAGCGCATGCTGCAAGCAGAGTCAACTTTTCTTCGCGCGCTCGCTGCGCAAGGGCCGGCTGCTGGACACCCGCAAGTGCTGCAGATCTTTGGCCAGTTCGTGGGCTCATGGGATCACGCGTGGCGTGAGTTTGGCGAGAACCCGGCGACCGGAAGCGGTGAATGGCACTTTGGCTGGGTCTTACAGGGCCGCGCCGTTCAGGACGTATTCATCGCATATCACGCTGATGGCTCGCTCTACGAATATGGAACGACGATCCGTGCTTACGATCCGCAGAGCGGCTTTTGGAACGTCGCGTATTGCGGGCCGCTCACCGGATCGCTGCGCGTCTTTACGGCATCGATGATCGGCGATGAGATCGTGCTCGAAGGGCAGGGAACCGACGGCCATCTGATTCATTGGATCTTTTCGGAGATCACGCGCGACACGTTTCGTTGGCGCGGCGAGATTTCCAAGAACAACGGGCTTACTTGGCTGATCTATGAAGAGATGAGGTTGACGCGACGTGGCTAGCATTCGCAAGGAGATCGATGTCGATGTGGTGCCCGCGAAAGCATGGGACGCGATTCGCGACGTCGGCGCGGCGCATACGCGCCTTTTTCCCGGCGCCTTGAGCGACTGCCGGCTCGAAGGCGACGTGCGGGTCGTTACTTTTTCGAACGGCATGGTCGTGCGCGAGCCGATCGTAAGCGTTGACGATGGACAGATGCGGTTTGCCTGGACCGCGGTCGGTGGACGCGCAACGCACTACAACGCCTCGCTGCAAGTTTTTGCCAACGGCGACGGCGGCAGCCGCGTCGTCTGGATCGTCGACGTGTTGCCCAACGAAATCGCCGGAGCGATCGAGGGCATCATGACCGGCGGCAGCGCCGCAATGAAGGCGACACTCGAGCGCTAACCCGCGTTGTACTGAGCGGTCACGTTCACCGTCTGCGAGCGGCCGTTTTTATCGGTGACCTTCAGCGTGACGGCGCACGTCGGACCCGAGACCGTCTGAACATAGAAATCGTGATCGGTATTCGGCACCGCGGCAATGCTACTGAAGCACGACGGCGGGGTGCCGACCGGCGTTACCGTGAACGGCCCGCTGTCGCCGCGCTCGTCGATGCTTAATATGTTGTTCAGCGGAAGGGTTGTTACCGGAGCCCACCACGTCGTTGTGAACTCCGTGCGCGCGAGCGTTACGGCGTTGCTCGTCTGATCGAAGTAGACGACGAACCCGGCCCCCTTGGTGGAGATAGCGACGGACTGACCGTAGTTGAGAAACTCCGCGTAGCCCAGCGTCGTCAAGATGGTAATTGGAGTCCCGCTGTTCGGCCCTTCGACGACGCCGAGCACGCCGTTCTGTGAATCGGCGTATCCGATGCGATCGGCTGCACCACCGTTTGGCCCAAATGCCGCAAGGCCGCGGTATTGGGCAATCGGTACGGTGAGGAGTTGCGAAAGCGAACTGCCGCCGCTCGAGAGCGTCATGATGCTGCCCGTGGTTTCATTGTTGAATAAGAAGTACCCGACGCCTGTCCCATCGATGCCGACGCCGCCGCCGAACGCACTGCCGGGCGTAAATCCAGGGCTGAGATAGGTGGCGACGCCGCCTGACGTTACCGTCCAGGCGCCGCCGTCCTCGACACCGTTGATCAATACACCGCCGCTGCTCATTGGCGCCATGAGCAGTCCGGCGTCGCCGTAGATGTCATTGCTCAACGTGGTGGTGCCGCTGAGCGTAACCGAGCAGCTAGTGGGGACCGGACCGTAGGCCACAACATCGGGCGAAGGGGCGGGAGTGACGTAGCCGCTGACCCACATGTTCGAGCCGTCAAATGTTACGTTACTTGCGTAACTCATTGTGCCGGAAAGAGGAACGGTGTTGGACACGGTGCCGCTGCCCGGCGGGTAGCAGAGCAGATCGTCGTTGACACGATCGGTCACCCAGACACTGCCGTCACTCATGGTGTAGAAGCCGTTCGGTGTTGTGCCGTTGAGCGTGATCGGCGTTGAGTCAGTACCGGTCGATACGTTGATCGTTCCGTATTCGGCCGTTGTGAGCGAGGTCGACATCAATACGTAGGCGACCACATTGTTGGGCAGCGCCTGTAGGTACCCGGCGTTGTAGGCGTTTCCGCCGGTGCTGGGCACGAACGTCGTTACGTTGCTGGCGAGCACGACGTTTGCGGGCGAGGGCGCCGGCGATGCGGTTTGTTCGGCGGTGACTGCGAAGGCATCGACGACGTGATCGTTGCTATCGGCCGTGATCGTTCCGGCGTAGGATAGTTTCACGTTTGCGAGGTCCGATGCGCACGCCACGTCGACGATCGGACTGGGCGTCGCAAAGCTCGTTGCGCCGGTGCACGTCGCGTTCAACGTCATGCCGACGCCCTCACCGGCCGGCGTCACGCCGAGAATAACCGGCACGAGAAATGCGTCGCTCAGAATGGCGCCGCCGCTCGCGTCGTAGGGTGTGATACCGAGCGGAACGGGCGTCGACGCAATACCCGCCAAAAAGACCTGCGTGTTCGGCGTATTGTTTGGATCGGGGCTCGGTACCGTGACCGCGACGTTTGCGACGATGCCGTTCATCGTAAATGCAAGCGGTGACGGCGTGACCCCGGGCGCGGGACTTGCGACCGCGATCGCGCCGGAGACAAAACTTGCAAGCGGCGATGAACTCGCGTTTGGACTCGGCACCGCGAACGTCGCGACGTAGAAGATATCTGTCCCGAACGGAGCAGTGACGTTGAACGTGCAGGTTTCGCCGCCCGCACCCGTCGTCGCGCATGGGCTCGGTGTCGCAACCGGAAAGACTTGCTCTTGCGCCGGCGTCGGTGTACCCGAGCCATTGGGTACGACCGCGAAAACAATCGACTGCGTGTTCGACGACACAAAGAAGGGCTTGCGCGCGCGCGACTGTTGGCTTGCCGGTGGGATCTTCAGCACCACGGCCAACTGCTTGGTTGCTTGTGCCGGCTGCGTTCCGCCGCCATTCGGCTGTGCGGCACTTGGCAGCACGCCCGATTTTCCGCCGCCACCACACGCGACGAGCAGAGCACCGAGGACAAAAAAGAGACCGCTGACCCGTAGGCGCATCGCAGGGCCCTCCTACTTCAGGTTATCGGCTACTCCATCAGCTTCATCGTGAAATACGTCCACTGCAGTGCGGAGGTCTGCGCGACTTCCTTTAAGTTAGCACCAGCGCCATGGCCGCCTTCGGTCACTTCATAGAACAAATATGGCACACCCATCGCCGAAAGCTTTGCCGCAAACTTACGCGCGTGTTGCGGTCCAACGCGATCGTCCTTCGTCGTGGTCCAAATGAACGCTTCGGGATATGCTACGCCGGCCCTGAGGTTGTTGTAGGGTGAGATCGAGGCAAGAAACGCGCGTTCAGCCGGAACCGAAACGCTGCCGTATTCGCCGACCCAGGATGCACCGGCTTGAATCTGTTCGTAGCGCAGCATGTCGAGCAGCGGCACTTGGATATCAACGGCATTGTACTGCTCGGGATGCTGCGTGAATTCAACACCCATCAATAGACCGCCGTTCGATCCACCCATGATGCCGAAACGGCGTGGCGAGGTGACGTTGCGCGCGACGAGATCTTGCGCAACCGCGTAGAAGTCGTCGTAGATGCGCTGACGATTGGTTTTTAATCCCGCTTCGTGCCACGCCGGACCAAATTCCCCGCCGCCGCGAATGTTCGCGAGCACAAAGACGCCGCCGTGTTCGAGCCACAACTTCCCGACGGTACCGGAGTACGAAGGCTTCCTTGAGATTTGGAAACCGCCATACGCGGTGAGCACCGTCGGGTTCTGTCCGTTGAGTTGCATGTTCTTTGGATGCACGATGAAGTACGGAATCTTCGTACCGTCCTTGGAGCTTACTTCGTGTTGTTCGACGACGTCTTCGCTTGCATCGAACTGCGCGGGCAACGACTTCACAACCACGGCCGTATCGCTCGCCGTATCGACGGACCACAGCGTCGTGGGAAGCAGGAAGCTCGCGACGCTTAGGTAGCCGATGTTGTTGCGATGATTGGTGTCAATCAAATTGACCGCTGCATTGTCGGGAAGAGACAGTCGCTGTAAGTGCCATGTTCCGCTCGATACCGGTGTAAACACGAACGCTCGGCCGCGCACGTTCTGGTCGATCACCACCAACAAGTGAGATTTCGTCGCCATCACGCCGTCAATGGATTCGCGCGCGGTGGGCGCGTAGATTAACGTCGGAGAGAGTTGCTGGGGATTGGCGCGTATTGCAGCGGCATCGAGCGCGACGATCGCGCCTTGCGGAAAGTGCTTGCCGCCGACGTCCCAATCTTGATTGAGCGACAGAACCACTTTGCCGTCGACCATGGGCTCGAAATCGACCTTTGGCGGCACAGCCAGCTGCTTCGTGCCGCTCGCGGTCACAAGGAAGTACTCCGATGTAAAGAACGTCACTCCGCGACGAATAAACGTCAGCGAATGCCCGTTGCCGTCCTGGAGGGTGAAAGGATCGACTTCGACGTCACTCTTCTGGCCGCTAAACACCGTGACGGCACTCGAAAGCGGTTGTCCGCGTTCCAGTCGCTTGACGATGTAGGGGTAACCGGAAGGCGTGAGGTCACCGCTCGTCCATTCACGCGCGACGAGAATCGCGTTGGGATTCTCCCACGCGACGTTCTGCTTACCGCGTGGCAAGGAAAAGCCGGCACTGACGAACTGCGACGTGCCGAGGTCGAATTCGCGTACGGTTACGGCATCCTCGCCGCCGTTCGAGAGGGAGATCAAGCAACGCGTTTCGGCCGGGAACGCGCAATCTTCGCCCTTCCAAACCCAGCCCGTACTTTCGGCGGCGCTAAGCGCATCGAGATCGAGCACCGTGGTCCACTGCGGCGATGATGACGCATAGCTCGCCGGCGTCGTGCGACGCCAGATCCCGTGCACGTGCTGATCGTCCTGCCAGAAGTTGTAGATCGCGCCGCCGATCGATTCGGGATACGGGATTCGGCCCTTCGCCTGCGCGATCGCAAGTGCGTCGGCGTAAAGCGCCTGATAATGTGAATCGCCCTCGAGCACGGGGAGCGTTTTTGCGTTCTGCTCCCTCACCCACGCCATCGATCGCGCGCCGTCCTTGTCCTCGAGCCAAAGATACGGATCCGATCCGTCGGGCATCGGAGGCGGCGCCTTGGCGACCGTCGTTTGCGCAGTATTGGCCGACTGCGCCTGCGCCGGAAGTACGGCATGCTGGGTAAGCACGATCGCGCCAAGAACCGATACAATACCTAGGGAACGAAGGGCAAGGTTCACAGTAATCTCCTTCCGCGTCCTCGTCGGGTGCGTACGTTCGCGGAGACGTCCTTCCCTTTGGAGGAGGCGCAATGGCTGCATTCCGAGACAGCGCGCACGCGCGCGAAGTGCTCGAAGCATTTTTCAAATACGAAGCCGAAGTCGAGGATGCGTTTTTCGGCGGGAACGGCGTCATCATCGCCTACACGTTGAAAGATCCGGTCATCCGGATCGTGCTCGACACCACGCGCAAGCCGGTGCCGGGCCATCGATACGACGTCTACGTCGACGATCCGAACGCGCCCAAGCCGACGGTCGAGCTCTTCATGCGTGCTGACACCTTCGACGCGCTCTATCGCGGTGAAATGTCGCCCAGCGCGTTGATGACCGGGCGCGCCAAAGCTGAAGGCGATCTTACCGCTTCAATGCGTCTGCTTCCGGCGATGGCTCGAGCGATTCCGCGTTATAAGAAGTACCGTCAAGAGCACGGTTAAACGCCCATCGCGCGCAACAACTCGCCGATCTCCGGTGCACCAACGAAGAGTTCGCGCGCTTTCTGCGTGACGAAGCCCTCGGAACGCATACGATCGTAAAGCGCGAGCAGATGATCGTAGTAGCCGCCGGCATTGAGCAGGCCGATCGGCTTTTCGTGAATGCCGAGCTGGCGCCAGGTGAGGATCTCGTGGAATTCGTCCATCGTGCCGTAGCCGCCCGGTAGCGCGATGAAGCCGTCGCTCAGATCGGCCATGAGGGCTTTTCGCTCGTGCATGCTCTCGACCACGTGGAGTCTCTCGACGCCGTCGTGCGCCACCTCGCTGGTCGCAAGACCCTTGGGAATCACGCCGATCACCTCGCCGCCCAGCGCGAGCATGGCGTCCGCGAGGGCGCCCATCAAGCCCACGCGCCCGCCACCGTAAACGACGCCGAAACCGGCGCCATACACGGCGCGGGCGACCTCCGCCGCGAGGTTGCGATAATCTCCGTTCGAGCCGGCGTGCGCGCCGCAGAAGATACAGAGTCGGGCCATGCGAAGGGGTCTTTGCATGCCAAAACCCGCAATGCCCGCCGACGGGGTGATTCGCGTCGCACGCGAACGGCGCCGGGCCAGCGTCGTGAGCCTCGTCCACGGTCTACGGCCGCAGGAGACCGATGAAATCGCCAAGGCGCTCAAACGCCATTGCGGCACCGGCGGAACGAGCAAAGACGGCATCGTCGAGATCCAGGGCGATCACCGCGAGCGCATCGTCGCGTGGTTTGTCGCACAGGGGCGCCGCGCAAAAATTGCCGGCGGCTAGTAAACCGCCTCCCTCCTCGAAGCGTACCAGCGAACATGACGGTATTATTCGCATTACTCGCGGTGTTGCTGCCGCATTCACAATTTACGATTACGAGTGCGCTCACCGTAGACAGCGCCAACCACACCGCGACGTTACCATTGTATCGCGGCATCGAGGAAGGCAAGACGGTGTGGTACATCCTCACCGATGCGTCGGATTCCGCCGTTGCGCGGAAATTTGGTGTGAATTTTGCGCCGAACCTCGCTTCGATCGGGGCGGCTGCAACGCAGCGCGCGACGAAGAATTCCGACGGCACGTATACGTTCGCAGGAGCGCCGAATTTCGGCGCAACGCGAACCTACGTCGCGAGCGCGACCGGTTTTCCGCCGGCATCAGCGACGCCGGGAGGCAAAGCCGATCCCGAATATTCGCCGTTCGTGCATGCGCAAGGCATCGCTGGCGTTCTTAACGCGCCGATTATCGCCACCGGCGACGGTCCGTTCGACGTCACGACGCATACGAATACGGAGGATCGCGTGCTTGCGATCGACACGGCGAAGATGACCGTCACACTCACGCTGGCGCGCGGCTTTTTCAACGGCAAGCCGGTCTATTACCTCAGCCCCGAAGCGTCGGACCCGGTCGCATCGAGTGTAGAACGCGCGACGTTTGTACCGAGCATCGGCAAGGCGTCGGGGGCGGCGGAGATCCCGATCGGCGTCGTCGTTAACGGTCCGCAGACCGGCGCTGCACCGCAAGGCTTGGCCTATCTGACCCTTCGGACACCGCTCGATCAGGACGCCACCCTGACGAACGCGGCCACGATCGGCTCGCCCTTCAATGTGCTTTCGCTCGCCCCGGACCTCGCGCACCCCTATGACGTCAATGGTTACAGCCCGCTCTGGAATGTGATGGTCGTCGGCGCGCCTCAGTCGAACCGCCTGACCAGTTACGCGCAGGTTGCCCCGCTTGCCAAGGCCGCCGGATTTGTCGTGAACTGCCCGGTCGTGGCCTACGGCGACGAGGGCTATTAGCTCAACGAACTCTCAAAACTAAACTTTTAGTTGACAAGGCGGGGTCTCCGAGGTATTCTCCTCTTAAAGAATTAGGAGATAGGAGAACCCGGAATGCCCCGTCGCCCCTCACCGACCCTCACCGAAGCCGAATTGCGCATCATGGAGGTGCTTTGGCGTCTCGAGCGCGCAACGGTCGCCGAGGTCACTGAAGCCCTTCCCCCGCCGCCGCTGGCGTACAACAGTGTGCTCACCACGCTGCGGATTTTGGAGCAAAAGGGCCACGTCTCGCACGAGGAGGCGGGCCGCGCCTTCATCTACCGTCCGCTCGTTGAGCGCGACGCCGCAGCTGGAAGCGCGGTCAAGAATGTGGTCGAGAAATTCTTCGGCAATAGCACCGGCGCACTGGCGCTGCGCTTGATCGAGAACGAGCGCCCTTCGAACGAGGAGCTAGCGCGTCTGCGTTCACTCATCGAACGGTACGAGGACGCATAACAACCATGCATCCGTCAGTGTTTGAAATCATTGCCCGCGTCGCACTGGTCGTGCTCGTGAACAGCCTTTGGCAAGGCGCGGCCATCGCCGGATTAACGTGGCTGGCCTTGCGCGTGTTTCCGCGCGTGAACGCTTCGACTCGCTACGCTGCATGGACCGTCGCGCTCGTTGCGGTGCTGGTCGTACCGATCGCAACGAGCCTGTCACGCGTCAGCTACTACACACTACCTGCCACTACAACCAATCCAACTCAAACAATGACCGCGAACGTGCAGCAGCCGGTCGCGCAGACTGCCGCCGCGGGACGGACGGTGCGCAGCGAGCATAAACAAAGAACAGCGAGCGAAGCACCGTCCTCCCAAGGCAGCAGTCTGAGCGGCCTCACCCTCCCGCGCATCCCCGACCTGCACGTGAACGTTTCATTCCTCATCCTCACGATTTTCTTCACGGCGTGGGGCGTTGCGGCCCTTGCTCTCGTTGTGCGCCTCACGGTCGCGCTGGTTCGCCTCGAGCGCCTCAAGCAAGACGCGATGCCGCTAGGCATGGAGTACCGCGATCAGCTCGTGCAATGGCAGCGCCTCGACGCGCACGACCGCGATGTCCGCATCTGCGTCACCGACGGGATCGAAGTTCCCGTTGCCGTCGGCCTGTTCGATGCCATGGTGCTCTTGCCGCAACAGTTGCTTGCCGAGTTCGATGCTCAAGAGATCGATCAGATCAGTTTGCACGAGCTCGCGCACCTATTGCGCCACGACGATTGGAGCAACGGCCTGCAGCGGATTATCAGCGCGCTCTTCTTTTTCAATCCGGCGGTGTGGTTTATCGCGCGACAGATGGATATCGAGCGCGAGGTTGCGTGCGACGACTACGTCCTCGAGCTCACCGGAGCGGTGCGCACTTACGCCTTTTGCCTCACCAAGATGGCGGAGATGACCTCGTGGCCCCACCAGCCGCTCGCGGCGCCGGGTGTGTTCACGACGCGCAAGAACATCTCGATTCGCATCGAGCGGCTCTTGCGCACGGGTCGTGCGATCGGCTCGTCGATCTCGCCGGCAACGGCAACGCTCGTCGCCGTTGGGCTTGTCGCCGGGTACTTGTTGGCTTTCTCGCTGACGCCGGTCGTCGCGTTTGCGATGCCGTGTCCCCCGGCAGTTGCGTCGGTGCCGCCCGTGATCGCCGTGCCGGCCGTGCATCAACATCGGTCCGAAATCGTGGAGGCCGCGCCGTCGAAAGTGGTAACGCCCAAGATGGGAGCCTTGCCGCGGGTCTCGCTCACGATTCCGAATGTCAGCGTGACCGTCGCGCCGCCGAAGTCGGTTGCCGCATCGACGGCGGGACTGGCATCGAGGATCTCGTACGAGGTCGACTCGTCGTTATCGAAGGCGCTCAAGCCGTTGCGTGTCGTTGCGTCGGTCGGCGACGTCCACGGTGGGATGAACTGCTCGGGCTGCGATTTTGAGAACCAGAATCTCGCCGGCAAGACCTTTGCGGGATCGAATTTGACGGGTTCCGATTTCAGCCACGCAAATCTTCAAGGTGCAAATTTCAATGGCGCTAATCTGAGCGGCGTTGACTTCGAGGGCGCAGATCTGCGCAATGCTTCCTTCGCCGGCGCGAATCTGTCCGGTGCGAATCTCGTCGGCGCGAAGCTCGACGGCGCAAATCTCGATCACGCCAATCTGAGCGGTTCCGATATCGATGTGCGCTCGCTCTCGCAAGCGCAAATCCGCGCCTATCTTCCGCGTTGCAACGGCTGCGACTTGCACGGCGCGAATCTCAGCGGCATGGACCTGCGAGGCATCAAGCTCACCGGCGTGGACCTCAGCCATGCAAACCTTCGGGGCGCCAATCTTGCGGATGCAATCTTCAGTGGTGTCGATTTTTCCGGGGCAGACCTTCGGGGTGCAAATACGGACGGCACTAAGTTCATAGGCTGTGACTTCTCGGGAGCATCGCTCACCGGGCCTTAGACACTCAACATAATTCCTGGTAACAATACGGGCGAGTTGCGCCCCGGGTATCCTTTTGACTCTTCATGGACTCGGGAAAGGTAGAAGTGGCTGTTAATGATAGCACTCATTCGAAACTTGAGCCTTGCGTGCGCAGTAATTGCGATAGCCGTCGGTATGCCCGCGGCACGCGCCGCCGGCGTACCAAATCGCTGCGTTGGATGCAATCTTTCACACATGAATCTCCACGGGGCCGATCTTCATGGCGTCGACTACATTGGAACGAATCTTCGTGAAAGCGATCTCAGTTCGGCAAACTTGCGCGATGCGCGGCTCACCGGCTCAAATCTCGAAGGCGCAGACCTGCGTAACGCGGACTTGCGCGGTGCGCGTCTGGTCGGCGCCAACTTACGCGGTGCGCGGCTCGAGGGTGCGAAATTGAACGGTGCGGAGTTCACCGGTGCGAACTTCGGCGCCGTCGACCTCCACGGCAAAAATTTGACCGGCGCCGGCTTCATCGGCGCGAATTTTCGTAGCGGCAATCTTTCAAACGCGGTCTTCGACGGCGATGACGTGGCCGGTGCAGACATGCAGGACGCGCGGGTCGACGGGACATCGTTTCGCAACGCATGGGTCTGCACGCACAACACCGATCAAGAGGACGGCGTCACGATTCAGCGCGAGGTTGTGTGCCTGGACCTGCGCGGCGCCTCGGTTCGCGGCGCGGTCTTCACCGGAGCCCAGCTCTGCGATCGCGATCGCAACGACCAGCGCACGTGCATGAAGGTTGATGCCGCCGTGCTCCGTGACAAATCGCATAACTCACTCGATGGTGCTGCGCTGCCGTGATCGTGCCGTTGCTCGCGCTTATCGGGTCATTCGCCATTCCAACTGCGACGCCACCGGCCAAAGTGAGCCTAACGTGGGACGTCGACCATGCGCGACCGGCAGCCGATAAGACCGACGTCTACGTCTACAGCGATGGGAAGTTTCTCTACGTGCGTTTCGTTGCAGAGCAACACGCGCCGATTGTCGCGACGCAGCATTCGGATGACACCGTGACCGGCGGTAGCAACATCGGTGGCGGCATCGCGTGGAGCGATGACGCCGTTTGGGTTGACCTATGGCCGAAGGGACCGTCCGGATTTCAATATCAATTCGAAGCGAATCCCAATGGCGCGCACAACGAAGCATCGACCGAAAACGTGAGCTTCGCGCCCCACTGGGAATCGCACGGAGAGCACACCGCCGGCGGCTACGAAGTAACGATGGCGATTCCGTACGCAGTGATTCACGGGGCACATGCAGGGACGTGGCGAGTGCAGTTCGTGCGCTACGTTCGCTCGACGGGCGAACTCGACGTTTGGTCGTACGATCCCGCGCAGCAGAATCCCGACGACGCTGCGCGCGCCGGAACCGTAACGTTCACCCAGATTGCCAAGCAGCCGCTGCCGAAGCCCCGCATTGCGCCCTACGCCCTGGCCGAGGCGGCGAGCCAAACGATCGGCGGCAGCACCTCGCGCGTCGGCATGGACTTTTCAATTCCCGTGGCGCAGACCGCATCGTTCTTCGGAACCTTACATCCCGACTATTCGAACGTCGAGCTCGATCAGGTCTCGATTTCACCGACGGTGTTTCAGCGCACCTACAGCGAAGTGCGGCCGTTCTTCACGCAAGCTGCGGGGTACTTCAACAACTTCAACTGCAACGTGTGTAACGGCTTTCGCACGACGCTCTATACCTACGCCATCCCCACGCCGGCGCAAGGCTATGCGTTCGAGGGGCGAGAGGGCGAGTTCGGTCTCGCCGCGTTCGATGCGATCGGTGACGACCGTACCGATGCCGCGGGGGCGCTGACCTACACCTCGCCGGACACGCATTGGAACGGTGCGTTCCAGCATGTCATGACCTTTTTGCCGGGCCTCAACGACCAAACGAACATGGGCGGCCTGAGCTACTGGAACGGCAAGTACCTCAGCTTCTACGCGAACGACGCGACCGAATCGGGCACGCTTGTCACCAATCCGTCGCAGGGTCAGTGGCTCGACGCGGGCGGCGGTTGGGGCAATCAGAAGTTCGCGCTCTACGGCTCGGTCCGCAAAGTCGGCGACCAGTTCAATCCGGTCGACGGCTTCGATTCGCATCCGGGCATTGCGGGCTACGGTGCCTATACCGCGCGTATCTGGACGTTTGGGCCGAATGACAAGCTCCTCTCGACCGGCGTGAGCCTTTTCTTGGATCGCTATCAAGGCGTGCAATACGGGCAAGCGCAGACCGACACCCAGATTCTCTTCGATCTGCTCACGAAGAGCACAATCGATCTGCAACTCTTCTCGGGTTCAAACTACTGGCGATTCGGCGAGATCATGACACCGATTTCACAAAGCGGTGGCTTCAGCCTCACCTATCACAGCGGCACGCAGAACAACGTTGGGAACTTCCCGTCGCACGGTTCCTCGGCGACGCCGACGTTCGTTCAATACTACACCGGACGTTACGGTCTCGGACGGCTCGACACGTGGTACCGGAGCACCACGATGCGCCTCGGCGAGCGCGGATACCTAACGTTTGCCGTCGACGATACGGCGCAGTGGCTACGCGAGAACGGACCCGACAACATCCAGTGGTTCGACAGCTTGAGCTACAGCTATCAAATCGATCGCAACTCGTCGTTTGCAATCGGCCTGCGCAAGGTTATCGGCAACCCGCCGCAGCCGAACGGCGGTGGCAACTGTATCGGCACATGCGCGAACGTGTCGGTGGCGTATCACCTGCGTTTGCGCAGCTACGAGTTCTACGCAGCCTACGGCGACCCGAATACGCTCACGACGGTTCCGCAAGCGATCTTCAAAGTTATTTTTTACGCGGGCGCACAGAAGGGGACATAAACGGCTGCGCGGCGATCGACGCGTCAGCGGAGCATGCCGCAACAGATCTCGTCTCCTGAGGCGCCCTCGTGTCGGCAGTGTCGAGTATCCAGCAGCTGTGGTTGAGCGAGCAATAGCAGAGCTTCAACGCGATTGTATGACGCTCTATCGTTTCCATCGGCGCGCCGGGGAGATCCAATCTCATCAGGCTAAACGCGTCGCCCGGGCGAATGGTCGTCCCTGGGCCGATCGAGGCCGTTGCCATCGATCCGTAAAACGCCTTGCCGGAGAGAAGGTCTGCTCTACGCTGCGCAAAGTACGCGCGCGTCTCCTTATCTTTCAGTAGCGCGAGATAATAGTCGTTCCAACCGGGAACGTTCTTGCCGTCGACGAGGAGCTGTGCTGATTCCACGAGGGCCGGGCCGAGGCCGTCATTCACGAGGCGAAGACTTCGGCCGTTCGGGGACAGGTCACCGTCGGAGCTGACGTACGGCCAGATAGTCGCGGCATATTGATCGGCAATAACGCGTGTCTGGTAGACCAGCGCGCCTGCGGTCAGTGCGCTGATCAGCAGTGCAGCAATCGCGATAAAAAAATCGAGGCGAAAGGCCTTTTCATTCACGCGAGAACGAGTTCGTCGGCTGCGTCTCCCGCCCTACGAAGGGCTTCGCGGATCATCTGGTCGGCTAGCTCCTTAACCGCCCAGCGCGCTTGCGCGTCGGGCGAGAGCTTGTCGATCGGATCGAAGTACACGAAGGCCTTGTTCTTCTTGACGGCCGGCGCGGTGTACACGCAGATGCCGTTTTCGCGGTCGTAGAAATCAAACGAGTGCACGTCGCGCTTCCCGCCGCCGCCGGGCGCGTCGCAGATGAAGAGCGGCGTATTGAAGCCGGCGGTCTCGCCGCGCACGAATTTCTCGATCTCGATCGAGGTCTGGATCGTGGTCCGCAGCTCTTCGACGCCCTTGACCATGTCGTGCATGTAGACGTAATAGGGATGCACGTTGACGTATTCGAGCCGCTTGACCAGCAACGCCATGCGCTCGGGCGTGTCGTTCACGCCGCGGATCAGCACCGACTGATTGCGCACGAAGATGCCGCGCTCAAAGAGCAACGCCATCGCCTTTTGGGTAATCCACGTAATTTCTTCGGGCGCGTTGAAGTGCGTGTGCAGCACGACGTCCTTGCCCATCCTACGTCCGCGATCGACGATCGCCGTCAGCGCATCGAGCCAGGCTGAGTCGGTCATGATCTTCATCGGCATGATCGCCGGGCCTTTGGTGGCAAAACGCATCCGCCGCACGTGCGGAATGTCGAGCAGGGCGTTGCCGATGAGCGCGATATTCTTCGGCGGAAGCTGATAGGCGTCGCCGCCCGAGATCACGATGTCTTCGAGCTCGGGCCGTTCGCTGATATATTGGAACGCGTCTTCCCACTGCTTGGGCGTTTTGGCCAGCGCCACTTTGTCGACGTTCTCGGTATCGGGGCCGATGGCGTAGCTGCGCGTGCAAAACCGGCAATAGACCGGACAGGTGTTGAGCGGAAGAAAGAGCGCTTTGTCGACGTAACGGTGCACGAGGCCGGGAACCGGTGAGTCGGCCTGTTCGTGCAACGAGTCGAGCGTCAGCCGCGGGTGATCGGGCAGCAGCGCGGATGCCAGCGGAACGAATTGACGGCGAATTGGATCGTTGACCGGATCGTTCCAGTCGACGAGCGCGAGCGCATAGGGCGACACACGCACGGCCATCGGTGCGCGCGCAAATCCCTCTTCCACATCGGCAAAGAAGTCGCGCGAGACGAGATCCTTGATTGTTGCAAGCAGCTCTTGCGGTGTCTTGACCGCATTCTTCTGCTGCCAGAGGTGATCGAGAAACGTCGCCTCATCGATCTCGCGATACGCTGGAACGTGGCGCCAAAATTCACCCTGCGTGAGCTGCTTGTATTCGAAGTGGGAGGATGGAACGGGGGGCTTGAGATGCATGATCTCGCTCATGGTTTCGCTTTTCCTTAACGAGTGGCGTAGCGTTGCGTGAAGTAGGCGTGAATCGGCGGATGATCGCGAAGCGTCTGCAGAGCCGTCTGCGCGTGGCCGCGCACGAAACCGTTGCCGACGATCATCGTAACGTCTTTGCCGACACCCTCGGCACCGAGGGCTGCCGCGCTAAACGACGTCGACATCGAAAAGAAGTACACCGTGCCCCGGTCCTTCGTGCACAGGATCGAGGCAAGCTCGGTTCCGGGCACGTTGACACAGTTGATCGTCACATCGGCGAGCTGTAGTGCGCGCAGTGCGACCTTTTCACTGAGATCGAGCGCATCGCGGGCATCGGCGACGACGAAGCTGTCCACCAACGCGTGCTCGATCAGGAGTTTTGCGGCGTCGGTCTGATCCGAGGGAGCGATGCCGATGACGTGACCGCTGGAACCGACCCGCGCTTTAGCCTGCGCGCAGGCAAGCATGCCGCTTTTGCCGTCTGCGCCGATGATTGCGACGGTTTGTCCCGGCTCGCATAGGCGGCGAACCTGTGCCGGAGCGCCGGCGACGTCGAGCACGGCGAGCGCCACGTTTTCGTCGATGTCGTCCGGCAACGTAGCCCACAAGCCGGATGCAAACAGCACCGCCTTACCCCGAATCCAGATGCGTCCGGTTTTCACACAGACGCGTTGGATCGATTCAATGTGCAGTGGTGTAAGCGTCAGCGAAACGAGCGAAGCGATGCGTTCACCCTCGTGAAGGTCGAGCGCGTCGCGGAGGTCCCGGCCGATCTCGCGCACGTAACCGATGAACATGCCACCGCTGCCGGTGACCGGATTGTGCTGCTTGCCGCGTTCGCGGACGGTGCCGTGTACGTGCTCGGCGATGCGCGCCTCGTCTCCGTCGCAGGCGTCGGCGATCTGCTTGAACGATGCCGAGTCGATGTTGAGCACCTCGACTTCGCAGAGGATCTCGTTATCGAGCGCGACCGGCGCGTTGTCGATCTTCCACGCGTTCTGCGGCATGGCGCCGGGCGGATCAATCACGCGATGTGTGCCGAGTGGATGCAACCGGCGGCCGGGAGCGACGCTCACGAACGCACCGAGATGCCGTCGCGTTCGAAGGGCGTTGAGAGAACGATCGTCGTTTTGGTGCGCGCCATTCCCGGGAGCGCTTTGAGGCGCGAGAGTAACTCATCGAGATGCTGCGTCGAGCGCGTCATCACTTTACAGACGAACGACTCTTCGCCCGCCACGGAATGGACCTCACACACTTCCGGCATCTCGCTCAAGCTCTTGGTGAACCGATCGTAAGCAGCGTCTGGAGTCGTATAACAACTCACGAAGGCGATCAGTTCGAGGCCCAAGCTGCGACCGTCGAGTTGCGCGCTGTAGCCGCGGATGTGTCCGCGCTGCTCGAGCCGCTTCACGCGATCGTGGACGGCGGGTGGTTTGAGCCCGACCAGTGCACCGAGCTCGGCGAAGGTCGAGCGCCCATTCCGCTGAAGAGCTTCCAGCAGCGCAAGGTCGAGGTGATCGAGGTCGTCGGAGACAATCATATTCGCCAGATTCGCATTTCTTGCCGCAGCCTGTTCGGCGATCTGACTATACCACCCACTATTCGTTCGGGCAAGGCGTCGGCGGCAGCGGTTGCCTTGCCCGGAGCAGCCGACAAAGTAAAAAGCCCTTCACCAAACTAACTCGAACATATGTTCGTATAATTAGGTGCCCTTAACAGGTGAGGGGTTTAGTTGAATGGCTCGCCCAAGTTTGGCGCAAGATGGTGATTTTCGCGTGAGCCTGGCGCTCGATGCCGATGACCTGCTTGGAGTTGGCTTATACTCCGTTGCTGATACCGCTCGAATCCTGACGGATGCCCTGCGAACAAAGATCGCGCAGGCCAGTCTGAGACGCTGGCGGCGCGGCAGAAAAGAGTTTATCAAAAGTTACGCAACCGTCGTTCATTCGGCAAATCTGAAAATTGCGGAACGGGACACAATTAGGTTTCTTGAGCTAATCGAGCTTATGACCGTTGCTGCAATGCGCGCTGAAAATGTCCGGACCCGGGATATTCGAGATGCATATGCGACGGCGAGAATGGAGTTCGGCGCTTATCCGTTCGCCACTAGGAAATATAGCCTCTACGGTGGCGGGATTTTCGTGAAGAAGCCTAGCGAAGGTGGGGGTCTCGTCGAGCTGGCATCGGGCAATCGAGCATTCGAATCGATAGTAAAGCCACTTCTGCACGACATTGTCGTTTACGATGGCGATGTCGCAAGAGAAATCGCCCCGCTCGGTAAGGGCAAGTCCGTCGTCTTGGACCCGGAGCGTTCGTTTGGCGCGCCTATTAACCGTGAGACGGGTGTCCCAACGTATGCTCTCTATGGGATGCACAAAGCAGGGGAACCGATCAAGCGGATTGCGGCCTGGTATCGCGTGTCTGAGAGCGGTGTCGAAGATGCCATCGAGTACGAGACAAGGCTAGAATTGGCCGCTTGACGTTCTTTCTCGACGCCTGTATCTCGCCAAACTTTTCCGCCGCTCTTAAGCTGTTCGGCGAGGATGTTATTCACTTGACAGATCTCTATCGCGCCGACACAAAGGATAGTGAATGGATACCTCGCGTTTGCCGAGACGGGCTGGTGGTTATTACCGCCGATCAGGCTCAAATAAAGACGAGAGGAAAAACTCATGTTGAATGCGCGCTCTACCAAAAATATCGGGGGCGCGCATTTTTCTTGCCTAACGGGTTTTCCACGTGGCCTATCAGGAAGCAGCTTGCGTGTTTCTTCCGAGCGTGGCCCGCGATCGCGGAGCAGGCGGCCAAGATGCAATTGGGCGTCTTTTATGATGTTCTTGAAAACGGCTCCTTGAAACAGAAGCACGCCCGCAAGGTTAATGTCTAGCGCCAGAAGATGTCTGGCCACTGCAGTGTCGGCCCTCGCATTTGTGTCGTGGGCTGCCTGCGCGAAGGGCGGCGGGCCGGCGTCCCCGCCTGCTGGGGTGGTGCGGTTCGATCTTGCGGCCGATCCCTCGACGCTCGACCCGCTGTTCATGCATCCCGACGCCTCGTCGGCGGAAGCCCAGGTCGCGCGCCTCGTCTACGAACCCTTCGTCGATCTGGACCAATACGGCGCCCCGCTGCCGGTGCTGCTTGCACGGATTCCGAGTCTGGGGAACGGCGATCTCTCCGCCGACGGACGTACCATCGTCTACCATTTGCGGCCGAACGTGCGCTGGAGCGACGGCGTCGCATTGACCAGCGCGGATGTGCTGTACACGCTGCACCAAATACTCGATCCGCGCAATCCCGTGCGCTCGCACGAAGGCTACGAACTGATCGATCGCGCGACCGCGCCGAACGCGCATACCGTGATCTTGCATTTGCGCCACGCGTGGTCGCCCGCGGTCTTGACGTACTTCTCGTACGGAATTGTTCCGCAAGTCGTGCTTCCGGCGCACGTGCCGCTGGCGCGACTGCCGGAGGTGAGCGACGGACCGTTTACGTTGGTCTCGTGGGCGCGAGGCGAGTTGCTCACGTATCGCGCCAATCCGTTGTATTGGCGCGGCAAACCGTCGGTCGATCGGCTCGACGTGCGCATCGCGTCGGACCCCTCGACGAATCTGCTGATGTTGCAGTCGGGTGCGCTCGATTGGAACCTCATTGCCCCCGCACAGCGCACGATCGCGGTTCGCGATTCACACGTGCGCCTCAAGATAACGCCGACCGCTGTCGTGGCAGGGCTGGTCTTCAATACGAAACACGCACCGCTCGACGACGTGCGCGTGCGCCGCGCGATTGCGATGTCGATCGATCGGGAGACGATCAGCGCAAAGATCACGCTGGGAGCCTATCCCGTCACCAACATGCTCCAGCCGCAGTTTTCCTGGGCCTACGATCCGTCGATTCGCGAGCCCGGCTACGACCCGCGCGGCGCCGATGCGCTGCTCGACGCGGCGGGATGGAAGCGCGGCGCAAACGGCATGCGTGCTTTGCATCTCAACTACGCGCAATTTCCCGAGTCGGTAACCGGCGTGCACGTGGCCGAGGCCGTGCAGGCGATGCTGCGCCAGCGCGGCATCGACGTCGCGGTCGAGAGCATCAGCAACGCGCAGCTCTTCTTACCGGTCACCGGCATTTTGGCCGCCGGGCGTTTCGACCTCGCCTATGTACCGTTCACGATGGGCGCCGATCCGGATGATTCCGACGTCTTAGCATGCGGCGCTCCGTCGAACTACATGCACTGGTGTGATTCGCGCGTCGACGCACTTGAGCGCGCGGCACTCTCGAGCGTCTCGCAACCGCAGCGGCGCGCGCTGTACGGTGCGATCGCGCGGCGCGTAGCCGATCAAGTGCCCGTGCTGTATCTTTTTAACGCGCGTTACGTGTATGCATATCGCGATCGCATGAAGAACTTTGCACCGAATGCGTTTCTTCCGACGTGGAATGCCTGGAGCTGGAGAGTATGAGTAAAGTCGAACGAGTCGCTATCGTGGCGGTGCACGGCGTCGCCTCGCACCCACGCTACGAGTTCCAGGATCAAGTTGCGGGCGATCTGTGCGCGCGATTGAACGAGCGTGACGGAAAGGACACCTGGGAGCTCGCCGTGATCAACCCGCGCGGGGTGCTCGAGCCGGGCCAGGACGACCCTCTGCCGACAACCACGCGCATTCTGCATCCCGGCGACGATTTCGACGAACCTAAGCAAACCTTCTTCGATGTGATCGAGGCCTATTGGAGTCCGATCGACAAGGGCGCCACCAATTGGTTCTTGGTGTTGATGTGGATCCTCAATTCCGTTTTTGCGCCATTCAATACGACAGCTCGGATCGAGGCGCCGTTTAGGAAGCAGTTCTTTGACTATGGGTTCATCGGCGGTGCATTGGTTATTGCGTTCGTCTTGTTTGCCATTTCGATTACCGCTGTGTGGCTCACGTCGATTCAGGTCCTGACGATCACCGGCCTGATGACGCATTCGAGCGTCGGAGAAGCGATTACCGTGCTCAACACGAACGCATCTGCGCCCGGCGGGGCGCGCATCAAGATCGTCGTGTGGCTGCTCGTCGGTATCGCCGGCGCGTTTCTCGTCGGTCAGGCAGTCGCCGCGATCGTTAAAACATGGGTCCAGCGTAAGGCGCTGCTGAACAATCCGGCAGCGATCTGGCATCGGGCTTTGGCTATCGGCATCCTCGTTGTCGTCGGCGGTGCGTTGATCTACGCGATGGCGGTTGCGAAATTTCCCAAGGGTTCGATGGGCTGGCTTGGAGTCGCACTGCTGGTCGGAATCTTTCTCGCATTCCAAATCGGGTATGCGCTCCTCATCGATTTCATCGTCGGCTTCTTCGGCGACGTGCAAATCTACACGCAACGCGATGAGAACGATTCTAAATTCTACGGTATGCGCGATGCGATTATGGATACGGCCGTCACCGCCATCATGCGTGCGGTGACGCCCGAACGCAACGGCGGATACGACTACGACCGCGTCATCGTGCTCTCGCACAGTCTGGGCGGGACGATCGCCACCGATGCAATAACGCGGCTGAAACAAGCCTGCGAGCAGGGCGCGCTCGCCGAAGACCGCTTCGCGCTGGTTCGCGCATTTGCGATGCTCGGTTCGTCGCTGGAGAAGACGCGCTATTTCTTCAACGTCGCGGGCACGACGTTGTCCGTGTCATTCGAAGAGTGGGCAGGGAAAGCGTTTGATAAGATTTTCGGCAGCAACAAAGCGCTTCTGCGCGCAAAGGCCGGCTCGCCGATCTTCTGGGTGAATTATTGGTACTTCCAGGATCCAATCTGCAACGAGATTCGATCCTACAAGAATGTCTGTCGGAACGAGAAGGGCCATCGGCACGTGACCGCACTGCATCCGCTCATTCACTCGGACTATCTCGACGATCCGTGGGTCTGGTTCTCGTCGGAGGATGGTTCGCATCTCGGCCTTCTCGACATAATCGCTCCAACGAAATAACTAGAAGCCGCGGATGCGCTTGCGCAGCCATCGCTTATGCTGATCGGCGACGCGCGTCCAGAGCGCTTCACTGCGGTCGATGGTGAGCGTGAAGTGCTCGCGCAGGATGCGCTCGAACGCCTCGTGCGACGACGCCGACTCTTCGTTCATGTGCGCGGGTGAATAGATGCGCAGCGCCGCGTTGGTCAGCGTGGTCATTCCGTTTTCGGTGAGCTGCGCGCACACCAGCGTCTGCACGAACGGGGATTCGCTGGTCGTGGCAAGGCTGCGGTTCGCGGCTTGGATCGTTTCCAGGTCGGTCGTCTCGCCGGTGAAGTCGTAGGTCGCGCCGTTCTCACGATGATTGTAGAAGCGCCAGTAATTTCCGTGGCATGTCAGTTTGAAGTCGAAGCGTCCGTCGTTGAAGGTGCCTTCGCGGAGCGGTGTCGGGACCAGAAAGCCGTTGCCGAAGCCGACGTCGGCGAGATACGGTTCGTCAAGATGCACGAAAAGCGCGAGGTGATTGATCGGCGCACCCTCAACGTGACGGCTGCGGTTGACGGTAGCTCCGATCAAATCCACGCGGAGGCCAATTTGCTTGATCGCCCACGCGAAGAGCAAGTTGTGTTCGAAGCACCAGCCGCCCCGTTCGCGCACGACGAGTTTCTCGAAGATGGCGTCCGGCTCGAGCGAAGGGACCAGGCCGAGCTGCACGTCAATGTTCTCGAAGGGAATCGCGAGAAGGTGCGCGCGATGGAGATTGTGCAGCGTCTGGCGCGTCGGTGCGAGCGGCCCGCCATATTTGATGCGTCGAAGGTAGCGATGCAGTTTGAGAGACACGAAGATCCTTAGTGCGGGATGGCGATCGTATAAGCTCCCCCGCTGCCGAGGAAGAGAGGCGCAGATACGTGTCCCTCACGATCGATGCGCACGAGCGCATTGTCGCGGTGGAGGATGGCGATGGCGGCCGACCCGTCGTGCAACCACTCGACGTCGAACGGCTGCCCCCCAACCGTGATATCGGGTTTTGCGGTGTTCGTCGTGAGGTCGATCGGCGTCACGGTGGTGGTTGCGTAGTTCGTCACGTAGGCGAGCTTGCCGGTTGGGTCTACCGCGATTGCTTGCGGTTCGATGCCGACCGGCACGCGCGCGATCGTCTGCTTGGTCGCGATGTCCACGACACTGACGTCGTTGCTTCCGTTGTTGACGACATAGAGCAATCTGCCGTCGCGAGAGAACGCAAGATCGGTCGGCCGTTCGCCAACGGAGATCGGTGCGAGCGCGGCCGGCGCCGACGCACCGTGCACGTCAACCGGTTCGACGCGGTTCATGCCCTCGAGCGTGACGTACAGGCGCGAGCCATCAGGCGAGATCGCGACGTATCGTGGTCCGGTTCCGACTTCGAGCGGTTTCCCGGCGCGCAGCGTTCGCACGTCGATCGATTGAATGGTGCCGTCATCGTAGTTCGCTACCCAAACCGTGCTTCCATCGGGTGTGATAGCTATTCCGTTCGGCGAATTGCCGACACCGATCTCCGCGACGTCCTTGTTCAGCGTCGTGTCGATCACGCTGATCGCCTTAGCACCGCGATCGGCGATGAAGTAAAGACGCCCGTCGCTCGAGAGGACGCCGTCACGCGGCTCGTCCTTGACCGTGATCGGCGTGCCGAGTGCGCCGGTGCGCAGGTCATACGGCATCACCGTGTCGTCGAAGCGGTTCGCGATCCATGCGAGCGGCAGTTGCTCGCCATTGTGCGCCGCCCGAACGTTGGCAGTCGCGTGCTCGACGCGCGCGCCGTTGTCGTCGACGGCCGTGATGTGCACGTTGTAGAGGCCGCTGGTTGCGGTGGAGGCCGTCAAGGCAACGGTGTGCGCGTCGTTCGCTGCAAGGCGGAGCACGCCGGCAGCCGGCGAGACCGCGAGCCCGGCTTGCTCGGGAATCGACCAGGTCACCGTTGCCGCGCGGCTGCCGGTATTGCGAAACGTCGCGTCGATCACGCCGTTGCTGACGCCGGGATCCAATTGCACCGTATCTCGCGCGACATCGATGCGGACGGCGGTCGAGAGCGGAAACCCGGCAGTGCTCGGCGCGAACGGCGGCGGCGCGTCTCGTACGGGGTCGGCTCCCCACGTGCGATTCGGCTGCGACGCAAGTCCGAAGGCAAGATGCACGTTGCCGTGCATCGGCAACGCGATCCAGCTATGCTGCGACGCTTGCCCGTCAACGCTCAACGTACTGACGTACGGCGCGGCGTCCCCGGCGCCTGGTGCATCGATCGTGATCGTCGGGCCGTGTGGCGCGCGGATGACGACGCGCGAAAACAGCGGGGTACCGACGTCGAGGTCGCGCACCGCCGTGAACTGCGGGTAAAGCCCGATCGCAGACCACACGTACCACGCGCTCATCGTGCCCAGATCGTCGTTGCCTGGAATCCCTTCGGGCGAATCGCCGTAGAGCGTCGTCAAAACGGTGCGCACGATCGCCTGCGCGCGCCACGGCTCGCCCACGCTCAAATAGACCCACGGCGAACCAAGACTGGGCTCATTGCCCATCCATGCGTAGGGTTTGTCTTGATCGGCGTTGAGTTGCGAGAAGAAGTTGTCGAGCTTCGCAACCGCCGCGGTTTGCCCGCCCATGCCGCGAATGAGGCCGGGCAAATCCTGCGGCACCATCCAGGTGTATTGTGCCGCGTTCCCCTCTTGAAAACCGCTCTGTCCCGATTCGCCGATCGTCGTCGTTTCGAACGCGCCGTCATCCCCGCGCGGCGCGATCCACCCGGTTCGGGTATCGAAGATCGTCGACCAATTCGCTGCGCGCGGTATGAAGCGTTCGAACGCGGCTTGCTCCCCGATCGCGCGGGCAAACGCCGCAATCGAAGCGTCGTCGAGCGCGTACTCCAGCGTTTCGGACGCGCCGTTGGGGACCGGCGAGACCGAGGTCGTATAGAGATTCGGAATGTACCCGAGGCGCTGATAGAGTGCCGATTCCGGACGCTCGAGATACCAACCGTAGCCCGGCGGGCTCGTGGTGTCGGTTGCGCCTTTGATCATCGCGGTGAGCGCAGTCCGAACGTCGAAACTGCGCGCGCCGAACGCATAGCCGCCGGCGATGACCGGATCGACCGAGTCGCCGCCCATCACGCTGCTGGGCTGATTGACCACCGGCCAGCGTGGGAGCCAACCGCTTTGCGAATACGCGTCGACCAGCGATTGCTCGATGTCGCTCGCGCGATCCGGCGCGAGCAGCGCGATCAACGGAATTTGCGTGCGGTAAATGTCCCAGTCGGAGTAGTTCGCGTACTCTGCACGACCGGTGCGCACGTTGTGTACCTTGCCGTCGAAACCGCGATAGCGACCATCGGCGTCGCTGATCAGGTTCGGATGCAGCATTGCGTGGTAGAGCGCGGTGTAAAACTGCCGCTGTTCGCCGCGAGTACCGCCTGAAATCTCGATACGGGAGAGGGCGCGTTGCCATGCTGCGAGCGCGGCACCGCGCACGCTAAGGATATCCCAGCTCTTCGCTTCGGCAGCGAGATTGTTGCGCGCGCCTTGCATATCGACGAACGAGATCGCGACTTGCACGCGGACGACCGGATCGCGCGTTGTATCGAAGCGCACCCAGGCGAAGCCACGCCCGCCGTTTAGCGCCGGCGCCTCGGCGAACGGGCGGTCGAAGCGCGCTACGTAGTAGACGGTGTAGCGATCGGGCATTCCGCAAAAGAAGCCGCTCGAGGCGGACGCCTCGATTTCGTTCGAGCCGACGATGCGGACCGAGGTCGTGGTTACGCCTGCTTGATTCGAGGCGGGGTTCACCAGCATGAACGACTCGGTGCTCGACGGATAGGTGAAAACACCGAGTCCGGTGCGGTCGGTGACCGCAAGTTCGGCGCGAATCGCGGGCGAGCCAAGCGTGACGGCGTAATACCCCGGTGCGGCAATTTCGCCGGCGTGTGAAAACGGCTGTTGCGTATCGGGAGAGAGATTCTTGTGACCGACGATCGGCAGCATCGCGAAATCGCCGAACACGCTGCATCCGGGTCCGCTCAAATGCGTGAGGCTAAAGCCCGTGATCGCCGAGTCCGTGTATTCGTAACCACCGCCGGCATTTTGCGACGGCGTGTCCGGGCTCCATTGAATCATGCCGAACGGCATGTCCGCTCCCGGAAACGTGTCGATCGGACCGCCGATCGGCGTTCCGGACGTTCCGACGAATGGATCGACCAGGGATGGGGGCGCGATCGCGGCCGCGAGCAGCACCGATGCGAGCAGCGGAATCATCCGACGAACGCGTCAACCTCGATTTCAACTAATAGCTCGGGTGAAATGAGCCGCCTTACCTCGACCATGGTCGAGGCAGGCCGGACGTCGGCAAACGATTCGTGATGCGCCTTAGCGATGAGCTCCCAATCATCGATGTTGACGACGTACATACGGGTACGCACGACGTCGTCGAGCGATGCGCCGGCCTCTTCGAGCGCGTGCTCGATCCGCGCGATCGCGCCTTTGGCCTGCAGGTAGGCATCGGGCCCGTCACTGGTCGTTCCCGAGACAAACACAAAGTCGCCGATCCGCACTGCGCGCGCATAACCGACGCGCGCTTCCCACACGCTTCCGCTCTCGATATGGCGGCGGCGCGTGGCCACCTTACAAGGCCTTGACCGCCGCGGTGAGCGCGTCGACTGACGCTTTTGCGTCGCCGAAGAGCATCGCGGTATTGGGGAGCTCGTAGAGCGGATTGTCGATCCCGGCAAACCCCGATCGCATCGAACGCTTGAGAACGATGACGTTCTTGGCCTTGTCGACGTCGAGAATCGGCATGCCGTAGATCGGCGAACTCTTCACGCTTCGCGCGGCCGGATTCGTCACGTCGTTCGCGCCGATCACCAGCGCAACGTCGGTCGTCGGAAACTCTGCATTGGCCTCGTCGAGATCGAGCAGCTCGTCGTAGGGCACGTTGGCTTCGGCGAGCAGGACGTTCATGTGCCCGGGCATGCGTCCCGCAACCGGATGGATGGCGTAGTACACTTTAACGCCGCGCTTTTCCAACTGATCGGCGAGCGCTTTGACGCTGTGCTGCGCTTGCGCGACCGCCATCCCGTAGCCCGGCACGATCATCACCTTGCTCGCGTACGCGAGCATGACCGCGACGTCGTCGGCGCTGACACTGCGAACGTTCTGCGGCGCCCCGCCTGCGGCGGCGACCGGCTCCGAGCCGCCCGCCGAGCCGAACGCGCCGAAAAGGACGTTGGTCAGCGAACGGTTCATGGCTTTGCTCATGTCGACCGTGAGGATTGTGCCGCTCGCGCCTACGAGCGCGCCGCAGATGATCAGTAACTCAGAATCGATTTCGAAACCGGCGATGGCGACTGCGAGCCCGGTGAACGAGTTGAGCAACGAGATGACGACCGGCATGTCGGCGCCGCCGATCGGCATCACGAAAAGGACGCCGAGTGCAAGTGCCGCAGCGAGCAAGAGGAAGAAGCCCCACACCGGCAGCGTACCGGCGCTCACAACGAACCAAGCGGCGAGCGCGACGACGCCGAGGGCGATGATCGCATTGACGACTTGTTGGCCGGGATAGGTGATCGGCCGCCCGGTCATGAGCTCTTGCAATTTTAGAAAGGCGATGATCGAACCGGCGAAGCTAATCGAACCAATGATCATCGAGACGACGAGTGAGACCGAGACGATCGGATCGAGCGCCGCGCCGCCGCTGCGCAAGAATACGACGTATTCGACGACGCCGATCAGTGCCGCAGCGCCGCCGCCGGCGCCGTTGTAGAGTGCGACCATCTGCGGCATCGCGGTCATCTTGACGCGGATCGCCGCGAACACGCCAATCGCGCCGCCGAGGACGACGCCGATCGCAATCGCCCACCAGCCGACGCCCATCGTTTGCACCAGCACCACGACGAGCGCGATGAACATGCCGACCGCCGCAAGACGATTGCCGAAGCGCGCCGTCGACGGCGCGTTGAGGAAATGCAAGCCTAAGATGAAGAGCGCGATTGCGAGCAGATCGAGCAGTTGGAAGGCGATGGTCACTTACCGCCCCCCTTACCCCGGAACATCTCGAGCATTCGTTCGGTAACCGAAAATCCGCCGAAGACATTGATCGCGCCGAGCGTTACGGCCGCAATCGCGACGATCGTCATGCCCACGTCGTTACCACCGCTGTTAAGGAGCGACACCGTCGCTACGATCGCGCCGGCGACGACGATCCCGTGGATCGCGTTGGTTGCCGACATCAACGGCGTGTGGAGCATGGTCGGCACTTTCGAAATCACTTCGAAGCCGACGAAAATGGCGAGCACGAAAATCGTCAGCAGGGTGAGCAAGTGATTGACGTCGGTCACTTAGGCGGTTCCTCCGATCAGCACGTGGCCGTCGCGCGCGATGCACGCGCCCTTGATCACTTCGTCGTCGGGGTCGAGCGTGAGCGTTTCATCTTTGATGAAGGGCGAGAGCAGGGCATAGACGTTGCGTGAGTAGAGTTGGCTCGCATCATAGGGCATCGTCGAGGCGAGGTTGACCGCACCGATGATGCTCACGCCGTTGGGTGAGATCACCGTTTCGCCGGGCTTCGTGAGCGCACTGTTTCCGCCGGCTTCGGCCGCGAGATCGACGATGACCGACCCCGGCTTCATCGCCGCGATCGCGGCCTCGCTGACCAGCAGGGGCGCTTTTCGACCCGGCACGAGCGCGGTCGTGATAACGACGTCGTTCTTGCCGATCTGTTCGACCATCCAAGTGCGCTGGCGTTCCTGTTGCTCTGGCGTGAGCTCTTTGGCGTAGCCGCCGCTACCCTCGGCACTCTCGCCCAGGTCGAATTCGAGAAACGATGCGCCGAGCGATTGCACTTGTTCTTTTACCGCTGCGCGCACATCGTAGCCGCTTACCACCGCGCCCAACCGGCGGGCGGTTGCGATTGCTTGGAGTCCGGCAACGCCCGCGCCGAGAATCAGCGCCGCGGCCGGCCGAATCGTGCCGGCTGCCGTCGTGAGCATCGGGAAAAACTTCGGCAGCTCCGCAGCGGCAAGAAGCACGGCTTTGTAGCCCGCGATGTTGCTTTGCGAGGAGAGCGCATCCATCGACTGCGCGCGGGTGATGCGCGGAATCATCTCCATCGCAAGTGCCGTCAAGCCGGCCTGCGCAAGCTCTTGCACGTATGCGGGATCGCCGAGCGGGTTCAGAAAACCGACCAGCGTCGCGTTTTTGTGCACCGCCGCGAGCACATTTTGCGCCGGCTTACCCACGGTAACGACGACATCGGCGTCGGAAACGAGCGCGGCCGGATCGTCGACGATGGACGCTCCGGCCTGCGTGTAGAGTTCATCGGGAAAGGCGGCCGCGGTTCCGGCACCGCGCTGGACGCGCACCGATCCCCCCGCCTGTATCAGTTTTTTTACCGTTTCCGGAACCAGCGCCACGCGACGCTCGTTCGAAGCGGCCTCACGGGGTATGGCGACGATCATGGGCGCTAGCGTTCACGTGCCGGATTGCGCAACCCTGCGCTCGCGCTCAGGCGATCGACACCGTGTTGCGCAGTGTGCCGATCTTTTCTATTTCGACCTCCATCACGTCGCCGTTCTTGAGAAACTCCGGTGGCGTGCGCGCGAATCCAACCCCTTCGGGCGTTCCGGTTGCAAGGACGTCGCCCGGCAAGAGCGTCATGCCTTTGGAGAGTTCGGCGATCAAGCGCGGGATATCGAAGATCATCTTCGAGGTATTGCTATGTTGTTTTTCGACGCCGTTCAAGCGAAACATGATCTCGAGTTTTCCGGGGTCACCGATTTCGTCGGCCGAGATGATCCAGGGACCGTAGGGCGCGCATTCGTCGAGACTTTTCCCCTTGAACCACTGCAAATGCGCGCGCTGAAGGTCGCGTGCGGTGACGTCATTGAGCGCAGTATAGCCGAAGATCACGCTCATCGCGTCGGCTTCACGCACGTTCTTACAGGTGGTGCCGATGATCACGGCAAGCTCCGCCTCAAAATCGTATTCATTTGAAGCGTCGGCTTGCAAGTGAATTATCTGCTCGGGCGCGGCGATCGCCGTGGGCGTCGCTTTGGTGAAGAAGGTCGGCACGTCGGGAAGCTTCAGCTCTTTGCCGAAGATTGCAGCGCCCTCTTTGGCGTGTTCGAGGTAGTTGCGGCCGACGCAGAACACGTTACGTAGCGGACGCACCGGAGCGTCGAGGCGCACGTCGGCGAGCGCAACGGTTTGGCTCGTGTGACGGGCGGCACGCTGGGCCGGGGGAAGGGCGATGTACGCCTGCATCGATGGCGCGTCGATCCGCCGAATGGATCCGCCTTCGACGAGTCCGGGTGCCGCGTTGCCGTCACTCGTGATGTAGCTGACGAATTTCATACGGGTTAGTGTAGCATGCCGCGCTTACCAAATCAGCGGAATCAGTCGATAGCGGACCCGTCCGGTGTATGCATCATATCCATCCAATTCTCGGCGCAAGAAGCGCTCTTCGAGTAGGATGCGGACGATCAGCACCGCGACCGACGTCAGTGCCGCAAGCGTTCCCGCGGTCGATTGCAACCACAGCGGAATTCCGATGATGACCAGCGCGCCGCCCGCGTACATGGGGTGACGAACGTGGTGATAAAGCCCGGAGTCAATGACGTGCTGCCGGCGATCGTCCTGCAGCTTGACGACCGGCGCTGCAAAGGCATTCTCATGCAGTGCGCGCCACGCGATCGACCAACCGGCGATCGTCGCGAGTAGCCCGGCGAACGAAAGCCATTCCGGCGGCGGTGGCAGCAGATGAAAGCGCATCGCGTCGACCGATGTGAGGATGAGATACCCGAAAACCGACAGCAACAGGGCGATCAGCACGACCCTGTCGCCCAGCGGTTGCGATTGCTGCACCGGTGATTTGAAGCGCTCGTCGATGAGGCCGGTGTCGGCACGGGCAAGGTCGAGGGTGCTACCGAATGATCCGGCAGCGACGACGGCGATGATGACCCACGCGCGCCACCAGTCCAGCGTCCAAGCCGGAACGAACAAGACGGCTGCAAAGAAGGCGACGTTCATCACGGCACCGGTAAGCGCTAGTCGCGCCGGCTTGAGAGATGCCATAACTCGCAATAGCGACAGCGATAGACGGTAAGTGAGACGCCGTTCATCAGCATAAATGCGCGCGCGTGCTCTTCGCTCTCGTAAGCATCTTTGGATGTACAACTACGCTCACGATCCAGCGCGCTATCCGCAGGATGCGGATGAAGGTTCGGAGCGCCGGATGCGCGTCCGTCCGCAGGACGGCCGAACCCTCTAGGGGTGTTTGGTCGGCGACGCCGTCGGGCCAACGATAGTATCGAGCGGCGGAAGATTCTTGCTCTGCTCCTGCTGCTGCGTCTTTTGCGACTCCTTTGCCTCTCGCTCCGCCGTCTCCATCATCTCGGTGGCTGCGCCCTTTTCGTTGGCCCAATCGCCGCCGGCTTGCACCAGAGAGACACTGCGGTGCACCTTTTTCGTCTTTGGATCGTAGTCGAACGTAACTTTGTAGAGCCCGACCTGAGCGCTGCCGTCGGGATGCCGGATCCACATCTGCAACACGTTGCCGTAGGTCTGCGCGTTGAAGAATACGTCCTTGCCGCCGGTACCCTTGGCGGATTTTACACGCACCACTTGGCCCTTGGCGTTGACCTCGACGATAAACTCGGTGTGCTCGGCGACTTTTGGAACCGGTGGATGCGGCACCAGTTTCGAAGCGGTGGTCGGTTTGGGCACCGGCGTTGCAGCGGCAACCGGAAGCGCGACGCTGATAAGTGCGAGCGTAAGAGCAACAATGCGCATATTAGTTTGCCGAGAGAACGGTGAACGGTCGTCCGCACGAGCCGCATGCGACGATAACTTGGAGGTGGCGGCGCTCGGAGGGATCCGGCGCTTTCGCGGTGCCGTCTTCACACCCACAGTAACAGCAACGCGTCGAAAGGGAGTTGCCGGCGGAATCGGACTCGTTCACGACCCACGCTTTATGCGGCGTAGGGAGGCCGACCTTCCCGTGGGACCGTTCCTGGGATGCCGCGAAACCCCGTCAACGACGTGCTTCGAATACGTGTGCCCTTGGTCGTGCTGCTGGCGCTTGCGTTGCTTGCAGCTCCCGCCTCTGCGGCGCGCCCAATTGTCGATCTTCATAAACTCGACGCTTACTTTGCCCTCTTCGCCAGCGACTCAAACGTGCCGTGGCAAGCGACGACGGTGCGGCTGGACACGTATTCCAGTGCGCCGGTCCAATTTGCCGTGTATCAAGTCGATCCGGCCGATGTGCTGAGCGCGGGTTCGAACGCGCGTGCGCGCGCTATTGACACGCGCGGCCGAAGGCCTGTTGCGCGCTTCACCTTCACGCCCCCGGGTGGCTATCAATTTCAATCCAGCGGCGTCGACGTGCAGCTCGGATCGCGCCAAGGGTTTTTCGTCGTCGAAGCGCGTCGCGGCGACGTCGGCGAGCAGGTCTGGATCAATCGGACGCGCGTCGGATTGCTGACCAAAGAAACACCGGGCGAACTTCTGCTCTACGCAACCGACCTTGGCACGGGCCATGCGCTCGCGCACATGCGCGTTCAATTCGTCGTTCAAAACGGCTTCGAGGCGCGCTACACCGATGCGCACGGCATCGTACGCTGGAGTCGCACGCCGCGGCCCGTCTTTGCGCTCGCGCAATGGGCCGACAGTTATGCCTTTGCGAGTTTTCCGCCGCAAGCGCCCTTACCGCCGGCGATTGTCGGCGTGCGCACCGACACCGCCGTGGTCCATGCCGGCGGGACGATTCGCATTGTGGGCTTCGCGCGCACGCGCGTGAGCGGGGCGCTCAAACCCGCTGCGGGAAGCGCGGGGATTTCGCTGCGTCTCGGCGGTACGTTGCTCGCGCAGGTGCAAGCGCCGGTCGATGCGGCGGGCGCCTTCACTGCCGACATTCCGGTTCCAGCCAGCGCAGCCGCGGGCGATTATACCGTGCTCGCGCAAGTCGATGGCGGCGTGGGCGGTGCCAACGTGCACGTGGACGCCGATGCGAGCGAGCTCTCACTCGAGGTTGCGAGCGGGTGCGACGGACCGTGCAATGCGTCCGCCGATGTGCCGGTCCTCGTTACGTCATCGCGCGGCCATGTGCCGGTGCACGTCGTGGTCGTGCGCTCGCCGCACGTGTTCATTGGATATTCTCCACCGGACATTCCGTGGGGCACCTCCACCTGGCTCGACCAAACCGTGCAGACCGGTAGCGACGGACGCGCGACGGTGTTGATCGCGCATCCGACTGACCGCTTGCCCTCGACCTACGGCGTGCGCGTCGAGTCGGGCGGTGCGAGCGCAGTGACGCGAATCGTCGTTCCGACGGCACGCGTGACCGTTCGCTTGCAACTCGATCGCAACGCGCAAACGCTCGGAACGCCGGTAAACTTCGACGTCTTTGGCGCGGAGATCGACAACGGCCGGCCCCTCGCCGGCGCGCACGTAAGCGTTCGACTCGAACACGGGCCGTCGGTGCAAGAGCAACAGCTGACGCTCGATGCCGACGGTCACGCGCACGGCGCGTTCACGGCGCCGTCGCTAGGCACCAATTTGGTCTTTGCGACAATCCAAGGCGACGGCGGCCAAGCCACCGACGCGGGTCAAGTGGATATCGTCTCGCAGGCAACGCAGGATACGAGTCTCAACGGCAGCGCCGATGTGCGCATCACCTTGGACCACAGTGTCTATCGCTCGGGCTCGGACGTTCACATCGATGCGACGCTGGATGGTGCACAGGGCGACGCGCTGCTCACCATCGAGAGCGCCAACGGAACGCAGAACGTCGTCGTTCCGGTGCGTGACGGGCGTGCTTCGGCATCGTTGAGGATTACTGATGCGCCGGGAGATCTGCGAGCCGGGGCTGCATTCGTGCGCAGCGGCGCGATTGCGTGGAGTAGCGTGCCGCTGGTGCTCGACGCGCCCGGGCGCCCGATGAGTGCAAGCATCGCGATGCCGTCTGGGACATTTACGCCGGGCGCGCCGGTGAACGTCACGCTACGCGACGTTGCGCCGGGAGCGGGAACGACGATCGTTCGTATCAGCCGCGGTGCGCCGTCCGGCGGCGCGCTCTTCGAGTCGGCGCCCGCGTTGCTGGCGGTGGGAATCGCAGCCACACAAAGCAGCGCACCTGAAGGCCGTACGTGGCATCCGTGGGTCGATTCGACCGGCGAGCACGCGCAGGTGATCGGATTCGAACGGCGTTCCAGCCCGCCGGTGAACCTCTCGCTCGAGCAAGCCGACACGCAAGACGTGTGGTGGAACGTTGCGCACTTCGACGGCTCCTCGATCGCCGTGCAGATGCCGAGTGCACGCGGAAGCTACACCCTCTCGATTCTCACGATTACCGACGACGGGCGGGTGATCGCGGCGTCGTCGCCGATAACGGTGCAATGAATGCAGGGTACTGATGCCGCGTAAACGTCCCAGCCGCCTGATGCTCCTCGATACCTACGGTCTGGTGTATCGCGCATTTTTTGCATTGCCGCCCCTGACGACGGTGCGCGGCGTGCCGATCAACGCGGTCTATGGTTTCACGATGATGCTCAACAAGCTCATCCACGACGAAAAGCCGACACACGTGATCGCCGCATTCGACAAGGGGTTGCCGGTCGATCGCGTGGCCCTTTATAAGGAATATAAAGCGCAGCGCGACGCGATGCCGGATGATCTGCGCAGCCAATTCGCGCTGGTGCGCGACGTGCTTGCGGTGCATCACATTCCCGTCGTCGAAATCGAGGGGCAAGAAGCCGACGACATCATTGCGACGCTCGCGCGCGAGGCCGAAGAGGTGGGCGAGGAGACACTGGTAGTAACCGGCGATCTCGATTTGTTGCAAATCGTCGACGAACACACGACCGTCTTGACGACACGGCGAGGCATCACCGATTTGGGACGCTACGATCCGGCAGCGGTGTACGAGCGGTTCGAACTGCAGCCGAATCAACTCGCGGATTACCGTGGGCTCAAGGGCGATCCATCGGATAATCTCCCCGGCATTCCCGGTGTCGGCGAGAAGACCGCGATCAAGTTGATCAAAGCCGCCGGTTCACTTGACGCCCTCATCGCCGATCCCTCGCTTGCGGGTACGCCCAAGCTCGAGAACCTCGTCAAAGTGTATGGGGAGCAAGCGCGAACGTGTCGCGACGTGTCGATCGTGCGCCGCGATTTGCCGCTTGCGATCGATTGGGAACGGCGCTACGAAGCGCCCAGCGATGCTGCGCTCTATCCACTGTACGCGCAGCTCGAATTCAAGACGCTGCTCGCGCGACTCAAAGCCCCCGTCGACGGTCTGCCGCTCTTTGCAAGCGATGCAAAACTCGAAGGCACCTACCGCACCTATGTGGCATCGGTCGATCCGCCCGAGTTCGCGCGCCTTGCCGAAGAACTGCGTCCGCTTGCCGATTCACCCTGCGTGGCGCTTGCTGTGCGCGAGGACGCCATCGGTATCAGCGGCGCACGCGGCGGCGGGACGGCCTTCGCGGCCGGCGCGCTAGCGTATGAGCCGGTTCGCTCGGCGCTCGCGAACGTGCTCGAGAACGCGCCGCGCATCGTGGCCTACGATGCTAAACGCGTCGCTCGCGTTCTTGCTGCGCAGGGCGTGACGCTCACCCAGGTAACTGATGACGCGATGCTCGCGGCACACTTGCTCAACCCGTCACGCACGTTCTCTGCTCTCCTCGATGCGGTGGCGGAGCATCTGGAGGCCGCGCCCGCTGATGACGCTGCGGCGCACGCCGATGCGACGCTGCAATTGCTCGACGCAATGCGCCCGCTTCTCGAAGAGCGCGCGCAGATGCGTGTCTACGAAGAGGTCGAGGTGCCGCTCGCGCCATTGCTCGCGCGCATGGAAGCAGCCGGCATTGCCGTCGATCCGGCCGAGCTCGTCGGCCTGGCCAGAGAAGTCGATACCGCAGCCGCGCGCTTGCAGCAGCACATCTATGACTTCGCGGGCGAAGAATTCAACATCGGCTCACCGCAGCAGCTCGGCAACATTTTGTTCGGCCGTTTGCAAATTCCCGGCGGCAAAAAAACCAAAACCGGGTGGGCGACCGGAGTCGAGATTTTGCAAGGTCTCGCCAAAGAGTATCCGATCTGCGCACTCGTGCTCGAGTGGCGCGAAGTGACCAAGCTCAAGAACACCTATATCGACGTCATTCCGCAATTGCTCGACGCACGATCGCGCTTGCACACGGTCTTCAATCAGACGGCAACGGCGACGGGTCGCCTTTCGTCGACCAATCCGAATCTGCAAAACATTCCGGTGCGCGGTGACCTCGGCCGGCGCATTCGCAAGGCGTTCGTGGCCAAGAGCCCCGACTACGCGTTGCTGGCAGCTGATTACAGTCAGATCGAATTACGCTTGATGGCGCACCTCTCCGGCGACGAAGCGATGCGTACGGCGTTTGAGGAAGGCCAAGACATCCACGACTTCACCGCGCGTCAGATCTTCAATTTAGGGAGCGACGTGAGCGCCGACGGTAACCAGCGGCGCATGGCCAAGAGCGTCAACTTCGGCTTGCTCTACGGGATGTCGGATTTCGGCCTCGCGCAGCGGCTCGAGATTTCGCGCGCGGAAGCACGCGCGATCACCGAGGCATACTTCGCCCGGTTTCCGTCCGTGCGTGCCTATATCGATCGCACGCTCGAGGAGGCGCGCGAGCTGGGGTATGTGACGACGATCTTGGGGCGGCGCCGGTATATGCCGGCACTGACCTCGAGTAACTACATGCTGCGCTCCTCGGCGGAACGCGAGGCGACCAACGCGCCGTTACAAGGCAGTGCGGCCGACCTCATGAAGCTTGCGATGGTCAAGACCGACCGCGCGGTGCGGGCTGCCGGGTTGGATGCAACGATGCTGCTGCAGATTCACGACGAGTTGATTTTTGAAGTTCATCGCAACGATCTGCAAGCCCTCGCGAATCTCGTGCGCGCAGAGATGGAAGAAGCGCTGACGCTCTCGGTTCCGCTGGAAGTGACGGTAAAGGCGGGCGCGAACTGGTATGACGTCGAGATGATGGTGGACGAGGAATGATCGCGCTTCTCTTTGCTGCGGTGATTGCGGCGGGAACGCCGGCGCCGCAGCATTTGCCCGTGATCGCGGTGCACGCGCCGCATGCGGCGCTCACGTTGCAAGTTGCCAAGACCGAGGAGCAGCGCGAAACCGGCTTGATGAGCGTAACCGATTTGCCCGTGCACACGGGCATGGTGTTCGTGTTCGAGGCGGATGCGCCGGTCGAGTTTTGGATGAAAGACACGCTCGTGCCACTGGATATGGTCTTCGTGGCGGCCGACGGAACGGTGCGCAGCGTTGCGGCGAACGTGCCCGTTGTTTCCGAAGATGCGCCCGATGACGCGATTCCGCGCCGCGGCGGCTCAGCAAAATATGTGATCGAATTGCCCGCGGGCGAAGCGGCCAAAGACGGAATTATGCCGGGGGTTCACTTGCCTGAGTTAGTAGAGCAGCACACGTAGCTGTCACTAATTCGGCGGAATCGGCGTTATAGAGGGTATGAAACGTTCACTTCTATCGGCAATGGTGCTCGGAGCGGCGCTCGTTGCCGCACCTCTCTGTGCGTCGGCTGAGAGCAATGCGCCCACGCTGCTTAGCGGTTCGGTCTGCGGACATCTCGACGTCAACCCGCTACGCGTCATTGCGTTGCAATATGAGACCATTCCCGGGAATATCATCGTCGCGCGCTCTGCGACCGAAGTCGTAAGCACGCCGGTGGAGCCCAACGGACACTTCTGCTTCGCGCATCTCCAACCCGATCTCCACACGATCAGCGCATTCGGCGACAATTCGCCGGGCCAGTATAACGCCGTGGTCACCCCGGTGCCTGGCCAGACCCGCTATATCGAGGTTACGCGCACCGGAGGCTGGTAAGCTGGGCGAGTGCCCGAGTTACCCGAGGTTGAAACGATCGCGCGCGGCCTGGACCACACGGTCACGGGCAAAACGATCGAATCCGTAAAGATTCATCTGCCGAAGATGGTCCAGGCGCCGCCCGGCGTCGGGTTCGCGGCTGCCCTACCCGGCGAGCAAATCGAGAGCGTCGGCCGGCGCGCCAAGTACGTGGTGATGGCGTTGGGTTCGGGCCGCAAATTGGTCACCAGCTTGCGGATGACGGGCCGTCTCGTGCTCCAGCGCCCCGGCGAGCCCGCTTATCCCGGCACCCACGTAACGCTTCATTATACGGATGGAACGCGCCTGAGCTTTGCCGACGTGCGCACCTTTGGGCGCATGCGCCTGGTTGAGCCGGATGACCCGTGGGACGCCGATTTGGGCGTCGAGCCCCTTTCACCAGGCTTTACACAGCAGGGGTTTATCGGTATGCTCTCTGGGCGGACGACGCCGATTAAGACATTGCTCCTCGATCAGCGGCGCATCGCAGGCATCGGAAACATCTATGCATGCGAGGCGTTATGGGTAGCCGGGATCAGACCCGGTCGGGCCGCCCGGGCGTTGACGAAGCCGGCGACTCTCCGGCTCTACCACGCGATCCGCGACGTCTTGGCCCGTGCAACCGAAATGCGCGGCTCGAGCGTCGATGATTACGTGGATGCCGAAGGCCTCCGAGGGGGATTTCAAAACGTCCTTTCGGTGTACGGCAAGCTCGGAGAACCTTGTCCGCGGTGCGGAAAACCGATCGTTCGAACGGTGATCGCGCAACGCGGAACCTGGTGGTGTCGAAACTGTCAGCGTTGATTCGCAAAAATACAAATTGTTAGGTAGGAACCACAACATCTCTACGACTGAAATTGCTCCCGCTACTTACGAGGAAGATCAACTCGCGCTCGAACAGCGCCTCTATGAAGAGTCGCTGAAAGTCCTCGACGAAGGACAAGTCCTCAACGGCCTTATCGTTCAAAAGGACAAAGACGAATTACTCGTCGACGTCGGCGGTAAATCCGAAGGCGTACTCCCATTCCGCGAACTGTCGCTCGCGGTCGATCCCAAGGCGCTCAAAGTCGGTGATTCGTTAGAAGTAATGATTCATCGCATCGACGATATGGACGGAACGCTGTTCCTATCCGAGCGTCGCGCGCGTGCGCTCAAGACCTGGGAGAAGGTCATTGAAGCGCATCAGAACGACGAAGTGATCGAGGCCACCGTGACGCAAGTCGTCAAGGGCGGTGTGCTCGTGGATCTCGGCATGCGCGGCTTCGTGCCCGCTTCGCAGATCCGCCGCCAGCCGGTCGGCAACCTCGACGAACTCGTCGGTCAGAAACTGCGCCTCAAGGTGATCGATCTCGATCACAAGCGTCATCGTGTCGTGCTCTCGCAGCGCCTCGTGCTCGAAGAAGAGTTGCAGGCCAAGAAGCAAGAGCTGCTCGACACGCTCGAAGTCGGTCAGATTCGTGAAGGCGTCGTGGTCCGTCTCGCGGACTTCGGTGCATTCGTCGATCTGGGCGGCATCGATGGCCTCATTCACAACAGTGAGCTGAGCTATGCGCGCATCAAGCATCCGTCGGAAGTGGTGAAGATCGGCGACATCGTGAACGTCGAGATCATGAAGTTCGACGCGGAAGCGAAGAAGGTCAGTCTTTCACTCAAGCACGCGCTTCCCGATCCGTGGGACGAGCACGCCGACAAACTGGTCGAGGGCAACAAGCTCTCGGCACAGATCGTCAAGGTCACGCCGAACTACTTGCTGGTCGAAATCTTCCCGGGCATCCTCGCGATGGTTCCCAAGGGCGAGTTCGATCCCAGTGCGCAGTTCAACGCGGCGCAAGATGTCGAAGTCACGCTCGTCACGATCAACAGCGCGACGCGCCGGATCACCGCCTCGATCCAACACGTCGCGGACGTTCCGCCCGAAGAGATCGAAGCGCTGGCGCTCGACGAAGAAGTGGGACTCGGTACGATCGGCGACTCCGTCGTCCAAGCCTAGATTGTCACCCTGAGGTGCGAGCGTAAGCGAGCCTCGAAGGGCCGACGAAAACAAAAAGGAGCGCGGGAAACCGCGCTCCTTTTTGCTAACTTCTCGCCTCCCATGGGATTGCAGGTTGGGCTGACGGGTGGGATCGGAGCGGGGAAGAGCGAGGTTGCTCGCATCTTCGCGGAGCTCGGTGCGTACATCATCGACACCGACCAACTCGCTCGCGAGGCGGTCGCGCCCAACTCCGACGGCCTGCTGGCCATCGCACATGTCTGGCCACAGTTCGTGCGCGGCGGCGGGCTCGATCGCGCGGCGCTGGCCGAAGTCGTCTTTTCCGACCCGCAGGCGCTCAATCGGCTCAATGAGATCGTGCATCCGTTCGTGCGCCGCCTGGCGGCCGAACACGCCGCCCACGCGAAACCCGACCAGCTCGTCGTCCACGTCGTGCCGTTACTCTTTGAGAGCGGTTACATCGATATGGTGCAGAAATCGGTCGTCGTCATCGCGCCGGTCGAGCAGCGCATTGCGCGCGTCGTCGAACGCGATCATACCGACGCAACTCACGTCCTGGCGCGCATGGAGACGCAGATTGACCCCGAGGAAGCGCGCGCGCGGGCCGATTACGTCATCGACAACGATGGCGACGTGACACACCTACGCGAACGAACGCGCGCCGTGTACGATGCTCTCAGCGGAATAGCTCACTAACCACCACATGCACTATCAAGGCATGGGCGCACACCACCGCTCCCGCGACGGTCAGGACGGCGTCGAATTCGCCGTGTGGGCTCCCAGCGCGAGCGCGGCCAATGTCGTCGGCGATTTTAACGGCTGGCAGCTCGGCGCGCATGCGATGCACGTCGAGCACGGTACTGGCGTGTGGCGGGTCTTCGCTCCGGGCGTGCGCGAGGGGGCACGCTATAAGTTTGCGATTTACGCGAGCGACGGCAGCTTGTTGCCGCTCAAGGCCGACCCGTACGCCTTCGCCTGTGAGCTGCGGCCCGATACGGCGTCGATCGTTACGCGTCTTCCCTCATCGACGAGCGACGCCTGGATGCTCGCACGCGGTGGCCTACAGCATCGCGGAGCACCGATGGCGATCTACGAAGTGCACTTGGGCTCGTGGCAGCGCGTACCGGAAGAAGACAACCGTTTTCTCACCTACGACGAGCTGGCCGACCGCCTCTTGCCGTACGTCAAAGAGATGGGCTTCACGCATCTCGAATTGATGCCGGTCTCCGAGCATCCTTTCGACGGATCGTGGGGCTATCAACCGATCGGCCTCTACGCGCCCACCTCGCGTTTCGGCACACCGCGAGAATTTCGCAACTTCGTCGACCGCGCGCATGCGATGGGCATCGGCGTCATCATCGATTGGGTCGCTGGGCACTTCCCCAGCGACGAACACGGGCTCGCGCTCTTCGACGGCACCCATCTGTACGAGCACGCCGATCCGCGCCAAGGCTGGCATCCCGACTGGGATACGTACATCTTCAATTTCGGACGCACCGAAGTCGCCGATTACCTCGTGAACAATGCATTATTTTGGTTGCAAGAATATGGCGTCGACGGACTGCGCGTCGATGCGGTCGCCTCGATGCTCTACCTCGACTACAGCCGTGAGCCGGGCGAATGGGTGCCCAATCAATACGGCGGTCGCGAAAATCTTGAAGCAATCGCGTTTCTCAAGCGGACCAATGAAACCGTCTATCGCGACGTGCCCGGCATCATTACGGTTGCCGAGGAATCGACCGCATGGCCAAAGGTGTCGGCACCGACGTATCTGGGCGGCCTGGGCTTTGGGTTCAAGTGGAACATGGGCTGGATGCACGACACCTTGCAATATCTCTCACACGAGCCGGTGCATCGCAAATATCACCACGATGAATTAACGTTTTCGCTGATCTACGCATTCGATGAGAACTTCGTGCTGCCGCTCTCGCACGATGAAGTCGTTCACGGCAAGGGCTCGATCCTCGAGAAGATGCCCGGCGATCGCTGGCAGCAATTTGCCAACGTGCGTCTACTCTACAGCTACATGTATGCGCATCCGGGCAAGAAGCTGCTATTTATGGGCGACGAGTTCGCTCAGAGCCGCGAGTGGAATCACGACCGCAGCCTCGATTGGGATGCGCTCATCGACGACGGCGGACCTCATGCCGGCGTAAAAACCCTCGTGCGCGATCTCAATCATCTCTACCGCTGTACCGGTGCCCTGTACGAGCGCGACAACGAACACGAGGGTTTCTCCTGGATCGACCATCAAGACGTTGAAAATTCTGCAATCGCGTTCGTGCGTCACGGGCGCGATCCGCACGACGTGTTGATCGCGCTCTGCAATTTTACGCCGGTCGTACGCTACGGCTATCGTATCGGCGTTCCGGCAGCCGATGAGTATGAAGAAGTGTTCAACAGTGATTCGGCGCGCTACGGCGGCAGCAACGCCGGCAATCTCGGGCGCGTCCGGGTCGAGGCGATTCCGTCGCACGGCCGCGAGCACTCAATGACGGTCACGCTGCCGCCGCTCGCCGCGGTCTACTTCCGGCCGGTGCGCGCGTGAAACCGGCCGGCCGCGCCGCGGTTCTCCCCGGGCGGCCCTATCCGCTCGGCGCGACCTGGGACGGCAGCGGCGTCAACTTTGCCCTCTTTTCCGAAAACGCCGAGCGCGTCGAACTCTGTTTGTTCGATTCGCGCGGCACACGCGAACTGCGCCGGATCGCGTTGCCAGAATACACCGATCAGATTTGGCACGGGTATCTCCCGGAGATCGAACGGGGCACGCTCTACGGTTATCGTGTCTACGGTCCCTACGATCCCGAGCGCGGGCATCGCTTCAATCACCATAAGCTGCTGATCGATCCCTACGCAAAACAACTCAACGGGTTCGTGCGCTGGACGGATGCAAATTTCGGCTACCGGCTTGGGTCGTCGCGCGCCGATCTGTCTTTCGACCGGCGCGACAACGCCGCCGCCATGCCCAAGTGCGTTGTGGTCGACACCGCATTTACCTGGGGCGAAGATCGTCGTCTCTACACGCGTTGGCACGAAACCGTCGTTTACGAAATGCACGTGCGCGGTTTCACGATCAAACATCCGCATGTAAACCCCGAGCTGCGCGGAACGTTTGCCGGTATCGCCTCTCCGGCGGTGATCGAGTACCTGACGCGTCTGGGGATCACGGCAGTCGAGCTGTTGCCGGTGCACGCCGCGGTCGACGATCGCCATTTGGTCGAGCATCGCTTGCGCAACTATTGGGGCTATAATTCGATTGCCTTCTTCGCGCCGGATCCACGTCTGCTTTCGGGCTCGTCGCTGGGCGAATTCAAGACGATGGTCAAACGTCTCCACGAAGCCGGCATCGAAGTGCTGCTCGACGTCGTGTACAATCACACCGCCGAGGGCAACCATCTCGGTCCGACCCTCTCGCTACGCGGGATCGACAACAAGAGTTACTACCATCTCGAAGACGGCCGCTATTACGCCGACTACACGGGCTGCGGTAACACGCTCAATCTCGTGCACCCGCGCACCCTGCAGATGGTGACCGATTCGCTGCGGTATTGGGTCAATGAGATGCACGTCGACGGCTTTCGCTTCGACCTTGCTCCTGCATTGGGGCGTCCGGAGGGAGCCTTCACGCAAGGCAGCGCGTTCCTGGCAGCCGTGCAGCAAGACCCCGTGCTCTCGCGCGTCAAGCTGATCGCCGAACCCTGGGATCTCTCGCCCGGCGGCTATCAACTCGGAAATTTTCCCGCAGGCTGGTCGGAGTGGAACGACCGCTATCGCGATACCGTGCGCCGCTTTTGGCAAGGCAACGACGGGATGATTCCCGAGTTCGCTTCACGCCTGACCGGGTCGAGCGACATTTTCGATCGCACCGGACGACGTCCGCGATCGAGCGTCAACTTCGTTGCCGCGCACGACGGGTTTACGTTGAACGATCTTGTGACTTACGAGCACAAGCACAACGAAGCGAACCTCGAACACAATCTCGACGGTCACGATGCCAATTATAGTTGGAACTGCGGGGTCGAAGGGACGACGAGCGATCCCGGCGTTCGGAATCTGCGTGCGCAGCTCAAGCGCAATCTGCTCGCGACACTCCTCCTCTCGCAAGGTCTACCGATGCTGCTGGCCGGCGATGAGGTCAATAACACGCAGATGGGCAACAACAACGCCTACTGTCAGGACAACGAAATCGGCTGGCTTTCGTGGACCGATGTCCAAGAAGATCCTGAGCTGATCGACTTCGTGCGCGACCTCATCGAATTGCGACGCGGGCACCCGCTCTTTCGGCGTCCGAACTACTTCAAAGGTACGGCGGTCTCGCCGAGTGGCCTCAAAGATATCAGCTGGATCGATGCGAGCGGGCGTGAAATGGTCGATGCCGATTGGCACGATACCACCCGGCGCAGCCTCGCGGCGCTCTTTGGCGGTGACACCGGCGATCGCTTCGTGAGCATGCGCGGCTATCCCGAATACGACGATACGTTTCTCATGCTGCTCAACGCGCACGAGCACGAGATTCCCTTTATCTTGCCCGCGCCGCCGACGTTCGTGGGCTGGCGCCTGGTCATCGACACGACGCGGCCGCAACGGCTTGCACCTGATTCCCGCTTTCTTCCAGGTGCGGTCTTTCCGCTGCGCTCGCGCACGCTGGCACTGCTTGTTGCAGAATGATCGACGATCGCTACGCCGACGCGTTCGGCAATCCGGTGATCGTTTCCGCCGCGACGATGGCGGCGATGCGCGATGCGCTCGGCGAAGAGACGAGCGATCCGCCGCTGGCGCGCGTCGTGCGCGTCGATCGGCTCGATGCACCCATCGAGATCGGCTACTACGATAACCTGATCGTTGTGCCCGAGCGCGCCTACGTTCCCCCGCAGCTCGAACGCGAGCCCGCTTGGGGTATCGCTGCTCAACTCTACTCCCTGCGCTCGGCACGCAACGACGGCATCGGCGACTTTGGCGATCTCGCGCAGCTCGCATCGATGGCCGGCCAACTGGGCGCGTCGGCGGTCGCGCTCAACCCCTTGCACGCGTTGCACTTGAGCAATCCATCGGCCGCAAGTCCGTACGCGCCGCTGAGCCGTCGCTATCTCAACTCCCTCTACATCGACGTGCGCGCCGCAGCGGCTGAGTTCGGCGTCTCGCTCGAGGATTTCAACACGCGCGCGCTGCAAGATGCTGCGCTTGTCGAGTATCGCGAGGTTGCAGCGTATAAGCTCGATGCGCTCGAGCGCTGCTTCGAACGCGTGCGCGAGCGCCGTCCATGGGAAGTCTTCGCGACGGATAATCCCGGACTGCGGGACATCGCGCGCTACGAAGCGATCATGGAAGAACTTAGCGCACTTGACGAGGACGTCTACAGTTGGCAACAATGGCCGGCGCAGCTTCAAGACGCGCGTAGCGCTGCGGTCGAACGCTTTGCGGCGCAACATGCCGGCCGCGTCGAATTTTTCGTATTCCTTCAGTGGCTCGCCGATCGCCAGTTTGCGAACGCGGCACGCGCTGCGAGCACGATGCCGATCGGGTTGTACCGCGACCTCGCGGTCGGCGTCGATTTAGCCGGCGCCGACGTGTGGAGCGATCCGTCGGCCTATGCGCTCGGGCTATCGGTCGGCGCACCGCCCGATCCGCTCAACGCAACTGGGCAAAACTGGGGATTGCCGCCGTTTCACCCTCGCGTGCTGCGCGAACGCTCCTACCAACCTTTCATCGAACTGCTGCGCGCAAACATGCGTCACGCCGGGGCGCTGCGCATCGACCACGTCATGGGACTTAAACGGCTGTTTTGCATTCCGCGCATGTTACCGGATGGGGGCGGCGCGTATGTACATTACGATTTCGAGGCGATGCTCGGGATTGTGGCGCTCGAAAGCGTACGCAATCGCTGCATGGTCGTCGGCGAAGACCTGGGTACCGTGCCGGACGGCTTTCGCGAGCGCACCGCGGAGGCGCGCGTCTTTTCGTGCCGCGTCCTGTACTTCGAGCGCGAATGGGATGGGCGTTTTCGTGCGCCCGGCGACTACCCGGCCGAAGCGGTTGCCAGCACGGGAACGCATGACTTGCCGACGCTTGCCGGCTGGTGGAACGCGGCCGACGGGGCCACGCGCGAGCAACTGCTCGACGCGTTGCGCTCCGCCGGAATCGAAGTTGACGGCGACCGATTGACGGCGCTGCTGGTTGGCGCCTATCGTTACCTTGCGCGGTCGCGTTCGCGCCTAGTGCTCTTGCAACTCGAAGACGGGATCGGATCGCTCGATCAGGTAAACGTTCCGGGAACGGTCGACGAAGAGCCGAATTGGCAGCGCAAGCTTACCGTGCCGATCGATGCGCTTCCGGCGCATCCGATCTTTGCTGCGATCGTTCGAGCGTTACGCGAAGAACGGCCACGAGAAGGAGGAGCGCGATGAAAGCGGTGGTGATGGCCGGCGGTGAAGGCTCGCGCTTACGCCCACTGACCTCGCGTCGTCCAAAACCCCTCGCGCCTATTGCCAACAAACCGGTGATGCATCACATCGTTGAGCTCTTGGTGCACCACGGCATTACCGAAGTCGTCGCGACCCTCCACTACCTCGCCGATGAAATTGAAACGTATTTCGGCGACGGATCAGCGCTCGGCGTATCGATGCAATATGTCGTCGAGGATACGCCGCTCGGCACGGCCGGCGCGGTCAAGATGGCGCAGGAACTGCTCGAAGGCGATACGTTCGTTATTATCTCCGGCGATGCGATGACCGATATCGACCTCACGTCGTTAATCGATGCGCATCGCAGCGCCGGCAACGTCGCGACCATCGCACTGTGGCGGGTCAACAATCCGCTCGAATTCGGCGTGGTAATCACCGACGACGACGGACGCATAACGCGCTTCATGGAAAAACCGTCGTGGGGAGAGGTCTTCTCCGATACGATTAATACGGGGATCTACGTCCTCGAACCCGAGGTGTTCGGCTACATGGAGCCGGGCAAGACCTACGATTTTTCCAAGGACATCTTTCCGCTGCTGCTGCGCGATGGTAAGCGGCTTGGCGGGCACGTGATCTCGGACTACTGGGCTGACGTCGGGAACCTTCAGCAATATCAGCAGGCCAACTATGATGCGCTTTCTGGTGCGGTGCGCACGCAACGTCCGCCCAACCGCATCGGTGAGACCGTGTGGGCGGGTAACGATTGCACGGTCGATCCGAGCGCCACGATCTCAGGACACGTCCAATTCGGCAATGGCGTCACCATTGGACCCGGCGTGCAGATCGAAGGTCCGGCTTGCATCGGTGACGGCTCGATCGTCGAAGCCGGCGCGCGTATGAATCGCGCGGTATTGTGGGAGAACGTTTACGTCGGCGACGACGCGCACCTCACCGATTGCACGATCGCAAGTCGCACCATCGTCAAAGCTCGCGCATCGATCGGCGAAGGTGCGGTGGTCGGGGAGCGCTGCGTGATCGGCGAATCGGCGGTGATTCGTCCACACCTGCGATTGTGGCCGGAGAAGAACGTGAGCTCGGGCGCGATCGTCTCGATGTCGCTGATCTACGGGATCAAGTGGCCGGGTTCGCTCTTCGGCGGCGTCGGCGTGACCGGTCTTGCCAATTTGGAGATCACACCGGAGTTTGCGCTCAAACTTGGGCAGGCGTTTGGATCCTACCTACGTCCCGGCGAGGCGGTGATGACGTCGCGCGATACGCACCCAAGCAGTCGCATCATGAATCGCTGTATCATCTCAGGCCTTTTGAGCGTCGGCGTCAACGTCGAGGACCTACGCTCGTATCCGCTGCCGCTCTCGCGTTTTGCGACGCGTACGGGTGGCAACGGGGGCGTTCACGTCCGCATCGCTCCGGGAGATCCGCATTCGTTGCTGGTCGAGTTCTTCGATCACAGCGGTATCAACGTCGATAAGGCCACCGAACGGAAGATTGAAAATCTGTTCTTCCGCGAAGATTTTCGCCGCGTCGCGATGGACGACGTCGGGCTCCTCGATTTTCCGGCCCGCGCGCTGGAAAGCTATACGGGTGCCTTTCTCGCGGCGCTCGCACCCCAGGGCATGGCCGAGAAACGCTTTCGTGTCGTGATCGATTATGCCAAGGGCAACGCGGCGCTCGTGTTGCCGCGAATTCTAAGTAAGTTGGATATCGAAACCATCGCGCTCAATGCTTATTTCGACGACAACCGTGTGCACGCGGTGAGCGATGACCGGGCCAACTCACTTGTACAGTTGAGCGATATCGTCGGCACGCTGCGTGCCGATCTGGGGATCCTTCTCGACCACGACGGCGAGACGTTCGCGTTAGTCGACGATCGCGGGCGCATCGTCGACGGGAACGAACTCATTGCGCTGCTCACGCTGATGGTCGTGCGCGCGGGCGCAAAGGCCGTTGCCGTACCCGTGATGGCCCCTGCGGCGATCGAAGACATTGCCAAGAGCTACGGCGCGAGTGTGATTCGCGCGCGCAGCGATCGGCGCTCGCTCATGGCGCTGGCGGAATCGCGCGGGCGCGAGCTGGCCTTTGTCGGCGGTGCGAATCATGAGGTGGTGTTTCCGGAACTGCATCCGGCGTTCGACGCGCTGTATGGATCGGCTAAGGTGATGGAACTACTCGGACGCGAGGGGCGCCGGCTCAGCGAGCTGGTCGATATGCTGCCCGAGTGGCACGTGGCGACGGTGACGGTTCCGTGTCCGTGGGAACACAAGGGTCGCGTTATGCGATCGCTCATCGCCGAGCAGCCGCGCGATCAGATCGAACTCTTTGAGGGTTTGCGCGTGCGTCACGACGACGGCTGGGTGCTCGTGCTGCCCGATGCGTCGGACCCGACCTTCAGCGTCTACGCCGAGGCTCCCAGCGACGGCGAGGCATACGCCTACGCGGAACGTATGGGCACACGCATCGGACAACTCGCCGGCGTATGAGCGAACCATCGATCTTCAAGGCGTGGGAGAACTTTTACGTCATCGCCGGTTCGTCGTCAGCAGCGTTAACGGGGCTCGTGTTCATCGTCGTAACGCTCGCGGCCGGCCGGCGCGCGCCCGGCACTACCACGGGTGAGGGCACCTCGATCTTCAGCTCGCCGACGGTGATGCATTTCTGCGCTGCGTTCTTTGTCTCCGGGATTTTTGCCGCGCCGTGGCGCTCGCCGCTGTATGCAGGCATTCTGATCGGTCTCGCGGGCCTTTTCGGTGCCGTCTATGCAGTGAACACCGGCTATCGAGCGAACAAACTCACCAACTACAACGCAGATCGAAGCGACTGGTTTTGGTTTATCATCCTGCCGTTTATCGCGTATCTCGCCCTGTGCGGCGGGGGGTTCTTGCTCCCGGGCTTTCCGCTGGATGCGTCGTATCTGGTTGCGGCGTCGACGATGCTGCTGATCTTCATCGGCATCCACAATGCGTGGGACGTCGTGACCTATTTGGCGATACGATCCGACGACGAATAACCGCTGTCGAGCGCGCCGGCAACCGTCCCCGAGTCGTCACCTGAGGTTGCTTCGCCGGCAAAAAACAGTGTGTCGGAGATCGGATCTGCAAGGCGTTCGCGCGCGTCTGCGCCGTCAACGCGCAGATACGTGTAGGCACCCAGCGCAAACGGATCGGCTTGCCAGTCGTGAAAGTACGCATTGCGCAGCTCGGCGGTGATATCGGCCGACGGGAAGAGCGTGGCAACGGTCGCAAGCGCGGCCCGAACCGGATCCACGCCTCGTTCCTTCAGGCGCAGCGCAGCGCCGCCGCCGGACCATCCCATGAGCACCGGCGAACGGTCGGGGATGCGCGTCCACAGCGTTCGCACCTGACAATCTGGCGCCTGAAAAAAGCCGGCCTTGCGAAGGCGTCCTTTTTCGACCTCTCTCCAAAACGGAGTATGAAACTCAAGCGCGACTTTGAGCACCGGGCCCATCGCGATCCGATTGATGTCCGCGCGCTTTTCGAGCGGAAGTGCCGGCGCGAAAAGGTCAGCGTGGGCTTGCAGCACGCCGATTGGTAGCGTAACGATTGCGCGTTTCGCGCGCACGACCAGTGACTCGCCGGCGCGCACCGCATCGATCGTGACGTCGTGCGCGGACCAGCCGATCCGCGTCACCACTGCCTTTAACAGGAGACGGTCGCCGGCAATGTTTGCCAAGTGCTCCATCATCGGTGCGTAACCGCGAATCGGTCGATGGGAGGTATCGTTGACGCCGCTACGCCACTCTTTCGCGATGCCGATAATGCTCGCATCCTCGACGATTGCGGCATCGAAGCCCTCGACGAGTGCGCACACGTCGGCGCGTTGTTCGGCCGAAAGTTCCTTGCGCGGGATCGTGTCGAGAAACGCCGCGACGCTCTGATCGCGCTGCCCGATGTCGACACGCTGCAAGATGTGCTCGGTCGTGGACCACCGGTCGGACTCAGGCTCGAGGTGCCCCCGCTGCATGCGAAAGGATTGCCCGTCACTCGGGGCAACCTGTTCGCCGATTTCACGCAGTAATTCGCGCGTTGATTTCGCGGCTCCATGAATGAATTCAGCGCCGAGCTCGATCGGGTAGGATCCGTGAACCGAGGAGAGCGTATACGCGCGACCGCCCACTCTCTCTCGCGCTTCGAGCACAAGAAATTCGATGCCGCGTTCGTGCAGGCGGCGCGCGGCGGCAAGCCCGGCTGCGCCCGCACCAATGACGATGACGTCGGTGCTTAGTTCGCTCACGAGCCGGGTATCACGAACGCGAGTTTCGCATCGAGAATATCGAGGACCGACGGCCACGTGAATTGCCGCGCCGTAGCGTTGGCGCTCTCGACCATGCGTTCGCGCTGCCCGGAGTCGATCCACAACCGTTCGAGATAACTTGCAAGTTCGGCGGGATCGGCGGTGTCGCAGACGATCGCGTTGTCGAATGCGCGCGCGTAGTCTTCGCCGGTCGAGCCGCACACCGCGACGCCTCCCGAGGCCATGACTTCTAGACCCACCAGGCCGAAGGGCTCCTTCCCACTATTTGCCAGCACGGCGTCGGCTGCGGCGTAGAGCGTATACAGTAGCTCGTCCGGCAGAAAACTGCGAATGTTGACGATGTCGGCGTGCGAATTCGCCAGCACGCCGGCAAGCGACTCGGCCGACGGCGCCTCGAGGTGCACATCGTCGATCATCAGTCCGCGCGCGTGCGCTCGCGCGAAAACTTCGCCGGCGTAGGGTTCCTTGCCGCCGCGCACGACGAGCTGCACGGGAACGCTCTGCGCGCGCAGATCGGCGACGGCATCGATGGCCTGCAACCAGCGCTTGTCGGGATCGAAGCGGCCGACTTTGAGCAGCATGTGTCGGTTGCCGAGCATGCGCCGCAAATAGGCCGCGCCGGCGGCACTCGCTTCGGCGAAGACGCGCTCGGGAATACCGTTTGGAATCACCAATGCTTGCGTGCCGTGCTGCGCGAGCTCAAACTTCATGTACCGGCTCACGCACGTAATCGTCGCGGCTCGCGCCAGCGCGTGAAAGTCGATGGTCGCAAAGCCGTAGGTGTTGTTCGCATTCCACGCGATCGTCAGTGCGTCACGAAGTCCGGCTTCGCGCGCAATGCGGTCCAGGGTCAGGACCGCCGGCACAACCTGCCAATCTTCGGCCATCACCAGCAGGTGCGAACCGCGAGCGGCCGCCGTGCGCAGGATCTCATCGAGGATGAAGGCCGGAACGGAGTTGCGGTAATCCTCCATCTTGCCCCACTCGCCGTCGTAGACGCCCAGTGGATGATGAATCGAGATCCACTGGCACCAGCGGCGCAGCGTCAGCGTCTTTCCGCGCGATTCGACGGGGTCGAGATGGGGATCGCCGACGAAGATCAGATCGGTCGTGATGCCTGCTTCGTCGAGGGCGATCGCCAGTTCGCTCACGCGCACGCCGAGGCCGCCCACCATCGAATAGCGATCCGGGCCCTCGAAGGAAAGCATCACGACGTGCTGGGGAATGTGCGGGTAGCGACTCACAGGATTATCCGTATTCGCTGCGTTGTTCGATGAGCTTTGCAACCAGCGCGGTCCAGCCCGTCTGATGGCTGGCACCGATTCCGGCCCCGTTGTCGCCGTGGAAATATTCGTAGAAAAGCACGTTGTCGCGCCAGTACGGATCGGTGTTGAATTTCTCGACGCCGCCGAACACGGGACGATGGCCGTTCTCATCCGGAAGGAAGAGGTTGATAAGCCGATTGGAAAGCATCGCGCTCACTTCCCACAGATCGCACATATTGCCGCTGCCGGTTGGGGATTCGACTTTGAGCGTGCTGCCATAGTAATAGTGGAACTTCTGCAGTGCTTCGATCAGCAGAAAGTTCAGCGGATACCATACCGGCCCACGCCAGTTGGAATTTCCGCCGAAGAGTCCGCTGGTCGATTCGGCCGGTTCGTAATCAACGCGATATTCCTGTCCGTCCATGCGCAAGACGAACGGATGCTCCTTGTGATAGCGCGAGAGCGCGCGCAATCCGTAGGGGCTCAGGAATTCATTTTCGTCAAGCATCGTCGTGAGGATCCGTGCCAAGCGGTCGCGGCTCACGATTGAAAGCAGCCGGCGCTGACCGACTCCGGTCTCATCGATGCTGGCGACGTTGCGGGCGAGCTCCGGACGATGACTGATGAACCACTCCACCCGGCGCTTGAACTCGGGAAGCGCGTCGAACTCTTCGGGTTCGATGATCTCAACGGCGAGTAACGGAAGGAGCCCGACCATCGAGTGGATGCGCATCGGCATCTTCTGGCCGTTGTCGAGCATCAGCATATCGTAATAGAAACCGTCTTCGTGATTCCACAGACCCGAGCCGCCGAGGTGATTCATGGCGTCAGCGATGTAAAGGAAGTGTTCAAAGAACTTGATCGCAATGTCTTCGTAAACGTTATTGTGCATCGCGAGCTCGATCGCAATCGCCAGCATGTTGAGCGTATACACACCCATCCAACTCGTGCCGTCGGATTGGTTCAAGAATCCGCCGGTGGGCAGCGGCTTGCTGCGATCGAAGACGCCGATGTTGTCCAGGCCGAGGAAGCCGCCTTGAAAGACGTTGTTGCCCTGCGCGTCTTTGCGATTGACCCACCAGGTGAAGTTGAGGAGCAGCTTCTGAAAAATGCGCTCGAGAAACGCGATGTCGCCGCGCCCGTGCTCCTTTTGCTCGATGTGGTAAATACGCAACGCGGCCCATGCGTGCACCGGAGGGTTGACGTCGCTGAAGGCCCACTCGTAGGCAGGGAGCTGGCCGTTGCCGTGCATGAACCACTCGCGCGCAAGCAGCACGAGCTGACTTTTGGCAAATGTCGGATCGATCAACGCGAACGCGACGGTGTGAAAGGCGAGATCCCACGCGGCAAACCACGGATATTCCCATTTGTCGGGCATCGACATCACTTCGGCCGAATCGAAGTTGATCCAATCCGCGTTGCGCCCATGAAGGCGCTGGGGCGGCGGAGGAGGCTGCAACGGATCGCCGTTGAGCCAGCGCGGCACGTTGTAGTGATAGAACTGCTTCGTCCACAAAAGGCCGGCGAACGCTTGACGCTGGACACGCCGCGCCTCGACGTCGGAGTGGAACGGGTTGATCTCCTCGTAGAACGCGTCGGCTTCATCGATTCGCGTCGTGAACGCCTCGTCGAACGCGGCGCCGAACGGCGGATCGTGCGGATTCTTCGAGAGGCGCAGTTCAACGACGCGTGTCTCGCCCGATTCAAGCGTCATCGGATAGTGCGCGCTTACTTTTGTGCCGCGGATGTCGTCGACGGCGCCGGTCTGCGCGTCCAGCAGATAGCGCTCGATCCCGTCCTTCACGCGCGCCGTACGATTCGGCACGCCGTAGAGGCGCTCGAAGTTCGTTTCGTTCTCGGTGAAGAGCATCGCGTCGGCGCCGTTGGCGTAGAACCAGTAGTCGCCGAGGTTGGCCTGGTGAGCCACCAGAGCGTGGATGCCCCGAACGTGATGGCGCTGCTCGATCGAGGACCGCTCGATACCCTCGCGCCACGACCACTCGTTGCGAAACCAGAGCGTGGGTAGCAAGTGCAGCGCATGTGCGGCTGCGCCGCGGTTGGTAGCGCGAACGCGGATTAAGATGTCGTCGTAGGCGGCCTTCGCATATTCGATTTCAACGTCAAAGTAGGCGTTGTCGTCAAAGATCCCAGTGTCGATCAGCTCGTATTCGGATTCTTTTCGCCCGCGGCGGCGGTTCTCATCGATCAGTGCTTGATAGGGAAACGCTGCCTGCGGATATTTGTAGAGCGCACGCATGTACGCGTGCGAAGGTAAATTGTCGAGGTAGTAATAGTATTCCTTAACGTCTTCACCATGATTGCCTTGCGATCCGGAAAGACCGAAAAGACGTTCCTTGACGCGGTCGTCGTTGCCGTTCCACATCGCGAGGCCGAAGCACAAGTGTTGCGCGAGGTCGGAGATGCCGAAGATACCGTCCTCACCCCAGCGATAGACGCGCTGATGTGCGATGTCGAACGGAAAGTAATCCCACGCTTCGCCCGTCGCGCTGTAATCCTCGCGCACGGTTCCCCATTGCCGATCGCTGACGTACGGTCCCCAGGCTCGCCACGTGTGGCGCTCGGCGTGCTCGAACATGCGGCCGTGCTCGGCGGTCGGTGGTTCGATCATTCCCCGCTCCCGTGTAAAGCGTGCCAGGTGCGTAAGACTTCGCCGACGCTCCAGGCCTGTGCAATGCAGCCGCGAGCGTGGTTCGGCGCGTCGCCATCGGCGATCTCGGCTAGCGTTCCCATGCCGTAACAGTCCAAGCGCGAGCCCAGCGCCTCGATGAAGCGTAGCGCGCGCGTTCGGTCTCCGTATGCATTCGCGTAGGCGCGGGCAAATGCTCCTGCGAGGAAGGGCCAAGCGGTACCGCGATGATAGGCGGCGTCGCGGTCGTGCGGCGAGCCCCCGTAATGGCCCGTGTACGCCGGATCGAAGGACGAGAGTGAACGCGGTCCCATCGGGGTCCACAGCTCGTGTGCGATACGATCGACGATCGCGCGTTCGCGACGGCTCTCGAAGGCGCGAAACGGCAATGCGACGGCGTACACGGCATTCGGCCGAAGCGACGCGTCGTTGCCGTCGGGCCCGTCGAGCACGTCGTACGGGTAATCTAGTGCCGGATTCCAGAAACGCTCGAATGACGCGCGCGCCGCGCTGCCCAGCGCGCGATAGCGCGAGGTATCGCGTCCGAGTAGCTGCGCGAACGCGTCCATCGTGCAGAGTGCGTTGTACCAGAGTGCGTTGATCTCGATCGGTTTGCCGATGCGCGGCGTAACGACCCAGTCGCCGATCTTCGCGTCCATCCAGGTGAGTTGTACGCCGGGCTCACCCGCGCGGACGAGCCCGTCGCTCGGATCGACCGCTATGCCGTAGCGTGTCCCGCGTTCATACCACGCGATGATCTCGTGCAGCTTGTCGAAGAGCGACTCGACCAGTGCTCGATCGCGCGTCGCCGCGTGGTAGAGCCGCACGGTCTCGATGAACCAGAGGGCCGCGTCGACGGTATTGTATTCGGGCGGTGCGCCGCTGTCCGGAAAGCGGTTTGGCAGCATGCCCTGATCGATGAAGCGCGCAAAAGTTTGCAGGATCGCGCGCGCGACGTCGACGCGCCCGGTGCAGAGCGCGAGACCGGGGAGAGCGATCATCGTATCGCGTCCCCAATCGCCGAACCAGTGATAGCCTGCAATGATGGTCGATCCCGGCACGGCGTCGACCGCGCGCGCGACGATAAACGCATCGGCCGCGAGAACGAGCCGCTCAATCCATTGGGGAGCGCGAACGATGTCCGGATTGACCTTGCGCCAGCGCTCGAAGAGTTCGCCTTCCCGTACGTGCGGGTTTTTTGCGGCGGACTCGGTGGAGTCGAGCGAGGCGCTGATTCGCAACGTGGCACCGTTCGCCAGTTGCGCGCGAATGGTCACCGCGTGATAAAGATCCTCGCGATCATCGAGACCTCGTTGGGTTTCGGCGTCGTAGCGAAAGCCGTAATACCACTGCGAGCCTTCTTCGAATTGCGCGCCCGGCGCGCGCAAATACCATGGCGTACCCTGGCCCATGCGTACGGTAACGAGCGCGCCATCGATTTGCGCGACGTTTGAGACGTCGTAGGCCGAGGTGAGCGCATGGTAGTCGCGATCGTTCACGTAGGCTTTGAGCGTAAGATCGACCGGTGCGCTGGCGTCGCGCAGCGTCCACTCGATGTGCGTGGTGTGAGCACCGTACTCCATCCAGATACGCCGCTCGAGGAGCGCGTCGGCGACGGCGTAGGTCCAGACGGGCACGCTGCCCTCGAGAGAAAAGTCGACGATCGTGACGTCGCCGTGCGGAGCGAGCGTCCCGTCGTGCCAGCGATTTGCCGACAGGTCGGTGCGCTTGCCGCAGTACTCGATGGAGGCATCGAGTTTGTTGAAAAGCACGCGCCGCCCCAGCGGCGGGTCGAGCGCCGTGACGAGCAGCCCGTGGTAGCGTCGCGTCAGCGCGTCACTGCGCGTGCCGGATGCATAGCTGCCCAAGCCGTTCGCGCAGAGCCACTCCCGCGTCATTGCATCGGTGCCCAGCGTTGTACAAAAAAGACGCTCGGACGACCCACGCGCCGGAGCAGATATCCGCGCACGGCAACGGTGCCGTCCGGCGCGCTCAAGAGCCGTCGTGCGAGTGGAATCGTCCCGGTCGGGTCGGTCAGAATGCCCTTGGTCGCATCAAGCGTTCCGGCGATCGTCACGGTGTCGCCTTGCTTGAGCTTCTCCAGAGCCGTAACCGGAATGGGATCGATGAAGCGCACCTTCGCGCTCGCCTCGGGCGTAACGCCTTGGCCCAGAAGCCGCGCGCGCACCGTGTACGTTCCGGGGCCCGGCGCAGAACCGTCAGATTCGGTTCCATTCCAAATGTAGACGACGAGCACGCTTGGTCCCGGGACGAACTGCCGAGTGTGCATCGGGAACGTCGCTTCAACCGGAACGTCGGTCGAGTTCTTCCAGATGACATTAGTACCGCGCAGCACTTCGATCTCGTACTCGGGCGGTTGTGCGAACTTCACGACGACCGGCGCGGTCGCGGTGTTGTGCGTCGCGACCTCGATCGCAACGCCGTCGAGCAGGTCGAAGCTCGTCTGCTGTAATTGCAGCGAAAGCGTCAGCGCGGCAAGCATCTTAGAGTGGCCTCCCTGTCGCTTCTCCAGCGATCCAAACCGACTTCAACCCAAGCGGCGCCGATACCGGCCGCTCGTAGGTCGCGGTATCGACGAATTGCGCCGCGTCAAAAAGGACGAGATCGGCCGGCGCGTCCGGCCGCAGTTCCCCCGGCCATCGAGTCCGAAGGCCCGGGCCGCAAGGCCCGTCATTCGATGGATCGCCTCCTCGAGCGCAAGCGTGCGGCGCTGCCGGACGAAACGCCCGATCACGCGGGGGAAGGTTCCAAATGCTCGCGGGTGCACGAGACCGTAACGCTCGTCGCGCAAGGAAAGTGCCCGCGTGCTCGTGCCGATCGTGCAGAATCCGGCGGAGAGTGCCGTCGCGACATCCTCCTCGTTCATGCAAAAATAAAAAGCGCGGGCGCGATCGCCGTCGAGCCGTGCAAACTCGATCGCGGCCCGCGCGGGAAGCAGGCGCATCTGCCGCGCGATCTCGTCGAAGCGCATGCCACACCACGCATAGCGTTCCTCGCTCGAAACTTCGGCGAGCATGAGGTCGTGCCAAATGTCGCCAAGGCGCGCCGTCATTTCAAGCGCGGCAGCGCCCGCGACGCTTTCGTCGTCGTAGTCCTGGATCTCGAGCGAGGGCGGGAGCAGCTCGCGCAGCTCGATCCACGTCGCGGTGTATGGATACACGTCGCACGTGATATCCATCCCGCGCGCGCGCGCACGCTCGATGCGCTCGAGTGCGCGATCGATCGTACCCCAGCGTTCGCGGCCTTCAACGTGCAGATGTTCGATGTGCAGCGGCGCATCCGCGCGGCGTGCGGCATCGATGGCTTCATCGAGGGCGGCGTGCAGTTCGCGCCCGTAGTCGCGCAGACGCACGATCGCGCGCTTTGCCGCCGGCTCCTCTGTAAAGATTTCGCCCGTAACGCCTTGGGCCGTCTTCGAATTGGGGCGAGGAAGCGAGCGTCCGCTCAGACCGGCGTAAGCGCACGTATCGATGAACCCCGGCGCCAGGATTGCGCCTCGCGCATCGACGCGGTGCCGTGCGGTGACCTCGCTGCAGTCGCCGATTCGAGCTATAAGGTTACCCGCAATTGCAAGATCGGTCGAGAAGCGTGGACGACTGGTACCGTCAATAATCGTGCCCCCCGCGATGACCGTCGAAATCATTGTTGAAACTCCTGGGTTTAGCGAGCGGGCGTGTGGGCATATGTAGGTTCGTATCCTTTTCTACATGGAGGGATGAAACCCAGATGTCGATCCAAGAGGAGCCGCAAGGCGGCATGAGCGTTCGTGAAGCCGGCCGTCGCGGCGGCGAGCGGGTCAAAGCAAAGTACGGAACCGAGTTTTATGAAGAAATCGGACGCAAGGGCGGCGAGGCAACGAAAACCAAGTACGGGCCGTCCTTCTATGAAGTCATTGGTCAAAAAGGTGGTCAGAAACCAAAGCGCAAGTCGTAGTACGCTATGGTAGGGAAAAAAAGCGGCGAGGACGATGCGGCCAAGGAAATGTCGGTTCGCGAAGCCGGCAAAAAAGGCGGCGACACCGTACGCGATCGCTATGGCTCCACCTTTTACGAAGAAATCGGTCGTAAAGGTGGTAAAGCCACGCGCGATCGTCACGGTGTCGAATTTTATGAGACCATCGGACAAAAAGGCGGCAAGGTCGTAAAGGAAAAGTACGGCCCCGATTTTTACGAAGAGATCGGACACAAGGGCGGCCAGAAAGTCAAAAAATTAATCGCCGAAGCGAAGAAAAAACGCAGCGACGACGAGCAGTCCGAAAAGGGCTAGTTACACGCGCCTTGCGCGAACAGTCGCCGCGCTTCGGCATCAACGTCCTTTGGATTCACATTTCCGTCGGGTTGCAGCGTCATCGCCAGTTTCGATTTCGTCGTCCACGCAACGCCATCGACTTTGTAGTGCGCGATGGTGCATGGCGTAAACGTGATGTCTTGGCCGTGCAAAAAGAGCAGCGTGAAGTTCTGCTTGGGCCATTCTGACAGTAACATCGCTTGACTGCCGAATTGATACTCGAAAGCGATCCCGCGGTGATCGGGCGTGTCGAGATCGCCCAGCGGCGGAATCACCGCAATTTTGAGGATCTGCCGATGCGGGACCCACGGCCGGTAACTGATTTTGGTTACGGCCTGTTCGAGCGGCATCACGATCCCGCGATCGTCGATCAACATTGGGGGCAGGGACGGCTGAGCCGGGGCGCTGCTCTTGTGGGCGCAGGCGGCGACGGCAATGGCGACCGCACAGGTAAATACCAGGCGTAAGCAGCGCATGATTTATCTATCGGCCAACCGAGCAAGCGCCTCAAGCGTGCCTAGGTCTTGACCTCCGTGCTCCCCTGGATCGAGCCAAAGTGTATCTGATCCTTGCCAAAATCGATCGTCACCGAGCTAAATGCAAGCGTATGTGCCTCGCTATGGAGATAACTCGGGTGGGGCATCAAGAGCAGCTTGGTGGCGTTGGTCCACTGCACGAGATCGGTATCGAACGAGCGGTTAAGCGGATCGCCGATCATGACCACGGTGACTTTCCCGATCGCTGTAAAATTGAGCGACATCGTGTCGACGCTGATCCGCTGCGCGGTAATCTTCAAATGGGGTTTTCCGTGCCGGAACACGATCCCGTCGTGCACGCCGTCCACCGTGCCCGTGGTTCCGTCGGGCGAGAGCTGGGCGTCGTGATAATCGAAGCTCCACGCCTTGGTGACGATGCGACTGCCCTGCACGCGACCACCGCGTAGCGTGATACCCATCTGATCGGGGGGAAGCGGCGGCGTTCCGATGCCGGCAAGAATCACTTCGACGACCACCCAAACCGCGACCGCGGCGCCGCCGACGATCGCGATCCAGCGCCACCAAATCCGTCGCTTCATTACGCTTCCCGGCGCCGCGCCGGCAGGGCGAGGAGCAGTAGATACAGTGCGATGAGCGCAATCCAGATGCGCGTCGGACCGACGCGCGCGAACGGTGAACCCACGGCAGGTCCCACGTTGCCGCTCACGTTACTTTGCACGTCGAGAGGAAGGCGTGCCTGCCACGATCCATCCGGCGCAATGATGCCGCTAATTCCCGTTGCCGCAGCGCGCACGACATATTCACCGGATTCAATCGCGCGCATCTGCGCGATCTGCGCGTGTTGATACGGACCCGACGATGTGCCGAACCACGCGTCGTCGGTCGAGATCACCAGCACTTGGGCGCCGTCGCGCACTTCGTCATAGGCGAGATCGCCGAAAGCCGATTCCCAACAGATGAGCGCGCCGATGGTAAAACCTGCGCTCGTGGGAAAGACGCCGCTTCCGTCGCCTTCGGAAAACCCTCCGTTGAGCGACGCGACGTACGGAAGCCACCACAAAAAGCGCCTGCCGGGAAAATGCTCGGCGAATGGCACGAGCTGTCGCTTGTCGTACACACCGCCCAGTCCCGCGGGCGTGAAGAGATACAACGCGTTGAAATATTTGTTCTGAGCGACGTGAATGCTGCCGGCGACGATTGTTGCATTCGCTTGCGCGGCGAGGTTGGTAAAGCGCTCAAGAAGCTGCGAATCCTGGTTCAAACCCTCGCCGCTCAACGCGATGACCGTTTCCGGCCACACGATCAAACGGGGATGCAGCGCAATCGCCGTACGGGTCATCGCGGTGTAGACAGTGATGGCGCGCTCGAGCGATCCGGGTTGCCACTTGAGCGACTGCGCGATGTTGCCTTGAATGGCGACCACCGGTATGCGCGGCGCGGGTGCGTAGCGGGCCGGCCACGCAAACCAGGCTGCGTATGCCGCGATTGCTACGACCGCGAGGCACGCGACGAACGCGCGCCACGTGCGGGTACGTACGCCGTACGCAGCGTACGCACCGAGAGCAAAGAGCACGAACGTCAGACCGCTCGTGCCGATGAATGCGCCGAGTGCGCGTAGCGGCGTTTCGACCTGCGTAACGCCCAGCTGCGCGAAGGGAACACCGAACTCGCCGATCGAGCGCAACCACTCGGTGACGGCAAATGCAAGCGCTGCAGCCAGTGGAACGAGTGCGGGTGCAACGCGGCGGCTTGCAAGTGACGTCATCACGCCCGCCAGTGCGATCGCAAGCCCTTCCAATGCCGCGCTCACGATCACCGCTGCGTAAGCAAGGGGACCGACGGCGGTCGCGATGGTGGTGCTCCACCACCAAAACGTAATGGTAAAAAAGACGATTCCACAGAGCCATCCCAGGTAGAATGCGCGCTTCCAGGATGCACGTTGCCACGTCCAGAACAGCGCCCCTGCGCCAAGCGGTGCCGCCCATGCAAATCCTGCGCGCGGAAACGCCAGCGCGAACAGCAGGCCGGAGAGCACCGCAATCAATGCGGCGTGCAGGCGCTCTGAGGAAAGCATGATTCGTAGAGTCAGTTTCGTAACGGGTTCAGCGGCAGCGCTCATTGCTTCAGCATGTGGTAGACAAGTGACGCCCGACCACACCGGCGTGGGCCCCGGCGGCCTTGAGTCGGGGTTCATGAGCGTGAAGTTCCGCGTCCAGAGCGCATTCAACTTCTCGAGCGACTCCTACGCCATTGTCTTCAACACGTCAGGCACCTCAACGACGCCGCTGCCGGTCACGCTCTCCAATAATTATGCCGGTTATTCGATCGCGATCGTGGTCGGCGGCTCGGGCGGCTCGATTCAGTGCCTGGCGTATTACTACTACCGGCCGAGCACGACGTCGCAAATTCCGGTATTATATCCGATTGGTGCCACGCCGCAGCAATTGATTTTCCAGTCGAACACCAACGGTCAGGGGACCGAATTCACCGTCATTTTCGACCGATTGCTCGCCCTGTTCAGCGCGACGACGACGCCGACACCCAGCCCCACGGCCTCGGGATCGGCGAGTCCGAGCCCGACGCCGAGCGGGAGTCCTAGCCCCTCACCAACCAGTTCCGGCGTCGCCGTCTCGAACGATTGGCAGTTCAATTTTTTCGTGGTGCAAGGGCAGGTCCAGCAGTTCGAGAGCCAAGGAAGTCTGACGATCATCGATTCGCTCGGCGCAGGCGGCCCGAACGACCAAACCTACAACTCGCAGACACTCGATGTCGCGACGTCGTTCGATACCGGCGCATTTTACACCCAAACCGGCAACCATCCGTCGATCTCCGATGCGCTAGCCGGCGGAGATATAGCCAACAATCCGTAAATCGATGCTTCTATACTAGAAGTTGAATGTTGTCGGAATGAGTGGGCCGCCTTGGCCTAGCGCGAAGGTTGCGCCCTGTGTTGGGAAGGCCAGGATGTTGATCTGCACCGTGACGAGCTTTTGCGACTCGTTGTAGAGCGCTAGCAGCTGATAACAGTTCCCGATCGTGTGCGTGATGTACAGCACCTTCTGTTGGAGGGCCGCATGGGCTTGCCAATCGATCGTGGTCACGAACTGTGCCGTCGTGTCGCGACCGATCGGGGTTGAAAGCTGCAGGCTCGTCGTCTCGAAGCCTGCGCCCGGTCCCGGAATGTATGAGCCGCCGATCAGCAAGATCGAACGCGGCGACGGCTGCGCGGTGAACTGATAGCTCACCGGTTGCGCCTGCGCGTCGAAATTCGTCGCAAAGCCGAGAGCAAGGTTATAGGTGTTCCCATTGAGTACGCGCACGAGGTCTTGGGCGTTTTTGGTGTTCGTTCCGGGGAATTGATCGAGGGTGTAAAACGGCACCGATTGCGGACCATTGTAGTTCTCTTCACTGTACGTCAGCGTGTTGACGAAGTGCTGGCTGATGGGCGTCGTCAGCGAAGCTTGTTGCTGAATCGACGCCTTGAGATCGCCGGTGCTATACGCATACTGATTGACGTTTACGGTGCCTTGGAAATCGCTGCCCCAAAACTGGGCGATCTCGGGACCCAGCACGAACGCCATGTTGGCGCGACTGGCCGAGAAATCGTTGGCCGGCTCGCTGTATTGACCGATCGTGAAGTTCGCCGACGTCGGAATCCAAAAGTGCGGAAAGAACTTGTACGGGCGGATCTGGAGCTGTGGAATCTCTTCGTCGCCATAGGGCTCCGCAGCCAGCGTCTTGTTGTAGGTGAGCTGGTAATCTTCGCCCGGCGTCACGTAGTGCAGCAAATCGTTGAACGTCGCCGTCGAGTTCGTCGAGGCGACGCCGCCAAAGTTGGAGCTGCTGCTGGAGAGAGAAAAGTTGATCGCATTGCTCAATTTGGGGTTGAACTGATCGTTGTCGGTAAAGGTGATGCTGTTGCTGCTGGATTGAGAGCCGACCGCGCTGCGGCTGAAGCCGTATTGCTGCGACGTATGCGCCGTCTGATGCGCAACGGTAACGTTGAGGCTGGTGTTGGCCGGCAGGTCGGTGTAGGGGCCGAAGTTCGATTGATATCCGAGCGCAAAGTTCGCGCGCAGAGTGTGTGAGATGTTCTCGGTCTCGTTGAAGGTCAAATTATCGGTCGTGGCATCGACGCGTTTGTCGTGGATCTCGTAAAAATTGACGTTGGCACTGCGGCGGCCGTTCTTTTTGGTGTAGAACGCAACGTATCCCAGGCCGATACCGACCTTGGTGAAATAGTTGACCACGTAGTAGCCGTAGAAATATTGATCCTTGCCGAACGTGATGCGCGTCTTGATCCAGTAGCCTTCGTATTGATCGTAGCCGATGTCGGGAAAGTACTTCGGTCGTTGATTCGGATTATCGACCGTGCGCAGCGGGATCACGACCTTGGGAAGGAAGAATACCGCCGCCGCGCCGAGCCACAGAATCGCTTGATAGATGACGATCTTGTCACCCGGATAAATGTCCATGTTGCGGCCGGTGATGTGGTATCCACCGCGCTGATGCTCGCACGTCGTGACCGACGGCGCGAGCCCGTGGCCGATTCCCTCGGCGTCGGTGTGCAGATCCTTAGCCCCGAAGTGCACGAGGCCGACGTTCACGCCTTCGGAGCTGGTGCCGCGACCGTTGGTAAGGATGGCGGTTTGATCGATGGTATCGAACGAGATCTTGTCGGCTTCGAGGACCGAATCTTTGGCGTGATTGATGATGAACGGGTGGCCGGTGATCGTCACCGTACGCAGGCCGTCGTAATGCGCGTCGTCGCCGACGATCTCTTCGGCGCCGTAGAGAATGTGCACGTTCCCCGAAGCATCGCCCGGTTGTCCGGGGCCGGTGTTGCCCGAAACCTTGTCGGCAAGCACGGCGATGTAGTTCGGTTTGAGCTTCGGAGCGCCGGACGGCGCAGGGCTCGGCCTTGGCGCGACGTGCCCCGCCGGTGTGATGGGCGGGGGCGTGTCGCCACCGCGGGTCACGAACACCGGCTGATTTTGATCGAACGGATTCGGCGTCGCTGTCGGGATCGGTGGGGGCGATCCGGGTGAGCCGGTGGGGAACGGCGTTGCAATGAGCGTCGTCGTCGAACTGCCGCGCGGTGCGAAGGACGGCGTCGGGAGCGGCGAAGGGCTGGCACTCGGCGACGCAGACGGCTCGTTGAACTGAGCGACATACCGGCTTCCCTCGGGTTCCTCCGATTGCCCGACTTCCTGCGCAAACAATTTCGCCTCGTGCACGGCACACGACTGATGGTTCAGTAAGCCGAGCGCGCGATCGTTGTAGTCGACTGCCTGGGCTCGCGCGGGCAGGTACGTGGCGAAAAGAGCGACGAGGCACGCTATCGCCGCAGCACCTCGACGGCCCGAAGGTCTCGCGTTCACGCCGTCAGTGTTCTTCTAACCAGAGCAAAGCGATGCCGGTAAGACCCATGATGATGTTCGGCAGCCAAGCGGCCAAGACCGGATCGATCTTTCCGTTGCGGCCTAGCGCGGCCGCCGCGGACGTCATCAGGAAATACACGAAGAACGCGAGGATCGCCATTGCGACGCCGAGCGTCCGTCCACGTTTGCCGAAGCGCATTGCGAGCGGAATGGCAAGCACGACGCCGATGAACGACGCGAATGGCCACGCCAGTTTGTTGGCGAGATTGACCTGCAGGCTTCCCAGCGCCGAGCCGCCGATACCCTGTTGTTGCAGCGACTTGACCTGGGCCGAGAGGTTCTTGCTCGACATGGCCCACGGATCGGAGTTCTGCGTGCTCATGAATTGCGCGGCGGTTTCGGCGAGCGGAAGTCCGATCAAAATTTCCTTGACGCGCTGCTGACTGGTCATGAGACCGTCGAGGTTGTAGCGCGTATCGATCACGTCATGCAGTGCGAGCTGCGTGTTCTCGACGCTTGCCGTCTTGGCTTGCAGCGTCTCCGCAAAAACGCCGTAGCGTCCGAGTTTAAAAACTTGGACGCCCTGCATCGTCTTGTTGTCGGGCTCGACTTGGTTCACGTAAAATACGTTTCCGTTATCGGGATCCTTGCGGAAGAACTGCGGCTCGACCGGCAGCGAATCGGTGTGATAGATGATTTGGTAGAATGTGCGGGTGGAAATATCGACCGAAGCGGGAGCGACGTATTCGTTCATGCCGTACGCAAGTAGAAACGTCACAAAGCCGAAGAGCAACGGCGTGAGTGCGATGCGCCACACGGGAATCCCGGATGTGCGCATCGCGGTGACCTCGTTGTCACCCATGACTCGTCCCATCGCCAGCAATCCGGCGAACAGCGACGCAAACGGGAACGCCATCGGAATCGCCTGCGGCACGCGGAAGAGCACAAACCGCAACACCAAAAAGAACGGAGCGTGCTGATTGATGATGTAATCTGCCGCTACAAAGAAAATGTTGAGCGCCCAGAAGATCAGATACGCGAAGAATGCAAAGAGAAACGGCCCGATCATTTCGCGCAGCAGGTAACGGTCTAGTATCGGCACGCGCCATGCCGCGAAATCGATTGCGGGGTGCGGCCGGCGTTCGGTGAGCGTCGCCATGAATGATCCGGAGCTAGAAGCTCCGATAGGCCGAAATCACGCGAGCGACATACGCTTGCGTTTCCGGATACGGCGGAACGCCGTGGTAACGATCGACCGCACCCGGTCCCGCGTTGTAAGCAGCAACGGCCAGCGTCGCGTTGCCGTGATAGCGATCGAGCAACTGCTTGAGATAGCCGGCGCCACACCGGATGTTTTGATTCGGGTCGAACGCATCCGAAACTCCACAGCCGGATGCGGTGCCGGGCATGAGCTGCATCAGTCCCTGCGCGCCCGCCACACTAATCGCCGAAGGATCGCCCGCGGACTCCGCCATCATCACGGCGCGAACGAGTCCCTGGGGGACGCCGGTCGTTAAGGAGGCCTCGCTCACCAGCGAACTGATTTGCAGCGAGTCGAGAGAACGCGGCGCGTACGGGAGATACCCCCCGCCACCACATCCGTAGAGCAGGCTCAAGAGGCCGAGCATCCCGAGCAGCGCTTTCATCGCTCTGCCATGTTCTCCGGGGGCAAGCCTCGGCCTCTCATCGCCGTACCAGGCTTACATTAGACGAGGGTAAAGTTCAGCTCGCCAAGCTTCGATATTTTGGTCGTTACGCGATCGCCGGCTTTGAGCCAGACCTGTTTGTCCTTCGGGTACCCGAGGATCACGCCGCTCGGCGTCCCAGAGAAGATGATGTCGCCCGGACGCAAGGTGATGAACTCGGACATGTAGCTGATGATTTTGGCGCATGAGAAAATCATCTCCGACGTATTCATGTCTTGACGTGGCTTCGTCTCGTCGTTGACGAACGTTTGGATCTGTAGCGACTGTGGGTCGCCGACTTGATCGGCGGTCACCAACCACGGTCCTAACGGCGCGAATTGATCGGGCGTCTTGCCCGTCATCCATTGGGACACGCGCAGCTGCGCGTCGCGTGCGCTGAAATCATTGCCGCACGCGTAACCGAACACGCACGAAAGCGCGTTTGCCTCGGAGACGTTGCGTGCTTCCTTACCGATGAAGATGACGAGTTCCGATTCATAGTCGAATTGCACGAGCGGTAGCGAAGAAACTGCGACCGTACCTTTGTGGCGGTTGAGCGACGTGTTGTACTTGTTGAAGAGATCGGGGTACGGCTGCGGCTTCATGTTGGTTTCGGCCAAGTGCGCGCGGTAGTTCAAACCAACACACAAGATTTTTTCCGGAGTGGAAACCAGCGGGCCGTATTGAACCGATGATTCGCTGCGAATCGAGCCGGCAGGCGCGTGGGCTGCAATGCGGTGCAATGCGGCGACGTTGCCGCGCCCGCAGACGACGTCTTCGACGGTGTGGGGCGCGTTGGAAATACCCATCGCCTTCGCCGCGCGCGAGACGTCGACGATGCCGCTCGGGGTGCGGATACCCAAATGATCGACGTTGTGGTCGCGTAGCGTGGTAAAGGTCATACCCGTGACCGATGCGGGTGCTGCCCCGGCCTGGGCAAGCGACGTAGCCGATCCGGCTGCAACGGCAGCGACTGACCCGGCAAGAAAACCTTTGCGTGAAACTTCCATAGCCAATACCTCCGCTAAAGGGCTTCGCTGCGCGGTTAACGCCTCCCTTAACTACTGCTGCTGCGGCGATGCCGGTGCCGACACCAGCGTCAAGGTGCTTGGATCGAGTTGATAGTTGCCGGGTGCAACGAGATCGTTCGGAAACGCGCAGATGACGCTGTCGCCGGGACCCCAAATAACGACAAGATTCGGAGGACCGCACGGCGTCTGCGTTAGGTTATAGTTCTGCAGAAGCTGCGCGCCGGGCGTAAGCGGTTGGATCTGATACGAGGGATAGATCTGTTGATCTTGATAGTCGACGATCGATCCGTACAGGAACGCACCGGTTAGGGCGCCGAGCGCGAACGGACCCCAGAATCCACCGCCCCAGTAAATCGGTGCCGGATACCACACGCGGTTGTGATTCCAGCCGTAGTGGCCCCAGTGATTCGGATTGCTGACCACCGGTCCGCGGTAGTTGGGCGGAAGTGGCCGCGGCGGCCGATACGCCGGCCGGCCCGGCGCGATCGGACGCGTTCCCGGCGGCATCGGACGCGCGGCGATTGGTGCGATCGGATGCGCCGGATAGATCGGCGCCGGACGCGCGGCGGGATCGTGCGGAAAGCTGAACCCGGGTTGTTGTACCGGACGCGGCGGCGGTGCGGCTGGTCGTGGGGGCGGGGCGGCTGCTCGCGGCGCAGCCGAGTAATGGCCCCCGCCGCCTCCGCCTCCGCCGTGTGGCGCCGCGAGCGCCGTGATTTGCATCGAAGCAACGACTGCAATTGCGATTCCAGCGCTGAGGGAGCGTTTCACTCCTTCACCTCATCGACGTCGCCGCGCACGGTTATGAACGTGCCGTGTTTGGTTCGTATCGCGACGAGCAAATGGTGCGCTCCCAACAGTTGCGATGAGTACGGCACGCGGTGACTTTCGCTGGAAAAATTCATATAGACGGTTCCGTGCTCTACTGCAATCGGGCGCTTGGCGCCGGCCTGATGAAGCGTGATCGCATAGGGCAGGCAACGCACCAAATTGTTCGCGTCGGAGCAGGCGGCGGTCGTGATCTCGAGCACGCCCTTTCCGTCGGCGCTGTGCAGCCAGAGTGTCTGCCCGTTCCAACGCATGGCCGTCTGCGGATACTCGCGCACCGAGCCGTCGCTCTGCTGAACTCTCACCACGCCGTTTGCCCGGGCGGGCGAGCCAAGAGCAAGGCCTGCGAGCAACCCGCCGAGCGCGAGGACGGCAATTGCCTTCTTCTGAATGCTCATGGGCGATAATTCGCTACTTTGCCTCGTCGTACTTGCGACGGATATCCTCCAAATCGACGGTCGTCGGCGGGAGCTTCATGTCAAGCGAATCAAGCGTCTCGACCACGATTCTCGAGATGGCGAGGTTGCGAAACCATTTGTGGTCCGAAGGAATCACGAACCACGGCGCGTGCGGTGTGCTGGTCTTTGCAAACACTTCTTCGTATGCGCGCAGATACGCTGCGAAGTACGAACGCTCGGTGTAATCGGCCTCGCTGATCTTCCACTGCCGTGACGGGTCATCGAGCCGATCCTTGAAACGTTTGAGCTGCTCTTCCTCGCTGATGTGCAAATAAAATTTGAGGACCGTGGTGCCCGCCTGCGTGAGATCCTTCTCAAATGCGTTGATCAACTCGTAGCGCTTGGACCAAACGCTCTGCGGGACGAGGTTATGGACGCGCACGATCAGCACGTCTTCGTAATGCGACCGGTTGAAGATCACGATCTCGCCGCGTTCCGGCGCGGGAATGTGCGCCCGCCACAAGAAGTCGTGCGCCGCCTCTTCGCGCGAGGGCTCTTTGAAGGAATGGACGCGCGCGCCTTGCGGATTGAGGCCGCGAAAGACATGGCCGATCGTCCCGTCCTTGCCGGCGGCGTCGAGCCCTTGCAACACGATGAGGAGCGAGCGCTCATTTCCGGCATAGAGCAGATATTGGAGCTCGAACAACTTCTCGATGTCGTGCTCCATATCGTCGGCCGCCTCGGCCTTGGTCTTGTGCTTGCCCTTGCCCGCGGGATCGATCGAAGCCAGATCGACGTGACTCCCCGGCTCGACGACGAAGTTCTTGCGGTAGCTCAATCTATGCGGGAATTTCGACCGGCACGAGCTCTGCAGTTTCGGCTTCGGTATAGATGCGCGAGCGCGTCAAGAACCTCACGCCCTCCCCGTTCTCGAGCGAAAACATGCCGCCGCGCCCGGGCACGACGTCGATGATCAACTTGGTGTGCTTCCAGTATTCGAACTGCGACGCGCTCATGTAAAACGGTGCGCCGCCGATCTCGCCGAGTTTTACGTCGGAGCCGCCGACGAGAAATTCGCCCAGCGGAAAGCACATCGGGCTGCTTCCGTCGCAGCATCCGCCGGACTGATGGAACATCAGCGGGCCATGCTTTGCCCGCAGCGAATCGATGAGCTCGATCGCTGCGGGCGTCGCATCAACTCGTGTGACGGGCACTTAGAAGAATCCGAGCTTCTTCGGGCTGTAGCTGACCAGGACGTTTTTGGTCTGCTGGTAGTGATCGAGCATCATCTTGTGCGTCTCGCGCCCAACGCCGGATTGTTTGTAACCGCCGAACGCCGCGTGCGCGGGGTAGGCGTGATAGCAGTTGGTCCACACGCGACCGGCTTGAATGCCGCGGCCCATGCGATACGCGACATTGATGTCGCGCGTCCACACGCCGGCCCCAAGACCGTAGAGGGTGTCGTTGGCGAGCCGCAGCGCGTCGGCTTCGTCTTTGAACGTCGTGACGGAAACCACCGGCCCGAAGATCTCTTCTTGGAAGACGCGCATTTTATTGTTGCCTGCGAAGACCGTCGGCTCGACGTAGTAGCCGTCTTTGAGCAGGCCGTTGATCTTGGCGCGCTCGCCCCCAATGAGGACCTTCGCGCCCTCCTGCTTGCCGATGTCGAGATAAGAAAGGATCTTTTCCATCTGCTCGCTCGAAGCTTGCGCGCCGACCATCGTGGTGGGATCGAGGGGATTGCCCTGCTTGATCGCCTTCACGCGCTCGAGCGCGCGTTGCATGAACTTGTCATAGATCGATTCTTGCACGAGCGCACGTGACGGGCAGGTGCAAACTTCGCCCTGATTGAGCGCGAACATCGTGAAGCCTTCGAGGACTTTGTCGAAGAAGTCATCGTCTTGCGCAAGCACGTCTGCAAAGAAGATATTCGGCGATTTTCCGCCCAACTCGAGCGTGACCGGAATCAGGTTTTGCGAAGCGTACTGCATGATCAAACGGCCGGTGGTCGTCTCGCCGGTGAACGCGATCTTTGCGACGCGCGGATTCGAGGCAAGCGGCTTGCCGGCTTCCAATCCGAAACCGCTGACGACATTGAGGACGCCCGGTGGCAAGAGATCGGCAACGACGTCGAGCCATACCATGATCGACGCCGGCGTTTGTTCGGCGGGTTTGAGTACGACGCAGTTGCCGGCGGCGAGCGCGGGTGCAAGCTTCCAGGTCGCCATGAGGATCGGGAAATTCCACGGAATGATTTGCCCGACCACGCCGAGCGGCTCGTGGAAGTGGTAGGCGATCGTGTCGTTATCGATCTCCGAGATGCTGCCTTCTTGCGCGCGGATCGCGGCGGCAAAATACCGGAAGTGATCGATGGCGAGCGGAATGTCGGCCGCGGTGCTCTCGCGGATCGGCTTGCCGTTGTCGATCGTTTCGGCCAACGCAAGTTTTGCGAGGTTGGCTTCCATGCGGTCGGCGATTTTATTGAGAATTGTTGCGCGCTCGGTGGGCGACGTTTTTCCCCATGCGTCTTTCGCGGCGTGCGCCGCGTCCAGTGCGAGTTCGATATCTTCCGCCGTGGAGCGCGCGATTTCGGTAAACGGATGGCCCACGATCGGGCTCACGTTTGCGAAATACTGCCCCTTGACCGGCGGTATGAACTTGCCTCCGATAAAGTTGTCGTAGCGTTTCTTGAACGGGGAGTCGATACCAAGTTTGCTGAGATCGTAGAGATCTTGCTTTTCGAGCGTTGTCGTCATGCTTCTGTTCTCCCGTCAATTTTCAAAGTGCCCAACGATCATAGCACCGCAACAAGAGAGCGGACTGGGACGCTTGAAAAATGCAGCACCCAGTTTGGTGGGCAGCAGGAGCGAGCCGCCGACCAGGCAATGATCCTTTCCATATGGCACGGATCGTTGCGTGTAGTTTGGCGGCCGCGCGCACGGCCCGCGGCCTCTCGCAGCGTGCGCTCGCCGAAGCGGCCGGTATTACGCGCCAAGCGGTGAGCGCGATCGAAGCCGGGCGGATGCAGCCCGGCGTGGGCATCGCGCTGGCCCTTGCGCGTGTCCTCGGTGTCAGCGTCGAGGAGTTGTTTACCGCGCCGGGCGACCCGCGGCCACGCGCATTCGAAAACGTCGAACGCGAATACCTCGCGCTCGAGCCGACGCAGAGCCTGTTACCGGCGGTGCTCGTTGCGGGCTGCGACGTGACGGCGGGATTGCTGGCTCGGCATGCGATGCTGCGCGAGCGCGAGATGCGCGTGCTGTGGCTGCCGATGACCAACCGTGCGGCGCTCGAGGAGTTGCGCCGCGGTCGCGTGCACGCGGCCGTGCTGCATGGCGCGGCAAAATCGCGTGCCGCCGGCGACGACTACGAACGTTTCGAGCTTGCCAAGACCGAAGAAGGCTGGCTGCTCGCGCGCGACAATCCGCTGCGCGTGCGCGGAGCTGCCGATCTCGCGCGCCGGGGCGTGCGTTTGGTGAATCGGCCGGCCGGCGCCGGCGCGCGGCAATTGATTGACGAGCAGTTTCGCCGAGCACAACTCGATCCGCACGGGGTCACCGGCTACGATCGCGAGCTCCCCGGTCAGCTCGACGCTGGACGCGCGATCGCGCAGGGCTTTGCCGACGTTGCCGTCGGGATGGCCAGCATCGCACGGATTTATGAACTCGACTTCATCCCGCTGCGCGAAGAGCGTTGCGTGTTGGTAGTATCCGGCCGTGCGAGCAGCGCGCCCGAGATTCGCGTACTGCTCGATACGCTGCGCTCGCAGCCCTATCGTCTCGACGTGCAAGCACTTGACGCTTACGACACGACGGCAATGGGAGAACGGATCGCATGAATCGCCGCAATTGGATTGGAACGGCCTTGGGACTCGCCGGCGTCGCGTTTACGTCGAAGGCATTTGCACAGGGGCTCACGCCGCTCGACGTTGCCTATGCGGGTTCGATGGGCTCGATGATGGAGGGACCGGTCAAAGAAGCCGTTGCCAAAACGCTGGGGATCGACATGCACGGGCGCGCACAAGGTTCCGATGCGCTGGCGCAATTGATCGTTGGCGGCAGCATTCCCGTCGACGTCTTCGTACCCGTGACGCCGGGCCCGATGACGACCGTGCTCAAAGCGGGCAAGGCCCTTCATGCCGTGCCGATCGCGCGCACCGAGATGGTCATCGCCTACAGCCCGAAGAGTTCGTTTGCGAATGCATTCGCAAGCGCGGATAAGCCCGGCGCGATGCCTTGGTATGCGATCCTGCAGCAGCCGGGAATACGCTTCGGGCGCACCGATCCCGCAACCGATCCGCAGGGCCGCAACATCATCTTCACGATGCAGCTCGCGGAAGCATATTACAAACAACCGGGGCTGGCGCAAAAAATTCTCGGCGGTACGATCAACGCCGCGCAGATTTTCGCCGAACCAACGGTCGAAGCACGTTTGCAGAGCGGCGAGCTCGACGCAGCGTCCGCCTACCGCATTCAACCCGGCCCATTCGGACTGCCGTTCATCCAACTCCCGGATGAGATCAATCTGGGCAACCAATCGATGCACGTAGCCTATCAAAGCGCGACGCTCGAGCTGAATGGTAAGACGTACCATCCGCAAGCGCTCGTGTATTACGCTGCGACGATCGTAGGAACGGCGCATCCCGACAAAGCCGCGGCCTTGGTGCAGTGGTTCTCGAGCGGGGAGGCGCAAGCGATTTTACGCAAGTACGCCTACGATCCGCCGGTCGGCGCGGTTGCGCTCTAAGTGAAGCGCTTCGGTGCGCTGCTCTTCGGACTCGCGCTGCTCTACCCGCTGGCGGGACTGTTCGCGCGCATCGGACCATGGCGCTGGCAGAGCAGCGCAACGTTCGACGCGGTGCGCGTCTCGCTTGGACTTACCGCGGTCGCGATGGTGATCGTTGTCGCGCTCGGCACGCCGATGGCGCTCTACGTTTCGCGCTGCGCACCGCGCGAGCGCGTGTGGTGGCAAGCCGTCTTGCTCGTCTCCGTGCTGTTGCCGCCGCTCGCGCTGGGCATTTTGCTTTCCCTTGCGTTCGGCGCGCATTTCGCCAATACGCCGCTGGCATTTATCGTCACGCAAATCTACGCGAGCATCGGCTACTACGTGCTGGGGGCCATCGCGGCGTTGGACACGGTCCCTCGATCTCTCGAAGTGCAGGCCGGACTGCTCGGGCACGATCCGTGGAGCGTCTTTTGGCGCGTGACCTACCCAATCGCGCGCCTCGGGTTCGCGGTCGCGTTAAGCCTTGCGTGGGTGCGCGCCCTGACCGAATTCGGCGCGATTCTCGTGACCGCGTACTATCCGGCCGGGATGCCGGTCGCGATCTGGACCAACCTCGAAAACTTTGGATTGCCGGCCGTGATGCCGCTGCTGGTGATCTTTCTCGCGACCGCGCTGCCGCTTCCGTGGCTCGCTCACGTGCTCGCGCAGCGCAAAGCGCGTGAAATGCGCCATGCTTGACGCGTCTATCCAGAAGCGTCGCGAACAATTTACCGTCGACGTGACCGTTCGTGTCGGCGCTGGTGAGGCGTGTGGATTGTTCGGGGCGTCGGGCGCTGGAAAGAGTACGATCCTCGCTTGCATCGCGGGCGCGGAATTGCCGGACGCGGGACACGTGACGCTCGACGACGTGACCATGTTTCCCCCGCCGATGCCGCTGCATCGCCGTCCGGTCGGGTATTTGACACAAGATGCAAATCTGTTTCCACATTTGCGCGTGGCGGAGAACGTGCGCTTTGGATTGACCAACGGTGCGCGTGACGGCGGCGACGCGTGGGTGGCGCAGCTGCGCGAACGTCTGCAGCTCGAAACGATTTGGAATGCACCCGCGCACGCAATTTCGGGTGGACAGGCGCGCCGCGTTGCGTTAGCGCGAATGCTCGCGCGCCGTCCGCATCTGGTATTGCTCGATGAGCCGTTCTCGGGGCTCGATCGCCATCTGGTCCGCGAACTGCTCGGCGCGATCGCGCAGTGGCAGCGCGAACTCGGATTCACGATGTTGCTCGTCGATCACGAATCCGACGTGCTCGAGCGGCTTTGCCCGCGCGCGATCGTCGTGGAGCGCGGACGTATCGTGCAGGATGCCGCATGGGCGGCACTTCACGCGGCCCCGGCGACCACGTTGCTGGCGCAACTTCTCGCCCCGCTTTAGCCGCAAGCGGCGCGAACGTTGCGCAATTCCCAGGTAGCGCGCAATCCGAAAGGTGCAATTGCGGCGCGACCGCAACAAGTGGCGAACGCTGTGGTTGTTCGTCGATTCACATGGAGATTCCAATGATCCGTCGCCTTGCCGATTTCGTGCCGGCCGCGCTTGCCATACTGTTTTTCACTGGCGCCACCTCGTCACCGCCCCCCTCGCCGCCCCCAAGTTCATACGATACGTTCGTGAAGGGCGCGACCGTGAAGCCTGGTTTGATCCCGGTTATTGAAAAGGGCGGTAAGGTCTATCTGGAGATTGCACCGTCGCAGCTCGGCGCGGACTTCATTGAAACGGCCGTGCCGGCAACGGGTCTTGGCGGCTTTGGTCCCGCGCCGGGTGAGCCGTACATCGCTCCCGCGCGCATCCTGCGCTTCGAGCGATATGGTGACAACGTCGTGCTGCGCTGGCCGAACACGTACGCAGTCGCGGCGAACGGTTCGGCGCAGCGCGTCGGCGTCGATCAGTCGTTGCCAAACTCGATCGTCGCTGTCGTGCCGATCGAAGCAAAAGACGATTCGCACATCGTGATCTCCGCGGCGGCATTTCTCGGGGACGTGGGAAATCTCGCGGATGGCCTCCAGGACGCCACGAAAAATCCGGCGCACGCCTATCATCTCGATGCCTCCAAGTCGTTCTTTCTGGCAACCAAGGCATTTCCGCAGAATGACGTCTTGCGCATCGATCAGACCTGGACATCAGCCAGCCCCGACCTCCTCGATAACGCGCCCGATCCACGAAACCTTGAGGTGCGAGTCACCTACAATGTGATCCGAGCGCCGAACGACGGGTATTTGCCGCGCCTCTACGATCCCCGCGTGGGCTACTTCTCGCAACCGCTGCTCGACTTCAGCAACGATACGCGACTGCAACGTTCCATCGACCCGATCATCCGCTGGAATTTCGGCGCGCGCACGTCGGGTGCGCCGGCGAACGCGTCCAACCCGGTCGTCTACTATCTCAGCAACGACATCCCGCTGGAATACCGTGAAACCGTTCGCAACGCGCTCTTGACGTGGAATGACGCCTTTGCCAAAGTCGGAATCGTGAATGCAATCCGGGTCGAGCAACAGCCCAGCGATCCGTCCTGGGACAGCGACGACATCCGGCACAACATGATCCGCTGGGTCGACACGAGCAATCCGGAATATGGTGCGCAGGCGCTGATTATCGATGATCCACGCACCGGTGAAGAGCTCAACGTCGGCGTGAACTTCGATGCCGCCGTACCGATGCACGCGCGGCTGGTGTATAAGTATGCGGTAGCGCCGGCGCGCGGGTTGCCCGACTCCGCGGCGGCTGAAAACGCGTTTACCCAGGACCTACTTCGCTCAGTCGTGCTCCATGAATCCGGTCATGACTTCGGACTGCAGCACAATTTCATCGCGCATGAAGCTTATACGGCAAGCCAACTCCAGAGCAAGATCTTCACGGCTCGCTACGGCATCGCAAGCTCGGTGATGGAATACGCACCAATCAATCTCTGGCCGCGGGGAACCCCGCAGGGCGCCTATATGCAACTGGTGCTCGGGCCGTACGACTACTACGCGATCCACTACGGCTACGGCTTCATTCCAAATGCGGCGAATGCGGGTCAAGAACGTCCGACACTCGACCGTTGGGCTTCGAACTGGACCAACCCTTGGTTGCGCTTTGCGAGCGATGAGGACGGGCGCGGATTCGCCGGCGGGCATTCGGTCGATCCTCGCGCACTGACGTATAATCTCACGAACGATCCGCTGGCCTGGTGTAAGACGCAGGCGTCGATGTACCATGCGCTGATGGATTCGGTGGACGCGCGGTTCCCCGAACGCGGCATGCCGTATGACGAAGCCCGCGCAGCTTTCACGACCGATATGGGCGGCTATCTGCGCTGCGTGTACGATCCGGTGCATACGATCGGCGGCGAATATCTCTCGCGCGCGCAGCGCGGCGATCCGGGCGCAATCGCACCGTTGACGCCGGTGACGCTTGCGCAGGACCGCCACGCCTGGGATCAGCTCGACGCCGGACTCTTCTCCGACGCGGCCTGGCGCTTCAATCCGCGCGTACTCGATACGCTGACCTACTCGGAGGTCAGCATACCCTTGATGAGCGCGAACTGGGCCTACGATCCGACGCCGCACCACGGGGTCTCGATTTTGGGCGCTGTCGGTGAGGCGCAGCGATCGGCGCTCGCCGAGCTCTTCTCGCCGGTTCGTCTGCAGCGCATCGACGAGTTCTCGCTGCGCTACGCTCCGGGAAAAACGATGACGCTCACCGATCTCTTCGATTGGACGCGCGCGGGGATCTTCGGCGACATTGCGCGCGGCACGATGACCCGCGAGGGGCCGGTACGGCGCAATCTGCAAACGATGTACGCGACCTTACTCGGGCAGATGGTCACCGCGCCGCGGTCCGGAACGCCGGGCGACGCACAGGCGCTCGCGCGTTTGCAACTCGTCGATCTCCGGCATGACGCGACGGTGGCGCTTGGGCGCGCCGGTCTGGACGAGATGGCGCGCGCGCAATTGGAAGCGCTGCGATCGATCGCCGATCAGTACCTCTCCGCGCGCGCGATACTATCTGCCGGTGCTAAATGAGCATGTATTGCGCGGACAGTGCGTGTGTCAGCGTGAACATTTCGCGAAAGTCGAAGCTCTTGGCAGAATAGACGGCATTTCTTCGTAGATTTGGTAGAACGTTGCTGCCGTGCCACAGGACTGGCAGCGCCGCGCAGAGCAGCCCTGGTGCATGGCAACGAACCTCGCGCGGCGCGCCATGCGACTGCCCGGCCCGATCCATCCGGAAGGCGGAAACGCCATTTCGTTCGATTCGGGCTATGCGTTTCCGGGGATTTTTCCCGATCTAAGCGCCGCTGCGCTCGCGGCCCTGACCGTGTACCGCGGTGAATCGCTGCAGTACGGATAGCCGTTCGGCATGCACGCGATGCGCGAGTGGATCGCCGGCTACATGCGCAACGACGGCGTGCAGGCCGATGCGAACAACGTCCTGGTTGTCAACGGAGCGAAGCAAGGGCTGGACTTGATTTGCCGCGTTCTTACCGATGAGGGCGACGCGGTTGTTGTCACCGGACCGACGTACTTTACCGCGATCCCCATTTTCCGTAGCTTCGGCTTAGAATTCATCGAAGTGCCGCAGGATAGCGAAGGACTCGACGTTGCGATTCTTCGCGAACGCCTGGCGCAGCGCAACGCGGCCGGCAAAAAACCGCCGAAATTGATCTACGACGTTCCCGACTTTCACAACCCAAGCGGTATCACGATGTCGTTACAACGCCGCCACGCACTGCTCGAACTCGCGGCGGACGCGGGCATCGCGGTCGTCGAGGACAGCCCGTATCGAAAGCTACGCTTCGAGGGGGCGACCTTACCGTCGCTAAAGTCCCTCGATCGCAACGGGATCGTCTTAGCACTCGGCACCTTTTCAAAGCTCATGGCGCCAGGACTGCGAATCGGCTGGGTCTGCGGCGATCCCGACCTCCTTACCCGGATGGCGCGCCTCAAGAGCGACGGCGGAACGTCGCCGATGACGCAGCGCATCATTCTGGAATTCTTCCTCGGCGGCGGCCTCGAACCGCATCTGGAGCGCGCGCGAGCGGCGTATAAGCTGCATCGCGACGATATGGTCGCGGCGCTGCACCGCGAACTCCCCGAGGCGACGTTCGCCGTTCCGCACGGCGGGTATTATTTGTGGCTGACGTTTCCGCCGGGGATCGACACCGGATCGCTTGCCGAGCGCGCGTATGACGCGGGCGTCTCGGTCATCGGCGGGAACGCTTTCTTTGCTGCCGACGACCCGTCGTCGGCAAAGGCGCACGATGTTCCCAAACGCCACATGCGCTTGGCGTACAGTCATGCGACTCCCGAGGTTATTGCGCAAGGCGTGCAACTTCTCGCCGGTGCGTTTCGTTCGATGAATTAAGGCAAGCCTCGGAGGAACGACCTATCCGAACCCGTTCGGTTTTCATGCTGTTCGTGTTGCTTACTGCGGCCTGCACGACGCGAACCGGTGCCCCCTTCAGCGCTACTACGCTGATCATCGGTCAGCAGCAAGAGCCGATCTCGCTCAACCCCGCGCTCGAAAACGGGCAACGCTCCACGCAATGGGGTGAGTTGCTGTTTTCGTATCTGGTCAAATTTGACCACGCTGGAAAACTCGTCGGCGACGTCGCGACCCAGGTCCCGTCGCTCGCCAACGGCGGTATCAGCCGCGATGGGCGCACGATCACGTACCACTTACGCACGGGCGTGCGGTTCGCCGACGGCGTTGCGCTCACCGCACATGATTGCGTCTGGTCGATCGACGCGATCAAGAATCGCGCAAACAACGTGCAGTCACGCTATGGCTACGATCGCGTCGTTTCTTCCGATGCCCCCAACGATCGCACGCTGGTGCTGCATTTGCGTGCGCCTTTCGCGCCGGTACTCTCGATCGTGCTCGCACCGCAAGGTTTCCCGATTCTGCCCGAGCATCTGCTCGCAAAGTATCCCGATTTCAATAATCTTGCGTTCAACGCGCAGCCGATCGGTTCCGGACCCTACGTGGTGGAGCGATGGTTGCGCGACGATCGCGTCGAGATGCGCGCAAACCCCTACTACTTTCTCGGCGAGCCGGCGATCCGTCACCTCACCGTGCGATTCATCGCGTCGCCCGCCGGCGGCACGAACGAACTCGAAACGCATAGAGATCCAGGCCTATTTCAACGAACAGGACTACTCGCAGTATCCGCTACTGCTCGGGCTGCGCGGGTATGCGGTGCAGAACTCGCCGATGAGTGCGGTCGATGCGATGATTTTCAAGACGCAGGGTTCGCTTCGCGAAGCGACCCCGCCGTGCGCCATGCGTTAGCGGAAGCCGTCGACGTCCGCACGCTGGTAGCCAAGGCCTATCGCGAGCGCTCGACGGCCGCCATGCGGCGCGTGGACTCTTTCTCTGGGCATACGATCCGCGCGCTTTTCCTGATGTGCCGTACGATCCACGCGCTGCGCGAGCGATGCTCCAGCACGCCGGCTGGGTGCTCGGGCCGGACGGTGTCCGTCAGCGCGCGGGCCGCGCGCTGGATCTGCTGCTGGTGATTCAAGCGGGTGTTCCCGGCGAGGCCATTGCCGCGAACCTCGTCGTGCAGTACGAACGCGCTGTCGGGGCGAGCGTGACGATCAAACAGTTCGCGGTTACCCAGTTTGGCGCGCCGGCGTCGATGGGCGGTCCGGTGTACGGCGGCAGATTCGACGTGGCGCTCTACTCGTTCGTCAACGGTGACGACCCTGATACAACCGACCAGTTTGCGTGCTCGAACATTCCCCCGAATGGCTATAACAAGTCGCGGATCTGCGACGTGCGCATCGACGCGTTACTTGCAGCCGGCCGCGAAACGATAGACATACTGACGCGCAAGGCGATCTACGCGCGGCTCCAGACGCTTCTGTACGAGCAGCTTCCGATGGTGTTTCTTTATCAGCGGCGCGAGCTGGACGTCTTTCCCGCTTTGCTCCGCGGACCGTCCGGTTCGATCGATAGCGTTTTTTGGGACGCTGCGCGCTGGCGTTTCGTTGGCGCCGCTACCGCTGCGGCAGGCAGGTTCCCGCCGCCGATCGGCAACGGCGTCGGGCTCTCTTTGACGGACTCGAGCAAGACGCTGGAATGGATGCCGCGGACGCCCGAAACGTTGTAGAGCGTCTCAAACAAGAACTTCGAATACTCCGCGAGATCCTGCGCCACGATTTCGAGCAGCACGCCCGACTCGCCGGTGAGGATGTAGCACGCGACGACTTGCGGCAACTTTTTGATTTCTTCGCGCAAGGTCTTTGCGCGAGGCCACTCGACCTGGAGCCGCGCGAACGCGGTGACGCCCAAACCGATCGCGCGCCGGTCCAGAATCGAATGGTATCCCAGGATAAAGCCGGCTTCTTCCATCCGGCGCACGCGGCGTAGGCACGGCGAGGGAGAGAGACCGACGGTCTTGGCAAGCTCCGCGTTGGAAAGGTGACTATTGCGCTGAAGGGCGCTGAGGATGTGTCGATCTATCACATCAGTTCAATTCTTGGCATACTTGGCCCTTATTGACATAAATTTCGACATAGAATTGCTAGAGCGGTGGAGGGCTTCGAACGCTCATCGTGGCAAGCCTGCACGATGCAAAGCATTCTTCGGACTTCGCTGACCGCGGTATTGGCTGCCGCCCTTTCGTTTGTTCCGCTCGTCGCGCTTGCCGCAGCGACCGGCGCCGTGACAGGAAACGTGCACATCGCCGACGGCGCGCCCGTCGGTGGCGCAACCGTCGCGCTGCGCGGCGCAACGACGCAATATACAACGAGCGACGCCAAGGGCGCGTTCAATTTCGCCGCGGTGCCGCCTGGCGAATATACGCTGGTCGTGAGCAAAGCCGGTTTCAACGACTACCGCAACGACTTCGTGCTCGTCTTCATCGGCGAAACGCAAACCGTGGCGGTTGCACTCACCCAGGCGTCGTTCAACCAACTCTCGACGATCGCGAGCGTCCAAACCAATGCGCCGGGTCGCGCGGTGCTCAATACGTCGAGCGCGTCGGTGGACACGATCTCGAGCCAGGTCTTTCAAGATCAGGGGCGTGACGCAGATGACGAAAGTCCTCAACGAAACGCCGGGCGGTATCTCGGCCGCCAACCCGGAGAACGGCAATGGCGCATCCGCAGGGGCGCTGCAGAGCATTCAGATTCGCGGTGCGCTGCCGTATGAGACCGAGCAGCTCATCGACGGGCATCCGACGCCGCTTTCGCTCGGCGGCACCTACAACCCGATCTACCTCGATCCGGCACTGATGGACAACGTCGAGCTGGTCAAAGGTCCCGGCTCGATGCCCGAAGAGATCAACTACGCAATCGGCGGCACGGTCAACTACGTGACGCTCCAACCGACGCGCACCAATCAATCCGAGTTCATCATCGGTTCGGACAACTACGGCGGCATCAACACGGTGATCCGCGCAACCGGATCGTTCCCGGGGCATAAGCTCGAGTACGCCGTCGGTTTTGCGAGTGACGGTGCGCCGGGCCCGTTGCGGAATTACCCGATTGCGGGGTCGCAGGTCAATCTCGTCGCGGGTCTGGGCGCGCCGATGATCAATGGGCAACAGATCGCGCAACCGATTGAGAGCTTCGGTCTGTATTCCCCAACGCAGCAGTACGCCGGCATCGGTGGCGTGCAGTTTACCGAACCGCTCTACGTCTGCTGTTCGGACGCGAACACGGCGTATTACTCGCGCAACGAGCTGGCGAAGTTGCGTTACGACTTCTCGCAGTCCACCTCGCTCACCGTGAGCTACCTCGGTGGGCAGGCGTTCAGTGATCTCGGCGGTGTCGACTTGTCGTCGCTTGCGCCGATCGGCGCTGCCAACACGAGCTTCTCGACCTTCGCGCCGCCGCCGGGCTACACGGGCTCGGTCGCGCCCGGCACGGGCATTCCCTACGATCTGGAAGCCTTCGTGCCGCAGTACGAATCGGTACAGCAGAACTTGTTCCAAGCGGAATTTCGGACCAGCTTTGGTCCGTGGTCCATGCTCGCGCGTTACTTTACCGGTTCCGATACCGACTTAGCCTATATCCAAACCGCACCCGACGGAAGTTTAGGCTTCAGCGGTGCAACGTGGGGCGGAATCCAGGTCTGCCCGACCGGCGCCACCTACAATCCAGCCACGGGAACGTGCAGCTCGGGTACGCCGACGACCGAATATTTCAACGGACAAAATGCAAAGTTCAGCGTCGCCGATGCCACGAACATCGACCTCGAAGAAGATCATCTGCGCGGCGGATCGGCGCTCTTCACGCGCCCGTTCGGCAACGGTGACGACATCTCGTTCTCGGCGGATCAGGCGCATCACGATTCGATCTCGTACACCGACGATGCAACCGAAGGGCCGGCGTTCTACGGACTCCCGCCCGGTGCGAGCCAGAACTTCACGACTGAGATGCTGCGCGGGCACTTCTATGTCGCGCCGCGCGTCTTCGTCGGCTTAGCGAACTACTTCATTCAGTACGGCAGCCACTACACCGACGACGGCGGTACGACGTGGCACGACGCGACGCGCGGCTACGTTGCGCCGCGCTTGGGCGCGACGTGGGAACCGAACAACGATACGTCGTGGCGATTCGCGGCCGGTGATTCGATTGCACCCCCGCAGCTCTCGCTGCTCTCGTCACCGGGCTCGCAGCCGGAGCCGAACATCACCGGCGCGCCGACGTACTACACGCAGAACATCAACAACGGCGCGATTGCACCGGAGACGGCCGTCGGTGTCGACCTGGGCGTCGATCACCGTGTCTCGCGTTCGACCCTGGTGTCGTTCGATGTCTACGATGAAACACTACGCAACATGTTCCTCAGCAGCACCTCCTTGATTGGAACTTATTCTGGGCTGCCGCTCTATGCAACGGGAACAACGAATCTCGGGCACGCGAGGTACGAAGGTATCGAGGCGAGCGTGCGGAGCGCGCCGCTGGTCGGATGGGGCTACAAGGTGCAGACCGCGCTAACCCGCGCATATGCCTACGATCTGCCGTCGACCTTCTATTGCTCCGCTCCCGCGACGCCGCCGGCAACCGTATGTACACCGGACACGAACCTAGGCATCATCGCGAATGCCAACTGGTCGGCCAGCGGCCTCGGCTACAACACGATCAACGGCTCGGCGATGCCGTACATGATGGGGTATGCTGAGATCAACAACCGGGCGCGTAACGGGCATACTATCTCCTCGGCACGACCTACTACGGCTCGAACAATAGCTACAGCCGTCCGGCGTTCTTTATCTTTAATGCGGCCATCATCTATCCGATCCACAAGGACACAAATCTCCAGTTCTCGGTCGATAACATCTTCGATACCTACGGATCGAGTTGGACCAACTACTTCGGTGGGATCAACACGCCGCTCGCCGCGCCCGCCGCCAACGCATTGGGGGGGCCTGCAAATTATGGGCTCACCGTTGCCGGCAACTACGGCCCGACGACGTTCCGAGTACAACTCATCCAGCAAATCGGCGGACCGGCTCACTAGCAAGGACGTATGAATAACCTTCGATTCCTCGTGGCGGGCGCACTCACGTGCGCCTTGCTCGCGCCTGCGGCCGCGCAGGCAAGATCGTTCGCGTTTGACGACTACGACGCGATCGTCAGCGTAAGCGACGCACGGATCTCCCCTGACGGCAAGCACGTGGTCATCGTCGTTGGTCCCCCCGACGAGAAGAAGGACCGCGTACTCCGCGAGCTCGTGCTCATCGACACGGCGACCGGCGCACAACGTATCCTCACGCACGATCGCGAACATGTAGGTGATCCGCGCTGGTCACCGCGGGGCGACCAACTGGCTTTCATCGACCTTGCCGGTACCGGCGAAGACGCCAACGCGCAGGTGTGGGTCATGCCGATGAGCGGTGGCGATGCGCAGCCCGTCACCACGGCGAAGAACGGCGTCGACGCCTACGCGTGGAGACCCGACGGCAAAGCGTTCGCCTATGTCTCGTCCGACACACCGGCGAATGAAGCAGAGGTCAAGGCGCACGACGATCTCTTTACTGTCGACGACGATGCATTTGCGACGCGCGCTGCACCGGTGCCCGAACAGTTGTGGGTGCAGACCATCGGCAGCAAAGCCGAACGTCTTACGGAAGGATCGGCAAGCGTCTATCCCGACCAGCTTTCGTGGTCCTCCGACGGCAGCTACATCGCCTTCTCGCGTCAACCGTTCGCGGGCTACGACGGTATCTTCCATGCGCGTGCCGCGGTCATCGCGGTCGCGACGAAGCACATCACCGAACTCGACACGCGCTGGAGCTGGCTCACGGCGTTTTCGCCACGCGGTGATCGCATTGCGTACAGCGCGAGCCGCAACGGCGCTCCCGCGCTCTTTAACGACCTGGCGATGGCGTCAGTCGCGGGCGAGCGGCGTAAGAACGCGGCGCCGGCGCTCGATCGCGACGTCGACTCAATTACGTGGTTGCCTGGCGGCGATGGTCTGCTGGTCAGCGCCGACGATCGCGTCATGCACGGTGTCTGGCGCGTCTCAACCGATGGACACGCCAAGCGGGTCGACCTCGGCGAGTTGAATTTCGAAGGCGGAAGCGTTGCGGATGACGGCGCGATCGCATTCATCGGCAGCAGCGCCAAGCGGCCGTCCGAGCTATATTACCTCGGGCCCGGTGCGTCGGCACCGAAGCCGCTGACGAGCTACAACGACGGCATTGCGAATCTCGATCTGGCTCCGTCGCGCGAACTGACCTGGCACAACGACGGTTTCGATGAGGACGGCGTGCTGACGTATCCGATCGGCTACGAATCGGGGAAGAAGTACCCGCTCGTGCTGGTCATTCACGGCGGTCCGACAATCGGGGCCTCCATCACGTCGTTCAGTCCGCTGGTGCAAGTCTTAGCCGCGCGCGGCTTCTTCGTGCTTCAGCCGAATTATCGAGCAGCGACAATCTCGGCTATGCCTATGCGGATGCCATCGTCGGTGAGAATCCCTCATCGGCGCCGGATCCGATTGCTATGCGGCAGCGAGAGCCGCAATCGCAACCGGCATGATCGAGCCGTCGCGCGTGGGCGCGTCAGGCTGGTCGGCCGGTGGATGGATGACGTCGTGGCTGCTGACACACTACGACCTTTTCAAGGCGTCGGTAACCGGAGCGGCGGTCGACGATATGGTGATGCAGGCAACGTTGAGTGAGCTCAACACTTTGATGCCGACGCTGTTTGGCGGGCTCACGCCCTGGTCGGCACGCGGCATGGAGGCCTACCGTCGCAATTCCCCGGTAACGTACGCGCAGGATGCCAAGGGCGCGACCCTGATCATGAGCGATACGACCGACCAGCGCGTGCCCACGCCGCAAGCCTACGAGTTCTTCGCAGCGTTGCGCGGGTACGGAAAAGACGTCGAATTCATCGCGATTCCGGCCTTCGGGCATCATCCATCTGACCCCGTACGCACGAAAGCGATCGATCGCGCATGGGTCGATTGGTTCGTCAAACATCTCTAGTGAGGAGTAAGAGCATGCCCATTAAGTCCGTCCGCAGAGAGATGCGCTTTCTCCGGTACTATTCGCTTGCGATCACGCTTATCGCGGGCACGTTCCTGCTCGCGGCGGCGCACGAGGCAAGCTCGAATGCGACCATCGATACGCTGACCGTGCATCGCATCAACGTCGTCGACCGCGAAGGCAAGCTGGCCGTCGTCGTCACCAGCCACGACGACTTCCCGCCGCCAATCGTTAACGGCAAGGCGCTCAAGCGCTCGAGCGGCGACGACAACGGGCTGCTGTTCTACAACCAGCGCGGTGACGAGCAGGGCGGCCTGACCTGGGGTGGCCTCAAGAATCCTGACGGAACGTTCCAATCGAGCAACACGCTCTCGTTCGATTCGGTCGTCACCGATCAGCTGCTGCAGGTCGACGACGGCAACGCTAATGGGAAGACCTACGCGTATATGATCGGCTGGAATCGCCCGCGCTACGACACGCCCGAAATGATGAGCGTGATCCAGCAAGTCGAGAACGCCACGACGATGGACGAGAAGCGCGCGATCATCGCGGCGCACCCGGAATTGCGATCGGCGACCCGCTTCCTCTTCGGCTACGACCCCGACAACACGGCGCAAGTGATGCTGGCCGACGGCAAGGGCAAAGCACGCATCAAGATGTTCGTGACCGACAGTGGTCAAGCGGAATTACAGTTCCTCGATGCCGACGGCAACGTCGTCGCGCAGTATCCGCAGGCGACCAAGTAAATGCTGCACGCTTTGCTCCTCGCGACCGCGCTTGGCGGTGTGCGCGCGCAGATAAGCTTCCCTTCGTCGGTGCAAAGCGCACCCGTTACCGGGCGCGTCTTCGTCGTCCTAACCAAGAGCGACAAGCCCGATCCGCGCATTCAAATCCTCGAACGGCCAGCTCGCCGCCATTTTTCGCCGCCGACGTGAGCAGCGTGCAGCCCGGCCAATCGATGGTACTCGACGCCTCGTCGGCGAGCTATCCGCTCAAGAACATGAACGGTCTACCGGCCGGCGATTACACCGCCGAAGCGTTCCTATGGATCTACGTGCGCTACCATCGCGCCGACGGCCACACAATTTGGGCGCCGGAGCAGTGGGGACCGCAAGTCTTCTCGCTTCAGCCCGGTACGCTCTACAGCACGACGCAAAAAGTGCATGTCGATCCAAAAAGCGGCACGACCCTGCACTTCACGCTGGACAAGGTCGTGACTAACAAAGACATTGCGAACTTGCTCGGTGGCGAAGGCTACGACACCGATACGCCGTGGATCAAACACATCCGTATTCTGAGTCCGTCGCTGACCAAGTGGTGGGGACGCCCGATCTATCTCGGCGCCACGATTCTCCTGCCGAAAGACTACGCGGAGCACCCGGACTCGCACTACCCCGTCGTCTACAATCAAGATCACTACTATCAGCGGATACCGTGGGATTTCACGACCGACAAACGCACGGAGACGCCGGCCCGTGCGGCTGCCGGCAAACGCGCGGGCGTCGGCACCGGATACGAATTCTACGAGGCCTGGAACTCGGACAAGTTTCCACGCTTTCTGATGGTGACGTGGCAACATCCCTGCCCGTTCTTCGACGACTCATATGCGGTGAATACGGCGAACTGCGGACCGTACGCCGACGCGATCATGAACGAGCTGGTACCGTACATCGAAACGCATTTCCGCGTACTGCGTGAAGCGCGTGCGCGCTTTACCGAGGGCGGATCGACCGGCGGCTGGGAGTCACTCGTGCTCCAGCTCCAGCATCCGAAGTTCTTTGGCGGCGCCTACGTATTTGATCCCGACCCGATCGACCTCAGTGCATTCCAACAGATCGATCTCTATCACGAAGATAATGCCTTCGCGTTGCAAACGCCGGATGACCCGTGGCACAAGTACACGCACTATTTCGAGCGCACGCCGCGCGGCCAGCCGCTGTGCAGCGAGCAAGATCTGAGCCGCTATGAGCTGGTGATGGCTTCGCACGGGCGCTCGCAGTATCAGCTCGACGGTTGGTGGGCGATCTTCGATCCGGTCGGGCCCGACGGCTATCCCGCACCGATGTGGAATATGCAGACAGGCGCCATCGACAAGCACGTCGTGCAGTATGCGCACGATCACGGCTACGATCTCGTTGCCTATATGAAGGAAAACTGGGCCGCGATCGGTTCCGATCTCGTCGGCAAGCTGCATTTCATCGTCGGCGACATGGACAGCTACTACCTCAATCTCGCCGTCTATAAAGCCGAAGATTTCCTTACCAGTGACGCGGTCAATCCCGCGCCAAAGGCGACGTTCCAATACGGACGGCCGATGAAAGGTCACGGCTGGCATCCGATGACCTGGGCAGCGCTCCTGCAAGACATGGCCGCGGATGTTCGCAACAACACGCCGACGGGCGTGAGCAACGCGGAGTGGAACTACTAGCGCGTGATCCTAACCCTGCTGATAGCCGCGGCGCTGGAGTTTCGCAATATCGGACCGTTCGACGGACGGCTCGATACCGTTGCCGGTGTCGAGGGCGATCCGGCGACGTACTATGCGGGCGGCCTCGGCGGTCTGTTTAAGACCACCAACGGCGGTGCAACATGGACCTCGATCTTCAACAACGAGCCGGTCAGTTCGATTAGCGCGCTCGCCGTCGCGCCGTCGAATCCGTCGACGATCTACGCCGCAACCGGCGAAGCCAATCTGCGCAACGACGTCGCATTCGGCGACGGCACATGGCGTTCCGACGATGCCGGCAAAACCTGGAAGCATACCGGTCTCGACGCGACCGCAGCGATCGCGGCGATCGCCGTCGATCCGTCGAATACGCAGCGCGTTTTCGTTGCGGCGCTCGGCGATCCGTACAAACCCGGCGCCGATCGTGGTGTCTATCGCACGAGCGACGGGGGAGCGACGTGGCAGAAGGTGCTTTACACCGATCCCAACACCGGTGCGTCGAGCATTGCAATCGATCCCGCTAATCCGAGTGTGCTCATCGCGGGGATGTGGCAGGGGCAACGCACGCCATACCATTTGACCAGCGGCGGTTCGAGTGACGGCCTTTACATGTCGAGCGACGGCGGCGATCACTGGACGCGGTTGGCGGGCAACGGCTTGCCGAGCGGCGTCACCGGACGCATCGCGGTCGCGTTTGCCCCGAGCGATGCGGAGCGCATCTACGCGTTGATCGAATCGGCGCACGGATCGCTGTGGCGCACCGACGATGGCGGCAAGAGCTGGAAGATGGTCAATGCTTCACACGCCATCAATCAACGCCCGTTCTATTTCACCGCGCTCACCGTCGACCCGAAGGACGAGAATCACGTCTACTTTCCGTCGGTCGATTTGTTGGAGACGACCGACGGCGGAAACAAAGTCCACGACGTGCGGCGGCCGGCGGGCTTCGGCGACGATCACCAAGTGTGGATCGATCCCACCAACACGGCCCGGTTCGCGGTGGCCGGCGATGACGGCATTGCCGTCACGCTCGATGCGGGGAAGACGCTGGTCTGGAAGCCGATGGCGATCGCGCAATCGTACCATCTCGATACCGACGATCGCATTCCGTACACGATTTGCTCGGAAGATCAAGATGCGGGCAGCGCCTGCGGCCCGAGCAACAGTCTCAATGACGAGGGCATCACCACCGGCGACTTCTTCACCGCGGGCGGGGGTGAGAGCGGCTGGATTCTCTTCGATCACGCCGACTCGAACGTAATCTATGGCGGCGGCTATCAGGGCTCGGTCACGACCTACGACCGGCGTTCTCGGCAAGCGCGCCAAATTAACGTCTGGCCCGAGGATGCGATGGGCTGGGCGGCCGCCCCGCTGAAGTATCGCTTCCAGTGGACGGCGCCGCTTGCGGTCTCGCCCCAACAGCCGCACCGCCTTTACATGGGCGGCAATCGCATCTTTGCGACCGACGACTTCGGCGTAACCTGGCGCGCGATCAGTCTGGATCTCACCCGCAACGACAAGTCGCGCCAGCAGACGTCCGGCACGCCGATCACCCCGGATCAAACCAGCGTCGAATACTACGACGTCGTCTTCTGTATCGGGCCGTCGCCACTGCGCGACGGAACGATCTGGGCCGGGACCGACGACGGCTATGTGTGGCTGACGCACGACGGCGGCACGCATTGGCGCAACGTGACCCCGCCGCAGTTTGCGCAGGTGTCGAATCGAGAGTGGCTGCGCGTCGACTACGTTGCGCCGTCCCCATTTGATGCCGGGACGGCATATCTCGCAGCTGACGGACACAAGTGGGGCGATCGCGCGCCGCATCTCTTCGTGACTCACGATTTTGGTGCAACGTGGCGCGTCATCTCGAATGATTTGCCGCAGGGTAGCTACACGCGCATGGTCCGGCCCGATCCGATGCGACGCGGCATGCTCTACGCCGGGTCGGAAACGGCGCTGTGGTACTCCTATGATGACGGCGCGTCTTGGATCAAGATGGCGTACGGCTTGCCGACAGCGCCATACTACGATTTCACCGTGCAGCGCCGTTTCGACGATCTGGTCGTCGGCACGCACGGGCGCGGCATCTGGATTCTCGACGACCTGCATCCGCTGCAGGAGATGAACGACGCGGTGCGCGCGCAGCCGGTCCATCTCTTCACGTTGCGCGATGCCTATCGCTTTCATTTGAATTCTTCGCAGGCCGTGACCACGGTGTGGGGCGATAATCCCGGCTACGGCGCCGATGTCAATTTCTGGCTTGCCTCGCTGCCGAGCGGTACCGTGCACGTGCAGGTGCTCGACGGTCAGCACGTGATTCGCACGCTCGAGGTGAAAAAGCCGCTCGCGGGACTGAACCGCATTTGGTGGAACCTGCGCTACGACCCGATCAAACCGGCCGATGACTACACCCCGTGGCACGCTACCGGCTTTCGCGGGCCGTTGGTTGTACCGGGAAGCTACACGGTGCGCGTGATCGTCGGCGGCCGGACCGTGCAGGGCAGCCTTGTGGTGCGAAAGGACCCGCGCTCTTCGGCGACCCTTGCGGCGCTTGTGCGCCAGCGCGCCTTCTTGTTGCGCGTGCGCCGCGATCTGATCGCGTTGACACGTGCGATCGAGCGTTTGCGATCCGTCGCAGCCAACGACGCATCGAAGCGCGTCGTCGTCGATGCGCTGCTACACGACATCTACAATCCGGAAGTCACGCGGGATGAGGATGCGCTACGCTATCCAGAGCGCGTGTACGGGAAGCTCAGCTTCCTCGCCTCCGACGTTGCATCGGCTGACGCTGCGCCGACGCAATCGGAATATGCGGTGCTCGCCGTGCTCGAGCGCGAGGCCCACGCGTATACGGCCCGGGCCGCCGCGCTCTAACTTTTTTCGGCCTTGTATGCGGCGACCGCGCGATCGGCTGCCCGAAACGCTTCCGAGGCGATTGGAATACCGGCGTAGACGCCGGCTTGCAGAATGATTTCGACGATTTCATCCTCGGTTACGCCGTTGTTGAGCGCGCCGCGAATGTGCACTTCGAATTCGGGCCAACGCGCGAGCGACGCGAGCATCACGAGATTGAGCATGCTGCGCGTGCGCAGATCTAGGCCCGGCCGGATCCAAACGTTCGCCCAGCAATGCTCGTTCGCAAACTCCGCGAATGCGGCCGCAAATTTGGTTGGTTGCGGACCGGGACGATCGACGTATGCGTCGCCCAGCACCTTGCGCCGTAACGCCTTGCCCGCTGTGATGCGTTCGTTCTCGTTCATGCTCGCCGCTCCATCAGTACGAGGAGAGCGTGAGCGTCGAGGGATCGAGGCTGTAGGTTCCGGCCGATACCACGTTGTTGGGATAGGCGCAGATCACGCTGTTATCCGGACCGTAGATCACGACGAGGTTGGGCGGCCCGCATTGCGTCTGCGTCAACTGATAGTTCATCAGCATCTGTGCGCCGGGGCTATTGGGCTGCACCTGATAGGACACGATCTGCTGATCGTTTTGCCCGACGATGTAGCCGAAGACCGCGGCCGAGGTTGCGGCGATTGCCAGCGTCCCCCAAAAGCCGCCGCCCCAATATGCCGGTGCGGGATACCATGCAACGCCGCGATTCCATCCCCACGCCGGTCCGCGATAGATCGGATTAACCACCACTACGGTATGCGGTGGCCGGTAATTCGGCGGACGGTAGTTGGGACTCGGCGGACGCTGCGCCGGCGGATTCGGACGTTGCGCCGGCGGATTCGGACGTTGCGCCGGCGGATTTGGACGTTGTTCCGGCGGATTCGGGCGCTGTGCCGGCGGATTCGGACGTTGCGCTGGTGGATTCGGTTTCTGTGCCGGCTGACTGGGGCGCGTATCGTTGTTGAAATTGAAGCCGCCGCTCGGAGCCGCCGGCCGCGCGGCCGGAGCTGCTGGTCGCGCCGCCGGAGCCGCTGGTCGCGCCGCCGGAGCCGCTGGTCGCGCCGCCGGCGCCGCGGGCCGCGCGCCGCCGCCGCCGCCGCGCGGAGCGGCGAGGGCCGTCAGCGGAACGCTAAACAGAAGGACGAGCGCGGGAAGCGCGCGTGCGCACTTCATGGCTGTATCTCGTCGATGTGGCCGTGCAGGGAAACATAGGTTCCGCGCTTGGTTTGCAGCGCCAGCAGAATATCATGTGGCGCAAGCTGCGTCGAAGAGTGGCGGAGCTGCTGATCGTCGCCGGTGAGATTCACATAAATCGTCCCGGTGATGAGCGGGATCTCCTTGGTTTGGCCACTCTGCTCCAGCTTCATGGTCGATGGTAAGCAGCGCAGGATTGCACCTGCGTAGGTGCAGGCCGCGCGGTCGATCACCAACACGCCTTTGCGATCTTTCGACCCAATCCGTAAGGATCGTTGCGCGACCCGAATCAGGACGTCGTGATAGACCTGAACGGTGCCGTTGCTTTGTTGCACGCGCATCGTTCCGGTGGCGCCGGCCGGCGCAATGCTCAGCACGCCAAAAATGGAAATCAGAAAGAAGACGGCGAACGCCAATCGTGCGTTCATGGACACCTCCCAAGCGAGCGCGAAGTTCCCCGGAGATGATAGCATGTCGGATTTGATTTTCCACGATAACTGGGTGTTCTTTATCGGGCCGGTCGTGCTCTTGATGGTGGCGGTGCTCGAGCTGACCTATCGGTTCGGCGGCCCCCTGGTGCAACACTTTGAGACCAACGACGAGATATGGAACGCGATCCAAACGGGGTTGCTCGCCCTCGTCGCCTTCATGCTGGGTTTCTCATTTGCGCAAGCGCAAGGTCGCTACGACGTTCGCCGCCAGCTGGTCATCAAGGAGGCGAACGCCATTGGAACCACCTGGCTGCGCGCAGCGCAGCTGCCCGGTCCTCTGCGCGCCGAATTCAGGCGCGCGCTGTACCGATATACGGAGGCGAGGCTGCAAGCGTACTCGGCCCCGCACGACTTCGCACTCTTCTCCCGCCGGCTCAAAGAAAGCGAGCGCGATCAAGAATTTCTCTGGACCGTGACGTCGGAGAACCTTCGCGCACACGAGACCAACCTCGGGTATTCGCTCTTGATGCAGACCTTGAACGACACGATCGACGATGCGAGCGCGCAACGGGCGGCTCTGACCCAGCACGTTCCGCTCGCCGCGGTCGCGAGCACGCTCCTGCTTATTTTCATCGCAGTGTTTTCGCTTGGGCTGAGTTTTGCGCGCGCCCGGGCGCGCCCGGCGGTCTTCTCGATGATTTATATCGCCGCTTTGGCGCTCGTGTTTGAGATGGTCATCGACTACGATCGGCCGCAAACCGGCATGATCACCGTTTCGCTCGCACCGCTGCAGACGCAATTGGAGTCGATGCATCCATGATCGGATTGTTGGCCTTGCTTCTCGCCGCAACGATGCCCGCGGATGCGGCCATTCCGCGCTACCAGCACATCTTCGTCATCGTCGAAGAGAACAAAGACTACGCGCGGATCGTGGGAAGCAGCGATGCGCCGGCGATCACGCGACTTGCCAAGACCTACGGATCGGCGTCGCGATTCTTTGCCGAGACGCATCCGAGCGAGCCGAACTACGTCGCAATGATCGGCGGTTCGACCTACGGCATCCGCGACGACGACGCATTCTACTGCGTGCCAAATGATTCGCGTCCGTATTGTGCGCACAGCGATCGGCCGGGCTACGTGAACCATACGATCGATGCGCCGAGCCTCGCGACGCAACTCGAAGCGGCCGGCCTTTCGTGGAAGAACTACGAGGAATCGCTGCCGGCGCCCGGTTCGCTTGCCGTGGTCTCGGGCTACTACGCTTCGAAACATTCCGGATTCGTCAACTTCGCAGGCGTTCAGCGCGATCCGAAACGCGCCGAGCATCTAGTTGGGTTCGACGCGCTCGAAGCCGACTTGCACAGCGGACGGCTGCCGGCATTCAGTTTTATCGTGCCCAACGTGTGCGACGAAATGCACGGCGCCGGTCGAAACGGGACGCCGGCGGACTGCCGAACCGACAATCCGTCCGCGCTCATCGCGCGGGGCGACCGTGAGGTCGACACATTGACGCGTGAGATCATGGCGTCATCTGCGTGGTCGCAAGGCAATGCTGCGATCGTGATTACGTTCGATGAAGATGACGGCGGCGGCACGCAGGGCTGCTGCGGCAACGATCCGGCCGATCCTTCGAACGCCGGCGGCGGCCACATTCCGACGGTGGTGATCACCAATCACGGTCCGCGCGGCGTGGTCGATTCGACGCCGTACAGTCACTATTCACTCCTGCGCACGATCGAAGACGCCTTCGGCATCCATGACTATTTGGGGCAGGCGAGTGCACCAAGCGTTGACCCTATGGTAGATTTGTTCAAGTAGGAAACGGAGGTTGCGCCATGACGTTAGCTCGCCTCGACTTTCTCGTTGGAATGGCCTCAGCCGGCGCGGCATCCGCGACGGCGACGGTGACGCTCCCCTTCCAAAACGGCACGCGCCCGCTGGTGGCGTATCCCCAGAAGCGTTCGCTGATCGTTTTGACGCCGCGGCCGCCTCAGCTCGAAACCCCGTTCGCGGTCTTTAACGAAAGCATCCTCACGCCCAACGATGCGTTTTACGTGCGCTGGCATCTCGCCGGAATTCCAACGACTGTCGATGGCGCGACGCATCGGATCAAGGTGCACGGTTCGGTAAAGCGGCCGATGAGCCTGAGCGTTGAGGATCTACGCGCTCGATTCGATCGGGTGGAGATCGTGGCGGTCAACCAGTGTTCGGGAAATAGCCGCGGACTATTTTCGCCGCGCGTTCCCGGCGGTCAATGGGACAACGGCGCGATGGGCAATGCGCGCTGGACCGGTGCGCGGTTGGTCGACGTTCTCGCGGCGGCAGGGCTCAAGGATAGCGCGGTGCAGATTCGTTTTCGCGGGCTCGAACAGCCGGTGCTTCCGACAACGCCGCCGTTCGTCAAAGCACTTTCCATCGATGACATCGACGAAAACATGATTATCGCCTACGAGATGAACGGTCAGCCGCTGCCGCTGCTCAACGGTTATCCGGTACGGCTCGTCGTGCCGGGGTGGTACGCGACGTATTGGATGAAGATGCTTAGCGAGCTTGAGGCGATCGATACGATCGACGACAACTTTTGGATGAAAACGGCGTACCGGATTCCCAACACGCCCGGCAACACCGTCGCCCCAACCGATACCGGCTATCCGACGATCCCGATCAACAAGATGACGGTGCGATCGTTCATCACTAGCGTCACGAGCGGACAAACACTGCAGGCCGGCCCGCAAACGATTCGCGGGATCGCCTTTGATAGTGGGAAAGGAATCAAAGCCGTCGAGTTCTCGTTGGACGGCGGCGTAACGTGGCGCAAAGCAAAGCTTGGAGCCGACCTTGGCAACTATTCGTTCCGGCCGTGGGAGATCGGCTTCACGGCCAAGCGCGGTGCCTCGTACGTGCTCGCCTGCCGCGCGACGGCCAATAACGGCGTGACGCAGACGACGGTGCCGGTCTGGAATCCGGGCGGCTACCTGCGCAATGTCATCGAGACGTACGAGGTGCGTGTAGCATGAGGGACGTCATTCGTATCGCTGCTCTCGCTAGTGCGGTGCTGATCCTCGGCGCAGCCGCATCGACCGTGACGATCACCCTGCCGAGCGACAACGTGGAATTCAAACCGGGACCGGGCGCTGACCTCGCGACCGCGAACTGCCGGACCTGCCACTCCGCGGCGTACGTCTACACGCAACCGCCGCTCAATCGCAAGCAATGGACCGCCGAAGTGGTCAAAATGCAGAAGGCCTACGGTGCGCCGGTCGCCGACAGCAACGTCAGCGCGATTGTGGACTACTTGCTGACGCAGAACGGTCGCTAGCGTCCGCGAGGTCGCGCGCGGTGCTTTCCCACTGCTCGCGCAGCTGGGGCGTCTCGGCCATAAATCGCGCGTTGATCGTCGAAAGATCGATCGCGCGCGCACGAACGACCAGCGACTCATACGGCGTATACGCGTGGGGAAAGTGGCGGCGCATCAATTCGATGACGGGAGCGAGCTGCTCCCACGCACGCATGGCTGGTGAGGCAACGATGAACACGATCGGCCGCTCGCCGACCATCTTCTCGTGCACCAGCAGGCCAAGTTCGTTGAAAAAATGCAGCACGATCAATTCGCGGTGCGTTTCGACCGTGGCGCGGCCTTGGGCGATCTGCTCGACGTAGGCCGGTTCGGTCAGCCTTTTCGAGAGACCGTTATAGACGAAGTCGAGCGCGCCGGCAAACCCCGGCTCGTTAAACGTGGCGAAAATCTCGCGGATCAGCTGAGCTTCCTGCTGCCGGCGCAAACCACCAATTTGCAGATACGCGAAAATCGCGCCGACGCCGATGACGATCACCTGGCCGAAGGCGGCGATAACCAGAAGCTGTTCCCAAAGCGACATATCGGTATCACACCGTTCCTAACATGCGGGCCCTAGGCTGCCGATTGTCCTCTAAAGGTACCCAAAAACGCAAAATAAGGGTATATGGGACCCCATGGACCACTCAGAGATTCTTTCCCAAGCCGCCTCAATCGTGCACGACGTCCGCGCTAAAGCGCGCCAGGACGACCTCGAAGCCACGGTCGCGGAATTCGAGCATTCCGAGATACGCAGCCTGCGATCGCTCGCCCGCGTCTACCGCATGCTTCAGTGGCCGCCGCAGCAGTAACCATGAATCCATAACGCCGTCGTCCACGTTCATCTTACTAAAGGGTTATGACGATGAACGGTGGCGAAGAAACGGCTTTGTGGTCAACGCAAGCGAGCTCATGGAGCGTGTGCGCGCCCGCGATTCCGACGCCTTTGAAGCGCTCTACGATGCCTATCACCGGCTCGTCTATGGCGTGGCTCTGCGGGTGCTCAACGATCCCGGGAGCGCGGAAGACGTGACGCAAGCCGTGTTTCTCAAGCTGTGGAGCTCGCCCGAATCGTTCCGCGAGGGAAATTTTTCCGGTTGGCTCGTGCGCGTCGCGCGTAATCGAGCGCTCGATCTGGTGCGCACGCGAGCTGCACACCCGCAGGTCGAGCTGCCCGAATCGATGCCCGAGCAAGATGCGCTTGAAGATACGGCGTTTGCGCACCTCAACGGCGAGAGCGTTCGCCGCGCGCTCGGGCAGCTCTCCGAATCCGAACGCATGCTCATTACGCTCGGCTTCTTTGGTGGGCTGACGCATCAAGAGTTGGCACGGCGTACGGACACCCCGCTTGGCACGGTCAAGACGCGCATCCGCGCCGCGCTGCGCAAGTTGCGCGCCGCCCTCGACGGAGTGGTTGCAGTATGAATGCGCACGACGAGATGCTCGACAACGTCGCTGCCTTCGCGCTCGGGACGCTGGACGCTGGGGAAGCGCGCGCAGTCGCGGCACACATGCGCACGTGCGACGAGTGCTGCGCCGAGTACGACGCATTGCGCCCAGTCGTAAGTGCGGTCGGAATTGCGGGCGAAAGCGAAGCGGTTCCAAGCCCATTGCTCAAGATGCGTATTATGAAGGAGGTTCGGGGCCAAGGATCGCGCTCGAAGCGCTCATCGTATGCCCTGCCGTATGCACTGGCTGCGGCTTGTTTGCTGCTCGCTGCGGGCCTGGGTCTGGTCGTCGAGCAACAGCATGCCACGATCGCGGATCTCTCGGCCGCGCGCCGCGTTGCGTTCGCGCAAGGCGACGTGCTGGTTGCGCCCGACCGGCTCTTCATCGTGCTGCATGGCTTGCCCGCGCTACCGGTAGGCAAGGTGTATCAGATGTGGACGCTGGCAAAAGGCGCGAAAACAGTGACACCGTCGGTCACGTTTACGCCGGACGAGCACGGCAGCGCCCTGGTGACGATCCCCGCGAACGCAGCAACCACCGCGGCAACCGCGATCAGTGTGGAGCCGGCGGGCGGCTCGCAGCAACCGACCACCAAGCCGATCGCGCTCATCAAACTCGGCGCCTAACCTACGCTGGAAGCGTGCGCTGCCGCAACGGTCGCGCCGGCGCACGCGGCCCGGCTTCACGCCGGTTGAGCGTGATGGGCAACTCTACCATCACATGATTGCCGTTAGCCGTGCGATCGATCGTAAGATCGCGGGCCATGCTCTTCACGAGCAACAAACCGCGACCGCCCTCGGCTAAATCCTCCGGACGCGCCACCGCATGCACGATCGGCGGCCCCTCGTCGCAAACGTGCAGCAGTGCGACGTTATCGTCGACCTCGAGCGTGATCTCCGCCATTCCCGGCGTGTGACGCGCGACGTTGCTCACGAGTTCCCCGAAGATAAGCTCAGGCGCGGAGAGATCCGTGCCGTCGGGTGCAAATTCGCCCAAACGCCAGAGAAACGCGCGCTTCGCGCGCCGCGCAGCAGACGCGCTGCACGCATCGATCGCCCAGGTTTTTGTCGCATTTCCTCGAGCGAAGCCGACGTCGGTGACGCCGATGAACAGCACCGCGGCATCGTCGAGCTGCGGGCGTCCTTCGAGCACGTCACGCTGAATGGCTTGCGCGATGTTCTCGGTCGCACTGTAATACTGGCGGTTCACTACTTCGATCAAGCGTCGCACTCCGGCATCGTAGTCGTATTCCGTTCGTCTTCCGCTCTCGACCAGGCCGTCGGTGAAGAGCACGATAGCAGATCCCGCGTCGAGCGTGAGCGAGTATTGTCGATACTCGACGTTGCGTTCCGCACCCAAAATCAGACCGCCGCCCGGAATCTGCTCGACGACGCCGCGCGCTTGCACGGTAATCGGAAGCGGATGACCCGCCGACGCATACACCAGCAGTCCGGTATTGAGAGAGAGCTCGCCGTAGAAGAGCGTGGCGAGCGGTCCACCGTCTTCGTACAACGCGCGGTTGACCGCTCGCAACACGTTGACCGGCGAATCGTACAGCCGCGCGGCCATGCGAACGGATTGCCGAATTTGCGCCATCATGCTCGAGGCTTGCAGCCCGTGTCCGGCTACGTCGCCGACGCTGACACCCAGGCGGCCGTCGCCGAGCGTGAAGACGTCGTACCAGTCGCCCCCTACGTCGGCGTTTTCGGTCGACGGCGCGTAGGAGGCGTCGATGCGCACGCCCGGCACGCTCGGTAGGGTTTGCGGAAGCAGCGCTTGCTGCAAGACGGCGACGTTGTGGTGTTCTTGCTGCAAACGTTCGAGCAGACCGCGGTACTCACGTTCGGCGACCGCCAGTTCGTCGCCGCCGGGAAGGGGATCGGGATCGCGTCCGGCTCGTAATGCTCGTGCGTTATTGCGCAGGTGTCGTGCGCGCAGCCAGACGTGCGTGCCGAATCCTCCGGCGAGGATCAAGAACAGCACGACACTCACGATCAGCGTGACGAGGATGATCGTCGAAAAACGCGTGAGGTAGTTGCTGGCAGTTCGTAGCGCGCCAACCGCGAGAATGCGTTCGGATTTGTCGACGTCGCGCTTGGCCAGATTGAGCTGCGCCGTCAGTTGTTGGGTCGACGGAGCGGATTCGAGAGCGTTCACCGCGGCGGTATCGCCTCGACGCTGCGCCGCGAGGTACGAAGCCAGAACGCGATCGGCCGAACCGACGGTGTTGACGTAAATTTGCGCTTGACGCTGCTCGTCGGGCGTCGCATTGGCGGCCGCGAGCAGGGCGGTCGCGCGCCGATTCGTTTCGCGTCTGGCGCGCTCGAATCCAGCGGTGTCGTGATAGAGTGCGGCACGCCGATTCTCTTCGGTCAGTGCGTTGGTTAGCGCGTCGTTGGCCTCGATGACCCGCTGCGTGTGGTCGGCCCAGAAGGCCGTGAGGGCGGTCGAGTTGCGGGTGGCGATCGTGTAGGCGAGCATCGCGGCGAGCACGGCAATCGGAACCAGGGCGACGATGATCGCCTGGAACCGGATCTGCGACAGCATCCCGCGCATAGGCCCTCTTTCCTTGGTCCGGGATCTTCGATGAAGGACCTGGCGAGCGCCTATCATATGCCGGTGGAATGATTCACGTTGGCGATCATGTGGTCGTGAAGGACGAGGACGAAGTCGCGGTGGTCACCGCCGTCCATCCCGATGCACAAGTAGAAGTCGAATTTCTCAAAGCCTCGGAAGGCGGCCCACGCCGCCGCCGGTACGCGATTGAGGCGCTCGAGAAAGTTTCGCGAACCTCCTAAGCTACGCGAACGTCTTGACCGGATAAACGGGCTGCGCCGCCGAGCGCAGCCCCTCGATTTGTGCGGCGTGTTCGAAGCGGTAGATCGCAAACGATTTTGTCCCGTCGTCGGTTCCAATGAGCACCGTGCCGCGGAATCCTTGCGCGCCCGGAAGGCCCGCGAGAAGTTTCTCGACCTGCTGTGGCGCGGTCGGGAACGGCTCGACGGCGTAGGCGTCCTTCGATTGCGGATCGAGCGCGCAGTCACCCGTTATGGCGATCACTTGGTAAAGCGCGAGCTTGCTGGATTCGGCAACGGCGCGATGCTCGGCGAGGAGATGATGGTTGTCCCACGCCGATTGCAAATGCTTAAACGCGTCGTGTCCGCCGACTTCGACCAATGCCAGCACCCCGCGGTCGTCACCGGCTCGTAAGATCACCGCGCTCCCCGCTTTTGTAGGGGACTTGCGAGCTTCTTCGATCAGCGTCTCGTAGGCCGAGATCCCGGCGCCGGCGCGATCGCTCTTTACGTGGACGACGTCGATCGCGCACCACGCGTTTTTAGCGAACGCAACCGGTGGCCCACCGGGCCGGTGATCGACGGCGGTGTGATGCTGGATATCTTCATGCGGACGCGTCATTGTGGCTCTCCTTGGGGGATAACTCTACCACAGAGGCCGATTTTCGTGAAATCGCGAATAACGCCAATGCGTCTTCAATTCTGAATACGTGCAGCTCTCAGCTCGAGAGCCGGAAACGTACATACATCGATGGAGCCCAAAACCGCTCCCGAGCCCGATCTGGTCCCCGTTCGCGTTGTCAAGAAGCGCGCGCCCGCTGCGGCAAAAATCTATCCTCCGCACGAGCACTTCGGCAGTCCGCTAAACATCTGCCGCGTCTGCGGCGAGAAGTATAGCTATGTCCAAAAGCCGTACCCGGGGATCGAGAACACCTACAAGAAGTAACGAAGGAGTCGGCGCGCCTCGGCGCCGATAGGCGGGCATGAGATTTCTTGCCGCCATTTTTGTTGCCGCCGCTCTCGCGAATTATCATCTCGCCGCCACGCACGTGCTCGGCGGTGATGGGGGCTGGGACTATCTCAGCATCGATCCATCGACGAAGCACCTGTTCATCTCGCGCTCGACGCACGTCATGGTCGTCGATCCCCAGAGCGGCAGTGTCGTCGGCGACATTCCAAACACCCCGGGCGTGCACGGAATCGCGATAGCCGCTGAACTCGGGCGAGGCTTTACCTCGAACGGCAGCGACGGCACGGTGACCGTGTTTGATCTCGCGTCGCTCAAGGTCCTCACGACGATTCACACCGATGCCAAGAATCCCGACGGCATCGCCTACGACCCGGCGACCAAGCGCGTCTTCACGTTCAACGGCGGCAGTAACGATGCAACCGCAATCGATGCGCAAACCAACGCCGTCGTTGCGACGATTCCACTAGGCGGACGTCCGGAGTTTCCCGCAGTCGACGGCCGCGGCATGGTGTACGATAATATCGAAAGCACGAGTGAGATCGTCGCAATCGATGCGCGCAGCGCAACGATCGTCAAACGGTTTGCGCTGGGCAGCTGCCAACATCCCTCGGGACTTTCGATGGATCGGCAGCACCGCCGCCTCTTCCCCGCATGTCAAGGGCAGATGGGCGTCGTCGACGCCGATAACGGCAACGTGATCGCGACACTGCCGACGGGCGCGGGTACCGATGCCACGCGCTTCGATCCGAACACCGGTCTTGCTTTTGCCTCGAACGGTCGCGATGCAACGCTGACCGTCGTGCATGAAGACGACCCGAATCACTTCACCGTCGTGCAAAACGCAGCAACGGTTACCGGCGCGCGGACGATGGAACTCGATCCCACAACGGGCAACGTCTATCTCGTCACGGCGAAGATGATCGAAAATCCGAACGCGACCTCGTATCGCGATCGCTATCACGTCGTGCCGGGAACCTTTGAACTCCTGACCATGCAGCCTTAAGTCGAAGGGAGATCTTGATGCGTGCGCTGCGTTTCGAAAAATTCGGCGATCCGTCGGTTCTTGCGCTCGTCGACTTGCCCGATCCGGCTCCGAACGACGGCTTTGCCGTTGTGCGCATCACCGGTGCCTCGATCAATCCAAGCGACGTAAAGAACGTCGCGGGTGCGATGGAAGGCACGACGTTGCCCCGCACGCCTGGACGTGACTACGCGGGCGTCGTCGAACGCGGACCGGCGCAATGGATCGGCCGCGAGGTATTCGGAACCGGCGGCGACATCGGCTATACGATCGACGGCAGCCACGCGGAAAAGCTCGTTCTTCCCGTTGCTGCGCTCACCGCGAAACCGGCGCGCCTGAGCTCCGCGCAAGCGGCAAGCGTCGGCGTGACCTCGCTCGTCGCGTGGCTTGGGCTCGTTGAATACGCGGCACTGCAGCCGGGAGAGACCGTGGCGATCATCGGCGTCGGCGGCGGGGTAGGCTCGGCTGTATCGCAACTTGCCAAATGGCGCGGGGCCTCACTGGTCGTCGGTGCCGACATTGCTCCGCCCGCGCCCGGTTCGCCCGCGGCGCGCTCGATCGATCGATACGTTCCAAGCGACGAGCATATGACTGAGGCGATTCGTGCGGCGACCAACGGCGCAGGCGCAAACGTGGTGTTCGATGCGGTCGGCGGGATCACGTTCGAGGCCGCGCTTAAATCGCTCGCGCACCTCGGACGATTGGTAACCATTAGCGCCACCGGCCGCTCGCGCGTCGAGTTCGACGTGCGCGATTTTTATCACAACGAAAGCCGCATCTTCGGCGCCGACAGCCGCAAGCTCGATGCGAGTGCGTCCGCGAAACTCCTTACCGCGATGCTTCCGGTGTTTGAATCGGGTGCACTGTCCGCGCCGCCGATCGACCAAGTCGTGCCACTCGACCGCGCGGTGGATGCATACCAACGCGTCGCCGCCGGCGCGCGCGAGCGAATTGTGCTTGCGCCATGAAGAGTCTGATCGTCTTCGACCTCGACGGCACATTGGCCAAGAGCAAATCCGCGCTCGACGACGAGATGGCGACGTTGCTCGAGCGTCTCATGGCGGTCGTGAAGGTGGCCATCATTTCCGGTGGTGACCTGCCGCAATTCCAAACGCAAGTGATCGATCGTCTTCCGCCGGGCAGCAACATGGCGAACCTTTCGCTCTTGCCGACCAGCGGAACGAAGTTCTACACCTATGACGGGCAGTGGCGCAAGTTGTATGCCGAAGACCTCAGCGACGCCGAACGACACACGATCGAGAATGCGCTCGAGAAAGCCGTAGCCCAAGCCGGCGTTCAACCTGCGCAAACGTGGGGCGAGCGCATTGAAGACCGCGGAACGCAGATTACCTACTCGGCGTTGGGTCAGCAAGCTCCGCTCGAGGCGAAGGAAACGTGGGATCCCGACTTCACGAAGCGCAAAGCGATTCAGACGATCCTCGAAGGAACGTTGCCCAACTTCTCCGTGCGACTCGGAGGCACGACCTCGATCGACGTGACGCGCCCCGGTATCGACAAGGCGTACGGAATTCACAAGCTGCGCGACGTGCTACACATCCCGATCCAGCAGATGCTCTACGTCGGCGACGCAATTTTTCCGGGCGGCAATGACTACGCCGCGCTGCAAGCTGGCGTGGACTGCATCGCCGTTCGCGATCCCGAGGATTCCAAGCGCGTGATCGAAGCGATTATTGCCTGTCTGAGCCCGGACGCCACGCCTTGACGAACGGCCCAGGATGCTTCGTGCTGCCGCCGATCGGGCGGCGAAAGAGCCACGCTGCAAACCCCGCGAGATTCGCCACCATCACGAACTGGCGATAGCCGAAGTTTTCGAGCAACGCTGCAACGAGCAAGTACCAGACCTCACTCAAGCCGTAGGCTGCGAACGAAATCTCGTCGAGTAGAATGCTTACGAGGCTGCCAAACAGCGCAAGCATGAACACCAAGGCGAGGAGCCAGATTTGCTCGCGCACGTCGAGGAATCCGAGAATCGCGCAAACGATCGAAAAAACGACACCGCCCGACACGATCACCGGCGCAAGCCACTCGAAGAAGACGAAGTATGGCATCGCAACCCAACTAAAGAAGCCGCCTCGGCCGAAAAGCATTCGGCGGTGGATGGTGACGCATTCGCAAAGATGACGATGCCAGCCCTTGCGCTGGTTGTAAAGCGCCTTCAGCGTCGGCGCGACGTCGGTCCAGCATACGGGATACGGCGTAAACGCGATACGGTATGCACGCCGTGTGCTGATACAGAAGTTGTGAACGCGCATGGTCATTTCCAGGTCTTCCCAATTGGTATCCGTGTGGTACCCGCCACACTCGATAAGGATGTCCTTTCTCCAGAGGCCACATGCGCCGGACACGATCCCAAGTGCGTTGAGCGGAGCGAATCCCATGCGCGTGCCGAGAAAGGCGCGAAGATATTCGAGCACCTGAAATCGTTTGATCCACGATTTCGGCAGATGCTGTCCGCCGCTTGTGACCGCAATCGTGCCGCCGACGGCGACGGTCCGCGGATCTTGTTGAAACGGCTCGGTCATCCATTGAAGCGTGGCGGGGTGATAGTAGGAGTCCGCATCGGCGCTAAAAATCAAAGGAAAGCGCGAGAGGTTGATCGCTGCGTTTAGGGCGTCGCCTTTTCCACCGTTGACCTTGTCGATGACGCGTAGCTGCGGGTATAGCGCGGATTGGTAGATCTCCTTAATGTCTTGCGTTAAGAGACCAGGGCGATAGATACCCTCGTAGGGTTCGAGTTCGAAAGCCCCATCGAGCGCGAACAGCGTGCCGTCGGTCGAACCGTCGTTCACCACGATAATCTCGAAGTTGACGTACTCAAGCGCCAGCATCGAACGCAGCGAGCTTACGATCAGGGATTCCTCGTTGAACGCCGGGACCACGAAGGTCACGGGCTGGTCGAGCGTCGAGGTGGAGCGTCGCACGGGGTCGGCTAGGTGGAGTTTTACATACTGCGGGAGGTGCAAGAGCGCGATGGAGCCCGTCAGTAAAAAATACGAGTTAATCGCAATGAAATAGACAAAGAGACACAATTCTACCGAAATGATATCGTCCGATTTAATCCCGTGAATCATCTGCGGCGCGCGATCATAGCCTTTTCCGCGAGCACCTGTTCCATTGCATCGCGGGCGTACCGGTCGGGAAGCCCCGCGGAAAACTCCTGCGCAAGCTCGGTTGTGGCGAAAAGCTGCACCGCTGCCTCGGCCGCGCGAAGACGCACCCAGTAATCGGGGTGAGAGGTCATCTTGACGAGGAGGGGCCGATCCTCGTTCTGTACGCATTTGCGCAGCACGCGAAGGGCGGAGAGTGCGACGATATTTTCTTCGTGATTGGTGAAGCGCACCGCCATCTCGTGATCGCGATCGCGCGCCAACGGGGCGAGCGAACGCAGCGCTGCGGCGAGCGCTTCCGGGTTTAGCGATGTCCGCAGGACACCGTCGCAGATGCTATGCGCGCTGTCCGCCGGGCAGCAGCGGACGTAGTCCAAGAGACGCGGCAGCAACGCTTCGGGAGCATCGGCGATTGCCTCGCGCATGGCGGCACCGAGCGCGTCAGGATCGATCTCTCGCAGCATCATCTCGACGCGCGAGCGGACCCAATCGTCGCGTATGACCAGCAATCGTAAGGTACCTGCGATGAAGCTCGGGTCGATTCGAAGCGCGCAGTGCGCCGCCGTTCGAGAAAGTTCGGGACCCTCCTGACGCGTCAGAACCACGGCGCTTTCGAGCGCGCGCGGATCTCGGATATGGCCGAGGACTTTGAGGGCGATGATTTTGTCGGCGTCGTCGCCGCGGTCCAAGAGAGAAAGGGCATAGTCGGCGACGCCGAGTCGTACTGCGATATCGTCGCTCGCGCGGACATCCTGGAATTGGATGTAGATGGTGAGCACGGTGAACCAGTCTTGTTTTCGAATGCTGGGAAGTGACTCGGGAAGCGGTAATCCGGATTCGGCCCGCTTGAAAAGTCCGCGCCAGCGTTTGTCCAACAGGATTTGACGGCGACGGTAGATCGCGTTACGGGAACGAACCAGGATCAGGGCTGCGAGCAGCAAGACGGTCATCAGCAACGAGAGCGCGACGCTGAGTTTGATGATGAGCTCGAAGAGGCTAAAACCGTTCGTGAAGAGCAACGTGCAACTCGAAGCGGTCGTATGCGCCGGTCAAAAGATACCAGCCGGCGCCGAAGCCTAGGGCGGTGTGGGGCGTAAACCAGTGCAGGTCGTTTGCCGTATAAGAAATTGTTTGGTAGAGAGCAACGTTCGCTCCGACGCCGGTGCTCTCGACATCTCTCCCGCCTGAGAGCGCAAGTGATAGCGTGTCGCAGCGTAAATATCCCGTATAGGCGACCCCGGCCGACATCGCCGTGCCTGGTACGTTGGAGAGATGGACCGCCGTGATCGTGACGCTAAAGTGACGATTACCGCGGTAGCGGTCCGCGCCGGCCGTTGCAATATCGGCAACCGCGCTCGGGTAGTTTCGTTGCGCATAGTTCGCCTGATAGCCGTACCCGTTACCGGCTCGTAGGTCGAGGCCGCCCTGGAGGGCCGAGTCCGGGAGCACCTGGTGAGTCGGGCTAAAGGAGGCGATGGCGTCGAACATGAGCTTGGGTGCGACTGGAACGTACGCGCCCGCTTCATACGTGATGTCGCTTAGGCCGAAGCGCTGATCGCTTGTGACGGCGGCGTACGCGGCGTGCTCGGGCCCGTCGCGCGTTGCAACGCTGAGATATTGCTCGTTCCAGGTGCCTCGATTTCCGGTGAGTGTATCGGTCGTGGAGCCGGCCTCAACGTCCACTCTCTTTGCCGGCGGGTCCACGAACAAGCACGCGACGAGCACGGCGATCGTGGAAATCACACGAGTACCTGACCGGCCTTGAAGCTTGCACTGACGGCATCGATCGTCTCGTCCAGGCTTACGCGCGGTGCAAACTGCAGGAGGCGCTGCGCCTTGGAGATGTCGGGCACGCGGCGCATGATCTCTTCGAATCCGGCCGGATAGACGTCGCTGAAGGGAATGAACTGGATCGTCGACGATGAGCCGGTGCGCTCGATGATTCGTTTGGCGAGATCGAGGATTGGCGTTTCCACAGGGTTGCCAATGTTGAAGATCTCACCGTCAACGGTACCGAAGCGCTCGAGTTGCGTTCGTAGCACCTCGACAACGTCTTCCACGGCGCAGAAGCAACGCGTTTGCGTGCCGTCGCCGTAGACGGTCAGCGGCTCGTGCGTAAGCGCCTGCGCAATGAGGCGCGGGATCACCATGCCATAGCGTCCCGTCTGACGCGCGCCGATCGTGTTGAAGAGCCGCGTGATAACCACCGGGAGTTCGCGTTCGCGACGCAGCGCAAGCGCATAGAATTCGTCATAGATCTTCGCGCACGCATAGCTCCAGCGCCCGATCGTGGGAGAGCCGATGCTGATCGGGTCGTCCTCTCGTGAGGGAAAGTTCAGCGAGTGCCCGTAGACTTCGGACGTCGAGGCGATGATCGTCGGCGTACCCGCGCGCGTTGCCGCTTGCAGGACGACCTCGGTTCCGCGCGCGTTGACCTCGAGCGTCACGAGCGGACTCTCCACGATCATATGCATCCCGATACGCGCGGCGAGATGCACGACCGCATCGCAGCCGCGCATTGCCTCATCCACGGCGATGTGATTTCGAATGTCCCCGTTCACAAAAGAGAATCCGCGCCTGTTTCGCGCGGCAACCAAATTATCGAGCGACCCAGCTGAAAGGTCGTCGAGCCCGACGACCGCATGCCCGCGTTCGAGCAAGTGATCGGCGAGATGCGAACCAATAAAGCCGGCGGCTCCGGTGACGAGGACTCTCATAAGTGGACGATCCTTGCCCGCGCGTTGGCGCGTATATCTGTGGAAAGCGCGTCGCGCGTGTCAACGACGACGCGCGCGTGCTGTCCGATCGCAGCGTAGTCCACCTCGTCGTGTTTGGAGAGAACGAGCACGCAATCGGCGCGCTCCAGCGTCGCCGCGTCGAGCACGACGCTGTGCAGCATGTCGGAACGGCGACGGCGCGGGGGAAGCGATTGAGAGACGACGCGCAGGGTGCGCCGCTCGAGCGCCAACTTGAGCCGTGGACGCCACTCGGGCCAGCCGTCGAGGTCGAAATCGAGAACTGGAACGAGCGGATCGTGGTAACTAATGACAGCACCCCGGTACCGCAGCCGATCGATGATCGCGATCGCCGGGCTTTGACGTGTGTCCGCGACGTTATTTTTGTAGGCGACACCGACCACGAGAATGCGCGCGTCGCGCACGGACTTCGAATCGTGGTTAAGCGCCTTCGCGACGAGATCCACGACATAGTCGGGCATCTTGGTATTGATGTCGTCGGCCAGCTCGATGAAGCGAGAGACAACGCCTTGCTGCTTGGCTTTCCAATTGAGGTAAAGCGGGTCGAGCGGAATGCAATGACCGCCCGCTCCCGGCCCCGGGAAAAAAGGAAGAAAGCCGAAGGGCTTGGTCGCGGCGGCGGTGATCACCTCATTCGAGTCGATCCCGAGATGGTTGCACAGAACGGCAAATTCGTTGATCAAGCCGATATTGACCAGGCGAAACGTATTCTCGAGTAATTTCACCGTCTCGGCGGCGCGTGCGTTCGAGACGGTATGCACGACGTCGACGAGTCCCGCATAGAATGCGTAGGCAGCGAGCGCCGAATCGGTCGTGCAGCCGCCGATGACTTTTGGAATTTTTCGCAGTGGAAAGGCATTGCCGGGATCGACGCGTTCGGGTGAAAAGGCGAGATAGAAATCGCGATCCAGCACCATTCCGCCGGCCTCGAAGTGCGGCAGCAACAACTCGTCGGTGGTTCCGGGATAGCTGGTGGATTCGAGGATGACGAGCTGACCGGGGCGCAGATTCGCCGCGATTCGGTCGGCAGCGTCCCGAATGTACGAGAGGTCTGGGTTCTTGCTCTTTTCGAGCGGCGTGGGCACGCAGATGACGATGACGTCGCAGTCGCGCAGTAAGGCGAAATTTGCCGTACCGCAGAATCTCTTCTGCGCAGCGGATTCCTCATTGACCTTTACGATCCGTTCGAGGTTTACGTCGAAGCCGATCGCTCGTTGGAATACTTCGGCGCATGCGAGCGCCAGCGGTAATCCAACATAACCCAGACCCATCACGCCTACAGTGGCGGTTCGTTCTTGGATCCTTAGGAACAGCGTTTCGAGAGAAGTGCGCGAGTCTTCATCGCCATGTGCCGCAGAGGCTCCACCCTCGTGGGTCGGCATGGGTATGTTTTTCCTGACCATGCAACGAGATGCATAAACTCATCGCCAATGAAGCGGACCCGCTGCCGTTCGTGTGGCGGTTAGGTGGGGGTCAGTAAGCCAACCGTTCCCTCGATCCAACCGTACCATGTGGAGTCGAAGGTAGCTATCGGGAAAAACCGCGATACAGTTACTGATGCAGTTAACTGTAGTCACGGCGTTAGAGCGGTAAGGTGTCCTCTTGTGCCTTGTCCATTTCATTGAGTGCGTCGCGTAAGTCGGTTGCTTCGGCCATGCGCGCTGCCTGCTCATCGTGGCGATCGGGTACGTGCGGGTCATCTTGCCGCAGACGTTCGAGCAGTTCGATGATCTTGGAGATTTTTTGCTCCGATACGAGGGCGATCTGCAACGTGACCTGCGCGCGACGCTCGGCGATCAACCCCTGGTGATTCTCGGTGATGAGGACCAAGATTGTCAGCGTAACGGAAAAGAGCGTTGCGACGAGTTGGAGCCACGGTAGTCGCGCTGGGTCGAAAGGATGACCGATGACGTACGCCGAGACGATATCGGCTGCGATCCACGCCGCAACGAAAATTGCAAGGGCATACGCGAGCCACGGCCGGGCGATGATGCGGATGAAGTGCTCGATGCCCGCTTGGGATGTCGGCGTCTCGCGAATTCCCTCGGCTTGAATTTCGGCGATCGCCCGCACGGCTTGTTCGATCGGCCGGCCTTCAGCTTCGGTCGGCATGGGTGGTTCCTTACCCGCTAGAACGACGAAACGAAACGTGGGTCGGTAAAGCAGCCGCTCCACATCGCGCGGCGCAGTCCGGTGGCAAGTTGCGCTTCGTCGGAAGATTTTGAAAGCAAGCAGTTGGCGCCGGCGTTATGACAGGCTCGGACAACGTCCGAGTTCGTGCCGCTGGTATACACGACGATAACGCTCTCGGGCAGCACGAAGCGGAGCTGGCGGAGCGCCTCGATCGGATCCACGTCTAACCGGTCGATATCGATAACGAGCACATCCGGGGCGAGCGCACGGAGGACCGAAATGTCGAGTTGGGCGATGCTCGCGTCGGCATGCGCAACAGCAGCATTCAGCGCCGCGGTCAGCAGCGGAAGGTCCTCTGGGGCAATGGCGGCCAAGCAACAGGTGCGGGCCATGGTCTATTCACGCTCCTCGCGAAGAATCGTCGACTCAAACGTACCACCCGTCATGGAAGGCAGCCATCGTGAAAAAGCGGGATATGGTGATCGTAGACACCATACCGAAGTCGGACCCGGCATATCCGATCGTGACGGCGATTCTGCAGATCGTTCCGGCGTCGCGCTGGGCTTTCGCGCGCCCGGAACCCGACGGCGAACTTGGCAATCTGCTCGGCTCGGGCGGAAATGGCGGCGAACTGGCCGCGCTCAAGAGCGAAGCCTCAAAACAGCGCGAGAAAGCAAGGACCGGGCCGCGCATCGCTGCGACACTTGGCCCGCTGGGCGACTACGCGAGCGGCGTCACGCTGCTCTTCGCCGACGGAAAAGCGAGCTTCGGGATTCTCACGCTGCTGCGAACCAGTGAGCTTGGTCCGTTCACGTCGAGTGAGATTGCAATGCTCACCCTCGCGCTCGACTCGGGATCCGAGCGCCTCTCCTCGCTGCGATTGAACGCCAGCGCTCAGGCTCGCTCGACCGCAGCGAATCGCGACAGCGCCCCAAATCCTGTTGAAAATCCCGAAGGCGAGCATTACGTCCTCGACCAGGATTTGCAGATCGTGATGACCTGGACGTCCCAAGAGCAACGGCGCGCCGCACTCACCGGACTACGCACGCGGCTTGCCGACCGGCTTCCTGCCGTACTCGAAGACACCGTGCGCGCATTGATTGCCGGTTGGCAAAGCGATCCGGCCACGCAACTTCCCGGGGTTGCGCGTCCGGTGCCGTTTCTCGTCGTTCACACACAACCCGTAACCGGTCCAGCAGGACTGTTCATCGGCGTTCGGATCGATCGCTTTCAGCCGCCGCATTCGCTGGTGGGACCGGCGGCGCGCTACCACATCTCTCCGCGCGAACTCGAAGTGCTGGCGCTATTGCTCGATGGCGCGAAGCTCGAGGAGATCGCCGAGGCCCTGAACATCACCACCTCGACGGTTCAAGATCACATCAAGAGCATGGTTGATAAGACGGACAGCCGGAATCGCACGGAATTGATCGCGCGTGTCCTCGGGTGGGAAAACCCTCAGGAAGAGCCTTAAACCGGGCATTTCACTATACCGGCCCCAGCCGCGTCCAAGCTAAGCTTGTCGCATGGGTATACATGCGTCCCTCAAACTTGGCACTGCCGTAGCGGCCTTTGCATTACTTTCGTCTCTGAAGTCCGCACCTGCGTTTGCCACGGCATGCATGGGCGCAGACCCGGCGATCGTCTCGGTCGCGGTCAAAGGCATGCAGTCGTCGGGCGGCCTCAACCACTACACGTTGAGCGGCAAAGTCGCGAACTTGGGGAGCACGGGGCAAGCCTCGAACACGCTGCAGTTCGTCGACATCTATAAGGGCAGCACCAAGCTGGATTCGCGCGGTGTTCCGCCGCTGAGAGCCGGCCAATCGTACGCGTTCGAATACGTGACCGACCGATCGGCGCAAGCCGGTGCCCAAACGACGACGCTCGGATTTCGCATGGACGTGCGCGAGCCGCCCAACACCGGAACCCAAGCCTGCAACACCAGCAACGGCGTAACGATGGTGAGGTTCTAATATGATAACGCGCGCGCTTGCTTGTTGCTTGGCGCTTCTGATCTGCGCTAGTGCCGTGGCGGTGGCCGATGTATCGCCCGCGCTGGTCGCAGCAGCCGACGCAACCACGCCGAATTTTGGCACCCCGCCGTCGGGTGCGGTTCCAATTCTTTATAACGATCATACGGTCTATGCCAAGCCCGACACGCTCAAACAAGGGCGTGTGCTTGCGGCGTTGGTCAAAGACGGTCAGATCTACGTGCCGTTGCAGAGTATGTTCGAAGCGATGGGCGCGACGGTGTCCGTTTCGGGCGACACCTATACGGTGACGCGCGGGGACACCAGCGCGTCGGTGACGCTGGGCAAGGAAGAGATCATTGTCGACGGTGCCTCGCGTCCACTCGACGTGCCGCCAATTATGTACCAAGGTGTCGTGCTCGTTCCGGTGCGCGTGCTTTCCGAAGCGTTAGGCGCCTACGTTGAGTGGGAGCCGACGCGTCAGATCGTCGTTGTTCGGTACATTCCGCCGACGCCGCCACCAGCGGCGCCGCCGCCCCCGCCCCCGCCGCCGGTAGCAACCGCTTCGCCGACGCCGACACCCATGCCGACGCCGGGATCGTACACATTCTTCTTGCAAGGCGCGACCACGTGGAGCTCGAGCAATTACAACGAGTTCGTGGCCGGCCCATTCTGCGAGTCGTGGCAGATGAACCTGGCCTATGCGCCGCTCAATTCAAAGTTTGCCGTGAAAGCCGACTATCGCAACGACTCCTACATCACGAGCGACAGTCTCACCGACTTGGTCGGCAACGAGTTTACACATTTCGCCACGGTCGACGGAGGCACGTCGTTTACGCCGGTGTTCTGGGCACACCAAGTCAGCTTAGATGCGCGCGTGGAGTACCAGATCATGAATCCGCGCTACTACGTTGGATTGGGATACCTCTGGACGTCCAACAACTACGGGTATCCGCATTGGAACGGACTTGGCGTCGGCGTCGAAAAGTTGCCCGACCTGCGCCCGGGGCTCAGCTACTACGGCTCCGCCTATTACTACCCGACGGTGAGCGGCAGCTACACCGTAACCAGCCCGCTTAGTTCGAACGCGGGCGCGACGTATCAGATGCAGTATTCGATTTGGAAGCTCGACATCGGCCTTGCGCTCGTGTTGCGGCATTTCCCGGTCTATCTCTATGGAGGCTTCGGCGGCGACGAATGGGCCGCGAAAAAGAACGCCCCAATCGGTCAGACGCATAATGGCCCCTATCTCGGCCTCGGCATAAAGCTTTAAGGACGATGAAGATGCTTAAACCCCTACACTTCGTTCGGTTGCTCTCCGTCGTCGTTACGCTCGCGTTTCTGACGGCGTGCAGTTGCGGCAACTGCAGTGTTCCGTCACTGCACACCCTCCCGACGCCTCCGGGCGCGACACCGACGCCTCCAGGCGTTGTGCCGACGCCGATTGTTACACCGACGCCGACGGTGCCGGCAACACCGGCGCCGACGCCACTTCCCATTGCGGCATGTACGCAAGGCGGCCCCTCGACGATTGCATTCGGCCTTGCCGCGCCGTTCGCGCTGCTTGGCGCGGGCGGAATCACCAACACCGGCAACATGTTCGTGACGTACGCGACCGGCGCGACCAGCACCAACATTTACGGCACGTTCAACGACGATCTCATCGGCGCATATCCGACGACGACGGTGACCGGCATTACCGGTGGAAACACCGCCGGCGGAGCGACCGCGATCTACGCGACGGGCTACAATTCGAATACCGCGTTCCTCACCGGTGCGCAAAACGCGGTAACGGCCGCGTATAACGCCGCCGACGCCGAAGCGCCGACTGCCCCGACATTCGGCGGCGGCTACGACCTCTCGCAGGTTCCCGTCGGATACTCGGGCGTTGCGAATTGTGGTCCGACCGGAACATCGGTATGCGGATTGGGCGTGCTCGGCGCCGGCGTCTACAAATCGGCTTCGACGATGTCGATCACGGCCGGCTCATTAACGCTCGACGGCGGGGGTAACCCCGAGAGCGTGTTCGTTTTCCAGATCGGGTCCGCACTCACGATGGCCGCACCCGGCGGCAACATGATCCTGGTCAACGGCGCGAACCCCTGCAATATCTATTGGGCGGACTATAGCGGAGCAACACTTGGAGGCGTGGCTACCGGTGCGTCCTTCTTCGGAAACATCATTGCTCCGACCGGCGCTATCGCGTTCACCACTCCGATCCACGCATTCGGCGGTCGAGCGCTCGCGGGCGGCGCCGGCATTACCATCTCCGCACCAACGACCGGACTCATCATTACCAATCCGGGCGGCAACTAATGTACCAAAAAAGCACCTCAGAAAGTACCACCATGAGACGATCCCTCGCATTCCTACTCTCGGCATCAGCGGTAACCATCGCGCTGCTCTCATCGCCGGCGCCGGCGCGCGCCGCGTCGACCTTCTACGGCACCGTCATCCACGTCTCGGACAACAGCATCAAAGTCGAAGACACGCGCACGAAGCAAACACTCGCTTTTGAAATCGTTCCGCACTTCGATCAGCTCTTCTCGGCTGACGGCAAAACCACGTATCAAATGAAAGACATAAAAGCTGGGCGCTACGTCGGCATCGTCTACGATCAAAAGATGCTCGGCATGCGCCACGCCGATAAAGTGTATCTTCTCAACAACGCCAATCAGCGCGTCGGTCAGCCGTAGCCGCGGTTTCTGAGTTTAGCGAAGGTCGACGTTCGAAAAGTCGATCGTTCGTACGAGCGTCGTGCCTTCATAACCGGTTAAGCGGACCGGCAAGTGCGTGACCGTCGAAAGGTCAACCACTTCCAGCGTCAATCCGGTATCGATCACGGCGTTCGTCGGGACCAGCGTGACCTCATCGGTCGCGACGCCGTCGATCGTGGGACCGTTGCCCTCGGCGGCGACTCCCGCGGTGTCGGCGCCGTGCGTAAGAACGGCGCCAAAGCTCAACTGATCCAGCGACGAGCCGCGAATCGTGGTCACTTGGGGATCGTGGAGCGAGAATGTCTTCTTGAACATGGCGGCAAGACCGGAACCGCGATGCGCGACCACTGTGGTTCCACCGCTCCACACGACCGTCACGCCGGCATTGGTTCCTGTTAGCACATGCATCGTCGCACTGGCCGGCTTGAGAAATGTGTAATCGAAAGCCTCTTGCTGCGTTTTCGAACCAAGCTGCTCGGATACCGTAACTCTCGCGCTGTATCCTGAGATGCCCACCCATGCGAGCGCAAAAGCTACCCAAGCCGGCGGCATGACCATCAAGACGTTCACGCTACAAGCATAAGCCAAAAGAGGCGACCGAGAGAAGATGTCCACGCCAACAGTTGCGATCCCGGGGTGGTTCGGGGGCCTCAAACGATTTCCACACATTCCACTTCGGGTACTTGCGGCACTTGGCGCCGGCGTTCTCGTTCTTGCGGCGATCGTTGTATTCGTCTCGGTGCGCGGCCACACGGCCGTGAGTTATGTTACGAAACCCGTCGTGCGACAAACGCTCGTGCTGAGCGTAACGGCGTCGGGAACGGTGAATCCGCAGAACACGGTCACCGTCGGTACGCAGGTCTCCGGGATCATTTCGCAGCTCTACGTCGATTTCAATTCAAAGGTCAAGACGGGCGAAGTGCTCGCGCGGATCAATCCCAACACGATTCAAGCGCAGCTCGATCAAGCTGACGCAAGCCTTGCGCAGGCGCAAGCAAGCGAAGCCGAAGCAGGTGCTAACACGACCGCGCAAGCCGCCGGTGCGACCGCCGCTCAGACCGCGATTCCCAAAGCACAAGCTGCGCTCACTGCTGCGCAAGAACAGCTCACGCGCGATCAAACGCTCTTGAACCAAGGCTACGTTCCGCAAGAAACGGTGCAGACCGATCAATCAACCGTTTCGCAGGATGAAGCTGCGTTAGCGCAGGCAAAAGCCGCCTATACGCAATCCCAGGCGCAAACGCAAGCGCAAGGCGCCGGTACGAATGCCGCTGCGGCCGGGGTGCTAGCTGCGCAAGCGACCGTGCAACAAGACGCCATCAATTTGACCAACACGGTGATCACCTCTCCGGTGAACGGAACCGTGATCGCGCGCGACGTATCGGTCGGTCAGACGGTTGCAGCGTCGCTGGCGGCGCCGACCCTGTTCTCCATCGCGGAAAACTTGGACAAGATGGAAGTCGACATCAACGTCGGAGAGCCGGACATCGGCGGGATCGTCCCCGGAAACACGGTGACGTTCACCGTGCTGGCCTACCCGAGCACGACGTTCACCGGTAAGGTGACGCAGGTGCGCATCAACCCGCAGACGCTCAACAATGTGGTCACGTATGACGTCGTCGTCGACGTCGCCAATCCCACGGGAACGTTACTCCCTGGGATGACCGCGAATGCCACGATTGACACAGCGAGCGCAACCGACGCCTTGATTGTTCCGTTGGCGGCGCTGCAATTCGGGCTCGCGCGCAGCGCCCGAGCCTCCGCGACGACCGGCTCGGCGACGTGGGGGCAGACGCTCGGCAGTGCTTCGAGCGGAAGCACCGCAACGACCGGAACCGTCTACGTCGAACGTGCCGGCAAATTGCAGGCCGAGCAGATAACCGTGTTGCTCGCAAACAGCACACAAGCGGCGGTAAGCGCTGGCGCCGGCAGCACACTAAACGTCGGCGATTTGGTCGTGGTGAGTCAGAGCACGGGCGGTGCGGTTGTCACGAGGGCTGCAAACCACGCTGCCGTGCCGACCCTTGGCGGTTCGAGCTCCAACGCGACGCGAGGGATCCATTAGTGACCCAGGTCGTGCAAATCGAAAACCTTCGAAAAGTGTATACCGTCGGTGAAACCCAGGTGATCGCGCTCGACGGCGTGGATCTGACCATCGAGCCGGGCGAGTTCATCGCGATCATGGGACCATCGGGCTCCGGGAAGTCGACCTTCATGCAGATCACCGGTCTGCTCGACACGCCAACCTCGGGCCGTTACACGTTTGAGGGCAAGGACGTCGCGAATCTGAGCGCGGACGATCGCGCCGACATCCGAAGCCGCCGCTTAGGCTTCGTCTTTCAATCGTATAATCTGCTCGCGCGTACCAGCGCGCTTGAAAATGTCGAGCTTCCGATGGTATACGCGGGTGTTCCAGCAATCGAGCGCCGGCGTATCGCGCTTGAAAAGCTGGCGATCGTCGGCGTGGCCGAGCTCGCGCAACATGCGCCAAACCAAATGTCGGGCGGCCAGCAACAACGCGTCGCCATCGCGCGCTCGCTGGTCAATAACCCGGGGTTGATTCTGGCCGACGAACCGACCGGTGCGCTCGATACCAAGACCTCGGATGACGTCATGTCGATTCTAGGACGGCTCAACGACGAGCAAGGCATCACGATCATGCTCGTGACGCATGAGCCGGACATCGCGCTCTATGCCAAGCGTCTCGTGAACTTTCGCGACGGAAAAATCATCTCCGACGCTCCGAACTTGCATCGTCACGACGCCGAAAAAATCGTCGCATGAGCTTTATGGCGACCGTGCGCCTTGCTCTCGAGGCACTGATCCGGAACAAAGTGCGCTCGCTTCTGACGATGCTCGGCATCGTCATCGGTGTAGCAGCGGTCATCGTGACGGTCGCGATCGGCAGCGGGGCCCGCACGTCGGTCACCAACAGCATCAACGCGCTTGGATCGAACTTGATCGTGGTGCAGCCCGGCTCGGTGACCCAGGGTGGTGCGCGCACCGGCTTCGGTGGAGCCTCGACCTTGACGCCCGCGGACGGCATGGCGATGACGCAGCTCGCGGGCGTTGCAGCCGTCTCGCCGCTCGTCACCGTTCGTACGCAAGTCGTTGCCGGCGCGAACAATTGGCAAACGACGATCAGCGGCGTCGCGCCGACCTACACGTTCATCAAAGGCTGGCCGCTCGCATCGGGGACATTTTTCACCGACGAAGACGTCGCGAGCTCGGCCAAAGTCGCCGTCTTGGGGCAGACCGATGTCAGCGAACTTTTCCCAGGCGTCAGCGATCCGATCGGCCAGAACATCATCGTCAAAGGCGTGCCGTTCACGGTGATCGGCACACTCACGGCACTTGGACAGAGCAGTCTCGGCACCGATCAAGACGATACGATTTTGGTACCGTACACCTCGGCAATGCAGCGGCTTAGCGGCGTGACGACGGTGAGTCAACTGATGGTTTCTGCGTCGAGCGCCGCGCTGGTCGATTCGGTTCAGACCGAGGTGACGCAACTGCTCGAGCAACGCCACCGCATCGTTCCGGGACGACCCGACGATTTTCAAGTGCGCAACTTGCAGTCGATCGCGGCCGCCGCGTCGTCGACCGGCGCGGTAATGGAGTTCTTGCTCGCCGGGGTCGCAGCGGTTTCGCTGATCGTCGGCGGCATCGGCATCATGAACATCATGATGGTCTCAGTTACCGAGCGCACGCGTGAGATCGGCTTGCGCATGTCGCTGGGCGCGCGGGGATCGTCGATTTTGCGTCAGTTCTTGACCGAATCGACGGTCTTGTCAGCAGTCGGCGGCGTCATCGGCGTGCTGGTTGGATTTGCCGGGACATTCGTCGTGTCGGTGCTCGCGAAATGGCCAACGCAGATACCGGTTGCTTGGATATTTCTTGCGGTCGGATTCTCCGCGCTCGTCGGCATCTTCTTCGGATATTATCCGGCAAGAAAAGCGGCCAATCTCAACCCGATCGACGCGCTGCGCTTCGAATAACCGGCTTAATCGGGCATTCCACTATGCCTGGTTGCTGCCGGTGCGAGGTACGCTTAGCAGGCGCCCGAAGGAGGGCGCTAACGTGCGTTCAGCTGTCTTACTTTCATTCACTTTAGCCGTCGCTGCGCTTTTTGTTTTCACCGTTCCCGCGCCCGTGAGCGCACAGGTGTCGGTTGGCATTTCCGTCGGCTTCGCGCCGCCGCCCATGCCGCAGTACAATCAACCCTACGCGACGCAGCCGAACATGATCTGGCAACCGGGATATTGGGGCTACGGCCCGTACGGATATTTTTGGGTTCCCGGCACGTGGGTGCAAGCACCGCAAGTCGGCTTACTTTGGACGCCGGGTTATTGGGGATGGACCAACGGTCAGTACGGCTGGTACGCCGGGTACTGGGGCCAAAACGTCGGATATTACGGCGGAATCAATTACGGATATGGTTACTACGGATCGGGCTATCGCGGTGGACGATGGAACGGCAATTCGTTCCAATACAACCGCTCGGTGACCAACGTCGGCGGATCGCTCGGGTCGAGTAACTATTACAGCGATCCGGGCGCCTACGTGAATCAGAATAACCTTCCGCGCACGTCCTACAACGGCGGCGCGCACGGCGTCACCGCGCGTCCCTCACAGGCGCAGATCGCGGTCGAACGTCAGAGAACCTATCCGATGACTTCCGCGCAAACCGCGCATGTCGCAGTCGCGCAGCAAAATCGGAATTATTTGGACAGCGTGAATCACGGCAGCCCCAGTCAGGTCTCCGTGCCCAAGCCGCTCGCAGCAAACAATCGTCCAGCGGGATACACCGCGGTGAAACCGCAGCAACCCGCTGCCGCCGCGAAACCGGAACAGCATGCAGCGCCGCAACAGCGCGCAGCGCCGCAACAACACGTCGCTGCACCGCAGCAACATGCCGTTGCTGCAAAGCCGCCACAACAACACGCCGCACCCGCGGCAAAACCGCAGCAGCACGCGGCTCCGCCGCAACACGCTGCTCCTGCGGCGAAGCCGGACAAGTCACCGGCGCCGATCGACGCTGAGTTCTGGACTAGGCCTTAGCTAAGCGCACGACCGCGATCGGGTCGTAGCTGTGAACATCAAAGGACGTCGCGCTCTCAACGAGCGCGACGATTCCATTTCCGACGTCCTGGTCCCAGTGCGCCTGGGCCCACGCGTGCCGGGATTCCCACTGCGTAACGACGAGCACTTGCGTCTTGGTCTCATCCGACATCACGAGACTTTCAATGAAGCCGGGTGCCGCCGACCCCTTTTGCTGCACTAACTTTGCAGCGGCGTTTCCGAATTCGACCACATCCTTCGGGTCGATGGTGAAGATGAGTGCGGCGATATAAGTCGTCTTAATATCCATCATGCGCGTGCACCTCGCAGTGTATTAGATTAGTATAGCTGGAATCGGTCTTCCTCTAGAAAGGTGATACACGGATGAGATCGCCACATAAAGCGCGCAACGATCGCACCGCGAGCGTCGCGATTCTCGACGATTATCAGAATGTCGCCCACCAGATAGCCGATTGGTCGGTGCTCGACGGTCGTGCAACGGTAACCGTCTTCAACGATCACATCGCGGACGAAACGGCCCTGCTCGAACGGCTCAAGCCGTTCGATGTGCTGTGCGTGATGAGGGAACGGACTCCGCTCACGCGACGCGTTCTCGAGCAGCTTCCGAACTTGCGGCTTATCGCATCGACGGGCCCGCGCAACGCTTCGATTGACCTCGAGACCGCACGCGAGCGCGGTATTGCGGTGGCGCACACGGGATACATCTCGAGCCCGACGGTCGAACTCACGTGGGCGCTGATTCTATCGGGTGCCCGCTACATCGTCGAAGAGGCAAATTCCGTCCGACGCGGCGGCTGGCAAACTTCGGTCGGTCGCGATCTCGAAGGAACGACGTTGGGGGTTTTGGGCGTCGGGAACATCGGCTCGCGTGTCGCCCAGATCGCTTGTGCGTTCGGCATGCACGTCATCGCGTGGAGCGAGCACCTGGACGAGAGGCGCGCTGCGGCTGCCGGCGCGCTGCTCGTGACGCGCGAGGAGTTGTTCCGGCAGTCCGACATCCTTTCGATCCATCTCGTGCTCAGCGAGCGCACGCGCGGGCTCGTCGGCCAAGCGGAGCTTGCGCAAATGAAACCGTCGGCGCGCTTGATCAATACATCGCGTGGACCTATCGTCGAAGAGCAGGCATTGATCGAGGCTTTGCGGGAGCGCAGGATCGCCGGCGCCACCCTCGATGTCTTCGACGTCGAGCCGCTCCCCGCAGATCATCCATTTCGTACGCTCGATAACGTCCTCTGCACCCCGCATATCGGATACGTGACGCGCCATGAATACGAGATCTTCTACCGGGATACAGTCAAAAATATCGTCGCGTGGCTCAATGAACGCGACGCGGGGTGAGGTTGATCCGTCCGCCTTCTAGGGCTGGAAATGTTCGCAACATTGGGCTACTATCCTAACACATGAGGCACAGGGGGTAGGTATGATCGCGACCTTTATTACGGCTTTTGGCGTGCTCTTGCCGGTACTCTTCGTCCTCGCACTGGGGTTTTGGGCGGGGCGTGCCAAGAAATTCGATAGCGACCAAGTCGCAGGCATCAATGAATTGGTCCTCGACTACGCCTTTCCGGCGCTGCTGTTTGTCGGGATCGTGCGCGCGTCGCGCAGTTCGCTTTTTACCGAAGCCCCGTTCGTGCTCGCGCTCATCGTCGCCGCGCTGGGATTGTTCGTGGTCGTGGCTTTTCTTAGCGTGTTCGTTTTGCGCCATCGCCTTGGCGCTGCGGCGATTCAATCGGGCAGCGTCACGTATTCCAACGCCTCGTTTGCCGGCATTCCGATTCTTACGCCGCTCTTTGGCCCGTCGGCCCTGCTGAGCATTGCCATCGCCGCGCTGATGTTCAATATTATGCTCGTACCGCTGACGGTCACGATGCTCGAATACGATCGCCAGCGAGCGGCGGGCGCAGCAACGCTCAGTGTCTCGACGCTGCTCGGCCGCAGCATCTTAGACAGCTTCAAGCGGCCATTTGTGTGGGCACCGTTGCTGGCAACGGTGCTCGTGCTGTTGGACGTGCGCGTTCCGGCGGAGATCGAGAATATGCTCGAGCTCATTGGCTCTGCGACCGCGGGTGTCGCGCTGTTCGTGGCCGGGATCATTCTCGCCGCGTACAAAGTCACAGTGTCACCGGAAGTGCTCGGCAACGTGCTCACTAAGATGGTCGTCCAACCCGGGATCATGGCGCTGATGGTCGCGGCGCTTGCGATCGCCAAGCCGGTCGGCAGCGAAGCGATCCTGATTTGCGCCATCTCGACCGCCGTGATGTTCCCGATGCTGGCGGTGCGCTACAAAGTCTACGAGGCCGAGGCGGCCTCAACGTTCTTGCTCACCACGCTCTCGATGATCGTAACCATACCGGTTGCTATTGCGTTGACGCGATGAGATCCTCGATACCGACGGGGAGATCGCGAACGCGCACGCCGGTTGCATGATGGACTGCTGACGTAATCGCGGGTGCGATGCCGGCAAGTCCGATTTCACCGACGCCGCGCGCACCCAGTGGATTGAGATCGTAATCGGGATAGTCGAGGAAGGTCACGTCCATCGCAGGATGGTCGGCGTTCGACGCGACCACGTAATCGGCGAAATTGCGATTCAACGGAGCCGCGGTTCGGGGATCGTAGCGCGTCTCTTCAAACAGCGCCATCCCGACCCCGAACACGATCGCACCCTCGATTTGGTTGCGCGCGGTCTTGGGATTGATGATCGTGCCGCCGTCGATCACACTGACCACGCGCCGCACGCGCAAGCGCGCGATCTCGGGCTGCCAGGTTACTTCGATGAAGTGCGCGCCAAACGAATGGCTTGATTTCTCGGGATTATCGTTGCCGAACGTCTTGTTCGAGCGTCCGTATCCGACCACGACGTCCTGCGCCGGTGAACGATCGCGCTTGTGCAGCGCGTCCTTGCACGCGTCGATCGTGGCGGGGATGACCGATGCGGTGGCCATGGAGCCGCCGGACATTGGTCCGGGCGGCAGCGCCGTATCGCCGAGCGACACCGTGATGTGTCGCACGGGCATGCCAAGCGCATCGCTTGCGATCTGCGCCAACATCGTGTACGTGCCGGTGCCGATGTCCTGGGTCGCACAAAAGACGCGCGCACTGTCCTGACTCAACTCGACGCGCACTTCGCAGTCAAGGCGATCGGCGATCCACGAACAACCGGCCATGCCCCACCCGAGAATCATGCCGTCACGCTTCATCGAGCCCACTGCGGCGTTGCGTTGCTCCCAGCCGAACTTCTTCGCACCGAGTTCGTAGCATTCGGCGACGTGACACGACGTGAACGGGATATCGAGTCCCTCATCGCGCTGCGGGACGTTGCGCAAACGCAACGCGAGGGGATCGATGTTCAAGGCGATGGCGAGTTCGTCAAGCGCCGATTCGGTCGCATAGAGGCCGGGAACCGCACCGGGGCCGCGCATCGAGGTCGGGGAGCCCACATTGCGTTTGGCGAGGCCGCTCGTGAGGCGTAGATTCGGGACGCTGTAGAAGTAGGTCGTTGCTTCGCCGCAGTTCTCGTCGTAGTCGTCGAGCATGTTGGTGTGGTTGGTGTAGTCGTGTTGCAGCGAGGTGAGCCGGCCGCCCGCATCGGCGCTTACTCGCACCCGTTGCACGGTTTGCGGGCGGTGCCCGACGTTCATGAACATCTGCTCCCGCGTGACGACAATTTTCACGGGCCGACCGAGCCTGCGTGCGGCTTGCGCCGCAAGCGGCGATTGTTGCCACGGCCACAATTTCCCGCCGAACCCCGACCCAAGATACCGCGTGATGACGCGCACCTTCTCGAGCGAAACGCCGAGCATTTGCGCCAGCACCTTCTGGTGATTGACAACCGCTTGCGACGTCTCGAAAAGCGTCACCGTGTCGCCCTCCCACCAGGCCACCGTCGCATGCAGCTCGATCGGATTGTGCGTCTCAACCGGCGTACGATACGTCTGGTCGACCTTGATCGGCGACGCGGCGAAAGCTTTGTCGGGATCGCCGCGGTGGCTCCCGACCTCACGCTCGCCTTCATCTGCCGTGATCGGTGCATTGTGCACCGTGCCGGGCGCATACGTTACGCGGACGAGGGCCGCAGCTTCGGTCGCCGACTCGAGCGTGTTCGCGATCACCAAGGCCACGTATTGTCCGAAGTATTGTACGTCGTCGCCCGAGAGCGGCGCACGATGTTCGTCCACGATCCCGGTCGATAACGACGACTTACCATGTGAGTGCAGCGTGCCGAAATTGTGGTGGTCGAAAACGGCGACGACGTCTGGCACCGCGAGCGCGGCCTCGGCATCGACGTGGAGCACGCGTCCCGCGGCAATCGTGCTGCCGACCGGGACGCCGTAGAGCATGCCGTCGAGTATCCGATCCGAGGCGTAGTCCGCGCCGCCGGTGACCTTGAGCCGGCCCTCGATGCGATCGATCGGTTTACCTACGGTCATTCCGTTACCTCGATCAATGCTTGCACCAGACAGCGTTTGGCGAGTTCGATTTTGAAACCGTTCCCGCTCTGCGGACGCGCGTCGCGCAGTGCGATTTCCGCAGCCTCGCGGAACGCCTCGCGCGACGCGGCCTTGCCGGTCAACGCGGATTGCGCCTGCGCAGCGTGCCAGGGAATCGTGCCGACGCCGCCGAGCGCGATGCGCGCATCGGCGATGGTGGAACCGTTGAGGCGCACGGCAACCGCCGCCGACGCGAGCGCGAACTCGTAGGACTGCCGGTCGCGTAGCTTGAGGTAATGCGAGCGCCAGCCGTTCAACGGCGATAGCGTAACCGCGACGATGAGTTCGCCGGGTTCGAGTGTGGTCTCGAGTTCAGGCGTGTTCTCGGGCAGACGAAAAAAACGGTCGATCGGAATGCTGCGCGACCGCTCCGCGCCCTGTACTTCGACGATTGCTCCGAGCGCGGTGAGCGCGACGTTCTGGTCCGACGGATTGGTGGCGATGCAGTGCTCGCTCGTGCCCAGCACCGCGAGATTGCGGTTGAATCCGCCGATCGCCGGACACCCGCTACCCGGTTCACGTTTGTTGCACGCCGAGTGGGGGTCGCGAAAGTAGATGCAGCGGGTGCGTTGGAGCAAATTACCGCCGGTCGTCGCCATGTTGCGAATCTGCGTGGTCGCGCCGGAGAGAATCGCTTCGGAGAGTAGGCGGTAATCCGAGCGCACCTTGGGATGGTGCGCAACGTCGCTGTTGGTCGCGAGCGCGCCAATGACCAGACCGTTATCCGCCGTCGATTGGATCGTGGTCAGTGGCAGCCGATTGATCGCGACGACCCGCTCGGGGCGTTCGACGTCCTGACGCATCAAATCGATCAGCGTCGTGCCGCCGGCGCAGTATTGCGACGGTGCGCCGTGGGTTGCGAGCAACGCGTCGTCGACATCGCCGGCGCGTGTCATCGTAAACCGTCTCATGACGGTTCCTTCGATTGACGAACCGATTGGATCGCTGCGACGATACGCTGGTAGGCTCCGCATCGACAGATGTTCCCGCTCATCGCTTCGGCGACGTCGGCGTCTTCGTGGCCCCAGGGTTCGTCGATCATCGCCGCAGCCGACATGATCTGCCCCGACGTGCAGTAGCCGCATTGGTAACCGTCATGCTCTAGAAACGCGGCTTGGATCGGATGCAGGTCTTCGCCGTTCGCTAGGCCTTCGATCGTGGTAATCTCGTCGCCATCGTGCATGGCGACGAAGGTCAGACACGACAGCGTCCGCTTACCGTTGATATGGATCGTGCACGCGCCGCACTGGCCGTGATCGCAGCCCTTCTTCGTCCCGGTGAGGCCGAGCGTCTCGCGCAAATAGTCGAGCAGTGACGTGCGGCTATCCGCTTCGACCTGGTAGGCTGTTCCATTAATCGTCAGCGAGGTCGCCAGTTCGCTTCCGACGGCCTCATCGCTCTTCACACTCATAGCCCGATTTAACCACTCATTTTCGCGACCGGATACAGGCGAACACTTGTTCACTCCAGGGCGCGTGATTCCAATGCGACCAGGCGGCGGGCGGGGTGCGGAGCGACGAGTGGCGTTTCGGCGGCGCTCGCGTAGAGATGGTCAAAAACTTCAACCGGCACGGGCCGGCCGAAATGGAAACCCTGCGCGCGATCGCAGCGCAGCTGGTAGAGGGTATCGAATTGCTCGGGCGTTTCGACGCCTTCGGCGGTGACCTTCATTCCGAGCGTGTGCGCGATCCGAACGATGGAACGCGCGATCGCTCGTTCTGTGCGGTGCTCGATGTCTGAAACGAACGTTCGGTCGAGCTTGAGCGCGTGAAGCGAGAATTCCTTAAGGTAGACGAGCGCGCTGTAGCCGGTTCCAAAATCGTCGATTGTTACCGTCGGCCCCATCGCCTTCACGTCTTCGAGAATACGACGCACCCCGTGAACGTTGGTGAGCAGCGTCGACTCCGTGATCTCGATATCGAGCAGGCTTGGATCGGCGCCGCTGCTCTCGAGCGCGTCGGCGAGCGTTGCGCAAAAGTCCGGATGCATGAATTGCCGCGCCGACACGTTCACGGAAAGATATCGACGCAGGCCGCGGCGAGTCCAGAGCGCGAGTTGCGCGCAAGCGCTGCGCAGCACCCACGCTCCGAGAGGAATAATCAGTCCCGATTCCTCCGCAATGTTGATGAACGTCGCCGGATAGCGCATTCCGGAAATGTCGGGCCAGCGCAGCAGCGCTTCGGCGCCGACGAGTCGCGCGCTTGCGGTGTCGACGATCGGTTGATAGTGGAGAATGAAGCGCTCCGCGAGAATCGCTTCGCGTAGCGTGCTTGCAGCTTTGTATCGCAGGTCGGCCGCATCGTGCATTTCGGGCGCCCAGAACGCGACGCGCGGTGTGTAACCCTCCTTCGCACGGTACATCGCCGTATCAGCGTTGCGAATGAGAACGTTCGCGTCGGTGCCGTCGGCGGGTGAGAGCGAGATTCCGATGCTCGCGGCGATGCTGAGTTCGTAGCCGTCGACGAAAAACGGCTGCGTGAAAAGGCTCGAGATTTTGGCGGCGAAGGTCGAGACGGCCTCGGGATCGCCCGCCGAAGGGAACACGATGACGAATTCGTCGCCGCCCCAGCGCGCGAGAATCGTCCCGCCCTCGAGCGCGGACTCCAAGCGTTGCGCCACCGAACGCAGAAGTACATCACCCACGCTGTGGCCAAGACTGTCGTTGACGTCTTTGAATCCGTCGAGATCGAGGAAAAGCACGGCGCATCCGCGCTCGCCGCTTTGCAACGTTTCTGCGAGATGAATGCCGAGCGACACGCGATTCGGCAATCCGGTGAGCGCATCGTTACGCGCCAGTTTTCGTGCCTCCAGGCGTCCGAGAATCTCGCGTCGCTCGATCCGCATGCGTAACGCCGCGGGAATGAACGCGAGAATGTATCCGGCAGCGAAGATTGCTAGCGTGGCGATGTTCGCCGGCGTGTAGAAGATCCCGGCGTACGCGGAGTAGAGCGCTTGGAACGCAAGCGCGACGATCATGACGAGAGCGAGCGGCCATTCGAGATAGAACGCTTGCTGCGCACCCACGATCATGAGCAAGGCCGAAGCGATATAGAGATAGTGGTTACCGCTATCGACCACGAGCATATCGATTACGAGCATCGTCGGGAGCACGTTTACTATCTGCAGGACAGCAGCGTAGCGGCGCGCGGGACGGTAGAGCCAGACCGTCAACGCAACCGCGGCGGAAATGGCGGCTGCAGCAATTCGTATCAGCAGTGAATCCGGAGGATGATCCGGGACCGCGCTGAGGATAAAGTGGAACGCGGGCAAGAGTACGATAATGAATCCGGCATAAAACCAGATGCTCGTTGCTCCAGCCTCTTGGAGCCAGTCCCGATAGGCCTCGCGCTCCGACGTCTCCAAGCGGCCCTCCAAGAACGCAAGGTTCGCTCGCGGAACGGCTTTCCCTCAAGTAGCCGGAGCGTGGGCGTTAAGTTGCGGTTACGTGGGCATCGCGAACGTCGGTGGTATGATGTGATAATGAAACGCCAGTCATTTATCCGGGCCGCGGCAGCCTTTTCGTTGGGCGTTGCCGGCTTGCAAAAAACGGCAAATGCGCAGAGCAATCCATTCGATCCGAAAGCCGGCGCGTGGCACACGTACGATGTGACGACCACGGTTACCATTGCGCCCGGCGACACGGCGAAAGTGTGGATTCCGATACCCTCATTCAGCGAGAGCAGCTGGATGCGGCCGGGCAAAAGTTCGTGGTCGGGTGACGGCGCAACGGCATACATCGCAACCGATCCGCGGTGGAGCGCACAGATGGTCTACGCGCAGCTTGCGGCAAGCACGAAGCCGCGCAGGGTGGTGGTGACGTCGGGGGTTACGACGCGCGATCGCGACGTCGACTTCTCCGCGCCGCGGCCCTCATCGCTGAGCGCCGGCGAGCGCCGGCTCTATACTGCGCCGACGTCGTTCATTCCGACCGACGGCATCGTCAAAACCACGGCTGACAAAATTACGGCCGGCGCCACGACCGAGCTCGATAAAGCGAAGCGCATCTATGCGTGGGTCGTGACCAACACCTATCGCAATCCAAAAACGCGTGGCTGCGGTCTCGGCAATATCTCGTTTTTGCTCGAGACGGGTGATTTCGGCGGAAAATGCGCCGACCTCAACGGCCTCGTGGTTGGACTGGCGCGCGCCTCGGGACTACCGGCGCGCGATCTCTACGGCATTCGCGTTGCGCCGTCCGCGTTTGGCTATAAGAGTCTTGGCGCAAACTCCACAACGATCACCAAAGCCCAGCATTGCCGCGCCGAAATTTACGTAAGCGACTACGGATGGATCCCGGCCGACGCCGCCGACGTGCGCAAAGTGATGCTGGAAGAGCCGCCGGGGAATCTTGCGCCCACCGATCCGAAGGTGGTCGACGCGCGCGAAACGCTCTTTGGCGCGTGGGAAGGCAATTACATGGCCTACAACGATGCGCACGATGTTGCGCTTCCCGGTTCGAGCGGCGATCCGGTACCGTTCCTCATGTATCCGCAAGCCGAAGTCGGCGGCGTGCGAAGCGACAGCTTGGATGCGGCGAATTTCACCTACGAAATCGTCGTCTTGTTGGGGAACCACACCTGACCTCGGTGGGTTATGCCGTGCATGTTAGCAGAACGTAATCTCGGTACCGAAGGGCTCGCGGTTTCCGACATCGGCCTTGGCTGCATGGGGATGAGCTTCGCCTACGGCCCGGGCGAACGCGACGACAATGAGTCGATCAAGACGATCCACCGCGCGCTCGAACTCGGCTGCACGTTCTTCGATACGGCCGAAGCCTACGGCCCGTATACGAACGAAGAGCTGCTCGCCCGCGCGCTCGCGGACAAACGCGATCAAGCCGTGATCGCGACGAAGTTCGGCTTCACCTTTGGCCCCGACGGCGCGGTGAACGGGACCGACAGCCGGCCGCAGCACGTGCGTGAAGCCGTCGAAGGATCGCTGCGCCGTCTGCGCACCGATCGCATCGATTTGCTCTATCAGCATCGTTTGGATCCCAATGTGCCGGTCGAAGAAACGGTCGGTGCGATGGGCGAGCTTGTGCGCGAAGGCAAAGTGCTCTATCTCGGGCTCTCGGAAGTCGGGGAAGAGACGATACGCCGCGCGCATTCCGCGCATCCGATCTCCGCGCTGCAGAGCGAGTATTCGCTCTGGGAGCGCAATCTCGAGCCGACGATCATTCCGCTGTTGCGCGAATTGGGCATCGGCATCGTCCCCTTTGCGCCGCTTGGTCGCGGATTCCTGACCGGTGCGGTAAAGCGCGCCGAAGAATATCCCGAAGGCGACTACCGCCGTGGCGATCCACGTTACCAAGGCGCGAACTTCGATGCGAATATGCGCGCCGCGTCGATCGTGCGCGAAATCGCCTCGCGTCACGACGCGACGCCCGGGCAGATTGCGATCTCGTGGCTCTTGCACAAGGGACCGGATATCGTGCCGATACCGGGCACCAAACACGTGCGCTACCTAGAAGAGAACCTCGGTGCTTCCAAGGTGCATCTAAGCGCGGACGACATGTCTGCGCTCGAGGCCTCGCTGACGCCGGACAAGATCTCCGGGCCGCGCTACAACGAGCGCCAGGCCGCACTGATCAACCGGTAGGACGATTAGCGGCGATTTTTTTCGACGATCGCGATTGCAATGAGCGCGAACGCGAGTATGCGTAAGAGGTAGACCCAGGGCGTCGTCGTTTCGGCCGCATCGGTCGCGACGATGGCCAACCGCTCCACGCCCAAGATGAGGAAGCTCAGCGCGAACCAGATGAAAAGCCGATCGGTCGTGCGCTGCCATGAACGCCAAAAGAATGCTGCCGCCACGAAGCAGCCCATCATGATCGCGCCCGATAGAAAGGGCGCCATGTTAGTTGACCTCCATGATGAGTCCGTAGCACAACGCGCCGATACCGAGCACGGCCGGAATCAAGCGCCACGCCGAGAGATCGATCGTGGGCAAAGCAATAACGTCAACGAAGAGTAACGCGTTGTTTAGGCAGAGTCCGCTAAAGCACATGGCGCTCCAAAAGAGGAGACGCTGACGGGTCTTGCGGTACGCGCGAATCAAGAGCGCCGCGCAAAGCGCACTCATCAACGTGCACGCAATGAATACGGCACTAGCGAGTATCATCGTCGCCTCCGATGCGGAAGGCATCAGAGAACGACTCCAATGCGCTGGGTCCGGAAAAGATCAGAGCGATCACGCTCACGGGCCGCTCGAGAAACTGGCGGTGTAACTCTTCCACCAGCGGGTCGCGTGCAGGATCTGGACGATACCGAAATCCGTCCCGTTCACTGCCGCCGATCAGACCGCGGCGCTCCAGCATGCTTAAGCGGTTCATGATCGAGGCGCTCGATGTTGAGAGCCGGGCGCAAAGCTCGTCGGCAAACCATCCGCGTTGCGGTTGTTGGCTCAAGAGCTCCAGCACCAGTATCTGCTCGACGGAGAAGATATTGTTCCGGACAAATTCGCAAAACGCATCGGAGAACGGCGTCGGTGTCAACGCTACGCAATGCGCACGGCAGGGTGCAATCACCTCCTCGCGATTGTCGTATAGTGGGAAAAGCAGGCAAGCCAAGTCGAGGAGGCGCGGATGATCCCTTTTCGGCTGTGTCTTCGCTCGGCTGTTTGAGAGGCATGCAGGCGCCTGAATTTGGGTAAGAGGCCCGCAAAGGGGTACCGGAGACGGGATGACGAGTATTTCTGACGAGGCTTCACAGTCTGGGTCTGGGACCGTTGCTGGTCTCTTACCCAAGATCGACTGGGCATCGACCTGCGCCGGACCAGAGTCGAGTTGGTCGCAAAGCCTTCGCACCGCGCTGAACATTTGTCTGGACTCGCGCTTTCCGATCGTCATTTTTTGGGGCCGCGATCTCGTCCTGTTCTACAATGACGCGTACGCTGAGATTTTGCGCGACAAGCATCCGGCGGCGCTTGGCCAGCCCGCGCAAGAAGTCTGGGCGGAGATCTGGTCCTCGATTAAGCCGCTGTTCGATTGCGTGGTCAATGACGGCCGCGCGACCTACTCTGAAGATCTGTATCTTCCCCTCGAAACCAATGGTGTCGCCGAGGAGCGCTACTTCACGTTTTCGTACAGTCCGATTCGCACCGAGAGCGGGATCGGCGGCGTGTTCTGCGCGGTGACCGAAACGACAGAAAGGATCATGCGCGAGCGCGAAGCTGCGGAGCGCGCCGAGGCGCTTGCCGAGCTGGATCGTGCAAAGACCGTGTTCTTCAGTAACGTTAGTCACGAGTTTCGCACGCCGTTGACGCTCATGCTCGGCCCACTCGAGGAACTGTTGCGAACGGCCGACGATGTGCAGACGCCACTGCTGCAGTCGGCGCGGCGAAATGCGTTGCGGCTGCTCAAGCTGGTCAACACGCTCTTGCAGTTCTCCGCGTTGGAGGCCGGTCGCGCCGATGCCGCATTTGAAGAAACCGATTTGGGGGCGGTGACCAACGACTTGACCAGCGTCTTCCGCTCGGCGATCGAGAGCGCCGGTTTGCGCCTTGTCACGGCGTTTGCGCCGGTGCCCAACGCCTTCGTCGATCGCGAGATGTGGGAGAAGATCGTCCTCAATCTGCTCTCCAACGCGCTAAAGTTTACGCTTGCCGGCGAGATTGGCGTGATCGTTTCCCTCAACGACGATGCTGCCGTGCTAACCGTGTCGGATACCGGCGTCGGGATTCCCGAGGAACAGCTGCCGCACGTTTTTGAGCGGTTTCACCGTGCGCGAAGTGCGCAGGCGCGCTCGCATGAAGGCTCCGGCATTGGACTCGCGCTGGTCGATGAACTCGTGCGCCTCCATGGCGGCGCGATCACCGTTGCAAGCACGTTTGGCGAGGGCACGACGTTCCGCGTCACGATTCCGCTGGGAACCGCGCACCTCGATAAGTCGCTGGTTAAACAACAACAGTACGTCGGGCAAATCAGCTCGATCGATCAATATCTCGCCGAAATACAAGCGACGATCGAGACCTCGAGCACGATCCGCGTGCCGATGGAGCCCGAGCCGAAATCTGACGTGGCAAGAATTCTCCTGGCCGATGACAATCGCGACCTGCGCGACTACGTCACGCATTTACTCGGAAGCGACTACGACGTCGTGGGTGTGCCCAACGGGAGAAAAGCCCTGGCAGCACTGCGTTCCGAGCCGTTCGATCTGCTGATCAGCGACGTGATGATGCCGGAGATGGACGGTCTTGCACTGCTCCAAGCGATTCGGGAAGATCCGATGCTGCACGCGCTGCCGGTCATCGTTCTTACCGCGCGAGCGGGCGAAGAATCGTCGACCGCCGGTCTGCAATCCGGCGCCAACGACTATCTGGTCAAGCCGTTTTCCGCGGATCAGCTCGTCACGCGCGTGCGCGCGCAGTTGGCTGCTGCGCGCCGCCACGATTGGCACATCGAACAGCAAGCGCGTATCGCGCGCTCGTTTCAAGATGCGGCGCTTCCCGCAGCGCTTGCGTGCGTTCCGGGCATTCACTTCGCCTCGTTGTACGAACCGGCGATGATCAACACGCGCGTCGGCGGCGACTTCTACGACGCATTCCGGCTCCTCGACGGACGGCTGGTCGTGTCGATCGGCGACGTGGCCGGTTCGGGCGTCGAAGCTGCTGCGACGATGGGCGCGGTGCGCCAAAGCATCCGTGCGGCGGCGACGATCAATCCCGATCCGCAACTGCTCCTCAAGGCGGCCGACGGCGTGTTCTCGGATTCGGGACGGCCGCCGTTCGCGAGTGCTTTTGTTGCGGTCGTCGATCCGCTGACGTTTTCGATGCAGTACGCGAACGCGGGGCATCCGCCCGGGTTGTTACGGCGTCCGGATGGTTCGATCGTGCCGCTGGTCGAGAACGATCTGCTGCTCGGCCTTGATCTAGAAACTCGTCACGGGTACCGGCGCGTGTCGAGCATCATCCTCGAACCCGGATCATTGCTTGCGCTCTATACCGATGGCTTAACCGAGGCCAATCACGATCACGAAGAAGGCGAGTTTCGCTTGGTGCAGGCGGTGTCGGCGATGGACACGACCGGTGCGACCGCACCCTACGCTGCCAGCGCCATTCGCGATGCCGTGCTTGGCGCGGGCGGCATTTCGCACGACGACGTTGCGGTGCTTACGACCTATTTCGAGCAGCCGATGCTCGGCACGAAGTACGCGCCGAGCTGGACGTTTGCTTGGGACGACGGCATTGCCGCGCATCGTGCACGTAGCGAGATGGGCGCCATCCTTGCCAAGGGCGGCCTGAGCGCGGACGATCGTTTCGCGGCCGACACGATCTTTTTTGAACTCGTGGGGAACGCCGTGCGCCACGCGCGCACGCCGATCCAAGTCGGCCTGGATTTGACGCAAACCTCGCCCGTGTTAAACGTGCTCGATAACGGTCCGGGCTTTTCACTCAACCCGAAGCTGCCGACGGAAGTGTATTCCGAACGCGGCCGCGGATTGTATATCGTTTCGCAACTCGCGCGAGAATTCACCGCCAGCCACCGCACGGTGCGCGGCGGCGCGCACCTGCGCGCCGTACTTCCAGGTACGCTGCGCGCTTAGGTCGCGCGCGATGTTTGCGGAAGTTTCCAGTCCTTACGGATGAAGTGGCACGTGTAGCCGTTGGGAATTCTCTGCAAGTAATCCTGATGCTCGGGCTCGGCTTCCCAGAACGGACCCGCCGGCACGATTTCGGTCACCACTTTGCCCGGCCACAAGCCCGACGCATTTACGTCGGCGATCGTCTCTTCGGCCACGCGCTTCTGTTCGTCGGTCGTGTAGAAGATTGCAGAGCGATAGCTCGCGCCGCGGTCGTTGCCCTGGCGGTTCAGTGTCGTCGGGTCGTGCAGCTGAAAGAAAAACTCGAGCAGCTGCCGGTAGCTGATCAGTGCGGGATCGAAAACGATCTCGACCGCTTCCGCGTGGTTGCCGTGATTGCGATAGGTCGCATTCGGCACTTCGCCGCCGGTGTAGCCGACGCGCGTCGAGATGACGCCGGGGTAACTGCGCAGCAGCTCCTGGACGCCCCAGAAACAGCCGCCGGCCAAAATTGCACGCTCAGTCCGTTGTGTCATATCATAACCTCTCGGAGCTTTCAACACCGCTTGCGGGAGGAGCGTTGCGCCGCTATACAGGTCCATGAACAAACCGGCCTTCCTGGATGACCTCGATTTCGGTTCGGCTTTTGCCGATGCCGCAACGGATGCGTTGAAAGAGCTTGCGGGCGAGCAAGCAAAGGCGCTGGTGTCGGAATATCTGACCGATGTATTTGTCGGCGTAGCCGGAGCCGCAGCCCAGACCCTTGTCGGCGGACTTGCCGGGCCGCTTCTGAAAAGTCTGCTGCGCGCTGCCGACAAGACGAGTCAGAAGCTCGATCTATTGATAAACGAGCCTTTTACAACAGGGATTCGCGTTGCGAAGGCCGCGCTTGAAACAACACCCGAATCCGCGGCCGATCGGCGGTTTCGTCGTAATGAGTTACAGTTCGCCTCGGAGAAGCTGGAGTCTGCATACACGCTCGCGTCCGGAAAGACGGCGCCGGGAGCGCATTTTTATATTCGGCTTCTGCAAGGTTTAATTGCTCGCGAGTCCGGCGCGATTGCCTATGCGCGTCGATGTTTTCAGGAATGTCTGAAGCGATTCGAGCTTACCGATCGCGAAAGGATGGGTTCTTACCGCGATCACGCATTCAATGCAACGCGAAACCTCGCACGTCTTCGTGACCGCGATTCCGAGTATATGGAGAATGCCGTTAGCGCGTGGCGGTGGTGGGTTGAAGATTTCGAAAACTCCGAGAAATACGAGGGGAATGACCTGCACGGTTCTCCATACTCGTGGTTCGAATGGGATGATCTTGAAACGGCGCTCACCGAAGAGCGAGACGAGAGCCGTCGATGGTTGGCGCGTCAGGATCCGCTGCTACTGTTCTTAGAGGCAGAATGCGAAAACGCCGACGCGCGGACGATGGAAACGTTACCGCCTTCGTTGGGAGCCGTCATTGGCAGGCGGCAGCGGGAACGCAACGACTTTGCCCGTCGAGGGCCGCCGTCACTCGGATAGCGTGATCCGTATAGCACGAATGGGTCGAACGGAAGTAGATTTCGCGGATGAACACGCCCATACTCTCGTGTGGAGGTAGTGATCATGAGCGAGCTTCAGCAACTTCGGGGACATGTAACGCCGGAAATGAAGGCGGCGCCCATCGTGGGACGCGTTACGCCGACCAATGAATTGACCGTAACCGTCGGCCTCGTCGTCGATGGCAATGCGCTTACAACGGCAGCGACGCAAGTTTCCGATCCGCAAAGTCCAACGTACCGGCAATATATGACGCCGGAACAAGTCGGCGATGCATTTGGTGCCGGTCCTTCGGACTACAAGCGCCTTCTTGACTGGGGACGCTCGAACGGTCTGGTTCCGGTGGCTCACAAGAATCGCTTCGTTGCGACGTTCACCGGCCCAGCGAATAAGATCGAAAGAGCGTTGCACGTTCAGCTAAACAACGGCTTGCGGCCGGACGGGACGCAATTCTTTGGCCCCGATCGCGAGCCGTCGCTCGATCTCGCGCTACCGGTTGAACACATCAGTGGACTCAATAACTACAAGCTGCCGACGCGAGCGGGTGGTTCAGGAAGCGGTGGAGACTACCAAGGATCCGATTTCCGAAATGCATATGCACCCGGAACCGCGCTGACCGGTGCAGGTCAAAGCGTGGGAATTTTCATGCTTGACGGATTTGCGCAGAGCGACATCACCGCATATGGGAAACTGCTCAATCAAACGTTCCTTCCAATTCAGACGGTGCCGGCCAATACGAGCACGACGCCCGGCGGTGAAGGCACGCTTGACATCTCGATGGTGCTGGCGATGGCGCCGGCCGTGCAAGTCGTGGCATTCGTCGGCAACACGACGCAGATTCTCACCAATATGACCGATCGCGAGGACATCAAGCAGTTCAGCTCTTCGTGGTTTTGGTATGACGGAAGCACAACCGACACGAACCTGATGGCGACGCTTGCGATGCAAGGGCAGAGCTTCTTCCAGGCAAGTGGCGACAGCGGAGCATACCCCGCAAACTGGCCGAAGGGATATGTAAGCGGATCGCTCGACTGCCGGCAGTTTCCGTTCATTACCATCGTCGGCGGAACCGACCTCAACATCGCAAACGACGGCGCCTCCTACGGCACGCTTGAGACCGGGTGGGTTGATGGCTCCGGAGGTCCGATCGGTCATGTACCGATTCCGTTGTATCAGCTCTCGATCGGCGGTCAGAACGGCGCGTCGCCAACCAATCGAAACGCGCCCGACGTGAGTGCGCAGGCGAATGGCGGAACGATCGTTTTTGACGGCGCCCCCGCATACGCCGGTGGCACGAGTCAGGCGACGCCGCTGTGGGCGGGGTTTATTGCGCTCGTCAACCAACAGGCGTCGCTGTCGCTGCGCGCGACGGTGGGATTTGCGAACCCAACGCTCTACGCGCTGGCTGCGTCGAGCGAATACCACACGCTGTTCCACGATATTACATCGGGTTGTAGCATCGCAAACGCGAGCGGCACGCAGTATTGTTCTGGGCCGGGTTACGACCTCGTAACGGGTTTGGGTTCACCCACGCTTAGTCTCATCGGTGCGTTGTTGTCACTCCCGATCGTCCATCCGCATCTCGGTGGCCTTGGTGGCCCCGATCCAACGATTATTCTCGTTGGTGTGGGCGGCCGGACGGAAGTCTTCCCCGGAATCGGCGGCGGCGGCCCAATCATCTATCACGAAGACTAGTTACTCCGGTAACAGCTCTTGTATGCGTTTGCGCAATTCGAGCGGCGCCGAAATCGCAGGAAAGAGTTCCTCGGTGCCGCCGATTCCGCGCACCCCGATCGTGCCGTAATCGAAGATCTGACCCAATGGTGTCTGATGAACGTCGATTCCCTCGATCTTGCTCAACTGCAATTCGAGGGATCGGCGATTAAACGCCCCAAACTTGGCAATGACGCGACGGTTCGTGACGGCAAATTCGGAGTAGTTGTACCGAACCAGCTCGGCTGCGCCCATGAGCACGCCGATGACGCCGACGACCAGTCCAATGCTTTGGTAGGGCGACGCGAGCGCGATGATGATTCCGAGCAGCACCACGGTCGCGCCCGGAGCGAAGATGATCGGGTGAAGTTTTGCTCGATAGACGACGTCTTCGCCGGTGAGCAGATTCTCATCGATGTAGTCCACTTCGTATTAGGGCGTGAGTTCGTAGAGCGGCAGCAACCCGTCGACGGGCACGAGTGACGTGCTTGCAAAGTCCGTCGCGCCCGTTGCGGGAAGCAACGTTGGCAGAAATAGCAGCGCGGCCGCGATGAAGACGAGCGCGATGGGCGTCCCGACGGGGATCTGTGTTGGGTTGTCTTTGTGCTGTTTGAATTTGAGGATAGCGCCCAGCGCAAATCCGAATCCGGTGACATACGATCCCGCGGTGATCAACGACGCGATGTTTCCATAGCTCGACACGTTCGTCTCGACCGCGTCGGCGTGCCGCGTCGAACGCGCTGTGGTGATGACGGCGGAGGTTGTGCACGAACCGCCGGACGTGACGGTGCTCGTTTGTACCGTCCCGCCGCTATTGGTCAGCGTGGTTGTCGCGTCGGCTGTTCCGTTCGGATCGCAGAGTGTTATCACGGGCTGCGCCGTGCCCTCGGCGGTCACCGCGATCGAATAGCCCGAAGCGTCGTCGACGAAAAGCACCGGCAGATTGGCTGAGTCAAAGAACACGTGCACGGAGCTACCCGAGCTGCCGAGGCCGGCGATTTCCGCCTGCGTCACCGCGGTGATATTGCCGTTCGCATCCTTGACCCCCCACACGGTGAGGCCGAGCGTGCCCTGATTGGTTGGGATGGATGGAAGTTCGAAGAGCGCGTAAATGGCGGTGCCGGCGTTGCTCGCGACGGAGTCGAGCGTGAACGCGTCAATCGTACTCGCCGAGCCGGTGAGTTGGAACGGCGGTAGCGTCGGTGCAGGCGCCGGAGTGATCACGCTGCCGCTGCAACTCTGCAGCAGGAGCGCCAAGACAAGAAGAACGCCGGTAACACGCACGATGGAAGCCCTCCGCGCGCCGTCCTTCTCTGCCGTTAGGCTGAAATCCGGCCGTTGGCTTCGAGCACCTCGTCGACGATACCGTACTCGCGCGCCTGCTCGGGCGTCATGTAGAAATCGCGATCGAGGTCGCGCAGAATCTGCTCTTCGGGTTTGCCGGTCGTCTTGGCGTAAATGCCGGCGAGCGTCTTACGCGTCGCGACCAAGTCGCGTGCGTGCAACTCGATGTCGGTGGCTTGGCCGCCGATCTGTCCGATCCACGGCTGATGGATGAGGATCTTGCTGTAGGGAAGCGCGGCGCGTTTGCCCGGCGCACCGCCGGTCAACAACACCGACGCCATCGAGGCCGCAAAGCCGACGCAGATCGTCGCGACCGCCGGCTTGATGAACTGCATCGTATCGTAAATCCCAAGCGCTGCGGTCACGCTGCCGCCAGGACTGTTGATATACAGATCGACGTCTTTGTCGGGATCTTCTTTCTCGAGGAAAAGCAACTGCGCGACGGCAAGGCTAGCGAGCTGATCGGTAATCTCGCCGCTGATGAAGACGACGCGGTCCTTCAAGAGGCGCGAGTAGATGTCGAAGGCGCGCTCGCCGCGCGCGGTATTCTCGATGACGGTTGGGACAAGGTAGCTCATGGCCCGAGTTATAGCAGAGATGGTGCGCGCTGGGAATATTTAGCGGTCCAAAAGCGGACAGTTCCGGCAGGGTCGCGGACGTCGATTGGCAGAGTAGCATCTATGAACACGCTAACCGTCGAGCAGCAAGAGCGCATCGTTGAACTTTTGCGCGAAGGCCACAGCGCGCGCGAAGTCGAGCGCATCACCGGCCACCGCCGAGAGACGATCTTTTTGTACGGCCGCCTTGCCGGTGTTCTTCCTTCACGCGTGACGTCGGGAGCGACGCAAGCGCGAGCGGCCTAACTCAAGCTCCTTAACTCGGCTCTTCGTTATTTGAGGCAATCTTACGGTCGAACGTATTTGCCAGCGCTGCAGGTAGGCAATACTCTCGACTGCTGACCCCCATTTTGTCAACGGAGAACCGAGCCTTCAGAGCCTCGGGTATTTCGGGCTCCCAGGTGTCATCATGCTGCCGGGCCACTTCGTCGGGCACTTCTATCGATATAAGCGTATCGTTCTCGCTGCTGCTGTTCGCGTTGATCATGGCCCCGAGAGCGGGGGTCGCAAACCAAACGCCGGTTTTTCCTTCGTGGTTAGTAGAGTCCCGAAAGCCACCACGAATGATCTCCTTGGCGTTCGCTGCTGTAGTGCGGTGAAATAACTTCACTCCTAAGCTCACGCTCCCGCTCCAAGCTCGCTCACCGATATTTTCACTATCGAACACCCGTTCGCCTTTGCCCATGCCACGCTCAACGGGTATAGTGGTGTGAAGTGGTGGTAAGTGGTGCTTGGGGGAGGGTCTTTGCACGCGGAGCTACCGCGCTTTACGGGTTCGGTGGAGCATGCCCTGGATGAGAAAGGGCGCCTCATCGTCCCTGCGCGCTTTCGGGATCGGCTTGGAGCGGGCTTCGTCATCACGATTGCCCAGCCTGAGCCATGCCTCGCGCTCTACCCCAGCGTCACCTGGGCCGAGTTCTGCTCGCGCCTGGAGGAAGCTCCGCGCAAGGATGAGCGTTTCCGTCGCATTGTGCGCAACATCTTTGCACATACAGAGGAAGTGGCGTGCGATGCGCAAGGGCGGCTGCTGATCCCGGCCGCGCAACGCGGCTACGCTTCGATCGACCGCGACGTCGTCTCCATTGGTGCGCTCACCCGTGTCGAGATCTGGGCTAAAGAACAATATTCCGCGCACGCTGCGCCGGAGGGCGAGGTGGCTGAGTTTATGGCCGACCTCGGGCTCTTCTGATGGGATGCCTCCATGATGCACGTCTCGGTCTTGCTCGATGCGGCGATCGACTATTTGGCGATCCGGCCGGATGGGACGTACGTCGATGCGACCTTCGGTGCGGGTGGCCACTCGAAAGCGATTCTCTCTCAGTTGCAAACCGGCCGGTTGATCGCACTCGATGCGGATCCCGACGCGATTGCACGCGCGCAAGCGATCTCGGATCCATCCTTTACTTTCGTCCATGCGAATTTCTCGGAACTTCGTCGGGTCCTGAACGACTGCGGGGTGGAGCAGGTCGACGGAGTGCTCTTCGATTTGGGAGTTTCGTCGATGCAATTAGATAATGCAGAGCGCGGCTTCTCGTTTCGCGATAGCGCGCCGCTGGATATGCGCATGAACCCATACCGGGGCCGCAGCGCCTATGAGATCCTTACCACCGCGAGCGAACGCGAACTCGCCGACATCTTCTTCATGTACGGAGAAGAGCGCGCAGCGCGCCGCATCGCGCACGCGATCGTCGAACGGCGCAGCGCCGGCAAATTACCCAAGACGACCGTTGAGTTCGCACAGTTCGTTTCGGGCGTCGTGCATCGGCCGGGCAAGCGCGAGCGTATCCATCCCGCAACGCGCGTCTTTCAAGCGCTGCGCATCGTGGTCAACGACGAGCTTGACGTGCTGCGCGAAGGCCTCGTCGCCGCGGTCGACACGCTGCGCGCCGGCGGACGTCTCGTCGCGATCAGTTTTCATTCGCTCGAAGATCGTATCGTCAAGCACACGTTCCGGGGCGACGCGCGCTTAGAAATCCTGACCAAAAAGCCGCTCGTGCCCGACGCGCGCGAGATGGCCGAGAATCCCCGGGCTCGCAGCGCCAAGCTGCGTGCCGCGCAACGGAAGGCAAGTTAACCCATCATGGCCATGGCTCATCCAAAGGTCGACCACCGCCCGCGCATCAAAAATCCGCGCAGCGCCCGCACCGCCACGCAAACCCGCATCGTGAAAACCACCCGCGCGCGCTACACCGCGATCGTCCGCGTCACGACCGGCGTGTGCGTGGCGCTGATCGGCCTCATGTCCTACGTGCTGCTCCTCTCCAACAGCACCAGCCTCACCTACGCGGTCGATAAAGCCCATCATCAGCGTGACGCGTTGCAAGAGCAAACCGCGCGCCTGGACGACCGCATTGCGCAAGCCAGCTCCGAAGAACGGCTCGCGGCGCTGGCGGCCAAACTTAACATGCACGATGCGCAGACCTTTACCGTTGCGCATATCGAGTCACCACCACTGGTTGCGAAGTCGAGGATACCGCTCTTCGATACCATCGCCGCCTGGTTCTAGCCGGTGGCGCGCACGCTGCTGCATCATCGAGCATTCGCGCGCGTCGCACCGATGCGCGCGAAGCTCTTTTTCTATCTCTTCGCGCTGATGGGCGCGTATCTGTGCGCGCGCCTCTATCTGGTCCAAGTCGTGCAAGGCCCCGCCCTTGCCGCGAAAGCGCTCGCCCAGCGCTCCGACACGGTGGAAGTCTTTGCGCGGCGTGGATTCATTGCCGATCGTAACGGCACGGTATTGGTGCGCTCCCTCCCCTCCGAGAGCGTCTACGCCGTCCCGCACGACCTCACCGATCCCGATGCCACCGCCGCCAAGCTCCAAGCGATCTTCGGTAAACTCGATCCGGCGCTCGTCGCCGACCTGCACGACAAATCGCTGTGGTTCGTCTGGATCGCGCGCAAAGTGCCGGTCGAAATCGCCGATCGCGTGCGTAAAGCCGACCTCGGCGGCATCGCGCTCAAAGAAGAGCCCACCGGCAAACGCATCGACATGGTCGGCAACATGGCCTCGACGATTCTGGGCTTTGTGGGCACCGATGAAAATGGGCTGGACGGCTTAGAGTACCAGTTCGATCAACTGCTGCGCGGGCAATCTGGGCAGGTCACGCTCGAAACCGACGATTTCGGGCGGCCCGATTCCCTTCGGGCACGAGCACGTGGTCAGCGCGGCGCAGCCCGGGCTCTCCCTCGAACTGACCATCGACTCGTACCTGCAGTTCGTCACCGAAGAAGCGCTCGATCAAGAAGTCGCGAAGTATCATGCGAAAGACGGCACCGCGATCGTGATGGATCCGTGGACCGGCGAGATCTTGGCCATGGCGAATGTCCCACACTTCGATCCGAACCACTTCTGGAAATATCCGCAGCGCGACTACGACGACCGCGCCGTGGCGGATACCTACGAGCCCGGCTCGACCTTCAAACTCGTCACCGCCGCCGCGGCGCTTGCCTCGGGTCGCGTGAATCTGCAGACGCGCTTCCCCGCGCGCGAGACGATCACGCTCGATGGCCACACGATTCACAATGCCGACGACGACATGCCCGTGCGCAGCAGCACCGAGACGCTGCAAGAGATCGTCGAGTACTCGCACAACGTCGGCGCGGCGGAAGTCGGGCTTGCGACCGGCGAGCAAAATTTCTACGACATGGAGCGCAAGGCCGGATTCGGCGAGGTCAGCGACGTTGAATTGCCCGGCGAGAGTCCGGGAATCGTGCCTGCGCCCGACCAGTGGAGCGAACTCTCGCTGCCCACGATGGCGTTTGGTCAAGGCCTTTCCGTCACCCCGATCTCGATGGCGCGGTACTACTGCGCGATTGCCAACGGCGGCACGCTGCTTCGCCCGCGCATCATCAAAGCGATCGAAGATCAGCACGGAAAAGTCATCTACGACTATCCGCCCGAAGTCGAGCATCGCGTTTTCTCGGAAAAGATCGCGGCCGAGTTGCGCACATTCTTACGCGCGGTCGTGACCGGGGGCACCGGCAAAGGCGTCGCGCAAATTCCCGGCTACACCACCGCGGGTAAAACCGGCACGGCCCAGATGGTCGTTAACGGCCAATATTCCACCGGCGCCTATGCCGCGTCGTTCATCGGGATGATTCCGGCCGAGCATCCGCGCTACGTGATCTATGTCAAGATCGAAGATCCGCAGGGCGCGTACTACGGCGGCATCGTTGCTGCCCCGGTCTTTGTGAAGATCGCGCGCGAAGCGATGCTGCATGCGGGAGTCCTTCCATGACGATCGCGCAGCTCATCGCGCGCTTGCCCGCAAGCACGCGCGTCATCGGCGACGCGACGCGCGAGATCGCAAGCATCGAGATCGATTCGCGCCGGGTCACGCCCGGCGCGCTGTTCGTTGCGCTTGCCGGCGAACACACCGACGGGCATGCCTTTATCCAAGCGGCGGTCCACAACGGCGCAACCGCGGTCTTGCTTGAAGAAGCGCGCGCGCTCGACGTGCCCGAGAGCGTGACCGCGATCGCCGTCCCGGATTCGCGCCGCGCGCTCTCGGTGCTCGCCGCAGCTTTTTACGGCGATCCCTCGCGCACGCTCGACGTGCTCGGCGTCACCGGCACCAACGGCAAAACCACGACGACGCGCATGATCGCCGCAATTGTGGAAATGTCGGGACGTCCGTGCGGTGTGATCGGTACGGTCGGTGCAAACTTTCGCGATCGTTCGTGGACGCTCGAGCAGACGACGCCGCAGCCCCCCGAGCTGCACGGTCTGCTTGCGCAGATGCGCGAACTCGGCGCCTGGGCGGTGGCGATGGAAGTCAGCTCGCATGCGCTCGCGCTCGATCGCGTCGAGGACGTGCATTTCCGCGTCGCTGCGCTTACCAACATCACGCGCGATCATCTCGACTTTCATCAGACGATCGAAGCCTACGCAGCCGCAAAACATCGCCTCTTTCACATGACGCAAGCTGCGGTGCTCAATATCGACGACGAGCACGGCGCACGTTGGCTTCCCGAAGTGCGCCGCAAGGTCCCGACGCTGAGCTACTCCTTGCGCGGCGATGCCGACCTGGTCGCAGTGAACATCGAACCCGACGCCTCGGGGTCGTCGTTCGAAGTCGACGGGACGCCGATGCGCGTGCACCTTCCCGGCCTCTTCAACGTAGCAAACGCGCTGGCCGCGATCGGCGTCGCGATCACGCTGGGCATCGATCTGGATACCTGCGCGCGCGGACTGGATACGCTCGTGCGCGTGGCCGGACGCATGGAGCACGTGAGCGGCGGCGATATCGACGTTGTGGTCGACTACTCGCACACGCCCAATTCGCTCGAGAACGCGTTGATTGCGCTGCGCGAAACGACGCCGCACAAGCTGGCCGTGGTGTTCGGGTGCGGCGGCGATCGCGATCGCGGCAAGCGACCGGAGATGGGCCGCATCGCGGCGGCGTTTGCGGATCGCGTCTACGTTACCAGCGACAATCCGCGCAGCGAATCGCCGCAAGCGATCGTGGCCGAAATCGAAACCGGGATCGGCGGACATCCGCACGTGGCCGAGGTCGATCGGCGCGCTGCCATTCGCCGCGCGATCGAAGAAGCGTCGCCGGGCGACGTGGTGCTCATCGCCGGCAAAGGCCACGAAACCTATCAAATCATCGGCACGCAGACGTTGCCCTTCGACGACGCCGAAGTCGCGCGCGAAGCGCTTGCCGCGCGAGGTGCGCGCTCGTGAGGCTGACCTTCGACGAGGCGGTGAAGGCGACGCAAGCGCAGGTGCTCGACATCGACGCGGCGCCGGCGCACGTCGACGTGGTCACCGACACGCGCACGATTCGGCCCGGGCAAATCTTTCTGGCGCTGCGCGGCGAGCATTTTGACGGACACAAATATACGCGTGAAGCGGTGGAGCGCGGCGCAAAGGCGTTGATCGTCGAGGATCCCGATGCCGCCGTTGCGGGCACGACGACGCTGGTGGTCGAGGAAACGCTGCAGGCGTATCTCGATTTGGCCGGCGCGGCGCGCGCGCACTTTCGCGGACGGGTGCTGGCGATCACCGGCAGCGCAGGCAAGACCACCACCAAAGCCTTCGCCGCGCAATTGCTCTCCGTGCGCTACGGCGATCGCATCCTGGCTTCGCCGGCCAACGAGAACAACGAGATCGGCGTGAGCAAACTGCTGCTCGCCGCCGACAACGAAAAGCACGACCTGCTGGTCATCGAGATGGGGGCCCGGCACTACGGCGACATCGAAAGGCTGGTGCGCGTCGCGCGGCCGGACTTAGCAATTCTCACCAACGTCGGCGATGCGCATTTGGAGATCATGGGGACGCGCGAGCGGCTCGAAGAGACGAAGTGGGGCCTGTTTTGCACCGGCGCGCGCGCGATCCTCAACGCGCGTGACGTCACCTCGATTCGACGCGCGCCGTCGCTGGCCAAGCCCTCGCACTGGTTTTTTGCGGGCGAAGTCGGCGGCGACATTCCGATGCACGGTCGCGTCAGCGCGATCTCGGGCGCGCAGCAGTGGCTCGAAATCGACGGCGATCGCGACGATTCGTACTCCATCGACGCACGCGTTCCCGGCTTGCACAATCGCGCCAATCTCGCCGCTGCGATCGCCGCGGCGCGCGAGCACAGCATCGAACCGCGCCAGATCGTCGCGGCGATTCCGCAGATCGAATTGCCGAGTGGGCGCTACGAGCGCATCGCGCTTCCAAGCGACGTGGTCTTGATCTACGATGCCTACAATGCGAATGCCGCCGGCATGATGGCGGCGCTCGACGCCTTCGCAGCGGAATCCGCGCCGCGGCACATCGCCCTGCTTGCAAGCATGGCGGAGCTTGGCGAGGGAGCGGCCGACTTACATCGCCGCGTGGGCGGGCACGCTGCGGCTACCAAGGTCGACGTGCTGCTGGTCGGCGGCGAATTCGCGGGCGAGCTTGCTCTTGGGGCGCGCAGCGCAGGGCTCCCCTCGGAGCGCATCGTGCCCTTCATGACGAACGAACAGGCAGCGCGTTGGGTGCGTGATCACGCGCGAGCCGGCGACGCGGTGTTGCTCAAAGGTTCGCGCAAATACAAGTTAGAGGAAATCGTCGAGGAGTTACGGCGTTGACGGCCACGCGCATCCCCGGTTTGGTTGCAATTCCCGTCCGCACGCGCATCGTGCGCGAAGGCGACGATCTCACTGCGGTCGTCGCCGCAGCGGTGCACGGCATCGCGCGTCCCGGCGACGTGATCGCGATCTCCGAAACCGCCGTCGCAATCGCGCAAGGCGAATTCGTCGCGGCCGAACACATTCGTCCCTCGCGCCTGGCGTACGTGCTCGCGCGCCGCGCCGGTGCGCTCGCGACCGTCAGTCAGCCCGAATCCGTGCAACTCGTGATCGATCAGGCCGGCGCGTGGCGCGTCTTCTATGCCTCGGTGTTGCATGCGGTCGGGCGCGTCTTCGGCAAGCGCGGTGTGTTTTACGAATTGATGGGCGAAGCGATCGCCGCGATCGACGGCTACACGGGCACGATGCCGCCCTACGAGCGCGCGATCGTGTTTGCGCCGCGCGATCCCGACGGCGTCTGCGAGACGATTGCTGCGGTGAGCGGCGTTGCCTGCGCAATCGTCGACGCCAACGATCTGCACAAAGCGAAAGTGCTGGGTGCTTCGCGCGGCGTCGATCGCGCCGCGGTCGAACAGGCGCTGCTCGACAATCCGCACGGCAACGGCGACGAACAGACGCCGATCGTGGTGCTCAAGTGGCGCGGCGCCGGAGAGAATCCGCTGCAATGCTGACCCCCCTCACGGTGCTCGTGCTTGGAAGCTTTGCGATCGCGCTGATCACGGGCTTCCTCGTGCTGCCGGTGCTGCGCAATTTCCAATTGCGCCAGCACGCCTACGAAGATGCACCGGCGTCGCATCAAGTCAAGACCGGCACGCCCACGATGGGCGGCATCGTCTTCATCGTGCCGATGCTGCTGCTCTTCGGGCTCTCGTCGTTCCCGTTCGTGCCGGCGATGATCTTTCTGGTGGGAGCGTGCGGAGCCATCGGGTTCATCGACGATATCCTCGGCATCACGCGCGGACGCAATCAGGGCTTGCGCGCGCGCACCAAGCTGCTCGCGACCGCGCTCGTCGCGATCGTCTTCCTGCGCATGATCGACGCGACCACCGCGATCTACCCACGCGACGTGATCTTCCACGCCGGGACATATGCGTTGCTGGTGCCGCACTGGCTCTGGCTCGTGCTCGGTATCTTGGCGGTCACCGGGACGATTCACGCGGTCAATCTCACCGACGGGCTCGACGGTCTTGCGACCGGGACGATGATTCCGCCGCTTGCCGTCTTCGCGGCGCTGGGCTACACGATGAAGCTCGCGGTGCCGACGGCAAGCGCGCTCATCGGAATCGGCGCGTGTTTCGGCTTTTTGATCTTCAATCGGCATCCCGCCAAGATGTTCATGGGCGATACCGGCTCGCTTGCGCTGGGAGCCTTGCTTTCCGGCATCGCCATTCTGGAAGGCGAGATGCTCCTCTTGATCCTCATCGGCGGCGTCTTTGTAGCCGAAGCCCTTTCAGTGATCATGCAAGTCGGGTATTTTAAGGCAACGGGCGGCAAGCGCATCTTTCGCATGAGCCCGCTGCATCACCACTTTGAGCTCGGCGGCTGGCCCGAAACCAAGGTCACGGCTCGCTTTTGGACCGCTTCGCTCGTGCTCTCCGCAATCGGATGGTTTCTCGTACGATGATGACCTTTGATGCACGCGAGACGATTCTCGTCATCGGCCTAGGCAAAAGCGGCCTTGCGTGCGTGCGCGTGCTGCGTTCGCGCGGCGCGACTGTTTATGCCACCGACGAAAAACCGGCAAGCGAACTGCAAGACGCGATCGATATCATCGAAGCGACCGGCGCGCGTTTCATTACGCCGGATCAACTCGACCCGATCGCCGGCGGGCTCACCTCGGCGGTTCTTTCGCCCGGCGTTCCGCTCAATTCGGCAGTGGTAATCGCGGTGCAGAATCATGCCGTGCCGGTGCTCGGCGAGATCGAAGTCGCATTCCGGCTGTGCAAAGCGCCGGTCATCGCCGTGACCGGCACCAAAGGCAAATCGACGACCACCGCCTTGATCGGTCATCTGCTGCGCGCGAGCGGACGCAGCGTGCGCGTCGGCGGGAACATCGGCAACCCGTTGATCGACGAAGTCGTCGACGCGCGCACCACCGATTGGGTGGTGGCCGAAGTCTCCTCGTTCCAGCTCGAGACGATTCGCGCGTTCAAGCCGCGCGTGGCGGTGCTGCTCAACGTTGCGCCGGATCATCTCGATCGTTACCACTCGATGGACGAGTACGCCGAAGCCAAGTACCGCATCTTCGCCAATCAATCGTTCGGCGATTACTTCGTGGGCAATCTCGACGACGCGCGCGTGACGTCTCTGGATGTGAGCACGAGCGAACGCAACATCCGATCGCGTCAGCTCTGGTTCACGCTGGCCGATCGGCACGACAACGCGACGATCTACGTGCACGGTGACGATATCGTCTACGCGCCGATCAGCGGCGATCCGCGCCCGGTCAAGGTGATGCGCAAGGACGAGATTCCGCTCGCCGGCGCGCACAACGTGCAGAACGTGATGGCCGCGCTGCTGGCGGCGTACGCCGTCGGGTGCGAGACCGCGGCGCTGCGCGAAGCGGTGATGAGTTTTCGCGCGATGCCGCACCGGCTGGAAAGCGCGGGCGAAATCGACGGCGTGCTCTACGTCGACGATTCCAAGTCGACCAACCCCGGTTCGGTGGTTGCCGCGCTGCATGCCTACGCGCGACCGATCGTGCTGATCGCGGGCGGCCGCTCGAAGGGCACCGATTTCGTCGAGATGGGTGTCGCGATTCGCCAGCGCGCCAAGGCGCTGGTGGTGATCGGCGAGGCGGCCGACCAAATCGCAACGCACGCGCTGGGCGTCGAGATCGTGCACGCCGATTCGATGATCGACGCCGTGCAAAAAGCGCGCGAGCTTGCGGTGGCCGGCGACGTGGTGCTGCTCTCGCCGGGCTGCGCTTCGTTCGACATGTTCCGTTCGGCCGAAGATCGCGGCGAGCAGTTTACCGCCGCCGTGGAAGCATTGCGAGCGCCCGCTGGTGCTTAACGCGAACGCGCGCGCGAGCACGAGCCCGCGCCGGTCGTACGTGGCCAAGCCGCCCGACACGCTGCTCTTTTTTGCGGTGGCGTCGCTGGTCGGCATCGGTCTGGTGATGGTTTTCTCAGCCTCGAGTGCGACGGCGTATCTGGAACATCACGACGTCGCCTATTACGCTAAACGCCAGATCGTGTGGCTCGTCGTCGGGCTAATCGTGGCCTTCGGTGCCTACAAACTCGACTACCATCAGCTCAAGCGTTGGGCGCCGTATCTGCTGGTCGCCACGATCGCTGCGCTCGTGCTCGTGCTGGTGCCGCACGTCGGCGTCGCGGTTAACGGCGCGCGCCGCTGGGTCGGCGCGTCGTCGTTTTCGTTTCAACCGTCTGAGTTTGCCAAACTCTCACTGGTGATCTATCTCGCGGCGATGTTGGCATCGCGTGGCGAACGCATCATCTCGCTCGTGCGCGGCCTGTTCCCGCTGTGCATTCCGGTCGTGCTGATCGCGGTGCTCGTCCTCAAGGAACCCGACATGGGCACGGCCAGCCTGCTGGTGATGATTGCGTTTGCGATGTTCTTCGCGGCCGGTGCGCGACTCACGCATCTGTTTGTGATCTTGCTGGCCACGACGCCGGCAGTGATCGTGGAAGTGCTCGCAAGTCCCTACAAGCGCGCGCGTATCTTCGCGTTCTTGAACCCGTGGAAAGATCCGCAGAACGCCGGCTTCCACATCGTGCAATCGTTGCTGGCCCTGGGAAGCGGGGGCCTCTTCGGCGTTGGCCTCGGCGATTCGCGCGCGAAGTTCTTTTATCTCCCCGAGCAGTACACCGACTTCATCTTCTCGATTCTGGGCGAAGAGCTGGGCCTGGTCGGTGCCCTTGCGGTGGTGGTCCTCTTCATCGTCTTCGGCTATCGCGCGATAAAGATCGCAATCGCCGCGCCGGATCGTTTCGGATTCTTTTTGGTCATTGGGTGCGTGTCGATCGTGGTGATTCAAGCTTTCGTCAATATCGGCGTCGTGACGTCGTCGTGGCCCGTCACCGGTGTGCCGTTGCCGTTCATTTCATTCGGCGGCAGCTCGTTGATCGTTAACCTCGTAGCGGTCGCACTGATCGCGAACGTCGGTCGCGGACAGCGCATCGCGCCACCGTGATCGCCGATCCGGTCGTACGGCATCTCGAACAGCAGATTGAAGCATTTACCACGATGCGATCCGCGCTCTACGCGCGCGTCGTCGGCTACGCACTCGACGATTATCGTGCGCGCGGCGTCGTCCACGACTTCTTCACCGACGTGCCGTCGCGCGCGGGCGCATCGACGCTGGGCGTACGGTTGATGGGCGCGCTGCACTATCTCGCGTTGAGCGGCGAATCACCGGAGTTAGCGGCGCACTTTCCTTCGTGCGGCGGTGACGGCGATGCCGGCGCGATCTGGGAACTCGCGCAAGAACTGCTCGTCTCGCGCGAAGAACGCATCGGCGAACTCTTCGACGAAACGCCACAGACCAACGAGGTCCTACGCGGGACCGTGCTCTCCGCCGGACTCTGCGCATTTGCACGAACCTCGGGTCTTCCGTTGCGCTTGTTCGAAATTGGGGCGAGTGCGGGACTAAACACCCGCCTGCGCAGCGACGATTACGTGATCGCGGAACGCGCGGCGTGCGATCTGCATCCGCTCGATATCAACGACGAGAAAGATCGGCTGCGGCTGCTTTCGTTCGTCTGGGCCGACGATGCCGAGCGCATTGCGCGACTTCACGAGGCCATTGACGCCGCGCGCAACGTTCCACTCGTGGTCGAACGGGCCGACATGTTTGAATGGCTCTCGCAGCGTGTCGAGCCGAAAGCCGGCTTCGCAACCGCCGTGATGCAGTCAGTCGTGGCGGATCATCTATCCAAGGATGAGCGCGCGCGACTTGCCCACATCATCGAGGCGATCGGCGAGCGAGCGACGACGCAAAGCCCGTTCGCGTGGCTGCGAATGGAATTCGATCGTCCGACGCGTCGCTACCAAACGCGCTTGCGCACCTGGCCGGACGGCGACGACCAACTGATTGCTTCGAGTACCGGACACGCGCGAGAGATCGAATGGATCGGCTGAACGTCGTCTTTACCGGCGGCGGCACCGGCGGTCATCTCTATCCCGCCATCGCGATCGCGCAAGCCCTGGGCGAGCGGGCCAACGTCACGTTCATCGGCTCGGCCGATCGGCTCGAGGCGACCATCGTGCCGAACGCCGGCTATCCACTGATCACGGTGAAGAGTGCGCCGGCGAAGCGCGCGTACGTCAATCTTCCCGGGGTGTTCCAAGCGATGAGCGCTTTGCGCCGTCTGCGGCCCGACATCGTCATTGCAACCGGAGGCTACGTCGCGCTGCCGGTCGTGCTCGCGGCGCGCATCTTGCGCGAACTCAAACAGAATCACGCCGCGATCGCCCTGCTCGAACCCAACGCGCGTCCGGGCCTCACCAATCGGCTGCTCGCACCGCTGGTCGATGAAGTGTGGGGCGCATTTCCCGGCGGCGATCCCCGCTTTGCGGGCAAGTACGTGCAGACGGGAATTCCGGTGCGCGCTACGCTGCGTGCGCTGCCGTCGCGCGACGCGGCAATCGAGCGCTTGGGCCTCTCGTCCAAGCGCAACACGCTGCTTGCGATGGGTGGCAGCCAAGGGGCGCGCTCGATCAACGACGCGTTGACCTCGCTGCTTAAGAGCGACGGCCTCCCTGAAGGCTGGCAATTGATCCACGTGACCGGCGAAAAAGAGTACGACCGCGTGCGCTCCGCGCTGGGCCGTGAAGAAGGCGCCCTTCGAGCGTACTTAAACGATGTCGGCGATGCTTACGCCGCGGCGGACCTGGTGCTCGCGCGGGCCGGCGCCTCGACATTGGGGGAACTCGCCGCCACCGGTCGCCCGGCGATTCTCGTGCCGTACCCGCATGCCGCCGAGGATCACCAGCGCGCCAACGCCGACACGGTCGCGCGGGCGGGCGCGGCCGTGGTGGTGGACGACCGCGATCTGATCGCCGGGAAGCTGCGGGGGATTTTGGCCGAGGTCACGCAGCCCAGTCGTCTCGGGGACCTGCGCGCAGCAGCCGAGCGCGCTCGCTCGATCGATCCGGTTACGACAATTCTCGCCCGGGTCGATGCGCTCACGACGCGGAAGAATCGCACGTGACCTCGGTAGGCGAGCAAGGCGCAAAAACCTGGCATTTCGTGGGCATCGGCGGGATCGGCATGAGCGCGATCGCGCGGATTCTGCTTGCGCGCGGCCAGTGCGTTTCGGGCTCCGACGTGAAAGAAACCGTGCTCATCGCGCGCTTGCGCGAAGAAGGCGCCGACGTGACGATCGGACACGACGCCGCCAACCTCGATCGCGCGCATACGGTCATCGTCAGCTCGGCAATCGATCGGCACAATCCCGAATATCTGGCCGCGCAGCGGCGCAACATTCCGCTCTTGCATCGTGGTGAGATGCTGGCCGAGCTGCTGCGCAATCGCAGCGGCATTGCGATCTGCGGAACGCACGGCAAAACGACCACGACCGCGATGATCGCCGCGGTGCTGCGCGCAGGCGAGGTCGATGCAAGCCTGGTGCTCGGCGGCATCGACGGATCGCTCGGTACTAACGCGTCCGATGGACGCTCGCCCTGGTTCGTGACCGAAGCCGACGAATCCGACGGCTCGTTTGCGCTGCTCGATCCCAAGATCGCGATCGTCACCAACATCGAGAACGATCATCTGCAGAGCGACGACGAGCTGCCGCAGCTCGTGCGCGCGTTTGAAGAATTTCTGCGCAAGTTGCCCGAGGACGGGTGCGCGATCGTCGGCGTCGACGATCCGCTTGCTGCGTCGCTGGTCGAGCGCGAGCGCCGCGTGCGCACGGTAACCTTTGGACTGGGTCCACGTGCCGACGTGCGCGCCGGCAACGTGCGCTCACAGGGCCTCGGGATGTCGTTCGACGTTATCGCCGGCGACGTGTGCCTGGGGACGGTCGACCTCAATGTGCCCGGCGCGATCAACGTGCAGAATGCGCTGGCCGCAATTGCCGCGGCGCGCGAACTCGAGATTCCATTTGCGCGCATCGCGCAAGGACTGAGCGCATTTCGCGGCGTGCGCCGGCGTTTCGATATTCTCGTGCGCACCGATCGCATCGTGCTGGTCGACGACTATGCGCATCATCCGACCGCTATCCGGGCGACCATCGCCGCTGCACGGCAGTATCACCGCGGCCCGGTGATCGTCGCGTTTCAGCCGCACCGTTATTCACGTACCGCGTATCTGGCGCGCGATTTCGCCGATGCGCTCAAAGGCGCCGATCGAGTCTACCTCGCGCCGATCTACGCTGCGTCGGAGCCGCCGATTCCCGGCGTCTCGGAACGATCGATCGGCGAGCCGCTTGCCGGGCTGGGCGCACACGTCACGTACGTGACGCGCGTCGATGAACTGGAAGAGCGCCTCTTCGAGGAAGCGCCGCGCGGGGCACTGGTGCTGATGCTCGGCGCCGGCAACATCACCGAGATTGCCGCTCGCCTCGCGCAACGCGCGAACCAAGCCGACATCAAAGTTTCGTGAGTCTCACCAACGATCTCGCGACGGCGTCGCTGCTGACGATTGAAGATCAGGCGGCGCTGCTGGAGACGTTCGGCGACCGCGTGCGTTTCGATGAGCCGCTCGCGCCGTACACGTCGTGGAAAGTCGGCGGACCCGCCGATGCCTTTGCCACCGCCGAGCGCGAAGATGAAGTCGCGCAGGTGATGGCGCTCTGTTTTAAGCGCAAACTGCCGTGGTTTGTGATCGGCAGCGGCAGCAACGTGCTGGTGGGTGACGGTGGCCTGCGTGGGATCGTACTACGTCTGGGCGGTTCCTTCACAACAGTTGAAGCGCGGACCGAAGGCGAGCGCGTGCTCGTGGATGCGGGTGCGTCAGCCAAGATGGAAACGGTAACGGCGCGTGCGGCGTCGCTCGGCGCGATCGGGATCGGTTCGCTAGCGGGCATTCCCGGCACGGTCGGAGGTTCGCTGCGTATGAACGCCGGCACCGATCGTGAGATGGGTGATTTTGTCAGCGAGATTCTGGTACAGAGTCCGGCCAAGCCCAAACCACATGCCATCGCGGTGCAATATTACTACCGTCATACGACGCTCGCGCGCGACGCAATTGTGGCGCGCGTGCACCTCGCATTCGAGCGCGGCGACCCCAAGGAGGTACGCGAGGAGATGCAGGCGCGCTTGGTTCGCCGCAAGAGCACGCAGCCCATCGCACTGCCCAACGCGGGCTCCTGCTTTCGCAATCCGTCCGGCGATAAGGCCGCGCGCCTGATCGAAGCGGCCGGGGCTAAGGGATGGCGGGTCGGTGGCGCGGAAGTCTCCTCGCTCCACGCCAACTTCATCAATAACGTCGGTGGGGCGAGCGCCAAGGACGTCGCGCACGCTCCTTGCTCGCATTCGCCGAACCGTGTTCGACAAATTCGGCGTGGAATTGCAATTGGAAGTCCACTTAATCGGTGTATTTGTTGATGCAGAAAAAAGCTAGAGTCGCCGTTGTCATGGGTGGATCCAGCGCGGAGCGAGAGATCTCGATCCAAACCGGTTCCGGCGTGATGCGCGCGCTGCAGTCGCTGGGCTACGATGCGCAGTCGCTGGATTACGATGCGCGCTTCCTCGATAACATTCGCGAAGTCGCGCCCGAGGTGGTGTTCAACGCGCTGCATGGACCGGGTGGTGAAGACGGGCACGTGCAGGCGCTGCTCGATTTTCTCGGCATTCCCTACACCGGAAGCGGCGTCGAAGCGTCGGCCCTTGCCATGGACAAGCACCTCACGAAGAAATTGCTCGCGGCCGAAGGCCTGCCCACCGCGGCGTGGGACATCTTCGATCTCTCGGGCGGCACGTTGCCGCTCTTGCCCGGCTCGCTGGACCTGCCGCTGGTGATCAAGCCTCGCTTTGAAGGAAGCTCGCAGGGCGTCGTGATCGTGCGCACCCACGAGCAATGGACGAGCGCCATGCTTGCCGCCGCCAAGACCTATTCGCAGATCATGGCTGAAGAATTTCTCGGAGGCCGCGAGTTCACCGTCGCGATTCTCGGCGAAGAAGCGCTTCCGGTCATCGAAATTATTCCAAACGCCGACGAATTCTATACGTTCGATGCAAAGTATGCGCCGGGCGGCAGCACGCATATCGTGCCCGCGCGGATCGACGAAGATTTGGCGGCACGCTTGCAGATGATTGCGCTGTCGGTACACCGTCTGCTCGGGCTGCGCGATTACTCGCGCACCGATTTCATCGTGACCAAAGAAGGCCGCCCCCAGATTTTGGAGGTAAATACGTTACCGGGTCTTACCGCGACGAGCCTCGTGCCCGACGCGTGTAGTGCCGTGGGAATTTCGTATGAAGCGCTGGTCGATCGGCTCGTGGGGTATGCGCTCGCGCGCCGCGACGTAAGGGATGTTGCATAACTGATGGAACACTTCGATTGCCGCTGCCCGCATAGCGGATTCTCGCAACGCGCCTTTGACATGGCGAAGCTGTCGCTTGGCCGTCGCGCGTTTATCGCCGGCGCAGCCGCGGCAACCGCAGCGACCCTGATTCCGTGGCGGGCGCGCGCGGCGGCGAACGACGTGACCGTGCTCAAATCGGCGCGGATGTTCGAGGGCGTGACGATGCACACGCCGGGCCTGGTGGTGATCAAGGGCGATCGAATCGTGTCGATGAGTGCCGGCGACGCCGGCGCCGAAGCGCACGTGATCGATCTCGGCGATGCCACTTTGATGCCGGGCTTGATCGACTGCCACACCCACGTCGCGCCGTTCATCGTCTCGTCGCACTATTTGGTGAACCCCGGTCGCGCTGAAGACAACGTCGGCGAAGCCGCGATCTACGGTCTGCACAATGCGCAGAAGATGTTGGCCAACGGCTTCACGACGGTACGTGACGTCGGTGGCGGGTGGGGCGTCGATCTCGCGGTGCGCGATGCAATCAACGAAGGCGTCTATACCGGTCCACAGATCTTCGCAGCGGGCCCGGCGCTTTCAATCACCGGCGGTCACGGCGATACCAACGATCTTCCCGACTTCGTAACCGAAGAGACAACGATCGAAACGGGCGTTTCCTACGGACCGTACGGTTTTCGCGAAGTGGTGCGTCAGCACGTCAAGCGCCACACGGATTTGGTGAAGATTCTCGCGACCGGCGGCGTGCTCAGCTACGGCGACGTGTGGGATATTCCGCAGATGAATCTCGACGAGATTCAAGCGGTGGTCGACGAGTCGACCAAGTTCAATCGCAAAGTCGCGGCGCACTGTCACGGCGACAAGGGCATCTCGATCGCGGTCGAGGGCGGCGTGCATTCGGTCGAACACTGCACCGGCGTGAGCGAAGCAACGCTGAAGAACATGCAGCAGCGCGGCACGGCGTTGGTGCCGACGATCTGGGCGCTCGATTCGATTCTGCAGCCGGGCAACCCGATGCACATTCCACCGGGTTCGGTGCAGAAGGCCGAGTATGCCGCGACCGTGCGCAACGAGGGCATGCAGCGCGCGGTCGCATCCAGCGTGATCATCGTGTACGGTACCGATGCCGGCGTCTTCCCGCATCAGGAAAACAACAAAGACTTCGCGTTGCTCGTCCACATGGGCATGCGCCCGACCGACGTGCTGCGCGCGGCGACATCGGGTGGGGCCGAGTTGATCGGTGTGAGCGATCGCGGCAAGCTTGCGCCGGGAAAACGGGCCGATGTCGTCGCCTTCAACGGCGATCCGACGCGCGACATGTCGCTTATGGAGAAGGCGCCCGCGCTCACGCTGCTGGGCGGCAAGCGCGTCAACGTAGCGTAAGGGCTCGTTCCCGAGCGACAAATGTCGGCAGGCGGGGGTGCCCACCCCCTCAAAATCCCCCTACCATGTCTACAGGTTTGGTTGTCGATCGCGGGCTTGAGGGTGTCGTCGTTGGATCGACGGTTCTAAGTAATGTTGAAGGGCAGATTGGACGTCTGACCTACCGCGGCTACGATATTGACGACCTGGCACCCAACGCCAGCTTCGAAGAAGTCTCGCATCTGCTGCTCTTCGGTCACCTACCCAACGCAAAAGAGCTTGCCGCTTTCAAAGCCGAGCTTGCCTCGCGCCGCGCGCTGCCCGGACCGCTGATTGCGGCGATGCAATCGGTACCCAAGACTGCGTGGCCGATGGATGTGATGCGCACGATCGTCAGCGGCCTTGCATTGTTCGTGCCGGTCAACGATCATGGCGAACACGTGTCCGACGTGCACAGTGCGATCGAGCTGATCGCCAAAATGACCACGATCCTTGCAGCCTGGGATCGCATCCGCCGCGGCCTCGAGCCGATCGAGCCGCGCACCGATCTCTCGCACGCGGCCAACTTCCTCTATATGCGCACCGGCAAGGTGCCTGCAAAGATTGAGGAAGCCGCCATCGATATGTATCTCGTGCTGCTGGCCGATCATTCGTACAACGCGTCGACCTTTTCCGCACGCGTGACCGCATCGACCCGTGCCGACATCTACGCAAGCGTGACGTCGGCCATCGCGACGCTCAACGGCGATTTGCACGGCGGCGCAGCCAGCGCCACCTACACGAATCTCGTCGCCATTGGTGCGCCCGAAAGGGCGGAGAAATTCGTGCACGATGAGCTGGGTAAAGGCAATCGCATCATGGGCATGGGCCACCGCGAGTATCGCGTCCGTGACCCGCGCGCCAAACATCTCGAGGCGATTGCGAAAAAGATCTCCGACCACGTGGGCAATAGCAAATGGTATCCGATTGCGCGTGAACTGGAAAATCAGAGCCAGCGCATTCTGGCCGAAGAAAAGCCCGATCGCAAGATCTACGCAAACGTGGATTTCTACACCGCACCGGTGCTGGCCGATCTCGGCATGCCCGGCGATGAATTTACGTGCCTGTTTGCGTGCGGCCGCGTCGCCGGCTGGACCGCGCACATTCTCGAGCAGCTGCACGACAACCGGCTGATTCGTCCGCAGGCTACCTACAGCGGACCGCCGCCGGGACCGTTCGTGCCGATCGGCCAGCGCGGATGATCGTCATCCCGGCGCTCGATCTGCGCGGCGGGAAATGTATCCGCATGGAGCGAGGCGACATCTCGACGTCGACCGTCTATGCCGACAATCCGGTCGAGCAAGCCCAAGCGTTCGTCGCGCAGGGCGCGCGGCGCTTGCACGTGGTCGACCTCGACGCTGCCTTTGGACATGGCGACAACATGGACGTCGTGCGTGCGATCGTCAAAGCGGTCGATGTGCCGGTGCAGGTCGGTGGCGGCATTCGCACGGTCGATAAGGCGCAGCAACGCATCGACGCCGGCGCGTCGGAGATTGTGCTAGGCACGATGCTGGTGGATGACGAACGCGCGGCGCGCGCCATCATCGGGCGCTTCGGCGAACGTGTGATCGCCGGTATCGACGCGCGCGGCAAGCACGTCGCGACGCATGGCTGGCAAGAACACACGCCGGTCGATCGCGATGCGCTGGTCAAACGCGTGGCGATGTGGGGCATCAAGCGGATTATCTTTACCGAGATTCGGCGCGACGGCATGGGTGAGGGTTACGACATTGAAGCGCTGACTGAGGTCGCGAGCGCTGCCGACGTGCTGGTAACGGCGAACGGCGGAGCGCGCACGATTGAGGATTTGCGCGCGCTCAAAGCGCAAGCGCCTGCGGCGGTCGATTCGTGCATCGTCGCGAGTGCGATCTACAAAGGGACGATCAAACTCGTCGACGCCATAGCAGCAGTTGGGTAGCGCGAGCGTAGCTGTCTATTGCGTCGTGAACGAACCCTCGTTGAGGCTCGCGGTATAGCTGCATTGCGTCGCCGTGCCGTTTGCAATGAGTTGGACGACATAGGTCACGGTGTACATCGTGCTCGGCGACAGGGCTGCCGAGAGCGGTACGCTGTAACCGTTGGACGTCGCGTTGAAGGTCGTTAATGTTTGCATGGCGCCTGCTGCCGTTGACAGCTTGATGGACGGTGGTCCAACCACGGTGTACGGCGTTCCGGTGAACAGCAGCGCCGATGTAGAATCGGAAACTCCGGTTGACCCGGCCGTGGGGCTCGCAAGATTGAACGGCGGGACCGCTTGCGTATTGCATACGTCGGTGGATGTACCCGGCGGCGTCATCGTGCTCGCGCCACTACAGGCGCAGAGAACACTGAGCGCGATTGCGGAAATGAGCAGTTGCTTCACGGTCGTCACCTCGCCCGCTCAGTATACGTGCGACCGAGCATCCGCGACAAGCGGGTCACGACTATGCTGAGTTCCTGAGAACCTAGCGCGCCTCGAGAGGTAGGCCTTATGGGCTAGTCCCGTTTTCGGAAACTCGGGCACTGACAACCCTAGGGAATGCAAAGCGCCGTGAAAGCCAGATGACTCTTGAAGCGTCTCAGTGTCAGTACGTTCCTAAAGACGTCGATCGTGCTCATAATAGCGGCAGGACTCTTCGACTGCTCCGGCCGCTCAGGCTCGCTGCCTACGGCGTCTGGTAATCTCGTCTTTGACGCCGCGACCTGGCATAGCCAGGTTCAAACGCCACCGCCTAACAGGTCTGGGCTTCGACCCAACATGGTAGACGGCTGCAGCATTTGCATGTCTGGCTCCATCGTTAGCGCCGAGGTGTCGGCCCAACCGAACGGCCTTTATACCTACACCCTTACGGTAGGGGGACTGCCGCCCGGAACGACCGCGAACGTATCAGTGTGGTGGGGGGTCGGCACCAACGAAAGTGGGAGCGGCGGCGGTACCGTATCGAACGGGTCCGTCATTACAATTATGAATATGCCGACAAGCGACGACGGGTACGTTGAGTTTGTCGGCGATGATTCATCCGGGAATCCCATCTCCGGCTACCTTAACGACTACTACGGAGGTACCGGCTTTGCAGACACGGAGAGCACGAGTGGGTGCGGCGGAAATTCCAGCGAATATGAGGCCTGCCCACTAACTCGCGTGGGTACGCCGTAAGCGAGCCAAGATGATCGCATCGATGTTACTTCCATACGTACTGCTTGCCGCCGTGACGGCTTCCTCGCCAACGCCGAGCGCGACGCGGCCACCGTACAAGTGCGTCGTCTTCGTCTGGAAATCGAAAGCGGTCGCAGATTCGCTCGGGCGGTCGCACGAAACGCCAAGTGTCGATCCAAACAAAATGGGACCGGTTTGGCGTAAGGCCTACGACAGCGGCGATCTTTCCTTTCGTCCCTGCGGTCCCGGGGATCCCAGCATACAAATCAGCACGCCAGTTGCTTCTCCAACGCCGTGATCGCCTCTTACGCGTATTCGCGCGTCAGCGTGGCCGGCAAGCGCGTGACGATTTCGTAGTTGATCGTTTCAGCCCACTTGGCCCAATCGTCGGCCGTAATCTCTGCCGTGCCGTCGCGCCCGATCAGGGTGACTTTCGAACCGGCATGCGCGTTTGGGGCATGAGAAAGATCGACAAAGAACATGTTCATCGCGATGCGCCCGATGATCGATGCGCGCGCACCGTCGATCAAGACGGCCCCCTTATTCGAAAGCGCGCGTGGTATGCCGTCGGCATACCCGAGCGGCACGACGCCGATCGACATCCGGCGCGGGGCGTGAAAGGTGATACCGTAGCCGACGGGCTCGCCGGCATCGATGCTCCGCACGACGACGAGTTCGGTCTCGTAGGAGAGCGCGGGTTGCAGCGGCAGCTTTCCGCCGTTCATCGCCTCGCGCGTCGGCGCCGACGGCCACAGGCCGTACAGCGCGATACCGAAGCGCGAAAGGTCCAGCCGCGTTTGCGGCCAGAGCATCGCCGCGGCGGACGCCGCGATGTGGCGAATCGGTCTAAATCCGCGCGCCGCAAAAAGCGGTTCAGCATGATTGTAGGCTTCGTTGAAGCGTTCGAGCTGCAGCATGGTAAACGGCGAGTCAAGTTCTTCCGCCGCCGCGAGGTGCGAAAAGACGCCGGCGATTTCGATTGCGTTGACGCGCCCGTACGCTTCAACCGCATCGGGGAGATCGCCGGGTTGCAAACCAAGGCGATTCAGTCCCGTGTTGATCTTCACGTGCACGCGTGCGCGCTTCTGCGCGGCAAGCGCAGCGGCACTGAGATCGCGCACAAAATCCTTCGTATCCCAGAGCGCAATCTCGGCGTTCGCGGCCATCGCGTCGTCGAGCCGATTCGCCGGCACCGGACCAAGAATCAGAATGGGCGCGGTAATCCCGCCGTCGCGCAATTCGAGCGCCTCGTCGATCGCGTACACGCAAAGCTTGTTGGCGAGCCCTTCGATGGCGAGCGCGGTTTCAACCATCCCATGCCCGTAGGCGTTGCCTTTGACGACGAACGCGGCGTGCTGCGGGCCCACGAGGTTGCGCAGCGCTTCGGCGTTTTGGCGCAACGCCTCGGTGGAGATGCGAAGCGTTCCGATCACGCCTTGTCCATACGCGCGACGACGTACGCGACGGGGACGCCGAAGAACAGCATGTGCGCGAGTATCTGGTTGACGAACGCGGTCGGCGTGGGCGGCCACACGAATGCGTGCGCACCGAGCAACAGAATCTGCATGAAGACGTACACGATCAATCCGTACATCAACCCCGAGATGAGCCAACGCGTGTTCACGAAGTTCTGTGTCTGGGCGAAGTAGGCATAGCCGCCGGCCCACGCGATGCTAACGATAACGTGAACCACGGCGCCGAGCCAAGCGAACGACGGGTTGCTCAGCGCAACCGGGCCGATGGCGGCGGATGCAACCCATTGCCACATCGCAACGACGCTGCCGTGCGCGGGCACGATCGCGGTGAGATAGAGGTACAGATCGAGAACGATGCCGCCCGCGATGCCGGCACTGACGCCCTGCATGATAACGCGGCCCCAATTGACGCGAACGCTGGTTGTCATGGGCGCACGATTCGTCGAGGTAGCGAGCGAGCCTTGAGAGATTAAATTTCTCGGGTTCCAAGACAAACCCGAGTGCTTTTTCAGATTAGCCGGGTAGCATGCTTTTACTATGATCTTGGGTGACCGTCCGACGCAGGTAGCCTCCGAATTCGTGATTCGCGGATCGACCGTGTTGCTTGCTATTCTCACCGGCACAGGCGCCGCATTCGGCCTTTGGTCGCAACTGCAGCATACCGCTGCCCCCGGACTCCTCACCGCCTCGGTCGCGGCGCTCTGCTTGGGCGCGGCGCTGGTGGGCGTGGCGATCCGCAGTTTTGGGGCCCGGCTCTTCCTCGTGATCGCCGCCCTTTCGCTGGCGCTGGCCTTTTTTGCCGGCTCGGGCGCCTTCGCGGCCCTCACTTCGTAAAGATTCCCCCCTCGTAGAGCGCCCAAAAGCGCTTGCACTCCTCGGCCTCGTCTGCTAAAATCTCGGGGCTGGCACTCCTTTGCTGCGAGTGCCAAAACGTAAAAACCCACAGTTTTTGGAGGTTTCCGTGAATCTCAAGCCTTTGGCCGATCGCGTGGTCATTGAGCACGTCGAGCAGAACGAGAAGAGCACCGGCGGCATCTTCTTGCCCGACACCGCTAAAGAAAAGCCGCAAGAGGGCATCGTCCGTGCGGTCGGAACCGGCCGCGTGACCGACGATGGCAAGACGCTTCCGATGGCCGTTAAAGTCGGCGACCGAGTGATCTACTCGAAGTACTCCGGCTCCGAAGTGAAGATCGACGGCAAAGAATTCCTCATCGTATCTGAAAAAGACGTTCTCGCTGTTGTCGATAAAGTTCCGGCCGGCGTTTCATAAGGAGCATTTGAACTAAATCATGGCTGCAAAGCAAATCGTATTTGACGAAAACGCGCGTCGCGCGCTCGAGCGTGGCGCCAACCTGCTTGCCGATGCGGTGAAAGTGACCCTTGGACCCAAGGGCCGCAACGTCGTTCTCGACAAGAAGTTTGGCTCGCCGACGATCACCAACGACGGCGTCACCATTGCTAAAGAAATCGAACTTGGCGACTCGTTCGAAAACATGGGCGCACAGCTCGTGAAAGAAGTTGCCTCGAAGACCAACGACATCGCCGGCGACGGCACGACCACCGCGACGGTGCTCGCGCAAGCGATCATCCGCGAGGGTCTGCGCAACGTTACCGCCGGGTCGAACCCGCTGCTGATCAAGCGCGGCATCGAGAAGGCCGTGCAAGTTGCGGTCGACGAGATGGGCTCGGGCACCAATCTTCAAAAAGTCGACACCAAAGAAAAGATCGCGCAAGTCGCGTCGATCTCGGCCAACGACAAAGAGATCGGCGATTTCATCGCCGAGGCGATGGAGAAGGTCGGCAAAGACGGCGTGATCACCGTTGAGGAATCGCGCACGCTCAAGACTGAAGTCGAGACCAAAGACGGCATGCAGTTCGACAAGGGCTACATCTCGCCGTACATGGTCACCGACAGCGAGCGTATGGAAGCGGTTCTCGACAACCCCTACATTCTCGTGACGGAGCGCAAGATCTCGGCGATCGCCGACATTCTGCCGCTGCTCGAGAAGGTCGTGCAAGTGCAGCGTCCGCTGCTCATCATTAGCGAAGACGTCGAAGGCGAAGCCCTCGCGACGCTGGTGGTGAACAAACTGCGCGGCACGTTCACGTCGGTTGCGGTCAAGGCGCCGGGCTTCGGCGACCGCCGCAAAGAGATGCTCAAGGACATCGCCACGCTTACCGGCGCGACGGTGATCTCAGAAGAGCTCGGCCTCAAGCTCGACAAGGTGACTCCGGATCAGCTCGGTCAAGCCAAGCGCGTGACCGTGACGAAGGAAGAGACGACCATCGTTGACGGCGCGGGCAAACCGGCCGACATCAAGGGCCGTATCGAGATGATCAAAAAGCAGATCGAGGACACCGATTCGGACTTCGATCGCGAGAAGCTGCAAGAGCGTCTTGCTAAGCTCTCGGGTGGCGTTGCGGTGATCCAAGTTGGTGCCGCGACCGAGACCGAACTCAAAGAGAAGAAGCATCGCATCGAAGATGCGCTTTCGGCAACGCGTGCCGCCGTTCAGGAAGGCATGATCCCCGGAGGCGGTGCCTCGCTCGTGCATGCGGTCAAAGCGATCGACAAGTACATCGAGAAGGCGCCGAAGAGCAACGGCCACGCAAGCACGTGGGCGGATGAGAAGATCGGTATCGAGATCGTCAAGAAGGCGCTCGAAGAGCCGCTTCGTCAGATCGCGTACAACGCGGGCTACGAAGGTTCAGTCGAAGTCAACAACGTCAAGCAGAAGAACTCGCCGTTCGGGTTCGACGCGATGACGGGCGACATCGTCGATATGTTCAAGGCCGGCATCGTGGAACCGTTCAAGGTCACGCGTTCGGCGCTGCAAAACGCAGCCTCGATCGGCGCGCTGATCCTGACGACGGAAACGCTGATTGCCGACAAGCCCGAACCCAAGCAGGCTGCTCCGGCAATGCCCGGCGGTGGCGGCATGGGCGGCTACGACATGATGTAGACTTTACCGGGACAAAGCTGAAGCTTTGTCCGTTAAAGTCGGACGGGGCGCTAACGCGCCCTCGTCCATAGCTAACATCAGAAGGCCCCGCGAACGCGGGGCCTTTTCTTTGCTACAGTGGGCCGACGCGGGTAATGTCGATCCAGCAGCCCCGACCTCCCTTTGCGGGGATGAACTGGCCGGACGCAATGGCTCCTATCTTGGAGTGGCTCGAAGACTTAGCAATACTGAACTGTGCCTGGGTGTCGCACAATCTGTTGCCTTTCGCATCCACGAACTCGTAGCGAACGTAGAAAAAGCCGCCCAACGTATAGTTGCCCGATCCCCACTCTCGCGCGTTCCCGGCCTCGACCCAGCCCCAATCCAAGTTTCTCGTTTTCCCAAGGTCTTGAATCGTGATCCAGGCGCGGTTGGGCGACTTGTTGACCGTATAGACGGTGTAGGTAGCGAAGTTTTGCGCGGCACTGGGAAACGGCAGCATGGTAAGCGCCGTTACCAGCACCATCGTAAGTAAACGGAGAGAAAAGCGCATTGACGTCCCCTTTCTGACCGGCGAGCTACGACGTTTTTTTACCGGGTGGTGTCGACGCGGGTACCGGTCGGCGTGTGTGCATTTTGGAATAGGCTGCTGCTCGCGGCCTTCGCGGTCGCGTGTACGTCGTTGGCGTGTAGTGCCGCATCGTCTGCAGCGCGCGTGAGCGTCTTCGGCGGAGATGTCGCGGCGGCAGCCTCAGTCGCTTGGGTCGAATGAGCCGAATGGACCGGTTGCGTATTCATATCGAACCTCCGGTGCCCATCCCCATGGAACGAGCCTGGATGCATTCTAGCACAATTGGTGGCGCTTCCCTCGACTACGCTAGCGAACGCTTCGCGTTCGCCGTGCTACGCTCGGGATGACAAAGAGGTGCTAGCGCGTCAGGAGCAGTGCGTTGTTGATTTGGCGGCCGGGGGAGACGAGGTATTTGCCGTTCGCCCACAAGCCGGTTGATGCGCCGCCGTCGAGATTCATCGCGTCGTAGGCGCCGAGCTTCTTCATAATGTGCGCGCATTGGTCGAGCGAGCCGCTGGCGACGGCGAAGATCAACTCGGATTGATCCTCACTGACGCCGACCATCGCGCGTTTGCCCGAGCGAAAGACCTTGGGATCCTTGAATCCCTCAGCGGCCGGATCGGCGAACTCCATGCCCTCGACGAGCAACTGCGGTCCACCGCCGATTGCTTCCCACGCATTGGCGACGCCCGGCGCCGAACCGTCCTCGGCCGTCACGGTGTACGATGCGCGCCGGCCAACCCAGAAGCGCGATGCGACCGGGTACTCGCCACGGAAATAGATCACGTACCCGTCGCTTGGAATGCGGGTCGGTCCGTAGTTGATCTGCGAGACAACGCCGTCGGTGACTTGGATCTGTGGGCCGCCCGCGAGTGCGGTCGATCGGCCCCACGCGGGCGTGAAGATGGTGATCGTTTCACCGGTGGGTCCGGGCAGCCGGTTAAACCAGTACGCGTACCAGTTATTCGGATAGGTCGAGTTCCCGTCGAGCGAGCCCTCGATCCGCAGCGGGATGCGCTCGATCGTCGCATGGTTGCCGCGATCGAAGTAGAGCACGCTGCCGACGTCGCCTTTGAAGACCATCGAACCGTCGATCACGGTCGTTTGATCGAGGTTTTTGCGAGGCACGTGCTTGGCGTAAGCTTCAAAATAGCCGCCATTGATGGCGGCTATTGCGTTTTCGTGCTTTGCGATGTCGGAGAGCCACGCGGTGTCTCCGACGTCGGGACCCCCGAGGGCGGCATGGACCTGCACGCGATCGAGTCGCGCAATCACAAATTGAACGAGGCGCCCGTCGATCATGGTCGTGCCGACCGTGAGCGCAGGCGCGCGCCGCGCGTCGAGCGCGATCGGGGCGCACGCGAGAAAAAATCCGACCGCAAGAAACGCAATTGCGCGTAGCAGGTTGGAAGCCCTCACACTTGGGTCATCGGTTCGTTTCGCTTTGCACTTAACGCAAACGCACATGCGATCGTTCAAGAGCTGAGGCGGCTTAACGTGTTTGTAATGATCGTCCTCCCGGCTTGACGTCGACGCCGCCGGTGGATGATGATAAGTAACCGTGATTCCCGCAACGCCGGCGCCGTCGCCAACGCCGCAACCGCCGTGCGTAACCCCGATCGCCGTCACACTCGCGGATCGCCCTGGAACAGGTAGCGCCACGTCGACCGGTGGAGCGCCGTGTGTTGTCCCGCTAGGCGAGCTCGTCATCGAAAGCGGCGTGCGGCGGGAGCTCACGTGGGAGCCGGACTACTCCGTGCTTTCGAGCGGTCCGCTTACGTTGTTGCGGTACGGCATTGCTCCGAGGCTCGAATTCGCGATTGCGCCGCCGTCGAATCAATCGCTCTTCGTGCCCGCTTACCCACTCGATAACGGGCGCGGTCCGAACGACCCCGCCCTCGATCTCAAATACGGGCTCTTGGACCAGCCGGTCACGCAGGCCTCGGTCGATGTGACTTACGTGCCGCCGACGGGTAGCGGCGCATTTACCAATGGCGCGCCAACCTACTCGATTTCCGGAAACCTTGCAATCGCGATAAATGACCGATGGAGTTTCGCGATGAGTCAGGCCGTCGGCACGAATGTCGGCGCGAACGCGGCAGGGCTGAACGTCACCTACTTTGACTACACGCCGTCGTACACGTTCGCGTACGCGATCACCAACGCGACGTCATTTCTGGTGCAAGTCGCGCTTGAGTCGCGCCAAAGCCCGGAGCAGCCCTCCGGCAACCGCAGCTATCTCGCGCTGCAGCAAACGATCGGCTCGCGCCTCGCAATCGACCTCGATTTTGAACGCAATCTCAAACCTGCTCCCGGTCTGGGTCCGCAGCAAGCGCTGGGGTTTGGGTTCGTCTGGATTGCAGCGCCGGCGCGCTAGGCGCTAGATGAAAAGCACCTTGGCCATCATGCCCTTGTCCTCGTGACTGAGGATGTGGCAATGAAACACCGACATGCCGCGGATGTGCACGTAGCTCGCGTCCAAGACGACGTCGATGCTTTGTTGGAGCGGAACGTTCATCGTATCGGTCCAAATCGGATCGGCCACGCGCTTACCATTGATGGCATACGTCAAGAAATGAACTTGATGGATGTGAAACGGATGAATCTCATGCGTGTGGTTGAGGATGCGCCAATGAACGTAGGTGCCCACCTTCACCGTTGCCATCGGCGGGGCACTATCCGAATACAGCTGACCGTTGATGTAGAACTTGTGATTGCCCTCGGTAAACGTCGCGATGAAACTCGGAGGCGACTGCTCGACGTTTGAAACGTCGACGGTTCGGTACGTGGCGGGACCTGCGAGCGCTCGTACCGGCGCGGGCCGCGGGCTGAGCGTGTCGGTCGAGATATCCGCGAGCACTTGTCCGTGCATCGGGTCGCCGTCCGGACCCGTATCGACACAGTGTGTCCGCAGCGTCGCGTCTGTCCCGGCAGGCGGACCGGTCACAATCGCTTCTACTCGTCCCGCGGGCGGCATCACAATGTGGTCGTACGTGCGTATTGGATGCTGCGGGTCGTGTAACGCAAGCGGCTCTCCGTCGAATGCAACGACGCGCAACGGCGATCCGTCGATGCGGATATCGGCATAGTCGTCAGCCGAGGCATTGACGATCCGCCAAAACTGTTGCTCTCCCGGCGCTATCGCGATCGACGGGCGAAAGACGCCGTTCACCGTGAAGAGCTGGTTGGGCGTTTCGTTCTGCGAGTGGCACGCGCTCCCGCTGTCAACGTTGAGTGTACGCATCAGCGGTTCAAGTGCCGGGTTACTCGGTGCGAATGGGGTCGTGCGCAGCACGAGGACGCGTTCGGGCATTGTACGCAGCAGGGGCACATAGCGGTCGATTCCCTCGACCACGATCGCGCCGGACATGCCGTCGAGGGCTTGCTCGTCGCTCTCACCCATCGGATGGGTGTGAAACCAGTAGAGCCCCGGGGGGACGTCGCTGGGAATGTGGACGTCGTAGTGCAACGTTTGCCCCGGCGCGGCAAGCATCGTCACGACGTCGTCCTGCCCGTACATCGGCGAGACCTCCATGCCATGGAAGTGGAGATTCGTATTGTCCATGCACGGGCCGAGCGCGCATTGCTCGGTGGAATGAGGCGCTAGGTTGTTTACATAGGTGATGTGCAGCTGGCCGCCCGGAACGACTCGGATCGTCGGCGGCACAAGTGCGCCGAGATACGACATTGCCGCGCGTCCGTTCTTTTCCTGAGCGGTTAGCGTCAGCGTCGTCGTGCCATTCGTGGGCACGACCTGCGGAATCTTTGGAAGAGCACGGTCGCAGGCCGAACGGGCCGTCTGCGCGGACAGAAGCACGACGGCGGCAACGCCAACGATCAGGGCGGCCTTTCGCTTCATGCCGCTAGTATACGCTAATTGTCAGGGTCTTGGAACTTGATCCACCAATGGGTGCCGTCGCAGAACGGCTTGTTCTTGGAATAGCCACAGCGGCACAGCGCGTAGTGCTCGCGGTTGGCGCCGGCATTCATCGGCTCGCCTTCCAGCTCGATGCCGCCTCGCACGTAATAGCTTGCGTTTTCGGCTACATAGATCTCGGGTTCGCGCGGCTCGCCTTCGTACACCACGCCGTCGCGAATGAAGCCGAGCGCTCCCGACGGACAGGCCCGCACGATGTCCACGATCCGCTCGGGTGTGTCGCCGTCTGGGGTGACGAACATGTCGCCGTCTTCGTGAAAGACGCTCGGCAGGTGATCGGTGCAGTTGCCGAAGTGGCAGCACGTACCGCGGTTATCGAGCACGACGATCTCTTTGCCTTCGTATTTGTCGGCACGATCGGGCCGGCGCGCCGGATCCTTCGAGCTATCGAAACCGATCTGCGCATGCGTGCCATCGCAATATGGCTTACTTCTCGACCCACCGCATCGGCATAGCGCCACGATCGGCCGCACGTGGAGCGTCTCACCCTTCGAGTTGGTGAACTTGCGCAGATTGCGCACGATGTACGGCCCATTGACCTCCGGTCGAATCGTCGTGCGCGCATTGCGTTCATCGGCTTCGTCTCGCACCGACATCGCAAACTCCGCCGGAATATACGGAGTGAGACATTCGGCTACGGCCTCCATCGCCGCCGCCGACTCCTCGACCTCTTGCGGAAGCCCCGCTTCTTCCGCGAGGCGCGTGAGCCGCATCTGCAGATCGTAGCAACGCTCTAGGAAGAGGATCCACGCGGCGCGCTTGTGCGGAAGCAAATGGATCGCGCGCACGAATCCGAAGCCGGGCCCCGCCGTCTTGCCGGGGTATTCGCGACCCGCCGGCGTCTTAGCGAGCGCTTCACCGAGCGGGCGGAGTACCGAGGTCATGATGCGCAGCGTCCCGCGCGCCAGGTGTTGCAGCTCTTCCTCGGTTTCATTCGCGCGCGCGAAGAATCGTTCGAGCATCATCAGCATCAACGCATAGGTACTGTTGAAGAGCCCGGCAAGCTCTTGCGCGACCGGATCGGTCACGCGGTTCGTGCCCGGCATTTCGGCAATCCCACGCGTGCTCGGGTTGCTCAAGAGCGGGCGCACTGGATTGAAGTCGCGGCCTTCGCGCTGCGCCGCTTCGAGCAGCGTCACATACTCGCTACGAATCGTGTTGAAGACGCAGAAGTGCGCGTCAGGATGCTCGGAGGTCGGCGACTCGCCTTGCTCGATGATCATCTCAATTGCGCGCTTCGCGGACGCAACGTCGCTGACTTGCACGAGTTCCTTGGGAAAGTCGAGGTACTGCGGCGAGGCTTGCTCGGCCGGGTCGCCGATGAAGAGCCGCTCCGGCTCGATGGACGAAAATGCCGATTCGATCTTGCGGTAGAATTCGCCGACCGTGCGAAAATCGACGTCGAACGGCTCGACCGTGTTCTGCACGCGCGCGGCCTCACCGTCCTCGCAGTGCGCAACACGCGCACTGATAGCCGTGAACGTGGCGGCGCGCTCGGGTCCGAGACTCGACAAGTCGGAGGGCATTTCGTAACAGACAAGCCGATCGAGTAAGTCTTGCGAAAACGGCTCGAGCGTCATCGCGATGCCGAACGGAAATGCCGTCGCCGGAATCGGAAAGTTCGAACGTGCAAAATGCGCCGCACCGCCGACTGCGGTCATCAGGTTCGTGACCTGCGCGAGGTGCAGCATCTCTTCGACGGCGACGTGGGCGATGCGGCGCTTCCAGTTGCGTACCGCGGTAAGCTCGTCCGCGGTCATCCCGCCTTCGTTTAGGCTCGTCTTGAGCGAGTAACCGGCGTAAAGGTAGACGCACGCGAGGTTGTGTTCGAGCTCAGAGGCCCGCGTAAGCAGGTAGAGCAGCTCCGCGCGCGTGGTAACCGGTGCAACCGTACTCGTCATGGTCCCAGTAACCTTGTAATCACCCTTAGGGTTATCCCCCAAGGGTCCGCCGGCGGCGGGGCGTATATTTCAGGAGCAATACCCCGACCAAAGGAGGCGCAGAGTGAACGGCATTGTTCTTGCGGCACTTACACTTGCCGCTGCTCAAAGTCCGTCGCTTTTTGGATCGCTTGCCGGCACGTGGTCATGCAGCACGGCCGCCGGCTCGACGGTGAATACGACCTTCGCGGTCGCACTTAACGGTGACGTTGTCCAACACGTCGATTGGATCAATCGGGGCGTGGGCGGCACGTGGGATCAAACCTTCAAATACGACACGCAAGCCGGAATATGGAACGTAAAAAACGTCGGCTCGAACGGTTGGGTCTTCACGGGCACCACGAACGGCGCGGTCGGCAACGTCGCCATCATTGCCGGCACGCAGACCGAGGGCGCGACGACGGTCACCATGCGCGAGCGGTTCACGTTCCAGACGCCGACGGAGTTCCAGCACACGTGGGAGCAGCTGACCGGCGGCGGCAAGTGGGCGCCGACGAGCTACGCGGACTGCACCCTTGCTTCTAATCTAAACCCACAAAAGTCGTAAGGGGCCAGCTACTTACCCGGCGAAATAGTCGCCCATGCTCCGCCGCGTTCCTGTCCTTCTTGCCGCGCTGTTTCTCACTGCGCAGTCGCCGCAGCCCACTGCAACGGTCGCCTCGGCACCGTCTCCGCCGGCGGTCATTGCTTCGTTCGCGAGCCGCAACGCGGCCCTGCAACACTATACGTTCGACGTCGACGCGCGCATCGCGCTGCTGACCTTTCCGTGGATTCGCTTCACGCTTCACGGGCACGGAACGTATACGCGCGGCGGCGAGTACAGCGTGCATTTCGATAATGTGCCCTGGTTCGGACGCGGCTATGACACGATGCCGATGAGCGCGCTCGACGTTTCCAACTGGCCATCACTCTATACGATGTCGGTCGCCGGATCGCAAGGCAACGTCACCACGCTTTCGATGCACGATGTGAAGAAAAGCCCGCTGGTCGAAGCGCGCGCGCAGATCGATCCGGCGCAGGGACTCTTGCAAATTCTCTGGACCTACGATTACGGTGGGCACGTCAAACTGACGATCGTTCCGCAAACAGTCGACGGCTTCTCGTTTCCGTCGACGGAAGAAGCTGAGATCGTGATGCCGCAGTATCGCGCGATGGCCTGGGCCACGTACTCCAATTATCAGGTCGCGGCGCGCACGCCGTCTACGGTGAACCTTACGGGGACGCGCTAACCGCGTCGCTCAAGAACTTGAGTTCAACGAGCGTGCCGGGTTTTACGTCGACATTCGTCTTCATCTCTTGCGATAGCACGTAAGCGCCGGCGGCGCCTAGCGTGCCGCCGTGGTGCTCTCCTGCAGCCATGTGCCCCGCGATCCCCGCGCCGAGCACCATCCCGGTAGTGCGCCAGTGATGCGTCTTGGCATCGAATGCACCGACGTTGACGATCCGCACGTGAATCGGCGCCGTCCGCCCGTCGGGCATGCGCACGTCATCGAAGACGATGGTCAAGGCCGGTTTCTTGCCCAGGCTTGCCGCCGAGACGTTCGCAAGGTGACCTTCGACGACAGCGCCATGGAGCGCCGGCTCCTTATGCATGAGCGTGTCCTGTTGAACGATGGTGAACGTGTCACCGTCGTGGCTCTTATTGGTCGCGATCTCTTGTTGCAGTTTTCCGCGGAACTCCGTGCCGGATTTTACCAGCACGGTTCCCCCCGATGGCGGGGCGCCCGTCACCGCGCTTTGCGTCGTGACGTTCGAACTTCTGCCGCAGCCTACCAGAGCAACGAGAGCGGCGAGGCCGGCGGCAACAACGATCTGCTTCATGGCTGCCGAGTTGGGTTATCGCGGCAGGAGTCCTCCAGCGGGAAGGGCTCGCGGCCAAAGCCACAAAGGTAGTATTAGCATGCACCAACGGGTCACCAACGATTTCACCATCCGGGTTGCCACAGTTAACGGTTCGGGCAGTCAATCCTCAAATCTCGTCCTCACCAACGCGATCTTTCGTTTAGGTATCCCGGTCGCACCGAAGAACGTCTTCCCTTCGAATATCGAAGGGTTGCCGACTTGGTTTGACGTCCGCATCTCGTCCAAAGGCTACCAGTGCCGCACGCGTGACGTCGATCTGCTGGTCGCGCTCAATACGGCGACGTGGCGGAGCGATATCGCCGGCGTCAAAGCCGGAGGGGCGGTGATTCACGAAGCGACCTATCCGGTCACGGGCGAGAGTCTGCGCGACGATGTCGTCTACTACGCCGTGCCGTTCAACGAGCTGGCCAAGACGAACTTTAGCGACGGTACGCTGCGTAAATATTTGCTCAACATGATCTACGTCGGCGTCGTTGCCGAATTGCTAGGCATCAGCGAAGCCGACGTCGGGGCAGCGATCACCGGCCAGTTCAAACGTAAGGCGAAGGCTGCGGCAACCAATGTCGAGGCGGCGCGCATCGGTTTCATGTACGCGCGTGAACATCTGACCAAACGCGATCGCTTTGGGCTCGAACGCATGAGCGGCCAAACCGAAGGACGCTCGTTTCTCGACGGCAATCGCGCAGCGGCGCTGGGCTGCATTCAGGGAGGCTGCACGGTCGCGGCCTGGTATCCGATCACACCTTCGTCATCGCTGTGTGAAAATTTTATCGCGCTCGCCGAGAAGTTTCGGGTCGATCCGCAAACCGGTGAGCGACGCGTCGCGATCGTGCAAGCCGAAGACGAACTCGCCGCCATCGGCATGGTGCTCGGCGCCGGTTGGGCGGGGGCACGCGCCATGACGTCGACGTCGGGACCAGGCATTTCTTTGATGGCGGAGTGGGCCGGCTACGGCTACTACGCCGAAGTGCCGGCGGTGATTTTCGACGTGCAGCGCGCGGGGCCGTCGACCGGGCTTCCGACCCGCACGATGCAAGGCGACGTGTCGTTTGCATACACGCTCTCGCACGGCGACACGAAACACATCGTGCTATTCCCCGCAACCGTGGAAGAAGCTTACGAGATGTCGATGGAAGCGTTCGATCTCGCAGATCGTTTCCAGACGCCGATCTTCGTGCTCTCCGACCTCGACCTGGGTATGAATTCGTGGCTCACGCAGCCGTTGCCGTATCCGCAAAAGCCGTTCGATCGAGGCAAAGTGCTTACCGAAAAAGATCTCAACAAACTTGAGTCGTGGGGACGTTATCGCGACGTCGATCGCGACGGCATTCCCTATCGCACCTTACCGGGAACGAATCACGACGGCGCCGGCTACTTTACGCGCGGCACGGGCCATGATGAAGAGGCGCGGTACTCTGAGATGCCCGACGTCTGGCTGCGCAATCTCGATCGTTTGGTGCGCAAGCACGAAACGGCGCGAACGGCCGTACCGCAGCCGATCGTCGACGAGCAGGGACATCCGGCAGCGATCTTAGCCTACGGCACAACGCATCACGCGGTCATCGAGGCGCGCGATATTCTGCGCAATTCCGGCGTCGAAACCGATTATCTGCGCGTACGCGCATTGCCGTTTTCGCCTGAAGTTGCGGCGTTCATCGCGCGCCACGAGCGCGTGTACGTCGTCGAGCAGAATCGCGACGGGCAACTCTTCGGGTTACTGCGTATCGAGCTGCCCGATCATCTCGTTTCGCGGATTCAATCCGTGCGCCACTACAACGGCGTGCCGATCGACGCACATTCGGTTGTGGATCCGCTCCTGGAGGCCGAGCGCAAGCCGGCGATGGCGGCGGAATGACGGTCAATATCGTCGGCCTCACGCGCGAGGTGTACAAGGGTTTGCCGACCACGCTGTGCGCGGGCTGCGGTCACAATTCGATCACCAATCACCTAATCAAAGCGTTGTACGAGTACGGCGTGGCGCCGCACCTGCTCGCGAAGATGAGCGGGATCGGCTGCTCTTCAAAGACGCCGGCCTACTTCGTCGAACAGGCGCACGGCTTCAACGGCGTGCACGGTCGCATGCCTTCTGCTGCCACCGGCGCCAAGCTCGCGAATCGCGAGATGCTGGTCCTCGGCATCAGCGGCGACGGCGACACGGCAAGCATTGGGCTTGGACAATACGCGCATATGGTTCGTCGCAACGTCGATTGCGTCTACGTCATCGAGAACAACGGCGTCTACGGTTTGACCAAGGGACAGTTTTCGGCGACCGCCGACGTCGGCTCAACGCTCAAGAACGGTACGCCCAACGAGTACGCGACGATCGACGTCTGCGGCCTAGCAATCGAGCTCGGCGCGACCTTCGTTGCTCGTTCGTTCTCGGGCGACGGCAAGCAGCTCGTGCCGTTGCTGCAAGCTGCGTTCGCGCATCGCGGCACGTCGATCCTCGACATTATCAGCCCATGCGTCACGTTCAACGATCACGAAGGCTCAACCAAAAGCTACGCCTACGTGAAAGATCACGACGTGACGCTCAATGCGCCCGACTTCATTCGCCCGCGCGAAGAGATCATCGTCGACTACGAGCCGGGCACGATGCAAGACATTGAGCTCGAGGACGGCTCGCACGTGCTTTTGCGTAAGGTCGATCGCGACTACGACGCGACCAGCCGCATCGGTGCACTTTCGATGATCCATGAGACGCGCGACCGGGGAGAGTTCGTCACCGGCCTACTTTTCGTGGACACCGGCGTGCCCGATCTGTGCGAGCGCGAAAAACTTACGCTTACGCCGCTCAAAGACCTCAAAGAGGATGAGTTGCGCATCGGACGTTCGGAGTGGGACGCGCTCTTTACTTGACCAATTCGATGGTGAGCGGATACTTGTACGTCTCGCCCTGATTGGCTTTCACCGCCGCGATGATCGAAAAGACCACGACGACGACCTCGACGGCCCAGATGATCAAGAACCCGATTCCGATAAAGCTCAACACGATGCCGATGATAAACGCGATCAGCATGGTGAGCTGAAAGTTGAGCGCATTGCGCGCCTGCTCTTTGAGCCACGGATTTCCGCTCACGGCGAAATACACGACGAGCGACGGAATGAACCAAAAGAAAATCCCGGCGATGTGTATGGCCATCGCGGCGACTTTGTCGTTTGCGCTGGGAGAGGTCTCGATCACGGGAAGCTCCTCTATCGGATGGCGCAGATGGCGATCCCAGTCACCTTCGCCGCCTCGGGAGTCGCCCCGCTTGACAGATACATAAGTGGTGACTTATGATTCTCGGGTGACCGTTGCCGCGCCCGTCGATTCCGTGATGCGAACGCTCTCCGACCCAACCCGGCGAGCGATCTACGAGCGGATCATTGCGGGCGGCGAGGCGACCGTACGCACGCTGACCGATCAAGCCGGCGTCTCGCAGCCTGCCGTCTCGCAGCACCTCAAAGCGCTGCTTGAAGCGAGGCTGGTCGCCGGCCGGAAAGAGGGGCGCAACACGTTTTACCGGCCGGATCCGCGAGGGCTTGCACCGCTCGCAAAATGGATGGAAGAGCACCGCCGCTTCTGGGAAGAGAGCTTCGATCGCCTGGGCGACTACTTGCGCGAACTGCAAAGAAACGAGGGAGAATCATGACCGGCGCACCGTTTACGCAACATTTCACGTTTTCGATCGAGCGCACGTACGATGCGCCCCCACACCGCGTTTTTCTCGCGCTCGCCAACCCGGAGGAAAAGGCCAAGTGGTTTTCGGGGCCGCGGGGGCAATGGAAGCCGCTCGTGCGCGAGTTCGATTTTCGCGTCGGTGGTCGCGAGCGCGCCAGAGGTGAATGGCTCGACGGAACGACCAGCGATTTCCAGGCGACGTATTGCGATATCGTCGACGATCGCCGGGTGGTGTATTCCTACGATATGTACGTCAACGACAAACGGATCTCGGTTTCGCTCGCCACGATCGAATTGCAATCGCTGGGCGAGCGCACGCAGCTAAACTTCACCGAGCACGTCGTGTATCTCGACGGCTATCCGACGCCGGAAGATCGCGAACAGGGCTCGGCGCAACTCCTCGACAACCTCGGCACCCAGCTGAACGGCGCAAAGGCAGCGGTGTAGCACATGAAGATCGTTTCGACCATCGCGCGCATTCTGCTCGGACTAATGTTCACGGTATTCGGATTGAACGGCTTCCTGCACTTCATTCCGTCACCGTCGTTCCCACCCGGCTATCTCCTGGATTTCTTCACCGCGATTTCGGGCTCGGGCTTCTACATCATGATCTTCGGCGTGCAGCTAATCTGCGGACTGCTGCTGCTTTCCAACCAGTATGTGCCTCTTGCGATCGTCGTGCTCGGGGCCGTGCTGGTGAATATCCTTACCTTCCACGCGGCCATGAACCCACAAGGTTTTCCGACCGCGCTCATCGCGGTGATCCTGTGGTTCTTGACCGCGTGGCCGATCCGCGCGCAATTTGCACCACTCTTCGCACGAAAGGCAAGCGTATGATGACGACGCATACGTTACCCTCCGACCGGGAATTGGTCTTCGAGTACACCTTCAATGCGCCGCGCGCCCTTGTATTCGAAGTCATGTACGACCCGAAGCACATACCGAATTGGTGGGGGCCGGCGCGCCTGCGCACGGTAATCGACGTCATGGACTTTCGCCCGGGCGGCAAGTGGCGTTACTTACAATACGAGCCGGACGGAACGCTGCACGCCTTCAACGGGGAGTACCTTGACATCGTAAAACCCGAGCGCGTCGTTATGACCTTCGAATACGAGGGCTATCCCGGTCACGTCAGCCGGGCGACGCATACACTGCAAGAGCGCGACGGCCGCACGACGCTCACGGCGCATCAAGTCTTCGACACGCAAGCCGAGCGAGACGGGATGATGGAGGGCGGCGCAAAGGCAGGCTACGACGAGGGGATGCGTCGTCTCGAGAGGCTGCTCGCGCAGGTACGTGCCTAGGCCGTGCGGCGGAAGTCGCTGAGGCGATCTTCAAGTCGCGTGAACGCCTCGACCACGTTCGGATCGAAGGCCTTCCCGCGCTCGGTGCGGATCTCCGCAACGGCGTGCGCCTGCGTGAACTCGATGCGATGCGGGCGTTCGGACGTGAGCGCGACAAATGTGTCGGCCACCGCGACGATGCGAGCAAGCAGTGGAATTTCATCGCCGGCGAGTCCCTCGGGATACCCGGTGCCGTCGTAGCGCTCGTGGTGGAAGCGCGCGACCGCTTCGGCGGTACGCAACAGCGGACGCGTGGCGCCGCTGAGAATCGATGCGCCCACGTCGACGTGACTGTTCACGATGCTACGCCAGCGCATCGGCAGCGTCGAGGGCGTCGCGCGAACGCGCTCCGGAATAGAGACCATGCCGATATCGTAGACCAGCGCCGCCGAGCGGAGCATCTCGATGTCGGCCGCGGGCAGGCGCATTTCACCGGCGATTGCTACCGAGACGTCGCGAACCTGCTCTGCGTGATCGGCCAGCTCGCGACTGCACGAGCGCATCATCTTGTGGAGGCGCTCGATCGTATCGCGTTCATCGGTCGGCATCACCTCGCCAAAGGTCGAGCGGCTCGGCGCCTGCGCGATGGCGAACCGGCGAAGTTGCGCCGTGAAATCTTTGAGCGAGATCGGCTTCTCGACGAACGTGGTCGCGCCGGCATCCAGGGCACGAGGGCCGAGCGCACGATCGCTGTTGGCGGTCAGCATCAGGATCGGCGTAAATTCATGGGCCGGCTGGGAGCGCAGCTCCTGGGTAAACGCGATGCCGTCCATCTCGGGCATGAAGTAATCCACGATGACGAGAGCCGGGCGTAGCCGCTCGAGCTCGCCCAGCGCGACGTGCGGATCGCTAAAGGCGATCGGCGTTTCGCCGAGGACGCGCTTGATGACGGCAGCGTAGAGCTTGAGGGTCGCCTCGTCGTCATCGACGATTACCACACGGTACATAAGAATAGTGTGCCCATTTTTGGACCCGGCCGGATTATCGGGGCGAAAACCTTTGGCTGCATCCATGTAAAGCGGTGGTCAAATGGGGGAGATGGCGTTACTCAGGGGCCGGCTTCATGCGACGAAAGGCATAATAGACCGGAATCCCCGTCAAGAGCACGGCGATGCCGAACGCGGCGTCTCTTGGGGACTTTAGGACCACGTCGACCACGATTCCCCAAGCGACCACCAGAAAGAGCAGCGTGCTCCATGGGTGGAGCGGGATCACAAACCACGGTTCGGGCGCGCCGAGCGCGCGGTCGCGGCGACGAAAAATGAATACCGCCAGGGCTGAGAAGCCGAAAAAGACGTAGTCGATGCTGGTGACCCAGTTGAGGATGAGGTCGTAGCGCCCCGAGCAGGCGATCAGAATCGCTGCCGCCCCTTGCACGGCGATCGCGATGACGGGGACGTGGCTGCGCGGGCTGATCCAGGCCAATTGCTTGAAGAACGTGCCGTCCGACGCCATCTGAAAGTAGACGCGCGGCGAGGTGAGGATCTGATTGGCAATAAAGCCGAGCGTTGAGAGCGCGACGATCGACGCCATGATCTTAGCCCCAAGCGGGCCCACGACCGCTTGCACGATGTCCGAGGCGGGCGTCATCGTCCCCGCGAGCCGCGCCGGACCCAAAACGTAAAGACAGACGGCGTTCATCCCCAGATACAGGACGATCACGCCAAGGACACCGAGCAGAATACCGATTGGTAACGAGCGATTCGATTCGCGCGTCTCGCCGGCCATGAACGTCGACGTTTGCCAGCCGCTGTATGCGAACATCACTGGTACGAGCGAAAGTCCAATCGCAACGAGCGGATTGAAGTCGGCCGGAAGCAGTGGTGCGCCCTGGCCTGAGGCTGCATGCGCGGCGAAGAGCCCGACGAGGATCACGGCGCCGATCGCGACGATCTTGGCGAGCATGAAGCCATTTTGCGTGGTTGTGCTCTCGCGAACGCCGAAGCAATTGACGACGGTGAACGCACCGAGCACGATGACGGCGACGATCGTTGCTTGCACGGCATTGAGCGTGATGCCGGTGATCGCCGGAAGATAGAACGCGAACGTCACCGCCGATGCCGCCGCACCGCCGCTTTGTGAAACGAGCAGCAACGTCCATCCGTAACAGAAGGCGACGACCGGGTGGTAGGCATCCCGCAGATAGGCATACACGCCGCCGTCGTGCGCGCGTCGCGCGGCAAGTTCGGCGAAGACGCCGGCTCCGATGATCGCGATAACTCCGCCGATCGTCCACGCGAGCATGATAAGAAACGGCGTATGTACCAAACGCGCGACAACCGAAGGGTTGACGAAGATTCCCGAACCGACGATGCCACCCATGACGATCAGTGCGGCATCGCGCACGCCGAGCCGTCGCAACAAATGCGGCTGATTAGGCCGTTCGGGCAAAACGTCTCCAGGCGTAGTAGAAAATGACTCCCGCAACGATCACGAGCGTGCCGTAGAGCGTATCGAGCGGAACGAGGATCACCTCGGTCACGAAGATCGCAACAAGGACCACCATCAAGAGAATCGTCGAGAACGGATGCAGCGGCATGTTAAACGCGGGCTTGATTGCATTACCGTCACGTTTACGAAAGATGAAGATCGCGCCCGCCGCGAGCACGACGAAGATCCACTCGGGAGCTACCGTCCAATTGACGATCTGCTCGAACGTTCCACTAACGGCGATAATCGCAGCGATCACACCTTCGATGATGATCGCGATTACCGGCACATGCGTGCGCGGGCTTATCCACGCGATTTGTTTGAAGAACGTGCCGTCGGCAGCCATTTGGAAGTAGACGCGCGGCGTCACCAGCATACGCGTGCTCATGAAGCCGAGCGTCGAAAGTGCGATAGCGATCGCGATCACGCGCGCGCCGATCGGGCCGAGCGCGGCCTGCATGACATCGGATGCCGGGACCTTAGTCGCGGCCAGACCAGCCGGACCGAGCACGCGCAGATCGCCGACATTGACCAGCACGTAGATTGCAATGACGCCTAGAACGCCGAAGATCAATCCACGTGGAATCGTGCGTTCGGGATTCACCGTCTCGCCGGTGATATAGGTTGCGCCTTGGAAGCCGTTGTAGGCAAAGAGCACGGGCAGCATCGCGACGCCGAACGCTCCAAGCAGGGCAGTATTCGAGCTGAAGCCCGGGAGCATCGTCGCCGCGCCCGCGGCCGGATGCGCAAACAAGCCCGCGGCGATGAGTCCGCCGATCGCTGCGACCTTGAAGATGACGAGCCCATTTTGCCAATTGCCGCCCTGCCGAACGCCCAAGCAGTTAATGCCGACGAGTACAGCGAGCGTGACCACCGCAACGATGCGTGGGTCGAACTGCAAGCCGGTCAGCGGCGTCAGATAACCAGCGAAGAGTACCGCCGAAGCCGCCGTGCCGCCCGTGTCGGCGATGAGGAGTAGCGTCCAACCGAAGACGAAGGCGACGACCGGATGATAGGCATCGCGCAGATACGCGTAGATGCCGCCGTTCGCCGGGCGGCGCTCGGCGAGTTCGGCAAAGACGAAAGCGCCGATCAATGCGATGAGGCCGCCCAAAATCCAGCACCCGATCGCCAGGAGCGGCAAGTGCGCGCGCTGGGCCACGACGGCCGGATTGCGAAAAATCCCCGAGCCGATGATGCTGCCGATGGTAATCAACGTCAGGTCGAAGACGTTCAACCGGCGTCGCAGCGTGGACATTCCAGCCCAATACCACCGGGGGGACTAGCTTGCCTGCGCGCTCCGAGCCGTAGCTTCGTGCACGATACGCGAAATTTCGTTGAGACTGCCGCGGATTGCGGCGACAACCGCCGGATCGTAGAGGGTGCCCGCGCCTTTTTCCGCGACCTCGATCGCCTGTGCGAGCGTGAGCGCGGGGCGGTCGCTGCGCGCTCGTAACAACGCGCTCATCGTATCGGAGACAGCGACAATCCGTCCCATGATCGGAATCGAAGAGCCGCGCAGCTTGCGCGGGTATCCCGAGCCGTCGTAACGTTCGTGGTGCGTTTGCGCGATGACCGACGCCGCGCGCAAAATCGTATCGTTGCGACCGGCGAGCAGACGCGTTCCGGCTTCGGCGTGTCGCTCGATCGAGACGCGATCGGCCTGCGTCGCGGGATTGCGGCTCTCCAAAATACGCTGTGGAATCGCTGCCTTTCCAATGTCGTAAATGCGCGAGGCGAGACGCAGTGTTTCGAGTTCGTCACCGGTGAGTTTCAGTTCGCGCGCGAGGGCCATGGCAAGCTGGGACGAGAGATCGTGATGCGCAACGATCGTCGGGTCGTGCAGCACGGCAACGTCGAGCATCGCATCGATCAGCGCGCCGCTGTCGGGTGCTCCGCGTGCCGGCACAGGGCTCGCCGAGCGCGTGCCCGCTTCTTGGAGCCGAGCTTGTATGTCTGCGCGTTCGCGGCGCGCGTCGACGATGTGCATCGCGTGCACCAGAAACTCTGACGGGTTGATCGGCTTTTCTAGGTAGGCGTGAATGTCGAGGTCGAACGCGGTCCGACGCAAATCGCGGTCGGACTTGGCGGTCGTAAAGATGACCGGCGTGGCGGCGCGGCCCTCAACCAGGCGCATGCGACGGATGAAGTCGACACCCGGGATGTCCGCGAGGGTATTATTGACGACGACGAAAGCAGGGTCTACGCCGCCTATCCAGTGCAGGGCGTCGGACGCCTTCTTGAAGCAGATCGGTTCGACGTCAGCGATGCGCCGGAGGATCTGCGAGAAGCCAGCGAGCGACGACTCCTGGTCGTCGACGACGGCTACGTGCATGTGCCTGTTCCTAACCCGGAAACCGCCCGGGGGTCGCCACGGAGTAAGCCAGGGTGTCTAGAAAGGCACCCTCTAAGTAGAAGTGATCGGCAGTTTGAGGGCGGGCGGCCAGGAGGGCTGGCAGACGGTGCAACTGAGTGCTAAGATTGCGAATCTAGAGACATAGGAGCCATGGAGTATATCGTGCGGTCCCGGCTGGGCTTCGAGCCCAATGCCGATGTCGTCGTCGACGAAGAGCGGGGTCAGGTAGTGGTAGCGGTCGAGGTGGCCGGAGCCGACCCTGATAGCCTGCGGGTCGAATTGGACGATCGCTCGCTTACCATCTCCGGTCTCCGGGCCGAGCCGGTCCGGTTTAGACGCGGCTCATTTATCCAAAAAGAGATCACGTACGGGTCCTTTGCCAAGCGTGTCCGTCTGCCGATGCCGGTGGACTTGCTGGGCGATGCGCACGCCAACTACGCCGACGGCGTACTAGTCATCGCGCTTCCCATCTCGTCGACGGCGTACGTTCCGGCGACACGCACCGAGATCCGTATGATCGTGAAGAGGACGCTAACGTAAAATATGGCTGAACGCAAAGCCAAAGAGATTGTGCCTGCAAACTTGATCGGGATTCTGCCGCTGCAAGAAGCGGTGCTATTCCCGAATACCGTTATTCCGCTCGCCGTCGTGAAGAAGCCGGGCATTCTGCTGGTCGAAGAGGCGCTGCGCGAAGGCAAGCCGATCGGCTTGACCGTGCTCAAGGACCGCGAGATCGACAATCCGGGACCAGGCGACGTGCAGCGCATCGGCACGATCGGCGTGATCCAGAAGATGCTCAAGGTTCCCGACGGCACGATCCGGTGCATCGTCGCGGGGCAGAGCGTGTTCAAAATTGAGGACTTCACGCAAGAGCAGCCCTACATGGTTGCCGCATACACCGAGCTACCCGACCTCACGGTCGACAATGAAGAGCTCGTGGCCATGCAGCGCAATCTCGGCGGCCTGTTCCAGAAATTGCTCTCCTACTTGCCGCAAGCACCGCGCGAGATGGAGATGGAAGTCCAGAACATCACCGATCCCAACGTGTTGACCTACTTCGTCGCTTCGACGATGCGTCTCGACACGGCCGATCGGCAGGCGTTGCTCGAAGAGCGCAACACCGCGCGCCGTATGCGTAAACTCACGCTGCTGCTCACCAAAGAGCTCGAAGTGGTCGAGCTTGGGCATAAGATCCAGAGCGACATTCAGCGCGAGATGGAGAAGAATCAGCGCGAGTTCTATCTGCGCCAGCAATTGCGCGCGATTCAGGAAGAGCTGGGCGAAGTCGATCCGCAACAAGCCGAGAACAACGAGCTGCGCAGCAAGATCGACGAAGCCAAGATGCCGGAGGACGCCAAGAAGGCGGCCGACCGCGAGCTCGACCGGCTCTCGAAAGTGCCGCAAGCCAGCCCCGAATACAGCGTCATTCGCACCTACCTCGATTGGCTGGTGCAATTGCCCTGGAGTTCGGAAACGCCGGATCACATCGACATCCGCAAAGCGCGCGAGATTCTCGACGAAGATCATTACGATCTCGAGAAGATCAAAGATCGCATCATCGAGTATTTGGCGGTCGGCAAACTCAAGAAGAAGCTGACCGGCCCGATCCTGTGCTTCGTCGGACCTCCGGGCGTCGGTAAGACGTCGCTGGGTCAGTCGATCGCGCGGGCGATGGGACGCAAATTCGTGCGCCTCTCGGTCGGCGGTGTGCGCGACGAGGCCGAAATTCGCGGCCATCGTCGCACCTACATCGGCGCAATGCCGGGCACGATCATTCGCGCGATCCGCGATGCCGGGACCAAAAATCCGGTGATGATGATCGACGAAATCGACAAAGTCGGCGCGGACTTCCGCGGCGACCCGCAGTCGGCATTGCTCGAGGTTTTGGACCCGGAACAGAACAACTCGTTTCGCGATCACTATCTCGACCTGCCGTTTGACTTGAGCCAAGTGCTGTTCATCTGCACGGCCAACTCGCTCGACACGATCTCGCCGCCGTTGCGGGACCGCATGGAGATCATTCAGCTCGCGGGCTACACCGAGCTCGAGAAGCTGCAGATCGCCAAGCGCTATCTTGTGAAGAAGCAGCGCACCGCTAACGGCCTCAAAGAGACGCAAGTCCAGATCAGCGACACCGCTCTGCGTGCGATCATCAACGATTACACGCGCGAAGCCGGTGTTCGTAATCTCGAGCGCGAGATCGGCACGGTCTTCCGCAAGGTTGCCCGCAAAATCGCGGAGTTTGCGCGCTTCAAGGCGCGCGTCAAGCCCGACAATCTTGCCGACTATCTGAGCAAACCGCGTTTCTTCAACGAAGTGAAAAAGCGCGTCGCGTCGATCGGCGTGGCGACGGGGATGGTATGGACGCCGGTCGGCGGCGACATCGTCTTCATCGAGTCCTCGGCGATGCCGGGCACGGGCAAGCTCGTGTTAACCGGACAGCTAGGTGACGTGATGAAGGAGAGCGCGCAAGCCGCGGTCTCGTTCCTGCGGTCGCGCTCGTCCGAACTCGGCATGGCCGACGATTACTTCAGCAAGCACGACATCCACATCCACGTGCCGGCCGGCGCGACGCCCAAAGATGGGCCGTCCGCGGGCATCACGATGGCGACGTCGATCGCGTCGATGCTGACCGGGCTCAAGGTCGATCCCAACCTCTCGATGACGGGGGAGATCACGCTGACCGGACAAGTGCTGCCGATCGGCGGACTCAAAGAGAAGGTGCTCGGCGCAAAACGTGCCGGCATCACCAAGATTCTCTTTCCCAAGCGCAACGAGATGGATCTCGACGACATTCCCAAGGAAGTGCGTGACACGATCACGTTTATGCCGGTCGAAGAGATCAGCGAAGTGCTGCATCACGCGCTGGGTAAGCGCGTGATCTCGCCGGTTCCGCTCGGCGAAGACGTGCGCGCAAGCAACGTCGTGCCGATGCGTCGCCGCAACGGCGTCGCGAAGCGCCCGGCACGCGCGGCAGACCGAACGCCGGCGTCGAACCGCGCGCAAGCGTTAGCAAAAAGGGGTGTCATCGACAATACGGTCGAGATTCTCGAACCGAAAAAATCTACTCGCGCAACCACGAAAGCGCGGCGACGCCGAGCATAACAAAGGCGATAAAGCCGAAGTAGGCGCTCGCGGGCGCGAACGTCTTGGCCAGCGGACCGGCGTGCATCGCCGCGGCGAAGTACACTGCGCTCGCGACCGCGACGCCGATCAGCTGACCGCTGGTGCGCGCGGTGGCCAGCGCTCCCGCGGCGATGCCGCGCCGATCGGCCGGCGCTGATCCCATGATCGCGCTGTTGTTCGGCTGCGTAAAAACCGCGGTTCCGCAGCCGGTGACGACAAGAGCGCCGATGAGTTCCAGCGTGGTAGGTACCGGGGGAAGCCGCGAAAGTAAAAAGAGGCCAAAGGTAACCATGAGCGCACCCGCGGTTGAGACGTAACGGACCGGCACGCGATCCGAGAGCGCACCGGCCGTGGGCGCAAGCACGATGTTGAGCGCGGTGATCGGCGCAAGAAAGAATGCGGCGGCGAATGCGGTGTAACCGAGCGCGGTCTGCATCGTCAGCGGCACGATGAAGATCAATCCAGAAACTGCCGTAAAATAGATGAACGCCGCTAAAAGCGACACGGCAAAGATGCGGATCTTGAACAGGTTGAGATCCAACGTCGGCGCCGGCACGCGCCGTTCGACGAAGATAAATGCTATCAACGTGACGATCGAAAGCACGATGAGTCCGAGCGTCAACGGCGAGGTCCAGCCCCAGATGTGCGAGCGTGACAGGGCGAGTGAGAGCGAAAAGAGCGCGATCACCGAGAGCACGGCGCCGATCGGATCGAAGCCGGTGCTCTTTTGCTGCACGGGCTTGAGCACGAAGATTGCGCCGATCATCGCGAGGATCGAGATCGGCACGTTGATCATGAAAATCCAGCGCCAATCACCATAGGTTACGATCGCTCCGCCCACAATCGGTCCCAGCGAGAGACCGACCGCCACTGCCGCACCGTTAAAACCGATTGCGCGGCCACGCTCGGTCGACGGAAACGTATCCACGATCAAGGCCTGATTCGACGAGAGGAGCATCGCTGCACCGAGCGCCTGAATCGCGCGCATCGCAACCAGGAAGCCGAGCGTCGGCGCGAGCGCGCAGGCGAGTGAACTCGCTCCGAAGATCGCAAAACCGGCGAGATAGATGCGCTTCTGACCGAGCATGTCGCCGAGCCGCCCGAAGAGCACCAGCGTCGATGCGGTCACGAGCATAAACGAAAGGATCACCCACTCGGCATTGTCGACGGTGGTGTGGTAGACGTGCGCGATCGTCGGCATCGCGACGTTGGCGATCGACGCGTCGAGCGTACCCATCATGCTGCCGAGCATGATGACGGCGAGCGCGTACCATCGGTACTGCTCGTGCGCGCGGATGGTCGCTCTCACGCGACCGTGATGCCTTCGCCCTGCACAACCTCGCCGATCACGGCATCCAACACGCCCGCCGCCCGCAGCGAGCGGCGTAAGCCATCCAGCCGCTCGGGCGCGACGCTGATCAAGAGCCCACCTGACGTTTGCGCATCCGAAAGTGCAACACGCCGCGCCTCGTCGACGGATGCGGCGAATGTCGTAAACGTCGCATGGGTGCGCACGTTGTTTTTCGTTCCGCTCGGCACGACGTCGGCGCGGATCAAGTCGAGCACGCCGTCCATGATTGGCACGGCGTTTGCGTCAATGCGCAGCCCCACGCCCGAGGCACGCGCAAGCTCGCCGCCGTGACCGAGCACGCCGAACCCGGTGATATCCGTCGCCGCATGCACCTGCGCGTCGAGCATCGCTGCGGCCGCGCCGGCGTTGAGCGTCGTCATCCAGTCGATCGCCGGTTGCAGATCCGCATAGCTGATCGCGTCGCGCTTAGCCGCTGTCGTCAGAATTCCCGTGCCGATCGGTTTGGTGAGCACGAGCACGTCGCCGGGCTTCGCGCCCGCGTTGGTGACGATGCGGCGCGGATCGATCGTCCCGCACACGGCCATCCCGTACTTCGGCTCGTCGTCCTTGATCGTGTGGCCGCCCAAGATCGCAACGCCGGCCGCGCGCGCTACGTCCGCGCCGCCCGCGAGAATGCGCGAGAGGATTGCGAGATCGAGGTTTTCGGGAAAGGCGACGATGTTGAGCGCGCTAATCGGAGTGCCGCCCATTGCATACACGTCAGAGATCGCATTGGTCGCGGCAACACGGCCGAAATCGTATGGATCGTCGACGATCGGCGTAAAGAAGTCGACGGTTTGGACCAGCGCAAGATCCTCGCGAAGCGCAAAGATGCCGGCGTCGTCGGCAGTGCCGAAACCGACCAGCACGCGTTCGTTGGTCGTGGACGGCAAGCCGACGAGCACCGAGGCGAGTTCTGCGGAACCGAGTTTGCTCGCGCAGCCGCCGCACGATGCAAGCGCCGTGAGCCGGACCGGAACTTCTACATCCATAACGAACTCTCCGAAGATGAAAAAGGCGCTCCTACTGCTCCCCGGTCCCGTTCCCGTTGCGCAGCCCGTGCTCGAAGCGATGGCGTGGCCGATGATCAATCATCGCGGCCCTGAATTCGCCGAGCTGCTTGCGCGCATGGTGCGGGGCATGAAGCCGGTGTTTGGAACGAGCGGCGACGTCGTCTTCCTTGGCTCGTCGGGCACCGGCGGCTTGGAAGCGGCAGTAGCGAGTTGCTTCTCTCCCGGCGACCGTGTTCTTTCATGCCCGGTCGGCGTTTTTGGCAAACGGCTGGCCGAGATTGCTCGCGTCCAGGGCTGCGACGTCGAGGTGCTCGACACGCCGCTTGGCGCGGCGCTCGATCCCGCGGCGTTACGGGCGCGCTTACAGCAGCCCGATGCGCGCAGCTTCCGCGGTATTTTACTCACGCACAACGAGACCTCGACCGGCGTGCAGAACGACATGGCAGCGATCGCCGCCGTCACTCGCGCCCACGAGGCGCTGACGATCGTCGATTCGGTGAGCGGCCTTGGGGCGTCGCCGTTCGAGATGGATGCGTGGGGCTTTGACGTGGTGATTACCGCGTCGCAGAAAGCCTTCGCAGCGCCTCCGGGTGTCGCGATGGTCGCAGCAAGCGAGCGCGCCTGGAACGTCATCGAATCCTCACGTGGTACGCGCTTCTATTTTGATCTGGGCAAGGCACGCGAGTTCGCCAGCAAAGGGCAGACGCCGTGGACGCCGCCGATTTCGATTTTTTATGCGCTCGCCGTTGCGCTCGAGCGTTACCACAGCGATGGCCTCGCAGCCAACTTCGAACGCCACGGCAGCTATGCGCGCGCGGTACGTGCCGCGTTCGAGGCGCTCGGATGTACGATCTTCTCGCGTCCCGATGCGCACTCGGTCACGGTCGTCGCCGCGTATCCGCCGGATGGCGTCGATGCCGCCGCACTGCTCAAGACGCTGCGCGAGCGCTACGGTGTGGTGATCTCCGGCGGGCAAGGCGAGCTCACCGGCAAAATCGTGCGCTTCGGCACGATGGGCGATGTCGCGGAGAATGACTTGCTCGGTGCCATCGCCGCGCTCGAACTCGCGCTCGCCGATTGCGGCGCACATATCGAACTCGGCATCGGGGTGGCAGCGGCCGCGAAAATCCTCACCGATGCAAAGGCCGCGGCAACCGTTCGTTAGCGCAAATTACAAATGGTGACGGTGGAAGTACGGCCACAACGCAGGCCGCGCGAACCACGGGATGACCGATTCGATCACGCCGTCGATCTTGGCATCCGGCTGCACCAAGTACGGAGCTAACTTCGACTGGTGCAAGCCGTCGCGAATGTCCGGCGAGAGCGGGAAGTAGAGCGCGACAAAGAGGACCAACCAGAGCAGCACCGCGCCTTTCGCTAAACCGATCGCCGCGCCGCCCAGCGAGTTGCCGATGTTGAGCAGCGGCAGTTTAGCAAAGCGATTGAGCACCCAGGCGATAGCAAGCACGATTGCATAGGTGATGAACCCGCACAAGAACATGCCGATCACGTGCGCGGATCCCGTACCCAGCTTGGTGACGCCCTCGATCCATCCGTCGAAGGAGCCGTTGTAATACCATGGTGTAATCAGGGCGGCGACGACGGCAACCGCGCCGCCGAGTTCTGATACGAAGCCGCGGGCAAAGCCCTTATAGGTCGAAATCAGCAGCACGATTGCAATCAGAATGTCGGGCCAGGGAATGCCGAAGATCACTGACGGATCGTGCCTCCAAGTTCGTCACGGACCGCGTTGATGGCGCGAGCGATAGCGGCGTCGGCTTCATCGTCGGTGATGGTGGCGTCGTAGCGCTGCATGATCGCGCGGACCGCGACGCTCTTGTGGCCTTCGCCGGCTTGCGGGCCGCGGTATTCGTCGAACACGGTAACACCGGTACAGAGCTCGCCGATCGCGTTGCGCACAACGCTGCGGATGCGCTCTGCCTCGACGTCGAGATCGACGACGACGGCCAGATCGCGATACGTTGAGGGAAAGCGCGACGGCGGATGGTAGATTGGCTGCTGATACTCCGGGATTTGATCCAGATAGATGATACAGAGATAGAGCGCGAGTCGAACGTCAAAGGCTTTGGTCAGGCGCGGATCGATTTTCCCAAACGCCGCGACCTCGCGACCTTGCCACATTGCGACAGCACTCTTGCCCGGGTGATAACCGCCGCGAACGTCGCGAGCCGTTTCCACCTCGATTCCGGCGATCGCACGCATCAGCGCTTCCACGTCGCCTTTGAGGCGCAAGAAGTGCGTGTCGTGCCACGACGGCTCGTCGATCGGCTCGGCAGCAAAGCCGAATGCAAGCGCGGCTTCTTCTTTGGGGACGCCTTCATCGCCCGAAAAGACGTGGCCGAGTTCGAAGATGCGATAGGGACGATCGATCTTGGCCAGATATTCGAAGATGCCCGGGCCGAGTGCCCAACGCAGAACGCGTTGCTCTTCGGTAAGCGGATTGAGGACGGGAACGATCTTGTGGCTCGGTTCGAGCCCGGAGCGTTCGATTTTGGTGAGGATGCTCGTGCCTTGCAAGGCGTAGTTGACGATCTCGTGATAGCCAAGCCCAGCGAGCGTCGAAGCGATGCGATCCTCAAGCTCGTACTGCGCGCTCGAGATTGCATGTGACGGGATAGCGGGCTCGACCGTGGGGATGGCGTCGTAGCCCTCGACTCGTGCAACTTCTTCGACGAGATCGGCGCTGATAATCAGATCGCGGCGCCACGCCGGCGGAATAACCGTCATCGCCTCGCCGTCGATCGTGACCTCACAGCCGAGGAGCTGCAAGTGCCGGGCTATCTGCGCAACGGGGAGATCGAGTCCGAGCAAGCGCGACACATCGTGCCGGGTGAGTCCGATTGGCTCGGGCGCGGACGGCGTTTCACCGAAGGCCTGCGGGGCGTATGCGTTGGCTCCAAGGGTCACCAACAGCTGCGCCGCCCGCGCAGCGCCGACGTCGGTTAAGACCAAGGCCAGCGTCTTTTCGTGTCGCGACGAAGCTTCGCTGCGTAGCCCGAGCTGCGTCGACATGCGGCGGACGCGCGTACCGTTGAAGTTGGCCGCTTCGAGGATGATCGCTCGGGTCGAGTCGCGCACCTCGCTGTCGGCGCCACCCATCAAGCCGGCCAACCCCAACGCGCGTTTCTCGTCCGCAACGACCAGCGCTTGCGAATTAAGCGTGCGTTCTTCCCCGTCGAGCGTCGTCAAACGTTCGCCGTCGCGCGCGTCGCGCACGATGAAATGCCGGTCCGAGACCTGCGCCTCATCGTAGAAGTGCAATGGTTGTGCGGTTTCGTACATCACGTAGTTCGAGACGTCGACCAAATTGTTGATCGGACGTTGCCCGGCCAGTGCGAGGCGAATGCGGATCCAGGCAGGCGCGGGCGCGACGGCGATCCCGTCGAAACGTTGTGCGACGAAGCGCGCGCAATCGGGTGTGTCGAGGGTGACGCGCGGCGGCGTGGGATCGGGACGTACTCCCGGATTCTCGAACGACGGCAGGCGCAGCGGTACGCCGTATGATGCGGCCAGTTCGCGAGCAAGCCCGATCACCGACATCGCGTCGACGCGATTGCTCGTCACCTCGACGTCGAGCACGTCCGCGTTGAGGCCGAACAGCTCGACGACGTCCGTGCCGAGCGGCGTGTCAGCCTCGAGCTGCATGATTCCGTCTTCGAACCACTCCGCCGGCAAGCCAAGCTCGTCAGCCGAGATCATCATGCCTTGCGAGTCGATGCCGCGCATTTTGCGCGGTTCAATCGTGAGTTGCGGCAGTTTCGCGCCGATAAGCGCGACGGGAATTGTTTGTCCGGCGGCGACGTTGGTCGCGGCGGTTGCGATCGTCAGCGGCTGCGGGCCGCCGACGTCGATCGAACCGACTTGCAGGCGATCGGCGTTGGGATGCTTCTCGAGCGTGACGATCTTTCCAACCACGACACCGCTGATCCGCGGACGACGCGTGATCTCTTCAACCGGAAAGCCCAAAAGCGCGAGACGATCGGCGATCGCTTCTGCATCCTCGGGAAGATCTACATACTCACGCAACCACGAAATAGGAACGCGCATTGATTCTTTCTGCTGTTAGGCGAGTTGCGCGAGAAAGTCGGGATCGCTCTCCACGAATCGGCGAATATCGTCGATCTCATAGCGGGCTAGCCCGATCCGTTCGATACCGAAGCCGAATGCCCAGCCGGTGTAGAGATCCGGATCGTAGCCGACTTCGCGCAAAACGTTCGGATGCACCATGCCCGAACCACCGAGCTCGATCCAACCCGATCCGCCGCACATGCTGCACGCATCGGCCTGGCCCTTGCATTTCGGACAGGTCGTGTCGAATTCCGCGCTCGGCTCGGTAAACGGAAAGAATGACGGGCGAAACCGCACGAGCTGATCCTCGCCGAAGAGTTCGCGGCACATTCCGGTCAACATCCCCTTGAGGTGACCGAAATGAATGCCCTGCGCCACCAGCAAGCCTTCGATCTGATTGAATTGAAAGAGGTGGCGCGCGTCGACTGCATCGCGGCGATAGCAGCGCCCCGGCGCGACGATGGCGATCGGCGGCTGATGCTCTTGCATCGTGCGGATCTGCATCGGCGAGGTGTGCGGGCGCAGCAATGTCGAGTCGGTGATGAAGAACGAATCGAAGCCCTCGCGGGCCGGATGCGTTGGCGGAATGTTGAGCGCATCGAAGTTGTAATACTCAGGCTCGATCTCAGGTCCGACCACGACCGCAAAACCACGGCGTTGAAAGTACATGGCTGCATCGCGCAGCACGGTGCGAATCGGATGGATGCTGCCGGTTGCGGGCGGAATCGACGGAAACGTGACGTCGATTTTCTGCGCAAGCTCCGCGTCGAACGCCCGATTCTCGAGACGCGCCTGCGCGACGCCGAGTTCTCGCTCCATGCGCTCGACCGCTTCGTTGATGACTTTGCCGGCGTTGGGTCGCTCCGCAGGGGGAAGCTGTCCGATGCCGCGCCGCAGCGTCGTCACTTCGCCGCTGCGTCCGAGAAAGGCAACCCGCACGTCCTCGAGCGCGCGCTCGTCGGTCGCTTGTGCAACCGCCGCTTCGAAGCGGCGGTGAAAGTCGTCAAGCAGGGTGGATAAATTCAAAGCGCCCGGATTCATATTACCGGGCGCTTCGGGAACTCGTTGCTGACTTCTTGGTCAGCCGGGACTCGACACCGGCTGGATCCGACGGTAGACAAGATAGGCACTGATCGAACCCGTTTGGGCGAAGAGTTTCCAGAAGAGATCGCTGGTTGCCATTGCTTGCTGACGTCTCCTTCTAGCCGCGGAATTCGGCCTTAAAACCATGGGAATGCCGAGATTGTACCATGCCGCTTTTAGCGCCGGTAGTCTTGACTTTTGCGCCCTCCGGGGCTCTCTTGACAGCGTTGCGCGATGACGTAGAGCGCGATCGACCCGGCGACCGATGCGTTGAGCGATTCGGCGGCTCCTTGCATCGGAATCCCAGCCAAGCGCATTCCCGGAACCTCCCAGGTCCCGAGGCCGCGACGCTCGTGTCCGACCACCAGCGCGATAGCCGAGCCGAGCTCGACCGACTCGAGGCTCGTTCCACCCGTCGCGAGGCCGACGATCGTGGTACCGGCGCGGGCAGCGGCCTGGGCCAGCTCCGCCGGCGACGCGAGCGCGATCGGCAACCGAAAAATCGACCCCATCGCCCCGCGGACAACCTTCGGATGGTAGGAATCGACGCCGAGCCGTCCCAGGACCGCGCCGGTTGCGCCGAAAGCCTCGGCCGAGCGAAGCAACGTGCCCACGTTGCCCGGATCGTTGAGGTCGGCGAGAACCAGCGTCAGGGGCCCCGCGAAGCAGTACGTCCAGGTCGGCCTGCCGCTGCGCGGACACCGCGACCAGCCCGGTGGGGGTGTCGAGACCCGAGATCTTGCGCGAGGTGCGGTCGTCTACCACATAGACTGGAGTTCCGCTCTCATCGAGCCGGCGGACCGTCGCGTTGCTCGCAAGTACGGTGTCGGAGACGTACAGCTCTTCGATGACTACGCCGCTGCGCAGCGCTTCTTCGAGCAGGGTCGGCCCTTCGAAGGTGAAACGACCGTGCTCTTTGCGCCCCTTGGCGCTCAGCAAATCTCGGACGCGCGTCACCCGATCGGCGTGGGCGCCGGTTAGCGTCGCCACCGCGCTCGCGTCGCGATCATTACGACCGCGGCGATTCCGGCGGCCAAGACGTCGGCCACTCGGTCGTTGAAATGATGCGGAACGACGAAAATGTTGAAGGCATACACCAGGATAACGAAGATCGCGAAAAAGTAAGCAAGCCAGGCGATCTCGGCCAGTATCGAGGAGCGTTGCTGCACGCTGGGAGTGGTTATGGAGAGCAGGCCTCAAGTCATCTCGTCGCTGGAACGCTTCAACGGGCGCGTTTTTCGCGTGCGCACCGACGAGGTCGTTTTCGACGATGGGGCCACCGCGCGCTTGGATATCGTCGAGCATCGCGGCTCGTACGCCGTGATCGCGACGCCCTCCAAGAATATGGTGGTATTAGTGAAGCAATATCGCCACGCGGTTGGCCGGGAACTTTGGGAAATTCCAGCCGGAACGGCCGAACCGGGCGAGAGCATCACCGAAGGCGCCCTGCGTGAGTTGGCCGAGGAAACGGGCTACCGCGCGGCTGCCGCGGAGCTGATCGGAAGCTTCTACGTAACCCCCGGTTTTTGCGACGAAATCATGCATCTCGTCCACGCCGACCGCCTGACTGCGGGCGAACCGAGCCCGGACGAAGACGAGCGGATCGTTGTCCAAAATTTTACAATTGAAGAAATGCAGAATCTTGTGAAAATGGGCGACATTGCTGATGCGAAGACCCTTATCGCGCTCATGTGGCTGCATGCGGCGCGGGAGTGAACTTGCGCCAAACCGTGCCGATAATTGATGTACGGGTTCTACGGTTGCGGTGTGCGGTAAGCATTGCGGCCGTAAAACCGTGGAGGAAGCCGTGGAAATACCTCACGACATTGACGCCGTGTTACGGCGGCTTTTGGAAGGATCGCTAGAGGGAACCGGGCAGTCGATGCTCGCTCCCGAGGACGAATCGTATTTGTCTTCGCTGATCGCATCTGTCCGCGGCGGCCGGCGCGCCGTGCTCATCGTCGAGGATGCAGACGAGCGCTTGCGTTATATGTTTAGCAACGCGACGCGCGCCGAGGCAGTCACGATGCTCGGAAAAGTCGTCGAAGCGACCGGGCGGCGCCTCGCCGACGGTGACGACTAGCGTCGAGCCTCAAGGTACGAGAAGTAGTTCGTCGATCTTTCCGTCGGCCGTCAACCCAAAACGATAATGATAGGTTCCGCTTTGAAAGCGGACCAAGAACTCATACAACGTCCCTCCGTCATGCTGTGCCACGCTTGCGATCGGTATGATGTCGAGGGGCTTTCCGAGTGCGGCAAAATCTGCGTGCGCAATCACATCGTCGCTTAGGAGAGCTGACAACGCCGGCGTGAACTGCGTGCGGTCGACATCCTTATCGGCGATGCGCCCGAGCCACTCAGTAGCACGACCCACGATCGCATTGTTGACGTGGGTGCGCGCCGGCGGAAGCACGATATCCAAAATTTGCGCGGCGACCACTTCGGGCTGCACGACCGATGGCGAGTGAAACGCATCGACGTTGGCAAACACGATCACCGCGACGTGATCGTCGGGAAGAAGCGCGTTCATCGCGTGATATCCGCTGATTTCGCCGTTGTGCCAGATATAGCGCTTTCCGCTGCGTTCGTCGATTACCCAACCTAACCCGTACTGTTCTGCGCCGGGCGCGCTGCTTGGCGTAAACATCTCGCGCTCGGCATCAACGCGCAGCAAGAGCGGCAGACCGATATCCCACTTGGCCAAATCGTAGACGTTGGTCACGACGCCTCCGTCGCCAAAGAGCCACGCCGGATCCCATGGCTTGGCCGGTACGAAATCGCCGGGCGAACCGGTGTATCCGACCGCATGTTGCGCTGAGATTCCGCGGTCGCCCGCATAGAACGTTTGATTCATCAAGAGCGGAATGAAGATGTGCTGCTGCAGATAGTCCGAGAGCGGGATGCCGCTTACGCGCTCGACGATCAATCCGGCGACGAGGTAGTTGAAGTTGTTGTACCGGAACTGCGAACCTGGCGGCGAGACCGGCGCCAACTTGTTCATCGCTGCGATGATGTCGGTAATCTTGATGCTCTTGGCACGATCCTGATCGATGTCCGTCGCCGCAAGCTCATCCGGCAATCCGGCGGTTTGATCGAGCAGCTCGCGGATCGTAACACCCTTGGCGATCGTGAGTTCGGGAACGTAGCGCAGGACGGGATCGTCGAGTTTGAGTTTGCCGTCCTGCTGCAGCATGAGGATCGCTGCCGCAGTGAACTGTTTGCTGATCGATCCCACGTATGTTTGCGTGCTCGCTTCAAAACGCGCGTGGAGCGCGACGTTAGCCCAGCCAAACCCGCGCGCGTAGACGATGCGACCGCCTTCTACGACGCCCACCGCGAGGCCAGGCGAGCGTTTGCTTTGCACGATGCGGTTGCCCAAATCGTCGATCGCGTGTTCCATCTTCGCGGTAAAAAGGAGCGCACCTAATGCAAAGCCGAGCATGCGGCGCCTTTTCGGCTAGAAAACGAGCTGGGCCTGGCCTACCACCTGTCCGTCCTTCATCAACGAAAGCTGATTCATCCGGTGACTCTTGGGCAAGTAAAGAAGCGCTATGTCGCCGTGCGGCATCGCGGTTCCAAGCATGGTCTGCGTCCCGTCGTGCGGCCACATCACGTGCAAAGGTGCGGTTGCGCCGCGGATCACGATGCAATACCAGGATCCGTCGGGAGCGTACATCACCTGCGCGTCCGTGCCGGCAAAGGTCGCCGTCCGGTGTGGGCCCGTGGCGAGACGTGCCATCGCCTGCGCATCGGCGAGCTCCGTTTGGTGCATGGCGAGGTTCTGCAAAAGCAGGTAGCCGCTGGGCAGCACGGCGATTGCTATTGCCGCCGCAACGGCAAGCCACGGCCCGGCGCGCGGTGCGCGGTGAACTTGCGTTTGCGGTGCGCGCAGCGTAACCGGAGGTTCGAATTGGGGTTGCGCCGCGGCCATCGCCGCGACGTCGGCCTCGGCTTGTGCCAGCAGGCGGCGGCAGGCATCGCAGTGGGTCAGGTGTTCTTCTGCGCTGCGCTGTTCGTTGGGTTCGAGAATGCCGAGCGCGTAGAGCGCCGCGAGTTCGCCGAGGTGATCGGTCATTCGCTTGCCCCCAATGCGGCGCCGAGCTTGCGAAGTCCAAGGGCAATGCGGCTCTTGATCGTGCCGAGCGGCTCGTTTAATTCATGTGCGATCTCGACCTGGGTTTTGTATTCGAAGTAGGCCAGTTCGAGCGGGCGGCGTTGCTCGGGCGGCAGCGTGCGCAACGCTGCGCGCAAACGATCGCGTTCGATCACGTCGATCGCACCGAGTTCGTCGTATTCCTGGGGCTCTGCCGCGACGCGCTCTTCGAGCTTGCGCCGGCGAAGTTTCGAGCGCAGACGCGTGATCGCTTCGTTGCGCACGCAGACCGTAAGAAAACTGCGCAAGGCGCCGCGCGAACGTGAGTATGAATCGGGCGAACGCCACACGCGCGTGAGCGCGTCGTGAACGCAATCTTGAGCATCCTCGGGGCTACCGAGGACATGATAGGCGGTTGAATAGAGGAGCTTGCCGAAGCGCGTGTACGCTTCGTCGAATGCCCAGCGCTCTTTGGCCGCGAATGCCGCCGCGAACGCGTCATCACCCGGGGCAAGACGCATAGAGCGGGGGCGTTCGACGGGAAGAGCGCTCATTACCTAGGGAACGCGCGGCTTCGGCCGATGGATGATAAAATGGCAATAACTCCAGCGGCCCTGCTGATCGCGGCGCTCGCAACGGGCCAACCGGTCGGACCGCACCACGTCCGCTGCGACGTGACCGAGGTCTTCACCGAGCACCTTCATCCGCATCTGACCATCGAGCATCGCGGTGCGCGCGTTCGGGTGCCGGCGGATATCGGGATTGTGACGGCCGGCTACGCCGTGATCTGCCTCTATTGGCTGCATACGCACGACGACTCGGGCACGATACACGTGGAGGCGCCGGGAGGCACGTTTACCCTCGCCGACTTTTTCGCGGTGTGGGGTCAGCCGCTTTCGCCAACTCGTGTGGGTCCGTACACCGGCCACGTGCGCGCCTACGTCAACGGCGCGCCCTTTACAGGTGCGCCGCAGAACATTCCGCTACTGGACGGCGAGCAAATTACGCTGCGGATCTAGCGAACGTTTCCGCGTGATCGGCAGCCCATTTGTCGAAGCTGCGCGCGGGTTTCCCGAGCACCCGGGCGACCGTATCGGTCACGAACGGCGGTTCGTACGTCGCACGCTCCCACGACGCAAGAATTCCCTCGAGTAGCGGCGGCGGCAAGAACGAAAGCGCAGCGCGGGCGGCGTCGCCATGCGTTTCCTCCCATCGAAGATCGCGGCGCGTGCTTCGCGCGACGGCGAAGAGTTGCTCGGCTGCGGTAATCGCTTCGGGCCCGGTGAGCGTGTACGTATGTCCCGCGTGAGCCGAGCTGCGAAGCCCGAGCGCGGCGATCTCGGCCATATCGCGTTCGTGAATTGGGGCGAATCGCGCGCCGGGAAAAGGCCAGCGCAGGGTGTCGCTTTCGCGGAGTTGCGGCAACCACCAGCGCAATGCATTCGCCGCAAAGTACCCGGGTCGCAGAATCGTCCAATCGGCGCCGCTAGCCTTGATTGCGTTCTCGATCGAAGCGTGTCGTTGTGCGATGAAGCTTGCACCGGTGTCGTCGAGGCTTACGAGGGCCGACGATAGGAAGACGATGCGTTCGACGTGCGGTGCTGCTTGTGCGATCGCGCGCTCGAGATCGGTGTCCATGGCGGGCAGCATGAGAAAGATCGCGTCGGCATCACGTGCCGCGGCTTCGAGTGTCGCCGGATCGGTGAAGTCGCCACGAATGACGCTGACGCCGCTCGGGAAGGATGTGCGCTCGGGATTACGCGTGAGAGCGTGCACCGTCTCTCCGGTGCTTGCGAGGATGCGCGCGACCTGGTTCCCGACGGTGCCGGTCGCTCCTGTAACGAGTATCATGGCGGCAATGGTACAAGTTCAAGTGCACTTGAAGTCAAGTAGGGCATGCGCTAGGATTGGGCCGTGGACGAACTACTTAGCATCAGCGATGTTTCCCAGCGCAGCGGTGTCGCATCCTCGGCATTGCGTTTCTACGAAGATCGCGGTTTAATCTCATCGCGGCGCGCGCCATCCGGGCATCGACTCTATCCGCGCTGGACCCTGCGCCAGGTGGCGTTCATCGTCTTTGCGCAACGTGTCGGCTTTTCGCTCGACGAAATCGGCGACGAACTTGCAAAGCTTCCCGACCGCCGCGCACCGGATAAATCCGACTGGTCGAAGCTGTCGCGTCTGTGGATGACGCGCATCGACGAGCGCATCGCAGAACTGAAGCGGTTGCGCAAAGGGCTTACGGCGTGCATCGGCTGCGGCTGCCTTTCGCTTCCGGCTTGCCGCTTCGCGAACCCGAATGACAAAATGGGCCGGGAAGGTCCCGGCCCACGTAATTGGGTTCGAAAGAGATGAGGGCTACTTGCCGACGGCTTGTTTCGCGATCTTGAGCAGCGAGCCAAAGGCCTGCTGATCGTTGATTGCCAACTCCGAGATCGCTTTGCGATTGAGCGTCACGCCCGACTTCTTCAAACCGTTCATGAAGACGGAGTACGTCATACCCTCGCGGCGAACGGCCGCGTTGATGCGGCTGATCCACAGCGAACGGAAGTCGCGCTTGCGCACGCGGCGATCGCGGAATGCGTACGCCAGCGACTTGAGCAGCGCTTCGTTCGCGACGCGGTAGTTGCGACGGCGAGAGGCGCGGAAGCCCTTGACGAGCTTCATGACTTTACGGCGATGCTTGAGCCCAGCTACGCCACGTTTAACGCGTGCCATGTTTTCGAGCCCTCCTTAAACCAAATACGGGATCGTCGGCGCCAAGCGCTTCAAATCGCCCTTGAACGTCGGTTGATCCTTGCGGAAGTTGCGCTTGCGTTTGCGCGTCTTCTTGCTGAGAATGTGGCCGCAACCGCTGAACTGGTGACGGTGAATGACCTTACCGGTCGCCGTCACTTTGACGCGTTTTGCGGTACCACGATGGGTACGAATCTTAGGCACGGGTAGGCTCCTTCGCTGGTTCTTCGTGTTCTTCGGCGTGCTCGCCGTGTTCCTCGACGACGGGCGCGTCCTTATGATCTTGCGCGCGCACACCGTCCTTATGTTCCTTGTCGTCCTTCTCTTTGTGCAAGGAGAACTTGGGCGGACCGGTCGGCGTTACGCGTGGCGCCAGGATCATAAACATGTTTTTGCCTTCGAGGCGCGGTTCGCGTTCGATGGTGGCAAGGGGTGCCATGTCTTCGGCCATGCGGTCGAGTAACCGCCGGCCGAACGCCGTATACGTAATTTCGCGTCCGCGAAACATGATCGTGACCTTGATCTTGCTTCCGTCGAGCAGAAGCCGCTCGGTCATGCGCGCCTTCGTCTCGTAGTCATGCGTTTCGATCTTCGGACGCAACTTGACCTCACGGAGCTCAAAGTTGCGTTGTTTCTTGCGTGCGTCCTTATCTTTTTTCGACTGCTCGTATTTCAGACGACCGTAATCGCCGATTTTGACGACGGGCGGTTGCGCGTTAGGCGAGATCTCGATGAGATCCAGACCCGCGCCTCGGGCACGCGTAAGCGCGTCCTCGGTCGGCAATATACCGAGCTGTTCGCCGTTTTCGTCGATCACGCGGACCTGCCGAATACGGATTTGCTCGTTGACTCGCAGCGGTCGAGCTATGGCGTTTTCCCCTTCCAGAGAGAACAAAAAATGGCGTTGCCGAAGCAACCCCACGCGCGGAACCTACCGACGGCCCCTCGAGTAGTAACCGGATCGCCCGTGGGCATCCGGTGAGGCCCGGGGCGTACCCCAAGCGCTTCTTCGGCCTGCGCAGAATAGCACGGCCGGGGGAGGAGTGTCAACGGCAGGGGTAGCCTGCTCGTCCTGCTCTTGCCAATCGGGCTTAGAGGTACCCGCTCGCCCGCGTGGCGCCTTTGCGTTCAAGTTCGAGCTGACGCAATTCCACGCGCCGGATTTTGCCCGAGCGCGTCTTGGGCAGTTCGCTGACGAATTCGATCTCGCGCGGATATTTGTAGGGCGCGGTGACGCGCTTGCAGTGCTCTTGCAGCTCGCGCACGAGCGCATCGCTGCCCTCGTGTCCGGGGCGTAACACCACAAACGCTTTGACGATGTTACCGCGGTCGGAATCCGGACTCCCGACGACGGCCGACTCGGCGACAGCGGCGTGTTCGAGCAACGCGCTTTCCACCTCGAACGGCCCGATGCGATAGGCGCCCGAGCTGATGACGTCGTCGGCGCGGCCGACGAACCAAAAGTATCCGTCTTCATCAACATACGCGCGGTCGCCGGTGAGGTAGTAGCCGGCGCGGTAGCTCTTGGCCGTCTCCTCGGGGTTCTTCAAGTATCCTTTAAAGAGCGCGGGCGGCGTGCCGCGTAGCGCGATATCGCCGGTTTCACCGGTCTTGCACTCGTTGCCGTCTTCGTCGATGACGATGACCTCGTGCCCCGGCGTCGGTTTGCCCATCGAACCGGGGCGGACCGCGGTACCGCGGGCGTTCGCGACCAACAGCGTATTCTCGGTCTGACCGTAGCCGTCGAGAATCTCTAAGCCAAACGCATCCTTCCAACGCGCGATCACTTCGGGATTGAGCGGTTCGCCGGCGCTTACGCAGTGACGCAGCTTGGGGAGTTTCCAGTGCGCGAGATCGGCAAGCTTTGCTTCCAGCCGGTATTCGGTCGGCGCTTGGCAGAGAATCGTGACCTCGAGTTCCGCTAAGAGATCCATGCGTTGTCGAGGATCGAATGCGCCTTCGTGCAGCACGATCGTGCTGCCGTGCGACCACGGGCCGAGCAACACGTTCCACAACGACTTTGCCCAACCGGTCGAAGCGCTGCACCAAACGAGATCGTTGGGCGTGCAGTCGAGCCAGAATTGCGCCTGCGACCGTTTGGCGTACGTGTATGCGCGGTCGTGCACCACGCCTTTGGGGTCTTTGGTCGTGCCGCTGGTGTAGACGATGTACGCCCACTCGTCGGCGCGCGTGTCCACGCCTTCAAACGGCGCTGCTTGCGCGGCGAGCGCGTCGAGATCGAGCCATCCTTCCGCGCCGCCGCGCACGGAGAATCCGGCGCGAACGGTTTTGGCATCTTTGCGCGCGGCCTGCAATTCGGCTAAATTCGGCGCGTCGCCGATCATCGCAACCGCTTCGGCGTGGTCGGCGCGATAGAGCAAGTCCTTGGCGCGCAGTTGTTCGGGACCCGGAATGGCAATCGCACCCAGCCGGTCCAGCGCAAGCATCACGAAGAGCCATTGCGGAATCTTGGGCAGCGCGACGATCACGCGCGAGCCGCGTTCGATGCCGCGATCGCGCAACACCGCGGCATAGTGCTGCGATTGCCCGGAGATCTCGGCGAAGCTATAGTCGCGTCGCGTTCCATCGGCCGCGACAAAGAGTAAGCCCCGGCGGGGTTGCAATGCGAGCGTGTCGATCACATCGCGTGCAAAATTGAAATGCTCGGGAACGATCATAGCGATGCGAGTGCCTCGCGGTACCGCGCGAGCAAAAAGTCGATCGCGTCGTCGTCGATCACCAGCGGCGGCGCGATGCGCAGCACGCGCTCGTGTGTATCCTTGGCGACGACGTCGCGTTCGAGCAGCGCCTGCACGAGATGCTTGGCGGGGAGGTTCAATTCGATACCGATGAGCAAGCCGCGACCGCGAATCTCTTTGACCGCCGGCGACGGCACCGAACGCAGACCTTGCATCACCTTGGCCCCGGCGTAGCGTGCACGCGAGGCGAGCTTTTCGTCGACGATGACCTCGAGCGCCGCTTCGCCGACGGCACAGGCGAGCGGATTTCCGCCGAAGGTGCTGCCGTGATCGCCCGGCGCGAAGAGTGACATCAACGCGGTGCTCGCGAGCACCGCGGACACCGGATAGTAGCCGCCGCCGAGCGCTTTGCCGACGATCAGCACATCGGGCTTGATATTGTCGAAATCGCACGCGACGAGGTCACCCGTGCGTCCGAATCCGGTTTGAATCTCGTCGGCAGCAAAGAGCACGTTGTGTTCTTTGCACAAGGCCCACGCGCGTTTGAGAAAACCATCCGGCGGAACGTTCACGCCGCCTTCACCTTGGATCGGTTCGATCAGGATCGCGCAGGTGTTCGCCGAGATCGCGCGTTCGAGTGCGTCGGCGTCGCCGTAATTCACGAAGGTGAAGCCCGGCATGAAGGGCCCGAAGTCGGCCCGGTACGAGGGATCCGTGCTGGCGCTGACGATGGCGGTCGTGCGGCCGTGGAAATTGTTCGAAAAGACGATGATCTCGGCTAGATCGGCCGGGATACCTTTAACCCGATAGCCCCAGCGGCGCGCAAGTTTGATCGCAGTTTCTACCGCCTCGGCTCCGGTATTCATCGGCAGCGCACATTCAAAGCCGCTGACCTCGGTGAGCTTTTTTAGAAAGCGCCCCAAGCGATCGTTGCGCAATGCCCGCGAGGTCAACGGGACCTTCGATGCCTGATCGATGAGGGCCGCGAGGATGCGGGGGTGACAGTGTCCTTGATTCACGGCGGAGTACGCACTGATGCAATCGAGATAGCGCCGGCCGTCGACGTCGTAGAGCCAGACGCCCTCGGCGCGGTGGATCACCAGGTCCAATGGCGCATAGTTGTGCGCACCGTAGGTCTCGTCGAGATCGATGAATCCTTGGGTTATACCAGACTCGCCGGGCATGATAGCGAAAGATTGCGCCAACGACCACAAGAACACTTCTTTATCGAAACCATGCAGTACTTATCCGACCAGACGAGCGCGTTGCTCGATCGACTCCGGCTCCGCGACCACCGCGGCATTTCGGACGAGGGCCGCACCAAATTGCTGCTCCACGGCGAGGCGCGGCCGGTCGCGATCGTCCTTTTTCACGGGATTGCTGCAAGCCCGCAGCAGTTCGTCCGGTTTGCCCACGAACTCCACCAGCGCGGCCACAACGTCATCGTGCCGCGCCTGCCGCGACACGGCCATCGCAACCGACTTACCACGGCGCTTTCGCAACTGCACGCCGACGATCTGCGCGCGTTCGCGACGGAGAGCATCGAGCTGGCGCAAGGCCTCGGCGAGCACGTGGTGGTTGCCGGATTTTCGCTTGGCGGATTGCTCGCGACGTGGGCGGCGCAGCACTATCCAATCGATCGCGCCGTCGCGATTGCGCCGTTCTTCGGCATGTCGTGGATGCCGACGCGTCTTACCGAACCATTTGCCGATTTGCTCCTGAAATTGCCCAACATTTTCCCGTGGTGGAACCCGCTCGTGCGCGAACGCCTGCAGCCCGAACATGGGTATCCGCGCTACTCGTCGCATGCCATCGGCCAGTCGCTGCTGCTTGCGCGCGATGTCTTCGCGCACGCGGGCGATGCGTTGGCCGCGCGCGAGCTGATTCTCGTGACCAACGCAAAGGAGGCGGCCGTGAGCAATCGGGCGGTTCGGCGCCTGCGCGGGCTCTTGCGCGCCCGCCCCGGTGGCCGCCTGGAGCACGTGGTACTCCGCGGGATTCCGATCTCGCACGACATCATCGAACCGCTGCGCCATCCCAAGATCGCCGGGCACGTCTTTCCGGAATTGCTCGATTTGATCGATCGTCCGCTATAATCGTCAGATGGCCGTTTCTACCGCAACCCGCCTCATCCACCATTACATCGACGGCGCGGCCGTCGACGATCCCGCGCAGCGCTATGGGGAGGTCTACGACCCGGCCCGCGGCGCGGTACAGGCGCGCGTCGCGCTGGCCGATCCTGCCATGGTCGATCGCGCCGTGCGCGCCGCGACCGCGGCCTTCCCCGCGTGGCGCGATACGCCGCTGGGCAAGCGCGCGGAGGTCCTCTTTGCGTTTCGCGAGTTGCTGCGCGAGAACGCGCAGCGCATCGCGCAGATCGTTTCGTCCGAGCACGGCAAGGTCGTTACCGACGCCGCCGGCGAGGTCGCGCGCGCGCTCGAGGTGGTCGACTACGCATGCGCGCTCACGCAAATGACCAAGGGCGAGTTCAGCGAGAGCGTCTCGCGCAACGTTGACACCTATTCGATTCGTCAGCCGTTGGGCGTGTGCGCGGGCATCACGCCGTTCAATTTTCCGATGATGGTGCCGGCATGGATGTTCGCGATCGCGATCGCCTGCGGCAATACGTTTATCCTCAAACCGTCCGAGCGCGATCCGTCGGCGCCGGTTCTCGTCGCAGAGTTGTGGGCGCAAGCCGGTTTGCCCAAAGGCGTCTTCAACGTCGTGCACGGCGACAAGGTCGCGGTCGATGCGATCCTGGCGCATCCCGGCATCGCCGCGGTGAGCTTCGTGGGGAGCACGCCGATCGCGAAATACGTGTACGCAACCGCCGCGGCCAACAGCAAGCGCGTACAAGCGCTCGGCGGTGCAAAAAATCATCTCGTGGTGATGCCGGATGCCGACATGGATGCAGCCGCCGACGCGCTGGTGTCGTCGGCCTATGGTTCGGCGGGTCAGCGCTGCATGGCGATCTCCGCAAGCGTGACCGTCGGAAGCGCGCACGAAGCGCTGATACCGAAGATTCTCGAACGCATCGCGCGCTTGAAAATCGGACCGGGTGCCGACGCAACCAACGACATGGGCCCGGTCGTCACCGCGCAGGCGCGCGATCGCATCACCGACTACATCGCACAAGGCGATCGCGCCGGTGCGGCACTCGTTGAAGACGGACGCGCGTTGCAAGTAAGTGGTTGCGAAGATGGGTTCTGGGTCGGCCCGACGCTCTTCGACCAAGTGACGCCGGAGATGACGATCTACACCGACGAGATCTTCGGACCGGTTTTGGTGAACGTGCGCGCGCAGAATCTCGACGACGCACTCGATCTGATCAATCGCAACGCGTACGGTAACGGAACCTCGATTTTCACTCGTGACGGCGGCGCGGCGCATAAATTCCAGCGCGAAGTACAGGTTGGTATGGTCGGCGTGAACGTACCGATCCCGGTGCCGGTCGGCTACTACAGCTTCGGCGGATGGAAGGCCTCGCTCTTCGGCGATCTGCACATCTACGGTGAAGACGGCTTCCGTTTCTATACGCGCGGCAAAGTCGTCACCGCCCGCTGGGACGAGAACGCGGGGGGCGTCAATCTGGGATTCCCCACCCACAAGTAACGATGCACGATACCGGACCGTCGATTCACGCGCCGCTCACCGATCTGGAAGTCAAACTCGAAGCCAACCGCTGCCTGTATTGCTATGATGCGCCGTGCATGCGCGCGTGCCCGACGCATATCGACGTTGCCTCGTTCATCGCCAAGATCGCGCAAGGAAATCTGCGCGGCAGCGCGCGCGATATTTTGGGTGCGAACCCGATGGGTGCAAGCTGCGCGCGTGTTTGCCCGACGAGCGAACTATGCGAGGGCGCCTGCGTCTACGCTAAGGATGATTCGCCGATTCGTATCGGCGATTTGCAGCGCTATGCACTCGACGCGCTGCAACGCAGCGGCGAGCAACTTTTTACGCCGGGTCCGCCGACCGGCAAGAAAGTCGCGATCGTAGGTGGCGGACCTGCGGGACTCTCGGCCGCGCGCGACCTGCGTCTCGCCGGCCACGCGGTGACCATCTACGAGATGCACGATCGTTTGGGCGGCCTTAATACCTACGGCATCGTGCCGTTTCGCCTGGCGAACGACGTGGCGCTGTGGGAGGCCGACTACGTGGTGCAACTCGGCATCGACGTCGAGACCGGCGTCGAGGTCGGTGTCGACGTCCCCGTTGACGCCTTGCTCCAACATCACGACGCGGTGATTCTGGCGTGCGGCATGGGCGGCGTCCCGTCGCTCGGGGTCGAGGGCGAGGACTATGCTTGGGATGCACTCGACTTCATCGAGCACGTCAAGACCGGGCGCAGGGTCGGCGAGCTCGGCGATCGCGTTGCCGTAATCGGCGCCGGCAATACCGCAATCGATGCGTTGACCTGCGCGAAGCGGCTGGGCGCCGAGCGCGTGACGATGTACTATCGCCGCGGCGAGGAGCACATGAGCGCGTACGACTTCGAATATGCGTTCGCAAAGGACGAAGGCATCGAGTTTCGCTTCTATTGCGCGCCGGTGCGCATCGGCAACGGCGAGGTCACGTTCGTACGAACGGAGCTGCGCGACGGCAAGCTCGTGCCGATCCCCGGAAGTGAGTTCACACAAGTCGCGAGCGCGGTGATCAGCGCGGTCGGCCAATCGCGCCTCGAACAAACGCTTAACGCCTTCGGCGTCGAGACCGACGACGGTGTGGTGCGTGTCGATGAAACGATGCGCACGACGCGTGCCGGCGTGTTCGCGGCCGGCGACTGCATCTACGCCAAGGGCCGGCGCGAAGCGATGGTGGTCGAGGCGGCTGAACAGGGCAAGATCGCGGCGCACAGCGTCGACGCATTCTTGCGCGCAGCGGCAGCGTAGCATGGCTGACCTGCGCAGCACCCTTGCGGGAATCTCGACGCCGAATCCCTTCTGGCTCGCATCGGCGCCGCCGACCAACAGCGGCTATCAAGTGATGCGCGCGTTTGAGGCCGGCTGGGGCGGCGCGGTCTGGAAGACGCTGGGCACGCCGATTACCAACGTAAGCTCGCGCTTCGCCGGACTCGACTACAAGCAGAACAAAATGCTCGCCATGAACAACATCGAGCTAATCACCGATCGTCCACTGGATGAGAATCTGCGCGAGATTCACGCGTGCAAGAAGGCCTTTCCGGATCGCGCGATCGTCGCGTCGCTCATGGAGATCTGCGAGCAGCAGGCGTGGCACGAACTGGTCAAGCGCGTACAAGAGGAAGACATCGACGGATTCGAGCTCAACTTCGGTTGCCCGCACGGAATGAGCGAGCGCGGCATGGGCGCGGCGGTCGGGCAACATCCGGATTTGATCGAAGCGGTGACGTCGTGGGTAAAAGAAGTGGCTCGCGTACCCGTGATCGTCAAGCTCACCCCCAACATTACCGATGTGCGCGTGCCGGCACGTGCTGCCGCTGCCGGTGGTGCGGATGCGCTGAGCATGATCAATACGATCAACAGCCTGATGGGCGTCGACCTCGCCTCGTGGAATCCGATTCCCGAGGTCGACGGCAAAAGCTCGCACGGCGGCTATTGCGGGCCGGCGGTTAAGCCGATCGCGCTCAATATGGTCAACGAGTGCGCGCGCGATCCGCAGGTGAATCTGCCGATCTCCGGGATCGGCGGCGTCGAGTTCTGGCAAGACTCCGTCGAGTTCTTGTTGCTGGGCGCGAGCAACGTGCAGGTCTGTACCGCGGTGATGCACCATGGATTTCGCATTATCGATCAACTCTGCGACGGCTTGAATACCTATCTCGACGAGCGCGGTCTTGCGTCGGTCGAGAACCTGGTCGGTGCGGCAAAGAACCGGATCACGACCTGGGAGAACCTCAACCTCAACTATCAAATCGTCGCCGAGATCGATCAGGAAACGTGCATTCATTGCAGCAAGTGCTACATCGCGTGCGAGGACGCCGCGCACCAGTGCATCGATCGGAATGTCGTCGACGGGACGGCAATCTTGACCGTCGATCAGGACCACTGCGTCGGCTGTAACTTGTGCCTGATGGTCTGTCCGGTTGATGACTGCATCACGATGCTGCAAGTGGACAACGGCCTGCCGGCGGAAACCTGGAAGGAACGCAGCGCGCGAATTTCCGTGTAAGGAGCCATTTTGGGAACTGTCATCCGCGGTGGCACCGTCGTCACGGCCACCGATACCCAGCGTGCCGACGTGCTTATCGAAGGCGAGCGCATCACGATGCTCGCCGAGTCGATTCCGAGCGATGGACACGTCACGATCGACGCGGGCGGCGCCTACGTCTTTCCCGGCGGTGTCGATCCACACACGCACTTGGACATGCCCTTCGGCGGCACCATCACTGCCGACGATTTCGAAAGCGGCACGCGCGCGGCGCTGCTCGGCGGCACGACAACCGTTGTCGACTTCGCCCTGCACACGCGCGGCGACTCGCTGCACAACGCGCTCAAGACCTGGCACGCAAAGGCTGACGGCAAGGCGTGCGGTGATTACGGCTTCCACCTCACGATCGCCGACGGCCGAGACGAGACGATGAACGAGATTCCAAAGATCATCAACGAGCAAGGCGTCAACTCGTTCAAGGTCTTCATGGCTTACAAGCATGTGCTCTACGTCGACGACGAAACGATTTTCAAAACGCTGCAAGCCTGCCGCGACGCGGGCGGCCTGGTACAGGTGCACGCCGAAAACGGCGACGTGATCGAGGTCATCACCAAGGAGGCTTTAGCCGCCGGAATGACCGACCCGGTGTGGCACGCGCGCACGCGTCCGGTGGAATGTGAAGGCGAGGCAACGCATCGGGCCATTCGCCTTGCGGAAATCGCCGGCGCGCCGCTCTATGTCGTCCACGTGTCGAGCGCGATGGCCGCCGACATGATCAGCGACGGGCGCAAACGTGGGCTACCGATCTACGGCGAGACCTGCCCGCAGTATCTAGTCTGCGACACCGAGGATTATTTGCGCCCAGATTTCGAGGGCGCGAAGTACGTGCTCTCGCCGCCGATTCGCGATAAATGGAATCAAAGCGTGCTGCTGCGCAAACTCAAGAACATGGAGTTGCATGCGTTCGGCTCCGACCATTGCAGCTTCAATATGTGCGGACAGAAGGACTTGGGCCGGCACGATTTTTCCAAGATTCCCAACGGTGCGCCGACCATCGAGGATCGCTTGGCGATTCTTTATCACGTCGGTGTCAACGGGGGCGTCATCAGTCCGAATCAATTCGTTGCGCTGGGCTCGACCAATCCGGCGAAGCTCTTTGGGCTGTTTCCGCGCAAGGGCACAATCGCGGTCGGCAGCGACGCCGACATCGTGGTGTGGGATCCGAATCAGGAACGCACGATCTCGGCCAAGACGCATCACATGAACGTCGACAACAGCGTGTTCGAAGGTATGACGGTCAAGGGGCGGCCGCGATACGTGTTCTCTCGCGGACTCAAAGTCGCCGACGGCGACACGTTCACCGGTCGCAAGGGTCACGGCAAATTCGTCCCAAGCGCCAAATTCTATCCCGTTGCGGTCTAAGCGAGGAACTGTGGATTCGAAAGTTACGATCGGCCTGATTCAAGCGCACAATGACGTCGACGGAGCCGAGCCGGTCGACAAGCACAAAGCAGCCGCTATCGATAAACACGTACGGCTGATTCACGAGGCGAAGAAGCGTGGCGCGCAGATCGTCTGCTTGCAGGAAGTTTTCTACGGACCATACTTCTGTACCGAGCAGACGACGAAGTGGTATGGAGCGGTCGAACCGATTCCTGATGGTCCGACGACGCAGATGATGTGCGGCCTTGCCAAAGAGCTCGGCATCGTACTCGTCGTCCCAATCTATGAGGAAGAATTCTCCGGCGTGTATTACAACACGGCGGCCGTGATCGACGCCGACGGCAGGTACCTCGGCAAATACCGCAAGCATCACATTCCCCAGGTGCAGGCCGGGCCGCCCGGCTGCGGCTTCTGGGAGAAATACTATTTTCGCCCCGGGAATCTCGGTTATCCGGTCTTCGACACGGCGTTTGCGAAGGTGGGCGTCTACATTTGTTACGACCGGCACTTTCCCGAAGGCGCGCGCGCCCTCGGACTCGCCGGCGCGGAGATCGTCTTCAATCCGTCGGCAACCGTGGCTGGCCTTTCGGAATATCTCTGGAAGCTCGAGCAGCCGGCGCACGCGGTGGCCAACGGTTACTATATCGGGGCGATCAATCGCGTCGGCATCGAAGCGCCCTGGAACATGGGCGAATTCTACGGGCAGTCGTATTTGGTCGACCCGCGCGGCTCGTTCGTGGCCATGGGCAGTCGCGACAAAGATGAAGTGGTGATTGGTATCATGGACCGCGACGTGATTCGTGAGGTGCGCAATACCTGGCAGTTCTTCCGCGATCGGCGTCCCGACAGCTACGATTCGCTGGTCGCGCAATAGTGGCGGTCACGCAAGAACGCTTCAGCGACGTCGTGGTGCTCACGCCGCCGGAGCAGGCGCAGCTTGCGCGCAATCATGCGATGTGGAACGAGGATCTGCGTCCGTGCACGCTCGCCGAGCATTCGTGGCCCGGTTCGAAGTTCGCGGCGCTCTGGGTTGGGATGTGCTTGTGCCTGCCCACCTATTCGCTCGCGAGCGGGATGATCGCGCTCGGCATGAACTGGTGGGAGTCGGTCCTGACGATTCTCATCGGATGCGTCGTGGTGATGGCGGCGATTTTGCTCGTTTCGCACGCTGGAACGAAGTACGGCATTCCCTACCCCGTTTTTGCGCGGCTCTGGTTCGGGACGCGCGGCGCGCACCTTCCTGCGCTTGCGCGTGCATTGATCGGCGCAGGGTGGTTCGGCATCAATTCCTGGTTCGGCGGATTGGCACTGGACGCAATTCTCGGTCGCGTGCTCCCGTTCTGGAGCGGTATCGGCCCGCATCTGGCGATTGCGTTCGCTATCTTTTGGGCGATCAACGTGCTCATTGCAATGCGCGGCCCGCAGGCGATTGGCAGACTCGCGCAGTTTTCCGCGCCCACGCTTGCCGTTGCGGCGATCGCGCTGCTGATATGGGCGCTGCGCAGCGCGCACGGATTTGGGCCGATGCTGGGGGCGCCGGCAACAATTCACGGACCGGCGTTTTGGGCGGTCTTCTATCCGTCAGTCGTCGGCGTGATCGCCTTTTGGGCAACGCTCGCGCTGAACATTCCCGACTACACCCGATACGCGCGGACGCAGCGTGGGCAAATGCTCGGGCAGATCCTCTCGATGCCGATCACGATGGCCGCGTTCTCGTTCGCCGGCATCGCGGTGACCTCGACGACGGTGCTGCTCTACGGAAAAGCGCTCTGGAATCCGGTCGACCTGATTCTCACTTTTCCCACGCCGATCGTCATCGTCGCGGGTATCCTGATCATTCTTTCATCGGTGACGATCAACGTCGGCGCCAACGTCATGGCTCCGGCGCGCGCGTTTCAAAATCTTTGGCCGCGCCGCATCGGCTTTGCCACCGGCGCGGTGCTCACGGGGCTATTGAGCCTGGCAATGCAGCCGTGGGAGATCTTGCGCGACTTCGGGACGTACATTTTTACCTGGCTCGGCACGTACGGCGCGATGCTTGGATCGTTCGACGGCATCGCGATCGCGGATTATTGGCTGGTGCGCCGAACGCGGCTCGATCTCGCTGCGCTCTACACGCCCGGCGGCCTCTATTCGTACGCTCGCGGCGTCAATATGCGCGCCGTCATCGCCTTGCTCGTCGGCTGGGCACTTGCGTTGCTTGGTCTTGCCGTTCCACCGCTACGTTTCTTATGGAGCGGCGGATGGATCTTTAGTTTGCTTGGCGGCCTTATCGCCTATTGGCTGCTCATGCGCACGGAGGCTTCGGTCCTGTCGGAAGCAGAATACGACGCAATAACGGAAGATGCGGGCGAAGCTCTCGCCAGAGGTGCGTGACCACAATGGATACGGTTGCCAAAAAGTCGAACGCGGAGCGTGCCAAGGCGCACCTGTTTGCAGCGCAGCAGCCCTACTACGATGAGCCGCTCACACTAGTCAACGGTGAGGGCACGCGCGTGCGCGACGACCGCGGGCGCGAGTATTTGGATGCGTTCGCCGGCATCGCCACGACGACGCTGGGCTACGGCAACACCGAAGTCGCGCAAGCCGTCGCGGAGCAAGCCAAAGAGCTGATCCATGTGTCGACGCTGTATCTCACCGAGCAGCAACTCGACTTCGCGGAGAAGATCGCGGAGATCTCGCCGCCGGGCATGACCAAGTCGTTCGTCAGCAACTCGGGTTCCGAGGCCAACGAAACCGCCGCACTGGTTGCGCGCACCGCCAAGAATTCGGCAGACTTCCTTGCGCTCGAACACGCGTATCACGGTAGAACCGTGTACACCGTCGCGATGGCAGGGCTTTCGAACTGGCGCAACTTCGGCCCGCAGATGCCGCACGTGGCGTTCGTGCCCAACCCGTACTGCTATCGCTGCCCGCTGAACCTCACCTATCCGTCGTGCGAGATCGCCTGCGCCAAATCGGCAAAGCGCGTGATCGAAACGCAGACGAGCGGTGCGCCGGCGGCCATGATTGCCGAGACCATCGAAGGCGTGGCCGGGATCATCACCCCGCCGCCCGAGTACTACGCAGTCCTCAAGGAGACGCTCGAACCGTTCGGTACGCTCTTGATCGCGGATGAAGTCCAAGCCGGGTGGGGACGCTTGGGCGATGGCTGGTTTGGCATGGTGTCGAGCTACGGCGTCGTTCCCGACATCATCACGTCGGCCAAAGGGCTCGCGAGCGGGCTGCCGATCGGCATTACGATCACGCGACCCGAACTCGCCGACGCATTTAAGGGTCCGCACATCAACACGTTCGGCGGTAATCCGCTTTCGACGCGTGCGGCAACCGTCACGCTCGAGGTCATTGAGAAAAAGCACTTGATTGCGAATGCCAAGCGGCAGGGTAACGCGCTCCTCGCCGGTCTGCGCGATCTGCAGAAGCGTTACCCCATTATGGGCGAGGTGCGCGGACGCGGGTTGATGATCGGCGTCGAACTGGTCAAGGATCCCACGAGCAAAGCCTACGACGCGCCTGCAACGAGTCGCATGCTCGAAGCGATGCGTGAGCGCGGCGTGCTGCTGGGGAAAGGCGGACGCTTCGGCAATGTGCTGCGCGTTCAGCCGCCGTTGATCTTCAGCAGCGACGACGTATCCGAATTCCTCAAAGCCTTCGAAGCCTCGCTCAAGTCACTCTAAGCAGCGCCGTGGACAACCGCTGCTCGTGGGCGACGACCGATCTGTCGATCGCCTATCACGATGAAGAGTGGGGGCGCCCGGTGCACGACGATCGCACCTTCTTCGAGTTTGTTACGCTCGAAGGGGCGCAGGCGGGCTTGAGTTGGGAGACCATCCTGCGCAAGCGCGACCATTACCGCAAGGTGTTCTACGATTTCGATCCGGCGCGCGTGGCACGGATCACGCCGGCGCGGATCGAGAAGATCCTCACCGATCCTGGTATCGTTCGCAACCGCGCCAAAGTCGAATCAACCGTGAGCAATGCTAAGGCCTTTCTGAAAATCCAGAAAGAGTTCGGCTCGTTCAACGCATACGTGTGGGGCTTCGTCGGGGGCAAGACGATCGTCAACCGCATCAAGCGGCGTGAGGATCTTCCCGCGGAAAGTGATGAGTCGCGCGCGCTGAGCAAGGATCTGGTCAAGCGCGGGTTCCGGTTCGTCGGTCCGACGATCATGTACGCGTTCATGCAGGCGACGGGACTGGTAAACGATCACATTGCCGGCTGCGCTTGGCATGCTCGCGCCTCCCGCTAGCTTACCCGCGGCCGGCTACGCTGACGGCGTTGCCAAAGCGCAGGCTATCCTGGCGCGCGACGACGCGCGCATCGGCCCGACCGCCAAGACGCTGCTGCTCGATCACGGAGCGCGCACGCCGTGGAGCGTCGTGCTCTTTCACGGCTTCACCAACCACCCGGGTCAGTTCGTGCAGTTTGCAGCGCAACTGTACGGGCTCGGGGCCAACGTGCTGGTTCCGCGAATGCCGCTGCACGGCTACGCCGATCGTATGACCGACGCGCTCAAATCGCTAACTGCCGAGATGCTCCTGGAGTGTTCGTATCAATCGGTCGATGCAGCGGCGGGTCTTGGCGAACGCGTCGCCGTCGCAGGCCTTTCGATGGGTGGATCGATCAGCGCGTATCTTGGCCAATACCGCGCCGATGTCGCAACCAGCATGCCCATTGCGCCGGACTTCGGCTTGCTAAACCTGCCGCGCTGGGCTTTAGACATACTCGCACCGATCGTGCTCGCGCTCCCCAATTTTTTCTTGTGGTGGGATCCGCGCGCCAAAGAACATCAGCTTCCGAAGACCGCGTACCCGCGCTTCTCGACACATGCATTGATGCAAACCGTTCGGATCGGTAGTGCCGTTTATGCTGCAGCAAAACGCGAACCCGTGCGTAGCGGGCGCATCGCCACCGTGGTCAATACTCACGATCCCGCGGTCAGCAACGCGGTGACGTTGCAGGTCGTGCGCCGATGGCAGCGCGTGCGCTCGACCGGAATCGAGTACGTCGAACTCACCGATCTACCGGAGAATCACGACATCATCGATCCCGAAAATCCGCTGGCGCGAACCGATCTGGTCTATCCCAAACTGATCGAGGCCTTGGCTCTCTAGACTATTTGTTGAACCAGAACCGATACCAACCGTTGCCCAGCAGGTGAAGGGTGCCGCTGAGCATTTGCGGATTGGTGCTGGTGTCGATGTCGTAGCGGTCGTACGTATTCGCCCAGATCTTGCCGCTGCAATCCGGACTTTGGTAGATGTCGACGTTCATCTTCGCGTAGCTCGCCTGTTTCCAGACGTAAAAGATGAAGTTCGCGGACTGTCCCGGGAGAATGATGTGCCGTTCACCCGTGGCGTACTCTTGGGTGTTTATCCCGCGAGGCCGCTGGTACAACGTGAACATCGCGCACTTGTTTGAATTATTGATGGCCTTGATGGTGTCGAGATAGGCGTCAGCCGGACGCGGTGTGCTGACGGCGAGTAAGACGGTAGCCGCTACGATCCAATGGAAAAATTTCATTTCATCTCCGATGCCCGCCAAGCATAGCACGGATTACGGCCTATAGCGGCGACCCCGTTTTATTCATAGCTCTTGGACTCGGACCAAAGCCGAGCGACCGGTATTTTGAGACCGCGACAAACATTGATCGGAATATCGTTCTCGTAACCGATCGCCCAGGGCGAGTGAATGACCGTCGCGATCGTGCGCGACGCAAAGTAATGTTCCTTGGACCAACAGGTTCCGTTGATCTGCACCAGCACACGGCCGTCGTAGCCGTCCGGTCCCCAGAGCCAATACTGATTGTGCGTGCTGATCACGGGAATGCCCGGCGCGAAGAACTGCACGGCGGCCGCTTCGCCGTAGTTGCCGCCAAAGACCACGGCGGCTGCGCGAGCGCTCGCCGGCAGTGCGTCATAGACGCTCTTTACCGTCGCGGCCATTTCAGGCCAGCCGTGCATGTCGGCCCAATCACCGGGCAAGGTCGAGGTCTCGCGATTGTGTTCCGTCGCCAGCGTAGACTTCGGAATCGGAAGCACCTCACCAAGCCGGTCTTGATATGCGACGAAGGCACGCTCGGAGAGAATCGGCAGCGAGTACGGAATGAACACCGGCCCGAGGACGAGCGTGTAGGCGAGAACCGCGGCGCGAGCGACCCATGTGCCGGATGTCCACAATCCGATTTGCACGGCGCCGGCCGCGATGAGAATCGGATAGACGTCGGCCGGGTAGTAGTGCTTGCCGTGGAAGACCATCATCTCCAAAATCAGAATCACGTACGTGTTGCCCAAAAAGCGGTACGTGCCGTTGCGTAGGAGCCAATACAGCCCGATCACCCACACCGGAAAGAGAAAGAGGTTGGTGATCAGGACCTCTTGGAGCAGATAGACCAATGGGCCGACGATGACGTTCTTGCCGTTTTGTCCGTTGCGCAGCAGCTCCCACATCGGGAAATCGTAGTGTGCTTGCCAGAGAAAATTCGGCAGCGCGATGGCAAGCATCAGCACGACGCCGCCAAAGAACCACCAGCTCGCGAGGACGCGGCGTTGCGGCGTCAGCACGAGACCGAGAAACAGCGCGACGAGAAAAAACAGGACGGCGTATTTGCTCTGGATCGCGATGCCGCCGACGAGACCGACGTACAACCAGAGTCGCGGGCCGGCGCCTTTGATGATACGAACGACGAGCAACGCCAGCAATGGCCAAGCCCACAGACCGATCTCATCCGGTCCGACTTTTTCTCCGAAGCTCAGGAGCACGCCGGCGAACAAAAAGGCCAGCGACGCCATAGCCTGCGCGAAAACGCCGCCGCCGAATTCGAGCACGAGCAAACACGTAACGTAGACGCCTGCGGCCGCGCAGAGCGCAGGGATCAAACGGAGCAAGAAGAGTGAGTGACCCCCGAGCTGCGTGAACGCCGCCAGCAGCGGCACCACCGGCGGCTGATCGACATAGCCCCACTGCGGATGAAGGCCGCAGATGATGAAGTACAGCTCGTCGCGGAAGAAGCCGTAGTGCGCGTTGCCGAGCGCGTGCACGATGAAGACGACGGCCGCGGCAATCCACGCCACACGTTTGGTCATGTTACCAGGTCCTTTACTTCAAAAGATCGGGTCGCTGGGATGCGTAGCGCCGGCTCCACGCGATCTCGGTGCCGTCGCGCATAAGGATCTTGTAATCGCCGTGGAACCACGGATGAATCTCGGCGATCTCGTCAATATTGACAATGTGCGAGCGATGCACGCGCGCGAACTGCGCGGGGTCAAGGCGCGCTTCGAGCGACTCGAGCGTCGCGCGCAAAGCATGGTTTCCGCGGTTGGTGTGGACCGCAACGCTGTTTCCGTCAGCTTCCAGTCGGGCGATTTCACGAGCCGCGACGAAGAACGAGCGGCCGTCGTTCGGAATCAAGAGACGGCGTACATATTGTTCTTCATTGCGCAGTTGCGATAGCGTGTCGGCAAGCTTTGACGTGTCGGGCTTGACGTCGAGTGAGGCGCGCGCTCGCCCGAGCGACACTTCGAAGCGGTCGCGATCATAGGGTTTGAGCAGATAGTCGAGTGCCGACATCTCGAACGCTTTGACGGCATACTGGTCGAACGCCGTGACGAACACGATCGAGGGTGGCGCCTCGCTGCGGCTCAGCGTCTCGGCCACGCCGAGGCCGTCGAGATCGGGCATGTGGATGTCGAGGAAGACCAGCTGCGGTTTGGTCATCGCGATCAGATCGAGCGCGTCGATCCCGTTAGAGGCTTCGGCGACGAGCGTAACGTCATCGTGTTCGCCGAGAAAACGTGCGAGTTTGCGTCGCGCGGGCGTCTCGTCGTCGGCAATCATCACGGTCAGCGGCATGCTTTGCCACCTGGGGCAGCTTCAACAGGGACGCGCAGCGTAGCGACGGTGCCACCGCCTGCCCGCTCGGCGATGTCAAACTGCGCGCGCGAGCCGTAGAGATATGCAAGCCGTGCCGCCACGTTCGAGAGCCCAATGCCGCGCGGCTTCGACGCATCGAAGCCCAGCCCGTTGTCGCTAACGCGAATCACGGTCGACCCGTTCGCGCGCGCCACGTCGATGCCTAGTTCGATCGAGGCACGCGTCGAGCCCATGCCGTGCCGGATGCTGTTCTCGAGCAACGGCTGCAGCAGCATGAAGGGAACCATCGCATCATGCGCATCGTCGGTTACGCGCACGTCGAGCGATAGACTGCGCTCGAGCCGCGTCTTCATGATGTCGACGTACATCCGCTCCATCTGGAGCTCTTCGTCGAGTGCAATTTCTTCTACGCCGCCCGATGCCAATACGAGTCGCATGTAATCGCTGACCTGCGCCAACATCCGGTCGGCTTTGCCGACGTCCTCGTACATGACCGACGAGATCGCGTTGAGTGTGTTGAAGAGGAAGTGGGGCTGAAGTTGGAGGCGCAGGTTCTCGAGCTGTGCACGCGCAAGTTGCGTTTCGATGTCACGGGTAGCGGCGAAGCGCAGCAGTAGGTAGATCGACGTCATGATCAGCGTGTAGTAAACGACGTCGCCAGCCGCCTCCTGAGTGTAGGAGAGGAGTTCCGTGTACGTTTCGTGGACACGCAACAGCGGCTCGAACCCGAACCGAAGTGCCGATTCGATGGTCGTATGCGCCAATGTATAGACGATCATGGCCGCGACGTTGACGAACAGCGGCTTGACGATCATTCCCTGTTTGAATGGAAAGCGCCGCGCCAGCACCACCATGAAGGGTACGAGCACCATCGCGCTCCACGCACCGGTCATCTCGTCCAGGAGGTGATGGCGAAAGATCAGCGGGCTGTGATCCATATCGCCGAGGTAGGTATGGAACGTGAAGAAGATGCCGATCGCCGTGAAGACGACGAAGAGCCAGAGCCATGCTGCCGGACGCTTGAAGGTCATATACCCGTCATACCGCGGCGCGGTTGAGCCGGTCAACTGGCCGGTGACGAGCGGGACGATTTCGCGGGCGAGCGGCGCGATATGTCGAAATCGCCGATCCCCGGACGTCATAGTGCCGAGGAGGAATCACCACCATGCGATACATTTTTCACCTATTTAGCGATCCGGCCGGCTTCGAAGCGCTGACCCCGGAACAAAGCCAGGCCGCGCTCGAGTCCTACATGGCCTACACGCAAGCGCTCCAAGACGCTGGTGTCTATGTCGGCAGCGACCGGCTCAAGCCTGCGAACGAGTCGACGCAAGTGCGCGTCGATCCGAGCGGTAAGACAACAGTCCTCGACGGCCCGTATATTGAATCGAAGGAGCAGCTCGGCGGCTACTACATGGTCGACGTCCCGAATCTCGACGAGGCGCTCAAGTGGGCTGCCCGTTGTCCGGGCGCAAGCCACGGTACTGTTGAGGTGCGACCGATTTGGGAACTGCCGGTTCGAGCGTAGAACGCGCCGCGCGCGAAAGCTACGGTAAGCTGCTCGCGTATCTCGCTTCTCGCTGCGGTCTCGACGCCGCGGAGGATGCATTAGCTGATGCGTTCACCGCGGCGCTCGAACGTTGGCCGATCGAAGGCGTGCCGCGACGACCCGAAGCTTGGCTCTCGGTGGTCGCGCGCAATCGCGCGCTCGACGGCATGCGGCGCCGGCGCAGGGAAACGCTTGCGCTCGAGCGCGTCGCGCATGTCGCGCGTATCGCGCAAACGGCATACGCGTCAAATTTGGAGCCGGAGGACGAGCGCATCGGCATGCTTTTTGCGTGCGCGCATCCCGCAATCGCCGCGGAGATTCGCGCACCGCTGATGCTGCAGGTTGTGCTGGGCTTTGATGCGGCCCGCATTGCGTCGGCGTTTCTCGTTGCCCCGGCCACGATGAGCCAACGACTGGTGCGCGCGAAGCGCAAAATCGTCGGGGCCGGCATTCCGCTCACCGTGCCTCTTGCAGAAGAATTCCCGGTGCGGTTGGACGCGGTGCTCGCAGCGATCTACGTCACGTTCGGGCAGGGCTGGGACGACCCCAGCGAAACCGATCCGGATACACGGGGGCTCGCGCGGGAAGCGATTTGGCTCGGCCGCTTGGTAACGGACGCGTGCCCCGACGAGCCCGAGGTGAGCGGGCTCTTGGCTCTGATGCTGCACGCGCACTCGCGCCGCAATGCCCGCCGGGACCGCGCACAAGCCTACGTACCGCTCGACGCGCAAGATGCCACGCGGTGGGATAGCGCGATGATCGAGGAAGCGGAGACACTTCTGGCGCAGGCCGCGCGCGCACAACGCCCAGGACGCTTTCAGCTCGAAGCCGCGATTCAATCCGCGCACGCGGTACGCCGGCTCGGGCGCGAGCCCGACTGGGATGCGATCATTCTGCTCTACGATGGACTGCTGTGCATGACGGGCTCGCCGGTCGTCGCGCTCAATCGCGCGGTCGCGCTGGGGCGAAGCCGTGGAAGCCGCGCAGGTCTCACGGCGCTTGAGATTTTCGCGACCGACGCGCGCATGGTAAACTATCAACCGTATTGGGCTGCGCGCGCCGATATGCTCGCGCGCTGTGACGAAGTGGAGCAAGCACGCGCCGCCTACGAACGCGCGCTCGGCCTGACGATCGACCCCGCGGTACGCGAGTACCTCACTTCTCGCCGGGAGGACCTGAAAAATGCAGACAACGTGGCCCGAGAACGAATTCGCTTTTCCCACGCAGCGCAAAGAGCCATTGACTGACGCTAGTCATGTGCGCAACGCGATCGCCCGCTTCGATCAAGTTGAAGGCGTCTCGGATAGCGACCGCGACCTCGCCTGGGCAAACATCCTCAAAGCCGCACAAGAGTACGGCGTCCATGTGAGTGAGAAGTCGTGGCACGAACTGGGAAAGAAACGAGTATGAGAGCGACTTGGAAACCCCATGAGAAACACGGCGTACTGACCAAGCGAAGCGACCTTCCCAATAGCGTCTTCGCCTTCCCGAAGGAGCGCAAAGAGCCGCTAACCGACGAGAAACACGTCCGCAACGCGATCGCGCGCTTCGATCAGTTAACGCAAGTCTCGCCCACCGATCGGGAATTGGCCTTCGCGAACATCAAAAAAGCGGCCAAACACTACGGCGTCGAGATGAGCGAGTCGAAGGTCAGCGATCTCGGGAGCAAGCCCAAGACCGGGCGTACCGCCGCCGATCGCAAGAAGTCCGCGAAGAAGGCGGCGGCAACCCGCAAGAAAAAGGCCGCGAAGAAGCGTTAGTCCGTCAGGTGGGATCGAACGCTCCGGTCAGAATCATCTGCTCGGAGAGTTCGCGCGCCCGCTGATATTCGGGTCCGAGTTTGGCCGTCTCCTCATCGAAGATCTGCGAGAGCGAGGGCGGCGTGTACGGACCCGGAAAGCGCAAGCGTTGCGCGATCATCACACGATAGATCCGGTCGGTGGCCAAATCTTCCATATAGCCGTCGAGCAAACTCGCGCCAAGTCCGTTGAGCACGCCGTGACGATACCGAATGACGGTACGCACGGCCGCGCGCGTGCCCTCGAGCGTGAGCGTTCCGACACCCTTGGGCGCGGGACGGAGATCGGGGTGCGTTGTTTCCAGCTTCGGGCGCTTGTCGAGTTGATTCGGAAACGGGAATTGCGCGACGGCGATTTCATTCTGGTCGGGATGACCCGTCCAGGCGCCGTCCATGAGGCAGCTTGCCTCATTTTTCTTGTCGCGTTCGAGAACTTCGAGAGCGCGGGCGTTGAGCTCGGGATTGCTGCGATCGGGGAACAGCGCGGTCATGCCGCCAATGGCAAACGCGCCATGCTTGTGCGTGATCTCCGGCATTAGCGTACGCAGATTCTGGAAGAACGGGACGTCGAACGGGATCGTATTTCGATCCGGCAAGAGCCAATTCGGATCGTTGAGATTGAAGTGCGCGAGGCTGGCCATATAGTCCCAGCGCCCGAGATTCAAGCCCAAGATATAGTCGCGTAGATTGAAGAGAAATTCTTCCATCTCGTACGCGATCGGAAACGCCTCGATGAGCGCCATCGCTTTGATCGAGCCCGGCTTCCACCCCTTCGCGGCGATGATGGCGTCGAAGAGATCCTTCCACCACAGCGCCTCTTCCGCTGATTCCGATTTCGGAATGTAAATACATAACGGATGCTTGAGGCGATCGTAGTCCAGGCGATAGGCGAGCAGAGCGGTATCGAAGAGCGATGCGCTGGTCAGTTCATCGCCCGCGAGTAACCCGGCTTGCGACATGTGGAGACCGCGCACGCGATTCCAGACCACCGTCGTGCTTGGGTTAATGCCGACGGTCTTGCCGCGCTTTTTATCGTCGTAGCTCAACTCGCCGTAAAGCGCGGCCACGAGATTCTCTTGCCCGAGCATCAAGTGGTCCCAGGTGTTCGCGATCGAATCTTCGAGATCGAGCATCACGCCGGGCGCGCCCGAGTTGAGTAACTTGACGACCAGTTCCGCGTCGTCCGCGGGGCCGGTCATCTGGTTGCGTTGATCTTGGCACCACGCGGGCAGTTCGATGCGCCAGTCCGTGGTGGTGGCTTGCGATGCCGGCAGATAGTTCGGGAGATCCCCGGTATGCGCGCGCGCGAGCCGAGTGGCTCGCGCGTGTGCAAGACGTTGCTGCTCCGGTGTGAACCGTTCGTGCAGCGGTAGGTAGAACTCCGCGAACCCAGCCGGCAGATCTCGCTCGACGGCGAAACCTGCTGGGGCTACGTTCATATCAGACGCTCACGACCTCATTGGCATGACCGTTGCTATAGAACTGCTCGGCTTCGGTCGAACCGTGCAGTGCGGTCGTCGAGGATTGACCCTCGCTGATCGTCTGCGCCACTTCGTCGAAGTAACCCGTTCCCACCTCGCGCTGGTGGCGCGTGGCGGTGTAGCCGAGCGATTCGGCCGCGAACTCGAGCTGCTGGAACTCGGCATAGGCCGACATTCCCCGCTCCTTGAAGTCGCGGGCCAGTTCGAAGAAGCTGTAGTTGAGGGCGTGGAAGCCGGCCAGCGTGATGAACTGGAACTTGTAGCCCAGCGCGTTGAGCTCATCGCGATAGGCGGCGATCGCTGCGTCGTCGAGTTTCTTCTTCCAGTTGAAAGAGGGCGAGCAGTTGTAAGCTAGGAGCTTGCCTGGGAACTTCGCGTGGATCGCTTTGGCGAAGGCGCGGGCGACTTCGATGTCCGGCTCCGAGGTTTCCATCCAGAGCAGATCGGCGTAGGGCGCATAGGCCAGACCGCGGGCGATGCAGGCGTCGACGCCCTCGCGCGTGCGGAAGAAGCCTTCGGGCGTGCGTTCGCCGGTAATGAACTGACGATCGATCGGGTCGATGTCGCTGGTGATCAACGTCGCGGCTTGCGCGTCGGTGCGCGCGATGATCACGGTGGGCACGTCGAGCACGTCGGCGGCAAGCCGCGCCGCGATCAGGTGGCGCACCGCTTGCTGGGTTGGAATCAACACTTTGCCGCCGAGATGGCCGCACTTTTTCTCGGAGCTGAGCTGGTCTTCCAAGTGCACGCCGGCGGCGCCGGCTTCGATCATGGCTTTGGTCAACTCGAACACGTTGAGCGGTCCGCCGAAGCCCGCTTCGGCGTCCGCGATGATCGGGAGGAAATTCTCCGGGGTCCCACGGCCTTCGACCGCCTCAACCTGATCGTAGCGCTGCAGCGCGCTATTGATCCGTTTGACCAGCTGCGGGACGCTATTGACGGGATAGAGGCTCTGGTCGGGATACACATTGCCCGAGCTGTTTGCATCAGCGGCAACTTGCCAGCCGCTGCAATAAATGACTTTGAGTCCGGCCTTCGCGGCTTGCACAGCCTGGCCGCCGGTCATGGTACCGAGCCCGGCTGTGGCTTCGGGGTCGTGGAGCAGCTTCCAAAAGCGCTCGGCGCCCAAACGCGCAAGCGTTTGTTCGATGACGACGCTCCCTTGAAGTTTGCGGACCTCGTCGGTAGTGTAAGGGCGTTCGATACCGGCCCAGCGCTCGTTCGTGCTCACCTGGAAGCTCCTTCGCGATTGGATCGTGCATTTGCGTCATTGGATCGGTGCAATTGGATGGCTTGCATTTGATCCTTGGACTGATATACCCTTATACAAAGTTTACCAAGCATATGTCAATACAGCCTATTGATAAATTTATAGGCCGCGTCGCATATTGTCCGCTTGGTTGACTGTAGCATGCTATCGCGTGCGTTCGGGCGTATCACCGGCCGCATGACGTTAAGCCTTCGTCTCGCCGCGCTCACGTTAGTGTTAATTCTCGCGCGAACACCGTTTGCACAGGCCGCACCCTCGATGCGCGACGTGTTGCGCATCACCGAGAACCTCACCGATTACAGTAATGTCGCGATCGCGCCGGACGGCACGCGCGTCGCATGGCAGCAGACGCTCCATCACGCCAATACGGTATGGGCCGAAAGTCTCATCACGCATCGACGCGTGCAGCTAAGCGTTCCCGGCGCATCAAAGGCCGAAGCGATGTTTCCGGCCTGGTCGCCCGACGGCTCGCGACTCGCATTTCTTGCCGACGCGCGCACCAAAGGTCGTCCGTCGTTGTACGTTGCCGACGCAAATGGGGGGAAGGTGCGTCTCGTCGCGGCGCTCGGCGGTCTTCCGCAGCGTCTGAGCTGGTCGCCCGACGGGAAGCGCCTCGGGTTCCTCTATATCGCGCATCCGCATCGCTTGGCCGGCGCGCTTGCGGCCGGTGCACGCGATGTCGGCGTGATCGGTACCGTAACCGATGAACAACAAATCGCGACCGTCGATGCAGCAACCGGCGCGGTCGCATTGATAACGCCGAGTGCCGACTACGTCTACGAATATGCATGGTCGCCGGACTCGACGCGTTTCGCCTGTACGTACGCGCGCGGTAACGGCGACAACAACTGGTGGGTCGCCAAACTTGCGACGGTGCCCGCGAGTGGCGGTGCGATGCACGATTTGCTGGCGCCCAAGTTTCAAATCAACGATCCGCAGTGGTCGCCCGACGGCACGCATATTGCGGTGGTCGGGGGCCTGATGAGCGACTTCGGACCGGTCGGCGGCGATGTATATGTGGTCGACGCTCGTTCCGGCAGTTCGCGCGACGTCACCCCCGGTGCGGTGTTTAACGTCGCAGACCTGCATTGGACACAGAGTGACCGGATCGTCCTCGTAGCCCATGTGCTCGGCGCGTTGCATCTGCTCAGCCTTGATCCGCGTAGTGGTTCAGCAACCACGCTGCTTGCCGGTCAAGAATCGCTGCGCAGCCTTTCGATCGCCAAAACCGGTTCGCAGATCGCGCTCGTGCGTACGTCGTTCGCGACGCCCTCGGAAGTCTGGGCCGGCGCGCCGCAAAGTCTGCAGCAAGTCACGCACGCCAACGCCCGCGTGCCCAAACTTTACGGCAAAGCGGTCTCGCTGACGTGGAAGAGCGATCCCTACACCGTGCAAGGCTGGCTGATCTATCCGCTGCAATTCGATCCGGCCAAGAAGTATCCGATGATCGCACTCATTCACGGCGGCCCCTCCTCGGAATGGACGCCTTCGTACGATTATCGCTTCGTCGCCGCGCTAACAGCGCGCGGCTACTTCGTCTATGAACCGAACCCGCGCGGCAGCTACGGCCAAGGCGAAGCGTTCACGCGGGCAAATATAAGAGACTTCGGCTACGGCGATTGGCGCGACGACCTCGCCGGTCTCGACGCTGCGATTGCCGCCGCGCCGATCGATCCGAATCGTCTCGGCCTCTTCGGTTGGAGCTACGGCGGATATATGGCGATGTGGGCGGAGACGCAAACGACGCGCTTCAAAGCCATCGTGGGTGGGGCCGGCATCGTGAATTGGCAGTCATACTACGGCCAGAACAAGATCGATCAGTGGATGATCCCGTTCTTCGGTGCATCCGTCTATGACGACCCCGGCGTGTACGCGAAGAGCTCACCGATCACGTTCATCAAGAACTCGCACACGCCGATCCTGATCCTGCAAGGCGAACGCGACGAAGAAGTGCCCGCGCCACAGGCCTTCGAGTTCTATCACGCGATGCAAACACTCGGCGTCCCGTCGCAACTTGTCGTCTATGCCGACGAAGGCCACGGCCCACGCCAGCCCAAGAACCAAATCGACATTCTTTCACGCACGGTCGGCTGGTTCGACAAGTACTTGCACTAGCCACTTGTCATCCCGAGCGTAGTGAGCGAAGCGAACGTAGTCGAGGGAAGCGCCACCCACGTGTTGCCCGCGAAGACGCTCGTGGCGGCACATCGTGTGCCGCTCCTGCTGCGCGAGTTTTGCGCCACGTCCAAAGGAAGTTCGCATCCTGCGAATGGCGCAAAACTTCGAGCCTTCGCTTAGCAATACGTGGGTGGTGCTTCCCTCGGCTACGCTCGGGATGACAAAAAAGAACGAGGCGCCGCATTACTGCGACGCCTCGTGCGCTTTCGATGGGTCGGTCAAACGTGACACCTTGAACGATTCGACAATACCACATCGTCATCGACTTCGCAACGCTGATGGCTTGGAAAGAAAGCGCGTTGCAAACTCGTCGATCAACCCTCCAGCTCCAGGCTCGTCGACGTCGACAATCCGAGTTCCCTTACCAGCTCCTCCCTAGTCTGTTCGTCCATCCAACTCCTCGCTAGCTTTCGTCGGTCCCTCGACTAGGTTCGCTGTGCTCACTACGCTCGGGATGACAAAGCGGTTACACCAGTGTTGGTAACGGTAACGATGGACGCGTTGAAAGATCGGGACGCAGTTCGGTTGTGTACTCCAGCGCGCGATCCATCATGCGCAGCGCGAAATCCATCTGCGGATCGCGGCCGTCGCGATAGTCTTGCGGCGCGTAGTCCACGTCGTAATCCGGATCGGTGCCGTAGTTCTCCACTTTCCAGCCGACGTCGGAGAACCAGAACGAATACTCCGGTTGCGTCGTGAGCGTCCCGTCGACCAGATGATGGTACGGATTGATGCCGATCACGCCGCCCCAGGTGCGCTTGCCGACCAGCGGTCCAAGTTTGTAGAGCTTGAAGCAATGGCTGAAGATATCGCCGTCCGATCCGGCAAATTGGTTGGTGATCGCCATCATCGGGCCGGCCACAGATTCGGGCGGATAGGGAATCGCCGTTCCATAGCGCGGCACGTCGTAGCCGACGCGTTTGCGCCCAAGCTTTTCAAGCAAGAGTGGTGAGACGTGCCCGCCGCGATTGTAGCGCACGTCGACGATGAGCCCTTTACGATCGAACTCGTTGAGATAGCCGCGATGGAACTCGGCAAAGCCCCACGGGCCCATGTCGGGAATGTGGATGTATCCCACGCGGCCATTGGTCTTGTCGTACACGTAGCGGCGATTGGCGTCGACCCACGCGCGATAGCGCAGCAGCGACTCGTTCGCTAGTGCTTTGACCAGCACGGTGCGCTCTTCGTCTTTGCGGGTGCGGATCGTCACCGAGATATCTTTTCCCGAGCCGTTGACTAACAGACGATCGGGCGAGACGTCGCGTGAGAGCCGCTTGCCGCCCAGTGCGACCAGCACGTCGCCTTCGTGGATGTCGAGACCCGGTTCGGCGAGCGGCGAATCCTCGCTGCGGTTCCACGAATCGCCGCGATAGATGCGTGTGATCCGATAACCGCCGCGATCGTCGTCCCAGGTCAGATCCGCGCCGAAGAAGCCGCGCTGATATTGCGGCGGGATGCGGTGGTCGCCGCCGTACTCGTAGGCGTGCGAGGTGCCGAGTTCGCCTTGCATCTCCCAGATGACGTCGGAGAGTTCCGTGCGCGTCCGAACGCGCGGCAGAATCGCTTTGTAGCGGTCGTAGACGCGATCCCAGTCGATGTCGCTCATATCCTCAACCCAGAACTGCTCGGTTTGCAGACGCCAGGCTTCGCGATACATCTGCGCCCATTCGTCGCGCGGCTCGATCTCGACGTTGGCGCGATCGAGATCGATCCAGCCGCTCTTGCGGCCCGGGTCGTTCGACGGTTTTTCGGGCTCATCTTCACCCAGATCGGTGGTCGCGTCGATTGCGCGCAAGCGCTCGTGCGCGCGATAGATCAGCGTTCGCCCGTCGGCGCCGAGACGAATCTCGCCCACGTCGCTCGCAACGGTCGCTTGGCGCAACGTTTCAAAGTCATACGCCGAGAGTGTGCCGCCGGCCGAGGCCTCCTCGTCGTCATCTCGCGCGTTGGTGATGCCCTTGACCGGAAAGCGCGTGTAGAGCACGCGGCCTTTGACCGCCACGAGTTGATCGTACTCGCCCTCTTCGACCGGGAAACCGAGCACGCGCCCGGCGATCTCGTCGAAGTCGATGTCGATGCGCAGCTCTTCGGGCTTGTCGGCCTTCTTGTCGTCGTCGTGATCGTGATTGTGCTCGTGATCGCGGTGAATCGGTCTTGGCAGCGGCACAAACGGTGAAGGAACGTCGCTGCGGAGCGTCACGACGAACGGTCGTTGCGCCTGCGGAAAACTCAGGTCGAACTGCAGCGCGTCGTAGACCGGATGGAAGTCGCGCGACGAGATAAAGTAGAGATATTTGCCTTGCGGATCCCAGGCCGGCGAATGATCGATACGCAGCGGCGAGGTGATGTCGTGCACCTTACCTGAGCGTACCTTGGCCACGCGAATGATCGACGCGCCGCGCGTGGGCGACCAGACGTAGGCGATGTAGCGGCCGTCCGGCGAGAAGGCGAGATCGCTGACGCGGTCGGCCGGACTCGTGTCGATGATCCGCACCTTCCCGTCGTCGAGATCGATCATACATAGCTCGTGGCGATGATTCGCAAACGCGATCACATCACTGGCTGGTGAAACCGCGAGCTCAGTGACCCGACCGATGTCGCCCGACGTGATGATCTTGGGTGCGTCCGCGCCGTCGGCGCGCTGCACGGCGATTTGCTCGAAGCCGCTGCCGTCGGTTACGCACGCGAAGCGCTTACCGTCCTTGAGCCACTCGGTCAGCCTGTTGCGCACGCCGCTGCTGCCGCCGTGTTGAAGCACGGCGCCTTCGAAGAGCGGCATGGTAAAGGCTTGGCCGCGCGCGATGAAGGCGAGGCGCGTCCCGTCGGGACTTGGAGCGAAATGCTCGAGCGCTTCGGAGGCGTGCTCGAAGCGGCGCACGGTTTGCGGTTCGGGCGACGGCGCATCGATAACGATCTGCGTCGCGGTGTCGTTCGCGATATCGATCACGCTCAGCGCGCCGCCGCTCGAATAGACGATGCGGGTGCCGTCGGTCGACGGAAAGCGCGCGTAGTACTCGCTCTCGTTCGAATGGCGCGTCACATCGCTCCCGTCGAGCGCACACGAGTAGATGTTGCCGATACCTTCGTGGTCGGCGAGGAAATAGATGCGCTCGCCGATCCACATCGGCCACGCCGGATTCCCGTCGGGTAATTTGAGTTTTTCGAAGTCGCCGCGATTAGCGGGATCGATCCAAACCTCGCCCGCGGTGCCGCCGCGATAGCGCTTCCAACGCGCGGGATCGACCGCATTGCGCCCAAGTACCAGCGCGCCGCTTGGACCGGCCGAAAACGCGCGCGCGTGTCCGAGGTGAAGATCGCGCGGTTCACCGCCCTCGCGTGCGATCACGAAGGGGCGCGTCTCGCCCTCGTACCAGGCGCGCGGATTGGCGACGAAGTGAATCTCGCGTCCGTCGGCGCTCCAGCCGACGACCTGCGCGATGGTCGAACCTAAAAACGTTAGGCGCTGCGGCTTGCCGCCGGCGGCCGGCATGACGTAAACTTCCGGATTGCCGTCGTCGTTCGAAATAAAGGCAATCGTACTGCCGTCGGGCGAGAGCCGCGGCGTCAAACACGTGCCAAAGCTCACCGTCAAGCGGGTCGCGACCCCTCCGGTTGCGCCAACGCTCCACAGGTCGTCCTCGCAAACGAAGACGATGCGATCGCCCGAAATCGTCGGGTACCGGTAATAACCTTGACTCATGGTGCTGCGGTGAGTTGGCGAAGGCGCGGGCGCGCTCTTGCGGGCGGACGTTACTTTGTGGTACAAAGTGAATTATGTTGCAAGCTCGCCTTCCCGAAGCAGCCCCGGAGCACGTCGCCGTCATTATGGATGGCAATCGCCGGTGGGCTCGAGAGCGGGGCTTGCCGATTGCCGAAGGGTATCGCCGCGGTGTCGCCTCGCTCCGCGCCGCGGTGCGTGCCGGTGCCCGCGCGGGCGTACGTCGCGTCACCGCGTACGGTTTTTCGACCGAGAACTGGCAGCGCGAGTCGGCCGAGGTGAGCTTGCTGATGGGACTCTACGCGGCATGCGCGCGCACCGAAAAGCCCGATCTCCTGCGCCAGGGCGTGCGGGTGGAAATCATCGGCGAGTTGGATGCCTTCGCGTTGCCTGCGCGCTCAGCGTTACGTGACCTGGTGAACGCGACCAAGGGAAACACGCGCATCACCCTTGCGCTTGCGCTCAATTACAGCGGACGCAGTGAGATTGTGCGCGCGGTGCAAGCGGTCGCAGCTCAAGTTGCGGCCGGAAGTCTTGCCCCGCATGACATCGACGAAGCATCGCTTCGCGCCCAGATGTACGCGCCACACGCGCCCGATCCCGACCTGTTGATCCGCACCGGCGCGGAACACCGCGTGTCGAACTTCTTGCTCTACCAGCTTGCCTACACCGAGTTGCTCACGCTGCCGGTGATGTGGCCCGACTTCGACGAGACGACGTTTGCGCAAGCGCTCACGGTGTATGGCGAACGGCAGCGACGCTACGGCGCCTGATTGATCGCGGCTGCGCGCCCCTCGTAGAGCAGGCGTCCGAGCGTAGCGACGACGTCGGCGGTGTTATCGAGCTGGTCGATCTCCGACACCAGCACCGGCGTTTGAGCGCGCTGTTCGAACGGCAGCATCGTGCCCTCACCCGCGACATGGTCGAGTGCCGGGTAGCCGGCCATGGTGCGAAAGAGCAGCTCGGCGTAGAGCGCATTTGCCCATCCGAACTCCTGACGCGTAAATCGCCAATATCCGTCGGGATAAAAACTCTCGTGAATGAGGCCGTTCTCGCTGTCGGTCTCCGCCAGTGTCGTAATGCTGCTCATAACTTCGCGGCGATCGGTCGACGTGATCGCGCGCGCGATGATGCCGAGCGGCCAGACGAAGCCGTACGGCGTGTGTGGACTCCCGAGGCCCTGCGCGTAGCGGCCGCTAAAGTACCATGGGTTGTCCATGCTCAATGCAAAGGTGCGCGTGTTGAGATAGATCGGATCGTAAGACGAACACCAATCGATCGTCGGTAACCCGGTCAGGTCGGGAAGATTCGCGTCGTCCATGATGTTGTAGTTGCCGTATCCGTCGGTTTCGTAGGCATACATCCATACGCCACGATGCGCGTTGAAGAAAATTCCGTAGCGAAGGATGCCCGTCACTATTCGCTCCTCCAACGTTTGCGCACGTGCGACGAGATCCGTATCGCCGTAGCCCACCCGCGCGAGTCTTACGATGTCGCGTAAGGCGACGGCAGCCAGCACGTTCTGCGGGATGTTGAAACGGTACACGACCGGGTCGTCCGACGGCCGGAACGCGCCCCAGACCAAGCCGGTCCCCTCATCGAACTCTTCATGTGTCGGCACGTGGTAGGGATAGACGTAACGGCTGCATTCGCGATGGTGCTCTTCGCAATTGTAGGTGTAGACGATCTGTCGCAACGCCACATGCAGGTTCGGGGTGAAAATCGTGCGATCGTGCGTCGCGTCGAAGTAGGCCAGCGTTAACACGACCGGCCAGGCGATCGAATCGACCTCCCACTTGCGCTCCCAGGCGTGGTAATCTTCCTGAAACGCATTGGCGTAGACGTCCTTGTCGATGGCGCGCGCATTGCGTTCGATCACGCCGGCAAAGCGAGCTCTCAGCAGCGGATAGTCGGATTGAAAGCGCACGTAGGGGATTGTCTGCGCCGACGAATCGCGAAGCCACATCGCCGGGATGTCGCCCGTTTGCACGTACGTCGTGCCGTCGTCTTCAGGAAAGAAGTCATGAAAGAGCGTGTGGAAGAGCGATTCGGTTTGAATGCCGCGCGTACGCGCTCCGGTCATCGGGATGATAAGCGTTTGCGCGATCAGCAACGCCGCGGTAATCGCGCGGAACACGGTCTAGCGCCCGCTCTCCAGTGTCAGCGCATCGATCTTTCCGCCGCGCAAGCTCAACGTCAAGGTCAAACGGCCGTGCGCGAAGATCAAGGTGTAGACGTCGCTCGTCACCGAGCCGACGGTCGTGGATTCGTTGAACAAAGCTTGATCGAGTTTTCCGAGTGGACGCAGCGTTCGCTCGTACGCGCCTAGGCGGCTTTCGTCAAGCGCCGTCGCGAAACTGGGCGAGAGCAGTGCGCGATCGATCTGGCCGGTTGCAAGTTGCGCCACGACGGATTTTCACCAGCGCGGTGACCGCCGGATCCTCAAAGACCCCCGGCTGCGACAACGTCGCGACCAGCGAGCGATCCTTGAGTGGCTCGACGATCTCCACCAGGCTCTTCGCTAGCGGCACGAGCGAAACGCGATCGGCGTTGGAGAGGATGGCAAAGGCCATGCCGTCATCGAGCACGAGTCCGTCGTCGCCGCTAAAGCCGTCGAGATATCCGGTATGCTGCGCGATGCGCAGGCCATACCATTTGTCGGTAAAAAAGCCGAAGCCGTAGTTTGTCGGGGTTCCATCGGCCAGCGTCCACGAGGTGGTCATCTGATCGAAACTATCGGATGTGATGATTGCACCATCGTACAGGTTCCAGAGCCAGGTGAGTAAGTCGGGAACGTTGCTGCTCATCGCGCCCGCGCTAAAGGCCAGATCGGCACGATCGTTGGGGCCGTCAGGTGCAACCGACCATCCCGATCCGTCCCACGCGCAGCCCTGCGCCACGTTTCGCTCGAGCGGCGGATAGAAGGTGGTCGAGGTCAAGTGCAGCGGTCTCGGTGATGCGCTGGGCGAGCAATGAGGCGAAACTTTCCTTTGTCACCGATTGCAGTGCCGTTCCCAAAAGATAGTAGTTACTATTGCTGTATTGCCACTGTGTCCCCGGCGTAAACTGCGTCGGCGCGTTGAGCGCCGAGTCCAACGTTTGTCCCGGATCGGTGTAGGAAACGAGTCCACTGGTTTGCGAGAGCAGTTGCACGACCGTGATTCCGTCGAGCTCGGCGTTGAGCGGCAATGCGCTGCGATCGGCTTCCTGCATGACCAGCGCCGCGGTGAATTGTTTGGTAATGGAACCGATGCGAAAGACCGTATATGCGTTTGCGCGCGCGTTCGACAAACAGTCGCGGGTGCCGTAGCCGCGCAAGAACACGACATGACCCTTGCGGGCAACACCGAGGGAGAGCCCCGGAATATGGCTCGTTTGCATCACTTGCGCGACCACCGCATCGATCTTCGCCGATTGCGCGGACGTCAACGCCAGCGACGTTGCCAGGAGCGCCGCAGGCAGCATTACATCGCTTCTTCCACGGCGGGGAGGGTGATCCCGGGTGATCACCGCAATCCCCCGGTACTTTGGCACCCTCGATGAATGTACAAGAAGTGCTGCGCGACTTCGATGGCCGGCGTCCGCGCGGTTTGGCGCGCGCGATTTCGTGGACCGAAAGTGGACGCGGCGCTGACCTGATCCGGCACGTGTATCCGCGAGCCGGGCGCGCGCTGACCATCGGGCTGACCGGACCGCCCGGCGTGGGAAAATCGACGCTTTCCTCGGCGCTGGTGCGCAAAGCGCGCTCGCTGGGAAAGACGGTCGGCGTGATCTCGGTCGATCCCAGCTCGCCCTTTTCGCACGGCGCGCTGCTCGGCGATCGTATTCGTCTCACCGAGCATTTCGTCGATCCCGACGTCTTTATTCGGTCGATGGCCAGCCGCGGGCACCTCGGCGGCGTGTCCGGCGCGACGGCCGACACCATCGTGCTCATGGACGCCTTTGGATTAGATGTGATCCTGATCGAGACGGTCGGTGTGGGCCAAAGCGAAATCGAGATCGCCGAACTTGCGCAAACGACGTTGGTTGCGCTGCAACCAGGCAGCGGCGATTCGATTCAGGTGCTCAAAGCCGGCATCATGGAAATCGCCGACGTGTTCGTCGTCAACAAGGCCGATCACCCGATGGCCAATCAAATGCGCCGCGAGATTCGCGGGATGATGGAAATGCTCGAATTCAAAGGCTGGGTTCCGGCGCTGGTGATGACGCAGGCGCTTTCGGGCGAAGGCGTCGACGATCTATGGCGCGCGATCGAATCGCACCGCGCCTATTTGAATGAAACCGGCGAGATCGAGAATAAGCGGCGCGAGGCTTTCGCGCATCAAGTGCGTCAACTGGTGCTTGGAAAGCTCCAGGAGCGCGTCGACGACGACCTGCAGGAGCGGCTTCCGGTCGGTCTCGATCCGTACGCGGCCGCCGAAGCCTTGCTGCAGAGATGGGGCTGACCCAGGGAGAATAGCTTCCGTTACCACTTTTAAGAGGAAAGCCAGCTTGGCAAAGATGATCGAGCGGCCGGCGGCCGCGGGCCGGACCGGCCCCGGCTCGGGCGCGGTCGACCGTACGATCTCGGACGTCCCGCTCAAGACCGTTTACGAACCCCAAGACGTGGAACGCGTCGAGCCGCTCCCCGGCGAGTATCCGTATACCCGAGGGATCCACCCCAACGGGTACCGCGATCGCCTGTGGACGATGCGGCAATTCGCCGGATTCGGCAACGCCAAGCAGACCAACGAACGCTACCACTTCTTGCTCGCGCAGGGCCAGCACGGTCTTTCGGTCGCGTTCGACATGCCGACGCTAATGGGTTACGACTCCGATGCGCCGCAAGCACGCGGCGAGGTCGGAAAATGCGGCGTCGCGATCGACTCACTGCTCGATATGGAAACGCTTTTCGACGGCATCGACATGGCCGACATCACGACCTCGATGACGATCAACGGCCCGGCTGCGATCGCCGTCGCACAATACATCGCCGCCGCCGAGAAGAAGGGCATCTCGCGCAAGCTGCTCGGCGGCACGATTCAAGCCGACATCCTCAAAGAATACATCGCGCAAAAAGAGTGGATCTTTCCGCCGCGTCCGCACATGCGCGTGATCGTCGACATGATCGAGTTCTGCACGGCCGAGATGCCGAAATGGAACACGATCTCGATCTCGGGCTACCACATTCGCGAAGCCGGCTCGACCGCGGCGCAAGAACTTGCGTTTACGCTCGCCGACGGGTTTGCGTACGTCGAAGCGGCGATCGCACGCGGACTCGACGTCGACGCATTCGCGCCGCGTCTCTCGTTCTTTTTCAACTCGCACATCGACTTCTTCGAGGAGATCGCGAAGTTCCGCGCGGCGCGCCGGATCTATGCCCGGCGCATGCGCGAACGCTACGGTGCGAAGAACCCGAAGTCGTGGCAGTTACGCTTCCACACCCAGACGGCCGGCTGCAGCGCGACCGCGCAGCAGCCCGAGAACAACATCGTGCGCGTTGCCTACGAGGCGATGGCCGCGGTGCTGGGTGGGACGCAGTCCCTGCACACCAATTCGATGGACGAGGTGCTGGCGTTGCCCACCGAAAAATCGGTTGAGATTGCCCTGCGCACGCAGCAAGTCTTGGCCTACGAAACCAACGTCACCAATGTCACCGATCCGCTGGGCGGCTCGTACTTCGTCGAAGCGCTGACCGATCAAATGGAGCGCGAAGCCGAAGCCTACTTCGAGCAAATCGAAGGCTACGGCGGCGTGATCGAGGCGATCGAGGCGGGCTTCTTCCAAAAGGAGATTGCCGAGGCGAGCTATCGCTACCAGCGTTCGATCGAGTCGAAAGATCGTGTCATCGTCGGGGTCAACTATTTCGAGCGGCCCGAAGAGCGGATGCAGATCGATCTGCTCAAGATCACCGAAGAAGTTGCGCGCGAGCAGGGCCGCCGACTCGCGGAGCTGCGCACCTCTCGCGACGGCAACCGCGCGAAGCAAACGTTGGAGCGTTTGCAGCAAGCATGCCGCGACGAGCGAGACAACGTGATGCCGCATCTGATCGACTGCGTCAACGCATATTGTACTGAGGGCGAAATCGTCGAAGCGATGGCCAGTGTTTACGGGCGCTATACGGAGCGATCGGTATTTTAACGATGCTAAAGATTCACAACGAGATGGACCGCCGCCGCGTGCAGCGGACCCTTGCCGAAGTCAAGAACAAGCTCGAAGAGGCGCTGCGCCTGAGCGAGCAGACCCAATGCAAAGGAAAGCATGGCGAACCGACCACTACGCGTCATCGTCGCTAAGGCGGGCCTCGACGGGCACGACCGCGGAGCAAAGGTGATCGCGCGCGCGTTGCGCGATGCCGGCATGGAAGTGATCTATACCGGGCTCTTCCAGACGCCGGAGCAGATCGTGCAAACCGCGATTCAAGAAGACGCCGACGGCATTGGCCTTTCGATTCTTTCGGGTGCGCACATGACGCTCTTTCCGCTCGTGCTCGAACAACTCAAGGCCCAGGACGCCGATGACGTCGTCTTTTTCGGCGGGGGTACGATCCCGCCGGAAGATGCCGACGAGTTGCGCAAGCTTGGGGTAAAAGCGATCTTTACGCCGGGAGCGCCGCTGCAAGAGATCGTCGATTTTGTCGAAGCCGAGTGTGGCAAGCGCCGCGAACTCGTCTAAATGAAAATTCGGACTCGGGTCGCGCCGTCGCCGACGGGCGATCCTCATGTCGGCACGGCGTATGTCGCGCTGGTCAACTATGCGTTCGCCAAGCATAACGGCGGTGAGTTCATCCTGCGCATCGAGGACACCGATCAAGTACGCAGCTCGCGCGAGAGCGAGCAGGCGATCCTGGATTCGCTGCACTGGCTTGGATTCTCGTGGAGCGAGGGCCCCGATATCGGGGGGCCGCACGGGCCATATCGCCAGAGCGAGCGTTCGGCGATCTATCAACGCTACGCGCACGAATTGCTCGATCGAGGCCACGCCTTCAAGTGCTTCTGCACGCCGGAGCGTTTGGAAGAGATGCGTGAGGCGCAGCGCGCCGCCAAGCAGCCGCCGCATTACGACGGCCTGTGTTTGACCTATACGCAAGAAGAAGTTGCGCGCCGGGAGGCGGCCGGCGAACCGTTCGTCATCCGTCTGCGGGTGCCGGAATCCGGAGCCTGCGTCTTCGACGACGTCCTGCGCGGAACGATCACCGTCGAATGGAAAACCGTCGACATGCAAGTCCTGATGAAGGCGGACGGACTGCCAACCTATCATCTGGCTAACGTCGTGGACGATCATCTGATGGAGATCACGCACGTCATCCGCGGCGAAGAGTGGATCAGTTCTGCGCCTAAGCACCTGCTGCTCTACCAGTACTTCGGATGGGACCCGCCGCAATTGTGCCATTTGCCGCTGCTGCGCAATCCCGACCGCACGAAGCTGAGCAAGCGCAAGAATCCGACCAGCATTCTTTACTACCGCGAGCGCGGCTATTTGGCCGATGCGCTGTTGAATTTTCTTGGCATCCTGATTGACTCGCGCAATGACGATCCGCAACTCATCGGCTCCCCGCTGCTTGAAAAGATCGCCGATGATTTCAAGCTCGAGCATATTGCCCTGGGCGGTCCCGTGTTCGACATCCCGAAGTTGACCTGGCTCAACGGTCAGTGGATGCGCCATCGCGACGTCGCGAGCTTCATGAAGTTGCTTGCCGATTTTGGTTTTGTTTGGCCGGCGGGGATCGAGCCGTCACAGCGCGAGCATATCGCGTCGATTGCCATGTCACGTATCGAGACGCTGACCGACTTCGGCCCGGCGATCGATTTCTTCATCAATCGGCCGGAGCTGGCGCGACGGGATCTCGAGCTTCCGAAATTGTCCGAGGACGAGGCAAAGCAAGCCTTGCGTGGGAGCATCGACGAGCTGCTCACGCTCGAGGACGCGCATTGGAACCAGGCGGAGATCGGCGAGAAGTTCAAGAGTGCGGCAGTGAACCTGGATATGAAATTCAAAGACGTCGCGCGCCTGTTCTACATTGCGATCACGGGAAGCCCGACGGCGCTCCCGCTCTTCGACGACGTCGAGATCTTAGGCCAACAAGAGTCGATTCGGCGGCTCGAAAATGCCCTGGAGGCGCTCCATTAGCATGAACGTGCGCGCGATCGTCCTGGCCGCGGGAAAAGGCACCCGCATGAAGAGCCGGATTCCCAAAGTGCTGCACGAAGTCTGCGGGCGCCCGATGCTGTGGTATACGCTTCGCGAACTGCGTGCCGCCGGCATCAACGATATCGTGGTCGTCACCAACGACGAATTACAAGCGCGCATCGCCGAGTTCGGCGTGCAGGGCGTCGTGCAGAGCGAGCAGCTCGGCACGGGCCACGCGGTCAAGATCGCCCTTGACGCGACGCCTCCGCGACCCGGCTCGCGGGTCGTGATCGCGTACGCCGATATGCCGCTGATCACCGAGGAGATCTTCGCGCGGGTCGTCGCGGCGCTCGATGGCGGCAAGCCGGCCGTGATGTCGCTCGTCACCGTGAGGATGCCGCTTCCGTCGAACTTCGGACGGATCGTGCGCGGTGGGGATGACGAGGTCGAGCGTATCGTGGAGGCGCGCGACGCCGACGCAAACGAGCTCGCGATCGACGAGATGAACGCCGGAATCTATGCTTTCGACGAGAGCGAACTGCGCGAGGGGGTCGCCGCGCTCAAGAACGACAACGCGCAACGCGAGTACTACCTCACCGACACGGTGGGACACTTCGTGACCGGCGGCAAGCGTGTACGGCCGGTAGTGGTCACCGATCCGCTCCAAACGCTCGGCATCAACGATCGCGTGGAACTGGCGATGGCGCGCCGCGAGATGAATGCGCGGATCGCCGCGGCGCACATGCGCGACGGCGTGACGATACTCGATCCCGCAACGACCTATCTCGAGCCCGAGCTCGTTATCGGTCGCGATACCGTAATCTATCCCAATACCAGCATCTCCTTGCTTTCGGCGATCGGCGAAAATTGCGCGATCGGCCCCAACACGCGCATCTCGGATTCGCGCGTCGGCAACGGCGTCGAGATTTGCGAGAGCGTGGTCGTTGCGAGCGACGTCGGCGACGACTCGAAGGTCGGACCGTACGCCCACATCCGCGGTCACGCCAAGCTGGATGGGGGCAATCGCGTCGGCAACTTCGTCGAGATCAAGAATTCGCATCTGGCGCGAGGCGCGAAGTCCGCCCACCTGGCTTATCTGGGCGACAGCGAGATCGGCGAGGACACGAACATCGGCGCGGGCACCATCACCTGCAACTTCGACGGCGAACGCAAGAATCGCACGACGATCGGCAAGAACGTCTCGATCGGGTCGAACACCTCGATCGTCGCGCCGCGCACGATCGGCGACAATGCGCTCACCGGCGCAGGCTCGGTCGTGACGAAAGACGTCGCCCCAGGCGAACGCGTCGCGGGCAATCCCGCCAAGCCGCTAAAACCCAGGTAGTCATGCTCCACACGATTCTTGCGACCATAATGGCGACCGCGACGCCGCTCTTTACGACCACCGCGACCACGCCGCAATCGTTACCGGCGATGTTCCCTGGCCGCGTGCTCGTCGGCGCGGACATCAACGGTCACCGGCTGTGGTTTCATCTTGACACGGGCGCGGACGGGCTCTTCATCGACCGTAAGGCAGCGGGAGATGCCGGGTTGACAGTCGCCTCCGACGGCAGCGTCACCACGGATGTAACGATCGGCAACCTGCACGTGACCGGGGCGCGATTCAACACCCTCTCCGCGTACGGGTTTCTCGACGGCGTGCACGTGGTGGGTTTGATCGGCACGCCCTTCTTTGAGTCGGGCATTGTCAGCGTCGACTTTGGGAAGAAGCAGGTGCTGTTCTATCCGCCGGGCACGTTCGACGCGGCATCAACCGGCGTCGCGCCGACCCCGATCGATTTCGACGGTCACGTGACGCGCGTCCACGCGTGGTTCGGCTCGACGAGGGCGACTATGTTGCTCGATACCGGTGCGACAGATGACGATTCTCTTCGAGCCGTTCGCCGAGCAACTGATCCTCGGCGCACCGGTGACGGATCCCGGCAATGTAGCGCTCGGTTACGGCGCAAAACCGACGACGCAGCGATGGTGCCATGTGAAACCGCTTAGGTTTGGGGGGCTGCGCGTCATCGCGCCGGTTGTCGACATCGCGGACCAGGCGCCGCCAACTCTTTCCACAGAACTCTACGATGGTATCCTTGGCCGCGATGTGCTTGGATTGTTCCGGATAACGCTCGATTACAACGACGAAGTCGCATACTTCAATCCCGAAACCTAGCCGTGCGACATTTAGACGCGCATCGTGAGCGGCGAGGCGTTTGATCGCGTCGAGCGTGTAGGCGAGGTCCGCGTCGGTCGTGCGGTGGTTGATGATGCAGATGCGAATCGCGCGATGCGAGCCCACCGTCGTCGACGAGGCGACCGCTTCACCGCTTTCTTGCAGCGCAATCACCAGCTCGTCGTTGAAGCGATCGAGTTCGTCTTCGTCGAGATCGGCGTTGCGGTAGCGAAAGCACACGATGTTCAACTGCACCGGCGCGAGCAGTTCAAAGTCCCGGTCGGCGTCGACCAAGTCACCGAGCAGGCGCGCTTGGCGCACGTTGGCTTCGATCGCTGCGCCGAGTCCCTTGGCCCCGTGCTCCTTGATGGTGAACCAGATCTTGAGCGCGCGAAAGCCGCGCGAGAGGTCGACCGTAAAATCCGTGAACCAGGGCTGCGCGCTGGCGAGTCCGCGTGGCATGCGCGTGAGGTAGCTCGGCGTCGAGGCGAAGGTCTCGCGATGCAACTCGCCATCGCGCACCAGCAGCGCGCCCGCGTCATACGGAACCTGCAGCCATTTGTGAAAATCGAAGGCGATCGAGTCGGCGCGTTCGATGCCGCGAAAGCGCGAAGCGAGCGAGGGCGCCAGCATCGCCGGGGCGCCAAGCGCGCCGTCGACGTGATACCAGAGCCCTTCGCGCTGCGCAAACTCCGCAAGCTCGTCGAGCGCATCGATCGCGCCGACGTCGACGGTTCCCGCATTACCGACCAGCATGAATGGCCGATTTCCCGCCGCGCGGTCTTCAGCGACGGCGCGGGTGAGCGCGCCGGGATCGACGCGATGCAACGAGTCGGTCGGGAGGATGCGCAGCGAACCGCTCCCGAGGCCACTCACTTCAAATGCGCGTCGCACGCAGCTGTGCGTCGCCGACGACGCGTATCCGATCAGACGGCCGCCTTCGCGCGTAATGCCCTGTTCGCGCACTTGCGGTCCGAGCGCTCGCGTGCGTGCCACCAGTACCGCGATCAAATTTGCCGCCGATGCACCAACGGTCAACACGCCGCTCGCGGCCTGCGGCAGCCCGAAGAGTTCGCAGAACCACCGCAGCACCGCGCGCTCGACGAACACCGCACCATGATTGCGCCCGCCGACATTCGGGTTCATCGTCGCGGCTAGCAGTTCGGCGACGACACCGGTCGGCGTGCCTGCGCCTTGCACCCATCCAAAGAAACGCGGATGCGTGTTGCCGCTGGCGTACGGCAAGATCGAATTGACGAAGGTGCGGTACACGTCATCGAGCGGCATCGGCTCGGCGGGCAGGGGTTCGTTCAGGCGTGCTTGGACCTGCTCGGGCATTTCCTGCCATACCGGACGTTCGCGCAGCGTCTCGAGATAATCGAGCGCATCGTCGAGCGCTGCATGGCTGAAGCGGCGAAAGGCCGGCCAGTCGTTTGGATCGAGCACGATGGTCACCTTCGACGTCGTGCAAGGTCCTCTTCTCAGATGTGCCGGGCACTCACCCCAAAAGCCGTATGAGCATCGCGATCGTCGTCGCCGTCCTCACGTGCGCGATCCTGGTATCGGTCGCGCTGAAAGCGCATGCCGACGTGCGCATACAACGTTTCAACGTCGATGCCGTGTGCGAGCGAGAAGATTTCGTGCTCGATGCCTTGCGCGTGTTGCTCGATGCATCGCGTCGCTCGAGCGGCGCGGTGATCGAAGCCCTAGCGCAAGTGATTCGGCGGCGCGATCCGGCGATCGATGCCGTGCTCGCGCTCACACCGAACGGCGAAGAGCTCGAGTGTGTCTATGCCGACGGCGCGCGCGTCGAACATTACACCGGCGTGCGGCTCCGTCGCGACGCCTCCGACTATTTGCCGTCGCGCGCGGCGCTCGCCGGTCACCGCGCGCGTGGTACCGACGGCGTGCTGGTGCCGACGGATCGTTGCGCGCTTGCCGTGCCGATGACCGACGCCGGCGGGCTGCGTGCGGTCATCTACGCGTCGTCCTCCGCCGTTTACGAGCTGACGGGTGAGGAGACGATCGTCCGCACGATCGAGCACGCGGCGATGCCGTATGCCCTTGCGCTCGAGCGCGAGCTTGCACACGCCGACGCGACCTACGACGGCCTGACCGGATTACTTACGCCGCGCGCCTTTCGCAATCGCTTGCGCGATGAGATTGCGCGCGCGCGTTTCGGGCCGGCCGCCGTGTTGACGCTGTGGTTTATCGATACCGATCGCTTCAAAGCCGTCAACGACACGCTCGGACACGCGGCCGGTGACGCGGTACTTCAAGGGATGGCCGAACTGCTGCGCTCGGAAGGCATTCCCGAGGTCGACGTTGCCGGTCGCAATGGGGGCGACGAGTTCTGCGCGCTCGTGCACCATGCGCAAAAGACCGTTGCGATCGAGCGCGCACAGGCCTTCTGCGAAGCGGTACGGCGCCATGATTTTGGGATACCGATGCAGATCACGGCGAGCGTCGGCGTGGCGAGCTTTCCGCATGACGCGCGTGACGCGAACGAACTACTCGAAGTCGCGGACGCGGCGATGTACCATAGCAAACGCACGGGTCGAGATCGCGTCTCATTCGCGGTCAATGGTACGACGTTTGCGGTTTTTCGGGAGGGACGAGTAGGAAGCGATTCGGTGGTTTGAGGCGAACAGCACGGGGTGACTCTTGCCCCGCATGCCATCCTTAGCGCAGTTGTCCTACGGCCGAACGCGATCGATCACCGCGTGGACGCTCTCTCGAGCCACATGCTTCTCTCGCAGTCCGCGGCCCAGCTGGTCGACCCGGATCGCCAAGTGGCCGCGCTGCGCTTCGTCCATTGGTTTTTGCCCGGGTGGTTTTTGGCGGTGCTCCTCCCCGCCTTAGCGCTCGCCTACTATTGGCGTTCCGGTCGAGCCGCGGCGGTGCGTGACGGATTGCGGCGGCGTTTCCGCAACGAAACGATCGTCCGCTTTGCGTTCGGCGCCTCGCTCGGTCTCGTGATTCGTGTCGCGGCGCTGTTGCCGGCCTTCTATCTCTATCGCGTCGAACGCGCCATGAGTCAGAACGATCAGTTGCTACGCTCCTGGGGCGCGGACTGGTTGGCGGTCACGCTGATCTGGATGCTTGCCATCGGTTTAGTTACCGCCGCCGTGCTCTGGCTCGTCGATCGCACGCACCAATGGTACCTGTACACGATCCTGGCGATCCTCGCCGCGAGCTTCGGGGCGAGCTACCTCGCTCCGTTTGGCGCCGGACTCGTCGAACGTATCGTGCCGATGCCCCCGCTGACCGTTGCGAGCGTGCGTGCAATCGAGAGCGTCGCACATTCGACTGTCCCGGTGGTCGAGCTGGTGCGACGGCGATCGCACGTCGGTACGGCATACGTTAGCGGGCTTGGCGGCGCGCAGCGTATCGTCATCGGCGATGTGATCGTCGCGGTAACCAGCCCGCCCGAATTGGAATACGTCGTTGCGCGCGAACTCGGCTACGTCGCGAACGGATCGCAGTGGAAACTAGCGCTAACCGACGCGCTTCTCTTGATCGTCGGCGCGGCGATTGCGGTCGCCGTCGCCGATCGGATCGGTTTTCGCCGCGACGACGATCCGGTCTCGCGTTTCGCCGTCGTGGGCGCGCTCATCGCGGTGCTCTATCTCGTTGCGGTGCCGGTGGAAAATGCGGTCCAGCGAGGCATCGCGCGCAGCGCGGATCGCTACGCATTGACGCTGCCGATCGATCGCGCGACCGCGGTTCGCAATGTCATCCGCGCAACCGATGAATCCTTGACCGAGGTCTGCCCGGATATCGTCGCGCGCATTTTCCGGCAGCGCGTGGATGACGCGTCGACTCGCGTCTCCGAGATCAACGGCATTCCCTCGACCTGCCCACCGTAGCCGCACGATGCGGCCGTCTAAAGGATAAGGCCGCCGATTACTTGCGTGCCCAGATGCTGCGTGGTAAGCAGTTCGACCAGCGCGGCGTGGGCGACGCGGCCGTCGACGATTTGTGCCTTGGGAATACCGCCGCGCACGCCAATCGCCGCGGCGCGTATTGCGTTGCGTAAATCGACATCAACGCGCAGATCATCGGCCAATTCCAACGCTTCTGCCGGCGTAAGTTCGTCGATCAACTGATGCGTCTGCGGATCGTTCACGCCACCGGCCCGGTGGAAGAAGATCGCGCGAGTCGCTTCGGTTGCCGCGGCGATTGCAGCAGCGACGTCATCGGCGAGCACCACCTCGTCCTCGCCGAATAGCGCGAATGCCGTCGGCTCGACGACCGGGATGAATCCCGCGCCGGTCAGCGTGTGCAGAATGTGGGTTTGCACGCGACCGATACCGCTGGGCGTGTGCGGGAGGAGCGCGGCATCCGAGCCGCTCAAGGTGAGGGCGATGTTGGCGCTGCGGTTGATCGCGCGCACGATCGCGCGCGCGGCCTGCGAATCGGGGGCGACGACGATCGGCCGCACGTGCTGCCGCGTGAGTACTTGAAGATCGGCGACCAGCGTCGCTGCGCCGTCGTTCGCGGTTGCATCGTCGACGCGAACCACGAAGGTTTTTCCGCTAAACTCGCTCGCTGCCATCACCTCCCTGTCGTTGTTACTGGTTATCGGCTCCTTGTACCCAATTGTTCACAAACTGCATCGCGGCCTCGAGGCTTTCGTCGAGCCAGAGCTGCACGCCGTCGGCGGCAGCCCCGATGATACGCGGTAGCACTTCACGCTCTTGTGTGCTAAACGGGCTCAGCACGTGATCGATCGATTCGTGCTCCGGCCGGCCGACGCCAACGCGCAGGCGCGGGAAGCGATCTCCGATCGTCGCGATAATCGAGCGTAAGCCGTTGTGTCCACCATGTCCGCCGAACGGCCGCATGCGCAGACTTCCGAATGGGAGATCCATGTCGTCAACGATGACGAGCGTGCCTTCAGGTGGTGTGCGATACCAGGATGAAATCAGCCGAACCGGGGTGCCCGAGAGGTTCATGAACGAGGTCGGCTCGACCAGCACGACGCGCCGGCGCGAGTCGAAGATCTGCCGCGCGCTGTCCTTCGTCTTCCATGACGAAAGACCGTAGCGCGCCGCGACCTCGTCGACAACCATGAACCCGGCATTGTGCCGGGTTCGTTCGTATTCTTTCCCCGGATTTCCGAGACCAACGACGATCTTGGGCGGCGTCTGTTCGGTTATGGTGTTGCGCTCTCCGGCGTCCCGCCGATAACCTCCGGTGTGGCTTGTTCAGCCGTCGCGCCGGTAGCGGCCTCTTCAAGAGCCTTTTCGGTCTTCGATGCTTCGACGGAAACCACGAGCATGTCGGGGGCTTCGAGAAGCTTGAATCCCGCCGGAAGTTTAATGTCGGATGCGACGACGTGTTGATGAATCCCGAGGTCCGTGACGTCGACTTCGAAATGATCGGGAAGTTGATCGACCGGGCCTTCGACTTCGACTTCATGGACCATCACGTCCATTACGCCGCCGAAGTCGCGCACGCCGCGCGGGGTGCCGACCATTACCAGCGGGATTGTCGCGCGCACCGCCTCGTGTTCCGAGACGCGCTGCAAATCGACGTGCACGATCCGGCGTGAAACCGGATTGCGCGCAACGTCGCGCACGAGCGCTGTGTCTGCTTTTTTCCCGTTGAGGGTCAAAGTGAGGACGCCGTTACGTGCGCCGTGATGCAGCAGATCGTCAAAAATCTTTGCTTCGAAGGCGACGTGCAGCGGCTCAGTACCGTGTCCGTAGAGGACGCCCGGAATTTTTCCCTGACGCCGCAGTGCCTGCGCACCCGTGGTGCCGGTCTTGCTCCGATGTTCGATGGGGAGGTTTAACTCTTTGGAAGCCATGTACTAACTTTCTTCAGTTGTAGCCGCACGATGCGGCTGAAGGTTCGGGGAACACGATGTGCGCCCGGCCGAAGGTCGGCCGAATCGTCTTAGGCCGTCGCGGCTTCAATGAGCGCGGCGGCGGTTTCGCTAGGGCCCGGTTCCGGCGGTGCCGTCCCCTCCTCGCCTTCGAAGAGGGCCGAGACCGAGCGATTGGTGGTGATGCGGCTGATCGTATCGGCGAAGGTTTGCGCGATCGAGAGCTGCACGAACTTTGTGTGCGATTCTCCCGCCGTGAGCGGGATCGTGTTGGTGATGATGACGCGCTCGATGACCGAATCTTCGAGTACGCGCATCGCGTCGCCGGCAAAAATTCCGTGGGTTGCCACGGTGTACACTTGCGTCGCGCCGCGCGCTTTGATTGCTTCGGCCGCTTTTGCCAGCGTGCCGCCGGTCGAGATCATGTCGTCCACGACCACGGCGATTTTTCCCTTCACGTCGCCGACGATGTCGGTCACTTCGGAGACGTCCGGTTCGGGACGGCGCTTGAAGACGATCGCGAGCGAACTCTCCAGCCGCTTGGCAAAGAGCTCCGCGCGGTGCACGCCGCCGGCGTCGGGCGACACGACCACGATGCGGTCTTTGCAGAGCCGATTTTCCTTTAAGTAGTTGCACAAGACCGGCATGGCCATGAGGTTGTCGACCGGGAGATCGAAGAAGCCTTGGATCTGCGCCGCGTGCAAGTCCATCGTCACCAGGCGCTTTGCACCCGTGACTTTGAGCAGGTTGGCGACGACCTTGGCCGAGATCGGTTCGCGGCCTTTGGTCTTCTTGTCTTGCTTGGCGTAGCCGTAGTAGGGGATTACCGCGGTGATCCGCGCGGCCGACGCGCGCCGCAAAGCGTCGATCATCAGCAGCAATTCCATCAGGGCGTCGTTGACGCCGATGCGACCGTCGGCCGCTTTGCAAATCGACTGAATGACGAAGACCTCAGACCCGCGGACGTTCTCGCCGATCTCGATCCGCGTCTCTTCGTTCTTGAACTTGTCGACCAGCGACTTGCCCACGTGCAACTTCAGCCGCTTGGCGATTTCCTCGGCCAGCGCGCGATTTGAGTTGCCGCTAAAAATCAGGGGATTGTGGCTCAACGGGGTGCTTCTCCAAGGTATCCGGCGGATGGGCAAAGTTCGCGAGCCTCGGGCCCGCTCCCCCATGGGTGCAACCCGGCCCCCCAATTTCGGCATCAAAAGGAAACGCCATGGCCACCCAACGCTTTGAACTCGTCGCTCCATATCAACTTGCCGGGGATCAGCCCAAGGCCACCGACGCGCTGGCCGAAGGAATCCTGCGGGGCGACCGCGCGCAGACGCTGCTCGGCGTCACCGGCAGCGGCAAGACCATGGCGATGGCGCGCGTCATCGAACTCGTGCAAAAGCCCACGCTGGTGCTCTGCCACAATAAGACGCTCGCCGCGCAGCTCTGCGCCGAGTTCCGCGATTTCTTTCCCAATAACGCGGTCGAATATTTCGTCTCGTACTTCGACTACTATCAGCCCGAAGCGTACGTCGCCTCGACCGACACGTACATCGAGAAAGACTCCTCGATCAACGAAGAGATCGAGCGGTTGCGGCATTCCGCGACGCAATCGCTGCTGACGCGGCCCGATACCTTGATCGTCGCGTCGGTGTCCTGCATCTTCGGTCTCGGCTCTCCCTCGGACTACATGGAGATGTCGGCTAGGATCCATGTCGGTGACGAGATCAACCGTGATCTGCTTTTGCGCAAGCTCGTCGATATGCAATATCGCCGCAACGATCTCAACCTCGTGCGTGGAACCTTCCGCGTGCGAGGCGACGTGCTCGAATTCGTCGCGGTCGACGAAGAACTGGTGCATCGGATCGAGTTCTTCGGCGATGAGATCGAGGCGATCAACGTCGTCAATCTGCTCACCGGCGAATACGTCGAGAGCAAGGACGAGCTGCTGATCTTCCCGGCCAAGCACTTCATTACGCCTGACGAGAAGCTGCGCCGCGCGATCGCATCCATCGAGGTCGAACTGGACGAACGGCTACGCTATTTCAAAGAGCACGGCAAGCTACTCGAAGCGCAGCGCCTGGAGATGCGCACGCGCTACGATCTCGACATGCTGCGCGAGGTCGGGTATTGCAACGGCATCGAGAATTACTCGCGACATCTCACCGGACGTGAAGCCGGTTCGACGCCGTGGTGCCTGCTCGATTTCTTCCCGCAAGATCATCTGTACTTTATCGACGAATCGCACGTAACGCTGCCGCAGGTGCACGGCATGTACGGCGGCGATCATTCGCGCAAAGAAGTCCTCGTCGAGCACGGTTTCCGGCTGCCCAGCGCGCTCGACAACCGGCCGCTCACCTACGATGAGTTCGAAGACCACGTCAAACAGATCGTCTACGTGTCGGCCACCCCCGGCACGTACGAGCTCGGCCGCAGCGCGCAGACGGTGGAGATGATCATCCGGCCGACCGGTCTGGTCGATCCCGAGGTCGAGGTGCGCCCGACCCGCAATCAGGTCGACGACTTGATGGAAGAGGTGCGCCAGCGCACGCAGCGCGGCGAACGCGTGCTGATCACCACGCTGACGAAGAAAATGGCCGAGGACCTCACCGACTTTTTGCTCGAGAACGGCCTCAAAGTGCGCTACCTGCACAGCGAGGTCGATACGCTCGAGCGTGTCGCGATCTTGCGCGATTTGCGCCTCGGTGTCTTCGACGTGCTGGTCGGCATCAATCTTCTGCGCGAAGGTCTCGACCTTCCCGAGGTCTCGCTGGTCGGCATCCTCGACGCCGATAAGGAGGGGTATCTCCGTAGCTCGACCTCATTGATCCAAACGATCGGGCGCGCGGCGCGGCACGTCGAGGGGAAAGTGATCATGTACGCCGACAACGTCACCGAATCGATGGCGCGTGCGCTTGGTGAGACCAAGCGGCGTCGCGAGCGGCAGATCGCTTTCAATGCGGAGCACGGCATCGAACCGCGCTCAATCCGCAAGGAAGTGCGAAACATTCTCAGCATGGTCGGCGCGACCGAGGAGACCGCCGCCGCTGTCGCGCTCGAGAAGATCCCGCGCGACGTCGCGATGAAGATGGCGGCCGACGTCGAGAAGAAGATGCGCGAATACGCCGCCAACCTCGAGTTTGAGAAGGCCGCGGCGCTGCGCGACGAATTGATCGAATTGCGCAGAGCGATCGGCGGGAATGAGTCGCTGCTTTTCCAAGGCAAGGCGCCGAAGGTCTTCCATACTGCGCTAAAGGAGCTCGTATAATGGTCTCTCGGGGCGATTTTCTCGCGGCCGGTGCGGTTGCCGGCGCAATCGGGGCCGCGGTATCCAGTGAGGTCGCACAGGCTGCCTCGCCCAGCGGAAAGCTGAAGATGCGCTGGTTCGGCGGCGGTGTCTATGAGCTCTCGACCTCCGACGACAGCGCGATCGTGCTGGTCGATGCCTGGATCTGGAACAATACCGGCTGGACCGCCTTCGGCATCGAGAAGCCGCCAGAGCTGCAAAGCGCGGCCGCCTATGCGGCCCATCTGAAATCGCGCAATCCGCAATACGTGCTTGTGGCGCTCACCCACGATCACGGCGATCATATGGGCGACTACTTCGAACTGCTGCCGGCGCTGCTTGCGGCCGGCTTACCAGTGATGACGACGGGCCAGAGCGATCTGATGCGCGTTGGCCTCGTGCCGAAATTCAAGGCGGCGAACCTCGACATGGCGACGCTCGTCGCGAACAAAGGGGCGGGCATGAACTTCGGCGGCGAGACGACGCACGGCACGATCCACGCGTGGCTCGTTCCCGCGATCCATTCGACCGCGCTCGGCTATCCGCCGGCCGGATTCATCCTCGATATCGGCACCACGCGCGTCTACGCTTCCGGAGACACTGACTATTTCGGCGACATGCACGATCTCGGAAAACGCTACCAGCCGCAGATCGCGATCGTTTGCACGGGTAACGGCGCCTTTACGATGGGGCCGAGCGACGCAGCGATGACGGTCAAGGCCTTCGGCGTCTCGCACGCCGTACCGGTGCATTACGCGCACAATCCGCTCGTGCTCGGTATCCACGCCGGCGACCAGTTTGCCGCCGCGGTTGCCAAGACGTCGCCGCAAACCAAGGTGACGGTGATGCGCCCGGGCCAGAGCATTACGATCGCCTAGTGCCGGTTTCGCCACGCGAACTCGCTGCCGTCGAGGAAAAGGTCGCGTGGTGCATCGCGGTCCATGGTCCGCGAGAACTCGTCGAACGTCTGCGCGCCGCGCTCGCGGACGGTCAGTTGGAGTTGGTCGAAAAGGCCGCCGATGCGATGTTGCCGCGCGCGAATGTTCGTTTGCGCGAGCCGAGTCGTCCGGTGCGTGACGGCGATGACGTGCGCTTCGATAACGGCCTCGTGCAGGCGTCGTTCAACCAAGGTGGGGCGCTCTTGGAGCTCGCCTCCCCGCGCACGCGCGTCCCGCTCGCGCAAGCGAATCTGCTTGCGGCCTATCGCGATTTTCCCAAGGGTTGGCGCGTCCGCGTTCGGCCCACAGGATTCGAGATGCACGACGATCGCGTCGAAGTGCGCTTTTTGGCCGGGTCTTCGCCGGCGACGATGTCGATCGAAGTGCGCCGTGGCGAGCCATTCGTTCGCGTCACGTGCGCAATCGATTGGAAAACGTCGAGCGCAACGCTCACACTCGAAAACTGGGTCGCGATCCAAGCGGCCGGGGTGCGCCACGGCGCGGACCGGCACTTTGCCGCGCTGAGCGATGAACGCGCGGGCCTCGCGCTCTTTGTCGACGATCCGCGCAGCTGGACCTCACAGGCGCTACGCAAGGGTGGCATGCATCTTCGCGTATCGCTTCTGCACGACGGCGGGCCGAAACAACTTGCGTGGGCGTTTGCGCCGTTCGAGCCCGGCATTTCGCTTGGAGCGCTGGAAGCGGCCTACGAAGAGTTTGCTTGCGAACCGCGCGTGCGACTTTTTACGAGCGAGGACCCGTCGGTCCGAGTCGTGGCTTGCGGGCCCGCCGCGGACGGCGACGGCGTCATCGTGACCGCGCGTGAATACGATGGTGCGGCGCGCCCACTGCGGCTGCGCTGCGGCGCGCGAATGCGGGAAGTGGAAGGCGAAGCCGCGATCGAGGGTGAGGCGATCGTGAGCGACATTGACGCTTTCGGCGAGCGTGAATTTCGGGTACGCTTTTAGCCGTGAATCGCAAATTGGAAGTCGTCCTGTTCGACTTGGACGACACGTTGCATGACGATACGTACGCCTTCCAAAGTGCGGCCGAAGAGGTCGCGCGCGAGATCGCGCTCGAGCGTGGCGTCGATGCGCTCGCGGTCAAGCGTGCATATATCGCTGAAGCCGAAGGCTTCTGGCACCGCCTGACGCCGGATCAACTACGCACGCGACTCTCGGGTTTGCGGGAAATGATGTGGAACAGCGCGCTCGAGCGCGTTGGGATCGCCGACCGTAGCCTCGCGGAACGCAGTGCTGCCACGTATAACGAATACCGCAAAAAATACTTTGCGGTCTTTCCCGGCGCGATCGAGCTGCTGCGCGCCTTGCGCGAACGCGGAATGCGTCTGGGTATTCTCACCAACGGTTTTTCCGAAACGCACCGTGAGAAAATCAAGCTGCTGCAGATCGGTGAGTTCTTCGACGCCATCTTTATTGCCGATGAAGTGGGTATGATCAAGCCCGATCCGCTGCTTTTCGCGCACGCCTGCACGACGCTAGGATCGGCGCCTGCGCGCAGCGCGATGGTCGGCGACCGTTACGACCGCGACGTGCGCGGTGCGCTCGAGGCCGGGCTCTATGCCGTGTGGCTGAATATTCGCGACGAGCGCGTGCCCGCGGGTGCGCCTCCGCCCGACGCGACGTGCGCATCGATCGGCGAAGTGCTCGGCGCGTTGGAGCGGGCATGACGCAGAGCGCGCGCGATCTGGAGAGCACCTTTGCGCGAGCCTGGGCGCTGCTCATGCGCAATCCCGTGATCTTGGTTCCAGGTATCGTCATCGGCGTGCTCATCGTAGTCATCGAACTCGGCTTCCGGCTCCTCGCCGAGTCGCCGGTCGTTACGATCGCCGGAAATGGATCGGCCGACGCCGCTGCCGCCACCGAGTCGATTACGGCGCTAACGCAATTCTTGATCTCGCTGGGGCTAGCGCTCTCGCAGATGGCCTACGTCACCGGCATGGCGGGCGCCGCATGGAAGCACGGGCGGACCAGCTTGAGCGACGGATTCGACGCCTTTGCGAACCGCTTTGCACCCGCGACCGGCGCAGCGTTCCTCTTGCTGGTCATGGGCCTGTGCGCCGCCGTGCTCGCCCCGGTGACCTTTGGGGTCACGCTGCTGATCTACGCCCTATTCTTCATTTACACCATGGCGGCGGTCGTGATCGGCGAGCGGCCGCCGGTCGCCGGGATCGTCGAGTCGGCTTCGACCGCTCTCGCCAACCTGCTGCCCACGTTTGCCGTCGTAGTCCTGATCGCGGTCATCGCTGCGGCCGGCGGCTGGCTTGGCTCGCTCGCGGGGCGGGTCTCCGACCTCGCTGGGTGGCTGGTCGCCGGGCTCCTTCAGCAGGTCGTGGTGGCCTACGCTTCCCTCGTGATCGCCGGCGAGTACCTGAAACTCACCCATGCCGAAGTGGAGTTGTAGGGGAGCTATATGGCTGCCGGTCTTGACCACATCGTTATCAAGGGCGCGCGCGAACACAACCTCAAGAACATCGACCTCACGCTGCCGCGCAACGCGCTCATCGTCGTGACCGGTCTGTCCGGATCGGGGAAGTCGTCGCTCGCCTTCGATACCATTTATGCCGAAGGGCAACGCCGCTACGTCGAGTCGCTCTCGTCGTACGCTCGGCAATTTCTCGGACAGATGGAAAAGCCCGACGTCGATTACATCGAGGGACTTTCGCCGGCGATTTCAATCGATCAGAAGTCGACCTCGCGCAACCCGCGTTCGACCGTTGGTACCGTCACCGAGGTCTATGACTACTTGCGTTTACTCTACGCGCGTGTCGGGACGCCGCATTGTTACAACTGCGGTCGCGAGATCAGCACGCAATCGAGCGAGCAGATCGTCGACGCGATTATGGATCTGCCCGAGGGCACGCGCATCCAGGTGCTCGCGCCGCTCGTGCGCGGACGTAAGGGCGAGTACGCCAAGCTCTTCGAAGAGGTCGCAAAAGAGGGCTTTGCGCGCGTGCGCGTGGACGGCGAGGTCAAAGAGCTGCGCGAGAAGATCGTGCTCGATAAAAAGCGCAAGCACACGATCGAAGTCGTCGTCGATCGGCTCGTCATCAAACCCGATGTTCGCAAGCGCCTAGCCGACTCGATCGAGACGACGCTTCGTCTCTCGACCGGCATCGTCACCGTTTTGGCGGATACGCGTGAGATCACGTTTAGCGAGGCGTTTGCGTGCGTGCATTGCGGCATTTCGTTCGAAGAGCTGGCGCCGCGCCTGTTTTCGTTCAACTCGCCGTACGGCGCCTGCCCGGCCTGCAGCGGACTCGGTGAGAAGATCGAAATCGATCCGTGGAAAGTGATTCCCGACCGGAGCAAGTCGATCGCGGATGGCGCGATCGTCCCGTGGAGCAAGAGTCTTGGCGGCGGTCGTTTTCCATCGATGAACCCGTACTATTTGCAACAGCTCGAACGCGTGCTGCGCAAATATCGGGTCAAGATGTCGACGCCGATTGAGGATCTCTCGGTCGACGTGCTCGACGTGGTTCTCTATGGCACGGAAAAGGAACAGGATTTTGCCTTTACCTCGCGCTCGGGGAAGACGTGGGAGTACCGGTCGTCTTTCGAAGGCGTGATCAATAATCTGCAGCGCCGCTACAGCGAAACCTCGAGCGACTACGTCAAGGAAGACATCGAGAAGTACATGTCGTCCTCGACTTGTCCCACCTGCAAAGGCGCGCGGCTCAAACCCGAGGCGCTCGCGGTTACGGTCGGGGGTGAAAACATCGACGCGGTAACGCGGATGTCGATCGAAAACTCCGAGGCCTTTTTTCGTGCGCTCACGTTGACAGCGCGCCAGGAGCAGATCGCGCACCAAATCGTCAAAGAGATTCGCGCGCGTCTGGGCTTCTTGACCAACGTGGGGCTGAACTACCTCACGCTGGCGCGCTCTGCGACCACGCTCTCGGGCGGCGAGTCGCAACGCATTCGCCTGGCAACGCAAATCGGCAGCGCGCTGGTCGGCGTGCTCTACATTTTGGACGAGCCGTCGATCGGTTTGCACCAGCGCGACAACGACCGGCTTCTGGCCACGCTCAAAACGCTGCGCGATCTCGGCAACACCCTGATCATCATCGAACACGATGAGGATACGATGCGCACCGCCGACGTGATCGTCGACATCGGGCCGGGTGCGGGCGCGGAGGGCGGCGAGATTCTCAGCGTCGGAACGCTCGATGTGATTATTGCGAATCCCAAGTCGGAGACGGGTGCCTATCTTTCCGGGCGGAAGTTCATTCCGATTCCGAAGACCCGGCGCGAGCCGCGCGGCTGGCTCGAAGTGCGCAAGGCAACGGCCAACAATATCGTCGGCGTCGACGTGAAATTTCCGATCGGCGTTTTCGCTGCAGTAACCGGCGTGAGCGGCAGCGGCAAGTCGACGCTGGTGAACCACGTGCTGGTGCGCGCGCTCAATCAGCATTTGCACGATCAACCCGCCGGCGGCACGTACGGGACGGTCAAGGGCGCCGGTCAGCTCGACAAGTTGGTCGTGATCGATCAATCGCCGATCGGTCGTACACCGCGCTCGAATCCCGCGACCTACACCGGCGCCTTCGACATCATTCGCGAGCTGTTCTCGATGGTGCCCGAGGCAAAGATACGCGGATATACGCCGGGCCGGTTTTCGTTCAACGTCAAGGGCGGGCGCTGCGAGTCGTGCGAGGGTGACGGGATCATCAAGATCGAGATGCACTTTCTGCCCGACGTCTACGTGCCGTGCGAAGTGTGCAAGGGCAAGCGCTATAATGCTCAGACCCTTGAAGTGAAATACAAAGGCAAGACGATTGCCGATGTGCTGGAGATGCGCGTCGACGAGGCGAACGAGCTCTTCGCGTCGATTCCGAGAATTCACAATAAGCTCAAGACGATTTGTGAAGTCGGCCTGGGCTACATCAAGATGGGGCAACCGGCGACGACGCTTTCCGGCGGAGAGGCGCAGCGCGTCAAGCTCGCCACCGAGCTCTCGCGACGTTCAACCGGTCGTACCTTCTACGTGCTCGACGAGCCGACCACGGGTCTCCACTTCGCCGATATCCACAAGCTGCTCGAGGTCTTGCAGCGGCTCGTGCAAACCGGCAACACGGTGCTCGTCATCGAGCACAATCTCGACGTGATCAAGACCGCGGATTACCTGATCGATCTCGGGCCCGAGGGCGGTGACCGCGGCGGCAGGGTGGTCGGAACGGGGACGCCGGAGGAATTAGCCGCGAACCCCGCATCCTACACCGGGGCATATCTCGTGCCCGTGCTCGAGGACCAGCGTGCGGTCGGCCACCACCGGCCGGACGCATCCGCGCTCGAGCGCCTCGAGCGTGAAAACATGACCGCGCTCGACGATCTCGCGAAGGGCGACAGAGTCGCTGTCGAAGCATAAGCCATCGTGTTCTCGGTGGTGATGCTGGTTTGCAACGACCTCGCGCGCTCGCGCGATTTTTATCGAACGGTGATGGGGCTCAAGCAGCTCTCCGATCGCTCCCCGCTTTGGATTGAGTTCGAGCTTGCGAAGGGCGTGACGCTCGGCTTGCATCAAGGAAGCGATCTGTTGGCGGTACGGCCCGGATCGCTGCAACTCGGCTTCACGCTGGACAACGTCGATAAGTTCGTCGCCGACTGCGGCACATTGAGCGTTCCTATTCTGCAGTACCCGTACAACGAGGGACCAACGCGTATTGCGGTCATCAGTGACCCCGACGGTTATCCGATTCAAATCGGATCCAAGAGGTGACACCGCGCAAGCGCGCCGAGGAATTGCGCGCGCAGATTGAGGACGCCAACCACCGTTACTACATCCTCGACGATCCCGCGATCACCGACGCGGAGTTCGACGCGCTCCTTCGCGAGCTGATCGACCTCGAGGCGGCGCATCCGGAGCTGCGCTCGCCGGACTCACCGACGCAACGCGTCGGCGCGACGCCCTCGGAACGTTTTGCCCCGTTCGAACACTCGCAACCGATGCTGAGTTTGGCAAATGCCTTCGACGCCGAAGAGTTGCGCGCGTTCGACGAGCGCGTGCGCAAACTTGCAGCGGTCCCGATCTCGTATGTCTGCGAACTCAAGATCGACGGCCTCGCGGTCGCGCTGGACTATCGCGACGGTGTCCTCGTGCGAGGCGGAACGCGCGGCGACGGCCGCGTCGGCGAGGAGATCACCCCCAACCTCAAGACCATTACGACGATTCCGCTGCGCCTCCGTCATCCTGAGGTGCTCCCGAAGGGAGCCCCGTTCCTCGAGGTGCGAGGCGAGGTTTATCTACGGAAGAGCGATTTCGAGAAGCTCAACGCGCGGCGCGAGCGCGAAGGGTTGCCGGTGTTTGCCAACCCACGCAATGCCGCGTCGGGCGGCGTACGCCAACTCGATCCAAAATTGACCGCGCAGCGTCGCCTTTCGTTCTTTGCCTACGCGATCGCGCAGGGCCCGGCCTTAAAAACGCAGAGCAAAGCGCTGGAATATCTAGGCGCTGCAGGCTTCGCGGTCAACGATCACATCGAGCCGGCCGCTGATATTGAAACCGTCATCGACTTTTGCCGCCGCTGGGAAGATGCGCGCGACACGCTCGACTACGAAATCGACGGCGTGGTGATCAAGGTCGATGATCTCGCGGTGCAAGAGCGGCTCGGCGCCGTTTCGCGCGACCCGCGCTGGGCCGTTGCCTACAAGTTCAAACCGCGCGAGGCGCGCACCAAACTGGTCGACATCACGATCACGGTCGGGCGCACCGGAACGCTCAACCCGAACGCCGTGCTCAAGCCGGTGCAGATCGGCGGTGTGACCGTCAAGAGCGCAACGTTGCACAACGCCGAATATATTGCGAGCAACGACATCCGCATCGGCGACACCGTACTGGTTACGCGAGCCGGCGATGTGATTCCGCGCGTCGTCGGTCCGGTGCTCGACGAGCGGACCGGCAAAGAGCGGCGCTTCAAAATGCCCGGCGTCTGTCCGGTGTGCGGAAGCGCGGTGGATCATCCGCCCGGCGAAGCGATGGCGCGTTGCACCAACGCGTCGTGTCCGGCGCAGGTCTTCGAGCGCGTGCGTCACTTCGCGTCGCGCGGGGCGATGGATATCGAGGGGTTGGGCGATGTGCTTGCTGATGCGCTTACCGGCCTCGGTCTCGTGCACGATATCGCCGACATCTACGCGCTGGACGCAAGCAAACTGGGGTCGGTGCCGCGCATGGGCGACAAGAGTATCGGCAAACTGCTCGAGGCGATCGAAGGCTCGAAGGCGCGCGGCCTCGCGCGCGTGCTCACCGGCCTCGGCATTCGCTTCGTCGGGGAACAGACCGCGGCGATCTTGGCCGGCGACTTCGGCTCGATCGACGCGATCGCGGCCGCAAGCGAAGAGGAACTGCGCCGCAGCGAGGGCATCGGGCCCGAGGTAGCGGCCAGCGTACGGCTGTTCTTCGAGCAGCCGGCGAATCGAGGCATGATCGAGCGTCTGCGTCGCGCGGGCGTCGTGATGGCAGGCGCCCAGCGCAAGCGTGATGCGGGTTCCTTGGCCACGAAAACCTTCGTCCTCACCGGGACGCTGCCGACGCTGACCCGGGAGGAGGCCGCGGCGCTGATCACGGCCCGTGGCGGCAAAGTCAGCGGGTCGGTGAGCGGCAAGACCGACTATGTGGTGGCGGGGGAGGCCGCCGGGAGCAAACTCCTCAAGGCTCGCGAGCTCGGAATCTCGGTCCTGGACGAGGAGGGGTTCAAGCGCCTGCTGGAGGAGTAGCCTCCCCTGACCAGTCAGTACGGGGGTGGATGTACCATGGTCGGCAGCCAAACGGAAATATTGCTCCGGCACGCACAACTCCACGACGACGCGGCAACGCTTTTCCGCGCCATCGATGATTGCGACACGACGCTCATCGCGTCGACGTTCTGCCGCTTAACGCGCAACCTGGAAGCGCACCTGTCGATCGATCTCGCTATTGGATACCGTTTGCTTTTGCGGCATCCGAGCGAGTTTGTGCGACGGTTGGCCGAACGCGTGCTCGAAGAGCAAGAACAATTCCCTCAACAGTTCGAATTGCTCGCTGCGCGTTGGTATCAGGCCGATCCGCAGATGTTCCTCTCGCAAGCCTTCCGTGACGAGCTCGAAACGTTCGTCAGCAACCTGCTCAAGCGCATCCGCGTCGAAGAGCGTCTGCTGACTGCGTTCTCAAGCGTAGCGTAGCAGCGCGCCGGACGGCGCGCGCTGCGGAAGCGCGCTCGCCAACGACTCAGGTAGATCGCCTGCCACGACGCCGACGGCGCGTTGTGCGGCGCACCGGCGAGCCGCAAGGCCGTGCCAATAGGCGCCCACGCGCGCGGCATCGGCCGGCGCCAGCCCCTGCGCGAGCAAGGTCGCGATAATGCCGGTGAGCACGTCGCCGGTGCCGGCTGTGGCAAGAGCGCTCGATCCGGTGGGATTGATGTGCACGATCGTTCCGTCGTCGACGAGTGTCGCCGGTCCCTTGAGCAGCGTCACGATACCAGTACGCGCGGTAAACTCCCGCAAGCGTTCGACGCGCGTGCCCGGCGCAATCGTTCCGAGTCCCGAGAGACGCGCAAACTCGCCCTCGTGCGGCGTGAGCACGCACGCTTTTCCGCGCAGCAATTCGAGGTGTTTGGCAAAGTGAAAGAGTGCACTCGCATCGATGACCATCGGGAGCGTGCAGCGCTCCGCAAACGCGCGTAGCATCACGCCGGTCCATTCATCCAGCCCGAGTCCCGGACCGATGCCCACCGAACCGTTTCGCGCGGCGACGTCAACGAGATCGCCGCTGACCGTGTCGGCGCCGCCTGTATCAAAGGTGACGACGACCTGCTCGGTGAGATGGCCCCGCAATACCGGTGCGGCGTCCCTCGCCGTCGCGACGGTAACGTACCCGGCGCCGGCGCGAGCGGCGGCGCGCGCGCAGAGAACGGCCGCGCCGGGGAACTGCGCCGAGCCGGCGACGATCAACGGAGCGCCCGCGCTACGCTTATCTGCGTCGCGCGCGCGATGCGGCAGCAGGTCGAGAAACGCCGCGTCGTCGAGCGCGTCGTAGGTCTTGGCGTGGTCGCGAAGCGTCGCGTCATTGATGCCGATATCGGCGATCCATAGTTCGCCCGCGTAGGCCCGCGCAGGCTCGAACAAGAGCCCGGGCTTCATGGCTGCAAGCGTGACGGTTGCGCTTGCGCGCACCGCGTCGCCGGGAACTGCGCCGGTGAGCGCATCGACGCCGCTGGGGATATCGATTGCAAGCACGTGGTGCTCGCGCGCGTCGAGCGCGCGAACCGCGGGAAGATAGTGCGGTTCGATCGGAAGGCGTGCGCCGGTTCCGAAGAGTGCGTCGATGGCGAGCGCCGCGCCGGCGAGAGCGTCGCGGGCCGCCGCGTCGTCGCGCGGCATTTCGTTGGGGCCGTAGACGACGCAGTCAAACTCGGGGAGCTGCGCCGTGGCAGAGCGAGCATCGCCGCCGTTATTGCCCGGCCCGGCGAACGCGACGATGCGGCTACCAGGCGGAATGTGCGCGCGCACATACGCAGCGATTGCGGCACCGGCATTATGCATGAGCGTATCGACACTGGAGCTTGCGACGGCCTGTGCGTCGGCATCGCGCATTTCCGCCGGCGTAAGAACCCTGATCATTGTTCTAAGATCACGACTGCGGCAGCGGTCGTCGCCGAATGCGTGATCGTTAAGTGTATCGATGAGAGCGAGCGCGAAGTGGGCAAATGCTCCACCCTACCGTAGAAACGAAGGATCGGTTTTCCGCTACGCTCGTGCGAGACGCCCACCTCCCGCCACGGGATGGCGTGTCCGAAGGCCTTGCGTGCCGCTTCCTTTGCCGCGAAGAATCCGGCCAGACGCTCGGCCCAGTGGCGCTTGCGCAGCGCGTACGCCATTTCTTCTTCGGTGTACACTTTGCGCGCGAACCACGCCAGCGCGCGCTCGTCGAAGCGATAGCGTTCCACCTCGGCAAGGTCGATGCCGATTCCGACGATCATGAAACGCCTTTGCGCTGCAAGCGGTGTCGAGACCTGCGATGTCGAAGCGCGTCGCCTCAAGATGGAGTCGCGTATCCGCATCGTCCCGATCAATGCCATGGAAGGCGCCTTTCTCGACCGGCTTGCGCCGTGTTTGGAAGAACGATTCCTTTCGACGGTGCAGATCGAACGAACCCTCGCGGTTCCGCGCAGCACGCTCAATGCGACGCGCGGGCAGCTCTTTCTCTCGACTTTGGTCGCGCGCGTACGCCGTGCGCACCCCGACGGTGGAGGGATGTACTTGGCGCTGACCGAGTACGACCTTTACAAAACGTCGCACCGCTTCATCTATGGTGATGCTGACGAAGCGCAAGGTGTTGCCGCCGTGTCATTGCACCGGTTGCGCTCGGAATATTACGGCGAGGAGTCCGATGCCAACACGCTGTTTCAGCGCACGCTGAAGGAGTGCGTGCACGAGCTGGGCCATGCGTTCGGCTTACGCCACTGTTACAACGCGCGTTGCGCGATGTACTACTCGAACTCGATCTTCGAGACCGACAACAAGATGTCGCATTTCTGCGAAGCGTGCGACAAGCGCATCAGTCGCGCGCGAAACGAACGCTGAACAGCGCCCCCAAATGTTGGAGGGACCCATTCGGGCCCGGGGCCTGCCAAGAGGGGCTCGCGTCCTGGGCGCCGGCGTCGAGCGCCTCAGCGAGGTGGCCCGAGGGCTAAAGGTCACGGCGTTTTCAACCGTCAATTTCTAAAACGCCGGTCCGTTCTGAAGGGAGCTTCGTGATCTCTGCCTACTTCGCCGGTCTGCGGGCGCGGTTCGGTTTACCGACCCGTCTGGGATTGGCCATCCTTGGGGTCGCCGTCTGTGCGCTGATTGCGTGGTTTGGGTCGGCGTACCCGATCGAAGCGCCGCTGGTTGTCATTGTAGCGCTGGTCGCCGCTGCCACCGGTTTCCCATTAGGCGTCACCGCGGCACTGCTCGCCGCCGTCGCCGACTATTTTTCGCGCAGCACGCACGGTGCGGGTGATCCGCTGGTCGGGGCGCTGGTCGTCTTGGTTTGCGGTGCGGTCGTGAGTGCGCTCTTCCTTGGAGAGATCTCGCCGATCGAGGAACTCGATCAGGTTGCGCCCGGGCAATTAGCGTTTCGCCCGGCGGCGCGCGCGGCGCTCCCGCGGGGTGACGCAAACGGTTCCGCCATGTCCACCAGTCTCGCGGCGTTGGCTTCGGGAATTCGCGAAGTCTCGCAAGGGGATTTCACCAAGAACATCGCCGTCAGCGACGGACAGCTTCAAGATCTCGCGATCGCGCTCAACAAACTCATCTTCGGGATGCGCGAGTTCTTGCGTCAATTGCACGGAAATGCCGGCAACTTGGGCAACGCGGGCACCGAGCTGCGCACGACGGCGTCGACGGCGCTCGCCGTCATTGAAGGCGCCGCGGTCGCGCAGGGCCAGCTCGACGAAGGTATTCAGGAGCAATCGCGCATCGTCGAAGAAGCGACGTCGAAAGTCGTCGTGCTGACCGAGGCGATCTCGACGATTGCGGCATCGGCCGAAGAACAGACGCGCAGTCTCGACGAGACCGCGCTCGCCGTTTCGAACATGGCCAGTTCGATCGAAGAAGTTGCAGCGCAAGTCGATTCGCTTTCGACCAGCACTGCGGAAACGTCGCGAACGGCGGAACGCGGCGGCACGGCGATCGGCACGATTGTAGACGGCATGCATACGATTCGCACGACGATCAACGATTTGGCCAAAGATATCGGTCAGCTCGGGAATAACTCCGAACAAATCGGCGACATTGTCAAAGTGATCGATCGCATCGCCGAACAGACGAACCTGCTCGCGCTCAACGCCGCGATTGAAGCTGCGCGCGCCGGCGAGCATGGACGTGGCTTTGCCGTGGTCGCTAGCGAAATTCGTAAGCTTGCCGACGGCAGCGTGCAGGCGACCAAAGAGATCGCTGGGCACATCAGTTCGACCCAGGGCGTCATTTTTGAAGTCGTGAGTGCGATGGAGCGTCTCACCGAACGCGTCGAGGAGAGCACGGGAAGCACGAGTTCGGCTTCGGGTGCCTTGCAAGAGATCGTATCCGCGGTCCTTGCGGCTAACCAGCAGATCGGCGAGATCAGCTCGGTCACCCGCGCGATGAGCGCCAACTCGTATCAAGTGATCCGCCAAATCGAAGAGATCACCAAATCCGTGAGCTTGAATCTGAAAGCCACGCAATCGATGACGCGTCAGTCCGATGATGTCAGCAAAGCCTTCTCGGATATCTCATCGATTTCGCAACAGAACGCCTCGTCGGTCGAGGTTCTCACCTACGTTAACAAGGAAGTCACGGATGCCGCGCAGCGCATGCTCGAATCGGTCGATCAAATGAACGATCTGGCCGGTCGAATTGATTCGCGGCTCGCGCAGTACAAAGTGAGTGAGTCAGGCACGGAGGGAGTCACGGCATGAGGGTGAGTCTTCGGGTACGCCTTCTCGGAACGATCGTTGGTGCGATCGTATTCTTTTTCTTGGTGAGCGTTATTGCGACGCGCGTGGTCCTGCAACACGACCTGACCCAGCTCGGGCAGACCCAGGTGACGAACGGGGGCGGTGCATTCCAAGGTTATTGGGACTCACGTAAAGATCAAATTCGTTTGCTCGTGGCGCAAGATGCGGTCAGCGACGCGCTGCGCAAGAGCCTCCAGACGCACAACGTCGCCGCGCTGACCGACCAGCTTTCCAACATCGCCCGCGCCTCGGGACTCTCCTTTCTTACCGTCGTCGACGCAAACGGGAACGTGATCGCACGCGCAAATGGAGCGCAGCGCGGATCGTTACACAGCAATCCGCTGATCCAACGCGCACTCACCGGCGAAACGATTAGCACGGCCGCTTTGCTCGACCAGAGCGTGCTCGCGGGTGAGGGGCTTGCGCCGCAGGCGCAGGCCGACGTTCGCGGCGCCGACGGGAAGACCGCGGCCGAACAGCTCAATCGCGGTCTTGCGATCGTTGCCGCGGCGCCGATCAGCGATCAGAACGAACGCACGATTGGCGCGATCTATGGCGGCGTGCTCCTCAACCACTACTACGATTTAGTCGATCAGGCGACGGCAGCCCTCGGCGGCGCTTCGGCGATTCTCGAGGGTGATGCGATCGTTTCGAGTACGATTCAACAGCCCGACGGAACGCGCACGGTCGATCAACAAGTGCAGCCGGCCGCAAACGTGGCCACGACCGGGAACGCCTATACCGGCGTCGACACGGAGGGCGGTACGCAGTATCTCGTGCGCATCGACCCGATCGTGGACGATCAGCAACACGTGATCGGCGCGCGCTGGTACGGTACGCCTCTGGCGAATCTCACCGCCATCATCAACCACACGACGACAACCGTGGTGATCTGGGGCGTGATTGCAGCGATCGTTGCGCTCGCATTCGGCGTGGCCGTCGTACAGGTGCTCTCGAATACCCTCGATCGGCGCAGCAAGCAAGTCCGAGATGCCGCAAAGGAACTCGGCGTCGCGATCGTAGGCAGCGAGGTCTCGGGCGATCACGTCTCGATGACCAAGGCCGCGGCCGAGCGCAGCGGTCAATTGATCGAAGAACTTTCCGCGCAGAGCGCGCCCTCACCAAAGCTCGCCGAACTCAAGTCCGTAAATCAGGAACTGCAGAGCGACATCATCGTGATCGACACCTTGTCACAAGAGATGAGCAACCGCATGCAGCACGCGGCGAACCGCGTAACGGAGCTCAACGAGGTCGCTGCGGCTCTAACACAACTCGTAACCGGAGAGGCGGGCTAGGCGCGGTAGGGTCATGGCTGACTTGATTTTGTTCTTCGGCAGCAACGCCGATACGATGATCGCTACCAAGGCGCTGAAGGACGCGGGGATCTCAGCGAAGATGATTCCGAAGCCGCCTACCGTGAATACGGCTTCGAACTTGTGCCTGTCAATCGACGGCGGTGCCGAATCGCAGGCGAAGTCCGCGCTCTCAGGCGCCGGCGTGTCGCTGGGTGGCGTGGTCAAATAAATTTTTGATCGCTTCTGAGCAGGGCGTTGGGCCGGAAGGCACAATTCTCGGCCCATGCACATGCGAGTCTTCGCCTCCGCGCTGCTTTGCGCGCTCTTCGCCGTCTCGTCGATCGCCCAAGCGGCCGAAGCTCCCAAGGCGCCGCCGCCGCCCGAACATGCGGCGCCGGCCGACAGCGTCGCGACGCATCACGACGTAACCATCGGCGGACGCACGATTGCGTATACCGCGACGGCGGGAACGATCGAGATCAAATCCGACAAGGGGGCGCCGGAGGCGCGCATCTTCTACATCGCTTACACGGAAGACGGAGCCGACCCGACGCACCGGCCGGTCACGTTCCTCTATAACGGTGGACCCGGCTGCGCCAGCGTTCCGCTCGACATGGGCGCGCTCGGTCCGCGCCGCGTGCTGTTTCCGAATGCGGGACACAACGTCGGTCCTCCCTACCAGCTCGTCAACAACGAGTACAGCTTGCTCGACAAATCCGACCTCGTGTTCATCGACGCACCGGGCACCGGCTACAGCCGTCTGCTGCCGAAGGTCGATCCGAAAACCGTCTACGGCATCGATCAAGACGCCGCCGCGTTCGGCGCATTCATCTATCAATACGTCACACGCAACGATCGTTGGAATTCACCGAAGTTCTTGCTGGGCGAGAGCTATGGAACGCCGCGCTCGGCCGTGTTGGTGAACTACCTGCAGAGCAACGATTCGATGGCGTTCAACGGCGTGATCTTGCTCTCGTCGGTGCTCGACTTCGATACGATCGCTCCCGGACCGGGGAACGACATCGCGTACGTTACCTATCTTCCGACCGAAGCCGCGGTCAATTGGTACCATTCGAATTCGCCCAACAAGGGTTCGCTGCAAAGCGTCGTGAGCGAAGCGCGTGCCTTTGCAAACGGGCCGTATGCTTCGGCGCTCATCCAAGGCGATCGCCTCTCGCACCAGCAGTTTACGCAGATCGCAACCCAGATGTCGCATCTGATCGGCCTAAACACCGGATATATCGAAAAGGCCGACCTGCGCGTGTTGCCCCAGCGCTACGAGAAAGAGCTGCTGCTCGAATCCGGCCAGTCGACCGGACGGCTCGACGCGCGCTACGCCGGCTACGATCTCGATCCGCTCGGCGACTCCGCGGATTACGATCCCGCCGATGCCGCGACCGATCCGGGTTTCCAAGCCAGCTTCCTCACCTACGTGCGTAACGATCTCGGATGGAAGAGCGAGGAGACCTACAACGAGTGCACGGGGGATATCTTCGGACTGTGGGACTTCACGCGTAAGGGGACCTTCCCGTGGATCGCTCCCACGACCAGCAACGATCTCCAGCAAGCCATGATCCAAAATCCGCACCTGCGTGTGTTCGTCGGCGCCGGCTACTTCGACATGGCGACGCCGTTCGGTGCGGCCGAGTGGACGTTCTCGCATCTCGAGCTGCCCCAAGCGCTGCGCGACCACGTGAGCTTCGGCTACTTCGAATCCGGGCACATGGTGTACTTGCACGTGCCGTCGCTCGAAAAATTCCACGGTGACCTCGATAAGTTCTTCGACGCAACGATGGGGCAGTAGACGCTTGCGCTAACGCAAAGCCCTCGCATCAGCCAAAGCGATCGTTTCCTTGCGGCCATCGTCGTGCCGTACGATAAGGCCGCCGTTGTTCGACAGGCCGACCGCGGTGACGTCGATTGATCCCGCGTCGCCGTCCTTGAGAATACGGTAGCGTTTGGGGAGGCCCGCCATCCGCTCCCACAGACGCGCAATACGTTGCGGCATCTCGAGCATTTCGTGCCACAGATCGTAATTGAGAAGAAGATCGCGCAGCAGCGCGGCACGGGTAATCGAGGGATTCACATCGTCGCAGAAAGCGGGCGGGGGCGAGATTGCTTCGTCGGCGCCGGGCGGACGGTGCACGTTGATCCCGACGCCGGCCGCGACCCACGCGCGCTCACCGACGATGCGTGAGACGCACAGGATGCCGGCGATTTTCTTTCCACCGGTGAGGAGATCGTTGGGCCAGTGGAGTTCGCTGCGAACGGCGTTGGTGCGCAGTGCGCGGCGGACGCAGATCGCGACGCCGAACGGCACGATCCACAGGTGCGCTGCCGGGATTGGTCCGGGAGGCAGCGTGGTCAATAGGAGCGAGCTACCCGGCGACGCGGTCCAGGACCGGCCTTTGCGCCCCATCCCTTTGGTCTGCTCTTCGGCGACGATCGTCATACCCGCAAAAGCCGGATCACCAAGGAGTGCGGCGGCATCGTCGTTGGTGCTTGTGGTGGTGCGTTCGTAGCGGATCGATGCGAATGCAGTGCCGCGCAGTTGACGCTGCACGCTTTCGTACGGATGTTCGGCCGGCTCCATAGGTGGAGCGTGCGCTTGCGACGTATTCGGGGCCTGCTATGGCAATAGAAACGACACTGATCCTGTGCAAGCCCGACGCCGTTTCACGCGGTCTCGTCGGCGAAATCATCGCCCGCATCGAGCGGCGCGGCTATATCATCACCGCAATGAAGTTGATGCAACTGCCCGGCGATAAGGCGCGCGAGCACTACGCCGAACACAAGGACAAACCGTTCTTCGGCGACCTCGTCAGCTTCATCACCAGTGCTCCGCTGGTGGCACTTGCCGTGGAAGGCGAGGGCGTCATCGACGCGTGCCGGCAACTGATCGGCGCAACCAACCCGCTCAGCGCCGCTCCGGGATCGATTCGCGCCGACCTCGCGCAATCGATCGGCCGTAATTTGGTGCACGGCAGCGACAGCAAAGGCGCGGCGGAACGCGAGCTGAAGATTTTCTTCAACGCCAACGAATTTGTGTCGCGCAAGCACGATATGGATCGCTGGATCAGAGAAGGCGTTTAGGACACGCGATGTCGATCGAATCGTTACGTGGCGGCGGGCGACCGTTGATCGAGGCCGTACATGCACGCGAAGTGCTCGACTCGCGCGGCAATCCGACGGTGGCGGTGAGCGTCGCCACCAGCTTCGGTTCGGTGGAAGAGGCGCTCGTGCCGTCGGGCGCGTCGACCGGTGCGCACGAAGCTGTCGAGCTGCGCGACGGCGACGCCAAACGCTATAACGGCAAGGGCGTGCGGCGCGCCGTTGCAGCGGTGAATGAAACGCTCGGTCCGGCGATCGAAGGGCTCGATGCAACCGCGCAGCGTGAAATCGACGAGCGCCTGATCGAAATCGACGGCACGTCGAACAAGGCGAATCTTGGCGCAAACGCCTTGCTTGGCTGCTCGCTTGCGGTTGCGCGCGCTGCGGCCTCGAGTCTGTCATTGCCGCTCTTCCGCTATCTGGGCGGTCCGTCCGCGGCACTGTTGCCCGTTCCGCAGATGAACGTGATCAACGGCGGCAAGCACGCCTCGGGGGCGTTGCAGTTTCAAGAGTGCATGATCGTGCCGGTCGGCGCGCCGAGTTTCTCTGAGGCGGTGCGCTATGGTGCCGAGATTTTTCACGCGCTGGGCAAACTGCTGCACGATCGCGGCATGCCGACGCAGGTCGGTGACGAGGGTGGGTACGCGCCGCCGCTCGACTCGATCGACGATGCGATGAAACTGCTCGTCGCGGCCATCGAGCGGGCAGGCTATAAACCCGGCGACCAGGTCGCCATCGCGCTCGATCCGGCGTCGAGCGAGTTCTATCAAGACGGCAAATATTTCGCGCACGACAAGCAGCACGGCATCAGCTCGGGCGAGATGGTCAAATTGTACGCGGATTTGTGCGCGCGCTATCCGATCGTCTCAATCGAGGATGGCCTGGCCGAAGACGACTGGACCGGCTGGCGCACGTTGACCGAGACGCTGGGTTCCAAGGTGCAACTCGTGGGTGATGATATCTTTGTCACCAACTTGGAGTTCCTTGCGCGCGGGATCAGAGAAGGCGTCGCCAATGCGATTCTGATCAAAGTCAATCAGATCGGCACGCTGACCGAGACGCTCGACGCAATCGACATGGCGCATAAGGCCGGCTATGCCTGCGTGATCTCGCATCGTTCGGGTGAGACCGAGGATACGACGATCGCCGACGTCGCGGTCGGGACGTCCGCCGGACAGATCAAAACGGGTTCGCTTTCACGCAGCGACCGCGTCGCGAAATACAACCGCTTGATGGCGATCGAAGAGCAGCTCGGCCCAGCCGCACGCTATCCGGGACGGTCAGCGCTGCGCGGATGACGGTCTCCAACGGCGACGCGAAGACGCTGCGCAAGCGTGTGCCGCGAACGAGCTTCGCCCATTGGAAGCCGGCCCCGGACCGAAGAGACCCGGTGCAACTCTTGCACGAAACCGAGGCCGGGCGCATTCCCGCACTGCTTGAGCTGCGTCACGAGCGGATGCGTGCCGATCCATTCGGCTTCTATCGCGGCGGCGCTGCGCTGATGGCCGCCGACCTCGCGGGGCATCCGGTGACGGGATTGCGCGTGCAGCTTGGGGGCGATGCGCATCTGCTCAACTACGGCGGCTATAGCACGCCCGAACGTAATCTGATCTTCGACGTCAACGATTTCGATGAGACGTTGCCGGGGCCGTGGGAGTGGGACGTCGCGCGGCTGTGCGCGAGCGCGCCGCTGCTCGCGCAGGTGCGCGGTTTCAGCAAAGGCTGCGGAGAATCCGCAGCCCATAACGCTGCACGAGCCTACCGGCGCCACATGCGCGCGCTTGCGACGGCTTTCGCCGCTCGAGATCTGGTATTCGCGCGTCGACGTGCGCGGTTTGCTTGCACGAGAACTAACCGCGCCGAGGACGGCCGAGCACGTGAATTCCCCGCCGGATCACGAAGACATGGTCCGAGGCGCGATCGTTGCGTACCGGCAATCGCTCCAACCGTACGTGCGCACCTTGCTCGAGCGCTATCACGCCGTGGAGTTTTTTGAGCATCCGGTCGGCGTCGGCAGTGTCGGGTTGTTGACGGTTATCGCGCACTTCGAATCGCGCGAGGGCGCGCAGCTCTATCTGCAAGTCAAACAGGCGCAAGCATCGGTGCTCGAACCGTACTTGGGTCGCTCGATCTATCGCAATCACGGCGAGCGCGCCATCATGGGTCAACACCTGATGCAAGCCGCAACCGATCTTTTCGTCGGTTGGACGAGCGACGGCGAACGCGACTACTACGTGCGGCAATTGCGCGACGGGAAGTCGTCGCTGGATTTCGAGGGGATTAACGCCGATCAACTGGTCGACTTCGCCTCGCGGTGCGGACGGGTATTGGCCCGCGCGCACGCGCGCACCGGTGACCCGCAGATGATCGCACAGTACCTCGGAACGAGCGACGCTTTCGAGGATGGGATGGTAGGATTCGCGCGCGTCTATGCCGCGCAAGTTGAGCGCGACTACGAGGAGTTTTGCCGGGGATGAGCCCGCGGGCACCGAACAACCGCAAGGTTCGCGAGGGCCTGTAGCTCAGCGGTAGAGCGGCCGGCTCATAACTGGTTGCGCGTAGGTTCGAATCCTACCAGGCCCACGTGACGACGCGCGTCATGATCCTTAAAACTGGATAATTCCTGTGGCTAGACCTGCACCTCGTATGGGTAATCAGGTTATATGAATAGCTATGATGAGTTTGAAACCCAAATCTATTACGACCGCGACCCGGCCGCTGCAGCGGTAGATCGCTTGCACGCTCTCGGCTACGCACAAGACGAGATCGGTGTGATGATGGATGACAAGACGCGTGAAAAAGCGTTTGCATCGATCGTCAACGCGAAAGGCAGCGAAGGCCTTGCAACCGGCGGCGTCGTCGGTGGCGTACTCGGCGCGATCGTTGCCGGTGTCACCGCAACGGGAAGCGTTGCAGCGATTGCCGGGACCGGTGGTCTTGCCGCACCGCTCGTCGCCGGACCGCTTGCCGCCGCGCTTGCAGGTCTGGGCGTCGGAGCTGCAGGCGGTGGAATCATCGGTGGATTGATTGGCCTTGGCATCGGGGAGAGCCGCGCGAGACAATACGAGAAGGGCTTGCGCGAAGGCGGCATCCTGGTGGCAGTGCGGCCGAAGTCCCGCGAGCATCGCGAGAAAGTGCGGCGTGCACTCGACTACGATCGGATGAACACGACCGGCGATATCGATTCCGATCTCGACTACGCAGGAGAGATCGGCACGCGACACCAGCGCTCATAGGAAAGCGCGAGGAGAAGGTCGAGCGCCTGCGTTACTTCAGGCGCTCGACGACTTCGGAAAAACCGGTGAGCGGGAGCGAGGCGGCGATGCCGTGCTCGGTGAGGCCGTTATCGAGAATGCCGTACGTGACCTTGAGCTCGCCTTTGCCGGCTTTCATCGCCGTGAGGAGGTCGCTGTTGAGTGCGCCGGTTGCGTAACACCCTTGCTGCGTACAGAAGAGGAAGGCGAAATTCTGCGACGGGCCACCGACGACGCTGACGCCGACCGGCGTGCGTACAGCGGCGCCCAGCGGCACCTGCATGGCAAGCGTGGTCTTCCCGTCTGCGGCCGGGGAAAAGGTGAAGCTGATGACCAGCGCGCCGTTTTGGGCCTGGATCGAATTGAGCACATGACATGCGAGCGCCGACGTGTTGGTCGGATCGCACTCGAGGCGCCATCCGCTAACCGAGACCCGGGCGGATTGGGTTGTGGCCGGGGGTGCTTCAGGGTCCGGCGTTGCCGCCAACACTGGCGCAGTGAGACCAACGAGCATGAGCAGCGCGGCAAAGTACCTCATGGAGACCGCCTTCGCTCGGGCCGCGGAGCGTCCTCTGACGTTGACAGGCCCCACGCAGTCGGGTAGTGTACCCTGTTGTTACCACGTGGCGCCATCGTCTATCGGTTAGGACAGCCGCCTTTCACGTGGCAAAGACGGGTTCGATTCCCGTTGGCGCTACCACATCAGGCCCGTTTTTACGGGCCTTTTTCTTTTCGCAAAGGGTCCCGCGATCTTATGGTGGCGGTAGTACAGAGAAATACCGCAGGTCCTTGAAGTTCTTCGCGATCGTTGGATCTTTTTCGTTGAAGCCCGGCGTTTTTTGAATCAAGGTTCCATCGGTTGCATAGTACGCTCGCTGCGCTGCTTCACTCGAGAGTTCCGGGACGGTTTTCGCTTGACGTGCGCGTTCGAGCGTACCGTCGCTGCGGTAGCAGAGCCCCAGCGCGTGCTGCCGGCTATACTTATCAAGCGATACTTCGCGCACGTACCTGTAACGCGAGCCTTCCTTATAGACCCCCGCATAGTGCGGAATGAGCGACCCCGTCAGACTTGGAAGTTGCGCGTCGGTGAGAACGATCCACTGCTTCCTGTGGAGTATGACGTTCACCGGAGACGCCTGCGAAACCGCGGACAGCACCGCATCGCACTCCGCGTCGATTTGCGCAACGGCGCTTGGCCCCGACGATTGCGCCGTGACTGTTGCCGGCATCGTGCCGATGAGGAGGCCGAGAAAGAGGACAACGGACTTGGACATGGCCAGATTATACGCGCGCAGTGCGATGTCGCTACTATCCGAAAAGCGCTAGGTCGCGAAAGGCCGCGCGTCGCGGCATCGTCCCATACATATTATGCATTTGCTTGGGTACGAGTTACACAGCGAATGCCTTGACAGCGTCCTCATCCCAACTCACGCCTGTTCCTAGACCCGCTGACGGCTCAACTCGCCCGCCGGTGACGCGAAGTGGCTCGGAAAGAATCGGATTTGCCCAGTCGACGTACTCCAGCCAGTGGGCGGTAGGCGTCGCTGCCAGTAGATGCGCACTGACCTCCGGGAATAGATGTGACGACACTTGGATGCCGGCGGCTTCCGCAAGGGCTGCGGCCTGCAGCCAGCCCGTTACACCGCGGATGCGCATCAGGTCAAACATCAGCAAGTCGCTCGCATGTGTCTCGATAACTCGTGAGACTTCTCGCGAGGCGGTGAGATTCTCGCCGAGCTGAATTGGTGTCGCAATGCTTTCCGCAACGCGTGCGCAACCAGCGTAGTCGTCGTGAACAATTGGCTCTTCGATCCACGTAAGGCCCTCGGCATCGAGGGCCTTGCCGCGCAATATTGCATCGGGAACTAACAGTGCTTGATTATAGTCGCACATGATTGAGTTTCCAGCGCCGACTGCATTCTTGACCGCACGAACGGCTCGCACGTCGTCCTCCAACGTAGAATAACCCAGCCGCAATTTCACGGCGTCAAATCCTTCAGCGAGCAGCGCTAGCGCCTCGTCACCAGTTGCGCTCGGATCGGCGACACTGAGGCCGTTGCTATTGTAGGTTGGGATTGCACGAGTTGCGGCACCGAGAAGCCGCACCAACGGAAGACCCGCGCCTCGCGCAAGTGCGTCCCAACAGGCGACATCGATGCCGGAGAGCGCGTAGGAGACGAGTCCTCGCAGGCCCGGAATACGGTATGCGCGTTCGAAGGTCTGCGCGATCTCGAGCGGGGCAACGGCCTGTCCCCGAATCAACGTAAAGCTCTCTTCCAGAATGTGGCAGACGGGCGCGAGGAGACGCTCCACATAGCACACGATGTATGCGCGACCGTCCACACCTTCATGCGTGTGAATGTCGATCAGGACCAGCGGCGCGGATTCGATGGGACCTGCGCCCGTCATGAGTGGTCTTCGAAGTGGTACGCAAACGGGCCGCGCGGTCATTGAGCGAAGCGTGAGTTTGGGCGCAAGCTTCATCCGTCGCTTCGACCGTCAACATCGAGCGAGAGGGCGTCTGTTACAAAACCGTTGGCTTGCGTCGGGACATTCATCTGGGCTCCGAGTTCGACAACTTTCCCGCTAAGCCACGGAAGCTCCAGCCGGTTACCCTGTTGAAGATCGCCGTACATTGAAGCAATCATGCCCTCCGGGAGCGTATCCATGAAAGCGAGGCGCTCGTCGGTAAACGATCGGTCGAGTGCGATCCCTCGCGCACGGGCCACGTCAACGACTTCACGCATGACCTCTCGCAGAAATGCACGGCTGCGTGGGTGCGACCGGATGGGACCGATGCTTCGCCGAAAAAGGCACGTCGCTGCGCTTAGACCCACGAGGAAGACGAACTTCTCCCAGATGGCCTTTTGAATGTCGCCGCTTACCACATAGTCAATGCCGGCAGCGGCGCACGCGGAAGCAAAGGCATCCACGCGCGCGCTGCTTTGACCGTCGAGTTCGCCGAATACTAGTCGCTGCAGTGTGCCGCTGTGCCGAATGACACCGGGCTCTTGTATCGCAGCAGCAATATAGCTCAGGCCTCCGATCACGCGATCACGGCCGACGATTCGCCCGATCCGATCGGCGGCGTCAACGCCGTTTTGGAACGAGACGACCGTGGTCTGCGCACTGATGACCGGCCGAACAGCCTCTGCGGCCGCTTCCGTATCCCAAAGCTTGACCGCGATGATCACAACATCAACCGGCGGCATGCCGTCCACGCGCTCGACCGCATGCACGTCGCGCACGTGTAATGGAGCAACGCTGCTCTCGACGCGCAAACCATCCCGTTGTATCGCAGACAAGTGCTTTCCGCGCGCGACAAACGTCACAACGTTGCCAACTGCCGCCAGTCGCGCGCCGAAATAGCCGCCGAGGCCACCGGCGCCCATCACCACGATATTCATGCGAAGGTGGTCTGGTTGCGACCACAGAGTTGGCGTCGCGCAAGATGCGATACGTAATGCCGTGTTCACGTCGCATCGCTTCAACCGACTCGCTGCGCTCCGGCGAAAGTGACAGCAGCGTTGCACCTGCCTTACGGATGTCGACGTCGATCTCGTTGAGTGCCAGAAGCTCCTGATTGCAGTACGGGCACCACGTTCCGCGATAAAAACTCAGGACGAGTGGGCCCTTGGCGAGGAGATCTTTCGACAAAACGCGAGACCCGGTGGAATCATATAACTCGAAAGGCGGAGCGGGATCGCCGACGCGTAAGACGCTGCGAAGTATGCCATCCGCTTCCAACTGCCGGACGTGGCGCTCGAGGATATCGGAAACCTCGGGCTTGAGAAAGCTCGCGTACTTCTCACGCAAAGTCGCTAACCGGCTCTCGAGTGTCGGCGTCTTGATCATGTTGGCTCTTTAGTATCCCGAGTTGTCGCCAAATGCGATGACGGGACAGTTGACAACGAACCCCGCCGGCTTGGGATCGTGCGCCGCAAACGTGGTGTACGACGTGATACGTGTCGTTTGCGGCGTGCCCACGACCTGAGCGCTCCAGAGCGGCGAGTAACCATTTTGATCATACGGGTGTGTGACATTCGGTATGAGCGAAAGGATGTTGAAGGGTGCGCTGATTTGGGCCGCATTTGCTAAGGTTGCGTCTTTATCGAGCGGCGTGTCGAGTGCGAGGTATTTGAGCCCTTGCGCCATGGGTAGGGCAGTCGGCCCGTTGGCAACGACGCCGATAGGAATCGTCGCGGCGCTATTGGCTTTCGCGAGACGCGGCACGTAGGTCGCCCGCTCGACCGTTGCGGCGACAGGATCCGAGGCGTCGGGACTGATGTAGTAGATCGGCTTGCCGTCAACGAATCCGCGCGCAAGCGTGAGCGTGACCGTCATGCGGGTCGTGTCGATCGCAAGCACTCGGTCTTCGGTGTTCGTATGTGTTGTTACGTCGAACGGTCCGTCGCCGGTGGCGAGGATCGGGGCGTTTAGCACGCCGTCTTCGCCGCTAACGTGAACGAACGGCGAATAGTCTGCGTCCGCGACCCCACCCGGTGTTGCCGATGTGGGCGGAAACCCATCTGTGGAAGCGACATACGTCCGGGCGGCCGAGAAATCGGGTGCGCCGGCGAAATCCAAACGGCTACCGGTACGTTTTGCGTTTTGTGTTGCGTCGTTGCCGATGTGCGCGAGGCTGGGCGAGTAGATCACGTGCAACTTACGAGCCATGGTCGCGTTTGATGCGTCGGTAATGATGTACCAAACGCTCTGCCCTTTCGACGTGCCATGGTAGAGCGGAAGAACCGCCGTGTGCGCCGTCGTGTCCACTGAAATGGCGCTCGGAAGTATTTTCTCGCTTGCCGCTTGCGCGTTCAGACTGACGGTCAGGGAAAGGATGACGCCCGCGAGGGCGGCGATAGAACGTTTCACAGTACTCCTTGTAGCGAAATAAGTGCGTGTTAGGCGGCGTTCCGGCCGCCGTCAACGGACAAAATAACGCCGTGTACGAAGCTCGCGTCGTCTGAGGCGAGGTAGACGATGGCCGAGGCGATTTCGTCGGCGGAAGCTGTGCGGCCGGCGGGAGCCAAAGCGGCGAACTGGTTGAGTGCATCGCCCATCGGCGCGGTGCCTTCGGTTCGCGTCGGGCCTGGACTAACCGCGTTCACGCGAACGCCCTTTGGTCCGAATTCTGCCGCCCACGCCTTTGTGAGCAAATCGATGGCGGCTTTGCTGGAGCCGTACAGCGCCATGCCGGGTTGTCCGAATTCCGACACCATGCTGCTGAGGTTGATGATCGCGCCTTTGCCGCGTTCGGCCATCTTCGGCGCGAGTTCACCGACCAATACGAATGGCACCTTGACGTTCAGCGCGTAGACCGCGTCAATCGTGGCTTCGTCCGTCTCTGCGGTGGGACCGAACGGGAAAATGGCGGCATTGTTCACCAGAATGTCGATCTTGCCGGCGACCTCGAGCGCTCGACGCGCGAGATCCCGCGCCGACGTTGCGTCTTTGAGGTCGGCCGCAACAAAATCAGCGGACCCGCCTTTGGCGCGAATGGCGTCAACGACGCTCGAACCACGGACGACATCGCGCCCGGAGACGATAACGCGGGCACCGCGGCGCGCCAAGGCAAAGGCGGTCGCCTTTCCGATCCCGCTGGTGGCGCCCGTGACGAGCGCGGTCATTCCTGAGAAGTCTGCCATGTGTGCTTTCCTAGAGAGTGGAGTGATTTCTCCATTCTACGGATGAATATTGGAGAGTCAACTCCAAAATCTGGTATACTGGGGCATGGCTTTCACGACTCAAGGGCCGGCTAGGCGGTCACTCACCCCAAAAGGGCAAGCAACGCGCGATCGGATCGTCGCCGCCGCCGCGCGGTTGATTTTTGAGAAAGGGGCGGCAGAGACGACGACCGAGGACGTTCGAGCCGCCGCCGGCATCAGTTTTTCGCAGCTCTATCATTATTTCGAGGACAAGCCGGCATTGATACGCGCGGTAATAGTGCATCAGGCCGACGCCCTTCTCGCGCGTCAAGAAGAATTTCTTGGCCGGCTCGACAGCATGCGGGCGCTGCGTGCCTGGCGCGACTTCCTGGTCGAGGTTCAGCGGCAGGCGCACTGCGAAGGCGGGTGTCCCCTTGGCACGCTGTCGATCGAGCTTTCCGAGATATCCGCTGACGCACGGCGCGATCTTTTGTACGGTTTTGCCCGATGGGAGGACGGTATTCGAACCGGCCTTCGCGCGATGCACGAGCGTGGCGAGTTGAAGGCGGATGCGGATCCAGATCGTCTCGCGCTCGCGACGCTGGCCGCGGTGCAGGGCGGTTTGTTGCTGACGCAAGTCCGGCGCGAAACGGCACCGCTCGAAGCTGCGCTCGACACGGTGCTTGCGCACATCGAATCGTCAATGGCCACGAGCGGCGCCGCAAAAGCCGTCTCATAGCGTACCACGCGGCGTAATGCGTTACGGCAAGCCGTATGCTGTAAGATTCCCGTTCCGATCCGAGCAGTAGACCCAGCCGTTTATGACAATCGGACTCTGCCAGTGCACGGGCCCGATCGAATGAGCGGTGCTCGTGCTGCTCCACAGTTCGTTTCCGGTTTGCGCGGAAAGCGCATAGATGGCGTTATCCATCGCGACGAAGACGATACCGTTGCTGACCACCGGTGAAGTTCCCTCGCCGCTAGTGGTCCCGTCTTGCGCCGACCACGCTTGCACGAGGCTGCTCGCGCCGGTCGCGCTGGTCTCGAGCTCGTACGCATCGATCTGATTTGGCAATCCGAAGAAAATGTACGTCACGCCCGCTGCATTGGTCCAGACCGCAGGGGTTGCATATAATCGAGACGGCAACGTGATCTCTTGCAGTTCACCGCTCACGCCGGGAAGCGCCGAACGGTTCAACAGCCGCAAGATCGAGTCTTTTCCGCCCTGCGCGAGCATCAGCGGCGTCGCGCTATTACTCTGGACCGGAAGCAACGTCGGCGAGGTCGAGCCGAGATCGGTATCGTCATCTTGCAACGTCGTATAATTCGTTGGCGTGTAACTGCCGATCATCGTCGAAACGTTCGCCGACAGCGCGATCACGGAGTCGCCGTAGTTGTTGGTGCCGTCATACAAGCCGTTGCCGGTCGCAACGTAGACTTCGCCGTTCATCGACGGATAGGGATCGACGACCGCGCCGCCGCGCGCCCAAATGCCGGAATCGCTGTTCGAGCACGACGAGTTCGTCGGCAGCGTGGTCACCGAACTGCAGAGCGAGTTGAACACGTTGGTTGCGCCGGTCGAGAGATTCACGCTTACGACGTGACCGTCGTAATACGGTGCATCGCCATCGTATCCCGACGTCGTCGCATACAGGTAGCCGTTTGCGACGTTAAGTGCTGAAGCGTCCTTTTCGGTACTGGGAATCGTCGTGATCGTGGCGGGAAATCCCGGCGCGCTCATTTCTGCACCGGTCGCCGCATTGAGCTTGTGCACTTTTCCGTCGACACCGGGAACGTAGATTGCGGTACCTGACGGATCGGCAGCCGGCGTCGACTGCGTAATTTGCGGCCCGCTCGTCGAGTAGGTCCATATGATTTTTCCGGTCTGTGCTTCGATTGCGAAGGTCTCGCCGTTCTTAGCGGTTTGATAGAGCATCTGCTGCCCGGTCCCACCGACCTGGATGTTGGCCAGCAGAATCGGTGTCGAATCCGCGACGTTCCCGCTCCCAAACGAAATCTGCCATTTTTCGACGAGCGTGGAAACGTTTGTTGAATTGAGCGTCGTATCGCCGACGTCGACGCCGCTGCGCGCCGGATCGTGCCCGAACACCGGCCAGTTGAGCGCCGTTCCACTCGCCGGCGGCGAACCCGTCGCGGTCGGCACGTGACGCTTCTCGTCGCGGTCGCCACAGGTGAAGCTGCTGTTCCGGGGTTCGGGCTGCCGCCGCCCCCAGAGCACGCCGCTAACGCGACAGCGCCAAGTGATACAAGAACAATGAACGAAGTGCGTATCCGCCCGAGCATTTTCAACACCCTCCCGCGGACAACGCTTTCCAGAGCAACGGGAGCGCGTTCCTCCGCGAAACGAGCGAGCGAACGCCTAGCGAAGCGTTACGTTTCCGTTCGATTCCCGTTGGCGCTACCAAATAAAGCGTCGTGCGATCAGTGCGGGGGATAGATCTCGTAGGTGTTGCTGCCGATCTGTTTGATGGTGCACGTCCAGGTTGCCCATCCGCGGGGTGACATCGCCGTAACGTCCCAACGGCCGTTGCTACCCTGGCTCCTGACCGAAATCGCGCAACCGTTGGCGCGCCTCGTGTCGCGGAACGACACGGCGGTCGCTACGCTTGGGCAACGAAAGCCGCCGCTGATCTCGTGGCACTTGTTCGAGTCCCACGGCCTCAGGCCGTCTTTCCCGTAGACGTAGCAGTCGGCGCTGGCGATGCCCGTTGCGGCAAAAAGTGTTGCCAACAGCGCTGCAAAGAAACGATGTCCCATGATTAAGCCTCCTATTTTGGCGCGACGTTAATCGTGACGGCCGTGCGTGTGCCGCGATTGTCCTGATACGTATACGTACACGAGCCCGGATAGCTGCCTTCGTAGACGTATTTGTTGATGACCTGAATGTCGCCGTTGCCGCCCATCGACGTGCTGATCGGATGAACGCGCGGGTATTCGAAGCACGTAGAGGCTTCCTTTACGATCTTGATCTCCACCCACTCGCCTTTCGAGGCGCCGGGTTTGCGCGTGACGGTTACCGTCTCGCGCTGTCCAACCCGAAGGTTCAACGTCGAAGGCGAAGCGGTGAGTGTTGGATTGGCTACGGCGGTGGCTAGCGTCGACGCAGCCATGAGGCTGAAGGCAGCGATGTGAAAGAGCGCGCGCGCGATGAACAATACAGGAACCTCCGTCTATCGACTGGTTATCACGCAGTAAATCAAAATGTGCATTGTACGTGCCTATGCGGTGCCAAGCCGGCTCCTTCCGCCTTATGGGACGACCAGGGCCCTGAGGAACCGATTTCACGAGGAAGTCGGCAAAAAGCGTGCGGCGCGCAGAAAGTTCGTCCGCAGAGGTATCGGGGCGAATAAGCGGGTAGCACTTTTTATGAAAATCTCTGCTAAATTTGCGCACGTAGCGCTTCTTGCCGCCGTCGCGACTGCGGCTGCAACTGTTGGCGCCCTCGCCAATGCGAACTTGCGAATTGCCGGTGGCGTCTTCGGCGTCGAACCGGGAATAGCCGCGACGATGCTTTGCCTGGACAAGAACAAGGACATCGCAAATGGTGTCACACCAAAGACGCACATCCAGCCGACCGGGTCAGGCGGCCGCGTTGGCAACGCTATCGTCGTGAGCTGCCCGTAAGAGCTTCGATCCCGTCGTCCCTACTAAATAGGCCCCGCTTTTGCGGGGCTTTTTCTTTTTTCCGGAGTATAGCGCTCGAATATGAAGCGAATTGTTGCTACTCTCCTAGCCGCGGCGTTTTTTGCCTTGGCTCCAAGTGCTGTTCCGGCCGCTACCAGCTCCGCATCGGAAAAACTGCTGAGCAAGATGGAGTGGCGTCTAGCCGGTCCCTACATCGGCGGCCGTGTGGTGGCGGTAGCCGGCGTACCCAGTGACCCAAATCTCTTTTATATGGGCGGCGTGCAAGGCGGCGTCTGGAAAAGCGACAATGCCGGCAACTCCTGGGACAACATCACCGACGGCAAGATGGGCAAGATTTCGCACAGCATCGGTGCCATTGCAGTGGCACCGTCAGACGCAAAGATCATTTACGTCGGCACCGGCGAGAGCGATATTCGCGGCGATTGGGAGAATGGCGAAGGCATTTATAAGTCGACCAACGCCGGAGAGACGTGGCAGTACGCGGGTCTGCGCGAGACCCGTCAAACGAGTTCGATCGTGATCGATCCGCGCAACCCGAACATCGTCTATGCAACCTCTATGGGCCACGTCTTCAAGCCCAACGCCGATCGCGGTGTGTACAAGACTGTCGACGGTGGCAAGACCTGGCGGAAAGTCCTCTTCGTCGATGACAATACCGGTGCCAACAACATCGTCATGGACGCGAAGAATTCGAACGTGCTGTATGCGACCATGTGGCAGGCGCAGCGCACCGAATGGACGTTGACGAGCGGCGGACCGGGCAGCGCGATTTACAAAACCACGGACGCGGGCAAAACCTGGAAGAAGATTTCCACGAACCCGGGCTTTGCTACGGGTATGCTCGGCAAGATGGGCGTCGCCGTCGCCCCGAACAACTCGAACGTCGTCTATGCGGTCGTCCAAGCAAAAGACGGCGGAGTCTTTCGGTCGGATAACGCCGGCGCGACGTGGTCGCGCGTCAACGACGAGTGGAAGCTTCGTCAACGCGCGTTCTACTATATGGCGATTTACGTCGACCCCTCCAACTGGAAAGTCGCCTACGCACCCAATGTGGATAGCGTCTTCAAGACGACCGACGGCGGCCGCACGTGGAAACCGCTCGGTCCGGGTCTGGGCGACAATCATATCGTCTGGATCAATCCGCACAATCCAAAGATTTTGATTATCGGTGACGACGGCGGCGCGAACGTATCCCTCGACGGCGGCAAAACGTTTAGCACAACCCAGAATCAGCCGCTTTCGCAGTTCTACCACATCGTGCTCGATGGGCAATTCCCGTATCACATGTACGGCGCGATGCAGGACGCCGGCGCATTCGAAATGCCCAGCGCATCGAATGAAGGCTTGGGATCGAACGTCGTGCACGGCGTTGCGCTCGGCGAGAGCACCTATGTCGCGGTTGATCCGAACAATCCGAAAGTCACCTATGGTGCCGCGTATTACAGCGCCCTTGCGCGTCTAGATACTTCCACCGGCGACGAAAAGAACGTCACACCGTGGGCCATCTATCTCGCCGGCCATCAAGCAAGCGATACAAAGTATCGTTTCGGTTGGACCCATCCGGTCATGTTCTCGCCTGCGGAACCGCATACGCTCTTCGAAGCCGCGCAGGTTCTGTTCCGCAGCGACGACTACGGACTCACCTGGAAGGTGATCAGTCCGGATTTGACGCGTAACGACAAGTCGACCGAAGGCCCAAGCGGCGGCAACGTCTACTGGGATCAGACCGGCGCTGAGACCTTCCCCGACATTGCATCACTCGGCTTCTCTCCCGTGAGCAAAGACACTATCTGGGCCGGCTCCGCCGACGGACTCGTTCATGTCACACAAGACGGCGGCGCGAACTGGAAAGACGTGACGCCGAAACAGATGGGGTCGCTGTGGTCCCGGATCACGAGCTTCGAGCCGTCGCAGACCGACGCATGCACCGCGTTCGTTACTGCGTCGCGCTACATGTGGGACGATATGCGCCCCTTTATCTTCAAAACAACGGACTGTGGTGCGAACTGGGCGCAAATGACGAACGGGATTCCGTCGGATCAGACCGTCTATGCCGTTCGGATCGACCCGCGCGAGCCGCGCGTGATGTTCGCCGGAACGCGCAGCCGCGTGTATGTCAGCCTCAACGGAGGCCAGTCGTGGCAATCACTTGCGTTGAACCTGCCGCCGGTTGAAGTGCGCGACCTTGCGATCAACGCGCGCGAGGGCGAAGTTGCAATTGCAACGCACGGCCGCTCGTTCTGGATACTCGATCACCTCCAGCAGGTCGAGGATATTGCGCGCGAGGCGTCGCCCTCGACCGCCTCGGCGCAGGTCTTCGCGCCCGAGACGGCGTGGCTAACGCACGCGTACGGCGGCGGCAGCTACGGTCCGGCCGGCGACAATCCGGACTACGGTGCGTCCGTCTTTTTCAACCTTCCCTCGAATTATAAAGGCCGCACGCCGGTGACACTCTCGTTTGAAGATGCAACCGGCAAGACGATTCGTACGTTCAACCTGCATCTCAAGAATAAGAAAGCGAAGAAGTACTCGGGCGAGGACTTGACCGCGATGGACGCGATTAGCGTCGCGAACTATCATCTCTCGCGAGAGACGGCGGTCGAGCCGGGCATGAACAAGTTCGTCTGGGATCTGCGTTACGCCGGAGCCGCGGAGATCGTCGGTCAACACATCGTGCCGACGGACGACTTCCGCGATGACCTCCTCGGTCCGACGACCCTCCCCGGCGACTACACCGTGGTGTTGAACTACGGGGGAACCGTAACCAAAGCGCCGTTCAAACTTCAACTCGATCCGCGTTTCCATCCTGGCGCAGATGAGCTGCCGTCACGTTTGGCGCTTGCCACCGAACTCTCAAACAAAATCAACGAGCTCGATACGACCATCAACGCTGCGCAGAACAAGATGGCGTCGTTGCCGCCGGCAAAGCGCTCCGCAGTCGAAAGTGCGGTGACGGCAGCCTACGAACCGCGCTACCGCTCGAGTGAGGCGGACATCATGTTCCCATCGAAGCTTCGCGATCACCTCGCGTTTCTGATGAACTCTCTGGATCTCTCGTACTCGGCGCCAACCGCTGCGCAGGCAGATGCCGCCAAGGAGCTCGAGGGACAGGCCGACGCGGCAATCGCGCAAATCAAGGCAGCCGCTGGAAACTAGTCGATCTCGCAAATACGCTATTACAACGGAGGTGCGTCGTCCGCAAATGGCATTACCAGGGCCGAATTGCAGCGCGTAGCTACAACTCGGCCCGCATTTCTCACGCGATTTCGGTGCTGCAGCCAACCTGATGCGTTGCGTTTACGAAGGCAATTGCAATTGCTCCAAGCATCAAGAGCGCAGACCCGATCATGAAGCCGACGAGCCACGAACCCGTACGATCGACGAGGATTCCGAAAATCAGGGGTGAGAAGATGCCGGCGACGCCAAACCCGGTGTTCATGAACCCCGAGATCGTTCCGCAAAAATTCTGGCCACCGAGATCCATTGCCACGGCCCAGCAGTTGGACACTGCGCATTCCAGCATGAACATCGCACAAGCCAGGAGGACGATAGCAGCGCCGACGTTGCCGACATAAATCGCCGGGAGGATGAATACCACTGTGCCGAGGAACGCACCGGCGATCAGCCAGCGTCGCGCCAAATTCAGGTTGCCCGTTCGTTTGTAGATGTAGTCGGAGAGCCAGCCGCCGACCAGATCGCCCGGGACGCCGCCCGCGAGCGGGATGGTTACCGCGAGCGCGAGCCCGCCGAAGGAAATGTGGCGAGCCTCGGTCAGATACGTCGGCAGCCACGTAAGGTAGATCCAAAATGTGTAGCCGTAGGCGAAGTAGACGAACGTCAAGAGCCAGACATCGGGGCTAGCCAGGATTTGACGCCACGGAATCGCCTGTTGCTGCGGCGCATCAGCCGGTGTGGTCGACGTGCCGCCGCGAATATAGTCGAGCTCTTGCGCGTTGACGCCGGGTATGTCGGTTGGTGAGTTGCGGTACATGACGTAAAAGGCGATCGCCCATGCGACTCCCAGCAGGCCGAGAATGTAGAAAGCATAACGCCAGCTTCCTGTCCCGGCAACGATCGCCACGACGATGACCGGTGACACCGCGCCGCCCGTGCGCGAGCACGCGTGCAAGATCCCCTGCAGAGAACCCCGCACGTCTTTTGGGTACCAGGACGCGAGCGCGCGGGTCGCAACCGGAAAACCGCCCGCTTCGCCCAGGCCAAACAGCAAGCGCGCACTAAACAAGGTGAAGAAGTTGATCGCAGCGCCGGTGGCGACGGTGAACACCGACCACCACCCCATCAGGAACGACAGCACGGCGCGCGGTCCGAAGCGGTCGCCGAGCGTTCCGCCGACGATTTGCAGCAGCGCATAGGTGAACGCGAATGCGGAAAACACCGCGCCCATCGTGCCTTTGTTGAAGTGAAACTCTTTGATCATCGCTGGAGCGGTGACCGAGATGGCCGTGCGATCGAGATACGAGAGAAAATACAGAAAACAGATGAGTGCAAGGATCGTGTATCGCACGTGCGACGCTCGCAATGCGCCGATCGTGCTCGTCAGTGGTTTAGGAACACTCACAGTGTCATGGTCCTTTCCGCGCACCCGCGCGCATACTCGGCTAGGCCGTAGCCAATGGCGTGATCTCTGCTGCTGGGTTAGTAAGGAAGGTGAGCGCGGCGGAGACGCCGTCGCCATGCGGGATCCCCATAACGTCGAGACCCATCTGGACGCCGCATAATGTTCCGGCAAGCATCAAGTCGTTGAAATTGCCGAGGTGCCCGATGCGGAACGCTCGGCCCTGGAGCCGTCCGAGCCCGGCGCCGAGCGACATATCGTAGCGCTCGAGAATGGCGGCGCGCAAATCGTCGGCGTTCGCGTTCTCGGGCACGACGATCGCCGTCACGGAGTTTGAATACTCGCGCGGATCGGCTGCCTGCAGTTCAAGATCCCAGGCGCGCACCGCGCGGCGCGTTGCTTCGCCGTGGCGGGCGTGCCGCGCGAAAATAGCTGGTAGACCCTGTTCATGCAGCATGGCAATCGCTTCGCGCAGCCCATACAGCATGTTGGTGCTCGGCGTGTACGGCCAGAAGCCGCTTTTGTTCGCGCTGATGATCTCGGACCAACTCCAGTAGGATTTCGTGAATCGCGAACGCTGCGACGCTTCGAGCGCCTTCGCGGAAACGGCGTTGAATCCGAGTCCCGGTGGCAGCATCAAGCCCTTTTGCGATCCGCCGACGGTAACGTCGACGCCCCATTCGTCGTGGCGATAGTCGATCGACCCGAGGGACGAGATCGCATCGACCATCAGGAGCGCGGGGTGCCGCGCGCGGTCGATCGCCGCGCGCACGTCGGGCACACGGCTGGTGATGCCGGTGGAGGTCTCGGTGTGAACCACCATCACTGCCTTGAACGCATGTTTGGCATCGCGCGCGAGATGCCGCTCGACCTCGTCGGGGTCGACGCCATGTCGCCAATCACCCGGCACAAACTCCACGTCTAAGCCGAGGCGTTCGGCCATCGCGCGCCAGAGCGACGCGAACTGACCGGTCTCGAACATGAGGACACGGTCGCCGGGCGAGAGCGTGTTGACCAGTGCCGCTTCCCACGCCCCGGTGCCGGAAGAAGAATAGATGATGACCGGACTTTTGGTTTGGAAGATCGTCTTGATACCGCTCAAAACGTCGAGCGCGAGCGCGGCGAACTGCGGGCCCCGATGATCGATCGTGGGCATGTCGATCGCGCGCAGGATTCGGTCCGGGACATTGGTCGGGCCCGGAATCTGAAGAAAGTGGCGTCCGCTATGATTGGGCATTTGAGCTCACGCTTGCCCAAAGACGAGTAGGATTCCCGCGTTGCCGACGAAGCGCATCTACGTCTTGTATGACGCGATCTCGATGAGATTGCCCTCAGGATCGCGACAGTAGACGGAGAGCAGCGTGCCCCGCGCGCCGGTTCGTTCGACGGGTCCTATCTCGATCGGAATATCCAGCGCGCGCAGATGTGCGACAACCTCGCCCGGGCTGCTTGTCGTAAGGAAACAAAGGTCGGCACTTCCGGGTGCGACGTTCCGCGCAGTGAACCACGTGTCGACGCTCGCCGATGCGGGCCGAAGATTCATCTTCTGATTCCCGAACTTCACCGAGGTACGCGCGCTTGACGTTCCTGCCGGCGTAAAGTCCTCGCGCTGCATACCAAGCACGCGCTGATACCACGCAGCCGCAACCTCAACGTCGGTCACGTTGAGAACGAGATGATCGACGCTATCGATGACGAGTTCCATGAGAAGGCGCCTTTCGGTTCGGTGGCTGCAATGCCTAGTCGGCGCCTCGGGCAACCGATCGGCGAGCCTGCCGCGCCGTGCTGCAGGTCACGCTTGCCGTTCCGCAAACACCGCTAGACGGAGGTGGACACGATGCGTGGAGTTCTTTTCTCTACCGGCTTTTTGGCATTGATTTCGTTGGTCGCGCTGACCGGGTGCAGTTCGGGATCGGTTGCGCCCACGCCATCGCTGGCGAATATTTCGGGTGACTACAGCGGCACGATGCAAGATGCGCAGGGCGGAAGCGGGACCGCAACCGCGACGTTGGCCCAAACCGGCTCTATTGCCGGGGGCGCGATTACTGTCAAAGAAAGCACGCAGACGGTTACCGCGCAGATCTCGCTAGCCATAACGTCGTCGAATGCGGTGAGCGGATCGATGGTGATCGATTTTGCGAACGGAACGACGTGCACGTACAGCACCAGCGGAAACTACAATTCGACCACCGCCGTGCTGAGCGGTTCGTATACGGCGGTTACGAACTGCGCCGGCGACTCGGGGACCTATTCGCTAACGCAGCAGTGTACCGACACCATCACTAGCGCCAGGCGCCGCGACGGGACTGGCGTCACTGCCTGCTAACGACGGCGCGAGCATCGCGAGCGCTTCGTCTTGCCGCAGTTCGGAGCCCCGCTGGTAGAGCCGCTTGAGGTTTGCGTCGGGAAGTGCTTTTTCGATAACCTGTGAGGCCGTTTCAAGCGCCAGCCGATGGTCTTCCTCGCCCGTCCACGCGAGCACGCGGAGTTGCTCGCGCGCAAAGGCAAAGAGCAGCGCCGCTTCTTCCGGCATCTGCTCTGCGAGGAATGGAGCCCAGTAGGCGAACGCGAGTGCGCGAATGAACGGGACCTTCGTCTGCAAGGTAAGAGCCACCGCCTCGCGGGCGTGGGATCGCGCGATGTCAAGCCGGCCGATGGCGAGCGCGTACCCCGAAATGTTCACTTCGAGATATGGGCGCACACTGCGATCCGCGTACTCGAGCGCCTGCGTGGCCAGTTCGATTGCCCGCTCACCCGATTCGCTATCAGCCCACCACTCGAGTATGCGGCACATCTCGTCACGATCGTGCGCCGAGCGTGCAGCGCGTAAGGCTTCGTCGAAAAGCAGGCGTGCTTGCTCGATCTGTGATGGCGGTAACGAGGAGGCGCAACGTCTGAGTACGGCGGCGAGAACGCGCGGTTCACCTAATCGCCGCGCCTCACGGATCGCCTCTTCGGCCGGCGCCGCGGCCTCGTCGAAACGGTGGGTCTTGGCGAAAAGCTGCGCTTCTTGCGAAAGTGCGCGCACAAGGCCTCGCGTGTCGGAAGACTCACGATAGAAGGATACCGCTTGCCGCGCAGACGCAAGGCCCGCGTCGTTCTGCCCGAGGTTGTTCTGCATCATCGAGCTGACGTATTCGATTCGCGCCGCCGTCGCGGGCGCGAGAGGGAGCACGCGTCGCGCGCGCTCGCACCAGCCTAAACCCTCGCTGAGCAACTCCATGCGCAGAAAAATTGGTCCGCAGTCGGCAGCAAGCTGCGCTCCGGCGTGCCGGTCCCCAGGGCCTTCGAGCGTCCACGCGAGCGCGGCGCGCAGGTTATCGATTTCGGGCGCAAGCCGCTCGAGCCAACCAGGCTGCAGGCGCGAGTCGAACTCGAAGTACGCTTGTGCTGCAAGTGCCGCAAAATAGCCGGCGTGCTGTTGCGCTGCGATTGCGGTGGCCTGATGCTCGACGGCTTTTGCTGCGGCAAAAGCGCGAATCGTTTCCAAGAAGCGGTAGCGCGTCGTAAGCGCCAGCGTTACGGTCAAGAGTGATTTATCGACGAGGGACGTGAGCAAGTCCAAGACGTGGAACTCATCACAGTTGTCGCCGTCCCCGCAAACCGCCGACGCGGCCCCAAGCGAGAAACTGCCGCGAAATGCGGCAAGCCGCTCAAAAAGCGATTGCTCCTTCGGCGTGAGAAGCTCATAGCTCCATTCGATCGTCGCGGCAAGAGTTTGCTGACGACCGACGGCGGTGTGCGAACCGCTGGTGAGCAATCGGAAGCGCTCATCCAAACGCTCCAAAATCTCCTCGAGACCCAAGGCCCGCGCACGCGCCGCCGCGAGCTCGATGGCAAGCGGAATGCCGTCGAGCCGATCGCAAATGTCCCGAATGATCGCGCTCTGTTCGTTGGGATCGAACTGCGGCGAAACCGATGCTGCACGCGTTGCAAAGAGTTCGGCGGCGGCTTTCATCTGCAGAGGTCCAAGACGGTAGACCTGCTCGCCTTCAGCGTGGAGAAGCTCCCGGCTCGTCGCCAAAATGGAGACGCGCGGACAGGTGGTCCGGATGCGCGCCACCAGCGAGGCCACGTCGGCAACCATGTGCTCGCAGTTATCGATGAGCAGTAGCAACTCGCGCGGCCGAAGATAATCTAGCAAGCGCGCTTCCTCGGCTCCGCCCTGTGCCGGCCCTGCATCGAGAGTGGCTAGGAGCGTTGCGACGAGCAGGGATGCGTTGGGAATCGGCGCGAGGTCAATGAACCAGGCGCCGTGTTCGTACCGCTCGACGTTGTCGGCGGCACATGTGACCGCGATGCGGGTTTTGCCGACGCCCCCGGATCCCGTGACCGTTACCAAATGCGATTGCGCGAGCGCCGCGCTGATCTCGGCTTGCTCGCGTTCGCGACCGATCAGCGGAGCGAGATTGGCGGGAAGGTTATTGGGAGCGCGTACCGTGAGCGGGCGCAGCCGCGGATCGAGCTTTACCAGCGCGCCGGCGAGATCTTCGGCGAGCCCAGAGAGCATCTGCGCTTCCTCTTTATCGTAGTCGCCGTGACGGGCATCGACCGAAAGAAAACCTATCAACTCGCCTGCAACCGTCATCGGAAACGCGTTCGTCCCGAGTGCCAGCGACTTCAGTTGAATGGGCTTGGCCTGCGTTCCGCTCGACCGCAGGCGGACGAGGAGTGGATCGTTCTGAGCCAGGTCGGCAGCGGGGACGTCGTACGAAGACACTGCGGCATGAAAGGTGTTGCTTTGCAGATAGACTGCACTCGCGCTGGCCTCCAGATGATGATCGATGGCCTCGATGACGCGTCGCAACAGCTGATTTGGGTCGCTAAAAGACGTTAGCTCTCGCCGGAATTTTGCCAAAGCGGCGAGCGCGTGGTGTTTTCGCCGATGGAATGCGGCGTCAATCGCCGCTTCAATGCGCTGGTGAACCGGCCGAAAGACCAGCGTGCCGGCGAGCACGATGCCGATCTCGATCGCGGTGCTGGCCGCTCTGGATCGGTCCGAGACGAGCTTCTCCGTAGCCCATTCGGCGAGCGCGAGAAGCAACACGATCGCCGTGGTAACGGCCGTGTACGCGTAAACGTGCGCGCGACGTCGGAGTCCCGGGCCGGCTTTGAGCACACGTCGAGCCTTAGGCGCATTGGGCGGCGTTCCTGTACTTGTCGTGGAATGGAGCCTGCATGAAGAGTTCCCTGCCCAAAAGCCTCACGTGGCGCGATATCCTCGACGCGTTGCGCGCTTCTACAGCTGATTCGGTGTTCATTCGCGACGGCCGCGAGCTTGCTCCGGCTGGTATGGTGGGGAATCGGCCGTCGGCGAAGGGCACGGAGCTCTGTCTCTTTTCGAGCGACACGCCCGTTGCGCGTCAAGCGCTGATCGAACAGCTCGCAAGCCTATCCTCGTCGAGCGGACGCCGTTTCATGGCGTCGGCACGCGCGAAGATCGGCGATTCAGCGCTTCTCGTCGAGTCCGTCGCGGATGAGGATGCCGACGGCATCCGTGCAGCAGTCGTGCGGACTCGCCGTCCGAAACTCGGCTTCAACCAAAGTCAGCAAATCGGCAGCAGTACGACCCTTCGCAGCAAACGCATCAAAACAGGATGAATGAACGCATGAATATGGAAGCACTCGCTGCCGCAAAGCAACAATGCCAGGTCGCAGCACAGAATTTTGTTCGCCTGCAAGATCTTGGCCACGCGGTTCCCGCGGAACAGCTCGCCTTCAATCACGCGGTTCTGCTCGCACTAAAAGGGCTCTACGAGGCCGTGGAATCGGCCTCGTAGAGCTACGCCGTCATTTCGCCAAGTCGTAGCGATCCGCGTTCATGACCTTCGTCCACGCAGCGACGAAGTCGTCGACGAATTTACGTCCGGCGTCCGCGCTTCCGTAAACTTCGGCCAACGCACGCAGTTCGGAGTTAGCGCCGAACACGAGGTCGACGCGCGTGCCCGTGTAATCGACTGCGCCGGTCTTGCGATTGTGCCGTTCGTACACCGTCTGGTCCGTCTGACTCTTTGACGGTGCTTGCCAGTCGCCGCTCATGTCGAGCAGGTTCACGAAGAAGTCGTTGGTGAGGGCACCCGACCGTTTGGTGAATACGCCGTGCTTCGAGCCGTCGGCGTTGGTGTCGAGCACGCGCATGCCGCCGATGAGGACGGTCATCTCGGGCGCCGTCAACGTCAAAAGCTGCGCCTTGTCCACCAGCATCATCTCCGACGGAATGCCGGTGTTGCGCTTGACGTAATTGCGGAAGGCGTCGGCCGCGGGCTCCAACACTGAAAACGATTCCACATCGGTTTGCTCTTGCGATGCATCGGTCCGTCCCGGCGCGAACGGCACGGTCACATCGAATCCCGCCTTCTTTGCGGCCTGCTCGACGCCAACATTACCTGCCAGCACGATGAGATCGGCGAGCGAGATTTTCTTGCCTCCGGATTGCGCGCTATTGAATTTGCTCGCGATGCTTTCGAGAGTTTTGAGCACCGTTGCAAGCTGTTCGGGCCGGTTAACCGCCCACTGTTTTTGCGGCTCGAGCCGAATGCGTGCGCCGTTAGCGCCGCCGCGCTTGTCGGAGCCGCGGAACGTGGAGGCCGAAGCCCACGCGGTCGAGACAAGTTGCGAGACCGTCAGTCCTGAGTCGGCGATTTGCTTTTTGAGCGCGTCGATGTCTTTTGCATCGACGAGCGGATGATTGACCGCGGGAACCGGGTCTTGCCAGATGAGCACTTCGCTCGGCACCTCGGGCCCGAGGTAGCGTGCACGCGGCCCCATGTCGCGGTGCGTCAACTTGAACCACGCCCGCGCGAACGCATCGGCGAATTGATCGGGATGCTCGTAGAAGCGCCGCGAGATCTTTTCGTATGCCGGATCGAATCGCATCGCGAGATCGGTCGTCAGCATCGTTGGTTTGTGATGTTTCTTCGGGTCGTGCGCATCCGGTACCGGAGCAGCGCCATTCTTGGCGATCCACTGCTTTGCCCCCGCCGGACTCTTGGTCAGCTCCCACTCATTGCCGAACAGCGATTGGAAGAAGTTGTTGCTCCATTTGGTGGGCGTCGTCGTCCACGTCACTTCCGGACCGCCGCCGATCGTGTGCTCGCTGTGCCCCTTCCCGAACGTGTTCTTCCAGCCGAGACCCTGTTGGATAATGTCTGCGCCTTCGGGATCGTTTCCAACATGTGAGGGATCGCCCGCGCCGTGCGTCTTCCCGAAGGTATGGCCGCCTGCGATCAGCGCCACGGTTTCTTCATCGTTCATGGCCATGCGGCGGAACGTTTCACGAATGTCGACCGCGGACTTGAGCGGATCCGGATTGCCGTTGGGTCCCTCCGGGTTCACGTAAATCAAACCCATCTGCACGGCCGCCAGTGGATTCTCGAGCAGCCGTTCTCCGGCATAGCGCTCGTCAGCAAGCCAGGTGTCTTCGGCGCCCCAGTAGACTGATTCGTCCGGTTCCCACTGGTCGGGGCGTCCGCCGGCAAAGCCGAAGGTTTTGAAGCCCATTGATTCCAGCGCGACGTTCCCGGTCAGAATGAGCAGATCAGCCCATGAAATTTGCCGACCGTATTTTTGCTTAATAGGCCAGAGAAGCCGGCGCGCTTTGTCCAGATTCACGTTGTCCGGCCAACTGTTCAAGGGAGCGAAACGTTGCTGTCCGCCACCGGCGCCGCCGCGTCCATCGGCAATGCGATAGGTGCCCGCGGCATGCCATGCCATGCGAATGAAGAGCGGGCCGTAGTGACCGAAATCTGCCGGCCACCACTCCTGCGAATCCGTCATCAGCGCGTTCAGATCTCGCTTCACTGCAGCGAGATCGAGCTTCGCGAATTCTTTGGCGTAGTCGAAGTTCTCGCCCATCGGATCGGATTCTGGGGAATTCTGGCGCAAGATCGTCAGGCGCAATTGCTCGGGCCACCAGTCGCGATTGAACCGGCCGGCCGTGGCTTTCGGGTGCACAGGACACGTGGTTTGAGACAAGACTCCATCTCCTTGCGGGCGAGTGTTGGGCGCCGGCAAACCGAGCCGCGCGAGCGCCACCTATCTATGCTAGTCGACCAGATCGACTAGTCAAAGCCAATGAAAGCAATACTTTCCATCGCTCGGGCCTATGAAGTTCCAGAATCAAGCTCGTCGACATCGGGCTTGTCCCGAATGCTCAGGCCGAGCGAGCGATGATACGTTTCGTTTGCTAAGAGCGCGGCTTCGATATCGTCGCGCACGCCTTCTTCGCGCAGCAAGCGTTGTATGCGCTCGCGGCTCTCGCGTAAATCGCGTGCGTAGCCTTCCAGAATTACTCCCGGGACATCGGACGCGTCGAGCGGCCGGCTGAGCCACGCATCCATTGCTTGGTGTGCGGATTTGCCTTGCTCTTCGGCTGCGCCTAATTCGTCTTTGTAGCCTGCCATCGCTATTCTACGAAGTAGACTTGACCGGTCTGAGCGCCTTCGACGCTCTTGCTGTACGCAAGCGCGACGCGTTTGGCCGGCACTCCTTCGGTACCGGGAAAATATGGCCCAAATGCAGCCAATGATTCTCTTAGTATCGTCGGGCTCACCGCGTTGATCCGCGTGCCGGGAGGAAACTCGACCGCCGCAGCGCGCACGAACCCTTCGATCGCGCTGTTCACGAGCGACGCGCTCGCTCCGAAGCGAATTGGGTCTTTGCTGAGTGTTCCTGCCACGAGTGTCACGGAGCCACCGGAGTTTAAGTGCTTAGCAGCTTCCAGAGCAAGCTGGACCTGGCCCATGAGCTTATGCGAAAGGCCGATCTGCATCTGCTCGGGTGTCATGTCGAGAAGGGGTCCGAAATGCACGTCGCCTGCGGCGCTGACCACTGCGTCGACATTGCCGACCTGCTTAAACAGCGCTCCAATGCTCGCAAGATCGCCGATATCAACCCGATAGTCGCCGTGGGTTCGGCCGGCGCTGATAATTTCGTGGCGAGGCTTGAGTTCTTCGACGACGGCTCTCCCGATGGTGCCGTTGGCGCCGATTACCAGAATCTTCATGGTGACCGTAATTGTCCTGGACCTGGGAGCTCCCTCTTCGCGCTAGGGCAGTACACTGAGCCCGCGGAGGAATTCCATGCTACTGAAACGGACGCTTTTCCTCGCTTTGATTGCCGCGCTCGCTTTAGCGAAGCCGGCTATTGGCGCGAGTGCCTCAGCCACGATGACGGTCAGCGCGACGGTTATCTCCACGTGCACGATCGCCTCCGGAAACCTGAGCTTCGGGAATTACGACGCGATCGGTACGAACGCGACGGCACCGCTCAACGCGACGGCGGCGATTACCGCGACGTGCACCCAAGGCGCTTCGGCGACCGTCGACATCGATTCCGGTCTCAATGCCAGCGGAACGGGAAATTCCCAGAGTCGACGGATGAAAGGCACCGGCGCGAATTATCTTGGCTATAACATTTTCCAAGATTCGGCGCACAGCAAGCCCTGGGGTTCGAAGACGGGCGGGACGACGGTTTCGGTAACGGGCGCCGGCGGCACGACGCCGGTGAGTCTTACGGCGTACGGTTCCGTGCCGGGCGCGCAAAATGTTGCAACCGGCACGTACACGGACTCGGTTGCCGTCACGATTAACTACTAGAAGGCTGGAGAGTTCATGAAACGATCGGGCGCCATTCCACTGGCCGCTATTGTAGTGCTGCTGGCCTTCGGCTCCGCGGCACAAGCGACGGACTATAGTGTTTCACCAATTCCGGTTGCGGTCCCAATCGGCACGAAGACCGCCTCAATGACGGTGCGAAACCGGGACGCGGAGCCGCTCCGTCTGGCGGTTCGCGTTTTTGACTGGAAGCAGTCCGCGGATTCGGCGATGATTCTCACGCCCGATACCACGTTGGTTGTATATCCGCGCACGCTAACGGTTGCGCCGAGTACGCAGCAAACCGTGCGCATCGGTTTGCCGGCGACTTCGGGTAACCAGGAGGTCGCCTACCGCGTGCTCTTCGAGGAGCTCCCCAACCCTGCTGCGCTAGCCGGTATCAAGGGATCGGGAGTTCTCGTGCGTACGAACGTCGGCGTACCGCTCTTCGTCGAGCCCGCGAAGGCTACAGCCGCACAAAAGATCTCCGGTGCGGTACTCAAACGTACAAGCCTCGATCTCAAACTGGAAAACGACGGCGACGTGCATATCGAACCGACGGTCGTCACCGCGGTGGGGACCGACTCGTCCGGAAAACAGACGTTCTCGGTGACGACGGCGGGTTGGTACATTCTGCGCGGTGCGACTCGCGGTTTCACCTTTACGATCCCGCCAAGCGCATGCGCTTCGACGACAAGCATTGCGGCCACCGCTGGAACCGGGCACAACGTCTTTAAAGGAAGCACGACGCAAATAACGCGTTCCTGCTCGTAGGGTCATGCGCTTCGCGGCGCTGGTGCTAGCGTTCGCACTGCTTGGCGCGAGCGAGATCGAGCCACGCGACCCGGGTGGCGACCTCGCCTACATCGAGATGATCGTGAACTCGCAAGAGCACGTCGAAGTGCTCGCCGCGATAACCGAGCAAGACCTGCTCGTCCAAAAAAGCGATTTGCTCGCCGCCCACATCGCGGTGGGAGCGGCGAAGGTGCTGCATATAGAGGGCTTTGACTTCGTCTCGCTGCAAGCGCTCAAGCCCGCGCTCATCTACGTCTTCGACGCATCGACGTTGGTGCTGCACGTCGAGGCGCAAGCGTCGCTCCTACCGACGTCGACCTACGATCTCGGCTCGCATCCTGAAGCGCCGTTGCAATTTCTTCAAACGTCCGGTGCCTTCGTAAATTACTCGCTGAACGCGAGCAATTCCGGACCGCTCGGGTACGCCGGCCAGGCCGGCTACAATTTCCCGAACGTTCTGCTAACAAGTACGATATTCTCGACTGGAGGACTCTTCCGGCGCGGCCAAACCTATCTCATACGGGACTATCGCAACGATTTGGTCACGGCCACGCTCGGTGATACGTCAGTGGATGCGGGAACGTTCGGCGGCAACGTTGAGATCGCGGGCGTTACGGTGCAGCGTTCATTCGCACTCAACCCATATATCTTGCAATTTCCGGCGCCCGTGTTGAGCGGGACCGTGCTCACGCCTTCGCGCGCCGAGATCTACGTGAACGGCGTGCTGACCAACGTGATCAATGTGCCACCGGGGACGTTTGTGTTCGGAAATCTTCCGACGGTAGCGGGATTGAATTCGACGGTCGTCGTGCTGCGCGACGCCTTTGGAAACGTCACGAATCTTACGTCGCAGAACTATAGCTCGCTCGACCTGCTGCGTGCCGGCCTGACCGACTTTGCGGTTACCGCCGGCGTCCTGCGTCACGACGCATTTACCATCGACGATCGCTACAGCGGCGATGCCTTCCTCAGTCGTTATTCCCATGGCTTTACGAACAATTTCACGGCGGGAGCGCGCGTTGAAGCCGGTCCGAACGTGGTAAGCGGGGGTCTCACCGCGGTCCTTGCGGGAACGCTTGGCGCACTCGGCGTGGCCTATGGTGCCAGCCATAGCGGCGGGGTAAACGATTCGGCATTGCAGGTCTCGTTCGAGTATCAGACCGAGCGATTTGGTTTCTCGGCATCGAGCACGCAAACAGGCGCCGATTACGCGAACACGAGCCTGCTCGCGAGCGACGATCGCGAGCTGCTTTCGCAGGATGTCTCCGCGTCGATTGCGTTCGGTCGTAGTGGCGGCATTACGGGTGAAGTTGGGCGCGGTATCGATCGCGACATGGGCCCGACGTCGTTTTCGTCGGCATCGCTCTACCAATCCGTCGGAAGCGTCGTCTCGATCTCGGTCACCGCACTACGCACGATCGCCCGCGAAACGACCTCGCACTCGCTGATCGCACAAGCGATCATCCGGACGGGGCCGCGCTCGACGTTGACGCTGAGCGGTGGAAACGGGATCGCAGGAGCCCAATTTTCGGCTTCGCCCCCCGGCACGTTCGGAACGGATTATTCCGGTGCGATCAACACTGACGGAAGCGGCTTGCAGGATGTTCGTGTGGTTGGACAGTCGGGTGTTCTCGAACTGAGCTCGCTGCGCCCCAGCGGTGGATCGCCGCCGGACCGCAACGCCACGATTTCCGGGTCGCTCGTGACCGGTGATGGTCATGTTTTCTTTGGACGACCGATCTCCGACGGATACACGATTCTTGAAGGCGCCGGGTCGGGAGCGGACGTGGAGCTGAACGGACAGGACGCCGGAACGTCATCGGGTGGCGGCTTTCTCCTGATTCCGACCGTCCAGAGCAATGCCGACAATCGCCTGATCGTCGATGAAAGCGGAGAAGCCATCAATCAAAGCCTCGATCGGCCCATTCGTGATTTTTCCACCCGCAGCTTCGGCGGCGGCATCATGCGTTTCACCTCGCGACAAACCGCGCACGTGTTTTTCGGAGTTCTGCGCGTCGACGGATCGAACGATCCGTCGACGGTTGCTTTTGCGCCGATAACGTTGAAGACCGCAGGCGGAGAGCAAACGACGCAAGCCGACAGCGACGGCGGCTTTTCGTTCGACACCTTGCCGGCGGGTTCGTACAAAGGGACCGCCAATCTTCGAGGTCTGCCATGCACGTTTCTAATCACGTTCCCGGAAAGCGACACGTTCCAAGTGGATCTTGGCACCGTCTTCTGTCAACCGTTGTTGCCATAGGCTTCGTGACGATGGCCACGATGTCGCTCACGGTAAAGACGAGAGCGCAAGAGCCCGTGTCCGCGCCGGGAAGCGCGTGCGACATCACTGCGAATCCGATGAAGTTCCCGGCGTACGATCCTTCGGTACCCTACGATACGAGCGCGGTGGGAACGATCAGCGTAACGTGCAATTCGCCGCTCCTGCTGCAGATTTCGCTGATAACCACTGACGCCTGCACTCGGCGTAATCTGCGTTTCGGCTTAAACCGTCTCGTGTACAATCTGTACCAAGATTCGGGTCACAGCATTGTCTGGGGAAGCCTGAACCCGATATGCGGCCGAGTGCTAACTGACACGGTGATTTTGCGATCTCAATTTTCGGTTTATGGCTTGCTTCCCCGAGAGCAAAACGTCGTTGCCGGAACGTACTCGGACGTCGTAACGATCGAAGCGAATTTTTAACTCCCGGGCGCGTCGATAGAGCGTCGTCGCGTAATGCGGTTGCCGGAAATGGGCAACATGTCCGGCTTTTCGGAAGGTCCTTTCAAGTAGTAACCCTCGAAGCAGTTGAACTCTACGTCGAACGTCAGCTGCACCTCGCCGTCGCGGACGCCGTCTCTGAGCGTTGCGGTGAGCATGCGTCCATGCAGGGCACCCGTAAGATACCCTCGGCGTCCGTAGTGCCCGATGACGTTTTCGCCGCGCACAATAAGACGAATGATTCCCGCCCCCAGGAATTCATGCATCTCCGGATTCAAGCGATATGCGGCTGTCGCGTGCGCCAAGATAGTGTCACTCCCACTTCTATCCCTGAGCGTGCAACTTTGCCGGCTGCAACTGATATCCCGAGGCCGCGAAATTCAAAAAATTTTCGCTGTCTAGGACGGAGGCCGCCATAACGGGAGTGCGTGGTGCAAAATCAGGAGTACCATGAGATTCGCGGGAAGCCAATTTCAAATCGGTGATTTAGACCGTCTCTACGCAGGGGCCGGCGAATGGCTGCAGCTCACGCCCGGAATGTTCGAATGCCGAGCCTCGCGCGTCACACAGGCCGCAATGCGAATTACCGAGCTTCACATCAATTGCGGAGTGCAAATTCGCAACAGCGTCGAGCCGTGGCGGCTTTTGGTGTTGCTCGTGCGTCCGGCAATCGGTTGCCAGATTCTTGCCAACGGGAAGAAGCATTCCGACGGCTGCTGTCTCATCGTCTCCGGCGACGAGCTCTGCGTCAACATTCTTGGCGCCGCGTCGATCCTCTGGTTTGATATCGATCGCCGCGCTTTGGGTGGAAACGAACAGACCGTCACGTTAGCGCCAGTGAAATGCGCGCTGGCCGCGGGAGCGCTCGAGTGGGTAACGCTCGCGTCGTATGCTGCTGACGCGCTAACCGACGAGCGAGCCGGTCGTACCGCGCCCGGTACGATGGATGGCGCGGCAATCGACTTCGAGATCGAACGTATTGTGCGTTCGATGTTGAACCGGGCGCGAGGCCACGCGGAAAGCCAAGCCGACGCCAATCGCGAGAAGCTCGTGCGGACGGCGCTCGAGTTGATGTGGTCGAGCATCGAAGAGCCGCGGACGCTGCGAGATATTTGCAAAGCTGCAAAATGTAGCGTTCGCACGCTGATCTACGTCTTCAACGCGACGTTCGGCATGAGTCCGATGCGATATTTCAAGATCCAGCGTCTGAATTTCGCGCACCGCCGGTTGCAGCGCGCGGAATCCAGCTCGCGGATCTTCGACGTCGCGGCCGATTGCGGGTTCTGGCATTTGGGTCACTTTGGAGTCGACTACAAGGCGTTTTTTGGAACGACGCCGAGGATGACGCCGCGCAAGCGTGGCGCCACGCTGTTCCAACCGCAAGGCGCTCAGGAACAACTTCTCCTAGGAAGTATTGCATGATCAGAACCCTGGTTCTCGTTGCGTTCGCGCTCGTGGTCTTCGTGTGGCCGCTCGGCGCGGCGGCGCAGAGCGAAGTGGTCGCGCAGGCGACATCCTCGCCGTCACCGCAGAGCGTGTTCGACAATAAATGGCATGCATCGATAACGCCGTACCTGTGGACGCCGGGCATTTCCGGCACGCTGGTGTTCCATCACCCGGCGCTGACTTCTCCCGGCGAGGCGTCGATCAACGTTGGGACCGGTCCCTCGAATTACCTCTCGTTCGTCGATTCCGGCGGTATGGTGGCGGGCGAAGTGCGCAAGAACGCCCTCGACATCAGCGCGGATCTGATTTTCCTGAACATGTCGAATAATAGTTCGAACAACGTGACGATTACGGGACCCGGCGGAAATGTCGAGATTCCGGTCACGTCGTCTGTGGGATGGCATCTCAACACAACGATGTGGGAATTGGAACCCGGTGCGATGGTCGCACATGGCGACGACGGCGACATGATCGTGTTTACCGGCGTGCGCTCGATTAGCCTGAAATCCGCGGCGAGTTGGAGTTTCACCGGGCCGATCGATTTGATTCCACTCACGGGATCAGATTCAGAATCCGTCACCGTCACCGACCTGCTCGGCGGCGTTCGCGGTCGGGTCAACCTTGGGGGTCCGTGGTTTGTCCCGCTCTACGCAGACGTCGGATTCGGCACGAGCAATACCACGACGTCGCAGTTTTACGGGGGCGTTGGTTACGCCGAGCATTGGGGTAATCTGCTCTTGTTCTACCGTCAGCTCTACTTCGATCAGAACAACAGCTCAGCACGCGCGCGCGGCCTCGAGCTTAACGGACTGACCCTCGGCGCAACCATTAATCTCTGAGCTCGTGAACGATCATGCGTCCGTTGATCGGTTCGTTGACTTCGCATCGCTCGTACTCATTTCGGTCGCCGCGGTTTTAACGGCGCTGTGCGGCTATCAATCCGGCCGATGGGACGGAGAGCAAACGCGACTCTATAACGTCGCCTCCGCGGATCGCGTTCTTTCCGAGGAAGCCAACGACCAATCCATCGGATTGACCGTGATCGATGTGGCGGCGTTTCTGGATTATATCAATGCCGTTGAAGCCGGCGATACCCGGAAGGAGCAGTTCATCTACCAGCGCTTGCCGCCCCGGTTCCGGCTCGCAATGGATGCATGGCTCGCAACCAAACCCTTGACCAATCCTAAGGCGCCGAGCTCGCCGTTTGTAATGCGCGAGTTTCTGAAGACCTTGAAGAGCGGTTCGGATCGCTACGATGCACTTGCCGCCGTCAGTTTCAATGCGGCGCTGACCGCGCACGAGCACGCCGACGGTTACTTGCTGCTGACCGTCATTTTCGCCGCGGTCTCATTCCTTGCGGGCATGAGCACGAAGATGATCTTCCCGCGCCACGCCATCGTTGTTGCTTTGGGCATCGTGGCGCTTGCGTACGGTGTCTTCCGGCTGATCGGGCTTCCAGTGATATGAAACACGAAGAGCTCACCGCCGTCGACTTTCTGATTCGCCTGGCCGTTGCAGCCATCTTGGGCATCGCCATCGGCTTTGAACGTCAGTGGCGTCAGCGCGCTGCGGGATTGCACACCAGCAGTTTGGTCGCCATTGGGTCGGCGATGTTTGCTTTGCTCGACGAGACGCTCGGGGCGGGCGATACGACGCGGATCGTCGCCGGGATCGTCACCGGCGTCGGCTTCATCGCCGGCGGGGCCATCCTTCGCTCCGGGGCCAACGTGACGGGACTCAACACTGCGGCGACCATGTGGGCGACCTCCGCCGTCGGTGCGCTGGCGGCCTTCGGTTATTACCGGCAAGCCGCGGCCGGCGCGGCGGCAATCATCATCCTGAATCTCGCGGTCGAGCCGTTGATCCGTTCAGTCGATGCGCGCGCGCAGGCGAGCGCCGCCAGGCGCCCGCCTCCTTCCCGCGATTCTGGGTAAAGCCTCCGCTCCACCAATCCTGTAAACTGTCGTATGCGCGTTTGCTTGAAAAGGTCTCTGGAATGATTCACATACTGCTGAGCGCCGTTCTGACGGCCCAGGCGTCGATGTCGACGTCGAAATCAGATCCACCGGCGCAAGAAATCCCAATTCTTTTTAACGATCATCATGTCTATGCAACACCGGACACACTAAAACAGGGGCGCGTGCTCGCGGCCTTAGTGCAGGGCGACACGATCCTTGTTCCGCTGCGTTCGATGTTCGAGCAAACCGGCGCCACCGTGACGTACGACGCCGGAAGCAAGACCGTTCATATCTCCAAAGCCGGAGCCGATGTGCAAGTCACCGTCGGCGTTCCGGAGGTCACGATCAACGGCGAAAAGCGGCCGTTGGACGTGCCGCCCGAAATTTATAAGGGCGTCATCGTCGTCCCCGTGCGCGTCATCTCCGAAGGCATGGGTGCGTACGTCCAGTGGGTTCCGGATCGGCAACTGGTCGTGGTGCGCTACATTCCGGCGACACCTCCGCCGACAGCGCCGCCAACGGCCCCGCCAACGGCGCCGCCTCCGCCGCCGCCCACGCCCTCTCCAACCCCGGTTCCCAAACCGGCAAACGAGGCGTTCATCGCCGGCGACTACTACATCGCGGGCAAGACTTACAACGAGTTCAGCCCCGGAAATCGCACGACCGGTTCGTGGCTCGCGCGTGGTGCGATCGAATACGATCACTTCTTCTTGGGAGCCGACTACTCGCAGTACCGGTATCCGCACGGGTGCATCAACATCACGATTCCGACCTCCGATTGCTACGTGACGGTAGTTGGAAATAACGGTTCGGCGGCCGTGCCGGCGTTCACCGCGCGCGATACGTACACCGAGTTGCACTTGGGCTATAGGATATTCAGCCCGCGTATCTATGTCGGGATTGCCTGGGAGTTCAACGCCGGAAACTACGGCTATCCGAACTTCACCGGCATCGGCTACGGCGCGGAAAAACTGCCGGACGTGGATAACACAATCTCCTACTACGGCAGCTACTACCAATATCCGAACATTCGTGGAACGTATAGCGGCTTTGGCCAGTCGTTGCCGATGCAGTACTCACTGCAAACGTACAAAATCGGCCTCACCTGGACGTTTATGAAGCCGATCTTCTTTGACGTTGGCTATGCCGGGAATCGCGGGAACGCGAAGGCAAATTCAGTTACGCCGGGATACACCAACAACGCGCTCTATGCCGGCTTAGGCGCTTTCCTCAACTACTAGCCTGCCTCGGCAGGTGCAAAACAAGTGGCGCATCTCCAATCGGAGATGCGCCACTTTCGTGTTGTGTCCGTTTCGTTCTACAACGCGCGTTGTCCGACCACGCGTCCGACCGGAGGCGTCGTGTCTGCTCCTCTTCCCCAGACACCATTGAAGCTGTTGTTGTCGCCGTTGAACCAGAACGAGAACCATCCGGATCCCTTGCTGCCGGTCCACGTTGCGCGAACCTTGTCCTTGGCCCGGAACTTGCCGTTGAGCACGATGTCTCCGGCGTGGCAGAGGACGGATGGACCGGATTGCGTGCAGCGCATCGATCCGATGAATGCGGTAGGACCACCGGCACCGGTGACGTGCCACGTTCCAGCGGCGGTGATCGGCGACGGCGGCAGGACCTTATTGCCGACGAACGACCCGTTTGCCGGGCGTCCGTTGTAGCCCCACGTGCCGTTGAAACTATGACCGTTTGCGCTCACGTAGATCGTAAGCCAACCGGCCCCGCCCGGGCCGTGCCACTTCCCGTTGATTTTGGTGTCGTCGACGAACGTGCCGGTAAAGCCGTTTCCGGTGGTGCTGGTGCCGACGATTCCGTCACCCGACTGCGTCAGCCTGGCGGTGGTCGCGGTCGTCCCGTTGGCCCCGGTTTGCATGATGCTCCAGGTGCCGGTAATGCTCGGTGCGGCAAGGGCCGCGGAGAACGACAGCGCGGCGATCGCTACGCTGCCGAGTAGTGAAAGACTAAAACGTTTCATTTTCGAAGCTCCTCCTGGGCTAAGCATGACGGCAAAGCCTCGTAGCGGAGAGCCGAGAATGGCAAAATCAGTGCAGGCGGCGGAAAATCGGCTGGTCGTTGACGACCTGCCGGAACGCGCTCTCATGGGCGCTATGCGCCACGCCCTCGCCGTTCCCCAGGCCGAGGAACCCGAGATGCATGAGGCTTTCATGCAGTAATGCGTGCAGTCTGAATTGCGCAATACCGTTGAGAAGCGGTAAAAAGCCGCGCGCGACGATCGCGTGAAATTCATTGATCGAAGCATCCGAAGCGGGATTGTGGCGAGCGAACATCACGCTCTCCCGGAGACTGTCTTTTGGAATCGCAAACTCGTCATCGACCTCGAAGTAGCGCGAGAGCGGCGCCTCCAAGCCGGCTGCCCGGGCTGACGCTTCGACGTTAGAGCGTCCCGCGTGTTTGTAGGCGCCCCCTTTGGCAATTGCCACCGATGGATCGTTGATGAAGGTCGCATAGAGAATTGTTCGTGAGAGTAGGCCTGCCTCGTCGAGAAGTGCGGCGAGCGTGTAGGCGTCGGCTCCTGGCCCCGCACCCGGGACCCACACGCGAACGAACGCATAGGTGCGTAGCAACGGCACGACGTTCGCGAGGAAGGCGCGAAAGAACGAAGGATCTGCAAATGGTTGGGAGGTCGCGGCTTTGATCGAGATCACGAACGACGCGAACGCCTGCTCATCGTGAAGAAGGCGCTCGAGCAATCCCGATATCGTGGCGACGCCTTCCGAACGCATCGCGTCAGCGACCCGGCGGCGCAGTACCGTTGGGCTGATGCAACGGAAGTCGACGGCGCCGTACCGCAGCAACGCATCGAGCAGCAGCTGCAGTTCGATATCGGCGAGCTCGTCGCGGCGCAGATGAAGTTCCGGCGCGACCGGACCAGCGGTGGCTATTTGTTCAACCATATCTTGAGTAAGGACGTCAACTGATCGATATCCACCGGCTTGCTGACATATTCCGAGGCGCCCGCCGCGATGCACGCCTCGCGATCGCCGCGCATGGCCTTTGCAGTTAATGCGATGATGGGAATTTCCCCGATGTGATGATCGGCACGAATGCGCCGAATCGTCTCGTATCCGTCCATCTCGGGCATCATGATGTCCATCAAGACGATGTCGATGTCGTCGCGCGAACGAAGCAGGTCGATACCGTTGACTCCGCTCTCCGCCGTGACGGTTTGCATTCCGTAGGCGCGTAAGGCCGCTTCGAGGGCGAAGATGTTGCGCGCGTCGTCATCGACGATGAGCACGCGTTTGTCGTGCAGCGTCCCGTTGGTCTCTTCCGACGGCATGCGTTTGCCCGGGGCAAGATCGGCCTCCACGCGGTGCAGGAAGAAGTTGAGCTCGTCGATGAGGCGCTCGGGCGCGTACCCGTCCTTGACGATGATCGTGGAAGAAAGGCGACGCAAGCTCGCGTCTTGCTCTCGGGTCAATTCGCGTCCCGTATAGACGATCACGGGAACCCGCGCGGTCGCCGGGTTGGCGCGGAGCCGATCGATCAGCTCTTGTCCACTCATGTCGGGTAAGCCGAGATCGACGATAATGCAGTCGAATCGTTGACGCTGCACGGCGCTTAGTGCCGCATCGGCCGTTGCGACTGCGGTTACCTGAATCTCGCCGGTGCCGATCAAGCCGACCATGGCATTGAGCTGCACGATGTCGTCCTCGACGACCAGGACGTCCTTGCACTTGCTTTCTGCAAAGCCGAGGAGCCGATCGAACGCATCGACGAGCGCTTCTTCGGAGATCGGCTTTTGAAGATGTGCCACCGCTCCGGCCTCGAGCGCGCGCTGTTGCTGTTCACCTCCCGAGATCACGTGCACCGGAATCTGCGCGGTCAGCTCGTTTTGGCGCAAGGCCTCGAGCACTTTCCATCCGTCCGTGTCCGGCAGCGAGATATCCAGCGTCACCGCATCAGGCAGATATCGGTTCGCAAGCTCGAGCGCCTCTTCGCCCGAGTGTGCGACGATCGTTTTGAACCCGCGTCCCTGCGCGAATCCGGTGACGATCTTGGCGAAGGTCGTGTCATCTTCGATGACCAGCAGCAACCGGTCGCCGGGTTCGATCGCCGAGCGGTCATCTTGAACGCGCGGCGCGATCGTCGGCGTGGCCGAACGCGCGCGCTGCGCCGGGTGGAAGAAGGTAAACGTGCTTCCGATGCCCACGGCGCTTTCAACCGCGATCTCGCCGCCCAGTAGCGCCGCGATTTCGCGGCAGATCGAAAGGCCCAGACCCGTGCCGCCGAACTTGCGCGACGTTCCCATGTCGGCTTGTTGAAACGCCTCGAAGATCACGTTGTATTTGTCTTGCGGGATACCGATGCCGGTATCGGTCACCGCAAAGGCCACGGCTGGTCCGGGAACCGGCAGCGAGCGGTCGTGCGCGGCCTTGATGTGCAGCGTGACCGAACCTTCCGCGGTGAACTTGAACGCGTTCGAAAGCAGGTTCTTCAAAACTTGCTGCAAGCGCGTCGGATCGGTCGTAATTGAATCGGGAACGTCATGATCGCGCGCGATGATGAACTCTAAGTCCTTGTCGGCGGCGATTTGATTGAACGTGCGTTTGACCTCAGCCTCGATGGAATCCATGGAGACCGCTTGCAGATCGATCGCGGTCGTGCCCGATTCGATCTTCGAAAGGTCGAGGACGTCGTTGATCAGCGTGAGGAGGTCGCGCCCCGCGCCTCCGATGGTTTGTGCAAACTCGACTTGCTGGGGTGTCATGTTGCCCGGGCCATTTTCGGCGAGCTGCTTCGAGAGAATCAGCAAGCTGTTGAGCGGCGTGCGCAGTTCGTGCGACATGTTCGCAAGGAATTGCGATTTGTACTTCGAGGTTAGCGAGAGCTGCTCGGCCTTGCGCTCGAGCTCGCCGCGCGCCTCTTCGATCTCGCGCGTGCGCCGTTCGATTTCCTCGTTGCGCTCTTGCAACAAGCGCGCCTTTTCCTCGAGTTCGTCGTTCGTTTGCGTTAGCTCGAGCTGTTGGCTCTGCAACTCCGCGGTGAGCCCTTGCGACTGTTTGAGCAACTCTTCGGTGCGCATTGAAGCGGTGATCGTGTTGAGCATTACCCCGATCGATTGCATCAACTGATCCAAGAAGAGCAGATGGATTTCGTCGAAGCCGCGTAGCGACGCCATCTCGATCACGGCCTTGATCTCACCTTCGAACGTGACCGGCAGCACGACGAGCGAGATCGCGTCGACGTCACCGATTCCCGAGCCGATCTTCACGTAGCGCTTCGGCACTTCGGTGAGGAGGATACGCTGTTTCTCGACCGCACACTGGCCGACCAAACCTTCGCCGAACGCAATCGTCTTGCCGGCGCGTTCGCGCGGGAGTGCGTAGCTTGCGATCAGACGCAAGCGCAGCGCACCGTCGTCGAGGTCGGTGACGTAGAATGCACCGGTCTGCGCGTTTATGAGCGGAACGAGCTCCGACATGATCAGTTGCGTAACGACGGTGATATCACGCTGACCCTGCAGCATTGACGTGAAGCGTGCGAGGTTCGTCTTGAACCAGTCTTGCTCGGTTCCCTTGCGCGTCGTATCGCGCAAGTTCTGAATCATTTCGTTGACGTTCTTGGTGAGCTCGCCGACTTCGCCGCGCGCTTCGATCTCGATCGTTCGCGAGAGATCGCCTTTGGTTACCGTCGTTGCGACTTCGGAGATTGCGCGGATCTGGTTGGTGAGCTGGGCCGCCAATTGGTTGACGTTGTCGGTGAGGTCGCGCCAGAGACCGGCCGCGCCGGGAACGTTGGCTTGACCGCCGAGGCGGCCTTCGAAGCCGACCTCGCGGGCAACGGTCGTCACCTGATCGGCGAACGTCGCAAGCGTGTCGATCATCCCATTGATCGTCTCGGCGAGCAACGCGATTTCGCCGCGCGCTTGCAGGGTGAGCTTGCGCTTGAGGTCGCCGTTGGCGACGCCGGTCACGACTTCGGCGATACCGCGAACCTGGTTGGTCAGGTTCGCGGCCATCGAGTTGACGTTGTCGGTGAGATCTTTCCACGTGCCGCTGACGCCCTGGACGCGCGCTTGACCGCCGAGCACGCCCTCGGAACCGACTTCGCGAGCGACGCGCGTGACTTCGGATGCGAAGGCGTTGAGCTGGTCGACCATGACGTTGATCGTGTCTTTGAGTTCGGCAATTTCTCCGCGCACGTCGACCGTGATCTTCTTTGAAAGGTCGCCGTTGGCGACCGCCGTCGTAACCTTGGCGATGTTGCGCACCTGAGACGTGAGGTTCGAGGCCATGAAGTTGACCGAGTCGGTGAGGTCTTTCCACGTACCGGAGACGCCTTGCACGCGCGCTTGACCACCCAAAATACCTTCGGAACCGACTTCGCGCGCGACGCGCGTGACTTCGGACGCGAAGCCGTTGAGCTGATCGACCATCGTATTGATCGTGTTCTTGAGCTCGGCGATCTCGCCGCGGACGTCGACGGTGATCTTCTTCGAAAGATCGCCGGTCGCGACCGCGGTCGTGACGTCGGCGATGTTGCGCACTTGCGAGGTGAGGTTGGAAGCCATGACGTTGACGGAGTCGGTCAAGTCTTTCCACGTGCCGCTGACGCCTTGCACTTGCGCTTGGCCGCCGAGCTTGCCTTCGGAACCGACTTCGCGCGCGACGCGGGTGACTTCCGAAGCGAATGCGTTGAGCTGGTCGACCATCGTGTTGATCGTGTCTTTGAGTTCGAGGATCTCGCCGCGCACCGGAACGGTAATCTTTTTCGAGAGGTCGCCGTTGGCAACGGCGGTCGTCACGTCTGCGATATTACGCACTTGGGACGTGAGGTTCGAGGCCATGAAGTTCACGGACTCGGTGAGATCTTTCCACGTGCCGGAAACACCGGCAACCTGCGCCTGACCACCGAGAATGCCTTCGGAGCCCACTTCGCGCGCGACGCGCGTCACTTCGGACGCGAAGCCGTTGAGCTGATCGACCATGGTGTTGATCGTGTTCTTGAGCTCCGCGATCTCGCCGCGGACGTCGACGGTGATCTTTTTCGAGAGGTCGCCGGTCGCGACGGCGGTCGTGACGTTGGCGATGTTGCGAACCTGCGAAGTAAGGTTCGAGGCCATGACGTTGACGGAATCCGTCAAGTCTTTCCACGTGCCCGAGACGCCGCCGACGTCGGCTTGTCCGCCGAGGATGCCTTCCGAACCGACTTCACGCGCGACGCGCGTCACTTCGGAGGCAAACGCGTTGAGCTGATCGACCATGGTATTGACCGTGCGTTTGAGGTCGAGAATCTCGCCTTTGACGTCGACGGTAATTTTCTTCGAGAGGTCGCCGCTGGCGACCGCGGTCGTAACTTCGGCGATGTTGCGAACCTGCGCGGTGAGGTTCGAGGCCATCGTATTGACCGAATCGGTAAGGTCTTTCCAGGTGCCGGCGGCGCCTTCGACGGCTGCCTGGCCGCCTAGTTTTCCTTCCGATCCGACTTCGCGCGCGACCCGCGTGACTTCGGAGGCAAACGCGTTGAGCTGATCGACCATGACGTTGATCGTGTCTTTGAGCTCGGCGATTTCGCCTTTGACGTCGACGGTAATCTTCTTGGAGAGATCGCCGCGGGCGACGGCCGTCGTCACGTTGGCGATATTGCGGACTTGGGCGGTGAGGTTACCCGCCATCGTGTTGACTGAGTCGGTGAGGTCTTTCCAGGTTCCGGCGACACCGGTTACCTGCGCTTGTCCGCCGAGGATGCCTTCGGAGCCGACCTCGCGCGCGACGCGCGTGACTTCGGAGGCGAACGCGTTGAGCTGATCGACCATCGTGTTGATCGTCCCGGACAGTTCGCGAATTTCGCCGCGCGCATCGACGGTGATCTTTTTGGAAAGGTCGCCGTTCGCGACGGCTGTGGTGACGTCGGCGATGTTGCGGACCTGCGCGGTGAGATTACCGGCCATCGTGTTCACCGAGTCGGTGAGATCTTTCCACGTGCCGGCCACGCCCTTGACGTTTGCTTGGCCGCCGAGTTTGCCCTCGGAACCGACTTCGCGCGCGACGCGCGTGACTTCAGAGGCGAAGGCGTTGAGGCGATCGACCATCTTGTTGATCGTGCGGCTCGATCGCAAGAACTCGCCGCGCAATGGGTGGCTGTCGGTTTCAAGCGGCATCTGCTGCGAGAGGTCACCGTTTGCTACGGCGCCGAGCACGCGGCCGGCTTCCGACATCGGAAAAACCAGGTCGTCGATTAGTTGGTTGACCGACTCGATACCGTGGCGCCAGTCGCCGCGCACGCCCTCGGCCCGAGCGCGTTTGGTGATCGAACCTTCGCGCCCGACGACTTCGCTGATACGCGCCAGTTCATCGTTGATATATTGGTTTTGCTCGATGCATGCGTTGAACGCGGCAGCGATCTCACCGTCGATTCCAACGAGGTCGTTCGGCAGCCGCGCCCGAAAATTTCCGTCGCGAAAAGCGCGAATGGCAGCAAGAAGGGCCGGCTGGTGTAAACGGCCCGGCTCGGGCTGATCCGCCGGATGCTCCTGAGTAACAGTCGACGACATAAACGATGCATCGCCCCCATGGCTACTTGGTAAGGAAACTCTTACCCGCTACGGGCCGGACCAAACGGCAAACCGCCCGCCAGTTTATTTGACCCGAAAAGCGGGCACGATGTCCATAACATCTTCGTTAGAAGAGGGACCATGATCGAGGGTCTTGACCCTATCGAGAGCGGATCTCGCTCGTCTGCATCGCCGCAACCCCTGATCGTCGATCACATCGCGCGGCTCTGTGCCGATGCATTGGCGGATCTTTGCGCTGTCTATGTGCGCAGCGCGCCCGGCGGCCCGATCGCGTTCTTCACGCGTGTACCTGGAGAATTCGCCGCCTTGCGCGATGCCGTATTTGATGACTCATACACCGAACGCGCCCGCGAGGCCGGCATCAGTAAGGTCGTCTATCAGCCTTTGGTCGTCGATGGGACCACCGTCGGGAGCGTCATCCTCGGAACCAGCGCGTCGAATCTTTCGACCGACCTCACTCCCGAGATTGCACAGACCGTTTCAGCGATTCTCTCGAGCGCGATCGGGCAGGCCTCGCAACTCTCTTTCCATCACCGCGTCTCCGAGCGGCTTCAGCGCGCTATGCTTCCCGAGCGACTCGTGCAAGTGGAAGGTCTCGCCTTTGACGCCGCCTATCGTCCCGCGAGCCGGGACGCCAAAGTCGGCGGCGATTGGTACGACGCTTTCGAAGCCGGGAACGGTAAGATCGGTATATCCGTCGGAGACGTGACGGGGCATGGGCTCGAAGCGGCCGTAACCATGAGCGAGATTCGCGGCGCGATTCGCGCCGCCGCCGCGATGCACGGCTCGCCCGCGGCGCTTCTCAATGCCGTCGAAACGATGGTGAGTGCGCAAGGCATCGGCATGGCATCGGCCATCGTGGGCATTTTCGATCCGGCCACAAGAGTGTTACGGTACGCGTGCGCCGGGCATCCGCCGCCCGTGCTGGTGACCGCAAAGGGCGACGCCTACCTCCTACCGGGTGGTGGCCTTTTGCTGGGCCTTGGACAACCCGCAGCCTCGCCGGAGCGGACGATTACGATCGCTCCGGGCTCGTCCTGCTTCTTTTACACCGATGGTTTGACCGAACACGAACGCGATCTACTCGCGGGCGAAGAACGTTTGCTTGCGGCCATCGAGTATTTGGCAAAGCGGGATCTGCTCAGCGCCCGGGATCTTCATGCGCAGATTATCGGCGACGCAGCGAATCTCGATGACTGTGCGACCCTCGTGCTTCGCTTGCACGACGACGCGGCCGCGCCGCTCGAGCGCTACACGTTCAGCGCGTTACCGAGCTCCGCCCGGCTCGCGCGCGATTCGATTCGCTCCTACGCAGAGCGCCGGGGCCTTGGCTCGATGCACGCATTCGACTTGATCCTCGCGGCAGGAGAGGCCGTCGCGAACGCGATTGAATATGGCGCGCGCGGGCCCGAGACCACATTCAGCGTTGAGCTTTCCACGACGCAGGACGAAGTGCTGGTGCGCGTCGAGAGCGATGGACACTGGCGCAGTTCTCCTTCGCACGAGGATCGCGGCCGAGGCATCGCGATCATGCGCGCTTGCGCAAAGCACGTGGAAGTGTCGTCCACGTCTGAGCGCACGCTGCTCACGCTCGCATTTACCGTCTAAAGACCGAAATAGGCCTCGCGGACTGCGTCGCTCGATTCGAGCTGCTCGCGCGTTCCGGAAAGTCGCACGCGCCCGCCGTCGATGAGATAACCGCGATCGGCCAGGGGCAAAAATGCAACATTTTGCTCGGCGATGAGCAGTGCCGTGCCTTCGCCGATCGCGGTGCGCAGCACCTCGACGACTTGCTTGACGAAGACGGGTGCAAGACCGGAGGACGGTTCGTCCATCAAGAGCAGTTTCGGCTCGGAGACCAGCACCTTGGCGATCCCGAGCATCTTGCGCTGGCCGCCGGAAAGAGAAGCGGCGACGTCGCGCCGTTTTTTGGCCAAGTCGGGAAAGAGTTCGAAGAGCCGGGTGCTGCGCCGCCGAACCTCGGCCCCGCTCAAGAAGTACCCGCCGAGCCGGATATTCTCTTCGATCGTCAGCGTCGCAAAGACACCTTGCTCCGACATGTACGCAATGCCGCGACGAATGCGTTGATCCGGCGAGAGATGTTCGATCGGCTCGTCCTCGAAGCGGATCGCACCGCTCCAGGCAGGCAAGAGACCGATGATCGTCCGGAGCAACGTCGTCTTGCCCGCACTGTTGGCTCCCAAGAGGAGGACGGTCTCTCCCTCGTGCACCGCGAGATCCATTCCCCACAGAATCTTCATCGCACCATAGCCGGATTCGATTCCGCTAACATCGAGTAGCGCCATCATCAACCCCCGATGAACGCGGCAACGACGTCGGGATTGCGCGATGCATCTTCGAGTGGGCCTTCGAAGAGCATGCGTCCTGCGCTGAGCACGATGACGCGATTCGTGATGCGATTGAGAAAGTCAAGGACGTGCTCGACCACGATGAGCGCAATGCCGCGCGCTGCGAGCCGGACGAGCAAATCCGCGATGACACCGAGTTCGCTCGGATTGAGTCCGGCGCCGATTTCATCGACCAGCAACAGCTTGGGCTGCGTTGCGAGCGCGCGACCGAGATCGAGCCGTTTTTGCTGATTAACCGTGAGCTGCGAGGCGAGCACGTCGGCGTGGCTGCCTAGATCGACCTCGGCAAGCACGGCATCGATGTCCACCGGCGCGTGCGCGCCGAAATACGCGGCGACGGCGACGTTCTCGCGCACGGTCATATCCGCGAAGGGCTTGGGCACTTGAAAGGTACGGTTGATGCCGAGCGGTACGCGCCGAAAGGCCGGCACGCGATCGATTCGCTGCCCCGCAAAGCGCAGGCTCCCGGAATCCGCTTGGTAGATCCCGGAGATCACGTTGATCGCCGTGGTCTTGCCCGATCCGTTTGGTCCCACCAGTCCCACGATCTCGCTTGGCTCGACCTTAAAGCTCACGTGATCGAGCGCGACGAGCCCGCCGAATTGCTTGCCAATTCCGTCGAGTGCTAGCAAGGCTTCAGAGGACACGGATGCCTCGCCGAGTGAGCAGCGACATCAGGCCATTGGGTAGGAACAGCACAAGGACGACGATCAAGAATCCATAGATGAACTCAAAATACTGCGGTGCTGAGATTCCGACGCCGTTGTATAGCGCGTAGAGGACGATTGCGCCGATGACCGGGCCCACGACGGTACCGACACCGCCGAAGAGCGCGAACACGATGGCAAACACCGAGATCTGCAGCGTAAAGACCGCATCGGGATAGAAGACCGAAAGGTTCCAAGCGTAGGCGCCGCCGGCGAGTCCGGCGATCCCGGCCGAGATCAGCCACACAATTAAACGCGTTCGCACGACGTCGATCCCGGCCATTGCGGCGCTGGTCGGATCCGCGTTCATGGCGCGCAACGCCATGCCGAAGCGCGAGATTCGGAAGTAGGCAGCCAGCCCCGTTGCCAGGAGCAATATTGCGAGCATCGTGTAGTAACTTGCGGTGGGATCGTAGACTTGATCGATCTTGAGGCCGTAGGGGCCGCCGGTAATTTTCGCAAGATCCTGATTGGAGACGACGTTGTAGAGAATCTGTGACGCGGCGAGGTTGGCGATCGAAAAGTAGGCACCGCTCAGGCGCAAGAGCGGGCCGAGGATCAGCGCGATGACGCACGCGCCCGCGCCGCCCGCGACAACGCAGAGCAGCACGGGAAGGTGCGTATGCAAAACCAGGAGCGACGTCGTGTAAGCACCGGTGCCGAAAAATCCCACGTATCCGAACGGAAGATAACCGGTGAAGCCGTAGAGCAGATTGAGCCCTTGTGCCAGCACGATGAAGGTCATCATGGAAAAGAGCAGCGTCCGGTTGCCGTAGGCGTGCGGCGCAATCAAAAACGTGGCGCCGATGACGGCGAGCGTAATTGCGGCGGCTCTCATGCGATGCGAACGGATTTGCCCAGAAGACCCGCGGGCCGTACCAGCACGATCAATACAAGCAGCGCGTACGGCACCAGATTCGACCACGACGGGAAAAACGTTTGCATCACGAGCGTGCCGATGCCGAACACGAGTCCACCGATGCCGGTGCCGAGCGGATTCCCGAGCGATCCAATGATGATAACGGCAAATGACGTTGTCGTCAGTTCGTTTCCGATATCCGGTGAGAGCGAACCGAGCATATACGGCACGAAGACGCCGGCGATGCCCGCCAGAGCCAGGCCGATAACGAAGGAGATCATCGACACACGATTGACGTCGATGCCGGTTGCGAGCGCCTCGTCACGGCTTGCCATGATCGCGCGTGTGGCAAAGCCGAGTCGCGTCCGTGTGAAGTAGAGATATAGCCCCATCACAACGAGCACGCTGGCCGCGGTTGCGACGTACCAACTGTCCGGGAAGCTCTGACCGAACAGGGTGATGCTGCCCGCACCGAGGGCATCTTCCGGCAGCGAACGTTGATCGGCACCGAAAGCCATCGTTAGCAGCGCGTCGATCATCTGCGCGACTCCGAAGAACAGGATGAATGAGAGCATTTCCGGGTTTCTGCTTCTTTGCAAGCGCGGTACGACGGCGACATAGAGCGGCACGCCCACCACGATCGCGCCGAGCATGGCGAGCGGTACGCCGTAGAGCGGATTGAGGTGTGCCCGAGAGCTAAGCAAAAAGGCGCCATAGCCGCCGAGCAACACGAATTGACCGTGCGCGAGGTTGATGATGCGCATCACGCCGAAAATCAGATTGAGGCCGACCGCCACAAGTGCGAAGAAGATCCCGTACAGGATCCCGCCGATCAGTGCGTATTCGAGCAAGCTCATCGGCGGGATACCTGCCGAAGACTACGGTTGCGGCGCCGGATAGACAGCCTTCCCCGTGGCCTTGTCTTGGGGATAAACGACGACGAACTTATTGCTGTCGCCTTCGGGCACCATTTGGGCGACCGGAAGGAGTTCCCCGAGCTGCGCGCCGTTCTCGTTGATCTTGAAGTCACCGAGCAGCGTTCGCGTCTTACCCGACATATCCATCAGCGCCTGGTGGAAATCGAGTTGGGTAAATGCGGGCGCGACCGCGAGCATCTGCTGCACGATCAAACCGTTGTTGTAGCCCGCAGCATTGAGGAAATTGGGCGCTGCCTTGCTCGCCGCGGTGAAGTCCTTGACGAACGTATCGGTGTTGGCGCCGAGCGTGACGCTGTCGTAACGGACGAGCGGGGGAGTCGGGTACGTGTACGTATAGGCAAGCGCCTTTGCGCCGACGTTCTTGGTTATGAGCGAGGTAAGTTGTCCCGGAAAGATCGTGAACGCCATCTTAAAGTGCAATCCGCTCGAGGCGAGATCGCGCAAGAACGCGATGTCGTTAGGAGCATAGCCGAATTCAATGACGGCATCGGGGCTCTGCGCCGCGATCGTGTGCAACAGCACCGAGTAGTTCGATTCGCTGGTTGGCACACCGTTGTAGTAGACCGGGGTCACGCCGCCGGCCGCGAGAGCCGCTTTCAGCGTCTCGGCCTGCGAAGCGTCGAAGTCGTTCGAATCGTAGAGAATCGCGACGCGCGCGATCTTCTGCTCCAGAATGAACTTGCCGAGCGGAACCGGCCAGACCGCGGATGACGGGATGCTCACGTCCGCGAGATAGTCGGTCTTCTGCGTGAAGAAGTTTGCGCCCGAGCCGGTCGGGTCGATGAGCAGCATATGATGCTCGGCGGCCAGCGGGATCGCGACCGAGGTCAAGACCGATCCGAAATCGGCGATCAAGACATCGACCTTGTCCTGTGTGATGAGCTGGTTGTAGAGCGTCGTCGCGGTCGTCGTTGAGCTCTGGTCGTCGTAGGCGACGACCTTGACCGGAATCTTCTTATTAAAGGCCTTTACGAAGACCCCACCGCCCTTATTGATTGCGGCGGCCCAGTATTGCAGCCCCTGATATTGTCCCTGAGAAGCAACGGCGAACGTCCCGGTGCTCGCGTACAGGGTACCGATTTTGATCTCGCTGGGTGCGGTTGCCGCCAGCGCCGGGCGCAGCACTCCGGCGAGGGTCAAGCCGGCAAGCATGAAAATGGCGGCTGAAAGCAGCCGGACGGGACGAGATACGCGCATGGGTCTCTCCTCGTGCTATGAAATCCGCGGGTGTGAGTCGGTGTGTTATACGATTCTTTCGCGCTTCATGCTAGATACACATTATTGACTGCTAGGCGCGCAGCGCAGAGCGAGGGGAACGATTGTTCCTCAATGGGCGTTGCGCCAAAAGGAACAACTAATGGTAAGCGCGATTCATTGTCCTAGTTCCTGGACTACTATGCGCCGCGCACTATGCGACGCCAATAGGAGCATGTGAAATGTCGGATGGCAAACTGGACCGGAAGTCGTTTCTGACGACGGCAGCTATTACGTCGGCTGGACTCGTTACCGGCTTCCCTGCAATTCTTCCAAGCCGCGCCTTCGCGGCGGACGTACTCAATGTCGGACTCGATTACGAATATACTGGTGTCTACGCATCGTACGCGCAAAGTGAAACGCAAGGCGCGACGATGGCGATGGACGAGTGGAACGCACGCGGCGGCGTCATGGGCGGGACGAAAGTCTCCGTTGTGAAGGAAGACAACAACAACAACCCCGGTAACGCAGTCGAGAAAGCGCGCAAGCTTATCCTCGTCGACAAGTGCCCGGTGCTGATGGGTTCGATCAACAGCTCCGTCTCGCTCGCGATCAGCGGAGCAGCCAATGCGCTCAACACGTTCTACGTCGATTCCGGTGGTCACGCTGACGCGGTGACGGGTGAGAAGTGCGAATATAGCACGTTCCGTACGTGCCATAGCACGTGGATGGAAACGCACGCGACGGGATACTCGCTGGAAAAGAAGTTCGGGAAGAAATGGTATATGATCATTCCCGACTATGCGTTCGGACACGCATTGCAAGCCGGCTACCACGATGTAGCCAAGAAAATGGGGATCACGTTCGTCGGTGAGGATCTCACGCCGCTCGGCACGACCGACTTCAGCCCGTATCTTACCAAAGTGCTTGCCGCCAAGCCCGACCTCTTACTCGTGTTGGTGCAAGGCGACGACTTCGTCAACTGCCTCAAACAGACGAATCAATACGGTATCGCTGCGAAAATCCCGATCGGCGGGCCGCAGGTCGAACTCGAAGCGGTTTGGGCGCTGCCCGAACAAGCGCGCGTCGGCTATTGGGGCGTCGAGTGGTATTACAAGGGCGCGAGCGTCATCGGCAGCAACAATAAATTGGCCAATGACTTCGTGGCCAATTATCGCAAAAAGTACGGCACGCCGCCGACGGCGCGTAGCGCTTTCGGCTACGTTACCATGGATCGTCTGCTCTGGACCGTCAATGAAGCGAGGTCGACGAACGCTGCGAAGATGGCCAAGGCGCTCGAAGGCAACCACTTCAACTCGATCTGGGAGGGTGGCGGTTATTACCGCGACGTCGACCATCAGCTGATGTGGCCGATGTGGCTCGGCTCGATTCGGGCCAAGGGCACGGCGCAAGATCAATACGACATCTTCGATATCGTCGACCGGCAAGAGGCCGCCGACATCGAACAGAGCGTCGCAGAGAAGAAGGCCGTCTGCAAGATGAATTGGCCTACTTAAAGAAACGTAAGGAACCCTAAGGATCCCTAAGGAACCCAAAGGAACCTCTGCGAAGGCAGAGGTTCCTTACCTGGAGTAGCTCATGGCCCACGTTGCACCCGAGATCTTTAACGGCCTGATCCTTGGCGCGTTCTATGCCGTCGTCGCCATCGGGCTCTCGCTGATCATGAACCTGACCGGCACGATCAATATGGCGCATGGCTCGTTCATGACGCTCTCCGGGTACCTCGCCTTTGCCCTGGTCGGTGCAGGCACGAACTGGTGGTTCGCGCTGGCGATTGCGCCGATCCTGACGGTGGTCGTTGGTATAGCGATGGAGCGGACGCTGATGCGCCCGCTGTATCGCCGCGACCCGGTCTACAGTCTCTTACTCACCTTCGGGCTCTCCCTTATCGCGGAAGAGGCGTACCGCCTGATTTGGGGCACCAACGGCGTCCCATTTTCACCGCCGGCCGCGCTGCAGGGCGCGGTCTCACTCGGCTTCACGGACTTCTACTTCCCGGCTTTCCGGCTCTTTATCGCGGGGGCGCTCCTGGTCATCATCGTTGCTCTGGTGCTGTTCTTGCAGCATACGCGCATGGGGTTGCGCCTGCGCGCCGCCGTGCAAGACCACGAGATGATCGCTGCGCTTGGTACGAACACCCAAGTGCTCTATATGTTCAACTTCGGTTTGGGCATTCTCATCGCGGGCGTTGCCGGTGTGCTTGCGGCGTGTCTGCTGGGCCTTAATCCGCAAAGCGGCAACGCGCTTTTGATGCCGGCGTTCGTTACCGTCATTGTTGGCGGGATGGGCAGTCTCTGGGGTGCGGTGGCAGGCGGTCTGCTCATCGGTGTTGCGATCAGCGTGACGACGCTCTATCTGCCGGCCTTCAGCGAAATCGTGATGTACGTTTTGATGGCGGTCATCTTGCTCATCCGGCCACGCGGTCTCTTCGGTGAAGAGGGCATCTTCGGATGAGAATGGGCAATCGCGCGGGATTTATTATCGCGCTTGTGCTGTTAGTGCTGCTCATCTTTATCCCGCAGCTCGCGCCACACTTGCATTTAGCTATCTCGATCTGCACCGAAGTGTTGCTGTTTGCGATCGCCGCGATGGCCGTCAACCTGCTGATCGGCTACACCGGTGTCCTTCCGTTCGGGAACGCCGCATTCTTCGGTTTGGGCGCCTATGGCGCCGGCCTCACGATCCAATTTTGGCATGCGAAATTCTTGGGCTCCCTCGGCTATGGTGTGCTCGCAGCGATCATCGGCGCGCTCTTGATCGGCCCGTTCCTCTTACGCCGGCGCGGCATCTATTTCGCGCTGCTGATGATTGCCTTCGGGCAGGTCTTTTATTTCATCGCTTATCGCTTTACCGACATCACCGGCGGCGAGGACGGCATGAACTTCGTGCGTCCGGCCGTGGAGGGCTTGGGCTGGCAGCTCAAGGACGAGAATTTCTACTATGCCATGCTCGCGTTTTTCGTCATCGTCACGGTGTTCTTTTATCTCTTGGTTCGCTCGCCGTTCGGCCGCTCGTTGGTCGCGATTAAAGAAAACGAAACGCGTGCGCGTTATCTCGGGCTCAATACCGACCGCTTCATCTTCGTGGCGCTGCTGATTTCGGCCGCAATCGAGGGGCTGGCCGGCGCATGCTACGGGCTCTCGATTATGTTTGCCTACCCGCTGCTGCTGGATTGGCACCAGTCGGGAAACATCGTTCTGATGACGATCCTCGGCGGCAGTGGAACGATTTTTGGGCCTTTCCTGGGCGCGCTGATCTTCGTGATCGGTAACGACATTCTCTCGAGTGCGATTCCGTGGTGGCAGATTCCGCTCGGCGCCCTCTTCGTTGCGTGCGTGCTCGGTTTTCCCAAGGGCATTCTGGGCACGATTCTCGACGCTTTTGAGAAGCGGCGGGGCGGTTTTGGCTATGAGGCGCGCGATACGCTGCACGGCACCGTGATGTCGGAGCGAGAGATTCAGCCGTGAGCGACGTCATTTTCCAAGCGGAGAACATCGTCAAGCACTTCGGCGGCGTGCGCGCGGTCGAGGACGTTTCGTTGTCTGTCAACGCGGGGTCGATTCAGGCGGTCATCGGACCCAACGGTGCCGGAAAATCGACTTTCTTCAATGCGCTTTCCGGCTTTTACAAGTGCGACAGCGGCAAAGTAACGTTTAAAGGCATCGACATCACCAATTCGCCGATCCACGATCGTATCGCGATGGGCATGGGGCGCACGTTTCAAACATCGAGCGTCTTTCCGAACCTTTCGGTCTATGACAATCTGTTGATCGGGCTGCAGAGCGCGGCGAAGTTGGCGTTTCGCTTCCGCCCGGTCAACCCGGCGCAGCACAAGACCATCGAAGACAAAGCAGAACGGCTGCTGGATTTCGTAAACCTCCGCGCATCGGCGCGCCGGCCCGTCGCCGAACTCGCGCACGGCAGCCAGCGTTTGTGCGAAATCGCCATGAGCCTCTCGACGGATCCGGTGCTGGTGATGCTCGACGAGCCGATGGCGGGACTCGCGCACGCCGAAACCGAGCGCGTCGTCGAGGTGATCCGTAAGCTCCACAGCGAGCTTGGGCTCACCGTGCTCTTCGTCGAGCACAACCTTCGAGTGGTGCTGTCACTTGCGCAGCGCATCATGGTGCTCGACCGTGGCAAGCTCCTTGCCGAAGGCACGCCCACCGAGATCAGCGCAAACGAAGCAGTGCGCGATGCCTACATCGGCAAAGAGGTCGTCGAGCATGTCTGAGATGTTTTTGAAGGTCGAGAATCTCAACACGTATTACGGCAAGAGCCATATTCTGCACGATGTGAGTCTCGCGGTCGGCAAAGGTGAGCTGGTTGCGCTGCTCGGCCTCAACGGTGCGGGCAAGACGACGACGTTGCGCAGCATTCTCGGGCTTACGCGGCCGCGCGGCGGCGAGATTACCTTTAACGGTGCATCGATCGCCGGGCGGTCGCCGTATCGGATCGCGCGCATGGGCGTGGGCTACGTCCCGGAGGGGCGCCGCATGTTTGCGCAACTCTCGGTGCTCGAGAACCTACAGCTTGCCGAGAACGGCCGTAGCGGTGAATGGTCGATCGCGCGAGTGCTCGAGCATCTGCCCAAGCTCAAGGAGCTCAGTGGACGCCGTGCCGGCAAGCTCTCGGGCGGCGAGCAAGAAATGCTCGCGATCGGTCGCGCTCTGGTTTCCAATCCCGACCTGATGCTCGTCGACGAGCCGTCGCAGGGTCTTGCGCCGATGATCGTCGAGGAAGTGTACCGGATTCTGACCGAGCTCAAGGCGCGCGGCGTCGCAATCGTGCTGGTCGAGCAAAATGCGCTGCTCGCACTCAAAATCGCGGACCGCGCATACGTGATGGACGCGGGGCGAATTGTCCACCACGGCGAGGCGGCGACGCTATTGGCGGACCGCAAACGGATAGCCGACCTGATGGGTCTCACGGCGTCAGAGCTGGCGTCCTAGGGGTCTTCGGCGTCGTGCCGATACCTAAATGGTCATGACGACGCTCGCTTCGAACGCCAACCTTCCGGATCTGATCGCTCCCATCGCGCGGGCCGTGCGGGACGACCGCGTGACCTCGCTCGCCGGCGTGCTCGCCCAGCTTTGCGAGCAAGGTGCGGTAGGCCCGGAACTGTTTCTCCCCGCGCGAGCCGAGCATTACGCTCGTAACTTGATCTGGCACGATCCGCAAGACCGCTTCGTGGTCGTTGGTATGACCTGGGCACCCGGACAAGGCAGCCCGCTGCACGATCACGCGGGACTGTGGGGAGCGGAGATCGTCATCGACGGCGTGATGAACGAAACGATGTTTGCGCTGGTTGAGCGTGGGGCCGATGGCCGTTTTCGTTTCGAGCGCGGCATGCACCGCGTTTCCGGTCGCGGCACGGTCGGCGTTTTGATCCCGCCGCTCGAGTATCATGACTTCGGCAACGGCGCAGAGACGGTTGCGCATTCGTTGCACGTGTACGGCGGCGACTTGAAGAGCGCGCAATCCTTCGCGGAGGACGGTGACGGTTGGTGGACCGCGCGTCGCGTCGATCTGCGCTACGATGCCTAAATTCACCACGATCGTCGCCGGCGGTGGTGCCAGCGGCGTGCTTTTGGCGACGCGTCTTCTACGCAAAAGTGCAAGCTCGCATGTCGTCATCGTTGAGCCGCGCGAGCATCTCGGACGCGGGATGGCCTACTCGACCTCGCATCAAGAGCATTTACTCAACGTTCCTGCCGGGCGGATTTCGGCGTTTGCTGAGGATCCCGAACACTTCGTCAATTTCGTGCAAGCACGGTTTGGCGAACGGTACGGCGCGGCGTCATTCGTTCCGCGTCCGCTCTACGGCGACTACCTCGAATCGATTGCGGAAGACGCGATGACCTCCGCCTCGGGGCGATTGCGCCGCGAGCGTTCGGTGATTCTCGCCGCGACTATCGAGGGATCGGGGGTCCGCGCGATCTGCGAAGACGGGCGTGTACTCTCCGGTGACGTGCTCGTCGTAGCGACCGGCAACGCGAACCCGGCGCCATGGTTCCGGGCAACCTCCGACATCGTTTCCGGAGAACGATTCTTCGCCTCGGTGTGGGACGAACGCGCGCTGATTTCAACCAACCCCGACGAAGACGTGCTGCTGCTCGGTACCGGGCTGACCGCGGTCGACGCAGTGATCGGCCTGCGCAGCAACGGCCATCGCGGTACGATCTGGATGGTGTCTCGACGCGGCTTGCTTCCACACGAACATCGGCTCTTTGACGCGCCGCCGGACGCAAACCCGGACGCGACCTCGATGCACGATTTGCTCGATGCATTTCGCGCGGTTGCGACTCGGCCGCGCGCGTGGCGCGCAGCCCTCGAGAGCTTGAGGCCGCGAACAAACATGCTGTGGCAGGCGCTTTCGGTGAACGATCAGCGGCGTTTCGTGCGTCACGTCATGCCGTATTGGAACGCGCATCGGCACAGGATGGCACCTGAGGTTGCGCGCACAATAGCGGGCGAAATTTCCTCCGGTGGTTTGCGCATGCTCGCCGGACGTACCGGCACGTTCGCGCAAACCAAAGGCGGCCTACGCGTTCCCATTCGTGTACGCGGCAAGGACCGTACGCTCGAGCTCGAAGTTGGTCGCGTGATCAACTGTAGCGGGCCCGCGCATGACTTTCGACAGTTGGAGAATCCGCTGATCGGCAATTTGCTCGAGCAAGGAATCATGCAACCGCTGAAGACCGGGATTGGCGTCGATATTGCGCCGAACGGAGCTTTGCGCGATGGTGCGGGCGCCGACTCGCAACGATTCTATGCCATCGGGCCCGTGCGGTACGGAACCTTAATCGAAACGACGGCGATGCCCGAGATTCGCGCGCAAGCGGCGGACTTAGCGGCAACGCTGGCGTCGCATTTCGATTCAGTGCTCTACGAAGTGCTACAATGATCTCGATGATCCCAATGAAGAGATTGCTCGCGAGCACGTTCGCTCTCGGCGTGGCTGTTGCGACGGCTCCGCAGGCCTCTGCGCAAGTCACCGATCGGGAGATTCCGGTCGGCGCGACGACGACGCTCCGTCTCAACGTTAGTGGCTCTATTCACGTCATGCCCGTTGCCGGACTGCGCAGCGTGAAATTGCACGTGACCGATAGCGGTCCATCGACGCCGCCAATGAAGGTGACCAGCTCCCGAACGGGTGCGCGCATGAACGTCGCGATTACCGGCCCGAGCGAATCGATGCTACCGTTCGTTGGTGCGAGCGGCTACGAGTTGCAACTTTCGTATCCGGCGAACATGCATCTCGACTTACGTGAATTTGCCGGGCGCGTACACGTCGAAAGCGTCACGGCATCGATGCAGATTTACGACGCCAACGGCAATATCGTGGTGGACGACGCGGCTTCGCCGCTGACCGCGGACGCCGATAGCGGCGACATTTCGGTCACCAATGCGCGCAACTCGCTAACCCTCACCGTCGGAAACGGCAACGTGAACGCGGCGCTGGCGCCGAACTGGCGCGGGTCGCTTGTCCGTCTCGAGGCCTCGAACGGCAACCTGCACTTGGCGGTGCCCTCGAATTTCCGGGCTCGCTACGATCTCACGACGGGGTCCGGGCGGGTAACCAACCCCTTGCATGGTGTCGCCAAGGCTCCCCTGGTCTTCATGCTGGCCGAGCAGGGCAACGTCTCGATCGCCACACCCTAGGCCGGGGAAAATGCCGGCTCTACTGTAAAGAATGCAGGGGAACCCGTGCGGAGGTCATCCTTCTGTCGTATCCTGTTTGCAAGGGTGTAGCCATGCTAGCGGGCGTTAGCAACTCTCGGAGGAAACTCGTGCGCTCTATTTTGATCCCGGTACTTTTTGCATTTGCCATCCTGGCCCCGTCAGTGGCTTCGGCTGCTCTCGTTGACGCCGCGCTCGTTCCTGACGGCACCTACGTCGTCAAGGTCGAAAAAGTCCAAGATTCGCAGCATTTGCTCGTTATGATGCAAAACGGCATCGAGACGACGCTCATCGCGCAAGGCATCGACTTCAGCAAAGTGAAGCCCAACGACACCTTGAAGATCTCGCTGGTCAAGGGCAAGGTCCCGGTCTTCACGATCCAGTAGGCATCCTTCCAATTCTGGGTAAAGGGTTCGCGTTAGAACGAACTCTTTTTCTCGTTCCCCGAGGAGGATGTTGCATGCGATTCCGCACCACCACGATCACCGCCCTGATCGCGCTCTTGTTTGCCAGTATGGGTGCGGCCAATGCCGCCTTGACGCAAGGTACTTTGCTGGATGGAACGATCGACGCCAATTATTCGAGCAATCACGCTTATGCCGGGCAATCCGTCACTGTTTCGCACGTCAGGAGTGACGACGCCAGCGGCTCGGTCCACAATGGAACGCTCTACGGGTACGTGTCGTCGGTGCAAAAAGCCGGGCAGGGAAAGCCGGGAAAGATCGCTTTCCGCTTCACCGAGCTGGTGAACGGCAACGGCGCGCGTTACAACATCGATAGCCGCGTCACGAACGTCAACGTGTCGACAAAGAGCAACGCCGGGAAGGAAGCCGGCGGCGCGCTTGCGGGCATGCTGGTTGGGAACGCGATCGGCAAGACGCTCTTCGGCGGTAGCGCCGGCGGCGCCATTGGTGCGGCCGGCGGGTTCTTGCTCGCCAAGAACAATCGCCAAGACGTCAACGTCACCGAAGGATCGTACATCCAGGTGGAGCTCTTGTCGGTCTCGCGGCGTCAATCGCACTAACCTTCGTGCCGATCGTTCCGGCGACTTCGGAACAGCTCGATCGTGCCGCCGCGCTTTTACGCGGCGGCGCGGTTATTGCTTTTCCGACCGAGACGGTGTATGGCCTCGGCGCGAATGCATTCGATGCGCGAGCGGTGGCGCGGATCTTTGAGATCAAAGCGCGCCCGGCGTTCGATCCGCTCATCGTTCATATCTCCGATAACGACATGCTCGAAAGCGTCACCGAGAACGTCCCGCAGAACGCGCGCGCATTGATGGAACACTTTTGGCCCGGACCGCTCACCATCGTGTTGCGCAAGGGCCCGCAGATTCCTGAACTGGTCACCGCCGGTCTCGGCAGCGTGGCCGTGCGAATGCCGGCGCACCCGACCGCGCGAGCGCTCATCGAACGAGCGGCGGTACCGCTGGCGGCGCCAAGCGCGAATCCGTTCGGATATCTGAGTCCCACACGTGCGGAACACGTTGCACGGATGCTCGGGGAACGAGTCGATCTGATTATCGACGGCGGTCCAGCCGAGCATGGCGTGGAGTCGACGATCGTCATGATCGAACCGCGGCCCACGTTGCTTCGACACGGTGCGATTCCGATCGACGCGATCGAGGCGGTGATCGGTCCGCTCGAACGCGAACTGTCCGACGAACATAAGCCCCTCGCACCGGGGCGCTTGCCGCAGCATTACGCTCCGCACACGCCCGTGCGCGTCGTCACCGTTCCTGCGAACGTGCCGCAGCGCGAGCGCGCCGACGCGGCGTTACTAGCGTTTCGCGCGCCCGTGCCGGGCTATCGCGCGGTGCGCGTCTTGAGTGAAAGTGGAGATCTGCGCGAAGCCGCCGCGCATCTCTTCGACTACCTTCACGAACTCGATCGCGTGGGCGCCGCACGTATCGACGCGGAGCAGGTTCCATCGCAAGGCGTCGGCATCGCGATCATGGATCGATTGCAGCGTGCCGGGGCCTGACCGGCGTTCCCGCGCACTGCTCGCGCTGGCCGTCCTCTCGTTGATTTGGGGCTACAACTGGGTCGTGATGAAAATCGCCGTACACGACGCGTCGCCGTTTACGTTTGCCGCGTGGCGCACGTTCGGTGGAGGCATTGCGCTGGTTATCACGGCGCTTGTCCTGCGCAAGTCGCTGCGGCCGCAGTTTCCCGCAGCGTTCTTTTGGATCGGGTTCTTTCAGACCGCGTGTTTCGTCGGTCTGGTAACGTGGGCGGTCTCTAGCGCAGGCGCGGGGCAAGTGGCGATGCTGGCGTATACCATGCCGCTCTGGGTCGCGCTCCTTGCCTGGCCGTTCCTGGGCGAGCGCATCGGCGCTTGGCAAGGCGTTGCGATTGCAATCGCGCTTGCCGGAATTGCCTGCATGATCGGGCCGTTACGTTCGGTGGGGCTCGCCGAATGGCTCGCGGTAGCGGGCGGCTTCGCTTGGGCTATCGGGATCATTTTGACCAAGCGCCTGCAGCAGCGCTCGCGCGTTGATGTTTTCGGAATGACGATGTGGCAGATGCTCTTCGGCGGGGCGGTGCTCGCCGTCGTCGCGCTGCTGGTTCCGGGCCACGCGACGACCTGGAGCACACCATATCTGCTCGCAGTCGTCTACAACATCGTCCTTGCGACGGCCCTCGCCTACGTGCTCTGGATCTATGTGCTCGATGTCTTACCGGCGCGCGATGCGGGGATGGGTACGCTCGCCAATCCGGTGGTGGGAACGCTGGCGGCGTGGCTGCAACTCGGTGAAGCGCCGACGCGCCTCTCGGCCGTCGGTATGGTGCTGATCGTTAGCGGCCTCGTGGTGCTCTCACTCGCGGACCGTCGAGCGGCGCGTTAGGCGTAGCGAGTTTCCGACAACGAAGAGACTGGAGAGTCCCATCGCACCTGCCGCGAGGACGGGCTGCACGATGCCGAACGCCGCCAGCGGCACGAGAATGACGTTGTAGCCGAAGGCCCAAAAGAGGTTTTGCGCGACGGTGCGCATCGTCGCGCGCGCGACCGCTATTGCGGACGCAACCGCGCGCGGATCGTTACGCAACAATGCCGCGCCGGCGGTTTCCAGCGCGACTGCGGTGCCGCTGCCCATCGCGAAGCCGATCTGCGCTTGCGCGAGCGCTGGTGCGTCGTTAATACCGTCGCCGGCGAATGCGACCCGCCGGCCCTGCGCCTGCAGTTCGCGTACGATCTCAGCCTTACGCTCGGGCGTCGTGCGCGCGTAGCTGCGCTCGATGCCGGCGGCCGCCGCCGCTGCGCCCACCGGGCCGTCGGCGTCGCCGCTGACGAGTGCGATCTCGACCCCGAGCGCGCGCAAGTCGCGCACCGCTTGCGCCGACTCCGGACGAAGTGCGTCCTGCAGATCGATCGTACCGACGGTCTTGCCGTCGCTCGTAACGAGCACGCGCGTCGCCTTGTCGCCTTCGGTGCCGCTGATCGCGACGTGATGCTCGCCGACCCTGCCGCTGATACCGCGGCCGCGCACGACCTGCACCTCGCGCGGGGTGTCGATCGGGAGCGAACGCGCGCGGGCCGCGTCGACGATCGCCTTGGCGAGGGGATGCGTCGAGGCCGATTCGAGTGACGCTGCAAGCGCAAGTGTTTCGTCGGAACTCACAGCCACGACGGAAGGTGTCCCGCGCGTGAGCGTACCCGTCTTATCGAAGAGCACGCACGTGACCGAGGCCGCGCGTTCGAGCGCATCGGCGTCCTTGAAGAGCACGCCTCGCTTTGCCGCGAGGCCGACGCCGGCGACGATCGCGGTCGGCGTTGCCAAACCGAGTGCGCACGGGCAGGCCACGACCAGCACGGCAACCGCGATGACGATCGCGTCGCTCACACTGCGATGGGCAACGAAAAACCAACCGGCAAAGGTGAACAGTGCGATCGCGATGATCGCGGGTACGAAAATCGCCGAGATGCGATCTGCGAGCCGCTGCACCGGCGGTGTCGAGCCCTGCGCGCGTCGCACGATTTCGACGATGTGCGCGAGTTGCGTGCCCGCGCCGACCGCAGTCGCCCGCATCACCAAGGCGCCGTCGCCGTTGAGCGTGCCTTGTTCGAGCGCCGATCCCGGTTGCACGTCGAGGGGCATCGATTCGCCGGTGAGCATCGAGCGGTCGATCGTGCTGGCCCCTTCGAGGACGACGGCGTCGACCGGGATGCGCTCGCCGGCCGCGACGGCGAGCCGATCGTCGACGCGCACGAGTTCGACCGGCACTTCTTGGGTACTGCCGTCAGTATTACGACGGCGCGCAAGCGCGGGGCGCAGCTGAAGCAGTGCGCGCATTGCCGCGGAGCTATGCACGCTTGCGCGCGCTTCGAGATACTTGCCGGCGTAGATGAGCGTGATGATCGCGCTCGCGGTATCGAAAAAGGTTTCGCCGCCGGCGAACGCCTGGTAAAGGCTCAAGCCGTACGCGGCCGTCGAGCCGAGGGAGATCAGCGTATCCATGCTGACGTTTCCCGCGCGCAGCGCATCGAAGGCGCTGCGATGGAATTCCCAACCGACGATCGCCCAAACCGGAAACGCTAGCGCAGCCAAGACCCATGCCTTGAAGGGAAAGTCCGGCGCGAACATCGTCAGCGCGGCGGTCGGGACGCAAAGCGCCACGGCCAGCGCCAGCAGCCGGCTGCGCCGCGCCACGTCGGCCTGCCGTTCGGCCGCCTGCTGGTCTTCGTCGAGCTCGGTGCTGGCTTCGTAGCCCGCTCGCTCCACGGCGGCAATCAGGGCGTTCGGATCAACCGAGCCTTCGTGGAGCACGGTCGCGCGCTCCGTCGCAAGGTTGACCGCGGCGTCGTCGACGCCGGGAACGCCGCGCAGGGCTTGGGTGACGTGCCCGGCGCAGGATGCACAGGTCATCCCTCGGATCTCGAGCTCGGTGAGGCTCATACTTTGCGATACAAAGTTAAAAGACTTTCAAATATGGAACAAGGTGAGGCAGAGGCGGTCGTTCTCAGATAAGATCAATTCCATTACGCCACAGTTTCCCTCATAATGACTACCTCCTAAGGATCCGGTATTGAACGTGCCTTTAACCCCTCGCGTACGCGCCATGGTCAGCGCGATTGCCCTCTGCCTCGCCGCCGTACTGCCGGCGGCAGCGTCGGCGCCCCTTCCCGCTCCGACGGCGCAGGACGTAAGCGAGAGCTACCATCTGCTTTCGACCTCATACTTTCGCCCGGTCGATCCGCAGACGCTGGTGGACAAGGCGCACGACGCGCTCGTGGATCTCGCACGCAAACACGGATCGAAGATCGAGCTCGCGCCGATTCACGCGACCGACGATGCGCCGGGAACCGTCGCCGCACTCGATGGCGCGATTGCGGATGCTGCGGCCGCCGCGCATGGTTCAACGACGGAGTTCGCGTACGCGGCGATCGGTGCGATGGCGAAGGCCGTCGACGATCGCTACACGACGTTTATGACGCCGGACGAATACAAGGCGTTCAAGGACGCACTCGACCCCGAGAAGATTTCCGGCATTGGTGTATTGATCTCGCCAGACGAAGCCACCGGTTTGATCGACGTCTCGTACGTGGTTCCGGGTACGCCGGCCGATCATGCCGGTCTCCAATCAGGCGACGCGATCGCCACCATCGATGGACAGTCGACGAAGGGCTTTACCACGGAAGCCGCGAGCAAGTTGTTGCGCGGCAAGGCGGGCACCACGGTGCGCTTGGGAATCGTGCGATCGAACGCACCGCTCGACGTTGCCATTGCGCGCAGCGACATCACGCCGCCGACGGTCGTCTACAAGATCCTTCCGGGTTCAATCGGGTACATCTACGTGCTCGCGTTCGGCCTGAGTACGCCGGACGAATTCGATGCAGCGATTGGGCGGGTCAAAGCGGCCGGCGCGAAAGCGCTCGTCCTCGATCTTCGCAACGATGGTGGCGGCTACGTCGAATCGGCCCTTCAAATTAGCGAGCGTTTCATCGCGCACAAACCGCTCCTGACGGTCGAAGAGCGGGGCAGCCCCGACACGACCGTTACCGCCGACGATGACGGCGCGCAGATCGACATTCCGGTCACCGTGCTCGTCAACGAGTACACGGCTTCGGCTTCAGAGATTACGGCGGGCGCGCTTCAGGACGACGGCGTCGCGTCGCTGATCGGAACGCGAACCTTCGGCAAGGGTGTGATGCAGACGCTCACACCGCTGGCTGATGGTGCCGCAATCAAGATCACGACCGCGCACTATCTCACGCCGAACCATCACGATATCAATCTCAAGGGTATCGCGCCGGATCTTGCGGTAGCCGAGCCGCACGACGCACGCTTCGGTGACCCGCTGAAAGATCCGCAACTGCGCGCTGCCTTGGATTTCTTGCAGAAGAAAATCGCCGCAGTCAAACCGTAAGGCGAAATTAGCTTGCTTTGTGGCGGGTTAGTTTGACGCAGGTGCCGTTCCGGTCGAACTGCACGCTTTCCATCAGGCGACGCATCAGCAGAATGCCGAAGCCGCGATCATCCGGTTCCTCGGCTGCCGCGGGGACGAACGTGTTCGGCGGAAGAAACCCGTCGCCGTTGTCGCGAATCTCGATCGTAAGCTTCTGGTCGTCGTCGAACGAACAGCGCACCGAGAAACCGCTCGAGCGGTGGCTGTACCCGTGCTCGACGGCGTTGCTGAGCGCCTCGCCCGAAGCAATCCGAATGTCGGCGATCTCTTCGCTCGAGAAGCCGCAGATCCGGGCAAAGCCCGCAATGGCGTTTCGAGCGAGTGGCACGTTCCTGCGTTCGCCGCTAAACGTCGCTCGAAAATTGGGTGTCATGACTTGAGCGTACCCTCGTACACGAAGGAGAGAAACGAGGCCGACCACGTCCTTCGCGTAGAAGAACAACGCGTCCGGCCCGGCAAGCGTGCCGCAGGTTGCGGGCGATTAGCTCAGCTGGGAGAGCAGTGCCCTTACAAGGCAAAGGTCGCAGGTTCGAACCCTGCATCGCCCATTTCCACCGCTCATCTTGTTGTCGCCTCGTCCCTCGAGTGCCAAGCACACTTCGGGACTCGTCTCCTAAAGCTGAGCTGGTGGAAGGCTACTTCGGTGAACGTAAATTCGTTGTAAAGGAGCGAAAGCTCATGATTGAAGCGTTGACTGAAATCACGGTTGAGCGTGAAGGCGCGACGGCGATCGTCACGATGCGCCGGCCGGAGCGGCGCAATGCGCTCTCGCTAGCGATGATGCGGCAGCTCGACGCTGCAATTGACGAGCTTGGCGTCGACCGCACGGTCCGCGCAATCATTCTTGCCGGTGAAGGCCCGGCGTTTTCCGCCGGGCACGATTTGCGCGAGCTGCGCGGCCGTGACGAAGCGGCCTATCTGGAGATCTTCGAACAATGCGTCGCCTTGATGGCGACGCTTGCCCGGGTCCCCCAACCGGTGATTGCCGAGGTTGCGGCGCTTGCGACCGCCGCGGGTTGCCAGCTCGTCGCGGCCTGCGATCTCGCCGTCGCCTCTACGGATGCGCGATTTGCCACGCCAGGCGTGAAGATCGGGCTCTTTTGCAGCACGCCGATGGTCGCGCTTAGCCGCGATATCGGCCGCAAGCGCGCCTTGCAGATGCTCCTGACCGGGGAGCCGATCGATGCGTCCACGGCGTTGGCCTGGGGCCTGGTAAACCAAGTCGTCGACCCGTCGGAACTGCGCGCAGCCTCTAAGGGACTGGCTGCGAAGATCGCCGGCGCCAGCCGGACGGTCGTCGGGCTTGGGAAGGACACCTTTTATCAGCAATTGGAGCTGGACGAGTCCGAAGCGTACGGGTTTACCAAGGGCGTCATGGTCGCAAACGCCCAGCTCGAAGACGCGCAGGAAGGCATGTCGGCCTTCCTGGACAAGCGGCCGCCACGCTGGCCTGTCTGACAAGCGTGTAAAAAAATGAGCCGACCGCTTTCGCGGACGGTCGGGGTTTGATAGAGTAATAATCACGGAACCATTACCGCCGCAGCGTTTAGAAGACGTGGGCATTTCGCTGTCGGCCGATCCGTATAAAAACGTCGCCCACACCCGGTATGCGGGCAACCGCATACGCGACGGCATAAGGGCTCGCTACGCGAGCCCTTATGTTTTGTGGGGGTAGACGCACCCACAGCGCGAACACCCCTCCCCCGTGATTCGTCCTGATGCCAAAACGCGCTATGCCGCGCTGCTCTTGCTTATAGCACTGCTCGCTTCGCTTGCCGTGGCCGTCCTTCGGATCCACACCGAGTCGCAGACTCGGCGGGTGGAGATCGCCATGGACTATACCGATTTTATCCAACTCGCGCGCTCGTACAACTACAATCCGCCGGCGTTCCTGATCGCGTTGCGCCGCGCCGGCCTCACCTCACTTGCGCTGACCGAGGAACTGGGTGCAAACGTCGGCGACAACGGTCGCGCATATGCCACCACCGGGGCGGCACTGCTCAATCAGGCGCGGATCTCACCGCTTTCCGATCCGTTACTCGAGTCGCTGGTGCGCACGAATCACATCGCGCGCGATGCCGTTTATTTGATCGTTAACGATCCGGCGGAGTACGCGCGATATCGGCAACAGCTCGCGTTACATTTCGAACGCAAGACGGTGCGCGTGCTGCGTGCCTCCAAGCCGTGGATCCTCGAAGTACGCACGCAAATCGATTATTTCAACGCGACGGCACTGGGCATTCCTTCGGATCAAATTGCGCTTGCAAAACGGCTGGGACTCCTTCTCGTCCCGCGCTTCCAAAACGACGAGCGCTTCGCCCAACCCCAAATGGAGGACACGTTTAACGGCGTGCTGGCGCAGGATCGCAAGGTTTCGACCGTGATCTTCTTTGGCTTGCGCAATCAGGTCTTCGGTTATCCCGATCATCTGGAGGATGCGGCGGCGGTTTTTCGGGAGCACAACGCGGCAGCGGCCAAGCATGGAGCCGAGCCGTTCAACTTCGGTATGATCGAAACGTACGACGATTCGCAAATCCAAAAGGGCAACGATACGCTGGCGAAGGCGATCGAGGGTCAGACGGTCCGCGTTCAGGCGATTGCCAAAACCGAACTCGATAAGATTACACTCGATGAGGTGATTGCGCGTTACGTCCTCGGCGTGCGCGAACGCAATATTCGCGTGGCGTACTTGCGGCCGTGGGCACATCAAGACGGCAATCTCTCGATCGAAGCGACCAACGTCGAGATGGTAAAAGAGATCGCGGATCAGCTCAAAGCTCATAGCTTCAAATTGGGTCGTGCCACGCCGATTCCGCAGTATCGTGGGAACAATCGAATCCTGGTCGGGATTGCGGCGCTCGCCGTCCCTTCGATCTTCGTCTTGTTGCTGGGCGTGTTCGGATGGTATCGTCTTTGGCTGGCCGCGGCCGCCTATGGCGCTACGGTGCTCCTTTATCTCGCCGGCGTCGTCAGTCACCACGATATCTTTGCGCGATCGATGATCGCGCTGGCCGGCGCGCTACTCTTTGCGACGGCGGCATTTCTCTCGATCGCCAAGGCCTGTAGCGAGGAACCGGCACCGCGCTTTTCCGATCAACTCGTGCGCAGTTTGGGCTGGACCCTGCTCGTGCTGGGCGTGACGCTCGCTGGTGCGCTCGTCATCGTCGGCGTAATGAGCTCGCCGCTGACGATGGAGGAAATCGAGCGTTTCCGCGGCGTGCGCCTCGTGCTCGCGCTCCCCCCGCTCATTGCGCTTGGCCTTTACCTCTTCGACCGGCGATTCAATTCCGGCGTCGAGCGGCCGTCGGACGTGCTCGCCGCGCCCGTGCGCGTCTATCAACTGTTTGCCGGTATCGTGATCGTGGGCGCCGGCGTGCTCTTGCTCATGCGCAGTGGAAACGACAGCGACATCGCGCCATCGCACCTCGAGCTCGCTCTGCGCCACGTATTGACGGTTGTTCTGAGCGTACGGCCGCGCTTCAAAGAATTTCTCATCGGCTTTCCCGCGCTGATGCTGTTGCCCGCGCTGACGCTCGCGCATCGGCGTATGATCGGATGGCTCTTGGCGCTGGGCGCCGGAGTCGGCATCGGCGACGTGCTCGACACGTATTCCCATCTGCACACGCCGATCACGATTTCGCTGCAGCGGACCGGCAACGGCCTCGTGATCGGCGCGATCATCGGCATCCTTGCCATCTGGATTTATCGCCGTGCGTGTATTGCTTTCGGGCTATTACGGGTTCGGTAATCTCGGCGACGAGGCGCTGCTCGAGGTGATCGTGACGCAGTTACGCGCGCGCTTTCCATCGATGCAGCTCGACGTGCTTTCGGCAACGCCCGAAGCTACCGCCAAGGAATACGGTGTCGAGGCAACGCCGCGCTGGAGCATGCGCAGCGTTCGCGAGGCGATCGGGCGTGCCGACGTCGTGCTCTCGGGCGGCGGCGGGCTCTTGCAGACGGCGACCAGCGCGCGTAGCATCGTGTACTACGCCGGGATCTTGCGCGAGGCGATTCGCCAGCGGCGCAAGTCGATGATCTTTGCCCAATCGATTGGCCCGCTCGATTTGCTCGGGCGAATCGTCGTTCGCAGTTTCTGCCGTGGCCTGGATTGCGCGACCGTGCGTGACGCGCGCTCGCTGCGCTTGTTGCAATCGCTTCTGCCGCAAACACCGATGGAGCGAACCGCTGATCCCGTTTTTCTTTACGATCTGCCGGTTGAAGACGTCGACCTTTCGATTGAGGGCTTGGGCCACGATCCGTATGCCGTCGTGAGCGTGCGCAAAGTCACGACGCTACGGGACGGGCAGCATGCGATCGCACGCGCGGTCGATCGTCTTGCCATCACGCATGACGTCCGCGTGGCCTTTCTACCGATGGGCGGCGCCGCTGACGCCGAAGTATCGACCACGATCATTCGCTTGTGCAAGAGCGCGCCGATGCTTTTGCCTGAGTGTTCGCTCGCTCGCGCGGCGGCGATTTTGCGCGGTGCGCGCGTCGTTATCGGGATGCGGCTGCACGCCTTGATTCTTGCTGCTCGTTTCGCCGTGCCGTTCTTGGCGATCCCATACGACCCCAAGGTCACGGCGCTGTGCGACGACCTCGGCTATCCGCTCGAGCCGTTGTGGACACCGGGCCGGATCGCACCCTCGGATCCGGCCGTCGACGCGCTGGTCGACCGACTGATGTCGCAGCGTGACGAGCTCTCTGCGGCGCTACGGGACAAAGTCGAAGAGATTCGTGCCGCCGCGGCACGAAATTTCGACGTGCTCGGCGAACTGCTCATCGACCCATGAGCGAGAACCCCGAACGCGACTACCGCGATACCTTACGTTTACCCAAAACCGGCTTTCCGATGAAGGCCGACTTGCCCAAGCGCGAGCCCGAGCGCATCGCGTGGTGGCACGCGCAAGGCATCTACCAGCGCCGGCTGGATGCTAACCGCAAGAGCGGCCCGTGGATTCTGCACGATGGTCCGCCGTATGCCAACGGCGAACTGCACATGGGGCACTTCTTGAACATGGTGCTCAAAGACGTGTTCGTGAAGATTGCATTGCTCGACGGAAAGTGGGCGGATTTCGTTCCCGGTTGGGACATGCACGGATTGCCGATCGAACTCGAGACGCTCAAGTTCTTAGGCATCAAGGATTTTCACGCGATCGATCCACTGGAACTGCGCGAGAAGTGTAAGGAGCGCGCGCTCTTTTGGCTCGGGCGCCAGAGCGACGCGCGGCGGCGCATGGGCGTCTTCGGGCATTTCGACCGTCCCTATCGCACGATCGATCCGTCGTTCGAAGCCACGATCGTGGACGCGCTCGCCGATCTTGCGGAAAAAGAGCAGTTGTACAAAGGTTTGCGTTCGACGCTGTGGTGCGTGCACGACGAGACCGCGCTCGCCGAAGCTGAGATCGAATACGAACCGAAGGTTTCGCCCTCGGTCTACGTCCGCTTCACCGCCAACGCCGAACAGCGCGAAAAGATCTTGGCTGCTTTTGTCATCCCGAGCGTAGCGCAGCGTAGTCGAGGGACCGACGACAAACTGTCCCTGTTAATTTGGACGACGACCCCGTGGACGCTGCCGGCTAACGTTGCGATCGCGCTGCGCGCGGACGCGACCTACGGACTCTACCGGCTGGGCGATGAACTGCTGATTCTTGCCACGGCGCTTGCGCCCAAGGCGCTCGGCGAACGGTTCGCCGAGGCGGAACTGCTCGCGAGCGTTCCCGGCGAACGCCTCGACGGGACGAGCGTACGGCATCCGTTCATGGATCGCGATTCGCTGGTCGTGCTTGCCGACTACGTCGATCTCGAAACCGGAACCGGCGCGGTGCATACGGCACCGGGTCATGGCGCCGACGATTTCGAGACCGGCGTAAAATACGGATTGCCGATTCTGAATCCGGTCGATGCCGCCGGGCACTTCACGAAGGAAGCCGGGCCGTACGCCGGCCTGTTTATCTTCAAAGCGAATAAGCAGATCGTTGAGGACTTGCGCGCGAGCGGCGCGCTCTTTGCCGCGGCGGATTACGAGCACTCGTATCCGCACTGCTGGCGCTGCCACAACCCGGTGATCTTCCGCGCCACCGCGCAGTGGTTCATCGCGATGGATCAGAACCGGCTGCGTGCGCGCGCGATCGAAGCCGTCGACGGGGTCGAGTACGTCCCGGAATGGGGCCGTGTGCGTCAGCGTCAGATGATCGAAACGCATCCGGAGTGGTGCGTCTCGCGTCAACGCATTTGGGGGACGCCGATTCCCGCGATCGTCTGTACCGCGTGCAATGAATCGATTCTCGATCCGCTGGTCGCGCGCACTGTCGCGAAACGTTTCGCCGAGGTTGGCGCGGGCTCGTGGTGGGTCGATCCGGTCGAAACCTATCTGCCGCCCGGCTTCCATTGTCCGAAGTGTAAGGGCACGGCGTTTGAAAAAGAAAAGAACATCGTTGACATCTGGTTCGAATCGGGTGTGACGCATCTCGCCGTGCTAGGACACGACGGCGTGCCGTGGCCGTGCGATATGTATCTGGAAGGCGGCGATCAGTTCCGCGGCTGGTTCCGCAGTTCGCTCCTCACCGGCGTGGCGATCAAGGGCGGCGCGCCGTACAAGCGCGTCGTCAAGAACGGCTGGGTCAACGACGAGCAAGGCCGTCCGATGTCCAAATCGCGCGGAACCGGAATCGACGCCGTTGACGCGATGAACAAATGGGGGGCGGACGTCCTGCGCTTGTGGTCTGCCTCGGTCGAGTTCGTCGACGACGTGCGCTTCGGGCCCAACGTCGTCGAGCAGGTCGGTCGGGTCTACCGCAACATCCGCAACCGCATTCGCTTCATGCTCGGCAACCTCGATGACCTCGGAGCGGACGATGTGCTGCCGCGCGAAGAACTCGAGCCGCTCGATCGCCTCGCCTGCGCGATCACCGACACCTTCGTGGCCGACGTGAAGGCGCTCTACGAAAGCTTCGCAATACACGATGCGTATTTGCGCGTGGTGGCGTTCGAGAGCGCGATGTCGAGTTTCTATTTCGACGCGCTCAAAGACCCGCTCTACTCGCTCGCCGAGAATAGCCACCGCCGGCGCAGCGCGCAGTCGGCGCTGCTCTACGCGCTCAAGCGGATGCTGACCGCGATCGCGCCGATTCTTTCATTTACCGCAGAAGAAGCCTGGCAAGAAATCCCGCAAGCGCTACGTGGGGAAGAACACAGCGTCTTCGACTCCGCTTTTGGTACGCCAACGCGCGCGAAAACGGGCGAGCTCGAACTCTGGGAAACGCTACGCGACCTGCGCTCGCGCGTCGCGGCATCGCCGATTCGCGACTTCGAAGCGCGCGCGGAAATCTCTGCTCCGGCCGTGCATTATGACGCGCTCACCGCGCTGGGCGACAACCTGCGTGATGCGTTGGTCGTCTCTCAACTCGACCTGCGCAAATCCGACGGCGCCGATCTCGCACTTGCGATCTATCCGGCGTATGGCGAAAAGTGCGCGCGCTGTTGGAAATTCCGCGAGCTGGGTAGTGATCCGAAGCATCCGTCGATCTGCGCCGACTGCGACGCAGTGGTTAATAGCCTTTAAAAACCGAAGAGTTCGAGGCGCTCGAAGACCTCGCTCACGTGGAACGTCAGCCACGGAACGACGGGATCGCTGAAGCGATCGCTTAGGCCAAGTGTCCGCACGCCGTCGCGTGTGTGCACGACGATCGAGCGTGGAATGGATCGACGTCGAAGACAACTGGACATCCCCAGGCGAGATAGCGATGGACCTTTTCTTCACGAAATCCGGGCCGATCGTTTGGCGAGCGTACCTCGACAATGATCTCAGGCGGACGTTCGGCAGCAGACGATCCGCCGGATCGAGCGCGCGAAGTGTCTCCGCACGATAGAACGCAACGCCGGGAAGCAGAACCGTGCGCTTCCCGGGTGTATCGTTCAGGCGAAGATGAACCTCCGGGAGGGCCAGGCCAAAGCTGTCGCCGCGACGGTTGAACATCTCAGCAATGGTCATTGCGACGATGCCGTGCGGGGTATTTGGGCTCACCGCGTCGGTCTCGACGCCGTCGAGCCATTCGAGGTACGGCGTGGCATCGATTCCGCGTGCCATCTCACGCATACACTATCACGCGTTTTCCGCCGGCGGCAATGGGCTACAACAGAATATCGTCTCGATAGGACGCCCACTCGTTGCGTTCGATGGCGGCGCGGGCGCCGCGCATCACGTCGTTGAGCACGTACACGTTGTGATACGAAAGCAGACGCGGGGCGAGCATTTCGTTGGCGCGGAAGAGATGGTGCAAGTAGGCCCGCGTGTAGGTCGTGCAGACGTAGCAATCGCACTGCGCATCGACCGGGGTGAAGTCGCGGGCGTAGGCAGCGTTGCGAATGTTGTATTCGCCGCTGCGCGTCATCGCGCGCGCGTTGCGGCCACAGCGCGTCGGATAGACGCAATCGAACATGTCGATCCCGCAGTCGACCGCCATGATGATGTCGCGCACGGTACCGACCCCCATCAAATAGCGCGGCTTGTCTACGGGCAAGAGCGATGCTGCGGCACGCGCCGTGGCATACATCTCTTCGCGGGTCTCTCCGACGGAAAGTCCGCCGATCGCATAACCGGGAAAATCGAGCGCGACGAGTTCGCGTGCGCTGCGCTCGCGCAGTTCCAAGTCGAGACCGCCCTGCATGATCGCAAACACGGCGGTCTTATCGCTCTGCCACGCTGCGCGCGATCGCTGCGCCCACGCGGTCGTCATCTGGACCGATGCTTCGAGCTGCTCGCGCGTCGCCGGTAGCTTCACGCAAACGTCCAGCACCATCGCGACGTCGACGCCAAGTGCCTCTTCGAACGCGATCACCGTCTCGGGCGTGAAGCGGTGCGTGCTGCCGTCGATGTGCGATTGGAACGTCACGCCGTCGTCGTCGAGCTTGCGCCGCTCCTGGAGGCTAAAGACTTGGAAACCGCCCGAATCGGTGAGGATCGGGCCATCCCAGGCCATGAAGCGGTGTAATCCGCCGGCCTCGACGATGGTCTCTCTGCCCGGACGCAGCCACAGGTGATAGGTGTTTGCCAAAATGATTTGGCTGTGCGCGCTGCGGACTTCGTCGGGTGTAAGTGCCTTTACGGTCGCCGCCGTGCCGACCGGCATGAAGGTCGGCGTTTCGACCACGCCGTGGGTGAGGCGCAGCGAACCGCGCCGCGCGCTACCGTGGGTCGAGCGAAGCGAGAAGATGTCTTGCATGCAAATACTCGGGCGGCGGATCCACTTCGAAGATCATCCCGCGTTCGGTACGCGGATGGGCGAACGAAAGTTTCCATGCGTGCAGCGCCTGGCCCGGCAGGCCGAAGCGCGCTTCTTCATGTCCGTAGACCGGATCGTTGACGATCGCGTGCCCCATTGCGGCGAGGTGGACGCGAATCTGATGCGTGCGCCCGGTCTCCAAGCGAAAGACCAACTCTGCATGCTTGGGAAAGGCCTCGCGCAACTCGTAGTGGGTGATCGCCGGCTTTCCATCCGAAACGATAGCGTATTTGAGGCGATTGTGCGGATCGCGTCCGATCGGTCCCTCGATCGTGCCGCGCGCGTGCTCCGGCACCCCGTGCACCAGGCCGAGATATTCTCGCTTGATGCGTCGCGCTTTCATTGCGATGCCGAGCGCCGAGAGCGCTTCGGGCGTTTTGGCGACGACGAGCAACCCGGACGTATCCCGGTCGAGCCGGTGCACGAGTCCGGGGCGCAACGGATCGCCGGGCAGGGTGCCGATGTGTGCGAGCAGCGCGTTGACCAGCGTGCCGCTCGTCGCGCCGTGCGCCGGATGCGTCACCATCCCGGCGGGCTTATCGACCACCAAAAGATCGTCATCCTCATACACGATCGGGACGTCGATCGCTTCAGGTGTGGCCTCGAGCGGCTTGCGCGGAATGATTTCGTAGACGAGCGCGTCGCCGTCCTCGAGCGGATGGCTGCCCTTGACCGGGTTGCCGTTCACGCATACCGCACCGCGCTTGACCGCATCGGCCACGAGCGAGCGCGCGGCGCCGGAAAGGCGCGCAACCAGCACGTCGGCGCGCGTCCCTGCTTCCTCAGGCGTGACGGCGTGTTCGAATGACACTGGAGATCAGCAACAGGACGACGCCGGCCGTAATGCACGAGTCACCCACATTGAACGTGAAACGCCAAATCTGCGGAAAGCGATAGAAGTCGATGAAGTCGATCACGTAGCCGTAATGCAAGCGGTCGACAATATTGCCGATCGCGCCGCCCACGATCAAACCGAAAGCCACGCAGACGAGTCGCGAGCGCGCCGCGGCCTCACGAAAACTCCACCAGAAGATGAAGAGCACGATGATCGCGAGGACGACCAGCATGGGCTTGCTGTTGCCGAACATGCCGAACGCGCCGTGCGTATTGGGAATCGGTGCGAGCTCGAGCCATCCGGGAACGAGAATCTTGTGCCCGCACCATGGCATGCAGCGCGCGTCGAAATACAGCTTGGTGGTGACCAAGTGCTTCGACCATTGATCGAGCGCAAATGCGAGGATCGCGGTGATCGCGATCAGTAAGCTTGCGTTAAAGGTTCGGAGCCGGGACAAATTGATAGAACCACCCTGCGACGGTATAGAAAGCATTGTTGACTAGAACGAGCCCGACCGCAACCAAGAAGAACCCGGCGCAAAATTCAATTGCCGGGAGGAAGCGCTTGATCCGGTTAAGCACAGGCAGCACCGCGCCGATCGCGACCGCGGTCAGCAAGAACGGCACGGCCAATCCCAGAGAGTAGACCAAGAGCAGCAGCGCCGCCTCGGCGTTGTGCTGCTGCGACGCAATCGCGAGAATTCCCGCTAAAATCGGGCCGATACAGGGCGACCAACCGGCCGCGAAGGCGATCCCAACTAACCCCGAGGTCCAATACGTGCGTCGTTCGTGTAGCACGTGGACCCGCGTGTCGCGCATCAGCAGCGGAAGGCGTAGCATTCCCATCATGTGCAGGCCCAGAATGACTACGATTATCCCGCCGATTTGCGCGATCAGCACGCGGTGGGCATTCAGCGCTCCGCCAAGCGCACTGGCGGTCAGACCTAGCGTGACGAAAACCAGCGTGAATCCGATGATGAAGGCAATGGCGTGCCCGATTGCAAGCCCTCGCAGCGCGGCGCCGCCTTCCCGGCCCTGGAGTTCTTCCAGGCTGCTTCCAGTAAGGAGGGAGAGGTACGCTGGAACCAGCGGGAGGACGCACGGAGAGACGAAGGAAACGAGCCCGGCTAGAAATGCAATACCTACCGAAATGTGCGCCGGTGACGTCATGCTAGAGAATATTCGTGATGTCGCATTGGTTTAACTATCCGACAAATGTCGACCCTATAGCGATCCGCCTCGGATTCATCGGCGTCCACTGGTACGGGATCGCGTATCTCGCCGGCTTTATTTCCGTCTACCTATGGATGAGCCGCCCGAAGGGCCGGCTGCGCCTTGGGCTCACGCGCGACCAAATCCAAGACTTCTTATTCTACGCTCTGATCGGCGTTTTGGTTGGCGGCCGGACGTTCTTCGTCATCAACGACATCATCTCCAAGCACGATCTGTCGTACTACACGAGCAATCCGCTCAACATCATCGCGGTGTGGCAGGGCGGCATGGCGTTCCACGGCGGCATGGTGGGCGTGCTCATCGCCATTTGGCTCTTCGTGCGCAAACATCCGCAGCTCAAATACACCGTGCTCGGGGACGAAGTCGTCGTACTGCTGCCGATCGGCATCACGCTCACACGCATCGTCAATTTCATCAACGACGAGTTGTGGGGGGACATCTGCAATCCGGATCGCCCGTGGTGCATGACGCCCAACCGTCCGGGCGACATCGACGTCTGGGGACCGTATCCTCGGCATCCCGCGCAACTCTACGAAGCGGTGCTCGACCTCGTGACGCTGCCGATTCTGCTCCTGATCTACCGGCGCCGTCCGCCCGACGGCGTCGTGGGCTGGAGCTGGTTCCTGATGTACGGCATCACGCGCAGCATCGCTGAAATCTGGCGCCACGCCGACTTCCAGCTCGGCCCATTCACCGGAGGGCAGCTCTACGCGCTGCCGATGATTCCGATCGCGATCATCGGACTGTGGTATTGCATCAAACGCGGACGTCGCACCGACGTCACGCCCACCGATGTCACGCCAACTGATACAGCAGCAGCTTAGCTCGCTGCGTGCGCAGATCGACGAAGAGTTGCGCGCGTGCGGCCGCCCGCTTGGGGCCGTACGCATCCTCGGGGTGAGCAAGAAACAGCCGGTCGCGGCGATTGCTGACGCAGCTGCCGCGGGTCTCGACGCAATCGGGGAAAACTACGTGCAGGAGGCAGCGGCAAAATTCGCCGACTCCAGGCTTGCCGGATTGTCCCTCGAGAAGCATTTCATCGGCCACATCCAGACCAATAAGGCCAAAACGATCGTCGAGCTGTTCGATGTCGTGCAAAGCGTTGACCGCGCCGACGCGGCGAGCGCGCTTGGTGCGGCGGCGACGCGGCTAGGACGGGTTCTCCCGGTGCTGCTCCAGATCAATATCTCGCCTGCTGAGCGCTTCGGGTGCCCCCCGGCAGAGGCGCCGGAGCTGGCCAAGCGAGTCGCTCAAGAGGCGGGCTTGCGCCTCGAGGGCGTGATGGCGATCGGGCCGCTGGGCGCTGGGCCGGATGAAATCGCACGTGCATTCGAGCTGGCCGCCAAGACGTTTGGCGCTATAGGTGGAAGTACGCTCTCAATCGGCATGTCGGGCGACTGGCGCGAAGCGGTTCGCGCCGGCTCGACGATGGTGCGCATCGGCACCGCCCTTTTTGGGGAGCGCATAACACAATGAGCATGTTCAGCAAACTCGGATCGTTTTTCTCGATACGCGACGAGGACGAAGACCTCTACGAGGAAGAGCCGGCGCCGTCGGGGCGCGTCGTCCCGCTCTCGAATGCGGGGCGTCGGGCCGGCACCGAGGTGAGCGTCTACTCGCCGCGCAGCTTTCAGGACGTGGTTGAAATTGCCGACGCGCTGCGCAATCGGCAAGTCGTCATCGTCAATTTGCAAAATGCCGATCGCACGTTGCTCCAACGCGTGGTCGATTTTACGTCGGGCGTTGCGTACACGATCGACGGCAAGATTCAAAAGCTGGCCGAAGCGATCTATCTGGTGGTTCCGGCGGGAGTCGTGGTCAATGCTGCCGGCCTGCGCGATACGATGATGGGCGATTCGACCCTTGATTTCATGTCGGGGCGCGGTTGATCGATATCGATGGAGAAGATTACACCGGTTGATATCCAGCACAAGACCTTCAAAAAGGCGCTGCAAGGCTACGATCGCGCCGAGGTCGATCAGTTCCTCGATGACGTGATCGAGACGCTCGAGGACGACGCGCAGCATCGCGCTGCGCTCGACGCGGAGATCGCCGATCTCAAAGAACGCATCAGCCATTTCAAAGCGATGGAAGAATCGCTCCACAACACGCTGGTGCTGGCGCAGCGTACGGCCGACGAGGTCAAGGCCTCCGCGCACAAAGAGGCCGATCTGATTCGCGAGCAGGCGCGACTCGCCGCCGATCGCGAGATTGTTTCCTACAACGATGCTATCGGCGACGTACGGCGCGAGCACCAACGCGCCGTTGAGGCCTGCGAAAAGGCGAAGAGCGAGTTGCGCAACCTGTTGACGACGCATCTCGCGCTCCTCGACGGCACGCATAATCCGCTGCAACAAGCGCAGCTTGCCGCACAGTCCGCTTCGGCCGCCGAAACGCCGCCCAATACCGACACGACGCGGATCGAAGTCCACTAAGCGACTGTGAACCAAACGCCAACCATCGCGGTGCTTCCCGGCGACGGGATCGGTCCGGAAGTCACGCGCGAAGCTCTACGCGTTCTCGCGCGGCTTCGGCCCGACGTCTCGTATATCGAAGCGCCGGTCGGCGGCGCTGCGCTCGAGCGCGGTTTACCGCCCCTCCCCGACGAAACGCGCGCGCTCTGCGAGCGCAGCGATGCAATTCTGTTCGGCAGCGTCGGTCTGCCCCAATACGACGGCAAGCCGATGGCGGAACGGCCGGAGGCGGCGCTGTTTGCGCTGCGCAGCGCCTTTAAGCTCTATGCCAACCTGCGTCCGGTCCGCGTCTTTGCAGGTCTGGAACCTGCCTCGTCGCTGCGACCCGAGTTGGTGCGTGGCCTCGATTTGATCGTCGTGCGTGAGTTGACCGGCGGGATCTACTTTGGGCCCAAGGAGACGCGCATCGAGAACGGCGTCGAAGTTGCGACCGACACGATGATCTATCGCGCGCCCGAGATCGAGCGCATCGTGCGCACCGGATTCGAACTCGCACGCAAGCGGCGTAAGCACCTCACCTCGGTCGATAAAGAAAACGTGCTCGATACCTCGCGCCTGTGGCGGCGCGTGGTCGAGCGCATTGCGCCGGAGTACACCGATGTTCGTCTGGAGCATTTGCTGGTGGATAATGCAGCGATGCAGCTCGTCCGGCGGCCGGCCGATTTCGACGTGATCGTGACCGAGAACATGTTCGGCGACATCCTCTCCGACGAAGCGGCGATCGTGACCGGCTCTATCGGGACGTTGCCGAGCGCGAGTCTTGGAGAACGAGGCACGCCCGGTCGCCAATTCGGGATGTACGAACCGATCGGGGGAACGGCGCCCGACATCACCGGCAAAGGGATCGCCAACCCGACGGCTTCGATTCTGTCGGCGGCGATGCTGCTGCGCATGAGCCTGGATGACGAACGTAGCGCGGCACGCATCGAGCGCGCGGTCGAGGCCGCCTACGCGGCGGGAAAGCGAACGGCCGACGTCGCTGCCGGAGCCCCGGCGCTCTCTACCATCGCATTTGCCGACGCCGTCCTCGCGGGACTCTAGGTTGAGCGGTCGCATCGTTAGCGCGCCTGCGCGCATCGGCGCTACCGGCATGTACGTCCCGCAGCGCGTCTTGACCAACGCGGATTTCGAGAAGATGTTCGAGACGAGCGACGAGTGGATCGTCCAGCGTACCGGCATTCGCGTGCGTCACGTGGTGAGCGAGGGCGAATATTCGAGTCACCTCGCGATCGGCGCAATCGACGATCTGCTCGCGCATCATCCACAGGTCGCGCTGCGCGAGGTCGATTACCTGATCGTCGCCTCGACCACGCCGGACTACGCTTACCCAAGCCTTGCGGCCATGCTGCAAGCGCATTACGACCTGCCCAAGACGGTGGGCGCGCTCGACATTGCAACCGCTTGCGCGGGCTTCGCGTATGGGATCAACCTTGCGTGCGGCCTGATTGCCAGCGGCGAATGCGATCGCGTGCTGGCGATCGCCGCCGACGCGCTGACGCGCAGTGTCGACTACAACGATCGCTCGACCGCAGTGCTTTTCGGCGACGGCGCCGGGGTTGCGTTAATCGAGCGCAGCGGCCAGTCCGCAAATCTTCGGCATGAGCCATGGCTCCGACGGAACAGGAGGCCGGTTTCTATATCGCACCGGCGTGCGCCGCGAAATCAACGGTGAGATCGACGAATCGCAGCAACTGCGCCAAAATGGACGCGAAGTCTACCGGTGGGTGCTGGAAAATATTCCGGGCGACATCGAACGTATCCTCAAACGTTCGGGCTTGACGCTCGACCAAATCGATTGGTTCGTGCCGCACAGCGCGAACGAACGAATGATCGAAGCCTTGTGCAAACGGATCGGCTTCCCGATCGAGAAAACGCTGATTTCGGTCACCGAATACGGCAACACGTCGGCGGTGAGCATTCCGCTGGCTTTGATTCCGGCGCTGCGTGATGGTCGCGTGAAGCCCGGGGACCGGGTGCTGATCGTGGGTTTCGGCGGCGGACTCGTTTCTTCGGGTTGCGTCGCAGTTCTTTAGCTCGCACGCTATTGCGTCGTAAACGATCCGAGCGTCGGCGTTGATGTGAACGACGCACGGTCGCCCGTCGCACCGGGCGAGGGATCGACCATATCGAAAGCCGGCTGAACCGGAACTGAACAGATCGGTAGTGACGGACTGCTGCACGCTGCCGCAGTCGCGACGGCGATGAGCACAAGGGCGGCGTACGTTGGGCGTTGTGTCATTCGTCGATCCTCGTTAGGCCTTGATGTGCTCGGTCACCCAAGTGCGCCCCACAAAATCTACTAGCCGTACGGTGAGCAGCGCATGCTGGTGCGGATGCGCTGAACTCCACGCCGCGAGCCAATCGTGTGATACGTTCGCCTTGAACCGCGCGACGTCATCATCGCCGGTTGAAATGTAGCCGTTCGCATCGATCGAGATGTCGAGGAGCGTACCCTTCGGGTCGAACGCCACCACGATGTCCGGATACTTGGCTTTGAGCGGCGCGAGTGCAGCCGTTTCGGTCGCGTTTATTTGCTCTTGCGCGGTCGGATGCGGTGCGCACGCCGTGTTCAGAGCGACCATGGACGCGAGTAACGTGAGCAACCATAGCTTTGCCATACGGCGTTCACGATTCGGCCATAGACGCCGCCTACCATTCGCGTATGGACGGAATCGCGTGGGCGTCGAGCGCCATGGTCGCGGCGCGAAGCAGGCTCGATATTGCGACCGAGAATCTGGCCAACGTCTCCAGCGACGGCTTCCATGCCGTCGTCGCGCGGGGACGGTTGACCGGGCACGGCATCGAGATCGCGCGCGTGAGCGCGCCGGGCCACGGCGCGTACCGGCACACCGGGCGCCCCGATGACTTTGCAATCGTCGGTGAGGGAGAGTTCCGGCTCCAAGCCGCCGACGGTACGATCGACGTCACGCGCAACGGCGCATTTGAGCGCGATCGTTTCGGTGTGCTGCGCGACGCGCAAGGGCGTAAGCTAATCGGCACGACCCTAGCGCCCGGCGCGAGCGTTCGCAGCGGGTTTCTCGAGACCGCCAACGTTGATGCGATCGCCGAGATGGTCGGTGTCCTTACCTCCCAGCGTTCGTTCGAGAGCGCCGAGAAGGTCGTGGCTGCGATTGACGGCGTGCGCCAAAAGAGCAGCAATGACGTGGCCAGGATCAAGTAGATGGATCGCGCGCTCTTTGCCGCTGCGACCGGCATGGCGGCCCAACAGCAGAACCTCGACACGATCGCCAACAACCTGGCCAACGCCGACGTCGTCGGCTTCAAGGGATCGCAAGACGAATTCACGGCGCTTGCCGCACCCGGAGAACCGGGCGCGGGGACCGTGCGCACCGGCGAGCACGCGCTCTTCAAAGCTGGGAAGCTCGAGCGCAGCAATGGACCGTTTGACGTTGCGATCGACGGCGAGGGATTCTTTCTCGTAACCGACGGTCCGCTTCGTGCCTATACTCGCGCGGGCGAATTCTCACGCGCAGCCGACGGAACGCTGCGCAACGCGCAAGGACGGCAGCTTGCCGGCGTGCACATTCCGGCGGATGCGCTCAGCGCAAGCGTCACGGAAGACGGTGCGGTCACGATCACGACCACCGGCGGGACGCAAACGGTGGCGCACATTCAACTCGCGCAGTTCCCGGCACCCGAGAAGCTGCAGAGCGCCGACGGTGCGCTATTCATGCAGACGCGCGAGTCGGGTTCGCCGCGTTGGATCACGCCCGGCAGTGAGAACGGTCCCAAGCTGCGCTTCGGTATGCTTGAACGATCCAACGTCTCGATCGTCGAGTCGATGATGCAGATTCTGACCGCGCAGCGAGCTTACGAGGCTAACGCCAAAGGCATCCAAGCCGCGGACGAAATGCTGCGCATTGCCAACAACCTGCAACGTGGATAGTCTGGCCGCGCAGCGTGTTGGAATGACGCTGGAAGCGCTCTTCTTGACGACGGCGCTCAAGCCGCTCGCGGCGAGTTTTGATGCACTTGGCGACTACGGCGTTGGTGCGCTCGCGCAATCGATCGCACAGCGCGACTCGCTCGGTTTCGGAGCGCTGATCGCTGCCCGGCTGGAAGGCCATGAGTGAGGCCGAGCGCGAGGCGCAAATACGTGCGTTGCTGCCGCTGGTCAAGCGGATCGCCCGGCGAATCAGCCGCCTGGTGCCTTGCGACTATGACGATCTCGTCGGCGATGGAAGCATTGGATTGGTCCGCGCTGTCGACAACTACGATCCCGCGCGCGGGACGTCGCTGGAACACTACGCGCGCCACCTGATTTCTGGCGCGATGCTCAACGGCATCCGTCGCATGGATCCCGTCGCCGAGCGAACGCGCCGCGCGATGCGCGACGGCGAGATCGAACGCTTTGCGCTTGCCGGCGAGCGTGGTAGTGTGCCGACGCTCGCGGAGATGGAGCAGCGGCGCCCCGGATTTCTTCGTGCAACGTGCGCCGTCGCGCAGGGCGTCCCGCTCTCGCTCGACCGGCCGCTGCCCGAGGGCGAGCGCATCTGCAGCGACTGGAGCAACGATCCGGCGCACCTGCTCGAGGAGCGTAGCGAGCGCGAGACGATCGCCTGCGCGGTCGACGCGCTTCCGGCACGCCAGCGTCAAGTGATTCGCGATCATTACTACGGGGAATGGTCCCTGCGTGAGGTCGGGCGGCGCATGCGGATTTCGCCGCAGCGGGCCTCGCAACTGCACATCGCCGCCATGAAAAAGTTGCGCCGGAGCCTGCATGCTGCGGCGCCTTGACGGTGACGACGGTCGCGCGCACTCGCCGCAGTCGTATGCGGGCGCCGCAGCGCCCGAGCAGGCGGTCGCGCCGGTCGATCAGAGCCATGCCGAGTCGTCACTACTCCCGCGGGATCATCCCAAGTGGGCGGGTGACGCGGTGACCGTCTCGCAGCGCGCGCGTGAGATCATTGCGCGTCTGCGACCCGTCGTCGTGAAGATTCTCACCTTCTGGGACCACCGCGTGCGTAGCGCGTTCGTCGGCACACGCCGCGTCTCGATCGATCCCAGCGGTAGCTACCGCGCCGAGTAGCCAACACTTTGGGGGAGTTGGCGCATCTAGTATGAAGAGATGGCCAACATGCGACAATGGGAAGAGCACGCGGAGGCGATCGACGCCGCGCGGGCCGGTGATGGAGTTGCGCTCGACGCGCTGCTATCCGCGACGTGGCCGCACGCGTACCGCATCGCGCTCTCGATCTTGCGCCATCCCATGGCCGCGGAAGACGCCGCGCAAGAGGCCTGCGCGCGGATGGTGCGCTCGATTTCTGGCCTGCGTTCTTCCGCAGCCTTCGGCGTGTGGTTCTATCGGCTGGTGGTGCGCGAGGCGCTGGGGATCGAGCGACGGACGCGCACTCACGATCCACTCGATCCGGGAACGCTTGCCTCGGCATCGCCGCTGACCGACGCGCTGGTCCGCATCGACGTGCTGCGTGCCCTCGGGAAATTGCCGCCGTCGCAGCGCGCCCTCGTTGCGCTGCACTACTACGCGGACTTGAATAGCCGCGAGATCGCCGCAATCGTCGGGATGCCCGACGGCACGGTTCGCTATCATCTTGCGCTTGCGCGCCGGCGTCTGGAAGCGTTGCTCGCGACGCATCGCCCCTCTACCCTGGTCGAGGTGATCTTCGATGCCGGTTGACCTACGCGGTGCGCTGCGTGGCGCGCTCGATGTCGCGATTCCACCCTTCGCCGCGCAAGAGGTGCGAGCGCGGGTGGCGGCACAAGCGCGTCATCGCGAGCGCCGTCGCTCGCGATCGATGCTGACGGCGGCCGCATTCGTCGCCACGCTGGCCATCATCGCGGGCGGCTTCGGAACCGTTACGGCGCCTGCGAGCATCGCCGCGTTGCCCATGCCCGCCCCCGCACCGCTGGCCACGTGATCGCGCGCTCTTTACGCGTCCGCGATGCTGCAATCGCTGCGGCACTCGGCATCGCCTCGTTCATCCTGCTCTTCATTCGCTATTGGGTGCCGCCCGGGAAGATCTTCGACGAAGTCTACTTCGCGCGTGCCGCTGAGGAGTATCTGCAACGGCGTTACATCTACGAGAACACGCACCCGCCGGTGACCAAACTGTTGATCACGCTCTCGGTCATCATGTTCGGAGGGCTACCTCACGGTGACACGTCGTACGGCTGGCGTTTCTTGAATGTCGTTGCCGGCGCACTCGCGGTCGTAATCTGTTTTTACTTGGCCAAGCGCATCACGCGATCGAGCCTCTTTGGAGCGTACGCTGCCGTGTTGTTCGGCCTCGATGGCATGCACTACACGCAGTCGCGCATTGCCACGCCCGAAGCGTTTGTCGTCTGCTTTTCGATGTTGACGCTCTATGCGTTTTGCCGCTACTGGGACGCGGTGGCTGAGGCACCGCCAAAGCCGCTCGGAAGCGGCAATTGGATCGATCGAGGGCTTGCTGCGCTGGCGAGTGTGGCGCTTGCGGTAATCATCGCGTTCGTGCGCTTCGACCACGAGACGCCGGCGGCCCGTATCGTGTTGCTGGTGGTGTTCGCCGCGTGTTTCTATGCTGCGTACGGCTTGTGGCGCCGGCGGCCAACGGGCACGGGGTGGCTCTTGGCCTTCGCGTTCTCTGCTGCGTTGCTGGTCGCCAGCAAATGGTACGGAGTGATGGCCTACGGCGTCGCGGCCGTCGTCGTCGGCTACGCCGCGATTCGCGCGTGGGCGGCGCGACGGGCCTCGCCCTTCCCCATCGACTTGGTCGCGGCGACCGTGATCGGCAGCATCGGCATCGTCTACGCGCTTGCCTACATCCCGCATTTCATCGGTCTGCGTGATCTGCAGACGCTGCCGCCGCGTCCGTACACGGTAAGCGATATCGTCACCATGCAGGTCAATGCGTTCCTGTACCACGACCATCTGCGCGCGACCCATCCGTACGCGTCGTTGTGGTGGACCTGGCCGCTCGATTTGCGCCCGTTGCTGTATAGCGCGCAATATGGGGGCACGGGCAATCAGGACACGACGACTGCCGCGATGATTTACTCCTTTCCAAATCCGCTGCTGCTCTGGCCGGGGCTCATCTCGGTTCCGTTGGTGGGGGTGCTCGCCTTTGTACGGCGCAACCGCGGCTACGCGCTCGTGGTATTGGCGTATCTGCTGCAATGGCTGCCGTGGATGTTTTCACCGCGCATCGCGTTCCTCTACCACTTTTATGTCAACATTCCGTTGATCGCGATCTGCAACACGGTGATGATGCAGTATATCTTGGAGATCATGGGGCGCTACGATCCTAAGGCGGCGCGCTGGATCGTCGCCGGCTATCTCGGGCTCGTCGCACTGGCGTTCATCTACTTTTTCCCGATACTCTCGTCGATGACGATTTCCCAGAACGCCTGGCTGCAACGACTGTGGCTCCCCAGTTGGCACGGCTGAGGGTTAATGTTCGTAGAGGGAGCCGGTGCCGAAGGACTGCCGGAACATGAAGCGCAGCGTGAACGGCGCCAAGCCGTACTGCGAGACGGGCGCGTAGAGCGGAGGGCGATTGGCCAGCACGTTGGTCAAATTTTGCGCGGAGAACTGGAGCTTGGCGCGCGCGCCGAGCGAAAGCTCGAGATTGCTGTTGAGCGTGGCAAAGGCCGGCGCGCCGTAAGCATTGTTCGAGCCGACGTAGAGCGCCCCGATCGACGCGCGTGAGCCGCGCGGCCACTTGTAGCTGATCTCGCCATAGCCCTGCGCGTAGGGAATTCGAAACGGTGTGATCGCGCCGTAGCCGATGTTTTGCTCGCCGTAGAGCAGGCTGCTCGTAGCGCCCCAGACGTACGTACGCGGCAGCGAGAGCGCGGCGATGAACCCCATTCCGACGCGTTTGAATTGTTGCAAGGTGAACTCGGCGCCGCTCTCAACCATCGAGGGTCCGTTGTACCAGTTATTGAGACCGAACGCGTATACGCCTTGCGTATCGTTACGGTAGAGATCGGCGGAGAAGGTCGTCGTGCCGCCGTGCAAGCGCCACTCAACGCCAACATCGCCGCCGGTCGCGCGCTCGAGCGACGTTACGGAGCTCATCGTTGGAAATGGTTGCGAAATGCCCGGCGCGATCGCTTCGAGCGGCGGCGCGACGGCACTGGTACCGTACGATGCGCGCAGTGCAAGCCCGGACTGCAGCGTGTACGCATACGCGAGACGCCCGCTCGGCCCGTCGACGGCGCCGGCCTGCGTGTTATACGTATTCAGGCCGCCGGAGAGGTCGAGTTCGTTGCGTGCATTCGGTTTGTAGGCAATGCTTTCGTTCGCGCTCGCCTGCGTTTCGTAGGCTCCGCTTAGGGCGGCCAGATTTTCGCTCACGACGCGTCCGTTCGTGTCGAAGGAAAGCTTCCCGCTCATGTGTTGCCAGGAAAGCGTCGCACCGTATTCGTCGTCGATCGGTTGAGGGAGCACGTTCGGCGAGATGATGTCTTGCTGCACTTGCGCCACAAAGGCATGCAGCGAGAACGCATCGTCACCGCGATCCAGCGACGCAGCGATGTCGCCGAAGGCGAGATGCTCGTAGCCGAAACCCGGCAGACCGTAGATCGAATCGAGCGATCGGTTCAGAACAACGTTCATCGCCGTCTGGGTAATCGAGATTCCGCTCGACGGCGTCTCGCGCAGCTTGATGAGCACGGCTTTGCGCGTGTAATCACTCGGATCGCCGTCGCAACAGGGTGAGCCGTCGACCGAAAGCATCGTCGCATACGCGAACGAGCCGCCGGGCTGGGTGCCGTCGTAGGCGAGGTCGGTGAAAGAGCCGCCTTGCGAGTCGCCTTCGGTTTCGAACGTTCCCCGCTGCCCGAGGGTTGGTTCGGCGGTGCGAAAGTTGATTGCACCGCCCACGCCGCCGCCCGCGCTTGCGACGTCGCCCGCACCCTTGACGATCTCGACTTCTTGTAATACGTACGTCGGCAACAGGCTCAGATCGAGCGTGCCGCTCGGCGTGAGAATGGGCTCGCCGTCGATGAGTACCGGGGTCTCGAACGGCAAAGCGTTGCGCACCGATGCAAACGAGGGTGACAGAGGGGTCGCGGTATTTGTGCTCGTGCTCGTGAGCGCGAGGGCACCCGGCGTCTGGTTGATCACGCTGGTCACGTCGGGCTGACCTTGGTCGCGGTACGCTTCCCGCGGATAGACGTGCTGTGCCACGGGCGTGGCGTTGAACGGCGTCCGCGCGTGTCCGGTTACCGAACCGATCACGTGCAATGAAGCTACCGAGGGCATCATCGTTATCCCGAGGGTCTTTTGATCCCGGAACGGGAGGGTTTCGGTCAGTGCGCGGAAACCGTTGGCGGTAACAAGCAGAGCGTAGGTTCCCGGTGATGGAAGCGGTAAGCGAGCGGCGCCTCGCGCATCGGTCGTTGCTACTTCTACCGGGCTCGTGTCGAGTTCGACCTTCGCCCCGCTGACCGGTTGCCGGTTTTGGTCGCTGACGGTTACGACCAGAATCGCAGCGGCATTTGCATAGCGCGGGACCATCAGCACGACGAGAAGGGTTAGGCAGCAACGTATGAACACCAATAAAATAGTGCGGCTTTTGCTTATACTTACCTTTTTCGCGAGCACTTCGGTGGGCGCGCAAGCGCAGACGAGCAGCACGATTACCGGAACGGTGCGCAACGCCGGCGGCGTGCCCATCGCCGGAGCGAGCATCAATCTACGGCCCGCGCGCGGCGGTGCGGTTCGGACGGACGCGCACGGCGACTTCACGATTGCGCACGTCCCGGCGGGAACGTACGACATCACCGTAAGCAAAGGCGGCTTCGTTCCGTACACGTACGGCGGGCTTGTCGTGCCTGTGACCGCGCCGCTTGCTATTACGCTTGCTGCGGCGACACTCGACACGTTACGGCAGATCGCCGCGGTGCATACCAGTGCCGGCTCGACGTTCAACACGAGTGCAACGGCAATTCAGACGCTCCCGCAACAGGCGTTCATTGACCAGGGTCAACTGCAGATTGCCCACGTGCTGGATGAAATTCCCGGTGTCGTTTCGGCCCGGCCCGATAGTGGGAACGCCGCGGTTCCCGGTTCGATCACCTCGCCGAACTTGCGCGGCGCGCTCGACTACGAGAAGTCGACGCTCATCGACGGCCATCCGCTGATCAACGGCGCCAAAGGCGACTATCCGACGATGCTCGTAAATTCACTGCTGTTCTCCGATATCGAAGTCGTCAAAGGCCCAACGGCATACGCCAATGAGATCAACTACGGCATCGGCGGCACGCTCAACTTTGTGACCGGCACGCCGTCGCTCACGCCGCAGGACACACTGATCGCCGGATTCGACAATCAATCCGGATCGTTCGGCGAGTTGCGTCTTTCGGATACGTTGTTCGACGGCAAGCTCGGCTACCTCGTTGCTCTCGTGCGAAGCGGAACTGACGGACCCATGAACGACTATCCGACCTACGTGTCGCTACCGTCGGGCTCGAAGATCAACGGCACGGCGATCAGCGGCGCGACCACGAGTTCGGCAGCGCCCGCCGGATACAGCGGCCCATACCCGGTGCCCGGCTCGCTCAAGGCCAGCAATCCGTCGGCAGCCTACGCGTCGCTTGTCGCGTGTTGCCAAACGGTCACCTCGACCTACCAGAGCAACGGCGAGCTCGCCAAGCTCGCCTATCACTTCTCGAACGTCACGACGCTGACCGCCGGGTACATCGGCATTCAAGGTCAATACGATGGACCAGCGGCGAGCCTCACGCAGATCTATTCGACATTTACACCGGGACTGGCATATAACGCCACCGGCACGCCGTTCACCAACGGCGGCCTGTTCCTACTGAACAACACAACCACGCTGCCGAATCAGAACCTGATGGATAACGAGCCGATGTTCGAGGCCGAACTGCGTAGCGGCATCGGGGCCGACACCTTCCTCGCACGCTACTACAGCGCGGTGCTCGAGCGGGCAACCTACTCCGACACCACCAATCCCGCTGCGTCGTACACGCTGCCGTTGCAACTCTACGGCACCGCCAAAGTCGGCGCCGCGACGTCGTCGTTTGACGGCCAGAGCGAGAACGTGACGATTCCCGCCGCCAGCGCATACGTCAATAGCATGGGCGATCACGATTATTTGCACGGAAGTTCGATCGAGTACGAGCATCCTTTCGAAAGCGAAGATTTCATCAGCTTCGCCTACGACGCCGACACGATGCTGACCGATTCCTATAAGGTTGCGCCGATCACGGGCGCGACCCAATACTCGATCGCACCCGGCACGCGCCAGGATATGGACAACTATCTGGTGCGCGCGGTGCTCCAGCTCGGCGACCGGACGCAGTTAACTCTTGCCAACTACTACAACATCTATCGCACGACGTTCACGCCGGTCTCGCCGTCGGCAACGGCCTTCGTCTTCCAGACGACGACCTCGACGCATGACGACCCGCGTCTAGGCTTTGTCTATCGGCCATCCACCGACGTGGCAGTGCGCTTCTCGGCGGGGTCCTCGATCGCGCCGCCGTATCCGTCGCTGGTCGACAACAATACCACGACGCCGGAGGAGTTGGGCGCGCCGACCTCAGGCACATATACGATCTCGCAAAACTCGGGGATGCTTAGGCCGGAAACGTCTTTTGCGTACGATCTCGGCGCCGACGCCCGTCTGCACACGGGCGACATCCTTTCGATCGATACCTATCTGACGAATATCTGGAACCAATTTGCAACTTCGGTAAGCGATACCGGAACGACCTACACGTATCAGGGCGTGGCCTATCCGGTGTACGTCAGCACCAATGAAAATCTCGCGCAGAGCCGCTACCAAGGCGTCGAAGTGGCGTTCCGCCACGATCCTGCTGTTGGCTACGGCTACATCGTGTCCGGCGACCTCGCGCGCGCGTACGCGTATAACATCTCGGGCAATTTCTATCTCACGGCAGCCGGGGCGTACACGACCAACCTTGCTGTCGTGCCCGGGGTGAACTACTACGGTAACGGCAGCGGCTACAACGGGATTTCGAACAAGAGTGAAGCGTACTCGATGGCCTATGCTGCGATCCATCGGCGCGGATCCAGGGGACAGTTCGCCGAGTTTGGCCTGACCTATTACGGCTCGAACAACACCTTCAACATCCCCGCGTACATCGTCGGAAGCGCGACCTACCGTCAGCCGATCGCGCGCGACACCGCAATTCAAGTCTCGGCGGACAACCTGTTCGAATCGAATGCACTCAAATACGTGCTGTACGGCGCGAACTCGGCCGCGATTCCGGCGCCACTTGTGAACGGACAGATCGGGCTACGCGCTGACGTTCCGTATGGACCAACGACGGTGCGGATCATGGTGGTGCGTAAGGTGGGCGCTGCGCCCTAGCGGATGAGTGCGGTCGCGAGCGTCGCGCCTAGTGCCAGCGTTCCAATGAACACGAAGTAGATCAGGGCCTCGGCCAGGATCATTTCATCGGACGCCGTTCGTAGATTTTTGAACATCGTGCCGCTCCCGATGGTCCGACCGCCTAACGGCGGCCCCGCATCCTGCGCTCCGGACCTTCTTCCGCATCCTGCGTCACGCACGAGTATGACCGGATTTCCTGATAAGGTCCTTGACCCGGTATGAAATTACGCTGAGTTAGATTTTCTTGAGAAATGCGCCGATGAGATCGGCCAGGAGCGGCCCGGTATGGGCGCCTTGCTCGGTCACGTCGCCGTGGCTGGTCCCCACCGCCGCGACCATGTTGGTAATCATGCTTAAGCCCAGCACGCCCATGCTCAGGAAACGAGCGAAGATCGTCTCGAGCACGGTCGACATTCCGACCGCATCGGCGCCGATCGTGCGCAAGTAGTGCGCTTCCGCCGGGGTCTCGTAATTGGGACCCAGCAGCCCTGCATAGACGCCTTCGCGCAGCCGGTGTTCGGGCTTGGTGGCCGCGCGCACGATTGCCCGTAAGCGCGACGAATAGGCGTCGGCCATGTCGACGAACGGATTGTCGTGCGGCCAGCCGACGAGCGGGTTGCGTCCCGTCAGGTTGAGGTGATCGCTGATCATCATGATGTCACCCGGCTCGAGTTTTTCCGATAGCGAGCCGGCGGCATTGGTAAGGACGATGATGCGCGCGCCCGCGGCGTGGGCCAGCCGCACGTTGGTCGTGACCTGCGCGGGCGAGAAACCCTGATAGAGATGTACGCGCCCGGCAAACGCCGCGACTCGTTTGCCCTGCCATGTTCCGACCAGCACTTCGCCTGCGTGACCGCGCAGCGTCGCGACGGGCATTCCGAGCAACCCGTCATACGGCAGCGACACGTGCGTGAAAGCGTCGCGAAGCGCAGAAGAGAGGCCGCTTCCCAAAATGATCGCGAGATCGATCGGACCGCCGGCGGTCTCTTCGATTCGCGAGGCATCGACCGAGAGAAGTTTATCGTTGGGGGATCGGCGATCGATCATACAGATTCTTTCCAGTCATAGAAGCGGGAACCGGTAATCCCTCGAGTGCGAGGAGCGTCGGCGCAATATCGCCCAGCTTCCCGCCGGGTGCGAGCGTGCCGCGAATGTCGCTCGAGATGAGAATGAACGGGACGGGGTTGGTCGTGTGCGCGGTTAACGGATTACCGTCCTTATCGAGCTTCTCTTCGGCGTTGCCGTGATCCGCGGTGATCGCGAGCAGACCGCCGGCAGCGAGCACGGCGCCCGCGAGGCGTTGCAGGCAGTCGTCTAAGAGCTCGACGGCCTGGACCGTGGGCTCCCATTTTCCGGTGTGCCCCACCATGTCGGCGTTGGCATAGTTCATGATCACGACGTCGTGCTCGTGGTGTTCGATATCGTGCACGGCGATATCGGTGATCTCTCGCGCGCGCATTGCCGGTGCGAGGTCGTAGGTTGCCACCGTGCGATCGGAGGGCACGAGCTTGCGATCCTCGCCGGGGAACACGTCTTCGCGTCCGCCGTTGAAGAAGTACGTCACGTGCGCATACTTTTCGGTTTCGGCCAGCCGCAGTTGCGAGAGGCCGGCACGCGACACGACGTCGCCAAACGTGTCGTACTGCGGACGCGGTCCAAAGAGCACCGGATTGGGAAACGTTTCCTCGTACTTGGTCATCGTCGCAAAGACGCCGTTGCGCCAGGTGTGCTCGTTGAATCGCTGGGTGAGCTGTCGCGCGCGATCGGGGCGAAAGTTGAAGAAGATGCACGCATCGCCGTCACCTACCGTTCGCGTGGGACCGACGATCGTCGGCAGGACAAATTCGTCGTTCTCGTCGCGCGCGTAGGCGGCGTCGAGGCCGGCAAACGCGGTCGGCTCGTGATATGTCGCTTTCCCTTGCACCAGCATATCGAAGGCGGCGTCGGTGCGTTCCCAGCGTTTATCGCGATCCATCGCGTAGAAGCGCCCACTGATCGAGGCGATCGACCCCGCGCGCCCGAGCGAATCGAGCTTGGCTTCGAGCGCTTCGATATAGGTATGTGCTGAGCGCGGCGGAACGTCGCGCCCGTCGAGAAAGGCGTGAACGGCAAGCGGAACGTTTGACTCGACCGCGGCATCGATCAGCGCAAAGAGATGCGTTATCGAACTATGAACCTGCCCGTCGGAGAGCAGCCCCATGAGGTGAAGCGTCGAACCGGCGCGCTTGACGTGCTCGATGCACGCGACCAGCGTCGGATTGACGCGGAAGGCGCCCGATGCAATGTCGGCATCGATCACCACGACACCTTGCGGCACGACGCGCCCGCTTCCGATGTTCATATGCCCGACTTCGCTATTGCCCATAATGCCTTTGGGCAGGCCGACCGCTTCGCCCGACGCTTCGAGCGTCGTCCAAGGATAGCGCTCGAAGAAGGCGCGCCAATGCGGCAATTTGGCTGCAGCGATCGCGTTACCGTAAGCAGAGTCGCTGCAACCCCAGCCGTCGAGCACCGCCAGCACGAGGGGTTTATGCATGTCGCGCGGCCGCTTCGATCAGGGTTACAAACGCATGCGGATCGAGCGACGCGCCGCCGACGAGCCCCCCGTTGATATCGGGCTGCGCGGCGTAGGATGCAACGTTTTCGGGTTTCATGCTGCCGCCGTAGAGGATCGGCACGTCGCTTAAACCGGAGACGCTGCCGCGGATGACGCTCATCACGCGATTGGCTTCGACGGGATCGCAATTCGCTCCGGTGCCGATCGCCCAGATCGGCTCGTACGCGAGGACAACGCGCGCGACCTGATCGGGGTCGAGTCCGTCGAGCGCAGCGACGGTTTGCGAGACGACGCGTTGGTCCGTATGACCCGCTTGCCGTTCTTCAAAGGTCTCGCCGACTGCCACGATCGGCGTCATGTCGTGTTCAAGCAAGGTCTTGACCTTCAAATTGACGGTGCGATCCAGTTCGTTGAAGAGCGTTCGCCGCTCGGAGTGGCCGACGATCACAAAACGCACGCCGAATTCGCGCAGCATCGGCACGCTGATCTCGCCGGTGAAGGCGCCATGCAGATCCCAATGGACGTTTTGTGCGCCGAGCACAACGCGCGTATGGTGGCGCAGGATCTCGTGTGCGGCGGGCAGCGCGGTAAACGGAGGAGCGATGACGATCCCGATACGCTCCGGAAGGTTTGCGAGTAACGGAAGCAAGGTCTCGAGGAACGCGCGAGTCTGCGCCGCGGTCTTGTGCATCTTCCAATTGCCGGCGACGATGGTGCGCGGCATCAGTTTTGCTCTAACGCCGCGACGCCGGGCAGCGTTCGTCCCTCCAAGAACTCCAGCGTGGCACCGCCACCCGTCGACACGTGCGTCATGGCCGAAGCGAAGCCCAGCATATGTGCGGCTGCGGCGGCATCGCCACCGCCGACGACGCTGGTTGCACCGCGGCGCGTCGCTTCGGCGATCGCTTCGCCGACGACTTTCGTTCCGCTACGGTACGGGGCTTTCTCATAGACGCCCATCGGGCCGTTGAAGACGATCTCTTTCGCTTGGAGAATCGCGCTCGCGTATGCGCGCGCCGTGCGAGGTCCGATATCGAGAATCATCGCATCGTCGACATCTTCGATGTCCACGGTATGGGCGCGGTCATCGGCGTCGAACGAGGTCGAAACCACGGCGTCGATCGGCAAGTGCAGCGTGATGTCGCTGTGCGCAGCAAGCGCGAGGATGCGTCGCGCGGGCTCCAGATCGTCGTCGCGCAAAGACCTCCCGACGCCGGTGCCGCGCGCTGCAAGAAACGTGTTGGCCATACCGCCGCCGACACAGAAGGCGTCGACCTTGTTCATCAAGCGGGTGAAGACGCCGACCTTGTCCTTGACCTTTGCGCCCCCGATGACGCAGACGTACGGGTGTGCCGGATCGTCGGTTAAGCGTGCAAGTGCGGTGAGCTCGGCCTGCATCAAGAGTCCGGCGGCGTTCGGAAGAAGGTGCGCGAGCGCTTCGGTCGAGGCATGCGCGCGGTGCGCCGTGCCGAACGCGTCGTTGACGTAGAGATCACCGAGCGCAGCCAGGCCCCCAGCGAACCCCGGATCATTTTGCTCCTCACCGGCGTGAAAGCGCACGTTCTCGAGCAACAGCACGTCGCCGTCGGACATCTTGTCGACCGCCTCGCGTGCGATCGGACCGATGCAGTCCGCGGCAAACGCCACCGCTATGCCGAGGCGCTGCGCGAGCGCCGGCGCCACCGGGCGTAGTGAGTACTTTGGATCGGGCTTTCCCTTGGGGCGTCCCAGGTGCGAGAGCACGATGACGCGGGCACCGCGATCGACGAGGGCACGCAACGTCGGTATCGCCGCATCGATGCGCGTGAAGTCCGAAACAGCGCCATCGGCCATCGGGACGTTGAGATCCTCGCGCACGAGGACGCGCTTGCCCCGGACGTCGAGCTCGTCGATCGTGTGAAAGTTCAAACCTTGCTCGGAAGTTTTTCGAGCACCATCGCGGTCAGATCGGCCAGGCGGCACGAGTAGCCCCACTCGTTATCGTACCAAGCACAAATCTGCACCATGTCGTCGACGACTTGCGTGAGCTTGGCGTCGATGATCGAACTGTAGGGCGAGCGCTTGAAGTCGCTTGAAACCAGCTCCTCTTCGGTGTACTGGACGTACTTTTTGAGCGGACCCTCGGCATCGGCCCGCAGGATCGCGTTGACTTCATCGCGCGTCGTCGATCTCTTGACGTGCGCGACGAGATAACACATCGAGACGGTCGGTGTCGGCACGCGCAGAGCAAAACCCTCGAACGTTCCCTTGACTTCAGGGATGGTCAGGTACAGCGCCTTCGCCGCCCCCGAGCTCGTCGGCACGATGTTCGTTGCGGCGTTGCGCCCGCGGCGAATGTCCTTGTGCGGTGCGTCGAGGATGACTTGGTCGTTCGTGTACGAGTGAATCGTGGTCATGAACCCCTTGACCCAACCGAGGTGATCCACCAGCGGCTTTATTGCCGTCGCCAGGCAGTTCGTCGTGCACGACGCGTTGGAGATGATGTTGTGCTTTTCGGGATCGTACGTGTTGTCGTTGACGCCAAGCACCAGCGTGACGTCTTCACCCTTGGCCGGTGCGGAGATGATCACTTTCTTCACGCCGCCACCAAGGATATGCGCGCGGGCTTTGTCGGCATCCGTGAACAGGCCGGTCGATTCGACGACGACGTCGACGCCCAGATCCTTCCACGGCAGCTTAGCGGGATCGCGCTCGGCCAGCACCTTGATACGCTTGCCGTTGACGACGATCGCGTCGCCGTCCACGCTCACCTCGCCGGCAAACGTCCCGTAGTTGCTGTCGTACTTGAAGAGGTGCGCGCACTCCGCGGGACTCGTGAGATCGTTGACGGCGACGATCTCGACGCCGGGATGGCGCTCGTACAGCGCCTTGGCAAAGTTCCGTCCAATGCGGCCGAAGCCGTTGATCCCAATTCGCATAGCCCTGCGCAACTACCGGGCGTGGTTCACGAGGCCCTGCCGCTGCGCAGACGCGCCGCGAGGCGGCTCAGCGCGCTTATGCGACTCGAGACGGTCGGCTTGGCAATCGGTGGATTGCAGCGGGCACCCAGCTCCGCCAGGGACTCGTCGGGATGGGCGAGCCGCAGTTGGGCGATCTCGCGCAGGGGCGGGGAAAGCTCCGAGAGGCCGAAGGCATTTTCCACGTACTCGATGATTCGTCGCTGGGCCGCGGCGGCCGCCGCGGCGCGTTCGAGGTTGGCTGCCTCGGTGTTCACGAGTCGATGGATACGGTTCTTGGTCTCGCGCAACGCACGCACGTCTTCGAGGTGCAGCACCGCGGCGAACGCGCCCATTATCGTGAGCACGTCCACGATCGCTTCGAAGTCTTTGTAGTAGAGCACGTCGCGTTTTTTGCGCATGGTGCGCTTGGGCGCGCGGCCGGTGCTGCGCAACATCCACACCAGGCGGTCAGCCAGATCGCGTTCGGGCAGCACGAATTCGAGATGGTATCCGTGCGCGCCGGCGGCGAGCGATCCACACGCGAGAAACGCAGCGCGTATCTCCATTAAGCGATCGCATTTGAGCGCGGGCTTGGGGGGACGGTCTCGCAACGCGGTAGGAAGCGCGATCGCAAAGGTCGGTAGACGCGCGAGTCGCGTCACCGCGCGACTTTCGATCGGGTGCGATTTACGATCGTCGAGGAGCGACCAAAAGAGGCGCGCAATCGAATTGCGATGGGTGATAAAAACGTTGCGTGCGCTGTTTGCACCGTAGAGCGCGAGGCCGGTAATGAGCGCCGATCGGCAGTGCGTGGCCTTGGGTACGTCGCGGGCTAACGCGTCCTTGGTGTCGGCGGAGATCGAGACGGCACTCATCCGGTGCTACACCCATTCAGCCGGATCGTCTTTGCGTGTCTCGACGATTTCGTAGAGTTCGGCGGCTTTGACCCCCGGGGTCATACGTAGCGGTACTTCGCGCACGCGCACCGTGACATACCGGGTTGCGTAATGAATCTCGAGCACGTCGCCGGGCTTGACGTTGTAGGCGGGCTTGAGCGGCTTACCGTCCTTTGTAATCCGTCCGTGCTCCAGCGCCTCATGCGCTTCGCTGCGCCGCTTCGAAAGACGCGCTACCTTCATAAACTTATCCAATCGCATTGCAATGCCCTAGCTTACCACGACACGATTAAGAAAACAGCAGCACGGGCGGGAGTTTCTCGCCCGCGTGCCAACGAGTAGGGCTTATGTCACAGGCGAGTCCGGCCCGGCGCATGGGTATGAACATTTTCGACGAGAGCAAGCCCATGTGGCAGATTTTGTTGATCTTCTTGCTACCGCTCATGATCAGCAATATTTTGCAATCAGCTTCGCAGACGTTCGCCTCGATCTTCCTTGGACGAATGATCGGCGTCAATGCGCTGGCGTCCGTATCGGCGGTTTTCCCGGTTGTTTTCCTGCTCTTCTCGTTTCTGATCGGGATCGCGAGCGGGAGCACCGTGCTAATTGGCCAGGCCTACGGCGCGCGCGACGAGCACAAGGTGAAAAAGGTTGCGGGCACGGTGCTTGGTGCGACGATGGCCTTCGCGATTATCGTCGCGATCGTCGGTACGCTGGTCTCGCCGTGGATGTTGCAGGCACTGGGCACACCGGCGGTGATTCTACACGACGCCGACGCCTATACCCGCGTCATCTTTCTCACCGCGCCGATCATCTTTCCTTACCTCGTCTACACCACGTTTCTTCGCGGCGTCGGCGATTCGCAGACGCCGCTTTACTTCCTCATCGTGAGTTCTGTTCTGGCGGTCTTCTTCACGCCGGCTTTCATTCAAGGTTGGTTCGGTCTGCCGCACCTCGGCGTCGTAAGCGCCGCCGTTTCGGGCGCGATTGCCAACGGCGTTGGTCTGATCGGTCTTCTCGTATTGCTGACGCTTCGCAAGAGCCCGCTGCGATTCGATCTCGAGATGGCGCGCGACATGATCGTCGACCCGGTGATCCTGTGGAACGTGATCCGCATCGGCGTCGCGACCGGCATTCAGGTCATCATGGTGTCGCTCGCCGAAGTAGCGATCATTAGCTTCGTGAATCACTACGGCCCGCGCGCGACGGCCGCTTATGGTGCGGTCAACCAGATCGTCAACTACGTGCAGTTTCCGGCGATCTCGATCGGCATCGCAGCGTCGATCTTCGGTGCGCAGTGTATCGGCGCGCGACGCGAGGACAAGCTTGGGAGCGTGATTCGTTCGGCCGTGGTGTTGAACTACGCAGTTGGGGGGATACTCGTCACGCTTTGCTATCTGCTCGCTACGCCGTTGCTCCAGCTCTTCATTACCGATCCGCCGACGGTGCAAATTGCGCACGAGCTGCTGATGATCACGCTGTGGTCGTATCTGATCTTCGGCAACAGTGCGATCATCAGCGGCGTGATGCGCAGCAGCGGCACCGTGCTCGTTCCCACGCTCAACGGACTTTTCGGGATCTGGGCGATCGAGGTCCCCGTCGCATATTTCTGCATGAAACATTTCGGTCTCCCCGGCGTGTGGATGGGATATCCCGCGTACTATTGCTTCATGCTGTGCGCACAGTTCACGTACTACGAACTTTTCTGGAAGAAGAAAACGCACGCACGTCTGGTTTGATCTTGTCATCCCGAGCGTAGGCGCGAAGCGCCGTAGTCGAGGGAAGCACAACTACCTGCGGCCGGAGAAGGCTCTCGCGCAGCAGGAGCGGCACAGGATGTGATGCGACGAGCGTCTTCGAGGGCAGTAGGTAGTTGTGGTCCCTCGACTACGGTCACTACGTTCCCTACGCTCGGGATGACAAGGGTTATTTGCGTTTCTTACTTTTCGGCGTGACGCAGGTGCCGGTCGCTCGGCAGACGACAATCGGCTCGCTCAAGTAATCGGCGGCGCTCGGACTCACGTCGGTTCGCGCCGCGATGACCTTGCGCGCTTCGAATTCCATTGCGCGCGAGGTCGCGCCGACGCGCGTGATGCGCCCATGCGCTTCGATGTAATCGCCGGCGTAGACCGGTGCGACAAATTCGACCTTGTCGTAGGCGACGAAGAGTCCCTCGTCGCCGTCGAGATGAATCAGGAGCTCGGTCGCGACGTCGCCGAAGAGCGCGAGCATGCGCGCGCCGTCGACGAGATTTCCGCCGTAGTGCCCGTCCTGCGCGCTCATCCGCAAACGAAGGAGCGCGGTTATGCTGCTTGGGTCTTCGCCAGTTGCCACAATTCCTCGAGTTCGTCGAGCGAGAGATCGGAAAGCGTTTTGCCGTTTGCAGCGGCGCGCTCTTCCATGAACGAGAAGCGCCGGTAGAATTTCTCGTTGGCCTCACGCATCGCGGTTTCCGCGTCGATCCCGAGCGCGCGCGAGAGGTTGACGACCGTAAAGAGCACGTCACCCAGCTCCTCGCGCACGTGCGGATCGTCCGCTTTTAGACGCTGGGCTTCGGCAAGTTCGGTGAGCTCTTCGTGCAGTTTGTCGAGCACGCCGCCGATGTTCGGCCAATCGAAGCCGACGCGCGAGGCTTTCTCTTGCATGCGCTGGCCGCGTTGCAGCGCGCCCATGTGCTTGGGAATGCCTTCGAGCCGGCTCTTGCGCTTTTGTCCGGTTGCCTCTTGAGCTTTGAGCTTCTCCCAACTGCGCCACTGCGAATCAACGTCCTCGATCACCGCGTCGCCGAAGACGTGCGGATGACGGCGCACCATCTTGTTCGAGAGCGCGTCGACGACGTCGGCGACGGTGAATTTCCCGGTCTCGGAGCCAAGCTGCGCGTGGAAGACGATCTGCAGCAAGAGGTCGCCCAGCTCTTCGCACAGCGCGCCCAAGTCCTCGGCTTCGATGGCTTCGACCACTTCGTAGGTCTCTTCGATGAGATAGGGCACCAGCGTGCGGTGCGTTTGTTCGCGATCCCATGGGCATCCGTCACGCAGGCGCGCCATGATTTCAACCAGATCGTCCCACGAATAATGTTGCGATTGCGGGGGCAGCGGGACGAGCGGCATCGCGATTGCCGCGGAGAGCGTGGCATGCGGCATCCCCGGGGTGATGCGCGTCGTATGTCCGTGCGCTTCGAGCGCGCGTAAAAGCGGCGGAAGTCCCGGAACGTCGGAGAGCGGATTGCCCAGCACACCCAGGCCGAGTGTCTCGATCGGCAGTGTGCCTAGCGCGCTGATAAATTGCGCGATCGCCTCGGTACTTCCGTGCGCGAGCGCGGCGCCGTCGGGAATCAGTGCACGGTCGACCGCAATGCCGCTCGATTCGAGCGCCTTCACTAAGTCCGGCGGCGCGAGCAGCGTAACCGTACGCGCGCTCTCGCGCAAGGCCTCGAGGCTTCCGACCGTCAGGTAGCCCGGGTCGCCTGGTCCAAGTCCAACGATACGAACGAGCATCTCGAAATCATCATTCGAGAAATAGCGAAGGGCCCCATTTGGGGCCCTTCTTTGGCTTTAGACGGCAAAGGTTCACCTTCGACGGAAAAAGCCTTACGGAGTGGCGGTTGCGGCCGGCGATACCGCGCCGTTGGGCGCTGCACCGTTGGCCGGTGCGCTGGCCGGCGTCGGTTCGGGCGTCGGGAAGGCGGCTTGGAAACGTGGATCGTTGATTTGGATGTTCGCCTTGCTCTGCAGATCCGTGAGGAACGGCTGAATCAACGGCGCTTCCTGTTGCTGACGCAACATATCGGCGATCTTGTCCTTCGTGTTTGCCAGCGTCGCGGTCACGCCCGGCGTGCGGCTTTCAACTTGAATGATGTGATAGCCAAACGGCGACTTGACCGGTGCGCTGATCACGCCCACCGGGAGCGAGAACACGGCTGCGTCAAAGCTGGGCACCATCTGCCCGTGGCGGATCTCGCCGAGCTCGCCGCCCTTGTCTTTGCTGCCTGGATCGATCGAATATTTCTGCGCCTCGGTCGCGAAGTTCGCGCCGCCCTTGAGGTCGGCTTCGACTTTCTGCGCGGTCTTGAGATCGGCGACCAGGATGTGGCGCGCCTGCACCTGCGCGGGCTTGTCGAACGAGGCATGGTTCTTGTTGAAGTACGCCTGGATCTGCGCGTCGGAGACCTTGACGTTCTTACCGACGGCCTTGTCGATGATGATCTGATCGCGCAGCAGCTTATGCACGTCGTCTTCGGTCAGGCCGCGCGACTTGAGCATGTCGCTCCACGATCCCGGCGGGAAGTTTGTTTTGATCTGATCCTCACGCGCGGCGATGTCGGCATCGCTCACCGTGATGTTGTTCTTCTGCGCGTACTGCTCGAGCAGAATTTCGCGGACCATCTGCTGCAGCGTCGAGATTGCGGTCGGGCTCGCCTCGAGTTTCGCGTCGAAATCCGAGGTGCTGATGGCCTGTCCGTTGACGGTCGCCAGCGTGCCGCCGCTTGAACAAGCGGTGACCGAAACGGCCAAGAGCAGCGTGGCTAGACCCGCGACGGCGCGGGAGAATTTCGACATGATCACTCCAGACTAGGAAAGGTCAGTGCGTAGGAAAGCGGAGCATTTTGGGCTCCGCCGATGGGCCCTGGGGTTCGTTCGGCCGCGAGCCAGGCCCTCTAGAGAGGCAGGCTTCAAAGCGCTTCCAAGAGCTTTCTCAGCAGCGGCATCCAGGTCGTTTCGGGCGCCTCCGCGGCCGGCACCGCCGGCAGGTCAACCACGATCTTGCCCTCGCCGAAGCGGAAGCGGTTCTTGGTCAGCGACTGCAGCTTGGGAATTGCCGCCGGGTCGAGTTCGAAGCCGGTGCCCACGCCTAGGGTCAGGCGCCGCTCGTCGACGACCACGCGCGTGACGCGGCGCTCCAAGGCAATCGCCCGCAGTTTGGTCAGCTCCACCAGTCGCTCGAGCGGCAGCGGCAGCGGTCCGAAGCGATCGCGCACGCCTGCGGCGATCTCTTCGACCGCGATTTGCGAACGGGCTTTGGCCAGCTGCTGGTAGACCGCGATCTTTTGCGAGACCTGCGGGATGTAGTCGTTCGGAATGAAGGCGCTGATCTTGACGTCGATCACCGCTTCGCGACGGTCATCCAGCGAGGAAGCCATGCCGCGCCGTTCGGCGATCGCGTCGGCTAAGAGTTGGCAATAGGTGTCGAAGCCGACCGAGCCGATGAATCCCGACTGCGCTGCCCCGAGCAAATTACCCGCGCCGCGAATCTCGAGATCGCGCATCGCAATCTGCAATCCCGATCCCAGATGGGTGAACTCGCGAATCGCCTCGAGCCGCGCTTTGGCCTCTTCGGTCAACGCCTTATGCCCCTGGTAGAGCAGATAACAATAGGCCTGATGATTCGAGCGGCCGACGCGACCGCGCAACTGGTAGAGTTGCGCGAGCCCAAATTTATCCGCGTCGCTCACGATCATCGTGTTGACGTTGGGAATGTCGATGCCGTTCTCGATAATCGTGGTCGCAACCAGCACGTCGGTGTCGCCGTCGATGAAGGATTGCATCACGGGTTCGAGTTCGTTCTCGTGCATCTGCCCGTGCCCAACGGCGATGCGCGCGCGCGGCACGAGCCGCTGCAGCGCGTTTTTCACCGCAAAGATCGACTCGACGCGATTGTGCAGATAGTACACCTGACCGCCGCGATCGAGCTCGGCGGTGATCGCGCGTTGGACGATCGCGTCGCTGGCGGGCACGACGACCGTCTTGACCGACATGCGGTTCTTCGGCGCGGTTTGAATCAACGAGAGGTCGCGCACGCCCATCAGCGACATATGCAGCGTGCGCGGGATCGGCGTCGCCGAAAGGGTGAGCACGTCAACCGAGGTCTTGTATTCCTTGAGACGCTCCTTGTGCATGACACCGAAGCGTTGCTCTTCGTCGATGACGATCAGACCGAGATCGGCAAAAGCAACGTCTTTTTGCAGAAGACGATGGGTGCCGATGACGACATCGACTTTGCCTTGTGCGAGATCCGCGAGAATCGCGCGCGCTTCGGCCTTGGTCTTGAAACGCGAGAGCTCTTCGATGCGCAGCGGAAACCCGGCGAAGCGTGCGCTGAAGTTGCGGTAGTGCTGATCGGCGAGCAGCGTGGTGGGCACGAGGACGGCAACTTGTTTCTTTTCGGCAACGGCCTTGAACGCGGCGCGCATCGCAACTTCGGTCTTGCCGTAGCCGACGTCGCCGCACACCAGGCGGTCCATCGGCTGGGCCTTTTCCATATCACCCTTGACCGCATCGATCGCCTTGCCTTGATCGGGCGTGGGTTCGTACGGGAATGCTTCTTCCATCTCGGCCTGCCACGGCGTGTCGGGACCGAACTGAAAGCCGCGGCTGAGCTCTCGCTCGGCGTACAAATGCACGAGCCCGTCGGCAATCTTCGCCAGCGACTCGGAGACGCGGGATTTGGTGCGCGCCCAGTCGGCACCGCCCATCTTGGAAAGGCGTGGCTGTTGCCCTTCGGTCGACGAGTACTTGGTGACCTGATGCATCTGCGTCACCGGCACGAGCATGCGATCCGAACCCGCATACGCGAGATCGAGGTAGTCTTGCGTTGCGCCTAAAATCGTTTCGGTGCGCAGACCCAGGTATTGACCGATGCCGTGCACCGCGTGAACTACGTAGTCGCCGACCCGCAGATCGGCCAGGGTAACCGGGACGCCCTCTTTGACGGCGCGCAGTTTGACGCGCTTGGGCGGAGCGCCGAAGATCTCGCGATCGCCCAGCACGCGCAGGCGCAGATCGGGAATGGCAAACCCGGCCTCGATGGAACCGTGAACGACCTCGACGCGATCCTGCGCGATGCCCGCGGCGCGCAGCAAGTCCGCCGTGCGCGACACCGCGCTGCTAATGATGTGGAGCGATTCACCCGCGGCGATCCACTCGCGCACGCTCTGCGAAAAAAGTTCGATCTGGCGGTTGAAGTGTTCGACCGGGCGGCATTCGAGCACGTAGGCTGCATTGGGTCGCGGCACCCATTCCATATCGTCGTGGCGCTCGATCGCGCCAGGAAAGATCAATATCGGGTGCGTGCGCATCTTGGGCGAAAGTTCATCTAGACGCGGATGCGGTGCGGCGATCTCGGCCAGCAGCGCGTCGTCAACCTCGGAATCGCTGACCGAAAACTCGCCCGACTCGACGCCGGCAAGGAGCACGCTCTGCTCGCGCGAGCGTTCCTCTTCGAGCGCGCGCTCGATCGTGGCAAGCATGCCGGGCTCATCGAGGACGAGGATCGCATCGTCGCGCAAGTAGTCCAGCAACGTCGCGCGTTCGTCGTACGCCAGCGGAAGCCAGGACGCCGGGACCTCGTTCCCGCTTTCGATGTATGCTGCAAGCGAACTGCGGACGGCGTTTGGGCCTTCGAAGCGTTCGAGGATGCGCGCACGATAGTGCGCTTCGCGCGGAATCTCGCTCCACGGCGCGATCTCGATGGCGGTGAGCTCGCCCTCGCTGCGCTGCGAAGCGAGGTCGAAGGGACGCATGCTTTCGATCTCGTCGCCGAAGAATTCGATGCGGGTTGGTGCGTCTTCGCTCGCGGCGAAGAGGTCGAGAATCCCGCCGCGCACGGCGTATTCGCCGACCGCGCTCACGACGTCGGTGCGCTCGTAGCCGAGCGTGTAGAGACGCTCTTGCAGGCGTTCGAAGCCCGGTTCATCACCGACCCGCAGGGGGATGCGCAATGCATCGAAGAGCGCGCGCGGCATGACATACTGACGCAGCGCCGCAACCGGCGCGAGCACGAGACGGCTGCGGCCCGCTCCGAGATCGGCGAGAATTGTCATGCGCGCACTACGTTCCGACGGGCTCTCGATTGCGCCCAGCGCCTCGTCACGCGAACGAAGCAACGCGACGTGTTGCGGCTCCTCTTCGCCCAAGTAATAAAGAAGATCGGCGAAGGCGCGCTCGGCGACGTCGGGGGTCGGCACCACCACCAGCATCGGTTTCTCGAGCGCGCGGTAAAGCGAGGCGAGCAGCGCGGGTCGCGCCGCAGCGATCGTTTCGTGTGCGGCATACGCGCCGTGGCCGGTTCGCAGGGCGTCGAGGACCGGCGCGAGGGCGCGCTGTGACGTCGCGAGCGTGCGAAGCAGCGCGTCGTGTGATGCGAGGGCAGGCGTAGCGATTTGGGTCACGGGCCGCACATTATAGCACGAGCGGCATATACGCGCTTAGCGCAAGAGCGCCGAGTGCAAGCGACTCGGCACCGGTGGGAACGGCGGCCGCGTCGGGCAGATAGCGAAGCAAGGCCGCGCTCGTTACGGTCACCGTTGTCGCGATGACGCGCCGGTCGCGAGCAAACGCGGCGAGTGGGAGCATCCACAATGCGTACCACGGATACGGATTCGGAATTGTGATCCAGGCGGCCAAGGCAAGCATGCACCAGCGGTCGATCGGCGTCGTCATCGCGCGCACCCGGGTCAGCACGAACAGGCCGGCAAGTGCCGCGACCGGGATGCCCAATTCCTGAATCGATGCGTACGCGGCGTAGTGACCGTGTGGTGCTAGATCCGAGCGGATGCCGGCGATCATCGCGCGTGACGTGGCGGCGACGATCGCCCAGGCGACGAGCGTTCCACCGAGCACGGCGCGCGCGTCGCGTCGTTCGAGAATGCGATCGAGTGCAAGCGCGGCGGAGGCGGCGAGCGCCGGAATCTTGATCGACGCGGCCAGCGCCACGATCGCGGCACCGACGGCGGGAGCCCGGCGCACCACTACGATGCCCAAGAGCACGGCCGCCGCCATCAGCGTATCGTTGTGCCCTTCGATCGCGGCGAAGAGCGCGATCGGATTGCATGCGATGAACGTGGCCGCGCGCGTTCCTCCGAGAAGTCCCGCCAGATAACCGCAGAGCACCAGCGCGGCGCACGAAACGATGCGAAAAGACGTCAGTACCGCGACGGCGCCGAATCCGTGCAGCGCGGTCACGAGCAAGCGCGCGAGCGCAACGAACGTCTCGCCGTAAACGCAAATCGGGACGAGCACGGGTCGCCACTGCCAATTTGCGGCGGCGATCAACGCGTCGCTGCCGGCCGCGTGATGAACGTACGGATTTAAACCGAGGCGAGCCATCTCGCCGTAGGCGGCGTAGGCGTAGACGTCGCTCGAGAAGAGCGGAAGCCACAACAGCCCTGCAAGCAGCGCGAGCGACGATGCAAGCAGCGTGCCAGAGAGTGAAAGCGGTGCTCGCAATTGCGCGAGATACGCGATAAACGCGGCGCCGAGCGTCGCCGCGAGTACCACCCACAGCCAGAATCCGTCGATACCCCAATTCGTCGCGATCGGCACCGGCTGCGCGAGGTCGACTGAGAAGCGCGCGGGTGCATGCGCGAGCAGCACGCGCGAAACGATCGCGCCGGCGGCGATGATCAGCGCCGGCGCACATTCGGCAAAAACTGTGCTAAAGAAGATGGGCCTAGGCGGACCGTAGGGCACAGAGCGCTTTTCGTGGCAATAGAGAACAGCAACTGCAATGGATGAAATCTCAATGCGGCGCGCGATCGAGCGCAAACGCGACGGCGGCACGCTGGAAGGCTCGACTTGGGCGGGTGTCGTCGCTGGATATGTGAGCGGCGACGTTGACGACGCGCAGATGGCGGCGCTGGCGATGGCGTGCGTGTGGCGCGGCTTGGATGCGACCGAAGCTACCGCCTTGACCCAAGCGATGGTGGCGAGTGGCGCGACGTTGCGCTACCCGGACGGGATGTTCGTCGTTGACAAGCATTCCAGCGGCGGGGTGAGCGACATCGTCTCGCTGGTGGCCGTCCCGCTCGTCGCGGCGTGCGGCGTGCGCGTGGCCAAGCTCTCCGGCCGCGCGCTCGGACACACCGGCGGAACGATCGATAAACTCGAGGCGATCCAGGGATTCGATGCAACGCCCTCGATGGAGGATTTCGTTCGTCAAGTCGAGCGGGTTGGGTGCGCCATCGCCGCGCAAAGCGATGCCTTCGTTCCCGCCGACAAGCGGCTCTACCACCTACGCGATCGCACCGCCACCGTTCCCAGCATCGGATTGATTGCCGCTTCGATCGTCTCGAAAAAAATCGCCGGGGGCGCGAACGCCTTCGTTTTCGACGTGAAGTGCGGTAGTGCGGCGTTTATGCGCGACGTCGCGCAAGCGCAGGCGCTTGCGCAGATGCTCGTCGGAATCTCCGAGCAATTTGGGCGAAAGGCCCGCGCGATCGTGAGCGACATGAACGAGCCCCTTGGGCAATGCATTGGTACCGGAATCGAGGTCGTCGAAGCGCGGGACATGTTGCGTGGCGGCACGGGCGACGAGCGCGCGCGTTCGGGATGTCTGCAGATAGCCGCAGCGATGCTCGAACTCGGCAATGTTGCCGATGCGCGAGCGCGAGCCGCGCGCGCACTCGACGATGGCAGCGCTTACGCGAAGTTCGTCGAGATGGTCGAATCGCAGGGCGGGAGTCGCAGCGCGCTTGAAACGCTTGCACCCGATGCACGCGTTGAGTTGGTGCGCGCCCCTGCCGGCGGGGTCGTGCGCACGATCGACGCGGTGCGCCTAGGCAACATCGCGCGCGGGCTCACCGCGACCAATCCGCGGGCCGGCATTCGCCTGCTCGTGCGAATCGGCGATCGCGTCGAACGCGACGCGATGCTCGCCGAAGTTTTCGGCGACGGCGTTGACGCGGCATCGATCGGCGCCGCGTTCGTCCTCGCTTAGCTTCTTTCGATGTCGCTGATCAAATAGAGCGGGCGGCCTTTGACTTCGTCGTAGATGCGGCCGATGTATTCGCCCAGGATACCCAGGCTGATCAGCTGCACACCGCCCAGAAACAACACGGCGACGATCGTCGACGCCCAGCCCGGTGTATAGCCGGGGGGGTGCAGGCTGAAGAGCTTGTAGGCGATGACGACCAACGCGTACACGAACGCAACAGCACTCGAGATGAAGCCCAGATACGACGCAAAGCGCAATGGGACGTCTGAAAACGAGGTGATGCCGTCGATCGCAAAACGCAGCATCTTGGGGAGCGGGTATTTCGTAAGGCCGGAATAGCGCTCATCGCGGTCGTACTCGATGCCGATTTGGTTATAGCCGACCCAGCTCACCATGCCGCGCAGAAAGCGATGCCGTTCGGGTGAACGCTTGAGGGCCTCGACCACGCGCCGGCTCATCAAGCGAAAATCGCCGGTGTCAACCGGGATCGAGACTTTGGTCAGGCGTTTGATGACGCGGTAGAAAAGCCGTGCGGTAAACAGCTTGAACGGGCTCTCACCCTTGCGCGTGCGGCGCACCGCGTATACGACGTCATAGCCTTCGCGCCACTTCGCCATAAAGTCCACAATGAGTTCGGGTGGATCTTGGAGATCGCCGTCCATCAAAATCACGGCATCGCCTTGCGCGATATCCATCCCGGCCGAGGCTGCGAGTTGGTGACCGAAATTGCGTGAAAGATTGACTAATACGATGTGCTCGTGTCGCGCCAGCTCATCGCGGATCCGTTCGAGCGTGCGATCGGTACTGCCGTCGTTGACCAGAACGATTTCATAGGAAGGTGCGCCTTCCAAACGACCGGCGATTGCGACAATGCGCTCGACGAGCGGGGCGACGTTGCCTTCCTCGTTGTATAGCGGAACGACGATACTGAGAACCGGCATGACCGGAGAGGTTCGACACGAGCGAGAATCACCTCTAATAATGCAGCGACTCTCGACTTGGGCAGCGTTTATCGTGGCGCTGGCGGCGTGCGCGAATCGCACACCCTCCACACATACGGAGCTCGCCACAACAGCGGCGGCCACGCCCACGCCGATCCGTGTGGCCGAACATACGCCCACACCGGCTGCTACCGCGACGCCGATGCCCCGACCGTCGCAAACGCCGACACCACGGCCATCGCAAACACCGGCGCCTCAATCGTCGCAAACACCGACGCCCGAGGCGTCACGAACGCCGACGCCGGAACCACTGCAAATGCCGGTCCGCGCGCCGTCACAAACGCCCCCCCCCACGCCGTCACAAGACGTCCTGCGGGCCGCACCGAACGCCGCGCCGCGCATCGTCGCGGTGCACATCGACAAGCAGACGGTCCGCAGCGGAGAAACGATCTCCGGCACCGTCGAGACGTCATCGAACGTCGCGAGTGTCGAGGCTCGGATTGCCGCTTTCTCGATCAGCGTGCCCAAGGTCGGCGTGGGCCGCTTCGCGCTCAGTTATCGCGTGCCGTGGGTTCCGTTCTTCTGGTACGGCACGTACCCGATGACGCTGGTGGCGCGGAACACCGCCGGCGACGCCGTGGAGCGTGTGATACCAATCACCGTGCGTTAGGTTGCGGAGTCTTCGTGCCGTTCGGGAGGTTCGGGAACGGCGCGGGATTATAGGGCGTCGGGAAGACCGACGGCTGCTGCAGGACGTTGGGCGCGTTGGCATCGGACCACTGCGCGACGATGCTGTTGGTCGAGTTCGTGTCGGAGTCGTTGACCGTCAGCACGCGCGGGCGCACCGACAGGCCGTTGGGCCCAACCTCCTCGGTTTGCAGCGATCCGCGCGTATAGAGGTAGTGCAAGACCGTGCCTGAAGCCATTTCCCGAACCACCACGAAGTGTAATGCGTCGATGCGATCGACATTTGAATTGCTTGCGGATTCCAGCCGGAGACGTCGGTAGCGATATAAACCTGCGCGGTGATCGGCGTCGTCGGTGGGATCTGAACCTCAAACTTTACCAAGACCAGCTTTCCCGTGAATGTTTCGACCACGCCGTTCGACGTGGTGTGCGGCGGCGCGGCTAATTCGGGATTGGGATACGGCGACGATGCCGTGACCGCAAAGGCTTGCACGGCATCGGGTAGCGGTCCAACCGGATAGGGCGTATCGGAGAGATCGAGTTCGACGACTTGCCCCGCGTCGTTGAAGACGGCACGCGCGTAGTCGCGCGGTTTTGGTGCGCGCTTTGCCGGCTGCTTTGTTTGCTCGTCGAGGATCGTGACGTCCGGCGAGAGGCGAAATCCGTCGCCGGTGGTGAAAAATACGTAGCCGTCTTGGTAGGCGAGCAACTGTCCCGCGATAGTCACCGGTGCGGCCGCCGCGAGCAGGATCAAGGCGCAGAGCATAGCTCCCAGACGTGTGCGCAGATTCGTCATTCGCTCAACTGTACCACGAACGTCGGACTCCAGATCTGATCGCCGAAGTGGAAGAAGTAGGTGCGCTGCACGTCGAGCACCAGATGTGGGAGGATGCGCGCGCGCACTTCGGCGGCGAGTTGCCAGGGCGGCTGCCCGAGATAGTTGGTGTAGGTGTATTGCCCGATCGCGTTGGTCGGCGGCGGCGAGAACAAGCCCGGGATACGCCGCGGGAAAGTCGTCATGATGGGTAAAGCTCAACGTCGTCAACAAGTTGGGCGACGCCGAATAGGTGGTGCCAAGCGTCGCGGTGCGCAGCGTCGCGGCGCCGCGAAACGATTCAAACGGCGTGTAGGGCGTCCCGTCGGGTAGTAGCGGGGCCGACGGCGCATAGCCGCCTTGCCAAGTACAGATCGCTCGTGTTCTGCGATGCTGTACGAAAGATAGCTGTTCACGAATCTTCGAGAATTGCCGGCTGAGGCTGAGCGACGTGTTCTGCGAATTGATGTGATGCGGAACGCTGTCTCCACTGGCGCGACGAGTTGATGGACGCATTGAGATTAGTAGAGCGCGTACGGTTTATCGCGGTTACCGATCTTGACGTTCGGCAGCGAGACGGTGAAGCCGACAAGCTCGTTCCAAATCGTCGTATAAAGATAGCCCCCGTAGTTCTGCAGGCCGTAGGCGTCATGATTGAAGCCGTAGCCGAATTGGGTTTGAAAATAGAACGGCGATTTGAAGACTTGGTTGTTGTAGGATGTCCAGGTGAGTTGCGCCGAGTTTGGATGGTTGGGCGAGTAAGGCCCCGACGTCGAAGCAAGTTGTAGTTCGTTTGATTGAAGAACGCTTGGAGCGAGGATCGGTTGAAGCCTTGGGTCATGGTGACGTAGTTCGTGATTGCTCCGAAGCGCTCGGTTGCTGGAGCCACTTTTGATTGGTGTAGAGCTGACGTGAACGTGTCGATCTCGAACTTCGACCCGATGTGTTCGCCCGTGACGAGGTTCCAGTACTTGTCTGTCTTTGGTGAACGGACTGATCGAGAAGACGGCATATTCGTGCGGCCCGTTTCCGGCGAGATGCTGCTCGAAGCCCAAGTAACCGTGGTTGTATGCATCGTACCGCACATGGAGCGCGCTGATCGAGTTCGCGTTTCCGGTCATGTTCCAGGTCGCGTCGAAGTTCGCGCCTGACAGAGAGTTTTCCGAAAGCTCCGGGCGCGCGCCGAAATTGACGTAATAGGTTCCCAGGGGTACGGGTTGATGCAAGAAATATGCGCGTACGCCCGCTAAAGCGCACGAACTGCCTTGGATTCGATCACGGCCGACGTTGCCGAGAGGCTGACGCTTGTATGGCTGACATCGGGGAAATAAAAGACGTCGCCCGGCATCTGGCGGCCCTTGAGCGGATGGGTGAAGTCGCCGTTCTCGTAGGTCCAGCGGTCGGGCTTGCTGATGACCGGCACGAAATAGACCCGATCAAAATCCAGCAAGTCGGCGATCGCCGCGCCGTCGAGATTTCCGCCACGGCTGCGCAGATGGAGATGGCTCGCGACGAGGAAACGGTTCAGGCGCAGATCCATCGAGAAGGTATCGCCACTAATAGTCATGCCGTTGCTTGTTTGCACTTGCACGTGGCCGTCCGCCTCGATCAAATAGCGGTCGTAGTAGAATTCGATGTGATCCGCGCGGAGGCGCAGCACGGTCGACGGGGGTGCCGGTGTCGCCGTTGGCGCCGGCGAGGGCGCCGGCTTCGTTTGCGCGTTGCCCGGTGCGCAGACGAGCAGAATTAAGGCGACAATAAGGAGTGGTAGATATCGCAAGCGTATCCCGTTTTCGCAATTCCCGCCGACTCTCATCCTTGTATAACGTATGCGGTGGGCATTTCTACCTATACTTTTGAGGAAAGATTGCGTTTCCGGTAAGCCGAAACGCGCTTTTTGGCTTATATGCGATTTGTAACCATTGTTTTGGATTCGGGTGGCGTGGGAGCGCTTGCGGACTTCAGCGAGTACGGAGATGCGGGCGGTGCAAACACCCTGGGAAATGTTGCCCGGCACGTTGGCGGGCTAGCGTTGCCTTCCTTCGAACGGCTGGGTCTGGGTCATCTCACGCCCATACTGGGCGTGTCCCCAGCGCCGCGACCCGCGGCGCGCCTGGCCCGTCTGCGCGAACGCAGCCGCGGCAAAGATACGATCACCGGCCACTGGGAGATGACCGGGATCATTACGGTGGTGCCCTTCCCCACCTATCCCGACGGCTTTCCGGGTGACGTCGTTGAGGAATTCACGCGAATCGCTGGGAAGGCACCCCTTGGGAACGTCCCGGCATCGGGTACCGAGATCATCGATCGGCTCGGGGCCGAGCACATCGCGACCGGCCGGCCGATTCTCTACACTTCGGCCGACTCGGTATTCCAGGTCGCAGCCCACGAAGAGGTTGTCCCCCTTCCTACGCTGTACGACTGGTGCGAACGGGCGCGCGCAATGTTAGTCGAGCCGAATAACGTGAACCGGGTGATCGCTCGGCCGTTTGTGGGTCAACCGGGTGCCTTCGAACGAACGCCGAATCGGCGCGATTATGCGATCGAACCGCCGCCCAGTGCGCTCGATCGGCTGGCCGGCGCCGGCGTCGAAGTACACGCGGTCGGCAAGATTTGTGACATCTACTGCGGGCACGGGATCGCATCATCGGTGCGGGTGAGCGACAATCGGGATGCAATGGAGAAGACCTTCGATCTGCTCGAGCGAGTCGACCATGGATTTATCTTCACCAACCTCAACGATTTCGACTCAAAGTACGGGCACCGGCGCAATGTACGCGGCTACGCCGATGCACTTGAGTCGCTCGATTCGCTATTGCCGCGCCTGGAACGACTCATGAGGCCGGGAGACCAGGTGATATTCACCGCCGATCACGGCTGCGACCCAACCGCGCCGGGAAGCGACCACACCCGCGAGTACGTTCCGTTCGTTCACCTTGGACCGCAGCCGGGCGCGGTACTCGGCGAGCTCGAAGGGCTCGACACGGTCGGCAAGACCGTCCTCGAAGCGTTCGGGGTATAACGCGCATGCAAGCTGCAATACGCGTCTCGGAGCGTCAGGTGCCACAGTCGTGGTGGGCGCTCAAACGTCTGATCGATGTCGTGCTCGGGTTTGCACTGCTGATTCTGGCAGCGCCCCTTATCGCAATCGCCGCGATCGGCATCGTTTTGGTCACGGGCGGTTCGCCGATCTACGCGCAGGAGCGCGTTGGCCAGAACGGCCGGCGTTTCAAAATGTTCAAGTTGCGCACGATGGTCAAGAACGCGCACGAGTTGCGCGACAAGTTGATGCACCTCAACGAAGCCGACGGACCGGTCTTCAAGATACGCAAGGATCCGCGCCTCCATCCGCTGGGCGGATTGTTGCGCCGCACGAGCATCGACGAACTCCCCAACTTTGTCAACGTTGTTTTGGGCGACATTTCGCTGGTGGGGCCGCGGCCGGCACTTCCGTGCGAGATCGAACACTACGATAGCGCGGCGCGCCGCCGGTTAGTGGTACCGCAGGGCGTGACTTGCCTCTGGCAGATCAACGGGCGCAGCGATGTCTCGTTCGAGCACTGGATGGAGCTCGACAATCAATACATCGATCAGTGGACGCCACTTGGAGATCTCGTAATCATCGCCCAGACGATCCCGGCGGTGTTGCGAAAGGACGGCGCGCATTAAGCCGCAGCTTCGGATCGTACCTTCCCCGATTGCCTCGCATCGCTCCATCGCGGCCTCAACGCTCTTCGTCATGGCGGCAACGTTCGCTTCGACCCTTCTCGGGTTTTCCCGCGAGGTCGTCAACGCGCGGTTTTACGGGACGCAGTGGCAGATGGACACGTTCCTGGCAGCGGCGACGATCCCGACGATTCTCTTTGGTGTGTTCAACGGCGCACTTGTGAGCGCGCTGGTCCCGACGTTTTCAGACTACATTTCGAACGACCGCGAGGAGGATGCCTGGAGACTCGGGAGCACGATCATCAACGCTCTCGCGATCATTCTCAGCGCGTGCGCGATCGTCGGATGGCTAGCCGCGCCGTTATATGTTCCGCAGATTGCACGTGGATTCCACGGGCCGCAGCTGGCAGCCGCCATCGACATGACCCGCGCCCTGATGCCGAGCATCATCGCGGTCAGCTTGAGCGGCGTGTTTTCTTCGATGCTGAACGCCTATCACAAGTTCCGGTCGGCTGCGTTGACCGGTATTGCCATCAACGTCGTCACGATCAGCAGCGTCATCATCTTCAATCACAAGCTCGGGATCTACGCGCTGGTTTGGGGCACGCTTTGGGGGCTCATCGCGCAGTTGCTGGTGCAAGTTCCCGCCTTTATCGCAATCGGTCGCTATCGCTTGACGATCGATCTGCACCATCCGGGCCTGCGCAAAGTGTGGGCTCTGCTCGGTCCGATCATCGTGGGAAGCGTCGCCGGCCAGCTCGCGCTTTTTTTTGATCGGTTCTTCGCGTCGACGCTGCCGACCGGCTACATCTCCGGGATGAACTACGTTACGAAGCTCGTAAATTTTCCGCAGCAGATCTTTGCCGCCGCGATCGCGACCGTAATCTTCCCGTTGCTGGCGGCGCAATTTGCTCGAAACAACCGAAACGGCGTTGCCGAAAGCGCCGTTACGGGACTGCGGCTGGTGCTGTTCATCGCGATCCCGTCGGTTTGCGCCCTGATCGTGCTGGCGCATCCCATGGTGCAGACGCTTTTTCAGCGCGGCACGTTCGGTCCCGCAGCCACTGCTCTCACGGCGAGCCTCATGCCGTTTGCGGCCGTCGGACTCGTGGCTCTTTCCGCAAACGTCGTGTTGACACGGTGCTGCTTTGCGTGTCAGGAAACGGCGATCCCGGTTGCGATCTCCATGATCAGCGTCGCGGCGAACATCGTGCTTTCGCTGTTATGGCTGCCGTCGCTCGGTGCCCGCGGCCTGCTGTTGGCAAACTCCGTGAGTCAAACGATGCAGGCGGTGCTGCTCTTAGCGCTCGTGGCGCGACTGGTCGGCAGCTTCGACTGGTGGGCGCTTGCGCGTTCAGCGCTCCGTGTCATCATCGCATCGCTCGCCATGTCGGGTGCGCTGCTGTGGATCCATTCGCTCGCCGTGCAGCCGGAGAGCTCGCTGTTGTGGCGCGCGTCGTTTCTCTTTGGACAACTTGCGATCGGCGGTGCGGTCTTTATCGCCATGGCGCGAATCCTTCGCCTCGAAGAGCTGGATTTGGCTTGGAGCGCAATCATGACCAAGTTCGAACGCAACATCCCGAGCGCGCCGGAGAACCGCGACGTCCCGATCGCCTAAGAGGCGAGCTAGCTTTTAAACGTCTTTACGTGCAAGAGGCCCGCGCCGTGAAACGCCGTCGTCAAAGCCGCGGAGTCTCCGTCGAGCGGATATGCGACGACACTGCGCCCATTCTCGATCGCGTCGTTGTAGTTGTCGGCTTCGTCGTCGGGAATCGGCAGGTTGCCGACGTGCTGGATCACGTGCGGGTGAGACAGATAGTCGTTGAGCGGCGCGGAGGTATTGATTCCCGGAACGCTCGTCCCGGGGTCGTTGATGAGGAGATGGTCGTCACTGGCCGCATGCACGAAGTTGAGAAATGAGTCGTCGTGCTCATCGGTCCGGTCGGCTTTCGTAATCACCACGAACTTCGAGTGATCGAGCCCGGTCATCGAGCTCAACATCTTTTCGAGGTCGTCCACATCTTGCGTCGGGGCAATACCGGTCACGAAAGCAGCCACGAAATACTCCTTAACGTTGTGATGAGCTAAGATTTGAAGGCGCGTACTGCGGCGCCAAGTCGGCCGATGCCTTCTCGAATCTTCTCCTCGGAGGCATTCGAGAAATTCAGGCGCATGCCGTCATGCACGTCGCGTTCGGGATAGAAACTGACCCCGGGCACGAAGACGACCTTTTGCTCGGCCGAGAGCTTGAGCAGATCCGTCGTATCCACGCCATCGACGCTGGCCCACGAGAACATCCCGCCCTGCGGGCGATTGAAGTGCACCCGCGGCGGCATGTGCTCGCGCAGCGCCTCGAACATTACATCGCGCCGGCGACGGTAGGTTGTGACAATCTGCGCCACATGAGCCTCGAAGGCAGCCGCGTTGGCCACATAGCGATGGAAGACGTATTGCGTGAGCGACCCGGTCTGCAAGTCGGTGCCTTGCTTGGTCAGGGCGACCTTGTCGCGCACATCGTGATCGGGTATGGCCAGCCACGCGACCCGCAAACCCGGCGCGAGAATCTTGCTCCCGGTCCCCGAGTAGATCACGCATCCCGTCGTCGCAAAGGACGAAAGCGAGCGAAGGTCGCTCCCTTCGAAGCGTAGTTCGCCGTACGGATCGTCCTCGACGATCGGCAAATCGAAGCGCTCGCAAATGCGCACGACTGCTTCGCGACGGTCGGCTGCGAGCGTGCGGCCGGTCGGATTCTGAAAGTTCGGGATGATGTAGAGAAACTTGGGAAAGGGGTCAGCGCGTTCGAGCACGCGCTCGAGTGAATGCGGCACCAGACCGTCTTCGTCGGTATCGACGGCGAGATACCGCGCCTGATAGGCATCGAATGCCTGAATCGCGCCAAGGTACGTCGGGTGCTCGCAGACCACGTGGTCGCCCGGATCGAGAAAGATTTTTCCGATCAGATCGAGCCCTTGCTGCGATCCGTTGACGATCAAAATCTCGGATGGATCGAACGGTTTGTGCAAGCGGTGCGAGAGCCGGTGCGCGACCCACGTGCGCATCTCGGGAATGCCCTCGGTGACGCCGTATTGCAGTGCCGCTGCGCCGGTCGTTTCCATCACCTCGGCGGTGCATTCGGCAATCTCGCGCGTCGGAAAAAGCTCGGGCGCGGGCAAGCCGCCGCCGAAGGAAATGATGTCGGGTTGTTGCGTGACCTTGAGCATCTCACGGATAGTCGACGCGCGCAGGCGAGCGGTTCGCTGCGCGAACTTCGCGCCGCGTGAGATGTGGGTCGTCATAGCCCGCCCTATATTAGCCGAGGGGCATGGGCGGTCCGCCTATGACCGCTCGCGGCGAGGCGCCGGCGGTTCCCGGCACGTTCCAGTCGGGAACGAAGGTCAGGAGCACGGCACCCAGACCGACGAGCATGATCAAGAGCGTCACCATGACCCCGAGCACCGGCACGAGCTCCGCTGCCGTCAGCAGCACGAGTCCGATGACCAGCGCGACCAGCGGCGCGGGGGTGGTCTTGGGCTGCAGTAGCTCGTAGAATCGGCGACCGACCAGCAGTGCGAGCGATGCCTTGCCCAAGAATACCGCGACGGCGAGTAACACGAACTCCACCGGAATCAGCGGGATCAGGACGATCGTAAACAGCAGCAGCACCGCGATCGGAAGCGCGGCAACCCAGCCGCACAAGCCGGCCAAGGTCGAGATGGCGGGATGTTGTTCGAGCCGGTCGAGTGCCATCCGCGCGCGCACCGGAAAGATCAAGAAGACGACGAGTGCGATGATGTCCCACGTGATCGGCCAGAGCAGACGATGATCCGAAGCGTAACCACCGTAGCTCTCGCCGCTGGGCGCCCACGGCACGATGGTTTGCACGAACCCTCCAGGGACCTGGTGGATCTTGCCGGTCACATTGCCTTGGTTATCGACGCTTCCGCCGAGCACGTTGATGTCGCCGTTGACCGTGCCTTTGATCGTTGCATCGCCGAGCACAACATCGACATCGCCGTCGACGACTTGTCCCGGTTCCACCACGATCGATCCGACGTACGTTCCGCCGTGATCCACGCTGGTCGGATCGGCCAAAGCCGGACTCGCCGTCGCAAACAACGCGATTGCGCATGCAAGCGCGGGGATGATCCAGACATAGTGACGGGCGTTCATACGGCCTCCGAAGGATTGACGGCAGCAGCGAGCCGCGCGCGCACGGCACGATACACAAAAACGGTGGCGACCACGAGCAAGGCGTCGAGCAGCAGCACGCCGATCGCGCTCGCGACAACGACCGGCGTCGCCGGACTGACGCTTTGCGCCGTGGCGGAGAGCACGGCAAGGCCCTGCGCGCCGCCGTTTGCGAGCGCGTGGCCGGTCGAAGCAAGATGGGGGATGCGTCCGCCCAAAAACGCGTACACGCCGCTCAGCGCGATCCACGCGCCGATGACGTAGAACGTCAGCACCGCCCACGGCGAGAGTTTGCGGTGGGTGCGCGCCGGCATCGTACGCGTCTCAGCCATGACCGCGAACGTGAAGTTCGGTGCAAGCTCCACGTTGGCGGTGGTCGCAAGCAACGCGTCAACCACGCGCAATTCGGTCAAGAGCGACTCGCAATGCGGGCAGGTACGCACGTGCGCGGTGACGCGCGTCATCTCGCGAGGCGTCAGCGTCCCTTCGATGTAGCGATCCAGCAGCGGTTCACACAAGGAGCAGCGCACGCGTGCCTCCCTTCTCGTGTGCCGTGCCGCGTTGGCGCGCTTCACGTTCGAGCATTTTGCGAGCGAGTGCGATTTTGCCGCGGTGGATCAAGGTCTTGACGTTACCGAGCGAGAGTCCAAGTGTGCTTGCGATCGTATGATATTCCATGTTGTCAAAGTAACGAAGAGCGAGCACGGTGCGCGTGCGCTCGGGCAGCTCGGCGAGTGCCTCGCGCAGTTCGCGCTCAGCCTCGGCGCGCAGGATGCCACCCGCGGGATCCGATTCGGCCGAGGGATCCGGCAAGGTATTTTCGAGCGTCTGCTCTTCGGGAAGTTCTTGGGTCGGCGGCCGGCGCAGCGATTTTCCCAAATGCGTGCGCACAACGTTGCGCGCGATTTGATAAATCCAGGTCGAGAATCGACCCAGTTGTGGATTGAAGGTATCGAGGTGCGCGTAGGCTCGCAAGAACGTCTCCTGCGAGAGGTCCGACACATCAGGCGCGCAGCGGACGCTCGCCCCAATAAAGTTCGCGATCCCGCGCTTGTACCGGTCGACCAGCACGGCGAACAGGTCTCGTTCACCGTCGCGGATGCGCCGGACCAGAGCTTCATCGCTCTGTTGGGCGTGAGCGCCCGGCTCGATGGCCATCCCTCTCTTTTCTGCTAGTGGCTCTGGCGAATGCTACCTGCGGCCCAGGTCTTTGTTACAGCAGGCCCAGCTGCCGAAGGGTGCGGTTTTCCGCATCCTTCGTGCTAAGGATCGGGTCCGCTCCTCCTAAGGGCCATGCGATCGCCAAGTCCGGGTCGTTCCAGGCGACGCCGATCTCGGTGGCAGGGTCGTACTCAGCAGTCTGCTTGTAAGTCAAAAGCGTGTCGTCTTCGAGGGCCAGGAAACCATGCAGGCAGCCGGCTGGGATATAGAGCTGCGAGTGGGCCGCGGCGTCAAGCCGTACAGCGGTCCATTGCCGGTACGAAGGGCTTTCCTTTCGCACATCAGCGATCACGTCAAAGGCGCTCCCACGTAAGACTTGGACCAGTTTCGCCATGCGCATATCACCGTGGAGCCCGCGAAGGACTCGCGCCTTGGAAACTGAGACGTTGTCTTGCACGAACGGCTCGAGCAGGCCGAGTTGCACGTAGACCGATGACCGAAACGCCTCCTTGAAGTAGCCTCGATCGTCGGCAAAGATGCGAGGCACGATTTTTTTAGCCCCGGAAATCGGCAAGGGTTGCACGTCCATGGGGATAACATCGGCAAGCGATGCGCGTTCTCCTCACCGGTGGGTCAGGCCAACTCGGCACGGAGATCCGTGCGCGCTGGGCGGGCGACACGATCTGGGCTCCCGCGCATGCCGACCTGGATATTTTGGATGCTGCGGCACTCGCCCGCGCGGTCGATACCCATGGTGCCGATCTGCTGGTAAACTGCGCGGCGTTTCACAACGTGGATGCCTGCGAGTCTCAGCCGGCAGAAGCCTTCGCCGCAAACGCGATCGCAGTCGACGCGATGGCGTCTGCTTGCCGGCAGCGCGACATTGCGTTCGTATCAATTAGCACTGACTACGTGTTCGATGGCGCGAAGAAGACTCCGTATGTGGAAGAAGATGCGGCCACATCCGCTCTCCGTCTACGGCGTCTCGAAGTTCGCGGGTGAATTGCTGGTGCTCAGAGCCGACGCCAAGGCGTACGTCGTTCGTACCTGCGGCGTGTACGGTGCAGCCGCGTCAAAAAGTAAGGGGACCTTCATCGATCGCGTTATCAAACAAGCGCAATCCGGTGAAACCACTCGCGCGGTGAATGATGTGGTTGCTCTCACCGACATTCGCCGGTCACCTTGCAGAGGCGATGCGGTCGCTCGTTGCTACCGGGGAGTACGGGCTCTATCACGCGTGTAACGTCGGCGCGATTACGTGGTACGACTACGCGAAGAAAGCACTCGAGCTTGCGGGTCTTGCCGGGGAAGTCGAACCAATCAGCGCATCGGCTTGGAAAATGGCGGCGCGCCGTCCCAGCTACTCGGCGCTCGCGAATCGGAAGCTCGGAGCGCTCGGCATTGCCATGCCGCCGTGGCAAGAGGGAGTCGCCGCCTATCTCAAGTCAAGAACGCCGACCGGAATGACCTCGTAATCGGAACCACCGCGCGCAACCGCTACGAGTGAGAGGTCGTGGACTCCGGCGCTCAGCGTGCGCGTTGGGATGCGTAGCACGAAACCGCACGCGCGCGCGCCAGGCATGCCGAGCGAAGCTGCGATCTCGGGGCGAGGCATTCCGCTGACAGCCATCACGTATTCATCACTGTCGACAACACCGAAAACGTCGCCAACGGCCAAGCGCAGATCCCTGTCGATCACCCAACCGCTCGCAACGACGATATCGCCGATCTGCGCATGCAGTGTTTTCCCGTCGGGATCCCGCCGGCCGGAGGTCGTCTCGAGTCGCTCGACGCCGAATTGCATCCGCCCTTCGACAGCCGACGTGCCTGAGAAGAGGCGTCGCGATTCCACGATCACGATCGCGCGCTCGTCATCGACTTCGTAATATCCAGAATTCTTTCCGTCGATCGCTGCGATGCGCAGGGTGTGTGCCCCTGGCGGTAGCTGGTCGAGCGAAAGCATCTGCTTGAATCCGGCAGCGGCGCAGGAAGGGTCGTTCATCGCTCGAGCTACGTCGATCCGCTCGGGACCGTACGATAGATCAAGTGTCTCTTGTGACCTATCGTGAAAGAGAGACGGTCCGCCGGTCTGGGCGGCTCCGGGTTGAGCGCCCATCCTCGCACGACCAGGCTGCAGCCGGCCGGAACCTCGCTTGTTTCTGCGACGGCGACTCTTCGCATCAACGAGTCTACGCAATACAACTCGTCAATTTGCCCTAGAGCTTTCCCGAGAAGGCCGCCAGCATCAGTGATGCTCATTCTGGCGCTAGCTATCCCGCGTGGCCAACTGCGCTTCCAGGTCGATGATCCGTTCTCCGCGAGCATGAATGATCGGGGAGAGCTGGTCGATCATTTCTGTCTGGAGTTCTCTGCGTACGTAGGCTAGGACGACGTGCATGAAGCCACGCGCAACGTTAAGCGTTTCGGATAGAGTGCAGAGCGTAGTCAGATCGCGATTCAACAATGCCCGATAAAATGGCGCCGTCAACGGCAGGTTGAACGACGAACCCGCACTGTCGTGATGGCGCAGATCGGGCGAAATCACTTCGTCGGTAATGCGTTTGACCTCCTCCGGCGTTCCCTTCCAATCGATATGCAGCCGTTCGAGCATATATTGAGCCTGCTCAACGGGATCGCTCATCCAGCGGCTGTAATCGACGAAGGCGTCGATCTTCGAGCGCAGGCTCAGGACCGCGTCGGCGTTGTGTTCGAGCCACAGAAGCTCGGCGTCGATCGGATCGATTTGGTCGCGCGAAAAGAGCGACTTTGCTACGTCGGTTGGGTTGCGCGTCGCGAGCACAAACCGCGGATCGAGCCCGAGCTCCTCGATTAGCTCGAGCCAAAGCGGAAGCAGACGGGCAGTCCGTGGATCCTTGAAGCCCCACAGCCCATGGTGCCGCTCGAGTTCGCGTTGCACGATGTTGGAAAGCCCCTGTTTAAAGGCCTGAACGCGTGCGCTCCGCCACCAGTTCGTCGAGAACGGCATTGCGAGACTGCTGGCCGTCCACTTCATTCCCATCGACTCGAAGATCTGGTCGTGAAGCCGCGAGATCTCCGTGGATTCAAAATAGCCCTTGGCGTTGTATTCGGTCGGCTCCATGAGATCGTCACTCAAGGCAACGCCGAAGGCATTGAGTAGGCTCATCGTCACGGACGTTCCGGAGCGATGCATTCCGATGACGATGACAATGCGCTTCGGCATTCGCCTTGAGTCACCATAGGATCACCCGTGGTTTTGCGCGATTAGCGTATTGAGACAAGCCAGATATTCGTTCGCCTCATGGCTTAATTCTGTCACGAAACGCTCATCGAGAACGATACGGATCCCCCATGAGTTCGCCGACCGTCATCTTCTTGAAGCTTGCGCGGTTTCCTCAGGGAGGCCCCCGTGCCATGACGTCAACATCCACGCCAGAGCGAAGATGGCTCCGATCTGCCGCACTCCTGTTCGGTTCTGTCTTTCGCGCCGCTGACGTCTTTGTGTGTGGTGGTTCCGTGGCGCGGCCGCGCGTGGCCTCCCCCTGGTTTTGCGCGCGTTCGCGGCGCCTCGCGCTGCGCGGCTCGGCCGCTGCTTCGCTCGGCTTTGTCCGCGCGCGCGTTCGCTACGCCTGCCTCGTCTGCTTTCTCTTCCTTTCCGTTGTGTCGCGCCCTCCCGCGTCCGCTGTCCGTCTCGGCGCTCGTTGCTCGGCGCCCTCTACCCGCGACGTTGTCGTTGTCCGCCGCTTCCGCCTTGCTTCTCGTTTTCCGTCTCGCGGCCGCGCGCTCCCGCTCCTTCCCGTTCGTCCCGCGTCCTGTTGTAGCTATTTCGCTTTCTCCGCCTTTCTTCTCTTCTCCCCCTCCCTCGCGCCCCTCCCTCTTATTTCTTCCCCCCCTCCCCCCTCCCCTCCCCCCCTCCTCCCCTCCCCCCCCCCCTTTCCCCCTCCCTCCCCCCCCCCCCTTATCACCATCGTAGCTCCCTGTCGAGAATCCAGACTTTACAATCGGATGCCAAAATGTTCATGCCCCAGCGTCAGGTTCGGACTATAGCAAGGATCCGGTGTCACGTCGGTCTTCCATCGTTCGACCATCGTGTCGATCTCGCGCTTGAAACGCGCTTGTTTTTCCGGAGTGGTTTCAGACCCGCGGCTCTTCGACTCATGATGATACAGTTTAACGTGCGGTAGATAAACGTTTTGATAACCTGCCTGACGCACTTTGAGACAGAAATCGATGTCGTTGAATGCGACCGCAAGTCCCTCGTCGAATCCGCCGACCCCTTCAAAAACGTCGCGTCGGACCATCATGCACGCGCCGGTAACGGCTGAATAGTTGTTGACCGCCCATATTTGGCCCCAATACCCAGGAGAATCTCCGGGTAAGTGTTGATGGCTGTGCCCTGCGACTCCGCCGAGCCCAATGACGACGCCCGCGTGCTGCACGGATCCGTCGGGATACAGCAGCAGCGCACCGACGGCGCCGATGCTGGGCCGTTGCGCCTGTTCCACCATGGCTTCTATCCAGTCGGGTGTAATGATTTCAGTGTCGTTGTTCAGGAAGAGGAGATATGGGCCGCTCGATTGCGTGACCGCGTAGTTGTTGATTTGCGAGTAATTGAAAGGCACGTCGTATCGTACGATTCGAATTCTCGTGTCTTTTCGCGCCCAGCCTTCAAAGACGGCTAGAGATTCCGGATCGGTGCTCCCGTTGTCCAAGAGCAAAACCTCGAAGTCTTCGTAGGTTGTCTTCTCAAATAGCGTCGTTAGGCAGCGATCGACGTCCTCACCGTGATCGCGCGTCGGAATAATGACGCTAACGAGGCCGGGCGCCTTGATTTGGTAGCGGACGACGTAGATGCTGCAGTCGGGCCGAGACTTGGCAACGCCGGGTTCGTTGCGGCGAAGCAATGCCTCATTGATTGCGCGCTCGCCAGCGAGCACTGCGTACGGCTTGGCCGAGGTTTCGCCGGCAGTCGAGGCTGGATGTATGCGCCAGTGATACAGAACTTTGGGTACGTGATGGATGCGATTCGTGCGTTCAGTCAAGCGGAGCACGAGGTCGTGGTCCTGGCTTCCCTCAAATCCCGGGCGAAGACGCCCGATGTCTTCGACAAGGGAGCGTCGATACACGCCGAAGTGACAGGTGTACATACGTGAGAGGAAGGAGTCCGGGCACCAATCCGGCTTGAAGAACGGATCGCAACGGCGACCATCATCGCGGAGCTTATCCTCGTCGGAGTAAATCATATCGGCATCGGGATAACGATTGACGACGCAAACGACCTCGTACAGCGCCTCGCGCGCTAGTATGTCGTCGTGATCGAAGAAGGCGACGAACTCGCCGGTGGCGAGCTCGAGCGCCGAGTTCGATGCATGCGAAATGTGCCCATTGACCGAACGATACGTGACCTTGATGCGCGAGTCGAGCGCTGCGTACTCCGCCAGTACCTCACGATGCCGCCGGCTCGGGGAATTGTCATCCGCAATGCAGAGCTCCCAGTGCGGATATATCTGATCGCGAATCGAATCGATCGCCGCCCGCAAATACTTCTCGGGCGTGTTGTAAGCGGGCATGATGATACTGATAAGGGGGGTGTGAGCGAACCGGCCTATTGCCGTGCGCATCGCTTCGAAGTCACTCTCGCCTGGATTGTGAATGGCCATCCAGCGAGCGTACGGGCTGTTATCCTCTACCCACGGTACGGCATCGGGATCCTCTGCCGTCGACGGCAGCACGAACCTTTCCGAACCTTCGGTGAACAACTCCAGCAGACTACACCAGGCCGAGCGCATGCGCGCGAATTTGCTCCGCTCGACGGCACGATATTCGTGAACTACCGCCCGAAGAATCCTCTTCTGGCTTTCGAGCTCTCGCAATTGCTCGGCGAGCCTAGGCGAGTCTTTGAGATATTGAGGCCCTTCCAAAGTTGCTAAAACCTCTCTACGAATTTCCTCGGAAACGCAATGCGCGGGTAGCGAAAGGTGCTGTTGAGAATCGAATCAAAAAGTTAGCTGCGGTGGACAATCACTCCCTCCTTCCGAGCCGTTCCGCGAAGCCCCGAGGTGGGACGCCCCCAAAGCGCTCCAGCCTTTCTCCAAAGGGCTCCAGGCTTTCTAAGGTTCTCGATCTCGTGGGGTCGGGAAAACGAGTGCTGAGCGTTGAGTGCGGAAGCGGGCGCCTCATCGAGTTCATGAGCGCAAACGGTTGCAGTGTCGTTGCGATCGAGACTAGCCCGCGCCTAGCCGAAGAGGTCCGAGCGCACTGCGAAGAAGTTATTATTGCGGATCTCGATCGCCGTTCGCTCGCCGACGAATTCCCCGGGCGTCAGTTCGATGTCATCGTTCTTGGCGACATCATCGAGCGGCTAGGCGATCCAGCGCGTCTCTTGGATGAAGCACGAGCGCTTTTGGGACCGCAAGGTGTCGCCGTGTTGTCAATCTCCAACGTTGCGCAAGATCTGCGTGTAGCAGCGCTTGAAACCGACGTGACGGAGATCCAGGGACTCCTCCGCGCGCGTGAAGACGCTTTATTGGCACTGATTGAGCAGCGGGCCACGCTGGAATTTGAGAGCCGTGAGCGAATCGGGCTGCTGGATCAAGATCTCGCGACTTCGATCGACCGGCAGGCGGAAATTGCTCGCATATCCGATGAGAATGCCGAGCGTATCGCTGAGTTGTCTGCGGAAATTGCTCGCATGTCTGAGGAGAATGCCGAGCGCATCGCCCAGTTGGAACTGGACGTGGCGAGGGGGCTCAAACGGCAAGAGAGCTTGGCTGCCGAACTAACGCTTCAGCAGTCCGCTGCCGAAGCCGCCGCTGAAGCGGCTGCTGAATCTGCTGCTGAGGCTTACCGTGCGATCGAGAAAGATTACCACGACCTCCTTGGAGACTTCGAGACGCACATCGCCAAGGAACTCGAGGAACTTCGGCGTGAGGGCCATCAGGTCCACGAATTGACCAAATCCATTCAGCGCAGTCCGTTCTGGTCGCTGAAACTGGCCGTGCGCCGGCTGTACCGTTTCGGGCGCGACTAGGTAAGCAGCGCTAGGGCGGCGCTATGGCGCCGTCATCGGTAATGGTCGTAAGGTTGCAGTTGTAATAGGGATCTTCGTAGACGGGCGTTTGCCACCGTTCTCGAAACAGTTCGCGGCCGCTGGACTTGTGCGTGGACTTGGATAGCTCACCGGTTCCTCTCGATTTGGACTCGTGATGGAGGAGCGCTGCGTGAGGTACATAGACGTTTCGGTAGCCAAGGCGTAACACGCGCAAACAAAAGTCCGTGTCGTTGAATTCGACCGCCAGCCGTTCATCGAAGCCGCCGACCGCTTCGAAGACATCGCGGCGGACCATCATGCAGGCGGCCGTTACTGCTGAGTAGTTGCGAATCGAGAGGATTTCGCCGGCGGGTCCGTGGTCGTCGCGAGGCGCCCCTCGATAAATGTGGCCGGCCAGTTCTCCTAGGCCGATGACGACCCCAGCATGTTGCAACGCTCCATCGTCATAAAGCAGGCGCGCCCCAACGACGCCGATTGCCGGGCGTTGCGCCTGCTCGAGCATGGCTTCGATCCAGTCGTCAGTGATGACCTCGGTATCGTTGTTGAGCAGGAGGAGATACGGCCCGTCGCACGACCGCACGCCGGCATTCACGAGACGCGAAAAGTTAAACGGCTGGTCGAGTTCGACGACGCGGAATCGCTGGGGCTCTTGAGTCCGCCAATTGCTCAGTATGCGCTCCGTCGCCGGCTCGACGCTCCCGTTATCGATAACGTTGATTCGGAGATTGCGGTAAGTTGAGCGGCTGAAGACGCTCGTCAAACAACGATTGAGGAAATCGGGAAGGTCGCGCGTAGGAAGAATGATCTCCACGCGCTCCGGATGCACAATCAAATATCTGACGATGTTTGAGCCAACCCCGGCGTACGGCTGCTCGATGCGGCCTTCCTCGCCGCGCCTTTCAAGCGCCGAGGCGATTGCTCCCGCCGCGTCTTCCTGATCGATCGCCGCCGCTCCCTCAGCCCGCTCATGATAGAGAATGCGCGGACGATGCTCGATGCATTTGCTACGTTCCGTCGCTCGAAGAGCCAAATCGTAATGCAGCGCCGTACCGAATCCGCTGCGAAAGCCACCGGCAGCTACGACGAGTTCGCGACGATAAAAAACTAGGCGCCCGGTGTACATCTGGGAAAGAAACGTTTCGGGCGACCAGTCGGGCAAAAATAGCGGCCTCGAGCGCCGTCCGTTTAACGCGATCGTGTCTCGATCACCGTAGATTACGTCGGCCTGCGGTTTCTCATAGTGGGCAACCGCGACCTCGAAGCAGGCATCCGGTGCCAAGAGCTCGTCCGGGTCGCAAAATGCAACGAAAGAGTCGGTGCATGCGTCCAGTGCTGCATTGAAGCGTACTGCCCCATCGCGGCTTTGAGAGACTTCCCTCGTGCGCAGTAAGCGAACCCAGGGGTAAGCCTGGTTAAGAACGCCTTCGACTGCGTCGGTCGCGGTCGACGATGCATCATCGACGATGACGCAAATCGAGGGGGGATCCGCAAATGTCTGAGCGATCTGACGCAGTCTGCGGAGGTCCGGGGCCCGAGGTTCGTGCTGGATCAACCAGCGCGCGTATGGGTCCTGGTTGTCCATCGTCTCGGTGAAGTCAATTGCTGGAAGCGGCGGCACGGGATCACTGCGCACGCCAAAACGGCCTTTGAGCGCGAACCATTGCTCGCGAAGCTTCCAGAAACTGCTTCGCTCGATGAAATCTATTCGCCGCCGCAACTTTTCAACTAGGCTCTTTAGAGCTACTATTTGAGCTTCTTGCGGGGATCCGTGCGACATTATCCCGCGATCGCCTGAGCCTGCATTGTCTGATGGTAGGCTTCGGCAACTTGATCGCAGGCGCCGTGCAATCGAATCGATCCTTCGTCGATCCATATCGCGCTTTCGCAAAAGTCGCGCAAAGTCGCGGTTGAGTGGGTCACAAGGACAATCGTCCTACCCCGCTTCTTGAATTCTTGAATTCGCGCAAAACACTTGGCAGCGAACGCCTCGTCGCCGACCGCCAGCACCTCGTCTAGAAGGAGGATGTCAGGATCGACGCTCACTGCTACAGAGAAGGCCAGGCGCATATACATGCCGGATGAGTACACCTTGACCGGAGCGTCGAAAAGTCGCGCAGTTCGGCAAACTCCACGATCTCGTCGAATTTGCTGTCGATTTCCCGAGGGGTGAGGCCAAGAACGAGGCCATACAGCTTGACGTTTTCTCTTCCGGTCATCTCAGGATGAAACCCGATCCCGAGGCTGAGCAGCGGCGCGATCTTTCCACGAACGCGGACCGATCCCTGATCGGGAGTGTAAATGCCGGCCAGAAGTCGCAACAGCGTTGATTTCCCTGACCCATTCTTTCCGATGATGCCGAGCGTCGTTCCAGTCGGCACGGAGAAGCTCACGTCGTTGATAGCGTCGACAAAGAGCGCCTTTCGCTTCGGAGATCGAACAGCTTGAGGCCGACGATGGCTTGCTTGAGCGAGGCTTGTTTTGGAATAGTCAGGACTCGAAAGCGCTTTGATACGTGCTCCACAACTATGGCATCCATCTCGTCTATATATACTCCGGGACCGCGTCCTTATAATACGTAAACACCAGTCGCCCGATGTAGAACGCTATCACCGACCAGGCGAGAGCGTACAATAGGTTCGTCCAATCCGGAGGCCTATTATAATAGAAGATATTCTGATAGCCGGTGATCAGCGCCGTCAATGGATTGGCCAGAATAGGTGCCCTGTAGCCCTTCGGTACCATCGAGAGCGGATAGACGATCGGCGTGAGATACATCAAGAGCATTGTCAACACGCCGACGAGTTGCTGGAGGTCGCGGAAAAAGACGTTGAGGGTAGCCAGTGACATCAGGATGCCAAGCGTAAAAATGGTTTGGATGGCAAGCAAGAGCGGGAGTGCCAATAGCGGCCAGCCGAGCGGAACGTGATACAAGAGGACGACCGCCAGTAAAATCGGCAGTGAGAACAAGAAATTCACGAGGTTCGAGAGCACGGGCACGGCGATGAGGATTGCCGGCGCAAAGACCGTCTTGCCGACGTACATTCCTCCTCGGTTATCGAGCTTGTACCCGCAAATATGGCGTTGGCAAACCATTGAAACGGCATCAAGCCGGCGATGAGGTAAACGGCAAAATGCTCCATGCCTACGCGAAGTATAACTGCAAAGACCAGCGTGTAGACAGCCATGAACAGTAGCGGGTTCAGGAGCGTCCAGAAGAATCCGAGCACGGAGCCGCGATACCTCGCGACTAAGTCGCGGACCACCAGCTCATAGATGAGCCACCTAAAACGGTAGAGCGTTCGAAGCAAGGACTAACCTTTTTGTATTATAGAAGGGCGCACTCGGGGTTCACGCTCCTTGACTGTCCTCCTTCTTGATTCTTCTGAGATGCTCTAGCCGGTCGATCGATTTCACGTCGCTGCGCTTTCGGCAGCTCCGCGCCGCCGTTGCACCTGCGATAATCCGAGCGTGTTGAAGTCGGAGAGCGCGCCGGCATCAACTTCCGCTACCGCGTAACGATTACGAGTAACTGGTTCTTGAACGGATAATACGCAGAACAGTCGGCATTCAGGATCAATAGCGAAATCTCGTGCCGGCCCGGCGAGAGAACGCTTGCGGGCATGAGAACTGCGAATCCGGAGTCCTCCAAGGCCGGAAGGCCAAAGGCAGTCGCGACGTCGGGACGGCTGCCGCCGATGGTTCCGGTTATCGGGCTTGCGTCATCGACCAAAGCAACGAAGCAAGCCCCCGGCCGTTTGTTGGGTAAGTCGACAGCCCATCCTTCGAGCAACAGCAGCGCCAGACGGCAGGTGACTAACTGTATGCTCCAGGTCATCTCTAAAAACCAAGGCTTTGCCGTTGATTTCGGCTGTGTCAAGGTGCATGAACGTTTTGGAACCGGTCACCGTCTTGTCGACCGAGGGCGCAGCAGCGCACGGGGAAGCTCCGAAGGCCGTGTGCCCCTTGCGGGCCGGCAACCGGCCTGCGCGTAAAACCGTTTTCTACAACTAAGACCCACGACTGCTAGCGAAGCCAGAAAAATATAGAAGCCAGTACCTTGCGATGAAGGTTCGGAATTGTGACATTTATGGGTTACCGTTCTTGGCGACCTCCACAGACTCTTGCGTCGTAACGCGGCGCGAGCTCATGCGCGTGCCCTTCTACTACACGCCTTCGCTCTGTTCGGGATGGTGCAGGCTTGATGAAGGCAGAGGTCGTCGTGCCGCAAACAACTGCAGAACGAGTGCGAGTATGCCGAGGACGAAGAAGGGGTAGGCGAAATCGATGTCCAGGCGGGTGCGAACGAGAAGGATATCTGCGATCGGCCGCGCGGCAGGCGCACCTGCTGAAACGCACCGTCATACTCCCGTATGTCGGCGGGCTGACCGTTGACATCAGCTGACCAACCCGGCATGAATAATTCCAGTCGAGCCAGCGTGGTGTCTCGCATGCAGAAGGCGTTAAGGAAGGTTCGAGTGTGCGCACTCAACTCGCAGCTATCGGCGGTGAAGTAGGCCCTTGGATGCGGCAGCTGATTAGATGCGTACGACCGCGTCGTTGTACGCTCAGGTTGGCGCGGAAGTGCGCGGGAGGGGCGTTGTAGGAACTTTGGCGGCGGCAAGGTCGACCGTCGTTACAAACGGATCCGCTTCCGGAGCGGTAACGACATACTTCACACCCGCGGCCTCAAAGCCGAGCAGGTTGCGTTTCAACTCCTCTCCCCGGCTCGGTACCCCCGGGCCCGGCGCAGGCCTGTAACCCACGAAGTTAATCGGATCGGAATACCGGTCCAGGCGACGGTGCACAAACTTTAGCCACTCATCTGGAACAGGAAGGTCATTATAGTTGATCGATGCGATGCCGTAAAAGGACCCATAATTGGGCGAGATTGGCCCGAGGGTGTAGAAGCGTTCGCGGCCGAGGTTTTGCTGGAGAAATCTGATCGCCGCCATGTCTAGAGTGGCGCTGCGGGGATACGCGAGCGTCGGAAGAAGAAAATTACTTGCGGATTCCACGAACACGAGCGCAATGAGCGTCGCAACGCGAGCACGAGGGGTTGGTAGCTGAATCGCGACAACGATTGCGATAAGAACCCAAATGCCAAACTCAAGCGAACGGAATAGCCAAGGGTTATAATCCGGGTGGGCCGCGAGCAGCGCTTGAATTGCCTCGCCGCACATTATAAGCGATAGGGATACCACCGCTGCGACGACGCAGACACTAATCGTGTAACGGTGAAAGAGATTAACCGCATCCGCATCCAATGCGTAGTCGAGCGCGAACGCTGCCAGAACGGCAAATGAAAATTCCCACGAGGTCGGCAGATAACGACAATAGGCGATGAAACCCACAAGCGGAATTCGCACGAACAGATCGTGCAATAGCGGTACGCCGAACGTCGCCCCAAGGGCGAGCACGGTCCAGGCCGCTAGAAGAATTCGAATTGCTGGATTGGTCCGACCGAACAGCGCGCTCACTGCGAGCACCGCTATCGCAGTGCCGGCAAATCCCCCCACACTCCCCCATAGTTGAAACTGCTCCGGGTTGACGAAGATTTGTCCCCAGATATAGGGCAGGAACATTTGAGGCACACCGGTCGAAGGAAGAGTAAAGTTTCCAAATGCACCGGCTCAGGTGACCTCCCGCCGAAGCTCACCCGTAGCTCGTCGAAAAAAGCAAGCAGGATGGGGGTTGCGGAGTACTCCAATAACGCCCCCTGCGACGAGTGCCAGTGCGAATGGTCTTCTGAAGTTGGCCTGCGCCGTGAATAGTCGCACAGCAGCCCACGCCGAGTGCCAAGAGACCGTCGAGATATGCCGATTCCGGGAAACCTGCGAACAGCGATAGCGCGATTGGAAGCGCGACCCCAGCCCACTTGCCGCTTCGTCCTTGGAGAATGTCCGCGCGGACTCGTTCGATGCCGTAGATTAGGAGCGGCAGAAACGGCGCCGTATTTGCGATGTCTCCGCCAATCCACGAAAACGAACCGTTCAACGCGAACAGAGCGCCGCCTACAACCGCCGGGACGGTCCTAAGTTGGAGCTGCCTTAACAAGAACAGCATGCTCAGCCCGGCGAGAATCTCGAGCGCAGTTCGGTCAATCGCTTGTCCGCGCGGAAGCGCCAGGAGAATAGACAGCGGGAAAAATGCAGCGTCTCCGATCGACTCGCCGCTTGGGAACCCCGCGCCTTCGTATGGGTTCCACCAAGGCATGTGGCCGTGCAGGATGTCCTCGGCTATACGCATTCCGAGAGCCTGTTGACCAAATCCGATCGTCGGGTCGATCACCGGATATCCAGGCACGATGCCAGGGTTGATATAGGTGGTGAACCCGCCGTAAAGGACCACAGGATTTCCGTCAACGGCGTTTGTAAGTACGGGAGCATTCACAAGAATCGGTAGAGCGATCAGCACCAGGACGCTCGCCATTCTAGAGTGTTTCCGCATCATGCTCGCCACGCGACGAACAGCGCCGCCTAGGTACGCGACGGCGCGGCCAACAAGAAAGAGGTAAACTCACGGCCAGTCGGCTGTTCCTATTCCGAGTTCTCGATTCCTCTCGTTGAGGGAAGTAGCGAAGTGTAAGTCGACGAGAACATCAAGACGATCTTGAATGATTGGTAATGGTCTCTTGCGCCCAGCAACGGTAATCACAAGCGAGATTAGCAAGATGAGGCTCGTTGCGCATGCGTAAATCCCAATAACCCTTCCCACGGTATCGTGAAAGAGAGCGAGCCCAACAACATCGATAAGTGTGATAGGCGCGAGAGCGTAGAGGAATCGAAATGCATGAGATGCCTACATTATACATAGCCACAACGTTGGCCATGGAGAGCAACACCATGACGGCGACGTATGCGCCGACGTAGGGCGCTGCGGCTATGTACGCCGGTTCCGGCGACGACCTTGACGATGAGCGATGGTACGGCCATCGATACCAAGAGTGCGCAGGCGCCGGCAATCGCCACGAGCGCCCAGACCGCGCGCTAATCACGGGCAACGGCGAGGTGCTGTGCCTGATGCGGTTGGCTGCTGCTGGAAGCACGATCTGCGAGACGAACGTGAGCGCAAAGTACACGATGCGTCCGATCAGCGATAGTGCGCCATACAGACCGGCCGTTCGTGGATCGAAGAAGTGTTTGACGATAATCACGTCGACGCCGCTCAATACCAGGAAGCATACGGTGAAGACGGTCAGTACCCCAATGGTATGAACGACCCGGCTTAGGGCCAGGCCAGACGGGCGGGTGCCACCCGTATCTTGTTTGCGAGCGCCATCCGGGAAGCCAACAGCGTCGAATCCTGCTGTACACGGCCAGACCCCACATTACACCGCGAACGCCAAAGCCGAGCATGACGCCGCCGACCCCGAAAACAGCCCGCGCCGCCCCGTCGACGGCGCTCGAGAAGAAGTAACCCTTGAAAGCCTGGAGGCCTTGCAGCGGACCTCGGAAAGCCACAATGACGGTTGACAGCCCGATGAAAAGCGCCGTCGCATAAATCGCGTTCTCGTCGGGGACTCGTTGAATCACGGGAGATGAGATTGGCCGACAGTGCTATTGCGAGCGCCATTGCGGTCCCAAGACCTACGCAAACTATGACAGAGAGATCGACCAAACGCCGCACTTGACCGCGTTCCTCGGTCGAGTGGTACTCGGCGACCATTCTTGCGAGCGTCGTGAGTACGACCCATGCAGGAATCGTAAGCAGATTTGCAAGCGTGATGAGCGCAACGAGCGCGCCGATTCACGGACGTCGAGTATCCGCGATGCAACGACCGCTTGAAAGATATGAAATCCCGTCATAGAGGCAGGCGGTCGCCGCGGCGGAGGACAAAGCTACTATGCTGTATAAGGTCGTCCCCGAACAGGCGACGAATGACGCTACGCACTGAGGGGGGCAAAGAAATAGGCGTTGCTCCCGGAGCCCTAGAAGGGTGCGTCGACGATCGCTGCATGCGATTGGTTCTGCGAAACGTCCAAGGTATCGCGCAGGACCCCGTGCTTTTAGCGTTCGCGTCGCTGCCGCGACGTCGAACGCAATGGCCTGCAACAGCAGCTGGAAGCCGACGATGAACAGCAAGAGCGCGAGGATGACGGTCCCAGACGTACGCGGGACGTGCGTCCCAGACGAAACGAGCCACTCGAACGCTCCGAACGCTAGGCCGATTAGAAAAAGTGGGACGCCCGCTGCCGCGTAAAGCGTACCGACGTTGATATGGGTCAGGACGTACTCACGAAGAGACGTCGCAGATACCGGGTCAACAATGCGCCCGGAAAACTGAAAAAGGCGTGGCTCAGGGAGAGGCTGCTGTTCTCGTCACCGTAAATTGCATCCATTTCGAGCTCGGCAACGGGGATGCGGCGAAGCCCAAGCGCGCAAAGCAAATCGATCTCGAAGAAGTAGCGATCCGCCAGAGTATGTAGGTTGAGGTCCGAGAGGACGTCGGCGCGCGCCACGATATAGCCGTTCGTCGGATCCATCACGTTCCAGTAGCCGCTGCAGGCCTTCACAAGAAATGAGAGGCCGGAGTTTCCGATGAGGCGTAGCCGCGGCATTCGCTTGAGCACGAGCGCAGAAGCGAACCGGTTACCCTTGACGACCCCGACGTAGGGGTGCCGCTCGAGCAGCTCGATCATGTAGGGGATATAGGACGGATCCATCTGGTCGTCGGCATCGAGCTTCACGACGGCGCCCGCCCCCGCAGCGATGGCCGCGGCGACCCCGGTTTTCGTTGCCCCGCCGACTCCCTGATTGCGCTCGTGGGTGACGACCTGCACGCGCGGATTGCCGTCGAACTCGGCACGTGCTACTTCTCCAGTGCAGTTGGGACAAGCGTCATCGACGACGATCACGTGATCGGCATAGTCGAGCGCTTTGGTAACCACTCTGACGATCGTTTCGGCCGCCCGATATGCCGGGACGACAACCCAAATGTCCAAGCGCTTCGTCCTACCCAAAGGCGCTTCCGGACTGTCGGTCCCTGACATCGCGGTGTTCCGGTGCATCCGGCGAACATTCGCGCCGGCACGAAAAAACCTATCTGTATCCGCCCGAGGAGAAGGGCCTCAAAGGTCTAATAGCGGTCCGCTCATGCAGTTTAGGATCCTCGCTCGACCGTGAACATTCTCGTCGTACACGAGGTAAGTTACTCAAAGAAGGTCGTTTACGAGTACCAGGAATTCGCGGAGCGCTTGGCGGGCCGAGGTCACCGAGTGACGATCCTCGATTACGACGAGACCGGCGACGCCGAGTATCTGGAGCGTTCCGTCTCGCGAACGGGCTTCGCCAGCGTGAGCGTCCGCAATACGCCGTACAACGACTTCCCGATCGTAAGTACCTCTCGGGTCGCGCTAACTACCCTCGATTACTGCAGCGGGCAATCGACGAGGGTCGCGTCGACGTCGCCTTCGTCTATTCCGTTTTCATCAATGGTACGGCCACTGTCAGGATCTGTCATCGATATAAGATTCCGGTCGTGTACCGAGTCCTGGATGCTTACCATAAACTGCGTCAGAGCCCATGGACTATGTTGCCGCTATACCTCGGGGAGCGTTATATCTATCGCAACGCCGATATCGTCTGCTTGACGAACGAGAAAATGCGTTCCTACGTCGATAACATCGCGGGCAGCGCGCTCGGCGATCGCGCTAGGGTTCTCGAGCACGGCGTCGATACTGATCTGTTCCGACCGCTTCCGCGCGATTCCGAGCTCGCAGAGAGCTTCGGCATTGCCCCCAACGACCGCGTCGCGCTTTTCGTAGGCACGCTCTACCCGTTTTCAGGCGTCGACGATGTTCTGCGCGTATTCGATGTACTTTCCGCTGAATGCGCACAGGCGAAGGTGGTCGTTGTTGGCGGCGGTGCGCTTATGGAACCACTCCGAGCTCTTGTGGCAAAGAACTCGCTCGGGGACCGCGTTCTGCTTACAGGGGTGAGGCCTTACGACGAGATTCCTCGCTGGCTCTCGCTCGCCAACGTGACATTCAACTCGTTCCATATCAACGACATCACGAGAGACATCGTCCCAATAAAGATGTTGCAGTACCTGGCGGCGGGAAAGCCCGTGGTGAGCGCGCCGATTCCCGATGTAATGCGGCTCTTCCCGGAGCGGGTCAGCGGCATCATCTACCGCGACATTTCTAAGGCGGAGGACTTCGCGAAAACGCTTGGCGCCTTGCTCCGCGATAGCGATGAAGCCCAAGCCCTAGGCCGCGCTGGGCGAGAGTCGATTCTGCGGGAGCGTTCGCTGAACGGGACGATCGATCAACTCGAGGGCATACTCCGATCAGCGGCGCTGGTTTCAGCATGAGCAAGCCACTCATCGTCACGATTACGGGAATACGTCCCGACTTTATCCGCATGTCGGCAGTATTCAGCAAACTGGATGATCGGTGCCGGCACGTGATGATCCACACGGGCCAGCATTATGACGATGTCCTCAGTAGCGTGTTCTTCCGCGATCTCGCGATCCGCAAGCCGGACTACGTGCTTTCGAGCGGACGTGAATCGGCGACGCAGTACGAGAACCTCTCCTACCTAGCGGCAGAAGTTCCCAAGCTTCTCAAACAAGAGCGCCTCGATCCGCGATGGATTGTGTTCCTTGGCGACTCCAACTCGGCGCTAGCCAGCGTCCCGCTATTCAAAGAAGGCTACCGCATCGCGCATATCGAGGGCGGCATGCGTTCGTACGACCGCCGCATGCCTGAAGAGGTCAACCGTGTTATCTGCGACTACGTCTCGGATCTCATCTTTGCCTACACCCCACTCTATAAGGAAAGGCTTCTCGCCGAGGGCAAAAAATCCGAGAGCGTGGAGGTCGTCGGCAACACGATAACCGAGATCGTAAGGCGGTACATGCCCTCCGGCGAGCGGGACCGCACGTATATTCTGGCGGACATCCATCGGAACGAAAACCTGTCCTCGCCGGAGCAATTGCGTCACATTCTTGAGTTCCTCAATGCCGTTAGCGCGAAATCGGGGCGCGAAACGCGGCTGGTCCGGTTTAACCGAGCGCAGCGCTTGATCGACGCGAACGATCTTCTCCGTGGCCTTGAATACGTCAAACCCGTGGGCCCATTCGGCTTTCTCGAGTTCCTGCAGCTCCAGTACGGTGCATACGCGCTGATTTCGGATTCCGGAACGGCACAGGAGGAGGGGCCGCTGTTGGGCGTGCCCGTTGTGGTTCCAAGAAATGCAACCGAGCGGCCAGAATCGGTCAAACACGGAAACAGTATTCTCGTTGGCGAAACGCGGCCCGTCACCGACATGGTCGAGGATACGCTTGCATTCCTAACTGGTTACAGCCGCGAATCGCAGAGCACCGACTGGCTTGGCGACGGATCGACCTCCGAAAAGATCGTCAACGGCCTCATCGGAGCATAGGTAGATAGGAGAGGACTATTTTGGCGAATATCCTGATTTGCGGCGGGGCCGGCTACATTGGTGGTGCGCTTACAGACCTGCTCATTACTATGGGGCATCGCGTGACGGTGTTCGACAATCTCACGTACGAAGAGCGCTTCCTCAAGGACGTCGATTTCGTTTTCGGCGACATTCGGGATACCGATCGGCTCGCCTCGATCCATTCGCACTACGACCACCTCATCTGGCTAGCAGCGATCGTTGGGGACGGCGCGTGCGCGCAGGATCCTGAGCTGACCTACGAAGTCAACTATCTTGCCGTCAAGCGCTTCCTCGAGCGCACCCGGCGCCGCCTATCTACCCCTCGACATGCTCGGTCTACGGCGCTCAACACGGGCTCCTCAGCGAAACGAACGAGGCCAAACCGCTTTCCGTTTACGCCGAAACAAAGCTCCTTGCTGAGGAGGCCATCCTCGCCTGTGGCGGGATCGCGTTTCGCCTGGGTACGCTCTTCGGCCTCGGCGACCGCTTCTCTCGCATTCGGCTGGATCTCGTCGTGAACGTGCTGACACTCAAAGCGCTAGTGGAAAACAAAATTACGCTCTTCGGCGGTGACCAATGGCGCCCGATCCTCGCGGTCCGTGACGTGTGCAGTTACCTCGCGGAGGCCATCGAACACGACCAAGTCGAAGTCTACAACATATGTCTCGAGAATCGTAGAATTTCGGAACTCGCGATCGTATTCGAGCGGGCCTTCCCAGGCCTCGAGGTCGAATACGTCGATCAACACTTTGAAGACCTCCGCAACTACCGTGTGACGCGAGATAAGGTAGACGCCTCCTTCCGTTTTCGCCCGACTATTACACTCGAAGACGAGATTGCGCGCATGCGCGACGTTCTTTCCGAGCATCGCGTCAAAGACCCACTCGACCCGCGTTACTACAACACTCACTACGTCCGTCAGACCTTGGAGTCAATGCGATGGTAGCCCCAGCGTAAGCGCGGAAGCGTCCGCGAAGCCGCAATTAGTATCCGGTGGAGTCGCCGTTGACGATCGCGGGATCGTTATGTTCGCGAACGACTTCGATTTCGCTGGCGTACGGCGGTTCTACGTTCTAGAGAACTTCGCGACGAGCACGGTCCGGGCGTTCCACGGCCATCTCAAAGAACGGAAAGGCTTCCTCGTCGTCGCAGGGAGTGCAATTGTCGCTGCGGTTCGGATCAATGACACGGCGCATCCGGATCGCGCAGAACATGTCGAACGATTTGTGTTGAGCGTTCGTAAGCCGGCCGTTCTCCAGATTCCGGCTGGCTACGCTAATGGGTTCCGGGCGCTGGAAGATGGCACCCGGATCATTGTGTTTTCGTCGGCGTCGCTGGAGGAGGCTGCCGGTGACGATTACCGATTTCCCGCGGACTACTGGGGGGCCGACGTCTGGTCGGTTGAGGACCGCTAATGAAGCGCGTCGCCGTTCTCGGCACGACGGGGATGCTTGGGTCGATGGTGCACCACCATTTGGCAAGCGTTCCGAACATACAACTCAAGAGGTTCGCGCGCCCCGGATTCGACGCGGAGGCTGTTGTGGTGGGCGGCGAGTTCCCCGAGCTCGCCGGCTCGGATTACGTGGTGAACTGTATCGGTGTTATCAAGCCGTACTGTAGAGACGACGACCCCGCAGGAGTCGAGCGCGCGATACGCATCAATGCACTATTTCCCCACCAATTGGCGCGCGCTGCGCATCGCCACGGCGTGCGACTTATCCAGATCGCGACTGACTGCGTGTTCTCGGGTAGCCGCGGTAAATACACCGAGGCCGACGATCACGATGCACTCGATGTGTACGGCAAGACGAAGAGCCTTGGGGAACTGCACGTGCCGGGCGCGCTCAATATACGTTGCTCCATCATCGGGCCGGAGGGCAAGGGGCGGACCAGTCTTATGGAATGGTTTCTGGCTCAGCCGGCAGGAAGCACTGTAAACGGCTTCACGCATCACCTTTGGAACGGCGTGACGACGCTGCAATTCGCGCGGCTGTGTGAGCGGATCATCCTGACTGAAGGCGCGTTCGATGACCTCGCAGGCGTCTCGCCGGTTCATCATTTTAGGCCCAACGAGGTCGTCTCGAAATACGAACTCCTTTGCCTAATGGCTGAGGCCTTCGGGCACGATGTTAGCGTAGCTGCGGTTAGCGATGTCGGTCCGCCAGTCGATCGTACGCTCGCGACGCAGTACAGTCATCTGGAAAAGCTCGTCGCGGCCGAGCCCATGCGGGACGCACTCGCCGAACTTGCGGAAGCGACCAAGAGTTATAGGGCGGCGTCGGAGGTCGCTACTACCTAAGCGTACCTACGCTGACCTCGATCGTGGTCATAGTGAAGAAGCGGGAACTAGGATCTGAGCCTGGATACCCAAGATGACCTAGACGAAAACAGGTCTTAGTAGATTTGGACTGTTACTCATCGGCCGCTAGTTTGCGTAGAAAGAACACCTCCTTGTTGTGAGTAAAGCTTTTCCCGACTGCGCGAGGAAGCGGCTCCGCGTAATTTCTCTCGAGTAGGAAAAGATCGCGCGTAAGCCTTCGAATTTCGTCCTCGGTAACATAGAGCTTATGTCCAGCGCCAATGTCGAGTCCGAAATCATACCCCTTCCGATTCGGAACCCAGACGACAAAGCGACCCCCTGGTGCCAAGACGTAATGGACGTTCGCAACCAAGCGCTGGAGTTCGTCGAAGGTAAAATGCTCGAGAACGTCATGCGCGAGGACCCATTGGAAGGAACCCGGCCCGAACGGAAGCGTTTCGAGCACGTTTGCTTGATGAACGTTAAAACCGCGTTCGCGAAGTTGCTCGACGGGGTGTGGGTCCCCGTCTACGCCGACTGCATTCGGGTTGATGTTGAAATAAAACCCCCAGCCGCAGCAAAGGTCGAGCACGCGATTCCCCCGTGGAATACGCCGCATCGTTCGTTCGAGTAAATGAGTACGAACAAATTTTTTGAATGGGTTCGGCTTCAGCACGGGCGGGGCATCGATTGGGGCGACAGGTTTCATAGTGCTCTTCCAGAGGGCGGAGCGGCGAAGCTTAAGTAGGAGACAAGAATCCCGGCTACGCGACGAAAGCATATGGCTCCTGGCGGTTGTGCCAGGTCTCAACGAAGAACTAAGGCCTAATGCAGGCCCGCAGCGCGTCTCGCCGAGAATCGGGCCTCCATGCGGCTGCTAAAAAACGCGTGGCAGATTCTGTGTATGCTCGGGGCGCGTCGGTTGGGAAACTCATCGGATGGAGCGTGTTCTTAATGTTTTGCACTTCGGGGAAAGGCCGCCTTCTTCACGCGATGCGCGAGCGTGGACTTCACGAAGTTCGTTTTCGCTTTGATTTTGAAGGCACTAAAATTCTCGTCTCGGACTGATCGCGATGCTGAAGCGAGTCGTAGCGAAAACCAGGCGCGCGTTTTCACCCGTGAATCGTTTAGCTGGTCGGCGTTTTGCTGGCGTTAACGAGGCTAACGAACAGCCACTTTTTGTGCGATGCGAAACGCTCGACGAATTTAGCAGTTATCTCCAAAGCAGCTGGGACACGCACCTTGCGCGATTGCAACTGGAGCGCGACCTCGTGCTCCCTTCGCGCGCCGGATTCTGGATCACGGGATTTTGCGCGGTATGCGCGGGCGATAGGCGCTTCTTTGTGGATTTCGCCTGCGCGGTAGATAGCGATCCCTCGACGCGGGTGCCGAATTGGCGAGAGCTCTTGACTTGTGAATCCTGCAAGCTCCCGAACCGAGCCAGAGCGATGCTCGATTTTATCGACACGACGCTGCTGACGCGCCCGCACCTCCGCAATCTACGTCACCGAACAAACCACACCGCTCTTTCGAGCGGTAAAGAGCCGGTATCCAGACGCGATCGGCAGCGAGTTCTTGCGAGACGGAACGGCATCTGGGCAACGAAATGGAAAAGGCATCCTGCACCAGGACCTTACGGCGCTCTCGTTCGGTGATGAAACACTGGAAATCATCTGCGCCGCCGACGTCTTAGAGCACGTTGCCGACTATCGGGCAGCCCTGGCCGAGTGTTTTCGATGTTTGCGAGTCGGCGGAAGTCTGGTGATCACCGTTCCTTTCTTTCTCAACGCGCCCGAAACGCTCGTTCGCGCTACAGTGGAGAATGATGGCGCAATCACTCATCATCTCCCGGCGGAATATCACGGTGACCCGCTCGATAAACAAGGCATCCTATGCTATTACCATTTCGGATGGGATTTCTTGGGCGCTCTTTCGGACGCTGGCCTCCGCGATCGTAGCGCATTTCTGTATTGGTCGTGCAAGCGGGGGTATCTAGGCAGTCCGCAGATCCTCATTTGCGCTACGAAGAACCGAGAGCATTCAGGAGCGAATCTAGCGACGATGGCCGATCCTGTGAGCAGCTACTATGACGCCGCCGCAATCGCACAACATGTTGCAAGCGGGCGGCACCGCGATTCCGTCGGCGGTATGTGGGATGAAATCGGGCGCCTGCAGTTCAATTTTCTCGCGTCACAGGGCTTGTTGCCCCGGCACAAACTGGTAGATGTCGGATGCGGTTGCCTGCGAGGCGGAATTCACTTCGTCGAATATTTAGAACCGGGCAATTATTACGGGATCGATATGAACCAATCGCTGCTTGATGCGGGGTACGATGTCGAGCTCGCGGCTCTCGGTCTGCAAGCCAAGCTTCCCAAGGAAAATCTCGTTTGCACCGGAGCATTCGAGTTTGCTACACTGGGCACCGACTTCGATTTCGCAGTAGCGCAATCGTTGTTCACCCATCTGCCCTCGAACCACATTCGCCTGAGCCTAACGCGCCTTGCTCCGAAGATGGTGCCGTCAGGCCGGCTCTACGCGACCTTCTTTATCGTCCCCGACGACCATCCGTACGGCGATCCGTACGCGCACGCAGAAGGTGTCGTAACGAACGATCATTGTGACCCGTATCATTACCGCTATGCCGACATCGTCGAAATGTGCGAGGCGCTCCCTTGGCGGCCGATCCTGATCGGCGAGTGGGGGCACCCAAGGGGTCAACAGATGGTGGCATTCGAGCTAGATCCGCAACTGCGTGATGATTCGAGAGCGCTCGATCTCGAAGCCGCGAGCGCACTGCCGCCCGGGGCGGCGCACTACCGTGCCTACGTTGGACCACCGGATCGCTACGACTTCCTCTCAGCCTCGCAGTTCGCTCTGTTGTTCGCCTTCGGACTGCGCGATCGCGATCGGGTGTTGGATATCGGTTGTGGGTCTCTGCGCCTCGGGCGCCTGCTCATCCCGTTCCTTCGCGCGGGCCATTATTACGGCCTCGAGCCCAACTCGTGGCTGATCGCTGACGCCATCCGATACGAACTCGGTGCCAGCATTTTAGATGTAAAACGGCCGGCATTCCGCTACAGCGATGATTTTTGCCTCACGGGTTTCAATGCGAAATTCAAATACATCGTCGCGCAATCGATCTTGACTCATTGCGGAACCGAGCTGACGACGAAAATCGCTTGCGAGATGGCGCAATGCCTGGAGCCGGATGGGCGTATCCTTTTCTCGATCATCGAGGCGCCCGAGGATTTCGCGGAGCCGGAAAGCCAGGGGTGGCACTATCCGGACTGCGTAGCGTATGGCCGCTTGGCCATCTCCCGTATTTTCGAAGCTGCTGGCCTGCGCTGCCAAAGGTTGCCGTGGTACCACCCCGGAGCGCAGTGGTATGCAGCAGCTTTCGATGAATTGCAGTTGCCCAGCGGCACGGATCTCCAACTCCTGCGCGGCGCGGTGCTGTTCGATGAGCAATTTGCCGCGTCCACCGCCTGGCCGTCCTAACGCGAGTCTCACCCACCCGAAAGGCCTCCCGCGTGCCCAACCGAGAAACGAGACGTAATGCGGGTTATGAAGAAGTCGTGGCAGATTTTTCGAACGCACGGGGTACGCGGGTTGGGGCGTCGTGCGTTTCGACGGGTCCGGCTCCAAATGGCCGCCCGGGCGGAGGCCAACGCCCAACGCAAAGCCTGGAACAAGTTGATTGCCCGCGTTGGGCAAAACCGGCCCGTTTTTTTCCCGCGTCACGAGACTCCACTGGTGTCGGTCATCGTCCCGGTCTACAACCATGTGCGCTTTACCGCGGCGTGCCTTAATTCGATCTTAAGGGAACTCTCGACGATCCCGTGCGAGGTCATCGTCGTAGACGACGGGTCCACCGATGGCACCGCCGAGTACCTCGCGTCGTGCTCGGGCCTCACCGTCGTGACCCATGCGAAGAATCAGGGATTCGTTCGCAGCGTCAATGACGGCGCAGCGGTCGCTCGCGGACGCTTTTTGCATTTCTTGAACAACGACACGCTGGTTACGCCGGGTTGGATGGCGGCACTGCTGCGGACCTTCGATTCACGCGATAGCGTCGGCGCGGTCGGGTCTCAGCTGCGCGCTCCCGATGGAATGATCTCCGAGGCCGGAGCGCTGGTTTGGCGCGATGGTAATGCGGCCAACTTCGCCCGCGGCCGTAGCGCAACCGACCCCTCGGTCTGCTTTCCACGCGAAGTCGATTATTGTTCGGGCGCAAGCCTGATGGTGCGCGCGGAGCCTTTTCACCGAACTGGGTGGATTTGCGCCGGAGTTTGCGCCGGCCTATTACGAAGACGTTGACCTCTGCTTCCGCTTACGTGTCGCAGGCTACCGGGTCATGTACACGCCCGAATCGGTGGTTGTGCACTTCGAGGGTGGCACAAGCGGTCAAGACACCTCGTCGGGCATCAAGCGATACCAGTTGATCAACCGCAAGAAGTTCGCGCGCAAGTGGGAGCATCAACTGGTCAAGCATTTTCCGCCGGATGTCGAGCTCATCGAACGCGCTGCACGGCGGCTCGCGGGCGTCCGGACGATTCTCGTCATGGACTCGTTTATTCCATTCGACGATCGTTCCGCCGGCGGGCGCCGTTTGCTCGCAATCATGCGTCTCATGCGCGAGCTGGGGTGGCACGTCATCTTCGTCTCGGATGACGGGGGTCGCTCACGAACCCTATGCGAGCCGCGTGCGCCGGGCCGGCATCGAAGTATTCCGCACCGCGGTGACGGCTTGGCGACGATAAGCAACGTTCCGGTACCGATCGACGTAGCGTGGATTTCGCGCCCGGACGTACTAGGAAAATACTTACCGCTGCTTCATCGGCGCACGAATGCCAAGATCATCTACGACACCGTCGATCTGCACTTCTTGCGGTTCCAACGCGAAGCCGCGCTCACCGGACGTGACAACGGCTGGGAGTCGATGCGAGACGTGGAACTCGACTTGATTCGCAAGGCTGATTGTACGATCGTGACCTCGGAGGCGGAGCGCGAACTGCTTGCCGCGCTTTCACTCAAAGCGCACGTTGTGCCCATCGTCGAGCAGTCCACGCGGGCGCACACGGCATATTCGACGCGCCACGACCTTCTGTTTCTCGCGAATTACACGCACGCGCCAAACGCCGATGCCGCAGTATGGATGGTCCACGAGATCATGCCAAAGATCTGGGAACATCTTCCGGACATGCGCCTCGTACTGGCCGGCGCGGATCCTACCCCACGTGTCGAGCGGCTCGCTTCCGATCGCGTGACCGTGTCGGGCTACGTTCCGGACGCGAGGCCGCTGTTCGAAAGCGCACGCGTCTTTCTCGCGCCGTTGCGCTTCGGAGCCGGGATGAAGGGGAAGGTCGTGCAGGCGATTTCTCACGGGCTGCCCACCGTCACCACGTCGATTGGTGCCGAGGGTATCGACCTGAGAGACGGTAAGAGCGTATTCATTCGTGAAAGCGCCCCCGATATTGCCGAAGCGGTGCTGCGTCTTTATAGCAACGAAGCCTTATGGACGGAGATTTCGATCGAGTGCCGCCGCATTGCTCAAACCTTCAGCCCGGACGCGGTACGGGCACAAGTGGCTGGGGCGTTACAAGCTGCGCTCGAGCAGAATCAAGAGGTCGGGATCGACCTCGGTCTTGCCCCGCACACCGCGTAAAAAATCGTAGTAGGCGCGCAGCACGTAGATTAGACGCCGAAACTGCAAGCGCGCGATCTTCGGCGCGACTGCGCGCCAAAACGAGATAAGAAAAGCGGACGTCATGTGCTGGGGATAATGCTTTTTGACCAAATACAGCATGTTGCGCACCGCATAGTAATCGTGCACGCCGCTTTTGAAGCCGGCTGAATGACCTTCTTTATGCCACACGATGCTTTGCGGGCAGTAGAACAGGCGCCAGCCCTGCTTTCGCATCTCCAGGCACCAATCGGTCTCCTCGCGGTAAAGAAAGTACGACTCGTCGATCGGTCCGACGTTGCGAATGACTTCGGCCCGGATGAACATGCTTGCGCCGATAACGTGCTCGAGTTCGATCAACTGATCCACCTCCGCATGCGTGTGTTGGCCGCGCCCGATTTGCGTATCAAGGGCCCAGCGCGGGTCGAATCGACCGCCGCCAAGCGCCTGAATGGTATCGGGGAAATGATATTGCATGAGGCGCGAGCCCAACACGCCCGCATCGGGACGAAGCGCGAGCGCTTCCAGCAAGCAAGTCATTGCTAGGCGATCGACGACGGTATCATTGTTGAGCACCCACACGCAATCGGCGTGTAACGTTTCGACCGCGAATCGCATGCCGATGTTGTTGCCGCCGGCGTATCCCAGGTTGTCGCCGTTGCGAATGAATACAATCCGCTCCTTGGGCGCAACCGGGGCCGCAAGCGCCTGCTCGGGCGAATCGTAAAGCGCGTACGGCAGCGGCTTGGCTACGGGGCGGTACTCCCAGGCAAGGGCCTTGCTGTCGCCGGGATGTTTGACCTCGAGCAGTCCGTCTCGCCCACTCCGTGAGCCGTTCGATGGAATGATCCTGCGAGGCATTATCGCATACGACGATCTGGTGGTTCGCATAGTCGCTGCGCAGCAGGCTTTCCACACACTCTATCGTGTCAAGCCAGCCGTTCCAATTCAATACGACGGAGACGACTTTGGGCGAAGATCCACTCACCACAGCAAGCCTTTTCGTTGGCCTGCGAGAAGGGCCTCTCGAAAGGCTTAAATGAATCGGTTTTTGTGCACACTCGCCGTCTTGTACGGGACGCTTCTATCTGCGCCTTCGCTTGCTTGCGCGCAGACGCCGGTCTATCCGCATGGTCTTAAAGACCCATCGCATACGCTAAACGGTATCTATCCCGGAACGGATGCGGGCAACTGCTGCTGGATCGGTACCCACGCCGAGATAAAGGTCGTGCCGCCGGCGGGCGCCGACACGTTGCTGCTCAACGTGTACCTGCCGAATTTTTCGGTCGAGGGCGGCGCGAATGCGCTCGACGTGCAAATAGACGCGTCGCAACCGGTGCGACGCTGCTGCCTCGGGTCGGGCGAGCACGAGCTGACGATTCCGTTACCGCGCACTGTGCAGCCTGGCGCGCTAACGATAAAGATTCGGCCGGATCACACCTTCGTTCCCAAGCTGGTTGGACTGAATGAGGATCCGCGTCACCTCAGCGTGATGCTCCGCGAGGTTGCGTTTCTCAACTCCGCCACCGGCGAGCGACTCGACACGCCCGTGCTGCCGTGGTTGCCCGATCGCGCGGCCATTCCCATCTTGTTGTGCTGCGGAATTGCCGTCCTGATACTCACGCTGCGACGCCCGCTCTACGGTCTGCTGGCGTTGATCGCGACCGATCCGTTTCTCTTCGCCTATTCGATTCATTGGACGACGATAACGCTCCCGAAGGTCTCCCTGGTTGCCGTCGCGCTCGGCCTTACGCCGCGTTTCGTGCAGATCGTGCGAACGCGCCCGTTGCATGCGCTCTTCCTACTGGGCGGAGCGCAGCTATTCTTGGTCGCGACGATGATCCCGGGCTCCGTGCATGCGCTCTTTCACGGTGCTGCCGCACGCGAGACCCTCAAGGCTGCGGAATACATACTGACCTTCGTTGTCGGCTATTGCGCCTACCGCCTCGACCCAAGCGAGAAGGCGGTTCGCATCGCGCTCGCACTGCTCACGATCGTTGTGGCGGCGCTCGCTTTCGCGCAACTTGCGTATCCGGCGAGCGAATCAGAGCTTGTTTTCGGCCACAACCTGGCTCGCATAGCCGGACCCCTCGAGGGGCCGAATCAACTCGCGGGCTTTCTCGGCGTGGTCGTTCCCGTGCTGCTGGCCTGTGCGTTACTTCGGCGGGCGCTTCCGATCGAGTGGATTGCAATTACCATGGGATCGTTTGCGTGCGTCATGACGTTCTCGCGCAGCGGTCTAGCTGCGCTCATTCTTGCATGTGCGATCGTCATGGCCGTTAAATTCCTTCCGGCGCAACGCAACGCCGTTGGCTACGGCGTGGCCGCGCTGTACGGCATCCTATTCGTGCTCGCGTTCGGCGTTTTTTCCGGCGCATTCCACGGCGCGATACAGTCGCTATTTGGCTTGAGCGGAGACGTCGCGTTTAACGGCGGACTTGGATCGCGCGTTGACCTCTGGCACGGTGCGTATACGCTGTGGCGTGGAAGCCCACTATTCGGGATTGGGCCAGGCAACTTTGAACTCGAGGTCGGACGTTACGTCCCCGGCGCCCGAACGCACGCAAACGGGATGTACTTTCAGGTCCTGGCGGAACAGGGAATAGTCGGGCTCATTGCGCTGCTCGTGCTCACGGTAGCCTCGGTTGGTGCATTCGTTCGCCGCCTCGACGAACCGCTCGCGCTCGGCGCGTGCGTGGCCGCCATCGCAATGGCCTTTCATCAAATCGTCGACTGCATGTGGCTGTATCCCAAAGTTGGGGTCATCTGGTGGCTCGTGCTCGCGTGCGGTGCCGCCGTCGTCGACCGCCGCCCGCAGAACCCAACTCCCGTGGTTGGACGTCCTGGATAGTACGCTTGACGTATGATGCGTAAAGTATTATAATGGTCACGTGATACGGAGCTTCGCGGACAAGGACACGGAGCGTCTATTCAAGCGCGCGAGCGTGCGAAAGTTCCAAGGCGTTGAGCACGTGGCGCTCCGCAAGCTGCGGTTTCTGCAAGAAGCGAAGTCCCTGCATGATTTCAAAGGTCCCGGTTTTCAACTCGAAAAGCTCACCGGCGATCGTGCTGGACAACACAGCATCCGTGTCAGTGATAAATGGCGCATTTGCTTCGTCTGGAAAGACGGCGAAGCGCATGACGTCGAGATCACGGACTACCACTAGGAGAACAAGATGACCAAGAAACTCGCGCCGATCCATCCTGGCGAGGTCTTGCTAGAAGATTTTATGAAGCCAATGAGTTTGACTGCGAACCGGCTTGCTCTCGATCTGCGCGTGCCGTCGAATCGGATTACGGGTATCGTCAACGGCCGGCGCGCGATTACTGCTGATACAGCCTTGCGTCTCGCGCGCTATTTTGGCACTTCGCCCGATGTATGGCTTGGATTGCAGATTCGTTATGATCTCGACGTTGCCGAGGACGAAGCTGCTGGCCAGATCGAACGTGAGGTTAGGCCGCGCGAGCTGATTCGCGCCTAGCAGGCTTGTGGAACTACGAATCGATCGCGCCCTAGTTGCGCGATGCCGCGAACTTGCCGCTGCGATTACTTCGCCGGTGAGCGAGTTCATCGCCGCCCATTCGACCGTTTCCGTCGAGCGCTCGGTGTTGCGCCTCCTTGGCGTTGACGGCGTCGGGCCCGACGAGATTCCTGTTCCGAACATGATCCTCGATGCGCTCACCCCGGACGAGCGCTCGCGCGGCGTCGCACTTTGGTTCGGAAAAGCGCTGGCCGACACGGGACTCGATCCGTACGCGTTGGGCGAGGCATGCGCCGCCGGAAAGATCACGCTCGCGCAGTTCGCGAACGCGCCGGAAGAAGCCGCGCGCGGGGCGCTGCGTCCCTTTGTCGAAGCGGCGCTCGCGCGCGTACGAGCAAACCGCTCCGAACGCGACGCGCGGCTTGCCGAACTCCCGCAGTTGCCGCCGCCGCTGCTTTATGTGATCGTCGCAAGCGGAAACATCTACGAAGACCGCACCGCTGCGGTGGCCGCCGCCGAGGCGGGTGCGCAGATCATTGCGGTCATTCGATCGACGGGGCAGTCGCTGCTCGACTTCGTCCCGTTTGGGCCGACCACCGAAGGCTTCGGCGGCACGTACGCGACGCAAGAGAATTTTCGCATCGTGCGTGAGGCGCTCGACGAGGTCTCCGAACGGCTCGGACGCTACGTCATGCTTACCAACTACGCAAGCGGATTGTGCATGCCCGAGATCGCCACGATGGCGGCACTCGAGCGGCTCGACATGTTGCTCAACGATTCGATGTACGGCATTCTCTTTCGCGACATCAACATGAAGCGCACGTTCGTCGACCAGCACTTTAGCCGGATGCTCAACGCCTATTCGGGCATCATCATCAATACCGGCGAAGATAATTATTTGACGACGGCGGATGCGGTCGAGCAAGCTCCGGCGGTCTTGGCCTCACAATTTATCAACGAAGAATTCGCGCACCGCGCCGGAATGCCGGATCGGCAAATTGGCTTGGGGGACGCCTACGAGATCAGCCCGGATCTGGAGGACGGCTTCCTTTATCAGGTCGCGCAGGCGCAGCTCGCGCGCCAAGTCTTCCCGGATGCGCCGCTCAAATACATGCCGCCGACCAAACACATGACCGGTGACATCTTTAAGGGCCACCTAATCGATGCGATGTTCAACCTGACTTCGGTCATGACGCACCAGACGATCCATCTGTGCGGGATGCTCACCGAGGCCATTCACACGCCCTTTATTACCGACCGCGCGCTCTCGATCGAAAACGCGCGCTACATTATGAATACGGCGCGGCACTTCGGCGAGGAGATCAGTTTCAAGCCGAATGGCATTGTGGAACGGCGGGCCCAAGCGGTCTTGGCCGATTGCGCGACGCTGCTCGAACGGGTCGCGGATCTGGGGCTGATGCACGCCATCGAAGCCGCCGTATTTGCCGATGTGTCCAGGCCGCCCGACGGCGGGCGCGGATTCGACGGGGTCTTCGCTCGCTCAGACGACTATTGGAATCCGTTCGAGGAACCCTTCGAGGCAGCCCTACGGGCTGCACCTCAGGGTGACGTATACGCATGACACGTTTGATCAAGCCCTACGGCGATACGATGAACGACGGTAAGGTTCAGCTCTCGTTCGCGTTGCCGATCGAATGGAGCGAAGCCGCCGATGAAGCGGCGCGCCAACTCGTGGCCAAGATGGGCTTTACCGACGTGCAAGTCGTCGAGGGGCGCTCGATCGCGACCGGATTCTCGACTTTCGTGGTTTACGCAAGCGCGCCGCAGTCGATCGACGCCGATGCGATCAAGGCGCCGTCGGCCAAAACGCATGCGATGTCGATGGATGAGATCGATGCCTACGTGCGCGATCACCTTGGGCGTAAGATTCGCATTGCCGGCGCCTGCATCGGAACCGACGCTCACACGGTCGGGATCGATGCAATCTTAAGCATGAAGGGTTACAAAGGCGACTACGGTCTCGAGCGCTATCACATGTTCGAAACCTTTAATCTGGGAAGTCAAGTCGCGGTCGAAGATTTCGTGAGATTTGCCAAAGATCACGCGATCGACGCGATGCTGGCATCGCAGGTCGTAACCCAGAAGGGCAGCGATCTCAAGAATTTCACCTCTTTGGTGGAATTGCTCGAAGCCGAGGGATTGCGCGATCGCATTGTGCTGATCTGCGGCGGTCCTCGGGTTACCAATCTTATGGCGAGCGAACTCGGCTACGACGCCGGTTTCGGCCGCGGGACGGTCCCCAGCGAGGTCGCGGCGTTCGTCGCAACGTCCCTCGCTGGGATGGTTCGCGCGGGGCGGTAGCCAATACGGCCGGGGCAGTGTTCAGCGACCTTCTGGGCTGGTTTACCGGTAAGGATGCCAACCGCCGCAAGTATCCCCGAAAGCGGAAACCGTATCGGGCGACGGTCTCCGTAGACGCGGGACTCACGCAAAAACCCGCGATCGGTTTAGATATAAGCGGGGGCGGTTTATGTGTCCTCACACAAGAACCGGTTGGCCGAGACGAATTTGAAATTCGCGCGACGATTGAGACGCGCGTTATTCGCATGCGCGCAAAGGCCGTCTGGCAAGACACTGTATCGCATCAAGGCAAGTCCGTCTGGCGTTACGGGATGCGCTTTACCGGCATCTCTGCCGACGATTGGGATGCGATCATCCGCTACACTACCGACAAGCCGGTTGCCGAGGCGAGTAAGGCGCAAGAAGAGCTCGTAACCGTCCGCATGACGCCCGACGATGCGAACCGCCTCCTCCCGCTCGCATTGCAAGAGCGTTTGCTCGGGATGCTGGTAGAACGCCGTCGTCTTGCGCCGTTGCAAGAGAACGTTACACCGCTCGTGCAGTACTTCTACTCCGGCGTCGTGCGGCACAATAACGCGCTGGTGCACCGCCTCACGATCCAATCGAAAGTTGTGGGGCCCGAGGGCGCCGAGATCTACGAAACGCGCTTTGTGTTTGACGACCAAGGAACAACAATACAAGTCCTCAATTAGGGCCTTGTGAAGAAGACCGCGCTGATCACGGGGATCACGGGGCAAGACGGCTCCTACCTCGCCGAGTTGCTTTTAAATGAGGGATACCGCGTCGTCGGTATGACGCGCCGTACCTCGACCGACGTCCACGAACGGATTGCGCACCTCGTAGACGATATCGAATTCGTCTCGAGCGACCTCCTCGATCAGTCCTCGATCACCTCGATCATGCGCGACGTGCGCCCGGCCGAAGTCTACAACCTTGCGGCGCAGTCCTTCGTCCCGACCTCCTGGCAGCAACCGGTTCTCACCGGCGAATTCACCGCGCTCGGGGTGACCCGCGTGCTCGAGGCGATTCGCGCGGCTGATCCGGCGATTCGGTTTTATCAAGCGTCCAGTTCCGAGATGTTCGGCAAGGTTGTCGAAACGCCGCAACGCGAGAGTACGCCGTTCTACCCGCGTAGCCCCTACGGTGTCGCGAAAGTCTATGGACATTGGATCACCGTGAACTATCGCGAGTCGTATAATATTTTTGCGACAAGCGGAATATGTTTTAATCACGAAAGCAGCCGCCGAGGCAAGGAATTCGTCACGCGAAAAATCACCGACGGTGTTGCACGTATCAAGCTTGGACTTGCAAAAGAGTTGCGCCTCGGCAATCTCGACTCGCAACGCGATTGGGGATTCGCCGGTGACTACGTGCGCGCGATGTGGCTCATGCTGCAACAACATACGCCCGACGATTTCGTCATCGCGACCGGACGCACGCACAGCGTGCGTGATTTTGTCCGCATCGCGTTTGAATCGGCGGGGCTGGGTTCCTACGAACCGTATGTGGTGCTTGACGAGCGCTTCGTTCGTCCGGCGGAGGTCGATCTGCTCATCGGCGATCCCTCGAAAGCCAAGCGCGTTTTGGGATGGGAGCCGAAAGTGAGTTTTGAGGAACTCGTGGAGATGATGGTGCGCGCCGATCTCGACCGGCTCGCGACCGTCGCGCGCCGCTAGCGCGATGCGCGCGCTCGTAACCGGCGCGACCGGTTTCGTCGGCCGCTATCTCGTCGAAGCGCTGCGCGCCGGTGGTGACGATGTCCTCGCCTGCGGCGGTCCGCACGACACGGATGCACTCCCCATCGATCTGCTCGATCTCTCTTCGTTGCGCGCGGCACTCGATCTGGGCAAACCGGAGGTCGTCTTCCATCTCGCCGCGGCGACGTTCGTGCCCGAGTCAATCGCTGCGCCGATGGCAACGTATGACACCAATGTGCGCGGCACCGCGACAGTGGCGCAAACCGTGCGCGAGTATACCAGTGAAGCAAGCGCGCGCGTGCGGATACTCTTCACCAGCTCCGCCGAGGTCTACGGTATACAGCCGCCCGAGAACTATCCGCTGCGCGAGACGTGCGCGCTCTCTCCCGTCAATCCGTATGCGGCAAGCAAGGCGGCCGCTGAGATGCTCCTCTTGGGCGAGGCACAGAGCTTTGGACTCGACGTGGTGATCGCGCGCGCGTTCAATCACATCGGACCGGGGCAGAGCGACCGGTTCGCGGTCGCCGGGTTTGCAGCGCAGCTGGCAAAGATCGCCGCGGGTGCCCCGCCGCAGCTCTACGTCGGCAGCCTCGATACCAAACGCGATTTTCTCGACGTTCGCGACGTGGTTCGCGCCTATATCGCACTCGCGCGTGACGGGAAATCGGGCGAAAGCTACAACGTGTGCAGCGGTACGGCGCGCTCGATGCGCGACGTCTTGCGCGAGCTGATCATCGCCGCACACGTTCCGGTCGAAGTGCGCGACGATCCGCAGCGCACGCGCCCCTCCGACGTTCCGCTCTCGCTCGGCGACGCGACGAAATTGCGCGAGGCCACGGGATGGGAACCGCAGATCGCCTTTGCGGCCTCGATACGGGATATCTACCGCGCCGCCGCTAACAGCTAGAGAATCCATGGATGATAGCAACAACGACGATCTGCAAGCGCTCGTCTTCAAGAATCGCGGCTTGCTGCTCACGCTTCCCGCGGCACTCCTCGCCGTCTTCGGTCGACCCAGCGCAACCGGCGTCGCGCTCGGCCTCCCGCTTGCGATCGCGGGTGAACTCGTGCGTTGTTGGGCGGTCGGCTATTCCGGCGTGACCACGCGTGGCGATGCGGTCGAGGCCCCGCAGCTCGTGACCGCCGGGCCGTATGCCTACGTGCGCAATCCGCTTTACGTCGGAAACTTTATGACCGCGTTGGGCTTTGCGGTCGCGTTCACCGGGAAGAACGGTTTGGGCGCTAAGCTCGCGCTGGTCGGCGGTTCGCTTGCGACGATGATCGCCGTGTATGCGACCATCGTTCCCCACGAAGAGAAATTTCTGCGCTCGGAGTTCGGCGAGGCATTCGAGCGTTATTGCGAACGCGTTCCGCCGGTGATTCCACTCGCGCAGCCGGCGCCGGGCGGCGAAGGCACGTGGAACCCAAACGTTATTCGCGATGCCGAGAGCCGCACGTTCGTTTCATTCGGCGTCATGCTCGGACTGCTCGTCCTCAAAACGCTGCGAACGTAGCGCGCGTGTCATGTCGTCGCGTCGCCGGCTTACCCTTGCGCTGATCCTCTCCGCCGCTGTCGCAGCACTGGAATTCTGGGGTGGCGCCGCGTCGCGTAGTCTCGCGCTGACCACCGACGCCGTGCACGTGTGTATCGACGTCTTTGCCTTCGCGGTTGCGCTCCTGGCCGCGGCCGGCGCGACGCGGCGCGCGAACCGGCGCAAAACCTTCGGCTACGGCCGCGTCGAGGTCTTGGGCGCACTGTTCAACGGCGCGATCCTGCTCGGCGCGACCGCGATCTTGGCGTATCAGGCCGTGCTGCGTTTGCGCGCGCCGGTCGAACCGCATGGAGTGATGATGACGGCGATCGCCGCCATCGGTCTGGTGGTCAACGTCGCCATCGGGTTGACGCTGCTCGAGCATCACCACGAGAACCACAACGTGCGAGCGGCGCTGGCGCACGTCGGGGGCGACGTGCTCGGTGCGCTTGCGGTGATCATCGGCGGCACGATCATCGCGTTTACGGGAGCGGCTTGGATCGACCCCGTGCTCTCGCTCTTCGTCGCTGCGATCATCGTGGCCGGCGTCGCCGGCGTCCTGCGCGATGCGAGCGACGTGCTGCTCGAGGCGGTGCCGCCGGGCGTCGACTCGGCCGACGTCGAGTTGCAGATTCGCACCATCGGCGGCATCGCCGGCGTGCACGACCTTCACGTCTGGACGATCGGCAGCGGCTCGCGCGCGCTCTCGGCGCATTTGTTGCTCGAAGACGGCCGGCTGTCGGAAGGGGCGCGCATTCTCGAGCGGCTTCGCTCGGTGGTCCGCGAGCGCTATGGGATCGGCCACGTGACGGTCCAGCTCGAGAGCGAACACTGCGACCCCGGCGGCATCATTATCTGTCGCTCCGACGCGCCATAAGCGACAAAAGCCGGAAAGTAAAGCCTGAAGCCTTCCCGAACTTCAACGGCGTTATGGCTCCCATGGAATCGCAAACCGTCGTTCTCTCCCTCGCCCGCACGCCGTTCGGAAAGCTCGGCGGTGCACTCGGTTCCCTCGACGCAACCACGCTTGGCGCTACGGCGCTGGTCGGAGCGCTGCAGCGCGCCGGCATGGATCCGACGGAGATCGAGCACGTCGTCTACGGCGAGGTGCTGCAAGCGGGTGTCGGTCAGAATCCGGCGCGCCAGGTGGTCTTCAAATCGGGCTTGGCAAAAACGGTCACGGCCGAAACGCTGAATAAGGTTTGTGCTTCAGGCTTGCTTGCGGTCGCTACCGCGATGCGCCTGATCAACACGGGAGCGAATCGCGTGATCGCGGCCGGCGGCATGGAATCGATGTCGAACGCACCGTATCTGCTCAAGGACGCGCGCAGCGGCTATCGCTTCGGCGACGGCAAGCTCATCGACGAGATGATTTACGACGGTCTATGGGATCAATATTTTCCGATGACGATGGCAGCACAAGGGAGTATCGTCGCCGGTGAGCTCGGCCTCTCACGTGAAGATCAAGATCGCTTCGCGTACGAGAGCCATCGCCGCGCGCACGCTTCGCACGAATCCGGCGCGTTCAGCGATGAGATCGTCCCGGTGCGCGTCGCGACCAAAGCCAAAGGCAAAGTGGTGGTCGATGCGCTGCCGCAGCGCGGCGACGTGCGCGTTCCCGCGACGGTCGGTGGTTCGAGCGCGATGTGGAATCACACACCGTCCGAGCGCTTTACGCTCGACTATGCGTCGTGGGCGCCTTTTGTAACCGGCGACGCCCCGTTTACGCTGGTCGATCGCGACGAAGCGGTGCGCGAAGATGCCAGCTATGAGGCGATGGCCAAACTCAAGCCGCTCGAGAAAGACGGGACGGTGACGGCCGCGAACGCGCCGGGCGTGAACGACGGGGCGGCGGCGCTGATTCTTGCCGAGGCGAGCTACGCGCGCGAACGCGGCTACGACGCGATCGCGTCAGTGCTCGGCCACGCAACCGTCGGATGGGACTCACCCTATTTGTGCTACACGCCGGCGATGGCGGCGCAGAAACTCCTGGATGCGCACGGTCTGCGTGCCGAGGATATCGCGGTGTGGGAGATCAACGAGGCGTTTGCCAACGTGGCGATCACATCGGCGCGCAATCTCGGCATCGGGGAAGCCAAGATCAATTTGTTCGGCGGAGCGGTCGCGATGGGGCATCCGATCGGCGCATCGGGCGCGCGGCTGGTGGGCACCGCGATCAATCAGCTGCGCAAGCGCGGCGGCGGTTACGGAATCGCATCGCTGTGTTCCGGCGGCGGCCAAGGCGATGCGCTGCTGGTAAAAGTCGGCTAGCATCGCCGTTTCATGATTGATTCGAGTGCGCGCGCGCAGTTCGATCTGACCGACGAACAGCGCCAAATCGCCGCGCTCGCAGCGGAAATCGCGCAGCGTGAGATCGCGCCGAATATCGCGCGCTGGGATCGCGAACACGTTTTTCCGCGCGAGCTCTTCACCAAACTCAACGACGCAGGCATGATGGGCATCGTCGTGCCCGAAGCTTATGGCGGCGTCGGCGCCGGGTACGTTGCCTACGCGCTCGCCATTGAAGAGATCGCGCGCGTCGACGCCGGCAGTGCGGTCACGCTCTCCGTGCATTCGATGATCGCGTCGGCGGTGGTGCGTCTGGGCACCGAGCCGCAAAAGCGACAGTGGCTGCCCAAGCTCGCCGCCGGCGACGTGATCGCGGCCTTCGCACTCACCGAGCCGGATTTTGGTTCGGATGCGGCATCCATCCGCGCCAGCGCCAAGCGCGACGGCGCCGAGTACGTGCTCAACGGCCGCAAGCAATGGTGTACCAACGGCAGCGTTGCGGGCGTGACGATGGCGATGTTTCGCACCGGCGGGGGAGGCTCGCGCGGCGTCAGCGCATTTCTCGTCGAGAACACCACGCCCGGAATCGTCGTTGAAAAGATCACCGAAAAGCTTGGGATCCACACCAGCAACACGTGCGATCTTGCCTTCGACGACGTGCGCGTGCCGGAAAGCACGCTCCTCGGCCGTGAAGGCGACGGGTTCGGCTCGGCGATGAACGCCCTGGCCGGCGGCCGCATCGGCATCGCCGCGCAGGCGACCGGCATTCTCGCGGCTTGTCTGGATCATTCGGTGGTGTTTGCCAAGGATCGGGTGGCGTTCGGCCGCGCGATCGGCGCCTTCGAGGGCATTTCGTTCAAGATCGCGCAGATGGCGATGGACCTCGACGCGGCACGTCTCTTAGTTTACCGCGCGGCGGCGCTGGCCGACGCGGGGCGACCCTACGTGATCGAGGCGAGCAAAGCCAAACTCTTCGCCTCGACCGCGGCGCGCAAGCACGCGGCCGAAGCGATTCAAATCCACGGCGGATACGGTTACACCACGGAATTTCCGATCGAGCGGTTTTACCGCGACGCCAAGATCACCGAGATCTATGAAGGTACCTCGGAGATCCAGCAGATCATCATCGCAAGATCCCTACTCGGCAAATTAGACTAGGAGAGAAAACAAACACGCCATGAATCTCATGGAGTATCAAGGCAAAGAGCTATTCCGCCGAAGCGGGATACCGGTTCCGCGCTCGCAGCACTGCAATACGCCCGACGAAGTCGCGGCGTTCATCGAAAAGAATCCCGGCAAGTGGGTTATCAAAGCGCAAGTCCTGATGGGCGGCCGCGGGAAAGCCGGCAAGATCAAATTTGCGTCGACGCCGGAAGAGGGCCGCAAAGCTGCGGCTGAAATCATGGCGACGCCGATGCCGCCGAATCGCCAGAATCCGAACGGCGAACCGGTGAACTCGGTGCTGGTTGAAGAAACGCTCGAGGTTGCGCTGGAATCGTATTGCGCGATCTCGGTCGATCGCACGACCAAGAAGCCGGCGATCATCGTCACGCGATTCGGCGGCATGGACGTCGAAGAAGTGCACGAGAAGCACCCGGAGTCGTTTCACACATTCTTCGTCGACACGGCAATCGGGTACTCACCCTTCATCGGGCGTGAACTTGCGTTCAAAGCTGAATTGGATGCCGGGTATCGCAAGGGATTTCCGGCGATCGTCGCCGGCATGTACAACCTGTTCTTCGCCTACGGCGCGACGCTGGTGGAGATCAACCCCCTGATCCTCACCAAGGACGGTCGCGTGATCGCGGCCGACGCGAAGGTTACGCTGGACGATGATGCGGTCTTCCGTCATCCCGAATTCAAGGAGTGGCAGAAGACGCTGCCGCTCGATGCGGACGAAACGCTGGCCGCGCAGGCGGGTCTCGGCATTCGCAATTTCCGCACGTTCCCCGGAACGGTCGGCACGATGGCAAACGGTGCGGGGCTAGCGATGGCGACGATGGACGCGGTCAAAAACGCGGGCGGTGAGATTGCTAACTTTCTCGACGTCGGCGGCGGCGCGAACGCGGAGCGCGTGCGCAACTGCTACGAGTTGGTGGTCAATCACACCGGCGCGAAGGTGTTCTTCATCAACATCTTCGGCGGGATCACGCGCGGCGACGAAGTTGCCAAAGGCATCGTCGAAGCGTTGAACACGACCAAAGCGCGCAAGATTCCACTCGTGATTCGACTCACCGGAACGAACGAAACCGAGGGCCGGCGCATTCTCAAAGAGGCCGGCATGACGCCGGTTGAAACCATGGACGAGGGCGCGGCACGCGCCGTGGAGTTGGCGCGATGAGTATCTATTTAGACAAGAACAGCAAGGTCTTCGTGCAGGGCATAACCGGCGCGGAAGGCTCCTATCACACCGGACGCATGTTGGCTTACGGCACCAACATCGTCGGTGGCGTCACGCCCGGTAAGGGCGGGCAGAAGACCGAGCACGGCTTGCCGGTCTTTAATACCGTCGAGGAGTGCGTCGCGGCAACCGGCGCGACGCATCAATGCATCTTCGTTCCTCCGGCCGGCGCGGCCGACGCGCTGTTCGAGGCCTATGAAGCGGGCGTTCGCTTTTCGGTCTGCATCACCGAGGGCGTGCCGGTGCACGACATGCTGCGCGTGGTCGGAACCACGCCGGGCATGCGGATCATCGGTCCCAACTGCCCCGGCCTCATCTCGCCCGGCAAGTCGTCGGTCGGCATCATGCCCGGTCACATCTTCAAGGAAGGCAACGTCGGGCTGATCTCACGCTCGGGTACGCTGACCTACGAGGTGGTCGACGGGCTCACGCGCGCGGGCCTCGGTCAGTCGACCTGCGTCGGCATCGGGGGCGACCCGATCATCGGCACGACCTTCGTGGACTGCCTGCGCGAGTTCAAGAACGACCCCCAAACGGAGGCCATCGTGATTTGCGGTGAGATCGGCGGCTCGGACGAAGAGGACGCGGCGGCGTTCGTCAAAGAGCACCTGGCCGGCATGCCGATCGTCGCCTTCATCGGCGGCCGCAACGCGCCGCCCGGAAAATCGCTTGGCCACGCCGGCGCGATCATCTCGGGCGCTTTTGGCACCCCGCAGAGTAAAATCGCCGCATTTCAGGCAGCCGGAGTACCGGTTGCCGACCGCCCGTCGCAGATCCCGGCGATGCTTGCCGAACGGATGGCCGCGGTCGTCTAAAAGCCCAGAAAAACCTTAAGAATTGGAGGGGTCCGCTAGTCCAAGCGGCCCCCCATTTTTTAAGTAACCTTAAAGGATGCGACCTTGGTCGGGTGAAAAACGACCCACACGTCAATCTGAGACTCGTTTGAGATGCCGCAAATGCGGCGCTTGAATCGGTTGAATTTTGACGAATCCGCATGGTGCGGCAATGGAATGTCACTCACCAACAATTGAGGGCTATCAATGACAAGCAAACGGACCATCCGTCAGGTGGCCGTGGCGTTGATGCTACTCGTCGCGTTCTTGCTTCAGGGAACATGGGCACTGGCAGGAACCACGGGCGGAATCAGCGGCGCGGTTAAGGACGAAAGTGGTAAACCGGTTGTCGGCGCTGACGTAAAGGTCAGCTCGGCATCGCAGGTCGCTTCCACCACGACGGACTCAACGGGACACTTTGTGTTCCTATCGCTGGCACCGGATACGTATACGGTGTCAATCGAAAAAGACCAATACAATCCGATTTCCGTGGCCGGTATTACGGTTTTTGCCGACCAAAACCAAAGCTTCGCGTACACGATGCAGCCTGCGCTCAAGACCATTGCGCACGTGACATCGACCGCTGCAGGCGCGCTCGTCAAGTCGGGCACGACTTCCGACGTGTACTCAGTGAACGCAGCGACCGCGGCCAAGGTCACCGGCCTTGGCGGTGGCGGCAGTCTCGATCAGGCCTACTCGGCCATCGCGACGATGCCGGGTGCATATGTCCCGGTCGGACAGATGGGTTGGTATCAATCCGTCTACATCCGCGGCGGTGACTACGATCAAGTCGGCTATGAAGTCGACGGCGTCCCGGTCAACCGTTCGTTCGATAACTATCCGGCGAACACCGCATCGGCGCTTGGACAACAAGAAGTCCAAGTCTACACCGGCGCGGCTCCGTCGAATGCCGAAGGCCAAGGGCTTTCGGGATTCATCAACCAGGTCATCAAGACCGGTACCTACCCGGGCTACGCTGATAGCGACCTGGGCATCGGATCGCCGATCTTCTACCACAAGGCGAATATCGAAGCCGGCGGCGCCTCACCGGACCGTCTCTTCTCGTACTATGTGGGCTTCGGCGGTTACAACCAGGCCTTCCGGGCCGTCGATCAACAAGACGGCGCGGCTTACGGCTCGCAGTTGGGTTACCTGACTGGCGCACAATGCGACCCAGCGGCTACGTCGGGCCCGGCGAGTTGCTACAGCAACGGCGTCTACCAAGGCGGAAACACCGCCTCGCCGTTCTACGTGCTCGGCGGGTACAACTTCTACGACACCAATCTGATCACCGATCGCGACAATATCGTGAACCTCCACTTCGCGATCCCGCATCACCACGATGGCGGCCGTGACGATATCCAACTGCTCTGGCAGTCGGAGAACCTGACCACGTACGCTGCCGCGGAGCCGGGCGACTTGGGTGTCAGCGGACCTTATGCGTCGTACCCGTACGCCAATGTTTACTCGGGAGCGCTCAATACGCTAACCCCGGCCGAAACGGCGACGGGAGCGAGCTTCGCTCCGGTCAACCCGTTCTGTTTCCCGCAAGCACCGCCGGGATTGGGCTGCGGTGGCTTGGTTCCGACGAATCAGTCGGACAACGAAAACAACGTGGAAAGCATCGTCAAGCTGCAGTATCAAAAGAACTTCAGCTCGGACGCCTATCTGCGTATCTACGGCTACACCGTCTACTCGGGCTGGTTTGACTACGGTCCGAATAGCGCGTCGCTGTGCTGCACCGGCATTCCGCCGGCCTACGACGTGTACGCGCACAGCTACGGCTTGAGCGGCACGTTTGCGGATCAGTTGAACCCGCACAACCTCTTGCAAGTGCAAGGGTCGTACGTGTCGGCGAACTCGCAGCGCGTGTATCTGGTTACGCCGCTCCTCGGCGGCTATCCGTACAACGTGGGCGTGCTCGTCAACGGCAATCATCCCAACGCCGGCGTCTGTTACACGACCGCTGGTGTGGCTGCAACGTGCGACAATGGAGCAGCCAGCTTCAGCACCGAGCAGCTTGCTTGTGCGCAAAACCCGAACGCGAATATTCCCTATGGCGGATGTTCTGGGGAATTTGGCCCGGGCCCGTACACGCTACCGGCCGTTGCGGCCGGCACCACCTGCGGCGGCGGTCCCTGCGAATGGGACACCGTCGACACGGGAGCGAGCGGTGAGAACAACACCGTCAAACCGGAGTTCGGATCCGGCTCGATCACCGACGAATGGGATCCGAGCGACGCGCTTCACATCAATCTCGGCGTGCGTCTCGACTCATTCACGTTCGTGCCGCAGAATACCCAAGGCGGAGCCTCCGACTTCTGGTATGCGTCATGGAACAACTCGTATTGCACCAACCCGGCAACTCCGTCGGTTGCGCCGATCGAAGTTACCACGCCGGGTGGCGGTTGCGGCGCGGCTAATCTCCCGGGCGCGGTGGCTGGAGCCACCTACGTCCCGGCGACGATCAGCAACGTCAGCAATACGCAGACCTACACGGTCTTCCAACCGCGCGTTGCCGCGACGTACACGCTCAACCCTGACAACGTGTTGCGCTTCAGCGCCGGCAAGTACGATCAAGCGCCGAACACGGCGTTCGAACAGTACACCTACTTCGACCAGAACACGCCTAGCGGTGGTATCTTCAACCTGAAGAACTTCTACACGCTCGGCTTCACGCAACCCACCCACCCGATCCGTCCGGAAACCTCGTGGAACTACGACCTCTCGTGGGAGCACCAGGTCAAGGGTACGGATGTGTCGTGGAAGTTGACACCGTTCTTCCGCCAGACGCAAGACCAGATCGAGGAATTCTATCTGGACGTCCAGACGAACTTCGTTTCCGGTCTAAACATCGGCTCGCAGACGTCGGACGGCGTCGAGTTGCAAATCCAAAAGGGCAACTTCGCGAAGAACGGCTTCTCGGGTCTCTTCAGCTACACGTTCACGAATGCGTCCGTGAAGTATGCGGCGACCTCGAACGGCACGACGCCGGTCACGTCGATCAACCAGGCGATCTCAACGTACAACGGTGAGACGAGCGCCTGTAACGGCGGAAATGCCGCCGGCAAATCGCAGTACGGTCAAGCCGTCTGCGCCGCCGGTGTCACGGCCGCTCCGTGCTACACGACGGGCGGAGCCCCGGTTGCGACTGCTGCGGCGTGTAGCGCTGCGGATATCGCAAACCCGTACTGGAACGCTCCGGTACAGGGCTTCTTCGATCCCAACGCCTCGTACGTACCGTATTCGCTCTTCCCGGCCGGTGCGCCGGGTGCGGGCGGTTACGGCTCCTTCGTCGCACCGAACGTGGCGACGCTTGTCCTGAATTACACGCATGACAAGTGGGCGATCACGCCGGCGGTGCAGTTCTCGTCGGGCAGCAAATACGGCTACCCGATCGACGAAGTCGGCGTCGATGCGTCAACCTGTACCGCAGCCCTCGGTGCGGTCGCGGGTGACCCCCGCTATCCGTACGGCGGCTCGGGAAGCGCGTATGACGTATCAAGCTGCGGCGGGCAGTACGCAATCCCGATTCCGAATCCCCAAACTGGGAGCTTCGACTCAATCGGGGGCTTCACGGCACCGAATCGCGTGACGCTCTCGCTGCAGACGAGTTACCAGATGAGCCCACGTATCCAGGCTGTGTTGACGTTGGCGAACCTCTACGATGGTTGCTTCGGCGGTTCGAAAGAACCGTGGAGCAGCTTCCCCGGAGTTTCCCAACAGATGATCTGTGGCTACGGCGCCGGCTATGCCGGTGTCGGCGTCCCACCGATCGGAAACAACTACAACCCGGGTACCCCGGTTCAGTCGTTCCGTGTTCCGTCCTACTATCCGGAACTCGGAACGCTGCCCTTCAACGCGTATCTCGACTTCCGCATCAGACTCTAAAGTCGACGTTACGCGATATCGCTGCGAGCGAAACATGGAGGCCTCCGCGAAAGCGGAGGCCTTCTTGCATCGCGAGCGCGAAGTGCTGCGCGGATGCAGTACGGATATAAGTGCGAGGATTGCGAGGTCGCCGTCTTTCCGACGACGACGCGCACCGAACTCGCCTGGCTGCGCGATCGCGTCCACGTGGTGCGTGAAGTCGCGAAACACTCGAGCGCTGGCCTTGACTCGTGGATGATGGAGGGGCTCGACTTTTTGAACGATCATGTCGGCCACTCGATCGTGCTGGTTTCTCGCAGAAAATAACGCAAATAAAAAAGCCGCATCACTGCGGCCTTTTTTCATTTCTAGTGCAGTCCTATTCGGGGATGCGGAGCTTCTCGCCAGGGAGCAGCATCGATGCTTGGAGATGGTTTGCGGCGCTGATTTGATCGATCGTCTCTTGCACGTCGGCGCTTCCCGTTGTGTGCGCGGACGCAATCGACCATAGCGTGTCGCCGGGCTGCACCGTCACGGTCGCGTAGCGTTGCGCTGTCGCGGCAGACAGATGCATGCTCGAAAGCGCCGGCACCGTCACCATCAGACTGAGCGAAGCAATCGCGATTGCGGGCATGAGCGTGAACCGTTTGCGCCTTACCACAGAACTTCTCCCTATCACCCTGAGCTTGTCGAAGGGCCCTTCCATATCTTGTGCCAAACGAGTGTTCGACTACCAATGTACCCACATCTTGGGCCAAACAGCTGTTCGTCCCCTAGATTTTAGCACATGCAGACCACGAGCTGTCAAGCGTGATCCGAACGTATGTTTGCCTTTTTGAATGGCCTGTGCTAGGGTTGTAAAGCAAACCCATGCCATACGGGTGGCATTGCGCTGCACAATCCGGAGGGAGCCTTGACCGACAAACCAGCGACGGAACGACAGCAGCGGATCCTCGATGTGATTCGCGCCTTCACTGTTGAACGCGGGTACCCGCCTTCGGTTCGCGAGATCGGCGAGCGGGTCGGCCTCTCATCTTCGTCCACCATTCACGCGCACCTCAAGGCGCTCGAGCGCCGCGGGCTGATCCTGCGCGACCCCACCAAGCCGCGCGCGCTACGCTCGGATTTGGGTTTGGGGACGCGCACCGGTTCCCGAAAGCATCGTCTTGCCGATCGTCGGCAAAGTGGCCGCCGGCACGCCGATCCTGGCCGAGGAGCATCTGGAAGGCGAGTTTGTGCTGCCGGCCTCGTTCGTGCCGCGGGTAACGGATGGGTTCATGCTCCGCGTCCAAGGCGATTCGATGATCGAAGCAGCCATTCTCGACGGCGATCTGATCATGGTTCGGCCGCAGCGCGTGGCGCGCGACGGTGAAATCGTGGTCGCGATGCTGGACGGCGAGGCCACGGTGAAACGCTACTATCGCGAGGATGGGCGAATCCGGCTTCAGCCGGAGAATCGCAGCATGGCGCCAATCTACGCGAGCGATGTCGAGATCATCGGCCGCGTCGAAGCCGTCGTCCGCCGCCTCTAACCGCTTCGCGGCGCTCCAAGCCGTCGCCGAACTTCCATTCTTAGCTGCGACGCGCGAAGCTCTACCCTGGAGCTTTGTGGGGCTGCTTGCGGCCTTTCTGGTGATCCTGCCGTTCGTTCCGGTGTCGGGTCCCTTGATCGGCCCATCGCTGGGCATTCGCGTTGCGGGCGCCCTCGTGCCGGCGTTCGGCGTTATGGGGCTCGTGCTGGCGCCTGCCCTTGGATGGTTCTACGCGCGACGCGCCGGCGTCGATGCGCTCCCAACGGTACTCGGCTCAACGCTTGTGTATCTGATCGTGCTGCCGCCGTATAGCGGAACGCCGCTTACGTATTTGCATGGCGTTGGTCCGGGCGGGCTGTTCATTGCCCTGGGCGGTTGCGGGCTCGTCGCACTCGGTACCCGGCTGAGCGGCAATGCGTGGATCGGTGCGGCGTCCGCCGTCGTGGTCGCACTCGGATTGCGCGGCCTCCACATCTCGGTCGGCGACGCGATCGCACGCGCACTGCGGCCGCTCGGTGAACTTGGCGACACGTACGTTGCGCTCGTCGTCATCGTGTTGGTGCAAACGCTGTTCTGGACGATCGGGCTGCACGGGCCGGCGTTGCTTGCCGCATTCGTGACGCCGGTCTATCTACAGCTGCAAACGGAGAACACGCTAGCGTTCCAAAGTCACCAACCGCTGCCGCATATCGTCGTCGTGTCGCTCTTCCTTTTTATCTTCCCGGGCGGTGCCGGCTCGACGCTGCCGCTGGCGGCCTTGCTGGCGCTCTCGCGCGTGCCGCGGCTGCGAACCGTGGGCCGCGCCACGATCGTGCCGGCGCTCTTTAACGCGAATGAGCCGCTGCTCTTCAGCGTGCCGGTTGTGCTCAATCCGTTTCTCGTGCCGCCCTTTATCGCGGCACCGCTCGTTTTGGCGACAACCACCTACGTCGTCGTAGCGCTCGGCTGGGTAGGCCGCGCGATCTACTACGTGCCATCGTCGATTCCCACGTTGATCTCGACGTACGTCGCGACGTTCGATGCGCGCGCGATCCTGCTCGTGCTGCTCAATCTCGTGCTGGCAACCGTGATCTATCTGCCGTTTGTACGCGCGTACGAGCATCATCTGCACGCGCAGCTCGAGGCGGCGGCGTGATCGAACTACTGTGCGACACGTTTGCGATCGACGCGCGCGTTCGCGCGGCGGGAATCCTTGCCTACGAGCGCACGCGCACCCTGACCTATCCGGCGCAAGGGCGCGTCAAAGCGCGAGTGCTGCGCGCATTTTTAGATGAAGGCATCGACGACAGCGATCTTGCCGGTTCCAGCGGCTACGGTTATGACGATGCGGCGCGTGAACGCTACGAGTCGCTGCTCGCGCGCGTCCTCGGCGCGGAGCGCGCGCTGGCGCGCCTCTCGATCGTCAGCGGAACCCACGCGATCGTGACCGCACTTGCCGCCTGCGTCCCACCCGGCCGCCGGCTCATCGCGGCCGCCGGACGCCCGTACGACACGCTGCGCAATGCTATTTGCGATGCCGACTATTCGCTGGTCTCGCAGGGAATTCTCTACGAAGAGGTCGCGTTGCGCGGCGACGGAAAGCCGGATCTCGACGCGATTGCCGCAGCGGCAACGCAGGACGACGCCGGGGTTGTTTTCGTGCAGCGTTCGCGCGGCTACGCGTCGCGGCCATCCCTCGACGTCGCGGCCTGCGCAGCCGTGACGGCGTGGGTAAAACGCGTCGCGCCCCAGGTTGCGGTGCTGATCGACAACTGCTACGGCGAGCTCGTCGAAGAGCGCGAGCCAACGCACGACGGCGCCGATCTCGTCATGGGTTCGCTGATCAAGAACTTGGGTGGTTCGCTCGCGCCCGGAGGGGGCTACGTCGCGGGTCGCGCCGATCTTGTGGAGCGTGTGAGCGCCCGCTTATACGCCCCGGGCTTGCGCAGCGGGCTTGGGCCGACGCTGGGTTTTGGGCGCGCCTTCGTACAAGGGCTGTTTATCGCGCCGTCGATCGTCGAGCAAACGCTGCGCGGTCTTGATTTTGCCGCCGCGCTTTTCGCCCAACTCGGTTTCGAGGTCGATCCGCAGCCGGGAGCGGTGCGCACCGACATCGTGCAAGCGATTCGTCTGTCCGATGCGCAGCGGCTCTTGCGCTTTACCGCGGGTTTACAAACCGCGATGCCGCTTAATGCACGCTTTCGCCCGGAACCCGGACCGGTACCGGGCTACATCGATCCGGTGGTGATGTCGAGTGGCTCTTTCGTCGGCGGTGCGACGATCGAGCTCTCCTGCGACGCTCCGCTGCGTGCTCCGTTTGAGGTATATCTTCAGGGCGGTATCGTCGCCGAGCACACGATGCTTGGCGCATTGCTCGCCGCGCAAGCGGTGATGGCCTGAAGGCCGCGCCGCAGTAGCAGAGAAGAACCGTCAGCGGTGAGTACTCAAGAGGATCACTCGCACGAGCGCCGGTTCTTCCGGGCCGTCGTGGACTTCCCGGTCACGATTATCGTCCCGGGGCACGAGCTGGTTTTAAGCGGAGTCGCGGTCGATCTCAGTCGCGGCGGTATGCGGATTACGACGACGACCGACCTTCCCGCCGGACAGCCGATCGTGTTGCGCTTTACGCTCCCGGATGTAGATCGCGAAATGCTCGTTCGAGCGAAGATCGCACTGACGTTCTTCGACGCCTCAACGAAGCGTTATGCGCACGGCGTCGCGTTCACGCAATACACGTCCGGCGATCATGAAAAGATCGCGGCGTTCGTGACTTCAAAACAACCCGCAAAGTGAGACGGCTCGATCAGCCGTTTCGCGATTCGCCCAAGAAGCCGTAGAAAAAGTAGCGATTGCCGTCGTTGGTCGTGATAACGATACGCGTGTCCTGGATCTCGGCGGCCGTGATGGATTTCCCCACCAAGGTCTCAAGAATCGCCTGCGCCTGCAGGAATTCTGCCTCTCGTAGGGCATCCGGCTCCACTTCTATGAGCTCGAGGAGCTCGTCGATCCGGTCGTTCATCGTCACCCTATGAGTAATCGTCCGGATGGGGCTTTTTGTTAGCCTCCCTTAACACCAGGCACCCCCAGCGACCAGGAGCCGGGCGGCTGCACCAGAGAAGGGCTCGCCGCCATGTACCTGCTTGAGGTCCTCAGCGGACCGCTCGACGGAAAAAGTTGGACATTCGAAAGCGAAATCACGATCGGCCGCGACGATTCGGTGGCACAAGCGTGTATAGCCCTCGATCGCTATGTCTCGCGCAAGCACGCGCACGTTCGCATCGATGGGGAGAATTTGCATCTCACCGACCTCGAGAGTCGCAACGGAACGAAGGTCAACGGCGAGCTGGTGAGCGGCGACGCAGCAATCGAGATCGGGGTTCCCTTCATGGTTGGTCGCACGGTGCTCCGCGTTACGCGAATCTAGTCACCGTGCAAGTTGCTTCGACCATCTCGCAAGCGCATGCGCTGTTTGACGTCTTGCCCCGGCCGCTTGGCTTCGTGCCGACGATGGGGGCGCTCCACGAGGGGCATCTCGCCTTGGTTCGTCGAGCGCGCGCCGAATCGGTCGCTGTGGGGGCTTCGGTCTTCGTCAATCCGCTGCAGTTCGCGCCCGACGAGGATCTCGCACGCTATCCCCGCGATGCCGAGGGCGATCGTGCCAAGCTTGCCCAGGCCGGCGTCGACGTGCTCTTCGCCCCCAGTCCGGCGGCCATGTACCCACCCGATTTCAGCACATCGGTCGATGCCGGGCCGATCGCCGAGGTCTTCGAAGGCGCGATCCGGCCGGGGCACTTTCGCGGCGTGACCACGGTGGTGTGCAAGCTGCTCAATGTCGTGCGCCCCGACGTCCTCTATCTGGGTCAAAAGGACGCGCAGCAAACCGCGATCCTGCGGCGGATGATTCGCGATTTGGAGATTCCGACAAGCGTGACCATCGTGCCGACGGAGCGCGAATCCGATGGCCTTGCGATGTCGAGCCGCAACGCATACCTCTCGCCGGAGGAACGCGAAGCGGCGCCGTCGCTGCACCACGCGTTACAAGCGGTGCGTCTGGCGATGGCCAGCGGACGCTCCAAAGCCGACGCAATTGCCGCGGGGCGCACACGCTTGCATCCGCTCGCGCAGCTCGATTATCTTGACGTGGTGGATGCCAATTCTTTCATTCCGATCGACACGCTTTCACCACCCGCGTTTGTGATTGGGGCCGCACAGTTCGGCAAAACGCGGCTGCTCGATAACCTTTGGATCGAATGACGAACGCGCGCATTTTGATCGGCGTATGCGGAGGAATCGCGGCATACAAGATCGCGGCACTCACCAGCACGCTCGTGCAGCGCGGTGCAACGGTCGACGTCATCATGACGGCCGAGGCGGAGCGCTTCATCGGCGCACTGACCTTTTCGTCCCTGACCGCGCGTCCGGTTTTCACGTCGTTGTGGGATGCGCCGGAGCAGATTCCGCACATTCGCTTGGTACGTGAAGCGCAAGTGATGCTCATCGCTCCCGCAACCGCGAACTGTATCGCGAAGCTCGCACAAGGCATCGCCGACGATCTGGTAACGACGGCGGCACTCGCCGCGCGCATCCCGCTGGTGCTCGCGCCCGCAATGAACGCGGCGATGTACGCCCATCCGGCGACGCAAGCGAATCTGCGCACGTTGCGCGAGCGCGGTTACGAGATCGTCGATCCCGAGCGCGGGTTTCTCGCCGAGCGCGAGAGCGGCATCGGACGATTGGCGAATGAAGAGGCTTTGCTCGAAGCGCTCGAGCGCGTTCTCGCGCGCACCAAACGTCTGGCCGGCGTGCGCGTGCTGGTGACGGCGGGTCCCACGCGCGAGGCATTCGATCCGATTCGCTTTGTGAGCAACGCGTCGACCGGTTCGACCGGCGTCGCGATTGCGCGCGAGGCAGCCATGCGCGGCGCCGAGGTGACCTTGTTGCTTGGGCCGACGCTGCTCGAGCCGCCTGCGGGTGTAACCACCCACCGGTTCACCAGCGCCCAGGAGCTCCTCGACCTTGCGCTTGCGCACGGTCTGCGCGCCGATCTGGTTATCGCGAGCGCAGCCGTTGCCGATTGGCGCCCGGCTCAGCACTCGGAATCCAAGCTGAAGAAGACGGACGAGGATTTGGTCGTGCAAATGGTACGCAACCCCGACGTCATCGCGGCGCTCGCGGAGCGCAACGATGAGGCCTTTGTGGTCGGCTTCGCAGCCGAAACGGACAATCACGAAGCACACGCGCGCGAGAAACTTGAACGCAAAGGGCTCGATGCGATCGTCGTGAACGACGTGCGCAGCGAGCGCGGGTTTGGCACGAGTGAGAACACGTTGACGCTCCTGTGGAAGGATGGGCGCAAGGAGCTCGGTACCGCAAGCAAGGCAGAGCTCGCGGCGCGTCTGCTCGACGCTATCGAGGGCCTACGTTGATGCTCCTTGCAATCGATGTCGGCAACACCGAGACCAAACTTGGCGTCTTTGCGAACGGCGCACATGATCTGTTGCATCACTGGCGTGTCACCACCGAATCGCGTCGCACGTCCGACGAGTACGGCGTCTTCTTCACGCAGCTCTTCGCGACGGCGGGCCTTCGCGCGCGCGAGATCGACGCGGTCGCCATCGCTAGCGTGGTGCCGCGCCTCGATCATACGCTCATCGAGGTTTGCCAAAAGTTCTTTAACGTCACGCCGATGGTACTCGAGTCGCAGCGTCAAGCGCTCATCCCCATCAAAACGGACCGGCCGGCGGAGGTTGGTGCGGATTTGGTCGCGTGCGCGATCGGCGGAAAGGAACGGTACGGCACTCCGCTCATCCTCGTGAGTTACGGTACGGCGACCGTGTTTATGGCGCTTTCGGCGTCGGGCGACTACTTAGGCGTGGCGATTGCGCCGGGCATCAATATCTCGATCGACGCGCTCATCGGGCGTACCGCAAAGTTGCCGCAGATTGCGCTCGACGCCCCGGCGCAGGCAATCGGCCGCAATACGATTGAGGCGCTGCAGGCCGGCATCATCTTCGGTTTTGTCGGGCAGACGGAAGCGCTGGTAGCGCGAATGCGCCGCGAGATGGGCGTCGAGGCGCGCGTCGTCGCGACCGGGGGCCTCGCGAGCGTCATGGCCAAGCACGCGTCGGTGATCGAGTCGGTCGATCCGCACCTGAGCTTGTACGGGCTGCGCGCCTTCGCGCAGACCTAGGAGTAGGAGGCTTGTGGTATAGTAGGGGGCGCTATGCCCCCGACCGTGCCCGCGTTGCAAATCGGCAGCCATCAGATCTGGCCTCCAATCGTGCTCGCGCCCATGTCCGGCGTCACCAATCGGACGATGCGAGCGCTCTATAAACCCTTTGGCCTTGGCCTGACCGTGACCGAGTTCGTCTCCTCGAACGCGCTGAAATACACGAATAAGCGCACGATGGAGATGATCGATCAGCACGGTCTTGAGAAACCGGTCTCGACCCAGCTTTGGGGCGACGATCCGGACACCATGGCGGCCGCGGCGAAAGTCGTGCGCGAGTGCGGCGCCGACATCGTCGACATCAATTTCGGCTGCCCCGCACCCAAAGTCACGAAGACCAACGGCGGTTCGGCCTGCTTGCGCGACGTCGATCGGTGTGAAGCGATCATGAAAGCGGTCGTCGACGCGGTCGATTGCCCGGTGACGATGAAGATGCGCCTAGGTTGGAGTGAATCCGACCTCGTGTACGTCGACGTTGCCAAGCGAGCGCAAGCGGTCGGCGTGCAAGCCGTCACGTTGCATGCGCGTACCGCGCGGCAGTTTTATAAAGGCAACGCGGATTGGGAACACATCGCGCGGCTAAAAGAAGCGATTGACATCCCCGTGATCGGCAACGGCGATCTCGACGATCCGCAGGTTGCGATGGAGCGCATGCGCCAAAGCGGCGTCGATGCGATTATGCTCGGCCGCGGCACGCTCGGCAATCCATGGCTGATCGCGCAGATCGCCGATCTCATGGAGGGACGCGAGATGCGCCCCCTTCCTTCGGCCGCAGATCGCCTGCGCTATTGCATCGTGCACTACCGTGCGATGGTTGACGAATGGGGAGAAGCGCGCGCGGTGCCCCAGATGCGTAAGCACGTGGCGCTCTATCTCAAAGGCATTCCCGGTGCAGCAGTGCTGCGCGAGCGGATAATGCGCATCGATTCCGCCGACGAAGCCATTGCTACGATCGATGAGACGATCGCGCGCGTTGAGGCGTCGTCGATGGTCGCGGCGTGAGATGGCCGTCAGGGTCGAACTGGTTCCGTTCTTAGCGCAGCTGCGCGATCTCTACACGCAGCCGCGCGGTTTTGTGCGGTTCAAAGAATATCTGGACATTCTTCGCTCGGAGACAGGCGAGATGGAATTACCCATCTCGAACGTCAACCCGATGGCCAAACCGCATGTACTCGAGCGAGTCGAACAGTTGCTCGCGCTCGATGCCGAAACGATTGCGCTCGAGGCGGCGCAAGAAGGCGCGGAGCGACTGAACGACGTCGACGATGTCTTGCGTCTGATCGTAATCGTCGCCGACGATGCGCTGGGCGGCTGGACCAATCGCGCCTTCACCGAATTCGCGCATCGTTACGAGAGCAAACATCACGTCGCGCGCGGGTGGGTAGTGGTGATGCTGTGGAGCAGCGAAGAGCCGGCCGTCGAGCTCCTGCGCGCGGAAACCCTTGCGACGCTCTACCGCACGGTTGATGAGCGTCGCAACGGCAAAGTTCGCACGTTGCGCGAGATCCTGGAGCGAGAGGGGCGTGCGCTAACATTCGCCGGCGGTGAAAGTCCGTATGGCAGCGCGGCCTTTCGTGCAAAGGTCCAGCCATACTTGGATTCGCACGCCGCGCCGGTTGTCTTCGCCGCGCTCTACGGCGACGAGACCGCAGCATCGCTCGGCTATCCGCCGCTCGGCGCAACATAAAAGCGAGAGAGAATCGCTTTTGCGATCCTCTCTCGTGTAGCTCATTGGTTATGAGCATGGTCCCGACTAAACACCCCGACTCTAGCGCGGTTGACCAGGCCGCGTCAAGGTGTCTAGCCGGTGGTGGCGCCCGGCGGGACTCGAACCCGCATCTCCGGTTTAGTCGGGACCGTGCTTTATCCAGTTAAGCTACAGGCGCTGCCGTACGATCACGCAAAGGACGTCGGGTGACAAGGGGAACCGTGGAAGATCTCGCTGCTGAGGCGTTCGAGAATTATAAGAACTTCATCAACCCGCCACTTGCGCGGGTGATGAAGCTTTCGGGTTCGCCGGTTGAGGTGCGCGCGTCGGGTACCACGATTTGGGATCAGAACGGAAAAGCGTATCTCGACTTCGCCGGCGGCTACGGAGTCTTCACGCTCGGGCATTCCCATCCGCGCGTGATCGCCGCCGTGCGCGAGCAGATGGACCGGATGTCGCTTTCGGGCAAGACGATGTTCAACGTCGTGCTCGGGCGCGCTGCGAAGCGACTGGCCGAGCTAGCACCCGGCGATTTGCAATATTCGTTTTGGTGCAACAGTGGAACCGAAGCGCTTGAGGGCGCGATCAAACTCGCACGCGCCGCAACCGGCCGCGCAAAGATCGTCGCGACGCACGACGCCTATCACGGCAAGACCCTTGGCTCGCTCTCGATCAGCGGTCGAGAAGCTTTTCAAACGCCGTTTCGTCCGTTGCTCGCCGACGTCGCGCACGTGCCGTTCGGCGACGCGTCGGTGCTCGATAAGGCATTGCGCGATGCGGCGGCATTTGTCGTCGAACCGGTGCAAGGTGAAGGCGGTGTCAACGTGCCGCCGTTGGGTTATTTGCGTGCCGTGCGCGAGGCCTGCGATCGCGCCGGGGCCCTCTTCGTCGCCGACGAAGTGCAGACCGGACTGGGACGCTGCGGCTATCTCTTTGCATGCGAACGTGACGAGGTCGTGCCCGACGTGATGACGCTGGCCAAGGGACTCTCCGGCGGCATCATTCCGGTCGGGGCGTTTATCGCGCGGCCCGATGCCTGGAATCGCGCGTACGCAAAACAACCGTTGATTCACACTTCCACGTTTGGAGGCAGCGAGATCGCGTGCGCGGCCGCGCTCGCCGCCATGGACGTCTTGATCGAGGACGATCTGGTAAGCAACGCGCGAGCCCGCGGCGAGCAACTGCTCGATGGCTGCCAGGCGATTGCGCTGGAATATCCGCAGGTCATCCGCGACGTGCGTGGGCTCGGTTTGCTGGTCGGCGTCGAACTCACCAATGAAGGCTACGGCGGTTGGATCATCCCCGAGATGCTCAAGGCTGGCGTCACCGCAGCGTGGACGCTCAACCAGCAGCGCGTGATTCGCCTCGAGCCGCCGCTCATCGTCAGCGAAGGCGAGGTCGATATCGCGCTCTCGGCTTTTTCCGCAGGGGTGGAAGCCGCCGCCACGAAGCTCGGGCGCTTGTAAAAATGCCCTACGTCGAATCCCGCATCGCGGTTGCCGCCCCGGCGCGCGCCGTGTACGAGCTTGCCAAGGACCAAGAGCGCTTCCCCGAGTTCATGCCCGACGTCGAGACCGTCAAGGTGCTCGAACGTCATCCGGACCGGGTGATTTCGCGCTGGAAAACCTTGGTCGAGGAGGCGCCGATCGAGTGGACCGAGGAGGACCGCTTTGACGATGCTGCGTTGCGCATCGATTATGCGCTGCTCGAGGGCGATCTCGACACGTTCGAAGGCGCTTGGACCTTCGAGGAGCGCGACGGCTTGACGCACGTACTCCTCACCGTGGAGTATGATTTCGGGGTCCCGACGCTGGCCGAGCTGATCGGCCCGACCTTGCAGAAGAAGGTACTCGAGAATAGCGAGATGATGCTGCGCGCATTGAAAGTCCAAGCCGAACAATGAAGTTCTGCTTTGTCATCCACCCGCTGTCGCTCGAAGACGTGGCGCGTTACGAGCCGGGCGCGGCGGGTAAAGGCGCGCCGATCGTGCGCAAGATCATGGAGTGGATGCCGCCGTGGGCGACCGTGCACGTCACCGGCGTGCGCACGCCGGACGGGCGAGAAACGGAAGGCTGGTTCGTGACGGCACCGCTCTTCCCCGAGCAGATGATGGAGTTTCCGCGCGAGGAAGTCTACAAACGCATCGTACGTGCAATCGAAATCGGCGCGGAACTCGGAGCGCAGGTCGCGGGCTTAGGCGCGTTCACCGGCGTGGTCGGCGACGGCGGCATCACGGTCGCGGAACGCTCGCCGATCCCGGTTACCACCGGCAATTCGCTCACAATCGCCGCCGGGATTCAGAGCTTTTTCCGCGGCGCGCGCGAGATGGGCGTCGACCCAGCGGTTTCGACCGCAGCGATTATCGGTGCAACCGGCTCGATCGGCGGCGCCTGCGTGAAGTTGATCGCGCCGCACGTACGCGAGGTAGTCCTCGTTGCGCGTAACAGCACGCGCCTGGCAAAATTCGCCGAGCAGATGAAGGCGGAGTTGCCCTGCGCAGTCTCCTCCACCACCGATATTTCGGAAGCCGTACGCCGTTCCCAATTGATCCTGACCGCCACCTCCTCAACGCAAGACGTTATCCAGCCCGAAGATCTGCTGCCGGGTGCGGTGGTGTGTGAGCTCTCGCTTCCGCACGACGTCAGCCGGCGCGTTGCGCTCGAACGTCCCGACGTGCTGGTGACGGAGGGTGGAAACATGCTTGTCCCCGGCGATCCGTTTTTTGAACGGGTGCGCGAGCCGGGCACGGAATTCGACCTCAACCTGCCCCCGCGCACCGCGCTTGCGTGCATGAGCGAGACGATGGTGCTGGCGCTCGAGAATCGCGCCGAGTGTTACACGCTGGGTCGCGGTATCGACGTGAATAAAGTGATCGAGATCGAAGAGATGGCGTCACGCTGCGGCTTTACGCTGGCCGACATGCGCGCCTTCGACACCGCGATCACGCCGGAGAAAATCGCCGCCACACGAGAAGCTGCCGCGCGACGCAAGAGCGTGATGGCATGAGCTTTGTCATGCCGAGCGTAGCGCAGGGAACGCCGAAGTCCCTCGACTCCGCTCACTGCGTTCGCTACGCTCGGGATGACAACGCGTGAAACACATCGTCTCGGTTTCGCTCGGCTCCTCGACGCGCGATCATCGAGCGGTCGTGAATCTACTCGGCGAGGATTTCGACATCGCGCGCGAGGGCGTCGACGGTAAGCTCGATAAGGCGATCGCGCGCGTGCATGAACTCGACGGCACCGTCGATGCGATCGGCCTTGGGGGAATCGACGTGTACTTGTACGCCGGCTCTAAGCGGTATGCGCTGCGCGACGGCTTGCGACTGTTGCAGGCTGCAACAGTCACGCCGGTGGTCGACGGAAGCGGCCTCAAGAACACGCTCGAACGCAATGCGGTGCACTACATGCAGAGCGAGCTTGGCATCGAGTTGCGCGGCAAGCACGTGCTCATGGTCAGCGCGCTGGATCGTTTCGGCATGGCCCAGGCGTTGGTCGATGCCGGCGCCGACGTGCTCTTCGGCGACTTCATCTTTGCGCTCGACAAAGATATGGCTGTGCGCGACTTGCACACCTTCGAAGAGATGGCCGAGAAGTATCTGCCCGACGCGTGCAAGCTGCCGTTTCAATTTTTCTACCCTACCGGCAAAAAACAAGAAAAACCACCCGAGCCCAAATACCCGCAGTATTACCAAGAGGCCGACATCATCGCGGGCGACTTCCACTTCATGCGTCAGTTCATGCCCGCTCGCCTCGACGGCAAGATCGTGCTGACCAATACGGTGACCGCCGCCAACATCGAGGAACTTCGCGAACGCGGCGTCGCGCTGCTCATCACCACGACGCCGGATTTCGATGGCCGATCCTTTGGCACGAACGTCATCGAAGCCGCGCTGCTCGCACTGCTCGGCAAAAAATGGGAGGATGTGACGCCCGCCGACTACGAGCGCGTGCTCCACGAGTTGCATCTCGATCCTCGCGTGATCGTCCTGAATTGACGCGCCGCCTTCCGCGCGTTCTCCATTTCTTCGACATTTCGGTGCTGGCGTCGGCCTCGATGGGACCGGCGTATTCGCTTGCTTCGACGATGGGGCCGATGGTGGTTGCCGCCGGTTTCGCCGCGCCGCTCGCGCTGCTGGCGCTCTCGGCGATCATGCTCTGCATCGCCGTCTCGTTTTCGTATCTCTCGCGCGTCGCGCCGAACGCGGGTTCATCGTATTCCTGGATTCGCATGGCGTTCGGCACGCGTGCCGGTGCGTACGGCGCGTGGCTGCTCATCCTCTCGAACTTCTTTGCGACGATGGCGATCGCCGTGCCGGCGGGAATCTATACCCTAGCGCTGATCGCGCCGGCGCACGAACAAGATCCCCTTTGGGCGGCCGTCGTCGGGGCGGTCTGGATTCTCGCAAGTTCGGCGCTGCTTTATGCCGGTGTACGTCCGACCGCATTCGTGACGCTCGTCGCGCTCGCACTCGAAATCGGTGTCCTGCTCGTCGCGGCGCTTGCCGCTGCCTTGCACGCGCCGGTGCCCGCGCACGTGACGGCGCAGTCCTCGCCGCTGCCTATGTCGTTCGGCATCGCCGGATTCGTCACCGCGATGACGCTTGCGGTGTGGATGAGCGACGGATGGGAAGTGAGCGCGTCGACGAGTGAAGAGGTGAATGACACCTCGACCGCCTCGGGCCGCGGCGGTATCACCGGCCTCGTGTTTTCGACCCTGGTGTTACTCGCATGCATGTACGCATTCGAGCATCTCGGCTCACTGCAGGGCTTCGCCGACAATCAAGCCGACGCGTTGGCATACGTGGGCTCGCTCCTCGGCGGCCCGTGGTGGCGCGTCGCGATCGTGGTGACGGTCCTCGCTCTCCACGCTCTCGACGCTTTGGACGACGATCTTGTATCTCACGCGCTCGGTGTATGCAATGGGGCGCGACGGCGTCTTGCCGCGCGTTCTCGGGGCGCTGGACGCGCGCGACGAGCCGCGTTTGGTCGATGGGCGTCGTGGCCGTGCTGGTGACGCTGTGCGAGCTGGTCACCGGGTTTTCCAAGAGCGCCGCCGACCAGTTGACGCTCGTCCTCAACGCGAGCTCCGTTTTTCTGGGCCTATTGTTCGTGCTCTCCGCGCTCGCAGCGGCCAGGCGTTTTTGGGACGAGCCGGTTGCACGGTTGGGGGGTGTGATCGTGCCGCTCGCCGGGGCGACTCGCGCTTCTTGGCGTCCTGGTCGCGACCGTGGCGGTGGAAGATCACAAACTTGCGGGATACGCTTGCGCGGGAGTCCTGTTGGGTATACCATTTGCGCTCTGGCGCGGGCGGGCACGACGCGGGTAGAGCCACCGCCAGGAAGGGGAACGCTTCGGGCGCCCCAAACAAACCGCGCCAGCGTCCTCACCGGGCGCCAAAATTATGTCATTACGGGGTCGCTGGGTCCATCCTTGAACGATAAAGAGATCATCCTGACCGCCGAGGGGCTGCAAAAGCTCCAGGAAGAGTTGGACGAGCTAAAGACCGTCCATCGCAAAGAGGTCAACGACCGGATTCGCCAGGCCAAAGAGTACGGCGACCTGAGTGAAAATGCCGAATACGAGGACGCCAAGCAAGAGCAGGCGTTTATCGAAGGGCGCATTTTGAAGCTCGAAGGCATGATTCGCAATTCGAAGATCCTCGACGAATCGGAATATGCCACCGATGAAGTCCACATTGGCGCGACGGTCAACGTCAAAGACCTCAAGAACAACGAGAGCTACGAATTTCATATCGTGGGCTCGGCTGAAGCCGACCCGTCGGCCAAGCGCATCTCCAACGAATCGCCCCTTGGCCGTGCCTTGATCGGACACAAGAAGGGTGAGACGGTCGACGTCTCCACGCCGCGCGGCGTGGTGAAGTACAAGATCGACGGGATTCGCAACGGCAGCGGCAGCGGCAACGGACGCGCGGCTGCCCCGGCAAAGAAGGCCGCAAAGAAAGCCTCGTAGGAGATCGCCAGAAGCGTTTATAGCTTAGAGCGGAGCGCCTTTTGGAAGAGCAACTCGGGAAAACCGAAGCAGCACTGATAGCGGCCAGACGCGAACATCTGGCCGCTCTGCGTTCGCGCGGTCAGGATCCTTTCGCGCCGGTGCGTTTTGAAATCGAAGCCACGGCGAGCGAACTGAGCGAGCGTTACGGCTTTCTCGAACCCAGCCAGCACGCCGAAGCCGAGGGTTGGAATATCGCCGGCCGGGTCATGTCGATCCGCACCGCGGGGAAAACGCTCTTTGCCGATCTGCACGATCGCACCGGACGACTACAAGTCTACCTGCGCAAAGACGATCTGGGCGACGAACGTTTCGCGGAGTGGAACGACATCGAGCGGGGTGATATCGTCGGCGTGCGCGGCTTCATGTTTCGCTCGAAAAAGGGCGAGCTGACGCTCCACGTCAAGTCGTTCGAACTGCTGAGCAAATCGCTGATGCCGTTACCGGATAAATGGCATGGCCTCACGGACGTGGAGAAACGCTACCGTCAGCGCTATGTCGATCTGATCGTGAATCCGGACGTGCGCGACGCGATGATCATGCGCAGCCGCATCGTCGCCGAAACGCGGCGGTTCATCGACGATCGGGGCTTCTACGAAGTCGAAACCCCAACCCTGCTGCACGTAGCCGGCGGCGCATCGGCGCGTCCGTTCATCACCCACGTCAACGCGCTCTCGGGCGAAGAGATGCAGTTGCGCATCGCCACCGAGCTCAATCTCAAACGGCTGATCGTCGGCGGAATGGAACGGGTCTACGAGATCGGGCGCATCTTCCGCAACGAAGGCATCGACACGAGCCACAACCCCGAGTTTACAATGCTCGAGCTCTATGCTGCGTACTGGGACGTCCACGACATGATGGACTTCAACGAGGCGCTGATCGCGCATCTCGTTTCGGTCGTGACCGGCGGCCGCGAGGATTTGCAGATCGGCGAACAACTGATCTCGTTCCAGCGTCCGTTCGAAAAGGTCAGCTATCTCGAGGGCATCGCGATCTATTCGCACGGGAAGTTCACGCGCGAGAAGCTGCTCGACCCTCAAGGCGCGGCGCAAATCCTCAGCGAGCTGGGCCTGCCGGCCTCGCCTACGCACGGCCACGCGCTCGACAAGATCTTCGAACGCGTGCTCGAGCCGCATCTCGTCCAGCCAACCTTCGTGACCGACTATCCGGTGTTGATCTCGCCGCTGGCCAAACGTAAGGCCGGCGACCCGGAATTGGTCGATCGCTACGAGCTCTTCTGCAATCGCATGGAAATTTCCAATGCGTTTACCGAGCTCAACGATCCCGACGATCAGCGCGCGCGCTTCGAGGCGCAAGTGCGCGAACGCGCGCAAGGCGATGAGGAGATACCGCAACCCGATTGGGATTTCGTCCGCGCGCTCGAGTACGGCATGCCGCCCACGGCCGGCATCGGTATCGGCATGGACCGTCTCATCATGCTGTTGACCAACAACACCTCGATTCGAGACGTCTTACTCTTCCCGCTGCAACGCCAGCACGGATAGCTATCTATTCTGATAGTCCATAAGGACTATTGCGCAGGCGGGACTTTGGTCACGGACGAAAGTGTGGGAACGTTCTACCTACCGCCTACTTGCCGCTGGAGGGTGCCTCGTGCAAAGTGTTCGTTTCGTCACCGCGCTGGTATGCACTGGAGCACTTGCCGCCTGCGGCGGCGGGGGCGGTGGAGGCGGATCCACCTCGGGCGGCGGCGGTGGCGGCATAACGCCGCCGCAACAAACCAACATCTCACAGCAAAGCACCCAGCGCGCCGACGTGCAGAGCGGCTTAGGTGGCATACAAGCCTACGAGAGCTTTGAGGGCGGCGGCTCGCTGACCAACTTCATTGCGACTCGTGCGCTCTCGGCCGCCGTCAGGCGCGAAGGCCGCGGATTGCTCGCAAGTCTGCGGCGCGACGGGGCTGCTGGATGCAGTGACGGCGTCGTGACAACGGAAGTTCCGAACTCGAACAACACGGTCGTCACCGTGACCGTCAGCGTCTACTACGATGCAGCGTGCAACAACATCGAGAGTACGCTGGTGTGGGAAGCATCGGAGCCCTCCAGTACCGAACTGAGCGGGCCGGCTACGCTTACCGAATATTCGACGACCGGTGCGGTGACCGAAACAGCGAACGCAACGATTGTATTTTACGTCAATAGCCAAGACCAGGTGACCGGCATCTCGATCTTGGAAAGCAGCATCAGCGCGAACGGCGTTTCGCTAGGTCAAGCAGGCGTTGCTTGCAACACCCCCTCGGTTACTGCGTTCTCGTGCGGTGTCGCTGCGGTCGCCAATGTTGCGGCAAGCTCGCTCGAAGACGGCGCGAACGTCAGTCTCTCGGGTTCGCAAACCGGCTCGCAGACTACCGTCAACATGCAGGTCTCAGCCTACCAGGGTGGGCTCAACGCTCTTTCGGTTGCCGTCGCGACATTTCCAGACTGGACGATCACCCCTGCTTCCGACCTCCTCAATACGCTCGCAATCTCCGGAAGCGGCTCGCCCACGTCGGTCACGCTCACGCTGACGGACTCTGCCAATGACGCCACACTCAGCATGACCGGCTCAGTCGGCGGAACGATCACGGGTACGCTGACCAACAACGCGACCGGTGCGACCGTGGCGACCTTCACGGTCAATGCGCAGGGCAGCGGGACCGTCACCTACAGCAACGGCTCGACGGCGTCCATTGTCGATTACCTGGTGCAAGGTTAGCTGCTAGACTAATAGCATGGACGGCCAGAAGTGCGACCACACGCAGTGCACGTGCTACGTGGACCTCGGAGTATTCTACTGCAGCGACCGCTGCCGGGAACAAGCCGCGGCGGACCCCGATGCGCCGCCGCACGATCACTGTAACTGCCGCCACGACGAGTGTGAGAACGCCGCCTAGCTACGTTCCATAATTGGCGAAGGCGACATAGAAAATTACCCCCAGGCTTACGAAGGCATAGGCGACCAGGCCGGTCGCATTTGCGATCGTGAACGCGCGGCTGAGACCGTCCGAGAGGTTCCTGGCCCCAAGGGCCGCCACGGCATCGACCAGAGCAGGCAGCAATAAGGCCCAGGCCGGGATCGCTGCGATCACAAGCAACCAGCTGGGAACGTATGCCCCGACCGCCGCACCGTGCGTCCCGACGTCGGACGCATAGACCTGCAAGGCGGCGGCAAGCAGCCAGCATAGCGTGAAAATGCCGAGACGAAACCTGCGCGCGTTCGTGGGTGTCACGGGGTACGTTATCAATCGAAACCTTTAGGAGAATCCTCTATGGATCTAACGACGTCATACCCCCGCAGCGTGCACGAGAAGCTCTTCGGTTTGGTGCAGATCGGCCGCACCATCGACAAGGGGAAGGCATTTGCTGAAGGCAAAAACGGCGAGTATCACTATAATTGTCCGATGGATCAAGCCGTCTTTGCGTTCCTCGGGATCGATCACGAAGCGTTGCTCGACGTGATCAAGAACGCCAAGAGCGGCGCTGAGATCGACGCGTACGTTAAAGCGTTCATCGACAAGAAATCGCCGCAAGAGATCGAGGCCTGGAATAAAGAATGGCTCGCACACGAACCGGACAATGACGATTCGCGGAAGTTTTTCCAGGAGCTGCGCAATCAAGTCGCGCCGGATCGGACCGACGTAACCACGTGGGCCGACGTTTTGGATCTGGACGAGAAACGCAACGTGCCGAGACGCCAGCCGGTGAATGCGTAGCGCAAACCATTCGCTGTGCCGTCGAATATGACGGCACGGCGTACTTCGGTTTCCAAGTACAGGCATCAGGTCGCACGGTAGCCGGCGAAATCGAACGGGCGCTGGGCGAACTCTTCGAAGAGCCGGTAAAGATCACGGGTGCGGGCCGGACCGATACCGGAGTTCACGCGAGCGGGCAAGTGATTTCGTTTATCACGTCTCGCTCGTTTCCATTTGAGCGCCTGGCAATTGCGCTCAATAGCACATTACCGCATGACATTAGCGTACGTGACGTGGCCACCGTCGCACACGGTTTCTCAGCGCGTTTTTCGGCGCGCGAACGTACCTATGTCTATGCGATTCTCAACCGGCCGGATCGCAGCGCACTCCTCGCGCACCGCGTCTACCATGTCTACCGGCGTTCGCTCGATCTCGAAGCGATGCGAGCGGCGGCGCTGCAATTGATCGGCGAGCGCGATTTCCGCTCGTTCTGCGGCGTGTTACCCGAAAGCGGCGTGACCGTCCGCGAGGTGCGAGCGCTCGCGATCGATGCGCGTGACGATCTCGTGCGCGTGCAGATTCGCGCCGACGGTTTCGTGCATCGCATGGTGCGCACGATCGTCGGCACGTTGGTGGAGTGTGGTCTGGGCCGGCGGGATCCGTCATCGATCCCGGCGATTCTCGCGGCGCGTGACCGCCGAGCCGCCGGACTCACTGCGCCGGCACACGGGCTGTATCTCGCCGGCGTGCGCTACGACGACTACGATTCATTTGCGGAGCCGCCGGTCTGGGTGCGCTAGCCGCCCACCTCATCCAGCAGACGCTGGAGTTGCTTTGCTTGACCGACGTTGAGCCGGCGCAGCAGCCGGCTCGCACGTTCTCCCGCGTCCTCCAGGGCCTCGGCGACAAGGGTCCGCCCGGCGCCGGTGAGCAGCGCGAGCGAGGCGCGCGCGTCCCCGGGGTCGCGCCGGCGCTCCACGATGCCGCGTCGCTCCAGCGGCAAGAGGGCGCGGGTGACGCCCGAGGCCGTTAGGTGAAGCTCGTGGGCCAGCTCCGTCGGGCGGCGCCCGTCGTCAGCAGCGAGGAGCGGCACCAGCAGGCGCAGCTCGGCAAAGCTCAGGCCACGCACCTCCAGCACCCGAACGGCTCGGGCGTGGGCGGCGGCAAGGGCGAGCAGGGTCTCCACAGAGTCGGTCGGCATGCATTCAGTATACTTGAGTAGTCAAGTAATGCTCAAATAAAAAGTATCGCTAAAAATCGCTTGACTGCACGGCGGCAGGCAGTTAAGATGCGGAAGTTCATCACGAGGATTTTTATGCGAACCACTTTGCAAAAGACGGCGGAGACGAAAGCCGACTGGTACATCGTCGACGCGGCCGGGCAACGCCTGGGCACGCTCGCCGTGCGTATTGCGCGCGCTCTCTCCGGAAAACACAAACCGACGTGGACGCCCCACATCGACAACGGCGATCACGTGGTCGTGATCAACGCTGAGAAAATTGAACTGAGCGGCAAGAAGTGGGACGCGAAGATCTATCGCCGTCACAGCGGTTTCCCGGGTGGACTCAAAGAGCAGACGGCCCGCGACGTGCACGCCAAGCATCCCGAGCGATTGATCGAAGAGGCCGTGCGCGGCATGCTTGCGACCAATAAGATGCGCGACGTGCAATTGCGCCGACTCAAAGTTTACGCTGGTGCGGAGCATCCGCACGAGCCGCAAAAGCCGCAGCCGCTGTTTTAGGAGCATACGTGGATAGCACCCAAATTCAGGCCACCGGTCGTCGCAAACGCGCTATAGCGCGCGTGAAGCTCGTGCTCGGTCAGGGCGTCATCACCGTCAACAAGAAGCCGATCGAGGAATATTTCCCGCGCCCGCAACTGCAGCAGATCGTGCGTCAGCCGTTCGAGGCCACGCAGAGCGGCGGCCGCTTCGACGTTATCGTCAAGGCACAGGGCGGCGGTGTGACCGGACAAGCCGGTGCGGTGCGCCACGGTATCGCACGAGCACTGGTCGAGATGGACGGATCGTTCAAAGACGTGCTGCGCAAGAGCGGCTTCCTTACGCGCGACCCGCGTGAAAAAGAATCGAAGAAGTACGGCCGCAAGCGCGCACGTAAGCGCTTCCAGTTCAGCAAACGATAAACAGGATTCACGTTCCGTGAATCCGTGGCGTTCGGCCTTCGGCCGATCCGCCCGCGTAGCCATGATTGCCTTGGGCGTTGCAGCATTACTGTGGCGCCCATCGTCGTTGTGGGTCGAGCAGGTTTACGTCAACGGCGCGTATCCGCATTGGGAGCACCTGCTCTTTCCCATCAGTTCAGCATTGCCGTGGTCGCTCGGCGATCTTGTCGTCCTCGCGGGCGCCGGCCTCATCGCGTGGCGGCTCATGCGGCGCGATTGGCTCGGCGCGCTGGCAGTCGCGGCGGCGTACGCGTTCTGGTTCGAAGCGGGCTGGGGCTGGAATTACGACCGGGCCCCGATCGAAGCGCGCACCGCCTACGACCAATCACGTATTACAACGCGCGCCGTAGACGCGTTGCGCGTCCGAGCGATTGCGCAGATGAATCGTCTTGCACCGCTGGCCCACGCCCAAGCCGCTAGCCCGTTTGACGTAGAGGAGCTCTATGCGACGTGGCTCCCCGTCGTGCAAGCCGGGGGCGACCGATGGGTACCGCTCACGGGCGTTCCCAAGCCCACCCTAGCCGACCCGTTTATGGCGGCGACCGGAACGAGCGGCTACATCAACCCGTTTGCACTCGACGTCCACCTGGCGAGTGACCTTTTGTGGTTTGAACGCCCGTTCGATCTGGCCCATGAGTGGAGCCACGTTGCTGGGTATGCCAGGGAAGATGAAGCCAATTTTCTGGCAATTGTCAGCTGCACTCGTTCTAATAGTCCGGTGGTCCAGTACTCGGGCTGGCTCGAGCTCTTCCTTTACCTTCCGCCGCAAGCGCGCTATTCCAAGACAACGTTCGCCCCGCTGGTATGGGAAGATTTCGCGGCGATCCGCGAGCGCAACCGGCGCCACGTCAACGTTTCTCTCGCCAGTTTTTCGTGGCGAACCTATAATACGTATCTCAAAACCAACCATGTCGCATCTGGAGTGCAAAATTACGATGAAGTCACGCGCCTCTATCTGGGGATCGCGCGCGACCGGGCAGGTCTTCCCCTACCGGCGGGTAGCGGGGGGTAGCCGCTAACTTGAAACGCCTGGTTTCCCTTGCGCTCGTCGCGGCGCTTGCCGCGTGCGGCGCGAAGCACGCTGCACAGGCCTCGGCGCCGTACGTTGATACCGCGATCGCGCAAACGGGGTCGCTCGTCCCCTCGTCGGCGATGTCGGGGCTGATCGCTCCGTACGAAAACGTCGCGATTCAGTCCAGCCTCAGTGAGCCGGCTGACGCCGTCAACGTCCAGGAAGGCGATCATGTCAGCAAGGGTGAGGTGCTCGCGCAACTTGATACCGCTGATCTGCAAGCTGAACTGCAATCCGATCTCGCTACGGCGCAGAGCGACGCGGCAAATACGGCCCACACCGTCTATTCGGGCAGCGAATTGATCACGCAAGGCAGCCAAGGCTTAAACTCGGCTGCCGCAAATCTTGCGCGCGATCAGCGCATTCTCGCGCGCGACGGGCAGCTGTTCCATCAGGGCTACGTTTCGGAGCAGCAGTACGAGGCGGATCAGGCGACGGTGCGCGACGACACCGCGGCGGTGCAGAGCGCGCAAGCTACGGTGCAGGCCAATGGCTCGACCTTGAACGCGCCGGGTTTGCAGCAATCGTCGATTGAGCAAGCCAAAGCACAGGAGGCGGTCGCGCTCGCGCAGGCCCAGCAAATCCGGGTTTCCATTTCGAAAGCGACGATCGTCTCGCCGATCAACGGTGTCGTCGTCAACCGCAACCTCAACCCCGGCGAGTACCCGGGGTCGCGTCAAATCTTCACCCTGCAGCAGGTGTCGCCGATTTATGCGATCTTGCGGGGATCAACCGACCAGATCGCGGGCGTTCACACCGGCTCGATCGCGACGATCCAAACCGATAGCGCGTCGGGCAACCATAAATTTGCCGGCACCGTGGTTGGTGTTCTCAACGAGATTCAGCCCGGATCGACGCAGTTCCAGGTCAAGGTGCTTTTGCAGAACCCGGGTGAGCTGTTGCGGCCGGGCATGGCCGTTAGCGGCAATGTCGCCTTGCCGGCTGCGCGGGGCGTGTTGGTCCCGACAACCGCCTTTACCGATGATAACCACGATGCGGTGCAGATCGTGCAAACGGACAACACCGCAAAGACGATTAGCGTAACCGAGGTCGCGAGCGACGGCACACGCAGTGTCGTGACCGGGATCGATGCGGGAACTCGCGTGGTCAGCAACGGCCAGTCGAGCGTCGGCGACGGCGAGAAGGTTTCATACAAGCCGTGAAATTTAGTTTGACGCGGCTTTTCATCAATCGGCCGACGCTCGTGTTCGTCATCATTGCGCTCATGGCGTTTGCCGGCGTTATGAGCACGATCACGATCGTCAAAGAGCTCTATCCCGACGTCAGCCAGCCGACGGTCACGATCTCGGTGCAGTACAATGGCGCATCGGTAACCGAAATGCGCGACGAGATCGTGCAGCCGATCGAGCAGAATCTTGCCGGGACGCAGGATCTGCAGACGATCAATTCGGTCGTGCAACAGGGCTCAGCCTCGATCAGTGCGGTCTTCGATATCAAGTCCGACACCGCGACCGACCTAGCGCTGACGAATAAAGCCGTTCAAGCTTCGGAAAAATTCCTTCCCACCAACATCACGCCGCCGACGGTCAATCTCTACGATCCGACGGAGTCGACGGTCGTCGTCCTCGCGTTGTACTCACAGAAGCTGCCGATCAACGAGTTAGCTCTGTACGCGCAAAACGTCATTGCGCCGCAGCTCGAGCAAGTACCGGGCATTTCGTTTGCCAACGTCGGCGGTTTGGTGACGCCGGCTTACGAAATTCAGGTCGACCCGGCCAAGTTGGCGGCAGCGAATTTGACGCTGAATGACGTCATCAATACCGTCTCGACCGATAATCAGCGCGTGCCGGGCGGGTTTGCCTACGAGCCGAACCGCCAAACGACGATCGACGTGCGCGGTGATATAACGACGCTCGATAACGTGCGCAATCTCCCGATCATCGTTTCGGGCGCGTCCTCGCAAAGCAACCAGTTGCCGGGACAGGTCGAAAACATCAACGGCGGCATCTCGAGTTTGCCCGGCCAAGTCAACCCTTGGACGGCCAGCAATTCGGTCGTCCGTATCGGCGACATCGCGACCGTCACCTCGGGCTACGAACCACGCCTGCAGATCGCGCACATCAGTGGGAAGCCCGGCCTGTTTTTGCAGATGCAAAAGACGTCGCAAGCAAGTGAGGTCGACGCTTCCAATGCGGTGATCGCCGCGTTACCTAAGGTTGAACGGCAGTTCCCCGAGATCTCGTTCCGCGTGATCCACGTGCAGTCCGAGTTCACGGAACAACAAATCGACATCGTGGTTCGCACGCTAGCCGAGGCCGTGTTGCTTACCGGTCTAGCGATGGTATTCTTTCTGCGCTCGTGGCGTAGCGCCATCGTCGTCTGCGTGTCGATCCCGACGTCGCTCGCCATTGCGATGACCGTGATGAAGCTGATGGGTCTCACGCTCGATACAGACTCGCTGCTTGGCATGTCGCTGGTCATCGGTATCCTCGTCGACGACTCCACGGTTGTGCTCGAGAACATCGAGCGCCATTTTACCGAGCTCAAGCAGAAGCCTGAAGACGCGGCGGTCAGCGGCCGCGAGGAGATCGGCGCCGCGGCAATCGTCATCACGCTGGTCGACGTGGTCGTATTTTTCCCGATCGCCTTCATCCAAGGGCAAGTCGGCCGCCAGCTTTCGGAGTTTGCGATCGTGGTCGTGATCTCGACCTTGACGTCGCTCTTCGTCTCATTCACGATCACGCCGACCTTAGCGGGGCTGTGGGCGCTCAAATCGCACTGGAATGCGTGGAAAGCGGTGGACTGGTTCGGCGAGCGATTCGACGGGCTGCGTTCGTGGTACACGCAGCGCGCGCTGCCGTGGGGCCTCGAGCACGGCAAACTCGTAGCGATCTTCTGTCTTGCGACCTTCGTGCTCGCAATTGCCATGATACCGCTCGGCGTCGTCGGTGAAGAGTTTATTCCGGCGACCGATCGCGGCGAGATTTTCATTCAACTTGCCTATCCGATCGGTACCCCGCTGACCACGGTCGAAACCGGCATCTTCGCGTTCGAGAAAAAAATTCTGGGCTATCCCGACATCTTCGCAAACACGGCAGTGGCCGGCGCTTACGCCGCGTCCTTCGGCGGATTTGTTTCACAGCAGAATGTCGGTCAGGTGCACGTCTGGCTCAAAAACAATCGCAAGCATCCGACGTCGTATTGGGTGACGGAGTTCCAAAAACTTGCGCGAGGGTCGTTCCCTTCGAACGTCTCGGTAGTGGTTGTGCCGTCAACGGGCACGGGCGGCGGCAACGCGCAGCCGGTCGACTTTCTCGTCACGGACGTGACCGGCGGTGATCCGACACCGTATGCGCAGAAGGTCCTCGACGCACTGCGCAGCGTCAAAGGGGCGACCAGCGTCAACAGCAGCGGCGCGGCGCTTACGCCCGAAATTTCCGTCATCTTCAATCGCGCGAAGGCCCAGGCCTTAGGTGTCGATGTGGGGCAGGCGGCGCAAGCCGCAGGCGCGGCATTCGGCGGTAACGTCGCCACGCAGTTCGAAACGACGTCAGGCCTCGAACAAGTGCAGGTCATCTATCCGCCCCAGGATCAGACTAATCTCGATTTGCTGCGCAACGTGCCGATTCGCGCGTCGAACGGGTCGATCGTGTATCTGGGCGATATCGCAACGTTTGAATCGACACCCACGCCGCCGCTCATGACGCGCACCGACCGGAACACCGTCATTCACGTCGACTCGAACGTAGCGCCCGACTCGTCGTTGTCGAGTGTTGAAAATGCGCTCATGAAAAAGATTCCCTCGCTCCACCTGCCGCCGAGCATCGTCGTGCGTCCCGCGCCTCTGGGGCAACAGGACTTCATGCATCAGGCGCTTGTCGGCATCGGGACCTCGATGATCATCTCCGTCATTCTGGTCTACTTGCTCATGGTGGCGCTCTACAATAGCTACCTTTCACCGTTCATCATCATTTTCTCGGTGCCCGTCGCCGCAATCGGCGCGGTCGGGGCATTGGTGCTGACACATCGTACGCTCAACCTCTTCTCGCTTATCGGGACGATCTTGCTCATCGGCATCGCGACGAAGAACGGGATTCTGATTGTGGACTACGCCAACACGCTTCGAACGCGCGGCAAGAACAAAATCGACGCGATCATGGAGAGCGCGCATACCCGGTTCCGTCCGATCGTGATGACCAGCTTCTCGGTCGTGGCTGGGAACCTTCCGCTCGCCCTCGCACTGGATCCCGGCTCCATTTCCCGCTCGAGCCTCGGCATCGTGGTCATCGGCGGTGTACTCAGCTCGCTCGTGCTGACGCTGCTTCTGATTCCCAACGTCTATATGTGGGTAGCGCCGTCGGACGAAGTATTTCGGCACAGCGAGCACCTCGACGAGCAACCGGGCGCACCGGAACTCGCTCCCGCGCACTAGGCGATTCGTCTACATGCGACCGGTTGCCGAAGCGGCAATAAATGCGAAGTACTGGGCTAAGCCCCATCCAATGGCGACGCCGAGAAAGAGCGCCAGCGCCGTGACCGTTCCGGCCATGGTGAGCGTCCACACGCCGTTGCGATGGTCGCGCACCCAAGCGTTGCCGATCGCCACGGCGAGCGCGATCGAGATGGCCATACCGAACGCGTAAGCAAAGATCGTCATTGGACGTCGGCGTCGACGCCGTGTGGAATATAATAGTAGACCGTGACTCCGACGTACGCCGCAAAGCTAAGCAGCGGCACCGCGAGCGCAAGCAGGGTCGCGGCGACGTACGTGAACCAACCGACGCGATACGCGACGACCGTACGCCCGATCTGCTCCCGCGTGACCGACGCTTCGAACGCCCCGCTCTCGATCAAGTGGTTCAGCATGACGTTGTAAGACGTCGAACACCACGTGAGCACAATGCCGTAGAGCAGCGTTGTGGTGTGCATGGTCGGATAGGCGCCCATCGCCGAGGTGGCAAAGGGGATCATAACCGTGCCGAACAGCAGGAGCAGGTTGAACGCGACTGTTTTGCGATCGATGCGCGCAACGAAGCGGAAGAGAGCATGGTGATTTTGCCACATGATCCCGATCACCGCGAAGCTCAAAGCAAAGGCGATAAAGCTCGGCCACAGGGAGAGGACCGCATGACGCAGCTCGCGTTCGCTGGGGTCGTGCATCACGGGGAGCGCGATGCCCAAGATCAAGAGCGTGATCGCGAACGCGAACACTCCGTCGGTAAATGATTCGAATCGCCCCTTGTTCATAACTTCGTAACACCGCAGATGCTCCTCGGCCATCGCGCATCCCTACCCTAGGCACTAACATGTTCGATGTAGCCGAATCTTTGCGCAGCGGACTCGAATCCGCCGCAACCCGATTGCACCAGGCGCAAAACGTCATCGCGCGCGCGAACGCCGGGGAGGGCGGGCGAACCGCTGACGCCGCGATGGCGCAGACCGCGCAAGCGGCAATCTTCGATGAAGCGCTACTCGGGGCGATGCATGCACGCCTCGAGGAAGTCAAGGCGGTGACGAAATGATCGATCTGCTCGCGAGCGCCGCCGCCGCGATGGATGCGCAGCGTGCAGCGCTCGACGTGTGCGCGCGAAACGTGGCTGCCGCCGAAGCTGCGGGTCCGAAGGGAAGTTACGCGCGCCTGATTCCTGACTTTGCGCTCACAGAAGACGGCGAGGGCACGTCGGTGCAGTTTGCCGGCACGCACGAAGAACGTGGAACGAATGTCGACGTGATCACCGAGATGATTGCGGTGATGAACGCTTCACGCGCCTACGAATCGGATGCGTCACTCTTCGATGTGGGAAAAACGCTCGAGGAGCGTACGATCGACATGGGGCGTCTCGCATGAGGGTCGAGCTTCTTATTCCGGACTCGGCGCCACACCCTACGACGTCTCCCGGCGATCAATCGGGCTTCGGGAGAGCGCTCGACGCGATCGGCCGCGTTCTCGGTGACGCGACGCAGGCGGAGGATGCCTACGCCGACGGCACCGGCTCGCTGCAGGATGCGATGTACCGGCGCGCCCAGGCCGACGTGGCGCTCTCGGTGGCAACCGCTGCCGCGCAGCGCGCCGCTCAAGCCGTGCAAACGCTGTTGAACCTACAGATATAGATGGTGCAGTTGCACTCGGCCGTCGCTCGCGTGCGTGCGCTACCGCCCTCGTTGCTGATCGTCGCCGTTGCGGTTGCGGCGCTCTTCGTCGGATTTGCCGTCGTAGCGACGATCGTCGGCCATCCCGATCGCGCGCCGCTCTTTGCAAGCCCGTTGCACGCCGAGCAACTTGCCGAGGTACAGGAACAACTGGCCGCTTGGAACGTGCCATTTTCACCGAGCGATAACAATGTGATTGTCGACGCGGTCCGGCGCAACGAGCTGCTCTTGCGCCTATCGCTTGCCGGTATTCCGCATGGGCACGTCGAGACGACCGGAGAGGCGCTTGCGAACGTGGGTGTGCTGACGCCTCAAGCGGTCATCGATGCGCAGGCGCGCAGCGGCCTTGCGGGCGATATTCAAGTCGCGCTGCGCAGCGTCGACGGCGTCGACGACGCACAGGTGATCGTGGCTCCGGCGCAAAGCGCGCAATTCGCCGATCAGGGTACCCGCCCAGCCACGGCCAGCGTGCGCGTGCGCCTCCATCCCGGCGCAGTGCTTTCGCGCGACGCCGTTGCGGGCGTCCGGCGTTTTGTGGCCGCCTCGGTCGCCGGCCTCGATCCGGCGAACGTGACGATCCTGGACGATCGCGGCGTGGCGCTCGACGACAGCGGTTCCGGCGGCGACGACCCTGACGCGTTGCAAGGATCGTTGCAGTCGGCGTTGGATGCCGCGCTCGGCGCCGGCGTGTCAATCGTGCGCGTGCATACCGAATACACGCATGCAACCTCGGAGGAACGCGACACAAGACGCGCACCGATCGGCGGCGATCCGATCGAGCGCGCTGCGCAAACCGAATCCTATGACGGCGGTGGGAAGAAATACTCCAAGAACGACGAGCACGACGATCGCGGAAGCGAGACGCACGAAAGCGCCGCGCATGCCGACCCAGGGGCGGTTGCACGGATTTCAACCGCCGTGTTTGTCGATGCCGGTCGCGGTGCCGATCTGGCCAAGGTCCGCGAGCTCGCAGCCGCGACCGTCGGTTTCGATCCTCATCGCGGCGACGAATTGAGCGTTCAAGCGGTGACGTTTCATCGCGTCTTAGCGGAAAAGCACGACCAGTGGTTCCTCCTCTACGGCGCAATCGTGCCGCTCTTGCCGACGCTCGCGATCGTCGTCGGCCTACTCGGATTCGGACGATATCTGCTGCCGAACGTGCAGGCCTTGGTCAAAGCGGCACTCGAGCGCGACGCTATCGCGCGCACCTCGCGCACGGTGACCGGCTACGCGCCGGCGCGAGTGCGCGGCGCGCTCGCAGGAGAGCCGCCGCACGCGGCCGCGGCGATCATTAGCGCGTTGCCGGCCGCAACCGCGGCTGCGGTGCTCGAACTCTATCCGCCGCACGAGCGCGAAGCGATCGTGAAGCGCATGCAGCGCACACACAGTTCAGTGGTTCCTAACGCCGACGAATTGCTGGCGCGCCATGCCTGAGTTCGTGCCCCTAGCCTTGTGGCTGCGCAACGATGCGCCGGTCATCGCCATTATACAAGAAGAATCGGTGGTTCAAGAGGCGCAAGATGAACCCGTACCTTGCGAAACGCGGCCGGATGACGAGCTTATCGCGGATGTATGCGAGCGCGTACGGCGCTTTCGCGCGATGCTGGCAGACGCGCTCGACCGCTCGCTCGCCGAACTCTTGCGCGAGATCGCGATCGAGGTCGTCGGTCGCGAACTACTTCTGTCGCCGTCCGATCTCGAAGCGATCGTGCAACGCGCCCGCGAACGCTGCACCGAGATTCCGGTGGCGGTGCGCGTGCATCCATCGCAGCTGCGGCTCTGTGACTTCGGCGTCCCCGCGCTTCCCGATCCGTCACTGCGCAGCGACGACGTGCAGATCGCCCTACGCAGCGGATCGATCGATGCGCGTTTGGACGTTCGCATCGAGCAGATGCTGGCGCGAGTCATTGCATGATTGCTGATGGGGCGATGCTCGGCACGGCTGCCTTCGGGCGCGCGCTCGACGCGCTCGGTGCACCGCTCGACGGATTAGCGCCGGTCGACGGCGTCTACGTTTGCGTGGGCGCGCCTGCGGCGACGCCGGCGGAGCGCAGCGCAATTGTCGAGCCGTTGTGGACGGGCGTGCGTTGCATCGATGCTCTGCTCACGATCGGACGGGGCGCGCGCATCGGGATCTTCGGCGCGCCGGGCGCCGGTAAATCGACGCTGCTTGAAACGGTCGTCCGCGGCGCGCGTGCGGACGCCGTTGCCATCGGTCTGGTTGGTGAGCGCGGTCGTGAAGCCCAGCGTTGGATCGCGGCTCGGGATGATCGAACGACGGTGATCTGCGCCACCAGCGATCGGCCCGCACATGAACGCGTGCGGGCGGCCGAACTTCTCATGACGCATGCATGCTTACTAGCCTCGCGTGGGTTGCACGTGCTGACCGTCCTTGATAGCTTGGCCCGTTATGCCAATGCGCTGCGCGAACTTGCAATTGCAAGGGGCGAGGGCGTCGGACGCGGTGGGTTTCCGCCGAGCGTCTTCGCGCGCACGGCGCAGCTGGTCGAGCGGGCCGGCGCATTCGCCTCCGGCTCCGTCACCTTAATCGCAACGGTCTTGACTGACGGTGAAGATCGCGACCCGGTGAGCGAAAGCGCGCGTTCGCTCCTCGACGGACACCTCGCGCTTTCATCGCGACTTGCCCACGCAGGCCACTTTCCGGCAATCGACGTGCCTCTGAGCGCGAGTCGCACGATGGATGCGGTTACGTCGGCTGAGCATCAACATGCGGCGGCGCTCGTCCGGGCGGCGCTGGCACGGCTGGAGCGCTGTGCAGACGCTCGCTCGCTTGGCATCGAACCGGCCGACCCGCAGACTTGCGTCGCGATCGCCGCCGAAGCCGCGCTCGAGCTGCTCCTGTGCCAAGGCCCGCGGCCTACGACGGCGGCTTCCACCCTAGAGGCCTTGCATCAAACCGCCGATATGTTGGAGGAAGCCCATGGATATAAGCACTGAACTTTCCGCCGTCGCCTCCCGTATCGAACAGATCACGGGCGCTTCCGTGCAACTGCCCGGTTTGCCTCAACAGGCCCAGGACGGCTCGGGATCGTTCGCGTCGATGCTCCAGTCGCAGATGGCTGCCCAGGGTAGCGAGTCGAGCGCACAAGGCGCACCTGATGGGCCGGCAATGCTGCCGCCCGCGCAAATCGACGCACTGGTCAATGACAACGCTCAGTCGCAAAATGTCGATCCGGCGTTGATCAAGGCGATCATTGCGAACGAGTCGGGCTTCAATGCCAACGCCACCTCGAACGTCGGCGCGCAAGGGCTCATGCAGCTTATGCCTGGTACGGCAGCGGGCCTGGGTGTCACAAATTCCTACGATCCGGCGCAGAACGTAGCAGGTGGCACGAAGTACATCAAAGGCTTACTCGACCATTTCAACGGCGACGTCCGGCTCGCGGTCGCGGCCTACAATGCGGGTCCCGGCGCGGTGGAGAAGTATGGCGGCGTACCCCCGTATGCCGAGACGCAGAACTACGTGCAAAACGTCCTCTCCAGTTACGCGAAGTATCGCGGAAACGCTACGCCGTAGCGCGTCGCTCCTTGCCTGCCTGGCCGCACTCTGCGCTCAGACGAAACCGGCAGCCCCTCCACTCTCTACGATTCTTTCCAATCACGCCGCGGCTCTTGCCGCGCTGCATTTGCACGAACCGCGCACCCACGAGACAATCGGCACGATTCTCGGCGTCGGCGTTTCCGGAACGTTTCACGAGTGGCAGCAGGGTGATAGCGAGCGGCGCGACGAGTCACTCGGCATCCGCACCGAACGCACGTTGCGCGTCGGCGACAAGCTCTGGCAGCAAAATCCCAACGGCGAGATCCGCGAGTTGCAGGGCATCGTCGCGCGCCGGCAGGTCACCGAGGATTTTATCGATAGCGACCTTTTTGCGTCGCACCCCGAAGCGGTTCAGTACCTCGAGAGCGCAACACTCCCCGACGGACGAGCGGTGTACCGGCTACGGATCGCCACCCCCAACGGCGAGAGCTATGAGATCGGAATCGACGCGAAGACGTGGCTGATCGATGAAAAATCGTACGTCGATCACGACAGTAGGCAGACTGCGGTCTACAGCGATTATCAGGTCGTTGACGGTTTCCTGATTCCCTACACCGAGGTCGACTCCGACGGGGAACATCGCTTTGACGTCACCTCGCACGTGACCAGCGTTACCGTCAATCAGCCGATTGCGGCAAGTATTTTTGCGCCGTTCACGATTTCGGCGGTTGCGAATGCAGCGCCGGTGACGGTTCGGTATCAAGAGCGCGGCGGTTTGATTTTCACGAACGTCACGATCGAAGGGAAGTCGTATACGTTCTTGATTGATTCCGCCGCGCAAGCAGACGTCTTTGATACGTCGCTGGTGTCCGCGCTCGGACTGCATCCGCAGGGAACGGTCGAGATTCGTGGAGCCGGACGCACGACGAGCCCGGGCATGGTCGAAGCACCGCCGATCGCGCTAGGCGGGGTCACGTTTCCGATGCACGTTGCGACGGTGCTCAATCTGCCGCCGCTCGCGTCGATACACGTCGACGGGATCTTGGGCTATCCGTTCTTTGCCGTCGCCGAGTTGCGCTTCGACCCGACGCAGGAGACCTTGACCATCGCGCCGCCGGGAGGCCTCGCGCCGGACGGTGTGCGCCTCAACGTCGACACCGATCGCGAACTTCCCGAGATCGTCGCGCGGGTCGAGGATGCGCCGACCCGAGTCGTCATCGATACCGGCGATGCGAGTGAGTTGCTGCTCTTCAAGAGTTTCGTCGACGAGCACCCGGGCCTCGTCTCGATCGCGCGTTATGGGCCCCAGCTCAACCGCGGGATCGGCGGATCGGTCGCCGCCGTCGGAGCGCTGGTGGACGTGTTGCAACTTGGCCCGTACCGTCTCTTCAATCGCTACACCGATGTCGTGCTTGGCACGACCGGCGCTTTTGCGGATCGCAATGACGGTGGAAACGTCGGTTATGCCTCGCTGCGAAATTTCGTGCTCACCTTTGACCTGGCCAATCACGGACTGTTCCTGCAGCGCGCGGAGGGCTTCGACGACGGGCACGACCGCAAGTTCGCTCAGTAGCCCGTCACAGTCCCGAAATAAATCGGCGATAGCCCGTTGATGCCGTTCGAGCACGATTGGGGCATGATCACGCAGCAGTTGAGCTTCAGCATTCTCACCGCGCCGCTTGCGGCGATCGACCGGCGCTCTCTCTCACAGGCCTGGTATTCAGCGCTGCATCTCGCACATGCGACGAATTCGCCCACCTCGTGCGGCCGCACGAGTGTAGATCCACCGAGGATCGAAGGCCGGCCGCGACGTAGCGGTGCGACCTCGAGCGCGGTTCGTCCAGGAGAACGAGCGGCTCCCGTCATTCGGACCGGGCACGAGACGAGCCGCATCGCCCAAGGGCCCGAACGCCGTGCCGAACGTTCGCCGCTCGCTCGGCGCATCGAACGCACCTTTCTCGATCCGATCCGTGCGAATAGCCGCGCCACGTTTACCATCGATGGAACGCAAGCCCGCGTGCATGTCGCACTGCAAACCACTGCGTCGGGCGTCCGTCTGATTGCGGTGTGCCCGGCTGCGATCCGCATCGGTGTGGCCCGCGCGCTCGACGAAGCGCGCTACGCCCTCGCCCTGTGCGGCATCGCGTTGCGCATCGACGTCAGCGAGGCGTGAATTCATGATGGTCAACGCTGCAACCCAAGAAGCACTCGATCGCATCGCGCAGCGCGCCCAGGACGTGCAGCGCGCATTTACGCCGGGAGCGGTGTCGCAGTTCGATGACGTTGCGACAGACCGGGCGACATCGCGCGCGTCGCTCGATCCGCTCTCGGTTGCGCCGCCGCCGGACGCCTACTTCATCACGACGGATGAGCGCGGGCGCGCAGCGTACACGCGCGACGGCGGATTTGCGCTTACCGACGGGACGCTTATCGGTGCAAACGGCCGGCCCATCCTCGGATTCACGTCGGCCCGCGGCGCGACCAGCGAGCTGCACCTCGACGGCGTTGACGAGGCGCTTGGACGGGTCAACGATGTGCGGCTCGAGCCGAGCGGCGCCCTGGTCTACGATCGCACGACGATCGATCCGCGAAACGGCGCTCGGGAGCGCGAACGCGTTGTCGTCGGACACGTTGCACTCGCACGCTTTCCGGCGGCGACCAAATTGGGCGCGAGCGACGCAAATCATTTTGTCGCGCCCCCGGGAACCGTACCGCACGTTGGCCGCCCCGGCGACGGAAATTTCGCGAATGTCGCGCCGATGCAGCGGGAGGAGAGCCGCATCGATTTCGATCGCAGTCTCGAGCGGCTTCAAGAGGCCTACGTGGCGTTCGACGCGCTTGCGGCCGCGCATAAGGCGCAAGGCGGCGTCAGCAAGACGGCAATGGATCTGTTGAAATGAAGACGCTCGGATTCTCCGCGGGATCGCGGCGGGAGGGCGGGCGTCGCATCCGGCACGCCGTCTTCGAAGAGCGATCGACGCTGCCGGTGAGCGCGGCCTGCATCGTCGCGAGCGGTGTGCGCGATACGCTCAGCGCACTCTTCGGAGAGGCAGTCATTCTAAAACTTTACGAACCGACGATTCCGACGCCGTCGGCGTGGACCGCGATTGGCCGCGATGCAACGATCTATCGCGCCCGTATGGGCAACGCCGATGCAGCTGTGATCGTTCGCCCGGTCGACGCATCCGCGCTGGCCGCAGCGGCCTTTGGCGAACGCGCGACGCATGCGACGGCGCTCTCGTCGATCGAGCGTACCGTCCTGGAGCGAACCGTCCAAGCAATCGCTCTACAGTTCGGTCCGATTTGCGGTTCAGTCACGCGCGAATCCGCGCTCGAGCCGTTGACTGATTTGCAAGGATTCACCACGTTTTTTGAATTGCAGCTCGAACACCCGATTCGGTCGCGGATCGGCATTGCTCTAAGCCGTGATCCGCTTCCGCAGGCGCATCCGGCCGTCGGTCTCGACGAGCTCGACGACCTCTCGCTCGAGCTCGTCGTCCATCTCGACTTGGGCAAGCATCGGGCTGCAGATATCGGCGCGCTTGAACCCGGAACCGTGCTCGCATTACCGGTGGGAGCGCTCCGGGGAGCAGTGCTCGTTGCCGGGAGGATGCTGGCGCTTGGCGAATGCGGTGTTCACGGTCAGCACTATGCTCTGGCAATTGACCGCACTCCGACCGGAAGGGACGAACCGGCAGTATGACCATCGACGCAAAGAAGATCAAAGATCGCGGCAATCTCGACGTATTGCTCCATGTGCCGCTCAGCGTCACGGCGGAACTGGGGACGTGTCACATGTCGGTGGCCGAAGTCCTCAAACTCGGCGCCGGATCGATCATCGAATTGGATCGGCTCGCCGGCGGCCCGATCGATTTGATGGTCAATAACAAATTGATCGCACGCGGTGAAGTCGTAGCGGTCGATGAGAACTTTGGCGTGCGCGTGACCGAGCTGATCTCGCGGCCGCCGATCGGCAATACGTAAGCCCTCGTTCATTTCTCCGCAATCATTTTTCTACAAAACGGTGACGCTGATGCGGCACCGTTTTTATTATGGATGGGCTCTTTGCCGTCGCGACTCGCGGACATGCCGCGCTCCCGCTCGACGTACTCGCAGGCCTTACCGTACTCGCAATCGTGCCGTTTCTGCTCATGATGTGCACCTCGTTCGTGCGCATCGTGGTCGTGCTTTCGCTGGTGCGCTCGGCAATCGGCGCATCGGCCCTTCCGCCTAATGCCGTGCTCTCGGGCCTCGCGCTTGTGCTCACGCTGGTGGTGATGGAACCGACGCTGCAGCGTATCGGCCATGAGGCGGTCGAGCCATACGCACGCGGAGCGCTCTCGCAGTCGCAAGCCCTCGATCGCGCGTCGGGACCGCTTCGCGTCTTCATGCTGCGTCAGACGCGGGTTGCCGACATTGCGCTTTTCGAGCGGGTCGCCCACCGGCGCAACGAGCCTTTCTCGGCTGCTCCGTTGAACGTCCTCATCCCGGCCTTCGTCGTCGGCGAGCTGCGTGGTGCGTTTGCGATCGGCTTTGCGCTCTATCTGCCCTTCGTCGCCATCGATCTCGCGGTTGCAGCGATGCTCATGGGCCTCGGCATGATGATGTTGTCGCCGCCGGTTGTTTCGTTGCCGGTAAAGCTCTTGCTCTTCGTTATGGTCGACGGCTGGGCACTCGTATGCGGAGGCGTAGCCACGAGCTTTAGATGAGTCTAGTGGAGACAGCGTTGACGGATGATAGTAGAACCACTATCATCGTGAGGCTTGGATGAAGCCCGTCCTTTGGGCCGGCAGCTCCGAGAAGGATCTCGAAAGTATGCCAGATGTTCCGCGACTCGAGATTCGCGCAGCGATATTCGCCGCGCAGAGTGGCGGCAAGGTTGGATACTCGAAGCCGATGCGCGGCGACCTCAGATATGTCATGGAGGTCGTTGCTCACGATCGAGACGGCACGTTTCGAGGAATGTACTACGTCGGAAAAGAGTTGATCTATGCCCTCCACTTCTTCCAAAAGAAAAGCAAGCAAGGTATCAAAACGCCGCAAAGGGAGCTCGATCTCATCCGCCGTCGGCTCGCGTGGGCGCGCCATCACGAAAAAACAGGCGGATGAGCCGATGACCTATATCGTGACAGCAAGCGCTTGGGATGGGGAGCCCGACCAAGAAGAGTTGGAAGCGAAGTCGTTTCTCGCTCTTGAAATTCTTCGTCGCATCCAGGCCCTAGGTATCTCCCAACGAGAGGCCGCAAAGCGGCTCGGCGTCGCTCAAGCCGATATCTCGAAGATCGTCAACTTCAAGGTATGGGGATTCTCGCTCCCCCGGTTGTCACAACTACTATCGAAGCTCGGCGCTGACGTCGATATTCGCGTACGGGTACGATACACGGATGGCCCAGGTAGCCTTCGTATTGCAACGACGAAGGCTCGCCGGGCCGCATAGTGGATCGGCTGCTTTCTGGCACCTTATGAAGATTGGGATCAAACGGGCTTGTCGCTGCAGTGGTTGGTGTAGAAACTGATGCCATTGCCGTCGGGATCTTGCATCGAGAAATAATGATGACCGTATAGTATGCCATCTGCGATAGATGATGGTGAATATCCATTATCAATCAGCCTGGCCCTGTAAATCTCCAGATCCGTTTTTGTGGGCCCGGCGATCATCAGATCTAGTCTTTCGCTTCCAAAATCTGGTCTTTGGCCGACATGACTATTCTGCAGCGCGCTGCTCTGCTCGTCGCCCTTTTGGAAGAGCAGCAAATGTGTGCCGCCGCGCAGTTCAACGATCGCCATTCCAGGGAATGTCGCGAATGCGCGGAGACCCAAGCCAATATAAAATTGATAACTCGCCTCGATGCTTTGCACGTGCATGACAAAGTGAGCAAGGGCCGCGGCGGATAAAAGGTCTTCCATTTTGAGTCCTTTCATGGAATTCGTTAGTGCTTACCTGAGGAGCAGTCTTGCCGCACTAGCGTCGCCGTGCTAATCTGACTAACCAGTCGGAAATTATTATGCGACTGCCCAGTCGAAAAAGCAAGAGGGTTGTTGGTGACGCGGAAAAAGGAAATTGATAGGGACAGGGTCCTGGATGCCGCCGAGGCCGTCATCCTTGAATCTGGCGGCCGAAATTTCACGCTTGATGCTGTGGCGGAGCGTGCGGGGATTAGCAAGGGCGGGCTCGTCTATACCTTTGCGACTAAGGATGGATTAGTACACGCGGCGCTAGAGCGAGAAGTGGCCCGCTTTCAGGAGGCAGTGCGTCGGCGACTCGGCAGCAGGCCAACTGGGCCGGTCGAGTTGGTCCTCGCGCATATCGAGGAAGCACTGGACGAGGACGACGCCTCGACTCAACTGGCGTCTTTTCTCATTACCGCCCTGGTGCACGCCCCTGACATGCTGGGGCCGGTGCGACACCTTTACTGCGGACTGCTCGATCCGCTTCGATCAGGGCATGGTGAGGTTGCTGAAATACGTCACGCACTACTGGCTGTTGAAGGCATATTTCTGCTCCGAGGACTCGGGTTTGCAGAGGTTTCAGCAGACGAGCTCAAGTCCGTCCTGCTTCACGCACGCAACATCGTTCTTGCGGCCTTGGATACATCGGCGTCCCGACCGCTCTGAGAATAAAAGCCTAACGATGAGTGCAGCGGCGCCTTAGGTACGTAACATTTTCACCTCATAGGCCTGGGGATGATGATGCTCAGCCCACCTGTGGTCTCGTTGCCGGTCAAGCTTCTGCTCTTCGTGATGGTCGACGGCTGGGCGCTGATTTGCGGAGGCGTCGCCACCAGTTTTAGATAAACGCTAAGGCTATCGTGCGTATTTCGGAAGCCCTAGCAACACAACGACCGTTCTTTTCATTCGAGTTCTTTCCACCCAAGGACGACGAGGGGTCGCGCGCGCTCCTTTCCACGATCGAACTGCTCGCGCCGCTACGCCCGGCATTTGTCTCGATCACCTACGGCGCCGGCGGCTCGTCGCGCGAGCGAACGGTAGCCTTGGCCAAGCAGATTCAGCGCGACGTCGGCGTCACCGTGATGGCGCACGTAACCTGCGTCGGCTCGACGCGAGCGGAGTTGCGCGCGCTCTTTGACGATCTCGCGCGTGGCGGAATCGAAAACATCCTCGCGCTTCGCGGCGATGCGCCCAAAGGGGCCGCGTCGTTTGAAGTGCCCGCCGGCGGGTTCGCGCACGCGAGCGATCTGATCGCAATGCTGCGCCGCAACTACGACTTTTGCATCGGCGCCGCATGCTATCCCGAGACGCACACGGAGGCGGCAAGCCCGCAGGCCGACCTGCACCATCTCAAAGAGAAGGTCGACGCGGGCGCCGATTTCCTCATTACGCAACTGTTCTTCGACAACGAACGCTTTGCCGAGTTCACCGCGCAAACGCGCGCGATGGGCATTAGCGCACCGGTGATTCCGGGCCTCATGCCGATCACCAACGCCTCCCAAGTCACGCGCTTTACCAACAGCATTGGCGCGTCGATTCCACCCAAACTCTTGCGCGAACTCGAATTGCGGCGCGAGGATCCCAAGGCCGTGGAGGACTTGGGCGTCGCCTACGCGGCGTTGCAGGCGACCGAACTTTTGGGGCAAGGCGCGCCGGGGATCCACTTTTACACGCTCAACCGCTCGCCGGCGACGCGCGCAATCGTTTCGGCCTTGATCGCGGGAAGCGCGTGGCGTCCGAGTTTTGGTGCGGTGCGATGAACGCCGATCGAACCTACGACGTCGATGCGTACCTGTCGGCGCTTTTCGTTGGCGACGATCCGGTCCTCGAGCGCGCGCTCGAGCGCAGCACAGCGGCTGGCTTGCCACCGATCGCGGTCTCACCGGTGCAGGGCAAACTCTTGCACATGCTCGCGCGCCTGCGCGGCGCTCGCCGGATTCTGGAAATCGGTACGCTCGGAGGATATAGCACAATTTGGCTTGCCCGAGCGCTCCCGCGCGACGGCGCGTTGATCACGCTCGAGATCGATCTCGAACATGCGACGGTCGCGCGTGAGAATCTCGTGGCAGCGGGTTTGGACGAACTCGTCACGGTTGAAGTCGCGCCTGCGTTGGAGACGCTCGATCGTCTCGTCGACTCCGGCGCGCAGCCGTTCGATCTGATCTTCATCGACGCGGACAAACCGAACAATCCCAACTACTTGCGTCGTGCGCTCGATCTTTCCCGGCCTGGGACGCTGATCGTCCTCGACAACGTCGTGCGCGGCGGCGCGGTCGCCGATAGCCATAGCCGCGACCCGAACGTGATCGGGACGCGCCGTGCTCTCGAGATGATGGCGAGCGACCCGCGTTTGCAAGCGACGGCGCTGCAGACCGTTGGCCAGAAGGGCTACGACGGATTCGCGCTTGCCCTCGTAGACTCTGCCGGTCAAAGCTGAAGCTTTGCCCGGCATGAGTCCAGTACGATTCCGGTAACATCCGTGTAACTTTTCTTTCGTACCGTCGGCCCATGAGCGCGTTCGATGCGTTGTTGCGCGAGGCGATGGTGCTGGCCGCGGTTTTGTGCGTACCGGTGCTCGCGATCGCTGCACTGGTCGGCACGTCGGTCGCGATCGTTCAGGCTGCTACCCAAGTCCAGGAGCAAACGCTCACGCTTTTGCCTAAGGCAATCGCCGTTGGGGTGACCGTCGCGCTCTTCGGCGCTTTCGGAATGCACGCGTGCGCGCAGCTTTTCAATGACGCGCTGGCCGCGATTCCGGCGCTGGTGTACGGATCGTGACGGCGACCGCGCTGCTGGTCTTTGCGCGGTGCGCCGGCTTCGCGGCGCGTGCACCGGGCTTTTCGCACCCGAGCGTGCCGCATGCGCTACGCGCGGGAATCGCGCTGTTGCTCACGGTCGCGATCGCACCGGGATTGCACGAAGTCCACCTCGTTGGGCTCACGCTCCTCATCGGGCTGGTTGTCGAATTTTTGCTCGGCTGCGCGATCGGCATGGGTGCCTCGCTGCTCTACGACGGCGCGTACGCGGGCGGACGCATGCTCGACGATTACGTCGGCGTCAAGGCGATCGCTCCCAGCGTTCAACTGGTTGCTCCGAGCGGTTTTGGGCGCATCTGGTCGATCGCGTTTACCGGCGGATATTTTCTCTTCGGGGCCTATCGCGTGACGCTGCTCGCGTTTTCGCAGAGTTTCGTCCGCGTGGCGCCGGGCGCGCCGTTCGATCCGCACGCGTGGCTTCCATTTGCCGGTGCCCTTTCCGGCACGATCGTGTTGGTGGCGTTGGCTGTCGCCGCGCCGGCAATTGCGCTGGCTTTCGTGGTACAAGTCGGGCTCGCCGCGCTCTCGCGGGCAGTGCCGCGATTCTCGGGATTCTTGCTCTCGTTTCCGCTCGTCTACGGCGCGGTCTTACTCGTGACGGCGGTCTCGCTCCCACTCTTAGCCGCGCGTGCGGCGCACCCGTTGTTGCTCTATCCGGGAATTACGCCGTGAGCGCCGATAGCGCAGAGAAGAGCTTCGATGCGCCGCCGTCACGCATAGCCAAAGCGCGCCGGGAAGGCAATCTTCCGCGCGCACAAGAGTTGGGCGCGAATCTTGCATTCGCGGCTGCGTCTCTTGCAACACTCGCGGTCGCAGCGCCGATCGGCGCAATCGCTCGCGCAGCATTGGCCGTCGGCGCGCGCGGTGCAGCACCGGTTGCGCTCTGCATCGCGATCGCGGCGCTCGCGCTGGTGCCAATGGCCGCCGGCGCGGCGGCCGGCATGTTGGGCGGCATCACGCAAGGCGGAGGCCTCGTGTTTGTGATGCCGGCAGTAAAATTCGAACGCTTGGCGCCGGTTGAAGGCATCAAACGCATGCTTTCGCGCGAAGCCGCGCTGCACGGGGCGCGCGCACTCGTGGCGTTCGTTCTGGCGTTGCTCGCAATGGCGCCGACGCTACGCCGGCTCGCGAGCGCCGCTACGGTCGCGCTGCCGTCGCAGGGCACGGCACAGATCGCTTGGGACGGTGCAACGCACGTCGTATTTGCGGCGGTCGCCGTCGGATTGCTCTTTGCGATCGCGGAGTTCGCCGTGGCGCGGCGCGCCTGGCTACGCAAACTGCGCATGAGTTTGGCCGAGCTGCGGCGTGAACTGAAAGAGAGTGACGGCGACCCCGTGGCGCGCGGCCGCCGCAGGTCATTGCACCGCAACCTGATCCGCGGTGCGCTTGCGCGCGTCAAGGACGCGGCCTTTGTGGTCGTCAATCCGACGCACGTTGCGGTCGCCCTGGACTATCGCCCGCCCGACGTGCCGGTGCCGACCGTGCTGGTTCGTGCGGCGGACGAGATGGCGCTGCGCGTGCGCGAGGCCGCCGGCGAATATCACGTACCGGTGATTGAAAGCGTCTTGCTGGCGCGTGCGCTTTATCACGACAGTGCCGTCGGTGAACCGATTGCGCACGAGCACTACGTGGCAGTCGCCGAGGTTGTGGCATCGCTCATCCGTAGCGGTGCGCTGGGAGAGCGGCTCGCCAGGTGACGCGCCTGCCGGTTTACGCCTTTGCCGGGGTGCTGCTCGCGATCGTGGGCATCCTCATCGTACCCTTGCCGCCCGCGCTGCTCGACATGCTGCTCGGTATCAACATTTTCGGTTCGGCCCTCGTGTTGTTGTTGGCGGTGACGATCGAGGACCCGCTCGAGTTTTCAGCGTTCGCGCCGGCGCTGCTGGTCGCAACGCTCTTTCGTCTCGCGCTCGATGTCTCGGCGACGCGCCTCATCCTCACCCAAGGTGCAACCCCGGGTGCGACCGGTTCGATCATTCCGGCATTCGGCGCGTTCGTTGTGCATGGGAACTTGGTCGTGGGGCTCATCATCTTTGCGATTCTGATCACGATTCAGTTCATCGTTATCGCGAGCGGGTCTCAACGCGTTGCTGAGGTCGCCGCGCGCTTTACGCTCGATGCCATGCCGGGTAAGCAGATGGCCATCGATGCCGATGTGCACGCCGGCGCGCTCGATGCCGAAGGCGCTCGCCGCAAGCGCGCGGCCGTGCAGCGCGAGGCTGATTTCTACGGGGCGATGGACGGCGCCGGAAAATTCGTTAAAGGCGACGCGGTTGCAGCACTCGTCATCGTGGCGCTCAATCTCGTCGGCGGTATCGTGGTCGGGATCGCGTATCACGGGCTGTCACCGCTCGATGCGATCAACACCTATGCGCTGCTCTCGATCGGCAATGCGCTGGTCACCACATTGCCCGCTTTCCTGATCTCGACGGCGATGGGTATGATGGTCACGCGCGTCGCCTCCGACGGGGCGCTGGGCGCGGACTTGGCCGCGCAGCTCTTTGCCCGCCCCGACGTGCTGCGCAGTGCCGGCACGCTGCTGCTTGCACTATCATTCGTCCCTGCGCTGCCCCGGGGCGTGTTCCTGGTGCTTGGCGCGTGTGCGTTTGTTCTCGCCCAGGTGGCCGTACGCAACAGACGCGTGCTCGACGAACAGGCGCGCACCGCGAGCGAACGCGCGAAGCGGCAGGCGTTGCGCCGCCCCGAACTTGCGCTGAGCTTGGTCGGCGTCGACGCGATGTCGATCGAGATCGGTGCGGATCTAGCGCATCTTCTCGCGCCGCCACTTTCTGATGCGTTGCTGGATCGTATCGGCGAGGTGCGCCGAGCGCTTGCGGGCGAGATTGGCCTTGTGCTTCCCGGTGTGCGGCTCCGCGATGACCTAACACGGGATCCGCAAACCTATGCGATTCGCGTGCGCGACCGAACCGTTGCCGACGGACGCCTCAATCTGGCCGGCGTGATGGCGGTCGCTGACGCCGAGATCCTTGCGCGCTTTGGCTTGCGCGTCGAAGCCGAACCCGTCTATGGGTTACCCGCAGCGTGGATCGATCCGAACGATCGCGAACGCATTGCCTCGGCCGGAGCGTTGGTGTTCGATCCAATCTCGATCATCGGTTCACACGTTGCCGAGACCGTGCGCCGTCACGCGGGCGAATTGCTCGGACGTCAAGAGCTGCAAACGCTGCTCGAACATTTGCGGGCGACGATGCCGGCTCTGATTCGGGATGTCGGCACCGATGCATTTCCACTTGGCGTGTTGCACAAAGCTTTCGGCCATTTGTTGCGAGAGCACGCATGGCCCCGCGATCCGGTCACGGTCCTGCAAGCGATGCTCGAGTCGCCCTCGCGCGATCCACGCGAATTGGCCGAAGTTGCGCGGCGCGTGATTCTGCCGGATCTCCTGCGCAGACGAGGAATCGATCGTCTCGAACCATTGGTGATCGACGCGGAGTACGATCGTGATCTCGTGCGCCGATGGGTCGGCTATGGCGCGGAAATTGCGCCCGATCCGCAGCGTGCCATCGACCTGCGCGAGGAGGTCGCCGCCTATGTTGCGCGCGTTCCGCGCGACCGCGCCGCTGTTCTTTGCAGCGTCTCACTGCGCCCCGTGCTCGCCGATCTGCTGCTGCGCTCGGGTCTTCGCATCGACGTGCTTAGCTATGCGGAACTACCGCCGGAATTGGCGCTGGCGCCTGCCGGCATGGTGGAGGGCGACCGATCGATCGCCAATTGAAGGGCGATGAAGACGGCCTTCACCGATTGGCTCTGGCTCGTTGCGATCTTCCTTGTACTGGCCGGCATTCACCTTATCGCAGGCAGGTTGCCGTGCACAGGCGACGAGGCACGCTACGCGTTCCAGGGCGTGGGGCTCTACTCGAACGGCACGTTTTATCCCGAGCCGGCCGTGTGGAAGACGTTTGCAGCCGCGAACGGCTGCGGAAGCGGCGGGGTTCTCACCTCCGACCGGCCGGGCCGGGCATTGCAGACGATTTCGCCCAGTCTCGTGTTTGGTGCGGCGCTTCGCCTTGGCGGACTCGAGGCCGCACGCTGGATCAACTTCATCGCCGGTTGCCTCGGTTTAGCGTTGCTGTATTTTATGCTGAAGGTGCAATTTCCAAATCGAACCGGCCGGGCAAGCTGGGCCGGGATCGTTACGGTCATCGCGATTGCCGTCTCAATCCCATTCGTTGAGTATCTGCAGCTCATCTACCCGGAGATGTTGCTGTTCACGATCGTGACGGCCGCGCTCTACGCGCTGCTCGTGCGCAATCGCTCTGCGGCGCTTGCGGCGGTCGTCGCGTTGCCGTTTGTGCATGTCCGTGCGCTTCCGCTCGCGCTCGTCTTCTTTGCCGTGATGCTCTTCGACATGACGCGCGATCGTGTGTCGATCGCAATCTGGGTGCGGACGTGTGCGCTGTACGTTGCGGGACTTGGGATCTTCGCTGCAACGCAATACTGGCTGTACGGCTCGCTCACGGGCTCGGCGTTTTCCGCCTACGCACCATCCTTCACGATGCTGTTCGAACGGATCGGCATGCAGTTCTACGATGTCCGCCACGGCGCGGTCGCGTACGCGCCGTTGCTGCTCGTGGGATTGGCCGGACTCGTGCTGGGTACGATGCGTCGCGAGCGTCTGTGCGTCTTCAGCCTCGTGCTCTTCGCAATGTATTTTGCAACGTTCATGTGGTCGACCGCCCAGGAGTCGTGGACCGCGCGGTTCTGGGTCGCCGGGCTGCCGTTTCTCGCGGTGGGTCTATGCTCGTGGCTGTATCTCGCGAAGTACTGGTGGGAATGGTTGCCGGCCGTTCCTTTGGCCGCGATCAACCTCGGCAACACCATCACGTACGCGTTGAATCCGTTGTGGTTTCTCGAAAGCCGTCAAGCCTCGATTCCGTACGCGGCGATGTTCCTGTGGGCGCACGTGGACTTGGGTCTGTTTCTTCCCGTCGATGGAGATCCGGGAGGCATCGCCCCATACACGCAGCCCATAGCTGCGCTGCTCGTCTACACCTTGCTGCTCATCGCGCTCCTGGTTGTTTGCCGAGTTTCGTGCGTTGCGCCGAGCCGCGCCGTCCTTTGCGGGCTTGCGTGCGCTGTCGCGCTCGTTCCCTTCGCTCTCGGTCTTGCGCGTTCGCTTCCGGCCAACGCCTATACCGTCACCATCCATCCCTCGCAGCACGAATTCATCGTTCGTTTTCCCGGCGGTGACCGGCGCGTCGATGCCGTGCAATTTGACGATCAGCTCCCCGCGTATTGGACGGCCCCACCCTATCCGAGAGCCTTCACGATCCGCTGTTCAACCGGCGGGGCGATGCCGGCCGAAAATGTGGAACCGGCCCACCCGCTGCTGATGCTCGGACAATGCTCTCGCGTCGACGAAATCGTTATCACCGGCACGCCTCTCGAGGGCGGCGATTCGGTGTACTGGAGCATGGGTGGCATTCGCCTGATCCAGCGCGTCCTCTGACGCGGCGGCTACATTTTGTAGCCGGGCCCTTTCTAACAGGGAGCCCTCCTTTGACGAGGCCGCGGGAGGCTGATACAGTCTCTAGGTTAAAGACCTCGGGCCCCGCGCCGACTGTGGCCGACAAAGGTTCACCTTTGGCGGACGAAGTCACCTGGGCTCTTTCTTTGGGACCACCGTCGAAGGCCGCATGAGCTGGAACACTTTTAAACCGTTTGTCAAAGCGCTGGTGATCGCCGGCGTCGTCGCTTATTCGTTGTGGGCGTGTCTGCCGATCGATCAAAAGATTCATCTCGGGCTCGACCTTCAGGGCGGCTCGCGTTTGTTGCTTCAGCTCTCGCCGACGGCCGCATCGGGTCCGATCACCTCGGATATCCAAGCGCAGACGCGACAGGTCATCGATCAGCGCATCAATTCGCTGGGCGTGACGGAGCCGGAGATCAGCAACGTCGGCGGCGATCGGCTGCTGGTTGAAATTCCGAACCTCAAGAATCCCGACGAGGCCGAGCAGTTGATCAAACAGGTCGCGGTGCTGACCTACAAGATCATGCCGCCCGACGTCAACGCAAAAGCCGAACAGGCGCTGCAGATCGTCAACGGCCCCAAAGTTCCCGGTGTTACCGCGAAGCAACGCGCAGCCGCGCAAGCGTACGTGGAACACGGTGCGTACGACGCCAGTGGTCCGGTGGTGTATACCGGCAAAGAACTCAAAGGCGCGCAGGCAAGCTACGATCAAGCCGGCAATCCGAACATCACCTTCCAAACCAAGGACCCGTCGAAGTTCGCTAACCTGACCCATAAGAATATAGGAAAACTGCTCGCGATCTTCCTCGACGAGCGTTATGTTTCGGCGGCGACGATCATCGGCGAGATCTCGGATAGCGGCGAGATTACGGGCCAATTCACGCAAGAGCAAACCACCACGCTCGCCAACGAGCTCAACGCCGGCGCGCTGCCGGCGTCGATCACGATCATCGAAAAAGAATCCATCGGCCCGACGCTGGGCAAGATCGACTTGATCCAGTCGCTCAAAGCGTCGATGCTGGGCCTGGGCCTGGTGCTGCTCTTCATGATTGCGGTGTATCGCCTGCCCGGCCTTTTGGCTGATCTCGCGCTGGTGATCTACGTGATCGTGATGCTCGGGATTCTCGCACTCTCGCACGCGACGCTCACGCTTCCCGGCATCGCCGGCTTCGTGCTTTCGATCGGTATGGCGGTCGACGCCAACGTGCTGATCTTCGAACGTATCAAGGAAGAGCTGTGGAACGGCAAGACCATGCGCGCTTCGGTGCGCGTCGGGTTCACGCGCGCCTTCTCGGCGGTATTCGACAGCCACTTCACCACGATCGTCGGCGCTGGCGTGCTCTTCATGCTTGGTACCGGCACGGTGAAGGGCTTCGCGTTCACCCTCTTCTGGGGCACCGTCGTCTCGCTGGTCACCGCAGTCTTTATCACGCGCTTCTTCGTCGACGTGCTCGTCGATAACAATCTTCTCAGTGCTCCCGAATTCTACGGCGTCAAGTCCGACGACGTTGGGATCTTTGCCAAGACGGGGGCACAGGCATAAATCATGTTTTTCCGCAGACTCAACTGGAATATCGTCGGCTGGTTCCGCACCGTTTCGGCGATCTCGTACCTGATCATCGCGATCGGTTTCGGGGCGATGATCTATCACGGCTTTGAGGGCGGCCACGGCTTCCAACCGTCGCACATGTTGCGCTTGGGGCTCACCTTTACCGGCGGTACCGAAGTCGACGTCGCATTTACGCAACCCGTCACCACTGATGCGGTCACGGCTGCGCTCGCCCCACTTAACCTCGCAGACGAGCGCATCAACACCGCCGGAACCGACGGCAAGCATTTTACGATCGAGACGCAGACTTCGTTTGCCAACGATTCGGTGCCGCTCAAAGATGCGTTGAACAAAGCCGCGCCGATCGATCCGAGCCAGCTCAGCATCACGGCGATCGGCCCGACGCTCGGCAGCGAGTACTTGCGCGACGCGCTCTTGGCGCTGGTCATTGCGCTAAGCATCCAGTTCATCTACATCGCGTTCCGCTTCGGCTGGAACTATATCTTCGGCCTCGTGACCGTCATCGCGTTGGTGCGCGATGCGGCGATGATGATCGGCATCTACGCCATCGCCAACCGCCCGGCCGACGACGCGTTCCTCGCCGCGGTTTTGACCGTCATCGGCTACTCGGTGATGGATACGATCGTCATCTTGGACCGAATCCGTGAGAACACCAAGCTCATGGTCGGTGTTCCGTATGAAACGATCGTGAACGAGTCGATCAAGCAGACGATGACGCGTTCCTTCAACACGCTCGCGACCGTCGTGATCACGCTGGTCGCGCTGCTCGCCCTCGGCGGCGCAAGCCTCAAGAACTTTGCCTTTGCGCTGCTGGTCGGTATTTGCTCCGGCGGCTACCACTCGATCTTCTATTCGGCTCCGCTCGTGCTGGGCTTCCGCAAACGTCAACTCGAAGCGGCTGCGCGCAAGCTCCACACGTCGCTTAGCGGATCGAGCAAAGCGCCGGCACGGGTTGAGACCGCAGCCAGCCGTGCGTCGCGCGATGATATCGTTGCGGCGCGTCGCGCTCGGCGCGAGAAAGAGAAGTCGTCGGTGCGCGCTCCGCAGACGTCGCCGGCACGCTACAAACGCAAGCGCGAGGATGGCGGTACCGTCGAGACGCTCGAGACGATCGATCCGCTTGACGCGCAAACCAGCGGGCTGCACGATGCGGCGTACGACGCCGGGCACGAAGAGATCACGATGAATCTCGAAGCGTTCGACGCTCCCGCACCGGAGCATGAGCCGGACGGCGCGCACCAAGAGTAAATCGTCGCTTCCGGCTCCGACGCCGTCGGAAGCCGCCTTTGAACGCGCCTTTGCGTCCTTCGTTGACGCGCCGGGCGAATCGCTGCCTGCGAATGACGTCGCCTCTTTCGTCGAGCGAGCGTTTGCGCACGCCAAGGAATATGCCGACGATCGCTACGCGACGATCGGCGGCGCATCGCAGTTTCACACCAAGCTCGTTGGCGTCTCGTTCGAGGGCAGGCAAGATACGATCGCCGGTCTGCGCGTCGGTACGGAGCTCGCACTCGAGCGTCAACCGGCAAACCAATATGATCCCAACGCGATTGCGGTTCGCTACGGCGAACTGCAATTGGGATTCGTTCGCAAAGAGATTGCCAAGCATCTCGCTCCGTTGATTGACGGCGGCGCTCGCTACCGTGCGCGCGTCGAATCATTGACTGGGGGTGGCGAGCGTCATCGCGGTGTGAATATCTACATGTGGCGCGACGCTGAAGCAGCCATTCGTGCCGCCGGTCCCTCGACTACGGCGCTTCGCGCCTACGCTCGGGATGACAGGGCGGAAGACGCGATTCGGAGCGCGTTAATCGGGGAGGCGAAGCCGCATCCCGCGCAAGAGCAGGCGCTCGCGCGCATCGAGGCTGGACGCAACACGCTGGTCGTGCTTGGAACCGGGCGCGGCAAATCGTTCTGTTTTCAATATCCCGCCGCGCTTCGCGCGCTCGAGGGCGCCGGCAAGACGCTGGTCATCTATCCGTTACGCGCGCTTGCCAACGATCAATACGAAGCGTTGATCCGCAAGCTCGACCCCTTCGGTCTGCGCATCTATCGCGCCAACGGGTCGATCTCCCACGACGAACGCGAGGAACTCTTTGCCGCGCTACGCGAAGGCGCATGGGATATCGTGCTTGCCACGCCGGAGTTTCTCGAGTTCCATCGCGAGGAGTTTGCCGGCGCGAGCCTTCCGTCGTTTGTGGTCGTCGACGAGGCGCACCACGTCTACGAATCACGCCACCGCGCGGCGTACGGACGCCTCGGCGCAACGATCGCGGCACTGGGTTCACCCCAGATCCTGGCGCTTACCGCGACGGCGAATGATGAGGCTTTCGCGCAGATCTTACGCGACCTGCGCATCGACGCGTGGGTTATCGACCCGACGGTACGCGAGAATCTGCGCGTCACCGACGCGCGTGAGACCAAAGATAAACAAGGCTATTTGCTCGAACTTTTCTCGTCGGGCGAGAAGGGCATCGTTTACTGCAACTCGCGCAAAGAGGCGACAAAACTGGCCCAGAGCCTGCGCAAAAAGCTGGGCGACGAGGTCATGTTCTATCACGCCGGGATGCCCTCGCCGGAGCGGCACGAGGTCGAGCGCTTCTTCCGCGAGGGCGAACTGCGCATCATCGTTGCGACCTCGGCGTTCGGCGAAGGGATCGATCTTCCCGATGTCCGGCATGTCGTGCTCTATCATCTGAACTTCGATTTTACGGAATTCAACCAGCAGGCCGGACGCGCTGGACGCGACGGTGCTCCCGCACAAATTCATCTGCTTTTCGGACAGAGCGATCGCGCCATCAACGAGTTCATCATCGACCGCGAGGCACCGACGCTCTACGTCCTACGCGCCCTCTATCGCGGCGTTCGCGGACTGGCGAGCGGGAACGACGTGCGCATGACCTTCGTCGATATCGCGCGCACGCTTGAACTCGAGAAGGTCAACGAGCGTACAGTCAGCAGCGCGCTTCACATTTTCGAGGATGAGGGTTTGGTCGAGTTTGGCGAAGATGACGACGGGCGCTACATTCGGTTTTTGCGCGTCGACGGGAAAGTAGATCTCGAGCGCAACGAGCGCTTTGCCGAAGGCGAAGCCGAGCGCGAGAGCTTCAAACAGTTTTGCGAACTCGTGCTCAGCGCGCGCGGCGAGGATCTCGAACGGATCATCAACCGGCCAATCTACCCGCAGCGTGTTGAGCTCATGCGATGAGGCGTCCGGCGGCGGTGGTGCTTGGAATCCTCGAGGCGCCCCCGTACGGCGTGATCTTCATCGAGCGGGCCGCGCACCTGCGTAACCACGCCGGCCAAATCGGTCTTCCCGGCGGCGGCATGGATCCGGGCGACGCCGGCGACTTGCGCGTAACGGCGTTACGGGAAATGGCAGAAGAAGTGGGTGTGTCGTCCGAGCGCGTCACGATCGTCGGCGAACTCCCGGCGATCAACGCTCGGGTCAATAACTACACCGTCACACCGTTCGTCGCAACGGTTGCCGCGGGAGATCTGCGCGTCGACGCGACCGAGACGGTCGGGGTCTTCACCGTGCCGCTCGAGCGTGTTGTTGCGGACCTGCGCCAGGGCATGGTCTCGGTCGGCGCGTTCAAGATCGAATCGCCCGTCCTCGATCATGCCGAAAAGCGCATCTGGGGGCTGACCGGCCAGATCTTGCGCGCCTTCGTTGCGGCATGGAACGATGCGCACGATGACCTTCGCCCGCGGATCGAAGCGCGGCTCCGCACATAGCACGGTAACGCTAGTCATCAATGGAACTCTCAACCTGCCGGCACCGTTGATTTCTGGGGTACGGTGAACGTGTTCATGCTATGGAAACGCGCCCGGCGCGTAAGCGCCGCGGCACTTGCTTGCCTGTTCTTTTTCGGCGCAGCGGAGCCCGCTGCGAAGAAAACCTCGGCGTTCGACATTCTCGGCACGAGTGTCAGCGTCAACGTGAATCGCGGTGGCGCGACGCTGCCCGCCACGCTGGTTCCGGCGCTTCGAGGCGGCGACACGATCGAAATATCATTTCCGAAGGGCGTACAATTCAGTCGCGCTCCGCGCTGGCATCTCGTCGTCGCGAACATGTACAGCGACTATTTGCAACATCCCCCGACCTTCCCGATCCCTGACGTAGATCTCAGCCGAGCGAAGCTTGGAAAAATCTGGAGCATCTCCGTGCAAGTGGATGCAACGCCGATCGTTTTTTTAGTCCCGGAGGACGGCAGCCGGTACGGACACGGCTTGCCGGACGCTCGAGCGGCGATCAGCGACCTCTCGAATCGATCGTTGCTTTTGAAAGCCGCCGACCTTTCCGCGAGCGCGCAGGCGAAAGCGTCGACCATGGACTCGTTCCTGGTGTCGATGGCGGCCATACAACCGGACCAACTGCCCGATGGCCGCGCTCGCATATCGGCCGCGACGCAGTCGCTCTTCGGATCGAACTTAGGCGATTCGGCGTGCTTCACGACCGGCGCTATACAAAGTGCGCAGGATGCGTGTGTTGCAAATGCTGTGGTCGCCGGTTACGGCAAGACGCCGGCCGTGGGCATTGGTGCCGTGGTCGGCGACGAACTTCCCATCACCACGTCCACGTACGGCATGCTCATCGGCACACTGTACGCACTTCTCGCGAAACGTCGCGTCGCAGCCCACTACACTTTCGTCCCCGGCGTCATCAAACCGGGCGCGAGCGCGACGAACGTGTACGTTGCCGAACATCTCCAATACGACGCGACGGCAGCCAAGCCGTCAACGATCGTCTACTTCACCGTTGGTTCGCACGCCACAAATCCGAAGACGCCGACGTTTGGCGCCGCGCCCACGTTACCGGTGTGTGTCGCGAAGCCTTCAATCGATCTCAACGTGCCGTTCTCGGGACTGCCGATCTATTTTCGATCGCATACGGTGACGTTCAAAAATGCGGGTGGATCGTTTGACGTCGCAGCGACTTACGATCCCGTTGTCGGGTATCGCGCGGATCTTACAAAGCAGCAGTTTGCGCAAATCGCCTCCGGAGCAACCGCGACCTTAACCAACACGTGGGGATTCGACACGTTTCACAGCGCGCCGCTGCAAATCATCCAGCCGCATGTTTCAACATGGACCTTGAAGACCGGCGCCGGCAATCACGTGGTTTCCGGCGACAAGGCGTCGACCCTCACCTTCGTGGACGCCGGCGCCGGGCAAGGAAGCTGCGTGGATTCGGTTACCGTGCTCGACGGACTAGGGCACGTCGTTCCCGTGACCAAGCTCGAGCGGACAAAGGACACCGTGGCCGTGACGCTCGATGCGTCCGAGGCACGCGGACCGAACGGCAGTGCTGTCCTTAAAGAAGGAAGCGATATCGCGACGGCGCCGATTTCCTATTCGATGCTGCCGGCGCTGCCGTCGATCAGCAGCGCGATCGCCTATCTCCCCAAGGGTGTGCTCATGCTCCGAGGGACGGGCCTGAAATACCTCAACACGTTAACGCTCGAGCATACCGGCATTACCTTTGGAACCGGAACCCCGAGTGCAGACGGCTCGTGGATATTCACCGCGCAACACGGCGCGACGTATAACCCCGTGTGGGAACACCAGACGATGGCAATTGAGTTCACGCTGCAGCCGCCGGACCCGCGGACTGACGCGGTCGAGGCCGACGTAGAATACGCACCAGCCCCGGCCCCTTCGCCATCTCCGGCGACGACAAGCGTTCCGCGATTTCCGGGTTGATGCATCTGCTCGCCTTTGGGCCCGACATTTGGACGGCGGATGGCCCAGCGGTCACGGTATTCGGTCCCCTCGCGCTACCGACGCGCATGATCGTCGTGCGACTGCGCGACGGTTCGCTTTGGATCAATTCTCCCATTGAAGCATCACCCGACGAAATGGATCGTCTAACCCAACTGGGCCGCGTGCGCCACTTGGTCGCGCCGACGCCGCTTCACGCGTGGCGGCTAGCCGCGTGGAAGAAGCACTTCCCCGACACGCTCGTCTGGAGTCCGGCACTTCTGGAAGCACGCACTCCACGAGACTGGGTTGAAGAAATCGACCAAACGATGTTCCAAGGCAACCTGTTCCTAACCGAAGCGGAATTCTTTCACCGAGCGTCGCGGACGCTGATCATGACGGACTTTCTGCAGAACTACGCGCCATTGCCGGGACGACCGGTGCGCAATGCATTGACGCGTCTGGCCCACGTTCAGGGAGGGGGCGTTCCGATCGATATTCGCCTCTCCATCACTCGCAGAGCGCTTGCGCGACGCTCGCTGATGACGATCCTCTCCTGGGACTTCGACAAGCTCATCGTCGCGCACGGCGATTGCGTCGAGGCCGGAGCCAAGGCATTCGTACGCAGCGTGTTTGATTGGCTGCTTTAGCACAATAATGGAGATCTCGCCAAAATATTGGCGGGAGAAACGGGTCGCCTCGTCGCACCACTCTCGGACACACGGAGGACCACGATGCGCAGAATTCTTGCGGCGACGTTACTTGTTGCCTTAATCGGCGCTTCTACGACTGCCTTGGCGAAGGCCTACGATGTCGGGGACGTATTAAGTGCGCCCTTCCCCGATAATCTGGTCGCGTCGCCTGACGGCAGCGTGCTGGTGTGGAAAGTCGATGCCAGCGGCGTACGCAATCTCTACACCAATGCGGGCGGCAGCATCCATGCCGTCACCCGCTACAGTGCCGATGACGGTCAAGATATCGATACGCCGCAGATCCTTCCCGGCAACGACGGCGTGGTCTATCTGCACGGCGGCGTGCAAGACGAAGCCGCCGGCGAGAATCCCAACCCCCTCCAGCACGTGCCTCCACCGCAGCGCGCGATCTTCGTCGTGGCGCTGGCAGGCGGCGATCCGGTGCAGGTCGCCGAGGGCAATGCCGTCTTCCTCTCGCCCAAGGGCGATGCGGTAGCATTCACGACGGTGCAAGGTCAGCTCGGCGTCGTGTCGCTCAGCAAGAGCGACACGACGTTCGCGATTGGGAAACCGGAGATGCTGCCGATTCGCGGCAGCGTATCGAACCCCGTGTGGTCACCCGACGGCACGAAGATCGCGTTTACCAGCGCGCGCGGCGATCACTCGTTTATCGTGATCTACACTCCGTCGCAGAAAAAGTACGTCTACGCTACGCCGGACTTCACGCAAGACGACTTTGCCGCGTGGTCTGCGGACAGTTCGCGCGTGGCCTTCGTGCGGACGCCCGGGCAGAAGATCGGCGAGACGGTCTACGACGAGAGTACGTTCGAAAGCGCCGATTCATCGAAAACGCCGTGGTCGATTTGGATCGCGAACGCCGCAAGCGGTAACGCGCGGCGGATTTGGACCGCGCGTCCGGGTATGGGCCACGCGTTCTACCCATCGTCGAGCACCGCTCAACTTTGGTGGATGACCGGCAATCACGTCGCGTTCACGTGGGAAGGCGACGGTTGGGCGCATATTTACGCGGTTCCGGCGGACGGTGGTCCCGCCATGCGCTTGACCACCGGAAACTTCGAGGTCGAAACCGTCATTCCGTCGCTCGACCACTCGCATCTGCTGTACGCGACGAATGAGGGCGCGATCGACGCGCGGCACATCTGGAGCGTCGGAGCTGACGGCAGGCCGCAACAGCGCACGCACGGGCCGGACAATCAGTGGTATCCGACGCCGCTGGCAAATGGCGGCCTCGCCTACATCGACGCTTGGTATGCGGCGCCACCGGTCGTGACGATCGCCGGCAATCCCTCGAAGACGCTCGTTGCCGTGCAGACGCCCGCGAATTATCCCACGACGCAAATGGTGCGTCCGCAGTTGATCACCTACAAAGCGCCCGACGGGCTGACCATTCACGCGCAGCTCTTGGTGCCGCGCGGTGCGACCGGGAAGTTGCCGGCGATCGTGTTCGATCACGGCGGTCCGCCCCGGCAGATGCTCGGCGGTTTTCACTATATGGAGCCGTACACGCATCTCTACGAGATGAACCAATATCTCGCCAATCACGGATTCGTCGTGCTCTCGATCAACTATCGCCTCGGCATCATGTACGGTTACAACTTCCGCAACCCGCCGCACGGCGGCTGGCACGGCGGATCAGAGTATCAAGATGTGCTCGCCGGCGCGAAGTGGTTGCAGAAACAATCCTACGTTGACCCCAATCGCATCGGGATCTATGGACTCTCCTACGGCGGCCTTTTGACGGCCCTCGCGCTTGCGCGGAACTCCAACGTTTTCAAAGTCGGCGCGGACTTTGCGGGCGTCCATGACTGGCCGTCGGCCTTCGATCACGATTACGGGCATCCAGTGGGTACGCCGGAACAGCGCAAGATCGCGCACATGTCGACCGCGGAGGGCTATCTCAATACCTGGAAGTCGCCCGTCTTCATCGAGCAGGGCGACGACGATCGCAACGTGGCGTTCTCACAAAGCGTCGACCTCGCAACGAAACTGCGCGCGCGCGGCGTGACCGTGCAGACGCAAGTCTTCCCGGACGAAGCTCACGAGAACCTCGTCTGGGCACACTTAGTCGAGCAGTACCGCGCTGCCGAGGCCTTTATGGCGCACTATCTTCATCCGTGAGCATCGAGGCGACCGCAATGACGGCGTTCGCTTGATTTCCCATCTCGCGAAAGCGCTCGTCATGCGTTTGTCCAGCATCGTAGCGTTTGTAGATCTGCTGAATGATCGCGGCGAAGCGAAAAATGTTGAAGACGTGATACCAGGCCGCGTGGGAAACGTCGAAGCCGGTGGCCTTGCCGTAGGCGACAACGACCTGTGCGCGGGTCATGAAGCCTTCATGCCATGTCGGCATCCCCCACAGGCGAAACATCGGCGGGTCGCTCGCCTCGGGCCAAAGCGCCAACATGTACCCGAGGTCCATCATCGGATCACCGTAGGTGCACATGTCCCAGTCGAGCAGCGCGACGATATGTGCCGGATCATCCGGAGCGAGGAGCATGTTGTCAAGCTTGTAGTCGTTGTGCACGAGCGTCGCGACCGTCGATTGCGGCATCCGTTCGCGAAGCCAATCGATCAAGGCTGAGGTGTCCGCCGTGCCTGCGGTGCGTGCCGCCTCCCAACGTCCGGTCCATCCGTCGAGTTGACGTCGCACATATCCCGCGGGGCGGCCGAGTTCGGATAGTCCGGCCGCCGCAACGTCGACCCGATGGAGTTCGGCAAGTCGATCGATGAGCGCCGTGCTCATTCGGCGCGCGAGTGCAAGATCGCCCACGTACTGCTCGGGAAGTTGCTTGCGAATCGCGATGCCGAACTTTCGCTCCTCGATCACGAAGTCGCTGCCGATGATCGTTTGATCGGTGCAGAGATGAAAGCTTCGCGGCGCGTTGGGATAAAAGGCGTAGAGCTTCGAGAGCACCGCGTGCTCGCGTTTCATGTCGTGCGATCGATCGGCAACCGGTCCGAGCGGCGGCCGGCGTAATACGAATTCATCTGTGCCGAAACGCAAGAGATAGGTGAGGTTCGCGTGGCCCCCGCCGAACTGACGCAGGGTGAACGCACCGCTGACGTTGGACAGATGTTCGCGCAAATAGGGTTCGAGCCGAGCGACGTCGAGCTGCTCTTCGGGCCGGACGTCGATGACTTCGGGGTCGTCGTGCATTACGCGGAGCCGTTCCCCCGAGGTAACTCCCCGAGGCGCTCGAGGTGAGCGATGTCGTTGAGCGAGACCAGCAACCGGCGCTCGTCGCGCGCGCGAACGATCGAGATCGATGTATTGCCCGTCGGGAAGAAGAAGTCGCTTTGCAGGCCCAATAGGCTCGCGACATAAGCGTTGATCGACCCGGCGTGGCTGACGACCGCAACGCGCGCCCCCGAGTGCGCGGCGACGATCTCGTCGATGGCCGAACGCATGCGTGCACGGATCGCTTCCGACGATTCCGTGCCGGGCAAATGTGACCAGCCGCCCTGAGCGATCGCAATCTCGGCCAGGTCGTGCATCGCAACCGGCCCAACGCCCGCTATTTCGACTTCACGCACGCGCGCGTCTTCCGTTATGGGAAGCTCGGTAACCGCGGCGAGGGCATCGGCCGTTTCGCGAGTGCGTCGCAGCGGGCTGCTGTAGATCGCGGCGATCCCGCGCGAGCGCAGACGACCGGCCAGGGCTTCGGCTTGAGCACGACCGCGCGGGCTGAGCGGCATATCGACATCTTTCGGATGCAGCGCTTCGCTTGCGGGCATCGCTTCGGCCTCGCCGTGGCGAATCAAGAGCACTTCGGTTGCGCCGTGAGCGACGCGGAAATCACGCATCGTATTTTGCTAGTTCGGCTTTCGCGATGCTGCGCAAGTGCACTTCGTCCGGCCCGTCGGCGATGCGTAGCGAACGTGCACTAACCCACGCGTGCGAGAGCCCGGTGTCGTCGAGCATGCCTTCGGCACCGAAGGCTTGGATTGCGCGATCGACGATAGCTTGCGCAATGCGCGGAGCCGCGACTTTGGCCATCGCCAGCGCCGTTGCAGCGCGTTTGTTGCCGTGGAGATCGAGCTGCTCTGCGGCGTTATATACGAGGTGGCGTGTGCTGTCGATGTCGATACGCGACTGCGCGATCCATTCGCGAATAACGCCCTGCTCGGCGAGAGGCCGTCCGAAGGTAATGCGATCGCGCACGCGCAGACACATCATGCGCAGCACCCGTTCGCTCAGACCGAGCAGTCGAAGGCAGTGATGCAGCCGTCCGGGACCCAGGCGGCCTTGCGCGATCTCGAAGCCGCGGCCTTCGCCCAAGATCATGTTTGTCGCCGGTACGCGGACGTTCTCAAAGGCGATTTCTGCGTGTCCAAAAGGGGCATCATCGTAACCGAAGACCGGGAGATGTCGCACGATGCGCACGCCGGGTTCGCGAATCGGCACCAGAATCATCGACTGCTGCAAGTGTCTGGCGGCTTTTGGATCGGTCTTCCCCATGAAGATGAGGATCTGCGTGTGCGGGTGCATCGCGCCGGTGGTCCACCACTTGCGGCCGTTTAAAATATAGTGATCGCCGTCACGAACGATCGAGGCGGAGATGTTCGTTGCGTCGGACGAACCCTTGTCGGGCTCGGTCATCGCAAAGCCGCTGCGAATCTCTCCGCGCAGCAGCGGGCGCAGCCAGCGCTCGCGCTGTTCCGGCGAACCGTAGCGCGCGAGCACTTCCATGTTTCCCGTGTCCGGTGCGTTGCAGTTGAAGACTTCCGGCGCGATGTGGGAGCTGCCCATCAATTCGCACAGCGGCGCGTACTCACGATTGGAAAGCCCGGCACCGTACTCGGGTTCGGGGAGGAAGAGATTCCAGAGCCCTTCGGCTTGCGCGCGCGACTTCAACTCCTCCATGATGCCGGGTTGCGTCCAACGCGACGAGGCGGCGTCGATTTCCGCGGAATAGCGGCCCTCATTGGGATAGACGTGCTCGTTCATAAAGGCCGAAAGGCGCTCAAATATCTGCATAGTTCTCAGGTTTCGCCGGGCTAGCGGAGGATGCATTGGAGCGAGAAAGGGACGGCCCGCTCGGCCGCGAAGGCCGCTCGTCCCAAGGGAGGGCAGCCGGATGGTGGTTCGGGCGGCCGTCGTTGTGTGCGTTAGTGCATTTGCTTGCGCAATTGCGCCTGCCAGCGCGCAACCGACTGGGCATGTGCGCATCGCCGCGACCGCTCCTCCTAGTGCAGCCCCGATTTCAATCGTCACCACCGCGCCGAGCGGTGCGCCTGGATTTCCCGGCGCGAACGGCGCCGCGTCATCGACGATAACGATCACCGACGCTTCATCGATCAACGGTGGATCTGCTTCTGCAATTTTTTTGCAAACGAGCGGCGGCAGCGGCGGGGCCGGAAACAGTTACATCGATTTCACGCCAACATATTCGCAAGTTGGTGGTAACGGCGGCAGTGGCGGCAACGGTGGTGCGGTTACGCTTACCTCGAGTGGTGTCTATTCCACTTCCGGTGCGACGGGATTGTTCGGTGCGAGTTTGGGTGGAAACGGCGGCAACGGCGGATACGGCGTCAACACGGCTATCAATAACGGATACGGCGGCATCGGAAGCGGCGGCGGAAGCGCGGGCGCAATCACGATCACGCTTTCTGCCGGCGCATCGGTTTCGACGACGAGCGCAAACGCCATCGGCATTCTCGCCGATAGCTTGGGCGGTAACGGCGGCGGCGGCGGCAATGGCGGCGGCGGCGCTACCGGGTATGGCGGCGCCGGCGCTGCCGGCGGCAACAGCAGCTTGGTTTTGGTTACACTCGCAAGCGGTGCGTCGGTGTCGACAACCGGTGATGAGTCGATCGGAATTCTAGCCCAAAGCATCGGTGGCTATGCCGGCGGCGGCGGCACCGGGGCTGGAACGGCTGCCTACGGAGGCGCCGGCGGCATCGGCGGCAGCGGCGGGGCCGTGACGGTCACCCTTTCTGCCGGTTCGTCGGTAGCAACGACCGGTGATAATGCTGTGGCAATCTTTGCGCAGAGCGTCGGTGTGACCGGTGGCAGCGGCGGTTCGGCAAACGCGGTCGGTGGGCGTGGCGGCGTCGGAGGGGGCGGCGGAAGCGGCGGTACGGTCGCGATCACCAGCGGCGGTTCGGTCGCAACCGGCGGCGCGAGCTCGTACGGCATTGCCGCCGAGAGCCTCGGCGGCGATGGGGGCGCGGGCGGTTCGACCGGCTCGACCGACGCCTTCGGGAACACCGGCGGGACGGGGGGCGTCGGCGGCAACATCAGCGTGACCTCGACCGGGACGGTTACGACGCTTGGGGACAATGCGATTGGGATCAATGCGCTCAGCCAAGGTGGAACGGGCGGAGCGGGCGGCAACGCCCAGGGCGCCGGATCGCACGGTGGAAACGGCGGCGCCGGCGGCGGCGCCGGTGACGTCACGATTAGCGCAGGCGGAATGATCACCACCGCCGGCGCGAGCGCCTACGGCATCGAAGCCTCGAGCGTCGGCGGTGCGGGTGGCGCGGGCGGCAGCGGCAGCGGCATCACCTCGAACGGCGGTGCGGGCGGCGCCGGGGTCAATTCGGGCGGAGCCACCGTCACCGAGACCGGCTCGATTGTCACGACCGGCGCCCAAGCCGACGGGATCCTGGCCCAGTCGATCGGCGGCGGCGGCGGCACGGGCGGTGATTTCAGCAGCCTCTTCGGCAGCGGCGGTACCGGCACGGCGGGCGGAGCGGCGGGCGCGGTGGTCACTACGACCTCCGGGTCGATCGCGACCGCCGGAGACGGTGCCATAGGTATTTTGGCCCAATCGGTTGGCGGCGGTGGCGGCACCGGCGGCTCGGGAGGCGCGCTCTTCGCGCTGGGCGGCTGGGGCGGCGGTTCCTCACCCGGCGGCACCGTGACCGTGAACAACACCGGATCGGTTACGACCAGCGGCGACGGCGGCATCGGCATCTTCGCGCAATCGATCGGTGGCGGCGGCGGTTCGGCGGGCTACGCGGTCGGACTCGTCGGTGTGGGCGGCGGAGCGAATTCCGGCGGCGCGGGCGGCAACGTATCGCTCGATAACGCGGGCGTGATTTCGACGCAAGGTGCATCGGCATACGGCATCTTCGTGCAGTCGGTTGGCGGTGGCGGCGGCAACGGCGGCGGTGGAACCGGATTGTTCTCGGTCGGCGGCAACGGCGCGGGCGGCGGTGACGGCGGCAACGTGACCGTGCAAAATACCGGTGCGATCACGACCACCGGTGACGGCGCGAACGCGATGTTCGTGCAGAGCGTCGGCGGAGGTGGTGGCAACGGCGGATACGCAGAAGCGGCGAACGCGAATTTTTCGGTGGCAATCGGCGGCAGCGGCGGCGGCGGCGGCAACGCCGGCACGGTGAACGCAAGCAACAGCACCACCATTACAACCAGCGGCGCAATGGCGAACGGCATCTTCGCACAATCGGTTGGTGGCGGCGGTGGAACCGGCGGAAACGCAAGTGCGGAAGCGGTCGGCCCGATCTCGGTGACGATTACGCTGGGCGGCAGCGGTGGTGACGGCGGAAACGGCAGCGCGGTCAGTGTGAGCAACACCGGAACGATTGCGATCGGCGGCGAGAATGCCGCGGGCATATTCGCGCAATCGGTCGGCGGCGGTGGCGGCGCGGGCGGCGCGGCGAGTTCCACCGCAATTTCCGCCAGTACCTATCCGACGGTTGCAATTAGTTTCGCGCTCGGTGGTAGCGGTGGCAGCGGTGGAACCGGTGCAAACGTCGGCGTGACGAACGGTGGATCGATTCAAACCGCCGGTGATAATGGCTTCGGGATCATGGCGCAATCGATCGGTGGTGGCGGCGGCAATGGCGGTGACGCGAATGCGTCTTCGCAAGCGTATAGCTCCGAGGGGGCTGCAAGCATCGCGCTTGCGATCGGCGGCAAAGGTGGCGGCGGCGGGACATCGGGTAACGTCATCGTCACGAACACCGGCAACGTCGCGACGCAAGGTACCGACGCGTTCGGCATCATCGCGCAGTCAATCGGCGGCGGCGGCGGCAACGGTGGAAGCGGTTCCGCGTCGGGATCATCGACGGCGGGTTCGGACAGTCCGTCGATTACGTTGACGGCCGGCGTCGGTGGAACGGGCGGAAGCGGCGGAAACGCCGGAACCGTCGACGTTGAAAATCAATTGGGCAGCGTAAGCACTAGCGGTGCGGGCGCAATCGGCATCGTCGCAGAATCGATCGGCGGCGGCGGCGGCAACGGCGGTGTCGGAGAAGGTCAATCCAGCGGACAATTTTCGCTTACCGTAACGGTGGGTGGTCAAGGCGGCACCGCGGGCAACGCCTCGAGCGTCACGGTGAATAACGCCGCAACCATTATGACGAGCGGCGCATCCGCCGACGGTATCTACGCGCAATCAATCGGTGGCGGAGGCGGCAACGGCGGCGCGACGTCGACCAGCGCATCCTCGCAGTCAACGTCGGAAGGTCAGAGCTTCGACGTCGGCGTCGGCATCGGTGGATTCGGCGGCGCAGCCGGTAACGGCGCCAACGTGACGATCGGCAACACCGGTGCGATCCAGACAACCGGTTCCAATTCGGACGGCGTCTTCGTGCAGTCGATCGGCGGCGGCGGCGGTAACGGGGGCGGCGGTAACACGCAAGCCTCGGGCGGCGCGGTCAATGTGACGTTTACCCTCGGCGGTTTTGGCGGCGCGGCCGGCACGGGCGGTAACGTTACACTGAACAACAGCGGTACGATCGAAACGCAAGGATTCCAATCCGATGCGGTGTTCGCGCAATCGATCGGCGGCGGCGGTGGAAACGGCGGCGACGTCGAGGGTTCGACCAGTGCGCAACAAGGTCTCGACAAATCGGCGAGCGTGACGATGGGCGTCGGTGGATTCGGCGGAATGGGCAACGACGCCGGCAGTGTGAGCATCACCAATACCAGCGGATCTATTATTACGGAGGGCGATCAATCGACGGCGATCGTCGCGCAGTCGATCGGCGGCGGCGGCGGAAACGGTGGTTCGTCGAGCGGTGAATCCGAAGGCGTTGTCGGCGTGACGCTTGGTGTCGGTGGATTCGGCGGCGCAGCCGGTAACGGCGGCGCGGTAAGCGTGAGCAACGGAGCCGTTGTGATGACGAGCGGCGAGCTTTCCGACGGCATTTTTGCGCAATCGATCGGCGGCGGCGGCGGCACCGGCGGATTTACGGCCGGCACCGCAACGGGCAGCAATGACGACGGCAAGAGTTTCGGTATCGCGTTGACGCTCGGCGGTTTCGGTGGCGCGGGCGGAACCGGCGCGAACGTCACCGTCAGCAACAGTGGAACGATCGTCACGACTGGTTTCGCATCGACCGGTGTTTTCGCCCAATCGATCGGTGGGGGCGGCGGTGACGGCGGATCGTCAACCGCGACGGCGAGCGGACAGATTTCGGTCGGCGGCGGCCTCGGCGGTTTCGGCGGCGCAGCGGGTGATGCCGGCGACGTGCAAGTCACCAACACGGGATCGATTCAAACCAGTGGCGATTCCGCTAACGGCATCTTCGCGCAATCGATCGGCGGCGGTGGCGGCAACGGCGCGGAAGCATCGGCAAGCGCGAGCGGTTCGGGGGATAATAGCGTTGCGGTTTCTCTTGCCGTCGGCGGCTTCGGCGGCGGCTCCGGCGACGGTGGCAACGTCACGGTGAATAATACCGGCGGTGAGGTGCTCACCGCTGGATCGAATGCGGCCGCGATCTTCGCCGAATCGATCGGCGGCGGTGGCGGCAACGGCGGCGGCGGCTCGACAAATTCATCCGACTCTTCCATCGACGTTGGTTTGACGGTCGGCGGTTTCGGCTACGGCGGCGGCAACGGAGGAACCGTCAACGTCACGACCTCAGGCGTCGTGCAAACCGCCGGATCCAATTCGCAGGGAATCTTCGCACAATCGGTCGGCGGCGGCGGCGGCAACGGCGGCACGGCCGAAGCGAATGCAACCGGCAGTGCGTCCGACACGTCGCAAAGTGGTGCCGTTACGTTTGCGCTCGGCGGATTCGGCGCAGTCGGCGGTAACGGCGGTGCGGTGAACGTCACGATGAGCGCGGGCAGCGTTGGGACCAGCGGCGACAACTCCAGTGCGATTGTCGCGCAGAGCATCGGCGGCGGCGGCGGTATGGGCGGCGCCGGAACGGCGCAGGCGGCGAGCGGAACGGTTAACGTAAGTCTTGGGATCGGCGGACTTGGCGGTGCGGGTGGTACCGGTGGAAACGTTGTGGTCACGAACGACGCGCTGGTTGCCACCGGCGGTGCGAACAGCGACGGCGTCTTTGCGCAAAGCATCGGCGGCGGCGGCGGAGCGACCGGATTCTCCTCGGGATTTTCGGTAAGCGCGACGACGCAAAGCAATGAATCGTTCGGTATTTCGTTTGCAATTGGCGGCGCGGGCGGTGGCGGCGGCGATTCGGGAACCGTCAATGTTACAAACAACGGCAACATCACGACGTCAGGATTTATGTCGGACGGCATTGCGGCGCAAACCGTCGGCGGCGGTGGTGGGACGGGCGGCGCCGCGCAAGCCAGCAGCGACAGCAACATTTCGATCGGTGGCGGTGTCGGCGGCACCGGCGGCACGGGTGGGAACGCGGGAGCGGTGACGATTTCCAATGCCGGAACGATTCTCACGACCGGTGATCTCGGCGCCGGTATCTTCGTGCAATCGATTGGTGGTGGTGGCGGTGCGGGTGGTGAGGCCACCGGCGCGTCGACCGCGAGCACATCGGACGAAAGTGAAAACAGCACGAGTGTTTCGATCTCGGTCGCCGTCGGCGGCTCCGGCGGTTCATCGGGCACCGGCGGTACGGTGCAGATCGGTAACACTGGTGCAATCGAAACGCAGGGCAGCGGCGCTTCAGGAATCTTCGCGCAATCGATCGGCGGCGGCGGCGGCATGGGTGGCGGGAGTGAAGCAACCGCGAGCAACGGCACGCTGAATCTTACGGTCGGCGTCGGCGGATCGGGCGGAAGCGGCAGCGTCGGCGGCAACATGACGGTTACCAATTCCGGCACGATCATCACCCTCGGCTACGGATCGAACGGCGTATTGGCGCAGTCAATCGGCGGCGGCGGCGGTGATGCGGGTACGGCTGAGTCGACGACGTCGTCGTCATCCGATGCGCAGAGTGGTGCGGTGAGCGTCGGCGTCGGCGGCAACGGCGGCGCTGCAAGCGATGGCGGCACGGTTACGGTGAACAACACCGCCGGCGGAATCGCAACGTCGGGTGACGACGCGAACGGGATCGTCGCGATGAGCATCGGCGGCGGTGGTGGTATGGGCGGCACCTCGGCACCCACGTCGCAAGGCACGATCGCGCTGACGATTGGTGTCGGCGGAAGCGGCGGCAGCGGCGGCGACGGCGGTGCCGTGAATGTGAGCAATGCTGCGAAGATTTATACGTCCGGAACAAACTCTTACGGCGTGCTGGCGCAGTCGGTCGGCGGCGGCGGCGGTGTGGGCGGTTTCGCGTCGGGATCCTCGAGCGGCGGTGATTTTGCTGCGACGGTAGGTGTCGGCGGTGGCGGCGGCGGTGCAGGCAGCGGCGGTGCGGTGACGGTCACGAACACTGCGTCGATTGGAACCAACGGATTTGGAAGCTACGGTATCGCTGCTCAATCGATCGGCGGCGGCGGCGGAATCGCAAACGACGCTAACGGGACGAGTTCGTCAAATACGATCGGTGTGGCGCTGACCGTCGGCGGCACCGGTAGCGAAGCCGGCGACGGTGGCGCGGTGAGCGTTGCGCAAACCGGAAATGTGGTGACGAATGGCGGGGACGCCTTCGGCGTGCTTGCGCAGTCGATCGGCGGCGGCGGTGGTATCGGCGGAGCCGGTGCCGGTTCGCAAACCGGCAGCATCTCGGTTGGCGGCAGTGGCGGTGCATCCGGCAACGGCGGTAACGTGAGCGTCAACGTTGCGGGCAATATCACGACGTTCGGCAACGGTGCGTCGGGGATCGTCGCACAATCGATCGGTGGTGGCGGCGGTATCGGCGGCGACACGACCGGTCAGACGTTCTCGATCGGCGTAAGCGGCAGCGGCGGAAGTGCGGGAGATGGGGGCAACGTCAGCGTCACCACCAATGGTGCAATCGCCGTGTTGGGAACCGGCTCGTACGGCATCTTCGCGCAATCGATCGGCGGAGGCGGTGGCATCGCCGGCGGCGGCAGCAATGGCTTGGCCTTTATCGGCTCCGACGGCGGCGCGGGCAGCGGCGGCGCGATCACGATCGAGCAGAGCGGGAGCGTCCTCGCATACAGTCTGAACTCGGTTGCGATCTTTGCGCAGAGCGCAGGCGGCAGCGGCAGTGGCCCGATCGCGATCGACGTGAATGGATCGGTCGCCAACTTTGCCGGTCCGTCGGGCGCCGCGATCGTCACCGATACCACGGGCGCTACGACGATCGACAACACCGGCACGATTATCGGTAACGTGCTTGCGAACGGCGGCGGGACGGTCGCATTCGCCAACGGGGCGAATGCGCTGTTCGAGCCCGGAAATACGGTGATGCTGGGGGCGAACGGCACGCTGACCAGCGCCGGCGTGCTCGCGCCTGGCGGCGTCGGGACCGTGCAAGCGACCGCATTAACCGGCAATTACGTGCAGACGGCGACCGGCGCGTTCGACGTCGACGTACACGTCGGCGGGGCATCTGATGTTCTAAATGTTTCCGGCAACGCGAATCTCTCAGGAACGATCGTTCCGAACGTGCTTTCGCTCGCGCCGTCATCCGCGCCGATCACGGTGCTCACTGCCGCGGGCGGCGTGAGCGATTCGAACCTTTCGGTCGTACAGTCGCCCTTCTTCAATTGGGGACTCGACGTGAGTTCCAACGCGGTCGCGATCTCAATCGACGGCGTGCATTACGCCTTCCCCCAGTTGAACGGAAATCAGAACGCGATCGGAACGCACTTCGAGAACGCGTGGGCCTCGGGGAACTTGGGCGGACTCGGACCGCTCATGACCTATTTGAGCACACTCGATCCAGGCACGAGCTACGCGCAAGCGCTCGATCATTTGAGCCCCGGCAGTTATCTCGCCTCGGCGACGCCGCTCATGCTGACGCAAGTCGATTTCACCAACAGCCTCTTTAGCTGCTACAGTCCGGTCGGCGAGCACTATCAGGGCGCCGAAATGCCCTGCACCTGGTCGCGCGCGCTCGGCCAAAGCGATCAGCAGGCGTACTCCTCGGGCACGCTCGGGTTCACCGGAAGCTCGCAGGGCATCGAGGGCGGACAGCAACGAGCGCTTGGCGGCGGCCGGTTCGTCGACACGGCACTCGGGTACGCGCACTCATCGGTGGCGATCGATGGCAACGCCTCGACGCAAGCCAACGGCGTCAATGCCGGCATCGCCTGGAAACAGCAGTCCGGTGCGACGACATTCGCGCAAGGCGTTTCGGTGGGCTACGCATGGCTCAGTACGCTGCGCGCGCCGCTCCCGGGTATTGCCGCGTCGAGTTCGAGCGGATCGTTGAACCTCGACGCACGCGCCGGCATTTCGCACGTCAGTAATACCGGAAATTTCTACCTCAAGCCGTACGCCAACCTCGACCTGCTCTTTGTGAATCGCCCACCGGTTAGTGAGACCGATGCGGGTGCGGTCGGATTGAATATGGCCGCGATGAACCAGGTGCTCGGTATCGGGACGCCCGGCATCGAAATTGGCGGAACGTTCCACCGGGGCGATACGATGTTTCGTCCGTACTTGAACGCAAGCATCAGCGCGTTCACGAGCGATCACTGGGCGATCGCCTCGACCTTCCAGGGCTCTCCCGCCGGCGTCGCGCCGTTTGTGATCAACAGCTCGTTCCCGGGCGTGCTCTATCGGGCATACGGAGGCTTGCAGTTGAGCGAGAAACGCTTGATCCTCACGCTCGACTATGGTCTGTCGCTCGGTAGCGGCTATTCGAGCCAGGCCGGCTCGTTCAAATTCGATTACAAGATTTGAGTGCTAGGCAGGCCAAACAAAAACACGTACGTTCGGGTGTGTCGGCTCCCTTGGGAAAAGCTCAGAATCTCATGAGGGGGTGTACTCATGACATTTCGATCGTTTCTGATGCTCTGTGCCATCGCCGCGTTTGCCGCGTGCAGCGGAGGCGGTAGCCAATCATCGCCGGGCTCGACCGGCGTTCTGCCGAAGACCAAGCTGCGACCGGATGCAACATCGAGCGTCGTAACGCTCGGAAGCTACAACATCAATCCGGCTCACGTGTACGTGGCCGGCATCTCGTCGGGCGGCTTCATGGCCGTGCAACTGCATTTCGCCTATTCCGGTACGTTCAAAGGCGCGGCAATCTACGCCGGTGGTCCGGATTACTGCGCGCAAGACAGCGAAGCGACCGCGATCGACGATTGCGGCGGCGCCGGGCTCTACGGCAGCGAGCTTTCACCGTCGGAAAGCTACATCAACTCCAATCAAAATACGTCCGGGATGGACCCGGTAAGCAATATCAGCGGTCAGCACGTCTACTTGTGGTCCGGGACGGGCGATACCATCGTCAATCCCAAAACGATGAACGACCTGGAGACGGAATACCAGCACTACGGCGCGACCGTCAAATACGACAACACGTTCGCCGCGGAGCACGGCTGGGAATCGCCGTACGGCACGGTAGCATGCGGTACGGCCGAGAGCCCGTACATGATTCTGTGCGATCAAGGCAGCACGGCATACGACTCGGAGCAGACGTGGCTCTCGCTCTTCCTCGGAACCCTTAGCGCAAAGAACACCGGCACGCTAACCGGGTCGCTGCTCAACTTCAATCAAGATCCATTTGGCGGCGGCTCGAACGACCTCGATACCAACGGTTGGGTTTTCGTTCCGAAGAACTGCGCGAGCGGCACGCAGTGCTCGCTGGTCGTGGCGCTCGCCGGATGCGCAATGTATCAGGCGGTAATCGGGACCGATTTCGTGACCGAATCCGGTCTCGATCAATGGGCGGATACCAACAACATCATCGTGCTCTATCCCTATCAAACGACCGGCGGCACGAATTCCAACGGCTGCTGGGACTGGTGGGGATACAACAATTCGAGCTACGCGCTGAAGTCGGGGCCGCAGATGGTCGCGATCTACGACATGGTCAAGCAGCTCGAGGGCGGCACGGCGACAACCTCGCCGCCACCAACCGCCTCGCCTACAGCTTCACCGACGGCATCGCCGTCGGCTTCACCCACCACGTCACCGACAGCATCACCGACCGCCAAGCCAACGGCGACACCGACGGCATCACCGACACCGACGGCGACGCCGCCATATTCGAAGAAGGAGACCAATACGATCGTCGAGTTCTATTCGATGGGTTACATCACGCTCAACGAGTACCTCGAACTCGGCCAAGCCTACGGCTACGACAGTGATATCACGCTGTACGATTGCAGCGGAACCTGGACCGACTCGTCGACCTGCGGACCGATGACGTACTAGATTCCGGTTAGGCAACAGCGCGGACGAACTTCGCCTCATCGACGCCGTCGTAAAAGGCGTTGTTCGTCTCGCTGATTTTCGGCGCCCATGGATCGATCTGTTTGGGCGCGAGCGGAACGTGGATGGTGGGGCCGACGGCATCCGCGTAGCTCGATCCATCGAACGGGCCGAAACCTCGGGACTCCTTGTGCGCCATCACTAGTGCGCGCGTGGCATCTGCGGCGGCTCTTGCATCGGTGCGCAGTTGCGTGGGCAGGCTCGGGTCTGAAGCGACGCTTGTATAGACGGCGATGGCGGGACGATCGGCGTGCCACGGCATGTCCGGCGTTGCGTCGGGGAAGCGCACCATCCCTTGGATCGAGGCGACGTCGCGACGGATCGCGCTGCGATCGCTCGTGTCGGCTGCTGTTGCGTCGTTGAAGGCTTTGATGGCTTTTTCGGCGTTTGCGACCTTATCAGGCGAGCAGTCGAGCACATCGAACGCCGCTGCGGTTCCGAACGATTCACCGCTCGGGTCATCGTAGCGCGTGCGCATCACGGTGTCGACCACGCCGCATGCCATGCCGGCGGGATCGTTCATGTTTCGCGCGATCGCGTCGGCAACGCCGGTCGGCACGCCCGGGGAAAGCATCGTCTCAGGCGATGCAGCCAACCAGCGGACACCAACACGCGAGAGCGCGTCGGCAAAGCCCATGGTCGACATCAGACATTGGTTCGCGACAACGCCGTCGATCGTGCGGTTCGCATCCTCGGGGTGTTCCTTGGTGTGAAGGGCGACGCCGTCGCCAATCGCTTTGGCCATGTCGGGCATCGACATCACCGCGCCGGTGTGTGTTTCCAGTCCACCGCCGTCACCGCCACCGTGATCGACGAGGTCGATCCAGGCCTGCTTCGCCCCGGACTTCTCGGCGTTGTCGAGTGTCTGCGCGACGAACTGCGCGAGATTTGACTCGCTCGCCATGTTGCGCGCTTTGCCGATCTGCTCATCCCCGATCTTCCCGTCGGTGATGGTGAAATTGTCGGTGCGTTTGCGACCCTCGACGACGTCGTCACCATCGACGCGCAAACCGGTCGTGTCTTCGACCGTATACTCGACCGCGGAATCGGTGCGGCTCGACTGCACCGCTTGCGCGACGGTCAAGCTTTGAGACATGTCCAAATTGTTATCGCCGTCGCGATAGATGCCGAACTCGAGCGCGCGGCTGCGTTGGGTAGTGGGAATAGAGACCTGCACTGCGGATCCTCCTTAACGGTAGGCGTGGTGCGTCTCTACTGCGTCGATGCAGCGACTCGGAGATAGGGGAAAACACCTAATTCCGCCGGAACGTCACCCGGCCGTGGAACTCGTCCGTTTCTCCGATCTCGATTGCCATTACGGCGCCCGCGAAATCTTCGCGGGCCTTAATGGCGTTTTGCAGAGTGGCGAGCGGATCGGTCTCGTCGGACCGAACGGCGCGGGAAAGTCGTCGCTTTTGCGGTTGCTTGCCGGCGTCGACGCGCCGTTCGGCGGCACCGTCGTCCGCGCGCGGGACGCCACGTTTGCCTATCTCGCGCAAAGCGTCGCTGATGAAACGGAATCGACGCTTCAAGAACTCGTCGATGCGGCGCTTGCCCGTGCTACGCCCGACACCTACGGCATCCGCAACAAGACGTTGCGGATCATGCTCACCTCATTCGGATTCCGCGAAGATGCATTTGCGCGCCCGCTACGCGAATTTTCGGGGGGCCAGCGCGCAAAGGCAGCGCTCGCGCACGTACTCATCGACCAGCCCGACTACTGCATCTTCGACGAACCGACCAATCATTTAGATATTGAGACGGTACGTTGGCTCGAATCGTACATCGCCTCCGATAAGCGCGCTTATCTTATTGTTTCGCACGATCGCTACTTTCTGAATCGGGTGGCGACGCGCATATGGGAGATCGAAGCTGGGCGCCTTCACATCTACCCACCGGCCATCAACGCGTACGACGCGTTTGTCGCGGAGCGTGCTTCGCGGCATGCCGAGGAACGCCGAGCGTACGAAACGTTCGTTGCCGAGCGCGAGAAGCGTCGCGCGACGATTGCCGGTCTGCGCGCTACGCATACCTCATCGGACTACAGCCAGGTGCGTAGTCGCGAGAAACAGCTGGCGCGCGCCGAGGCGCGACTTGCGGCTGACGCACCCGTCGCGCCGGCGGCCGTCATTGCGGTGAACCTGCAGTCAACGCGACGAGCTGCTAATGCCTTTGCACTCGAGTTGAGCGGACTCTCGAAGGGGTATGTCGCGCCCGCTTTTTGAAGATCTCGAAGTGGACGTCTTACGCGGTGAGCGCTTGGCCGTCGTCGGGCCGAACGGTTCGGGAAAATCGACACTGCTGAAAATTATCAGTGGCGAACTCGCCGCCGGACAGCGGGACCGCTCGGCTCAATCCCGCGTCGCAAATCGCGTATTTTGCTCAGAATTCACACGAACAACTCGACGCTGCAGCAAGCGCTGTAGAGGCGGTTCGCGCGGCAGCCGACATCTCGGACGAGAAGGCGCGCAATCTCTTGGGGCGCATGCGCATCAGCGGCGAGGCTGCCGACAAGGCGGTGCGGACTTTTTCCGGCGGCGAGCGGCGGCGGATCATGCTTGCTTCGCTCATGGCCAAGGCTGCGGACGTGCTGCTCCTGGACGAACCCACCAACGACCTCGATATCGAGAGCCGCGAAGCGCTCGAATCCGTCCTCGGCGAGTACCAAGGCGCTATCCTCATCGTGTCGCACGATCGTTATTTGCTCTCGCGTTTGTGCGATCGGGTGCTCTGGATCGATAGCGGGGCGTGGGGCACAGTTGAGGGCGGGTACGATGCCTTCGAAGCGACCCAGGCCGAACGCGAGCAAGTGGCGCTCGAAGCACAAGCGGCATCAAGCGGACGCTCGAAGACCACGCGGCAAACACCGTTGAAGATCCGCTCGCAACTCGAAACGCGGATTGCAAGCATCGAACGCGAGATCGCCAAGCTGGACGCCCGCAAGTCCGAGATCGATCAACTGTTTACGCTGACCGAGACCTACGATGACCGTAAACGCGTCGCGGCATTGGAGTTGGAACGCACGCTTGTGGCCGCGCAGAGCGCCGAACACCTTGCGACATGGGAAGATCTGCACGCGCAACTCGAAGAGCTCACGCGCTAGTTGTAGCCGCTGCACGGAGTGGGCAGCGGACTTGGCACCGGCGTGGAGACGGGCACGGGCGCGAAGAAGAGCGCCTCTAACGACTGGACTTCCGGAACGGTCAGCGTGGTGAATCCCTGGTACTTCTTTTCAGGCCAAACTTCGATGGCGCGCGCACCCAGAATCAAGCCCTGAGTGATCGTCTCGGGCCAAATGCAGCCCATCCCTTCGGGCGACTTGCGTCTGAAAGTTGATCAACCCGCCCATGCTTTGAATGTCGGCGTAGATCTGCGGGTCGCTCGTAATCGGCGTCTGCAAGGCGTGGTTATCGAGCACGCAGCGGTTGGGAGCCATTTGACGGCAGATCGTCATGACGCTTTGCGAAAACGCGGTGTCCAATCCGCCGGTGAGCTTGTTGTACGAGTTGAAGGTGAAATCGATGTCGGTATTCGCCCACGCCGAATAGTCAGTCATCGCGCCGGATAGGCACGACTCTTGCAGCGTGTCGTTGAGGCCGGCCGCTTGGAGATTCGCTTTGCTGATCGGACCAGTCGACGCGACGAACGGTTCGTCGGTCTGCTCGGCACACGATGTGACCGCGACCGCGACGATCGAGGGATTCGTGTCGTACTTCTTGGCGACTTGCGCTTGAAACGCACGCCAGGCATTGATGTAGGGCGTGGTCCAATACGGTCCAAGGGTCAGCGGGCAGGTATCGGTCGCCCCGTTACAGCCGGCGGGGTTGCGATAGATCGTGATCGGGCCGCCCGCCATATCCTTCGCCCATAGCGGCGCATTGCTGCCGGCATAGACGCGTAACTTCACGCTGACCGGCGACGATTGCGTCACATTCGATAAGCCGTTGTACTGCGCAACGGCACTGAGATCGTTGTCGATTGCGGTTGTAACGATCGCTCCGCCCTGCGTCGGCTGCAAGTCAGCCCAGGTCTCATTGATGACGATCCCGCCGAAGCTTCCCGGGAACGCCGTAATGTATTGCGTCGTGAACGGCGCGGGTGTCGCGTTGTCCGTGTCGTGCCACGAGATGTCTTGCATGTCGATCAAGCCGCGTATCGGCACCTTCGGCGGCGAGACTGTGACTGAACCGGGCGGCGTCGGCGTGGTGGGTGCGACACTCCCGCCGCCGCATGCGGCCATCGCAAGAAGACCGACCATCGCTGCAAAAATTTTATTCCGAATCAATGTTTTGCTCCCACGATCAGTGCGGTGGCGTTAAAGGCAGATTTCCACGTGGCGCTATTCCCTCCGCTTCCAGGGAACATCTGCGTCGGTGAATCGGCTTCCAGCCAATCTTCCGGATAGATTTCGAACAGTTGCGTGTTGTTGTCGAGCGCAAACTGGAGCAGATTGGGAAAACTGATGTTATACGCCGGCAGCGGCACGGCCACGGCCTCGATCGGCTGAAATTCAAATGGGACCGTGCCCACGTGACGGTTGAAGGCTTCGCACCAATAGACGCTGCCGTCGGTCCCTTGTGGGTTGCATGGCGCCGGAGCCGTGCCCGCATCAGCAACGTGACCGATACCGAGATTTTCGGTGCCGAACCCGACGCCATTATTTGCGGCGACTTCGGCGGCGTCGTTGGGATAATCGTAGAAGGTGCTTGGATACCCAGGGAGCTCGTTGAGAGCAATCATCAGTTGCTTGCCGTTCGCGTTGAGCGAGCCCATGTAGTTGACGATGTGACGCGTGTGCGTGACCCACGCATCGAAGAACGTTTCGTTGACGGGGGTGACGGCGATCCAGGCCTTGCTGCACGCGTCGTTCGGATAGTCGCTCAGGTGCGCAGGGTAGGCTTCGACGCCGGCGCCGATGCCGAATCGCATGTAACCGATCGACGAGGTTATCGAGGTGGTCGACGATCCGGCCAGCGGCGGCTGCGTAAACTCGGCTACTGCCGCCGCGATGAACGCTTCGTAGTCCTTTTCGAAGGTCGAATCGAGGTAGTTTGGATACGGGGGCTGGCCGCTGCAGCTGATCGTCGCAACGTTGTCGCCGCTCGGATCCGTGACCCAACTTGGCGTCGCGGTATTCGAGCCGACTTCCGACGCGTCGGCGAAAAGCAAGTTGACGGTGAGGCCCGCGTTCACGTACGGTTGCGCCCACGTGATGACCTGACTCCAGTCGAAGTTGCCCTTGGTTTTCTCAACGTCTGACCACCCCACGAGAATGCTCACGCCGCACAGATTAGGATCTTTGCCGATTACGTATTGCTCCATATACTGCTCGTAGACGCCGCCGTTGACTTTGTACGGGTTCCACACGTACATACCGTGCGGCGCGGTCGGGTCGGCGACGTGGCGATCGGTGCCGGTACACGGCGGCGGAGTCGCGGCGCCGAGTGACGCCGGCGCGGGCGCGACGGCCGAGACGACGCCAATTTTCACGCGCTGCGCCGGGGTCTCGCCGTCGCTGATGACGATTTGCGAGCAATTCGGAGGAGGCGCGGTGTTCGAGTAGACCGGCGAAGGTGAGCGACAACGCCGATCCGCTGACGCTCTGGGCGAACGTCGTACCGTCCGCCGTCATCGTAAGGGGTCCGTAGAAGACGTTCGCGCACGACCCGTTCAGCGTAGGACGGGTCACGATGCTGTAGGTGTGCGTTCCATTTTCCGCGATCGCTACGGCGAGCATGCTTTGACAGTTGTACGGGGCGGCCGAACCGGCGCACGCGAACTCGAGCTGGCGCGGCGCGGCCGTGAGTTTCGCCAGCGCGCCGATAGAGAGCGCGACGGCGACCGTGCCCTGATCGCCCTTGGTGTCGGTGATGGCGATCCCGCACGTGTTCGACACTCCGCCTTGGCCGAAAGGAATTACCGTGAAGGTGCCCGCGCCGCTGAGTTGCGTGGGCGAGACTTGGACGCCGCTCGAAGCCAAATGGCACTGGACGCTCGCCTTCGTCGTGCCGCTGAACCCGGAGACGGCGACCTCTTGCACCGAGCCAAGCGAGGTAAAGCTCAGCGCGCTCGGCGTGGCGATCGGCGAGGCGTAGATCCGCTGCCGCACGTCGGGGAGATCGGTGACCGGCGAGTTGTCGTAATTGACGATGACGGAGGCGGAGGTCCCGTCAGAGCCCGACACGGTGACCGTGCAGCTCGACGGCGGCGCTGTGCCCACCGCGTTGACCGTGAATATTAAGGGAGCGCCTGAAATGTCAAGCTGCCCGATACCCGGTGCCGCTCACGACGAGGCTGCCGCTTGCGGTCGCGCACTGGGAGGCCGCCAGGGGCGTGTAGGTCACTCCTGCAACGTCTCCCTGACCGTTGAACGAGTCCGAGAGCGTCCCCGGCGACAAGTCGATCGATGACGGCGTCAGTAAGAATGATGACTGGCTGCCGGGCGAAGGCGTGAACGACTGAACGCCGGCACATGCTGACAGCGCGATACCCGCGGAAATTGCAAAAAGAAAGCGCGAACGCACATTCGCCTCCCGCCTAGGTGACCCAGCGGCCGTCGGTTTGCTCGGGCCATCGTACCATACGTACGGGTGGCAGCCCGTTGCTTGCCCGGCCTGTGTCGGCGCCGCAGGCGCCGATTCACGATGGGCCACTTGTCCTACCGGTCGCGTCCGTAAAGCGGTCTTTACATCCGCTTGACGCTCGCCAAACACAAACTATGCGCTTTACGCCCACTTGATCAACCTATAAACACCCTGTTGCCCCATAATTGTGGTGTGGGTGTGGCGAGGCTCTTGTAAGAGCCGCGTCCCTTGTTGCTGTTAGGAGGCCATTCCTCGTGAAACGTTTTACTTCGATCGGCGCGGTACTCGTGCTGATCACCTACCTCGCCGGATGTTCCGGCTCGGCGGGTTCGTCTCTACCGACAACGCAGTCGGTAGGAGCGCCCAGCTCGACCGGCACCGGAGCCGCCCCGAAGACGTCGGGCTGGCTACCATCCGTCGCCAACACCACCACGACGAAGCATAGCAACGACACCCTTGGTGGTGGATTGCTTGGTCTCGTCTTCGGTCTTTTGCTCGGCGACGCGTCGCCGGTGATCGGCAACCTCAATGTGACGTCGATCAATCTGGGCATCGACGCCGTCAACGTTGTCTATCAAGGCCAAGTGACGACAATCGCCACGTACTCGACGCCCTACGTCGTGAACGTCATGGCGAACGGCGGCGACCCATCGTCGATCGGCGTCGGTCAGCTCTACTCGGGCAACTACGATCACGTTCAGTTCGTAGTCGACACCGCAACGAGCAATATCGTCGCGAACGGTAATACGATGCCGATTCAATTCCAGGTCGGCCAAACTTCGCAAAGTAGCTCGGGTGCCGGAACTCATACAAGCACGACCGGAAACTCGACGACGGTCACGATGACCGTCGGCGGACAGTTCATGCTCGGCGGCAATCCGGCGGCGGCCGTAATGGCCGACTTCAACGCCCTTGAATCGCTCAACCAGAACAGCTCTGGTCAGATCGTGGCCCAGCCGGCACTCTTCGCCGTCGCGACGGCTAACGCGGCCGAGATCCAAGGCCAAATTCTGAATGCGAATGGGCAGCCGGTGACCAACGCGGTCGTCGTCGCGCTCGGCTCGAACGGTCACGTTGCCAACACCGTCAATACGGATGTGAACGGCAACTACGACCTGCACGCGATCAACGCTGGGACCTACCAGCTCGTGATCTACAACAACTACACCACGGCAAGCGGGCAGAACATCGTCGCTTCCGGGGCTGACGCGTCGCAGGGCGCGTCCTTCCAAGGACCATCCGTCAATGCCACGGTCGGACAGATAACCCAAGCCGGAACGCTGAACGACTAAGCGATCCGCACAATGGCACAGCAGCAGCAACTCGACGAGGCACGCGAACTGTTTCGTACCGGACGGTACGAAGCAGCTTCCGCGTGCCTCGCAGGGTTTGAAGGCTGGCCATCACCGCAGCACGAGCGCGCCCATCTACTGCGCGCCGAAATACTGATCTATCGCGATCCCGTCGACGCGCTCGAAGCCCTGGCTCGCTCGAGTGACGTCCTCAAATCCACCGACACGCGCTTCGAATATTACGTTTTATCCGGCCGTGCTTACGCGGGTGTCCGCAACTTCGACGGCGCAGCCGAGATGTTTTCCAGTGCCGAGAGTGTCGCTGAGAACGATCCCTCGCTTCTCGCCACGATCGCACTCCAGCGCGCACGCCTGCGCTGCATCCAAGGTGACTTCGACCCGAACGATCCGAATTTTACGCTCGCGCTCGCGCATCCCGATCCGGGTTCGCGGATGTTGACCCTCACCTGGCGTGCCTGGGCGCATGCCGGTCAAGCGAACTATCGCGCGCAGATCACGGACTTTCGAGCTGCCCTGGCTATGGCTCGCGAGTATCCGGCGTCCGCTGACTACAAACTGCTGGGCCGCACGTTGCACGCCCTGATCCGCGTGGCTGCCGAGCTCGGCGATCATGAGGCAGCCGACGACGGTCGCAACATCTATGAAACGCTGGACTGGCCGGCGGAACTCGCCGAGGAGCAGTTCCTCACGGTGCGCGCGATGGCGTGGGAAGCCTTCATGCGCGGCGATTCGGCTCGCGCGCAGTGGCTCTTCCGGGATTCCAAAGAGGTCGCACCAACCGACGCGTGGCGGGTCATGTCGCACGTCGACCGCGCCTATGTCGCGCGTATGAACCGCAACGAGCCCTGGGCGCGCGACGAACTCATGCAAGCGCAGGCGCAGGGGCGCAGTGTGGTGTGGGATGCAACCACCGGCGAAGAGCGCCAGGCACTGGTCACGCTCGCCGTGCTCTTCGCACCGGTCGATATGGGACAAGCCCAACGGTACGTCTCGAACTATATGCGCATGGGCAAGGATAGCGTTGATCCGACCCTCGCCATTGCGCACGATCGCCGCGCGAACGGGTTCACCCAATACGCTTCGGGCTGCGTGAATCAGGTGTTGGGAAATCGCGAGAGCGCGATTACCGCCTTCGAAGTGGCGTACAAGATCTTCGATGAAACAGAGCATCATTTCCGCGCGGCGCTAGCGGCCCAAGGTTTGGCCGAAATCACCGGCGCGGCGGTGTGGATCGAGCGGGCGCGCACGCACGCCGGCGCGTTCCCCAAGAGCGCCTTCTACAAATTCATGACCGAACGAATTTCGCGCCAGGCGACCCCGTGGATCGAAGGCTTGACGCCGATGCAGCGTCAACTTGCGCTCTCCATCTGTGAGGGGTTGGATACGAGGCAACTTTCGCGCCGATTCAGCCGTAGTGAATTCACGATCAAACGGGAGGTACAAACGCTGTACAACCTGTTTAACGTCGGTTCGCGCAACGATCTGCGCGACAAGCTCGAGGAGCGCGGCGTGTTGTGATCCTGGCGCTCGCCGTTCTGCTCGCGATTCTCGCGATCGGCATTGCGGCGGTCGTCACCCTGGTCTACGTCCGCAAGCACGCGAGCCGTCGTTTCGACGAGCGGCGCTACAGCGTACTCGAAAGCGTCCAAGACGGGATTTTCATCGTTGACGACCGTTGGCGGTTCACGCACGTCAACGAAAAGGCCGAAGAACTGCTGCACGAAACGGCAGCCGACCTAGTGGGTCGCCGCATTGACAAAATCCTCGATCCGCTGGCGTCGGATCTTTTGCCCGAGATGCGCCGCGTACGTGAGAGCGGCATGCCGATCGAGCGCACGCAGTTTTTTCCGGCCAGCAACATGTGGGTCGAGGTTCGCATCCAGCCGGCGGTGCACGAAGTGCTCGTCTACCTTCGCGACGTCAGCGACCGCAAGCGCGCCGAAATCGCGCTTCGAGATTCGGAACGGCGCCTGCGTCTCTTGCTCGAACAGGTTCCCGCACTGGTTTGGACCGTCGATCTCGACATGCGCTTCACGTCGTTTGTCGGAACCGCGCCTTCGGCGCAGAGCTTCACGCAAAAGGAACTCGGTGAGACCCAAGTCGAGCAGATTCGCCGGGTTTTTAGCGGCGATTCGCAGCGTTTCGAATCCTTTCACAGCGGGCGCTGGATGCAGCATCACGTCGAGCCGCTGCGCGGTACCAACGGACAGATTATCGGCGCGATCGGCGTCGCGCTCGACATCACGGAGATGAAGGAGACAGCCGATCATCTCGCGCGTCTCGCTCGCCTGGACGCACTGACCCAATTACCCAACCGTTTCGCGCTCGAAGAGCAGATGAGCGAGTTGGTTACCCACGCAGAACAACACGACAAACGTCTGGGCGTGCTGTTCGTCGACTTGGATCGCTTCAAAACGATCAACGATACCCTGGGTCATCGGGCCGGCGACGACCTCCTGTGCCAGTTCGCGATACGTCTGCGCCGAGCGGTCGATCCAAGCGCGAGCGTCTTTCGCAGCGGTGGCGATGAGTTCATCATTACACTGGAGCTCGGGCAGACGATCAGCGTACCGATGATCACCGCTGACATCCAGCTTGCGCTTTCCGAACCATTTATTATCGCCGATCGGCAATTGTTTGTGAGCGCAAGCATCGGTGCAGCCACCTATCCTGACGACGGCGCGAGCGCTGAAGAGCTTCTTTCGCGAGCCGATTCAGCGATGTATCGCGCGAAATACAGTGGCCGGTCGCGCATCGGATTCTTCGACGTCGGCAGTGATGAGCTGGCTTCGTATCGGCTGCGCCTGGAGCAAGATCTTCATTACGCGATTCCCCGCGGGGAATTCAAGCTGCTTTACCAACCGATCGTCGACGCGGTCAGCGCCGAGTTGGTCGGTGCGGAGGCGCTGCTGCGCTGGCAACATTCTAAGCACGGCGAGATCATGCCGGAAGAATTCATCGCAATTGCCGAGGAGACCGGATTGATCGTGCCGATCTCGCGCTGGGTATTGCATGAAGCCTGCCGCGAAGCCGCGCGCATTCGATCGCTCGGACACCCGCAGTTCCGAATGGCGGTCAATCTATCTGCCCGCGATTTTGGCGAAGTGGATCTGGCCGACACGATTCGCGATATCCTCGCCGAGACGGGCTTACCGGCGCACGGGCTCGAGATCGAGATCACCGAGAATATGAAGATCGACGACGTTGCGTTGATGACGATGCGCACGCTCACCGGGCTTGGCGTTCGCATTGTGGTCGACGATTTTGGCGTCGCCTACAGTGCGCTGGGCTACCTCAAGCGGCTACCGATCAGCGCGGTAAAAATCGATCGCACCTTCATCCGTGATGCCGGCGACGACCCGCAGGATCGCGCGATCGTCCGCGCGATCGTCGCGCTTGCGCGTTCGCTCAATCTGGAGATTATTGCCGAAGGCGTCGAGACGGCGGCGCAATGGGATTTCATCAACGAGCTTACCTGTGAGCGCGCGCAAGGCTACCATTTCAGCCGGGCGATTCCGCCGAACGAGCTTTTAGATCTCCTCATGGGGCTGCGGGCTGGCTGACGGCGGCGGCGGAATATCCGGGCAGCGGTCGTTGAGTCTGGTTCGCCCGTCCGCGGTCGTGTGCGCAATGATGTATTGGATCGGTTGTGGCTCGCTCGAGCGTTGCTCTAGCGGAGGAAACTGGAAAAGCATGGGCGCGCTCGACGCGAACGGATCGACGTCCTCACTCTTGTAATGCCAGATCCAGTCGAGCGGAATTCGCTCCGACGACCCGTCCGCGTAATAAACCGTCGCGAGGATGTTGTTGCGCTCGTAGTCGCCGGTCTGCGCGTCGTACCGGGCTTGCCCGGTCGATTCGAAGTCGACTGCACCGCAGATCGCGGCACCATTGCCGTTACCGGCATCGCCGGCGCCGTTTCCGTTACCGTTGACCGCTGAGAGGCTTCCGGCAGCCTGGCCGTTCTGCGCACCGGCACCTTGCGCGCCGGTCGGGATCGAGACGTCGGGCGTTGCGTACACGACTTTCGGCGGGGTCGGCCGCCGTGCGCCGGCCGCTTTGATAGGCTGGATGTGCGCGTGGACGGCGGGTGGAGACGTAGACGATGCCAGGATGTGGGCCGGGGCCGGCGTCGGGGTCGGTACCGGTCGGGGTGTGGGCGTTCGGACGATGCGTGCGAGGGTGACGCGGGCGACAATCGGCTCGCTCTGCGTCTCGATGGGTTTGGGCGCGGGAATCAGCGAGGCCGCGATCTCGTGAAGCGCAAGCGCGCATGCAAATGCGACGGCGAGGCGCCGGAGGTCTTGGTATTTCACTGGTGAATGCCCGTCCGTCGTGAAGACACAAGATTTGATTCGAGCGATTCCCGACTTTCCGCTTCCTGGAATCCTTTTTCGCGACATCACGCCGCTTCTCAAAGACAAAGATGGTTTCAAGGAAGCGATCGATCTTTTCGTCGATCGATTCAAGAATCAGAAGATCGATTACGTGGTCGGTGTCGAGGCGCGCGGATATATGCTGGGAGCTCCACTCGCGTATGCGATCGGCGCGGGATTTATCCCGGTGCGAAAGCCCGGTAAGCTGCCGTACAGCAAGCTTTCGGAATCCTACGCTCTGGAATACGGAACGAACTCACTCGAAATTCACGCCGACGCGCTGGGCAACGGCGAGCACGTGATCGTCGTCGATGATCTGCTCGCGACCGGCGGCACGGCGGCCGCAACGCGTCGTCTTCTCGAGCGCTTAGGAGCGCACATCGATGCCTTCGCGTTTCTAATCGAACTCGATGTGCTCAAAGGCCGTGAGGCGATTCCCGGGGTCGAGGTTGTTTCGTTTATTCGTTATTAGCGTCGCACTTGTGCTGACGCTTGGCGCCGGCGCCAAACCAACGCCGATCGCAACCCCGACACTGCCGCCCGAGGATCCCGCGATCACGGTGATCGCGCGGCGTGAATTCGTCGCGTGGCAGGCCGGCGTCGTGGAAAAGGCGCGTTATGCGCCGGCGGAGCAGTCGAAGGTGACCGACGAGTCCATTTCGAGCACGTCGAAGGCGCTGAGTAGCTATGGCGCGCTGCTCCACACGCAGTGGATGGGGTATTTGCCGATCGCCGGCGCGGCGTCCGGTGAGGTTGGCTACACCTATCGCATGGAGTGCACCAACGCCCCCCTGTACGAACAGCTGACGATCGGCGCCGACGGGAAGATTGACAGCATCGACTTCCGCGAAAAGCTTCCTTGAGGCTCTGATTTAGCCGGCTCTTCGTCAGCTCGCCCTTCATTTGCCTTAGCAACCCTCAGGGCTCGCTTCCTCAATCCGACTAACCAGAGCCTCAAGTAGCGCCAGAGCCCGTACGGGCCTCTTTCGTTGCTACGCTTGGTCGATTATGAGAGTATAGGCAGATACTCCCATGACGATTGCGGAACTGATCGGCGCCGTCCAGACCTACGACCCCACCCTCGACGGTGAGTGGCTGCGGCGCGTCTATGAGGTGGCCGATCGGGCCCATGATGGACAACGCCGGGCCTCAGGCGAGTCCTACATCGAGCACCCGCTTGCCGTCGCCGGCATCCTGGCGGAGCTCGAGATGGACCGCCAGACGATCGCGGCAGCCCTGCTGCACGACGTGGTCGAGGATACCTCGATCACCAGCGAACAGGTGACCGCCGAATTCGGCGAAGAAATCGCGAGCTTGGTCGAAGGGGTCACCAAGCTGACCCGCATTCCGTATCAGTCCAAAGAAGACGCGCAGGTCGAGAACCTGCGCAAGATGTTTATGGCGATGGCGCGCGACATTCGCGTCATCATCATCAAGCTGGCCGACCGGCTGCACAACATGCGGACGCTGGCGAGCCTGCCGCCGGCCAAACGTCAATCCATTGCGCGCGAAACGCTCGACATCTACGCACCGATCGCGCACCGTCTGGGTATTTGGAAGATCAAGTGGGAGATCGAGGACGAGTGCTTGCGTTTTCTCGATCCCGAAGGCTATCGCGAGATCGTCGAGCGTGTCGCAAAGACGCGACGCGAACGCGAGGACGACGTGCACGAAGCCATCGCACGACTGCGCGGCGAGTTTGCCGAGATGGCGGTAAACGCCGAGATTCAAGGGCGCCCGAAGCACTTCTATTCGATCTATTCCAAGATCAAGAAGGGCCGGGATTTCGAGACGATCTACGATTTGACCGCGATTCGCATCATCGTCGACTCGGTCAAAGACTGCTACGCGGCGCTGGGCGCTGTGCACGCCATGTGGACGCCGCTGCCGGGGCGCTTTAAAGATTACATCGCGATGCCCAAACCCAACATGTACCAGTCGCTGCACACGACGGTCGTGGGGCCCCAAGGCGAACCGCTCGAGATTCAGATTCGCACGTGGGAGATGCATCGCACCAGCGAATACGGCATCGCCGCGCACTGGCGCTATAAAGAGGGCAGCAAGGCCGATCAGTTCGAGAACAAGCTCTCTTGGCTGCGCGCGCTGCTCGAATGGCAAAAGGACATGCGCGACTCGCGCATGTTCATGGAGAATCTCAAACTCGATCTCTTCGATTCGCAGGCCTTCGTCTTCTCGCCGCGCGGCGACGTGTTCTCGATTCCGGCCGGCGGAACACCGCTCGACTTTGCCTATCAGGTGCACACCGACGTCGGGAACCACTGCGTCGGCGCCAAAGTCAACGGGCGTATAGTACCGCTCGATAGTTCCTTGCAAAACGGCGATATCTGCGAGATTCTGGTCAACAAATCCAGCGGTCGTCCGTCCCTCGATTGGCTTTCGATCGTCAAGACCGGCGGCGCGAAGCACAAGATCAAACAGTGGTTCCGCAAAGAGCAACGCGAGGAGAACGTGCTCGCCGGGCAAGAGGCCGTCGAGGCCGAGCTTTCGCGCGAGCGCATCCGTCCGGATCTCGCGCGCGGAGAGCTGATCGAGCGCATCGCGCATCGCATGAACTATCCGACACCGACCGATCTGTTCGCGGCGATTGGTTTCGGCGATGCTTCGGCGCAGTCGGTGGTCAATCGGATTCGTGACGAGATCAAGGGCGACAACGTCGTCGATCTCACCCAGATTCGTAAGCCCGTCACAAAGAAGGCGGCGCGGAAATCGAGCGGTGTGCGTATCGCCGGCGTCGACGACGTACTGGTGCGTCTCTCGAAGTGCTGTTCACCGGTGCCGGGCGATCCGATCATCGGCTACGTGACGATTGGCCGCGGTGTCAGCGTGCATCGCGCGGATTGCCCCAACGTCGCCTACATGAGCGCTACGCCCGAACGTATTTTGCAAGCGCAATGGGTCGCAAGCGCGGACATGATGCATTCGGTTGATGTCGAGGTCGAAGCCGAAGATCGCGCGCAACTGCTCCAAGACATCATGGCCGTATTTGCCGAACTCAAGACGACGGTGAGTTCGGTCACCGCGCGCGTGCGCCGGGACGGCATGGCGGTGACGAGCCTCACCGTGATGATTCGCGACCTCGACCACTTGCACAAGATCCTGACCAAACTCGAGGGACTGCGTAACGTGCGCCGCGTGTACCGCGTGACGAAACGCGAGAAGAGCGCTGCAGGTTCTTAGTTCGAAAGAACTGCTGCCGATCGCGGCAGCTTTTTTTGCGGGTGCGATGAACAGCATCGCGGGCGGCGGAAGCTTCCTAAGCTTTCCCGCGCTGATCCTGGCCGGCGTTCCGTCGATTCCCGCCAATGCTACGAATAACACCGCCATGTGGGTCGGAATGTTCGGGGGTGCGCGCGCGTATTGGGGCGACGTGCAGCCGCACAAACGCATGCTCTACGCGATGTCCGGGATCAGCGTCGTCGGAGCGCTGCTCGGCGCCTCGCTGCTGCTGCTCACGCCGCCGGCTGCATTTAACCGTCTCATTCCGTGGCTCTTGCTCTTTGCAACCGTGACGTTCGCTGCGAGTCCGTACATTACCAAACCGCACCAGGCACATCCCACGCATCAATGGTGGCAATACGTGGCGCAGTTCGCCGTCGCGGTGTACGGCGGCTATTTCACCGCGGGTATCGGGATCTTGATGCTCGCGTTGCTCGCCTTTTCGGGACTGCCGAACTTCAATGCCACCAACGGGATGAAAAACGTGCTGTCGTTCGCGATCAACGGTGTCTCCGTCATTCCGTTTATGATCGCGCGCGTGATCGACTGGCGCTATGCGATCCCGATGGCCGTCGTCGCGCTCATCGGCGGGTACGTCGGCGCGCACCTATTTCGTCGGGTACCGGAATCGTACGGCCGATGGTTCGTGATCGCGATCGGCGCGATCATGACGATCGTCTTTTTCGTGCGCTAGGGTCGGCTACGGTGTGACAAACGCGGCGAACGACGCAGCATTTGTCCGTATCAATTGGGAATTGACAGCGATCGAGCACGAGCCGCCGCCGCAGGTCGCGACATATTGGTCGTAGCCTGTTTCCAGGCCCTCGCCCTCACCGAACCACATGGCTTGACCCGAGGCAGCGCCAAAGCTCGTTCCACCGGTACCCTCGGACGCAAGTGACACGCTGCCAAGTTCGGTTACCGACGGCGAAGCAGGCGTCCCCGAGATCATGTAGATGTACACGGAGTTTCCATCACTCGTCCAGAGATCGCCGGAAGAATCGAAGCCGACGGCTTGCGTCGAATCGCTGCCCGTATAGCCAGTGAGCGTCGCGGGCGTACTGGTGAGTGTTCCGCTAAATGGTGGGTACACCACCAAACCGCCGCCCGAAAGACCTACCCACAGTGAGCCGACAAGTGCTGCCGGCACGTTCACCGCGGTCGGCGCAACGGCGATGACTTTCGCTCCCGTGAGACTACTGCTGTTTGATGACGTTATCGGCGTCCAGCCACCCGATGCTGTCGAGTAGGCTTCGAGTGAAACAACGCCCGAGTTATTGTCGATCAGGAAACCGTGATGTTGCGCGTCGATCGCCATCGAGTCGTACGTCTCACTGGATACGCCGCTGTACGATGCGGTGGAGGGTGCGACGAGCCCCGTCGACGCGGCGCCTTGCGTAAACGCAAAGACCGCCGGTAGGCTAGGAAGTAGTCCCGCAGCATAGATCGTTCCGCTTATTAGGTCGGTCGCGCCGAGTTGGAAATTGCAGCTCCCACCGCCATTTCCGCACAACGGGTTGCCGATCGGGTCGGCGTAGCCATCGATCACCGCGGGAGACGAACCGTACAGCGCGTAGCCGTAGATCCCGTTCGGATTGCTGCCGGCCTCCTGCGTGGTCCACAGTTCTTGAATCGGCGTTACCACGACAGCGTCCACCACCGATAGGAGGCCGGTGCCACCGGGCACCGCAGTCAAATCGATCGTTGCGTTCGCAATTGCGTTCTTCGCCGTGAGTGTATATTCGTATGGCGTCGCCGTCGTCGCGACGGTGAACTCTTGCGGCGAATCGCTCTCCGCTTCGGCAACCGTAACGGACGGTGCGGTGCCGTCGGTGCTGTCGATGACGAAGCCATCGGCGTCAACTGCTTGCGCGAAGAACGTCTGCGGGGCGTTGCCGATCACGGCGAGGTTGCCACCATATGTCACGACGTGCGACTGCGCCGGGCCGGGAACGAAGCTCACCGCGGCAGGGATGCCGTAGAACGTGAGATTCGTAATCGTGTTACTCGAGCCGCCGGTGATGACAACCGACGCCGCAAGCTGACCCTGAGCAAGCATATTAGCTGCCGGGGGAGTGGGGAATGTGCCGCCGCTCGCGGGGGGTACGTCGAATGTTGTGACCGTGAAGTTCGGATACGTGCCGGCCGGTATTTGCAGTTGGAACGTGTAGTCGGTTCCGCCGTCGACCGGATCGGGTCCGCAATTTGTGACCCCCGGCGGATACGCGGTTGGTGCTGGGCACGTCGCGGTAATGGGCGCGGCGTAATCAGGCGCATTCGGATTGGACGACGTCCAATCGATTGCGACGCCTTGCGTCGCTTGCGACTGATAGTAGCGGCGGCGCAGTTTGGTCATCGTCGACGAGCTCGGGATTTTCAGCGTGAACGTAGCGGTTCCGATCTTCTTTGCTTGCGGAGCCGAGCCGGTCGGAGGCAGTGAACTCCCTTTGCCGCCGCCGCCGCCGCAGGCGGTCAGCAGCGCAAGCATGACAATTACTGTTGACGTACGGCCGATCATTACAGCACCACCTTTCCGATCGCGTTGGTGGAACTATCCGTGAACCAAATATTTCCGTCTGGACCGCTCGTAATTCCCCAGGGCGACCCGCCCACATGATATTCAAATGCTTTACACGTTCCGCTCGCACACGTACTCAGCGAAATGAACCCGACGTATCCAGTCGTGTCGGTAAACCAGACGTTTCCATCTCGACCGATGGTTAGATTTTGCGGCAAAGCATTTGCGTTTGGAAGCGCAATCGGTGTGTAGACGCAGCTCTCGCCGATGCACTGTTCCCACGTTGTAGGATTGAGTTGATCGATCACGTTTGCACCCGCCTCGGCAACGTAGAGATTGCCGTCGGGGGCCGCCACGATGCCGTTCAGCGCGGCGAACGGATTGCCACAGCATTGGCTTCGGTGCCTTCGCGGTGAAGGTGCAGCGGCGCGGTGTACGGCTAATGGACGATGCCGTGCACCGCATTCTTGGCACGTCGGGGCGCCTGAAGGGAGCTCGGTGATGCTGCAACCGCCTCCACAAGGGATCGGGAAGAAGCCGACGTTTCCCGAAGCCGAGTCCGTGAACCAGAGCGTCTGGCCGCTTGAATCGACGGTCATCCCGTTGACCGAACTCGGCCCGCTCGTCGCGACGTAGAGTGAGTTGAACGAGCAGCACGACACTATCGTCGAGTCGAAGATCGAGCCGCCATACGGGTTGTCATATTGCGACGAGAAATAAATATTGCCGTCGGGTGCCGCGAGCACGTCGCCCGGCGCGGGGGTGGGCTCGGGGAAGTCGTTGATCATCGTCGCTTGGTTGCATACTGCTGCGCTACACGATACTTGGTAGGCGGTGCCGAAATCGGTGTTGCCGTTGCCCACGTTACCAACGTCAGTCACGTACAGATTACCGTCGGAGGCAGCGGTGATTGCTTGCAGCCCTACCGGGGCCGGCGGTCCCGAGGCAATGACAAACGGGCTCTGTACGCCGATCGTTCCGCATGACGTGGTGCAGCCGGCGGGGTTGGTAACCGAATCGAGTCCCGCATTGACTTGATCGAGGAACCAAAGCGTCTGTCCGTCGGGACCCACGGCAATGCCGTAATTCTTTCCGCCGCTTTGCGTTGCATATTCATAGATCGAATAGGGCGGCGCCACGAGTTCACCGCCGCCACCCGACTGGGTGACGGTAACCGGGATGTTCGCAAAGCCGCCGTTCGCGTCGATGACGCTAACACTTTCAGTGCCTGCGCTGCTTCCAGGCGCAACATCAATCGTGACGCTACCGCCAAGAGTAGAAGGCGTGCAGTTCGACGGAACGCACGTGACGGTTGCAACCGAACCCGAACCGGGAACGTTGAATGCGCCGCCGTAGCCGGCTTCGCTTACCGTCACCGTTTGCATTGAACCGCCGACCAAGAGCGACGGCAGCGAGGTGGGCGAGAAGTCGATCGGTGCAAAGGGAACCGACGCGCTGATCGTACCCGACGTAGCAGTGATCGTGGCTTGCGCGATTGCAACAGCCGAATTGTAGTCTAGCGTGACGGTCGACGCGCCGTTTGACGGCCCGGGCGAGGCGACGGTCGTCGTGGAAAGCGAAAGTGCGCCGTTGGTGTCGCCGGAAATCGTGAGCGCAATCGGATCGGGGTACGAGCCCGGCGGAATGATCGTGTTTCCAGCCGCGTCGAGCGCCGAAACCGAAAATGGTATTGAATGCGGCGCGCCATCGTTGCCGGCAGCCAGGCCGCTCGGAGTGAGCACAATCGTCGCCGGGACGCCGCCGACCGAAACGGACTGCGGCGGAATCGTTGCGAGCGTCGTGTTGATCGGCCCGACGAGACCTTGTCCGAGTAGATTGCCGGTTGCATCGTAGCTGGAGATTTGCAGTACGACTGCCGTCGCCACCGGGACGGTAACGGTGACGGTGCAACTGGTGCCGCCTGACACCGTGGTGCAATCCGGACTGGTTGCGATCGCAATTGAAATTGGAGCTGTGGTCGGGCTCGGCGTCGCGCCGTTGACCGTGTAGACGGAGATCGTGATCGTGGCGGTGCTCGGCGAAATGAATGCCGGTTTGCGGGTGCTCGATGACGCGCTGCTCTTGGGGATCAGGACGCGGACCGTCGCGCCGGTGCTCTTCGAGGCGGTCGTGCCGCCGCCGGGCGGGAGTGGGCTCGAGCCGCTTCCGCCGCCGCCTCCACACGCCGCGATGAGCCCGGCTGAAGCGACAGCAAGAAACAGGAACAGGCGATGACGGAGCATCGGAGACCCCATTGGCAAGAAAGCGTTGAGACATACGGTTTCTTGGGGTTAGGAGGCTAGACCTCGCTTGGCATGGGCGGCGGCGTAGTCATTGTGGCCCGGGCACCCTCGCCGCGGTGGAAGCCGCCGAAGCGCGGCTCGACGTGCTGGGCCACCCAGAGGTAGAGCGTTGGCACGACGATGAGCGAGAGGGTCGTCGAGAAGAGCAAGCCGCCGATGACCACGGTCCCGAGGGGCGCCTGGGTCTGACTGCCCGACTCGATCCCAAGCGCGATCGGCAGCATGCCTCCCACCGAGGCCAGCGTCGTCATCAAGATCGGTCGAAGCCGCAGAGGCGCCGCGTGGAGCACGGCTTCCTTGACGGCGTAGCCGCGCTCGCGGAGCTGGTTGGTGAACTCGACCACGAGGATCGCGTTCTTGACCACGATGCCCACTAACATGAGCACGCCGATGAAGGCAGTGAGTCCAAAGGCACGATGCGTGAGCCAGAGCGAGAGCACGACGCCGGTGGAGGCGAGCGGCACGGCCACCATGATTACCAGCGGATGGAGCAGCGATTCGAACTGCGCGGCGAGCAGCATATAGATGAGGATGATCGCCAGGAGTACGATGAGGCCGAGGCTTCCGAACGTGTCGCTCTGCTGCGTGACGGTCTGTCCAAATTGCCAATAGTAGCCCGGCGGGAGTGCAATGCCGTTCATGATCTTCGTGGAGGCCTCCACTGCTTGGCCGAGCGGCGCGGTGTCCAGGCCCGCGGTGACGTCGATCTCGCGCAGTTTGTTCTGCCGCGTGATTTCCGATGGGCCGGCGCCGAAACTGACGTTGGCAAGCTCGCTCAGCGCCATCACCGGCAGGGTATTGCTTGCACCGAGATCGGCCGAGCTCTGGACGATCGATCCGCCGAGCGCGCCGCTGGCTGCTCCGTTGGCCACGCTGCCGCTGGTCGCACCGGGCAGGCTCGAGATCGGAATGGCGAGGTTGAGGACGCGTTTGCAGCGAGCGGCGCTGATCGGGAGGGAGCTGCACGATGATTGGATACTGCGTGCCGTTGATCTGCATGTAGGAAGCGATGGTGCCCGAGGTCGCCGTGTCGATCGTATTTGAGACTGCTTGTGTCGAAATCCCGAGCTGCGCCGCCTTTGCGCGGTCGACGTTGATGTCGAGTTCGGGTTGTGAGGCGGAGATCGCGCTTTGCGGTGTCTGAATGCCGGGAATGCGCGAAAGATCGGGCACGACGGTGTACTGGGCGAGGTTGTAGAGCGTCGTGATGTCGGGACCGAAAATCTGCACGTCGAGCGCATCTTGGCCGCGTGAGATAACGTTTTGCACGATGTCGACCGTGCGCCCATAACTTTGCAATCCGGGAATCAGGGCCAGTCGCTTCGTCCAATCCCGGACGTAGGCTGCGGCGTCGCCGCCACTGAATTGCGGCTTGAGTTCGACCGAAAGATTGCCTTGATTCGTAACCTGCGTCCCGTTGCCGACATAGCCTTCTTGGCCGACCGACGAGCCGACGTAAAGCACGCGCGGATCTTTGAGCATCGCCTGCTCGATCTGATTGAACGTCGCGTTGGTAACGCTGACCGCAGTGCCCGTCGGCGTGTGGAGATTGAAACGCACGAAGACCGAATTCGATGCCGGGAAGATTTCGGTCGCGACAGCGCCCATTTTTGCCGCCGCGATCGTAACGATCAAAAGCCCAACGGCAATCGCGACGACGAGCCCGGGCTGACTCACCGCCCGATCGAGCACCTTGCGGTACCAGCGCTCGAACCGTTCGTAGACGCGATCGAAGCCACGCGCAAAGCGCGTGTAGGCGCCGCCGCCGTGCGCGCCGTTGCCATTGGCATGTCCGTTAGCCGATGCATACTTGTTGCGAATGAGGATTGACGAGAGCATCGGCACGGTGGTAACTGCGACGACGAACGAGAGCGCGACGGCGGCCATCACCATCACCGCAAACGGCGTGAAGATCAGGCCTTGCAAGCCCGGAATGAGCACCAAGGGGATGAAGACCGTGAAAACCGTGACCGACGAGGCGAGCACCGCGGTGAAGATCTCGGTGGTCGCGCTCTCGGCGGCGTTGCGCGGCGATTGGCCGAGCGCCATGTGACGATAGATGTTCTCGATCACGACGATCGCGTCGTCGACGATCAGTCCGACCGCAAGCGCAAGACCACCCAGCGTCATGATGTTGAGCGAATAGCCACATATGTATGCGACAAACAACGCACCAAGAACCGAAATCGGCAGCGAGATCGCGACGATGAGCGTCGTGCGCCACGAGTGTAGGAAGAGCAAGATGATGATGACGGCGAGAATCGCACCGTAGACGGCGGTATGCTCGAGCGCGCTGATCGCTTCAAGAATAAAGCTCTTTTGATCGAAGACGACGCCGATCTTCATTCCAGCGTAGCGCTTTTGGATTTGGTCGATCTTGTGATAGGTGCCGATCGCGGTCGCGACGATGTTGGCGTTGGGCTGCGCGTCGATGACGACCCCGATTGCCGGTTTGCCATTGAGCCGCTCGAACGTGCGCTGCTCCTCGATCGAGTCGGTGACCTTCGCAACGGTGCCGATCCGAATGACGCTGCCGTTCTTGACGGCGAGGACCAAGTTCGAGATTTGCTGCGCATTTGCAAGAAGCGCATTGGCGCGGACCTGATATTCCTTGGGACCGACCTGTACGATGCCCGCCGGGAGGTTGAGGTTTTCTTGCTGTACGCGCCCGATGATTTGATTGAGCGTCATGCCGTTAGCCGCGAGCTTGTGTGCATCGGGTTCGATCATGAAGGCGCGCGTTTGATCTTGCCCGACGACGACGTTGGCGACGCCGTCAACCGAGGCGAACTCATCGGAGAGTTGGTTGGTGAAGAGATCGCCGAGATCACGCAGCGGAATGTTGGGATCGGTTACGTAGAAGCGCACGACCGGCAGCGAATTTGAATCCCATTTCGCGATCTGCGGTTGCTGGAGATTGGGGTCATTGGGGAGTTGGCTGCGGATCTGGTCGACCTGCTGCTGCACGTCGACCGCTGCGGTGTCGAGGTTCGTCCCGTAATAAAACTGCGCGGTGACCGTGCTCTGCCCGAGTTGGGAGTCGGAGTTGATCAGCTCGATGCCGTTGACCCGGCTGACCGCATTCTCGATCGGGCGCGTGACCAACGCCTCCATCTGCTCGGGCCCAACGTTGGGGTAGGTTACCGAGACGGTAACGACCGGCGGGGTAAAGTTGGGGAGCAGGGCAACCGGTAGCCGCGGGAGGGCGAAAATGCCCAGCACCACGATCGCTAGGGCGATCATGGAAACGGCCACCCGGCGGTTCACGGCAAAGCGGGCGATGGACATCGCCACCCATCTTAGCACTGCCGCCGACTGACCACATTGCGTGAAACGGTAGGCTAGTGTAAGATTCCATGGTTTTGGGAGACTTTTGATCTCCCCACCACCTGCCCCGACCGGGGCCGCCCTCGGGCGTCCACAGATGGAACGAGCCATGAACGACTACGAAGTAACCTACATCCTGCGGCCCAATTTCGAAGAGGCTGAGGTCGATACGCGCGCGGCGGCGATCGGCGAGATCATCAAGAACCAAGGCGGCGAGGTGGTCAATATCGAGAAGCTCGGCCGTAAGCGCCTGGCCTACGAAATCGCTGAGTTGCGTGAAGGCAACTACGTGGCGATGCAGTTCCGCAGCAGCGGCGCAGCGTCGCGGGAACTCGAGCGCCTGCTCAAGCTCGACGAAGACGTGATCCGTGCGCTGGTGATCGCCCTCGATAAGAAGGCCCTCGCGGCCATGGCCTATGCAGCGGCCAATCCTCCGCCCGCGCCGATCCAATCCGGCCCCGTGCCGCTGACGCCGCCGATGCAAGTTCCGCTGACGCCACCGATGCGCCCAGAGGATCGGGCCCAGGTCGCACCGGACCCCGTCTAAAACTCTTTTGCATTCGGCAGGCGGGCCCGTGCCAGGCACCTGGCACGGGCCCGTTCTATTTTTCGAGTATCTAGCAGCGCGACAAAGCGAAAGAGAGTACGACTATGGCAGGTTCATATAATCGAGTGATTTTGGTGGGCAATCTCACGCGCGATCCCGAGATCCGCTACACCCAATCGGGCAAGGCCGTGACGAAGTTCACGCTTGCGGTCAACAACCCGCGCAATAAAGAGGAGACCACGTTCGTCGACATTGTCGCGTGGGACCGCCTCGGTGAAACCTGCAACACCTATTTAAAGAAGGGCTCGAATACGTTGATCGAGGGCCGGCTTGTGATTCGTTCGTACGATGATAAAGACGGCAACAAACGTAAGGCGACCGAAGTGGTAATCGACAACATGCAGATGCTCGGCTCACGTCCGGGCGGTGCTGACGGCGGTAGCGACTTCGGCGGCGGCGGCGGCGGTTACGCGGCTGCACGCAGCGGTGGAACCGGCGCGGCCAACGGCGCATCCGCAGGCGATGCTTTCGGCGACGAGTTGGACGACGAAATCCCGTTCTAACGTACTAGCGTTCTGACCGTTCTAACTTGTCATCCCGAGCGTAGGCGCGCAGCGCCGTAGTCGAGGGAAGCGCATCAAACAAAGAGCCCGGCGAAATCCGCCGGGCTCTTGATTTAATATACGTAGGGCTTTCGAACTACGAGAGCAGGAAGATCGAATTGGCGGCGAGAGATTTCGTTTCGATGAAGATGCTGCTTGCACGAAATCTCCCCTCGGCCCCTCTGTGTGCTGCCCTCCTCTGTTGCGCCAGCCCGGCATACGCCGCAACGTGCGCTCCTGAGAAGCTTGTTCATATTGTTGCGACCGATGTCACCCCCGGCATCTCTTCGTCGTCTTTTGGGGCGCAATCCAAGAGCTTGTATCGGGTTGGCAACGACAAGGTTCGCATTGAAGAAGCTCTCGATTCCGCTAATGGTATACATGCGGTCGTCGTCGTCGCTGAGCCGAATATCTGGATGGCTAATCTTTACGACAAAACTGGCAAGCACATCGTGGACCCGGGCCCGACATTCATCGCTAGGGCCCCTGTTTTCCCAGTAAAAGGGCTTTCGGCGAAACTCTTAGGCTTGGAGTTCGGTTGCGAGGCAGATTTTTTTGCAGCGAACGCTCCGACTCCCATTCGTAGCGACGAGATCGGGAATACCCGACTCGACATCTACCGGATTGAGGACGGAGCAGATGCCCTTGAAATATTGGAGCAGCCAGGAAGCAACACGCCAGTTTTGGCACGCCATTATCGCGACGGCAAGTTGACGGAAGTCCTCCGTTATGACGTCTACGTGACCGGCCTCCCGAACGATCCGGGTCTTTTCATACCGCCGACAGGCATCCGCTACACGGAGCCACGGCAGTAGGGTTAGGGTGAAATGTAGGTCAAAATACCCAGTTAATGTGAAATGCAGCTAAAAACGTGAGACAGCGCCGTTCTAGCGTTTTAGAAGGCAATAAACAAGGCAAAAACGCCCCGTTTAACGGGGCGTTTTTCACATCATTCGGTTGTTGCCGTTTTTACGGTTCGGGGCAGTCAGGGTGCGATTGAACGATCGAGTACTCGTCGATCGAAGACCGTCGAATAGACCACGGAAGTTGCTGTCGGCCCGAAGCGCGCTAGCGACGATGCAAGACGCTCAAGGTCCGCCATCGTTGCAACCGCAGCTTTGACGATGAAACAATCCTCGCCGGTGATGTGGTGGCACTCCAAAATCTCCGTTGTTTTTTCCACAAGACGCTCAAATGCGTCATACTTGCCGCCGGAGAAGCGCACTCGAATAAACGCGGAAATCGGACGCCCAATCTTCTCCAAATCAATTGCGGCGTGATAACCGCGAATGGCACCGTATTCTTCCATGCGCCGTATCCTTTCGGCGGTGGCGGGTGCCGTGAGCCCAACGGATCTTCCGGCGTCGGCAATCGTGGTACGGGCATGCGCTTGAAGCATTCGCAGCAGCGCCCAGTCCGTATCATCCAACTCGAAGGTGTTGTTCAAGTAACTCCTACGTATCTAAAGCATTTCTGCCATTCTACCATATGAGTATCGCTATTTCAGAGGCCTTTCGACTTGTATGCTTTTCGCATGGCAACATCGGCTCCCGACCCAGAAGCGCCCTTTCACCCGCTCTTCCTTAATTCACGAGAGCGTTCGGCGGTCTTGGGCCAGACGTGTCGTCTGATTGAACACTACCTTAATACCGTTGATTCGCTTCCAGTCGAATCGATACCAAGCGCATTCGATCTGAACGGCGCGGTATCTCGCTTTGACTTTAACCATCCAATGCGACCCGACGAAGCCATTCGCCATGTTGCAGAGACGATGACGAGCATGCAGACGCACACCGCTCACGCGCGCTATTTTGGACTGTTCAATCCTGCGCCTTCGGTGATGGGGATCGCTGGGGACGCCCTGGCTGCCGCCTTCAACACGCAACTTGCCGCGTGGACGCATGCCCCGTTTGCGGTTCGGACCGAGCAGCACCTCATCCGTAGCCTAGGATCTCGTTTCGGAGGTGCATTTACTAGCGGCGCGTTCACGTCGGGGGGTGCTGAAGCGAATCTGACCGCGATCCTCTGCGCTCTGCTATCGCATTTCCCGACATTCTCTCGTGGTGGCCTGCGTTCTCTACCGAAGCAGCCTATCGTATACGCGAGCGCGGCTGCCCACCATTCACTCGTCAAAGCTGTTCGTGTGCTCGGGCTCGGAACAGAAGCACTGCACGTTGTTCCATGCGACGAGACGCTTGGAATGGACCCTCGGGCTTTCGCGAGGATGCTTACCGAGGATCGGAGCGCGGGACTCGAGCCGTTGATGGTTGCGGTCACTGCCGGCGCCACAGCGACCGGGATCGTCGAACGAATTCGTGACATCGGTACGATCGCCAAAGCGCACGGTCTGTGGACGCACGTCGACGCTGCGTGGGGCGGATTCGCCGCCTTTGTCCCCGAGCTCGCCGAGGTTCTCGACGGTATCGAGGAGACGGACTCGATAACGTTTGATCCCCACAAGATGCTTTCCGTGCCGATGGGAGCGGGTCTATTTCTGACGAGACATCGTGACGTTCTTGGTCGAGCCTTTACTGTCTCGGCGGACTATATGCCGGCGAGTGCCGACGATAACCACGCGGACCCGTTCACACACTCTTTCCAATGGTCGCGACGTTTCATCGGGCTGAAGTTACTGCTGTCTTTGGCCGTTGCGGGTTGGGAGGGCTATGCTAACGTGCTTCGGCAACAGACAGCTCTCGGTGATGCTCTTCGACGTGCGTTGATTCGATCGGGCTGGAGAATCGTAAATGACACGAAACTCCCAGTCGTTTGCTTCGTACCACGATCGCGGGATGAGACACCCGCGCAAATCGCCTCGGAAGTGCAACGCGGAGGGCGTGCCTGGATATCGGCGGCTGCGTTACCGGACGGGACTCCGGTTCTCCGCGCGTGCATCACCAACTACCGGAGCACAGAAGACGATGTCAAGTCCTTCGTAGACGACCTCGGTCGCGGTTGACGAAAATCCGCTTCACCGAATCGCAGATCGTCGACGTTCTGAGTTTTTTCTAAGCTGTTCCTTCGTCACAGGGAGTGCGCGAGGCACGTACAATTCGATGCGGAACGAATAGATGTTATGAGGAGCCATGCTTTCGCGCTCCTTGCCTCGTTGTTTAGCCTATTTTCGGTGCCAATGCTCTCGCACGATAGCGTTACGCAGCTCGTGGAGCACCAGCGTCGGCGTGGGGATTGGTCGGGATGTACGACGGGCAGTGGTGTCTCCTTGGATGGAGCCAACAGGTTGCTCATCGGGACGTTGACTATCATGTGGGGCGGCGACGGCTGGGTCATACAGCGCTACTGGCCACATTCGCGCGAGCGCGCCATCTGTTAGGATTCTTAACGAATGTGCTTCACAAAACCCCTCTAGCCATAGGCGGAAGGATGCACTTCGATAAATAGTCCACCCCATGGGATGGGATGAAATCAGTGCGCTTGCCGCTATTGCCGGTGCTCTCGTCGTGCTGGTCGGAGCCGTCGCTGCGATTGTGCAACTCAAACATTTGCGCCTGACGTACCAAATCGGAACATACGTAGATTTGATGGGGCGCCTGAACTCCCCGGAGATGGTGGCCGCCCGTGAGTATGTCGAAACCTGCGACTTTCACGACGCCGCGTTGCTGGAGAAGACGCTGCGCGAAGGCATAGATCACCGAGTGCTGATGTACGGTGGGTTTTATCAAACGGTAGCGAGGCTGATAAATCACGGGATCGCAGATCGTGATTTGTTCGCTCCAATTATCATGACGTCCCCGGACGTATGGAAGAAGCTCGGTCCGCTCGCGTACGCATGGCGCAAACGCCATCCGAGTAATCCGCGATGGGCCGATTTTGAATACCTCGTTTTCGATGGCCTCAACAAGCGTCCATTCGATGTCCGCAAGTACAGTGCTCCGTTCAGAAAGCGCATTCAGCTCGAGAGCGCCTTCGAGGCTTGGCGCCTTGAGGCGCAGGAGTCGCTCGCGCCGTAGTTTGCAGTTAAGGTGAAATGCAGCAGTTTTCGCCGAGTTAGGGTGAAATTAACCTAAAACGTGAGACAACGCCGTTCTAACGTTTTAGCTTGTCATCCCGAGCGTAGGCGCGCAGCGCCGTAGTCGAGGGAAGCGCATCAAACCAAGAGCCCGGCGAAATTCGTCGGGCTCTTTTTTCGGGGTGCAGGCATTCAGTGCAACCTTTTTACTCATCGATGGTACTGACGCCAAAAGGAGTCGTGATGATCGCAAAAATTGCGATAAACTGCGTCGTGCTCAACGTCTTTGCACTAACGTCGATCTTTCTGCCGGCGGGAACGTTTGCGTATTGGCAGGGATGGCTGTTCCTCGGCATTTCCGGCGTTTGCTCAGGCCTGACGTTCCTGTATCTTGCTAAGAACGATCGGGAATTGTTAGGGCGTCGTCTACGTGGTCCAATGCAAGAAGCGCGCGGAGCCCAGAAATTCATTGTTACGGCGATGTATCTCTGCCTTTTCTCGAGCGTCGTGCTTTCTGCTCTAGACCATCGCTTTGGCTGGACGGGAAATGTTTCGCTGCTCGTGTTTGTCGGGAATCTCCTTGTCATTGCGGGTATGTATCTCTACTTTCTGGTTTATCGCGAGAATCGGTTTGCCGCTGCAACGGTCGAGATCGCCGACGATCAGCGTGTCATCTCGACCGGACCGTACGGCATCGTGCGCCATCCGCTTTACGTTGCGTTGATGACCGTGGCGGTCGGCACCCCGCTAGCGCTCGAATCGTATTGGGGATTGATTTTCATCGTGCCGATCGTCGCGCTTGTCGTATGGAGGCTGCTCGACGAAGAAGCGCTTCTCTCAAAGAACCTTAGCGGCTACGCAGAGTACCAGATGCAAACACGCTGGCGGCTCATTCCTGGAGTGTTTTAGCAAATGAATATTGATATCGTCGAACCTGTCCGGCACTTGACCACTACGGGACAAGTGTCGCGATACGTCGATGTGGAATTCTTAGGGCGTGGTCGTTCATCTTATTGACGGAACCTATGAGCTCTTTCGGCACTTTTACGGACTGCAGCGCCGCGGCGGTCGTGAGGGGCGTCGGTTCGGCGCCGTTGTCGGGGTGCTCAATACCGTACTGCGCATGATCGCGGATGGAGCGACGCATATTGGCGTCGCTACCGACCATGTCATCGAATCATTTCGGAACGCGCTTTGGAGCGATTATAAAACGGGAGACGGGGTCGAGCGTGCGCTCCTTGCACAGTTCAGGCCCCTTGAAGATTCGCTGCGTGCAATGGGCGTAGCGGTGTGGCCAATGATCGACCTTGAGGCGGACGACGCTCTTGCTTCGGCTGCCGAAATCGCATCGAAGGATGCACGTGTCGAACAGATTTGCATCTGGACGCCCGACAAAGATCTCTCTCAGTGTGTACGCGGGGATCGCGTCGTGCAAGTGGACAGAAGAACCAACGTCGTTCGAGACGCGAGCGGCGTACGAGCGAAGTTCGGCGTCGATCCAGAGCTCATCGCCGACTACCTCGCCCTCGTAGGCGATGCTTCGGACGGCTATCCCGGCATCAAGGGCATTGGTGCGAAGGGCGCGGCCGCGCTGTTGGCTCGCTACGGAAAGATCGAGCTCTTCCCGCAAAACGTGCTAGGTGAGAATCGCGATCGCGCCCTCTTATTCAAGAAACTCGCGACGCTTCGAACGGACGCGAAGCTGTTCGAGAACGTCGATGAGCTGGAATGGCGCGGGCCCACCGCGGCATTTGTCGGCGTTTGCGAGCAACTGGGTGCTCCGGAACTTTGGACGCGCTACAAGAGTAGCTCAAAACCCGTCACGCCAAGTCCTCCAGGGTGATGAGCTCGGTGCGCTCGCGTTGCTCCGGCGACAACACGCCGTCGAAATCTTCGATCTCGAAAAACTGGCGAATCTCGATGACCTCACCATGCTGGAACGGCAGGCGCGTGAAGCGCTCGACGATCTCTTCGTGCGACTTGCCTCGCAAGATCCAGAATCCAGCGACCAGCTCTTTAGTCTCCGCGAAGGGACCATCGATGACCGTCGTGCGCCCGCCGTCGAATCGCAGGCGCGTGCCCTTTGAAGAGGCGTGCAAACCTTCGGCCGCCAGCAAGACGCCGTCCTTGGCGAGCTGTTCGTTAAAGGCGATCATCGACTCGATCTCCTCGCGCTGCGGCATACGGCCGGCCTCCGAATCGGCGGTCGCCTTGACCAGCACCATAAATTTCATGTTCGACTCCTCGTGGGGGGTGTTCTAATAGACCGTCGAACGGCTGGCCCCAATTTCGACAAGGACGCGCAAAATAAAAGGCTAGTTGATGGCTCGCGGCCCGACGCTGAACGAGCCGGACGAGCAGATCTCCAAGATCTGAGCGGCGCTCAGCCGGCGAAAACTTGCGTTGCAATACTCGAACGGGCCGCCGGCGTGGGTCGTGTCATATCGCGCCTGCGCTTCGGGATTAAGTCGCGGCCGCTGTTGGATCGTCATCTTCTTGAAGTTCACGCGGTAAGCGACATCCGCTCCGAAGAGTACGACCTCTCCGCGGCTATTCTCATAGCCGCCGTAGATGGGCTCGGACGGCGCTGGAACGACGCCTTTCGAGATTTTTTTGTTCAAACTGAGAGCGCCGATCGGCATAGTATCTAACATAATGCAACTCTTGCAACCCAAAAGGACCGAAAAGGGTTGCGCAGGTGCTATTTCTGGGCTCGGCGGCAGCGGGCTTACCACGCGGATGTAGAGCGAGAATCGGATGCGGCGATAGGTTCCTGCTACGTTGGTTGCGTACGGCATGAAGGCGGCCACAACGAGAAACGCTGCGTTCAACAACATCGTCGTATGGTCGAGGACGCGCACGTTCCCGCTGCGCTATCGCACTCAAACCGGTACTCCTTAAGGAGCGATCGCTATCACGCGCTCCGGGCAGGCGTTCATGCGTTGCGTTAAAAGGGCATAGCCGCCCACCGCCCCGAAGCCGAGAAAGAGCGCGGCAAAAAGGAGCTTATTCATGCCGTCTGGTTCGCAGTCGGGCACCGTAATCTTCGACATGGACGGCACCTTGATCGAGAGCGAGCAGATTTGGGGTGATGTGCGGCACGCGTTCGTGGTGGCGCACGGCGGCCGGTGGGTCGACGACGCGCAAGAGCGGATGATCGGCATGCGCACCAGCGAATGGGCGCGCTATATGCACGACGATCTGGACGTTTCGCTCGCTCCGGATGCAATTATCGAGCAAGTCGTCAACGCCGTTGCGCGGACGCTGGGGAAGCATGTGCCGGTGTTACGCGGCGCGGAACGCGCGCTTGCGCGTTTGGCCGCGGCGTTTCCGCTCGGCCTGGCGACGTCGGCCGCGCGTCCCGTCGCTGAAACGGTGCTTGCAAAAACCGGATGGGGAAAGTATTTTGCGGTCGTGGTTAGCGCCGACGACGTCGCGCGAGGCAAGCCCGCGCCGGATGTCTATCTTCGCGCGCTCGAGCTCATGGGCGCGGATCCACGGCAGACCGCGGCGATCGAGGATTCGTCCAATGGCATTCGCTCCGCGTACGCCGCCCGGCTCGCGGTGATCGCGGTACCCAATCGCGAGTTTCCACCGGATCGCGAAGCGCTGGCGCTGGCAACGTGCGTCCTCGACACCATCGGCGAGCTCGACGTTGCGACAGTTGACGCAGCGCTGCAACATCGGCCGTGAAGTTGTTGACATACCAAACGCCGAAACATTGAGACATGCAACAACAGAGCATTCCGGGCGGCGCCTTCAACCTAGCAGGCGAATTCACGGTGTCGCGCATGGGTTACGGCGCGATGCAACTAGCCGGGCCGCATGTGTTCGGTCCTCCGGCAGACCGCGCTGGCGCGGTTGCCGTGCTGCGCGAAGCCGTTTCGCTCGGTATCACGCACATCGACACGAGCGACTACTATGGCCCGCACGTCACCAACCAAATTATCAAAGAGGCGCTGCACCCGTATCCCGCCGACTTGCACATCGTGACGAAGGTCGGTGCGCTGCGCGACGAGCACGGCGGATGGCCGCATGCACGCACGCCGGCGGAGTTGCGCTCGGCGGTGCACGACAACTTGAGCAACCTTGGGCTCGATGTCCTCGACGTGGTGAACCTGCGTGTCGGCGGACTGGATCGCCCCGAGCCCGGCTCGATCGCCGAAGCATTCGGGGCGCTGGCGGAGATGCGGCGCGAAGGGCTCATCCGTCATCTCGGCGTGAGCACGGTCTCGGCGGATCAGGTCGCCGAAGCACAATCGATCGCGCCGGTCGTTTGCGTGCAGAACTTCTACAACGTCGCGAATCGGGAGGACGATGCGTTGATCGATGCGCTTAATGCGCAGGGTATCGCCTACGTGCCGTACTTTCCGCTCGGCGGTTTTACGCCGCTGCAGTCGCAGACGCTCGATGAAGTCGCGGCGCGGCGCGGCGCATCCTCGCAGGCCGTCGCACTCGCGTGGCTCCTGCAGCGGTCGCCGAACGTGCTGCTCATCCCGGGAACATCGTCGATCGCGCATCTCCGCGAAAACATAGGCGCGGCTCAACTGACGCTGTCTGCAGAAGACCTCGACGACCTCAACGCAATCGCGTAAGACGCATGCATCTTGCCGCCGCATTGATCCTCGGTGCCGTTATGAGCGCCTGGCATCCAATCGATCCAGCCAACGCGCTCGTGATCGATACGACGAAGGGCCGCATCATCGTCGAACTCGAGCCCCGGCTTGCACCGCACGCGGTCGAACGCGTGAAACGCCTCGCGCGCATGCACGTCTACGACGGGCTCCTCATGTGGCGCGTCGTCGACAAACCGGGATTCGACTTCGTGCAGACCGGCGATCCGCACAATCACGACGGTGATCGCTCCGCGTTGCCCGACTTACGCGCCGAATTTTCCGCGAACATTCCGGCGAGTCAGATCCGCTTCGTGCGCTACGGTCTCGCGCCGGAGGGGTTTCTCGGGGCCATTCCCGTCGGGGCGTCATACGCAAGCGGCACGCCGCGAGTGTGGGGCGCGTATTGTGACGGCGTGATGGGCATGGGGCGCGAGCGCGACGTCGATTCGGCCAACGCCGAAATTTTCTTCATGCGCGGAACGACGCGAAATTTCGATCACGACTATACGGTCGTGGGGCGCATCCTGGTCGGTCTCAACGTGATTCGGTCGGCTGCGGTCGGCGTACCGCCAAAACACCCCGACCGTATGTTGCGCGTGCGCGTGCTCAGCGATCTTCCATCATCGGAGCGAGCGTCCATCGCGGTACTCGATACACGGTCTGCGGAATTCGATCACCTGGTTGCAGCGGCGCGACGCACGCGGGGCGCGGATTTCTCCGTGTGCGACATTGCGGTGCCGGTATTACAGAAATGAAAGGTCGTGCGCTTGCGGCGCGCAGTCGTTCTTTTCGAGCCAGGCGCGATTCCACAGGCGCGAGCGATAGCGGTCGCCTCCGTCGCAGAGAATCGTCACGACCGTGCTGCCTTTGGGCAGCGTCTTTGCGTAACGCGCCGCGCCGACGACATTGAGCGCCGCCGACCCGCCGACGTAGAGCCCCTCCTCGCGCAGCAACCAGTAGACCATCTCGACCATGGTTCGATCGTCGACCTGTAGCGCGTCGTCGATCGGAGCACCCTTGAAGTTTTCGGTGATCCGCTTGATGCCGATTCCTTCGGCATTCGAATCCCCGCTCGCGTTCAATTCTCCAGTCTCTACGTAACTAAAGAGCGCTGAACCCAGCGGATCGCAAAGCACCGTACGAATCGATGGGAGCTGCTCCTTGAGGAAGAGGGCGGTCCCCGCCAACGTGCCCCCGGTTCCGCATGCCGCTGCGAATGCGGTGATTTCGGTTCCAAATGCGGCCCAAATTTCGGGGCCGGTGCCGGCGTAGTGTGCGCGACGATTCGCAAGGTTGTTGAATTGATCGGCCCATATCGCACCCGGCGTCGATTCGGCGATCTCGCGCGCGACGTGATAGTAGTGCTTCGGATTCGTGAACGGGGCCGAGGGCACGATCCGCAGGTCCGCACCAAAAGTGCGTAACATGTCGTACTTTTCCGGCGACTGGTCGTCGGGAATGCAGATGATCGATCGATAGCCGCGGGCGTTAGCGATCAGGCTTAGCGCGATCCCCGTGTTGCCGGCGGTCCCTTCCACAATCGTGCCGCCCGGCCGGAGGGCGCCGCGCGCCTCGGCGTCCTCAACGATCCCTTTGGCTGCACGGTCCTTGACCGAGCCGCCCGGATTGAGAAACTCGGCCTTCCCCACGATCGTACGCCCGAGTGCTTCGGAAAGCTTGGGCAAGACGATGTGCGGCGTGTTGCCGATTGCGCCCATGAACCCTGTCATGGACCGCTCGTGCGACGCGCGATCGATTTTCTCCCCGGTCGCGGGGGCTCTGGAACGCAGTGGCGGAACTCGCATATTATGATCGATTCGCAGACAAAGCCACGGGACTGGGGAGAGAGCGGCGCGCTGTTCGTTTGCGCGGTGCTGTTTTTCGGTTTGCAAGATCGCTACACGCTGGGGCCGCCGGTCATGACGTTGGTGATCGGCTCACTCATTGCCGCGACGTTCCTGTTTTCGGTCTACTGGACGATCGTGGGAAATCGAAGGGCGATGCGGATCGTGATGACGCTTGGCGCCTTTATCTTGGGTGTGGGCGTTGGGCTGTGCGCGTACGAAATCGTGTACCTGGTAATCTACCATGCGGCCAAGATCGACGGAATCCGGCTTATCCAGACGGCGCTGTTGATCTGGGTTGGAAACGTCGTGGTCTTCGCGATTATCTACCATTGGATCGGCGAGCGCGAGTTTGCGTTTCCCCGTCCGGATCCAGCCACATTGCAGCAGCCGCTGTGCTTCCTGGACTACATCTTTCTTTCGTTCACGACCGCGACGGCTTTCAGTCCGACCGACACCGCACCTTTATCGACTCGGGTAAGGATGTTCATGATGGTCGAGTCGGTGATATCGCTTGCGACCATCGCGATCGCGGCTGCCCGCGCGATCAACGTTCTGCCGCAGACTGGCTGAGGGGGACACGATCTAGTCGGTTCCGTTGGTCGTTATCGTGATCGAGCCGTCATCGGAATGGACTCGCATCGCCGACCCGCCACCGCCGACGCGGATGCTCTGTTGCGCGCTGTCGCTGCCGTGTTGACGAACGCCGTCGACGCGAACGGCGCCGTCGTTCGTCGAGGCGTCGATCGTAACGCCCGACCCACGCGCAAACCCAACATCGATGCGCCCGTCTCGGGTCGAAACGTTATACGTGCCGCCCGCCACAGCCGTGAAATTGCGGACTTCGATACGGCCGTCGTTGCTGCTCAGATCGAGCGAGGGCGACGTGATGTCGTCTGCCGTGATGTGGCCGTCGTCGGTGTGCGCGACGATCGCGCCTTGAATGTGCGTGAGTTCAACGCGGCCATCAAGCGCTTTGATCGTTGCGCCGTTCTTCAGATCCGAGACTTCGGCGTTGTCGCACTCGTCGACGATGACGGCAGCGGCGGACGGCACCTGCACTTCGAAGTGCTGGCGCGAGTTCGAGAACCCGATAAGCATGCTCCAGCCTTCGTGATACGTGGGACGGGTGATGTGCACGCCGTTGAGATCTCGCGTGACGTTTAGCTGCGGATAATCGTGCGGGCTACGCAGCGTCGCGCCGGAGAAATAGGTATCGTCTTTCACGTGCACGAGGCCGTCGTTCGACACGCCGATCGTAACGCCCGAATTCGGATCGTCGATCGTGACGCGTGGCGCATTGCCGGCACTGATCGGCGCGAACGTCTTCGCGGCGAAATTAGCACCCGTTCCGCCCGCGGCGAAGACCTCGCCGGATGCGGCTCCGCGAATACTGTATGCCGCCAGGCCGAGGATGGCGACCTCAGCGGCGACCAGGATCGCGATTGACTCCCATTTCACGTCACAGTTACGGCGCAGGACCTCCCGATGTTTCAGGCACGAAAATGCTTAAGTGCTCCTTGAGCGAACAGGAGCCACCGCTAATTTAAAGGAGCGCCCCCGATGAAACGTCTTGCATTCTTGTTTTGCGGCCTGTTTGCCGCATTTTCGACCGGTGTGGCGCTTGCTGCGTCGCCGCCGGTTATCAATCGAGTTTGGGACTGGAATATCAGTTCGACGACGGCCGGACTGAGCATGAGCTACAACAATCACGACCAGAACGCTCGCGTGTGGTTCGAAGTCTCGACGCACAGCAATATGACCGAGGCCAAGCGCGTTGCCGAAACCACCGTGGCACCGCGAGAAGGTGGCTCCCAATGGCACGCCGATCTCAACGGCCTGCTACCCGGTACGGTGTACTACTATCGTGCTTTCATTCGTAACTACGATGGTGAAGTGTACAGCGCGATCGCTAGCTTCCGCACGGCTGCTGGAAGCGAGCAGCGTCCGCCTACGGTGACCTTCGAGGAAGCTCGTAATACCGGCTCTTCGATTCAACTCGGATTTGGATGCGACGGCAAAGGGCTCGAAGGATCGTGCGTCGCGCGTTGGAGCACGTCGCCGAATATGAGCGTCGGCCGCGACCTGGCGAGCGTCTACCTCAAACCGGCTCCCGGCGGTACGTATCTCCACGCGACCTTCAACAATTCAAGCGTCCCCGACAACACGCGTATCTATATTCAGGCTGAGGTCAAGACCGCAAACGGAACGGAAAAAACGGCCGTTCGCGAGTTCTTGATTCGCAACAAGCCGATTTAACCGGCGCTTCAGGATGCGCGGGGGGAACGCGGCTACGATAGAGCCGTGGTCCTCCCGCCCCTCGTATTCGCGGTGTTCATGCAGGTCAACAAGGAACGTCAGAGCGTTGCCGCAGCTTCGCTCGCGCCGGATCGTTGCCTGATGGAGATGGCGACGGCGCGCGCAAACGATATGCTCGACCGCAATTATTTTTCGCATATCACGCCGGACGGCACGGCGCCCTGGCAGACAATGCGGGCGCAGGGTTGCACGTTTCACTTCATGGGTGAAAATATCGCCGAAGCGCCGGATCCGATGTTCGCGGTGACCGAATTGTGGACACAAAATCGGCATCGGCGCAGCCGTGCGTCCCGACGGCACGGAGATCTTCGTCGAAGACTTCAGCGATTAACACTCACATTTGTGGCGCGGCCGTCCCGTCCGACCAATGAGCGACGGGAACCATGAAGATCGTTTCCGGCTCGGGCAGCACGGTTTCGCGGGAATCGTAGACCACGGGAGAGCCACGAAGATCGGCTCCCCACCCGGCCCCGTCGTGCGCCGCCGCTGCCTTGGAGGCATAGATCATGATGTGCGGCATCCAATTGCCGTTGCCGTCACCGAGATACTGCGCCTTCGACATCATGTAGCACATCGAGCCCAAAGCCGGGAGCGGGAGTTGCCCGCTGGCCACCGCGGCACGCGTACGCGCGAGCATCTCCGGATTGGTGAGGCCGGCAAGCACCATCTGCGTTCGCCGGATCGTGTAGGTCAGCACCGTGCGGGAGGCCGCCTCGTTGTAGCAGATCGGGCCGCGGATCTTCCAATTCCAGAACTGCGCGAAGTCGAAGGGCGCGGTCCATCCCCTCTCCACGAGACAGGTGAATCCGTTGGTGCCGGTTTCCGCGGTCTCGTATCCATGAAGGCCAAGCACGAGAACGGTCGCGTGCTGCGATATCGACGGCGGCGCCGCGCTTCGCGCAAGACTGATTTCCGCTTGACGATCGGGCATGAGGTATTGGCTTAGCGGAGCCATGGTCTCGTAGGGGTTTTCCGCCGCATGGGCAGGCAGCGTAAGGGCCAGCCCCGCTACCAAGAGGAAGTGGCGTCCAAATGCGTTCACAACACGCCTCCTATTTTGATTTTAGAACACCGGTAGCTCAGCCACCAGCCACGACGATGCCGTTATGAGGTAGTTCTCGCTGAATTCAGTCCAATTGGAGAGCTTCGCGGGGTGCATCGCGATTCGCGGGACCCAGACCAACAAGCCAAAGAGTGCTAACATCAGCGCCATCAGACGCATCGCAAGACGTGCCTGAAAGTTGATGAGGATCGCGATCGCTGCAAGTCCGAAGGCAACCGTAGTGAGGATCGTCCAAAACATTTGATTCGGCGGCATCCAGGTCGGGACCAAACTTGCCGTATATTGAAGATACGCTAGCTGAGCCCACCCAAACGAGATCGTGCAGACGCCGAGTGCGAGCCGCGCGACGCGCCCGAGCGTCGCCGACTCAGCCGCACTCGTGTCGGTTGCCGCGTACACAGCGATCGCGCCGCAGACGATGGAAAGCTGTTCGAAGAAGTCGATGTATGATACGAAGTTCAACGGTGCAGGGGCGATGTCTTGAATGCATGCGAGCGTGAACAGTCCGTAGACGATGCCGAGAACCACCGACGAAAAGCGCGCCGTTCGCGGATACAGCATCGCCGCGCCTCCGATAACCAAAGCGATGGTCAGACACCAAGCGATGACCGAGGCGAAGGGCGGCCCGAACGGGCGCAGGCGCTGCCACATTTCGGAGCCGTGCCCGATCAGGGAGGCGACACCGAGCACCATCGCCGACGCGCCAAAGAGAGCCCGCCCGTAGAACGCTGCTTTCATACGGAGGCTAGCGCCCAACCGTCCGGTGCTGTGACCGGAAGGGCGTGAAGGAATGCCGAGGCGTCGACCAGTTGACCGAGTGCGAACGTTCCGCCGTCCTTGTGCGAACCTACACACACACGCTCAATGGCTTCGACGACGATCGGCGCGCTGATCGCATAAATATCGCGGCCGGTCGTCGTGACGTGGCGCTCTTCGTCGCCGTTGCGAACGATGACGTCGATGAGAAAGCGTTGGTTCGAGCGGCCGTGCTCGTCCGCGGCGACCGGTCCAGGTGTTGCGGGATCGCTCAGATCGCGCAACGGCGCTCGATTCAGATAGTTGTGAGCCTCGACTACATGCAAGTGACGCGCTATCAAGATCGTCTCGGTGAGCGGCACTTCAACGATCTCTTGGGTTCCGAAGGGTTCGGGAAAGGTCCATGACTGCGCTACCGAGGGCTGGATCGGTTGGAGCGTTCCGCCGGAAAGGACGAGTCGCGGCGCGGTATTGCGTGCTCCCGTGCGGCGCGTGCCCGGTGTCGGCCACCAGCTATCAAGGGCAATGGCGATATCGACGCGGTCGGCTTGCGCCCACCCGCGCATCGCGTACGTAGCCAAGAGATCGCCCAGGCCGCCGTAAAACCCCGCAGCCGGAACGACACAAATGCCTCGCTTGCGCGCCGGCGCATCGAACAACTCGAAGGTCGAAAGCGCGCTTGCCTGTTCGGCGGTGACGTCGAAGTAGTGCACGCGTACGCGCAGCGCCGCTTCGATCAGCGGCGCAGCCGTGTCGAGGAACGGTCCCGCGCAGTTGATGAGCGCATCGGCGCCCACGAGCGCGCGGTCGAGTGACTCCGGTGCGTCGAGACTCGCGATTCGCATTTCTATCTCGACGTCGTGTAGGGCAACGGCCGCCGCCATCCGGGATCCGTCCCGTCCGATGGCGATCGGGGTATGGCCGCGACGGAGCAGCTCCGCCACGACGAAGCGCGCCGTGTGGCCCGAGGCGCCATAAATTGCGATTTTCATGCTTGCATTAGAACAGACAGGTCTGTATCATGTCAAGTATGACGGCTATCAAAAGCGCCGGCGACGTCAGGGAGCGCATCCTGCGGACCGCGTCGGACTTGTTCTATCGTGAGGGCGCGCACGCGGTCGGGGTCGATCTCGTCGTCGAGCGCGCCGGTGTGGCTAAAACCAGCCTGTACCGGCATTTTCGCACCAAGGACGATCTCGTCGGAGCGTTTCTCGAGCGTGAGGACGAGGAGTTCTGGCAGCAATGGGATGGCGTCGCAGCGCGTCACCCGACCGACGCGCAGGCGGAACTCGACGCGCAGATGCGCTGGATCGGCGAGCGGGTCGGCCGGAAGAGCTATCGCGGCTGCCCGCAGTTGAACATCGCGGCCGAGTTCGCGGACGCAGAACACCCGGCGCGCCGTGTTGCTGCCGCTCACAAGCAAGAGCTTCGGCGCCGGCTCAAAAGCATCGCGGACCGGTTAGGCGTGCATCGTCCGGACGATCTCGCCGCGCAGTTGCTTCTGCTCGTCAATGGCGCCTTTGTCAGCTCAGGGGTGGTCCACGGCGACGAAGCCGTGCCCGCACTGCTCGCGGCCTCCCATGCCCTCATTGCGGGGGCGCGTTCGCGCTAACTTCCCGCATTTCAGAGGGTCTCACCGTTCGTGCCGGTAAGTTCGATCGGTTCCGATGTTTTTCGATTCTACCGACCTCGAGCGGTCCTTCGATTCGCAGACGCTCGCGCGTGCGCGCGCCTATCTTGCGGGTAATCGCGTTACGAACGTGCGTCTGTCCGAGCAGGGCGACGCTGCGAGCGCGAACGTGCAAGGCTCCTCCACACGCCCATATGCCGTACGGATTACCGCGCGTGACCGCGACGGCTTGCGCGTGATTGAAAGCGATTGTTCGTGTCCGGGCGGCAATGCGTGCAAACATGGTGCGGCACTCGCGCTCATGCTCGCGGAGCGCAGCGAAGGCACGAGCGGCGCGTCCGACGGCGCGGTCGATGCGTGGACACGGCGTACGATCGAGACGTTCAGCGAGGCGCCCGCGTCACAGAGCAACGAGCGGCTGCTTTATGTAATCGACGTTCCCGAGTCGCACGGGCTGCGCACCGTACGACTCGTGCCGTATGTGGTGCCGTCCGCGGGAAGCGCTGGGAAACCGCGCGAGTTCTCGTTCTACAATCTGACGAATTCGCGTGCGCGGTTCGTTAGCGGCACCGACATGGTTGCCGGACGCCTTGCGAGCGCGAGCGGATTGCTTGGACGTGGACAAGACCTTTCGCCGGCGATTCTCGCGATGCTGGTCGAGCTGCTCGCAATGCGAGGGCTGCTTCGTTGGCGCGATCCGTTGTCGCCGCCGCTCGACCACGTCCCGATCGCCGAAAGCGCACTGGCGTGGCGAACCGACGACGACGGGCTCGTGCGCGTGCATCTCGCTGCGCACGAACAGGCCGTCCTGCTTCCAACGGCGCCGCTGTGGTATGTCGATCCGCCTTTAAACCGCGCCGGCCCAGTCATGCTCGACATTGCGCCGGACCTTGCCGCGACGATCGCACGTGCACCGGCGTTTTCGCATGCGCAAGCGCAGCGCGCGCAGATCGCGCTGCATCGAATCTTGCGTCGCACCGGCATCGTAGGCCCGGCCCACGATCTCGCCGTGCACATCGACGAACGCGAGCCGCAGCCGGTCCTGCGTCTTTCGGCTGTCGAAGGCGGACGCGCGGGTGGCGGTCTGTTGTTCGGCTACGGTGATCAACTCGTGCCGGCGAGCGATCCGCGCGATACGATTCGCGTTGCGAATGGCGAGAGCATTAAGGTGTGGCCTCGAGATCGCGCGTTCGAGCGCGGCGCGCAGGAACGTCTCGGGCAGCTCGATTTTCCTCCCTATGGCGAAGACGCATGGCTGCAGTTTCTCGAACGCGATGCGCCCCAGCTGCGTTACGAGGGCTGGCGGATCGAAACACTTCCGTCGTTTCCGTTTCGCATCGTTGAGGCGGGCGACGAGTGGAGTGCGGAAGTCTACGAGAACGGCGCAGCGCAGTGGTTTGAGCTCGAACTCGGCGTCGATGTCGACGGCACGCGCGTCTCGCTGCTGCCGGTGCTGATCGATGCGCTGGGACGCAGCGGCCTCGATCTTGATGCGGACCCCGCGACGCTCGCGCGGCGGCAAACCCCCTTCGTCGGACGTGTGCCCGGCGGCGGATACGTTGCGCTGCCGGTCGATCGCGTTGCGCGCGTGTTAGCGACGCTCGGCGGACTTTTTGGCGATCGCCGCAGCGAGCAAAAAGCGCGTGTCCGCGTCCCGATGCTGCAAGCAGCCTCCCTCGCGGCAGCGGGCGGAATCGCCACGCGTTGGAGCAACGCACCGTCGATTCGCGCCATGCTCGAGGATCTCGCGGCATACGCCGGCCGGCACGTCGAAATTCCCGCTGCGTTCGCGGGCGAATTGCGACCGTATCAACGCGACGGCGTCGCGTGGCTGCAAACATTGCGCGAACATCGCGCGGGCGGCATCCTCGCCGACGATATGGGCCTGGGCAAGACGGTTGAGGTGCTCGCGCACGTCGCCGTAGAACGCGCCGCAGGCCGCTTGAGCCATCCGGTGCTGGTCGTCTCGCCCACGAGCGTCGCGCCTAATTGGCGCGACGAGATCGCGCGCTTTTTGCCCGACGCGCGCGTGCTCTCGCTCACCGGTGCCGATCGCGCTGATCTCTACGCACAGATCGGCGATGCGACGTTCGTGCTCACCACGTACGCGCTGATGCTGCGCGACATCGAAGCGCTGACCGCGTTCGAGTGGTCGATCGCCGTCCTTGATGAAGCGCAAGCGATCAAGAACCCGCGCTCGAAAGCCGCGCTTGCCGCGTCACGATTACGCGCCGCCCAGCGTCTCGCGCTCACCGGCACGCCCATCGAAAACCATCTCGAGGAGTTGTGGTCGATCTTCGCGTACGCGGCGCCCGGTTTGCTGCCCGAACGCTCGCGCTTTGCGCGACTCTTCCGCACACCGATTGAAAAGCATGGCGACGCGGATCGCCGCGCGGCGCTAGGTGCGCGCATCAAGCCCTTCCTTCTTCGCCGCACGAAGGACGGCGTCGCGCAGGAACTCCCGGAGAAGACCGAGATCGTGCAACGCGTTCCGCTTAGTGGCCGTCAGCGCGATCTGTACGAAACGATTCGCCTCACCATGCACAAGCGCGTGCGCGATGAAGTCGAACGGCGCGGGCTTGCCCGCAGCCGCATTGTCGTGCTCGACGCACTGCTCAAACTGCGTCAAGTCTGCTGCGATCCGCGTCTGCTCAAACTCGACGCGGCAGCCGGAATCGACGAATCGCAAAAGCTCGACGCGCTCATGGAGATGCTTGAAAGCTTGGTCGACGACGGGCGCCGCATCTTGCTCTTCTCACAGTTCACCTCGATGCTCGATTTGATCGCGCCGGAGCTTGCCAAGCGCAACATGCCCTTCGTCGAACTACGAGGCGACACGCGCGATCGCGTAACGCCGGTTGCGCGCTTCCAAAACCGCGAGGTACCGATTTTTCTGATCAGCCTCAAAGCCGGGGGAACTGGGCTCAATCTCACCGCTGCCGATACGGTGATCCACTACGATCCGTGGTGGAATCCGGCTGTCGAACGCCAGGCCACGGACCGCGCGCATCGCATCGGACAAGACCAACACGTCTTCGTCTATAAGCTGATCGCCGAAGACACCGTCGAGGAGCGCATCCTCGAGCTCCAAGATCGCAAAGCCGCCCTGGCCGCGACGCTGTTCGACGAAGCCGCAGGGCCCACCGTCGATCTCGATCTTGCCGACATCGACCGCCTATTCGCCTAGCCTTTCGGGAACTGTCGTAATCCTAGGACGGTACCGCTCGGCTCTTTGATGGTCGCGACGAGCAATCCATTGGCAACGTCGGTTGGATCTTGCACGACCGTGCCGCCTGCGGCAACGAGCGCCTTCACGCTCGCCGCGATGTCGTCAACCGTCCAGAACGCGATCGCCCACGGTCCTTGGCTTGGAACCAGTCCGATTTCCGTGTTACCGCTTTTATAGCCGACGTAGTAAGGGCTATCGGCATACGGTTCAGAGCCGATAAGCTCGCGAAAGAATTGCTTCGCTTTGGCCAGATCTGTTGCCGGATAGGTGATGAGGGAGACGTCTTTCAAGATTGAATACTCCTTCCAATTCTATTTCTATGACGGATCGAGTGCGATGAAACGTGACGGAGTCCCCCGGGGTGAGGACGCGCAATGGCTCGCGGAGCGCTTTGAGGCGGCTCGCCCTCGCTTGGCGCGGATTGCGAAGCGAATCCTAGGATCGGCCGCAGAATCCGACGACGCGCTGCAGGAGACCTGGCTGCGCATCACCCGCGCAGAGATTGCCGGTGTAGCGAATCTCGAAGGCTGGCTCACGACCGTCGTTGCACGTATCTGCCTCGATGCACTCAAGCGGCGCGAAAGCCGGCGCGAGCAGTTGACGCCGGATGATCCGCGTCGCGACATCGCAACAGCCGCTCCCGGCGAACACCCTGAGGAAGAAGCCGTGCTCGCCGACTCGATCGGCGTGGCCCTGCTGATTTTGCTCGAGGCGTTGCCGCCGGCCGAGCGCGTCGCGTTTGTGCTGCACGACCTGTTCGATGTGCCCTTCGATGACGTCGCCGGGATCGTCGGAAGGACGCCCGAAGCCGCGCGCCAGCTCGCCAGCCGTGCGCGCCGCCGCGTGCGCGGTGCATCTGCCGGCCATGATGGCGTGACGCAGCGGCACGGCGAACTCGTGCGCGCGTTTCTGGCCGCCTCGCGCTCGGGAAATTTTCCCGCACTGCTCGCGCTGCTCGATCCGCAGGCAACACTCCGCGCGGACGGGGCAGTGGTGGCGATGGGGGGCGCGGCATACTGGCAGAGCGACGACTTGGAGGCCGGCATCGCCGGCGCGGACGCCGTTGCGCGGACATTCGCGCAGCGCGCGCGTGCGGCTCAACCCGTCTTCATCGACGGCGAACCCGGAGCGGTGTGGATGCATGGGGGCGACGTGCGCGTCGCATTCCGCTTTAGGATCGTGGACGATCGCATCGCCGCGATCGATCTCGTCGCCGATGGCGCGGCGCTCGCGCGATCGGTTATCGAGCGCTAAACCGAAGTGCGGGAATTGCAACGAGCGCGCCGGCAAAGCTGACGCTGGCTGCGCACAACCCCAGCCACTGCAGCGGCAGTCCTTCGGCGATGACGATCGCGCCCAGCGCAGCGCCTACAGCGTTGCCGATGTTGAAGGCGCTGATGTTCGCCGACGAAGCAAGGTTTGGGGCTTGGCTGGCTGCGCGAATGACGAGCAGTTGCAGCGGCGTCGCGGTAGCGAAACCGAAGAAGCCGATGGCAAACGTCGCGACGATCGCGAGCGGCGCATGGGGCCACATAAAGCTCGAGACCGCAAGGACCACGGCCAATCCGCCGATCGTTACAAGCAAGGTTCTCCCAAGCGAACGATCCGCAGCCTTCCCCGCCGCGATATTACCCGCGAGCGTACCGACGCCGAACAACACGAGGATTGCTGCAACCGCGGGCGGTGCGAATCCGCTAACTTGCCGCAGCAGCGGTGAAATGTAGGTGAACAGCACGAACACGCCGCCGAAGCCAAGCAGCGTGGTAAGCAGCGAAAGCACGACGGGCCCGCTTGCCAGGGTGCGCAGTTCGGCTACGAGGCGCGGCCGCTTCGAGGGAATACTTGGCACCAAGAGCCACACGCCCAAAAGCGCGAGCACGCCGATAAGCGCGATGAACGCAAAAGGCGCGTGCCAGCCGAGACGTTGGCCGACGAACGCGCCAAATGGAACGCCCATCACCATCGCGACCGTCAATCCTAAGAACATCGTCGCGATCGCCGAAGCGCTGCGCTCCTTGGGAACCAGCGCTTGTGCCACCACTGCACCGACGCCGAAAAATGTTCCATGATTGAACGCCGTAATGATTCGGGCGAGCAAGAGTACACCGTAATCATTCGCAATCGCTGCGATACCGTTGCCGGCAATGAAGAACAGTAGCATGAGCATCAGTACGGTCTTGCGGTTCACGCGACTGAGCGCAAGGGTGAATGCCGGTCCGCCGATCGCGACGCCAAGCGCGTAGCCGGTGACCAAAAAACCGGCGGCGGGAATAGAGACGTGCAAATCCTGCGCGATTTCCGGCAGGAGTCCGACCGGGACAAATTCAGTCGTGCCGATCGCGAAAGCGCCGAGCGTCAGCGCGTACAGCCCGAGAGATGTACGCTGCTGGATCACTTGGGCCGGACGGCCGGCGCGAGAATCCGCACCACGAGCACTTGCAGCGCCGCCGCCGCAGGGACGGCAAGGAAAGCCCCGGCGATGCCGAGCAGCGTGCCGCCAATGATGGTCGAGAGAATGATCAACAGAAAACTCAATTGAACGCGTTGTCCGAAAATGATCGGAGAGAGCACATTTTGATCGATTGTCTGGATGACGGTGAAGATCACGAGCACGATCAACATCTTCGTCCAACCGCTGGCCGCGAGCACAACGGCAAGAATGATCGGTCCCGAAATCACGGCGCCGACCATCGGAATGCCCTGAAAGATTGCAGCGATGAATCCTAGAAGCAGAGCGTACGGAACCCCGAGAAACGCAAGCGACGCTCCCATGGGAATGCCGACGACCAAGGCATTGATCACCACGCCTTGCACGTATGCACTCAAGCGGACTTCGATTTCCGCGAACGCCTCGTGCCAACGCGATCGCATTCCGGCCGGCATCAGGCTCAGGACGAATTGCTCGAGCTCGCCGGACGACAGCATCCAGCCGATCGCGAGCAAGAGAATGAGCACTAGGTCGCCGATCGCCGTGGCGATGAGGGCCGTTCCGCTAAGCACGTGCAGGCCGATCGAACCCGCAACGCTGCCGGCACTCCCGGACAACGCGGCGGCGAGTTGGCGAGCCGTTTGATCATTTTCGAAAAAGCGCTGCGCAGAAGCAAGTTGATGCTGGAGCGAGTTCACGTAGTCGGGAAGCGACTGAACCAATCGAACGAGCTCCGCCCCGACCGGCTGGACGAGCACGACTCCGATCACGACCGTGAGGATGATGAGGATGCCGAACGCGAGCCCGACGGCAGCGCCGTACGGCATTCGTTTGCCCATTCGATCCACGATGGGACGCATACCGGCGGCGAACAACACAGCGGTGAAGAGCAGGAGCAATGCGGAGAGCGCGCCGGCGAGCACATTCCAGAGAATAAATGCGCTTCCGACGATCGCTACGCCGATGAGCCAACCTCGCGCGCTATTCAAACGAATTCACTTTTCCAAGCTCGCACCATCACGTAGAACAAAAACGCCGTACTGACCCCGAAGAGCAGCATGCCGTCGCCGGCCTCCGCCGCTCCCATCAGGCGCCACTGCCGTTCCAGGTGCTCACCTGATTCACCCCGCGTGGTCATCGAGTCAACCGAGTATAGCACCGCGTCCGCCGGTGAGGAAAGCGCCCCAAGGTGCACGTAGACCACCGCCCAGATGATGCACTCGATCGCGTGAAAAATCACCAGCGACGATGCGACGCCGACAATGAGCACCACCGTCCCGATGCCGCTCGCGAGAAACGCGTTCGGTCGACGCGCTTCTTTGAGACGCTGCATCGCTGTCGCTATTAACACGACGCCGATCGCGTGGATCGTAATCGTGATCGCGATGAGTGCAAAGCTCCAGATCCAATTCGAGTCCCACGTGCCCCAGCCGTTCACCGTGTCTCCAGTAGGGCAATATCAGGAGTTCAACCTTCTTGCGGGCCCTTGATGGCGTTATCCATTTAGTGCAACTGTGACTGCCAATCCCGCGGAACGCGGTCGGCCGGCCCAGGAACGGGTTGATTCTCCGGGTGCCAGCGTGGTGGTACTAATCGAACTCCCGGGATAAATTCTTCGGTAACGTAACTATAGAACCACGCTTCGCCCGGCTCGAAACTGGCGATGATCGGGTGATGCGTCGCGTGAAAATGAGCGGTCGCATGTCGCTGCGGTGAACTGTCGCAACATCCAATGTGACCGCATTGCGCGCAGCGGCGGAGATGAAACCACCAACCGCCGCCGGCGAGGCACTCAAGGCAGCCGGTTCCCGACGGCGCAGCCTCCGGATCGATCCCTTCGATGTGTCGGGCCATGCGGCTATTGTACGGGCTACCGTCTAGATTGGTCCAGTCTGTATCTGGAAGAGATATTGACCGGTAACGAGTTTGCAATTGTTCATCGCCGGCGAGTAGGTGGAGGCCATCGCCGCGTTGATTACCGCCTGATCCATTCCGGCACTTCCACTGGACTTAACGATCTTCGCGCTGATCGGGCGGCCGTCGGTTCCGACGGTGACAAGCGCATTCGCCGTCGTTTTCGGGCGGAAGGCCGATTTCGGGATATCAGGCGGCGCTGCGTTGAGGATTTTAGCTTCAGCGCTGGCACCAAAGAGCCGATCGCGCAATTTGGCTTTTTCCTCGGGTGTGTTTGCCGTAAGGTTGGTAGGAAGTACACACGGGCTCGCGGCGACCGCTACGCTGTTCTCGCTAACCGCAGAACCGTCGGCTGCCAACCCGGTCAGCGTTTGCAGGAGCACGGCAAGCAGTGCGAACGCGAGAACGCTCGTGCCAAGGGCGCGATAATTGACGTTCAACTCGATTCCCTTTCCATCAAGAAGTCGCGCGATGCGGTCGACGAGCATGCGTCGTGAACCGATGGCGCTGGGCGTGAGCAGTGGGGTGTGTAACGCACGCGGCCTTTGGGCCAATCGCGCAAGGCATGACGCGTACCGATCGGCTTCGCCCGTTGCGTGGACGGCGCGATCATCGCAAGCAGCCTCACGCTCCGCGATCAGGCGGCGCCCAATGAGGTAGACCCACGGATTGAAGAAGAGCAGAGACTCGATCACGCGCTGGATGAGGTTTGCGAGCACGTCGCGGCGCTCGATATGCGCGCGTTCGTGCCGCACGATGTCGTCGAGGTCGGCGCGATCCAGTGTCGCTGAGAGGTGCGCGGGGAGGATGATCAGCGGCGAAACGAGCCGGGCTGCAATCGGAAGCTCCACATAAGCCGACGTCATCACGTTCGGGCCGAGCTCCGGCGCAGGCGATGCGTCACGCACGATGCGGTCGATCCGCAAAAAGCTCAACCCCAAACGAATCAGCGCGAGGGCGACGCCCGCTAGCCAAAAAATCAACAGCCACGAGCCAATTGCCAGTGCCGCCTTTGCGGTCACGAGCGACGGCGTCGCAGCCGTGTGTTCAACAGGAGGGGGCAGCGTGGCGATCGCCGGAGCGGCGTGCAGCACGCTCACCACGGGGAGGACTGCCAACGCGATCAGCGCGGCGAACCATACGGCGTAGCGCGTGGCCGCGTTTTGCTTCGGGACGAACAGGGTTGTGAGCGCGGCGATCGCGACGATCAAGGCGCCTTGCCAGAGGCCGTTGAGTAGAACGGTATCGATCATTGCGAGCCCTTCCGGTTGCGAGAGAGCATGCGTTTGATTTTAGTGACGTCGTCTTCGCTCAAGCGCGTATCGTCGAGCAACGTAACCGCAAGTGCGCCGGGTGAGCTTCCGAAGAAGCGGTCGAGGAGATGGCGCATGGCAGATTTGGCCGCCTCATCACGCGCGACCAATGGCCGGTACACGTAGGCACGACCGTCTTCTTCGTGCGCGATGTAGCCCTTCTGCTCGAGCGTGCGCAGCGTGGTGAGTACCGTGCTGTATGCAAGCGGCGGGGGCGGAAGCACATCTACGACGTCCGCCACCGTCGCGCGGCCACGTCGCCAGAGCACTTCCATCAAGCGCAGTTCGTGATCGGTGAGAATCAGCGATTTCTTGCGAGACACAGAGCCCCCGTACTATTATGAATGTAATAGCAACTATAGCGCCTCAAGGCTCGGCTGTCAATTAGATTTCTAATGGGGCTATGAGCTGTGTCGTCGCGCAGGCCGCAAACGTAATCAGCAAGCGGTCGGCGCGTCGACCATCTCAAAGTATGGTTATCAATGTGCGCGTCTATTGTAACGATCGCGTTGTCCAAGAGCGCGTTGTACCACAGATTGCGGATTAAAACTAAATCCCCCGTTTTTAGTGAAAAGTGTGCTATACTGTTTGCACAGCAACTCTAAGCGAGAATGAAAAAGCTGCCAACGGCAGTTTTTTATTGGTTGATTTTCAGCCGCCGATAGAGTCGTTGTCTTTAAGGAAAAAATGTTCTCTCGAATAGTAACCATGAAACTCAAGCCGAGTCAGTACAATGTCACCGACTTAACGAAAACCATCGACGAAAAAGTCCTTCCGCTTCTTCGCAAGCAAGAGGGCTTTAAAGACGCGGTGTTTTTCGCGAGCCCGGGTAGCGCGGAAGCGATCTCCGTGAGCGTATGGGATCGGAAAGAAAGCGCCGACGCCTACAATCAAAAGGCGTATCCGGAAGTGCTCAAGTCGCTGACGAATCTGCTTGACGGCAATCCGCAGATCAAGACTTTTGACGTGATCAGCTCGACCTTACACAAGGCCGCGACGACGACCGTCTGAAGTCAAGAGCGCGACGGGTTACATATATTTACAGAGCGGCCGTTTGGCCGCTCTCGCGTTTTCTGAAAGAAGTTTTCTAATGTCAAATAGCACGAATGTGCGGCGCACGGCAGTGGCTGTTGCTGCCTCGATCTCAATTTGTTCCGCGCTCGCTTTAGCGCAACCGGCCTTCGGTCAAACCGCTGTCGCAATTGTCGTCAACGGCGCCCAAATGCAGTTCCAGCAACCGCCCATCGAGCGCGCCGGCCGAGTATTTGTTCCGTTGCGCGGCGTGTTCGAGCACCTCGGTGCTTCCGTTGTTTATGACGACGGGACCATCAACGCCACCGGAAACGGGCGAAACGTCTCGCTACGTATTGGTTCCAACCAGGCGACCGTCAACGGTCAGACGCAGACGCTCGACGAAGCGCCGTTCTTGCTTGGCTCGAGCACCCTTGTGCCGTTACGCTTTATCGCGCAGGCTCTCGGAGCGACCGTTGATTGGAACAACGACTCGTCGACCGTAACGATTACCGGCGGCAATAGCAGCGGCGTCAATCGCGACAGCGCCCGCAACCGCGAGAATAGTCAATCGTTCTACCTTTCGAACGAGACCCCGAACCGATCGTCGCGCACCGAGAATCCGGCGATACACGCGACGTACAGCGAGCCGATAAGCCGCGAGTCACTGCGCGTTTCCATCGACGGCCGGGATATCACCAGAAATGTCTATGCGAACGCGACCGGTTTTAACGTGACCCCGTCCTTCGCGCTCAACTCTGGGATGCACCAGGTTACCGTGACCGGCACCACGCAAGCCGGAAACCGGTTCTCAACCGGGTGGACCTTCCAGATTCAGTAGTGCGCCTTCGAGCACGAGCAACGCCTGTTTGAGCGGTAGACCTCCACCAAACCCCGTCAGCCTTCCGTCCGTCCCGATGACGCGATGACACGGAATGATGATGGGAATGGGATTCGCGCCGTTGGCGCGCCCGACGGCGCGCGCGCCGTTCGGTAACCCAAACTCCCCGGCGATGGCGCCATACGAGGTCGTCGCGCCAAAGGGAATTTCGCGCAGTCGCGTCCACACGCGTCGCTCGAACGGAGTGCCGTGCGGATCGATCGGCACATCGAACGTGCGGCGCGCACCGAGAAAATACTCGTTGAGCTGAGCGCGGACCGCGCGCATGCCCTCTTCGACGGCCGGCGGCAATGCCCGCGCGGAGGCGATGGGCGTAGCGCGGTTGGGCAACAAAAGCTCAACGAGTACGCCGTCCGCGTTCATGGCCAGGTTGAGCCGGCCGTAAGGCGTTTCGAGCGTCGAGCGAAAGAGTTCTGCCACCCGACTAACTTGCGGCCGGCGGGGTAAACTCACCTGTATGAAGACGTCGATTTTGTTTGCCCTTGCGCTCCTCGCCGGATGTTCGGCGCAGCAGCAGCAATCCGCATCCCACGACGCCACGCAAGATTACCAGATTGCACGGAAGCAATCGCTTGACGCGGCACTCGCCGTTCGCGTGTCGGCGGCAATCGCCACGCAAGCCGGTGTGAACACTTTCCACATCGCGCCCGTAGCGCATGACGGCGTCGTTACGCTGACCGGAACAGCTCCGAGTCACGAGATCGATCGCGTAATTGTCCAGACGGTACGCGGTGTGCCAGGCGTCAAAAGTGTCGTGGACCGGATTTCGATACGGACCTAATCGTAGCTGTCGCGAACCGTTTCGAGCAGCGTCTGGCCGTATTCAACGATCACTCCGTCGCCGTCGAGAATTTCAACTTCAAAACCGGGATAGACACTGCGAAAGCGCTCTTGCTTCCAGCGGGCCACCGACCAGCTATCCCGTGCGGCCTTCTCCCAATTCCACGGCGGCATGCCTTCACGATCCGAGCGGATATTGCGGCCATCGGGGGTTTTCACGCGAACCGCAAAACCCTCAACCCGCGCGATCTTCATCTCGAGCGTACCGATCTTCATGAGGCTAACACTGACGTGTGAAGCTGTAGCCACCACCGGAGAGATGCTTGCCGTCGGCGGACAGCGTCATGTTGTGGTTTCCGTAATAGGTGATGATGGCTTTGTTGCCGCTGAGCACCCAGCTCCCGATGACGTCTTCACTGTCGGTTAGCTCTCCGCTCGCGTCCATCTTGAGGCTTAGCTTCGGATCATCGTCCTTTTGCCACGTGCCGATCAGATTTGCCGTCGTACAGCCGGTCGGCATCGGTGTCGGCGTCGCCAGCACCGTTTGTGGCCCGCCGTTAAAGTTGTGGCCGACGTCCAAACACAAGGCGTTCGCATCGTACGGATTGTTCGGTGTTTCGACCGTGCATGAGAAGGTCACGACGTAGCCCTTGCCGTTGGGATAGCAGTGTACGGTGGCGGCGGCCGTCGTATCGGGTCGCCCGACTTGCACGACCGGACCGGTGGCAATCCATTCACCCGGCGATGATTCGTTTGCGTTTTGCAGATAGGCATCCAGCGCGGCTTTGGCCTTGGCCCCGCACTCGTCCATTGTTCCCGTTGAAATCGCGTAGCGTAAGCCGGTGGACAGATCCACGGCCGCGGGCGACAGCGCGCCGGTCACGAGCATTGCGAGCGCGAGGAAGATTGCGAACAGGCGTCCGCGCGAAGCGATCAGCGCCACGACGCACCTCCGGTCGTCGAAGCCGTCGTTGTTCCGAAGGCCGCAACGAGTTTGGTGCACAACGCGGCCGCCGTGTCGGCATTGGGCGGCACCTGGGCGCTGCAGGTGAAGCTGACGGCATAGCCGTTATCAAGTTGATGACATTCGACCACCGCTATCGCCGAGATCGATGAGTCGATGCTGGTGGAGCCGAACCAGTCGCCCGATCCCTCTCCCGCTTCGGTGGCGTCTTGCATCACGCTCGTCAGCGCGGTCTTGGCTCGCGCGCTGCAGTCACTAAAGGGCTTGTCCGGGACGACGCTGCGCTGGGCGATCACCGTCTGTAGCGTTGCGCCCGCAGGCGTGCTGACGAGCAACGCGCTCAGCGCGAAGGTAACCGCAAAACACGCAATGCGATATGAAGTCATCGTGAGTAAACAAGCCTCCTCGGGCGAATGTCGTTGGACCTTGGAACGGCTTTCCCTTGCTGCCCCAGGCGGATTGCCGGGACTCGATTGCGAAATCCTCGCACATGTGCCGGAACATTAAAACGCTTCACAATTTTGCGCCGCCGGCGACCGACGACGAAATTAGAGCGTCGGCGATTCAGTTCGTGCGCAAGCTGAGCGGTTTCACGCATCCGTCGAAGGCCAATGAAGCCGCCTTCGACCACGCAGTCGCTCACGTCACCGACGCCGCTCGCGAGCTGCTCGCCTCACTGGTCACCAATGCGCCGCCGCGCAATCGCGATGAGGTAGCACAGAAGGCAAAAGAGCGCTCGAAACTGCGCTTCGCACAGCACTAGCCGTTCGTGCAGTCGCGCGTCACGAGAGCGTCCGTCGCTCTCGTCCTCATTCTATTGCTCGGCGCGTTCCTGCGGCTTTATCAACTCTCGGCGATTCCAAGCGAATTGATCGTCGACGAAATCGACCTCTACAATTCCGCCCATAGCATCGTAACGACCGGACACGACGTCGACGGGACCCTCCTGCCGTTTCTCTACGCGCGGTTTACACGAAACCCGCCGGCGTACGCAGTTGCCGGCTTCGCTTCGACGTTGGTCTTCGGCAAAACACCGCTCGGGCTGCGTTTTCCTGCGGTGATCTTTGGCCTGGTGACGGTCCTCTTGATCTACGCGATTACGCTCGAACTGACCAAGCGCCGTGATATCGCTTTGCTCGCCGCGCTGCTGCAGGCGATCGCGCCGATCTTCGTTCAGTTTTCCCGCGTCGCATGGGAACCGGCGTCGGAACTCCCCTTCCTATTAGGCGGCGTCTATGTGCTGCTGCTCGCGCTGCGCCGATACGCGCCGCCATTCTTGGGATGGGCAGCATTGCTCTTCGCAGCGACGGCGTACACCTACCTTGCGGGATGGTTCTACGCACTCGTCTTGGGTGGCCCGCTCTTCGCGCTTTACGCTGCGACATATCGTTCGTGGCAGACGATGAGCCGGGTCTACGCGGCAGCAGCGCTCTGGTTCCTCGCGTCCGCCCCAGCGTATTGGATGCTCTTTTTCGAGCCGCAGACAAGCGCGCGTACGCAACGCTTGCTGATCTTTTCAAACGGATTGTCGCTCGAAACGCTTAAGGCGTTTGCGTTGAATTACGCCGCTCAGTTTCGGTGGTCGTATCTTGCCGTCAATGGCGATCCGCACCCCGGTCTCACCTGGCGCTACCTCAACGGCTTCGGCGCATTCTACTGGTGGCTAATCCCGCTTGCTGCCCTGGGTGTGCTCTGTACCTTCAGATACGTGCGTAATCGCGCGCTCGCGTTATGGGTCTGGTTCTGGCTTTTGGTCTATCCGCTCGGAGGCGCATTAACCGACGAAGGTGCGCCGAGCGCGCCACGAACGCTCGCAGGCGCGCCGGTGTTTTGCATTCTTGCGGCGATGGGTCTGACGCTCTTGCTCGATTGGGCTCAACTCATCAAGTGGCCCCGCGTCGCGGGCCTCACGCGTTTCGTGCTTGCCGCCGGTTTTACGGTTGTTGCAACGATCTCCGTGGTGCAATTCTCCTGGTTCTACTTCACGAGATACGTGCACCAAAATTCAAACGCGTGGGATTCGGGAACGCGCGCGATGTTCGAACGGATCCTTGCGGATAGCAACCGGTACCGGCGCGTCTGCTTCTCGGTCTTACCGCAATGGTACGATGCCGACTCGTATTCGCGGTTTTATCTGAGCGGTAGCGATCTCCAATGGATCGATGGGATCAGCGACCCGAAGTGCTTCTTACCCGGCTCAATGCTCGCAGTGGATGCCAACGATCCGGTCAAGCGGCGCGGCTTTCATGACATTGCAACGATCGACGACGTCGACGGCTCGAGGTTCGCCTATATTACCGGGCGACCGTAGCGGGGTTCACGATCTTGTGCTAGCGAAGAGATTCGTGTGCGCAAAATCAATACCAGCGAAGTTCACGAAGAATCGTATTGGTCGCCCAAGCGGACGATAGGCGGCTACGGGCGAGCGATCTCCGAAGCGCTCGGGCGCAAACCCGACTCGACCGATCTGCTCGAACGTCATCCGTTCGACGTCGAAATTCAACGGATTCCCGCGGGCGTGCCGTCGAATCCATATCACTCGCATAGTGCGCAGTGGGAGTTTTACTACGTGCTCTCGGGGAGCGGCGTGGTGCGCGACGAGTACGGCAAAACACCGGTGGGACCGGGCGATGCGTTTCTCTTTAAGCCGCGCGAAGCGCATCAGCTCTTTGGCGGCGACGCGGAGGATCTCGTCGTCATGTGCATCGCCGACAATCCAGTCGGTGAGTCTTGGTACTATCCCGATAGCAAGAAGTATGGGGTCGGCATACCAAAACGTGCTTTCATACGCGGAGAACCGTTTGACTACTGGGACGGCGAAGAATGATCAGCTACACCCACGGCGCGAGCGACGTTCCGCTGATCGGTGAAACGATCGGCGATCTGCTCGATCGTGTTTCGCGCCGGCATCCCGATCGCGACGCCGTGGTCAGTGTGCATCAAGAGGCTCGTCTGCGCTACGCGGAGTTTGTGCAGGCCTGCGATGAGATCGCGCGCGGGCTGTTGGCCCTCGGCGTGCAACATGGCGAGCGCGTGGGCATCTGGTCGACAAACAACGTCGAGTGGACGATCGCCCAATTCGCTACGGCGAAGATCGGCGCCATCCTCGTCAATATCAATCCGGCCTACCGCACGGTCGAACTCGAATATGCGTTGCGCCAAAGCGGCGTACGCACGCTTCTCGCGCAATCGCACTACAAAACCAGCGATTATCTCGCCATGATCGAAGAGGTGCGCGATCGGCTTCCCGGGTTGTCTGAAGTTGTAGCGATCGGCGACGGTGACCCGAGGCGTCTGGGTGATCTGCGCTGGGACGATCTGCGCGCCGCCTCCTCCGGTGTCACGGCCGAGCAGCTCGAGATCAGGCAACGTGCTACGCAATTCGACGAAGCGATCAACATTCAATACACATCGGGTACGACCGGATTTCCGAAAGGCGCGACGCTTTCGCACCACAATATTCTCAACAACGGATTCTTCATCGGAGAAATGTGCCGGTATACTCCGGACGATCGGGTCTGCATACCGGTTCCGTTCTATCATTGCTTCGGGATGGTGCTGGGTAATCTCGCCTGCGTCACGCACGGCGCAGCGATCGTGATTCCCGCACCCGCCTTCGATCCGCAGGCCTCGCTTGCGGCCGTCGAATCTGAGCGCTGCACGTCGCTCTACGGCGTGCCCACAATGTTCATCGCCGAGCTCGCGCTTCCGAACTTCGCGGATTTCGATCTGTCGTCGTTGCGCACAGGGATCATGGCCGGCGCACCGTGCCCGGTAGAAGTCATGCGGCGCGTGCGTAGCGAGATGCACATGGACGAGGTGACGATCTGCTACGGCATGACCGAAACCTCGCCGGTTTCGTTTCAAACCGCCGTCGACGACCCTGTCGAGAAACGCGTCGGAACGGTCGGTCGGGTACATCCGCACGTCGAAGTGAAGATCGTCGACGAGCATAGCCGGATCGTGCCGCGCAATGTCCCGGGCGAACTCTGCACGCGGGGATACAGCGTCATGCTTGGCTATTGGAACGACCCGGAAAACACGGCGGCTTCAATCGATCCGGCGAGGTATATGCACACCGGCGACATCGCGATCATGGACGACGACGGATACGTGATGATCTCGGGCCGCGTCAAAGACATGGTTATCCGCGGCGGTGAGAACATCTATCCGCGGGAAATCGAGGAGTTTCTATTCACCCATCCCTCAATCCGGGACGTGAGCGTGGTGGGCGTCCCCGACGAGCGCTTCGGCGAGCAGCTTTGCGCGTGGATCATCCTCCACGAAGAGGCGAGCGTGAACGAGGATGAAGTGAAAGCCTATTGCCAAGGAAAGATCGCGCACTTCAAGGTTCCGCACTACGTGCGCTTCACGGACGCCTTCCCGATGACCGTCACCGGCAAAATTCAAAAGTATAAACTGCGCGAGCTCTTCACCCGATAATAACGAGGCCTTCGAGTACCAACAGTTTGATGAGCAAGGTGCGATGCTCCGGCGAAAGCGAAGGATCCATCGCGCCGACGGCGGTTGGCCCGCGTTGGAGATGCTCGAACGCTGCGCGGCAGATCGGGGGAAAGGCGACAACCTTACCCGCGATGAGCAGTTCGATGCCGTCGCCGCGCCGGCGCACCATATACGGCACCGTCTCGTCGATCCGCACGCGCGTCGTGGGCTTGATGTCAAAAGTGTCCAAAGCTTGCGCGAACGCGCCGTTCGCGTTTGGACGCGTGAGGCGAAAGAGCTCGTTGAGCGCAATATCGACCGCCACTTGCATACGCGGCGTTTCGAACGTCTGCGCGAGGCGTGATTCGAAGAACTCGCCCAGACGCGTCGCGAGGTCTTCCCGTGCGAGGACGGCCGGCGGCAGCGCGTGACGCAGTTCGACGTCCTGATCGCCCGCGATGCGCAGCGCCAGATCCAAAACGTCGGTGACGCGCACCGGCGCGAGCGCAAAGGTGCAATGCAGCGACATCGTCTGCGAGGTCTTCGCTTCGTGGGGAAAGCCGCGGGGAATGTAGAGCGTATCGCCGGGCAGCAGGCGGACTTCGTCGAGAAGTTTGAGGCCTTCGACCTTCGTGCCGCTGTGGAAGGGCTGCGACTCGAGCGGCAACGCAATGATGGGCTCGTAGATACGCCAGGTCTTTTCGCCGGAGACCTGTGCGGTCAGCGTGTCATGCGTGTCGTGGTGAACTTGGAAGCCCTGCGCGGCCGGCGGCGTAATATAGACGTTGGGCTGCGCGAAGGCCATGAGGTCGCGCTGCAAGTAGTTGCAGAAGCGTTGCAGGCGCGCGCTGAAGAGTGCGGCGTCCTTGATGATGAGGGTATAGCCGTCAGCGAAATAGTTTACGACCTTGCGCGCGTCGATCCAGCGGCGCGGGCCCTTGCCGGTGAGCCGCCAGCGAACGCTCGGGCGCTCGTAGGTAAAGTCTTCCTCGGCTAGCTCCGAGCTGCCGGCCTTGACCAGCGCAAAGTTCTCCGGCTCGCGCGCCCCGACGACCAGCGAGTCCTCCACGTCGGCGACGCTGTAGACCTCGGCGAAATAGGCCGGGTCGTTCCGCTCCACATGCAAGGGGAGCTTCTCGAAATGCTGTGTGAAGAAGTCGGCGGTATTGCGCGGCGCGAGCATAAACTCCAGCGCCGGACGGCTGTTTATAACGGAATCCACTCGGGGTTTTTATCGACCGGCCGGATTCTCAGGCTTAGGGGTCGGCGGCCCGCGACTGCTTTAACCAAATGGACAAAGGTCCCCATTCCGAATTGTGTAACCGTCGAGCCAGCAATCCCCCACCCCGCGTGCGATCGACGTGAAAACGTTAAGGAGTATGAAGAATGCCCGAGTTGCGTGATTTTCTTGAGCTGTCCTACGGTGAGCTCGAGGAACTCAACCTAGCGGCCAAGGAGCTGCGCAAAAGCCGTGTGCCGATAGAGAAGATCCAGGCAGAGCGGCTGAACTACCTGGGCAAGGAGAACCGGATCAAGGCGGTCACGGTGCTCTTCTCCGACCTCGAAGGCCGGCTCCACATGCTCGATTACGACAAGAAATTTTTGCTCAAGTCGTACGAGAACCTGACCTTCGACGGCTCCTCAATCCGCGGCTTCACTCCGCAGCGGGAGAGCGACCTGCGCTTAACGATCGATTGGGCCGCATTCTACTGGGCACCGGCCGACGTGTTCGGTCCCGGCAAAGTGCTCGTCTTCGGCGACGTGCTCAATCGCGACGGCTCGCCCTTCTCGGCCGACATTCGCGGCGTGCTCAAGAAGCTCTCGAACGACCAGTTTGCCAAGAACGGCTACACGCTCAATGCGGCCAATGAGATCGAGGGCTTCCTTTTCGACGGCGTCGATGCCGAGCAGCGCTTTCATCAAACCGGCGGCTTCGAGTACGTCAACACCGGCGGCTACTATCGGTCGCTGCCGGGTGATCCGTTGCGGACCTTCATCGATACGGTCGCCGAGGTTCAGCGCTCGATGGGCTTCGAGAATGAGAAGGACCATCCTGAGGTCGCGCCTTCGCAGTTTGAGATCAATTACAACTACGGTGAAGTGGTCGCCGCGGCCGATCAGATCGCGCTCTACAAGCTGATCTGTAGACAAGTCGCAACCCAGATGGACATGACCGCAAGCTTCCTGCCCAAGCCCGTCGTCGGCGTCAACGGCAACGGCATGCACACCAACGTCTCGGTGAGCAAGGACGGCAAGAACCTCTTCTGGGATCCAAAGGGAGACGAGAACCTTAGCCCACTCGCGATGCAGTTCACCGACCGCATCTTGAGTTCGGGTCTCGACATCTGCCTCATGCTCAACTCGTCAGTGAACGCTTACCGCCGCCTCGATCCGCACTTCGAGGCGCCCAACCAGATCAAGGCCTCGGCCGTCGATCGCGGCTCGATGATCCGTTTCCCAATCGGAAACGAGCGAAGCGTACGCGTCGAGGTCCGCTCGGTCGCGCCGGACGCGAATCCGTACATGGTGATGCTGGCCGTCTTCAAGACCGGCCTCGAGGGCGCGATCGCAAACACGCCCAATCTGCGTCAAGCCGAGCGTTATTTGCCCGACAATATTTACGACGCGCTCGACGCGTTTCGCAAATCAGCCTGGACCAGCGCGATGCTGGGCGACGACGTGAAGGAACGCTACGCCGAACTCAAGCAGGTCGCGGCCGATCGCTGCCCGCGAACGCTCGGCACATTCGTGAAGGCGCCGGAGGTGCAATTCCACCACGAAGTCTACAACCAGTACCTCTGGAACCTCTTTTAAGACTTTCTTATACAATGCGTTAACGGTAGGGTCTACCGTTAACGCATTGTCCAATGCGCCTCCCCTCTTGTGCACCTAAAATACAACAATCTCTCCTCCACTGCGCAAGGGGTTCGCTAGTGTTTCTATTAGCTGACGTTAATCCGTATTTGGAAGCCCCGAAATGGCTGAACTCCGGCGACACCGCGTGGCAACTTACTGCCGCAACGTTTGTCGGTATGCAAAGCATCCCGGGGCTTGCGATTTTATACGCCGGTCTCGTCAAGAAGAAGTGGGCGCTCAACTCTGCCGTCATGGTCTTTTACGCGTTCTCGATCGTGTTGCTGACCTGGACGCTCATCAGTTACAACATGAGCTTCGGCAATCCGGCCAAGCTTGGTCCGGGCATCCTTTCGGCGCTTGTCGGTATTCCGGGCCCGGCGCTCGGACCGTTTTATGAGATCGGCCAGTCGGTCGTGCCGCTCGCGGCGGGCGGCATGCCGGATCTGCACTTCCCGGGCTCCGCGATGATTTATTTCCAATTCGTGTTCGCCGCGATTACGCCGATCCTCATCGCGGGATCGGTCTTCGGGCGTATGAATTTCAAGGCGTGGATGCTCTTCGTTCCGCTGTGGAGCGTGTTCGTGTATTCGATCGGCGCGTTCTCACTGTGGGGCGGCGGCTGGCTCGCGCAACTCGGTGCCGTGGATTACTCCGGTGGCTATGTCATCCACTTGGCGGCCGGTGTTTCGGGTTTCGTAGCCGCGGCGGTTGTCGGTCCGCGTTTGCTGGCCGATCAGCGTGACTTCGAACCGAACAACCTGATCATGGCGTTTGCCGGCGCCGGCATTCTGTGGCTGGGCTGGAACGGCTTTAACGGCGGCGATCCGTACTTTGCGAACGCCGACGCCGGCGCAGCCGTGCTCAACACCAACATCGCAACCGCAACCGCGCTGCTCGTGTGGCTGATCGCCGACATGTTCGCCACCGGCAAACCCAACGCGGTTTCGATGATCAACGGCATGATCGCGGGCCTTGTCGCCATTACGCCCTGTGCCGGTTACGTCAACGGCTACGGCGCAATCGCCGTCGGCTTAGTGACGATCATCCCGTGGCTCACGCTCAATTATCTCGGGAAACAGGCGTGGATGAAAAAGGTCGATGACACGTTCTCGGTTCTGCACACGCACGGCGTGGCGGGCTTGGTCGGCGGCCTCATGGCGGGCCTGGTTGCCGATCCGGCGATGATCGAGTACGTTGCCAACGCCGCAGCCGGAAAGAGCGCGGCAACGGTGAGCGTTTCGGGCTGGCTGTACGGCGGCGGTCCTACGCAGATCGTCCATCAGGCCGAAGCGGCGGCCTTTATCATCGTCACCAATATCATCGGCACGTTCATCATCCTCAAGGTGATCAGTTTGATCGTGCCGTTGCGCGTCACCGAAGATATCATGGTCGCAGGCGACCTCGCGATCCACGGCGTCGATCCGATTCCGGGCATCGGTGTGCCAAGCGGCGCGGGATCTCACGCATGAGGATCGCAAGCATAGCAATCGCCGCGGTGGCAGCCGTAGCGATCATGGTAGGGGGAGAGAAGGCGGCGTCTGCTCAGCAGACGCCGCCTGCCACCTCAAGCCCAGGTGCAAGCGCATCGCCTGCGCCCACGCCCACGCCCACCGCGACGCCGTACGCGTCGGGCACGATCGGCGGCGCAGTGATGGTCTTCGGCGTTTCCACCAACAACGTCAACGCGACCGGCGCGCTCGACACGGCAACCGGCGCCGACAACCAGTCGCGCGCGGACTTGAGCGACATGCTGGTCAACGGGAGTCTTACCTCGGGATATTACAAAGTCAACGCGACCGTCGGCGCATATAATTTCCCGACGGTCGGCACGGCTATCAATTCGACGTTCAACAACTACAAGTCGGTGAGCAACAACGCGACCTGTGCGAACACGAGTTGTTTTGGGTTCGTTCCGATCTACCAAGCGACGTACACCTCGCCGGATCAGCATCTGACGATTTACGGCGGGCAAATAGGGACGATGCTCGGCACGGAAGGCGCCTTTACGTATCAGAACGTCAACATCCAGCGCGGTCTCGGCTGGGCGCTCGAGCCGGTGGTCAGCCATGGCGTGCACGTAGGCTACTCCAACGGCCCGTGGACCGTGGCCGTGGAGGACAACGACGGCTTCTATAGCGGGACGTGGCGAACGATCGAATACGAAGTTGCCTGGGCGCCGTCGAGCACGACGTCGTGGACCTTCGTTGGGATGAACCCCGGCGCAAATGTTCCGGGGAATGCAACCTCGTTCATCGCCAACCAGTCGGAATACAATCTGTTCTACACGCATACGGCGGGACGCTGGCAAATCTCGCCCTACGTGTTGTTCGTTGCATCGCCGGCTTCGGCAGCAAACGGCTACACGGCAGCGGAGTCGGACTACGCGTTCTCACTGCTCGGATCGTACTCGTTCTCGAGCGCGTGGTCGGTAGGCTTTCGCGCCGAATACGCGGAGAACGAGGCGGCGACGAACGCCACCAGCCCGAACGCGTTCTTGCTCTACGGGCCGGGGAGCAATGCGACGACCTTTACCCTCACGCCGACCTTCAAGTTCGGGGGCAACGGCATCATTCGGGTCGAGTGGTCGAACGTGGTTGTCCGCAACGGCCTGGGTGGGGCGCTCTTCGGGCCCACTGGGTTCACCACGTCGCAGAACCGCTTCGCCTTCGAACTCGGGGCGATGAAGTAGAGGAGCGCAGGGGGCCACAACGAACATACGTTCGTACCCGAAAAAGGCGCTTTGACGCGCGGGGCCGGCATGGTAAGATGTGCCGTCCGGTCCCGCTCGTGGCGACCGGTAGTGCCCCGGATCTGCCGGGTCACTTGGCTAGAACGTCGCTCCTCGACCAGTCGAAGGGCGCGTTTCAACCACCTAGTCGAAAGGACAACTGTAGTGGCCACCAAGACGAAGCGCGCGGTGAAAGATCGCCGCCCTAAGCGCAAATCGTGTAATTTCTGCGCCGACAAGGCGCTCGACATCAGCTATCGCGATGTCAACCGCCTCAAGAAATATGTGTCGGAGCGCGGCAAGATCGTCCCGCGACGCATCTCGGGCAACTGTGCCAAGCATCAGCGTCTGCTCACGACCGCAGTCAAGCGCGCGCGCGTTATCGCGTTTCTTCCTTACGTTTCCGAATAACCACGGGGTTTTAGCATGAAAGTCATTCTTCTGAGCGACGTTAAAGCGCTCGGGAAGAAGGGTGATGTCGTCGACGTCGCCGAGGGGTATGCGCGCAACTTCTTGCTGCCGCGTAATCTCGTTTCCGAAGCCAACAAAGGCGCACTCGCCGTCCACGCCGATCAAAAGCGCGCGGTAGAGAAGCGCGAAGCACAGACGCTTGCCGAGGCCAAAGAGCTCGCGAGCAAGATCGAGAGCACGCAGCTCGCCGTTAAAGCCAAGGCCGGCGGCAACGGAAAACTGTTCGGCGCGGTGACCAACGCCGACGTTGCCAGCGCGATTGCGACCACGCTTGCGGTCGACGTTGATAAGCACAAGATCGAAATCAAGAGCCAAATCAAGGCGCTCGGCACGTACCCGGTGGAGATCAAACTCCATCGCAACGTCGTTGCTAAGGCGACGATCAACGTCGTCTCGGCGTAGGACACTCTACCATGGCCGCCGCGACGAATGGTCAATACGCTTCGCGCCTACGACGTAAGTACGGCGTTGAAGATGAGCTGAACCGTTACGTCTCGGCGCTCTACGAAATGCTGGCCGGAGCCATCGGGCAGGAGAAGCTCGTGCTCCGCGCCGGCAAAGTAAGCGCACTCAAGATGATGCGCTCGCAAAATCTCCCGGATCGTTTGTGCGCGCTCGCGCGTTTGGTTTTTGAAGATCCGACGCTCGAGCGAGCGATGACGCGCGCGCAGCAGCGCAAGACGATCGCGGAGATCGAAGAGGCGATGGCCGATCTACTCGCCCACAAAAGCGTGGGCGACGCGATCGACAAAAAAGTCTCCGAGAAGATGAATGCGCGCCACCAGGAGTATCTCAAAGATCTCAAGCTGGAAGCGCTGCGCGACGATTCGGGTCCCGAAACGCCGGCGACCCAGGCCAAACTCGAAGAACTCGAAGCGCTCTCGCAACGCAGCCTTGCGGCCTCGGCGCTGCAGCAATTGCGACCCCAGCGGCTCGCGGAGATCGTCGGGCAAGAGGGTGCGATCAAAGCGCTGGTGGCCAAGATCGGCTCGCCCTATCCTGCGCACGTGATCCTTTACGGGCCGCCGGGCGTCGGCAAGACGACCGCCGCGCGCCTCGTGCTCGAGCTGGCGAAGTCGCGCGCGTATACGCCGTTTGCAAAAGACGCGCCGTTCGTTGAAACGAGCGGCACGACGTTGCGCTGGGATCCGCGCGAAACGACCAACCCGCTGCTGGGCAGCGTTCACGACCCGATCTACCAGGGCAGCCGGCGCGAATTCGCCGAAGGCGGCGTCCCCGAGCCCAAACTCGGTCTCGTGACCCGGGCGCACGGCGGCGTCCTCTTCATCGATGAAATCGGCGAGCTGGACCCGCTCTTGCAGACTCGACTGCTCAAAGTCCTCGAGGACAAACGCGTGACCTTTGAGTCCTCGTACTACGACGATAATGCGACCAACGTGCCGGCGTACATCAAGCGTCTGTTCAAGGAGGGAGCGCCGGCGGATTTTGTCTTGATCGGCGCGACGACGCGCGATCCTGAGGAGATCGACCCGGCGATTCGCTCGCGTGCCTCAGAGATTTTCTTCGCGCCGCTCACGCAACATCAAGTGGTCTCGATCGTGCAAGGCGCAATCAAGCGGCTCGGTGCGAAAGCCGCTCGCGGTGTGCCGCAACTCATTGCCTCGTACACGATCGAAGGTCGCAAAGCCGTGCAGATCGTTGCCGATGCCTACAGTCAGGCACTTTATCGGGTCGATCCCAAGAAGAGCAATGCGCCGGTAACGCTCACCGAAGACGACGTGCGCGTGGTGGTGCAAACCAGCCGCCTCGTCCCGCACACGCTGGTGCGCGCGCGATCATCGCGCGAGATCGGCAAGACGTTTGGCCTCGGAGTCCACAACTATCTCGGCAGCATCATCGAGATCGAAGCGGTCGCATTTCCCGCCGCGCAAGCAGGCAAAGGCACGATTCGCTTCAACGATACGGCCGGTTCGATGGCCAAAGATTCGGTCTTCAATGCGACCAGCGTGCTGCGAGCACAAGCCGGCATCGACGTCTCGGACTTCGACCTGCACATCAACATCGTCGGCGGCGGCAACATCGACGGACCCTCGGCCGGTCTTGCAATCTTTCTTGCGCTCTACTCGGCTACGACCAAGACCCCGCTTCCGCAAGACGTTGCGATTACCGGAGAGCTCTCGATTCAGGGGAAGATTCGCGCAGTAGGAGGCGTGGTGGAAAAACTTTACGCTGCGCGTCAGGCCGGCATGCGTGCCATGCTCTTGCCCAAGGAGAACGCTCGCGAGGTCGACGTCACGCTCTCCGGTGTCCAGGTCGCGCCGGTCGCGACCGTCGATCAAGCGCTGCGCGAGCTGCGAGTACACAAGTTATCCACCCGTCGTTCGCAAGGTCGCTCACAGAGCACACGTCGCAAGACCCGAGCGTGAGAATCACGGGATGAGCGTTTCGCATTTACATGGCGGTTCTATCGACCGCATCCCGCCGCATAACCTCGAAGCCGAAATGGCGCTACTCGGTTCGGTGCTCGTCGATCGTGAGATCATGAGCGTCGTGGGCGAGATCGTGCGAGCGGCGGACTTTTACGCGCACGTCCACGAGACGATCTTCGCCGTGCTCTACGATCTCTTTTATCGCGGCGAGCCGCTCGATAAGATCGCGGTGGCCGAAGCTCTGCGCAATCGCGACCAGCTCGAGAAGGTCGGCGGCCTCTCGTATTTGAGCTCGCTGATGGACACCGTGCAGACCGCGGCCTCGGCAACCTACTATGCCAAGATCGTTCGCGAGAAGGCGACTCTGCGTTCGCTGATCCACGCCGGCACGCAGATTACGCAGCTCGGCTACGACGCCGAAGAAGACGTCGACGCCGCGCTGGATCAGTCCGAGCAGATGGTCTACTCGATCGGCGAGCGCTCGATGCACGGCGACTTCGTAGCCGTCAACAGCCTGATGAAAGATGCGTTCGAGCACATCGATCGTCTCTTCCACGCGCGCGGCGATCGCACGGGTGTGACTTCCGGCTTTCGCGACATCGACAACATGACGACGGGCTTTCAGCCCGGCAACTTCGTGATCGTTGCGGCGCGACCGGGCATGGGCAAGACTTCATTTGCGCTCAATATGGCGGTGGCGGCGGCGCGCGAGGCAAAGGAGCCGATCGCGTTCTTCTCGCTGGAAATGTCTAACAACGAACTGATCCAGCGTCTGATCTGTGCCGAAGCGCAGCTTTCGATGCACGATCTGCGTCGCGGCAACATCAAATCCCACCAGTGGGAAGAAATTTCTCGCGCGATGGGCAGTCTGAACGAATTGCCGATCTATCTCGACGACACCGGCGGCCTTTCGATAAGCGAGGTGCGCAGTCGCTGCCGGCGCTTGAAATCGACCACCGGACTGGGCGCGGTCTTCATCGACTACTTGCAGCTCTTGCGGCCGGGCGTGATGCAGAAGAACATGAATCGCAACGAAGAACTGTCGGAGATATGCCGTACGATGAAGGTAACGGCCAAGGACCTCGGCGTGCCGATTATCGCGCTTGCGCAGCTCAACCGCGGCGTGGAAACGCGTAACGACAAGCGCCCAATGCTTGCCGACCTGCGGGATTCAGGATCGCTCGAACAAGAGTCGGACTTGGTGGCCTTCCTGTTCCGTGACGGATATTACAATCCCGAGGGCCCCGAGCCCGATGTGACCGAGTTCATCATCGCAAAGCACCGCAATGGTCCCACTGGTACCGTGCGCTTACGGTTCCAGAAGGAGTACACGCTGTTTGTCCCCTACGCGGACGAGTCCCATTTCCCGCAGCCGTAGGCGTTACGGTTCGGGGGTTTCGGGGCGGAGCTGTTCGAAAAATTCCGCGGCGGTGTCGCGCAAAACGTTGAGCAAGCGACCGAAGTGTGGCCGAATCTCGCTCGCGTTTCCGACGCACAATTCAACGGTGAAGAGCACGTCGCTCTCCTCTTGCCACAACGCGGTTTTGACGAATTTCTTGCGCACGTTCAAGCGGTTGGCAACGTCGACCGCTTCCACCGGATCGACTCCGCCGGGGAGGGCCCATCCTGAGCCAATCATCACGAACGTCGGATCGTCCCGATAGGAGACAACGAAGTAGCGGTCGCCCTCGCTTTTAAAGGCGACGCGGTAGGCGTCCTCGTCATCGTCGCGTGTAAAAAACAGGCCCTCGTCGCCAAGAGCGACTTCGATCGGTCGAAGTGGATCGGTCACTGAAAGTCCGTCAGGAGGGAGTTGATGAATTTTTCCGCCGCGACTTTGCTTTCGGTGCGGTCGACGATGTCTTCGATCGCCTGCGCGCCTGCATCGCGCAGGCGAGCGACGAGCGTCCAGAACGTATTCATGAGCTCTTGAGCCGAGGCGGCTCGCTCGTCGAGTGTAGCGACGAACAAGCCGCCGTCGTGCGCAAGCGTGAAGACGACCGTAGGGTGCTCCTTATGGACGCGATCGAGCGCTTCGGTATTTTGCTGTTCGCGTGCCCAATCGGGAATCTCGTACGCGGTCGAAATGCTCAGGATGTTTTCGTCATGCTCGCTCGTCGTCACGGAAAACACCTGTCCGCGGGTGCGAAACAGCAATTCGCCTACTCCGGTTTCAGGGTCGACCGGCGCGGCATCGACGCGGTGCCCCTCGCTCTCGATGAAGCTCTTGATGACCTCACGCGCGCTGGGCATCGATACCTTCGGCCATATAGGCTCGCGAGAGATGCACGTACTCTTCGCCGGCGATCTCGATCCAATGCGCAGCCTCGCCTTCGATCGCTTTTTTGACCTTTGCCGGAACGCCGGCGGCGAGCACGCGATCGGGAATCTCCACGCGCTCCCCCACGACGCTACCCGCTGCGATCAGCGCGCCTTCACCGATTACACACCCGTTGAGGAGAACCGCATTGCTCCCGATGAGTGCGTGCGATTTGACGTGACAGTCTTCCATGACGGCACAATGACCGATGGTCACGTCGTCGTCGATCTGTGTCAGGGTCGTGACATGGAGAACGGCGTTGTCTTGGACCGAGGTCCGAGCGCCGACGCGGATCGGACCGTTGTCGCCGCGCAGCACCGTGCCGAACCAGATGCTCGATTCCTCGCCTACTTCAACGTCGCCGATGAGGACAGCGGTAGGGGCGACGAACGCGGTCGGATGGATTTTGGGGGTCTTACCACGGTACGTGATGATCATGGGGCGAAGTAGTACGCTATGCATCGCCATAACACCCCGCTACGCGGCGTCAAGGCAATTCCCCACCCCAAGGCGGGCGACCCCGGATACTCCGATGTGAACTACCGTTACGCTGGTCGTGAAGGGCACATTCATGAGGTGGTTGAGATCGATGGAAGATCCCTGGCGAAGGTCGGTTTTGACGACCGCAAGATCGTTTATTACTATTTGGAAGACTTGGAGCTCGACCGTTCCGCCAATCGCGGAACGTTTCACGATCAAGACCTCGAGAGAAAGGAATAGAGCGTGCCCATCGTTGCGGTCACCCAGCCTGTTCCGGTCGATCCAGGTGGCGGATTCGACTACGTTACCGTCGATTCAGAACGCGGCCGTGTCTATGCCGCGCACGCCGGCGGCGGCGGATTGCTGATTGCCGATGCCGATACGGGTAACGTCATCGGCATCGTTCCGGTCGGCCCGATGCACGGGGTCGCCGTCGATCCGGCGACAGGTCACGTTTTTACCGGGAACGGCGACTCGCGAAGCGTCAGCGAGGTCGATCCGGAGTCGCAGCAGATACTGCGCACGGCAATCGTCGACGGGCCGGTCGATGCGATTGCCTACGACCCGGACCTAGGACGCATCTATGCCGACGAAGATGACGGAACGCGGGTCTTCGTGGTCGATACCAAGACGTTCAAGCAGATTGCCGTCGTCAAGCTCCCCGGTCACAAGCCGGAGTATATTCAGGTCGATCCGCAAACGCACGACGTCTATCAAAATATCGCGACCGACAATGAGATCGCGGTGATCGATCCCAAGACGCTCAAGGTCAAGCGGCTCATTCCCACCCCGCAGATCAAGAATAACCATCCACTACAGTACGACGCCGATCATCACGTGCTGATCGCCGGCGGCGAGAACAACGTGCTTGCCGTGTACGACCGCTCGGGGAAGCTACTGCACCAAGTGAATCTTCCCGAGCGGGTCGATCAGTGTAGCTGGGAACCGACGCATCAGTGGCTGGCGTGCGCAGGCGGCGGGATTACGCTCTATTCCTTTGACGGTACGAGCGCGCCGAAACTTCTCGACGATTCCAAAATTGCAGCCGGCGTGCACACCACCGCCATCGATCCAAAAACCGGAACGATTTGGGTAGTGTGGAGCGATCGCGCGAACGGCGACGCGTTCATCCAAGGCTTTACGTATCGCTGATCAAGCGATCGAGACGCAGAAAACCGAGGTCGAGTTTCGGGTCCTCATCGAGCAGCATGTGGGTCACGATTTCGCCGATCACTGGAACGAATTTGAAGCCGTGACCGGAAAAACCGCACGCAATGACGACATTGCGATTACGCGGATCGCGCCCGATCGCAAAGTTCCCATCCGGCGTCATCGTATACATGCATGCTTTGGACGAGCGTAGGACCGGCTCGCTACCGGGCATCAACGCGGCGAGTGTCTCACGCATCAAAGCCGCTTCGCCGGCATGCACCTCGCGATCGAGCTGATCGGCCGCCGTGGTCTCCCCGTAGCCGTGAAACGCGGCCTTGAGTCCGTCGCCGAGATCGGGAATACCGTAGAGCGGAGCCGGCAGGTCATCGCGCTCCAGAAAGAACGCGGGAAGCTCAGCCGGGCCGCCGGCGCCGCCTTGCAGGGTGAACCAATACTGGACGTTGCGTTGCACGCGAAGCGGAAGCTCAAGGTCCGAGAGTAGGTCGCTCGACCACGGGCCGGCACAGACCGCGACGCGGGTCGCATCGACGGCCTCTCCTCCTTCGAACGCGATGCGAACGCCCGTCTTCGTCGTTTCGAAGCTACGAACTCGCACGCGATCGAACAGGTGCGCGCCGTGATTCCGCGCGACGGTCAAATGCGCGGCAATCGCGCGTTCGGGAAAAACGACGCCCGCGTAGGGCTCATAGAGGCCGACCTCGCTCGAATCGAGCGCAAGTCGTGGAAAACGAGCGCGAAGCTGCCCGGCGTCCAGTTGCTCGCCCGGAATATCGTAGAGCATTGCGGCACTGGCCGTGCCCCGAATCGTCGCCGATTCCGGTGGCCCAACCACCAGCACGCCGAAAAGATCGAGCAAGGCGGTTCGCGAGGTCTCTTCGAGCTCGCGCCAGAGCACGTAGGCGCGGTCGAGCAACGGCACGTAGGCTGCGTCCTCAAAGTAGGCCTTGCGAATGATGCGCGTGCGCCCGACGGATGACCCGAGATCGTGTGCGAGCGCGAATCGTTCAAAGCCCGCGACGCGCAGACCGCGCCGGGCGGCATGCGCAGCGACGGCGCTCCCCATGCCGCCGAGGCCAAGAACCGCGACATCGTAGTCCATGCAGGCGTCGTTTCTGCGCGCGTGCAAGTCTCCCGCCCCCACGGGGAAAGCGAGGACAGCATGAACCCGAAGACAACGGCGGTCGTCCTAATCGAATATCAGAACGACTTCACCTCACCGGGCGGAACGCTTCACGACGCGGTCAAGCCGATTATGGAGAGCACCAACATGCTCCCCAACACGCTTGAGACCGTCGAGCGCGCACGCGAACTCGGCGCAACGATCGTGCATGCGCCGATCACCTTTACGCCGGACTACCACGAACTCACCAGCGAGCCGTACGGCATCCTCAAAGGCGTGGTCGACAGCAAGTCGTTCCGTCAAGGCACCTGGGGTGCAGAAATCGTCGACACGCTGACGCCGGCAGAAACCGATATCGTGGTCGAGGGCAAGCGCGGCCTGGACGCTTTTGCGAGCACGAATCTCGACTTCATCCTGCGTAGCCGCGGCATCACGAATATCGTGCTCGGCGGATTCCTCACCAATTGCTGCGTCGAATCGACCATGCGCACGGCCTATGAGAAGGGCTACAACGTCGTGACGCTGACCGACTGCACCGCGACGCTCAGCGAGGACGAGCAGCGCGTGGCGGTCGAGAAGAACTATCCGATGTTCTCGCGCCCCATGAAGCACGATGAGTTCCTTGGCACGCTCGAGGGCGCCGAGATAGTGGGCGCCGGCCGAGGCTATTCAAACTAAAGTAGTACAATGGGGAGCAGGGGGAGCGGTCGGGCCGCAGAACCAGGCTCCCCGGCGGTGGCGCTAAGCCACCGATTTTTGCCGACGTAGCTCAGTTGGTAGAGCAATAGTTTCGTAAACTATAGGTCGCCGGTTCGAGTCCGGCCGTCGGCTCCATTTCGTTCCTTGTCCCGACGTTAGATGCCAGACGTATGGCGCTCGCGTGGCGTTTTATTTGAGCATGCGAAGAGCGTTTCGGCCTGAGTGTCTTGCCGGCTGCGGAAATCGCGTCAAAAGCAACGTCGCCAAATATTGTTCGCTGAAATGCCAAAAAGACGATCAATATCGCGCCTTTGTGCGCCGGTGGTTATTCGGGGAAGTCTCTGGCACAACGACCGGCCTCGACGTACCGTCCTTTCACATTCGTCGATACTTGATTGAGAAGCGCGGTGAGCGTTGCCAAGTGTGCGGATGGGCGGAGCGTAACCCGCGCACCGGCCGGATACCAATCCATCTCGATCACATCGATGGGAACGCGAGGAATAATGCCGAGCGAAACCTGCGTTTTCTCTGCCCCAACCACCATGCTCTGACGGAAACATTCGGAAATTGTAACAAAGGAAACGGCCGTCCCGGTCGCCGCGCCAGATACATGAAGGCTTCGCGCGAGATAAGCATCTAATCACACTCCCGCCTTTTTCAAAAGACGTTCGGCATTGTCGTGCAACACCGCGCGAAGCGTTGACGCAGTCAGCCCCAGCGATTCGAGTCCACGCGATTCCGCGCCGTAGTCGTGGGGAATATTCGGGAAGTCCGTTCCGTACAATACCCGCTCCCGGTTCGTTCCAATTGCATCGGCCGCGGCGATGTTTGTGCGCATCGGCGATGACGGCGCAAACACCATCGTCGTATCGAGATACAGGTTGCGTTGCGTCGACATCAACTCGAAGTATTCGAGGGTATCCGGCACCCCGAAATGTGCAACGATGACGCTGAGGTTTGGATGCCGTTGCAACACGTGCTCAACGCGCGCCAGACCTTCGCGCTTGTTGTAGACCCACGGTATCGGTCCGACGTGGACGAGGAGGAAGCGATTGCGTGCCGCGAGTTCGTCGTAAATCGGATCGAGGCGCTCGTCGTCGCAGGCGACTCGCTGGACGTCTTCATGAAGCTTGAGTCCGGCGCAGCCCGAATCCAGCGCAGTGCGAAGATCATCGAGACAAGCCGGGTCGTCGGGATGAATCGTCGCGAGCGGCACGCCGTAACCGCCAAGCGTTTGAGCCGTCTGCACGAGCCAGGCATTCAGGTCGCGTGCCATGCCGGGGCGATGCGCGTAGCTGCAAAAGACGAAGCGCTCAACGCCCGCGCCGCGTAGTACCGCTGCCACCTCTGTTGGCTCTTGCGGCTGCGCAGCAATATCCCACGAGCTGTTCGCGGCGAACCAGCGGCGGATCGCGGCGAAGAGCCGCGGTGGATGAAGGTGCGTATGAATATCGATCATAAGACGATCCCATGACCCCGCTTGACTTGCGAAATAATCCACCCAGAGGCGTACGCGAGACGATCCTTGGGTGCTATTTTCTGCCACGCACGATCGACAAACTGCGGGCCGAATTGCCCGGCGGGGAGATCGGTCCGTTCCTCAACCACGATACCGGCTTCAGCGCATACGCTGTCCGGCGCCTGGGTCTGGACATGAACGAATTCCGCGACGCGGTCGCCGCCGCACCCGATGAAGAGGCCGTCATCGCGTGGCTCTCCGAGCGTATTGACCCCACGGCGGCTCCGGTCCTCAACGCCAAGCTGGAAACCTTTGTCATCGAGCGCATGTCGCCTGAAGATCAGGCGCTCGTACGAGAGCGGCACCCTATTCTGGATCAACGGTCCGAGCTTTCGAAATTGCTCGATATCATCGAAGCCGACGACCAGCTCCTCGTCTCCCCCCGGTAGGCGCAACCCTCGGGATTGTCGGCTCCGTTTTGGAAGCGTTCGCCACGCTCCGATTGGAGGTTGCCAGGTGGTCTCTCTAACTATTAACGGCGAGAAGCACGATCTTGATGTCCCTGATGAGATGCCCTTGCTCTGGGCGATTCGCGACGTCGTCGGATTGACCGGAACCAAGTTTGGATGCGGTGTCGCGCAATGCGGATGCTGCACCGTCCATCTCGACGAAGCGGCGGTTCGCTCGTGCGTCATACCGGTCAGCGCCGCCGTCGGCAAGTCGATCACGACGATCGAAGCGCTCGGCACCGCGGAGCAGCCGCACGTCTTGCAACAGGCCTGGGTTGCTGAACAAGTGCCGCAGTGCGGGTACTGTCAGTCCGGCCAGTTGATGGCCATCTCGGGCTTGCTCAAGACCAACCCGCATCCGACCGACGCCGATCTCGCAAAATCGATTTCGAATATTTGCCGCTGCGGAACGTACGGCCGAATTCGCAAGGCGGTCGCGCAGGCAACCGGAGGGCAAACGTCATGACCACGATCAATCGCGCGGATTTCGTTCGGCTCGGATCGATGTTCGCCGGCAGCCTCGTGCTCGGGGTGGGCGCAAACGGTTGTTCGAATCAGAGTCAAGGCGCGCCGGCCGGCTCGGCAGCGACCGAGACCGCCGGCTTCAAGCCCAATGCGTGGCTGATCGTGCATCCCGACGAAAAAGTCACGATCTTCGTCAATAAGTCCGAGATGGGTCAGGGTGTGGCAACCGGTATGCCCACGATCGTCGCAGACGAGCTCGACATTCCGATGGAGAACGTCCTCATCCAATTTGCTCCGGCCGCGGCCGTGTATGCCGATCCGGGTTTCCATCTGCAGATCACCGGCGGCAGCACGAGCACCGCATCGATGTGGATGCCGCTGCGAACCGCCGGCGCAAGCGCGCGAGCGATGCTGGTTGCCGCGGCCGCAAAACAGTGGGGCGTCGACCCTTCGACGCTGACCACCAAGAGCGGCACCGTGGTGGACGCCAAAAACAATCGCACTGCGACCTACGGTTCGCTGGCCGGCGCGGCCGCGTCGATTCCCGCACCGGCCAAACCTACGCTGAAATCCCCCGACCAATTTACGCTGATCGGCAAGGTGAACAAGCGCGTCGATACGCCGCTGAAAGTCAACGGCACGGCGAAGTACGGTATCGACGTACGCGTGCCGGGAATGAAGTTCGCTTCGGTGCTCTATCCGCCGGTCTTCGGCGCAAAAGTGAAGTCGTTCGATGCAACCAAAGCCAAGCAAGTCAAGGGTGTGGTCGACGTCGTTCAGATTCCCAGTGGCGTCGCGGTTGTGGCCGACAACTCGTGGGCTGCGTTTCAGGGCAAGGCTGCGCTCACCGTCGAGTACGACAACGGTCCGTTTGCTAGCCAGAGCACCGACACGCTCAAAGCACGTTACCTCAAGCTTGCAAGCGACGGGACCGGTGCGATTCCCGCGGTGGAGCGCGGCTCGAAGAGCATGACCGGGAAGACGTTGGAAGCGACCTACTTCGGTAATCTCGCCGCGCACGCGGCGATGGAACCAATGAACGCGACCGCGTCGGTGACGAGCGACGGTGTCGAAATCTGGGCGCCGACGCAAGTGCAGACGATCGCGCAGGCTTCGGCGGCGAAGATCGCCGGCGTTACTCCGGACAAAGTGCAGATTCACACGACCTACCTCGGAGGGGGTTTTGGGCGGCGACTCTACGCCGATTTCACCAACGACGCGGTCTGGGTGAGCCAAGCGATCAAGGCGCCGGTCCAAGTCATTTGGCAGCGCGAAGACGACACGCAGCACGACTGGTATAAACCGATGGCAGCTAATCGCGTCAGCGCCGTGCTCGACGCGCACGGCAATCTTGTCGCGATGCAGCATACGGTCGTAATGGATTCGATTTTAAAGGGGCTGGGATTTCCGTTAGCGTCGAGCGGACTGGATTCGGTCTCGATGGATTCCGTCGTGAACACGCAGTACGAAATTCCGAATTACCATGCGTATTACGTCAACCCGAACAGCGGTGTTCCCCCGGGCAGCCTACGCGCGCCCGGCGCCAACTGGAACACCTTCGTGATGGAGACGTTCATGGACGAGCTAGCGCACGCGGCAGGCAAAGATCCGCTCGAGTTCCGCCTAGCGCTCTTGCAGAAGAATCCGCGCGCCCAAAACGTGTTGCGTACCGTCGCCAAGAACGCGTCGTGGGGTTCCCCCGCGCCCGGGACAAAGCAAGGCATCGCGTTCGGCTTCTGGAACGGCACCTCGGTAGCAACCGTTGCCGAAGTCTCAATGAACGGAAACACGCCGCGCGTGCAGCGCGCCTTCGTGGTGGCCGACGTGGGACGCGCAGTCAATCCGACGATCGTGCTGCAGCAGCTCGAAGGTGCAACGAATTATGGACTCTCGATGGCGCTCGCGAGCATCATCACCATCAAGAACGGTGCAGTGCAACAGCACAATTTCTACGACTATCTCGTCATGCGAATGGATCAGGCGCCGGAAATACACGCCGACATCATAAGTAGCTCGGAGAATCCTACCGGCATTGGCGAGCCGGCCACGGTTACGATCGCGCCCGCGGTCGCTAGCGCGGTCTTCGCGATCAACGGCAAGCGCGCGCGCGTCCTGCCCTTCAGCGAGGCGTACACATGATCCAGCCACTTTCGCGGCGTTTGATTGCCGAGGCGTTCGGCACGTTCTGGCTCGTCTTCGGCGGGTGCGGTGCGGCGGTTCTGGCTGCAGCTTTTCCCAAGACCGGCATTGGGTTCGCCGGTGTTGCGCTGGCCTTCGGCCTCACCGTGCTGACCGGCGTGTACGCGCTGGGCCGCATTTCGGGCGGTCACTTCAACCCGGCGGTTTCGGTCGGCATGTGGCTGGCACGGCGTCTCCCCGGGCGCGATGTGATTCCGTATATCGTCGCGCAAGTCGTCGGTGCGATTGCGGGAGCGGCCGTGCTATACGTTATCGCCTCGGGTCAATCCGGTTGGGTGCCCGGACAGTTTGCGAGCAACGGCTACGGCGAGCTCTCGCCGGGCGGCTATAATATGACCTCGGCGCTGCTCATCGAGTTCGTGCTGACCTTCGGCTTCATTTGGGTGATCGCCGGCTCAACACACAAATTGGCACCCACCGGTTTTGCCGGGATCGCGATCGGGCTTGCACTCACCCTGATCCACTTGATTGCTATTCCGGTCGACAATACGTCCGTGAATCCGGCTCGCAGCACCGGCCCAGCACTGTTTGCCGGGCCCGAAGAACTCTCGCAGTTGTGGTTGTTTTGGGTCGCACCGATTCTTGGGGGCGGACTAGCCGGATGGCTTTATCCGTTGCTCTTTGACGGCGACGAATCCTAAGTCCGTCAAATGACGTTCGCGTCGTAAATGATGCGCACGTTGCCATGGCGGTGTCCGCGGACGTAAAGGCCGACGATGACTTCGTTGCACGCAACGCCCGTATCGCGCGCGTAGACCCACGACTCCCACGCACGGCGCCCGTCCGCGGGGAGCTTTAAGGTGCAGCCGGCGTCGATAAAGGCCTGATAGGGCGCGCGCATGGCGAGCTTTTCGGCCGCCGGTCCCAGGCCGTGGCGCGCGTATGCGAGCGATGCGGGGTCCTCGAAGAGCCGCTTGATCCGGTTGCCTGGGATGTCCTGTACCGGATCGCCCGTCCAAGCCGCGATTTGCCGGCGCGGATAGGCGTAGACGAACGAATTGAGATCACCGACCACGATCGTTGCGATGCCGAATGGCAGAAGTTCCTCGTATGCGTGTTCCAGAATGTCGATGATCGGTTCTTCGATCACGGAATCCCAGCGCGTAGCATATTTCTCGGGTGAGAATCCGGTCGCCGGAACGCGCGAGACATCGAACAGGTGCGCCAGCGATTTAATCCGCTCTCCGGTGATCGGCACGTAGTCCGAGTGAAGCAGTGCATCGCGCGTGAGTTTCTTTGAGGCAATCGCGGCTTCGATCACCGTCTCGATACGTTTGGCGTATTCGTTTCCAAGCGTTCGCACGCGCTCGGCTTCCGTACCGATCGAACGCCGGGCGGCGATCGCCTGCGAACGGCTGCCCAAGGTAACCAATTCGAGCCGTCGCGCGTCGGTGGTGCGTGCGGCCGCGTAGTCGAGGGACGTCGCGCCGGCGTTCACGCGCTTGAGCACCGCATCGAGTGCGCGCGACTGTTGGTCGGCGGTCGCAGAGACGTCGAGCGCGCATTGCACGGTCGCCTCAAACGCGTCATGCAGCTTCTTCAGGGCGGCACGTGCGAGATCGGCGCTTCGATGGACGGTCTGCGTACCTGTGGCGACGCCGTCACCCGACTCGCGAATCGCACTCGACGTTGGACCGACTCGCGCGATGGATTCGGCGACAACCCGAGTGGATTCGTGGGTCGAGCGGGCGAGCGAGCGAATCTCTTTGGCGATCACCGCGAATCCGCGTCCGCGGTCGCCGGCGTGCGCTGATTCGATGGCGGCATTGAGCGCGAGCAGATTGGTCTTGGCGGAGATCGACTCGAGTAGCTCCAGAATGCGCTCCACGCTTCCCGATGCCGTCTCCATCTCGTCGACGAGCCGCCCGACATCGCCGACGCCGCCCACAATCGTTTCTATGCGGCCCAATGCCTGTGCAAGCGCCGTCGTCGCGCCGCCGTAGGAGCCGCGCATCTCCTCGACCAGGACATGCATGCTGGCGGAGATCTCGGCCGCGGTGCGAGCGGCCTTCACCGATCGTTCAACCGCAAGAGCGACGTTGCCGATCTCGCCGCGAAGGGCGTCGAGCGACGATGCGATCGATAGCCACGAAAAGCCGTTGCGTGCCGCTGCTACGTTGGCGCCTACGATCTGCGCAAGAGCAGTGCGCTCGTCACGATTGACGGCGTCCAGCACGGTTCGCACCGACAATGCGCACTGCGCGTAGTCCGCTTCCCCCTCGAACGGGTCGGCGGGATCGCGCCCGGCGAGCAGCTCCCGCAGCCAACGCGAAAATGGTGTGCTTTCGCCCGGAGGCGCGTGCGGCACTTGCAGTAAGCGCCATGCGTGCGCGCTGCGCTCGGCCTCCTGCACCAAACCGAGGAGATCGAGCGCGGCGGCCTCGGCCGATGCTTTGGAGACACCGCTTGCGTGACGAGAGATCTCCTCGATGCTGGCGACGACGTTGTGCAGCGACGTCGACTGATCCGCCGCGTTGCCGGAGATCCTCTCGACGACCTCTGCCACGCGTTCCAGCGAGTCGCGCCCTCCCACCAGATTGGTGTAGGCGGCGTCGATACGCTGCGAGGCCTCGTCCGTCGCCAATTGGGCCGTTCTCGTCGCCGCGGTCAGGCGATCGGTAGCGCGCCCGAGATCCCCGATCAACCGGTTGATGTCATCGCACGAGGCGCGCGTCGAACCGGCGAGTTTGCGCACCTCGGAAGCGACGATGGCAAAGCGCGCGCCGGCGTCTCCAATGTGTGAGGCTTCGACCGACGCATTCACACCGAGCAGTTGCGCCTGTTGCGACATCTTCTTGAGAACCCGGAGAAAGACACCGACGCCGCGGACCGCCTCCTCCATTGTCGTAAGCGGTGTTACTCCGGCTGCGAGCCCTTGGCCAAGGCCGGCGAGCGAGGTGCGAATCTCCTCGAACTCCGCGGTGGCTTCGTCCGTTGCTTCGAACGCACCGGACACCACGCGTCGCAAGGCCTCATCGGTCTGCGCCACATGCGTTGCGCTGAGCTCCGCTTCGTGGATTGCCGAGGCGGTCTCGCGGATCGACTGCTCGTGCTGCGAGGTGGACGAAGCGATCGCAGAGAGCGATTCGGCGTCGCGGCGTGCCGCTCCGAGTGCACCGTTGACGACGGCTGCGAGCTCGTTGAGTTCCGTAGAGATGGCGAAGAGGAAGCCGAGCACGGCTTCTGCCTCAAGGCAAGCCGGCGAGGGCAAAGAAAAATCGCGGCTCGTTGCTACGCGATCGAGCCAGTCGGCAAGATTCGCATCGTCGAGCGCGTCCTGCGGTTCGTAGTCTTCAGCCGGACGAGCTGTCACGAAAGCTTACCATTCGCCGGACGGCCTCGTCGTTGCTGCGCGGTGAACGCAGCGAGCGCGTCAAGCTTTGGCTACGAACGTTAGCGCGAGACCATCGATGCAATAGCGAAGGTGCGTTGGGGCGGGCCCGTCGTCAAAAATGTGACCCAAGTGGCTACCGCAACGCCGGCAATGCACTTCGGTGCGCTCCTCGCCGGGGATATCGTAGTCGGATTGGGTCAACGTGGTGTGCGGAAGCACGGTCCAGAAGGACGGCCAACCGTCGCCGCTATTGTACTTCATCTGCGACGTGAAGAGTTCGAGATTGCAGCCGGCGCAGTTGTAGACGCCGTCGCGGCCCTCGGCGATCAGCGGACTCGAGAAGGCGGGCTCGGTACCGTTCTCGCGTAGGATCACGTAGCGATCCGGACCGAGGAGATCTTTCCACTGTGCCTCCGTGTGCGTGACCGCATACTTCGCTTCTGAAGCGCGCGCCAGCCCCGGCACGAGAACGATTGCGCCGCCCAGGCTAGCAAGGAAACGCCCGCGAGTTTGTGTGCCCATACACCCCTAAGAACGCCGCCCAAGCCATCCCGGATGCGTTAAAGAGAACATGAAAGCAATCGTCATACCCTCCTTCGGCGGCCCCGATGTGCTGCAACTCCAAGAGGTGCCCGCGCCGGTGCCCGCGGCGGGCGAAGCACTCGTGCGCATCGCTGCGGCCGGTGTCAATTACCGCGATGTCTACGAGCGGATGGGACGTTACGGCGGCACGCCGCCGATTATCGCGGGCGCCGAGGGCGCCGGCACCGTGGAAGCCCTTGGCGACGGCGTGCGCGACGTGCGCGTGGGCGACCGTGTCGCGTTTACGGGCATTCCGCGCGCGTACGCAGAGTACGTCGTCGCTCCCGCAGACCGGCTCATTCCGTTGCCCGACGGGCTTTCGATGATCGAAGGAGCGGCGTTTCCGCTCCAAGGCCTGACCGCCCACTATCTCGTTCACGAGTACTACCATGTGACGCCGCAGACGACCGTGCTCGTACACGCTGCGGCGGGCGGAGTTGGCCTGCTGCTCGTGCAGATGCTCAAAACGATCGGCGCGCGCGTGATCGGCACGACGTCGACGCAAGAAAAAGCCGCAATCGTCCGCGCGGCCGGCGCCGACGACGTCATTCTCTACACGCAAACGAATTGCGCCGACGCGGTGAAGGGCTTGACCCAGGGCGCCGGCGTCGATCTCGTCTTGGACGGTGTCGGCAAATCGACGCTTCCCGGCAGTCTCGAGTCGGTGCGCACGCGCGGCACCGTGGTCATTTTTGGTTCGTCGAGCGGTCCGGCCGACCCGGTCGTGCCGGGCACACTTCAGGCACGTTCGCTCACGCTTGCGGGCGGCACGCTGCCGAATTTTATCGCGACGCGCGAGGAGTTGGTGCGCCGCTCGAGCGACGTTCTCGGAGCGATCCAAAGCGGCAAGCTCGATTTGCGCATCGACCGCACGCTTCCGCTCGCACAAGCTGCCGAGGCGCACCGGTTGCTCGAGTCGCGTACCACGAGCGGAAAGCTCGTGCTCGTCGTTTAGACGATAACCGAGGGGTCGACGTGGCGGACGCTGGCCGTTGCGGTCAATCCCATCGCGATATCGAGTTCATCGCGGATGATCTCGATCGCGCGGGTCACGCCGGCCTCACCGGCTGCGCCGAGGCCGTAGATGTAGGCGCGTCCGAGCAGGCATGATTTCGCGCCGAGTGCGAGCGCGCGTAACACGTCCATCCCGGTTCGCACGCCGCCGTCGAACATGACCTCGATCTCGCCGCCAACCGCGTCGACCACCTCGCGCAGGACCGAAATACTCGACGGCGCTCCGTCGAGTTGCCGCCCACCGTGGTTCGAAACGACGATGGCGCTTACGCCGGACTTTGCGGCAATTCGCGCGTCTTGCTGCATTGAGCACGCCCTTGATGATGATTCGCCCGGGCCACAAGTCGCGTATCCATTCGAGATCGTGCCAGCTTAGCGTCGGATCGAATTGTTTTGAAACCCACGTGGCGAGCGAGCTGACGCTCTCCATACCTTGGACATGTCCGGCAAGATTGCCGAAGGTCTTGCGCTTCCCGCGCGCCACCGAGAGCGCCCAGGCGGGTTTGGTCGCCACGTCGAGCAGATTTGCGAGCGTAATCTCGAGCGGGACGGAGAGGCCATTCTTGACATCGCAATGGCGTTGCCCGAGCATGGTTAAATCCATCGTCACCATCAGCGCGCTGCATTTTGCCGCCAAAGCACGCGCGATGAGGTCGCGCACGAAGCCGCGATCGCGCATCACATAGAGCTGAAACCAAAACGGCTTCTCGACGGCTTGCGCTACGTCTTCGATCGAGCAAATCGACATCGTGCTCAGACAGAACGGGATCCCCGCAGCTTGCGCCGCTCGGCAGGCAAGAATCTCGCCGTCGCCGTGCTGCATGCCGCACAAGCCGATCGGCGCAAAGGCGAAGGGCAGCAACGATTCCTCGCCCGCGATCGTGGTCGAGAGATCGCGTGTCTCCATCGCGATGCCGATCCGTTGGCGAAGATGCAACGCTTCGAGATCGGTGCGATTGGCACGCAGAGTCGATTGAGTGTACGAGCCGTGATCGGCATACTGAAAGAACGCGCGCGGCACGCGGCGTTGCGCAAGCGTGCGCAAATCGTCGATCGAAGTCGCCTTACGCAGCGATGAGCTCATTCAAAAAATGCCTCCAGAAAGGTTGATTCAAAGGCGCGGAGATCCGCAGTTGCGTGCGGTCCGTCGTCCATCCAGTTGTTGATCATCAAGGCGAAGATCAGCATTCCGTGCGGTGTCTGCAAGTAGCCGGCAAGCGTGCGAGTGTGATTGACCGTGCCGGTCTTCGCGATCACCGCTCCGGCAAGCGGCGGAGCCGTGAAGACTTTTTGCAGCGTACCGCTTTGGCCCGAGACGGGGAGCGCACCGAACACGAGGGCGCGATTCGGGCCATTCCAGTCGTGCGCGAGGATCGTCACAAGATCGCGCGCGCTGATGCGGTCGTATGCGGAGAGCCCGCTGCCGTCGGCGATCGTGGTGGTCGCGGGATCGATTCCAATCGATTGCAGCCACGTGCGCTCGCGCGCGATTGCGCCTTCGCGCGTCGGAGCGAGCGCGTCGAGCAGCGACTCGGCGAGAAGATTGTCGCTGGGCTGCCACATCGCGTGGAGCAAGTACGCAAGCGGAGGTGAGTGATGGAGCCAGAGCACTTGCGCGCCGGCCGGTGTCGTCGCCATGCGCGGTGGATTCGCAAACGTCACATGGCCGCGAATCAATCCCTCATCTGCAAGCGCAAGCGTCACGCGGGCGGGATCCAGGAGCGCGGCATCGATCTCATCGTTGGCCTCGTCGGCGGGAACGCTGCCGGTCACGACAAGGGTGTTGGGCTCGTCCCACGACACGCGCACGTCGGTCGTGTCATCGGAGTGCGCGGGACCGGTGATCGCGGCATTGATCACGTTGACGCCCGCGGCTTCCGGAGAGATCGAGAGTTCCGGTGGCATGCCGGGTGCGCTTGGGTGCACCGCGATGCGCAGCGTATTTTCGCCGATCGAGAGTGCACTCGGCGGCGCGGCATAGTACTCGCCTAAGTCGTCGACTTGCCATCCGTCGGGATAGCGTGTCATCGGCGCATCGCCGACGTCACCCGCGAGCGCGCCGAAATGCGTTTCGTGAAGCGCACCGAGCGTTCGAGCCGCGTCGTCGAAGTCGCCCGCCTCGAGTAGCGGATCACCCCCGCCCTGCAAATAGAGGGTGGTGCCGTCGCTTGCAAGTTTCGTCGTGAATGCAAACGCGGTGCCGAGGTCATCGAGCGCGGCCGAACCGATCAACAACTTCAGGGTCGAGGCGGGAATCATTGACGCATCCGGATTGCGCTGGTAAAGCACCGCGCCGGTTTGCGCCGCGACGACATACGCGCTCACGTGCGCACCGCGTAACGTCGGCGCCTCGAAAAGCGGGGCGGGAAGAAGAAGCGCGAAAAGCGCGAGCATGGCCGCTCCTTTCGCCCGCTTCGATTGCTTCCCCCACGCGCCGCTGGAAGCGTGGCACCCGCAATTCTGCGGCAGGCCGGCTCGAGCGCATCTATTTGCATTGGTCGGCCGGTGATTATGAAACGGTCTATCCGTCGTATCACTACTGCGTCGCATTCCGCGGCGGGGTTCCGCTCGTGGTGGAAACGCACGACCTCCGTGCGAACATGCACGACGTTCGCCGGAGCACCGATCCCTATGCCGCGCATACCGCCGGACGAAACAGCTACGCTGCAGGCATCGCCGTGATGGCGATGCGCAATGCGCAGCCGGATGATTTCGGTGAATTTCCACTGGTCGTGCAGACGGTCGACGCATTATGTGCCGTGGCTGCGAAAATTGCCGATGCCTACGGCATTCCGCTCGACGCGGCGCACGTGATGACGCACGCGGAGGCAGCGATCGTCGACGGGTACTTCGGCGCGAGCGGCGATGACGAACGCTGGGACATCGCGCGGCTGGCGCCGTCAACGGTACCGCTGACCGAAGAAGATGCGCGCCGCACGGGGGAGGAGCTGCGCGCGCGGTGCCGCCGGTGAACCTCGTGGATCGCCTCCAGCGCATCGCCGCAAAATCGCCGCTGGCGGTGCGGTTTGCCGTCGCGCTGCGCAATCAGTGCCGTTGCGTGATCAAATATCACCTGGCCGAGAGTCCCGATGCGTTGGATACCGGCGAACGTTGGTTAGTGCAACGCGTGGCCGACTACGGCGATCGGTTCGTCGACGTCGGCGCGAACGTCGGCGATTGGCTCGGCATAGTGCGCGAAAGCTTCGCGGGGCGGCCGTTTGCGGCGCTGGCCTATGAGCCGTCGCGCAGCGCGTTCGAAGAATTACAGCGCCGTTTCGGTGCGGATTCGAGGATTGTGCTTTGCAATGTCGCCCTGGGCAGCGCGCCGGGGGCGCTTCCATTTTTCGAAGAGCCGGATGCCGGTCGGGGCAGCTACGCTGGTCGCGGAGTTCATGCGGACCCGCGGAACGACGCGCACGGTGACGGTCGCGACGCTCGACGCTGCGCTGCGCGATGCCGGTTGGGATCGTGTCGATCTGCTCAAGATCGACGCTGAAGGGTACGATCTCCAGGTGATGCGGGGCACGAGCGAGTCGATCGCGTCGCGTTCGATCGGCGTGATCCAGTTCGAGTACAATCGGGCGTGGCAACTCGCCGGGGATACGCTGCGCGCGGCCTACACGTTGCTCGAATCAAGCGGTTATCGAGTCTTGGTCCTCAAGCGCGAGGGTCTGTACACGCTCGACTATCTACGCTATGAAGAGTATTTCGAATACACCAACTTCGTGGCGATCGCACCCGAATGGATCGGCCGTTTCCAGGACCAGTTGCGCGGCGTTATCTAAGCGTCGGCGCGATACAGCGTGTCGCAGTAAGGCACGTGCTTGGGGAAGTCGGGCCAATTGGCGGCCTTCGCGCCTGCGCTAAATCCGGCGTGGGCGAACTCCAGCAATGTCGCGCGCGGGTCGGTTGCCGTGCGCACGGTGTCGTAGGGAAGGGCGCCGATGTGCCCTGAACCGGATGGAAACCACGCAGCTTGCACGGGTGAAAGCGGCATTGAGGTGAGTGAGGCCGGTTCGGGCGCGGTGTACGTGTAGTAGGTGGGCGCCGGCGTGTTCGGATCGCCGGGCCAAAAGCCGACTGCGATCACTTCTTGCGAATAGGCCTCTTGTTCGACCGGATTATCGCTCGGCGGTTTGTTCGCCGGGTGTCCGGAATAGCGCGCGATTGCGAGGTCAAAGCTGTGCCAGAATAAGTGCGCCGGACTTTCTTTCCCGATGAACTCGCCGGCATATTGATCGAAGACGTCGGCGCTCCACAAAATGATCTCCCACCAACGCCGTACCATCACCCGGTCGTACGATTCGTGGTCGCGATCCACGCTGAACGGGATGTCCACCCCCATGCCGTACGGCTTATCGACGATCTTCGTTTGGATCCCGAAGCCGGCCAGCGTCTTCATGATTGTGTCATAGAACTCCGCGACGCTGAGCCCGTCATGGAGCGGGATCGAGGCCGGCTCGTGGGCGCGACTGGACTGCACGACCAGCTCGTGATCGACGAAGTCAAAGTCGATCTGGAAAAAGTTTGTGCCGGCCCGCATGCGCCCGGTGGACAGCCCCCGCGCCGTCGGCAGAAGGGTTACGTTCCACCAGTGCGAGCGGTAGGGCACGTGTCCAAGGCGAAGTTTTCCGACAATCTGACACATCAGGTGCAGCGTGGTCAGCGTCGGCGTCCAGTCTGCGTAGGGAAGTGGAGCAAGCATAGGATTCGACATACGGAAAGAATAGCATGATCCTGCAACCACTGCTCGCACTCATCATGACGTCGCGTATGTACCAGCGGATCGACGTCTTCCACGGCGTTGCGACGCAGAACGTTGCGTCCGGAATCCAAATCGACGCGATTTACGCGCTCAATACCGTACAGTACTACGATAACGGCGTATTCTCGAACAGCTACCAGCCCACGGTGACGGACCCGCCCTACGAATGCGCCGCGTTCACGAATGTGTCGCAGAAGACTGCGACCGCGGTCGAATTCCGCTTTTCGTATGTCGACACGGTCGGTGATACGGTCGGTGCGGATGAGCTGACGATCTCGGGCAAGTTTTCGCCGAGCGTCGCGATCGATGGGACGAGGAAGGAGTGCCGTCCATTCAAGGGGCAAATCGATGACGCGCTCAACCTGTACTACGCCGGTCAGCACTCCACGATGAACGGCACCGTCATTTACGTTAAATACGCCGATGGCTCAGAATGGCGGTAGGGCCACCCTTCTTAAGGAGATACCATGGACCAAGGCCCCTGTTCACACGCGAATCCGCAGACCGTCCGCGACGTCAAACCCAGCGCCAACGGCTGCGAGGAGTGCCTCAAGATCGGCTCGACCTGGGTCCATCTGCGCGAGTGCCTGGAATGCGGTCACGTCGGCTGCTGCGACTCCTCGCTGCACAAACACGCCACCAAGCACTTTCAGTCGACGCACCACCCGATCATGCGTTCGGTTGAGCGCGGCGAAGATTGGAAGTACTGCTACGTCGACGAAGTGATGTGGGAGTAACGCGGAGCATCGTTCTCGTGGCGCTCTTAGCTCTCGCTATCGGATTTGCACGGTCCAGCGCGCAAACGCAGGAAGAGCTACCCGCGCAAATTCGGAGTGAAGCTCGGATCGGGATTACGCGGCAAGATCTCTATGAGATCCTGAAGCACCACGGCCTTGTCGCCTACAATCCAGTGCTCCAGCACTACAGCTGTAGCCGCTTTAGTTGTCAGCCGCTGGATCGAGGCCAGTGGCCAAAGGCTCGCCAGACCCCTCAGCCGATGGCCGATCCAAGATGGCAAAGGTTCTTTTCCTACGAGCGCGGAGGATTCAATTCAGCAAACCCTAGCGCGATTGTCGAGTACTCCTGGGCCTTCAATGGCCTCTGCTCGACGAATGCCTTTCAGAACTTCTATTTTGATAATAGCGATCATCTCTTGCGTATCGAGGATGTCCCAGCAACTCGTCAGTGCATCTGATTCGTAGGCGTATTCCGCCGGAAGCCGGTCGTTTCTAGCGCAAAACCGAGGCGAGCGTTTCTCGTTCGGCCCAAACCTGCGGTTCGCCGTCGCCGACCGCGATGACCGGTGGGCGCGGGAAGCGATTGTAATTACTCGACATGCTGTAGGTGTATGCGCCGGTCGTGCGCATCAGGACAAGATCGCCCGCGCGTAGGTCTTCGGGCAACATCGCTTCGCCGAGTTCGTCCGCTTCGCACGAACGGCCGCAGACCATCGCCGGGGCGAGCGGCGTTCGAGGTTCAACCGCTTCGAAATGATGGTACGCGCCGTACAGCGCCGGTCGCGGATTGTCGGCCATGCTGCCGTCGACGATCACAAAGCGCCGCCCCTCGAAGCGTTTGACCGCCATCACGCGATAGATCGACGTGCCGGCCGCTGCAATCAAGGCGCGGCCCGGTTCGATCTCTACGTGAATATCTGATGGAACGACACGCGCGACGGCGTCGAGCGTGCCTGAGATGTCGATTGTTTCATCTTTCGCATCGGGGCGCATCTGCACGCCGAAGCCACCGCCGATGATAATCGTATCCGCATCGGCGAATCTCGTCTCGCGCATTTGCCCGAGCAGCTTCAGCAAACGGCGTGCGTTTTCGACGTATGGCGCCGCATCGTAGATCTGTGAGCCCATGTGCGCGTGCACACCGCGCACGCGTAGCGACGGCTGCGAGCGCAGCAATGCGAAGGCTTCATTGGCTTCGCTCGGTGCGAAACCGAACTTGCTGCGATTGCCCGCCGTGCGAATAAAGTCGTGGGTGTGCGCTTCGATGCCGGTGTTGAAGCGCAGGAGTACCTCAGCTTCGCGGCCATTCGCGCGCGCGATAAACGCGTGCAATTCGTCCATGCCGTCGATCACGATGCGCCCAGCGCGTCCGGACAGGACTGCGTCAAATTCCTCGGACTTCTTCCCCGCGCCATGCAGAGTTAAGCGCGAAGGTTCGAACCCTCCGCGCAGCGCGACGTCGAGTTCGCCCACCGACGCCGTGTCGATCCCGATTGGGCGCGGATACAAATGGCGGACGAGATCCGGAAGCAGCAGCGCCTTCGCCGCATACGAAACCGCGATGTCATGCGGAGACGCTGCGGCGAGCATTGCATCGAGCGCGCCGTCTAAAGCGCGCAGATCGATTGCCAGCATTGGTGTACCGAAGCGCTCGGCCAGCGCATCGACGCGCTCACCACCGATCGTCATCACGTAAATTGCGCCATGAAGCGGTCGATGCGATCTTGCTCGATTCCCGCCGCGAGCAGGCGCACCGTCATCGTCTCAGTGCTGGTGGGCGGGGCAACGAGCATAAACGGCGCTTCACGCCCACCCTGCGCCGAGACCGTGTACCACTGCGCGGCTGCGGGCACCAGCGCGGTCTGATAGCGCGTGAGGTCGAGCGCCACGTCGCCGGCCTGAAGCGTGATGGGATGCTCGAGCGTCATCACGATCGCCGGGCGTCCCTCGGTCTCGAGTGATGTCACCTCGTCGGTCGCGACGACGCGCTCGACGATGAAGCGACTGCTGCCGATCAGGGCAGTTCGTTCGAGCCCTTCATAGTGATACGCAATTGTTTCAACGGCGCCGCGCGTGCCTTGATGGTAATCCAGCACGTCGGCGGCTTTCTTGACGTGCAGTTCGCGCGGCTTGCCGTCGGCACCGACGCGATTCCAATCGAAGATACGATAGGTCAAGTCGCTCGCCTGTTGCGTTTCAAAAAGGATAATGCCTGCGCCGATCGCGTGCAGCGTTCCAGCGGGAAGGTAGTAGGTCTCGCCCGCTTTTACGGGCACGCGACGCAGAATGTCGCCCAGCGTTCCGTCGGCCACGCGCCGTTCGTATTCCTCACGCGTGGTGTCCTGGTTCCAGCCGTAGACCAGTTCCGCGCCCTCGTTCGCCGAGAGAATGTACCAGCACTCGGTCTTGCCGTTGTGCTGGTGTTCCACGCGCTGCGCGTATGCGTCGTCGGGATGCACCTGCACCGAGAGCGCGTCGCGCGCGTCGATGATCTTGGTGAGAATCGGAAAGAGCTGCTGCGGATCGAGATCGCCGAGCAAGGTTGCGCCGAGCTGCGCACGCAGCTCCCCGATCGTCTTACCGGCCAGCGGACCGTTGAGCACGCGATTTTCGTCCCAACACTCCCACGACTCGCCGATCTTCGCGTTCGGATCGGCCTTTTTGCCAAAGCGTTTGACCAGTGCGTCGCCGCCCCAAATAGCGGGGGTCTCCTTGGGTTCTATGGCAAAGGGGTAGATCGAGTCGTTGCTCACGCAGGCTCCATGTTGATCCGGCGCTGCGGTTGCAGCGTACCTAGAGTATGTTCAAACTTGCTGCACTCATGCTCCTTGCCACCACGTCGCTCGCGCCGATTTTGGCCGCGAAGGACTGGATCGGCGCTCGCGTCAATGCCGCCGAGCTTGCCGGCAAGGTCGTGATCCTCGACGTCTTCACCGTCGACTGCTTCAATTGTCGCAACGTCGTACCCACGCTGCGCTCGCTCTACACGACCGACCACACCAAAGGGCTCGAAGTGGTGGGCATTCACGCGCCCGAGACCCCGGCCGAGAAGCAACGGGCCTACGTGACGGAGAACCTTCGGCAACAGGGCATCGTGTGGCCGGTCGCCGTCGATAACGGGTTCTCGCTGTGGGACGCGTACGGCGTCAACGCCTGGCCGACGCAACTCTTCTTCGATCGCCACGGTCGCTTACGGAAGGTCATCGTCGGTGATTCGCAAGACGACCAGGTGCGTGCGACGGCGGAGGCCCTGCTACAAGAACGGTAAGGCGTGCACGTCTATATTGGAATCGGCTCGAACCTTGGCGATCGGCAAGCGAACATCCTCGCTGCGCTGCAGCGGCTGCGTGCCTACGCGCGCATCGAACGCGTGTCGGCGTTTTACGAGAGCGAGCCGGCCGACGGCGCTGGTGGACCGTCCTTTCTGAACGTTGCCGCGCAGATCGATACGCAGCTCGATCGCACTGAATTCGAACGGCTCGCGCGTGAGGTAGAACTCGCGGTCGGGCGCATTTCCAACGCGCGTCTGCAAGCGCGTCCGATCGACATCGACCTGCTCGTCTTCGGTGATTGGATCCATCCCAAACTCGCGCACCGTCCGTACAACGCCGTGCCGCTCGCCGAGATTGCGCCGCAATTCGCGCACTTCGTGCAGAGCAACGGCAGCACCGCACCGCGTCGTCGCGCGCGCAGCCTGCACTTTCTTTCCAACCGCCAGGAAGAGCTGCCCGACGTTCGCCTCTCCCTCAATCGAGTCGGCGTTTCACACGTGCGGCGCATCGTCCAGCTCGAGATTGACGGGCAGCCGCGCGTCTTCAACGGCGAATTCACCATGGTCGCCGATCTCGCGCCCGACAAAGCCGGCGTGCACATGTCGCGCTTCTCCGAGATCTTGGAAGAAGCAACGCTCGACGTGTTAGCTGCTTCGCCGGGACCGGCCCGCATCGAAGGGCTGGTCGAATCGATTGCGCGTGAGATCGTGCGCAGCCAACGGGCGATTCGCGCCGACGTGCGTTTGCGGGCCGACTTCGGCCTCGAACGCTGGACGCCGGTCTCGGGCAAGCGCGGCGAAGAAATTTACACGTTGGTGGGCATCGCGCACGCCGACGAGCGCGGAACGCGTCGCGTGGTCGGCGTAGAAGCCGAGGGCATGACCGCTTGCCCTTGTGCGCAGCAAATGGTGCGCGAACACTCGCTGCATCAGCTCATCGAAACCGGCTTCTCCGAGGCCGATGCAAAGCGCGCGCTGGATGCGCTGCCGGTGGCGACGCACAACCAACGCGGCCGTGGTGCGATTCTGCTCGGCGTCGACGAACGTTTTGCCGATGCGGTGCGCGCCGAAGATTTGGTCGAGATCGTCGAGGGTTCGATGTCGAGCGAGACATACGATCTACTCAAGCGGCCTGATGAATTTTTCATCGTCAACAAGGCGCATCACAATCCGAAGTTCGTCGAGGACGTCGTGCGCGGGATTCTTGCGCGATCGCTCGATATGTACGCCGACCTGCCCGACGACACGTTCGTCTTCGCAAGCCAAGTCAATTACGAGTCGATCCACAAGCACGATGCCTTTGCCGAGGCGTTCGGGCTCTTCGGCGAGTTTCGCGAAGAGCTCAATAGCGGAACCTATGTCACGACGAAAACCGATCTCGCATCGTGGCTCGGGACGCGTCCGTCTCCGGTTTTGTCACCGTAGCCGATGCAACGGCTATGAACGTCGCCGGCGCTTACGAGAGTTCCCGCATTGTCCAGGCGGCCTGCTGATACGCAAGCGTGCTCTCCGCACCCATGCAATCGTTGAGCCGGCGCGGTCCGTCGATACCATCGTGGCATCCGCCCGTGGCCACATCGGCGACCATTACTCCGTTGCGATTTCGCCCGAGGTACCATTCGTAGGCGACGCGCGCACGCTCGGCGTCGCCGAATGCAAGCCACGCATCCATCATCGCAAGCGCCTCCAGCGGCTGTTCGGCGTAGTGGGGCCGCTCGCCGGTACGCGGATACCATCCGGGCGCGCCGATCGGTTCAAAAAAGTCACCCGATTGCACGACGGACGCGAGAAACGCGAGCGCACGGCGACCTGCGTCGAGGAGCATCTCGTCTTTGAGCACCGTTCCGGCGCGCAGTAGCGCTTCGGGAAGACGGCCGTTGTCGTAGCTCATTTCCCCGAGCGGCCAGATCCAATTCCCGCGTGCATTGCGGTCCAGCTCAAACAGCATACCTTCCGCGACCGCGCGTAGCGGCGCGCGGTACATCGGAAAACCGCCCTCGGCAGCAGCGGCGAAGCCGAGCGCGGCAAATGCGCGCGCGTGCTCCGACGAAAGCGCGGGCAGCGCCACCATCACGCGACGCATCTCGAGCGTGGCCAGCGCGCACCATCTCGCGTCATCGCTGTCGCGCAGAACCATCCCCAGAGCCTGAATCAATCGACCGATCGACTCGGGCGATGCGAAGCGATCGGTGAAGACGCCGTTGCGATCCATCATGTTGTGGTAGACGGGTGCGTCGCGCGACGCATCGGCGATGAAATCGAAAACCGTGTTGCCCGCCTTTATCGCAAAAGCGCTGGCCGGATGTTCGCGCCGGATCGTGAGCGCGAGCACGAGTAGACGTGCGTTGTCGTCAAGGCAAAAGCCCGATTCCAAATCGGGGACGTCACCGCACGCGAACTGGACGATCCCATGCTCGGCACATAGGCGTTCGAGGTGGGTAATTGCGGGCGGAGCAATCCTAGCAGTCGCTGCAAGCATGCAGCCTTGGTTCCCAGGGCCGTCCCATTCGAAACGACGAGCGAGCGCATGTTAGCGATCCTGCGATGGAGAGTTGGCAAAATGCGCGTGCCACAAGCGACGCAGCTGCCGGGCGTCAGCGAAGCCGCAGCGCTCGGCGACGGATTGAACCGTGAGCGTGCGATCCTGCAGCAGCGATCGCGCGTGTTCGAGTCGCAGAGCGGTGGCATACGATTTGACGCTGTTGCCCGTCGCTGCGCGAAATTGCCGGGTCAGCGTTCGTTCGCTAACCCCGGCGATCTCCGCCAGCGAAGCAAGTGTAAAGGGTTCGCCCGCGTGTTCAACCAGCCAATCCTGCGCGAGGTGAACCTCTGCAAACGTGTGGTCGCGTAGTGCAAAGAACGGACTGAGTTGTTCGTGCGCTCCGGAACGGCGCGCGGTCACGACCATCTCGCGCGCGACGCTCGCGGCGACCCGCGAACCGGCTTCGCGTTCCAGGAGCGCGAGCGCGAGATCGACGCCCGAGGCAATGCCCGCGCTGGTCGCGATGCGTCCGTCGAAAACGAAGAGCCGGTTGGGCTGCACGAGCACACGCGGAAATGCGCGTTGCAACTCGTCGACGCGCTTCCAGTGCGTCGTCGCACCGCGCCCGTCCAGCAATCCGGCGCCGGCAAGCGCGAATGCGCCGACACACACCGAGGCGACGGTTGCGCCGGCCTCATAACTTGCGCGCAGCCAGCGCGCGAGCGCTCGCATCGACCCGTCACGAGCTAAAATGCCGCGACGTAGCGTCGAGCTGCCCGGCACGATGATGAGATCGTGGCTTCCGAGATCGTGTGGGAGCGGTACGAGCCCGCACAATCCGAGCTTCTGCTCGGTCGAAATGCGTTCGGACTCCGCCGCGTAGACCAAACGGTAGGGAGCTCCGGCTGCGGCAGCTTCGTAAAACACCTGCACCGGACCGGCGAGGTCGAAAAGCTCGACGCCGGCCGGAACGACGAATACGACGCGCTTCATGCGTGCAACCGAACGGGCAGCCCCGCGCCGACGTCATCGACCGTGCAGATACGAGCGAAGCGGCGCCGTAGCGCGTACTCGGTGCGCTCCACTACTTCGTCAGCCGCCAGGGTCTCGCTGCCCGGCTCTAAGGTCTTGTGAATCGGAAACGTGAGCGTGGCTTCCGTCACAAAGTCAACCTCGAAGCCCATATCGGCTGCGATCCGAGCGGTCGTCTCACAGCACTGCTCGGTTTGAATGCCGGCGATCGTCACGCGTCCGACGTGGAGACGAAGAAGATGTTGCAGCAAGTTGGTGCTCGTAAAACAATTGCGCGAGGTTTTATGGAGGATCGGCTCGTCCACGCGAGGCGCGAGAAAATCCATCAACCGGTAATCGGGATGATCGACTTTGAAGTGTTCGTCCTCGTCGCTGTGCAGAAAATAGATGATCGGCTCGCCGGCACCGTGGAACATGTCAATGAGCCGTAGGACGTTCGCTTCGAAGGCGGGGTTGTTGCGACACTGCCAGCGCGGCATCGACTTAAACGAATCTTGAATGTCGATTACCAAAAGGGCGTTTCGGATATGGTCGGAACCAGCCACGGAATCACCTCAGGAAAAAAGCGAGCCTATGCCTCGATTATAGTGCACAAAGCACCCTGTTCGAAGCGCGACGCGGACGAATAACGGACATTTCCGGCCAAGGGCATGAGTGGAGCGTTCGCTCGTCGCAACGAGCCCTCCGTGGACCTGGGCGTACATTTCGAACGCGAGATTCGCGAGCAGCCGCAAGCGTGGGAGCGCGTCGCGCGCTCGGACGCCGCCGCGCGTCTCGCCGATGCGCTTGAAGGGGAAGTGCTGCTCGTCGGAAGCGGCAGTTCACTCTTTGCTGCGCAGCTCGGCGCAATTGCGCTGCGCCGTCGCGGGATGACCGCACATGCCCTGGCGGCGACCGAGGCGCAGGGCGATGCAAAAGCCTATCAACACCGCGTTGTCGTCGCGATTTCGCAGAGCGGCCGCTCCAGTGACGTGCTGCGAGCGCTGGATGCGTTGCAGCCGCGTCGCACTATTGCGCTCACGAATACCGCCGATTCACCGCTGGGTGCTCGCGCGGACTTGACCGTTGATATCGGAGCGGGCCCAGAGGTTGCTATCCCGGCCACGAAGAGTGTCTCGTGCACGACTGCGATCTTGCTCTCAGCTGCATCGTTGATCGCACACGAGCACACGCGCGATGCCGATGTACTCATACGCACCGCGCAAACGATCGACGCCTGGCTAAACGGCGCGCAGGTCGAACCGGTCGTCCGCGCAGGCGTTGCCATCGCGGCCCGTCATGACATCATGGTACTCGGCACCGACTACGGCGCACCGATCGCCCGCGAAGCGGCACTGAAATTCAAGGAGGCGACGTACCTTCACGCGGAGGGATTTGAAGCGGGTGAGTTCCGCCACGGAAGCGCCGCGATGATCGATGCCTCGAGCGTCGTGCTCGGCATCATGGATCCTGATGCGCTCCGCGTCGTCGGCCGTCGGTTGCGCGAAGCCAAGAAGAGCGGCGCGTTACGCTACGTCGTCGGAACGGTATCCGTCGACGGCATACCGCAGCTCGGGCCCCAGGTCGACGACCCGTATAACACGCTGGCGTGGCTCGTGACCGTGCAGCTCCTCGCGCTTTACGCGGCGCGTGCGCGCGGCATCAATAGTGACGCCCCACGCGGCCTCACCAAGGCGATCGTTAGCGAATGAGCGCGAGCCGCCCCGCGCTGGTTCGCGGCGTCGGTTTGCTCGGTGCCGTCGCCGTCAACGTCATCACGATGATCGGCATCGGCCCGCTGATTACGATTCCGCTAGTGCTCGGCGCGTTGCACGGGCCGCTCTCGCTGATTGGCTGGTCGCTCGGCGCCGTGCTCGCGCTCTGCGACGGCTTGGTCTGGGCCGAACTTGGCTCGGCATATCCGCGTTCGGGCGGGACGTACGGATATTTGCTTGCGATCTTCGGGCGCGTGGGCATCGGGCCGCTCCCCGCGTTTCTTTTTGTGTGGCAAACGATCTTCTCCGCGCCGCTTTTACTCGCGAGCGGGTATATCGGCTTTGCGAATTATGCCGGCTACTTATTTCCGGCACTGGGGGGCTCGCCACTCGCGCTCAAACTATTGGCCGTCGGCGTTGGTGTCGTGACGTTGGTTGCGCTCTACCGGGGCATCAAGACGATCGAGCGCGTGAGCGTGCTGCTCGGTGCAGTCGCGGTGTTGACCTTGCTGGCCGTTGCCGGCGCATCGTTCATGCACTGGTCCTCGCAACTGGCGTTTACGATCGCTCCCCACGATTCGTTCTGGAACGGGCTGCGCGCCGGGCTCGGCTCCGCGCTGATCATCGCGATGTACGACTACCTCGGGTACAATGCCGCCAACACGATCGCGGATGAAGTGGTCGCACCGGCGCGGACGTTGCCGCGCGCGATCGGTATCGCGATTGCGCTCGTCGCGGCGCTGTATATCACCATGCAGACCGGCGTCCTGGGAGCGATACCATGGCAGCAATTCGTCCCGCTCGCCGATGGATCGCTCCCGCCGCTTGGGCAGCACCTTGCTTCGGCAATCGTCGAACGGGTATTCGGCGTACCAGCCGCGATCGCCATTACGCTGCTGATCTTGATCACGGCATTCGCATCGGTTTACGGCAACCTGCTCGGCGCGTCGCGGATTCCCTACGCGGCCGCCCAGGACGGAATCTTTCTGCGGCCTTTTGCTCACGTCCACGGGCGCCATCGATTTCCCGACGTCTCGCTCGTCGTCATCGGCGGGATCGCGCTGGTCGCTTGCTTCTTTACGCTCGATCAAGTCATCAACGCGCTCACCGCTGGGATCGTGCTGGTACAATCGGTCGCGCAGATCGTCGCGCTCTTCGTGATGCGGGCGCGCGGGATGCGCGCGCCGTATCGCATGTGGCTGTTTCCTGTGCCTGCGCTGGTTGCGCTCGCAGGATGGATTTACATATTCTTTTCGGCTGGGACCGCGGCCATTATCTTTGGTTTGCTGAGTCTTATCTTGGGTGCTTGCGTCTACTTCGTCGCCGCGGTACGCTGGTCTCCCCCTCTCGAAAACGGAGACTAGATTATGCCGACGATTACCTTACGCGATGGGACTGAACTCTATTACAAGGATTGGGGAAAAGGTCAGCCGATCGTCTTTAGCCATGGTTGGCCGCTCAATGCGGACGCGTGGGAAGATCAAATGTTCTTCCTGTCATCCAAGGGCTATCGATGCATTGCGCACGACCGCCGCGGCCACGGCCGGTCGAGCCAACCGTTTGACGGCAACGACATGGATACGTATGCCGACGACTTAGCGCAACTCACTGAAAAGCTGGATCTTTCCAACGCCGTTCACGTCGGGCACTCAACGGGCGGCGGAGAAGTCACGCGCTATATCCTCCGCCACGGCAACGCGCGGGTAGCAGGTGCTGCTCTCGTCAGCTCGGTGCCGCCGCTCATGCTCAAGACGCCGAACAATCCAGACGGAACGCCGCTCGAAGCATTCGATCAGATTCGCGCCGGCGTGCACGCCGATCGCTCGCAGTTCTTCAAGGATCTCTCGGCGCCGTTCTATGGAGCGAATCGTGCGGGCTCGAAAGTGTCGCAGGGATTACGTGATTCGTTTTGGCTGGCAGGGATACTCGCCGGCATGCCCGCCGCCTACGACTGCATCAAGGCGTTTTCCGAGACCGATTTCACCGAAGACCTCAAGAAGATGAGTCAGCTCGGGGTACCCACGCTGGTCGTGCACGGCGACGACGATCAGATCGTGCCGATCAAAGCCTCTGGACTCGCGAGCGCTAAACTGGTGCGCGGATCGATTCTTAAGGTCTATGAAGGCGCACCACACGGGTTACCTTCAACGATGAAGGATCGTCTCAACACCGACTTGCTCGAGTTCGTTACCACGTCGGTCAAGAAGCCGGTGCACGCGAATTAAGAGCCCCATCTAGCGCCTCGATGCGTTTGCCCAGACTTGGATGTGACGCGAAGAGGAACTCGTACCACGCGGGCGGTTCCTCTTCGGCCAAGTTTTGATCGCGCAGACGGCGGAATGCGGCCGCGCCGCTGCGGGCGTCGCCGGTGGTTGCAAGCGCGAAACGGTCCGCGGCCCATTCGCGCGAACGCGAAAAAGCATTGATCGCCGGACGCAGGGTAAGCATCCCGGCGCCGAGCCACGCAGCAATGCGCAGTAAGAGGAGACTGTCTTGCGAGTCATCGTCGCGCAACCCCAGAGCGACGAGTCCGAGCAGGCCGGCGGTGACGGTTTCCGCGAGCGCGATCATACGCCAGGTATCACGCGTCACGTAGTGTCCGAGTTCGTGTGCGACGACGAACTCGATTTCATCCGGTTCGAACGCATCGATGAGGGTGTCACCGAGTACGATGCGGTGAGTCGAGCCGATACCCGCAACAAATGCATTAGCCTTTTTCGTTTGCTTGCTCATATCCATGCGCAAGATTTCCGCGTCACCCACCCCGAAACGCGACGCGAGTGCGCGCAGCCGCACTTCGAGTGATCCGCGCAGCGGCTCAAAGCGATTGAACAGCGGAAGAATGTAGATCGGCACGACAAGATTCGCGAGAATAAATAACGGCAGCATTCCTAGCGCGGCGACGACCGGCCACGTTGCGCGGAAACGTCGCACCGCGACGCCGCCTAACAGTGCAAGCGCCGTTATCAACACGGCGGAGACTGCCGTGCCTTTTGCCCAGTCAGCCAAGAACGCTTTCGCCGGCTGATCGCTCAGGCCGTAGCGTCGCTCGATCGCATAGTCTTCGACAAAGGTGACCGGCAACTCGACGACGCTTGAGAGCAACGCGAGCCCGCCGAAGAATGCGCCCGGCCGCAACCAGCGCGGCAATGGTTGCAGCGCGAGCAATGCGCGCGGCGCAAGCGGGCCATAGGCAAAGGCGAGCGTGGAAAGCGTCGAGCGAAGCGTCCCCGCGAGAGCGAGGGCGCGCCGCGTGCGCCCGTAAGCCGCCGGGTCTTTCGAGATCGGCTCGATCCGCGAACGCGCCAGCGCAAGTGCTTGCGCGGCGCGGACGGCGCAGTAGCCGGCGCTCGCACCGGCAAGGAGTCCGAACAAGAATTTTCGCACCAGGCGGGACTTCGAGTTAGCGTGTGCCTGGGACCTCGCATGACTCGAAAGCCAGATCGTAGACCGCGACGCCGTAGCCTTCGGGCGAGAGATGCAAGTCGTGCGTGCCGTAGCTCTTGTTCTCGATAACCTGGTACGCGCGCGACGCATCGACGTCAACATACGATGTGCCGCTCGGGCTATAGCGTATATCCGATCCGGCGTCCTGGGGTGCGAGCGGCTTACCGTCTTGCGTCACGTCAACGCGGCTGCTTTTCCCGACGGGTGTCATCACGACCGTCACCTCGATCGCGTGGTAGGTCACGTCGAACGAGCCGCCACCACCGCCGTACACCACCGCCTGCTGCGTCGCGTGCCAGAAACCGTCAAGGTAGATTGCCCCATCGCGATGCGTGCCCACATCGCGATAGGCGATGTCGGTTTGCGGATTGCCGAACCTCGGCGCATTGGCGATCGGGACGGCTTCGACCAAGATCTCGGGGGTGTGCGGATAACACACCGCGCCCGGTTTGTCATAGCTGTCTTGGGGGAGCAGCGCCATCACAGCCGGGAGTTTTAACGTGGGATTTGCAGCTCGCAAGAGCTCTTGAATTTTGGTCTCGGTCTGAGGATAGCTGCCTTCCCCGACCTGCACATCGACGAGATGGCCGCTTTGATCGTACAAAAGTTCCGTCGGCCACGCGTTGACCCCGAAATGATTCCAGATCGCGCGGCTACTATCAACCGCGATGGGCCACGCAACGTTGAGACGTTTAGCCGCGCTTTGCACTTCGGCCGGTTCCCCGGAGAACGCAAACTCGGGTGTGTGCACGCCCACGATCACAAAGCCGTCGTCGTGGTAGCGTGTGTACCATTCGCGTAGGTACGGCAACGTGCGCAAGCAGTTGAGGCACGTATATTCCCAAAAGTCGACGAGGACGACTTTCCCGCGCAGATCCGCCGGCGTCAAAGCTGGGCTATTGACCCACTGCGTGGCGCCGTCGAAGCTTGCCATCGGCGCTCCGGCGGCGAATCCGCACATAAGCAACGAAAGTCCAAAGAGCGCCAAGCGTCGCATCGCGTCGAAACCCCCCTACGTACCGAGGGTTTCGACGCTCGAGCCAGGCGATCCGTGACCGTTCCTAGGTCTGTTGGAGTGCTTGGAGGTCCTTTTGGAGCACGGGGATCTCTTGGTTGGCAAATGCTCGCAGTTGTTCACCGCCGCCGTTCCGCTCTTCGCTTTGGAAAAGGACGATCAGCGATTGGAGCTCCTGTGTTTGCGTGGCCGCATACCCCGCGGCATCGGTCGACGCTTTAGGGGCGTTTGTCGAAACGTTGATGCCATAGAAGCTTGCGAGCGTGCCGAGCTGGTTGCCGATGGCGATCTCGTCGTATTGAATGGTCGAGGCAAGCGATTTCATGTGCGCGTCCCCACCGGACTCGGCTACATCCGCGTTGGAAACGCTTTGAAGCAGCGTTTGCATGGCCTGCTGAGTGAACTGCGTGTCTGCCGAGTTTGCGGCATCGCCGGCGGCCGCGCCGAGCAACGCGAGGCCAAGCGCGCCGCACAGTGCAATCGATCCCAGAGGACGCAGGATTTGTAGATTTTGCATAGCGATTCCAGCGTGCGCCTGCATCATAAACCGGGGTGCGACTTTCCTGGCAGCCGGTGACCAAATGTCACTCAAATCGCAATCAACGGGTTCTCAATTGCACTATAATGACGCTCATGCTGCAGAGCGTACTTATCTACCTCGCGTTAGGTCTCGTCTTTGGGTACCTGGGTGGTTTATTCGGCATTGGTGGTGGACTCATCGCCATTCCGGTGCTGGGCGTCTTCTTTGGCTACTCAGAACAAGTCGCACAAGGCACGGCGCTCGTCATGATCGTGCCCAACGTCCTGCTCGGACTGTGGAACTACATTAAAAAAGTGGGGATGGATACGCGCCTGGCATTGACGCTTGCGATTACCGCCGTGCCGTTCACCTATCTCGGCGCGCGCGTCGCGACCCATTTGCCGAGCACGCCGTTGCGCATCGGCTTTGCAATCTTCATGGTGGCGATTGCCGCAATGATGGCATGGCGCACTTTTGGTCCTCGAGGCGTGCAAGCACCTCGGCCGGCGCCGTGGCCGCTGGCCGGCATTATCGGGGCGATCGGCGGAACGCTTTCCGGATTCTTCAGCGTCGGCGGCGCGGTGTTTGCCGTTCCGGCCATGTCGGCGCTCTTCGATCTCTCGCACGTCGCCGCTCAGGGCATGGGCCTGGCGCTGGTTGCTCCGGGAACCGTGGTGAGCATCGTCACCTATGCCGGCGTGCACGACGTCGATTGGATTCCCGGTATCGCTCTTGCGCTTGGCGGAGCGTTCGCCGTGCCTCAGGGCGTGAATCTGGCAAAACGGCTGCCTGAGCGCGTACTGCGTAGTTTGTTTATCGTGCTGATGCTTGCGTCGGCAGCTGGATTGCTGATACGCTCGGGGCGATGAAGCAAGTACTCGCCGTACTCCTTGCAGCGAACGTGCTCGCCCCGTCGGGTATCCTCGCATCACCCGCGAAGTACGAACGCAAGAACGTCACGGTGCTCGGAATCGTGCAAGGCATTGCAATGCGCGCAATTCCGGGGGGCGTGATCACGCAGTTTGCGCTCTGCGATAGCCGCTGCATCAACGTCGTGGAATTTTCCAAGCCAAGCTTCTACGTTGGCCAGTCGCTGACGGTCGCCGGGACGTTTCATCAGATTTTTTCAAACGGGATCATTCAGGCCCGTAACACGGTCGTCGTAACGGCGCCATTACCCTAACCAATGAAGAGTCAGTCCGAAAAAGCGGCTGAGTTTCGCGCGCTGCACGAGCGCGCCCACGCTTTTATCATTCCCAACCCGTGGGACGTCGGTACGGCGAAAATGCTCGAAGCACTCGGATTCGAAGCGCTCGCGAGCACGAGCGCGGGTTTTGCGCAATCGATTGGTAAGGTCGACGGCGCGGTCGATCGTGACACGATGCTCGCACACGTCGCGCTACTCGCCGCTGCGACCGATTTGCCGATGAGCGCGGACCTCGAGAACGGCTATGCGGACGATCCTTCCGGCGTAGCCGAAACCGTGCGATTAGCCGCGGCCGCCGGGCTTTGCGGATGTTCGATCGAGGACTTGCCGTTAGGACGAGACGGTGAACCGTACGAGATCGCATTTGCCGCCGAACGCATTCGCGCCGCCGCTGAGGCGGCCCGCGCGTTGCCCTTTACCTTCACACTGACGGCGCGCGCCGAGAATTTTATTGCCGGGCACCCGGACCTCGCCGATACCATTGCGCGGCTGCAGGCCTTCCAGGAAGCCGGCGCCGACGTACTTTACGCGCCGGGCCTTCGCACTAAAGAAGACATCGCCGCTGTCGTGCGCGGCGTCGATCGTCCGGTGAACGTGCTCATGGGACTCCAAGGCGTGCAATTGACGCTGGCCGACCTGAGTGCACTCGGCGTCAAACGGGTGAGCATCGGAAGTGGTCTTTCGCGTGCAGCGTACAACGCAGCGCGCAATGCCGCGACCGAAATGCGCGACCATGGAACCTTTGCGCTCTTGAGTTAGCGCCTGAGCAGCTTCGGTGCCGCCAGCCAGACGAGGCGGCCGCGCAGCTCCGAGTCGCTTGCGAGCTCGACGCAGGCAAGGCTCCCTTTTTTGAAATCGATCTCGGCCCCGCCGATCAACGTTCCGATGGTTTGACTCATCGACGGATCGTGTCCCACGAGCATGAGGGCGTTCACCTTCGGATGGTCGCGTAGAATGTCGCCGAGCTGCTCGGGTGAAAAGCCGAGTCCAACGCGCTCGTCCTCGACGAGCGCGTTGCGAAGGTCGAGTTCGCCGACGACGATTTGCGCCGTCTGCCGTGCACGAATCAGCGGGCTGGTAACAACGAGTTGTATCCCGAGATCCAGGTCTGCAATCGCCTTGGCCTCACGCGCGATGCGTTTCTTCCCGTCCGCAGTCAGCGGCCGGTCGCGATCGGATCCTTGCCACGTGTCTCGGTCTCCGGCGGGGCCATGCCGCAGAAAGTAGCACATCATACGAGGGAGATCATCTCTTTTGGTTTTGGGTGTGCGGCGAGTGAGGCGAGTAGCGCATCGGCGAGCTGATCGCAGATCGGATCGTCGATCTCTTCCACGCGGCCTTCGTCGGCGAGTTTCGCCTTGCGCGGATCGATCGGAATGCGCGCAAAAACGGGCGCTTGTGAGAGCTCTGCAACGCGATCGGCATACGACGGACCAAAGACCTCGTATGTCGTTCCGGTATCCGGTGCAACGAAGTACGACATGTTCTCGACGACGCCAAGAATTGGTTTCTTGAGCTGATGCACGAGGTTCGCAGCCTTGCGCACGATCATGGTTGCCAGCGCCTGCGGCATCGTGACCAGCACGACCCCGTCGACGGAGAGTGACTGCAGCACGGTCAGCGGCGCGTCCGACGTGCCGGGCGGAAGGTCGATCAGCAACACGTCGAGATCGCTCCACATGACTTGCTCGTAGAACTGACGGATTACGCCGGAGAGAATCGGTCCGCGCCAGATCATCGCGGTGTCTTCTTTGTCGGTCAACAGGTTTGAACTTACGACTTCGATTGCACTGCGCGAGACTGCAGGCACCATGAGCGGTTGCGGATTCCCCTGCGGCGTCTTGGGAGCATTGGGATCGGCTTCGATTGCAAGAGGCGTGTGCAGACCGAACAGTTTGGGAATCGATGGGCCGGTGATGTCGGCATCGAGAATGCCGACGGCGAGATGCTTACGGCGCAGGCCGAGCGCGAGCATTGCGGTGACCAGCGACTTGCCGACGCCGCCCTTGCCCGACATGACCGGCACGACGTGCGCGATCTTGGCGCGACCGCTAAACGCGCCCGGAGCGCGACGCGCCGGCGTGCGATCCTCGTTCGAGATCAAGGGCACGAAGCCCGAAAGGCGCGCTTGCCCGAGCGCGGCGACGATAGGCTCGACCCGCAGGCCGTGGGCCTTTGCGCCCTGCTCGATGGTTTCGTATTTGCTCACGCCGCACCCCGAGCAGCCTAGACCGAACTGGGTCAGCACGTCGGCGGCAATGGGCAATGCGGTGACCAGCTCTTTGATGTTGGTCTGCGGGGCGATCTCGATCTCGATATGCGGCATACGAAGCTCCTATTCGCGGATAACAAAAAGGCGCCCCCGTGGATTCCGCTACGCGGAATCTTGAGTGCGCCTCTCCATTGCTAATCCCTATTGAAGGTCAGCGATAGCTCTGCCGTGAGGCAAAGCAGTCCCGGCAGTAAACCGGGCGGTCATTGCGCGGCTGGAACGGAAGCTCCGCCCGTTGCCCGCACTGACTGCACGTTGCCTGGAACATCTCGCGACGGCTGTGGCTGCTGCTTACGGTCTGCGGCTGGCGCGCTTTGCGCACCGCTCGGCAATCCGGGCAACGGCTGGGCTTATTGGTAAAGCCCTTGGTCGCGAAGAATTCTTGTTCGCCGGTCGTAAATGCGAACTGGCGTCCGCAATCAACACAACCGAGCGTTTCATCTCTGTACATAAACGAGTCTCCTATCTCTCTATTTGTCTGGGTTCGACTCGTTCGTGGACTTGGAAAAAGCTCGACTACGGAATACGAAAACCTGGAACGCTCCCTATAACCGCAGGCCGAGCCCAAGGGTTGCACCCCGGCGAGGCACCGCCGCGGCGGCCCTCGAAAGGGCGCCTCGTGAAACAGGCGCTGTCATCGATTGAACGGGCGCAGGCCGTGCTGGCCGGCGGATGCGATTCGCCGGTGCGTTCCGGCTGGGCGGTCGGGGGCCCGATGTTCATTCAGTCGCGGGCCGACCGTGCCTACGCATTTGATGAAGACGGGCGCCGCTACATCGACTTCGTGATGGCGTATGGTCCGCTACTGTTCGGGCACAACCATCCGGCGCTGGTGACCGGTCTTGACGAGCTCGCGCAGCACGGATTTGTGTGGGGAACCACTCATCCCGAAGAGATTCGTCTCGGCGAGCGGATCCGCGACTACCTGCCTTCGATGCAGCGCATGCGCTTTGTCACGACCGGAACCGAGGCGGTGATGAGCGCGATCCGCGTCGCGCGCGCATTCACGAAGCGCTCGCTCGTGCTGAAGTTTGCCGGCAACTACCACGGCCATTCCGATTTCGCGTTGCTCGATGCGGGCGCGTCGGCGCACACCTCCGACGCGCAGGCAAGCGGAATTCCCGACGGCGTCATGCGCGACGTTGTGGTGGCGCGCTACAACGATCTGGCGAGCATCGACGCATTGCTCAAAGGACGCGAACACGAGTTGGCCGCGATCATCGTCGAACCAATCGTTGGTAACATGGGCTACGTCACGCCGGTTGCGGGCTTCCTCGAAGGCTTGCTCGAGCGCACGAGGCACTGGCGCGCCTTACTGATTTTCGATGAAGTGATCACGTGGTTACGCTTCGGCCTTCGCGGCGCGCAGGCGCAGGTGCAGGTGACACCCGACATGACGGTCGTCGGAAAAATCATGGGTGGTGGCGCGCCGATTGCCGCGTTTGGCGGACGGGAAGACGTTATGGCGGTGCTGGCGCCGGTCGGCGGCACGTTTACCGGGGGAACGCATGGCGGCAATCCGTTTTGCGTCGGGATGGCGCATCGTGTGCTCGATCTTTTGGAAACGCATCCGGAGTACTACGAGCAGATGAGGGGGCTCGCCGAGCGGCTTGCCGGCGGAATTCGCGCGATCTTCCGCGAGCGCGACCTTCCCTATGCGGTGGTGCAGCACGAGTCGATCGTTGATTTCAAATTCCGGCCCGGACCTCCCAACCGCGACTATGACGACGCGCTCGCCGCGGATAAGGAGCGGTACGCGGAGTACTGGCACGCCATGTTCGATCGCGGCGTCTTATTGCCGCCCAGTCAAAACGAAGTAATGTTTGTCTCGACCGCGCACGGCGCAGCGGATATCGACGAAACTCTCCGCTCGATCCGTGACTCGCTATAGCTCGACCTCGGCGATTTGCGCCAACTATACCGTAGCTTGGTTGGGAGATTAGAATTCGGCGAGAGCGGGGCAATGTGGCATCGCTGAGAAAGCCGGGTACGTTTCTTGACTGTATGCACATTAAATTGCTCGCCGCGCTTGCGGCACTCGCCTTCATAGCACCGACTGTTGCGCTCGCACAAGATGCCCCGTCGTATGCCCAGCCGGCCGTACAGCCGGTTGCCGAGGACGGACAGATTCAAGGTCGCATCTCGAGCTTTGACGGCGGTTACAACCTCATCGTTCAGGACGATCGTGGGTACGCCGACAACGTGCAATTGCACGATGGCACGATCATCAATCCGACCGGTCTGACCCTAGCGCCAGGCATGGTCGTCAGCATCCTCGGCTACAACGCCGGGCCGTACTTCGCCGCCAATGAGGTGGATACGCCCTACACGTACTATGCGGGCGTTCCGTACTACGCCGGCCACCCGTGGAACTACTACGGGCCCTCGATCAGCCTAGGCTTTTTCTTCGGCAACACCGGCTGGTGGCATGGCGGCTACTTCGCGACCGGCGGCTACCATTACGTCGGTAATGCGCGCGTGTACAACAACGTGCACGTGAACACCATATATCGCGGTGGCGCCTATCACGGCCGCGCGTACGTCGCACCGGCGGCGCGCGGCGGGTACTATCCGCACGGCCAACGCCGCTCCAACGGCCGTCCGCCGCGGTTCTAGGAAGTTCTAGGAGAAGAGGAAGGCCGGCTAGAGCATCTAGCCGGCCTTCCTCATTACATTGCCACGCCGGGATCCACAAGGCCGACGGTGCGGCCTTCGGGATCGCGGAAGAGACCGATCGTGATGCTCGCTCCATTTGGCATCGGCACGTTATCCGGTCCGCTCATGCGTGAGCCGCCGCGCGCTTCGATCTGATTGAGTGCGGCTTCGACGTCATCAACGCGAATGTAGAAGGTGACGTGACCGTCATAGCCCTCGGGGGCTCTCCCGATGCCGCCGCTGATGACGTTGTTGTCCTCGGGAACGGTATCGATGGTGTTGTATTCCATCGGATCGCCCGCCATCGGCGGTTTGATTTCCCAACCGAAGACGCCGGCGTAGAATTTGCTCAGCGCCGCCGGATCGCGACCCATGATTTCGAAGTGGATGACCGGATGTTTGACTCCGATCGACGCGGTGGAAGTCATTGCGCGTAAACCCTCCGTAATTCGTTGATGTCGAGTTTCTGCATTTGCAGCATGGCCTGCATCGCGCGTTGTGCCCGCTGCGGATCGGGGCCACCGAGTACGCCTGCGAGCCCTTCGGGGACGATGTTCCACGAGAAGCCATATTTGTCGGTAAGCCATCCGCATTGGCCTTTTTCACCGCCGGCAGAAAGTTTGTCCCATAGGTCGTCGACGACGGCTTGCGTTTCGCACGTGATGAACAACGCAATCTTGCCTTGCTGAAAATCCTTGTCTCGCGGTTTTGGCTCCGATGCAGGAGCGTTGAGCGCCATCACGTCGTGACCGTCGAGCGAAAACTCGACCATCATCTCGGAGACGCTCGTGACCCTGGAATTCTTGAAAATCGAGACGTAGAATCGTGCGGCTTCTTCCGCATTGCCTTCGAACCAAAGGAGCGGCGTGACATCCGGCATAGCGACCTTCCTCCGTTACGACCAAGCGGGCACACGGCCCGTATTGCGCGCGGATGAGGGCGTATTCCCACCAACATTCTCACACGTCCTGGATAGAACTGCGCGGATTTTCAGAATCGAGGGGTATAATCGCCGGTGTGAAGCACGGCTCAGTTCGGTTCGGGTTCTGCGTAGCATCGGCGGTGATTGCCGCCGCGATCGCCGACCCATTGGTCGAGTCCGCCTCGAATGCGGGGTGGTTCGGGCACGGTGCTTTCACCGATCATTCGAGCTTGGACGTGCTGCCGACGCTTGCGTGCGGGGCAATTCTGGTCGCGTGTTATCTCGCGCTGCGCGTCCGCCGTGAACTGTTGCGCGCCTCGGGCGAAGCGCTGCGAGCGCACGTGGAACGCTTGCTGCCATTCGTTCTTGCCTTGCAGCTTGTCGTGCTGTACTTCATGGAGACGACCGAGCAGGTTATCGTCATCGGTCACTCGCTCGGCGGCACGATTTGGCTCGGCGGACCGATCTGGTATAGCCTGACCGTCCATGCGTTCACCGGCACCGCGATTGCCTATGGCATTGCGTGGCTTGCGCGCACGTGCGCGCACACCACCATCCGTGTTATTCGCCGGCTCCGCGCGCTTGCAACCCGCGCCCTCCACGCTCCGCCGCCGCTGGCGCTGCGCCGGCGCGGTATGGCCTGGGTGCGCCGCGGCGCACCCGTTCTCTGCCGGATCGGCAATCGCGCTCCTCCGATTTCGTTCGCGTAACGTCCGCGCCCGTGAGTCGGGCGCACCTGCGAGCATCACCATGTGAGGAGTTTTCATGTTTTCGACCGTTCGCTGGAAGCGCATTGCGCTTGTGGCGGTTACCGGCATCGCGGCGATCGTCGCCGGCTATTCTATCTTCGGTGACCACGTACGTCACGAAGTGGCCGTGCAGACCTCGCATCGAGCCTTCGGGGCGACCAAACTCAATCTGCTCGTCCTGGGATACCAAGATGACGAGGCCACAACGGACACGATCATTCTCGCTCATCTCGACGTCGATCGCCGTACGGCCACGCTGGTCTCGATCCCGCGCGATAGTTGGGTCGCAATTCCCAATCACGGCCACGACAAGATCAATGCGGCGTATGCCTACGGTGGAGCAAAAATGAGTGCGCGCGTGGTGAGCGCGCTACTCGGCGGCGCCCCGGTTGACGCGGTCGTCGCTCTCCAGCCCGAAGGCGCGGCCCAAATCGTAGACGCGATGGGCGGCCTCAACGTCGACGTCGACGAGTCGATGGACTACGACGACAACAACGGTGACTTGCACATTCATTTAAAAAAGGGCGAGCAATATTTAACCGGTGGTCAGGTGGCTGGGTATCTGCGCTTTCGCCACGACGCTGCCTCGGACTATGGGCGGATGAAGCGCCAGCAACAGGTGCTCAAACTGATGATGAATCAATTGAGCCAACCGCAAAACTGGGCTAAGTTGCCGCGCATCCTCCAATTCGCGCGCAAGGACATGAACTCGACGCTGAGCGATCAGCAGCTCGTCGCGCTGCTCGAAGCCTATCGTGACGTGCCTGAAGAAAACATCCGCGCGTTCACGCTCCCGAGCAAAGCCGGCTGGGTCGGCGATGCGTCGGTAGTCTTCGTCGATGATCGCTGGGCCAAACTCATCGGGAAGCTGCTCTTCAGCAAAGGGGAGCCGCCGCAAGATCAAGTTCTTGTGGCAAATGCGACGGGCAACAGCGACTTCGATCGCACGATCGTCGGCGCGCTGCGGGGCGGCGGCTGGAATGTCCAAACGTCGATCGATCAACCGGCAAAGGCCACCAGCATCGTGGTCGGCAGCTCGCCGGCAGCACAGGCGCTCGCGCAAGTCTTCTCGACGACGTTGCGTCCCGGCAGTACGTCGACGTTGCTGCTCGGTTCGGACCTCGCTCCGGATACGTAGACCGGGTATCTAGGGCTTCTCGCGCACCGGCGCCGGATAGCTCGCGACGCTGCGATGTCCGTGCGCGTCGATTGCGCGCACGCCCAGAATGAAATCGTCTTTGCTTACCGGGACCGTCGCCTCGGTTACGTTGCCGACGTTTTGCGCGTACTGCCAGTCGGGCGCGCTCGTTGAACGCCACACGATCTCGTACGACGTGGCGCCGATCGCCGGCTTCCAACGCAGGGTGGAATCGTAGCCGAGATGCTTGAGCACCAGCTGCGCGCTTTGCGGCGCTTGAGGACCCAGTGCGAGTGCGGCAAGCGCAGCGACATTGGCTTGCGTTGCCTTGGCCATGTAGTCGAAGTCGATGTATTGGAGCAGGTCGCCGTATTGTACGCCGTTTTCAACGCGCACGTCTTGGTGCTGGTGCGTGAAATTTTCGTTCGCTTCAACGAACCGGATTGCCGGATAGCCGTCGGCCTGGAACGATTCCTGATCGCCGCCGCGTAGGAAACGATCGGCACGCCAGATTTGCCGCACCGTGAATCCGTCCATGTACTGGGGAATTGTTTCGCCCACGAATCGCGCCAGCTCGCGCGAGGGTGAGTCGTTCTCTGATCCGACCAGATTCACGCCGGCAAGCTTGGCGTCGACGGGAATCGCCTGACTGAAGACGCGGATGACGTTAGGCTCATGTACGCCGTTGCCACCGGTCGAGTTCCCTATGATGTCGTTGTTCAAGTTGGCCGCGACGGGAACGCCTTTGGCTTTGAGCTCGTCGGCGTAGTGCGCAGAGCCCCACAAGCCCAGCTCCTCACCGTCGAATACGGCGAAGATGATCGTGCCGCGGAAGCGGTGTGGAGCCATGATGCGCGCGGCTTCGAGGACGGCCGACGTGCCTGACCCATTGTCGTCGGCCCCGGGAGCTTCACGCGTGCCGTTGGTGCAGTCGCCGTTACAGTCGTCGTAATGGCTCGACATCACGTAAATGAGCCCGGGCTCGTCGCCGTGCAGCGTCGCAATGATACTCGACTCCGCGACCGCACGCGGTGTACGGGCCGTCTTGGGTTGCGTGTAGTCGTCGAGCGCAACGGTCATCCGTCCACCGCTCGTTTTGGCAATCGCTTCGAACTGCGCGCGAATCCAGTCGCGAGCACCGAAGACGCCACGCGTCGCGGTCGAGCTCGTTTCGGAAAAATCGTTGCGCGTAAAGAATCCGACGAGTTTCGTGTCGGTTGTGCGGAGGCGATCGGCGCTGACCTGCGCGACCATCGCGGCGATCTGCGGATCGAGCGGCGCGGGACTCGGTGCGGTGTAGGAGAGGACGGCTGCGAGCATGGCCGCAAAGCAGGCATGAAGATTCATGCCTGCACCATTTTACGAGAAGGCGGCTCGTTCCTGATCGGTAGGCCCAGCATCGCGGCGGAAGCGTCGCAGCGTCACGATCGTGCCCAGACCCGGCGAACTCTCGACGTAGCACTGGTCGACGCAACGCTGCATGATCGGAATGCCGCGACCGCCCTCCTCATAATCATCGGGTAGAGGCTGCAGGTCCAACGGTGTTTCGTCGAAGCCGCGCCCGCTGTCCACGATTCGCGCCGAGATAAAGTGCTGATCGATCTCCACGGTCACTTTTATATCACCCTGGGCTGCAGCGTGCTCGATCGCGTTGGCTAGAGCCTCGCCGACCGCGAGCACCACGGCTGCTTGATCCAGCTCGACGACACCGTGGAGCGACGCAAACGCGGCAAGCGCTCCGCGTACCGTGCGAGCGTACTGTGGGTCGGGTGGGATTTGGACGTGAAGGGTGGGCTTCTCGGGCATTTCCGTCGAGATTTACCGCAACGCGGAGGGCACGAAACAACCGCGGTGCAAGAGAGCGAGATGCCGACTGCTGCTCCGACCCCTGACGAAGTCAAAACCTACACCGAGCGGGCTCGCGAATCCCGGGTTCGCATCGCCACCGACAAAGGTGACATCGTCTTCACGTTTTTCCCTGACGAAGCGCCCGTGCATACGACGGCGTTTATGAAGCTTGCAGAGCAGGGCTTCTACGACGGGCTGGCCTTTCACCGCGTCGAGCCGGGCTTTGTGATCCAGGGCGGCGATCCCGATGGTGACGGCACGGGCGGCCCGGGCTATCGCCTCAAGGCCGAATTCAACAAGCAGCCGCACGTGCGCGGCACGGTAGCGATGGCACGCTCGTCAAATCCGGATTCTGCCGGCTCGCAGTTCTACATTTGTCTGGCCGACGCGCGCTTTCTCGACAACAACTACACGGTGTTCGGCCAGATGACCGAGGGCTTCGAAACGCTCGATGCGATCAAGCGCGGCGACAAAATGAATCTGGTTACGGTCGAACCGGTAGCCGCAGGAAGCGGCTGAAGTGTTCGGAGCGCACGATGTGCGACCGCCGAAGGCGGCCCAACCGTCTACGGGATAACGTGGCCGATTTGGCCGCTGCTATTCTCGGTAAACCATAGGCTGCCGTCGGGCCCGCGCGTTATCTCTTGCGCACCGGCGCCACTTGAGGCCGGAACCGCGAACGTCGTGATTGCGTACGAACTCAGTGAAATTTCGCCGACGTAATTCGTCGATACGTAGTTTTGGATGACGAACCACATCGCATTGTCCGCACCGGCAGTGATGCCCGCCATCTGCACCCCGGAAGTGGCAATGTTTATCGGAAACGTCATCGATGTATTGAACGGCCCATCGCCGTTCACTGGAATGCGACCGACGAACATCGCGGGGCTGCTCGCATTTGCGGTGTACCAGATCGCACCATCAGCACCGGCTGCAAGATAAACCACGGACCCGGAGTTGGGCACGGGAATCTCTTGCGTGGTCTGATCCGAAGGATTGTAGCGACCGATGTTCCCGTCGCCTGCCCACCAAATGGCGCCATCCGGACCAACGGTGATCGAATTCGTTGGGGTAGAGAACGGGCCAAGCCCGCTGACCGCTTGCGAGGACTGGCCGCCGACCGACAACGTCCACACGACACCGCCGTTGTCCATGACCCAGAGTTGGCCGGCACTGTCAGACGTGATCCCCTCGGGACATCCGCAACCGGGAATAGGATAACGCGTGAGCACGCCTGCGGTTGTAAGGCGGTCGACGCCTTCGAGTTGCTGATCGGATACCCAGAGCGCGCCATCCGGTCCCGTAGTGATGCCCTCGAGGTCGCTGCCTGCGATCGGATAGCTGTACACGAGCGACGCATTTGCCGGATTGATTGCATACACGACCGACGGGATAACCTGATCGGTAAACCAGATATTGCCGTCGGGGCCCTTCGTGATGCTGAACGGAAAGGTGTAGCCGGTATATTCCGTGATCTGCGTGCCATTGATGTTCACACTTGCACCGACCGGCGTGTTGGTTACCGCTAAGACGAGCGAGATCGTGCCGTCAGAGATCGTCAGCGTGCAGCCGCTCGCGCTTGGTGTGGCGCCGCCGGTCACGGGGAGCGTTGCGGATGCACCGCTGCCGCTGATCGATCCCTTCGTTGCGATGCCTGCACAACCGGCGGCGAGCGTTGCCGTGTACGCACTCGAGCTGCCTGCCTCACCGAAACCCAGTTGCAGCGCGCCGACCGCGCTGCCGTTGAGCGAAATCGACGTGGCCCCGGTGCCGCCGATCGATGCGATCAGCGGCGCAACCGTCGACGACTGCGAGCTCACGCCGCTCGCGCTCAGCGTAATCGTGAACGAATAGCCGGGAGCGCCTGCGCCGTCGTAGTTCAGGGTGACGGAATCGGTCGACTTCGTCACCTGTACGCTGCTGCTTGCCGCCCCGCCGTTGAGTGAAAGTGTAACGTTCCCGCTGCCGCCCGTTTCGGAGACCGCAACGGTGATTGGATTAGCATACGGATCGTTGGTTCCGGCGGTGATCGGGTTACTACCGAAGTCGGTCGGCGCGATCACGAGCAGCGCACTTTGCGCGTGGCCGTTTGCCGGCATGGAGCCCGACGGGAGCGCTGCGCCGAAGTGCGCGATCTGACCACCCACGTAGACCTGCACGTTATTCGCCGACCCGGCGATCACGTCGACCGTGCCCGTGCCGACGCCGAGAATGGCGGCTCCGGCCGGAATCGCGTTGTTTACCGGCGCTTGATTGTAGACCGTCACCGTGAACGCGTCGTTGCCGAAAGGTACCGCCACCGTGGTCGTGCACGTGCGCGAGCCGCCGCTGCCCGAGCACGCGCTCGAGCTCGGCGAAAGGTCAAGCGTCGCGTTGACCGTTGTCGAGCCCTGGGTCACGACGATGCCGGCACCCATCGCGGAGGCGGAGATGTACGCGCGATGTTTTGCACCGGTCGTGCCGCTATTGACCGGCACGACGAGCGAAATCGTCACGCTCTGCGTTCTGGTATTCGGCGTCGTCGATGGCGCGGTCGTCGGAGCCGGAGGAACGCCGATGCTGCCGCCACCGCCGCCGCACGCAGCAAGCACCAATGCAATCACGACCGCGGAAATGCGCGTCTTCATCGTGCCACCTGCACGAGGGTTGACGTGCCGTCGAACACCATGTAGACCAGACCGTTTGACGCTGCGCCGATGGCGCCGGCTTGCGAACCGGTCGGGCCGGTGTTGTCCGTTGCCAACACGAAGGTTGCCGGCGAGGTATTCGTGTCCATCCGGCCGATGCCGATCTGGCCGTATTGGAGATAGTCGAACCATACGATGCCCGGTTGTGCGTTGTCCGGCATCATGTACCATGGCACCGCACCGTCCGGAACCGAGATCGTATTGACGATATTGCCGTTACTGTCGAGCTGAATGATCGCGGGGTTTGGCCCGTGATCGGTGACGAAGACTCCATTGCTATTGGTAAGGACGTCCCAGGGGGCTCCGCCCGGCTGCAGCGGGTTGTTGGGTCCGGGATACTCGATGATGCGGTCGTCGACGTTGTCGACGACCCACACGTTCGATGACGAATCCACCGCGACGCCGGCCGAGGTATTCACGCCGAGCGAATAAGCACTTGCTGATCCGCTGAAGAGCGGGTAAGAGATTAGCGACGAGCCGCTCGTGTACCAGATTGCTCCACCGTTGTTGAAGGCGACCGCGCTGCCGTTGGGCACCGGCATCAAGGTTGAATTTGGTCCGGCACCGATGGTGCTGGCCGGCGGTTGACTGAAGGTCTGCTCTTGATTGCCCGCGATCGCAACGAACGCGCCGGTGACGCTCACGATGCTGCCGAGAATCGGCGCGGTCGCCATTGCGGAATACGCGCTCGTCACGCCCGACCCGCTTCCGTTGTAATATGAAATACCACCGTAGTTGTTCGGCGTTGTGTAATCGACGCCGCCGCTTGTGTCGAAGACCATGCCGCCGTGATGCGCGTTATTGACATTGAGATTTGGGTCGGTGATCGACGTGAAAGCCGGATAAATCGCGTTCAACGCTGCGCCGGTCGTCGTGATCGGATAGGACGAGCTTACGGAGAAATTCACGGTTTGATTGCCGGAGGTTTCGAGCACGCCGTTTTGCGGAGTATAGATGTACTGCACGCCGGTTGGACTTGGCGCGGTGATGCTGCTTGTCGGGAAGTACAGCGTGCCGTTAAGGTTGTTGTCCATTTTGAAGGTGAGCGTGATGGGATTGCCGTTGGGATCGACGAAGCCGTTGCTCACGATAACGTCGTTATCGGCGTCGAGTGCATAGACGCCGACCGTGCCGGTCGTTGGAATGATCTGGTGAATGGCGGTCGGCGTGAGATCGAGCGAAACCGAAGCGAGCACGCTCGAGAGCGTCACGCTCACGGTAGGTGCGGTCGCACCGGCGACGATCGATACCCCCGGATCGAGCCCCCAACCCAACTCGTTCGCTCCGGACGGAATCGAATTGCCCGTCGGCGCTTGATCCCAGGTCGTAATCGCGAAGTCGTTGGTGCCGACCGGCGCCGAAATGTCGAACGTGCACGAGCGACTGCCGTACGCATCGGTTGCGGTGCAGATCGAACTTGATGGCCCGACGTTGGCAGCGGTCGTTGCAAGCGGCGTACCGCTGTCGTTGCCCGCTGTGTATACGGAGACGACTGCGCCGGCGGTATTTTGCGCGATCGTGAAGCGGCGCCGTAGCGCCGCATTGTGCGCGCTGGCCGCTCCCGGCACGTGCATGGTGATCGAAACCTGCACCTTCGCCTTGGCCGGGCTTGCGCCGCCGGCTTTCGGAAGCACGCTTGAGCCGCCCCCACCGCAAGCGGCGAGCAGTGCGCTCGAAAGTATGATCCCCAGCCAACGCGGCATGAGACGGCCTCCACACCGGTCGCAAAGCGACTAGCGTCCTAAACTCTTAGCAGTTTAGTGGCCGCCTCCTTCGTCCGATTTTCCCTATGGACTGAGCGCGCCGATCTTGCTCTCGTTATATTCCGCAAACCAGATGCGCCCATCGGGTCCGGCAGCAATACCGTAGGGCGTTGCCCCACTTGTTGGAAGGGCGATTTCCCTCAAACTCGTGGGTGAGGCTTGTGGGATCTCCGCGATCATTCCGCCCGAAGCAGTCACTTCCGTCACGTACATTGCGCCGTCGGGCCCTGCGGTGACATATTGCGACGTTCCGGTAAGCGTGTACTGATTCACAACGCCGGTCGATACGTTGATGCGCATGATACCAGGCGAGTTTGCACCCTGGAATCCCGTCGTGGCCCAGACGTATTGGCCATCCGGTTCGACCGCCAGCGTGTTGCACGGTTGCGGAAGGATAGCCGGGCTGGTCGTGACGCGTGTTATCGTACCGCTGGTCGTAACTTGGTCGATCACGTTTCCAGTGATCGCCGCATCATCACAAAACCAGAGGTTGCTTCCGACGGTCGCGATGCCGGCGGGACTCGGGCTTGAATCGACGTAGACCCCAAACTCCGTGAGCGTGCCGCCGGGGGTGACGTAGCCGACCTTGCCGCTGCCGCCACTCGATTCGGTAAACCAGACGTTGCCGTCGGGACCGTTGGTGATCCCGACCGGACCGTAGCTCGTGTGATATTGTGCGCCGAGCGCGCCGTTCGACGTGAGGATCTTGTCGATCGTGACGGTGTTCGCGTTCGCGCCCCAGATGTTCCCGTCACTTCCGACGGTCAGCGCACTGTAGTTAGCACCGGGGTTTGCGTAGGCCGAAACGGTGCCGTTGGTGGTGATTGCGCCGACGCCGCCGTTGCCAACATCGGAATACCACAAACGGCCGTCCGGCCCAGCGATGAGTGCAAGAGGATCGGGCGATGGTGAGGGCGAGGTCGACGGCGGGGGAGAGATCCACGGCAGCGTGTACTCCGCAATGGATTGTCCCGAAAGCCCGACGCTGCCCTGACTCAGTGTATTTGTTGTCGGCACCACGATGCTGGTGATGCCGTCGCTGACCGTGATGCTGCATCCAGTTCCGCCGCTAGTGCCGCCGGTAGCGGTAAACGTTCCGATTTTCACGCTGCCGTCGGGGTTGGAGAGCGACATGTTCATGCCCGAGACCGTCGCGATGTTGGTGCAGCCGCTTGGTGAGGCGGTATACGCGTTGGCCAGGGGCGCATTGGCCTCGGTAATCGTGAAGGGCACGCCGAGCGTCGTTCCGAGCAGCCCGAGTGAACCGCTCGCGTAGTACGGCGACGTACTGGTCAAGTACATTGGCGCGAGTACAAAGGTCTCCGCTGTTGCATTGGCCGCTGAAAGTTCGATTGTGCCGCCGTAGCCTGCGCTACCGCCGCCGTCGTAGCTCACCGACAGTGTGTCGGTCGACTGTTTGAGCGTTGCGGTTGTGCCGACGTTCGTCCCATTGATCACCAGCGACATGTGCCCGCTGCCGCCGGTTTCCGCGACTATCGCCGTGATCGGATTGGCATACGGGCTCGCGGTTCCGGTGACGATCGGATTGTTGCCGAAGTCCGTTGGATTTGCCGCGATGCCGACCGACTGCGGTTGTCCGTTGGCCGGAACGGAGAGAAACGTCGATTGCAAGCCGATATTCGAAATCACGCCGCCGACCGCGATCACGAGCGTTCCCGTGAACGTCAGCGTAATCGCTTGCGTCACCGCCGCAAGGCCGAGTGCGTGTGCAGTCGTCGGAATGACGCCGTTGACCGGCGCCGTGTCGTAGATTTCTACAATGAACGTATCGTTGTCGATCGGCGCGGTGACGTTTGCGCTGCAACTGCGCTGCCCGTTTGTCGTGGAGCAGATCGTCGAGCTCGATGATAGATCGAGAACCGTCTGCGCGCTGCCGCCACCTTCGCCGGTGACGCTCACCTCTGCGCCGAGCGCGGATGGTGAAATGTAGGCAGGACGCTTCGCCGACGAAGATGACGATGGCGGCGGTGGGATCACGAGCGTCATCTTCACGCCGGTCTTTGTTGCGCTTGAACCGTGCGAACCGCCCGTCGGTGGCAGCGACGAACCGCCGCCGCCACAGGCGGTGAGCAGTGATGCCGCAAGGAGCGCGGCGATGCGGCGCTTCACGGTGTCACCTGGTAGATTTGGCCCGGCGACGCCGTGCCCGACCATTCCAAGATGTATATTGCATCGCTGTTGGGATTGAGCGCGATGCCGCCGGCGATTCCACCACCGGTCGCAATCTGCGACTCATTGACGCGTTGGTTGACCAGGTCGATGCGGCCGATCCCGATGCCGCTGGCGGTCGTCTCGCTGAACCAAACCGAGTTTCCGTCAGATGAACCGACCAGATACTGCGGCGCACCTTGCGTGGTTGGATACGATTGGCTGACGGAGAGGTTCGAGCTGTAGGTAAAGAGCGCTATTGCGTTGCTCGCGGGCACGGTCACGTAGATGTCGTTACCGCCGTTGGCGAGGTACATGTCGAGCATCCCGCTGGGCGGACTCGTCGCCAAGATCCCGCTGCCAAGGCTTTCGACGTATAGCCCGGTTGACGATAAGAACGCTACGCTGTCGGTCCCCTCGACCGTTACGACTTGCACGGCTTCCGGCGTTCCACCGACTCCCCCCGAGGCCAGCGCGCCGTTGCCACCGCTGAGCGGACTCATCATCACAACCGCCTGGTTGCTGGTATCCAAGTAATAGAGCGCGCCCGACGGCGAGTAAGCCGAACCGCCGGCCGATCCGCAGTAGGTACTGCAGGAATTGATTTGCGTGAGGAACCCGAGCGGATTGAATTGGTAGTAGAACGGCGCAGTCGCGCCGGCGGCATACACGTACGTGGAACCGTCGGTGCTCAGTCCGGCGGGCCCGGGTGAAGCGGTCGCGCACGCGCCGTTGGCGCTAGCGACGTCGTAGTTTGCAAGACACGTTGTGCCGCTGTTCGCGGCGGTGTACCAGATCTGCGGATCGCTGCCGTTGACGTTGACGAAGAGCGCGTTGGCATACGGCGGCGGCGTGCCCGCGAGGTAGGGCTGCGCCGATGCCATCGGCGTTACGGTCGGCCCGTGCATCGTCAGCGTGCCGCTTGCGGCAAAACGGCGCAGCGCTCGTGATGTTGATCGACGCGCTCGCATTTCCGGCGACGTCGTCGTTGCCGTTGTACGTGCCGGTGACGGTCGTACCCGGCACGGTCACCGTGGTCGACGAAAGCGCCAAAGAGTTGTTCGGATTCGATCCGAGCGAGAGCGCGGCCGAAACGGGATTCCCGCTGCTATCGACGTATTGGCCGGCGACGATGATGCTGCCGCTCGCGTCGAGACCGACGACCGAAACGCCGAAGGTCGCGGGCAAGAGCGCGCGCAGCGACGAGGGAATCGGCGTGATGTTGACACTCGCGAGCACCGGATTGAGCGTGAGACTTACCGAGTTGAGGCCGCTCGCGGCGACGATCGAGATCGGCGTGCTTCCAGCCCCGAGCACACTCGCGCCGACCGGAACCGTGCCGCTCGCCGGAATGATCTGCGTGTAGGTTTGCGCGAGCAATTGATTGCTGCTGCCCGGAGGCGCCGCAAACGCAACCGTGCAGGTGCGGCCGTTCGCCGTCGCCGTGCAATTCGAAGAAGCGGCCGGAGATGTCGCCGCCGGTGATCGTGACCGCCTGCGCGGGCGTGCCGCTCACCGGGTAGACGGTGAGCAAAATGCCCTGCGTCGTCGATGCGGCGTCGTAAATCTTCTTGAGCGCACGATTGCTCGTCGATCCGGCGCTTGGAATGCTGATCTTCGCCGTGACCGTGACGTCCTTGGCAGCAGGACTGCTGCGCGGCTGCGGCAACGCCGCTGGTCCACCACCGCTTCCACCACACGCCGCTAATAGCAACGCAGGGGCAATGCAAAGCGCCCGTCTCATGACGGGCATTACCTCGCTACGGGTAGAGAAATCCTGCGCGAGCGTAGTCGCCTTATAAGTCCGTTTTTCCCACTAATCCATATGAAAGACGCGCAAAGCGGTGGAACGCATCATAGACCGGCGGATATTCCTGCAACCATTTGCTGTAAACCGTTAAGATATAGGGTGAATCGCCGAACGGTTCCACGATTGCAATGTCGCTGCGGCTGCCGTCGAGTTCACCGGTCTTGTTCGCCACCGGCACGCCTGCCGGCAAGCCGGCTGGGATTTTGTCGCGGTCTGTCTGGCGCAACATGATCTGGATCATCATTTTGCAGTGTTCGGGGGTGCAAATCGTGTCACGTTCCTCGCGCGAGCTGCTGGCAATCGCGAAGAGCAGCTTCGACATATCGGCCGGTGTGGTCACGTTGTCGTTGTGCTGCACGATTGCCGCGAAGTCGAGAAGGTGCCGCGCTAGTCGAGTCTGCGTCATCCCGAGGCGCGCGCCGACAGCGTTGATCGCCGGCATTCCGAAAAACGAGATTAGGTAATTGCTCGCGGTGTTGTCGCTGAGCGTGATCATCGGCACGATCAGCTCGCGCACGGTAAATCTTGCACCGTCAGGCTGTTGCGACATGAAATCCGAGCCACCGATGAGCTCGCTGCGATGCGTCGTGATGCGCTCGTCGAGCGTTCCCGGACGACGTTCCTCTTCGACGAAAGCAGTCACCATGATGAGCGCCTTGATCGTCGATGCGGCTGGGAATACGACGTGCTCGTTGAACGCAAAGAGCGGCGGCCCAGCAGCCAGCGTGCGGCAATAGGCTCCGACCACGCCCGGAACCGCGTGCGCAATTGCCTCGACTCGCGTATATGACGATGCTTGCGTTCGCAGCGGAAATGCAACAAAGGCACCCCCGGTCAGGAGAAACGCTTGCCGGTTCACGACCCCGTTCCTTGATAGTGACGCAGACCCGTCTGCCAAAACAGATACGCGATCGAGACCCAGACGATGCCGATCGCCGGGGTCAACAGACCGACTGCTGGATTGAGATGGAGCCCAGTTTCCGCCTTCTGCAAGAAGTACGTCGCCGGAAAGTAGTTCATGAAGGCAAAGGGGAGGAGGAACGCCAGCACGATTTGTACGCCACGCGTATAGATGCTGATCGGATAGCGGGTGAAGTCTTGCTCGAGCGACATCACGACCCAGCGCAGCGTATCGACGCGCACGAACCAGAACGAAATCGTCGCAACGACCAGCGAGATACCGAGGTCGATCAGCGATCCGCCGATGACAACCAGGGGCACGAAGACCACGAAAATCCAGTCGATGTGGACGTGCGCCGTAGCGGTAGCAACGGCCAAGGTCACGATGGCGATCACGATCCCATCGGGCGAGAGCTGCGCCGGGACCGTGAGCACCTGAAAGAGCGTGTCGAGCGGGCGAACCAGAAAGCGGTCGAAGCGGCCTTCGCGCACGTAGTCCGGCACGGCAACCACATTGAAGAAGAGCACGTTGTGGAGTTCGTGCCCGGTCATCCAGAGCGCGTACAGAAAGAACATCTGGCGAAAGTCCCAGCCGTTCATCGATGGAAACTGCTGCATGGTCACGTAGAGGGCCGCCAGCGCGACACCGTGGTAGACGATGGTGAAAACGAACCACATGACGAAGTTGGCCCGGTACTCGAGCATCGTCAGGAAATTCACGCGCCAGTACTGCAAGTAGGCTCCAACCATTGAAAAGTGTATTCCCACATTTCGAGCGTCTCCCCGTCCGCGAGCCGTTCCGTCTTGACCTCACGGCGGATGCGCTGCGCCGGCTCGCGACCAACACGGTCGACGTGGTGAGCGATGAGGGCGCATACTACCGCGCCTTCGAGACAGACACGGGGGTCGTCGCGGTGCGTGTGACGCAGCGGGAGCCCTCGATTTTGTGCGTTGAAAGCAGCGGTCCGACCGAGGACGTGCTTGCGCTCGTCGCGCGGATGCTCGGTACCGAGGTCGACCTGAGCTCGTGGATGCGCCGGGCAGCGTCCGTGCCGTGGCTTGCGCCGATCGCTCGCGCGTTGCGCGGTGTCAAGCCGCCGCGCTATCCGTCACTGTGGGAGGCGTGTGCGCACGCAATCGTCTTTCAGCAGATCAGCATCCACGCTGCAGCGTCGATCATGCGCCGGGTCATCGGACGTATCGGTAAGCCGGTGCGCGTGGGCGGTATCGAGCTGGTTCCGTTTCCATCCGCGGCCGCGCTCCTTCGCGCAGATGACGTGCAATTACGCAGTGCAGGACTTTCCACCAACAAAGTCGCGCATCTTCGCGCGGTCGCACGTGCACTCGAGGCGGGTGAGGTCACGGGCGAGGAGATTGAAACACTCCCAACATTGCAAGCGGCCGACCGGCTCATTCAGCTGCGCGGGATCGGGCCCTGGAGTGCCTCGGTTGTCCTCCTGCGCGGCTTTGGGCGCCTCGATGCCTTTCCTCTGCGCGATTCCGGCGTCGCCCGCACGGCCGCGATGCTCTCGGGCGATCCAGACGTAAATCTTACTGAGGTTTTAGAGCAACTGGGAGCAACCCGGGGTATGCTTTATTATCACCTGCTGCTTGGACGCCTGCGCAACCTTACCCCCGCACGGAAGGATTGAAGCACACACTATGAAGACTCTCACCGCCCCTGCCTTTTCAATCCAGCACGCGAAGGACCGCGCGTTTTTCGATCACGGCTGGCTCAAGACGTACCATTCGTTCAGCTTTGCCGATTACTTCGATCCAAACAATCAAAACTGGGGCGCCTTGCGTGTCTTTAACGATGATACGGTTGCGGGTGGTGCAGGATTTCCGACACATCCACACCGCGACATGGAGATCGTGACCTACGTGCTCGACGGAAAGCTTGCGCACAAGGACTCGCTCGGTAACGAGGGTATCGTCGGCCCCGGCGGCGTCCAGTTCATGAGCGCAGGCACGGGTGTGCGCCACAGCGAGTATAATGCCGATCCGGCGGCTCCGTTGCATTTCGTACAGATGTGGGTCGTCCCGGGCAAAACCGGCGAGAAGCCGTCGTATGGACAGATGGATTTCGCTCCCGAGGATCGCACGAATACCTGGCTGCGCATGGTGAGCGGCCAGAGCGGCGTCGATGCGCCGATTCGCATCACGCAGGATGCGACCTTGGCCGTTTCACGGATTGAAGGCGAGACGGCCGTGTATGAATTTTTGCCGCACCGCTACGGCTTTCTCTTCGTCGCCGACGGCAAGATCGAAGCCAACGGCGAGACGCTGCAAAAAGGCGATGCGATTCGGTTCTACGACGTGCGACGGCTGGCGGTCAAAGGCCACGGCGAACTCGTCCTGTGGGACGTCCCCGGCATCGAATAAATGATAACCCTCGATTTTGTTCGGACCGAGGTGACGAAGAGCCGGACTAAATCGTGGGTTATCCACCCTGGATGACGACGCGGCGTTCGGCAGCTTGCCACACCAGCGCGGAGAGCCCGCTAAAAAGCACCAGCCACGCGGCTTGCACGCCAAGCGCGAGCGCCCACTGTGACGGCGCAATGACCCCAACGTAAATGAGCAGCGGTGTCGAGTACACCGCTGCGAACGGCAGCGCAAAGACGATCGTTCCAAAAATCCCCGGAAAGAACGTCAGCGGAATGATTTGCCCCGAAAGCAGATCCGACACCCAACGCACGATCAGTTGAATCGCGAAGGTTTCGAGCGTCCAAAAGGCCACCGAGTTCATCAGGAAATTGATGAAAAAATTGACGCAGTATCCGAGCAAAAACGCGATCAGAAAGACCGCGAGGGTTGCCGGCGGCGGGACGTCGATGTGCACGAGCAGCAGCGCAAATAGCAGCGATGGAATCACCAGCAAAACGTGCAGCAGCGTCTGGCCGACGCCGTCGGCGAAGAAGTAGAACGGCAGGCTAATCGGCTTCATGAGATCGGTCGCGATCGTACCCTCGCGCAACTTCTCGCGGATCAGGCGTGTGCCGTCGACCTCCAGAACCAAGGACATCAGCAGCGCTACCGTCGCGTAGGTAATCATGCTGTGCAGCGGCAGGTTCAGCGGCATCGCGTTTTGCGAGTAGAGCGCCGTCCACAACGAGCGCAACAGGTAGACGCGCAGGACCAGCGATCCGACCTCGGTCAGCACCTCGAGACGATAGGTCGACTCGCGCGCAAATGCTTTTTTCGCGAACTCGATGTAGGGCTCGAGGTTCACTTAGGCTTTTTCTTGAGCCCTTCTTGGCGCCGGTGTTCCATTTCTTGGAGTTCGAGCATCATTGCGTCGACGACGGTATCGACTTCCGTCGTTTGCTGCTTGGGCGGTTCTTCGCCCGAACTCCGGCGCACGGGTGCCTTGTTTGCGTGCGCATCGAGGACCGCATCCTGCGCGTGTGATTTGCGTAAGAACTGCGCGTAAGCTTGCGCGGCCTTCGCTGCGGCGTCCGGACTCCGTTCGATATTGAACACCGCCTCGATGAAGTCTCCGGCGGGCAAGCGGGCCTCGCCGTCGGCGACGCGCGTGTGCGCTTTGAGCGCGACGCCGTTATACACCGACGCTCCGTTTCCAATCATGCACCCGGTCTCGATCGTCGCGCCGACCACGTAGGCGTGCGGCCCGATGATGCACCGGTCGCCGATCTTCACCGGGAACTGCGTCGCGCTGCCTCCGCTGGCTTTGACCACTGCGTGCTCCATCACCACGGTATCGCTACCGATGGTTACCGCGGCACCCTCGGCGGTAATCACCGCGCCGTGCAGGATCGCGCAACCTGCTCCAACGGTCACGTCGCCGCCGATCGTCGCGGTGGGCGCGACGTAGGCGCTCGGGTGGATCTTCGGTTTCTTTGTTCCGCTCGAAAGAATCATAGTAGGCTCTCCGCCGTGCGCGCGTCGTATCCTTCGACGTAAATGCGCCGGATGATCGATTCCAGGTCCGGCTCCTCGAGGGTGACGTCCTCGAGGTTGTACCGTTCGCTGGCCTGACGGATGAGGAGGTCCGCGCGCTCGAGATTGCGGTCGAACCGAAACCGTGCGCTCAATCCGTCGCTGCTCTCGAGCTCCGCGCCGTCAAGATGAGGCGATGGCGTGACGTGGTCGAAGCGCACGACCAAGGTGCGGTACCGTCCATACTCGCCTTTGATGCGTTCGATATCCCCGTCGTAAATGATCAAGCCACGATCGATCAGGACGATGCGGCGGCAGAGCCGTTCCACGTCGGCCAAATCGTGCGTCGTGAGAATGATTGTCGTGCCGCGCTCGGCATTGATGCGCGCGATGAACCCGCGGATCGCCTCCTTGGCAACAACATCTAGTCCGATCGTCGGCTCATCGAGATACACGATCTTCGGATCGTGAAGCATCGCGGCGGCAAAGTCTCCGCGCATGCGCTGACCCAGCGAAAGCTGGCGAACCGGCGTGCGCAAGAATTCGTCCATCTGCAGCAACGCGATGAATTCGTCCAGGTTGCGGCGGTAGGTGGCTGGCGGAATGCCATAAATTGCGCGCAACAGCTCGAACGACTCGACCAGCGGCAGATCCCAGTACAGCTGGCTGCGTTGGCCGAAGACGACCCCGATGTTCCGGGCATTCGCACGCCGCGACTCGTAAGGAACGACGCCGGCCACGCGAACCTCTCCCGAGGTGGGGACGAGTATGCCGGTGAGCATTTTGATCGTCGTGGATTTCCCGGCGCCGTTCGGGCCGATATAGCCGACCAGTTCGCCGGGCTCGAGGGCCATGCTGACGCCGCCCACGGCGACGCGATCCTCGTACGAGCGTGAAAAGAGCGTGCGCACGGCTCCGAGCGGGCCCGGAATGCGTTTGACGCTGCGAAAGACCTTGCGCAGGTCGCGGGTCTCGATGATGGGCATCGCGTATTTTCTTCGGCGTGATCGTCACGATCTCCAACCTGTATGGATGCGGAGCGGTTGCCGTCGCACAGCGCGTCGCAGCCGAACTCGAGTATGAGCTGATCGACGGCCAGCTCCCCGTCGTGGTGGCCAAGCGGATGCAGATTTCGCCCGTGCAAGCGCAAGCCGTCGATGAAACAGGCCGGTCGCTGGGGGCGCGACTCCTCTCGAGCCTTGAACTCGCCACGCCGGAGGTCGCCGTCTCGGGATTTGGGGAAACGTTCGACGAGGAGTACGTGCGCGAGGTGCAAGAGGCGGTGCGGGAGTTCGCCGCGCGCGGGAACGTGGTCATCGTTGGGCGCGCTGCGGGTGCGATTCTCGGGCGGCGCCAGGACGTCGTGCGCACCTTTATGTACGCGCCGCGCGATTGGCGTGTCGAACGGATCATGGCCGACCTGGGGCTCGAACAAAGGGCCGCCGCGAGCGAGGTCGATCGCATCGATCGGGCGCGTCGCGCGCATTTGCGAGATTGGTACAACGTCGAGATAGGCTCGCCCGCAATCGTCGATCTGGCGATCGATACGTCGACCTTCGGAACGCAAGGTTCCGCCAAACTCGTGATCGATGCCGTAGATGCTCGCTAACGCGGGCATTTTCGCCGCACTGCGTTTTCGCGATTATCGCCTGCTCTGGATCGGTTTGCTGGTTTCCAACCTCGGGAGTTGGATGCAGTTTACCGCGCAAGGATACTTCGTCGCACAGATCGCCGGATCGCCGCACCGTGCCGCCCTTGACCTCGGGATTCTCGGCGGCGCGCGGGCAATTCCGGTATTGTTGCTTTCGCCCGTTGCCGGTGTCGTGGCCGATACGCTTCCACGCCGCCGCGTGCTCCTTGCGACCAACACCATGATGGCGCTCGCGGCACTGGCGCTTGCGATTCTTTCAACCTTCGGCCGGCTCGATCTCGCATGGCTGGTCGTGATCACGGCATTCAATGCGGCCGCGAACGCATTTGACTCGCCGGTGCGTCAGAGTTGGATGCCGCTGCTCGTGGATCGAGCCTTTGTCGGCAACGCGATTGGGCTCAACTCGGTCGCGTTCAATGCGCCGGCGGTCATCGGCCCGGCGATCGCGGGTCTCTTGATCGTGTGGGTCGGTGTTGCCGGATCGTTCTACGTCAATGCGGTGGCGACGATGGCGGTGGTGGTGGCGGTAGCGATGATGCGACCTTCGCCACCCTCAACTGCGCAGCGTGAACCGATGTTCTCCGCAATGCGCGGCGGCATCGCGTTCTTGATGTCGCACCCGATCCTGCGCTGGATCGTGGCGGTCTTTGTCGTGATGGCGATCTTCGCGCGCCCCTACGCGCAGCTCATACCGGCATATGTCGTCAGTACGCTTGGGGGCGACGCGCGTGCACTGGGTTGGGCCGTTGCGGCCGCGGGCATCGGCGGTTTCGGCGGCGCGCTGGTGACAGCTGCGTTTGCCGGGCGCGAACCGCGCTCGCTGCAGTGGCTGTTGGCGGGCGTGATCACGGCTCTCGGCCTCATGGCACTTGCGACGATCCACTCGGTCGTGGGGACGCTGCCGGCATTTTTCGCAATCGGCGTCGGCACGCTGGCATTTTTGGGCGCAACGAATACGCTGATTCAGATGCTCTCGCCGGACGCCGTCCGCGGACGCGCGATTGCCGTTTACACGATGGTCGCGATCGGCGTCGTTCCGGCCGGATCGCTGATTCTCGGCGCCATCGCCTCCGTCATCGGGCTACACCTGGCGTTTGCGCTCGCCGGCGCAATCAGCCTGATCTGCATCGTCGCCGCCTACGCGCTCAACCCGATTATCAGGACTGTGTAAAGACGCAAAAAAAAGGCGAGTCGTTATGCACGACTCGCGAAAGGCCATAAAAAGAGCCGGGAAGTTATGCTGCTGCGGCAGCGACTTTCTTCCGGCGCGTTTTGCGGCGAGCGGTCTTGCGAACCGCCTTACGGACGGCCTTCTTGCGGCCTTTCTTGCGAACCGCCTTACGGACGGCCTTCTTGCGGGCTTTCTTGCGAACTGCCTTACGAACCGCCTTACGGGCGACCTTCTTGCGGGCCTTTTTGCGAACTGCCTTGCGTACGGCTTTCTTGCGAACCGCCTTACGTACGGCTTTTCTGCGAACCGCCTTGCGGACGGCTTTCTTCGCAGCTTTCTTGCGTTTGACTGCCATGTGCGTGGAGTCATCCTTTCTTTGGCTACACAGATGTAGCCAAGGGTAGTTGCCTACCTTATACAGTATTCTCGGCAGCAATGCAAGTTTTGATAAGTTCGAACGGAGCGTAGCAGCGCATGTTGGTGAGCAACAGCGACGTCCGCATCGATGTCGAGGTGAGCGGAAACGGCGACGACACGGTGGTGTTGATCCACGGCTTCCCACTCTCGCGCGAGATCTGGAACGCGCAGGTGCGCGCGCTGTCGGGACGCGTTCGCGTGGTCGCAATGGACCTGCGCGGCATGGGCGGATCGAGTGTCGCCGACGGTCCCTACTTGATGGAGTCACTCGCCGGCGATGTGGCTGCGGTCCTCGACGCGCTTGCCGTCGAACGCGCATCGCTGGTTGGACACTCGCTCGGCGGTTACGTCGCGCTTGCGTTCGCGCGCATGTACGTCGAGCGTCTCGATCGTCTCGCGCTGGTTTGTTCCCGCATCGCGGCCGACGCGCCGGATCGCGCGATGCATCGGCGTGAACTCGCCGATGATGCCGAGCGTCGCGGCTCGAGCGATCGCATCATCGCCGAAATGCACGACGCTACGCTGGGCGAGACGACGCGTCGCGAACACCCCGAAATTAGCGAAAGATTCAAGAAAATTGCGGAAAAAAACGATCCGCGCGGACTCGCCGCTATGCTGCGCGGTATGGCGCTGCGCGATAGTGCGCAAGACATTGCCGGCGATCTAACGATGCCGGTTTTAGTCGTTGCGGGGGCGCAGGATCCGGGGATTCCGGCAGACGAGGCGGCGGGGACGGCGGGCGCCTTCCCGTCCGGAAAGCTCGTGACGATTGAAGGCTCCGGCCACGTCCCGATGCTTGAAAAGCCAGACGAACTAAGCGAGCGGCTGCTAGGGTGGCTGTCTAGCGGATGACCGGAGCGCGGGACCGGCGCCGGATCATGTTATAGAGGAAGAGCGCGCCGACCACGACCGCGGCAATCACGGCGGCGATGACGATCAGGTGAAGCGCCCAACCGAGCAGGACGATCGCAATCAGGGCAACGGCGATGACGACGGTCAGCCGGATAAAGGTGGAGAGCATTGGACGCATCGTTGGCCTCGTGAGGGGAAGTGAGTGGTACTCATCCTAAGGTACCCCATACCGAAAGGGAGGTTTCATCAATCTATGAGTCGCCTCGTCCTTCTATGTACCGCCTTCGGGCTGGCGGCGAGTTTATGTGCGCCCGCGGCGGCGCAGACCAACCCGGCGCCCATGCGCCACCTCGTCTATTCGTTTACCTATGGGGCCACGAGCAGCGTCACGACGCGCGACTCGGGCTTCAACGACGCCGGGGGCGCTAGCGCCGGAAACGGGAGGGAGAACTACACCGACCGCACCAGCGACACCGGGACGATCACCGTCGACGTGATGCGCGAGGAGCAGGACACTGGCCTGGTTCTCACCGTGTCCGAGAGCGGCAGCAACACGGCGCGCAGCGCCAAGCCGGCGGAGTGCGTGGCCTACAGCACGGGCACCCCGATCTGCGATCCCAACGCAACGGTAAACCCCGAAGAGTACACCGTCATTCGCCTGCTCGGAGCGCACTTCGTCAACCCCTCGGTGCTCGATGCGAAGTCGCACTGGCAAATCTCGACCCGGGGGGCGGAGTTTAACACCACGAGCGATTACATCATCGTCAAGAACGTCGGCGGCCTCATGCAGATCGACGAGAGCCGCAAGGTGACGTATCAGGGCTCGCGCACGGGGAGCACAAATGTCACCAACACGATCGGATACGATTTCAACCGGCAGGTTCCGACGTCGATCGACGAAGTTACGAGCGATCACGGCGCGCATCCCGGCTCGAATGATCTCGATACCACGGTGACGGTGGATGCAACGCTGGTCACCGACTCCATGGCGGCGACGCACTAGTACGCCCTTACATTTGGAGGCGGTCGAGGGCCTCGTAAGCGACGGCGACGCAACTAAGCGCACCGATCGCGTTTGCTCGCAGCATCGGCCGAATCTCCTCGAGCGGTACGGTGAACGGCTCGATCGCTTCCGTCGGGTCGAGGGCCTGCGCCCCGGTCGGCTTCGCGTCGAAGGCGATGAACGCGTGCAATAGGCTGTTGGAGCGCACCGGCTCGGCCGGAATGGTGGCGAGATGTTCCCAACGCGAGGCCGTGTAACCGGTCTCCTCGGCCAGTTCGCGCTGTCCGCACAGTAGCGGATCTTCGCCGCGGTCGATGCTCCCGGCCGGGAGTTCCACGATCACGTCGTCGATACCGTAGCGGTATTGACGCACCAGCACGACCTCACGTGCCGGCGTGAGCGCGAAGACCATCACGAATCCGGATGATTCGCGCACGTAGTAGTTCGGAATCACGACGCCGCTGGGCAGCTCGATCTCGTCGCTGCGGATGCGCAGGTGCTCGGATTCAATGAGGTATGTCGAAGACCGGACGCGCCAGAGCGGTTTTTCCATGTCTTCGCGAAGTACACCACTCGTGCAAGATCTCATCTTGGTCGTGGGCGGCGGCACGATGGGGGCGGGGATCGCCTTCGTCGCAGCGCGTGGCGGATATCGTGTCGAACTGGTCGAGCCGGATCCGGCATCGCGCGAGCGTGCGCTCGCGCGCATTGCAAGCGACGCGCAGCGAGCGGGCGACGACGCGATTGCCGCGCGCGTCACGATTCGTGAAGCAATCCCAACGCAGACCCAGGCAGCAATTGCGATCGAAGCAGTTCCCGAGCGGCTCGATCTCAAGCGTATCGTTTTCGCCGCGCTCGACGCGGCACTCGCTCCGGAGTCGTTGCTGGCAACGAACACGTCGTCCTTGAACGTCGGTGAACTCGCCCAAGATTGCGAGTATCCGCAGCGTGTTCTCGGCTTGCATTTTTTCAATCCTCCGGCTGCGATGAAGCTGGTCGAAATCGTGGCTGCCGAGCGCACGTCGGATGAGGCGCTTGCTCGCGCGCACGAATTTGTCGAGCGCATCGGCAAGATCGGCGCCGAGTGTGCGGACACCCCCGGCTTCATCGTAAATCGTGTCGCGCGTCCGTTCTATCTGCAAGCCATGCGCGCGCTCGAGCGCGGCGTTGGCGCGATCGAAGAACTCGACGCACTCGCCCGCAGCGTCGGCTTTCGGATGGGGCCGTTCGAACTCATGGACTTGATAGGGCTCGACGTGAATCTCGCGGTGAGTGAATCGGTGTACGAGCGTCTGGGTGTGGCGCGCTTCGTGCCGCAAGCAATGCAGCGCGACCTCGTCGCGCAAGGGAGGCTCGGCCGCAAGACCGGATCGGGGTTCTACACCTACGAAGGCGGACGCTACGCGCGGCTCGACCTGACGGTTCCCGCGCGTGAGGGCGACGACGTACTGGAGGAGTTTGTGGCCCTCATTGGCTTCGGCGGCACGGCCGATTCGTTCGCGCAGGCGCTCGATCGGCGCGTCGAGCGCGTGCAACACATCGAGAACGACGACCTGCTCGATCATCTCGATCCCGAGGCAACGCTCGTCATCGACATTGGGAACGGTTTCAACGATCGCGGCGAGATCGTCGCCGAGCTCGATCGGCGACTCGATCCGGCGACGATGATCTTCGTCGATGCCTATGCAACGGATCTAGGTGCGCTCGCGCCGCGTTTGAATCATGCCGAGCGCGTGGTCGGATTTGGCATTCTTGGTGCGCTCGACGAGCAGAGCGCGGTCGAAGTCGTCGACGCGCAAGCAACCGGCGATGAAGCGCTGGCGCTTGCGCAAGAGATCTTCGAGGCAATCGGCAAAGCCGTGGTGCTGCTCGAAGACCTGCCCGGACTTTTTCTCGGGCGTGTCGTGGGCTCGATCGTAAATGAAGCGATGATTGCCGTTGCGCAAGACGTCGCGTTGCCGGACGACGTCGATCGCGCGATGGAATACGGCGTGAACTATCCGCGCGGCCCGATCGCGTGGGGGCGGCAGATCGGCGGCAAGCGGATCGCGCGGATACTCAAACGCCTTGCTGATAGCGAGGGAGAGGAGTTCGCACCGCATCGTTCGTTGTGGGTGCTCGACGAGCCGCGGGACGATCTCGCGGAGAAGATCGAGGAGGTGGGCCCGGGGCCAATGAACACCTTATACTGAGGAGAGAACGATCGAGCAACTGAGAGTCGGCCACCACTACGATACGACCTACGGCACGCTATGGAAAGACGGCACCTTCTTTCCGCGCGGTACGCGCGTGATGGTCGTCGGCGTGCACGTCGAACAGGGGTTTTGCGTGCGGTTTCCCGCCGAGATCGACGACGAACCGCTCGAAACGTGGGAAGACTGGAGCGAAGCCGATTTTCTCGCCGCCGAGGGCTCCGTTACACCGCCGCAGGAGCCGATCTCGGGTAATGTGCTCAGTGAAGCACGCGACGTGCTTTCAGACGCCGAAGACGGCTGTCATTTACATCTGCACGAAGACGAAGAGTAGTTTGGCGCGACTACGCGCGATCTAGAACGAAAACGTGATGCCGGCGAACCAGTAGAATCCACACTGCGATGCGTTTTGCGGAAGACCGCTGGGCGGCTTATAGCTGGTCGTGAAGCAGTAGTTGGCCGCGGGCGTAAGGCCCGTGAACGTCGTGGTCCCGGTCGAATCCGTGAGCTGCGTGGAGATCAACGTGCCGGTATTCCCATTCGTATCCGTGTAGAGATTGACCGGCTGGTTGGGCACGGGCGAACTCGAGACTAACACCTGGACGATGGCCGAACTGACGGTCGGGTTCGGCGTTACCGGCGCGATCGTCGCGGTCGGTTCCGCTGTTCCGTAGAGGTCGTTGGGGTTATAACCGGAGTTGCACGCCACGAGGGCGAGCGCCGTAGCGGCGAACGCTAACATCAGGATCCGTTTGGGCATGGCGCGGGAGCTTCGACGCCTGTGCGGTGGCGGCCCTCTGCGGGCGCACCCAGGAAAAGAGGCTCGGTTGCCCTGCCGTGAGAAGCGCCGCAGCATGCGCCGCTGGGAAACACTGATTGCGCTCGTTGCCGTGGTCATCGCGAGCGCGTCGGCGCTCCCGATCCCCGGACGCCTGTGGCTTGCCGGCGTCGCAATCGTCCTGCTCGCGGTGGTCGGCGGCGCGCAATTGCGTCGCTCGCTTACCGGCTCGCGCGAAACGAAGACCGGCCCGTCGCCCGAGGAGATTGCGCGTCGCATTCGCGAGCAGCGCAACCGTCGGTGAAGCACCTTCACACTTAGTCGCCGCGCTCGCGCTCGAGCATCGCCTCATAGATCGTGTCGACGTGAGCGAGCGTGTCGACCTCAGCGGCGGGCTTGTCGTCGCGAATGCGAACGATCCGCGGGAATCGTAACGAGTAGCCGCTCTGATGGAGCGTGCTCTTCTGCACGATGTCAAACGCCACTTCGAGGACGACCCTCGGCTCGACGGCGAACGCTCGACCAGCGCTACGGCCGTCGATGCGGTGTTCGAGAAACCACGGCGTAAGGGCGGCGATCTCCGCGTCGGTCAATCCTGAATAGGCCTTGCCGATCGTGAGCAGATCGTTATCGGGCCCGCGAACGGCGAAGGTGTAATCCGAGAGCACCTTCGCGCGCTTGCCATGCCCCCACTCGACGCCGACAACCACGACGTCGAGCGTGGAAAGTTCGCGCTTGAGTTTGAGCCACCACTTGCCGCGGCGTCCCGGCGAATAGGGTGCGTCAGCGCGCTTGAACATCGCCCCTTCGTGTCCGCGCGAGCGCGCTGCCTGGTAATGGGCGTTAATCGCATCGGGGCTCGTCCCCGGCTCGACAATCTCGAACGGTACAACAAGAAGATGTTCGTCTGGAACGAGCGCTTGCGCCAAAAGCGCGCGCCGTTCGTGCAGCGGGACATCGAGGAGAAAGTCATCGTCGATCGCCATCGCGTCAAAGACGGCGTATTGCAGGGGTACGTCGGCGAGCAACTGCGCGTCGATCTCCTTACGCTGCAGGCGGGCTTGCAACGTACGAAAGGGCAGCACCTTACCGTCACGCACGGCGATGATTTCGCCGTCGAGCAGCATCGTTTTGTTCTGGCGGCGCAGCGCCCTCGCGATCTCGGGGTACGAATGCGTGACGTCGTTGAGCGTGCGCGAGAAGAGCGTGACGTGCTCGCCGTTGAGGTGCGCCTGCGCGCGAACGCCGTCGTACTTGTCTTCGCTGAACCAGCGGTGCGCTTCGAGATCGGGATAGGCTTCGCCGTACATGATCGGTGAGGCGAGCATGAATCCGATTGGCGAACCCAGGCGAATGCGCAGCGTGTCGAGTTCGCCGTGCTTTGCGGCGCGCGCCACCGCTCCGACGTCGCCCGCGACCATGACCGCGCGTCGAATTCGTTCGGGCGTTTGATCGAAAGCCACGGCAATGGCATCATGGACGAGGCCTTCGCGTAAGCCGATGCGCAGGTCACCGGTCATGATCTTGATCACGTACGTTGCCTCGAGCCGGCCACTGCATGCGCTCAAGATGCGCTCGCACAGATGAAGGCGGCGTTTTCCCGCCGCTCGTCCTGCGGCAGCGGCGATCTCTTCGAAGATGGCGGCCAGCGACGCCGGCGAAAGGCGATCGGCGCGAAAGAGTCCGAGCTCGACCGGCTCGCGCACGAGCGGGCCAAGCGCATCACCCAAGTCGCCGTGTTCCCGATAGCCGGCACGCAACTGGGCGTCGGTAACGCCCCATACGTGTTGTGCCGCCTCAATAATCGTGCGGCCGCCAACGGAAAGTTGTTTTTGCTCGCGCGCCGCAAACGGGTTTCCGGTGAAGAAGCGCGCTGCGGCAGCGAGATTCTCGTCGTCGAGCTCGCGCAGATAGGCTGCGAGGACGGCGATCTTCTCGAGCTTGCTGCTAGTGGCGGCGATGGCCTCGCACGTGCGGGCAAAAACGATCATCCATCCAATGATAGCCTACGCCCGCAGCCGGAACGGGTCGCTCGGTTCGGTCGGCGAACCGCAGCTTTATGATCCAGCCGGCGAATCTGCGCGAGGGTGCTCTCGCGGACGGGCGTTTTAGCCTGGATTTCGGCGTCCTTTCGCTTGCATCGGCCGCAATTGCTACCTTCGGGCTTTTGGAAAACAGCGTGGCGGTCATCATCGGTGCAATGATTGTCGCGCCGCTCACGCGGCCGATCGGCGCCCTTGCGTTCGCGGCGATCGAGGGCGATCCATGGGGACTGCGCCGCGCGGCAGTAACGCTGGCTCTGGGAAGCGGAATCGCGATCGGTTTTGCGATTATTGTCACACGCGTTTTCTCGTTGCCGACGCTCGGCAGCGAGATCACTTCGCGTTCGCAGCCGGGTCTGCTCGATCTGGGTGTGGCGCTAGCGGCGGGAGCGGTGGCGGGCTTCGCGCGCATTCGTCCCGGCGTTGCTGGCGCTGTGGCGGGAACGGCGATCGCCGTTGCGTTGATGCCCCCACTCTGCGTGATCGGCATCGGCATCGCGCATCTGGATGGGACGCTTGCGCTTGGGGCGCTGTTGTTGTTCCTGACGAACTTGTTCGGGATTATGCTTGCCTCGATGATCGTCTTCGTCGTCTCGGGATACGCGCACACACTGCAGGCGCGCAGTGGTCTACTATGGACGGCACTCGCTGTCGCCGTTATGGTGGTCCCGCTCGCTCTTAGCACGGCGCAGTTGTTGCGACAGGCCCGTTTAGAGACCGAACTTCGCTCTGCGCTGGTCAACCGCACCGTGACATTTCACCGTGCCGACTTGCTCAGCGCGTCCTTTGATTGGGTCGCATCGCCGGTCAAGGTTCGGCTGCTCGTGCGATCGCAGGGGATGATTACGGCGGGGCAAGTTCGAGCACTCGAAGCGTTCGCTAAGGAGCATACGGGCACCGATTTCAAGCTGATCCTCGACGTCACGCCGATCACCGAAGTCGACGACGGAACGGATGCAGCGTCGCCTGTGGAACCGACCGCATCCCCTCGTCCGATTTCGTCGCCATCCGGATAGGCGAACCCGAGCCGGGGTTCGAAGCGCCTTCTCATGGTTACGGCCTTCATCCTGATGAACGTCTCGCGCATGCATCTCAAATCCATCGCCGACGACCTGCTGGCCATCGACGGTATCGCCGAGGTTTACTCGGTGGCCGGACCCTTTGACATCATCGCCGTCGCGCGCGTTCGGCAACACGACGAACTCAACGATCTGGTGACCGAGCATGTCGCCGCGCTCGAAGGGATCGAAAACACCGAAACGTTGATCGCGTTCAAGACCTTCGCGAAAAAGGACCTGGGCCTACTCTGGGACATAGGAGTCGATTAACGCCCCTACGGTAGTTCAATGCGGTAGAGGTCGGCGCCGTCGAGCCAAAGGCGCTGCATCTTGCCTTCGAACAGCGTGTCAAAGCGGACCTTTGAGCTGCCGAGCGCATACGTGCCGTCGGCGTTCGCCTTGAGCGGATTCAACCCATCAGTTGTGAGCTTGCCTTTGACGATAACGATGCGCACGACAACGGCTGAACCGAAGATCGAGTTCTCGTAGCGGCCGACGAGTCGATCCCACGCCGCGGGGTGCGAAAACGTCGTTGGCCCGGTGTGCTTGCCGTTGACGTAATAGGCGCTTGCGTTGGTAAAGCCGTCCACGGCCTTTGCCGCATTTCGCTCGAAGACAACATAGAAGATCGTGAAGCGCGGATCGTCGGTCCAGAAAATGTCCTTATCCTGTGCGACGAGTTGGTAGCTCTTCGCGCCGTCGTGGAGCGAGAGCGTGCCGTTGTCGCTGGCGACGACGACGCCCGGACCGTCTGCGCTGCGATAGGTGCCGGCGTAGTCGGCGGCGTTCACCTTGGGCGGGGCGATCGGCGGACCTGCCGGCGGCGGCGGAAGCGCTTGCCCCAGGCTCTGCGCGCGCAGAACTTCCATCGCATACTTCACGATCGCACACGGATGCAGTGGTGCCTCCACGAGGTTCGAGAGCGCGATCGCGCCGAAGCCGCGGGTCAGATTGGCCTGAAAGCACGCCGTGTAGCCGGAGACGCCACCGGTATGGCCGACGAGATGATCGCCGTTGGTGTTGAACACCGACAGCCCGTAGCCGTATTCGTGATAGAACGCGGGCCACTCAGCCAACTCGACGTGCTTAGCCGTATCCGGCTCGCCATTGTTGAAGTGGTCGGCGCTGGTCATCGCCTTGAAAGTTGCAGGGGAGAGCAGCTGCGCGCCGTTCGCGGCCTTCCCGCCACTCAAATAGAAACGGATGTACGCCGCCATGTCGCCGGGCGTTGAGATCACCGACCCTGCCGGGTCGACGAAGTCGACGAACGGGGATGGTATGAGCACCGGATGTGGCGGTGAGGCTACGTAATCAGCATCGCGGAATTGATAGCCCATCGCGGTCGGAGCCGAGAGCGTACGGTCGTTGAAGACGGCGAAGCTATTCTCCATGCCCAGCGGCGCAAAAACGTGATTTTCGACGTTGCTTTGCCAGCTGTCGTGCGAGACGTTCGCTACGATCGCGCCGACGGTGCCAAAGCCGTCATTCGAGTACGACCATGCGGTGCCCGGAGGAAAGAGCGTGTGCGCGTCGCGTAGCGCGGCGATCGCGAATCCGTACTGTTGAAAGGTGTAGTCGTCGGGTGCTCCGCTGGTATGCGAGAGCAGCTGATGGACGAGTACCGGGCCGCCGGTGCTGTGGATCGACCACGACGGCAAGTACTGCTGCACGCGAGCGTTGAGATTTACGAGCCCTTTATCGTGCAGTTGGAGGAGCGCGAGTGCGGTCATCGATTTCGAAATCGAACCGATTGGAAAGCGTGTGTCGGCTGAGACCGGCGTTTTGCTCGCGACGTCGGCCATGCCGACCGTGATGATCGCGATCGTGTGGGTGCGATCGGTGATTGCGACCGACATCCCGGGTGCGCCTTGCTGCTCGAGCGCTTTTGGCGCGTAGGCTTTGATCGCTGCAATTGCATCGTCGATCGTCGGTGCACCTGACGGCGGCGCCGTTTGCGCAAAGGCGGGGCCGTCCAGCACCAAAACAGCGGTTAAGATCAGACCGAGAAGGCGCGATAGTCTCATTCTAGGCCAGTACGCCGCGCGACAAAATTCTCCGCTGGGCGCCAAGATTTTGGCGTTGAGCCTGCGTTTTGCCTAGAAAAGTGACAGCTGCGCGTGGTCCTCCAAATACTCGGCCTCGACGCCGAGCGCACGCAGGCGATAGACGAAGTCGCGCCGGCCGTGGTTCAAGAGGACCTTGCGCGGCTGCGCGCGTTCAATATATTGCAGCAGCGCGGGATAGTCGGCGTGATCCGAGAGCGCAAAGCCCCGCTCCGTTCCATAGCGAAAGAGCGCGCCACGATCCAGCGACCACCCGGTCAGCACGGCCGTGCGTACGGGCTTGCTGCGCAAGGCCTTCGGCAACGCCCTTCCGCCGGGCGGCCAAATCAACACGCTGCGTACATCGAAGTTGTCGGCCTGGTATCGGGCATACATGGGCAGCGCGACGCCGCATTCAGCGTACACCTGTGCCAGATCATCGACCGCCCCATGCACGGTGAGGGGCAACCCTGCGCCCCCGAGGATTGCCATCGCTTCCTGCGCTTTGCCTAACGAATAGGCAAAAAACACCGGAACCGCGTCGGCCTCGAGCGTCTCGCGCGCAAAGCCGACCATTTGCGCCGCGACTTCATCCTGCGGCGGAAAGACGTAGTGCGGGCGACCGTAGGTGCATTCCATCAGCACGACGTCGCAGCGCTTGACTTCGGGCGGCTCAACCGTGAGCGAGTCGCGCAGCTTGAAGTCGCCGGTGTACACGAAGTTCCCGCGCTCGCCTTCGATCATAAGCTGCGCGCTGCCGAGTACGTGGCCTGCCGAGAACAGCGTGAGGCGGTGATCCCGCTCTTCCCAGGGTTGGTTGAACGAATGCTCCTCGAACACGGGCTTGGGACGCGGTGCGGCTTTGCGCGCGAGGAGCGAGAGCTGCGCGCGCTCTTCGCGGCGGGCGAAGCGGGCACGGCAGATTCGCGCGGTGTTGGGTGTCGCTACGACGACGCGATGTTCGCGCGCGTGATCGCTGTGCCCGTGGGAGACATACGAGCGCTCTTGCCAGCGCATGCTGTCGACCCAAAGATCGAGCGCCTCGACGTACAGGGTCTTCTGGGAAAGGGAGAACACGTCCCGAACATTCGTTCGAGATAGCGGGATTCACCTCGCGTCGCAACATAACGGCGCACAGACGGTGTTAGAAGAGGAACTATGGCACGCATCTATGAGAATCTAGCCGACACGTTCGGCAACACGCCGCTCGTCAAGATCCCGCGGCTCAACAAAGGTCTCCCCGGCACGGTGCTGGTCAAAATGGAGTCCTTCAACCCGGCGGGTTCGGTCAAGGATCGCATCGGCGTCTCGATGATCGAAGCAGCCGAACGCGACGGTCGCTTGCTGCCCGGCATGACGATCCTCGAGCCCACCAGCGGCAACACCGGCATCGCGCTGGCCTTCGTCGCGGCGGCAAAGGGCTATAAATGCATCCTGGTGATGCCCGACACGATGACGATTGAGCGGCGCAATTTGCTCAAGGCCTACGGTGCGCAAGTGATTCTGACGCCGGGCGCCGACGGCATGAAGGGCGCAATTGCGCTTGCAACGCAGATCTATAGCGATACGCCCAACAAGTATTTCATGCCGCAGCAGTTTGAGAACCCGGCAAACCCGGAGATACACCGTCGCACCACGGCGGAAGAGATTTGGCGTGACACCGAAGGCGCAGTCGACATCTTCATCGCGATGGTCGGCACCGGCGGTACGATTACCGGCGTCGGCGAAGTGCTCAAGCAGCGCAAAAAGAACATCCAGATCATTGCAGGTGAGCCCGACGCATCGCCGGTTCTGAGCGGCGGCGCGCCCGGCCCGCACAAGATTCAGGGCACCGGCACGGGCTTTATTCCGAAGGTTCTCGACCAAAACGTGTACGACGAAGTGATTCGCGTAACCGACGCCGAGGCCATCGCAATGGCGCGGCTCCTCGCGCGCGAAGAAGGTATGCTGGTCGGCATCTCGGCAGGGGCGAATGTCTGGGCTGCGTTGCAAGTCGCCGCGCGCGACGAGAACAAGGGCAAGCTCATCGTGACGATCGGCTGCGACACCGGCGAACGCTACTTGAGCAATCCGGTCTTCGCGGATCAGGAAGCGGTCGTCGTCGAACCCGCGCTTCTGCCTGGATGATCGTTGAGGTTACGCGCGGCGATCTCGTAGAATCGGTGCATCACGTCGCCGCCTGCGCGGCGACTCCGCAAGGAGAGGTGATACTTCGGACCGGCGATGTCGAATCGCCGGTCTTTCTGCGTTCGACTGCCAAACCGTTCATTGCGGGCGCAGCGATTGAAGCGGGAGTGCGTGACGCCTTCGATCTCGAGATGCGCGAGATTGCCGTGATGAGTGCCTCGCACGTTGCGCAGCCATTTCACATCGACGCGGTGCGTTCCATTCTGGATAAGATCGGTCTGGATGAATCGGCGCTTCAATGCGGTGCCCAGGAAGGCCGCGGGCCGAGCCCGCTGTACAACAACTGCTCTGGTAAACACGCCGGCATTCTCGCGCTGTGTCGCGTTCTCGGAAGCGATATTGCTACATACATGGATCTGAGCAATCCGGCGCAACGTCGCATACTCGAGTTTTGCGCACGCCTTTCGGACGACGATCCGGCGACGTGGCCGCTGGGTGTCGACGGCTGCGGTATTCCGGTCTATGCTACCTCGTTGCGAAAGGCGGCGATGGCGTTTGCGCGCTTCGCGTCACTCGCGCAGCTCGAGCCGCGCGATGCGATGGCCCTGCTCGTGGTGCGCGACGCCATGGTCTCGCATCCCGAATACGTCAGCGGAACGGTCGAATTCGACACGCGCGTGATGGTGGCCGGCGGCGGCGCGATCGCCTGTAAGTCGGGCGCTGAGGGCGTGCACGGCCTAGCCTTGATTCCGCAGGGCCTCGGCTTGGCCAGCAAGGTGCTCGACGGAAGTTCGCGCGGTCGAGGCCCGATCACCATGGCGGCGCTGCGAGCACTCGGTAGCCCGGTGGCCGATGCGACCGATTTGGCGGGCTTTGCCGGGCCAATCGTGTATAATCGGGCGGGGCGTGCCGTCGGAACGATCCGGGCCGTCTCGCAGGGATCCGTCTAGGGCGGATCCATACTTCGCCGTCGAACAAGCGAGTACGTAGACAACAAATTGCGTGACTATCTGCGCCTGCTCCAAGAGCGGGTATTGATTTACGACGGCGCCATGGGCACGCAGCTCATGGCGCTCGAATTATCCGCTGCCGATTTCGGCGGGGACCGATACTTGGGGTGCTACGAGGCGCTGGTCTTGACGCGCCCCGACGCGATTCGCGCGATTCACACCGCCTATCTACAGGCCGGCGCGGACGTGGTCGAGACCGACTCTTTCACCGCATCGCGGCTCAAGCTCGACGAATTCGGCCTGGGCGAAAAGACCCTCGAGATCAACCTGCGCGCTGCCCAGCTCGCGCGCGAGGCGTGCGACGCCGTCGCTACGCCCGACCACCCGCGCTTTGTCGCGGGTTCGATGGGCCCGACGGGAATGCTGATCTCGTCATCGGATCCGACGCTCTCCAAGATCACCTTCGAACAACTCGCCGATATTTACGGCGAGCAAGCCCGCGCGCTGGTTGAAGGCGGCGTCGATCTGCTCTTGCTCGAGACGATGCAAGACCTGCTCGAACTCAAAGCCGCAATCGCCGGCATCACGCGCGAATTCGATCGCGGCCTGCGCCGCGTGCCTATCCAAGCGCAGCCGACCTTGATCACCGAGGGGCGGATGCTGCTGGGTACCGACATCCGCGCCATCACGGCTACGCTCGACGCGCTGCCGATCGACGTCATCGGGCTCAACTGCTCGACCGGCCCATCGCAAATGCGCGACGCCGTGCGCTATCTCGCGGAGAACTCGCGCTGCTTCGTGAGCGTGATTCCCAACGCCGGTCTTCCGCTGATGGGCCCCAAAGGCGAAACGATCTATCCCGAAACTCCGGACGAACTTGCAAAAGAACTCAGCGATTTCGTCAAGGAATTTGGCGTGAATATCGTCGGCGGCTGCTGCGGCTCGACACCCGAGCACATCACCGCGCTAAGAAATGCGATCGACGCAAAGGCAACGGCTGCCGCGCGGGGTCGCGCAGCGAGCATAACCATAAAAAGCGAGCGAAGCGACCCCGTGCCGCAAGCCGTTGCCTCGGCAATGACTGCAACAGCGTTGCAGCAAGAGCCTCGGCCGCTCCTCGTCGGCGAGCGCATCAACAGCCAAGGTTCGCGTAAGATCAAGCGGCTGTTGCTCGAGGACAACTACGACGAGATCATGCTCGTCGCGCGCGAGCAGGTTGAAGGCGGCGCGCACGTGCTCGACGTGTGCTGCGCGCTAACCGAGCGGACCGACGAAGACGAGCAAATGCGCGAGCTCGTGCGGCGCCTCGCGCAGTCGGTCGAAGCGCCGGTGATGATCGACTCGACCGAACCAAAAGTCATGCAGGTTGCGCTCGAGAACTACCCGGGCCGCGCGATTTTGAATTCGGTGCACCTGGAAGCCGGACGCGCGAAGATGGACGTGGTGCTGCCGCTGGCCAAGGAACACGGCGCGGCAGTGGTGGCGCTGACAATCGATGAAATCGGCATGGCCAAGACCGCTGCGCGCAAACTCGAAGTCGCGCAGCGCATCTACGGCATCGTCGTCGATGAATACGGATTACCGCCCGGCGCGTTGATTTTCGACGACCTGACCTTCACGCTCGCGACCGGCGATCCCGAGTTTTCTGCGTCGGCGATTGAAACGATCGAGGGCATTCGTCTCATCAAGCGCGAGCTGCCCGGCGTGCTCACCTCGCTCGGCGTCTCGAATGTCTCGTTCGGACTCAAGCCGCCCGCGCGCGCCGCGCTCAATTCGGTTTTCTTGCACCATTGCGTTGAAGCGGGCCTGGATGCGGCGCTGGTGCACGCCAAGGAGATTACGCCGTACGCCGAAATCGAACCGGACCTGCGAGCGATGTGCGACGACCTGGTGTTCAATCGCCGGCCCGATGCGCTCGCCCGGTTCATCGAACATTTCGAAAGTGCCGTCCCGAACGCGGGGGAGGGAAGCGGCTCCGCCGCGGCACCCGACGCCGATCTTCCGGTCGCACAGCAGATTCATAACGCGATTCTGCGCCGGCGCAAAGATGGAATCGAGACCAAGATCGATCTCGCGCTCGAAGAGCGCGATCCGGTCGCCGTCCTCAACGAGATCTTGCTGCCGGCAATGAAAGAGGTCGGCGATAAATTCGGTTCGGGCGAGTTGATTCTTCCCTTTGTCCTGCAGTCGGCCGAGGTGATGAAGAAGGCGGTTGCGCACCTCGAGCAATTCCTCGAGAAAAAAGAAGGCTCGACGAAGGGCACCGTTGTGCTTGCGACGGTCTTCGGCGACGTGCACGACATCGGCAAGAATCTGGTCAATACGATTTTAACCAACAATGGCTACACCGTGCATGATCTCGGCAAGCAAGTCCCGATGAACACGATCCTCGAGAAGGCGGTCGAAGTCAAGGCCGATGCGATCGGACTCTCGGCGCTGCTGGTTTCGACGAGCAAGCAGATGCCGATCTGCGTGCACGAGCAAGATACACGCGGCCTTGCCTTTCCGGTGATCGTTGGGGGCGCTGCAATCAACCGTGATTTCGGACGGCGAATCTCCCTGCTCGACGAGGGCGAGCGCTTTTTCACGCCCGGCCTCTTCTATGCCAAGGATGCGTTCGAGGGCCTGGAGATCATGGATCGCCTTACCAGCGCCGGAGCGACGCGCGAGGCGTTCGTCGAGCGCATTCGCACCGAGGCCTTCGCGCAGCGCGACCGCGCGCGTGACAATACGACCGCGCATGCACCGGCGGCGACGATTTCGGCGGTAAAGAGCGAGCACGTGGACATTCCGCTCCCTCCGTTTTTGGGCGCCACGACCATCGAAGACGTCGATCTGCGCGAGTTGTGGCCGTGTTTCGACCTCAAGAGTCTCTACCGGCTTTCGTGGGGCGCGAGCAATACCAAGGGCGAAGCGTTCGACGCGCTCTTACGCGACGAATTCGATCCGCGCCTACGCGCGTATCAGCACGAGGCCGAGCAAGGCGGCTTGCTCCATCCGAAGGTCGCGTATGGTTACTATCCGGCCGCCGGCGTGGGCAACGACGTCATTCTCTACGATCCCGCCGATGCGTCGCGCGAGATCGCGCGCTTCCCCTTCGCGAGGCAAGTTGGCGGCGACCATCTCTGCCTCGCCGATTATCTACGCGAGCCGCAAGGCGGACGCGGCATCGACGTCGTCGCGCTTCAGGTCGTGACCGTCGGGCGCGTTGCGACCGAGCGCATCGACGCGCTTCAAGCTCGCGGCGACTATAGCGAATCCTATTTCTTACACGGCTTTACCGTGCAGTCGGCCGAGGCTCTGGCGGAATGGTCCCATCGTCGCATTCGTACCGAACTTCGTTTGGACCACGACCGCGGCAAACGGTATTCGTGGGGTTATGGCGCGTGTCCCGACGTCTCGCAACACGCAATCGCCTTTGCCGTTCTGGGCGCCCAAGAACGCATCGGTGTGGAGCTGACCGAGGCATTTCAAATCGTGCCCGAACAGTCAACCGCTGCGATCGTGATCCACCACCCACGCGCTTCGTACTTCAACGCCGCAGCCGTACGATGAGGACCGCTTCGCCGTGAGGGCGAAGGCGGCTTCCTCATGAGCATCATCGCGATTCTTCTTGCCCTGCTGTGGATTATCGGCATCGGCTTTGCGATATTTTGGGGCATCGAGGTGGCGCGCCGGCACGAGTTCGCCTGGCCGACGTTTCTCAGCGCCGCCGTCGGATTCGTGACGAATTTTTTCGACACGCTGGGCATCGGCTCGTTTGCGCCGACGACCTCGCTCTTCAAGTTTTTCCGCATGGCGCCCGACGAAAAAATTCCCGGCACGCTCAACGTCGGGCATGCCTTGCCGACGATCACTGAAGCGTTGATCTACATCACGGTCATCGGCGTCGACCCGATCACGCTGGTGCTGCTGATCGCGGCGTCGGTCGTTGGCGCATGGCTTGGCGCCGGGATGGTGGCGCGTTGGCCGCGACGGAACGTGCAAATCGGCATGGGCGGCGCGCTTGCGGTTGCAGCCGTCATCTTCTTGATGCAGAATCTCAAGATTCTTCCCGCCGGCGGCAATGCACTCGGGCTGTCCGGTTGGCTACTGGTCACCGGTGTCGTGATCAATTTCTGTCTGGGTGCACTGATGACGATCGGTATCGGCCTGTACGCGCCGGCAATTATCATGATCAGTCTGCTCGGCATGAACCCGCGCGGTGCGTTTCCCATCATGATGGGCTCGTGCGCGTTCTTGATGCCGATCGCGAGCGTGCGCTTTGTGAAATTCGACGCCTATGCATTCAAAGCCGCAATCGGCCTCACGATCGGCGGCATCCCGGGTGTTATCATCGCTGCATACATCGTCAAATCGATGCCGCTCGAAGCAGTGAAGTGGCTGGTGATCGCGATCGTCGCCTACGCCGCCTTCACGATGCTGCGCTCCGCGTACATCGAGCGTTCCCACAAGGCAGCGGCGAGTACTTCATAGGCGGTATAACGTGCCTGAAATGACCGAAGAAGAAAGAGTGGCGCGTCTCGAGTTCTATAAAGAAGAGGCCAAGGCGCAGTGGGAAGCTCTCCAACGCGCGCAAAAGACGCCTTCCAAATTTCTCGTGATCGCGGCTCGCATGGGGCACCGTATCGCAGTTGCCATTGCAGCAGCGTTTACGCTAGTTTTCGTGATTGCTGAAGCGTTCGATCATCGATTCTGGGGCGTCCTAGCGATTCTCGGCGCTGTGCCGATAGCTGTCCTGCTTCTGCGGATGATGGAAGCCGGCGCCTATGACGAAACCGAGACATTTTGGAAAAACTACGCATTGCGTCAGTTTGCGGTAGTCCTCTTGTGGGTACTATTCACGGCCGTAACCGCGATCGCGGTCTTCGTGTAAGCGACGTCAGCGCACAACAAACCGTTCAACGAGCGGAATGAGAATCGAAACAACAATCAGGCCAAAGACCCAGTTGAATTTCTGGTCCATTCGGGCGAATCGCTGATCAATTTGGCCGAAACGCCCCTCCATCGTGCCGAGGAGCGAATCCCTGAAGTCATCGATCTTGCGCTCGAGGCTTCCCAAACGTTGCTCGACGCTTCCAAGGCGATGGTTGATTTGCTCGTAGGCGCCCTCAAGGTGGGCGATCCGGACTTCCAGGGGCGATGCGCTCACGTAACCTCCAGCGTTGGCATCACTCTATCACGCATTTCCGGCGGACGGCTAGGGGAGCTGAGCGTACAGGTCGCGTCGCGTCGCTGGAATCGTAACCTTTCCATTGGAGTCGGGACGCGCGATCAGCGATTGGTAGATGCCGATCGAGGCGTTATCGAATGAGACGGCGCTGGCCGCCATGTAAAGCCGCCATACGCGATAGGCCGCTTCGCCGGCTTGCGCGATCGCTTCGTTACGATTGCGCTCGAGGTTTTCGACCCAGGCGCGCAACGTGCGCGCGTAGTGCTCGCGCAGGTTCTCGACATCGCGAACCTCAAAGCCGCTCCGCTCGGCGATCGCAAGGCTGTCTGCAACCGCAACCAGGTCGCCGTCGGGAAAGACATAGCGCTCGATAAACGGGTTTGGCGGCGCTTTGCGCCCAGGGCTTTGTTCGGCGATGCCGTGATTCAGAAAGAGCCCTCCCGGGCGAAGCGCCGCATAGGCTGCTGCAAAATAGCGCGGCAGCATCTTGCGTCCCACGTGCTCGACCATGCCGACGCTCGCGATGCGATCGAAGGTGAGGTCGCGCAGGTCGCGGTAGTCGCGAAATTCCACCCGCGCGCGATCGCCCAGACCAAGTTCGGCGATGCGGCGATTGGCTTCGTCGTGCTGCACGCGGCTCAGCGTGATGCCAAGCGCCTGCGCGCCGCGCTTCGCCGCCGCGATAACCAGCGATCCCCAGCCGCAGCCGATATCGAGAAACGACATCTCAGGCTCGAGCCGCAATTTGTCCAGCACATAGGCGAGTTTCGCGCGCTGGGCGGTGTCGAGATCGTCGACGCCGTCGTCGTAGTACGCGCATGAATACACCATGTTCGAATCGAGAAAGGCGCGATAAAAATCGACCGGATGATCGTAATGGTACGAGATTGCCGCGCGGTCGCGCTCGCGCGAATGACGCTTTCCGTGCAAATCGGCGCCCGGCGGCGCCGGACGCGCCTCACGCGGAAGACGCAGCAGCAGCAACCCGAGACGCGCCTTTTGTAATGCCGAATGCTGGTCGTTCGCCGCGTTGAGGCGCGCGATCGTTGCCGTCAGGTTGCCTTCGACATCGATCATGCCGGAGATAAAGGCGGAGCCGGCGTTGCGCTCGAGCGGCGGTGTGAATGCGCTGCGCAGCGCGCCGGGTGAATTGACGATAAACGTGAAATCGCGACGGTCGGTGTGGCTGGGCAACGTCGTGCCGTCCCAGAGGCGTACGTCGAAGTCGCGCCGGAACGACGCCCCAAAAATCGCCTCAAGGAGCGTCGTCGCGGTAGCGATCATGAGGCGAGTGTTTTCGTGCCCGCGCGTGGTCCGTAGACCACGTTTCCACCAACCATGGTGCCGATGATCGCGTACTGCGAATCCCAAAATGAGAGGTCGGCGCGCATGCCGGGCGCGATGCGCCCCATCTCCCCCTCGAGCCCGATGAGCTTTGCGGGCGCGTGCGTCGCGGCCATAACGGCTTCCTCGAACGAAATATCGGCGTACGACATGAAGTTGCGGACGGCATGGTCGATGCGCAGCGCGCTGCCCGCGATCGTACCGTCGCCCGCGCGCATCACGCCACCAACAATGTGATAGGTCGCGTCGGGTGGAGGCATCAGATCGGTTGCGAGCACGATGCGTCCACCGACGGTGCGATACAGGATATCGACCATGACCGGCGCGACGTGATAACCGTCGCCGATGATCTGTACCATCGTTCGGCGATCCTGGATGAATGCTGCGAGAATCGACGGATCGCGATGGATGAGCGGCGGCATGCCGTTGAACGCGTGGGTGAGCGAGCGAAAACCGAGGCCGATGGCAAGCATACCGTCGGCGTAGCGCGAGCTGGTGTGCCCGGCCGAGCAGACCACACCATGCTGTAGGAAGACGCGCATCGCATCGGCAGCGCCTTCGACTTCCGGGGCCATCGTCACCAGCAGGCATGCGCCCTTGCACGCGTCGACCATTTCTTTGGCACGCGACGCGGACGCGGGCATCAGCCACTCGCCACGATGCACCCCGCGAAATTTCGGATTGAGAAAGGGGCCCTCGAAGTGCACGCCGAGACAGCGCGCGCCGTGTGGCTCATCCTCTTCGAGATCGTGCGCAGCGTCGACCACTTCGGATGCGATGTGCAGCATCGATTCAAAAGGTGCCGTCATCACGCTTGCGACAAAGCCGGTCGCGCCCATGCGCGCATACTCGGACGACGCCACCGGCACGGCATTGCCTTGATCTCGATTAAAGAGCATGTCGCCCGCGCCGTTGGTATGAACGTCGATCAGGCCAGGAGCGATGCTGCTGCCCGCGGGAAGCGGATAATCCGAGGGGCCGTCGGCGCCCAGGATCGCCGCGATGCGACCGTTCTCTATGACAATGCGGCCGACGGTCGATGTTCCGTCTCCGATAGCGAGAAGAGCCGGCCCTAGCGTGGTGGTCATAACCGGAAGAAGCGGGTTCGACGCATGCCCCGTCAGTGCCCCTTGCCGAACATACGTGCGAAGAAGCCCGCCGGTCGCTCTGCGGGTGCTCGTACCTGCGGAGCAGAGGCCTGCGCCGGCGCCGTTACTCGCGCCAAACGCTCGAGCCGGGCCATGTGGCTCTCGGCGTGCGCTTCCAGGGTCGAGCGCAATGCCTCCATTTCGTTCCAACCGGCAGGCGCACGCTTTTCGCTGCGCGCTCGATCGTACTCGTGAGCCGAGACGACGAAGATGCGTTCGGCGGGAATGTTGCGCTCGTGCAGATAGGACTGCGCCAACTCGACCACGTGACGGCGTTCGTTCGGCGCCTCGTTGTCGGCGATGGTATGCGCGAAGAGCATGGGTTTATTGAATTCGGCGACCCGCTCGTAGAGGGCGAGCTCGCGATCCGAGAGCTGGCGCGAGAAGAGGCACAGGATCTCGCTTGCGTGGGATGCGACCACCACGTTGACGTCCTCGGCGTCGGGCTCGCCCGAATCAAAGGCCGGCGCGTGCACGAGCACGAGTTCGCGCGGGAGCGACCATGGCACGAGGACGAGAACCGGAGCGTATTCCGCTGCTTGCGTCGCGTTCTCGAACGGGATATCGTGCCACTGGGCGTCGTCCCCGAGCGTGAACGCCTGCTCCTGCTCGCCGTAGCGCACGTGAATCGGAAAGCGCGCGCTTCCCGCCACATCATCGGTGAGGACGTTCGCTCCGGCGAAAGCGTTGATCAGACTGCTCTTTCCGCGGCGCAGCGCGCCGAGCACGGCGACGCGCCAGCGCGACGGGCGCAGGCCGCGATCGTAGCTTTCCGAATCGAAGGAGGCCTCGTCGTGCGAGCGGCGCACGATCTCCGATCCTGGATCCGCCGGTGCAATCTCCTCTTCGCGCTCCATGAATCCGCCGACCAAATCGCGCATCGCGTCGCGCTCGCGCGCCAGGGTCGCGCGCCGTGCTTCGAGTTCGCTGCGCGTCTGCTCGACGCGATTGTCGCGGTGCGCGGCCAAAGAACGATCGATGCTGCCGAGATCAGCGTCGCGCTGCTCGAGCAGCGCGCTTGCGATCGCTTGGGCAAGCTCGTCATAGATGTGTTGTATTCGCGCGCCGACACGATCGGCGAATGCGAGTACATCGGTAGCGAAACGCGGAAAGACCTCCGCGCGCAGGTCGGCGATGAGCTCGCGCTTCATGTAGCTGCCGCTTTGCTGGGTAGCAAAGCGAGTCGCAATGTCGTGCACCAAGCCGATAGCCGGGCCACCGATGGCTTCGAGTACGATCGTCGCGGCGATCGCGTCGCGCGCGCTTCCGCTCCACAGGCTCGTTCCCGGCTCGGCTCCAAAGGCGCGCGCAGCCGCATCGTTCTGCGCGAAGCGCAACGGAACGATCGCTTCTGCGCGTGCGATCGCTGCATCGAGTTCGACCGAGACCGCGGTGGCCGCCTGGGCGGCAAACTCCTGAGCGATCTGCGCGACGACGCGATCGACGATGATGTGCAACCGCTCGCGATCGCGCAAGCGGTTGATGTCGGCAGTATCGAGGGCTTGCGAAAGCGCACGTTCCAGGTCGGCGCTGAGTTCGCTGCCCCGATCCGACATAGCCGCGCGAGTCGCCAGGCCCTCGGCGAGGAGAGCTTCACGCTGCGCCCGGGCACGCTCGTCGAGCGATTGCAGCGCGGGCAACACCTGTGCCCGGCGCGCGTCGAGCGCTTCGCGGTCGAGCACGAGCATTGCGATGTCGTGTTCGATTTGCGCGTTCTCGTCGGCAATCGTTGCTGCCACGCGATCGCGCGCGCGCGCCAGGCGGGCTCGGCCGGTGCGGCGGATCAGTTGGGCATCGAGCGCACCCAGGAATTTCGGGAATCGGCTCGCCTCGACTTTTGCCGCGTCGCTTTCCAATACACCGTCCACGTATTCGCGAGCCGACAGCGCGTAGACGTACGTTCCGGGAGCGTGCACGGCGGCGAGGGTGGCGATCCTCTCGTAAGCGTGCTCCCAAGCCGCACGCCCATCGCTCTGCGGCTGCTGCCAAAGATCGATCTTCGTTTGAACGATGAAGATCGAATCGATATGTTGCCGGATGATGCCCAGAAACGACGCGTCGCCTTCGGTGAACGGCTGCTGCGTGTCGATCAGGTAGAGCACCGCATCGGCGGTTGGCAAAAATTGGAGCGTCGCCCGCCGGTGTGCCGGGTTGATCGACGCCAGACCGGGTGTATCTGCGACCACGAATCCTCGCTCGAGAAAGGGCGAGTTCGTCTTGACGATGACCCGTGTCGGCGCGTCGCGCTCTTCTTTGGTCGCGTCGTGGAGCGCGCCGGCGCTGTCGGTTCCGACTGCAATGAAGCGGTTGAGCCGGTCAAGCGGAATCCGCTCCCGCCGGCCGTCTTCAAAGATCGCGGTCGCTTCGTCGGCTTTACCGGCTTCAAGCTCGGTGATCGTTGCCGTCGACGGGTTGATATCGACCGCGAGTAGTCCGACTAACCGCGGGCCGGCCGGGCCCTCTTCGTAACGAAATTTCCCAAGGAGCGCGTTGAGCAGAAACGACTTTCCGCTCGAGAATTCGCCCACGACAGCGAGGATGAATTTGCTGCGCTCGAGTCGCGCGCGCACGCTTGCGACCGCCTTGCGCCGGTTCTCGCCGATCGATCCTTCGATGACGAGCAAACGCGCGACGAGGTCGTCGCGCGTCTGCTCGTAGCGCCGCATAGCATCGGCGTCAACTCTGGACACTATTTTTCCCGAATGATCGCGAGGGCTTCATCGCGGTGCTGCTCCATGAGTTCCTTGCTGTCGCCCTCGACATTGAGCCGCAACAGCGGCTCGGTGTTCGAGGGGCGCACGTTCATCCACCAATGCGGATAGGAGATCGTCAGCCCATCGAGATGATCGATCCGCGCATCCTTGAAGTGATGCTGAAGCTCCCCGATCTTCGCTGGCGCGTCCTTGACCTGGCTGTTGATCTCGCCCGACCGAAAACGCGTATCGATCGGCGCGATTACTTCGCTTACCGGCTTGCCTGCTTCGCTGAAAAGTTCGAGACATTGCATCAATGCGATCATGCCCGAGTCGGCATACCAGTTGTCTTTGAAGTAAAAATGCCCGGAGTGCTCGCCGCCGAAGACGATGTCTTGTTCGCGCATCGTTGCTTTGATGATCGAGTGCCCGACCTTCGAGCGGATCGGAATGCCGCCCGCCCGCTGCACGAGCTCGGGCACGCTGCGCGAGCAAATCAAGTTGTAGAGGATCTTTGCGCCGGGATGCTTCTTGATCGTGTTGAGCGCCACCAGCGCCGTGACGGTGCTCCCGTCGATGAGGTCGCCCTTCTCGTCGACGATGAACATCCGGTCCGCGTCGCCGTCGAACGCTACGCCGAGGTCGCAGTTTGCTCTTCGCACTGCCGCTTGGAGATCGATCATGTTCTCGGGTTCGATTGGGCTGGCCGGGTGGTTCGGAAACGTTCCGTCGAGTTCGAAGTAGAGCGGAACGACTTCACAGGGCAGGTGTTTGAACACGTGCGGAACGGTTTCGCCCGCCATTCCGTTGCCGGCGTCGATCGCGATCTTGAAGGGCTTCACGATGGTGCGGTCGATGAAGGAGAGGCAATGCTGGGCGAACTCGTCGAGAATGTTGCGCTCGGTGATGGCTCCGGGACGCTCGGCGGCGGGCGGCAGGTTGCCTGACGAAATTGCATCGCGAATCTGCGCAAGCCCGGTGTCGAGCGAGATCGCTTCGGCCGCAGCGCGCGTAAATTTCATGCCGTTGTACTGTGCCGGATTGTGCGATGCGGTGATCATCACACCGCCGTCGAAGCCGTATTTGCCGACGGCAAAATAGAGTGCGTCGGTGGAGACCATGCCGATCGAGGTCACGTCGGCGCCGGATTCGGTGGCGCCACGCGCGAACGCGTCAAAAAGGCGATCTCCGGTTGGGCGCATATCGCGGCCGACCACGATGCGCTTGGCTCCGACGAGCGGCACGAACGCGCGGCCGATGCCGTAGGCGATCTCGTCATTGATCTCTGACGGATAAATTCCGCGAACGTCGTACGACTTAAAGAGGCCAGGCGCTATCTGCATCTGCATGACTGACACAATTTCGGAACGTCCAATGCTCCTACCCCCCGGCGGTTTCGCCGCGCGGTGAAGTCCCGCACGTCATTCCTGCACGTGCCGGGGGCTCTGGTGTGGACTGCCTTTTTGGTCCTCGTCCTCGGAATTGCGGTTCAGGGCGCCTTCGCGACACGAGCGAATATCGCGAAGACCTTTGATGCACAGTCCCGTATCGTGCAGGCACAGCTCGGCCTCGAAGAACTCTTGCGTCTGCAGATCGACGAAGAAAACTCGGTTCGCGGCTACGTCCTCACGCGCGATCCGTTTTACGAGCAACAGTACGCCGCCACCGCACAAGACTTCGATCAGAAGGTAGCAGACGTTGCGTCAGTCCTGGCCGAACAGCATCTCCTCCCGGCCGCGCGTACCCTGGAAGACTATGTCTCTCTGCAAAGCAATTGGCGCAGGAAGATCGCCCAGCCGTTGCTTGCGTCGCCCGAACGCGCCGTTCCCGAGATCGACAAAGAGAACAAGGCCTTTTCGGATTACGAAAATCGAACGGGAAGTTTCATTCGCGACGCGCTTGCGCAGCGAAACGCGGAGCTAGCGCGCTCGACGCAAGAGCAGATCAATCGGGACACCTGGACTCGTACGTTTTGGCTCGCGCTCTTCGGTCTGCTCGCGATTCTTTTCAACGGGTTTCGTTCTCGTCTGGTGAGCGAACTCGAAGAAGAGCGTACGACAACGGAAATCCTGCAGCGAGCATTTCGCAGCGAGCACGTCCCGCTGCCCAACTGCGAGGTGGGAAGCGCCTATCTCTCCGCCAGCAGCCATCTGGCGGTGGGCGGCGACGTCTTCGATGTATACCGTCTTTCCGATACGCTGGCGATGGCGTTTATCGCCGACGTCAGCGGCAAAGGCGTCGACGCCGCCGTGTTGACCGCGTTCATCAAGTTTACGATTCGCGGCATCGCACTGCGCCGCCGCGATCCGGGAGCGATGCTGGCGGAATTCAATACCGCCTTTTCGCAGACCGTGGAAAACCCATACCTTTTCGTTTCGATGTTCGTGGGCGTGCTCGATACGCAAACGTTGCAATTCCGCTACGCCAGTGCTGGGCACGATTCGGCGTTCGTCCGACGCGCGGATGACGTACAGCAGCTCCTCGTGACTGGTCCCGTCCTTGGCGTGATGGAGGAGCCGTTCGAAACCAAGACGCTCTACCTTGAAGACGGCGATACGCTCGTTCTCGTGACGGACGGCTTGACCGAGGCGCGCAACCGCGCAGGCGAGCCGTTGTACGAGGAAGGCGCAATGGCATTGATTGCCGCGAGCAATCCTCAGCCGCAGCTTCTGGCCGACGAGTTGGTTGCGCAGGTCAAAGCGCTCGGGGGAAACCGTACGCGCGACGACGTTGCGGTGCTGGCCATTCGCGTCCACGAACCGGGAGGTTCGGATGCGATCGATTAGCGCGCTGGTTGTCTCGGTGTTGTTGTTGCTCGTGCCGAATGCGGCGCTGGCGGATTGCCGCATGCACGTGAACGATCGTGTCGTTCTTTTCGGCACCACCGACGATCCTGACGTCTTCGTGTGGGACTCGCGCTTCCGTTTACGCGACTACGAGGGCGGAACCTTCGACCAGATGAAAGCGCTTTTGCCGCACGCAACACTCGTTCGTCCGGGCACGCGCGCGACGGTTGAGAGTTGCGTCTCGGATTTCGTGCAATCGAAGTACGTCGCGCAGCCCGACGACGCAATCGGCATCGTCATCACCGCGGGGCCGCTACGCGGTCAGCGCGGTTGGGTGCTCGGGTCGGCGATACGCGAGCTCAAGCACGGACAGCCGCAAAAACCCGGGGGCCCTCCGGCGTCTCGACCCGAGTCACCGTAATTCCGTATGCGCGCTCGATAAGCTCGGGCGCTAGTACGCGCGCCGGCACGTCGAACGCCAACATGCGCTCGCACCCTAAAAGCATCAGCCGATCGGCATAGGCGGCTGCGTCGTTGAGATCGTGGAGCACGCAGACGATCGTGCGGCCTTCGCGAGCGAGTCTTCGCAGCAGCGCGAGAATTTCGTGCGCCACGCGCACGTCGAGATGGCTGGTGGGCTCGTCGAGCACGAGAACCGGCGTTTCTTGAGCGAGACCCATCGCGATCCACACGCGTTGGCGTTCGCCGCTCGAAAGCGTACTAAGGAGGCGGTGTTGCTCGTGCTGCATGTTTACCGCAAGGAGTGCGCGCTCGATGGCGACGTCGTCGTGAGCGTTCGGGCTCCATTCCCACCACGGGTGATGGGGGAAACGCCCGATCGCAACGACGTCGCGCACGCGTAACGTTTCGATCATGGCATCGTCGCTGGTAACAAAGGCGATCGCTCGCGCGCGCTCGCTCGGCGAGACCGTGCGCAAAGGCGTGCCGTCGAGCGCGATCTGGCCGGCGAGCGTCGGGCGGATTCCACAGATCGCGCGCAGGAGTGTCGTTTTGCCGACGCCATTGGGCCCGAGCACGGCGACGAACTCGCCGGCTCGAAAGCGCGCGTCGATATCGCGCAGGAGCGTGCGTTGCGCGACGCCGATCGCGACCGATTCGAGGGCAATCACGCCGGACGATCCTGCTGCAAATAGAGATAGAGGAAGGCCGGGACGCCGATGAATGCGAGGAGCACCCCGATCGGCAGTTCCGAAGGCGCCACGATGCTGCGGGCAATCGCATCGGCGAGCGCGCAGAGCGCTGCCCCGCAGAGCGCACACGCAGGGAGCAGCACTCGCGCGCCGGAGCCCACGATCCGCCGCGCGACATGCGGTACGATGAGCCCGATGAATCCCACCATTCCCGCGAGAGCCACACCCGCAGCGGCCAAGAGCGAGGTTGACGCGAGGATCAACCACTGCGCGCGATCCACGTCGAGGCCGACGGCACGTGCGCGTATGTCGCCCACGCGCAGCGCATCGAGCGCGGGCGCCGCGAGCAGTGCCAGAATGGCTCCGGCGACGAGATAGGGCGCGGTGAAAAGTAAGTCGCGCCAGCCGTGTCCGGCCATCGATCCGGCGAGCCACGCAAGAATCGACTGCGCTGCATTGAGCGAGTTCGCGCGCGCGATTGCAAAGGCCACGATCGCCGAAAAGAGCGCCGAAATCGAGATGCCCGCCAGGATCAGGCGGTTGGGATCGACGCCGCTTCCCCGTCGCGCGAGCGCGGCGACCAGCACCGCGGTGAGCAAACCCGCGACAAAGCCGAGCGCGGGAAGAAACGGCACCGCGATGCCGGAGAGTACGGCAAGCGCGATCGCCGCTGCTGCACCGGCGCTCACGCCGGTTAGATACGGATCGACCAGCGGATTACGCAGCATCCCTTGAAGCAACGCACCCCCAACCGCGAGTGCAGCGCCAACCGCGGCGGCGATCGCGACACGCGGCATCCGCAGCTGCCACACGATCGTCGTGACGTCATCGGATGCGCGCGGATGGGCGAGCGCGCGCACGATCGCGCTTGGTGCAATGGTGCTCCCGCCGGCGAGCAGACTCGCGGCGCACGCGAGCAGCGTGAGCGCAAGAATCGCCGGCAGACGCCATCCGTTCACAGCTACTTCGCGGTCAGCTCGACCGCGAAGGTGCGACCGGGCATCGGATATCCGCTCACCTCGGCGTAACGTTCGTTGCCCAGATTGTAGCCGCGAATGGTCAACAGCATCTTCGGCGCGAGGCGAAAACCCGTGTAGGCCGTCAGATCGCTGTAGGCTGCCGGTTGATAGAAGAGCGGTTGCGTCGGATCGACGGCGCCGCGCGCTCCGACGGCGCGCTCGCTGATCCCGGCCTCGCTCAGCCATGCACGGGCGCTGCCGCGATAGACGAGTCCGAGATTAACGCTGAATACGGGATCGTTAGGCAGGCGTGTTTGCGTGTCGAGATCCTGCGCCAGATAAAGATCGGTCGCGTTGACCGTGGCGCTTATGCCGTGGCGCGGCAGTGTCTGCGCGTCGAAGGTCATGCCCTCGAGGTGAGCGTGATCGACGTTTTCCGGCAAATAGTTGTTGGCCGGATCGGCGACGATCAGTTCGCGCGTGTCGTTGTCGAACCATCCGAACGCGACGCCGCCGAGTACGCGGTCATCGCTCAAGGTCAGGTCACCGACTTTCGCGCGTTCGGGAACCAGATCGGGATTTCCGTAGAACGGAAAGTATAATTCGCTTGCGTTCGGGGCGCGAAAAGCGGATGCGACATTGGCCCGCAGCGTGAGCCTGTTCGTGAGGTCAAAGCGCCCGCCGATCGAAGGCGAGAACTCGCCGCCCAGCGAGCCGTCGCGTTCGCCGCGCAGCCCCGCATAGAACTCATCGCGGGGCAAGGTCCAGGTCTGCTGCACGTACGCAGCGCTCTGCGCGAGCGCGTTGGTGGAAATGTCGCCGTCACCGTCGTCACCGCGCACCGTGCCGCGCGACAGATCAACGCCATAGATCGTGCGCTCGTTGCTTGCGCTGATCACGTCGCGCAGGCTTAGGCCGGAGCGCATCTCGGTGTCGAGCGATGCCGTGCTTTGATAGCAGTTTGCATCGACCGTCATGTCGCAATCGAATAGGATCTGTTGACGTCCTCCATCGAGTGAGAGGCTGGCGGTGGACCTCGGGCGCCGGAGGGCGAGCGTCAAGACGGCGCCCTCATTGACGTCGTCCTCGAAGCTGGTCGAAGAGAAGTTCGGATACGGCCCATCAACACCGACGTTGTCGCTTTCGAGCGAGGTGCGCAAGGACACATGAATTATACCGAGCGCGTGATCGAAGCCGTAGCGTACCGTCGTGCCTTGATAGGGACTATTGCGCGCTGCGGGACCAGGAATGCCGCCGATGGAGTCCGGCGGCAGAGCATAATTGTTCGCTGCGACCACGCGATCGAAAGTAAAGCCGGCGCCCTGCGCGTGTAGCTCGGTATCGTCAAACGTGCCGTAGCGCAGCGTTGCATTCGCCGGCGTCGCGCCGGTCGTGATGACGTTGATGATGCCGCCGATCGCGCCGGTGCCGTAGAGCGTCGAGCCGCCGCCTTCGACGACTTCGATGCGCGCGACGCCGGCGGTGGAAAGCGTGCCGAGTTCCACCGAATCGGCGAGTCCGCCGGGCGCGGGCTGACCATCAATGAGCACGAGCACTTGCGCGGAGCTGCTGCCGCGAATGCCGTAGTCGACCTGCGTACCGATCGGCCCGTAATTGGCGATCTCGACGCCGGGAATGCTTTCCAGTGCGCCGGCCACGGTTCGATAGCCGTTGCGCGCGATGTCATCGGCGCTGACGACGTAGGTTGTACGCACGCTGTTGCGTAGCGTTTCGTCGGAGCGGTCCGAGGTCACAACGTGCGCGATCTGCGGGAGCAGCGACGGCGCAGGTGATGGTGAAGGAGAGGGGGAGAATGAGACGACGGCTGCAGCGAGCACGCGCAGCGCGAATGAAACCATAGCAAGCCTTCCCTTACGCGAGGAATGGAGAGTGCACGAGGCTTGCAGCGGTATCCTGACTCGCGGATCGTAACCTAGCGTTCCGTGCCTTCCCGCCCGACTCGAGCTGTGGCAGCGAAACGGCTCCCCGCATACAGTGGCGCGACCGTGCCGGCATCTCACCGGCTTCCCGCGCGGCAAACCTGACCGGCGCTTTTAGAGAGGCGCGCGTCATCACCTGCCGCGAAAGGGACGCCCCATGCTTTTGCATCTCGTATTTGCGCTGCGCATCGTCACGCTCGTGCCGTCGTTCGCGGAAGACGTGTGCGCCATCGGCGCGTGCGCCCAGCTCGTCGGTATCTCGAAATTCTCCGGCGACGTTCCCGGCGCGAGCGCCAAGGTGGTCGTCGGCGATTTCGCGAGCGTTGATTCCGAACGGATCCTCGCGCTCCATCCGGACCTCGTTGTCGGGATTGCGTCGCAAATGCGCTTGGTTGCTCCGCTGCAGCGCGCGGGAATTCGCGTCGTGTTTATCCCCGACGACACCTACGACGACATCTTCACGGACCTCCAAACGCTGGGGCAACTGACCGAACATGCCGCGCAAGCGCGCGCCGAGATCGCTGCGCTCAAGAGCGAAACCGCACGGCTGCACGCGATGGTCGCGCACCGTGCGTACCGGCCTTCGGTATTCGTTGCGATCGGCACCGGGCCGATTTGGACCGTCGGACCGTCGTCGTACATCGGGCGGCTGATCGAGCTGGCCGGCGGGCGCGACGCGGCGGCCGATTTGTCCTCGCCCTGGGGCGAATACAGCGATGAGGCCTTGATCCGGGCACAACCCGATGCAATTGTCGCCGGACACGATACGGATCTTACGTCGGTGCAGACGCAAGAGCCGTGGCGGAGCTTACGCGCCGTGCACGAAGGACACGTGTTCGCCATAACCGATCCGCGCGTGGAGAACGCACTCTTCCGCCCGGGACCACATTACAACGAGGGACTCCGCTGGCTAATCGAACGCTTGTCGTCGCTGTCGACACCGACGACTCCGACCGACCGCTCGAACCCGAACTCGTAGAACTCGAAGCGCTCGCGCAAGCGGCCGGCGCGCAGATCGTCGCGCGCATCGTTCAACGGCGCGATCGCGTCGATCCGGCGACGCTGGTCGGCAGCGGCAAGGCGCGCGAGATCGCCGATCTGGTCAAAGATCACGAGGCGGATCTCGTGCTTGTGCTCAACGATCTGCGCCCGCGCCAGCGTAAGAACCTCGAAAAGGTGATCCCCGTGCCGATCGTCGATCGCACGATGCTGATTCTGGACGTCTTTGCACGTCACGCGCGCAGCCGCGAGGGCAAGCTTCAAGTCGAGCTCGCGCAGCTGCGCTATCGCCAGTCGAATCTGATCGGTGTCGGCGCGGATCTCTCTCGCCTGGGCGGTGGCATCGGCACGCGCGGCCCCGGCGAAACCAAACTCGAGGTCGATCGCCGCCGCATCCAGAGCCGCATAACGGTCTTGCGCCGCCAACTCGAGGACGTCAAGCGTCAGCGCGGGACGCGGCGCAACGCGCCGCACCGCGAGCCGTTGGTCGCCTTGGTCGGCTACACCAATGTCGGCAAATCCTCGCTGCTCAATGCGCTCGCGCGCAGCGACGTCTTCGTCGCCGATCAGCCATTCGCCACACTCGATCCGACGGTTCGCCGCGTCTATCTGGGCCCGGGCGCGTACGTGCGTGTAGCAGATACAGTCGGATTCATCACCGATCTGCCCAAAGATCTGGTCAACGCTTTTCGCGCCACGCTTGAGGAGTTGCGCGAGGCGGATCTGCTCGTGCACGTGCTGGATGCTTCGAATCCCGATTGGCCGCGACAGCAAGTCGCGGTGGAGGCGCAACTGCACGATCTCGAACTCGACGCGAAGCCGCGCCTGCTCGTTTTCAACAAAACAGATTGTCATCCCGAGCGTAGCGTCGAAGACGCGCAGTCGAGGGAAGCGATTCAAATCAGTGCAAGAACGGGCTTTGGACTCGACGCGCTACGGGACGCGATTGCCAAGTGCGCGTAGCCGTACTCGTCGCGCTGCTCTGCGTGCTCTGCGCCTGCGCACCCGACTATCCCGACGATCGTTTTGTTGCACTGGTGCGCACGATGCGACCCTCGGTCGTACTCCTTACGATGCGCGTGCCTCCCGAGAAGAAGAAGGACGGCTATGACGATGCTTACGGGACCGGGCTCGTCATTGCGAGCGGTGGCTGGGGGAGCGATATTCTCACCGTAGCGCACGTGGTCGACGGTGCTTGGGATTTGCACGCAACGATCGGCAATCGCGAGAAAGTGCCGGCACGCGTGATCGCCGTCAACAACGACACGGATGTTGCGCTCCTGCGCACGACCCGTGCAAATCTCCCGGCGCTTCGTCTCGGCGCGGTGACCGACTTGCACGATCAAATCGGGCGAGACGTCGGTCTGCTCGGCTATCCGATTCCAGACGAGTTCCAAGACGAACAACTGGGTTTAGCCACGTCGCTGAGCACGGGGCGGCTCTCGTCCATCCGCAACGACGCCCTGGAGGTGACGCTGCAAATCGTTCCGGGAGAGAGCGGAGGCCCGATCTTCGTGATCGATACCGGGAAGATCATCGGGCTGGCCGACTCACGCTTCGACGACGAGCGTTCGATCGGCTTTGCCGTACCGCTCGATGATGCGCTGCATTTCCTTCACAAGATCGATCGCGATCACGGCTTCTGATCGAGTCCTTCTAGGATCTCCGGCGCAATCTGTTCGCGCATGTGTTCGCTTTCGACGATCGACTGCGGGCCGACCCAGTGCAGCGTCGGCACTTGGAAGAATCCCGCGAGCGCATTGAGATTGCTCGCGTAGGCGCGCCGGAGGGAGGCAAAGTGCTCCCAGGCGCGATCGCGATCGTTGAGGGTGAGACCGGCTGATTCGAGCCGCGTACAAGCCGAATCGAACTGCTCGCGTGTGATGCCCGGATCGCGCTCGTTGCCGTCGAGGCGAAAATACTTGGAGAGGTCGTGCGTGGCATGGCGGCCGATGTTGTAGAGGATGCGCGCTTCGCCCGCATCGCACTGAACGGTCGTGATCATCAAGACCGCGGTGTCCAGTATCGTGCCGAGGGTGGCGACCCAGGACTCGTAGTCGTGGCTGGAGCGAAAGTACGCGAGGATCGGATAGGCGAGGTGCGTCTCCATGAGCAAAGCACACCACGTTTCGCCGCTGCGCATGAGCGCGGGCAAGTCTTTGACGATGCCGGCGTGCGCGGCGATCGTGAGCAACCCGACGCCGCTTGGAGGTGCGCCGGCGCGAGCACCGACGGTTACGACGAATTGCTCGCGCGTCTGAAACGCGCCGAAGATCGCGAACAAATATGCCGTTGTGGTCGAAATGATCCCAAAACCCGAAGCCCCGGCGGCGAGGGAGGCGAGGCGCGTCAGCCCGGTGTTGCCGACGAAGTCCCCGAAGCCGATTGTGAAAAACGAGGCGCCGGCGAAATAGAACGCTTCGCCAAATGAGGCGAGCGCCGGGTGCACCTGGTCGCGAAGCGCGAAGAAGATCGATGCGTAGCCGACGAGCAGCATCAGCGACCACATCAGCAGGTTGGCGATGAGGTTGGACGGCGCGAAAGCCGCGAGGAAATCCTCGCGCCGGTCCTCGTTGTTCGGGTAGAGGCCGTGAGCCAAGCGCGGCCAGATCGTCCAGAGCGTCCGCGATTGGTAATAGCTCGGCCGTAAACGGCGCCCGACCGCGCGTGGGACGATGACCGATTGGAAGACGTCGTTGAGACTTGCGAAGATCAGGACTATCCCGAGGACGACCAGCGCAATGCGAACCAGCATCTGCGAGTGATTCAATGAAGGCGCGGAGAAGGCTTGCCCATGGGCGTGACGCTCGTGACCGGCCCCGTGCGTTCGGGCAAAAGCCGCTATGTGATCGAGATTGCGCAGCGCTCGGGCCGTCGCGTGAGCTACGTTGCGACCGCGATGCGCGATGCAGGTGACGGTGAGTGGGACTCGCGGCTGACCCGGCATGTGCACGACCGCCCGTCGACATGGGATTCGATCGAAAGCGCCTCGCTCGGACATGACGTGCTGATCGCGCTTTTTCGCGATGGCGTGCCCGATCAGTGCATCGTCGTAGACGCTCTCGGAACGTGGCTCGCGGCACGAATTGCGACGCACATCGATGCACTCGAGCGCGACTTCGCCGGCTTCGAGGCCCAGATGGATGAAGAGGCGACGCAGCTCGCGCAGGCCATGCTCGATTCGCGCGCGCAGGTGGTTGTGGTCGCCGAGGAAGTCGGCTGGGATATCGTCCCGGTAGCCGCGTCGGCGCGGCTTTTTCGCGACGTGCTTGGGCGCATGAAGCAGCGGATCGCCGCCGGCGCTGACGCGGTTTTTTTAGTGGTTTGCGGGGTCGCGCTCGACCTGCGCGCACTGGGCACGACGATTTAGTGCAAGGCACGGACGCGTGAACCAGGCGCTGGTGCTCGTCGCGCTGTTCGGCGGAGTGATCGTTTCGGCGATCGTCGCGCAGCGTTTACGCATTCCGTACCCCATTGCGTTTGTCGTAATCGGTCTCGCCTTTGCATTCGTGCCGGGTTTGCCCGCGCCGCACTTGAATCCGCAATTGCTCTTTCTGCTGGTCTTGCCGCCGCTGCTCTTCTCGGGTGGATGGAATACGGATTGGTACGAGTTCAAGCGAAACTTCGGTGCCATCTCGACGCTCGCGGTTGGGCTCGTCCTGTTCACCACGGTGATCGTTGCTCTGCTCGCGCACCAACTCGCCGGCTTCGATTGGGCGACGGCATTCGTTCTCGGTGCGATCGTGTCGCCGCCCGACGCGGTTGCCGCCGAGGCCATTTTCGAACGCATGGCGGTGCCTCGCCGCATCGCCGCGATCGTGACCGGCGAAGGTCTGGTCAACGACGGCACCGCGCTCGTGTTGTATCGCTTTGCGGTCGCGGCCGCCGTATCTGGGACCTTTTCGCTGTTGCACGCCTCGATCGCGTTCGTGCTCAACGTCGTGCTCGGCATCGTCTTTGGTCTGCTCGTCGGCGCGGTCATCGAACTTGTGATGCGCTTGCTCGCGCGCTTCAACGTCGAGGATCCGGCGGTTGCCAACGTCCTTGGCTTGCTCGCGCCGTACGCTGCGTATCTTCCGGCCGACGCGATTGGTGTTTCGGGAGTGCTCTCGGCGGTCACCGCGGGTATCTACGTGAGCCGCCGCTCGCAGGCGATTTTCTCGCCCGAAGGACGCGTGATCGCAAGCGCCGTGTGGCGCGTCATGATCCTCTTGCTCAACGGCGTCGTCTTTCTCCAAATCGGTCTGATTCTGCCGGGTATCGTGCGCTCGCTACCGTCTTCGCTTGGAAGCTACGTGTGGCTCGCTACGGTTATCAGCGTCGCGGTGATCGTGGTGCGCCTGGTCTGGGTCTATCCGGTCGCCCGGTTGCGGCGTTTGATCCCCGGCGTAGCCAAACGCGATCCGCTGCCGTCCTGGCAAGGGCTCGCGGTCATCAGCTGGAGCGGCATGCGCGGCATCGTCTCGCTTGCTGCCGCGCTGGCATTGCCGTATCGCAATGTCGCCGGCAACCCGCTTGGCGGGCGCGACGAGGTTATCTTTATCACGCTTTGCGTGATCGTCGTTACGCTGCTTCTGCATGGGCTCACGCTCGGGCCGTTGATCGAACGGCTTGGAATCAGCGAAACGGATAAACGCCAGGGACAGGAGATGGCGATTCGCGTGCGAGCGCTCGAAGAAGGCCGAAACTACTTGCGTTCGATCGAGCCCTCGTTAAAGGCGCCGGGTGAGATGGAAGCCGCGGCACGACTTCTCGGGGAGTACGAGCGGCGCATCGCGCATTTGCAAGGACATCTCGATGACGAAGAGACCGAACGCGGTTCGCGCGATGAACGCGAGGCCGATCGGCGGATCGAGCTTGCAGCGCTCGAAGCCGAACGGCGCGAGATTGCGCGACTACGCCGGGGCGGCGAAATTCCCGACGATATCTATCAAACGATCGAATACGATTTAGATTTGGCCGGACTGCGGTTGCATTGAGGGCGTCGCAGTCGGCGGCGGCGCGGTTGTGGGCGGAGGAGAGCCACCGGGCGTGGCAGTCGTGAAGCCCGGCGGCAGGTAGGTGGGCACCACCGTTACTTCCGGCGTCGGCGTTGCCGGCGGCGGAAGGGTCGGAACCGCGTCCGGTTTGCTCAGCGGCACGAGGCGAAGATAGCCGGCTTGCGCGGTTGCGTCTTTTCTCACGTGCAGTGTCGACGCGTCGGTCGTAAAGCCGGGCATGCGCGCGGTCACGGTTTGTAATCCCACCGGCACGTGCGGAAGCATGAATCCGCCTTGCCCGTCCGTCGTAATGACGAAGAGCGAACCAACCGAAACGATTGCGTTGGCGATCGGCTTGTTGCTGGTCGCGTCGAGCACGCGCCCGGCCACGCTGCCGTAATCTTGATTGCCCACCACGCCATTGTTACAGCTGTCTCCCATGGCGAGCAGAACGACGAGGCCGAGAACCACTTTGCGCATGCTACCTCCCATGCTACTTCCTACGCCTGCTGGAACGGCTGAGCCTTCGGTGCGGTTCTCAGCGATCCATTGGATCGCCCAAGCTGAGCCAATGGCACCGATTGGCGGGGTATTTTTTCAACCGTTGCCCAGGTAACATCGTGACTTTGTGAAAAAAATCACAAGCCATGAACCCGTATGGACCGGTTGCGATCTACCTGTGCGTCGCACTAGCCGCCGCACTGCTCTTTACCTTCTTACCCGGCTTGCTGGGGCGAGCTAAGCCCAACCCGCAGAAGCAAGAGGCCTACGAGTGCGGAGTCGAGCCGACCTCCGCGGTCGCCGGGCGCTTTCCGGTGCGTTTCTACCTCATTGCGATGCTGTTTGTGATCTTTGACGTCGAGGCGGCGTCGTTCTATCCGTGGGCGGTAAAGATGCATTCGTTGCTCAAATTCGGTCTGCTTGAGATGATCGTTTTCGTGATCGTCCTCGCGATCGGCTACGCCTATGTATGGAAGAAAGGGGGCTTCGCGTGGAGATAGGTCCAGGCCAATTCCTCCTCGCGCGCCTCGATGACGTGGCCCGCTGGGCGCAGAGCTCGTCGGTATGGCCGCTGACCATGGGCCTCGCCTGCTGTGCGATCGAGATGATGACCGTAACCTCCGCCGAGTACGACATCGCGCGCCTGGGTTCGGAGGTCTTTCGCAGTTCGCCGCGCCAGGCCGACCTGATGATTGTCTCGGGCCGCGTCGCACAAAAGATGGCTCCGGTCGTCAAACGGCTCTACGATCAGATGGCCGATCCGAAGTGGGTGATCTCGATGGGCGCATGTGCCAGTTCCGGCGGGGTGTTCGACAATTACGCGGTGGTCCAGGGCGTCGATACGATTATTCCAGTCGATGTCTACGTTCCGGGTTGTCCGCCGACTCCCGACGGGTTGCTCTACGCCGTCAACCTTATTCAACAACAAATTCGTGAGGGGGGCCGCGGCGGCATCCTCGCGCGGTCCTAAGGAGCTCTCGTGCCTAGTACTCAAACTCCGCCGATTGCGGGAACCGCGATCGATCCGCCGGGCATGCGCCCGCCGATCGACGATGCGTCGATCGAAGTGGTCGATCCGAAAGCTCTGCACGCGCGCCTTGAAGCGTTGCGCGATGAGGGTTACACGATGCTGCTCGATCTCGGCGCGGTCGACTATCTCGAGCGCGCGCCGCGATTCGAAGTGGTTTATCATCTTCTAAAGATGCCGACCGCCGCTGCCGGCGTCGCTGCGGTCGGGACGCCGGCACGTCTGCGCGTTCGCTGCGGTTTGGTCGAAGGCGAGCATCTTCCCACGGTTAGCGATCTGTGGAAGTCGGCGGATTGGGCCGAGCGCGAGGTCTTCGACCTTTTCGGAATCGTTTTCGACGGTCACCCGGATCTGCGGCGCATTCAAATGCCGCACGATTGGGAAGGCCACCCGCTACGCAAAGACTACCCGCTGCGCGGTCCGGCACGCGAGCGTTCGCCGCGCCCGTCCTTTGGGCTCAAGAGCAACGTGCAGGCCGGCATCCCGCCGACCGGCCGAACCCTCGAAGTCTTACAAGAGCAAGTGAAAAAGGCGCGCGAGCAGTGAGTTTGTCAACAACGCCGCTGACGCCGGAGATTGTTTCGCAAGAAGGCAACGCGATGGTGCTTTCGATGGGTCCGCAGCACCCCTCGACGCACGGCGTGCTGCAGATCATGCTCGAGATCGAAGGCGAATCGGTGATCAAAGCGGAGTGCGAGATCGGTTATCTCCACACCGGCATCGAAAAGAACATGGAGAACCTGTTCTGGTCGCATGGGCAGACTAATGCCGAACGCATGGACTATCTCGCCCCCTCTTCAAATGCCCTGTGCTACGTGCTGGGTGTCGAACAGCTCCTAGGCATCACGAGCCAAATCCCCGATCGCGCCAAACACATTCGCGTGCTCAACGCGGAGCTGACGCGTATCGCATCCCACTGCGTGTGGCTCGGCACGCATGGCATCGATCTCGGCGCAATCTCGGTCTTTTTCTATTGCTTCGATCTGCGCGAGAACATTTTGGATCTGCAAGAGGCCGCCGGCGGCGCGCGCATGCATCCGAATTACCTGCGCGTGGGCGGCGTCAACGGCGACTTGCCGACGGGCTATCTCGAGCGCGTCGATGCGCTCATCGCCAAATTCCCCGGCCGCCTCAAAGAGCTGCGCGGACTGCTTCAGGCCAATCCGATCTTCCAAGATCGCACGATCGACGTCGGGATTCTGAGCGCCGAAGAGGCTGTGGCGTGGAGCGTTACCGGCCCGGCGCTGCGCGGCAGCGGCGTGGCCTATGACGTGCGCAAAGCGTTCCCGTATTCGGGTTACGAGCAGTACGAATTCAACGTGCCGACGCGCACCGAGGGCGACGCCTATGCGCGTTTCCTCGTGCGCTTGGACGAAATGGAAGAGTCGATCAAGATCATCGCGCAAGCGCGCGAAAAATTGCGGACGGCGGGGCCGTACGCGATCGACGATCCCAAGATTTTCCCGCCGCCCAAAGAGACGATCGCGCTCTCGATGGAAGCGCTGATCCACCACTTCAAGATCGTCAGCGAAGGCTTCCGTGTGCCGCCGGGCGACGTTTACCAATCGGTCGAGGGTCCGCGCGGCGAACTCGGCTACTATTTGGTCAGCAACGGTGAGAATCGCCCGTATCGCGTGCGCACGCGTCCGGCGAGCCTGTACAATTTGCAAGCGCTTAAGGGCATCGCGCCGGGCAATCTCATCGCCGACTTAGTGGTCATGATCGGCTCGCTCGACCCCGTGTTCGGGGAGGTGGATCGCTAATGGCATCGCGATCGCGTCTTGTATTTGTCGCGGGAGCCGCTCACGATTTTTCCGTCCGTGGAAAAATCGCTGCTGCCTTTCTCGCGCCTCTCGCCATCCTGGCTCCGGCGCTCGTACAGAGCCTCCCTCGCCAAACACAAGACGCGAATCGCGAAGTCAAACGCGATCCACGCTTTGTATTGGATGCTCCTACGCTGTTCGCTAAGCGAGGGCTCGAAGTTTTGCGCCATTCGCAGGATGCGAACTTCCTTTGGAAGTGGCGCAAAACTCGCGCAGCAGGAGCGGCACAGGATGTGACGCGAGGAGCGGCCTCGCGAGCGAATAGCGTGGGAGTATCCAATGGATAAGACATTGGAAGCGTTTGACTTTAGCGCATTGGCGGCGAAGCTGAAGCCGCAGTGCGAGGCGTTGATCGCGCAATACGAGCACTCGCGTTCCGCGCTCTTGCCGATGATGCACCTCTTTCAAGACGAGCAAGGCTACGTTTCGCAGGATGCAATGCGATTCGCTGCCGGCCTGCTGGACATCACTCCAGCTGAAGTAGAATCGACCGTCTCGTTCTACAGCCTGTTCTTCCGCAAGCCGGTCGGGAAGTACATGTTGCAAGTCTGTCGCGGCTTGATGTGCGAGCTGCGCGGCGCAGAGGCGATCATGGCGTATTTCCGGGAGAAGCTCGGCATCGGTCATCTCGAGACCACCGCCGACGGCTTGTTCTCGTATGAAGAAGTCGAATGCTTGGCGGCCTGCGATCGCGCGACGTGTATGCAGGTCAATTTGGAATTCGTCTACGATCTCACCCCGTCGATGATCGACGATATGATCGCCGGGATGCGTGCTGGGCGCTATCCGGTCAAGCCGTTGGTGCAGAGCGTGGAGCCTGGCCGCACCTGGAGCGTGAGGCAAGACGGTGAAGTCGGTACCGGCGGAAAGTCGCCGGGAACGCGCACGTCGAGCGAGCCTAATAACGCCGGGGGGGTGGGCGATTCGAGCGGTATCATCATGCTCGACAGCTTTGTGACCAAGGACATCTCCTTCACCGGCCGTTCGCGCGAACGCTTCGTTCGTGACGCGCGCGGCGTCGCCGAAATCATCGAAGAAGAAGCTTCTCAAGGAAATGGTGCGCATGCCGGTCACTAAGGTTCTAACGGCCGGTATCGGCGAAGTCAACCTGCGCGACATCAACGTCTATCGCGAACGCGGCGGTTACAAGCAGTGGGAGCGCGCGGTGCGCGAACTTACGCCGAACGACGTGTTCGAAGCGTGCGACAAGTCGGGCCTTCGCGGACGCGGCGGGGCCGGATTTCCAACCGGTCGCAAGTGGAGCTTCCTTCCCAAAGACGTTTTTCCGCGCTATCTCGTCTGCAACTGCGACGAAGCCGAGCCCGGCACGTTCAAAGATCACATGCTGCTCGAAGAGACACCGCACTTGGTACTCGAGGGCATCCTCCTGGGTGCCTACGGGATCAACTGCCATCACGCGTTCATTTATATTCGGGGAGAGTTCAAGCGCGGCTACGAGATCTTTATGAAAGCGTTGGGCGAGGCGCGCGCGGCAGGCCTGGTCGGCAAGGATCTCTTCGGAAAGGGATACGATCTCGAAGTGACCGTCCATCGCGGAGCCGGCGCGTACATCTGTGGCGAGGAGACGGGGTTGCTCAACTCGCTCGAGGGCAAACGCGGCGAGCCGCGGCTCAAGCCGCCGTTCCCGGCGATCGCCGGTCTGTACGGCGCGCCGACCGTGGTGAACAACGTGGAGACGCTGGCCTATCTCGTGCCGATTCTCGAGCGTGGTGCGGAATGGTTTGCTGCGGCCGGCACCGAGCGTAGCAAAGGTTACAAGATCGTCTCGATATCGGGCCACGTGCAAAAGCCCGGCAACTACGAAGTCCCGGTGGGCACGACGATTCGTGAGTTGATCGAGATTGCGGGCGGGCTGCGGCCGGGACGCAGATTCATGGCTGTGCAGCCGGGTGGCGGCTCGTCGGCGTGCATTTTTGAAGAACACCTCGACTATCCGTACGATTACGAATCGATGGCCAAAGCCGGCTCGATGATGGGCTCGGGTGCGTTCACGGTTTTCGATGACACGACCGACTTCGTCAAAGCAGCGTTCAATTTGATCCGCTTCTACACGCACGAATCATGCGGTCAGTGCACGCCGTGCCGCGAAGGTGGGAGCTGGCTCGAGCGCGTGCTGCTCCGCTTCGTCGATGGACGTGGATTGCGCAGCGATCTCGAGATGATCAGGCGTGTCGGTCACGCGATCACCGGCTTGAACCTGTGCGCGCTCGGCGATTCGATCGAACCGTTCTTGCTTTCGGTTTTCAACCGCTTCCCGGACCAATTCGAAGCTCGTCTCTTAAAGGAAACCGTCCAAGCATGAGCACTACCGGTGAGCAACTCGTCAACCTGACCATTGACGGCGTGCCGGTCGAGGTGCCCAAGGGTACGCTCTTGGTTGAGGCTGCAAAGACGGTCAAACAAGAGATTCCGGTCTATTGCTATCACACCAAGCTCGGCCCGGCGGGGCTGTGCCGCGTGTGTTTGGTCGAAATCGAGGGCCAGCCCAAGCTGCAGATCGCATGCAACACGACGGTCGCCGAAGGCATGGTCGTGCACACACGCAACGAGAAGGTCGATGCGGGTCGCGGAATGATCCTCGAACTCTTGCTCGTGAATCACCCGCTCGATTGTCCGATCTGCGACAAGGGCGGCGAATGCGATCTGCAAGACTATGCGATGGCATATGGGCGCGGCAGCTCCGACGTCGCCGATCCCAAGCAAAGTAAACCCAAAGGCGTCGATCTCGGACCGACGATCGTGCTCGACGAAGAGCGTTGCGTCGTCTGTCAGCGCTGCGTGCGCTTTGACGACATCATCGCCGACGAACGCCAGCTCATCGTGAAAGACCGCGGCCACCACGACATTATCGCGACCGCGACCGACGCGCCCTATCAGCATCACTTTACCGGAAACGTTACCGAGATCTGTCCGGTGGGCGCGCTTACTTCCAAAACGTACCGCTTCAAATCGCGGCCGTGGGATCTCAACCGTACGCAGACGACCTGCACGCAGTGCGCGGTCGGCTGCCAGCAGTTCTCGGACGTCCGGCTCGGCACGGTGCTGCGAACGATGTCGGTCGAGCACGACGATCGCTACTCGGACAGTTGGCTGTGCGATCGCGGCCGTTACAACATCGGTTTCTATACGTCGCCCGAGCGCATCACGCAACCGCTCTACCGCAAGGACGGCACGTTCGTGCAGATCGGTTGGGACGACGCGTTCCTGATCTGGGCGCGCGAACTGCGCGCAGCCGGAGCGAACGCCGGCGCGATCGGCGGCGGACGCCTCTTGAACGAAGAGGCATATCTGCTGCAACACGTCTTTCGCGCGATCGGCGTGCGCAATTTGGACTGGCGCGGCGGACGGCAGCGCCAAGCATCGCCCGGGAAGAACGGCGGCGACTACGCTTCGCTCGAGCGCGCAAACGCGATCGTGGTCGCCGGAAGCTCATCCCCGGCGGAGCTTGCGCCGGTCATGTGGCTGCGTGCGATTAAGGCCAAGCGCAAAGGCGCGCAGATCTATCACGTAACCGCGAGCGACGCGGCGAAGACCATCGCCTCCATTGCCTCCGATGCGCGCATCGCTATCGTGTGGGACGGCGTCGATCTGGTCTTAGGTAAGGCCCTCGTTGACGCATGCAGTGGACGCAGCGTCGTCGCGTATATCGCGAGCGAGCAACCCAACGCGCGCGGCGCCGAAGCCATGGGCATGCTGCCGATCGACGGCGGGATGGACGGGGCGATGATGTTCGACGCTGCGCGCGGCGGAAAGCTTGCTGCACTCTCGCTCTTCGGCGTGAACCCGGTGCGAAACGCAGCCGATCCCGACGCGGTTCGCGCGGCGCTGGGCGCAACGGGCTTCGTGATGGTCAGTGAACTCTTCATGACCGAGACGGCGCAACTCGCGCAGCTCGTTTTACCGGCGAAGGGCGCATTCGAGAAGAGCGGCACGACCATCAACATGACCGGCGATCTGTTGCCGGTTAACGCTTCACTCGAGTCGCCGACCGGTCCGCTCTCCGATCTCGAGATGCTCATTGGCCTCGCCCAGCAGTTCGATCTGACGCTGCCGACGATCGAAGAGCTCGACGCGGCGGTGATTGCGCGTTCGCAAGGGGCGTTCGGCGGTACGTTCGGTGACGCGCTGTATCACACGGGCGCCTCGCGCCATGGGCAAGACGGTCGTCCGCTCGAACCGCGCGCACTTTGGGACGGCGGCGGGACCGCCGCGCATGATGAGCGCGTGGTCGCGTTGCTGCGGGAAACGGTGGAAGCGTGAGCGCGATCGCCACTATTCCCGATTGGGTCGTGATTCTGATCAAGTCCGCGATCCTGTTGCTGGTCGTCGTCACGACGTTCGCCTACGCGATGCTCGCGGAGCGCAAAGTCCTGGGCTGGATGCAACTTCGCCCGGGTCCCAACCGCGTCGGGCCTTGGGGATTGATGCAGCCGGCCGCTGACGCCGCCAAACTGATTTTAAAAGAGGACCTCACCCCCAAAACGGCCGACCCGCTGATCTATCGCCTCGCGCCCTTCATCTCGCTGCTCACCGCGTTTTCGGTCTATGCGATCATTCCGTTTGGTGCAAGCTCCGCCGGAACGTGGGCCATTGGCAACGTCAACGCCGGCATCTTGTTCTTGCTCGCGATCACTTCACTCGGCGTGTACGGCATTTCGCTGGGCGGCTGGGCGTCGGGTTCGAAGTATCCGCTGCTCGGCAGCGTTCGCTCGACCGCGCAAATGATTAGCTACGAGCTCGGAATGTCGCTCTCGTTGATCGGCGTGCTGATCTTGGCGGGAACGACGCAGCTCGACGGTATCGTCAACGCGCAGGCGACGTGGTGGTTCATCGGTCCGCAATTCGTCGGCTTCATCATCTACGTGATCACCGCGGTGGCCGAGACCAACCGTGTTCCCTTCGACTTGGTCGAGGCCGAGACGGAACTGGTCGCCGGATTTCATACCGAGTACTCGGGGCTACGGTTCGGCCTGTTCTTCATCGCCGAGTACGTGAACATGCTCACCGTCTCGTGCATCGCCTCGCTGCTCTTCTTAGGCGGCTGGAATGCGCCGTTCGGTCTTGCCGGCCTGCCGATTCCCGGCATCGTCTGGTTTATCATCAAGGTTGCGGCCTTTATGTTCTTCTATATGTGGCTACGGGCCACGTTGCCGCGCTTCCGCTACGATCGCCTCATGGCGTTCGGGTGGAAGGTACTCTTGCCGATTGCCACGCTCAACTTGATCGTGACGGCAATCGTCGTCGCGTTTCGTGGTTAACGGGAGAATGCTTACTAAGGGGGCCCCAGGGGAGAATTCAGCATGTCAACACGTTTAATGCCCCCTACGGTCTGGGGGCCCCACGAAGTGGGGGGCGCGGAGCCTAGGGCGGAGCGCCTTTCAAAGTGAGAAAACAACTTTACAACGTCGGGGCGATTCTGCGAGGGCTTGGGATTACGTTCAAGTTCATGTTCGCGAAACGCCCGACGATCGAATACCCGACGGTGAAGAAGCAGCACGCGCCGCGCTTTCATGGCTTGCACGAACTGCGTCGCTATGAGGATGGCCAAGAACGCTGTATCGGCTGCGAACTGTGTTCGAGCGCGTGTCCGGCCAACGCGATCACGGTGATCGGCGCGGAGAACTCTCCCGAGAACCGGGTCTCTCCGGCCGAACGCTATGCTGCGCGTTACGAGATCGACGAATTGCGCTGCATCTTTTGCGGCATGTGCGAGGAAGCGTGCCCGACCGACGCGATCGTGCTTACGCCGCGCTTTGAGATGTCGGACTACCGCCGCGGCGCACTGATTTACAGTAAAGACCGCTTGCTGGTGCCGGCGGACGCCGGCGTCGGCGTTGCGCCAATCGAACGTCCCAACGGGATTCCCGCCGATCTCGGCCACGTCGCCGATGTGAAATCGACGGTCGATATCACCGCGGGCTATGATGCGACGCATCGCGGGACGATTCTCAAGACGCAGCGCAGGGGTCTGGCTGGATGATCGCGTTTTGGATTTTGGCGGTCGTGCTGCTCTTCTCGGCGATCTGGTGCGTCACGGCCAAACGCCCGGTCTACAGCGTCGTGGCGCTGCTCCTGCACTTCGCCGCCCTCGCCGCCACCTATCTTACGCTCAATGCGGAGTTCTTGGCGGTCATCCAAATCATCGTGTATTCGGGCGCGATTTTGATCTTGTTCGTGTTCGTCATCGCGCTGCTCTCGAGCGGCGTGGCGCCGTTTGCAACCGGACCAGACCGTTTGCCGAGGATCGCCTATCCGGCGATCCCGCTCGTGCTCATCGCGCTTGGATTCTTGACCTGGGCGCTTGCGCGAACGACGATCGCGACGCCGTCGACGTCGCCCACCTCGACGCTCGGCCCCGTGGGTACGGCCGGCGTCTTCGGTTCGGTCGCCGACTTCGGCACCGCGCTGTTCACCACGTATTTGCTTCCCTTTGAAATCACCGCGCTGATCCTGATGGTCGCGGTCATCGGCGTCGTGCTGCTCGCCGGCGATGAGACCCCCTACTTGGCGAGCAAGAAGCGCGCAGAAGAAGTGCGGCGTGAGATGCGCGAGGCGATTCTGCGCGGAGGGGATCAATGAACGCGATGACCGTGCCGTTGGCAAACTACATCGCGCTCTCGGCGGTGATCTTTTTCATCGGCGTCGCGGGCGTGATCGTGCGGCGCAATCCGCTGATCATGCTGATGTCGATCGAGTTGATGTTCAATGCGGCGAACCTGCTCTTTGCCGCGTTTGCGCGAGCCTGGCTGCAAAACGCCGGACACATTTTCGTGTTTCTCGTGATCACGGTCGCTGCTGCCGAGGCTGCGATCGGCCTTGCCATCGTGGTGACCGTGTTCCGTACTGCCAAAACCGTCGACGTCGACGACGTCGCGCTTCTGAAAGGGTAGCCGCAGCGCATGGTGCACCACGTGATGGGTGTCGAGGGATATTATCCGACCCTAATTGCGCTCTGGCTCTTGCCGCTAGCGGGTGCGATCGTCAATTGGACGTTTGGTCCACAGCTGCGGCGTACGGCGGGTCCGCTCGCTTCGGCAGCGATCGGCGCCTCGTTCATCGCGACGCTGTTGCTCTGGCACGATGCAACCCAGCATCTTTCAAGCGGCGGAGTCGATCTCGTCGGCGCGCATCAAACGCTGTTCAGCTGGATTCCAGGCTTCGACTTCGGTTTGCTGCTCGATCCGCTTGCGCTGCTCTGGACGCTAATCATCACCGGCGTCGGGTTCTTGATCCACGTCTATTCGATCGGCTACATGGATGGCGACAACGCCTTCGCACGTTTCTTCGCGTACATGAATTTCTTCGTCTTTGCGATGCTGACGCTGGTGCTCTCCGACAACTTCGTGGGACTTCTCGTGGGTTGGGGGCTCGTGGGCCTCGCGTCGTACTTCCTCATCGGCTTCTGGTTCTTCAAACCGTCGGCGGTGGCGGCGGCGCGCAAAGCCTTCGTCATCAACGTCGCCGGCGACGTCGGGATCATGTTCGCGATCTTCGCGATCTTCGCATCGGTGCACTCGCTTTCGTTCGCCGACGCGTTTGCGTACGCGGGCTCATATAGCACCACGTGGCTGTTCATTATTTGCCTGGGACTGTTCATCGGGGCGGCCGCAAAGTCGGCCCAGATTCCGCTGCATACCTGGCTTCCCGACGCGATGGAAGGCCCGACGCCGGTCTCGGCGTTGATCCACGCGGCAACCATGGTGACGGCAGGCGTGTATCTTGTCGCGCGCTGTGCGCCGCTGTGGAGCCAGAACCAGGATGCGCAGGTGCTGGTCGGGACAATCGGCGGACTCACCGCGTTGCTCGGTGCGATTCTCGGCTGCGCGCAATGGGATATCAAACGCATTCTCGCCTACTCGACGATGTCACAGATCGGCTACATGATTATGGGCGTCGGGGTCGGCGCCTACGAAGGCGGCGTGGCGCATTTCTTTACGCACGCCTTCTTTAAAGCGCAACTCTTCTTGGCCTCGGGCCTCATCATTCACGCACTCCATGACGAGCAGGACGTGCGCCGGATGGGCGGCCTGCTCAAGAAGCTGCCGTTCGCGTTCGTCGCCATCGCGACCGGCGTCCTTGCAATCAGCGGTATCCCCGGATTCAGCGGGTTCTTCAGCAAAGATCAAGTGATCTACGGTGCGCTCGCGCACGGTTACCCGTGGCTCTACGCGCTCGGCATCCTGACCGCCGGCATCACCGCGTACTATATGTGCCGGTTGCTCTTCGTCACGTTCTTGGGCGCGTATCGCGGCCAGATCGATCCCTCTGAGCTTGGAATGCGGCATCCTGAGTTGGCTGGAACATCACACCATGTGGGCTCCGCTGGGGAGCACGAAACGCACGAAGAACACTCGGCCAACGCCGAGTGGTTCATGATCGTGCCGGTGGCGATCTTGATTCCCTTCACCGTATTGATCGGATGGATCATGTTCGGCGGAGAAAATTCGCCTTGGGCGCGATTCTTTGCCGAACAGTTTCCGCATCCGGCGATGATCGCCACGTCGATCAGCGAAGGCCTCACGGGGATCATCACGTTTGTGGTCGTGCTCGCCGGCATCGGCATCGCGTACCTGCGTTACGCAACGGCGAGCGCCCAAGCGGACGCCGTAGCGCGGTTGCGCAACGAGTCGATCCACATGCCGGCCATCCTCAGTAATGCGTTTTATTTCGATGCGGCGCTCGATCTGATCTTCGTTCGCTCGTCGGAACTGCTCGGAAGGTTCTTCGGCCGGTATCTCGATCCGCACGTCCTCGACGGCGCCGTGCGCGAGACCGCGATCTCGGCGCAGTGGCTGGGCACGCTGACGCGCTCGTTCCAGACCGGCCTGGTGCGCGCGTATGCATTCATCCTGGTGTTCGGTGCGGCGTGCTTCGTTGCATACTACGCGATTATCGCGGGAGGTGTTCGCTAGATGCTGGTCCTCTCGCTGATCCTTATCCCAATCTTCGCTGGCCTGATCATGCTCGGACTTCGCGCAGAAAACGCCACTGCGTACAAGGCGGTTGGAGCGCTCGTTGCCGCCTATACGTTCGTCGGTGCGATCGCGGCGCAGGGCCAGGAGTGGAGTTTCCGCTGGCTCGCGCGCCCGTTCGAGTCCGCGTTCCATTTTGGATCGACCTCATTTTCGATCTGGCTCGTCTTGTTGCTCGCGCTCTGTACGTTCTGCGCGATTCTGGCATCGAACGTGCCGCGGGCGCGCGCCTTCATCGCACAATTGCTCTTGCTCCAAGGCACGATGATGGGACTGTTCCTCGCGCGCGACCTGCTCGTCTTCGCGCTCTTCTGGGATCTGATGCTGTTGCCGGTCTTCTTCGTGCTGGTCGGTTGGGGACAGCATCACGCAACCGCGTGGCGCTACTTGCTTTACAACTTCGCCGGCGGCTTGACGCTGCTGCTCGCTACCGCCGCCTTCGGCGTTCTCTACGGCTCGACCGACGTGATCGGACGCAGCGGCGTGCATCTCGTCGGTTCGTGGGTCCCATGGATCTTTGCCGGCTTTGCGTTCGCGTTCTTGGTGAAGACACCGGTATGGCCGCTGCACACCTGGATGCCGCTCACCTATGCGGACATGCCGGGACCGATGGTCGCCGTCGTGAGCGCGGTGCAATCCAAAGCCGGTCTGTACGGCTTGATCGCGATCGGCATGGCGTTCATGCCCGACTATCTGCACGAATCGGCGCTGCTATTCGTGGTGCTTGGCGCAATTTCGCTGCTCTACGGCGCGTTCACGGCGCTCGTTCAGAGCGACACCAAGCGCGTCGTAGCCTACTCCTCGCTCTCGCACCTGGGTTTGATCGTAATCGCCATCGCCTCGTTCAATCCGATCGCGTTGCAAGGTGCCTTGATTTACATGATCGGACATGGGCTGTTTTCGGCTGCTATGTTCTTGATCTTGGGCTATGTCGAATCGCGCGAAGAGACGCGCTCGCTCACGCGCCTGGGCGGGTTGGGTGCGCAGAACCCTCGCCTCGCCGGCGCGTTGTGCATCGCGGGGCTGGCCATGCTGGGCCTGCCCGGACTCGCAGGCTTCGTCGGAGAGATCGTCATTCTCACCGGCGTGTTCCAAGCCGGATGGACCTGGGCGGTGGTCATTGCGCTCGTTTCGATCGTCCTTGCTTCAGCCTATACGCTGCGCCTCTACCAGGGCATCATGAACGGGCCTCAGGTTGCCGACCTTCCGGTTCGCCCGGATCTTTCATGGTTGGAAGGTCTTGCGCTTGCGCCGCTGGTGCTCGCACTCGTGCTCATCGGGATCAATCCGCATGCGCTGACCACGTTTGATACGAGCCTCTACAATGCCGTCGCTTCGACCGCACAAGGAATCGTTCAATGATCATTCCCGTTACCAACGCGGACTGGTATGCGGTCGCTCCGCTCACGATCGTCGCGGTCACGGCACTGATCGTGCTGCTTGCGGATTTGCTCGCACCCAAGAACGTCAACCGCTACGTTCCGATCGGCATCGCGCTAGCCGGTTTGATCGTCGCGGCAATCGATTGCGCGGCCGCCTATGGGCACGATTACGCCGCATTCGGAGGAGCTTTCATCGTCGGCGGCTTCAGCGTCGTGTTTCAGGAGATCATCCTGATCAGTGCGGTGGGGTCGGTCGTGCTCTACAGCGCGATCGGCGCTGGTACGCGCACGCCCGGTGCGATCGCATTGCTGCTCTGGTCGACCAGCGGTGCCATGCTGATGGCGGGCGCGGGCAACCTGATGACCATCTTCCTCGGGCTCGAGTTGCTCTCACTCGCGCTCTACTGTCTGTGCGGACTCGCCGAGCGGCGGACGGCGCGCGAGGCAGCGCTCAAATATTTGATCCTCAGCTCCACGGCATCGGCCTTTATGCTCTACGGCATGGCGTTGCTCTTTGGGGCAAGCGGAAGTGTCGCCCTCGCCGCGTTGGTATCGCCGTCGCTCGCGAGTAACCCGTTGCTTTGGCTCGGCGCAGGGCTGTTCCTCATCGGCATCGCGTTCAAGCTCAGTCTCGTGCCGTTTCACACCTGGTCGCCCGACGTCTATGAGGGCGCACCGTTGCCGATCACCGCGTTCATGAGCGTGGCAACCAAGGCCGGGACGCTCGCGGTTTTTGCACGCTTCATCTATGCGGCGTTGCCGCCCGGCGTCGACGAACGTCTGCTGCTTCCGGTGTGGATTCTCGCGGCGATCTCAATGATTGCCGGAAACGTCGGCATGCTTGCGCAGCACGATCTCAAGCGACTGATCGCGTATTCCGGTATCGCGCAGGTCGGCTATATCTTGACGGCGCTAGCCGGAGGGACGGCGCTTGGCCTACGCTATGCGATTTTCTATCTCGCGGCATATGCGTTCATGAACCTCGGCGCATTTGCGGTCGCCGCGCTCCTTTCCGATGATGGCGAGCAAGGTTCGGCGCTGGCCAACTATCGGGGGCTGGGATATCGCCGCCCGGTCGCGGCCGCGCTCATGACGTTCTTCTTACTGGCAATGGCGGGGCTGCCGCCGACAGCGGGCTTTCTCGGAAAGATCCTCATCCTTTCGACCAGCGTGAACACCGGCTACGCGTGGCTCGGCGGCTTCCTCATCGTCGGCACCGCGATCTCGCTCTACGCGTACGCCAAGGTCATCTACGCGATGTATTCGCGCGATGCGCACGGTCACTCGCACGATGCGCATCCGTTCGTGCCGCTGGCTTGGATCAGCGCCGTCGCCTGCTTCGTGCTCGTGTTGTTGATGACGTTCTATCCGCTCACGCCAAGTAACGTGCTTCCGCTCGTGCGATGAACCCAAAGAGCGACGCCTTTCGCGCTTTGGGGAATGCGGTTCGAATACTTCGCGCCCGCGTCGATCGCACGTTGCAGAATTCGGGTTTGCGCCTCGGACAATATCAAGTACTGCGACACCTCTGGGAGGAAGACGGGCTCACCCCGCGCGAGATTGCCGACCGGCTTGGGGTGGAGATGCCGACCGTCACCCGCACGGTGCAACGGATGGTGCGCGATGGTTTGGTTGCCCGCCGAGCGCATCCCGAAGATGCCCGCTCGGTGCGCATCTACCTCAGCAAACGCGGCCTTGACCTGCGCCCGGCTCTTGCCGAAATCATCGCCGAGCAGACCGAGCGTGCTTTGCGCGGCTTCTCGCTCGCCGAGCGGGCCGAGTTCGCGGAGATGCTCGATCGCATCGCTGAGAATTGTAAGGAAGATTAACTGGTGTCACACGGGCGTCACCCCGCGCGTGAAATAGGAGTAGAATAGGGTCACTATCAGGAGGGCCGGGATGAACCACCGTGCTGTCGCGTTCGGTATCGCGCTCGTTCTCACGGGTGCGTGTAGCGGCGCGCCTTTGCTCGTGTCCGCGGCGGATCAGAGCGGGCCGACGGTATATTACGGGCCCGAAATCACCAATGGCGAGGGTATCCTCAACGGCTTTCCTTCAGATCCCGAGGGCGCAATTCGCGCGACACGCGAGCTGATTGCCGCGGGTGATATGTCCGGCGCGATCGCGCATCTGGCCCGGTACACCGCATTGCACCCCGGCGAGATCGGCCCACGCCGCTTTCTCGGTGACCTCTACTTTCGCACGGGACAGATCCGGCGCGCTCAATTCGCCTACGAAGAGATCTTGCAGTTCGCGCCCGCCGACAAAGAGACTCACAACCGTCTGGGCACCGTCTACGCCGAGGAGAATCGCGTCGACGACGCGATCGCGCAGTTCAATGCCGCGTTGCCGGGCACCGACTCGGTCGACGATTTGGTCGATCTGCACTTGCGTAAGGGCGATCTCGCCACGTACGAGGTCACGGTTCAGAAGTTGGCGCTTGAGAATCCAAATGATCCGGCGGTTCAAGGTGAACTCGGCCAAGTGCTCTACGCGATCCACCAGCCCGCCCAAGCCGAGGTGTACTACAAGCGCGCGCTCGATCAAGACCCTCGCGACCTGACGGCGCTCAATGGGCTCGGCCTCGCGTTATTTGACCTGCATCGCTATGACGAAGCCGTTCGGACCTTCAAGACGTGTCTGGGGATCATGCCTTCGTCGTATCAATGCGAAGACAATATGGCGGCGACGTATCTCGTCTCGCAGCGGCTGGAGTTGGCCAAGCAAACCCTCGATCTCGCGTACAAGCTCGCGCCCGAACGTGCTGAGACGTTCGTCAACTACGGCTACCTCGCCGACGTGCAGGACGATTGGCAACACGCCGTGGCGCAGTACGCGAGGGCGATCGAGCTGTACCCCTATCTACGCGAAGCCTACATCGATCTGGCTCTGGACTACCAGCGGCATCAACTCTACGTCCTCGAGCAGGCAGTGCTGATCAAGGGTATTGCATCGGTGCACGACGACGGGCGTCTGCACGTGCTGTTGGGCGATGCGTATGAAGCCCAAGGCGATCGATCCGACGCGCTCTTGCAGTTTCAATTGGGAGAGAAGGGCAGCGATCCCGACGCGGTCAGCATTGCCACGCAGCGGGTGAGTCTGCTCAGCGCATCGGCTACATCGACGCCGCGTGACCGCTGACCGCGTTGAGCAAGTCGCTGATCAAAAACGGCTTGGGAAGCGTCGCGTCCCATCCATCGGCGACTGCAGAACCCACGCCGATGATGCGCACCGGAACCTGATTTAACGCATCGCGCGTTTCACTTGCGCCGGCGCACTGCGCGTCCACGACGATCACGTCACCTGCCCGGACATCCTTTGCGGCCTCGGCCGGCGCGCTCACTTCGCGCACGCGAAACCCGCGCGCGCGCAACTCGAACGCGGTGAAGCGCGAGAGCCGGCGGTCGAGCGTGACGATCGCAACGCGGCCGGGCCCGTCTCCCTGCGCGCGTTCGATCGCCGGTAAACTCACGCTAAACGTGCTCCCGCTCCCGATGGCGCTGTTCACCGCGACGCTGCCGCCGTGGCGCTCGATAATGGTTTTGACGATGAACAGCCCGACGCCGGTGCCAGCGATTTTTGCCTTTCGCGCGTTGGAAGCGCGCGCGAAGCGATTGAAGAGTTTGCTCACCTCGTCTGGCGGAATGCCGATGCCTTGATCTTCCACGGTGATGGAGAAGCCGGTCCCCTGTTCGCTCACGTGCACCCGCACCGGCTCGCCTCCAGGCGAAAACTTGATCGCGTTTCTCACGAGGTTATCGAAGACTTGGCGCAAGCGTTCGGCATCGCCCCGCACGAGCGCGTTTTCAACGTCGGTTACGAGTTCGATCGGGCGCTCGGCCGCAACCGACTCGACGGTCGAACGCAGAACGTCGACTAGATCGACGCGATCGTCGGCAATCTCGAGCTCACCGTGCTCGACGCGTGAGAGAGCGAGCATATCGTTGGCGAGCGTAGCGAGCCGTTGCGCATTGGAGCGAATCGTGCGCGCGGCATCGGTGGCGTCGTCGCCCTCGAGAAAGCCTTCTTCGAGCAACTCGGCAAACCCGATGATCGACGTAAGCGGCCCTTTAATGTCGTGCGCGAGCGTGGCCACGAGATCGTGTTTGAGTTGGCTAATCTGCATGACGGCCGAGCGCTGCAATTCAAGTTCGTCGAGCGCACCGGCAAGCGATCCACGTAGCCAGGCGCGATCCGCCGCTGCGAAAATCGTCCGGGCGAGCGATTCGTCGTCGCCGACGACGACGAGCGGCACGGGAGCGAGAGCGCGCGCAAGCTGTGCGAGGCGCTCCTTTCCGCCGTTGAGCCCACGCCGATCGGCGACCACGACGTCGGCCGAGACCGGTCCGGCAAGCACGTCGTCGAGCGAGCTCGCCGTTTCGACGTGCAGCACGTCACCCTCGGGGAGGGTGCGAAGGCCGCTTGCAACGCTGTCGCTTCCGATAACCAGCACGCGTAGCGGCGTCATGTGGATCGACCTTCGGTCGATCTGTAGCGTTCGGCCTTCGGCCGATCCGCCGTTGCCTCTCGTTGTAATATTGCCCACGCTGCTTCGACGTCACTGCGCGTCGTACGCAGGTTGCCGATGGCTAGTCGCAGCGCGTAGCGCTCGTCCAACTTCGTGTGGGAGATAAACATTTCGCCCGTGGCGTTGACGGCTTCAAGAAGCCCAGCGTTGATGCGTTCGAGCTCGGCTTCGTCATCGACGCCGGACGGGTGATAGCGAAAACAGACCAGCGAAAGCGGGTGTGGGGCCATCGTCTCCCAGTGAGGATCCTCGTCGACCCACGCTGCGAACCGCTGCGCGAGCGCGATATGTCCGCGCAGGCGTTCGCGAATCTGCGCCGCACCCATGTGGCGGAGCACGAACCAGAGTTTGAGCGCGCGAAAACGCCGCCCAAGTTGAATGCCGTAGTCCATGTAGTTGCGCACGTCACCATCCGTGGTTGTCAGAAATTCGGGCACGAGGGTAAAGGCGCGCCGAACCGTTGCTTCGTCCCGCAAGAACAAGACCGAGAGATCCATCGGGATGAAAAGCCACTTGTGCGGATTGACGACCAATGAATCGGCGCGCGCCACGCCGTCCATCAGATACGCGAATTCGGGAAGAATCGACGCCACGCCCGCATAGGCTGCGTCGACGTGAAGCCAAATGCGTTCGCGCCGGGCGATCTCCGCGATGGCCGGGACGGGGTCGATCGCCGTCGTCGAGGTCGTGCCGACCGTGGCAACGATCGCCATTGGTTTCCGGCCGGATCGGCGATCCTCATCGATCGCTCGCTGCAGCGCCATGGGGTCCATACGGTACGCCTCATCACATGGCACCGCGACGACGTTGCGCTGACCAATGCCTAGTGCTATTGCAGCCTTTTCGATGTGCGAGTGCGTCTGTGTCGTGGCGTAAATGCGTAGCGGCGGAAGATCGCGCCCGCTCATGCCGTCTTCGCGAATTTGCAGACCGAGCGACTCGCGGGCGGCGCCGAGCGCCGTGAATCCGGCGACCGAAGCCGTGTCATAAATGACCCCGGTCCACGTTTCAGGCACGCCCATGAGGCGGCCGAGCCAGCGCATGACGACCGATTCCAGTTCAGCCGCGGAGGGCGATGTCCGCCAGAGCATGACCTTGACGTCGAGCGTCGCAGCGAGCGCTTCGGCAGCGATCGCCGCCGGCGCCGCGCTGGTCGCGAAGTAGGCAAAGAAGCGGGGATGATTCCAGTGCGTGATCCCGGGGATGATGATACGCTCGAAATCCGCCATGATTTGCTCGAACGGCTCGCCCTCTTCCGGAGCGTGATCCGGCAGGGCTGCGGCGACCTCACCGGGCTTAATCGCCGGGAGCACCGGATAGCGGCTGGGCTCGCTTAGATACTCTTCGATCCAGCGCCCTACCCGCGCAAAGTCTTCTTCGAAAGTGCGCTCTCCAACCACAAGGGTGAGGGTTGGCGCCGGGCCTCAGAGAAGCCCGCCTACTATGAAATATCGTACGTACCCGAACTCGGAGGTCACGGTCAGTGAGGTCGGTTTCGGCATGTGGACCACCTCGACCGGATGGTGGGGCGAAAAGACCGACGACGAGGCGGTGCGCATGCTGCACGAAGCGCGCGATCTCGGCGTCACGTTTTTCGATGCCGCCGACACCTATGGCAACGGTCGCAGCGAAGAACAGTTAGCGAAAGCCTTTTCCGGACGGCGCGGCGAGGTCGTTATCGCAACCAAGTTCGGCTACGATATCTCGGCGCAAGCCGATCGACGCGGACAAATGGAGTTACCGCAAGACGTATCGCCGGACTTCATTCGTAAAGCGCTCGACGCGTCGCTGCGCCGGCTGCAGACCGACTATATCGACATCTATCAGCTGCACAACGCCAAAATGGAACACATCGACGACGCCGCGATGTGGGCGACGCTCGAAGAGCTCAAAGCCGCCGGGAAGATCCGGATGTACGGCATTGCACTGGGCCCCGCGATCGGTTTTCTGTACGAGGGCGTCGACGCCGTCGAGAAGCATAACGTCGCGTCGCTGCAGATCATTTGGAATATGCTCGAGCAGTACCCCGGCACGCCACAGATCAAGGCTGCGTATGATCGCGGGGCCGATACGGGATTCATGATTCGCGTGCCGCATGCCAGCGGAATGCTGGAAGGGCACTACACGACCGAGACGGTCTTTCCGGAGAACGATCATCGCCGCCACCGCCCGCGCTCGTGGCTGATCAACGGCATCAAGAAAGTCGATCAACTGCGCTTCCTCGAACAGCCTGGTCGCACTTTGGGCCAAGCAGCGATCCAGTGGCTGCTGCACGAGCCGCGCGTGATGACGGTGCTTCCGAACATCTACGATGTGGATCAGTTGCGCGAATTTGCGGCCGCGACGGAGTCGCCCGCCCTTACTTCCGCGGAGCTGGCGAAGATCGACGAGCTCTACCGCGGCAACTTCGGGCTCGAGGAAGAGCCGATGAAGTTCAAGGGGACGATGACGCGCGAATCGGTATCGGCGTGATGGCGCACCAAAGCATCCAGAGCGACGCGGCGCCTGCACCGATTGGGCCGTACAGCCAAGCCATTCGCAGCGGAAGGACGATCTATTGCTCGGGCCAGATCGCGCTCGATCCTGCGCAGCGGCAATCTGGTCGAGGGCGACGTCTCCGTGCAAGCCGAGCAGGTGATGAAGAATCTCGGTGCGGTCCTCGCGGCAGCGAACTGCGACTACGGCGACGTCGTCAAGACGACGATCTTTCTCATCGACATGAATGATTTCGCCGCGGTCAACGCAGTGTATGGCCGCTACTTCGACGCGAGCAAACCCGCTCGCTCAACCGTCGCCGTCGCGGGACTGCCGCGTGGTGCGCGCGTCGAGATCGACTGCATCGCAAGAAAATAATCGCTTTGTCATCCCGAGCGTAGCGCAGCGTAGAGGAGGGAAGCGCATCGCTGGTCTTGCTAAGCGAAGGCTCGAAGTTTTGCGCCATTCGCAGGATGCGAACTTCCTTTGGTTGTGGCGCGAAACTCGCGCAGCAGGAGCGGCACAGGATGTGCCGCGACGAGCGTCTTCGCGGGCAATACCGGTGATGCGCTTCCCTCGACTACGATGGGTAACGCTGCGCGTTACCCGGTCTACGCTCGGGATGACATGGGTTAACGCTTCGCGTTAACCCGTAACGTTCGGCCTTCGGCCGATCCGTGGGTTAGTACAGCTTCAGGTACGCCTTATGTTCCCATGGGTGGACGGCGCGGCGGTAATTTTCGTACTCAGCCAATTTGGCGTCGCGGAATGCGTGGTACAAATGGTCACCGAGCGCGGCGCGGACGACGGCATCCTTGTCGAGTTCGGTGATCGCTTGGCGTAGGGATTTCGGCAATGTGCCGATGCCGAGCTCGCGCCGTTCGCGTTCGCCCAGATCGTAGGTCGATCCGGCGAGTGCCGCGCCGGGCAGGACGCTGCGCTCGATGCCGTCGGTCGCGGCACCGAGCAGCACCGCGAGCGCAAGATACGGATTGCACGCCGGATCGGGACTGCGCATCTCGATGTGGCGCGGCCGGCTCGCCGGAGGCACGCGCACGAGCGCGTTGATGCTGCGCTCCGACCAGACCGTGTAGATGGGCGCATCCCACGCGGCCACGAGACGCTTGTACGAGTTCACCGTGGAGTTGCAGATCGCGGTTGTCGCGGCTGCGTGTTCCAGCAGGCCGCCGACGACATACAGCATCGTCTCTTCGTCGGCTCCCTCACCCAGCATCAGTTCGACATGCAGGCCGCTGCCGGCGCGATCCTCGAGCGGTTTTGGCATGAACGTTGCGTCGAGACCAAAGCCCGCCGCAACGTGCTTGGCGACGGTGCGCAGCGTGAGCACGTTGTCGGCCGCGGCGAGCGGGTCGACGAAGGCGAGATCGATCTCATGCTGGCCGGCACCGATCTCGTGATGGGCCGATGCAACCGCGATGCCCATGTTTTGCAACGCTGCGACGATGGCGTTGCGCGCGTCTTCGCCGCGATCGTTTGCGGAGAAATCGAAATAGCTCCCCACATCCGAGGTGTTGGTGCCGCCTTCGAAGAGATAGAATTCCACTTCGAGGCCGATCGTCAGGCCCCGCAACGCGGTGCGCGCACTTTCGACCGCGCGCGCGAGGGTGGTGCGCGGATCGCCTTCGAATGGCGCGCCGTCGTGCATCGCGATGTCGCAGAGCAGGCGTGCTTCGGCGCCGTCGGGGTTTGACCACGGGTAGATGGCGAACGACGTGGGGTCAGGGCGCAGCGCCATGTCGAGCTCTTCGCCGCGCACGAATCCGTCGATCGATCCGCCGTCAAAGGTCACCCGGCCGTCGAGCGCCGCCTCGAGCTCGCTGGCTGGAATCGAAACATTTTTGCTGACGCCGAAGATATCGGCGAAGACCAGTCGCACGAAGCGCACGCTGCGCTCTTTGGCGAGTTTGACGACGTCGCGCTTAGTGTTGGTTGTGGAGTGCATCGATCGCAATCGCTAGGCGAAGGGTGAGTTGGTCGTGCGCGCTCTCCAGCGAGCGGCCCGAGATATCGTTGATTTGGCGCAGCCGATAGAACACCGTATGACGGTGGACGTTGAGCGCGGAAGCGGTCGTCTTCACATTTTGTCCCGTCGAAAAGTAGAGCGCGAGCGTGCGCTCGAGTTCGGTTTGGTGCTTCTCGTCATAGGCGCGCAGCGGCGCAAGCACGCTCTCCGCGAGACGCTGCAGATGGTCGACACTCGCGCCGGTATAGAGCAACGGATATGCGCCGAGCTCGTCGAATGCGGCGACGCGCCCAATGCCGTAGATACGGCGGGCGATCGCGAGCGCGGCCTCGGCGCCGGCCACGCCACGTTTGGCCTCGAGCGCGGCGACGCTGGGCGCGACGCCGCCGGCGATGCGCAATCCCGGTTTGCGCTTCGCGGCGCTCTTGGGCAGCAGGAGCGCTGCGGTCTTGGCGTTTTCGGCATCGACCTCGCGCGCTGCCGGCATCAGCACGAGCAACGTCACCCCGCGTTCGATGATGCCGACGTCGGCTTCGCCCGAGCGAAACGTGTCGGCGGCGAGCATGCGCAGTTCCGCGAGTGCCGGCGCGTGATCTTCGTCGGTGCCGGCTTCGGCTTCGAGTGCGACGCAAACGTAGTGCGAAGCGAGCGCAATACCGCGCGCGCTTGCATCTTCACGCGCGGAGCTATGTTCGTGGTAGGTGCCCCCAATCAGGCGCTCCCAAAACGTGCGACGGCGGCTTCGGCCGCCGTCTGCTTCTCGCGAGAGTTCGAGGGCTATGGCCGCTGCGGCCAATCGCACGATCCGCGCGAGGTCGTCGTCGACCCCGTCGGGGCCCGGGAAGACCGACAAGAAGCCGAGTTGGTTGGTCCCGGCCGCGATCGGAACGGTGTGCGCTCGGCCGTTTTTTTGACCGCGAGCGGTGGCCGGGAGGCTCCCCTTGCCGGCGGTCGCCACGTGGCGCCACTCGGCGTCCTCAACCAGGACTCCGGCCCCCGTTGCGTCCGAAAGGTGGGTGGCAAGCGCTTTCGCACCCCCGCCGGCAGCGGCCACGCGGGTTAATTCTTCCGCAAACTCCACAATCCGATCGGGGGTCATCCGCAGTTCCTTCGGCGAATGTGACGATATTCTTGGAGATGGATCCGAAGGTTTTGCGCGAGGCCGTCGCCTCGATGTATCAGGATACGCCCGATGCGGTCGTGCTTTATGACACGACCGGGCATACCATTGCGGCCAACGAGGCGGCCCAGGCGCTAACCGGCTACCATCCCGAGGAATTCGTCGGATCTCCGTATCGCATGCACGTTTCCGACGATTCCGATCTCACGCGGGTCGATGTCGCGATGAAGACCGCGCTCGCCGGCGGGACCGATCACTTCGACACCTTCGCCAAACATCGTGACGGCACGGTGATCCCGGTCGAATGTTACATCTTTCCGGCCCGCTTCAACGGTGAGATCGTCGGCGTCTTTGCCCAGGCACGCGACATCGTTGCGTTGCGCTCGGCCGAATCGTCGCTCACGATCAATCAAGAAAAGTTTCGCTCGCTCTTCGAGTACCATCCCGACGGAATCATGGAGCTCAAGAGCACCGGAGCGATCTCGCGCGTGAACGTTGCACTCGAAGGCGAAACCGGCTTTTTCGGCGAGCGGATCGTCGGTAAACCGTGGACGGAATTGATCGCGCCGGAACGGCGCGAGCCCGCGCTCGAGCTACTTCGCAGCGCGATGCGCGGCGAAGCGGTCGAAGCCGACTCGCTGTTGCTCGATCGCCTCGGCAATCGCCTCGACGTCCAGCTCAAACTCGTGCCGCTCCACGCGTCGGGAGCGATCACCGGTGCGTACGCCATCTTTAAGAACGTTGCCGCGCAGCGAGCGGCGGAACGCGCGATCGAGGCGCAGAGCGAGCGCTTGCGCCGCTTGGTGATGGTGGCCGCCTCAGGCCACGAATCGCTGGAAGATCAAATCGACGAGGCGCTGAGTTTGGGCGTCGAACTCTTCGGTTGGGATATCGGCTACGTCGCGCAGTACCAGGGTCGCGATCGCGTGTTACTCCGCAATGCTTCGGGCGAGGCGCTCATTACCAAAGGTACGATCTATCCGGCGCGGGCCTCGTTCGCACATCACGTCATGGAACGCAGCGGACCGTGTTTTGTCGCCGACATGGACGCTCCCGAACACCGCGAGGATCCGATCCGCGTCACGACGCCGTGGCGCTCGTATTTCGGCGTACCGCTCACGGTATTTAATGAATTCTACGGCGCGCTCGTCTTCGCCGGGCGCGCTCCTCGTGAAAATATCGATCCGAGCGAACGTGACATGGTGCAGCTGATCGGGCTGTTCGTGTCGGCGGCGCTCGAACGCGCGGCACAAAACGAGCGCATTGAACAGCTCGCCTTTAACGATGCACTGACCGGCTTGCCGAACCGCGTACTCTTCACCGACCGCATCGAGCAGACGATTGCGACGGCGCGCCGCTACGATCGCGGCTTTGCAGTCATGTACCTCGACATCGACCATTTCAAGACGATCAATGATAAGCACGGGCACGCGGTCGGCGATGCGGCCCTGCAAGAAGTCGCACACCGCCTGCGTCTTGCGACGCGCGAGAGCGACACGATTTCGCGCTTCGGCGGCGACGAGTTCGTGATCTTGCAGCCGATTGTCGACGGTCCCAGCGACGCCGCCGACCTCGCGCGGAAGCTCAACGTCGCGATGCAGGAGCCGGTCGTCATCGACGGCGTCCCACACAAGGTGCGCTTGAGCATCGGCATCGCGCTCTATCCGAGCGACGGTGCGCGGATCGAAGAGTTGATGGAGTCCGCCGATCGTGCCCTCTACCGTGCAAAGAAGGAAGGCCGCAACCGCTGGTGCTTCGCTGATGCCGAGTCGGCACGCCGCACGCTGAACAAGCCGCGCGTCATGCGCCGAGAAGCTGCGGAATAAACTGCCCCGCCACGTAGACGAGGGAAAGCAAGCCGATCACGATCGCGGTCGTCCATGCGATGGTATTGGCGATTGGGCCATTGGTGTGCTCGCCCATCACCGACTTGCGGTTGATGATGATCAGCATGAGCACGAGTTCTGCCGGCAGCAGCACGCCTTGCAGTAATTGGGCGAAAAGGATGAGTTGCAGCAGTGGCAGTCCGGGTATGAGCACGAATCCCGCGCCAAGCAGTAGTCCCGCGGCAAAGAGCACGAAAAAAACCGGCGCCTCGGAGAATTTCCGATCGATCGCGGCTTCGAAGCCCAGCGCCTCGCAAATAATGTAGCTGGTTGAGAGCGGCAGCACCGTTGCGGTAAAGAGGCCGGCGTTCAGAATACCGATCGCAAAGATCAGCGCAGCCGCGTCGCCGGCGAGCGGTTTGAGCGCCACGGCAAAATCCATGGCCGTTTGGGGATTGAGTTTGGCGCCGTGCTCGTTGGCGATGAAGATCGTCGCGGCGTTGGCGATGATCATGAATCCGGCCAACGCGATCGCGAGTATCGAACCGTTGGTGACGTCGACGCGGGTGAAGGTCAGATCCTCGGTGCGCGAGCCCTTCTCGACGACTTGCGACTGCAAAAAGAACTGCATGTACGGAGAGATCGTGGTGCCGATCACCGTGACCACCATGGCGAGCCAACCCGCTTCGCGGAATTCGAAGTGCGGGATGAAAGTGCCCACGGCGACCTGATGCCAGTCAGGTTTGGCCAGCACGGCCGAGACGATGTAGGTGACGTAGATCAGCGAAAACGTGACGAAGACTCGCTCGACGATTTTACTGTTGAAGCGCAGAACGAAGAAGAAGACGGCGAGAAGCGCGACGGGTACGGCGACGTATCGTGAGACGTCAAAGTGCTCGGCCGCAGCGGCGATGCCCGCAAACTCGGTCGAAGTGATAAGTGTATTGATCAGAAAAAGCACGATCATCGCGAAAACCGAAATACGAACGCCGAAGCCCTCGCGGATCAGCGCCGCGAGGCCCTTGCCCGTAACGCAACCCATGCGCGCCGACATCTCTTGCACAACGATCAGGGCGATGGCGAGAGGAATCATCAGCCAAAGGATGTTGTAGCCGAACTGGGCACCGGCCGACGAATAGGTCGCGATGCCGCCGACATCGTTGCCCGCCGATGCCGTAACGAATCCCGGTCCGAGCACAGCAAAGAGGAGCAGCAGCGACCGCCACCGCGAGCGCCGGCGGGGCGCCTCGGTTGGTGCCGCGTCGCTAGCTGGCGACGTTAGCATTCGGACGATGCGAACGGTGACGAGCGGTGAATTTCGGCAATTTGCGCGCCATGTCTTCGGGCATGATGGCGTCGATAGCGTCGTCGACGGTGACGATGCCGAGCATCTTTCCGCGGTCATCGACGACCGGGACGGCGAGCAGGTCGTAGCGGGCGATCGTCGCCGCAACGTCTTCCGACGACATGTCGGGGTGAATCGCGACGAGGTCCGTCTCCATGACCGCATCGATCGATTCGGCGGGATCGGCCAAGAGCAACGTGCGCAGCGAGAGCGCGCCGAGCAACGTATCTTCCTTGTCCACCACGTAGAGGTAGTAAATGAACTCGGACGTCGGTGCGATCTCGCGAATCTTGCGGATCGTTGCTTCCGCAGTACGATGCGGGTAGATCCAGGTGTAGTCGGTGGTCATCAAGCCACCGGCCGAATCCTCGGCGTATTTGACCAACGCGCGCAGTTCGCTCGCGGTGTATTCGTTCATCTCCGAGAGCAGCTCGTGCTGCTGCTCTTCGTCGAGTTCGGCGAGGAGGTCGGCCGCGTCGTCGGCATCCATCTCTTCGATGATGTCCGCGGCGCGCTCTGTGCCGATATCCTCGATCAGGGAGCGCTGCGTTTCGGCGTCGAGGTGCTCGAACGCGTCGGCCGCCGTCTCGTCGTCGAGCTGACTGACGACGGCTGCCGCCTCGCGCGCTGAAAGGTCGCTGATGATCTCGGCAAGTTCCGATGGATGCATGCGCGAGAGTTTGCTTTCGGTGACCGAAAGATTGACTTGCGTCGGATTGGCGTCGCGAATCGGGGCCACCGAATCCCAGGCGATCATGGAACGGGGAATCGCGCGGTAAATACCCGGCGTAAAACGCTTCCCGAACGACTTGAGCCCGAGACGGCGCAGCAGTCCGGCGACGCCGACGTCGGCAGCGACCACCCGCAGCCCGTCCCCGGCCCGCGCGATCTCGAGGTCGTTGATCCGCACGACCTTGCGGCCGTCCACGTCGACGATCTGCTTGTCGAGAAGGTCGGCGATCAGGAAAAGCGCGCTCTCTTCGGGGGGTGCGGGCTCCTTGGGCGTCATCGTCAGGGCGACCGTCTTCCCGTCGGGGTCGATCGTCGCGACGCTCTCGATCGGCGCGAAGCGTAGACCTTGCGAAGTCTTGATTACCAGGCCGTCGATGCGGGGAAAGACATCGTCGGGCTTATTGACGAGAAAATCGCTGACCCGGCCGATGGGGATCTCGTTGACGGTCGCCTTGCGGCCAACCAGCTCGGAGATGAATCCCTCCGTAAACGCCATAACCCACCTCAATCGCGACAGAGCTTTGGCACCACGGATCTTAGGGGCACGCCCCAGCCGCGTTAGACACCGCCTTAAGTCGGCGCAGTCTGTTCTACCTCACTTGGCGTCTCTCGACGTTTCGGGGCAGCGGCATGTGTATCACGTGGACGCCTCACCTAGCGAGGTATCCTCATCTCTAAGTATAGGTCGTGGGGTCAACCCTGCGGGTTGACCCGGCGCTACGCGATCAGCGCTTGGATGAGCAGGGCGGTCATGATCTTGCCGTTGCTCTGGATCTGCGAAAGCACCTCGGTGCCGACGCTGGTCAAAATTTGCTCGCGCGTGTAGTTGGTGGTTGCTTGTCCGACGTTGAGGTCGGTGATGTCGCTGACCGATGACTGCAAGTTCACGATCGCGGTGTTGTCATCGCTGGTATCGTCATTCATTGCGACGATTTGCGCACCGATCTGCGCTTCGTTCGTAGTAATCGTCGTAAGCGCGTTTTTCACTTGGATCTGTGCGTACGACGCTGCCACGTTGTTGCTTGCGCTTTGACCGTTTTGCTGATACTGAGTCATGAACGAGCCGGGAACGATGCCAACGGTTTGCGGAGCCAAGACGGAAATCTGCGACAGCCCGAGCGCGTTGGTGTTCACCGTCGGAAGCGAAATGCCCAGCGTCTGGCCTTCGTCGGCACCGTCGTTGATCGTCAGTGCGGTGCCGGTCGACGCTGCCGTCCCCTCCTGGGACAGAAAAGCGATCGATGCGCCGACGTCGCTTGCGGTGAGGTTCGAGAGATTGAAGTTGAGGAGGAGCTGCGTTTGGTCGGGTGTGAGATAGTCGACGACCCCGCTTTGGCCCGCATTAACTGACTGTGCAGAGAAGTCTTGATAGAGCGGTGCGCCGTTAAGATTCGCCGTGCTGTAGGCGTCGAATTGAATGTACACCGCTGGACCCACGGCGCTTCCGCTGTCGGGGTCGATTGCATTTTGGCTATAGCCGGTGACGGTAAAGACCATCAGTGCGGGCACGAACGCGCCGTTAATTAATGGTACGCTCGTCTGCGTCACGAGCGGACCGGGTTGGGGCGTCGCGGAGTTGTTGTAGTTCGAGACCGTCGTCGTTCCGCCAAACGGCGAGGTGACTTGCGTGAGCGACGGATTCGTGCCTTCGGAGGTGTCGAATTGGCCGTTGAGCAGATTCAATCCGTTGAAGTTGGTTTTTTCGCCGATCGTGTTGATCTCGGTCAACAACTGACCGATCTCGGTTTGGATATTCTCGAGGTCCGACGACGAGTTGATGTCGCTGTTAGCTTCAACCAACAGGTTGTTGATGCGCACGAGGATATTTTGAACCGTTTCGAGCGCGCCGTTGGCGACGTTGAGCGCATTGATACCGTTCTGCACGTTGTTGACGGATTGCTGGAGGCCGCCGACCTTACTCGTGAGATTGGTTGCGATTGCGTTGCCGCTGGGGTCATCGGCTGCGCTGTTGATGCGCAACCCCGATGAGAGTTGCTGAACCGTTTTCTCAAACGCAAGTTGATTGCGGTCGAGGTTCAGCAGGACGTCACCCGCTCCGATCTGTACGTTCATTCGCGCGCTCCCATCCTATGGAGTGCGCCATGAACCGCAAATCGGCAACGGCCGCGCAGACGTGCGAAACCGATCGAGCGGATGTGCTGAATACGCTCGATGCTGTTCAACGTACGGGCGGCCGTGACGGAAGCGGATTGAGGACCGGTACTGGGCACACAAACCGAAAGTGCACGAGAGACTTCGTCTTTCGCGCGCATCAACAGTCCGTGTTTTATTCGAGCTTGCGAGCCGTTCCGAAGAACGAAATCGCTGCCCCCCAGCACATCCATGAACGGAGTCGTTTCCTCCCTGAAACTTCCCTGTAGTACTACTATCGGCACCGGGGGCGGAAAAGTTTGGGCCAAGGGCCATAAGGTTGATTAAGAGCCGGGCCCCGGTTTTCCGAAACTCAAGGAGAACCATGGGCCGCCTTCTTCAGATACTCGGTTGTGTGCTGATGCTTGCCGCAGCCGGCGCCGCCGCGGGCGGCAGCCGGGCGGATGCCGAAATTTTGGCACCCATTGCGCGGGCGATTCAGGCTGTCGTCGCGGGGACCGGAGCGGTCAGTCCGGCTCCCAGTCCGACGCCGACACCCAAACCCAAGGTCGTGGCGCGCAGCGGCGGCCCGCTGATGTTCGCTATTTCGGGCAGCCTCTCGCTGGGTGAGTCGTCCACCGCCAGCACCTATGGGCAGACCGGGTTTTTCACGCCTTCCCCCGGCCCCAACGGCACGCCGACGCCCGGGCCTTTTCCGTTTCAGCAAGCGTCGACCACCGCGCAGAACACCGCTGAAGTCGGCGCCGGCTTCACCGCGGATGTTTCTCGCCGTACCGCATCCACCAGTACCGACTTGAAGTTCCCCTTCGGGTTTTCGGCCAACGGTTCTTCGACGCTCGGCGTGCCGCAGTTCCTCTACTCGACCCCCAAGTATTCGCTCGGGTACGGCATCCAGCAACTGCTTGCGCTCGGGCAGCTCCAGTTGGGGTCGACGCTGCGCGGTTTTTCGCTGGTCATACCGCAGCGTTACGGCCAAGCGACCTTCTATGAAGGACCGGGGCTTGGGCCCAATGAGGAAACCGACATGCTTGAAGGCGTGCTCGTGCAGCAAGCTCGAGGCAACAGTCTGTATGAGGGCGGATTCACGTACGCTGTGGGGCCGGCAGCCGGAAGGTTGAAAATGTTCGAATTCGGCGGTGCGACGGCCGCTCGTAATCTCAGCCTGATCGCCGAAGGTGCCTGGCAGACGCGATCGGGCGGGGACGGTTCGCCGCACGGCATCGCCGTGCAGCTGCGCTTGGACGATCTCGGGAAGAACGGCGAATGCGCGACGAGCCTGCGCAGCGTTCCCGATCAGTTTGTGACCTTTACCGCCGGCGAAGTCTACAGCGATAAATATGCCGATGTGAACTGTCACTCCGCGAGCGTGCCCGTCTTCGTCGACGCAAACTACGAGAAGACCGGCGACGCCTTCTTCGGGGTAACGGAACAACGCGTTGAAACGATTAGCTATTCGCCGACGCCGAAGTTCGGCGGACTTTCATACACCTTCACGCGCCAAGACGCCAACAGCGAGGGCGAGTCGCTGTGGTCGAACACGGGCGCCGTCTCACTGGCAACGCAGTTTCTTCACACAAGCGCGCTGATCGGCGGGCAATTTCAGCGCTCGGTCGACGATGGCGCGTCCAGCGAAACCCAATCGGTCTTGGCGAGCTTGCGGCGCGCGATCGGCCGTCACCTCAGCGCCGGCGTCACCGCGCAAATTCAAAAATCGACGCAAATCGCGGCCCCCCCTTCACCGCAGGTATCTGCGACTCCGTTCGGCGTCCTGGGCCCGGCCGTCGGTTTGCAGAAGGGGTTCTCTTTCGACATTGCACAGCAGTGGAGAAAAACAACGGTTCAGATCGGCGAAACGTTCACGCGTACGATCTCGGATACAAGCGACGCGCTCCAGCGAACGCCCCTGATCAACTTGACGCAGCGAATCTCGCCGGTGATTTCGTTCACAACCTCGTTTGGGTATCAAACGCTGCGCGACCGGCTCAATCCCGCGGCCAACGGCCATACCCGCGTGTTCTCTATTGCGCTGAGCGCGCCGTTCACCTATGGCAATACGAGTGTGAGCGGACGCATCGACCCGCGACTTCCTGCGACGATCTCGGGTAAAGTGCTCATCGCCGGTTCGAATGCTACCGGGTCCGGCGCGAATTCAAACTTCGCAACATTTGGGAACTCCGGCGGCGGCGTCGGCAACGTGCTCGTCACGCTCGACAACAAGTATGTCCAGCGCACCGATGTGACCGGCAGTTTCCAGTTCTCCTTCATTCCGCCCGGTCAACACCAGATCACGATCGACAATTCGTCGATTCCCCGCGGGTTCACCGCGAGCAACCCGGTGCAGACGATCACCGTGCAAGGCGGCCAGGCGGCAACGGCGTCGTTCTACATCGGTACGTACGGCGGTATCCTCGGCCACGTGTACGGTACCGATTCGCTTGGTAACCCGATACCGCTCTCAAACGTTCAACTGCGCGTCGACGGTGGAACCTATGCGCAAACGGACAACAGCGGTGCCTTCGGTTTCGGCGGTTTAAGCGCAGGACAACATGTCGTGACGGTCATTCCGCAAAGTATTCCGGCCAGCGCCAATTTTTCACCGTCCGATCTCGTTCAAAAAGTCACCGTGAGCGACGGGCGATACACCGCACTTGACTTCCGCGCGCAACTCTTGGGCTCGATTGCCGGCACGATCGTGTACGCAAAAGACATGGGCCAACAGGCCGGAATAGGCGTTCTCAATGCGTACGTCGTGGCCGAGCCCGGCGAGCACGCCGCGATCGATGAGGACGACGGGAGCTTCATTATCGACAACCTTCCCGCGGGCGACTATACGATCTCGGTCGATCCCGAAACGATCACCGCGGGCCTGGGCGCCGCACCGGACAATGTGACCGTTCACTTGGCCCCCGGCGAACATTACAGCGGGCTCCAATTCTTGGTCGGGCAGTTCGAGAAGAAGGTCGTCTTCTCGCTCCTTTCCGGTGGCGGCGCAGCGCCGGCTGCGACGACCCCGACCATTCGTTTGAGCGAATCCCGTCTGCCGCCGCGCGGAACGACCACCGTTGCGATCAGCGCACCAGCCGATGCGCAGGACGTCTCGGCCACGGCGTTTGGGAAGCGCATTGCGCTTGCCTATAACAAGGAGGTCGAAAAGTGGCTGGGCGAGATCGAGGTTCCGGTGCACGCCGGTGCCGGTCCCAATCCGGTCGACGGAAGCGTCCATGGTGCGGCGATTTCACCGAACGCAATCCTTACAGTGGATCCGAAGTTGCCCCTGGTCACGGTGCAGTTTTTGTCGCACAACAACGCCGTTGGCCAGATGGCCACGATCCGGGCGCGCTTCCTCGTCGACGTCCACGCCGGTGACAAAATCGCGTGGGAGGACGGGACGCAAACCGTGCTTGGCAAGCCCGTGAGCGGACGTGTCTTTACGTTCCAAAAACAGCTAACTTTACTTCCCCTACACGGACTGTTATTAACTCCCAGGGGACCGATACCGATAGAACTGTTGTAACTCGCTTCCTCGCTCAGCAACGGATGGCACCCTCGCGCATGGTGACAAGGACTTCGCAACGTGAAACTCTCTCTCGCGTGGACTTGTGCCTAATCGGGACGCTCCGCTCATGATGCGAAACCCTCTTCGTCTTCGCCGTTGGACGGCCGCCGCAGCAGCCATCGTCGCATCGATGGCGTTTGCGACCATTGCTTTTGCCGGCGGCAATGTCGCCCCACCACGCGTTCCGACGAATCCGATGCCGGGACTTTCCGCTCGACCGCTTGCCACGACGGTTCCCCTATCGGCGAGCGGCGCGTCGCGCGTGCTTTTGCCCGGACATTGCCCGGGAATTAACCTCAAAGGGATCAAGCCGGGCGAGAAGGTGCCCCTTTCGTGCTTGCCGATGCTCCCGCTGCGGAGCACCTCGAACACCGCAACCCCCAAGGCCACGGCAAAAGGTGGACGTTTTCATCCCCTCGCCGCGACCGGTGCCACCGTGGATCTCACGGCCGGCGCGAATTGCGGTTCGACCGGCGCGCTCTATGCCGTCGGTTGTTCGCTGACGTGGGAGGCGACCAATAATGGCGACTGGAGCACAACGGACAGCTACGCAGACTATCAGGTCTTGCCGAATTCGACGACGGCGACCCTCGTCGGCACGAACGGCTACGCATACAACGCGCCGACCGCGCACACCACCGTGCTCAGCGCGCAAGGAACCTACGCGTTCTTTGTCTACGACGTGACGAAACAAGTCATCGTCTCGATCGTGTACGCCAACGCGGGGCAATCCTTCTCGATCGGGGTCTATCAGGACCCGTATCACACGTCGGCGTCATATCAGTTCAATGTCAACACGAGCTCGGCAGCGTACATCTATCTCCCGGACGTCTCGACGAACGACACCTATGTCGTGTATGTCATGTCGACGTCGGTCAACACCTACTGCGTCTACGTCACGCCGAATTCAACGCCCGCGCCGGGGTCGCCGAGCCCGATGCCAAGTGGAGCGGTCAGCTCACTGCTTTGTAATCCGGCGAACTCACCCGGCATCGCTGCGCCGAGTGGCCAGCTCTCGCTAACGTGGTCCCTCAACAACGGCTTACAAGCGGGGACGTATTCGGTCGTCGTGTACGACAAGACGGCGGGCCAGACCGTTGGCCAGGTTCAGGTCTCACTCACCGGCTTCCAGCAGTACGGTTTCCTGTTGTACGGGACACCGGCGCCGGCGCCCTCACCGGCGGCGCCCGCTACCCCGACCGCAACGCTCTTCGCCTGGGACAGCTCGCTCGATCAATCGACGGGCGGCATCGTCGCGGACGTTCCAAACCAAGTCGGCGGCACGTATCGCATGACCGCGACCGATCCGGACGGTCAAGTCGTCTACGTTGCGACGACCAACACGATTCCGGGCACGTGTACGCTAACGAACAATAATTCACCGACCTGCACGGCAACCGACACCTTCCAGTTTTCGAGTGCGAATCCAGTCCTGAACTCGCCCGGCACGTATCCCAACAACATCTGGACGATGCAGCTGTACAGTCCGTCGACGCAGACCGTTGAAGCCTCGCAAGCGTTCCAACTGATGGGCTACAGCATACAGACGCAGTTCGTCATCGGCGGCGTCGACAGCAACACGATGACATTCGGCTGCTGCGCCGGCGGCGATTACAACGTTGCCGCGAGCATGGTCTTCACCAACACCGCCAACTTCAACTATCCAAACGCCCCGGATCCGATTCGCGGTATCGAATACACGACGGGACCGGGCACGACGCTCAACGGGACCTTCGCCCCGCCGGCGCAACTTCCGAACGGGACGACCATTGGTGGAGTAGGTATCACGCTGGGCGCTTGTACCGGCGCGTACAACAGCGCAGGCGGATGTTCGGAGACCGTCGTGGATACCAGCGGGAATAGTTGGACGCTTACCGACTGGTGCGACATCGCCAACCCCGCCACCGCCGGTCCGCGCGACTATTGCGTGCTCAAGTTTACACCGGCCAACCAGGTCACGCTGCTCCCCGGCAAGTCGATCACCGTCTCGGGCATGACGTTCTACGGCGAGGGCGGCACCGGGGCGTGGCCGTGTTACCTCGTGCCCTGCGCCACCACGACGTCGATCCTTCCCGAAGATGGACTTTCGTGGTCGAGCACCAATGCGGCTTCCCCGGCGTGGTCGCCGGTCACCTATGGAAGTTCAGGCGCGTCGCTTTCCGGCACGGTCAACGCGCATTACATCGGCGCGGCCACATTCCCGGGCAATACGTCGCGCCTGACGGTTGCCGAAGCGACCAGTGCGCCGTCGCCGTTTCCGGACACGCATTTTTACTACAGCCCCTTTGCACAAGCCGACTACCAAAACAGTACGCCGTTCGCGCTCGCAGCAGGTCGCGAAGACATCCTAGCGATCAATTTGGCGTCGTGCAGCGGAAACAAAGCGCCGTCGCAAGGCTGTTCCGCAGCCAGTAGCTATGGCCTCGGCGAGATCGTGATCACGTTCCCGACGAACATCGACTCCTCGACGATCACGATCGATCCGAGTGAGCCGTCGTACGGCGGTGGAAAGTATTACGTGCTCGCGACGACCGGCGGCAACGCATGCCAGACCACGCTGCCGACCAATGCGATTTGCTTGAACCCGGGCGGCAGCTCGTACGCTGCTACCAACGGCAGCAATACGACGGTGGCCATCAATCCGGGCGGGCAGGGACAAGTTTGGCTTGACGTCCCCGCGTCGCAAGCCGCATTCATCTCGCAAGAACTCCAGATACAGGGCTGGTCAACCAGTGAGTACACGTTTACGACGCTCACCGCTGACGGCACATCCGAAATACCGGTCGTTGGAGGCGGGACCACCACGGCGGGTGTCGACAGCCTCTCGCTTCAAGCGTTCTCGCTCAACAGCAACCTCATGGCCGCGCAGTTCGCTCCGTCAACCGTCTCACCCGGTGCAACGACAACGAGCTACTCGCTGACCTTCGCGAACACGACCTTTGCCGCCGATCCGAATCCCGATCCGGTTGATTCGATCGTTCTCGAGCAGGCAACGAGCAACGCCTGGGCGTTGACGGCGCCTTCTTTTGTGGGGACCGGATCCGCATCGTGGACGACCACGGGAGAAAACACGTATGCTCCCGGTGGAAACGTGATGCTGTACTACTTCGGTGTCTGCAATTTCACGTACACCAGTCGCTCCACCGACGAGCCGCCGCAGCCTCCGAATGCTCCAACGTATCCGACGGGTTATCAGACCACGGCCGGTACTGCGTGCACTCCGGCGCAGGAGGCGGATGCGGTCGCGCCCGGCGGGTCGATGACGATCAACTTCACCTTGGCCAACACCACGACCGGTACGCAGACGTTCTACTTGTACGCGCACGGCGCAAACGGTGGCGGCTGGTCGGCGCCCAAGACGGTGACCGTCACTTCGTCGAACAAGACGGCAAGCGCGAAATTCTATTCGGTTGCCTCCGGGGCGACCGATGCAAGTTGTTCGACCGCCAGCAACGTGGCCACCAACACCGTTGCCGCGGTCTCGAAATCTCCGAACTGTTTCATCTACGAAGTGACCAACACGAGCTCGAGCGGTCAGAATATCGCAACGGTCAACATCGCGTTGCCGGCGTTCGATATCAACGGCTTAGCGACAAGCGGCACCGATTGGTCGCTGGTCGGAGCTCCGGTCACGCAGTACGTCGTGCTCGGAAGGATCAATGGCGCCGCTTTTGTCACGACCGGCATGCCTGCCGGCTGCGCCATCAGCGTGGCCAACACGTTTAACCCGACGCCGGGCAGCACTCCGGGTCAGATTCAGGTGACCGGGTGCACCGCGTTCACGACGGGGACTAACATTGCGGTGGAGTTCGTCGCGAACACACCCAACACCGAGAGCGACAGCTACCTGCTGCCCTCGACGATCGACGGCGTTACGGCCGGGCTTGCGTGGACGGGTTCGGATGAGGTCTCGGTGGCCTTCTCGCTGGGCTTGGCGATCAGCGTCGATCCGTCGAATCCGGGGCCCGGCAACTCGCATCCGAACGTGGTCTGCAACCCCGCGCAATGCACGTTCTCGGGCGAAACCGTGAACTTCGGCGAGTTCGCAGCCAACACGACGATCACGGGCACCGACGTGGTCCGTGCCACGGTCGTATACGAAGGCTCGACCGTCGCGGCTACCTGCCCCGTCGGGGCGGGCACCGTTGCGAACACGTGGCAGCTGCAGGTCTCGGCCTCGGCGAACGCAACCACCGAGCTCCTGACTTCGGAAGACGAGACGAATTCGACGACCGGCCTTGTTTACGGGACCGGAGTCGGCACGTACTTTAGCCCGACTGTGGCGACGACCACTCTAGCTTGCGGGAACTACAAGGCCAATACGGACTTCGACGTACTACAGAACTTCGAGGTTCAGAACGGCGCCGACATTTCGGGCCACCAAGTGACAATTCTTTACACTTTGATTGGAAATTAAGCTAAAGTTTTTTCGGTTACACGTAAAAAGAGGCGTCGCAATACGCGCGACGCCTCTTTTTTTATGCGACGTTTATAGGGGCAAATGCTGGAAAATCGCCGTCCCGCGCTTCTTTACCGAACCTCTAGGCATTTCTTAACGCCCCCTGCACGCACAGCTACTAACCGGGGGCTTAAGGCTGCCGATAAGTTCTATGTACCTACTAATCCTCGCCATGGATGGCAACTCTCGCGCATACGGTGAAAGGAACATGAACATTAAACGCATCGCAGCGCTGCTCACACTGGGCGCTCTTCTCTCAACCGCGGCTCCGGCTCTGGCCGTCACCCAGAACGGTACCGTCAACGTCGAATGGAACTACGCCATTACGGCGACAATCGTTATGTACACGCAAACCACCGCTTCGAAGACCGGCGGCGTAGCCCCGGTTGCGAACGATATCTATTGGGCAAGCAGCCCGGCCGGCAGCCTCGTCAGCGGCTGCAACGGCACGACTGCCACGGCGGCGGCCGGTGAAGACGGCAGCGGCGGTAACGGCGCTTACGCGTCCGGCACCGTCAACTTCGGCAACGTTGTTGCCGATAGCACCGACTACACCAACTGCCTCGAAAAGAACGCGATCGACGCCTACATCGTCACGAACGACAGCCTCGGCGCGAACGTGACCGTCCAAGCCACGGCCGGCGTGCCGTCGGCCTACGACACGGCCACGAACGGTTCGCTCCTGTGCATCCTGACCGATGGCGCGTGGAACACGACCGGCAACACGGCGTGGACTGCGTCGGCTCGCGCGGCAGCCGTCTCGATGAACAGCACGACCGCGTGCTCGAGCGGCACCCTCGTTCCGGCTGCCTCAGCCGCCAACATCCTGGCACTGACCAAGGCCACGACGGGTTCCGACCTCAACCAGGATCTCCAGCTCAACATGGGACCGCAAATGCAGAGCGGCGCCCAGACAGTGACCCTAACCTACACGATCACCAGCAACTAGGATAGAGGAAGAGCGCCCTTCGTCGCGGGACCGGACAACGCTCCGCGGCGAAGGGAGTTGGGATATGCAGCAGTTCAATCGCCTGACGACGGTACTCGTCGCTCTCCTCGTCCTTTTCGTGGGAATGACGGCAACCGGGGACACCATCGGACTCGGAATCACGGTAACCCCGGGGAAATTCGAAGCCTCGATCCCGCTCGGAACCACCTACAACGTGCCGGTAACGGTCGCCAACACCACGACGAACTCGGTCCATATCCTGGCGTCGCTATCGGACTTCTCAGTCTCGCAGACCGGCAACTACGAGTTCGAAAAGCTGGGAACCAGCGAGTACTCGTTGCTCCGCTGGGGATCGATCCGGCCGCGCGAATTCGACATCCCCGCGGGGACGTCGCAGCAAGTGCAGCTCACGATCGCGGTGCCGTCTGACGATAAGCTTTCGGGAGAATACGCGGGCGTCGTGTTCTTCCAGACCAGGCCGGAGCGACGCCAAGGGGGCGTTGCGTTTTCGGCCAGGGTCGCGTCGAAGTTCTACATCACCATACCGAACACGGTGGTAGTCAACGGCGCGATTACCAAGATGACGAGTGCGAAGGCGCCCGGTCGTCAAGTCTACCGGGTCGTTTTCAAAAACGTCGGCAACGCCCACGAATATCTGCGCGGTCAAGTGACGGTGCAGAAGGGTGGAACGGTCTTATATCAAGTGCCGATGCCTGACAACATGCTCGTCGAGCGCGGTGGAGTGCGAATGATCGAACTCGCCGGTAAACCGCTCGAACCCGGCACATATCAGGCGATCGCCACGATTGACTACGGCGGAAAAACGGAAACGGGCGGCGAGATCAATTTCGACGTCCACTAGTCCGAACCAAACGAGCACAGGGAGCGTGTAGGTCTTAGCGATGAAACGGTATCTACTGGGATTCATAGGCGCGATCTTCGCCGCAACGGCGTTGATTGCGGTCTTGTCCCCCGCCGGCGCGGCAACCACGGCCGGTACCGTGAACGTCAAGTGGCATCAACTCCCCATCATCAATTTCACGTTGACTCCAAATTACAACGCCGGCTACGGTGCGGTCCTCGCGACCTTCGGCACGCAGCCGGCCCCGACAGCCGGCCCGGGCGCTTCACTCAAGGGTGGAACAGTCGACTTCGGCAAAACGATTTCCGGCGACACCTATTTGTATAAGTACGCCGCGCATCTCCAGGTCACGACCAACGATTCCGCCGGCTTCCTGGTGTATGGTGAGGCCGCCGCGGTGCTCACGAACAACACCGATAGTAGCACTTACCCAGGACAGTTTCTCTACTATCTACCCAGCGGAGTTTCATCCGACTCGAACACCGGCTTTACGCCGGGGCTGCCGTTCTCGGCGACAACCGGTTTAGTCTCCGGCAATATCGACATTCCCGGTCCGCCCGGAGCGTCGATTTCGTACGGAAGCTATCCGATGTGGATGGCGGACAGTACGACGCCGAACAACGATTTCTACTACGACTACCAGTTCAAGGTCCCGGGGACAGCCACCGGCGGCAATTACTACATTTGGATCGTCTATACGGTGGTTGGAGAATGAAACGCGCTCAACTTTTGCTCGCCGCCCTCGCGATCGGAATTCTAGCGCTCGTGCTGACGCAGCCGGTGAAGGCGACCATCGCCAGCCAGCAGCAGCAAATCGGCATGCTGATCATCGTGGTTGTATCTCCCAACCCGCTTGGTTACGTTCCGCATCAGGCGCCGGCCGGCAACGCTGCGCCCGCTGTGGTCTCGTCGCTTTCACGTCACCGCGTTACGCCGTCCCTCGCTCGTGGCTTCCAGGCCGAAGGTCTGCACTTCGAACAGGGCTCGTCGACCCTCGTTGCACAGGCGCAAGTGCAGCATTCAGTGCTCATGCAAGCAGAAGTGACGCCCAATCCTAAGGCGACGATCCTGTATACTCAGGAGCCGCTGGGTACCCCGGCCAACAGCGTGACGCTTAACGCGACCGCCGGGACCACCACGCAATACCCGTGCGCATTCTACGTCATCGTCGACATGAATACGACTTGGTCGCTCGAGGAGGGGCTCGCAAGCGAGATGACGGCGTCGAGCGGCGGGTCAACATTCCCCGGCAAGGACGTGGCCAACAACACGTACATCAGCTCGGCAACGCCGAAACCCACCTCGACACCGTACGTCGTTTATCCCGACGACGGTAAAAGTTGGTCGCTGCTTGGGAGTGGAACCAGCATGACGACCTATTGCGTCACGCTCACGATCACCGTTCCCGCGGAAACTCCCGCCACCACCTACTCGGACAACGCGATCTACACGCTCTTCAACTAACCCCTAGTGCCGCGCATTTCGTCGCGAGCTCACGCCCAGTGCGATGAGCGCGGCAAGTAACGCGACGCCGTAGACGCTGCTGCTCTCCCGATGCAAGGCTTCATAGGCCGGGGTAAGAAGCGGCGTTTGTTGCATCTGCGGGACGATGACCGACGTCTCATACGCGCCGCACGCAATGGCGAGCGCGAGCAATCCCACGATGATCGCCGCGACGCGGCGAGACTCCAGCCGCGCGAAGACCGTGATGGCCGCCGCGCCGACGGCGATCCAACCACCGATACGCACGATCGCCTGCACGCAGGCCGCAATCATCGATGCGAAGGCCGGCGTCGCCCCGATCTGGGCGAACGCGATCGGCGCGAATACGAAGGCAAACCCTACCATCGCGCCAACCCAGAGAGCAAGGATGATAATCCGTAGGCTAAACCACATGCGAGGTCTCATTCCATCGTGCGCGCTCCCGATCCGTTAACGACCGCCTTATCCGCAGCGCGCGAAGGCGCGGCGGTGCTCCTCGAGCACGCGCATCGGCCGCTTGAAATTCAGGAGAAGGGCCGCCGGGCAGATATCGTGACCGTGGCCGACCGCGCCGGCGAGCGTGCGGTCATTGCGCGTCTTCGGGCCGACTTTCCGAACGCGGCAATTCTGGCCGAAGAAAGCGGCAGCGCACCGGGCACGACCGACGAGCGCTGGATCATCGATCCGCTCGACGGAACGACCAACTACGCGCACGGCTATCCGCTGTACTGCGTTTCGATCGCTTACGAACGCGCGGGCGAATTGATCGCCGGCGTCGTGTATGCGCCCGCGCTGAACGAATGCTTTGCCGCGGAGCGCGGCGCGGGTGCGCGCTTGGACGATGACGCGATCCACGTCTCGGTCATCAATCGCGTCGGCGACGCGATGGTGTGTACCGGCTTTCACCCGGCCGATTTCGGACGCAACGCGCCGTACTTTGCGCGCGCGTCGGGGAGTGCGCAGGCCGTGCGGCGCGACGGCTCGGCGGCTCTGGATCTCGCCTTTGTCGCGTGCGGACGATTCGACGGCTTTTGGGAATTCGATCTGCACGCGTGGGACGTTGCGGCGGGGATGCTCTTGGTGCGCGAGGCCGGCGGAACGGTCACGCGTGTCGACGGCGGCCCGGCCCAGGTCGACGCGCGCAGCATCCTTGCGACGAACGGGCGAATCCATGCCGAGTTGCAGGGCGTCCTTACATCCGAAGATAAGGACGCGCCATGAAGGCGCCGCTCATTGCTCGCGTTCTCGGCCTGCTCTTTCTCGTTGCCGGTGTGGCGGGACTCTTGCCGTGGATCGCGCCGGACGCAACGCTCGACGCGCCGGTCGTCACGCTCGACATCGCGTACCGCATGCTCTTTTGGGTTTTTCCGGTCAACGTGGCGCACGACGTCTTGCATCTGCTCTTCGGCATTTGGGGCGTAGTCGCGAGCTTACGCTTCAAGTCGTCGCTGCTGTATTGCCGCAGCGTAGCTTGGATCTACCTGCTCATCGTGATCCTGGGGATGATCCCGATTACGAACACGCTCTTCGGTGTCGCTCCGATTTACGGCTGGGATGTCGCGCTGCACTTGCTGGTCGTATTGATTGCCGCATACGGCGGTTACGGACGCGGTTCGATCGAGGACGTTGCCCAAGCGCCTGCGGCGTAATGCAACTTAATCGCGGTGAGGGCAGCGCGAACGCTCCACGCGATAATCCACGCAACCGGTACGGCGAAGAGCCCGATGTGCGCCCTCTCGATACAAAACCACGCAATCGGTAACACCAAGACGCCGCATGCCAAGCCGACGGCCATCGAGAACTGCGTGTCGCCCGCCGCGCGAATCGGCGCGAGCGCGACCATCGCCCATCCCTTGATCGGCATCGTGACCATGTGCAGTGCGAGCGGCAGCGCCGCGACCGACGCAACCGTTGCGTTCATCGTGAAGAGAAAGGCGAGCGGCCACGCCGCAAGGGCGACCAGTGCGCCCGCAATCGTCGTTACCACGAGCGTCGTGCGCAGCGCTCGACGCAGAAATTCTTGCGCGCCTTGTGGATCGCGCGCGCCGATCCGCTGGCCAATGACCGTTTGCGTTGCACTCTGCAGGGGGCTCGGCACGACGAAAGTGAGATCCGAGACGACGTTGAGCGCGCGGAATGCCGCGACGAGCGTCGAACCGAGCGGCGCGAGCATCGCGACGATCGCGACGTCAGGAGCGACGATTGCGAAGCCGAAGACGCTTTCGGGCAGGCCGAGCCACGCGCAACGCAGCGCGAGCGCGAGATCGACGCCACGTTGGGCAAAGATTCGATAGACCGGTTTGCGCGCAACGTAGATCAGTGCGAAGACGGCGGCGATCGTTTCGGAGGCGAGCGTCGAGATGCCCGCACCGGTGATCCCGAAGGGACGGTGCGTCAGCCATCCGAGCGCGAGGACGGCGAGCAGCGGGATGTGGATCAAATTGATGACGCCGAGCAAATACACACCGAGCTTGCGATTGCCGGCCGAACCGAGCCCGACGATTAGCGTCGCTGAAACGTTGATCGGAATGAGTGAAGCGCAGCGCAGGATAAGGTAGGTCGCGCTCGCGTGGACGCTGGCCAGATTGCCGAGCATGGCGTGGAGCAGTGGCTGCGCACCCAGGAAACTTGCGAGCGTCATGACGATGGCGGCGACCGCGGGCACGACAAACCCGGCACGGACGGTGCGCGCGAACCCATCCACGTCGTGTGCGCCGATCCGCTGGGCGGCGATGATGCCCAGGCCGCTCCATAAGCCGGCGAGCAGCATGATCAGCGTGAAGAAGACCGTGGTCGCAGCGGTGACGCCGGCCAGGGCCCCGACGCTGATATAGCCGATTGCGATCGTGTCGACGGTGCCGAGCAGTTGATCTCCAAGCATCTGCACGGCAAGAGGCAGCGATAGGCGCCGCAGTGCGGCGCCTATCTTGGTGTGATCGACGATCATGGATTGCGCGTCGGTCATTTTCGAATGGCATCCAGCTCGCGGAAGAAGCGTTCGATTTCGTCGTCGCTCGTGTAAAAGTGTGGGCTCACGCGCAGCCCGCAGCCGGGCCGGTGATCGATGAAGACGCGTCGCGCGATCAGCTCGCGATACGCGCGATCCGACCCTTCGAAGTCGATCCCGATCCATCCCGTGCGCTGCTCCGGTTCGAGCGGCGTGTTGACGCGCAGGCCGCGTTCGAGCGCCATGTGCGCGATCTTCGTCGTGAGGCGCACGTTGTGTTCGCGAATGCGCGTGATGCCGATCTGCGCGATCAGCTGATGACCTGCCTGTGCGACGACGTAGCCGGGAATCGTCGGCGTTCCGTGACCAAATCGATACATCGAATCGGCGTAGTGAATTGGCGCTGCTTCAAAATTGAACGGACGCGCGTGCGCCATCCAGCCGGTCACCGCTGGATTGAGGTGTTGGCGTAATTCGGGCTTGACGTAGATCCAGCCGCAGCCGGGGCCACCGAGCAGCCACTTGTGCGAGCCGCCGGTGACGATGTCGAGGTCCCATGCGGTGACGTCATAGGGATAGACGCCGGTGGTTTGATACGCATCGACGCAGAGCAACGCTCCGACTTTGCGACAATGAGCTTGAATAGCGCGCACGTCAGCGATCGCCCCGGAGACATAGTACGCGTGGGAGAGCACCGCGATCGCCGTACGTTCCGTGATCGCGCCGATGATGTGCTGCGTCGGGATCGTGCGCCCGTCGGGTGAATCGACGACGCGGACGCGGGCGCCGTAGCGCTCCCAGGCGCGCCACACGTAGGTGAGCGACGGAAATTGCAGCGCTTCGTAGACCACCTCGTTGCGCGCGTCGTTGAAGTCGAGGCTGCTTGCAAGCGCTGCTTGCAACACCGACACATTCGGCCCGAGGAAGACGCTGCCGGCCGGCGCACCGATCAGCGCGCCGATGCCGTCGGCGATCGCACCGATTCGCGGCAGCCACAATTCCCATGCTTCCGGTCCGCTTGCCGCCCACTCGTCCCAGTAGGCGTCGAGTGCGGCTTTCGCGCCGAGCGGTGCTGCGCCCATCGAGTGGCTCACTAGATACGCGGAGTTTGCCAGTATCGGAAACTGGTCGCGATGCTGGGGCTGCGTCGTCGTCACGCTCATGCGTAGGAACCTTTGCCGAGATAACTGCGCACGTCCCACAGCTCGGGAAAGAAGCGATGGACGAGCGTGCCTTGCAGATATTGCGCGCCCGACGAACCGCCCGTGCCGGTTCGCTGACCGATCATGCGCTCGACCATCCGCACGTGACGCCCGCGCCAAAGCAGAAAGCGCTCGTCGAATTCGATCAAATCCTCGAGCAGCAGATACAGGTCGTAGTTCGCTTCGGCGTTCGTGTAGATTATCCGGAGGCTCTCGATGAGCGGAGCGCCGGCCTCGCTTGCGAAGCCGCGCCGCGCGAGCAACGCTTTGACGTGATCGTAGAGCGACGGCGATTCTAGAAGCGCGTGGAGCCGTGCCCGCTGGGCGTCGTCCATCACAATGTGCGCGAGCGTCTCGGTCCGGCGCACGCCGCAGAGAAACTCGATCTCACGAAATTGGATCGATTGGAATCCGCTGGCCGGATTGAGATTATCGCGAAAGGCATTGAACTCTTGCGGCGTCATCGTTTCGAGCACGTCGACTTGCGATTCGAGCAGACGCTGAATCGTGTGTACCCGCCGGAAGTATTTGGAGACGCGAAGGAGTTCATCGCGGTCCAGCGCTTCGATCGTGGCTTCCAGTTCGTGCTTCAGTTGCTTGAACCACAGTTCGTAGACCTGATGGATAATGATAAAGAGCATCTCGTCGTGATGCTCGGGGCGAGAGAGCGGGGCTTGCAGGTCGAGCAGCTCGTTGACCTTGAGGTACGAGCCGTACGACAGACGATCGTCCACGGCGTTATTGAACGGTGACGGTGTAGGTCAGCGTCTTCGCGGGCGGCGCGTCGGGTTCGAATGCGCGGCTGTAGGTGAGCACGATGGTTGCGGTTCCCGTCCGGTTGGCATGATAGATGAAGATTTGCTGGCCGGGTGCGCCCGGCACGGCTTGCGCGGCGGGCTGGCGTACGTTGCCTTCGTACGCGACGATCAGATCGCCGCCGGGCAGCGTCTGCCCCCAGCTATACCCGGTCGACGCGTTTGAGGCAAGCGCGATGAAGAAGTCTTCGCCGGCGGCGACCGTGATGCCCGACGTCGCATCGCTCTCGATAAAGACCGGAGAATGGGGGCTGAATGCGGAGGCCGGCGCCGCGACAAGCATCACCGCGAGAAGCATCAGGAAACAGCGCTTCATGCCGTCGCTCCCTGCGTGCGCGCAATCTCCTGGTCGATCGATCCGCGCAAGACATGCCATGCCATCAAATAGTCACCGCGTAGCGAGGCGAAGGGCGCCCGGAACGTCTCGGGCTTGTTGTGCTCGATGAACGCGTGCGAGAACCACGCGGGACCGTACCCGGCCACGAGGCCCACGCCCGCGAGCCACGGTTTGCGCAGCGCGATCGCTCCCAGGACGATCGTCGTTGCGGCGATCGTTCCGGCGACATGGAGGGCGCGCGTGCGCGAATCGCTGTGAGCCTGCAGATAGCGCGGCCAAAACTCTTCGAAATTCATAACATCCCCCGGATACGGGGCTCGGGCAGCTTCTCCTCGAAGCGACGCGCATGAAACGAGCCCTTGGTGCGGCGGCGCTCATGCTGCTGGTTGCCGGCTGCTCGCAGCAGTCTGCTCAATCCACGTCCTCCTCGCCGACCGCCGCGGCGAGCAATCCACTCGACTTTCCTTTATATGCGGGGAGCACGGTGCTGACCACACGTGACTGGCGCGGGGCGGGTTCGAACGTAGCCGTTTCCGGCCGCGAGGTTATTGCGCAGTCGAGCGCGACACTCGAAGCGCTCGAGAGCTGGCTCCACGACGTCAGCGCCAATCCACCCCAGGGCTACAGCGTGGCGGCGAGCGGTTCTGCCGTCGACACGGCGCACCGGCGCGCGCAGGCGATGGGCTTACAGTTCCAGATCTTTTCGCACGCTGAGGGTGGAAAGCAGCACGAGCTGATCGTGGTCGTGCTTGACCCCGCGACCTTTGAGAGCAAAGCCGGGCCCGTGCTCGGCCTCATCGACAAGTACCCAATGCTTCCGCAGAGCCTGCGCGACCCGATCGACCAGCAGGCCAAGGCGCGAACCGGTTTTACCGTGAGCCAAGCGCTCGATCCGTCGCAACCGATCGGAGCGGCGCTCGCGGCGGCGAAAGCGTTGCGCGATTCCGGAGAACGCGGCGTGGTGCTGGTCGATGCCGCCAAAGTTTAAGCGCCGCGTTCTCGCGGCGCTTGCCGTATTTTTTACGACCGCTGCGACGTCACCGTATTCGTATGTCGGCATTCAAGGACTCGCGCTCGTCGGCGTGCACCGCGACGTTGCCGGGAGTCAATATGGCGTCGGTGCGGGACCGCTCCTGGAAGTGCACGTGGGCGGATCGCGTTTCGCGGTGCACCTCGAAGGCATTCCCGTCGTGAGCATTCCGGGCACGCGCCCGTCGGCGGCGTACGGGCAAGCGACGCCTGCGCTGGGCATCTTCAATGGGGATGCCGAGTATGCTATCGATCGGCGCGGGCAAATATGGCTTGGCCTGGGTGAAACGGTCTACAATCAACGCACGCCTTTGCCCGCGCAGGCGCAGGAAGTTTCGTCGCGGCTCGCCGGTGCGCGCTACACCCTGCGCTTTCATCACGCATTCGGGCAATCACGTTTCCTCGAAGCGTTCGTCGGAACGGCACCGTATTTGACGGGATCCGACGTCTACGTGTACTTGGATGGTTCGCCGGATACGATCAAACCGGAGCGCGCCTCCGAAGTCGACGCGTCGCTCGAGTTCGGTTACATACGCAACCGTTCGCAGTGGCTCTTTGGATTGCGCACGCTAAACTTTACGGCGATGTATCCATTGACGGGAGAGGCCGCCGATCGTAACGTTGGCTTCGGCCCCATTCTCGAGTGGAGAACAAGGCTGTAATAGCCTCAGCCTTTGTCATCCCTCGACTACGCTGCGCTACGCTCGGGATGACGAGGTGACGTTAGCGCAACACGATTCCTTCGAAGGCGAGGAGGCGGCGGCGAAGCGAGTTCGGCCCCGCACCTTTGACGGTGCCGTCGGCGCCGATCACGCGGTGCGCGGGGATCAGCAGATCGTAAGGCGTGCGTCGCATTGCCGCGGCAACCCCGCGGTGCGCAAGCGGCGCTCCAATGGCTCGCGCCACATCCCCGTATGAAATTAATTCGCCGACCTCTAGACTCGCGACGAGCTCCCAGACATCACGTTGAAAGGCCGTGCCCTCCAGCAATAGCGGTAAGTCGAAACGACGCAGCTTTTTGCGAAAATATGCGTCGATCTGATTGCGCGCCTCGGCAAGAAGCGGATCGCGCGGCTTCGACGCGTCGGCGCGAGCGCGTGGCCGAAACGCGCAGGCGACGATACGGCCCTGCTGTACCCCTATATGCAGTACTGCGCCGATGGGCGTGGAAACCGTCATCTCGGCCTGGGCCATGTTGCATGCAGCCTTTGGGGAGTGTTGGTGAAGACCTTTTCGCTTAAGGGGAAAACCTTATTCATTACCGGAGCGAGCCGCGGAATCGGCTTAGCCATCGCGTTGCGTGCCGCGCGCGAGGGCGCGAACGTTGCGATCGCAGCGAAGACCGTTGAGCCCAACCCCAAGCTTCCCGGGACGATTTATACCGCAGCCCAAGAGATCGAGGCGGCGGGTGGGGCAGCCTTGCCGTTGCAATGTGACATTCGCTTCGAGGAGCAAGTGCAGGAGGCGGTCGCAAAAACCGTTGCCCGGTTCGGCGGGATCGACGTCTGCATCAACAATGCAAGCGCCATTTCCATCACGCCGACGGTGCAGACCGACATGAAGCGCTACGACTTGATGAACCAAATCAACGCACGCGGAACGTTCGTGTGCTCCAAAACGGCGATTCCGCATCTCGCCAAAGCCGAGAATCCGCATATCCTCAACCTTGCTCCGCCGTTGGATATGCAAGCGCGCTGGTTCAAGAACCACGTCGCCTACACCATGGCGAAGTTCGGGATGTCGATGTGTACGCTCGGCATGTCGGCGGAACTGGCCGGCCAAGGCATCGCCGTGAACTCGTTATGGCCGCTTACGACCATCGACACTGCCGCGGTTCGCAACCTGCTCGGCGGCGATTCGATGGCGCGCGTGTCGCGTAAGCCCGAGATCATGGGCGACGCGGCGATTGCCATTTTGCACCGGCCCTCCAGAGAATGCACGGGAAACTTCTTCATCGACGAAGAGGTGCTGGTTGCGCAGGGCATCGCTGATTTCTCTGCGTATGCCTACGACCCGAACTCGCCGCTGATGCCGGACTTTTTCGTTCCGGACGCAGTGATCGCGCGCTCCAAGACCAAGCTACTTCCACTCCCGGTTTGAGATGATGAGCGAACAGATTATTTACAGCAAAGACGGCGCCGTAGCGTCGATCCGGTTCAATCGGCCCGAGAAGAAGAACGCGATCACGGTCGCGATGTACCAGGCGCTCGTCGACGCGCTCGACGACGCGGCGCGCGATGATGCCGTGCGCGCGGTCGGGATCTTCGGCAGCGACGTGTTCACCGCAGGAAATGATCTCGGAGATTTTTTGGCTGCCGGAGGCGCGGCGACTGACGGTGAGTTGCCGGTCATCAAGCTTCTGCGCGCGTTGGTTGCGTTTGCGAAACCGTTGCTAGCGGGTGTCAAAGGTCCCGCTATCGGAATCGGCACTACGTTGCTCATGCACTGCGACGCGGTCGTGGCTGGGCGATCGGCGCGCTTCGCGTTGCCGTTTGTGCGCCTCGGCCTCGTCCCGGAGGCCGCCTCGAGCGTCCTCTTTCCGTTGATTGCGGGAAGGACACGGGCATCCTGGTTGATGCTCTCCGGCGAGCAGTTCGGTGCGGACGAAGCCAAAGAGATGGGCCTGGTGAACCGGGTGACGGACGACGTCGATGTCGACGGCGCGGTCGCGATGATGTGCGGAGCGCTGGCCGAACTTCCACCGAAGGCGCTTGCGAACACCAAACGGTTGCTCAAGGCGCGATTTGCAGATCTCGTCGACCGCGCGATGAGCGAAGAGCTCACGACGTTCGCGACGGCGCTCCAATCCGACGAAGCGCGTGCCGCGTTTATGAAATTCTTAGCGCGATAGCGCGGCAATGTTCGGCGGCATCCAAACCCCGCTCAAGGCCGAGGGCCGGGGCCAGTAGAGACGTAGCGCCAGCGTAAACTCGGATTTTGGGCAGCCGAGCCAATTCTGTACGCAATCGCCGATTGGTTCGCCGTATGCCAGATGGAGATCGAGCGATCGATTCGATCGCCGCGCGAGCGGTTCGCGGCTGTCGATCGTCGCCGGCGCCGAGGCATCCACCGTAAAGCGGTGCTCATCGTCGAAGGCGCACAGCGACCAGAACGCGCGCGCCGGCGGTTCGTCCCAGGGATCGAAGTGCAGCAGGTAGTTGTTGCGTCCGGTGAGCCGGAGGTGACCCGTATCAAACCGCGCTTGGGCGCAGAGAACGTCATGCACTGCGCTTGCAAGAAAATTATAGCGAGCGCCGCGCGCTCGCAGCAAATAGTCGGTCCCGTAATTCCCGGGATCTGCATTAATCGCCCATCCGTCCTGCTGCGTATCGGCGACGTCATCGATTTGTCTGCGCGCGTGTGCGACGGCATTCGCGGTGGCTTCGCGCGCCTCGTGACCGCGCAATGCGTCCAATGCTTCAACGGCGGATCCGTCAGCGCGAGTGGCTGGATTGTCGATCATCAGGTCGCGGATTCGGGAGAACGCCTCCTCCGCGCTCAGCGCGTCAACGTCGCTTAGGACCGGCGCCGGCTCGCGGCGCGGCGTTTCACTCCCGGTTGGCTCGAGCCGGTAGCGCTGATCAAGTGTGGCCAGATCGAGCGCTGGGGATAGCTCCTCAATCGACGTTTGCACGACCAAACAAACAAGATTCGTCGGCGCGTTAACGCGCGTACAATTCGATGGGATCGATCCGGTCCAATTTGGGCCGACGATTGCGAAACGATGTTCGGCGTTGCCCGACGCGCGCGTTCCAAGGGTCGCAAAGACATTGCTCCACGCATCGATCAACGTCATCACGTAGTAGCTATCCGTGGGAAGCGACGTGAGTATTACCGGTGCCGGGCGCAAGTCGAGCCAGGCGACGGAGCACGCCAGATCTCGGTTGGGGAGCACGATGCCGCGCAACGAGGTTTCCGCAAGATCGAAGCAGTGGGCAAAACGATTGAAGATCGCCCCCTCACTCCCCGTCCCCCGCCGAGCCGCTGCATCCATCAGGAGCAGCGGAAAGCCATAGAGGTACGCTTGCGCAGCAGCGGGTTCGGGCTTCATGCGCGCAATGGTAGCAAACGCCCAGAAATGCGACAGTCCGAATCCAGGACGGCCAAGAAAGCGGGCGCTGTCCGAGGACAGCGCCCGCGCAGAATCCCCTAGGGGTTACTCGGGGTTTGCGGGTTCCCCGCTTCTGGTCCAAACGGATCGAACGCGTATTGAGCGCCGCGCGGCGTTCCGTTGCCCACAACGTAGTTGTATCCGGCATGTGACGGATAATATCCGTCGTTACCCGGGATGTTGTTGTGGAAGATCGGCCCATTTCCGACCGAGCCGAGCGCTGCGAGCGCGTAGAGGAGGTAGTTGACGTTTCCGGTGCGGCTCCCGAGGAGCTGGTCCTGCACCGCCTGCAGACCGGCAAACTCCGGTGACGACGCACTCGTTCCGATGAGGAGATAGAACTCGCCGCCGAGCGCGGTGACGTCGGAACTGCGATCGGCTCCGCACGGCTGAACCGAACCATACGGACAGCCTCCCATGTGCATGGAAACGTCGGGGACCGTTCGCGTCGACGCGCCGGTATTGACCAGATATTGATAGAGCGGTTTTTGGAAGTAGAGGCTCTTGCCGCCGCCCGATCCCCAAACCTCGCCGGCCGGTTCACCCGAGCTCGGGGAGAAGAGATCGTCGTAGGCATTTTCGGAGACATAAGCCGAGCGCAACGAGCCGCTGTTGAAGCTCGTCACGAGGTTCGTGCCGCCGACACCGGTGACGTCGGTGTCATCGGATGCCCAATTGACGCCAAGGGTTGCGACCGCGCCGGTTACGTCGGTGCAGTTCAGCGCGCCGTTGTCGCCGGAAGATTGCACGAACGTGATGCCCTGCGCGTTGCCCTGTCGATACAGGTCGTGGAACGTGCTGAGCAGGTACGTGAAGTCTTCGCCGCCGTTGTACGCGGCCGTGAAGTAGAGCTCACATAGGCCGAACGACGTGCTGACCACGTCGGCTTTGTTATCCTCGACGATTGCCGTGTCCATATCCAGGAACGACGGCACGATGGAAGCGTCCGGCGCTTCGTAGACCATGATCGTTGCGCCGGGCGCCGAGCCGCCGGATTGCTGCACGTCGAGGGAAACCTCGTCGCAATCGCCGTTATTGATGTCGAACGGCGGGCTTCCGCCGTCAACCGCGCGGCGTACGACGTTCGGCGGGGTGAGGTTCTCGTGGCCGAAGTAGAGCGATACGTCGCTGTCGAGGTAATCACACGCGGCGACGATGCCGATCGTGCGTCCGCTGCCTTTCGCCGTCGCGTAGGACGGGTACTGATATGCCTGTTTGAGGTCGTCGAACCAATACGGCCCGGCGTTGCTGTAGCGGTTGTCCGCAAACGACGCGGTGCTGACCTTCGCGAAGCTCGGCCGTGCCGCGGGGAGCGGAGCGAAGGCGGCGACTTGCGCGCCCACGCTCGCAAGCGCGGCGGGAATCGTTGGCGCCTTATCGGCTTGGAGCAGCGTCACCGCGGTCCCGCGAGAAAGCGCGGCCGTCCGGTTCGTGAGGTGGACGTTGAACACTCGTTCGACCGTCGCTTGCGGCGCATCGGCAACAATGCCTTGGGAGGTGATTGCGGTTTTGAAGCCTTGTGCGGTGAGCGCGCCGGCAACCGTCGCAAGGCTGCTTGCCGTCGGTCCGTATTGCGCGCGAAATTGCGCCGGCGTCAGAAACTGATGATATTGCGGGGAGTCCTTGGTGCTTTGTTGCGAGATCAATTGGTCCAACTCGGCGCTGTTGCGCAGCGGGAGGTGGACGTAGATGCGCACGCCGGCCGGCGCACTATTGGGATAGGCGTACGACTGCGTCGTGGCAGTGGCCGGGTTTGTCAGCGTACCTGGCATGCCCGCCGCGGGGATCGAGTTCGAGGAGCCGCCGCCTCCGCCGCAGGCGGTAAGCATGAGGAACGCAGCGGCAGCCAGCCCGAAGGATGCACGAATTGCCATTGCTCTTAACTCCGTAAGTTTCGAGAAGTTTTGAGGTCTTCGGCGAGGCGCGAATCGCCGCCTCGCGGGTGGAGCGGATTGGAGAGCGTTTGCCGGATTAGGCGACGGTGACGCGCCCGGAATGAAGATCGTATATGCCGCCCGAGACTTTTAACTTGCCGGCGGCGACGGCATCGCTCACGATGGATGACATTGTTTGAACGCGACGCATCTCGACGTGCACGTTTGCCGCGATTGCGTTGTGCAACGAACTCGTTGCGTTTTTGATGCCGGGTGCGATGCTCTCGACAAGGTACTGAATGTCACCGGGCTGTGTCGCCGAGGGGTTTTTGACGTACGCGAGCGCCGCCTTGACGGCGCCGCACTCACTATGGCCGAGAACGAGAATGAGCGGTGCTTTCAAAACGGCGATCGCGTACTCGATCGAACCGATCCCGCCGCGATCCATAAAATTTCCGGCGATCCGTATGCCGAAAATATTGCCGGGAATCTGGTCGAAGACGGTTTCGACGGGAACGCGCGAATCCGAACAGCTGACGATGATCGCGAAGGGGCTCTGCCCCTCGGCAAGTTCGAGACGGCGCGCGGTAAGCGGCGGACACACCGCTTTGTCGGCAACGAAGCGTGCGTTTCCCGCCATCAGTTCCGAAAGTGCAGCGTTTGCATCGAGCGGCGTTCCCGCGGCCGCGGCGGCGGTTGCGGGAGCGGCTGCGGCGAGCGCGAGACCCGCGCCCGTCTGCAAGAGAAATGAGCGACGATCGTAGTTCATGGAGCCTCCTTTACTACTGTGCGTACGAGGGATCGATCCGATCGAGTTTACGAATAAGGCCGGGCCACGCGAGGGTGCCGCCGGCGCCGCGGGTGACGGCCTTGGAATTCGCTTGTGCGCCGGCGATGATTCGCGGATCAACCCGGATCAAATTGTCGCCCATGCCCTGCGCGCGCACTTGGATCGCGCAGGTGCTTTCAAAGATGTAGAGCGCGAGAAACGCTTCGGCGATGTTCTCTGCGACGGTGAGCAAGCCGTGGTTGCGCAACATCAAAAAGCCTTTGTCGCCGAGGTCCGCGACTAGTCGCGGTTTCTCGTCATCCCGCAGCGCGACGCCCTCGTAGTCGTGATAGGCGAGCGACGAGAGCACAAAGGTCGACTGCTGGGAAATCGGCAGTACCCCGTGCTCTTGCGCGGAGACCGCGATGCCGTTCAAACTGTGCACGTGAAAAATGGCCTTGGCGTCGTCGCGCGCTTCGTGAATCGCACTATGAATGGTGAAACCGGCTGGATTGATCTCGTAGGGCGATTCCATCACTTTCTTGCCGGCGAGGTCGACCTTGACCAGACTCGAGGCGGTGATCTCATCGAACATCATGCCGTAGGGATTGATCAGAAAGTGATGCTCGGGTCCGGGCACGCGCGCCGAGAGGTGGGTGAAGATCAGGTCGTCCCAGTGGAAATATGCGACCAGCCGGTAAGCTGCGGCAAGGGCGACCCGCTGTTCCCACTCTTGCGCCGAGACGCGGTCGCGCACGCCGGCGGCTGGGGTTGTTGTTGCGCTCATGAGCCACGCTTTCGCGTCGGTCAGCCCGCTCCTTGAGCCTGCGAGCTGTCGAGCACGATCTGGTCCCAGCGCCAGAGCGTTTCGAAGAAGTCCCGGGCGCGATCGGCGTCGCGCTGCTCGCCGACGATCGCAGCGATCGTGCGCTGCGCGTCGATGCCGTTCAGCCACGCCTCTTGCAGCGCGTCGATGGGCAGATAGAGATCGGTGTAGCGGTGATTGCGGTTGATCAACACAGCACTCGCCCCGGCCGGGAGCCGCTCGCGTACCGCGATCGCCTCCCGCACCCGAATCGGGACGTAGTTGCGCCATTCCGTCCCCTCAAAGTTGACGCGGGCTTGTGTTGACCGATCGCTTCGGTACGCGACGGCGCTGTGGCGCACCATCGTGCCGCGAAAGAGTTCGATCGCGGCGTGTTGCTCGCGCGGCGCTAGCGCCGCTATCTTCGCGGCGTGTGGCGTGGTGGCGACGGCGCCGCAGCGCGGGAGATACGGTGCCTGCCGTATCCACCGTCCAAACTCCAGATCCGCGCCGGCGAGAAATTCGTAGAGTTGCGGAACCGAGTAGGCACGATCCCGTGGATGCAGCAGCGCATCGGCCATCGCGCCGGTGTCGGTAAAATCGGGTGAGTTCCGCAGCAGCGGCACGAGCGGATGATCCGGCGGGAGGGCGCGCAGAGCCGCAGCGAGCTCGTGAATCGCTGCATCACTTGGAGCGATTCCCAGCCGCCGGCAATACTCTTGGAGCATGTACACGCCGGCGCGACCGTACGGCGCGTAGACCATCAGATGCAGCGCACCGCTTGGTGCCAGAACGTCGTGCAAGGCGCGCAGGCCGGCATCGGGATCGGCAAGGTGGTGCAGCACGCCGGTGCAGACGACGTGGTCGAAGGTTTGCCCGAGTTCAGTGGCACGCTCGACGGGAAGTTGATAGACCTCGAGATTTTGCAGCGCGTGGTCGCGCTTGAGCGTTTGGGTGAACTCCACGCTGATGGCGCTGACGTCGATGCCGACGACGCGCGCATTGGGCCAACGTACGGCGTAGTGCGCGGCTTGCACCGTACCGCACCCGGCAACGAGGATGCTGCGGTTGTCGCGGTACGGCTCGTTGTGCCAAAAGAGATGCGCGTCGACGCGCCGGCGCGCGTCATCCCAAAGCCGGCGGTAGGCGACCAGGTCGTCTACCGCCGGCGGGTACGGATGCATCTCGTAGAAGGCACTCACTTCGTCGTGCATGAGTGCACTGATCATGCTAGCCGTGTGGTGTCTTGACCTGTTCCATCACGGAGTCCAGGTTGAACGAAGCGGGGTGTTGTCGCGGCGGGAACTTCTTGAAGTCCTCGATCTGTCCCGCGATGACCGCCTGCATCATGTATAGTTGCGGCACGTGGTCGACCATCCAATCAAAGTAGGTGTTGGAATTAAAGTCGGCTCGTTCGAACGGATCGCGGCGCATGCTCATGATATGCGGCAAACGTAGCTTAATGAACGGCTCGGCCCACTGCTGCATCTGGTTTGCCCGTTGCACCGACAAGTTGAACTTCCAATCGCCGACGCGCACCGCGATCACGTCGCCGTCATCGCTGAAGTACACGATCGCGTTCCGCGGGCTTTCCTTAACTTGTCCACTAAAATACGGTATCTGGTTGTACCCGTCGAGATGGACGTTGTACTTTTGTCCGTTGATCGTCGTACCCTTAAGCAACTGCTCGGTTATGTCCGGATTGCCGGCAGCGGCAAGCAGCGTCGGGAACATATCGATGTGCGAGACGATGCCGTTGTAGACCGATCCGGGCTTGATCGTACCGGGCCACTTGATGAAGCACGGGACGCGCCAGCCGCCTTCCCAGTTGGAGTCTTTTTGCCCGCGGAACGGAGTCGTGGCGCCGTCCGGCCAGGTATCATTCTCCGGGCCGTTGTCGGTCGAGTACATAACAATCGTATTGTCGTCGAGCCCAAGTGCTTTGAGCTTATCGAGCATCATGCCGATGTGTTCATCGTGCCTGACCATGCGGTCGCTATACGGATCCTGACCGCTCTTGCCGATATCCGATGCTGCAACGTGCGAGCGGAAATGCATCGCCGTCGTGTTGTACCAGAGGAAGAATGGCGTATCGCTTTTCGCCTGTTTCTCCATCCATGCCATCGCAGCGTCAGTGATCTCGTCGTCCACCGTCTCCATGCGCTTCTTAGTGAGCGGACCCGTGTCGACGATCGTTTGCTTACCGACTTTGCCAAAGCGAGGGTCGACGGTCGGATCGTCCTTGTCGGTAGCGACGCAATGCAGCACGCCGCGCGGTCCAAACATCGCTTTGAACCTTGGATCCTTGGGATAGTCCGGCAATTCGGGTTCTTCTTCGGCATTGAGGTGATACAGGTTGCCGAAGAATTCATCAAAGCCGTGGACCGTCGGCAGAAACTCGTTGCGATCGCCGAGGTGGTTCTTGCCGAACTGGCCGGTCGCGTAGCCGAGCGGCTTCAAGGCCTCCGCGATGGTTGGATCCTCTTTCTGAAGGCCAACGGTGGCACCGGGCATGCCAACCTTGGTCAGGCCGGTGCGGATCGGATTTTGTCCGGTAATGAAGCAGGCGCGTCCTGCGGTGCAGCTCTGCTGTGCGTAGTAGTCGGTGAAAAGGCCGCCTTCATTCGCGACGCGGTCGATGTTGGGGGTCCGGTAGCCCATCATCCCGTTGCTGAATTTGCTGATATTCCAGATGCCGACATCGTCGCCCCAGAGTATCAGAATGTTGGGTTTTTTCGCTGGCATTGTTGTGTCGTCTCCCCTTCGAAGTGGTCCACTCATCGTAGCGCCGTAACGAGGGGGCGAGGCATCCCAAAATATGACGTTCGGGCCGCGACTGTCCAGGACACCGCTGGGCGAAGCAAGGTCGGACCATGGTTCTCAACAAATACGGGTCTGCGCCCGGAGAGGTGGCAGAGCGGTTTAATGCAGCGGTCTTGAAAACCGCAGGACGCGAAAGCGTTCCGAGAGTTCGAATCTCTCCCTCTCCTTAGAATATTTGTTCGTGATCGGAGGCGCGTGGATGCAGAGCGCCCAGGATTTTCGGGATGGTAAGCTGCTGCGGATCTTCGTCGACGAAGCGGATCGGCGCGGCGTGCAGCCCACCTATACGGCGATCGTCGAATTCTTGCGCAAGCGCGGGGTCGCCGGCGCAACGGTCTTCCGCGGCATCGAAGGCTTCGGCGGGCACGGCCAGGTGCACATGGCCAAAGTTTTTTCGTGGCTGCCGAACCTGCCGATCCTCATCGAGGTCGTGGACGACTGGTCCGTGCTTGAACCGCTGATCGGCGAGCTCGAGACGATGATGGGCGAGGGCTTGCTCACCATCGAGGCCGCGCAATACCTCCGCCTTTCGAAGCCCGACCCCTCAGTTCGTCGCTAAGACGATAGCGCCGACAACGAGTAGCGTCGCTAGCGCGTAACCGACGTAGGCCGAGAGCCTTCCGTGATGCATCCGCGCCAGAAACGACGCAGTGCCGCGCACGGCCGCCGCGATCGGCGCGCTTAGCAGACGGTCGGCGAGGAACACATCCTCGCGTTCGCGGAGAATGGCCGTCCGAAAATGATCGTGAATCGTCTCGCGCCGATTCTCCACCTCGGTCGGGTTGAAGATCGCGTTAAAGATCACACGCACCGGATTCGAGAAGCCCGTCGCCGTGTAGGTCATCTCTGCGGGCAGTGATTTTTGTCCGCCGGCCCACACCTCTGAGCGTTCGGCGCGTCGGGTGCGCGTGATGAACCGAACTACGCCGTAAGTAGTGAGCAGCAAGACGATTATGATCACGCACAGGTAGGTCGTCGACATTGCGAAAACGACTGGGTTCGCCTCGCCTCCGCGCAGCATCACGACGAGACCTCGTCCCGGTAGCCACGCTCCGATCTGTGCCCCGAGCGCGTGAAACGTCGCGACGAAGTCCGCCGGCAGCGGGCTCGGCGGGGCATCCGGTTTGAAGAACGGCGGAACGAGCGTGCCGGTGACCACGTCCGAACCGAACGCGGTCGTTGACGCGCTACCGATGACGGGTAGCACGTACGTTGGCAAAACGCCGAGCAAGACGCACTCGACGGCGAGCAGTCCCATGCCTAGCAGCATGCTGCGCGAGGCTTCAGAAGTTTTCGGCCGTGACGCGCGTTGCATTCCAAGAAACGACATGCCGAACGCCTTGACGAAACAGGTTACCGTGAGCGCCGCTGTGAGCGCCAGCGTCGCGCCGCAGAGCGCAAAGATTACTCGGAACGTCAAGGGCCCGAGTTCTGCGCTGCGCAGCAAAGCCTGGAACGTCATCCACTCGCTGACGAAACCGTTCAGTGGCGGAATAGCCGATATTGCGAAGACGCCGACGCAGAAGAGCGCCGTCGTCATTGGAAGCACGCGGATGATGCCGCCCAGCGCGTTCATGGACCGTGTGCCGAGCTTTGCGTCGACCGTCGCTGCGCCTAAGAAGAGCAGCCCTTTGTACGTTGAGTGATTCGCGAGATGGTACATTCCCGCAGCGAAGCCGATCCCGGCGAAGAGTGGCTGATGTACAGCAGCGAACACGAAGGCTGCTCCGAACGCGATCAGCACGATCCCGATGTTCTCGATCGAACTGTAAGCGAGCATCGCTTTGAGATCGTCCTCGATAGTGGCGTAGAGAATGCCGACCAGAGCCGACGCCGCGCCGACGATCATGACCACAAGGCCCTGAGCCGGAATGTGCAAGGGGGCAAGCACCATCTCAACCAGCACGATTCCGTAGACGCCTACATTGAGGATCACGCCCGATAGCAGCGCGGACACGTTGCCCGGTGCGAGGGGGTGCGCGCGGGGCAACCAGGAGTTAATGGGCAGAAGCCCTGCCTTCACGCCGAATCCGAAGAACACGAGCAGAAAGACAGTCCACGACAAGGGAGCGCTGAGCGCTTCCGCCGGCGCGGCGAAGGAAAGCGAACCGCTGCGTGCGAGCAGTACGCCAAGCAACGCGGCCATGGTACCGGCTTCGCTCATACCCAGCATCATGAACGCCGCGCGCGCGTTGGCGGCGCGGCGCCATTCGAATGCGACGAGCAGGGCACTTGCAATTGCGATGATTTCCCAGACGATAAAGAACGATGTCACGTCGCGGCAGACAAACAGCCCGATGATCCCGGCGAGCAGCACGCAATACCACATCGTGAAAGCGCGCAGCGAGTATTCTCCGGCGTAGCGTTGGAGATAGCGAACGGTGAAGAGCGATGTCGGAACGTACACGAGTGACGCAACGCATTCGAACCATGCACCGAGCGTCGTCGTGCCTACCGTCAGTGAACCGACGATCGGGAGTGTCCACAGGACGACATCGCCGCTCGGCCCCGTAGCGAGACACATCGCGCCCGCGACGAATGAGAGGGTCGCGGCGGCACAGCAGGTGATCGCGAGGACACGCGACGCGTAGCGCTCTTGGAATATCAGCGCAGCGATGGCGCCGATAGGACACAGCGCTATTGCTACGGTCGTCACAATGAGCGGGGTCATGGCCGTGAAACCCGCTGCGACTGGCCGCATATAAACCGTAGTGCATCGACAATCGCGAGCGGCGGCGGCGGACAGCCGGGAACGACGAGGTCGACCGGTATCACCTCGGCGATGCCTCCCGACGACATCGGCGAAGGGCCAAACACACCTCCGCTTGCGGCGCACGCGCCGACGGCGACAACGCGCTTCGGTTCCGGCATCGCCTGGTACGCTGCCCGCAGCGCATCGTGCATCTGGCGCGTCCCGGGCCCCACGACGAGCAGCACGTCGGCCTGGCGCGGCGTCGGCGTAATGAAGATGCCGAACCGATGGAGATTGTACGACGGCCCGTTCATCTGCGCGAGTTCGCTCAAGCACGAACCGCAATCGCCGGCATCGACGATGCGCACATGCAGCGAGCGTGCAAAGCGGCCGGCTAGCGCACCCCGCGCGTTCAAATCGGGCGGATGCGCCCATATCACGTCCTGGCGCCAGTCTTGGCCGTCGTCGCCTTTGCAGCGCATGCAGAGAACGCAGCGATCTTCATTGACGCGCGCGGTCGCCTCTGCGGCTTCGATTGCTCTGGTGGGACAGGCCGCCGTCAGCGCTAGCGCGCGTTCTTGCGTACTGTGGGAGGTCGTCTTCGGCAAACCGGGCGAGAGGGAAGTGCTGACGTCGCCGGTCGGCGGTCGTTCAGTACGTATGCCCGCAAGCAGCCCTCGCAAGAACCAATTCTTCATCGATCGTTCTCCGCGACGGAAAGGTCGAGCGTGGCCAGCACGATCGGGAAATCTTGGAACGCGAAGTCTTCGGTCGCAACGTGGAATCCGTGCCAATTTCTAAATGACGGCGGCGTCAGCCGATAGCGCACAACGATTCCATCGCCGTTGAGCTCGACCCATTGCACCGACGCGCCGCGCGGTGCCTCGGTCCAACCGATGGCGTGGCCGTCGCGCGCGCGAACCTCTCCGAGCACCGGACCGTCGGGAAGACCTTCCAGGAGCGCCCGCATGATACGCAGCGATTGCGTCATCTCGAGGAAGAGCACACGCAATCGCGCGTAGCCGTCGCCGTCGTGCTCGATCGGCACATCGAACGCAACGGTGCCGTACGCACCGTACGGCTGCGCCGTTCGCATGTCCAAAGCGACGCCGCTCGCACGCGCAAAGGGCCCGACGATCTCGAACGTTTGCGCCTTGCTCTCGGACACGATGCCGACTTGCTCAATGCGATCGAGAAAACTACTTGACGCCTCCAGCGCGGCCCGGAGCGACTCGATCTTTTGTTCGAGCGCTTCGGCCGCTATCAGGGTCGACTTCAACGCATCCCCATCGTAGTTGCGCATCACCCCGCCGATTGCGAGCACGCCGAAGAGGTAGCGGTGCTCGGCGAGCCAGCCGCTGATGCGCAAGAGCTGCTCCTCGATCCATATCGCCTGGCTTTCGGCGACCGTCAGCGCCGTGGAGGCGCATATCTCGCGGATGGACGCCATATGGTGACGCAGCCGTTCCAACTCAGCGAAGAAGGCGCGTAGCGACGACGCACGCGCGGGGACCGACAGGCCGAGGGCGCGTTCGACGGCGTGACAGTAGGCGAGGCCGTTGCCGATCGCCGACGTCCCGTTGCAACGCTCGGCAAGCAGCAGTACGTCGTGCATGGTGCGCCCCTCGGCAATCTTTTCGATCGCGCGGTACTTGAAGAATAAGCGCGGCACTGCACGCACGACGTCTTCACCTACCGTCTCGAGAAGAAACAGCGCCGATTCCGCTTCGCCCGAATACACGGGACCAACCGTCATCACGAACGCCCCTTCCTCTTCGAGAACACGTTTCGGATGCCACTCGCGCCCGTTGTGGTGTAGCACAAAGTCGCCAAGACGCGGATGCTCGAGAAAGCGAATCGAGAACAGGTCCTCGATTTCTCGTTCGAACCAGTCGGATGCGATGACGACGTTGGTAAGGCTCGGAAGCGTCCGCTCTACCGGGTCGACGGCGACCCGTAGTTCCGCCCACCCAGGGTGCTGCCTTGCGTAGAGACAGTAACGCACGTCTAACCCGTGTCCGTTCTCCCGAGCGACGATGGTCCCAATTCGCCAGTGTTGCGCGCGGAAGAACTTCACCAACGCGCGAAGATCGCGGGCGTCGACGTCCGCGAACATCGTTTGATCGACGGCGCGCCATTCGATCGCCGGCCAGACGGAACGTATCAGTTCGACGAATTCGTTTAGCACGGCCTACGTCCCCAAAACTTTCGCTGCGCTCTCGAGCGCCTGCGACAGACCGCTCGGAAGCCAAACGCCGAAGACGAAGACCGGGAGCGCTGCCACGGCGAGGGCCAGCGCGCAGGTCAGCGGCACGCGACGGCGGGTCGTCATGCTCGGCGATCCGCTGAGCATCGACGTGACGTGCCACATGACACCGAAGAACGCGATAACGATGAACAGCACGAGCAGCGCCGCCACGATGTAGCCATGCGTTTGCAACGCTGCGCGAAGAATCGCCAGCTCGCTCGGAAAGACGGCCATCGGAGGAGCGCCGCCGATCGCGAGGCCTCCGACGAGCAGTCCCGCGCTCGCGATGCGGCTCATTCCGAGCAACCCGCGCACGTCGGCGATTTCGCGCGTACCGGTGACAATGAGCGCGATTCCGGCGGCATAGAAACAGAATGACTTGGTGACGGCATGCGCAAACATTTGCCACAGTGTTGCCGTATCTCCGAACGGCGTGAGTATGCTCGCCGCCGCGAGCATGATCCCCATATGTTCCACCGTCGAAAACGCGAACAATCGCTTGTAGTCGTGCGCCTGAACGATCAGGAGGGCAGCGACCCCGACCGAAATCAAACCCGCAACCGCGAACCAAGTGCCGACGTGCAGTGACGGATCGCCGGTGAAAACGCTGCGAAGTCGCAGCAACACGTAGAGCACCGCGCTCGTTTCGATGCCGGAGAGCATCGCACAGACCGGCGACGGCGCCTGACTGTGCGCGTCGGGCAGCCATGTATGCAGCGGCACAAGACCGATCTTCGCACCGTATCCAACCAGCAAGAGGACGAAGGCGGCACCGAGCAACGCGTGGGGCATGTGTGGTGCTGCGGCCCGCAAGCCGTTCCAAGTGAAGTCAGTGCTGCCGGTCGAGTGCAGTGCCCAGAACAGCACGAGTATCCCGAGTACGGCGGTCGTTGCGCCGAGCAGGGTCAGAATCATGTACTTCCACGCGGCCTCCACGGCTTCTGGCGTGAGCGCGTAGCTCACGAGTAGAACCGAAAGCAGCGTCGTTAGTTCGACGAAGATCCACACGAGTCCAAGTTCGCTCACGAGCGGGATGCACAGCATCGAGAACGCAAACAGGTTGAAGTTCGCGTGGTAGAGGCGCACCCGGCGCTCCGTGGTCTCCTCGGCACTCAGGTAGCCCCACGAATAGAGCGCAGCCGTCATATAGACGAACGCGATCAACACAAGCAAAAACGCACCCAGCGGATCTGTTTCGACCCAGCCGCGGGCGACGCTGAGTGTCGCCCCGAGACGCAGCATCCAGAGCACACCCGCCGACAATGCGAACACCATGGTTGCAGCGATGAACGTGATCGCTGGGGCGGCGCGACCGCTGTGGGGAATCGCACACCACAGCGCAGCGACGAGCGCGATTGCCGGGATGGCAAGGAGCGTCATTGGCGTTCCTTAAGTGCAGCAAGACCGCCTACTTCGGTTGTTCCCATGCTGCGATACGCGATCCGCGCAAGCAACGCGACGATGAATGCGAGCAGCGGAACGTCGAACGCGATCGCGAGTTCGGCGATCAGCGGGAAGTCGGGCGCGATGGCGATCCCGGCTAGGAATGCAGCGTTTTCCATGGCGAGGAGGCCAAGCAACTGCGGCACGGCTTCGATTCGCACTGCGAGCAAGAGAAGTCCCACGAGCAAGGCGGCAAATCCCATCGAAATGTTGCCCGCCGAAAGATTCGAAGCGGCGTGGACAAGGTGCTGGGCGAACGCATAGCCGGCGAACGTGAGGCCAAGTGCGATGAGCAGCGTGGTCGGAGCGTCGAGCGCCTGCGAGAGCTCGCGCCGACGGTTGATTTCGCCAGGCACCATGACACGCAGTAACCAGGGAATGACGATCGCCTTTGACGCAACGGTCACGCAACCGAGCGCGAACAGGTGCCACGAGAATGGAATAGCGCCGAGCAAAAAAGCCGACGCCGCGAGCAGCAGGGACTGCGCGATGAAAATCTGCATACACCTGCCGATCTGGCGCGTCACCGTCATCGCGATCGTGCTGATGATGAAGAGTCCGAGTACGAGCCCGTTGAGTTCGATCAGTAGCATCATAGATGCAGCATTTCTGTGATCATTGCCGTGACCGAGACGACAAATGCCGCAGCCAGGAAGTCCGAGATCCGAAAGAGGCGGAGTTTCGCGTACGATGATTCTACCGCGACAATAATGGCAATTAGTACGAGAATCTTGAGCGCTACGAGCACGATCGCAAGTGCGACGTCCGGCGGTGAGGCGCTGGTCGCAAGACCCCATGGCGTCGTTAACACGTTGAGAAACACAATCGAGAGGACGACGAACTTCATGTAACCGCCGTACTTGATGAGCGCTGCGGATCGGCCGGAAAACTCGAGTGCCTTTGATTCGTCGATCATCGCGAGTTCGAAGTGGCCACTCGGGTTGTCAACCGGCAGCCGCCCCGTCTCCGCGAGAAGTACCATGAAGAAGGCAATGAGCAACAGCACGTGCGAAGGCGCAAAGAAGTTTGCTATAGGATGGACCCAGTGTTGCTGCACGATGTACGGAATCGTCGAGTTCGCGACAAACGACACCGTGAACAGGACGATGATAATCACCGGCTCGGCGAGGAAGCCGACCATGCGCGTGCGGCTCGCGCCCATTGCTCCATAAGGATTTCCGCCATCGATCGCGGCGAGCGTAAAGAACATTCCTGAGATCGCAAGGATGAAGCCCGCGCCGACCATGTCGCCGGCAAACGCAAAGAACAGCGGGAAATCCGTCAAAACCGGAACCAGCAGCGTGACGATCAGGGGAACGATGAATACGAAATACGGAGCTGCGCGGAAGATCCAACTGCTGTCCTCGGAGATGCGTTCATCCTTACCGAACAATTTTCGCAGGTCACGGTATGGCTGAAGGACGCTCGGCCCGCGCTTCGACTGCACGAGCTCTTTGCTCCGCGCCAGGATGCCGGCGAACAACGGAGAGAGGAGCAGAACGAAGGCGAGTTGGACGACGTTGAGGGCGATCGACTGCGTCATCGCTACCACGAAAAGCGGCTCCCATACTAAAAAAGTAGTGAGTAGGAGCCATCAGCCCGAGAGGGCGGTAAGCGAGCTCCATCGCTGAGGTGGTACGTCTCCATCCCTGCTTCTCACGCCTCGAAGCAGGGACCTGCCCGATAGCGGGTTGGTATGCGAAGGGCGTTCGCGACGGCCTGAGAATGTAAGCACGACGGGGATGGAGCGCCCCCGCGAAACCGCCGATACCGGCTGATGGCTCCTGATTCGTTCCGTAGACGGTCAGGAGTTTTTTGATATCCCAGTCATCGCACACGCAAACGCGAAAGTCTTCAAGGAAGTAAGCCGAACGTGCCGGAGTCAACGACAGGAAAACTGCTGCGTATCTTCGTCGACGAAGACGATCGCTACGGTGGTAAGCCCCTCTATATGGCCATCGTCGAGGCGCTCAAGGCGGCAGGTTTTACGGGCGCGACGGTGCTCAAAGGTATCGAGGGTTTCGGCACTCACAAGACCGTGCACGCCGCGCGCACATTCGATCAATCGACCAACCTACCGATCCTGATCGAAGTAATCGAGGAAGAGGCAAAGATCCTCGAGTTTCTTCCGGAACTCCGATCGATGATGAGCGAAGGCTTGATCACGCTTGAGAAACTCGAACTGATGCGTATCTCTCGAGGCGCATCGTGATCGAGTGGCGGGCGGTGGTTGCCGTTGCCGTAGGCGCCGCGATTGGCGGCGTGTTGCGCTACGTCGTGGGCCAGTATTTCCTACAACGCTTCGGTCCGGGCTTTCCTTATGGCACGCTCTTTATCAACGTGACAGGAAGCCTGTGTATCGGCGTTGTCGCGGAGCTCGGCGTGACGAGGGCGCTCGGCATGACCCCATTGTTGCGCATTCTCTTGGCGACCGGGGTGCTCGGCGGTTATACCACGTTCTCCACGTTTTCGATCGATGCGATCACACTGCTCGCCGAAGGGATGCTGCCGGCCTTTGTCTACACCGCGGCGTCAGTGGTGCTCGGCTTGGCCGGCGCGGCAGCCGGGGTCGTGCTCGCGCGCCTTGCAGTGCGGTGATTCTTCGCGTGCACGTGAAGCCGGGCTCTTCGAACCCGGGGTTCTCGCGGATCGGTGACGAGCTTGTTCTGAGGGTCCGAGAGAAAGCCGTCGAGGGAGCCGCGAATGACGCGTGCGTGAAGGCGATCGCGCTCGAGCTGCATATTGCGCCCTCGCGCGTGCGGCTGATTCAAGGCGGACACAGCCCATTCAAGAGCTTTAACGTCGAGGGCGTTGGCGCCGAGCAGCTCGCCGCAGTCGGCTGCGGCCCCTAGAGATGTTCTCGCAGCGCGGGCATCTCAAGATATTGCAGCGGCCCGATCGGCACGATGCGGGTCGGATTGATGTCGTCGTGGGTGTAGTAGTAGTGGCGCTTGATGTGATCGAAATCGACCGTCTGCGCGACGCCCGGATATTGGTAGAGGTCGCGTAGGTAGCCGTAGAGATTGGGGTAGTCCACGATCCGGCGAAGGTTGCATTTGAAGTGGCCATAGTAGACTGGATCGAAACGAATCAGCGTTACGAACGCGCGCCAATCGGTCTCGACCGTTTTCTTGCCGAAGAGAAAGCGCCGCGTCGTAAGGCGTTCTTCCAAACGATCGAGCATGGCGAAGACGCGGTACGCCGCTTCTTCGTACGCGGCTTGGCTGGTGGCAAAACCGGCTTGATAGACGCCGTCGTTGAGGTCGTGGAAGATCTCCGCGTTGAGCGCGTCGATCTCCGCACGGTGTTCGAGCGGATAAAAGTCCGGTTCAGGATCGCCGATCGCGTCGAACTCGGTTTCGAACATCCGCAGGATGTCGTCGTCGTTGTTGCTGACGATCCGTTTGGTCTGCATATCCCAGAGCACCGGCACCGTGACTCGTCCGTGATACGTCGGATCGCTCGCTGCGTAGAGTTCGCTCAAGAAATGCGTACCGAAGCGCCAGCCGCGTTCGTCGCGAATCGGATCGACGATGGTCATCGGGATCGCGACTTCAAGGCGTTTGAGCTTGCGCATGATGATCGTGCGATGCGCCCAGGGGCAGGCAAGTGAAACATAGAGCTGGTATCGACCGGCAACCGCAGGAAAACCAGTGTGCCCGTCCGCCGAAACCCAGCCGCGGAAGTGATCTTCTTGGCGAACGAACTCGCCGTCCGCGGATTGTTCGTCGGGGAACTGTGCTTTGATTTGCGAATCCATACCCGTCCTAAAGGAGGAAGCGTGCTCAAGGGATTCATCTTCGGCGTGCTCGCGACCATCGTTTTCGCGCTCGTGGCCGGATATGTTGGTATCACCCAGGGTTTGTTGATTCCGGGCAATGCGGACGCGAAGCCATCGCGTATGGAACGCTGGGCCGCATCGCGCTCGCTTCAGGCGACGATTGCGCGCGAAGCGCCGGCGCAGCCGAACCGCATCGCCGCGACGGACGCCAACTACGTGGCCGCGATAAAACTTTACCACGCGAATTGCTCCGCTTGCCATGGCGTCCCGGGCGAGCGGTCAAGCACGATCGCCATCGGGCTTTATCAGCACGCCCCCCAACTCGCTAAGCACGGTGTCGAGGATGACGGCGACGCCGAGACCTTTTGGAAGATCAAGCACGGCATTCGTATGACCGGCATGCCCGCGTTCACGCGTTCGCTCTCCGACGAGCAAGTTTGGATGCTCGCGCTCTTCCTTAAACACATGGACAAGTTGCCCGCGGGACCGCAGAAACTGTGGAGGTCGCTCAGGACGACCGTTGCGCTTGCTCCGCTCTCCGCAGTGCAGTCACCTCCGCCGTCAGGCAGTAGTTCTACCCGCTAAAGAGAAAGCGCGTTCCAAATGGATGTAGCGCGTCTCGATCTGCGTACTCTTCCCGTGTGGGAACGCCCGGAAAAAATCACCGAGGTCTTCGATCGTCTACCGCTCGGCGGATCGATCAGCATCGTGACCGACCACGAGCCGCGCGGCCTGGCCTTTCGTATGGAGCAGGCGCGGCCGCACGAGGTGCTGGTGGACCATCGCCGCGTCGGCGAGCGCGAATGGATGATTCAACTTACTCGCGTTGCAGTCGAGCACGACGCGCCCTCTCCGGCGGGAATCATCAAGCGCACCGCCGTTTTCGCGGGGGTCAGCGACGACCTTCGCCGCGAGCTTGCCGCGCAGGCGAGTTTGCACACCCTTCGCCGCGGACAGACCATCGTGACCGAAGGCACCGAGTGGCCGTACCTCGGGATCGTCTTCGAAGGGGTGCTGGCGCTCACGACCGGAAACGGCAACGGCCGCCCGCGCATTTTCTTGGAAATTTTCCCCTACGAGCTCTTTGGCGAACTGGAACTCTTTGACCAGGCGCCGGCTAGTGGACGCGTTGTGGCGCTCTCGAAGGTCGCGCGGTACCTGCGCATTCCGCGCCGTGCCGTTCTTGAGGGGGGCGATCGTGAGACGCAACTCCTTCTTGCTTTGGGTCGTGTGAATGCCCAGCGCCGCCGGGATCACATGCAGGCGCTCGCGACGCAGGCCACGATGCCGATCATCGCGCGTATCGCGCACGTGCTGGTGCCCTATGCGATTCCCGAACGCGGCCTGAGTCCGGCGCGCCACCCCCTCCCGCACCTGACGCAGGCACAAATCGCCGCCGCCGCCGGAACGGTCAAAGAGGTCGCCGCACGCGCGATCGCGGAGTTGGAGCAACGTGAGCTGCTCAAACGCGAGCGGGGACACATCCGCTACCTCGATCGTCAAGGCTTGCTGGACATGATCAAGGATGCTGGATGACCGCTTCGTTCTTCCGCCATGGAAGTAACGCAATCTTGGCCGTCGCAATCGCCGCTGCCGCTCTGGCATTCGCGATCGGAGCCGTGCCCTTCTCGCTCGTCGGAGCGGTAATCGGTGCGGCTGTTTTTTTTGTGTCCGAATACACGACGCATCGTTTCCTTTTTCATGCGCAGCCTTCGAATATTCCGTTCGTTCTCAAACTGCAGCATAAGCTGCACTACGACCATCACATCGACCCGCCCAAGATCGAACTGCTCTTTCTGCCCTGGTGGTTCGTGATCCCGACGGTCATGGTGTATTACGGAATCTTTCTTGCGATCGTCCGCAATCCGGCGGTGGCGCTTTCGCTTGCATTTGGAAGCATGTGTGCCTTGTTTTATTACGAGTGGGTCCACTACGTGGCGCACATTCCGTTCAATCCGGTCACGCCGTTTGGACGATACGTCAAGAAGTATCACCTCTGGCATCATTTCAAGAACGAGCACTTCTGGTACGGCGTCACCAATCCGTCGATGGACTTTGCCGGCGCAACGTACCGCGACGTCGAGAGCGTCGATCGCAGCACGACCGTGCGCGAAATCTGGCGCGGCATGTGAATTACGCCGTCCTCCTCGCGCTTTCGCTCTTTTTCGGATTTGCGTTCGAGGAATTCTTCGGCGACGAGAATCCGCCGGTGCCCGGCGGCATCCGTACCTTCCCACTTGTTTCATTCGCCGGGGCGGCGCTCTACCTCGTCGAACCTCACTTTGCGCTCGCGTTTATCGCGGGCCTGTTCGTACTGGGCGCATGGATAGCTCTGTACATTCGCAGCGTGCTCGATGGCGCTCGCAAGCCCGCCGACGGTCCATTGATCGTTCCGATGTGCGTGTTGATCGCTTATGTTCTCGGGCCGATTGCGCTGACGCAACCGCTGTGGATCTCGTTTGCGCTGGTGGTGGGCGCGGTATTGCTCGTGGGCTCGCGAGCGTGGCTGCACGCGCTCGTCGCGCGCATACCCAAAGAAGAAGCCGTCACGCTTGGTCAATTCTTGCTGCTCGTCGGTGTCGTGTTGCCCCTGCTTTACGGTGCACCGCGTATTCCGTACACGCAGATCACGCCTTTTAGCGTCTGGCTCGCGGTCGTTGCGGTTTCGACGCTCTCATACGCGAGCTATCTGCTGCAGCGCTTCGTGCTTCCGAACAGCGGTGTGATCGTCGCCGCGGCGCTCGGCGGCCTTTACTCGTCCACGGCTACGACTGTTGTGCTGGCGCGCACGGCGCACGACGAAGGAGTCACGCCGGAAATCACGGCGGGAATCGTCGCCGCAACCGCGATGATGTTTCTCCGTATGGTGGTCATCATCGCGATCTTTAATATCGCGCTTGCGCGTGAGATCGTCATTCCGATGGTCGTCCTGGCCGTGATTTCGATTGCAATCGCCGTCGTCTTCGCGCGTCGCGGAGCCGGCGTCAAAGCACCCAACGTTGCGCCAAAAAACCCGCTCCGCCTCGGAACGGCGGCAATCTTCGCTGCGCTGTTGATCGGGATCTCGGTGCTCTCGAAATGGGTGCAGGCAAACGCGGGTGCCCACGGCGTGCTGGCACTGGCCGCGGTGGTCGGCTTCACCGACATCGACCCGTTCGTACTGAGCCTCGCACAAGGCGGCGCCGCGACCATCGGCGTTGCAACCGCTGCGGTTGCCATCGTCATTGCCGCGTCGTCGAACAACTTACTGAAGGCCGCGTACACGCTGGCCTTCACCCGGCGGCCGCAAAGCGCGATTCCGGCGAGCGCTCTTGCCGCACTCTGCGCGCTGGGCCTCATCGCGGCATGGATCATGGCGCAGTGACGCCGTTCTTCGGTGATCTGCTCGAATCGCTCGGTTTGCGCAAGCGGCAAGCCCCGGCGATTGGTCTGCGGGCGCATCGCGAGGTTGTCGTGCCGATGCGGATCGACGCGGCATATGCTTTCGTGCTGGATGGCTTCGTGCGTGTCGTCGGCGCGAATATTTATGTCGACGATCCGGTGTCGCGCACGATCGAAGCGGGCTTCGGCACGGTACACCAAGAGCGCGTGCGCGCGACGTTCGAAGATGCGGGACCGGAGCAGACGCGTGTGTACATCGAGGCGCACTATCCGGCAGGCGTCGAGCGACCGCAGCGCTCGGCCGTTGTCGACGCCCTAGCCGACGCCTTGACAAAAGTTTAGCCGATGCGCTCGAAGCCGGTGTAGGGCACTAGCGCGCGCGGAATCGCGATCGATCCGTTGGCCTGCTGAAAGTTCTCCAGGATCGCGAGCAGCGTGCGACCGATGGCAAGTGCCGAACCGTTGAGCGTGTGCACGTGCTCGGGCTTGGCCTTGGCGTCGCGTCGCATCCGGATCGATGCCCGTCGCGCCTGAAAATCGGTGCAGTTTGAACAGGAACTGATTTCGCGATAGGCGCCGGCGCTGGGCAGCCAGACCTCCAGATCGTACGTCTTGGCACTGTTGAATCCGACGTCGCCCGCGCACAAGAGCATCGTGCGATACGGCAATTCGAGTTCTTGCAAGAGTGCCTCGGCGTCGGCCGTCATGCGCTCGAGCATCTCGAACGAATCCTCCGGTGTCGTCAGCGAGACGAGTTCGACCTTCTCGAACTGGTGCTGGCGAATGAGCCCTCGCGTGTCTTTTCCCGCAGCGCCGGCCTCTTTGCGAAAACACGGGGTGTGCGCGGTGAGCCTAAGCGGAAGCTCTGCCGCATCGAGAATCTCACGCGAGTGCAGAGCCGTAAGCGGCACCTCGGCCGTCGGGATCATGAAGAGATCCGCATCGGGATCCTGGAACATGGCGTCGGAAAATTTGGTCAGCTGTCCGGTACTCCACATCGTGTCGCGCGTTACCAGTACCGGCGGCGCAATCTCCGTGTAGCCGCGCGACGTTGCGCGATCCAGGAAAAACTGCGCAAGCGCACGCTGCAGCCGCGCGCCTTGACCCTTGAGCACGCAAAAACGGCTGCCCGAAAGTTTGGCCGCGCGCTCGAAATCCAGAATATCGTGGGCTTCACCCAATTCGTAATGCGGCTTCGGCGCGAAATCGAATTGACGCGGCGTGCCCCACGCGCGTACCAAGACATTTGCATTCGAATCGCTGCCGCTGGGAACGGAGTCATCGAGCACGTTGGGCGTATTCTCGAGCAGCGTGCGCAGCGGGGACTGCGGGGCGTCGGGAGCCAGTGCCCTGGCGCGCTCGTCGTGGAGCGCGATTGACGCTGAGATCGCGTCGAGTTGCGGGCGCAAATCGCGAGCCGCCGCTGCCTTGTCGGGGGCTTTGGCAATCTGTCCGGAAAGGACGTTCTTTTCAGCTTTTAACCGCTCGGCATCGGCCAACGCGGAGCGGTACTGTGCATCCAAACGCAGAACCTCGTCCACAAACGAGGCGTCGATCCCACGACGTTGCGCCGAGCGGCGCACGCGATCGGGATCGCGTCGGACAAGAGCGATATCGAGCATGGAACAGCGCGGCTTCGTCTTTTTAGAGGAAAATCTTTCGTCGCCCGCGCAGGCGGTTGCGGCATTCCTGTCTCGCGTGGCGGTCGCGCCTCGCGCGCCCGAACGCGTCCGGCTCGAAGATGCGTGCGGTCGCATTCTCGCTGAGCAAATTGTAGCCGACGCGGATTATCCCAGCGTTCCGCGCTCGGCGATGGACGGATTTGCGTTCGATACCACGCGTGGGCCCGGCGTTTTTGTCATCGCGGGTGAGATTGCGATGGGCCGGCCCTGGGCGGTCCCGTTGCGAGCCGGTGAGGCGCTGCGCATTCCGACGGGCGGCGTCGTTCCCGAGGGCGCGGATGCGGTCGTTCCGATTGAGGAAGTGCGGCTGCTTGGGGAAAACGTATCGATCGAAAGCACGCTCGAGCCGGGAACCAACGTGAATCCCGCCGGAGGCGACATGCTGGCCGGGACGCCGATGCTCGCTCCCGGGACGCGCATCGGTGGGCCGCAGATGGGCGTCCTAGCAACCCTCGGCATCACCATGGTGCCGGTTTTTCCGCGTCCGCGGATTGCCGTGATCTCGAGCGGTGACGAACTCGTGCCGCCCGGCATGCATCCCGCGCCCGGACAAGTCCGGGATTCGAATCGACACGCGGTGGCCGGCGCATTACAAGGTATGGGCGCGCAGCCGTTCCACGGAGCCACGGTTTCCGATGTCCCCGGAGCGCTCGAGCGCGCATTGCGCCGCGCGCTTTCCGAAGCGGACGCCGCCATCGTCACCGGGGGCTCGTCGGTCGGTGAGCTGGACCGCACACCTGCCGCGATCGGCGCGCTTGGGCCGCCGGGCGTCATCGTCCACGGCCTGCGGGTCAAGCCCGGCAAGCCTACCGTTTTCGCCGCAGTCGGATCCAAGCCGATCATCGGGTTACCCGGCAACCCAACGTCGGCGCTGGTGATTCTGGAAGCGGTGGTTGCTCCGATCATTGCTGCGCTGGCAGGCGCGCCGCTGCCGCTAGCCACGCTCTCCGCCCGTCTCGGCGCGCGGGTGCACACCCGCAAGGGGTGGACCTGGTTCGTCCCCGTACGGGTCGAGCCGGGCGCGCAAGGCGACCCGGACGGATGGACGGCGTGGCCCTTGCCGGTTCGTTCCTCGCTGGTGAGCCTTACGGCCCAAGCCGATGGATACATAGTCGTCCCTGAAGAAGCCGAAGACTTGGAGATGGGGTCGCCTGTGACGGTACGGCGATTCGTCTAGTTTCTTGGAGGTATGGAAAAGCTGGTGATCCGCCCTGCGCCCGCGATCGAAGCGATCGAGCCGATGACGCCGTTTGTCGGCCCCGAGCAGCTCATGCGCGAGACCGGGCATTCGTCGCTCGTTCGCCTGGGGGCCAACGAAAGCGCATTCGGGCCGTCGCCGCGCGCAGTCGCCGCGATGTCGGCCGAGCTCGAACGTTTATCGTGGTACGGCGACCCGGAATCGTACGAACTGCGCGAAGCGCTGGCTCGCAAGCACGGCTGCCGTGTAGAAGAGGTCCTCGTCGGTGCGGGCATCGACGATGTGATGGGCCTTGTGGTTCGCGCATTTGTCGCGCCCGGCGCCGCCGCATTGACGACGCGCGGCTCTTATCCAACCTTCAACTATCACGTCAACGGTTACGGCGGGCGTCTCGTGTACGCGCACTATCACCCCGACGGACATCTGGATTTAGACGAACTGGCCGCGGTTGCGGCCCGCGAGCGCGCCGCGGTTATCTATCTTTCCAATCCCGACAATCCCAGCGGCACGTTCGTCGGCCGGGACGAGATGCAATCTTTCTTTGAGGCGATTCCGCGCGACGCGGTCTTTTTGCTCGACGAGGCGTACGCCGACTTCGTCGACGAGTCGGCTTTGTTGCCGATGCACGTCGAGGACCGGCTGATTCGCACGCGCACCTTCTCAAAAGCCTACGGCCTCGCCGGCGCACGGATCGGGTATGCGATCGCCTCCGAGCGGGTCATCGGCATTCTCCAGAAGATTCGACTGCACTACGGTGTGAATCGCAACGCGCAAATTGGGGCGCTCGCGTCGCTGGACGACGAGCCGTTCCGCCGTTACGTCGTCGACGCGGTGTCGAAAGCGCGCGAGGATTACTACGCGCTTGCGCGCGAGCTCGGTTTGGGCGCGATCCAGTCGGCAACGAATTTCGTGTGCATCGACCTGGGCGAAGCATCGCGCGCGACCGCGGTGATGAACGAGTTGCTGGTGCGCGGCGTGTGGATTCGTAAGCCGGGCTTGCCTCCGCTCGACCGCTACGTGCGCGTCAGCGCGGGAACGCCGCCGATGCGCGATGCGTTTGCCGCCGCCTTCCGCGAGGTCGTGACAGCATTTCCGAGCGTGCTCGCGTGAGGTACGCGATCATCTCGGATGTCCATGGGAACATCGAGTCGCTCGAACGCGCGTTTTCGTTGATGGAGCCGGAGGATCAGGTGCTGTGTCTCGGCGACATCGTCGGCTACGGTCCCAACCCCAACGAGTGCATCGCTTTGCTGCGCACCCGCTTGCAACATGCGGTGCTGGGCAATCATGACCTCGCCGCGCTGGAAAATTTCGGCGTCGAGTATTTTAACGATGCGGCGCGTGCAGCCATTGCCTGGACGCAGAAGGTGCTCAACGACGAGAGCCGCGCATGGCTCAACAGTCTTTCCTACGAAATTCGCTACCCGGACTTCCTGATGGTGCACGGCGCGCCGGTGAATTATTTTGAATACATCTTGGACAAACGCACCGCGTCCAAAGCGTTTGCCCTGACCGATGCACCGCTGGTCTTTATCGGGCACACGCACATTGCCGAGTACTGGGTATCCGAGCCCGATGGAACGGTCGGGCATCGCCACATGCAGCACGGCGGCGAGTTGCGGCTCGAAGAGGGGCGGCGGTATATCGTCGATGTCGGCAGCATTGGGCAGCCGCGCGATCTCAATCCGGAAGCGTCGTTTGTTTTCTACGACCCGCAAAGCCGCAAAGTCGAGTGGGTGCGATATCCGTATCCGATCCGCGAAGTTCAAGACAAGATCCACGAAGCGCACCTCCCCGAGTACCTCGCGATGCGATTGGAGTCGGGGCGTTGAGCGTGCCGGTCGACGACGGGTACTGTTTTGCATGCGGACCGGAGAACCCGATCGGTCTCCGCCTGCACTTCGATGCCGACGGTGAAGGCGTGCGCGCGGAAACGACGCTCGCGCCGGAATTTCAAGGCTGGAAATCCGTCGCTCACGGCGGCATCGCCATGTCGCTCTTAGACGAAGCGATGGCCCACGCCGCCGGCGCGGCCGGACATCGCGGCGTCACCGCGAGCATGAGCGTGCGCTTTCGCAAGCCGGTGCCGATCGGAGCGCCCATTGCGATTACCGGACGCGTGTCTTGGCAGCGCCGCAACGTGCTCGGCCTGGAAGCAAAGGTGAGCGATGCATCGGGCATGCTGCTCGCCGACGCCGAAGGAAGATTCGTCTCGATGGGCCCAGTCGATGCAATCGATGACTACCGAGTAGGACGCAAGGGGTGAGATGTCTTGTCATCCCGAGCGTAGCGAAGCGAAGTCGAGGGAAGCGCCACCACGTTATTGCCCGCGAAGACGCTCCTCGCGGCACATCCTGTGCCGCTCCTGCTGCGCGAGTTTTGCGCCACGATCAAAAGAAGATCGCGTCCTGCGAATGGCGCAACACTTCGAGCCTTCGCTTGGCAATAACGGGGTGGACTTCCCGCATCTCCGCCTATGCTCGGGATGACAAGGCGTGAAATCCAAACAAGCTCGCGTTCAAACCAAGGAGCAGGCGAAAAAGCACAACGAGCCTGCGATCGACAACCGGCGCGCGCGCCACGAGTATCACATCCTCGATTCGCTCGAGGCGGGGCTTGCCCTTACCGGCACCGAGGTCAAAGCCATTCGCGCCGGCGGCGTGAGTTTGAGCGAAGCTTATGCGCGCTTTCGCGACGGCGAGGCATGGCTCATGAGCATGCATATCCCGCCCTACAAACAAGGAAGTTTTTCGAACGTCGATCCCAATCGGCCGCGCAAACTGTTGCTGCACAAAGAACAGATTGCCGATCTCCAATCACGGGTGAAGGAGAAAGGGTTGACCATCGTGCCGCTGCGGATGTATTTCACGCGCGGCAAAGTGAAGGTGCAGCTCGGCGTCGCGCGCGGCAAGAAGTTCTGGGACAAGCGCGAGGATGTCGCCAAGCGTGAGGTCGAGCGCGAACTCGCACGCCATGCGCGGCGCTAAGCCCGCAGCGTCGATCGAACAGAGCATCGAGCGCGACGGTGTGATTCGTTCGCGCGACCGCATCGCGGTTGCGTGCAGCGGTGGTGCCGACTCGGTCGCGCTCGTTCACGCGCTCGCGTCGCAGCGCAAGCCCATGGAACTCGAGCTCACGCTCGCGCATGTCAACCACGGCACGCGTGAATCGGCGTGGCAAGACGAGTGCGTGGTGCTACGCATCGGCGCAACCTTTGGGATCGCCGTGCGCGTCGCAGCGCTTGACGGCGATCGTCATGACGAAGCCGCGCTGCGTGACGCGCGATACGAGGCGCTCGCGGAGATCGCGCGCGCGGCCGGGGCAAACGTCGTTGCAACCGCGCACCATCAAGAGGATCAAAGCGAAACGGTGTTGCTCGCGTTGCTGCGCGGTGCGGGCCCCGATGGGCTCGCCGGGATGCGCGCGCGCCGTCCGCTGGTGGCGGGCGTCGATGTGGCTCGTCCCTTGCTGCGCATCGCCGCCGACGACTTACGCCGGCTTTGCCACGTGCATGCGTTGCCGTACGCGGTCGATCCGACCAACGCCGAGCGGGGACTGCGGCGCAACGCGTTGCGTGCCGCGCTCGAGGCACTGCGGCCGCTCTTTCCGGGGTTGGACGCAGCGGTCGCTCGCACGGCCGAATTACTAGCCGAAGAGATGGCCGGAACGCAGCGCGCCGATCTGCGGCGCGAGGTGCGCGCGGCGCTCGCCTCGCAAGAAGGCCTGCGAGATGTCGATTTCGTGCACGTCGAGGCCGCGGTTCGCGCAATCGAGCGCGGCGGTTCGGGTCGCTTTCATATGAAAAAAGGCGTCGAGCTGCAGATCGAGCGTGGGGTTATCGTGCGGACGGACGAGTTGTGATCAAGGCGATACGAACCTATGACGCCGCGATCGCAAGCTCGCTCTTTTCCAGCGCAGAGATTGCGGCGGCAATCGAGCGGTTGGCCAACGAGATCGTCGCCGATCACCGCCGCCTGCCGCTCACACTCGTCGGCGTGCTCAAAGGTGCGCTTTATGTCGCAGCCGATCTGGCTCGTGCCATTTCCGCCATCCCAGACGGCCCGAGCGAGATCCGCGTCGACTACATTTGCGTCTCCAGTTATGGAAATGCCAGCCGATCCTCAGGTGAAGTGCGACTTCTCAAGGACCTGACCGATCCGGTGACCGACCGGCACGTAGTGATCGTCGAGGACATCGTCGACAACGGGCTCACGCTGGAGTACTTGCGCGCGTTACTGGGGGAGCGGAACCCGGCGAGTCTGCGCGCCTGCGTCCTCTTCGACAAGCCGTATCACCGGCTGGTCGAGGTGCCGGTCGAGTACGTGGGACTGCAGGCGCCCGATGCGTTCGTCGTAGGTTACGGCCTCGACTACCAGGAATTGTTCCGGAACCTGCCGTTCCTGGCGCAGCTCCGGCCCGAGGTCTTTACCGACGGTTAAGCCTGTGTGAGAGCGGCGCCGTCTAAGGAAACGATCGCCCGGGAAACGTGGTTTAATCTATCGATGCACCCGGGTCCGAAAGCAAAATAAGTGAGCAAGCACCTCCGTTCCATTGTCCTCATCGTCGCCGCCGTGTTGATCGTCTTTTTCGTTGTGGAGAAGCTGATGCAGCCGGGAGAGGGCGTACAGCGCCTCGACTACGGCGTCTTTTATCAGAAGCTCGAAGCGAACGACGTTCGCTCGTTCCACGCAGTCGGGCTCGAAGCGTCCGGCGAGCTCAGCAACGGGACCAAATATACGGTCACGCTGCCCAACACCGACAGCTCGTTCTCGCAACAGCTTTCGCGGCACATCAAAGATGGTGAGTACGGCTTCGAACAACCGACCAACAGCGGTCTGGTCTCGAGCCTTGTCAGTATTGCACCGTTATTGCTGATCGCGGCGCTGTTCTTCTTTATACTTCGCCAGGCGCAGAGCGGTGGGAGTCAGGCGCTTTCATTCGGACGCTCGCGCGCGAAGATGATGAGCGAGAACCGTCCCAAAGTGACCTTCGCGGATGTCGCGGGCGTCGACGAGGCCAAAGAGGAGCTCGGCGAGATCGTCGACTTTCTGAAATACCCCAAGAAATATCAAGCCCTAGGCGCACGCATTCCTAAAGGCGTGCTCCTGCTTGGGCCGCCGGGATCCGGCAAAACCCTCCTTGCACGCGCTATCGCGGGCGAGGCCGGCGTGCCGTTCTTCTCGATCTCCGGTTCGGACTTCGTCGAAATGTTCGTCGGCGTCGGTGCTTCGCGCGTACGCGACCTTTTCGATCAAGCCAAGAAATCAGCACCGTGCATCGTCTTCATCGATGAGATCGATGCGGTCGGACGTCAACGCGGCGCGGGTTTAGGTGGTGGACACGACGAGCGCGAGCAGACGTTGAATCAACTGCTCGTGGAAATGGACGGCTTCGATCAGAACACCGGTGTGATCTTGATCGCGGCGACCAATCGCCCCGACGTCCTCGATCCGGCGCTATTGCGTCCGGGCCGTTTCGATCGTCAGATCGTCGTCGACCGCGCGGACTTCCGCGGGCGCGAGAAGATCCTGGAAGTGCATGCACGCAACAAACCGCTCTCAAAGGAAGTCTCGCTCGAGACGCTGGCCAAACGCACGCCCGGATTTTCCGGTGCGGATCTCGAGAACTTGCTCAACGAGGCGGCGCTGCTTGCGGCACGCAAGAACAAGAACATCATCGAGATGAACGATTGCGATGAGGCGATCGATCGCGTGATGGTCGGACCCGAGCGCAAGTCGACGGTGATGAGCGCGAAAGAAAAAGAGAATACGGCCTATCACGAATCGGGTCACGCGATTTTGGGTGGCCTGCTCGACAAAGCTGATCCCGTGCACAAGGTGACGATCATTCCGCGCGGCATGGCGCTGGGCATTACTTGGTCGCTGCCGGAGGACGATCGCCACCAGATGACGCGGGAAGAACTTCTCGCGCAGATCACGATGGCGCTGGGTGGTCGCCTTTCCGAAGAGATCCAATTCGGCGACGTGACCACGGGCGCAAGCAACGACTTCCAAAAGGCCACCGAACTTGCGCGCCGGATGGTGACGCAGTACGGGATGAGCGAACTAGGGCCGATCCAATTTGGGCGCGGAAACCATCAGGTCTTCTTGGGACGTGACTTCGGCGAAGAACGCAATTACTCCGAAGAGGTCGCAAGCAAGATCGACGGCGAGGTTCGCCGCATCATTGAGAGTTGTTACGAGCGCGGTCGCACGATGCTCACAGAAAACTGGGATAAGGTCGAGCGTATGGTCAAATCGCTGCTCGAATACGAGACGGTCGACGCCGAAGAAGTGCGGGCGATTCTCGAGAACAAACCCTACGACCGCAACGACAAGGGTGGGACCGTGGTCGCCGTCGACCCTGGGCCAACCGAGCGCCCGTCCGAGGACGCTGCGCGCGAGAAACCTGCGCGCATTCCACCCACGATTCGACCGGAGCCGGCCTAGTGCGCCGGCAGGCCTTGGCCGCAGCGGCGCTGGCAGTTATGCTTGCGCCGCTTGCCGTGTCTGCAGCCGGCGAGCCCTCGGCCGGAACGCTGCCCCGCGGCGGCAGCTACACCATGTATCGTGACACAACGCTGGCTTCGGCGGCGATCGACCTGTGGTTCCGCGCTCCGGGTGCCGGTTACGACGGCGAATCGCCGGGGATCGCGCGTCTGGCCGCGACCGCGGCGGCAGCGGTAACGCTCGAGGGCGGGAAGTCGCTGGTAAGCTTGATTCGCGGAACCGGCGGCCGTGTGGCGATCAACGTCTATCCCGACCTGGTCGACATCAGCGCGAGCGTTCCGGCGACTGCGGCGCGGCGTGTCGTGGCGGCGATGAGCGCGGCGTATTTCGCGCCGGCAATCGACGACGATGCGCTCAAGATCGCGCGCACGGACGTCGCGGTGCTCTCGGCACAAGAACACTATTCGCCCGATGATCTCTTGCACGATGCGCTCTTTGCGCAGCTCTTTGCATCCGGCCCGGCGCACTTTGCGCCGATCCCGGCCGATCTTGCCGACCTCAAAGGCATTACGCTCGAGCAAGTCCGCGCATTTGCAAAGCGGGCCTTTCGCTCGGCGAATGCAACGTTCGCGCTTGCCGGCAACGTTGATGCAAGCCTGCTGAGCGCAGTGACGTCGGGTACGCCGGGCGCGCCCGATGCGCCGATCGCTTCGACCCTTGCAGCTGCTCCCGCTAACCGTGCGATCAACGCGGCCGTTTCGGGCGAGGGGCTTGCGTGGACCGGACCGCCGATTGCGGACGAACGTTCGGCGACCGCGCTGGATTTTGTGGCCGATTATCTCTTCCGCGACGAAACCGGCACGATCAGTAAAGCGCTGGATCCGACCGGCGACGCCTACGTGAGCGGCCAGTTCATCACGCTTCACGATCCCGGCGTCATGCTGGTCACAATTGGCGGCAGCAAGCCGGCCGATGTGGAGTCGCAGGTTCTTTCCGCGATCGCAAAGCTCACCGAACCGCTCGACGAAGCATCGTTCGCCGCGGCGCGCGAAGCGTTTTTATATCATCTTGCTTCCGACGCGCAATTGCCGTCGCAACAGGCCGATAATCTCGGCTGGTATTCGGCCGAAGGCAATGCCGCATACGCACCCAGCAATGAGTCGAGCAGCTACTGGAAGGCGGCGCGCTCGCTGGATCCGCAGTTCGTGGCGTCCGTCGTCAAAAAATATCTCGCCCATCCGGTGGTCGTGCGTTTGATCACGACAGCCTCGAAGGAACCGACCTCGTGAAACTCTGCATCGCAGCCATCGCCACGTTCGTGCTTTTGGTCGCCGCGCCGGCGCTTGCAAGCGCTGCTCCCATCGTCACCCGTACCGGCGGTGTGACGTTGATTACGCAGCAAGATTCGGCCGCGCCGCTCTTGCACGTCGTCTACGTCGTGCGTGCCGGGCTTGACCGGCAATCGCTCGCGCAGAACGGGCTTGCGGCGCTGACCGCGCAGACGATTGTCGGAACGCCGGTCAACGGCGTCGCGCTGAGCGATGCAATTGCCGCTGCGGGCGGTTCGATTTCGTTTACGGTCGATCCCGGGGACGTGCGCTTCGAGATCGAATCGCTTCCCGAGGACGGGGACCGCGTGCTTGCGCTTGCTCGCACGGCCCTCGCGTCGCCGGCCTTCAACGCAGCTACCGTGAGCGCCGCGCGCAGCAAGCTCATCACGCGCATCGCGGAAAACCAGCAAGTCGCGTTGCAGGTTGGGCTGGATATGCTCAGCTCAACGCTGGCCGGTTCGGCCAATGCCGGGCTGCCGGAATTCGGATTACCGGCTGCGCTCGCGCAACTTGGGCCCGATGATACCAAAGCGTTTTACGCGACGTTCTATCGCCGCGGCGGATCCTATGTGAGCGCGGCCGGCCGTATCGATGCGCTTTCGGCGGGAACGCTTGCGGGCTTCGGACAGACGCTGGCGGACGGGACGACGGCGCCGGTCAGCGTGCATTTGCCCAAACTCTCCGGCGCATCGCGTCAACTCGTTGCGCAGCGCGACATCTCTGCGCCGTGGCTCATCGCGCAGTACCCTGCGCCGCTTGTCGGCAGCAAAGACTTCGGGCCAATGCTCGTGCTCGCGTCCTTCATGCAGCGCACGCTTGCCGACATGGCCGACGTGCCGGGTGTCGTCTCCGAGACGTACGCGTCACGAGCGGTCGGCGCGCTTTACCAGTACGAAAACGCGCGGCCCAACTTGGTGCTGTACGTCAACGGGGGGATCGGGAATCCGAACCGCTCGTTCTCGACGGCGCTCTCGATTGCGAGCATTCTCGCTGCGACGAAACTCCAAGGGTCGATCGACGATTTCAAGGCGATGGCCTCGGGCGATTTTATCAGCAGCACAAACTCTCTCGAAGCGCGGGCGTGGTTAGCCGTGGTCTACGACCAAAATGGTCAGCAGCCCGACTATCTCTCGCGCACGCTCGATGCGATCTCGCAGACGACGGCCGGCGACTTGCAGCGCGTCGCGCGCGAGTACTTGAGCAATCCAACGATTGCTCTCGTGTTGCCGAGAGAAGACTCCTAAGCCATTCGCGTTGCGCTGGTTCACGATTATCTAAACCAGCGCGGAGGCGCGGAGCGCGTCTTCGCCCACATAGCGCGAGCGTGGCCCCAGGCGCCGGTCTTTACCGCGCTCTACGATGAAGGAGCGGTCGGCGACTTGATTCCGCGCGAACGCGTGCACGCGTCGTTGCTTTCACGGATTCCTGGAGCGAACCGGAACTTTCGCTATCTCGCGCCGCTCTATCCGCGCGCGTTCGAGTCCTTCGATCTGCGCGAGTACGACCTGATTTTGAGCTCGACCAGTGCCTGGGCAAAGGGCGTGCGCGTTCGCGAGGATGCCGTGCACGTCTGCTTCATCCATACGGTCAGCCGCTTTCTCTTTGACTATGAAAAATACGTTGGAGGGTTCGGGCTTTCGCAACTCGCTCGTCCGATGGTGCGTGGGCTCGTACGATGGGATCTGGAGGCCGCGAAAAGGCCGACGCGCTACGTAGCCAACAGCCGCACGGTGCAAGAGCGGGTGCGTACATTCTATGCGCGTGATGCCGACGTGCTGCATTCACCCGCCGACGTCGACCGCTTTACGATCGGCAGCGGCAGCGGCGATTATTTTTTCGTTGCATCGCGGCTCTTGCCGTACAAGCGCATCGATCTTGCGATCGACGCCGCACAACTTGCCGGGGTCAAATTGCTCGTAGCCGGCGATGGCCCGGCGATGGCGCAACTCCGCGAGCGCGCTCGATCGAGCTCGACGACGCTGCTCGGCTTCGTGGATGACACGGCGGTCAATCAGCTCTTGGGCAACGCAATCGCCGCGATCGTGCCCGGCGAAGAAGATTTAGGGCTGGTGCCGATCGAGGCGGCGGCCGCGGGCCGGCCGACGATCGCGTATCGAGCCGGCGGGGCTCGCGAGACGGTGATTGAGGGAGAGACCGGTGCGTTCTTCGACGAGGCAAGCGTGGAGTCGCTCGCCGCAGTGCTGCGCACCTTCGATCCGCGCGACTACGATCCGGGGCGTTTACGCGCTCACGCCGAAACGTTCTCGCCGCAACGATTTATCGAGCGTTTTCGAGCGATCGTCGAAGCAACGCGAGCGTAAGCCGCGCCGGCGCGTTGCGATCGATGCGCGCGGCGCGCGCGAGCGAACGCTCACGCATCACGGCCCGCATGTCCGCGTCATCAGCGATCGCCCGCAATGCGAGCGCCCAGGCATTGACGTCGAACGGCGGCACGAGCTTTGCCGCGCCGTCGCATGCCTCGGGAAGCGCTGATGCGTCGCTCGCAATCACCGGCGCGCCGCAGGCCATCGCCTCAACCGCCATCAAACCGTAGCCTTCCGCGCTCGAGGGCACGGCGACCGCGAGCGCGCCGCTATAGAGCGCGCGCAGCTCCGTATCGTCGGGATGGATGTTCGCGCGAGGCGAATTGCCGGCAATGAGCAGCGAGCAATCACGTGCGGGGAACGCGCGCGCGAACGCGCGCACCAAGGTTGGGAGGTTCTTGCGCTCTTCGGGCCCGGCGACAACCAGGAAATACTGGGTGTGCTGCGTCGGCGGAACCGGCTGCCACCATGGATCGGGCACCGGATGAATGATGCTAAACGACTCGGCCGTGAGGTTGAAAATCCGGGCAAATTCTTGCGCCGTCCATGAGGAGTTTGCCGAGCGGCGGTCGGCACGCGCCAGCGCGCGGCGAATCGGTGCTTGCTCGCGGTACCGTCCAACCCAGTTTACGTGGGGATACGTAAAAGCGAACGCGTCGTGAAAGAGGACAACGGTGCGCGCACCTCGGATGGCAAAGCGCAACGCGTTCCACGGATACCACACGACGTCGTAGCTGCCTTTGGTGTCGGTGCGCGCGTGATAGGGAAATTCACGCGTGAGCAACGCCGCGTGACCGGCTTTACGAACAAGCAGCGTAACTTCTAGATCTGTTTCGTTCTGCCAGTCGGTGAGAACGCGTCTGACGTAGCGGCCCATGCCGCGTCGATCGTTGACAAGGTTCCACGCGTCGACGGCCACACGCATGAGGAAAGCTCTACTTCGCCAGTTGGGGTGTAAAGATCAGCGCAAGGATGGTGTACGAGTTGAATAGACCGTGAGTGACCATCGATGCAAACGCGTTGTTCGTGCGATAGTACACGAAGGCGAGGACCATCCCGCCGAGCGCAAGCGGAAGCGCGGCCATTGGATCACCGTGTGCGATGCCGAAGCAGAGCCCGCTGACGAGTGCCCCGGGCCAGAACCCCAGATACCGCCGTACGGCATTGAAAAGAAAAACACGGAAGATCGTTTCTTCCATCAGGGGCGCGAGCACGCAGGCGAAGACGGCGAACGCGATCAACAGCCGCGGATCGTGTAGCTGGCGCAACATCTCAACCGCCTGCTGGTCTTGCGTCGTGTGGAGCAGCGATTGAATTAATGAAGCCCCCCCGTTGGCGACAAGTGCCATGACCAGTGAGCCGAGGAATGCCACGAGCAGATCGCGCGCGCTCGGAGGTCGGTAGCCGAGTGCGCGCAATGAGAGTCGCGAGGCCCAGGGAAGCGACACGAGCACGATGAGCGCAAGCGCGCCCTCGGCGACCAGCGTGAGTCCGAGCGACTCGATGACGACGAGCGGATTGCCCAGCAGCTTTTGATCGACGCTCGATGACGAAGACAGGGCCGCCTGATAAATACCGAAGGCCAGCATCGGAAAGACGACGACGGCGAACAAGAGCGCCGTTGGGAGGGCGCGGAAGCTACCGCTCGGCCAGGACGTCGGCCAGTCGACAAAACGCTTCGAGATCGAGTTGTTCACCACGTGACTCCGCAGGCAGGCCACTCGCTGAAATGGCACGGGCGACGACATCGCGTTCGATGTGCAGCGCGAGCGCCAAACTGTTTGCGAGCGTCTTGCGCCGGTACGCGAACCCGCCGCGCACGACCTTCCGGAAAAGTTCGAGGTCGCGCGGATGCACGGCAGGCTCGGCACGGCGCACGAGGCGGATCACCGTGGAATCGACCTTGGGAGGCGGATAGAATGCGCGAGGGCCGAGTGTGAACGCACGCTCGACGTTCATCGCATATTGCACCGCGATCGATAGACTGCCGTAAGCGGCAGTGCCGGGCTTTGCGCCGATGCGGTCCGCGACGTCTTTTTGAATCATCGCGACGATCGCTTCGGGTCCATTGTCCATCTCGACAAGTTGGAGCAATAGCGGGGTCGCGATGTTGTAGGGAAGGTTGCCGGCGGCGCGCCACGCGCCGCCGCGGGCGAATGCGCCGTAATCGTACGTCATCGCGTCGGCTAGCACCACGGTCGCGCGCGCGAGGTCCGCGCGGTTACCAAGGATGCTCACGAGCTGCGGATCGATCTCGAGAGCAGTGACGTTCGCCCCCGCTTCGAGCAGCGCAAGCGTGAGTGCCCCCGTACCGGCGCCGATTTCGATCAAGCGCGCGCCGGCCGGCGCATCTTCGCAGGCAACCTGCGCGATCCGGCGCGAAGCGCCCGGGTCCATGAGGAAGTTCTGCCCGAATTTTTTCTTCGGGCGTGCACCCCACTCGGAGAGGAGAACGCGCGGATTTACTTCAGACGGTATACCGTTACCGCCCGGCGTCCGAATTGCATTGCATCACGATACGAAGTGTAACCGAGATCGATACGGTAGCCAACAATTGCGCCGCCGGTGTCGCCGGCGATTGCGTAGCCGTATCCGGGAATGTATAAGCGTGTGCCGAGCGGGATCACCCGCGGATCGACGGCCACGATGCCGTGACCGGCCGGCCGCCCGGTGGCGGTGATACCGCTGCAACCGGTGCAGTACGGCGTGTATGCGGTTGCGACCATCTGAATCGACTCGGCTGCGCCGACGTCAACGAGGCGCGGGTGCGGTTTGCGCACGACGCGCGAACCGATCACGCGAGCCTTCACGTCGCCGTCATTGCGCTGCGTGAAGGAGACGAGGACGTCGACCATTCCCGGCTGACCTCTGTTCACGACTTTCGCCGCTCCCGGCTTCAGCGAAACGTCGACGCGCTTGACTGTCGGCATCGCAATAATGCGATGTTCGACGCGTCGCCACGTTAAGAAGTGGTCGATGCGCACGGTGCCGTCTGGAGGAACGGATTCCGTAAGCGCAGGCGTAACACTGTCGTATTTTCCGAGTCGAATGTTCTGCGATTGCAGCAGTGCCGCAACGTTGGGCGCACTCGTGTTAACGGTATCGCGATGTTTACCGGTAACAATTATGACGGATACCGCCGGACGATACTCGATCGACATGCGGTCGGAAAGCGGCGTATCAGCCGAAGGAGAAATATAGTCATTTGCACCGATCGCGATGCCGTGTTCGCGCAAGAATGCACCAACCGTTGTCGCGTTCGTTGGCTGCTCGGTCGTCGAGCCTTGTGCGGTCAAGATCACTACGTGCGCGACGCTGTTAGCGAGCGCCGCATTACCGGCATAGGCCGGTGATGGGTACGTTACAAATCCGGCCCATACGAGGCCGGCGGTCAAGACGCTGACGGCAAGCACGTGGCTACGCCGCAGGGGGCCGCGTCCTATCAAGACCGAGGTCCTTTCTGTCCCAGCTCCGGCATCGGCACACCGCACACCCGCAGTGGCGAACGAATACCCGCAAGCTGAACCAACAGTAGGTAAAAAATCGGCGATAGCGCCCCAAACGAATTGGGGACAGGTCCCTGATAGTTAGAGAAAACGCCGTGGGTGGCGGATCAAGGCTCGCAAAGGGGGAGCCGGCAATGAAGATCCGCGCGGGGGTCGCCTGTTGGACGGGCGACTGACCCCGGCACTATACCATGCCCATTTCGGCCCCCGAATATGCCTTAAGTCGGAATGTTGCAGGAATCACCTCTTTTTAGAGCGGACCCAAGCGCTATCGGCGAAGGTAACCGCATGACTCATCTGCGCCTCGGCTTTTTTACCGAGATCTACCGGCCGGTGGTCAACGGTGTGGTGACGTCGGTCGACACCTTGGCTCAAGGTTTGCGTTCGCGCGGACACGAGGTCTATTGTTTTGCGCCGAGCATGCCGGGCGGAACGCAGAGCGACGGCGCAGTGTTCCGGTTACCGTCGCTGCCACTGCCGACGGCGGCCCCATATCGCCTTACGCTGCCGCTTGTCGGACGGCGCAACGTCAACAATATCATCAAGCGAATCGGCTTGATCCACGTGCATTCGCTGTTCGTCACCGGCTGGGCGGGGCTGAGGTACGCGCGCCGGTACGGCATGCCGATCGTGTACACGTATCACACGCAGCTCGAAGCGTACGCCCACTACGTCCCGTTCGAGCCGAACGCGACGCGCTTTGCGGCGGGCCAGCTGACGCGGACCTTCTGTAACCTAGTGGATGCGGTCGTGGTGCCGACGCCGGCCGTCGCGCTGCATCTTCGCGAGCTGGGCGTCGAGGCGCGTATCGATGTGGTTCCGACCGGTATTGACGTCGAGCGCTTCGGCGCGGGAATGCGCGACGATCTTTTGCGTCGCCGTTTAGGTGTCCGGGCGGACGGTCGTCTGATCTTGTTTGTCTCACGCCTTGCGCGAGAGAAGAACGTCGACGTGCTTTTGCGCGCCCTTGCCGACGCGAACGATCCGTCGCTGGTGCTGGTGATCGCCGGCGATGGACCGCAGCGCGACGAGCTCGAGCGCCTAGCTGCCGGCCTTCGCGTCGCAGATCGCGTCGTGTTTCTCGGGGTCGTCGCGAGCGAAGAGCTTCCGGATCTTTACGCCAGCGCGGATGCGTTCGTCTTTCCGAGTACGACCGAGACGCAGGGTCTGGTTCAAGCCGAGGCATTGGCCGCCGGAGCGCTCGTCATCGCGGCGGATACGCAACCCAATCGCGAGGTGCTAGGGGATGCCGCGCGCATCGTGGCGCCGGATCGAGGTGCCTTCGCGCACGCGCTACGCGAGATTCCGGCAGCCCCGGATGCCGCCACATCCCGACGCGCGAAGTCGGCGGCGAGCCGCTTCTCGGCAGTCCGTCAGGTCGACGCCATGATCGATCTCTATCAAAGCCTGATCGAGGGGCCGAACCCTGTTGACGAGACGAACATACGTTCGGTATCATGAAGGCATGGTGCAGGTACAGCTTGGGTACGCCGCCGACCGGCTCGGGGAAGGAGTCGCCTACGCTCGCCTGACGACGCGGGCGGGAGAGCGGCTTGTGCGAGTCGCCTTCCGTGTCACGCGCTTCGAGGGTCTGAGAGGTCGCGAAGTCGGATACGCGGCGTTGACCGCGCTCGCCCTGATGCTGCAAGAACGCGGCCTCCAGCGCGCATCGTTTGGACTCGCCGACAACGAGTTGGTTGCCGATTGCAACGAGCATCGCAATGTGCCGCCACCGCTCGTACTACCATATGTGCGGCTGCGTTGCGCGCTGAACCGTTACGCCGCATATGCGGTCTGCGCCGGAGGCGATGACGATCTAGAGGCGCGCGCTCGCGCTGAATTGGTGCTGCATAGCGCCGCGTAGAGCGCCAGTTCTTCTCCAAATGCCGAAGGAGACCCAAGCACTTGCGCAGGCGCTCATTGGTTGGAGACTCGTGCGTAAAAGCCGGGCGGGGGCGGCTGTGCTGATTCGCGCCCTCGAACCGCTCGAGGGCATCGCGCTGATGCGCGAGCGCCGTGGGTTGGAGGACCCGCGCCTCCTTTGCATCGGCCCGGGCCGTTTGGCTCAAGCGCTGGAGATCGATGGTACGCTCGACGGCTGCGACCTTCTGACCGATTCTGAGCTGCAACTTCATCCACCCGATTGGCCCGCGGGAGCGATTCGGCGCAGCCGCCGAATCGGCGTCACCTCGGCCGCGCACCGGCTCCTGAGGTTTTACGAACGCGGCAATCCGTACCTGAGCGGCCCCAAGAGATTATCCCCGTAAGCGCGAGCGAAGCCGCGCGGCTTTAGCCGGGCAAAGCTTCAGCTTTGACCGATAAAGCCTCATGTGGTATAGTGTGGTCGTTTAATTCCCCCCGTACCTCGGACTCGATGCTCGCGTGGCAGCCTCGCCCGTGACAGCGTCGCGTTGTTCATGCGTACGACTCTACGAGAGAGAACACTCCTCTGCAAACGGAACATCGCCCCAACAACAATGGGCAGCAGGGTGGCGGACGTCGCCGCCGTTCGCGCCGCCGCCACGGGTTCAACCCGCAATTCCAACAACACAACGACCAGTTTCCTCAAGCGGAAACTGGGCCGCCGCTTTTAACCGCGGCTGACCTCGAAGACAAAAAGAAGTCCGAACTGGTCGAGATCGCCCAGAGCAATGACGTTGCGCTCGGCAATCCGACGACCATGAAGAAAGACGAGATCATCGCCGCGATCCTCGCCACCCAGCAACAGCGCTCGGGCATGGAGATGGCAAGCGGGATCCTCGACGTCCTTCCCGAGGGCTATGGCTTCTTGCGTCGCGGCGGTTATATCATCGGCAACGACGATATCTACGTGAGCCAGTCGCAAATTCGACGCTTCGAGCTGCGCCGCGGCGACATGGTCGAAGGCCAAGTACGCCGCCCCAAAGAGAGCGAGAAGTATTATGGCCTCATTCGCGTCGATCGCGTCAACGATCTCGACCCCGAGGCAATCAAGGGCCGGCGCCTCTTCGAAAAAGGCACGCCGATATATCCAAACGAGCGCTTCAAGCTCGAGGTTCGCGCGACGCAACTCTCGACGCGCGTCATCGATCTGTTCTGCCCGATCGGTAAGGGTCAACGCGCGCTGATCGTCTCACCGCCCAAAGCCGGTAAGACGACGCTGCTCAAGAACATCGCCAATTCCATTTCGATCAATCATCCCGATGCGCATATCATCGCGCTGCTCGTGGACGAACGGCCGGAAGAGGTTACCGATATGCAGCGGACGGTTGACGGCGAAGTGGTCGCTTCAACCTTCGACGAGCATCCCGAGAATCACACTGCCGTCGCCGAACTGACGATGGAGCGCGCAAAGCGCTTGGTGGAACTGGGCAAAGACGTCGTGATCCTCCTCGACTCGATCACGCGCCTCGCTCGCGCCTACAACCAAGTCGTCGCGAGTTCGGGCCGGACGCTTTCGGGTGGTCTCGACACCGCGTCACTTCACAAACCCAAACGCTTCTTCGGCGCCGCGCGCAAAATCGAAGAAGGCGGATCGCTCACGATCATCGCCACTGCGCTCATCGAAACCGGATCCAAGATGGATGACGTGATCTTCGAAGAGTTCAAAGGCACGGGCAACATGGAGCTCAACCTCACGCGCAAGCTAGCCGAGTCGCGCGTGTTCCCGGCAATCGACATCAAGCGTTCGGGTACGCGACATGAAGAGTTGTTGCTTACGACCGAAGAGATGCGCAAGATCTGGATGCTCCGCCGCGCCACGTCGGTGCTCAACACCGGTGATATCACCGAGATCATCCTCGATAAGATGGCGCAGACACGCACGAACGATGAGTTCCTGCAGTCGGTCACCAAAGAGGCGCTCTCGATGTCGCGCGGATATGACGACAACAACGGCAACAGCAGCAGTAAATACTAGCTCCCCGTTAATTCGATGATCGTTCTTATTGCCGTAGCGGTCGTCTGCTTTGCACTCGTGGTCTATTTACGTCAGGGCCCGAGCCGGCCGTCCGCGGGCTCGGGTTCTGTATTCTTTCGCGGACGATCACTCAGCGAAGAAGAAGCTGCCAAGATGGTGAGGCACCGGCTCGATGCCGACGAGTGACGGCACGCGCCTCAACAAATACATCGCGCAGGCGGGCGTGGCGTCGCGCCGGCGCGCGGATGAATTGATTGCGTACGGGAAGGTGCGTATCAACGGCAAAGTCGTGCGCGAATTGGGTACGATGGTCGCTCCGGGCGATAAAGTCGATGTGAGCGGGACGCCGATCGCGCCAATCGAGCAGACCGAATATCTGGTGGTGCACAAACCGGCGGGCGTCATGACGACCATGCGGGATCCGCAAGGACGGCGCACGGTCGCCGAACTGATCCCCAAGCGCATGCCGCGCGTTGTGCCGGTCGGCCGGCTCGATTACGATACGGCCGGCGTGTTGCTCATGACCAACGACGGCGATCTCGCCAATCGGCTTTTGCACCCGCGTTTCGGGGTCGAGAAAACCTATCGCGCCACGATCGCCGGGCGGCTCTCCACCGAAGATGTCAAGCGGGTGCATGACGGTGTTGTTCTGGACGGTGGCGAGCATGCGGCGGGAGCTCAGGTGCGCGTAGTCGCAGTCCGTACAGGATCCTCGGTGGTCGACATCACCGTTCACGAAGGGCGCAATCGCCAGGTGCGCCGCATGTTTGATGCGCTCGGCCATCCGGTGCAAACGCTCGTTCGGCTGCGCTTCGGTCCGGTTGCTTTGGGCGATCTCCCGGTCGGTCACTCGCGCTCGCTGACTCCCAAGGAACTTTCTGCCCTCCGGCGCGTTGCTTCCCAGGATGGGAAGCATAGCTCTACGTAGTTGAGGTACCTCATGAATCGAATCTCTCGAATCGTCGCCGGGATCTTGGCGCTGACAATCGCAGTCGCCGCAGCGCCGGCCTTTGGGCAATCCCAAGACTACTCGATCGCCAAAGTGATCAAGCAAGGGACGACGACGCACCCGATCGCGGGCTCGGGAACAGTCCTGGTCCAGGTGCAAGTCAATGCCGATGGCACGCACAAGGTCGTGAAGATCATAAAATCCGACAACTCAGGTGACAACGCCGCGGCCATGGAGATCGCACAGACCTCTACCTATAGACCTGCGCGGCGAGGCTCGACGCCGATAACGACCTTCTACGATTTTAGTTTGCGCTTCAACGGGAAGTCGGCTCAGACGCCTGAGGAGAACGCGATCTCGGGTGGTGCGGACGGCGGCGACACGGCTGCGATCGATGCGCTTGTGCGTTCCGGCAAATACAAAGACGCAATTACCAAGGCCAATGCAGCCTTGCTCGCGTCGCCCGGGAACGCGGCGGTGTTGCAGCTGCTCGGTGTGGCGCAGTACTACGACAACGACTACGTTGACGCGGCGACCACGTTTAACCGGGTCGACGACATCAAGAAGCCGTTTCAGCCGATCGCCGCACAGGCGTTCGCCACCGGCGCCGTGCGCGTCTCCTCGACCGATCCGTCGCAGTCGCTCGATTTCGCGCACAAGGCTATGGCGCTCTCCGGTGACAACACTTCGAAGTTCGCGCTGGGTGTGGCGGAGCTTGCGAACAAGCAGTATCCGGATGCGCTTGCGACGCTCAAGAGCGTCCACGACCAAGTGACCGACAAGGCGGCACGATTGAACATCGACCAAGAGCTGCTGCAGGGATATCTCGCGACCAACGACTCAGCGGACGCTCAGGTAATGGCAAATGAGATGAAGTCGCTCGACCCAAGCGGCACCGGCGCCCAGCGGGCAGTTGCTCAGCACTATCTTGCGGCCGGGAACGATGCGATGAAAGCCGCAGACTACGCCGGCGCGGTCAAGGATTTCGATCAGGCTGCCTCGGCAGGGAGTGCACCGGACGCGGTCACGGCGAATACGTTTGCGGCGTTTGCAATCATGAGCACGCCGAAGCCTGACTACGAAAGGGCCAAGGAATACGCGCTCAAGGCGGTGGCTGCCTCACCCGACGACGTACAGGCAAACTACGCGGCTGGGGTGTCGTATGCCAACATTTACGTTACGAGCAAGAAGAGCGACGATCGGACGCAGGCGCTCACCTACCTGAAAAAGTCTGACCAATTGGCCAAGGCGGCCGGCAATGAGGGGCTTGCTTTGCAGATTGAAAGCCAGATTAAGAACATTCCTCAATAGAAAGCCGTTGAGTATCAAAGCACCCGGTGCAGAAGGTACCAGGACTTTCCAGGAGGGTAGGCCAATGGTCCGCCCTCACGGGGCGGCATACCGCCCGTGTTTTCCATTGTCTAGTGCACTTTACATGAACACCCGGGAGGGTTTCGAAACTCGTGTTTGACGGATTTATCAGCGTGATGGATCGCGGCGGTCCCGTTATGTGGATGCTGCTCATCGCGTCAATCGTTGTGGTCGCTATCGTCATCGAGCGACTAATCTTCTTTGCGTCGCAGCATAGCGATACCAAAGGTCTGCTGCGCCAAATCGGCGCGAAAATCGCCGCAGACGATCTTGACGGCGCAATCAAGATTTGCCAGGCCAACAAAGGCATGCTGCCGCGTATCCTCGAGTTCGGGCTTCGCCGCGGTGAGAAAAATCGCGCCGACATCACCGACGCGCTTTCGATCGCGCTAATGGAGCACTTGAACTCACTCGAGCGCTTCCTCGGTGTAATCGGTACGATCGCGGTGATCGCGCCGTTCATCGGTCTGTCCGGTACGGTGCTCGGCATCATCCGGGCCTTTGAAGATATCGCGCTCAAAGGGAACTCGACGCCAGCGGTCGTCGCCGGCGGCGTTTCAGAAGCACTGATCACCACCTTCGCCGGCCTCATCGTCGCGATCGTGGCCGTGATCTTCTTCAACTACTTCAAGTCGCGCATCAAGGCGTACAACCAAGAGATGATCGTTGCGGCGAATCAGCTCGCCGAGATGCTGCACTTCCACAACACCGGCGCCCCGATCCCGACCGAGCTGTATCAGCCGTCGCAAACCGGCGCGAAGTAAGCCCGGAGGATCGTCGTGTCACTGCTCTCGGCACAACAAGAGGCCGACGTCATGGCGGAGATCAACATCACGCCGTTCACCGACGTCCTCTTGGTGCTGCTCATCATCTTCATGATCCTGGCGGCTCTCGTGACGCCACCCGGCTTCGAAAAAGAGCTTCCGAACCACAGCAATAACAACAACACGCAGCAACAGCAGAAGAATGACATTGAAGTGATCGTCAACGACAAGGGCGTGATCTTCGTCGACGGAACCAAGACGGACTCGCGAGGCATCTATCGGGTGATGACCATCACCGCGATCAAGCGGCCGCACAAGCACGTCTCGATCACCGCGGATACGAAAGCGCCCTACGGCGTCATCATCCGCATTCTCGATGCTGCCAAGGAAGCCGGACTCGAAGACGTCGGTTTCGTCACGTCCTAGGTGGAGGTTTAACAAGACTCGTGGCCGTTTCGACAGGTGGGGGAGAAGATGATGTGATGTCGACCATCAACATCACGCCGTTTACGGACGTGTTGCTGGTGCTCCTCATTATCTTCATCATTCTTGCCTCGGTTACGAAAGAGCCGAAGCTGCCCGATGCCCGTAACAAGGACAAGGTGCAGCCCTCGCAGATCGTCGTCATCATCGACGAAAAGAACAATATCCAAATCGGATCCAATACGGTGCCCATTTCGCAGGCGCACGATGCATTCGAGACGCTGCAAGACAATACGGGGCATAAGTTCCGCAGCGTGATCATCAAAGCTGACCCCAAGGCCAACTACGGCACCATCCTACAAGTCATGGATGCTGCCAAGTCGTCGGGTCTGATCGACTTTGGCCTGGCGAACCACATCGAAGGCACTCCGCAGGGGCAGAGTTCATAACGGATGGCGAAAGAAAAAACGTACATCACCTCGGGCGAACGCATCCGGAACTACCTGGGGCTTGCTTTTCTGTTGTCGATCCTCGTCAACGGCCTGGCCGCGCCGCTCTATCCCAACCTCGCGTCGCATCATGAGAGCGATGAGGTCGAGAAGATAAGCGAGACCAAGAAGGTGCAGGTTAGGGTCCCCACGCCGCCGCCGCCGACACCGACGCCTCCGCCGACGCCGACCCCGCCTCCGCAGCAAACGCCACCACCGCATCACACGGCGCCGCAGCCAAAGCTCAAAGTCAACGTGCCCAAGACGACCAACAATTCGAGTACGACCAGCAACGAGCAGACGTACAACGTCAAGCAGGGATCGGAAAGCGGTGTGCCCGCTGGGACGAGCACCGGCCCTCCCTCGAATGCAACGCCTGGCCCTACGGAAAAGCCCGCGTGCGCCAACCCGAATCAGGAAGCGACGGTGACCAATCCGATGTCGCCCGACTACCCGGATTCAGCGCGTGACTTGGGCTTGGGTCCGGTGACCGTTCTCGTCGTCGTCACGATCGGCCCGACCGGTTCGTTGCTCGACGCCAAGATCCAGCAGTCCTCGAATAACGGTGCGATCGACCAGGCGGCGATTCGCGCCGCGCGGCAGTCGCAATATGCGCCCAAGCTGGTAAATTGCGCGCCGACGAGCGGATCGTACATCTTCAGAGCGGAATTCAATCCCGACTAAAGAACACGAAGCGCAATGGATGATAAACGAACGCGACGGTTTCTTATCGTCGCGTTCGCTTTATCATTGCTCATCCACCTGATCCTCACGGGCATTATTCGCTGGCCGTTTCGGCCTTCGAGCGACGACGTGCAGATCGTAAGCATCCAGCATCTCCACACTACGCACATCGAGCACGTTACGCCGCCGCCGCACACGCCCGCTCCGCCGCGGCGCGTACCGGTGCACGTCGCCAAAGCCACGGCGGTGAATCCTCGGTCGAGTCTCACCGAAGGGACGATCGTTTCGGCAACGCCGGTCGCGCAGGCTTCGCCGGTTCCAACGCCCACGGCGACACCGAACTGCGCGACGAACGACACGCCGGTGGAAATGCTAGCCTCGCCGCCGCCCATTGACATTCCACCGACCGCACGCGCAGGTCGCGTCAGCGGAATCACTCGGGTGCGCGTGACTGTCGATCAGAATGGCAAGGTGCAAGACGTCACGGTGCTCTCGAGCAGCGGAAGCGCGTCGCTCGATCAGACGGTGGCTACCGTCGTTCGCGCTGCCCAATACTCTCCCGCCACGCACGACTGTAAGGCAGTTGCTAGCGATTATACGTACGCTGTGAGATTCGAGGCTTGGTGAGAGCTCGTCCGACCACCGACCCGAACGATTGTCCGAGCGACGAGGACCCTGACATTAACCGTCCGAGGCGCGAGGACTTAGTGAGGGGCGATTGTCGGACGAGCTCTCACAACATCCCCATATCCCGGAGCAGGTGGAGCGTGTCGATGTAGCGCTGCAGATGCATACGCGTCTTCTCATCGACGTCGAGGAAAGCGATGCCGGTGCGATAGCGCTGCAGCAGAGGATCGTAGCGCGACCAGCGCACGACGCCCCGAACATGCAAGACTGGTTCGGGATCGCTGCGCAGCTCGATCTGCACGTCGATCGGCTCCTCGCGGATGAGCTCAGCGTTGGTGAGCATGGCCATGCCGCCGAGGGCGATATCATACGTTTCGGTGAACTCGGGTGCAAAATCGTCGCCGATACTGTAAGACACGAGCAGTGTATCGCCAACACGAGCGAATTTGCGCTCTTGCGGCTCCAAGGCACGGGTGTCTTCGTGCTGATCCACTGTCCTACGCGCCTTAGGCTGCTTGCATAGCCAATCCTCCCATGCGTGGGAGGCGCGCTTCGGCTGCAGGGCGTACCAAAGTGCTCCGTGACCGATATCCAAGCGCTGATCCTTGCGCTGCTTCAAGGCGTCAGCGAACTCTTTCCCGTCTCGAGCCTCGGCCATACGATTCTCGTGCCGGCGCTTTTGCACTGGACCAATATCGATCGCGCCAATCCGACATTCCTCGCGTTCGTGGTCGTGCTGCATCTCGGAACGGCCGTTGCACTGATCGTGTACTATCGCGCGCGATGGTGGGCGATCGTGCGAGCACTGGTAGCAAGCGTCGTCCGTGGACGATTGTCTGACGACCGCGACGAGAGGATCGGTTGGCTTCTCGTCGTCGGAACGATTCCGGTCGGTGTGCTCGGCGTGCTCTTCGAGGAACCGGTGCGCGCGCTCTTCGGCTCGCCTGCGCCGGCCGCGCTGTTTTTGGCCGCCAATGGCCTCGTGATGTTTGGAGGGGAGTGGCTCAAGCGAAGGCAGTTGCGCGAGCGAAGCCGCGCGGCTTTAGACGACAAAGCTTCAGCTTTGGCGGATAAAGCCTACCGTCCAATTGAACATCTGAGCTTTGCCCAAAGCGTGCTGGTGGGATTCGCGCAGAGCTTTGCCCTCCTTCCGGGCATCTCGCGATCGGGAGCTTCGATGGTTGCCGGACTTCTGTGCGATCTCGATCATGAGGACGCTGCCGAGTTCTCGTTCCTGCTGGCAACGCCGGTGATCTTTGCCGCGGCGCTGCTGGAAACGCGGTATCTCATCGCACCGGGTGCACATGTGGTCCTGTTGCAAGCTCTGCTTGGGGGCGCCGTCGCAGCCGTAGCCGCGTATCTTTCGGTCGCGTTCCTTATGCGCTACTTCAAGTCGAACGATCTTCGCCCGTTTGGCTGGTATTGTCTGATCGTCGGCGTATGCTGCTATATCTTGAGTAAACGAGGACTCTTATCGTGAAACCGCTCGCCTTGCTGCTCGCACTCGTCTTCTTCGTGTTGGGTGCGCTCTACGGACTCGGCACCATCAACTTCATGACCAAATCCGGAACCGAACACGCGCACCATGTTTCGCATCTGGTCATTTGCTGGGTGCTCGCTCTGCTCTGCCTCATCTGGTATCGGTTTCAAGGGTCGCCTCGGTAGCGCGAGCGTAGCCGCGCGACTCTAGTGGGCAAAGCTTTAGCTTTGACCGATAAAGTCATTTTGTTGCCACTAGATAGATCTCGTAGGGGTGCGGAGCGATCGTGGTGACGCTTGCACGCGCGTCGCGAACGATCGGCTCGAGATCGGAGATTCGTTGCTCGGTCGTCTGCAAGATGACCACGGGATAAGGCTCGGCATTCGCGAGAATGCTCGCAACCGCGCGCGCGTACGCCGCCGCATCCGCCGCCCGTGCGCCCAGGAGCGAATCGCGATAGGCGTGCTCGATCGTAAAATAGGGATTGCCCTGCCACCAGGCTTCCCACATCCAAATGCGCGCGTCGGCACTACGAAATGAGTTACGGGGCGGAGGCGCTAGGAAGAGGGCGTCGGCGCTGCGCGCGCCCATCGTCGCTAATACGTCGCCTTGGCGCACGGTATTGCGACGCATGTTTGACGTGACCCATTGCTCGGTCTGGCGAATGTACGACCACGCAAGTTCGCTCGGCGGCGTGTCCTGCATATCGTCGGGCGACTGCGTCTTTTGCATCCAATAACAGAAGGCGCGCCATAGCCCCAGGATCGCAAGGCCGGTCTGCTGATCGCTGCGCAGGTTGCGCACGTTATCGTGCCAGACGCCCAAATACATGCACTGCTCTTCGCTGAAAAAGACGCCCTCCCAAGCCTTGAAGAGATCGATCGAATAGATGCGCCCGGGCAGCATCTCGACGATCTCCGCAACCTCGGCATCGCGCAGGTACGTGATATCGTTGACGATCAAGCCTTCGCCGACGCGCACGAACCATTCCAGCAAGTCGCCGCCGTGAACGGCAATGCCATGGCGCTTGAGATAATTTAGATGGGTTGGTAGACCCATGAACGGGTCGACCAGACTCTTACAATCGTGCGCGAGCAGTATCTCGTGCAGGCGAGACGGAGAAATTCGTCGGGTGCGTTCGGGAAGTTCGATCATGCGCGCAGCTTCGCAGCCTCCATCATCGCACGGACCACCGCGGGATCGAATTGCGTGCCGGCTGCGGTGTCGATGCGTTCGCCGCGATCGAGGCGGTCGTAGGCGATCGCGGCCGCAAGTATGCCGGCGGTAATCAAAAGACCGGAGCGCGCGTGTCCGTGCGGCTTTCCCGTGCCGTCGAACCACTCACCGCGAGCCGCAACGACCTTGGAAGCTCCGTGCAACGCCGGATGTGCGCGCGCGATTGCGGCAGCGGCGCCCGCGTTGCTCGCGCGATTTTCGACGCCCAAGCGCGCGAGCGGATCGAAGTCTTCGTCTTCGACGGTCTTCTCGCCGATCTCGCCCGCGCCGAAGATCCGGCATGCAAGCGCCAAATCGCGCGCGTCGGTGTCGGGAAGCGCGAGCTGTGCTGCGGTGGCTTCGGCGATCTGCGCGACACGCCGCCAGCGTCCTTTGACGCCATTGTGCGCATCGATGCGGTCGGCGAAACGCTCGAGCAAGGTCTGCGCATCGGGCGGCTGATCGCGCAATGCTTCGATGGGAGCCGCGATCAACTCGACCTCGCCGCCGCTGAGGTGGAACCACATCGTGAACGTGCGCACGCTTTCGGGATTGAAAGCGCGGCCGCTCTCGAGCCCAATCTGACTCAGGGTCACTTCGGGGTCGTGGGCGCGCGCGAAGCGGTCAGCCATGCCGAGAAATTGTGCCGGACGCGGGATGCCGGTCCAACGTAGCAGATCGGGATAACCGGTGCCATCCCATGCCTCGTGCTGCCAACGCACCATGTCGGCGGTTTCGGAGGGTAGCGACCCAATGGCTTCGCAGATCTGCGCGCCTTGAGCCGGAGCATCCCAACTCTCCATCCGCGCCATCCGCTCGGAAAGCTGTTCGCCCTTGCGATAGGCAGGATTGCCGATCGCGCCGATCGCGTGAAGAAGACCCGCGAAGTAGAGCGCGTGCCAATCGGATTCGGGAAGTTGTGCGGTCTGCGCGAGCGCCACGGCGAGCGAGGCTTTCGCAACGCCAAAGCCGGGCGCGTTGCCCATCGCGGTATCGCCCACGGCGCCAAACCACGCAAGAACGTCGGCCACAAACGCGCGAGCCGTCCGAGGATCGCCGCCGGTGTCCTGGAATAGCGTCATTTCCTACGCCGTTTACATAAAGCCGTGCAGAAACCCTCACATATCCTGGCCGACGGCCGCATTTCCATGGTCGATGTTTCCAACAAACCCGTCACGGCGCGCACCGCGCGCGCGCAGGCGCTGGTGCGGATGAGTCCGCAGGCTGCCCAGGCGCTGCGCGACGCGACGCTGCCGAAGGGCGATGCGTTCGTCGCCGCGCAACTTGCCGGGATCATGGCGGCGAAGCAGACGGCCTCCCTGATACCGCTTGCGCATCCGCTGCCGCTCGCGCGCGTGGACGTGAGCTTCGCATGGCAGGACGAGGAGGTATTGCGCATTGAGGCCGAGGCGACGACCAGCGCGCAAACCGGGGTTGAGATGGAGGCTATGGTGGCGGCGAGCATCGCAGCACTGACGATCTACGATATGACGAAGGCCGTTGATAAGGGAATCGTGGTCGAGGACGTGCGCTTGCTCTCAAAGACCGGCGGTAAGAGTGCCGTTTAGCACCGCGCTCATCGTACTATCGGACCGGGCGGCCGACGGAAGCCGCGAGGATGGCTGCCTACCAGTTATGCGCGAGCACCTCGGCGCGGGTTACGACGTCGTGCGCGCGATGGTCTTGCCCGACGATCCCGGTGCGCTGCAGGCCGAGCTGATCGACCTTGCCGACAGCGGCGCAGCGGCACTGATCCTGACCAGCGGCGGTACGGGACTCTCCTCGCGCGACCGCACTCCGCAGGCTACGGCCGCCGTTCTCGATTACGAAGTGCCGGGGATCACGGAGGCGATTCGCGCTGCAAGCGTACCAATCGTGCGCACGGCCATGCTCTCGCGGGCAATCGCGGGCGTACGCCATCGCACGCTGATCGTCAATCTTCCCGGGAGCCCCAAAGCGGTCGCCGAGTCGCTCGGTGTGATCTTGCCGGTCTTGCCGCATGCACTCGAACTGCTCGCCGACCACGTAACCGACGGGTAGAATGGCCGAACATGGACTTTGAAGCGGCCCAAGCGTACCTGCTCGCAACGATCAACGAAACGGTCTCGCGACGGATGCCGTACCGGCTCGAACGCATGCGCGCCTTCATGCATGAGCTCGGCGATCCGCAAGATCGTTATCCGACGGTTCACGTTGGCGGAACCAGTGGGAAGGGTTCGACGTCGATGATGATCGCTGCGGCGCTCGCGCGCAGCGGGAAGCGCACCGGCTTGCATACCAAGCCGCACTTGCGTTCGATGACCGAGCGTGCGCGCATCGACGGCACCGCCGTAAGCGAGGAACGCTTCGCCGCACTACTTGACGACATGATGCCGGCGATCGAGCGAACCGTGCGTGCACACGGGCGCCCGACCTACTACGAAACACTGCTGGCGCTCACCCTGCTGTACTTCGCGCAAGAGAACGTTGACGTTGCGGTGGTCGAGGTGGGGCTGGGCGGCCGGCTCGACGGCACGAACATCATCGTCCCGGTGGTGGCGGCGATTACGTCGGTGGGGTTCGATCATACCGACGTCCTGGGCGACTCGATCGAGGAGATTGCGCTCGAAAAGGCGGGCATCGCCAAACCGGGCGTGGAGCTGGTCGTGGCGGCCGAGGATTCCGCGGCATTTGAGGTGATCGCCGATCAAGCGCGGCGCGTGGGTGCGCCGCTGGTTGATGCGCGCCCAGACGCGGTCGTCATCGACAACGTTCGGATGGAACGCGAAGCACAACACTTCGACGTCGTGACGCCGCGTGCGCGGTATACGATCGAGACGCGGATGCTTGGGTCGTTTCAGCGCCGCAACGCGGCAACCGCGATCGCCACGATGGAAACGCTGCCGGAGGCGCTGCGGCCGAGCGCGGCGCAGATCGAAGGTGCGTTCGCCGATTTGCTGATACCTGGACGCATGGAAGTGTATCCGGGACATCCGACGCTGGTCTTTGACATCGCCCACAACGGGGAGAAGGCCGAGGAGCTCGTGCGCTCGCTGCGGGAACGCTACGAAGATCGTCACTTCACCTTCGTCGTAGCGATCGGCGCGAGCAAAGATGCCGCTGCGATCCTGCGAACGCTCGCGAGCCTACCGGCGAATTTCGTCTTCACGACATTCGACACGGCTGGTCGCGAAGCGACCAACCCCATGCGGCTGTTACGGATTGCCGAGTCGATCGGGACCTGGGGACGCTGCGTGGGCGATGCGGTCGAGGCGCTCTCGGTTGCACGGCGCAATGCTGCGGCAAACGATGTAATCGTGGTCACCGGCTCGACCTTCTTGGTCGCGGCATTGCGGGAATGGTGGCTGGTCGCGGCGTGATGCGCCTGCGTGGGCGCAGCTTCGCGTGGGGCGAACGGACGTACTTGATGGCGATCGTCAATGTGACGCCGGATTCATTTTCCGGCGACGGCCGCACACAAATCGACGCTGCAATCGACTACGCGGTGCGCCAATGGAACGCCGGCGCCGATATGCTCGACATCGGTGGAGAGTCGACGCGCCCTGGTCACGAGCCGATCGACGAAGCCACCGAGCTGGCGCGCGTGGTGCCGGTGATTGCGGGTGTACGCGAGCGCCTGCGCAACGCCGTTATCTCCGTCGACACGTATAAGACCTCCGTCGCTCGCGCGGCGCGCGCAGCCGGGGCCGACATGATCAATTCCGTGTGGGGAGCACCCGAAGATCTGCTCGAAGTCGCGGCTGAACTGGAGATGCCCATTGCGGTGATGCACAACCAAACCGGAACGCATTACGACCAAGACGTGGTCGAGGCGGTGACTGCATTCTTGCGCGATTGCGCAGAACGGGCGCTCCTGTGCGGCATCGGACCCGAACGGATCATGCTCGACCCCGGTATCGGGTTCGGCAAGACGCCCAATCACAACATTCGCTTGCTGCGAAGCCTGGAACGCATTTGCGAATTGGGCTTTCCAACGCTGCTCGGAACCTCGCGAAAATCAACGATCGGCAAGCTGACCGGACGCGAAGCGCACGAGCGGATCTACGGCACGGCGGCCACGACGGCCCTCGGCATTGCGGCCGGTATCGATGTCGTGCGCGTGCACGACGTCGCGCAAAACCGCGACGTGATCAGCGTCTCCGATGCGATCGTGCGGGATTGGAGGCCGACCGGGTGGACCGGATAGTTCTTCACGATATCATCGTGCAGGGACGGCACGGCGCGTACGCGCAGGAGCGCGAGCAGCTCCAAACGCTGCGCATCGATCTGGTGCTGCAGCTCAGCCTTTCGCGCGCAGCCGCGAGCGACGATTTGGCGGATACGATCGACTACGCCGGCGTTCACCGGCGCATTGTCGAGATCGTGCAGACGCATTCTTACGCGCTTCTGGAGCGTTTGGCCGCCGTCATTCTGGATGATGTGGCCGCCGACGATCGGATCCTGCGCGCCGATATCTCGATCGCCAAGCCGGGTTTGCTCGACGGTGCCACGCCGTCGATCCGGTTAGTTCGGCAACGCGAACCCTGGCCGTGACCCGTGCCTACATCGGTGTCGGTTCAAATCTCGATGAGCCGGTGCGCCAAGTTCGCAGCGCAGTCGACGCTTTGCGCGCGCTGGGCGAGGTGAGTGCGGTCTCGTCGCTGTATCGCACCGCGCCCTGGGGGAAGACCGATCAGCCCGAATTCGTCAATGCGGTGGTCGCGCTCGACACCAAACTGCGCCCGCGACAACTGCTGCACGCGCTCAAGGCGCTCGAACGTGAGCTGGGGCGCGCCGAGGACGGCGAACGTTGGGGGCCGCGTCGCATCGATTTCGATATTCTGATCTTTGGCGACGAAGAGATCGATGACGGCGACCTTGTGATCCCGCACCCTCGTCTTGCGGAGCGCGCCTTCGCACTGGTGCCGTTGGCAGAAATCGCTCCGCAGTACGCGGCCATGCGCGATGCGCTGGGCACACGTGAGCTTGCCGGCGTTTCTGTTATGGAACGGTAGCGATGTAGCCGGTTGACGACGTGCCCGCCGGCATGACGCCGACGACTGTCTGCTGGTAGACCGAATTTGCGCTCACCGCTCCGAGCACGATCGGCGTACCAAATTGCCAATTACGCACCGGCAAAAAGAACCCGTACACCGTGCTGCCCGAGACTGCGCTACTGTAATTGCCGGCGAGATTGTAGTTGCCGGTGCCGCCCGCGCCGGTAATCCCTTCGAAGTGAGTGATACCCGCGCCGGGATAGTCGTAGGTGATGATATTGCCGCTGACCAGACCACGAACGTACCCGTGTGTGCCCTTTGTGTCGGTAAATCCCCCGGCAACGACGGTGTCACTGTCGATCCAGATTCCATAGGCGGTCGTGCTGACCGCATTCGGCAAGTTGATCAGCGCGTAGGTGTTCGTCGCCGGCGTATAAAGAAATGCATTTGCCGTTACCGAGTATGCCAGCGGCAAGGGGGCCGCGCCGACCGCATCGCAGTTCCCGACGATTTCAAAGAGCGTCATGCCGTAGCTGCTGTGCGCGATGACTTCGTTGCACAGGCTCGGGGCGCAAAAGCTCGGCGGCGGATCGATCGTGGCAAACGTGTTGCTCGCCGAGTCGTAGTAGAATGCATTGTCGAACGCGTAGGGTGCTCCGGGCATCTTGAAACTGCCGACCACGCGATACCCGGCTGCAGTCACGGCCGGACCGTACGCGGCCGTCGATGTCGCGGACGGATAGCTGATCGCCGCCCACACACCATTGTTCGAGAGCGCGCCGACGGTCGCGCCGCTGGTCTCGACGTTGGTTGCAGTGATGAGGTTCGCGACGATGCCGGTCGGCAGCGTGATTCCCGGCGAGAACTGCGGCGTTGGCACGGCGAGCGGTGCAAAAACGATGCTGGGCGCGGGCGCAGGCGTCGTCGCGGTGGAACCGCATCCCACCATGAGCAGCATCGCGACCCACACCCAGGCGCGCATGCTTTTTACGAAACGTGCTTGATCAAGGGGTTTCGCTCGTCGCGGTTGGTCACTTCATAGAGGCGTTTGTGAATGAACACGTCGAGCAAGAGTGGATCGACTTTGCCGCGTTGCGCAAATTCCTTGGATAAAATGTCGAGGGCACGTTCGGTCGACATGCCTTTCTTGTACGGCCGGTCCGACGCGGTCAGCGCATCGAATACGTCGCTGATCGTCATCATGCGCACTTGCGGCTTGATCGCCTCGCCCTTGAGCTTGCGCGGATAGCCGGTGCCGTCGAGATGCTCGTGATGGCCGTACGCCAAATCCGCGACGTCGCGCCAGGGTGTCTCTTGCCACGGGATCTCGCGTAAGAACAGGAACGACTGCGTCACGTGCTCCTGCATCCGATTGCGCTCGTCGTCCGAGAGCGAGCCGCGCGGGATCGTGAGGTAATCGTACTCGAACGATTCGAGCAGCGGGCGCGGACCGTCAGTATCGCGGTATCGGCGCTCCATCGCGCGCAAGAGCGTCTCATCGGCCGCATCGGCTACGACGTTGGGCTCATTGGCCGATTCGACTTTCGTGAGCAGCTCGCGCAGCAGTTCTTTGTCGTCTTTGTTGCGCGCCTGTTCCAGAGCGAGCAAGAAGCGCAGTCGAATCGTATCCAGGCGTCCGTCGGGCAGCTTCTTGGCCTTGGCAAAAATGTATTCCGGAACAGCCACTTTCCCGAAGTCGTGCAAGAGTGAAGCGTAGCGCACTTCGCGAATTTGCTCGTTGGTGAAGTGCAGCCCGGCGAGCGGACCCGATTCGATCGTATTGATCGCTTCGGCTTGTGCTACGGTAAGCGCAGCGACGCGTTCGGAGTGGCCTTGCGTCGACTTGTCGCGAACTTCGATCGCTTTGACCGAGGCATGAACGAAGCGCTCGAAGAGGTTTTGAATCGCGTCGACCAGTCGTGCGTTTTCCATTGCGACTGCGGCTTGCGAGGCGAGCGCCGTTAGCAATCGTTCGTCGTGCGGGTCATACGGACGCACGATCTCTTCGGTATGCGCTGGTGATTCGAGTTCGGTCTGGAAGCTGGGCTTGTGGTTGATGAGTTGAATCGCGCCGATGACGTCGCCGTGCAGATTGCGCATCGGGACGCAGAGGATCGATTTGGTCCGATAGTTGTTCTTGTCGTCAAAGCCCCGGTTGAACTGATACGGCGAGGATTCCGGGATTGCGTAGGCATCCTCGATGCGCAGCGATTCGCCGGTCACCGCGACATAGCCGACGATGGAGGTCGTCGAGAGCGGAAGCAGCGCGTTCATCAGCACGCCGTCATCCTTGGGGCCGGTTTGCGCAACCGCAAAGCGCAAGCGCTTCTGATCGTCGTGCTCTTCGACGACGAACAAACTGCCGGCGTCGGAGAAGGTCAACTCGCGCGCCTTGCGCACGATCAAGCGTTGCAGCGTTGGGAGATCGCGTTCGGACGAGAGCGAGCGTCCGATCTCGAGCAGCTCCTCGCCTTCGCGAGCGGTGCGCGTAAGCGTCCGCGCCGTTTCGACTTTGGCCGCGGTCCGCAGCGATGCGAGAAGTGCGGCGCCGGTGACGGGCGGATGCAGGATCGCCACGACCTCAGGGTCGTCGGCGATCCAGGCGAGGGCGGCGTGCTGCGGAGGCAACACGACGATAGCGGTTGCGGGGGGAGCGCCGAGCGTTTTTAGTCCGCCGCGTTCGCGCAACCGTTTGAAGTCGACCGCATGGACCGAAACGCCCACGTTCCCCAGCAGGAGGGGCAATTCGCCAAGGTCCAGGTCGTGCGGATACAGGACCAGTGTGGCCATCCCTTATATCATCGGCCTAAATTGGAAATTGCGCCAGAGCCGGAGGGATCGCCCGGGAGGGCGAAAGCCTAGCGCCGATGTCCGACGAGCACCCCCTCTCCCCGGTTGCCCGGCACGTTCGTGCCCTCGCCGAACTGTTTGTAGAGACCGATCTCCTGCGGCTGCGAATCGAGCGCAACGGCGAAGAGATCGAATTGGGGCGGCGAGCCCTCCATCCCGACCTGGTTCCGGAGATCCCTCACGATCTGGGAGCGCTGGACGCGCACCCGGTTCGGGCCGATTTTATCCGGGCGGACCTGGTGGGAATCTTCCACTTGAGCCGGCCGTCGCCGTCGGAAGGCGATCTGCTCGAGACCGATCGAGAGCTGGCCTTTATTGAAGCACTCGGCATCCGCAATCCGGTTCGCAGCCATGGGCCGGGGCGAATTCTGGCGATCAAACGAGGCGACGGCGAGCCCGTCGAATATGGGTCGGTGCTCTTCGAAATCGACCGAGGATAGGACGTAGACCATTTTCACCAAGGTTCTCATCGCCAATCGCGGCGAGATCGCGTTGCGGATCAATCGCGCCTGCCAGGAGCTGGGCGTGCGCACCGTTGCAATCTTCTCGGAGGCTGATCGCGAGTCGTTGCACGTGCGCCAGGCCGACGAAGCCTTCTGCGTCGGGCCCGGTCCCGTGCCGCGCTCCTACCTCAATATTCCGAATATTATTTCGACCGCGTTGATTACCGGCTGCGATGCGATCCATCCCGGCTACGGCTTTCTGGCTGAGAACGCGCGGTTCGCGCAGATCTGTGCCGATCACGGTCTGACCTTCATCGGTCCCAAACCCGAAGTGATCGCCGCAATGGGCGACAAGGCGACCGCCAAGCGCGTGATGCGCGAAGCCGGCGTGGCGACCACACCGGGGAGCGACATTCTCGAATCGGTCGATGAGGCGCTGCATGCCGCTAAAGACCTGGGTTACCCGGTACTGCTCAAAGCGACGGCCGGAGGCGGCGGCAAAGGCATGCGTGCCGTCGAGAACGCCCATGAGATGGAACGCGCCTACGCGAGTGCGACCGCGGAGGCCGAAGCGAGCTTCAAAGACGGCCGCGTCTACATGGAAAAACTCATCATCGATCCGCGCCATATCGAAGTGCAAGTGCTGGGCGATGAATTCGGAAACATCGTGACCTTCGGCGAGCGCGACTGTTCGGTGCAAAAGCCTTCGCACCAGAAGCTCATCGAAGAGTCGCCTGCACCGCACCTCTCCGATCGAGCGCGCCGCGCGTTGCTCGATATGGCCGTGCGCGCCTGCAAACACGTCCGCTATAGTAACGCGGGCACGCTCGAATTTCTGGTAAGCCGTAACGACGTGTACTTCATGGAGATGAACACGCGCATTCAGGTCGAGCATCCGGTGACCGAGATGGTTTACAGCGTCGATCTCGTCAAGGAGCAGATTCGCATTGCGGCGGGCGAGCCGCTTGGCTATGAGCAGCGCGATCTGCAGCTACGCGGCCACGCCATCGAGTGTCGCATCAATGCAGAAGACCCTCACAACAACTTCGCGCCACAAGCGGGGACGCTCACGAAGGTCGTGTTCCCGGGCGGCCCAGGCGTTCGCGTCGACACGCACGTCTTCTCAGGTGCCGTCGTCCCGCCGTACTATGATTCGATGATCGCGAAGATCGTCGCGTTTGGCGCGTCGCGCGAAGCGGCGATCGCGCGCATGGAGCGCGCGCTGCGCGAGACCGTCGTCGAGGGTGTGAGCACGACGATCGATTACTGCCTCGAAATCTTGGCGACGCCGCAATTCCGCGAGGGGCGCTACGATATCGGTTTCCTCCCCAGATTGCTTGCGCATGCCGTCACGTAGGCAAGGCCGCGAGGCGGCCCTCCAGGCGCTCTATGCGATTGCCGTTGGACACCGCGATCCGGGCGATGCGCTCACCGAAATGGTGGGCGACGGCGGCGAAACCGACTATCGAGCCTTCGTCAAGGACCTCGTCCTCGGCACGCTCGACCACGCCCAAGAGGCCGACCTCTTGTTGGCGCCGCTCTTGGAGGGATGGACGATCGAACGTTTGCCCACGATCGATCGTTTGCTCTTGGAGATGGGAGCGTTTGAATTGCGCCATCGGCCGCTCACGCCGCGGGCAGTGGTCATCAACGAAGCGGTCGAGCTGGCCAAGAAGTTCTCAACCGAAGATTCGAACCGATTTGTCAACGGCGTACTGAATGCTATCGCGAAAGAAACGTCGGAAGCGTAACGCGCCGAACGGCCGGCGAACGAGCTGGCTGCGCGGCACGCTGATCGTCATCCTGTTGATCGTGCTATTCGGCGCCGGCCTGATCGCCGGGATCGTCGCGGCATATTCGCGCAATCTCCCCGACATCAGCCGTCTGGCGGACTATCAACCCGAAAGCTCGACGCGCATCTTCGCGCGCGACGGCACGCTGCTGGCTTCGGTATACAAAGAGAATCGCACCTACGTTCCGCTCGCGCGCATCCCGCTGGTGATGCAGCAGGCCGTGATCGCGAACGAAGATCACAATTTCTATTATCACCACGGCGTCGACTTCGGCGGCATTATGCGAGCAGGTATCGCCGACCTCACGCATCAGGAATTTCAAGGCGCATCGACGATCACGCAGCAGCTCGCGCGCAAGCTGTTCCTCAACGATCAAGTCTCGATTTCACGCAAAATTCAAGAAGCGCTGCTTGCCATCGAGATCGAGCGTTACTACACCAAGGACGAAATACTCGAGCGTTATCTCAACATCGTGTATCTTGGGTCGGGCGCCTACGGCGTCGACGCTGCGGCTCACACGTATTTCGGCGAGAGCGTCGATAAGATCAGTGTCGCGCAGGCCGCGATGATTGCCGGCGTGATCGCCGCACCGTCGGACTACTCGCCCTTCGTCAACCTTGCGCTCGCGAAAGATCGGCAGCGACACGTGCTCGATCGCATGGTCGAAAGCGGGTACATCACGCAAGCGGAGGCGGATGCGGCCGCAAATGCATCAGTCGGCCTCACGAAAGAACGCGCGCCGGGGCTGCAAGGCTACCTCTATCCCTATTACACGACGTATGTTATCGCGCAACTCGAGCGCCTCTTTGGAAAACAGGCGGTGGAAGAGGGCGGGCTGCAGGTGTACACCGCGCTCGATCCTCGCGTGCAACAAGAGGCGCAGGAATCCGTTGATTGGGGACTCGCACGAGCCAAGACCTGGGGCATCCATGCGGACGAAGCGGCGCTCGTATCGATTCGCCCGTCGACCGGCGAGATCGTCGCGATGGTGGGAGGCAAGGACTTTTCGCTCGATAATCAATTCAACCGCGCATGGCAGGCGCACCGTCAACCCGGCTCCTCTTTTAAGTTGTACGTTTACACGGCGGCGATCGACTCGGGCATGCCCGCGAATACGACGATCGACGACTCGCCGGTGAGCTATCCGATGGGCGACGGCACGATGTGGTCACCACAGGACGATGATGGTCGCTATCTAGGTGAAATCACACTGCGCACCGCGCTTGAGCTCTCGCGCAACATCGTTGCTGTAAAGCTCGCCGATCGCGTGGGCCTGGACAAAGTGATCGAGTACGCAAAGCGGATGGGCGTTACGTCACCGCTTGACCCCAATCTCTCGCTGGCCTTGGGTTCATCGGTGGTGACGCCGCTCGATCAGGCGACGGGTTATGCGACAATTGCCGACACGGGGATTCACATCGATCCTTGGGCGATTCGCATGGTGAAAGACTCGCTCGGCAATGTCGTGCTGGATAACCGCTATCCGCAGGCGACCGAAGTGGTGAGCGCCGGAACGGCGTATATTGTCACGACGATGCTCGAGGACGTGATCAACCACGGCACTGGTTATCCCAACGCGATCATCGGGCGTCCGGCCGCCGGCAAAACCGGGACGACCTCGGACTTCCGCGACGCCTGGTTCGTCGGGTTTACGCCGGATCTCGTCACGGCGGTGTGGATGGGAAACGACGACTATACGCGCATGACCGAGGCCTATGGCGGCGGTATACCGGCGATGACGTGGGCGCATTACATGAAGCAGGCGCTTTCCGGGGTTGCCAAACACGACTTCACGATGCCGGCCGATCAAGTCGTGCGTGTTGCAGGCTGTTCGGGCGGCATCGATTATTACTTGATCGGGACGCAGCCGACGGTGGCCGGGTGCGGAACGCGCGAAACGGCGCAGGATCCCACCGATGCACCGGCCGCGACCGACCCGCCGTCAAGTGCCGCGGAGACACCGCCGCCCGATAGCGTCGGCGACGGTACGCACTACATTCCGCTGGACTCGCCGAAGGCTGCGCCAACGGTCTCGCCGCCGGGCGAGCCTCGTCGATGACGACACTTGCTCCCGGCACCGTCGTTCGCACCGTTAGTGAGTTCACAAACGGCTTAGCGACGTGGTTTTCAAAACAAAAGGCGTTTGCGGGTGCCGCAATCAGTGGCGAAATTTCCGGTCTCAAAGAAATCACCGGTGGTCATTTCACGTTCCTTCTGAAGGAACGCGGTGCGGGTTTGAACTGTATCGCGTGGCGCAGTACAATCCCGCGTTTGCCACCCTTGCAAAATGGCGTCGCCGTCATCGCCGTCGGCAACATCAAACTGCGCGGCGAATACGGCTCCTACCAGATGGAAGTCGACGCGGTTCACCTCACCGGTATCGGCGAGCTCTATTCGAAATTCAACGCGGTGAGGGAGAAGCTGCGCCTCGAGGGACTCTTCGATGCGACACGCAAACGCTCAATCCCACCTTACGTGCGGCGCGTCGCGCTCATTTCGGCGGAGGGGAGCAAGGCGTCGGAGGATTTTCTCGCGACGATCCAGGCGCAGGTCCCGTTCATACGCGTCGTCCCATTTTGGACACGCGTTCAAGGAAACGGCGCAGAGATCGATATTCGAGAGGCCTTCGATCGGGCCGAGAAGACCGACCTTGACGTTGTCGTGCTAACGCGCGGCGGCGGTTCCTACGAAGATCTTTTTACGTTTAACGAGGAAGTCGTGGTTCGAGCGATTGCGCGCTCGCGCCATCCGGTGATCACGGCAATTGGCCACCAGACCGATCACCATCTCGCCGATGACGTCGCGGACGCAACCTACGGGACGCCGTCGAAGGCCGCTGAAGCGATCGCTGCGCCGTGGATCGCGACGCGCGAGCGTTTGGTTAGCGCCAATCGTAACCTGCGCCGCGCTGCCGAGCACGCGCTTGGGCGTAGCGCGCAACGTCTTGAGCTGGTGCGCTCGCAGCTCGACGGCGCCATGCGTGCGCGCCTCGGGAATACCGAACGCGCCCTCTCGGATCTCGAGAGACGATTAAACGTGCAAAACCCGATTGCGCGGCTCTCTCAACGGGCTGCGCGCTTGTCCGGCGTTCGCGAGCGTTTACCCGCCGTGTTGGACGCATATATGACGCGGCGTTCGAACCGTTTGCAGATTGCGGCCACCAAGCTCGCGGCGCTCGATCCCGAACAGCCCTTAGCGCGCGGATACGCGCTGATTTTTAAGGATGGGTCGCTCGTGCGATCCGCGCAGGACGTCACCTCGGGCGATAGGATCACCGCGCAGCTGGGACACGGAGCGCTCGACGCGCGCGTCGAAACGGTCCGCAATGAATAGCGAAGGGCCTCGGACATTCGAGGAAAAGCTCGAGCGTATCGACGCGATCGTACGCGAGCTAGAATCGGGAAACGTCAAGCTCGACCGCGCGATCGAACTGTTCAAGGAAGGTAAGGCGCTTGTGGCCCAGTGCGAGGCGCTCTTGAAGAGTTCACAGGAGCAAATTGACGCGGCAATGGGCGATGCGTCTCGATGAAGCGGTGGCGGCGCGCGCGGGCGTAACCCGCTCCCAGGCTCGCAGCTTGATTATGGAAGGGCGCGTTCGCATCGGCGGCGAGCCCGCGAGCAAGGCGGGCCAGCGCGTTCGTGAGGACGCCGAGATTACCGTCGAAGCCCCGCGGCGTTTCGTTAGCCGGGGCGGCGAGAAACTCGAAGCGGCGCTGGACGCCTTTGGCCTCGACGTACGCGGTTTGGATGCGCTCGACGTCGGCGCCTCGACGGGCGGATTCACCGACTGTCTCTTACAGCGTGGTGTAGCCCACGTAACGGCGGTCGACGTTGGATACGGTCAACTCGATTGGCGACTGCGCAACGATCCGCGAGTGACGGTGTTGGAACGTACGAATTTTCGCCGCCTGCCCGACGACGCGTTCGCAATTCCGTTCAACCTGATCGTCATCGATACGTCGTTTATTTCGCTACGCACGATCCTGGCGCGAGCGGTTGGATACCTCGCACCGGCCGGACGAATCGTCGCACTGGTCAAACCGCAGTTCGAAGCCGGCCGTGAACGCTTGGGGGGTGGCGGCGTGGTGCGCGATCCTGCCGTCCACCGCGCCGTGCTGCGTGAGGTGCGTGACGCCGCCACCGCCCTCGACATACCGATCGCCGAACTGATCGCATCGCCGCTACTCGGACCGGCCGGCAATCGCGAATTCTTGGCTGAACTGCGGCGTGACGCCGGCCCGATCGGCGACGAGCGGATAGACTGCGTCGTCGGCGAAGGGCCCTAACACATGCTCACTCGTCTCGCCGTTGGCCGCAAACTCGTCGCACTTTACGTCGACGTCGTGCGCGATAGCGCACGCGCGCTCGCGCGCGAAATCGCGTCGAGTTTTCGCACGCACGGCTACGAGATCGCGACGTGGAAAGGTCAGCACGGCGTCGCCGAGCTTGCGACCAACGGTGCGCGCGCGGAAGATGCCGCGCTCTTCATTACCGTTGGCGGTGACGGGACACTGCTGCGCGCCGCTCGTGTCGCGACCGAGATCGGCGTACCGCTCCTAGGCATCAACACGGGGAGGCTCGGTTTCTTGACTGAGCTCGACGACGGCGATCCGCGCATCGCGCAGCTGCCGACGCTGGTTGATGAGGGCCTGCTGATCGAGGAGCGCTCCACGCTCGAAGCGGAATATGGCGGACGCACCTTCTTTGCGCTCAACGACGTGGTGGTGCGCAAGGGCGACGTGTCGCGCATCGTGCCCTTTGGCTTGAGCCTCGACAACGAGCACATCGCCGATATTCCGGCCGACGGCATTTGCATCGCAACCGCGACGGGTTCGACGGCGTATTTCCTCTCTGCCGGCGGGTCGATCATCTCACCGCGCGTCGATGCATTCGGCATCGTGCCGCTATTGCCGCACACGCTGTTCTCGCGGCCGCTGATCGTACCAACGACTTCGGAGATCGGCGTTGGCTGCGACTCAAATGTCGCGCACGCACACCTTGAGTGCGACGGCGACGTTTTGGCCGAGATCGGCCCGAACACCGTCGTCAACGTGCGCCGGCATGCCAAGAGCGTGCAGTTCGCGCGCCTTTCGCCGCTGCGCTTCTTCGAGCGTCTTGAAGAAAAAATGCGCTGGGGCGTTTCCATTCGGGCCGTTACGCGGTAAGGTCCAACGATGCTGACGCGCCTGGAGATCGAGAACTTCGGCTTGATCGCTCGCGGTGCGATCGAGTTTAGCCCCGGCGCAACGATCTTTACGGGCGAAACCGGGTCGGGCAAGACGATGATTTTGGGCGCCCTAGGCTTTGCACTAGGCGAACGTACCAGCGCCGATGTCGTGCGGCGCGGGTCGGGGCGCGCGACGGTGACGCTGACCTTTGAGCCCGGGATCGCCGTGCGCGAGCGTCTGATTGCCGACGGCTTTGATCTCGATCCAGGCGAAGATGCGACCTTCGTTCGCGAGATGAACGATGCGGGAAAATCGAGCGTGCGCGTCAACGGGCGCATTGCGACCGCGAGCTACGTGCGCGAGATCGGCGCGCTGGTCGCTGAAATCGTTGGTCAGCACGACGCGCAGCGGCTGCTATCACAGGCCTATCAGCTCGAATTGCTCGATCGCTTCGCCGGCGCTGCGGCAATTGAGGCGCGAAACGTTGTTGCCGCTGCGCGCGCGCGCGCCAATGCTTGTGCGGAAGAACTCCGCGCACTTCATACCGACGAACGCCGCGCAGGGGAGCGTTATGACGATGCGCGCTTTGCGTTGCACGAGATCGCGGATGCGGCGCCGGAGATCGGCGAAGACGAGCGCCTCACCGAGCGACGGCGTTACCTCGACAACGTGGAGCGCATCGCTGCCGCGCTACGCGCCGCGCATGACGCCCTCGGCGGTGATGAGGGGAGCGCGACCGGAGCGCTCGGCGTCGCGAGCGTAGCGCTGCGCGGTATTGCCGAAATCTCGAGCGATTTACGCGCTATGGCCGATAGCGCCGCAGCACTGCAGAGCGAGACGAGCGATCTCGCCACTCGAATCGCGCGCGAACTCGACGTGACCGAGTTCGATCCAGCCGAACTTGAATCGATCAATGGGCGCCTCGATCTGCTCGATCGCCTCAAGCGCAAGCACGGGGGCACGATCGAAGCGGTGCTGGCGAGGGCGGTCCAGGCACGGGAGATCGTCGAGGCCTTCGATTCGCGCGACGAACGAACGGCGCAGCTCGCAACAGCGCTGCGCGAGGCCGAGGCGGCTCTCGCTGTCGATGAGGCTCGCCTGCGCACGATTCGCGAAGGGGCGGCCGTCCGCCTCAAAGCAGCGATGCGCGAGGAGTTTGGCGCCTTGGCCCTCTCGTCGGCCCGTTTCGACGTCTCATTCGAACCGATAGAATTCGTGTTTGCAGCCAACAAGGGCGAGCCGCTGCATCCGCTCGCGCGGGTTGCGTCGGGCGGCGAACTCTCGCGCGTCCTGCTCGCACTGGCGGTCGTTCTTGCCGGTGCGCGCGACCGCACGGCGTTGATCTTCGACGAAATTGACACGGGTATCGGCGGCGCGACGGCGACAGCGGTAGGCGCGCGCATCGGGCGGCTGGGGCGTGAAGGGCAAGTGGTCTGCGTCACGCACCTGGCACAGCTTGCGACCTGGTCGGACCGGCACTACGTGCTCGAAAAAGACGAGAACGGCGATGCGGCGACGATCTCGGTGCACGAGATTTCCGGCGAGGAGGCACGCGCAACGGAACTCGCGCGCATGCTTTCGGGCGAATCGCACGACATCGCGCTCGAACACGCGCGGATGTTGTTGCGCGCGCGATGACGATTCCGCGGGAGGCGGAAAACGCTACGCTCACGATCGGGCGCAAACGCGTTCCGGTTACGAACGTGAACAAGGTGTTCTTCCCTGAGATCGGGGTCACCAAGGGTGACCTGTTGCAGTACTACGCGGATGTTTCGGACGTGTTGCTGCCGCATATTGCGCAGCGCGCGATGGTGATGAAGCGCTACCCGCACGGCGCAAGCGGGCGAGTTCTTCTTCATGAAGCGCACACCGCAACCACACCCGGAGTGGCTGCGAACGTGCCGAATCGAGCACGACTCGGGCAATGTAATCGACTTTCCGATGATCGATGATCTCGCCGCGTTGATGTGGGTCATCAACCTCGGCTGTATCGATCTCAATCAATGGTATGCGCGCTGCGATGACGTCGACCGGCCCGACTACGTGCACTTCGATCTCGACCCGGGAGCGTCGAGCTTCGCGATGGTACGCGAGGTTGCGCTGCTCGTGCGCGACGGTCTGCGTTCGTTAGGGATGCCGAGTTACGCGAAGACGACCGGGTCCAAAGGAATGCACATCTACGTTCCGATCGTTCGCGGTCCCACCCAAAAGGAGGTGTGGACATTCGCAAAGGAATTTGCGCACGCGCTCGCCCAGCACACCAAAGAACTCACGACGGTCGCCTATCATAAGGACAAACGCCCGAAAGACCGTGTGCTGGTCGACTACAATCAGAACCGCTGGGGTGCGACGCTCGCAAGCGTCTACTCCGTGCGGCCGGCGCCGCGCGCGAGCGTTTCGACGCCCGTAACGTGGGATGAGGTGGAAGGCGGCATCGAGATCGAGGACTTTCGTATCGACAACGTGCGCGAGCGCATCGCATTGCTCGGTGACTTGTGGAAGCCGATGGTCGCGAAGAAAGGCCGCTTCAATTTGGCGCCGCTTCTGGGATGACGCTCCCGATCGATCTCGATTTCGAGCCGATGGAACTGGTCCAGGTCGAAACGATTCCGCAAGGGCCGCAGTGGCAGTACGAACCGAAATGGGACGGCTTCCGCTGCATGGCATTCCGCGATGGTGATTCGGTCCATCTACAATCGAAAGCCGGACAACCGCTCGCGCGATATTTCCCGGAGGTCGTTGAGGCCGTACGCGCGCTCAAGGCCAAGCAATGCGTGCTCGACGGCGAGCTGTTGGTGCAGCTCGGCAATGAGCTCTCGTTCGACGCATTGCTGCAGCGCATTCATCCAGCCGAGAGCCGCGTTAAGCGATTGGCCAAGGAAACGCCGGCCCGCTACATCGTCTTCGATCTACTGGTAGACGAGCGCGGTCGCGACCTGACGAAGGAACCGCTCGAGCGGCGACGCACCGCGCTCGAACATTTCGCTGCACGCAACTTCGCGAAGGGCGAGATCGCGCTCTCGCCGGTGGCGACCGATCTTGTCGAGGTCACCGGCTGGTACGAACGTGTCGGCAACGCGCTCGACGGCGTCATTGCGAAACGGCGCGACCTGCCCTACACGTCAGGCGCTCGGGAAGGCGGTGTGAAGATCAAGCATCTGCGCACCGCGGACTGCGTTGTCGGCGGATACCGGCTCAATAAGGAACGCAACGGTATCGGTTCGCTGCTGCTCGGTCTCTACGACGATGAGGGCAAACTCAATCACGTCGGCTTTACGTCGGGGTTTGCGGCGCGTGAGCGCGGCCCGCTGCTCGAGCGCGTTCGCGCGATCGAGAAACCGCCGGGATTTACCGGCACGAAGCCGGGCGGACCGAGCCGCTGGAAGCAAACCGAAGAGCCGTGGTTTCCGCTGGCGCCGAAGCTCGTCGTCGAGGTGCGCTACGATCACGTCACCGGCGATCGCTTTCGGCACGGAACAAAGATTCTGCGCTGGCGCCCGGACAAGAAACCGCGACAGTGTACGATGGACCAGCTCCGCGCCCCACAAGCCGCCACACCATTGGAACTCTTGTCATCCCGAGCGTAGGCGCTCAGCGCCGAAGTCGAGGGACCGCAGGGGCCTTCTGCATGCGCGCGGATATCAAGGGCAATGGTTGCGCGATTCGGGCGACTGTGCATGGACGCGATGCGTCCCTCGACTACGCTGCTGCGCAGCTACGCTCGGGATGACAAGAGGCGGCTAGGGGATTTCGTGGATTTTGAGCAGGTTGGTCCCGCCTGAGCCGACGGGCATGCCGGTGGTGAACGCGATCAAGTCTTTCGAGCGTACGATGCCGGCTTGCGTCATTCGCTGTTCGGTCATGAAGAGCAGCACGTCGAACGAACTGTATCGTTCGATCAGCAGCGCCTCGGTGCCCCAGAGCAGCGCGAGCTGCCGCGCGACTTCCGGAACCGGCGTCAGTGCAATGATGCGCGCGCGCGGGCGGAACGCCGCGATGTGATGCGCGGTGTTCCCGGTCGTCGTGCCGGTTGCGATAAACGGGATGAACAGCTCGTCGGCGGCCCGCGTCGCGGCTTCGGCGATCGAAGTCGCTACCGTCGGGCTCATGCCCGCCAGGCGCCGCTCGCGCAGCGCAACATGGGGGTAACTCTTTTCCACTTCGCGTGCAATTTCGGCCATCGTGCGCACCGACTCGGTCGGAAACTGTCCGCGCGCGGTCTCTCCCGAAAGCATCACCGCGTCGGTCCCGTCAAGAATGGCATTGGCAACGTCGGCGACTTCCGCGCGCGTCGGCTTTGAACTGAAGGTCATCGACTCGAGCATCTGCGTCGCCGTGATGACCGGCTTACTTGCACGGTTGCATTTGGCGATCATCGCCTTTTGCACCAGCGGCACCTGTTCGAGCGGGATCTCGATGCCGAGGTCGCCGCGTGCGACCATGACGCCGTCGGCGGCATCGATGATATTGTCGAGGTCCTCGAGTGCCTCGTGCTTCTCGATCTTAGCGATCACCGGGATCATGTGGCCGCGCTCTGCCATGAAGTCTTTGACGCGCGCGATATCGTCAGCCGAGCGCACGAAGGAAACCGCGACGTAATCGACGCGTTGTTCGATTCCAAAGGCCAGAAATTCGAAATCGCGATCGGTGACCGACGGAATGTCGAGCGTGCCGTCGGGGTAATTGATGCCTTGCGTCGAGCGCAGCTCGCCCCCGAATTCGATTGTGGTATCAATCTCGGTCTCGGTCTTGCCCGCGATGCGCAGCGTGATCTGCCCATCCTGAAGATAGATGCGATTTCCCACCGCGACGTCGCGCGGGAGATTTTTGTACTGCACGCTGATCCGGCTCTCGTCGCCGGGGACATCATCCGTGGTCAGCACGAATCGATTGCCGCGTTCCAGGCGCACGGTCGGCAGGTCGTCCCGTAGCTTTCCCGTGCGGACCTTGGGTCCGGGCAAATCTTGCAAAATCGCGATCTGAATATCGAGCTCGGTTGCGATGCGGCGCGCAGTCGCAATCACCTCGGCGTGATCCGCTGGAGTTCCGTGCGAAAAATTCAAGCGAAGAACGTTTGCACCCGAGACGAACAGCGAACGCATGACATCGGGATCGCGCGATGCGGGCCCGATGGTGGCGACGATCTTGGTGCGTTTCTGCAAGAGGTGTTCCATGAAAGCGTGCAAATGCGCGTCCACGCTTGCAGGCTCCTGCGCTCGTTTGAGCGCATAATCACCGCGCATGCTCAAACGCGATCCGCGTGACCCACGACGGCGCGAACGACTCGCGGGGAGCTACCTCGCATCATTGGTCGTGCATGTGCTCCTTGCCGCGCTACTTTTTTCGCTGGTATCGAGCTCGTCACAGGAAGGCGCGAGTGAGTCGGTCTCCGGCGGAACGCTGGTCACCCTCGAGCAGCGCGCGCCGGCCGTTGCGCAAGCGGCGGCGCCGGCGCAACAAGCCGCGCCCGTTCCGAACGTCCCGCGCATTGCGCCGGTCGTGCATCATGCGCCGCTCGTTCAGCCGAAGAGCCAACCGCAACCTCCGCAGCGCCACGAACTTTCGCAATTCAAGCCGACGGCGCCGCCTAATCCGACGCCGGCGCCGCAAGCCTCCACGCAGCCCAATCCTCAACCGACGACCGCAGTCTACGAACCAAAGCCGCAAAATGAATTGCCGGCCGTGCCGACGGCGATGCCCTCGGCCGCTGTCCAAGCGGTTGCGGTTCGAATCCCGCCAACCGCCGCGCCCAGTCCCGTCCCGTCGATTGCGCCAACGGCGAAACCGACACCGCGTCCACCCGCTCCAACCGCCGCGCCGACGGCTAAACCCGCGACGCCGGCACCGACGGCCGCGCCAACCGCGGCTCCAACGGTTGCGACTGTGGTTGCATCGCGAGCAACGATCGCTCCGAGCGCATCTCCGCTACCAGTCAATCAGCCGAGCAAAGCGCCGGCTGCAAATCCGGGCGTTCCGAGCCCGAGCCCAACGCAAGGCCCTGCAAAGCTGGCAACGACAACCGGAACGCAACCTTCGCCTGGTCCAAAGGCCGAGGGTTCGCCGGGGCCCAAGCCTGGAAACGCAGGAACGAAAAGCGGACCACAGCGTCCGATCACCGTTCCACCCACACCGAAACCACAAGCTTCAGGCGGTGCGGCATCGGGCGGATCAAGCGGAACGGGAATTCACAACGACCTCAACGATTTGCTCGGCAAGATGATCCCGCACAACGCGGTCAACCCAACGCAAAGCAATACGCACTTTCACGTCGCGCTCAACGCTTCGATGGACCCGACGCCGCCGCCCGAAGTCGTCGCGATGACGAAGTACACCTACGAGGAACGCGGCGCGGGCGGCGATGCGCTCGACCGAATGTGGGTGACGAGCACGCATCGCGAGGGACCGGTGCTCATGTGCGAAGGCTGGCTGGTCCGTTATCCGCCGAACTCGCAAGAAGCCCCCCAGCAGGGCAACATGACGCACAACGTCTCCGGTGGGGTCGTCGTGAGCAGTTCCGTCGGTGGCTCGGCGCACGGTGGACTCGGTCCGCCGGTCGTGGACGCGCACGCAAGTGCACCCTGCACCGAGCGCGCGCTGGTGCCGTTCACTCGCCCGTCCCCTCCGTCGCCGTAGGGTTTGCGATTCCCGCTTGTTGTGCGACTTTTATCGGAATAGAATGTACTCAGCATCACCCGATGCGACGTTTCAAAGAGGAGGGCGGCGAACTTGGAGCCGCAAGATCCACCGGGCCATATGGCCTGCGAATACGCGCACTAAAGCAGCGCCTCCGAGCGCCGACGCAAGCTGGACGTACCCAGCGATCGCGCAAAAATTCGCATAGGACGTTCTCAACGAGGGGCCGCTCAAGCCACGTGGGCTTGCGGCCCGTCGTCATTCTAAGGTAGGATAGAGGCCGGTTTGATCGAGTAAGCGTGGGCAGGTCCCGCGCTTCTTTGTTGGGGTCCCATGCTGCGAAGTCAGCATGGGGGTGCGGAATCGAGTTTTTGGGGCAAAGTCCCAAAAGCGAGATGAAGCACCGAACGCCGCGCGGAGTGCGGCGTTATTTTAAGGTGGGGGTAGCAGGGCGGTGTCGGAACTTACGGACCTTTTTGAGCGTGAGATCGACGCGATCGCGCACGAACGGGGATCGTCGGGTGTCGAGATCGTCACGCACGCAGCGCAATCGCGTCGCGGTATGACCTCGCTGACTGTCACCATCGACAAAGATGGCGGCGTCGATCTGGCCACCTGCGAACGCATCGCAGCGCGCATCAATCACGCGCTCGAAGCAGTCGATCTGCCGTACTCGCTCGAGGTCGAGTCGGCCGGACTCGAACGGCCGTTGATCCGGCCAAACGATTACGAGCGCTTTGCCGGAATGCGCGCGCGGATCGTGACCTCACTCAAAATCGCCGGCAACAAAACGCATCGCGGCACGATCGTCGGGCTGCGCGGCGAGACAGTCATCCTCGCGACGGAAAATGGCGAATTGCCACTTCCGATCGCCACCATCAGATCGGCAAATCTGGAATACGATCCACGCGCCGATCTTCAACGTCATAAGCGTGAACGGAAAGCACATGGCAGAATCGGCAGCTGACGAAAAACTCATCGACGTCCTCCAGTTCATCTCGAAGGAACGCAACATTCCGTTCGAGATGCTGCTCGAGGCGCTCGAGGCAGCATTGCTCACCGCATACAAGCGGCATTACGGCAGCGAGGCTAACGCGATCGTGATCGTCGATCGGCAGACCGGCGAGTACCGCGTCTACCATCGCCGCACCGTCGTCGAGACCGTCGAGGATCCCAAGCTCGAGGTTGCCATGAAAAGGGCGGGCGAGCCATATCAGCCGGGCGATTTCTACGACGAAGAAGTTACGCCCAAAGAGTTCGGACGCATTGCCGCGCAGACGGCCAAGCAAGTGATCGTGCAACGCATCCGCGAGGCCGAGCGCGATACCGTGTACAACAAGTACGCGCGCAAGCTCAACGACTTGGTGACCGGTACCGTGCAGCGCTACGAACAGCGCAACATGTACGTGCTGCTCGAAGGTCGTGACGAAGCGATTCTCCCGCTTTCCGAACAAGTGCCGGGCGAGACGTTTCGGATCAACGATTTCATTCGTGCCTACGTCGTCGACGTTCGCAAGTCGCCCAAGGGCCCGCAGGTCGTGCTTTCGCGCGCGGCCGAAGGTCTCGTGCAGCGGTTGCTCGAGCTCGAGGTGCCGGAGATCGCCGACGGCATCGTAGAGATCATGGCAATCGCGCGCGAAGGCGGCAGTCGCTCGAAGGTCGCGGTGCGCAGTTTGCGCGCCGAAGTCGATCCAATCGGCGCGTGCCTTGGCCCCAAATCCAGCCGTATCGCCAACGTCTCCGATAATCTGCGCGGCGAAAAGATCGACGTCATTCGCTATGACACCGACCCGCAAACCTTTATCATGAACGCCCTTGCGCCGGCCAAAGTGATCACCGTCGAGCTCTTCGAAGATGACGGCGTTGCGCTGGTCGTCGTGCCGGACTATCAGCTCTCACTCGCGATTGGGCGCGACGGGCAGAACGTGCGCTTGGCGGCGCGGCTGACCGGCTGGCGTTTGGACATCGCAAGCGAGGGCGAAGCCGATGAAGCGCGGGAGCGTTATCTCGCGGAGCGCACCGAACGCGCGGGCGGCGAAGAAGCTGTTGCCGAGGTCGCAGAGGAGGCCGAAGCCGGCGAGGAAGCGGCGGTTGCGGCATCGGTCGACGACGAGCTGATCCGCAAGTTGGAAGAGTTCCGTCGCGAGCGGCTTGGCGAATAGGGGGACCCACGTTCCGGTTCGGACCTGCGTGGGATGCCGTCGGGCCTTGGCGCAGGCGGCGCTGACGCGGTTCGTGCGGCGTCCGGACGGCTGGCTCCCCGACCCCCCGGGCGGGAAACGGCAACCGGGGCGCGGGGCATATCTCTGTTCGGCTGACTGCGCGCAGCAGGCGGCGAAGAACCGCCGCTACCCGGGTCTTGCATCTGCGGCGGCAGAATATGGTTTAATAAGAAGTTCGATGGACGCTCAAAAACGTAATGAATGATCTGAACAATGATCACGGATAGCCGCACGATGCGGCTGAAGGTTCGGAGCGCAGGATGCGCGACCGGCGAAGCCGGCCGAACCCTCTTCTTGGTGACTTAACGCTGTGGTGCCCCGCGTGTGGGGACCACGTGGGGATACATGGCAGCAGCAACGACTGGTAGTAAAGTACGCATTTTTGAGCTCGCCAAAGAGGTGGGGCTCACATCTAAAGAGTTGATCGCGCTCTTCAACGATCGCTTAGGCGGTGTTTTTGAGGCGAAGAATCAGCTCAGCGTCGTTCCCGAGAACATCGCGGATCTCGTTCGTAGCGTCCTTAAACCGGCGCCTGCGGCCAAGACTGCTCCGGCCGCCTCCGCCGCTGCTCCGCCCGCGCCCGCACGCAAAGCCGCTGCTCCAAAAGCTGCACCACCCCCGGCGCCGCCCGCCGAGGAAGCCCCCGTTCCGCGTTTGCGCCCGGTTTCTCCAAGCTCGACCCCGCGTGTGCCAAAGGCGCCGGCCACTCAACCTGCGCCCGTAGCGAGCGTCCAAGCGCCGGAGGTCGTCGAGGCTCCCGCTGCTCCCCCGGCTGCCGCGGCAGAACCCACGCCGCCCCCCGTCGCTGCGCCCCGGCCCCCGCGCCCGGTTGTGTCCGACGCGCCGATTCCACGCCTACAGCCGGTCCCGCACGGACAAGACTCCATCGTTCGCCGGCCGCCGCCGCCGACCACCTCCGCCTCTGCTTCGCCCGGTCCCTCGACCGGTGTGCCCGGACGTCCCGGCGTAGCACCGCGTCCCGGCCAGGCGCTGCCCGGTCAAGGTGGCAAAGGTCCGGTCGCGCCAGCCCCGCGCGGCAATGGTCCGCTCAACCCGCCCGGACAACGCCGGCCCGCCGGCAACGGTCCGTTCCGTCCGCTCGCACCTGGCGCGCGGCCGGTGGGTCCGCGTCCCGGCGTCCCAGCCAACCCGAATGATGCGCCCGCTCCGTCGGCCGGTGGCCGTCCCGGCGACCGTTCGCGCAGTCACGAAGACAAGGCGGCTGCGAAAAAGGATCGCGAGAAAGAGCTGCTGCTCGAAAAAGAGCGTCAGCGTAAGAAGAAGGGCGGCGTCGAAGCTTCGCCCCCGACGCCCGCGCGCGCGCTCGAAACGATCGAGATTCCAGACTTGCTCACGGTTCAAGAATTGGCGACGTCGATGATCGTTCCGATCAAAGACGTCATTACCGAATTGATCAAGATGGGCACGATGGCGACCATCAATCAGAACATTCCGAGCGACGTCGCGATTTCGGTTGCCAAGAAGTTCGGCTTCAATGCGGTCGTCAAAGAGGCCGGCGAAGAAGTCACCGTCGAGCAGGAAGAAGACAAACCCGAGATGATGACCGCGCGTCCGCCGGTCGTCACGGTTCTCGGTCACGTCGATCACGGCAAGACGTCACTGCTCGATAGGATTCGCAGCGCCAACGTTGCCGGCGGCGAAGCCGGCGGCATCACGCAGAAGATCGGCGCGTATACGGTCGAGCGTAACGATCGCAAGATCACCTTCATCGATACGCCCGGTCACGAAGCGTTCACCGCGATGCGCGCGCGCGGCGCCAAGGTCACCGACGTCGCGATCCTCGTGGTCGCAGCCGACGACGGCGTCATGCCGCAAACCAAAGAAGCAATCGCCCACGTCAAGGCGGCGGGCGTGCCGATCGTCGTTGCGGTCAACAAGATGGACAAGCCCGATGCGCAACCCGATCGCGTCAAGCAACAGCTTTCCGAAGAGGGCTTGCAGCCGGTCGACTGGGGCGGCAACATCGAAATGGTTCCGGTCTCAGCCAAGGCCGGCACCGGCATCGATGCGCTGCTCGATACCGTGCTGCTCGAAGCCGACATCAAGGAACTCAAAGCCAACAAGAATCGCCGCGCAACCGGCGTCGTAATCGAATCTCAGCTCTCGCGCGGCCGGGGTGCCGTCGCGACGGTACTGGTGCAGAACGGCACATTGCGCGTCGGCGACATCGTTGTCGTCGGCGGCACGTTTGGTAAGGTGCGCGCGCTGATCGATGACAAAGGCAAACAAGTCAAGAAGGCCGGACCCTCGATTCCGGTCGAAGTGATGGGTTTGCAAGACGTTCCCGCCGCCGGCGACACGCTAATGGTCGTTAGCGACGAACGCGTCGCGCGCGAAACCGCCGAAAAACGTGCGGTCCGCCGTCGCGACGTGCGTATCGCGGGTTCGGGATCGCAACGCGTCTCGCTCGAGACGTTCATGCAGATGCCGGCCGAAGGAAAGAAGACGCTCAACCTCATCATCAAGGCCGACGGACAGGGCTCGCTCGAAGCGCTGCGCTCGCGAATGGAGTCGCTCTCGACCGAGGAAGTCGACGTGCGGGTTATTCACGGCGGCGTCGGTGCGATTTCGCCCAATGACGTCAACCTTGCCAGCGCTTCAGGCGCGGTGCTGATCGGCTTCAACATTCGACCCGACGAAACGGCGAAGCGTTTGGCCGACAACGAAGGCGTCGATCTGCGGTTCTATCAGGTCATCTACGAGATCGAAGACGATCTGCGCAAGGCGATGACCGGCATGCTCTCGCCGGTGGAACGTGAAGTCACCCTCGGCCACGCCGAAGTGCGCGAAGTCTTCAAGGTAAGCAAGGTCGGGACGATCGTCGGTTGCTACGTCAAAGACGGCAAGATCACCCGCGGAGCCAAGGTGCGCGTGGTGCGTGATTCGGCGGTCGTCTTCACCGGCGAGCTCGAGAGCCTACGGCGCTTCAAGGATGACGTGCGTGAGGTCGCTGAAGGTTTCGAGTGCGGTATCCAAGTTGCCAAGTTCCAGGATCTCAAAGTCGGCGACGTGATCGAAGCCTACGTGACGGAGCAGGTGGCCGCGGAGCTCGTCACCGCGTGAAGAGTCAGAGACTCGCGCGCATCGACCACGAGATCCAACGCATCCTCGGCACGGTAATAACCCAAGAGCTGAAGGATCCGCGTTTGGGCTTCGTCACCGTGACGCACGTCGAAGTGACTGACGACCTGCAGCACTGCAAGGTCTTCGTCTCGATCATCGGCGATCGCCATCAGGCGCGTCAGTCGCTCGAGGCATTGGAGTCGGCGTCGCGCTTCTTGCGAGGGGAGCTTGGACACAAGATCGATTTGCGGCACACGCCGCAGCTCATTTTCGTCGAAGACCGTTCGACCGAGCGCGCGATCGCGCTGGCAAAGACGCTGCGCGAGGACGCCGCACGTCAAAGCGCTCCGGAGGTAAGTGAATGATCGAGAACGAGTTGCGCTCTTCGACCGAAGCGGAGGTCGTTGCCGAATTACGGCGGCGGCCCGCTTTTGTGATGGTGAGTCACGTCAAACCCGACGGCGACACGCTCGGCGCGGGGCTTGCGCTCGGCATCGCACTCAAGCGCTTGGGCAAGCGCGTCGCTTACTTCAATCAGGATCCGGTGCCGCGCAACCTACGGTTTCTCCCCGACGCGGAGTTTGTGTCGCGCGAGATTCCCGCCGATTTTCCCGCCGATACGCTCTATGTTTTCGGCGATATGAGCGATTACTCGCGCGCCGGCGAATTTCTGCCCAAGGTCGACCGCGCCAATATGCTCGATATCGATCACCACTTAGGGAACTCGCACTTCGGCGCTTTGAATTTCGTGATCCCGAGCGAGACCTCGACCGGTACCGCGGTTATGCGGCTCTTCCGCGAGATGAAGACGCGCATCGACCCAAAGATCGCAACCTGTATCCTGACCACGATCATGACCGACACGGGCGGCTTCATGCATTCGAACACGACGCCTGAGACGCTGGATCTTACCGCCGAACTGATGCGCGCGGGAGCCGATAAGGAGCAGATCACCGAAGAGATCTTCGGGAACAAGCGGATCGCCGCGACCCGGCTCCTCGGCCGGATCATCGACAACATGCGCTTCGCGCACGAGGGAAAATACTGCTATTCGTACGTCGACGACGAGATGCTCAAGCAAACCGGCGCCGACGGTGAAGACACCGAGGACATGGTCAATGTGATCCGTGGGCAAGAAGGCGTCGAAGTCGCGGCGCTCTTCAAGGCCTACGACGGCGAAATTCGCGTAAGCCTCCGCTCGAGCGGACGTGTGAACGTGCAGGCGGCGGCCGCGCGTTTGGGCGGCGGCGGCCATTTCCGCGCATCAGGCTTGACGCTACACGGATCGCTGGACGAAGCGATCGTTGCCGTCGACGCAGCGCTCTCGGCCGAAGGACTATGACTTTATCCGCCAGAGCTAAAGCTCTGTCGGCTAAAGTCGCGTGGCTCGCTGTGCTCGCTCACGCTTGCGCTACATGGAAATAGGTTTCGTCAACGTCTTTAAACCCGCGGGCTATACCTCGGCGCAGATCGTCGCCCGGGTCAAGCGAATCTACGGCGTCTACGGTCGTGACCGAAAAATTTCCGCAGGTCATTTGGGCACGCTCGATCCGCAAGCTGCCGGCGTTCTTCCGGTTGCGATCGGCAAGGCAACCCGCCTGATTCCCCTGCTCGAAGACCAACGCAAAGCCTATACCGCGCTCTTGGTGCTCGGCCGCTCGACCGCGACGCAAGACGCACTTGGCGAGACCGTTGCGCAGGGAGCATTGCCGCCGCATTGGGAACGCAAGCTCGAAGCCGCGCTGCCGCAGTTCATCGGCAAAGTATCGCAAGTGCCGCCGATGTTCTCCGCGCTGCATCATGAGGGCAAACGCCTGTACGAACTTGCGCGCGAAGGAAAATCGGTCGAGCGCAAGGCGCGCAGCGTGACCATCTACGGACTCTCGTTGTTGGGGGTCGAGGCGCCGAATAAGGCGCGCATCCGCGTCGCGTGCAGCGAGGGCACGTACGTGCGCACGCTTTGTGAAGATCTTGGTGCGGCGATCGGCGTTCCCGCGCACATGGGCGCGCTGGTGCGTGAGGCGTCGGGGCCGTTCGTACTCTACGAATCGCTTACCCTGGAAGAGATCGCCGAGGATCCGCAAGGCAGCGTCACGCCGCCCGAACACATCATCCCGTTTCCGACGATCGTGCTGGACCTGCGCGGTTCGGCGGACTTTCGCGCCGGCCGTGTCGTGCCGTTGCCCGGCGGCGCGCCTGCTTCACGCGTCTTCGTGCGCGATCACTCGCGCACGCTGGTCGGCGTCGGCGAAGCCCACGGAGCGCTTCTTGCGCCGCGAAAAGTGTTTGTCTAAATGACTATTGGGGGTGCCCTAGGGGAGTGTTATGCTTTCCAATCAGGTTCAATGCACCCCCTGGTTTGGGGGCCCCGCGTAGCGGGGGGCGCGGAGCCTCGGGCGGAGCGCTGTTAGGATGAAGATTTACCATGAGCTTTTTAGAGAAAACGATCGACCACTAGTTTTGGCGATTGGGTTTTTCGATGGCATGCATCGTGGGCATATGGAAATTGCGAAGGCGGCGCGCCGGATGCGCAAGCCCGGGTTTCGTGTGGGCGTACTGACCTTTGCGAACCATCCGGCCGAGTTCTTGCGGCCGGGTACGCAGCCGCCGATGATTACGACGACCGCTGAGCGCATCGATCTGTTCGCGCGGGCGGGATTCGAGGAGTGCTTCCTTATCAAGTTCGACGAGCACATCGCGAAACTCACGCCGCAAGAGTTTCTCGCCCGGCTGACGGCAATGAGCGTGCAGGGCGCCGCGGTAGGGGCGACCTTTCGGTTCGGCCACAAGCGCGCGGGCGATGCCACAACGATGGCCGCGTACTTTGCCGAGCGTAACTTGCCGTTCGTGGGACTCGAGAACGTGACGCACGAGGGGGAGCGCATCTCGAGCACGCGTATTCGCACCCTTATTGCCGACGGCAATGTAGAAATGGCCGACTATTTGCTCGGTCACAGCTACGAGTTGCGAGGCGTCGTGGGAGTAGGCTTCGGGCGCGGGCACGACTTGGACTTTCCCACTGCAAACATTGTCGCGCCGGACAAGTTATTGCCGAAGGATGGCGTTTACGCAGCGGTCGCGCGCCACGACGGACGCGATCACGCGGCGTTGGTCTCAATCGGCAACAATCCGCAGTTCGACGGGAAGCAGCGCACGATCGAGGCGTGGCTGCGCGACTTCAACGGAACGATCTATGGGCACGAGCTGGCTCTACGGGACCTGCGATACCTGCGCGACCAGCGGCTCTTCGCGTCGGTCGACGAATTAATTGCGCAAATGCGAACCGATCTGGAGGCGGTAGCGTATCCAAGTTATGGCTAAATACTTGATGATTGCAGCAGCGCTCGCGTTCCTGACGGCCTGCAGCGGCGGCGTGGGAAGCACGGCGCGCATCGGTCAGTCCGCGCCCGACTGGACCGATCCACTGGTCGGCGGCGGTTCGTTGTCGATGTCGCAACTGCGCGGGAAGCCGGTCTTTATGGATTTCTTCGCGACCTGGTGTCCTCCGTGTAACGACGAAGCCCCCGAGGTCAACGCGGCCTATAAAGAATATGCACCGCAGGGGCTGCAAGTGATCGGCATCGACGTGGAAGAGAATGCGCAGAAAGCCAAGCAGTTCGTCGACCAGCACCAGCTTACGTACCCGGCGGTGGTCGATTCGGGCACGTTGAGCGATCTGTATTCTATCAACGGGATGCCGGTTGGCGTCTTCATCGACAAGGCCGGCGTCATTCGTCGAATCGAAGTCGGCCAACTTTCGAGCGCCCAACTCAACGCCGACATTAAGTCAATTCTGTAGCGACAAGGGCGAGTTACGCTGCGCGAACCACGAGCGAGTCGCCGTCGAGAGTGACGGTAGCGGTTCCACCGTCGCGGAGTTCGCCGCGTAGGATGGCGGTTGAGAGCGGCGTTGAGATGTAGTGCGACACCGTTCGTTGTACGTAGCGTGCGCCGCTCCCCGCCCCGATCGAGACCTTCGCGAGGTAGGCCTTTGCGTCGTCGCTCAGGCGCAGGTGCAAATTGCGAGCGCCCATACGCACCGCGAGCGCGTCGACGTGAATCTCGACGATGGCCTCGATGTCGGTGAGCTGCAGTTCGTTGAAACGCACGCGGTCGTCGATGCGATTGAGGAATTCGGGCCGGAGGTAGTCGCCGATTTGGTCGTCTTCTAGATTCGTCGTGAGGACGATCAGCGCGTGGCGAAAATCGATCGTGCGGCCTTTGGCGTCCGTCACGCGGCCGTCATCGAGAATCTGCAGCAACACGTTAGCGACGTCGGGGTGCGCTTTTTCGAGTTCGTCAAAGAGAATGACGCAATATGGGCGCCGCCGCACCGGCTCGGTCAGTTGCCCGGGCTCGTCGTGACCGGCATATCCCGGCGGCGCGCCGAGCAAGCGTGAAACAGTGTGGGCTTCGGTAAATTCGGAGAGATCGATGCGCACGAGCGCGTCTTCGGTGCCGAAGAGGGCGGCAGCAAGCGTTTTGGCGAGCTCGGTTTTGCCGACACCGCTCGGACCTGCGAAAAGAAAACTGCCCAGTGGCTTGCGCGGATCGTGCAGGCCCGCGCGGGCGCGTCGAATCGCCTCGGACACCTTGGCAATCGCCTGCGCTTGCCCGATCACGCGGCGCGAGAGCGTGGCTTCGAGTTCGAGTAATGCGTTGGCCTGCGTTTCAGAGAGTGTCTGCTGCGGGATTCCAGTCCACTTTGTTACGACCGCAGCGACGTGTTCGGCGGTCACCGCAGGGTGGTCGAACGCGCCCCGATTTGCCAGCGCCACATTGGCCGCAGCTTCGTCCATCAAATCGATGGCTTTGTCGGGCAAGAAGCGATCCGCGATGTAGCGTGCCGAGAGATTTGCCGCCGCATCGATGGCCTCGGTCGTGATCGTTACTTTGTGATGCTCGGCGTATTTCGCGCTGAGTCCGCGGAGGATGGCAATCGTCGCGTCGATCGACGGCTCGTCCACCATGACCGGCTGGAAGCGCCGCTCGAGCGCGGCGTCAGACTCGACATACTTGCGGTATTCGTCGAACGTCGTTGCGCCGATGCACTGTAAATCGCCGCGCGCAAGCTCGGGCTTGATCATCGACGACAGATCCAGTGCACCTTCGGCGGCGCCCGCGCCGACCAGCGTGTGCATTTCGTCGATAAACAAGACTACATCGCGCGCACTGCGCTTGACCTCGTCGAGAATGCGCTTGACGCGGCTCTCGAATTCGCCTCGGTACTTCGTTCCGGCAACGAGCGGACCAAGGGCGAGTGCGAGCACGCGTTTGTTGCGCAGCGACGTCGGAACGTTGCCCGCGATGATTCGTTGTGCCAGTCCCTCGACGATTGCCGTCTTGCCGACGCCCGGCTCGCCGACTAGCACCGGATTGTTCTTGCTGCGTCGCGCGAGGATCGACACGACGCGTTCGATCTCGTCGTCACGACCGACGACCGGATCGAGTTTCCCGGCGCGCGCGAGCTCGGTGAGGTCGCGCGAGAACGACTGCAGCGTCGGCGTGCCCGCCGTCATCGAGAGGCGGCGCGAGATTTCCTCGCGATTTTCAATCAGCATGGCGCCGCCCGCGATCAAGCCTGCTGCGGCGAGGGCCGCACCAAGAAAGGGCAGCGCGCTGGTGGCAGATTTACGCTGTGCGCATGCATTGCACAGGGCGCTTCGTCCGACAACGGTCGTGGACGGGCGCAGGCCACACGACTCGCAGGTGGTACTGGTCATGCCTTCCCCTACTCTCTAGTACGGCATTTCGTTTCGGGCGGCGGCTCCACGATCGGGCTGTCTATGGCTGCGCGAGGAAAACGACCGTCAGATCCGCGGTTACGTTGACGTTGCCGCTGTCAAAAACGGTGGGCGCCGATGCCATGGCCATCGTGCGCATCATCGGGGCCGGAGGCCGAATCGCGCCGCCATACGAGATCTGGTCGATCCCTACGACGTGGAGTCCGGCGGCACGCGCGATCTCGTCAGCTTTTGTGCGCGCATCGGCCATCGCTTTGGAGGTGGCGGAGGCGAGCGCGCGCGATGGATCGGCGACGCCGAAGCTTACGTTTTCCACATTCGTTACACCGGCTTTGGTTAGCGCATCGACGACTGTTCCGGCCTTTCCCGCGTTTCGTACTTTCACGTCGAACGAACGAGAAACGACATATCCGAACTGTCCCGTCGGTGCGACTTCGCCCGGCGCAAGCTTCGGGCGCGGGTTGTAGCTGATGTTGTAGTACGCGAGCGTTATAGCGTCACGCATGACGCCGGCTGCAACTGCAGCGTCCACGAGATGTGCGTAAATAGTATTGTTCTGCGAAACGGCGTTTTCCGCACTGTCCGAGTTGGTGATGACGGATGCGCGGATGGTAGCTTGATCGGGAACGAGTGCGACGGTGCCTTCGCCGGTAACCGTGATGTGCGTGACCACCGTCGCAGCCGAAGCTGCTACAGAGGTCGAGATTAGAAGGAAGGCAAGTAGGGCGAGCGTTCTGTTCATTGAGCTCCTAGCGGCCGTCGAACGGGTTTCGTAATGCAAAGCTGGGGTAACCTGGGAGAACAAGGGGAGGCTGCAATGGGCATTTTACTCTGGATTCTCTTCGGCGTCATCGTGGGCTTTGTGGCGCGCTGGATCGTCCCGGGCGAGGGTCCTGGCGGCATTCTTGGCGACCTGGTTGTCGGAATTGTCGGAGCCTTTCTCGGCGGCTGGCTCTTCTCGCTCTTCGGGCACGCCGGCGTGACCGGGTTCAATCTGGGCAGCTTCGTGTGCGCGATCATCGGCGCCGTCGTGCTGCTCTGGATTATGCGCGCGCTCTCGGGACGGCGCTCGGCGGTATAGCAGGCACAGGCTCCGGGGGTTGCCAATAAGCGCGTGTTATGGCGTATATCATCACCGAGCCGTGCATCGGAACCAAGGACAAATCGTGCGTTGACGTCTGCCCCGTGGACTGCATTCACGGCGGCGAGAACGACGAGATGCTCTTCATCGATCCGGAAGTGTGCATCGATTGCGGAGCCTGCGTTTCGGCGTGTCCCGTTGAGGCGATCTTCGCTGATTCCGACATCCCCGAGAAATGGCAGAACTTCGTAGCAATCAACGCGGAATATTTCAAAAAGTCCGCGTAACCGCGAAGAGCGTGTGAGGACGGGCCACCACCGCGTCCGCCCCTTCGAGCAGTGAGGCATCGGCGTTGACTCGCTCGATCGCAACCACGTCGAGCGGTGAACTTGCCCCGGGTTCGCGTTCGTAGCGTTCTCCGCGCGATCGGAAGAACATCGCCGGATCGATGTGCTCCTTCCCGCCGCGCAGTTCTACAAATGCGCACGCATACGATCCGACGCTCTGGAGTCGCATGCCCTCGCGCACGAATCCGATTGCGCGTTCGCCACCGTAGCCGATGTCGAGCGGCACGACGATGCGTCCACCTGGCGCAAGCAGGCGCCACCAATTTGGATCGATGTCGCTCGAACGCGCAGTGACAATGATGCGATCGAACGGCTGGTGCACGTTGGTAAGCTCTTCGGCGTGAACGACCTTGACGAGCCGGCAGCCTTGGGCGTCAAGCGCCGCACGCGCCGCTTCAAGCAAGTCGCGCTCGATCTCGACGCTGACCACGTTCGCGGCGCCGGCGAGCTGTGCGAGCAGCGCCGCATTGTACCCCGTCCCTGTTCCGATTTCCAGAACGCGGTCGCCCATACGCAGGTCGAGAAGTTCGAGCATGTGCACGATCATCGAAGGTTGCGAGATCGACGAGATGACAAGGCCGTCGCGTTCTTTGATCGCAAGTGCCTTATCTTCGTACGCTTCCTCGGGCGATACCGTGGGAATGAAGCGCTGCCGGCTAATGGCGCGTAACGCTGCCGTGATGCGCGGATCGCGTAGCACGCGGGTGCGCTCGAGATGGGCAATCAGCCCCTCGCGCAGCGACCCCTCATGGTTCATTGGGCGAGCTTCGGTCCCGGTTCCGAGGGCTCTTGCGAGGCTCGTGCGAATGAAGGGAATTCGTTATGAATCCAGTCGTTTCGCAAGACGCACTCCGCGACTTCTTCGCGTGGGCCCCGCTCGTACTTGGGCTCGCCATCTACCTCGCCGTCTGGTTCGCTAAGCGGCGTGAGACGGCCACCGTCCCGACGCTAGGCGCAACGTACGCCTGCGCAAACTGCGGACGGCGTGGGTCGCGCGAGCACATGGTGCCCCAAGTGCACGACGGCGCGGTGAGCTACTACTGCACCCACTGCTCCAGGTAGTAGAAGTCTTCCAGATTTAGGTCAGATTGAGGAAGCGAGGCCCGATGTTTTCTAGGCGGCAAATGAGGGCCGAGTTGACGATGAGCTGGCCTAAATCTGCAAGACCTCAGTGACTTCGGGGACGTCGGCCGTTACAACGGCCTCAATGGCGCCTTTCAGCGTCATATTTGACGCGGGGCATCCCCCGCAGGCGCCAAGCATCTGAACGTAGGCCGTGCTGCCGTCGACCCGGATCAGCCAGACCTCGCCGCCATCGCGCTGAATCAACGGACGCACCTTATCGAGCGCCTGGTTGACCCGTTCCTCGATGCTCTGCTCAGCAATCATGCAATCCAATTCTACTTGACCGTTTGACCTTGAGGCTGCGACGTTCGCCCGAACGGGTTAGCCGAAGCGGCGAGGACCCTGACATTACTTGTCCGAGACGAGAGGCGCTTAGAGAGGGCGAATGTTGCAGCCGATAGGCTAAACGCTCACGGCCCTTCCCGTTCGGCCGAAAGTCGCAGGCCCTCTTCCGAAAATCAGCTACTCTTCTTGGCCGTAGCCGTCGAGCACGTCGTGCATGCGGGAGCTCATCGCAATAGCGGCGTCCCACTTTCTTTGCCACATATTGCGGCCGAAGATCAGGCCGACGCAGCCGGCTTCCATGGCGGCGTGCGCCTTCTTGATCGTGTCTTCGTCGCCCATTTTCGATCCGCCGGAAACGAGGACCAGCGTGCGGCCGGCGGACTTTACGACTTTGCGCAAGCCTTCGACGTCAGTGAATTGCAAAGTGTTGTACGGCTTGGGCAACTTATCGGCGGTCGCGGGATCCCACTTAGGTTCGTTGAGTTTGACGATGTCGCACCCTATCTCGCAGGCCACGCGGGCAGCATAGTCGACGGCGTAAAGGGTGTCGATACCGCCTTTGGCTTTCATCGCAGATCCGCGCGGATACGCCCAGATGATCAGCGGCATGCCGTAGCGCTCGCATTCGCGGCGCACGTCGTTGCACTGCGCGATGTCGACATCTTGCGACGGACTTCCGACGAACAGCGTGTAACCGACTGCATCGGCGCCGAGGCGCACTGCATCTTCGACCGACGACGTCAGCGAGGAGAACGCCTCGTCGTCGGGCGGCACGTTGGTTTTGCCGTTGATCTTGAGCACCAAAGGTACGCGGCCCGCATATTGCCTGTGATATTTCTCCGCTAGGCCGATGTGGAGCGCGATGCCCGAGAAATTCCCCTCGACGGCAAGCCGGTAGATCCAATCGGTGTCGATCGATTCAGGATTGTCGAAGAAATCGATCGGGCCGTGTTCGAGGCCCTGGTCGATCGGCAGAATCATCAGCGTGCCGTTGGCCGGTCCGTGTTCGTACATCAAGCGATGTAGACGCGTGCGTTTGCCCGTTGAAAGGTTCAATTGATCGAATGTCGGGCGCCGGACGGCAGGGGTTGCAATGCTCATGGCAGGCGCTTCGGCCAGGAGCGGGAGGGCGCCTGTAAAACTACGCGGCGGTGATGAATGCGCGTCCTCCCTTAGGATATCTCGGTCTGGGCGCGATGGGCGAGCCGATGGTTCGCTCGTTGCTGCGTGCCGGATTCCCCGTAACTGTTGCGGCCCATAAGCGCCGCGAGTCGCTCGAGCGGCTCGTCGCCGACGGGGCGAAGGAGGCGGCTGATCCCGCCGCCGTCGCCGCTGCTTGCGAAATTTTGATTACCTGCGTGCCCGATGCGCCGCAAGTAGAAGAAGTGCTCTTCGGCGAGCGCGGAGCCGCCAAGGGCCTGGCCGCGGGCAGCGTGGCGATCGACATGTCGACGATCTCGCCAATAGCCTCGCAGCGGTTTGCCCAGCGTCTGGCCGCAGGAGGCGTCGATTTCGTTGATGCGCCGGTAAGCGGCGGTCCGGCGCGCGCAACCACCGGGACCCTGACGATCATGGTCGGGGCCGCGCCGGCGGTTTTCGCGCGTGTCGAGCCGGTGCTCAAGGCGATGGGTACGCCGACACTGCTCGGCGGCGTCGGCATGGGCGAGACGGTAAAGCTCGTCAATCAGGTCATCATCGCGAGCGTCATGATCGCGAACGCCGAGGCGCTGGTCTTTGCCAAGCGAGCCGGAGCCGATCTGGACGCGGTTCGAAAAGTTCTTGCAACGGCGACGGGTTCCAACTACCTGCTTGACCAATGGTTGCCCAAGACGTGGCTGGGTGGAACGTTCGAAGGCGGTTTTGCCATGGATCTGCTGCGCAAGGACGTGGCTGCGGCACTCGACGCCGCTCGAGCGACTAAATACTCGATGCCGCTGACCGGACTCGCCTATCAGTTGTATACTGCCCGATCGGCAGAAGGAGACGGCGCGTTGGATTACAGCGCGATCGCCAAAACGTATGAACGGATCGGTGGAGACTAAACCTTCGCGGGGAACGTTCGTCAAAAGCCCGGACTTCAATAAGAAGATTCTGGTGGTCGACGACGAGTCCGCAATCTTGCAAACGCTGCGCTTCAATCTCGAACGCAGCGGCTATACCGTCGTGACCGCCAGCGACGGCCGTAGCGCCGTTGCAATGGCGCAGCGCGAATCACCCGACTTGGTCGTGTTGGACATCATGCTTCCCGTGCTCGACGGCGTCGAGGCGTGCAAGGAGATTCGCAAATTCTCCTCCGTTCCGATCATCATGCTCACCGCCAAGGATCAGGAGATCGACAAGGTACTCGCGCTCGAGCTCGGCGCCGACGATTATGTGACGAAGCCGTTTGCACTGCATGAATTTCTCGCGCGCGTCAAAGCGCGGCTGCGCCGCCAGACGCCGATCCAAGGCGGACACGAAGAGGCGATCTCCCTTGGGCAAATCGTGCTCGATCCGTCGCGCCAACAGCTCACGGTTCGCGGCAAAGACGTTGCGTTGGCTCCAAAGGAATTTGCGTTGCTACGCGTTCTGATGGAAAATAACGGGCGCGTCGTCACTCGACAGACACTTCTTGACAAAGTCTGGGGCTACGACTTCGAAGGCGAACAGCAAACGGTCAGCGTGCACATCCGCTGGCTGCGCGAAAAAATCGAAGAAGACTCGCGCAATCCGCGCCACATCATCACAGTGCGCTCGCGCGGCTATATGTTCAAATCATAGAGCCTCCCCAAACCATGTTCTGGTTCGCTCTGCTCGTCGTTGTAGCGCTCGCAGCCGGAGCGTTCATCGGATGGATTTTCGCGCGCATCCGAGGCAGCAATGAACCCGAGCGCGACGAGGCCTCCGGCCCCGATCAACACACGCAGAACGAGGCCGATTTCGCCAGCCTGGTGGCCGCTTTGCCGCTCGGCGTCGTCGTCGTCGATCGCCACGCGCGTATCCGCTTTGCCAATTCGGCTGCGGGAACGATTTTCGATTTCGATCCTGAACGCGCGATTGGCTCGCACGTCATCACCTCGATTCCCAACGTCGAACTCGAGCGGCGAATCGACGACGCGCTCATCGGTGAAGCCTCGGTTGCGCCGATTACCGTCGCGAGCGCGACGCAGCGCCGCACCTACGGCGTTTCGGTCTCCCCGATCGGCGATAACGATTCGGGCGGCGTGGTGGTCTTTGCCGACGATCAGACCGACATTGAGCGTCTACTGCGCGCGAGCAAAGAGTTTCTGACCAATGTCTCGCACGAGTTGCGCACGCCGCTTTCCTCGATCAAGTTGATGCTCGAGACGGTGGTCGAGTCGCCCGATGACGAAGCCGCCGATCTGTTCTTGCCGCAAGTGCTGGTGCAGGTCGATCGCTTGGCTTCGCTCGTGCAGCAGCTTCTCGACCAGGCTCGGGCCGAGTCAGGACAGTTACACCTCAACTTGCGCGAGATCGATCTCGAAGAGGTTGCTCATCCGATCGTGGCATCGTTCGAGCCGCAGGCTGCGAACAAGGGCGTGCAGGTCGAGTTGCGAGCGATCCGCCCGGTCTCGGTGGAAGCCGATCCCGATCGTCTGTCCCAAGTCTTCGTGAATTTGATCGACAATGCGATTCGTCACACCCCGTCGGGCGGTTTCGTAACGGTCGAACTGGACGCGAACGGGAACGACGCGATCATGCGCGTACGCGATACCGGGATGGGCATTCCCTATCGCGACATCCCGCATATCTTCGAACGCTTTTACGTGGTAGATCGGTCGCGAACGCGCGAGAGCAGCGGCGCCGGTCTGGGCCTCGCCATCGTCAAGGGCATCATCGACGCACACGGTGGAACCGTGGCAACGGAGTCGATGTTGGGAAGCGGCACGCTGTTTACGGTTCGCCTGCCGATCATGCGCGTTGGCCCTCGAGTGTAGCTGCACGATGCGGCCAACTTAAACAGGTGATAAGCCCGCCCTAATCTGGGTGATCTACGCTTACCATATGTCGCGTTCGAAGTGTCCCGAGGTTGACGAGCGCACGATGCGCCGGCAGATCCTCGCGTTTCTCGACGAGTACTGTCGCACGTTGACGTTGCAGGACGTCCGAGAGTGGTACGTCGACGCTTTTCCCGAAGTTACGCCCGCGGCCCCATGTGCCGAGGGCGTTTATCTTAATGTCCCTTAATGGCCCTTTAAGCCGCCCCATTCAATAACATTCCTTTGACGACGTAGGAGCTGCTGTAGTGTCGGCTCAATTCTCCCGTACTCGCTCTCCCAATATGGACAACTTCACAACGCGCATGATCGCCTCTAATCCGGACTTGACCAGTGCACCGGCTTCTACGAAGCTGGAAGCGCGTGATCTCGAGGTCTACTACGGCAACTTTCACGCGATCAAGAACGCGAATCTGAGCGTTCCCGAGCACTGCGTGATGGCTTTGATCGGCCCATCTGGTTGCGGTAAGTCAACCTTCCTTCGAGCGCTGAACCGTATGCACGATCTCACGCCTGACGCTCGGGTCGAAGGCAAGGTGTTGCTCGACAGCGAGGATATCTACGCGAGCAATATCGATCCGGTTAGCGTGCGCCACCGGATCGGGATGGTCTTTCAGCGTCCTAACCCATTTCCGAAGACGATCTTCGAAAACGTCGTCTACGGCCCCAAGATTCATGGTGAGCGCAATCGCAAGGCGCTCATGGAGGTCTGCGAGCGGAGCCTACGGGGGGCGGCTTTGTGGGATGAGGTCAAGGATCGCCTGGATCGTTCGGCTCTGGACCTCTCGGGTGGCCAGCAGCAGCGGCTTTGTATCGCGCGCTGTCTTGCCGTTGACCCGGAAGTGATTCTGATGGACGAACCTGCGTCGGCTCTCGATCCGATTGCGACGAGCAAGATCGAAGACCTCATCGAGGAGCTCAAGAAGGACTATACCGTCGTCATCGTCACCCACTCGATGCAACAGGCCGCTCGAATCAGCGACTATACCACGTTCTTCCTCATGGGCGAGTTGATCGAGTCCGAAGCCACTTCGACGATCTTCACCAAACCGCGCGATAAGCGCACCGAGGACTATATCACCGGCCGCTACGGTTAAAGGTGACCCCTTCTCGACCTTTGCGGTTTTTGCCCGCTCCTTGAGCCGATACATACGTAGTGGCCCAGCCCTCGGTTGCTTAAGGCGACGTTAAATGAGCCTTAATTTTGCCCAGGTAGCATGGGGCCGTTACCCCTGTATCAACTCTTTGAGAGGGAGTACTTCTTACGTGTTAACCAAACTCGCGCGCGTCGGTCTGACCGCGGCGGTGATGGTTTTGGCGGCAACGACGTTCTCGCTGGCGGAAACAACGGCAACACCAGTGTCTACGTTACCGACGGTTGCGCAAGAGGCGCAAACGCCGAAACCCAAGCCTAGTCCAAATCCATTCAGCTTCCACGGTTACGTCCGCGCCTACGACTTCACGCGTCAAAACGCGTACAGCAGCTATGGCGTTCCGAGCGGCGTTGGCGGTAAAGCCAACCAGGCGTCGGAGAACAATGCTATCAGTATTTCCGGAAACTATGCCTTCTTGGGCTCGGGATTCAGCGTCGGCGCTTCGTATCTCTACGCGAATCCGTTCAACCAATGCTCGAATCCGAATACGGCGAGTTCGGCACTGCCGGGCCCCTGCGGTACGAAAAGCGTTCCGCCGGGCCTCAATCCGGACACCACGCTGCCGCAATTCGAAATGAGCACGCTTTACGAAGCGTACGTTAAGTACAACGGCAACGGACTCGGCTTCCAAGCCGGCAACATGGCGTACGGAACGCCCTGGACACCGATCTCGGATTCGCGCCTTAAGCCCGTTGCATATCAAGGTGCAGATCTTTCCTACAAGATCAACCCGAACTGGACTGTCGAAGCAATGGACTTCTGGCAATGGGAATGCCGCACGTGTTCGGACTTCGATCAGGGCACGTTGCTGACGGCAGTGGCGCCGGGCGGCTACACCTATTCAGGATCGACCGCGTACTCGCCCCTGTATCTAGCTCCGAACTGTACGCCAGGCGTCACGTGCACACAAGAGATGACGCCCAAGACCAGCGGAACGTTCTACGGCCGCATCGGCTACGCTGGTCCAAAGAATCTTCCGCTGACGGCAAACCTCTACTACTATGACTTCCAGAACATCGCCGACGCGTGGTGGCTGGACGCGAAGATGCCGCTCGGGACGAGCAAACTCAAGCCCTTCATCGCGCTGCAAGCCGGCAACGAAAGCGCGCCGTCGGACGATCTGCTCGGAAAGATCCAGTCGTCGATCTTTGGTATGCAAGTCGGTTTCTATCCGATGAGCAACGTGCTGCTCACCGCGGCCTTCGACTCGATTCCGCTCAAGACCGATAGCGCCGTGGTACTGCCGACCGGCATTACGTGTGGCCTGAATAGCCACGTGTTAGCCACGGCGCACAACTATGCAATCAACATGCCGTACTTCTTGCCAACCGGCGGCACGGCGAATTGTTCGGCCGTCAATGGCAATGTTCACGTGGCCGACGTGTACTACGGGGGCTGGGCCAGCCCGTACACGGACGGATATGTGACCGATCCCACGTACGTGGCCTCGGGTACGACCGGCCTCGTCGATCGCCGCGGTCCGGGTAGCGGCGTGAAAATCCAAGCGACCTTCACCTCGGACAATAAGCAGTTCTGGTTGCAGATCGGACAGACGTGGTACGACTTCTCCAACCCGGGCTACGCTACGTCGACCAACGCAACGGACTTCGACACGCAATACTTCTTCATGAAGGTGCCGAAGACGGGTCTTTACAAGGGCCTCTCGTTGCGCGTCCGCGAGTTCAGCCGCTCGGCGACGAACTTCCCCCCGTCGGTTCCTGCGAATAATGCCATCGCCGGTCTGTTCAAGTACGGACGGTACCAACTCGAATACGACTTTTAGTCGTAGCTCGGTTTAGGCCAAGCAGGACGGGGCTCGCGCAAGGCGCGGGCCCCGTTTTCGTACAATAGGTTCGGCCGACATGCCATCGACGATGAAGGCCCTCTCCAAACTCCGCGCCGAGCCGGGGTTCACGTTGCACGCGGTTCCCATTCCCTCGATCGGACCGACCGACGTTCTGATTCGGGTCGAGAAGGCCGGCGTCTGCGGCACCGATCACCACATCTACTCGTGGGACCACTGGGCGCAGGCGCGGATTCATCCGCCCGTGGTGATCGGCCACGAATTCATGGGCACGGTCGAAGCGATCGGCGACGCAGTACGGGCCGTGACCGTCGGTGATCGCGTTTCGGCCGAAGGGCATATCGCGGATCTCACCTGCGTGTTGTGCCGGACCGGTCAAGCCCATATCTGCGAGAACGTCAAGATCATCGGCGTGGACTGCGACGGTGCATTTGCCGAATTCATCGCGATGCCCGAATACAACGTGTGGAAACTCGATCCAGCCATTCCCGATGAGTTTGCCGCGGTGTTCGATCCGCTTGGTAACGCGGTGCATACGGTGATGTCGGCCGGCGTCAGCGGCAAGAGTGTGGTCATTACCGGTGTCGGGTCGATCGGCTTGATGGCGATTCCCGTCGCGCGCGCCGCCGGTGCATCGTCGGTGTATGCGATCGACGTCAATCCGGCCAAGCTCGAGCTCGCCAAGCGCCTGGGCGCCGACGAAACCTTTGATTCGCGCGCACCAGGATTGGTCGACGAAATCAAGCGCCGCACGAGCGGCGACGGTGTCGAGGTGTTGCTCGAGATGTCGGGAAGCGGCAGCGCGATCGATTTGGGTCTGCAAATGGTGCGCAACGGCGGGACCGCCGCGCTGCTCGGCATTCCGGGTGACAACGTCAACCTCAATCTCGCCGAGCGGATCATCTTCAAGGGACTCACCGTGCTCGGCATCAACGGACGGAGAATGTTCGAGACGTGGTATCAGACGCAGGCGCTGGTCAAGAGCGGCCGTATCGATCTTCGGCCGATCATCACGCACGTGCTTCCGCTGCGAGACTTCGATCGGGCCTTTGAACTGATGCGCAACGGCGAAGCGGCGAAGATCGTACTCGACGTCAAAGGGGATATTGCAAAGTGAATGCTGCGTTTGATGCGCAACTGCAGGGCGAGCTTGACGCGCTCAAAGCCGCGGGAACCTACAAGCATTTGCGGCATTTGACCACGCCGATGGCGCCCGAAGTGCACATGGAAGAAGCGGGCGACGTGATCGTGCTCTCGAGCAACAATTACCTTGGGCTCTCCGATCAACCCGAGGTCATCGAGGCGGGAATCGAAGGGCTGCGAAAATACGGCGCGGGCACTGCGTCGGTGCGTTTTATCTGCGGAACGTTCGATATCCACCGCACGCTCGAAGAGCGAATCGCATCCTTCCTCGGCACGCAGGCGTCGCTTACGTTCGTATCGTGCTGGAACGCGAACACGGGCCTCTTTGCCACGGTCTGCAAAGAGGGATCCGCGATCATCTCCGACGAGCTCAATCACGCTTCGATCATCGACGGCGTGCGGCTGGCAAGCAAAGCCAAACGTGCCGTGTATAAACATAGCGACATGGCCGATCTCGAAGCGCGCCTTGCGCAGGCTCAGGCTGACAACTGCTCGCCGATTTTGGTCGTGACCGACGGCGTGTTTTCGATGGAAGGCTCGCTCGCCAAACTTCCGGAGATCGTTGCACTCTGCAAGAAGTACGGCGCCGTCAGCGTTGTCGATGACTCTCACGGCACGGGCGTCATGGGCAAAACCGGCCGCGGGACGATCGAGCACTTTGACCTTACCGGCGAAGTCGACATCATTACGGGGACCCTCGGTAAGGCGCTCGGCGGCGCGGCGGGAGGTTTCGTCGCAGGCAGCTACGCGCTGGTGGATATGTTGACCCAGCGCTCGCGCCCGCAGTTGTTTTCCAACGCGTTGCCGGCGACCGTCGCGTGCAGTTCGCTGGCCGCGATCGAATATCTCGATTCCCATCCCGAACTAGTCGACCGTTTGCGCGACAACGTCGCATACTTCCGCGCGGGGCTAGCGCGACTCGGATTCAAACCACTGGACGGCCCTAGCGCGATCGTGCCGATCATCGTTGGCGAGACGGCCCTCGCCATTGCGATGAGCGATAGATTGCTCAAACGTGGCGTGTTCGTAACCGGCTTTGGCTTCCCGGTCGTGCCCGAAGGGACCGCGCGCATCCGTACGCAGCTCTCGGCCGCACTGACCAAAGACGAGATGGACCGCGCGCTCGCCGCGTTCGAGGCCCTGCGCTAAGTGGCCAAGCTCTATTTCCGGTATTCCGCTATGAATGCCGGCAAGTCGACGGCGCTGATTCAAGTTGCGCATAACTACGAAGAGAACGGCCGGGAGGTCGTGCTCTACACGTCGGCGATCGATCATCGATTTGGCGAGGGCATCGTCTCATCGCGCATTGGACCAAAGCGTGCCGCGCTGACATTCGATGCCGCGTTCGATTTCTTCGCAGCGATGTCGGAGATGCAGGACATCGCTTGCGTGCTTATCGACGAGGCGCAGTTTCTCACGCCCGAGCAGGTGCGCCAGTTGCATCGCGGCGCGCATTTACTCGGCATCCCTGTCATTTGCTACGGCATCCGCAGCGATTTTTTAGGCGAGCCCTTTCCTGGTTCCGCCTACTTGCTTACGCTTGCCGACAGCGTCGAAGAGTTAAAGAACGTTTGCTCCTGTGGGCGCAAGGCGACGATGAATCCGCGTTTCCTCAACGGGAAGCGCTTGTTTGCCGGCGATCAGGTTGCGATCGAAGGAGACGTAGAGTATCGCCCGATGTGCGCGCGCTGCTTCTATGAAGGAAGTGCATGAGATTCCGGTGAGTTTGGGACCACCTTGGGTATGGAGATCGTTAACGGGTATAGAGCTAGGGCTCCATCGAGAGGACGCAAACACATGACTCGCTTCATACACATCATCGGCACGCTGGCGGTCGCCTGCATGCTGTTCGTCGGGATGGCTCCGGCGCCGGCGAGCGCCCAAGTGTCGGTCGGCATTTCGGTCGCCTTCGGGCCGCCTGCGATTCCGTATTACACGCAGCCGCCGGCCCCGGGAGCGAACTGGATTTGGCAGCCCGGCTATTGGGCGTGGGATCCGGTTGACGGGTACTACTGGGTTCCGGGAACGTGGGTTCAGGCGCCCACCATTGGGTTCTATTGGACGCCGGGATACTGGGCCTTCACCGATGGGATGTACGCGTGGGATCCCGGATATTGGGGTCCATCCGTCGGCTTCTACGGTGGGATTAACTACGGCTACGGCTACTACGGCAACGGCTACGTCGGCGGCCGCTGGCACGGACGTGATTTCGAATACAATCGCGCTGTGACCAACGTCAATACGAACGTCGTTCGCAACTACGTTTATTCCGATCCCGGCGTTCGACGCAGTTGGAACAATCGTGTTGCCTACAACGGCGGACCGCACGGTATCGATGCTCGCGCGACCGCCGCGCAGGATCGGGCCTATGCCGAGCGGCGCTCTGGGATGACCGCGCAACAGACAGAACACGCGACCTACGCGCGTAACGATCCGGCCTTCCGTTCTTCGACTAATCACGGACGGCCCGCGGCAAATATCGCCGCTGCGCAGCGTCCCTATAGCGCGCGGCATACGCCACCGGCCTACCACACCGCTGCTGCACCGGCACACGCCGCACCGGCACACGCTGCTCCGCACGCTGCACCGCAGCACGGGGCTCCGCCCCAGCACGCTGCTCCGGTAGAACACCACGCAGCTCCAGTGCAGCACGCTGCACCCGCGCAACATGCTGCGCCGGTCGAACACCACGCAGCTCCAGTGCAGCACGCTGCACCCGCGCAACATGCCGCGCCGGTCGAACACCACGCAGCTCCGGCGCAACACGCGGCTCCCGCTCCGCACTACTACCAGCCGCAGCACGCGGCTCCGGTGCAGCACGCATATAACCCGCAGCCGCACGCACAGCCCGCGGGACACCCGCAGCCGGCCGCGCACCCGGCGCACGCCGCGCCCGGGCACCCGGCGCCGCATCCGTCAGGTCGTCCGCGCTAACGCCGCATCGCGGTGAGCCGCAAGGCCCTCCGCTTGTGCAAGAATCGCCGCATCGTTCGCGATGCGGCGATCTGCATTTCCGAGCGAACGCTCGAAGGTCCGTAACGTCACAAAGTTCATGACCGAGAGGCCCGACGAAAAGCGCGCCGTTCCGCCGGTGGGTAAGACATGATTGGGGCCGCTGCCGTAGTCGCCGAAGACTTCGGCGGCGGCCTCGCCGATGAACAGCGTACCGTAGGTAGAGCAGCGTGACGCGAGCGCTTCGGCACGAGTGCCTTGCAGCGAGAGGTGTTCGGGCGCGAGCCGATTGCAGAAGCCGGGAGCGTCCTCGAGCGCGAGCACGACGAAGCCCCCCGATCGTTCGAGCGACGTGCGCGCCGTCGGTGCGGTATCGAGTCGCGTCAGCCGCTCGTCGATTCGCTCACCAACTGCTCGAGCGAAGGTACGGTCGTCCGTAATCAACAGCGCACGCGCGTCCGGATCGTGCTCGGCTTGCGCGAGCATATCGGCGGCCACCAGATCCGCGTTTGCATCGGCGGAGGCGACGATGGCAATCTCGGATGGACCGGCGAGCGCGTCGATGCCGCACACACCGAACACCGCGCGTTTCGCAGCCGTGACGTAGGCGTTTCCGGGACCCACGATCAAATCGACGCGTGGGATACTTTGCGTGCCGTAGGCAAGGGCCGCAATCGCTTGCGCGCCGCCGACCTCAAACACTTCGTCGACGCCGGCGACGTGGGCCGCCGCCAAAACTTCGCGTGCGGCGCGCGGCGTGCAGACGGCCCGTTCGCGTACGCCTGCGACCCGTGCCGGAATCGCGCCCATGAGCAACGACGAAGGCAGCGGGTGCCGTCCTGCCGGGACGTAGATACCGACGCGTTCCAGCGGCACGACCCGATGTCCGAGCTCCAGTTCGCCCTCGCGAATCGCTACGTCGGCGAGCGCATCGCGTTGCGCGCGGGCGAACCGTTCGATGCGCAACGCCGCTCCGGCTAGCGCGTCGCGTAGCGCGCTATCACTCTTGGCATAGGCAGCTTCGATCTCATCACGGCTGATTAGGCGCGGCGGCGGATCCCCGAATGCACGCGCGTATTCCGCTAGCGCCGCATCACCACGCTCGCGCACCGCCGCGATGATCGGCTGCACCTCGGGCGCCAAAGTTGCCTGTGGACGAGCGAGGACCTCGTCAGCGGAGCGTTCGATCATAGCGCCCGCGACGCAAGTTGAGCCATGACGTCGTCGATCCCAACGCCGGCCTGCTGCATGCGGACCGACAAGAAGTAGAGGAGATCGGCACATTCCCACGCGACCTCATCGTGCGTCACGGCTTCGGCGACCTCGGCCGATTCCTCGAGGAGTTTCTCGCGCAGAAGCCCGGGATCGGCGAGTAGTTTTCGGGTGTAGGATCGCTCGTTGCCGTTGTTCGCCCGTTGTTCGATCCGACCTAGCAGCGTGTTCCACGAAAACGCCGGCGTTCCGAAACAGCGTGGCGCACCGGTGTGGCAGGTTGCGCCGGCTTGATCGATATAGAACGTGAGCGCATCGCGATCGCAGTCGAGTTCTACGCGCATCAGCCGCTGCGTCGCACCGGAGGTCTCGCCTTTGCGCCAAATCGCTTCACGCCGCCGGCTCCAGTAGGCGCCGATTCCTTCGCGCAGTGCAATCCCGAGCGATTCCGCATTCGAGTAAGCCAGCATCCGAACGCCGCGATCGCCCGCGTCACAGACGACCGTCGGCACGAGCCCGCTCCCGCGCGAGAAATCGACGGTCGCAACGAACGCGGCGACAGGATCGATGGATCCCGTGTACAGAGCCATCCCGACCTGAGCGTCGATTCCCAAGCGATCGAGCGAGACGATCTCTTCGATCGTGCTTACGCCGCCGGCAAGGGTGAGCGAGCCGCTGACGCGTTCGCGCAGCGCGGCCGCGGCAGAGAGATCGATGCCGCCGAGCATTCCTTCGCGCGCGATGTCGGTGTAGAGGAAGCCGGAGCAGTACGGCTGCAGGCGCTTCGCGCGTTCGATGGGTGCTTCACCCGTCGAGCTGCGCCATCCGTCGACCGCTACGTGTCCGTCGCGTGTATCAAGGGCCACGAGCACACGATCGCGCGGCAGCTGCGCGAGGAACTCCTCGCTTGCGGCCGTCCCGATGATCACCGACGCAGCGCCGCCGCGGAGAAAGCGCTTGGCCCGATCGACGTCGCGAATACCGCCGCCGACCCGGCAGCGCGCCAGGCGGCACAAACGCAGAATCAATTCCGTGTTCTCGCCCTCGCCGAAGGCGGCATCGAGGTCGATCACGGCGATTTCACCAAGCCGCCCGAACCGCACGGCCAAGTCGATGACATCGTCACGTTCGAGCACGAGCTCGCGTCCCTGCCGAAGTTGCACGGCTTTGCCGCCGCGCAAGTCGATGCTGGCAACGATCACGGACGAACCACGACACCGCCCGCGCGGCAGGCGTCTTTCACGTCGCCGGCGCTCGCTTCACCGTTGTGAAAGATCGACGCGCCCAGCGCCGCGTCGGCGCCCGCCAGCAAGGCTTGCGCGAAACTCTGCGGCGTCGAAGCGCCACCGGACGCGACCACCGGAACGCTCACCGCGCTTCGTACTTGCCGAATAAGGTCCAGATCAAAGCCCTCGCGTCCGCCGTCGCGATCGATCGAGGTGAGTAAGACTTCCCCCGCCCCGAGGTCCTGCGCCTCACGCGCCCACGCATCGGCGTTGCGCGGCTGCGGCCGGCTCGCGCTGTGGCTCGCGACCGCGTATCCGCTGCCGTTTCGATACGCGTCGACCGAGATCACGACACACTGCGCACCGAATCGCGCGGCGGCCTCGCTCAACAGCTCCGGGCGTTCGAGCGCAGCGCTGTTGATGGCGACCTTATCGGCGCCGGCATCGAGCAGGCGCGCGACATCGTCCAGACCGCGCACGCCGCCGCCAACGGTAAGCGGCACGTCGAGTGCGGCGGCAATAGCCTCGATGGTACGCACGTTTGCTAACCGCGATTCGAGTGTCGCCGAAACATCGAGCACGACGATCTCATCGATACCGTCGTCGCGATAGCGCAATGCGCGCTCTACCGGATCGCCCGCGTCGCGCAGGCCGGCGAACTGTCGTCCTTTGACGATGCGTCCGTCCCGAATATCCAGACAGGCAATGATCCGTTTAGCGGGCATACGCGACCTCTGCGCTGTGCACGAACGCCGCCAAGAGTTGCGCGCCGTATGCGCTACTCCGTTCGGGGTGGAACTGGACGCCCAGGACGTTCCCGCGCGCAGCAGCAGAGGCAAATGTATCGTCGCCGTCGTGCGTCGTCGCAATAGCGTCACGCACGCCGGCATCGGGTGCGTAAGCATTGGCAAAATACGCCCAGCCTTGCGCGATCGCGTCGCTTTGCGGATCGACGAGATTCCACCCCATGTGCGGGACACACGGTGTGCGCAAGCGCCGAACAGATCCGGCAAAAATACCGAGGCCGCGTGCCGAGGGAGCTTCGTCGCTGCGTTCAAAGAGCAACTGAAAGCCGACACAGATGCCAAGCAGCGGAATGCCGAAGGTGATCGCCTCGATCAACGCTGAGCGCATTCCGGTGCGATCGAGTTCCTGTGCGACGTAGCCGAAGTTCGCGACACCGGGAAGCACGAGCGCATCGCAGCTACCGACCGCGAACGGCTCGTCGATGAAACGCGTCGTCGCACCGGCGCGCACGAGCGCAGCTTCGATGCTGCGCCGGTTTGCTGCGCCGAGGGTCACGATGCCCACCGTGATGCTCACGTAAGCACACCTTTCGTCGATGCCACGCCGTCGAACCGTGGGTCGAGCGCCCACCCTCGCGCGCATGCGCGGCCCAGCGCTTTGAACGCGGCTTCAACGAGGTGGTGCGGATCTTCGCCGGCGAGACGATCGACGTGAATCGTGGCGCGAGCGTTGGCGGCGAGGCTGCCGATAACGTGCGGGATCATGACGGTCTCGAGATCTTCGATGCGTTCGACGCGAAGGTCGAGTGCGGTGCGTGCGAAGATGCGTCCGCCTAGATCGACTGCGACGCGTACCAATGCGTCATCCATTGGCAGCGTGACCTCGCCGTAGCGGGCGATTTGCGAACGGTCACCGAGGGCTTCGTCAAGCGCGGCACCCAGCACGATTGCAACGTCTTCGATCAAGTGGTGGCGGATTGCGTCGAGCGAGCGCGCTTCGATTTCGAGGCCGGCGCGGGCGTGAAACGCGAATTGCGCAAGCAGGTGATCGAGCATCAGCAGGCCGGTCTCGACGCGGACCTTGGGCTCGCCGTCCAGGGTCAAGGCAACGCGGACGCTGGTCTCAGTGGTTTGACGAAGGCGTGACGCGCTACGCATAGCTAGTTACCTCGGAGGCAATCGTGCGAAGCGCGCATACGACCGTGTCGGTGTCTTGATCGTTCGTGGCGCTTAGGCGCAACATGCCGGCAAGCATCGGGTCGTCAAAGACCCGAACGGCGATGCCGCGCAGGGCGAGCGCATCGCGAATCGCGGGCGAAGCCGACCCGCAATCGACCAGCAAAAAATTGGCCGGTCCGCGCCAGATGTCGCGAGCAAAGGGTTTAAAGGCGCTTTCAAACGCGTCGAGACTTCGCGCCACTTGCGCTTCGAGCTGCGTCTCGAAGCTGCGCGTGCGTGAGGGATCGCTCAAGTAGGCTTGTGCCGCGAGCAGGCTGATCGCGCTGACCGGATAGGGGCCCACCGAGCGGCGCAACGCGGCTGCGACCGCGGGTGGGGCAAGAGCGTAGCCCAAGCGCGCTCCGGCAAGCGAGGCGCACTTTGAGAACGAGCCGACGATGACGACGTTGGCGAAGAGGGCGGTTTCGCGCGCGAGGGAGCGCTCCGAAAACGCGAGGTAAACTTCGTCCACGAGGATTAGTGCGTTGGGCAATGCGCGCGACACGGCAGCGAGATCGCCGATGCGCAGCGGATCGGTCGTCGGGTTGTTCGGATGTCCGAGAATCACCAGACGCGTACGCTCGTCGGCGGCTTCGATCAACTCGAGCGGCTCGAAACGCCAGCGCGTTGCATAGGGAACGCGTCGCACTTGCGCGCCGGCGAGCGCCACGATGCGTCCGTACATGCCGAAGGTCGGTGTGAGCGTGAGCGCCACGTCGCCGGGATCGAGCATGATGCGCGCGCACGCGGCGAGGATCTCGTCGGCGCCGTTGGCGAGGACGAGGTTCCCATCGTCGCGCGAAAAGCGTGCGGCCAGCCGAGCCGTCACGTCGCGTTGTAGAGACGTCGGATAAGTGCGCAGCGTCTCTGCGTCGACCGCGCGGATTGCCTCGAGCACGAAGTCGGGCGGCGGGAGCGCGCCTTCGTTGCGATGGAGACGAATGGTGATGCCGTCGTCGGTGAGATCGCGCGGATCGTATTCGGGCACCATCTCGACGGCCGGGCGCATCTGCACGCTCATCGCGCAGCCTCCAAGATGGCGAGGTCGCTGGTCATGATGATCGAGCGCACGTCGAGCCCAAGCTGGTCGATCGTCACTCCCGAGACCACGATATCGATCATAAAGTCGGCGATGTCGTGGAGAATCGCCGCTTCGACCGTGCCGGCAATGGCAACCGGTTCGATGCGCAGGCCCGGGCGTTCCAGCGTGCTGAGATAACGGCGCGCAAGGTTCTCGTACTTTGCGCAGAGCGCCACGCGTAGGACGCCACTTGACGGAAGCTCCGTGCCGGCCGGCCCGATCAAGCACAGCGCGGGCTTTCCGTAACGCGCTCGCGGATCGTTCCAGGGAATACTCCGGCGAGCGATGCGCGAATCGAGTTCACGTCCCGCAGCTAGCCACTCTTCGAGGAGGTCCTCACCGGTGAGGGCGAGCACCGGGCGCCCACTGCGCGCGACTTCATTTGCGATCAGCGGCACGTCCTCGCCGCGTACGAAGGTCCGTTCGAACGCTTCGTCCGGCGCGCAGGTGCGTAGCGCGTACTCGGCCATCGCCGCGAGTCCGCGATTCTTGGGGATGAGCACCACCGTCGGCGGCGCATCGATCGTCTTCATATAATAAAAAATAAGAGACCGCGGGCGGACCGCGACCTCTTCCTGAAGCTTCTGTTTCTCAGGCTTACGTCAAACAGTCATCGCACGCGACTCGCGAGTCCGTGATGATGGTGGTGATGGACGTGGGCCTGAAATACCGACATAGTGTTGTTGCTTTATACCAGAAAGGGCGGATCAATGCAACGTGAGGTCGTCGAGGTCCCCGGCATCTCCCAGGTAAGCCGGGCTAACGGGGTCCCGATCTCGGCCGCGGTACGGGCCAACGGGTTCATTTTTGTCTCGGGGACCCCGCCAATCGACCCGGCGACCGGCCACTTCGTGCGGGGCTCGATCGCCGAACAGGCGGAATTGTGCTTGCGCAACCTCCGGCACGTCCTCGAGAGCGCCGGCTCCTCGCTGGACAAGATCTGCATGGTCCACGTCTACGCCTCGGGGGACCACTACCGCACGATCAATGAGATCTACGCTCGCTTCTTTCCAAGCAACCCGCCGGCCCGCACCTTCGTGCCGGTCGGCGATTGGCCGTTGGATTTCGATATCGAAATCGAGTGCGTCGCCCTTGCCTAAGGGGTAGCCCTGGTGGCCCGCGATCTGGAGATCTCCTCTCGGAGCTAGAGATCGATGCGGCATTGCGGGCTGTCCGGCGGATAGTCGAGATGCGGTACGGCTTGGACGATACCGGCGCTGCCGAGCGAAAGCGCAAGCAGAATCCCCGAAGCTGTCGCATAACCCAAACGAATCCACATCTTAGTAGCCTCCGCGAGCGGGCGTTGCGCGTTGCACGGTGGCGCCGCAGGTGACGGCAATGGTTTCGAGCGCGCGCCAGAAGCGGATGCGATCGAGAACGGGATTGAGAAACGCGGTCATCGTGCAGAAGCGCGAGGCGTAGGGACGTTTGTGGTGTTCGGCGTGATGTGACGCCGGTTGTAGCAGACCCGTGCGCTGCAGTAATTGTACCGGCTGCGGGGGCCGCGAACTGTGCGCCCACATGTGGACTTGGTTCGATTGCGAGAGCAGCGCGAGAACGAGATACGGGTCCCACGCGTGCACGTGGCAGAACGCGAGTATTGCGGCGACGACCGCGGCAAGAACGATACAAACGCGATTGGTTTGCCAGTACGCGCCGGCGCGAATCTTGCCCGGAGAGCGATGATGGTCGATGTTGTCGTCGACGATGAACCGGTCGAGCAGGGCCGATTTTCCGGGCTTTAGCCAGGTATCTTCGGCCCAGTGCATGAGTCCGGTGATGAAGTCGGCGACGAGCAGGCTGACTACGATGCAGCCGGCGTAGGAGGCGAAGGCGATGATGATATCCATGTGCCGACTGTAGCCGCCGGCATAGTGCTCCGGCGTCCGTAGAACTACGTCATCTGCGATCGACGACTCGTGCCAAAGTGCTTATTGCGACGCGCGCGCTGCCGTAGTAGCGTGATGAGTACCAAGATCAACCGTCGAGCGGAGGGCGTTACATGGGAACCCCGCTGAGCACCACGACCTGGACATCGCTAGGACCGGCCCCCGTAACCGGATTCAGAGGGGCTGGAAATCTGCTTGCATCGGGCAGAATCGAAGGCGTTGCGCCGCATCCGACAATCGCGGGACGATTCTTTGTCGCCGGACAGAACGGCGGCATTTGGCAAACCAACGACGGCGGCAACACGTGGAAACCGCTCACCGATACGCAGCCGAGCTTAGAGTTTAACGGCTCGCATAATCTGCTGTTCAGTCCCGCAAACCCAGACATTATCATCGGCGCTGTCGGATCGCCGCGCGGCGGAATGCTGATCTCCCAAGACGGCGGTACGACCTGGCAGCACGAGCCGATTATGGGCGCGGGCGATGATCCGCAAGGCATCGCTTTTGATTCAACCAACCAGCAGACGCTCTATTGCGCGAACGGGTGGAACGGCTTCTACAAGAGCACGAATCTGGGCACGAGTTGGACGAAACTAAATTTAGCTGCCGGCTACTATGCCGACGTGCTCATGATGCCGTCGGGCACCCTCTACACCGTGCTACTCGGTGCTGCCGATCCGTCGAAGAACGGCATCCATTATAGCGTCGATAGCGGAACGAGTTGGAAACAATCCACATCGAGCGCTTTGCCGTCGGGTGCAGCGCTTAGCGTCGGCAGCGGAGGGCGACTGGCCGGCGGCACGCATCACTACCTGACGTTCTACGGCAAAACCGAATACGTCTACGCCTCGCTTCTTACGGTGGACGCAAAGGGAGCCGCGAATGCGCGACTACGCTTTGTAACCGACGACGGGGGTGCGCAGTGGACCGCGCTGGTTGCATCGCCGGGGAATTTCGAGAACCGCACCTGGCATCACACGATCGCCGCCGCGCCTGCAAGCCCCAACATCGTGGTCGTGGACGATGCGTATCAGCTGTTCGTTAGTTTCGACTATGGGCAGACCTGGGCCGCGGCCGGACCCCAGCCGGGATGGGACTATGTAAACCTCGCATTCGGCAACGACGGCAACTTTTATGCAACCGCTGACCAGGGCGTTTTGTCGATCAACCTGCAGAGCTTTCAATGCGCGTCGATGGTCGGCGATCTCGCGGTGACACAATTCTACACGGCGGCTCTGGACGCATCGAATTCCAACAACGTGTACGGCGTCGCGCAGGACATCTCAACGGTGTGCACGTCGGGTTCGACGTCGTGGTCCTGGTTAAACCTCGGTGAAGCGGGAAAGATCCTCGTCGATTTCACCAACTCTTCGAATCTCTACTTCTACAATACAACGTTTAATACAACAATTGCGGGAATACCTGACAATAGCGGAACTCCATTAGTGATCCGTTCGACTGACCAGGGGCAGACGTGGTCGAAGATCCTCGATGCGGCCGATGCGGGCACGGCGACTGCTGCGCTGATCCCCCTAGGCGATAATCTTTACACGTCGACACAGCGTGCTTTCGAGATGGATCCAACGAATGCAAAGCGGCTCGTTGTTGGAACCGCGCAGGTCTTCGTTACCGACGATGCCACCGTCGCGAATCCCGTATGGACCTCGCTCGGCGGCGCGCTCTCAACCGGATGGATTCAATCCCTCGCGATCGCACCGTCCGACACCTCGGTGATCTACGCTGCGACCAACGACGGTCATGTTTGGGTATGGAACGGTAGCGGGGCCACGTCGTGGACGCAGATCGATTCACCGCTCCACGGCGCAGCGGGCGGGTCGGTCGTTGATATGCGGGTGGATCCCGCCAACGCCAGCCACGTGTTCGCAGTAACTGGCGGTAGCGGTAACAACGTGTGGGAGCTCGTGAGCGGAACGTGGCAGAATCGAAGCGGAAATTTCCCAACCGACATCTGGATTCAGTGTGTCTACGTCGACTGGACGAGATTCTCACCGCCTAAGCTCGTCGTCGGCACGGTGCGCGGTGTGTACGCATCGAGCGACAACGGGACGACCTGGAATACGTTCATGCAAGGTTTTCCCAATACGCAGGTTCAGGATTTTGCCGCGTTGGAGCATTTGGTCTTACGGCGTCCTCCGCAGATTATTCACGAGCAGATACAGCTCGTCGCCGTCACCTATGGGCGCGGCGCTTGGGGGATTCTCGTACCGACTGGACTCGTCTCGGGGGTGTAAACGTCGTGCAATTCATCGAATGGCTCACCGGCCTGGATCCAGACGGCGGATCGGGTGCGTTGGAGACCCTCTATCTCGTGCCGGTCATCGCGCTTGTCGTCTTCTTGGTGCTGCGCGTGGCACGGATGCGAGCTGGCGGGTCCTAAGCTGCAACAAACAGCGGCCTCGCGCTGTTTGAGAGCGGTATGGAGTCAAACGCCGTCTTTATTACCGGCGCGCTCAGCGGCATCGGTCGTGCAACGGCCCTCGCTTTTGCCAAGGAAGGTTCGCGTGTGGCCGTCTCGGGCCGGCGCGATGGCGCGGGCGCTGCGCTCGTCGCCGAACTGCGAGCCCTTGGCGCCGAAGCGGAATTTTTTCGCGTCGACGTCCGAAACGACGACGAATTGCGAGACATCGTGGACAAGGTTGTCGCACGCTTCGGTCGCCTCGATGTCGCCGTGAACAGCGCCGGAACCGAAGGGCAAACCGGCCCGATCACTGGCCAGACCATGGAAAATTACAGCGCCGTCTTCGAAGCCAACGTGCTCGGCACGCTGCTCAGCCTCAAGCACGAACTTCGCGTGATGCAGCCGCAAGGTTCGGGAAGCATCATCAATCTTTCATCGACGATGGGGCATCGCGGAGCGCCGGGCACTTCGGTCTACGCGGCGAGCAAGCACGCCGTTGAAGGACTCACCAAGGTCGCAGCGCTCGAAGCGGCAGCCTCGGGAGTTCGCGTGAACGCGGTGGCGCCGGGGCCGGTCGATACGGAGATGCTGACGCGCTTTACCGGCACGGCTGATCGGAAGGCCAACCTGATTGCCGGCGTGCCGATGAAGCGCGCGGGCGAGCCGAGCGAAATCGCCGACGCAATCGTCTTTCTTGCGTCGGACCAAGCCTCATTTATTACCGGGCAAATCATCGATGTCAACGGAGGGAAAACGGCATTATGAAGACGATGAAAATCCCAAATGCCGAGCATCCGATTACGATCGCGCCGAGCGCCTCACGTGTTCGCGTCGTTGTTGGTGGACGGGTCGTCGCCGATACGCGATCGGCACTCACGCTGCGTGAGAGCGACTATCCGGCCGTGCAGTACGTTCCGCGCGAGGATGCGGACATGACGCTGCTCGAGCGGACTGATAACGAGAGTTACTGTCCGTACAAGGGTGAGGCGTCGTATTTCAGCATCCGTAACGGTGTAGACCAGCGGGTGGATGCAATTTGGACGTATGAAGCGCCGTACGATGCCGTCGCGCAGATCAAAGGCTATCTGGCCTTTTATCCTGACCGTGTCGATGCCATCGAGGAACTGCCGCTCAAATAACTCTCAGCATGGCTGCTGTTATGGAGCGTAGCCATGAAGATTCGAACTCTCACCTTTGCGCTCGCGATGCTGTTTGGCTCAGGCGCTTCGGCCTTAGCGCAGCAGAACGCGGCTCAACCCCCTATGGCGAGCCAACAGCTTGCGCCCATCCATGGGCCTGAATCGATCGACCAGGAGCTCGCGCGCCTAGCGAAAGATTTGCAGCTGACGCCACAACAACAGAACCAGGTTCGGCCGCTGCTTCAAGAACATCACGACAAGATCCAAGCGCTCTTCGATAAGAATCCGACGCTTTCTCGGCAGCAGCTCGCTCCGCAGATTCACGCCATCAGTGATGAAACGCACCGCGAGATTCACGCCTTGCTTACCCCTGCGCAGCAAGAGATGGAAAAAGCGATGGTGGCGTCACGCGGCAAAGCGCGGAAAATAAATAGGTCCCGCTAGATGCGTTCGTAGATCATATCGCGGTTGTAGTAGCGCCGGTCGATGAGTTTGACGATTCTCCCGCTGCTGTCGGCGACGAAGATCAGCGTGCCGGCGCGACCTTCGCGAAAGAACGCGTTCGGTTGATCGGCGATAGCGCTCATCGGTATCGGTGAAGATCCCTCGCGGCTGCCGGCGAGCTTTCCGCCGGCCATCGTCACGCTGAAGACCAGCGGACCATCGAGCATGCGGTAGCGCCCGACATAGCGTTGCGCTTGCGTCGCCGTGAGGTGGGCCACGGGCGGATCGAGCGGCAGACGCGTCTGCGTATCCGAGAGAAGCAGCCACCGATCGCCAACGTGATGATAAGTGTCGACCATTCCGAATCGCGCTTGAAAACGTTGGCCGTAGATCGCTTCATGCTCGTCGGCGATGAACGCGATCACCGCGACGTCACCGGCGCGGGTGAAATGCGGTTGGGTCACACGTAGCGAGCCCGTCGACCCCTTCGGCAGTGGCGCGAGACGGGCGAGGAACTGCGCCTTGGTCGTAACGTGCCCCTCCTCGTCCATCAGCAACGCCGAATCGTCGAGGTCGCGTGCCCACACGGCTTTATCGCCGATGGCGATCGCGTCAAGACGCCCTTGGATCTGCGAGACGAGTTGCGTTTCAAGCGTTGCTGCAAGGACGAGGACCGTAGCTCCGATCATCATGACGTGGCTAGTGGCCGTCGTACCAGCGGTCGAGCTCGGTTTTGAGTCTCGCGAGACTCGCCGGGTCGATGTAGATCATGTGCCCCGACTCGTAACGGCCTATGGTGATGTTCTGGCGTAGCGCGTCGGGGAGATGCAGGTGCGCAAAGTCGTACTCCTGTTGGAAGTACGGCGTCGACATGTCGTAGTATCCCATCGCCGCGAAGACGCGCATACTCGGATTCTCGGCCATGGATTCGGCAAGGTCGACGATCGTGTTCGGCGGTTTGATGAGCGCTGCATCGCCGCCCAGATCGGTGGCGTGCTTCCAGTCCCATCCGCCCAAGACGTCGTAGAGCGAGCGATATTCGAGCTGCGTGTGATACCCGAGTTGATTGCGCACGTAGTCGTTGAAGACGGCGACGACTGCGGGCGTGGTCGCGAGATCAGAGTTGTCCCACATCGGCGCTTGGCGGTTGCCGACGACGTCGTAGCCGGAGTAGCGCGTATCCATGTAGCCCACGACCTTCCCTTGCGAGCGCAACAGATCGCTGCGGAAGTCGTTGGGCTTGATACGTAGGTTCGCTTCGCGAATCACGGTCTCAGACAGGCCGGTGTACTCAGCGAGTTTACGAATCGTATCCTCGCGCGTTGCAGCTGAGGCGTTGTCGCCCTGCGCGAGCGTGGTGAGATATTGGCCCAGTGCGAAGTGCTCGACGCCCGCGAGAAATGTGGGAAGATCGGCCGGGCGATTCGGCACCAGATGGTAGTACCACGCAGTCGCGGCTTCCGTCGGGAGAAATAAGACGAACGGCCAGTCGTTGCCGCCGACGTTTTGGTCGTCCCAAAGTAGATCGACGTTCAGCGCGTTGGACATCAAGACGATGCCGTTGAGCTGTATTGCTTGCCCGAAACCGTTCTCGAGCTGACGTGCGACGGCGGCGGAGCGAATGGTGCCGTAACTCTCGCCGAAGAGATACTTCGGCGAGTTCCACCGCCCGAAATCGGACAGGTAGCTGCGGATGAACTGCGCGAACGCAGCGGCATCCTCATCGACGCCGAAAACCTGGGAGCCTTTTCCGTCGGCGAGCATGCGGCTGAATCCGGTGGCGGGCGCATCGACGTAGACTTCGTCAGTCTTATCGAGCAACGAGTATTGATTGTCGACGACGGTGTACGGAGCGCTGGGCGTTTCGCCGGGCTTCCCGCCGATGACGCGGACCGGTCCGAACGCGGCCATGCGTTGCCATACGCTCGAACCGCCCGGGCCGCCGTTGTAGAAGAAGGTCACGGGCCGTTTGGCCGCATCCACGCCGTCCTGTGTGTAGGCAGTGTAGAACATCGTGTCGATCGGCCGGCGTTTCTCGTCGTAGAGGGTGATCGTGCCGGCACGCGCCGTGTAATGGATAAGGCTGCCGTTCATCGTCAGGGTGTGCTGCGTTACCGCGTCGGCCGCAAGAGAGCGAATCGGCAGCAACGCGAGGGCGAGCGCGAAAAAGATTGGCTTCATATGAGGTGATAGTAAAGCAAGAGGTCCGATAATCCTACATTGAGCAGCGCGGAGGCCCGGCCAACGGCGCTGTCGGATACCTAGCCCGTGAAGTCGCAGCAGTTCGCGGCGATCGTGATCGCCGGCCTCGCGTTCATTGCGCTGATTGGCTCAAGACCGCTCGTCGAGCAGCACGTCCTTACCGCCGCCGTGAAGGACCGCGTATCGCTCGGTGATGTCGACGTCTATTTTCCGATCGCCGTCTTCGATCCGAATGTTGCGGAGATACTCGCCGGACACCTCATGGTCGGCCAGCGGCCCATGGACCTAAAAGTCGACCCGGTCATCACAAGCCACCCTGCTTGGAGCACCGCGGCACCCGCATCACCGAATCCGTTCGATCTCACAGCCAAGCAACTGACAGACGTGGAAGACGGTATCAAACATCTCGGTTTTTCGGAAAACGCCGTACACGGATTGTTGGTCACAACGAACGAGAACGCGGGCGGCCCTACGAGATTCGGTGAAATATTCGTCAATCTTGGATCGCCCGCTCAAGCTCCTAGCGCTTTAGCCCGCCTTACTGCCGATTCTTCCGTAACCATGGCCCGCCTAGAAGCGCAAGCGAACGTTCACATTGCTTACGTGGGTATGGGGTATTTCTACCGGCCGGATTGCCACGCAGTTGCACAACGCATCGAATCACAGCTGGACAGACGGGCTCTCGATGAGAAGGTCTACGCCGAGAATGCGATCGGGTACCGGTTGCGACTCGTCTCAGTCGACGTGCAATATCCGTTTGCGATGTTATGTCCCGACCTTCACCCCGTGAATATCGGCTATACGTCCGGCTGGACGGATATAGCCATTCGCTCTATCCATCAGGACTTTCGCGATCTCGTAATATCAGGGATTGCTCGGTACGACATCGGGACGGAGCTGCCGAGCCGCCCGAGTTCGTCGCCGCCGGGCACATCCATCGAGGGGAGCATTCCGAATGAGAATTGGCGACCCGATCTGTTTGCGAAAGCTCCCACGGGTCGATATGTCCTCAAGAACGCAAACGTGACCCTCAGTACACGTCCCGATGCCGCACTGCTCGCGTATGAATTCTACGACATACCCCAAGCTCAGATTGACGCCGCTATTGCGCGACTCCATTTAATTGGCATCGAAGATCACGATGTCTTCGCTAGGGTAGATAGCGACGCGACGCGAGTGTGGATTCGATTTACGCCGATAACACTGGAACGCGCGGCGCAAGTAGACAGCGTCATGACAACCTCTGGCCAGTCCAGTCCGGATCTCGCGGTTTTCACAACGGATTGCACGGGCTACGGCTCCGCTATTGCGGTCGCATTCCAACGTGCGCGAGAACAGGCCGTCTGGAGCGCCGCTCGCGATAGCAAGAAACTTGGACCGGTTCTTTCAATCGCGATCGGCGATGGCGATGACTATCCCGGAGCAAACGTGACGTGCGGCGATCCTTCGACGGCAACGACGGAGCAACTCGCGCGCGGCATGGTCCAGTCCGAACCATTCACAAGGTTTACCAAGCCCATCGCCGCGCGTTTTGGAGCGCGCGTCGATGCCGTTTGGCCACTCAAGTAACGTCCACGGCTCGCCCGGCCGGAGGGCGGTGCAGGCCCGATACGTGACGAACGTAACGGCATGAGCGAGTCTCGTCAGAGGGCGGCGCGTATTCTGCTGCCCGCCTTTGCGCTAACATGGCTTGCCATGGTTCTAGCCGTATCCATCGGACCAGACGCCTATCATCCGGCATTTGAACTAGATAACCCCGGCTTGTGGCGAGCGGCGACGGTCACGAGGGCCAGCGCGGAAATGCAAGCGCTCGGTATCGTGCCGGGAGCGCACATTCGACTAGATGTCATCCCTTGGGTAGATCGCATACGGCTGCGCTATGGTGCGAAAGACGCGATCGTGAGCGTGCCATTGGAGACGCCGTCGGGAATCCAATTGGTCGCCGTTCGAGAAACGGTTCCGCGCGTCACCGACCTTTCGCAGCGAATCTTTGTGGCGCTTTCAGCAGCGCTCGCGTTCTTGCTTGTGGGGTATCTTGGATACCGTCGTCCGAGCGCAATGCTTTTCGCCTTGATCCTGTTCCTCGGCGGCGGCGGCTTGAGCTGGTCCTCGTTTACCGCGCAGCTCTTCTGGGTGCCGGCGCCTGTCTTCGCCGTCATCGCCTGGATCTTGCGCGACCTGTGCAATATTTTCCCGGTGTTGGTGCTCGCGTCGTTTGCGATTCGTCTGCCCGGTACCGCGCCCTCGCCGGAGAGGCTCCGCGCAATCCGCGTGGTCGATGCGATCGTCGTTGCCGGATTCTTGCTCGACGTCATCGCCGAAAGATGGCAAATTGGTTATGTCCTCATGTGCGGCTTGTGGGCACTCGTGCTTCTTTGTGCGTCGGTGCTTTCGCTCCGTCTTGCGAAACCCGAAGATCGCGCCCGCGTCGGCATCGTCTTTGCGGCTATCATGATCGGCGGCGTGGGCTATGCCATAAGCATGATCGCCTTTTCGCTCGGAACAATATCATTTACCATATTTCTGATTTACACCACGATATCGATCGACCTGATTCCGATTGCGGTGACGTATGCCATACTCAAACACCGTGTCTTCGATATCGAGTTCGTCCTGAATCGCACGGTGGTGTACGCGCTGACCTCGGCGATCTTAATTCTGATGTTCGCGGCGCTCGAATTCTTCGCCGAACGGTACCTCTTGGCGTTGACGCGGGTAGAAAGTGCGGTTGTAGATTTTATCATAGTCCTCGTGGTGGTCGTCAGCGCGCGGGTCGTGCATACTCGGGTCGACCGCGCAGTAGACAATATCTTGTTCCGCACGCGGCATGCACAGGAATTGGCTCTTGTGCGGTTTGCGACGACGGCGCAGTTTTATACCTCGACGAAGCCGCTCATCCGCGACACTTTGGACACGGTCCGCCAGTATGCACTTGTGGATGGGACCGCCGTCTACTTGGCGGCGAACGGCGCCCTCGCGAAAGCAGGATCGTCATGGCTTGAGGCTCCCGCAGAGATCGAGGAGAACGACGCCGCGTGCGCCGATATGCGGGCGCATCAAGAGCCTCTGGATCTCCACGATCTAGCGACGGCATTCCCTGGCGCGCGTGCTTATCCCATGATCCTCGCCGGCCGCCTCGTGGGCGTTCTCTGCATTGGCGATCGCGCGGGCGGAGAGGCGATTCCACCCGATATCGACCAAGCCGTTGCGCATATCGCCGGAGCGATTGCAATCGCAGTTGCCGCGATTGAAACTGACGCGATCCGCGAAGAAAACGTGTTGCTGCAGCGTCGCTTGAGTACCCTTGGTGCCGCAACCTGATGCGGCTGCGAAAGAGAAACAGGTCCAACAACGTTTCCGTCGTTGGACCTGTTCGATTTGGTTGCGGGGGCAAGATTTGAACTTGCGACCTTCGGGTTATGAGCCCGACGAGCTACCGGACTGCTCCACCCCGCGATGGGCATGCTTGGATACGGCGGGTCGAATGCCTTTCCTTCCGAAACCTTCGAAACAATGCAGTCGACCGACCCGGCCATCGCGAGCCTACCAAAGATTCACCTCCACTGCCACCTTGAAGGTAGCCTTCGGGCACAGACTTTTGTCGATCTGACCCGGCGTTACGGCCTTTCGACCCGCTACCGGCCCGGCCAAGCCGAGGTTCCCGGGCCGACCGATCCCGCCGAAGTCTACCAATTTAGCGGCTTTCCCGAGTTCTTGTTGATCTTTGCTGCGGTGAGCCGGGCGCTTGCCTCGCCCGACGACTACGCGCGTCTCGCGCGAGAGTTTGTCGCCGATGCGCTGGCGCAAAACGTCGTGTACGGCGAGCTCTTCATCTCGCCGTCGGTCTGGTCGTTTTTCCATCGCGACCTCGACCTTGCCGCCACGATTCGCTTGATGGTCGCCGAATTGCGCGCCGCGCGTGAGCGCGGCGTCGAGCTCGCGCTTATCGTCGACGTTACGCGCAACTTCGGTCCGGAGTCGGCGATGCGCACGGCGCGGCTCGCGGCTTCGCTTGCCGGCGACGGTGTCATCGGCATTGGCCTCGGCGGCGATGAAGCCAACTTTCCGCCCGAACTTTTTGCGGACGTCTTCGATTTCGCGCGCGCACAGGGCTTGCATACCGTCGCGCACGCGGGTGAGGCTGCCGGTGCAGCGAGTGTCCAGGGGGCACTCGCGATCGGCGCGGAGCGCATCGGTCACGGCGTGCGCGCGCTCGAAGATCCAAGCGTGGTTGCATTGCTGCGCGAGCGCGGCATCGCGCTTGAGATTTCCCCGACGTCGAACGCGCGCACCGGCGTGGTTCCTGTTGACGTCGAGCATCCGTTGCATCGGCTCGACGCGAGCGGCGTGCGCATAACGATCGATGCCGATGATCCGGCGATCTTCGGCACCTCGATTTCGCAGGAGTACGCGCTGGTCGCGCAGCGTGCAGGCCTGCAGACGCTGCAGCGCTTCATTGCTAACGCCGTCGATGCGTCGTTTTTGTCCCCGGCAGCGAAGTCGGCGCTACGTCGCGAAGTCCTGATGAACCATGTCCGGTCATAGCCATTTTGCCGAATCCGTCGAGGAGTATCTCGAGGCGGTCTATCGTTTGGAGCGTGAGGGGCCGGGGGTTACGACCTCCGGGCTTGCATCCTCGCTCGGTGTTGCGCCGGCATCGGTTTCGGGCATGCTCAAGAAGCTTGCGAAAGACGGGTACCTGGAGCAGGTCTCGCGCGGTGAGGTCAAACTCACCGAAAAAGGGCTCGCGGTCGGCGTGCGCGTGCTGCGGCGTCATCGCTTGGCCGAGCGTCTTCTGACCGATGTGTTGGGCATGCCTTGGGATCAAGTGCATGACGAAGCCTGTATGCTCGAACACGCCATCTCATCCAACGTGGAAGCGCGTCTGTTGACATTGCTCAAGGATCCGACGACTTGTCCCCACGGCCAACCGATTCCGCCCGCCGATCTGACCGATCCGGTGCACGCCGGCGAGCCGCTCGCGCAAGTTCCCGAGGGAACGCGTGGCCGCGTTGAAAGCGTCACCGAAGAATTTCCCGAGATCTTGCGTTATCTCGACGAGATCGGTTTGCGTCCAGGCGTCGAGATCACGCTCGTGCAAAAGGCGCCGCTGGGCGGTCCGCTCACGATCGCGGTCAATGGCAAGCGCCATGCGATCTCGCTCGAACTCGCCGGCCTCGTGACGGTCCTCGCCAAGTGATCACGCGCGCGCTGGTCTTCGCGAACGTCCTCGTGTTTATCTGGGAGGTCATCGTCGCCGGCCCCGGCATGCTTTCGATGATGGGCGGCGGCAATGAGCTTGCGGTCCTCAATGCGGGCGCGCTCTGGCCCGCCTCGGTGCTGGTTGACGGCCAATGGTGGCGTATCCTGACGTCGGCATTTCTGCACGGCGGATTGCTGCATATCGGTGTGAACATGATTTCGCTCTGGTCGCTGGGGCGCTTCATCGAAATGGCCGTCGGCTCGCCGCGCATGGCAATCATTTATTTCGCTTCGCTGGTTGTTTCGGGGCTCGGCGTTGTGTACTTGAGCGCGCCCGCGAACGCGATGGTCCCGACGCTCGGCGCAAGCGGCGCAATCTTCGGCCTCTTCGGCGCACTCTTCGCCATCGGACTCAAACTCGGGCGCCCCGGCATGCAACTCGTGCGGGCGAACATCGGGATCCTCATCCTCAACCTGTTCATCACCTTCACCGTGCCTTCGATCTCGTGGCAAGCGCATGTGAGCGGCCTGATCGCCGGATTCTTGTTGACGCTTGCAATCTACACGCCGCCGCGTCGCGTTGCGCCGGTCGTGGTCGATGCAGCGACCGGTCATCAGTACGAAACCGAGTACCAAACGCCCGAACCTCCGCACCAATCGCATCAATGAATAGTCTGACCACCGAGGAGCTCTTCGCGCCGGGCGGACTTCTTGCTCGCGCGTTGCCCGGTTTTGAAGCGCGCCCGGGCCAAGTGCAGATGGCGCAATCGATCGAGCGTGGCATTCTCGAAGGCATGCACACGATCGTCGAGGCGGGCACGGGCGTGGGCAAATCGCTCGCGTACCTGGTGCCGGCCGTGCGCAGCGGGAAGAAAATCGTGCTTTCGACCGGCACGATCGCGCTGCAAGAACAGCTCGTGCGCAAAGATATTCCGCTGGTGCAGCGTGCGCTGGGCATTCCGGTACGCGTGACGCTCCTCAAAGGCCGCAATCACTACCTGTGCAAGCAGAAGTACGAACGCATGCGCGCAGAGCGCCTCATTGCGTCCTCGCGCACGATGGAAGAGATCTGGGCGTGGGCGGCGCGCACGCAAACCGGCGATCGGGCCGAGCTGCCCTTTTTGCCGCCCGGCGATGAGTGGGAAACGCTCGACGCGGATGCCGACGATTGCACCGGCGAGTTTTGCGAACATTTTCGGGATTGCTGGTTTTTTAAAAAGCGCGATGAAGCCAAATACGCCGACATCATCGTGGTCAACCACGCACTGTTCTTTCTCGATCTCGCGGTCGGCGGTGGGCTTCTTCCGCCCTACGACGTCGCGATTCTCGACGAAGCGCATCAATGCGAGCGCTGGGCCACCGACGCGCTGACCGCGACGATTTCGCGCGGCACGCTCGGCCGCATGATGCGCAAGCTGCATCGCACCTACACCTTACCGGCGTCGTTTGACGGCGAGTTCGACGAGGGAATGCGCTCGCTCGAGTCGGCGCTGGCGAGCGTTCCCGGCGATCGCTATCCGCTCGGTGCCAACGAAAGCGCGTGGCCTGCGCTTGAAACCGTCCGCGGTACGCTCTACAAACTCGAGAACTGGCTCTATGCCAACTGGCACTCGGCCTTGAAGAAGCGCGTCGAGAACGACGCCGAAGCCGAACGCCGCCGCGATCTCGCGATGCGGGCGATCCTCGCGCATCAGGGTGCGATCGACCGTGCCCAACTCCCGGCCGACGAGGCGATTGCGTGGGTCGAGCGCGGCGAGCGCGACGGCCGCTACGAAGTCAACAGCGCGCCGTTCGACGTCGCTGAATTTTTGCGCGCGGCGCTCTTTGCGCGGACGGCCAGCGTCGTGCTCACCAGCGCGACCATATCGATCGACGGCAGCTTCGATTTCCTCAAACGGTCGCTCGGCGTCAGTGACGCCCAAGAATTGATTGCGCCGTCGCCGTTCGACTACGCGCGGCAAGCGCGGCTCTATCTCGCACCGCCCGACCTCAACCCGAAGTCCAACGATTTCGCCCGAAAAGCGGCGCCGATTGTCGAAGAGTGCTTGGATCGTTGCCGCGGCCGCGCGTTCGTGCTCTTTACCTCGTATGCGAGGCTGCGCGAGGTCTATGCACTCCTGCGCGAGCGGCTGCCGTTCCCGGTCAAGCTGCAAGGCGAATTGCCGCGCGCGCATCTGTTGCAGTGGTTTCGCACGACGCCCAATGCCGTGCTCTTCGCGACCGGTACGTTCTGGGAGGGCATCGACGTCGCCGGCGACGCGCTCTCGTGCGTCATCATCGATCGCTTGCCGTTTCCCTCGCCCGCCGATCCGCTCGTTGCCGCGCGCGTTCGCGATTTGGAATCGCGCGGGATGGACGGATTCGAGCAATACATGATTCCGGCTGCAATCGTTCGCCTCAAGCAGGGCTTCGGGCGTTTGATTCGCAGCACGACCGACATCGGCGTTGTCGCGTTGCTCGATGGGCGCGCGGCCTCGACGCGGTATGGTGCAACGATACTACGCGCGCTGCCGCCGGCGCGGCGCATTACCCACCTCGATGAATTAACGGAGTTTTTTGCTTGAAGCGATTTCTAACGATCGTCGCGCTGATCGCCCTGCTGCCCGTAAACGCTCTGGCCTGGGGCGAAGCCGGCCATGCGATGATCAGCCGGCTGGCTGCACAGACACTCCCCGCTACGGTCCCGGCGTTTTTGCGCACGCCCGCGGCGGTCGACGAGATCTCGTACCTTGGGCCCGAAGAAGATCGGCTGCGCGGCGCGGGCGTCTCCTACGACGGGGACTGGGACGAGGGACACTACATGGACGTGGGCGACGACGGAACGATCGCCGGCGTGGTACGCCTAGACGCGCTGCCCAAGAATATGGCCGCCTACGCCGACGCACTGGCCAAGGCCGGCACGACGCCCTACAAGATGGGCTTTGTTCCGTACACGATCATGGACGGATTCGAACGCGTTCGTATGGATCTCGCGTATTGGCGCGTCTTTGACTACCTGGCAACGCACGCGACAACGGCAGACGCGCGCGAGCAGTTCGCGTGGCAGCGGTCGCTGCGCGAGACGTTGACACTGCGCGATATCGGTGATTGGAGTCACTTCGTCGGCGACGGCAGCCAGCCGCTGCACATTACGATCCACTTCAATGGTTGGGGTAACTACCCGAACCCTCACAATTATACGACCAGTCATATCCATTCGTTCTTCGAGACGCAGTTCGTCAATCGTTATGCCAAGATCGAGGACGTACGTGCGCTGATCCCCGCCGCCCAGCCGGCAGCGCCCGGCCACTTAATGACGCAGGACGAGATCGGATTGCTGGTTGGGACCTATCTCGAGGGCACGGCAAAAGCAGTCGATCCACTCTACCAACTCTACGCAGCGGGCGATTTCGAGAACGGAACGCCGAAAGCGATTAGGTTTACCGATCAGCAGCTCGCGCGCGGCGCGGCGATGCTGCGTGATTTGATCGTGCTCGCCTGGGAAGACAGCATCAATCAAAGCGTCGGCTACCCCGCGGTTTCGGTTCGGGAGGTGCTCGCCGGGAAAGTGGCTCCGACCGGCATCGGGGACTAACAGACGGCTTCGCTCGCGCTAATCCAACCAGAGCTTTGCGGCGTAGTACGGATATGCGTTACTTTATAGCGATCCTCGCCGCCGCGTTTATCACGGCAGCTCCGGCGATGGCCGACTCAATGAGCGGCTCGCCCAAACCCAGCCCGTCGGCGATGCACTCGATGAAGAGCTCATCGTCGATGAAAAGCTCATCCTCGATGAAAAGCAGCCACATGATGGCCTCGCCCAAGCCCACCGGTCACATGATGGCCTCCCCCAAGCCCAAATCCACGATGAAACCATAGCAACGAGGAAAGCCCGCATCACTGCGGGCTTTCTCATCTCGGGCCGCGGATCGGCGCGAAGCGCCGAACGCCTCAGATTCAGCGAAGCTGAATCCTGCTAGTCTTCGCTGGTTTCGACCTTCGCGCGTTCTTGCAGTTCATGCACGATCGTCGAATCGGCGAGCGTCGTGGTATCACCGAGCGTGCGTCCCTCGGCGATGTCGCGTAAGAGACGGCGCATGATCTTGCCGCTGCGTGTCTTGGGTAACTCCTGCGTGAACGTGATGTACTTCGGCTTCGTGAACTTGCCGAGTTTGTCGGCGACGTGGTCGCGCAGCTCGTCGGCGAACTCCGGGGTGCCGGTGTTTCCGGGTTTGAGCGAGACGAACGCGTAAATCGCTTGTCCCGTCATGTCATCAGTCTTGCCGCAGACCGCCGCTTCGGCGACTTTGGGATGATCGACCAGCGCGCTTTCGATCTCGGTCGTCGAAATGCGATGCCCGCTCACGTTCATCACATCGTCGATGCGGCCCATGAACCAGAAATTGCCGTCTTTGTCGCGCTTGCAACCGTCGCCGGCCAAGAACTTGCCAGGGAACTTCGACCAGTACGTTTGCTTGTAGCGTTCGTCGTCGCCCCAGATGCCGCGCGTCATGCCGGGCCACGGACGCGTAATGACCGCGTAGCCGCCGCCGCCCAGCGGAACCGAGTTGCCCTTTTCGTCGACAACGTCGGCTTGGATACCCGGGAACGGACGTGTGGCCGAACCCGGAAGCAAAGTCGTGATGCCGGGAAGCGGCGTGATCATGATGCCGCCGGTTTCCGTCATCCACCACGTGTCGCAGACCGGCACATTGTTGTTGCCGATCCATTCGCGGTACCAGATCCACGCTTCGGGGTTGATCGGCTCGCCGACCGAGCCCAACAGCCGCAGCGATGAGAGATCGCGTTTGGCCGGATACTCGGTCCCCCATTTCATGAACGTCCGAATTGCCGTCGGAGCGGTGTAGAAAATCGAGACCTTGTAACGCTCGATGATCTGCCAGAGCCGATCCTTTTCGGGGAAATCCGGCGTGCCCTCGTAGATAACGCTGGTTGCGCCGTTCGCCAGCGGGCCGTACACGATGTAGGTGTGTCCGGTGACCCAGCCGATGTCCGCGCCGCACCAGAAAACATCTTTGTCTTCTTTGAGATCGAAGATCAGCTTGTGCGTCGCGGTTGCCTGGGTGAGATACCCGGCGGTGGTGTGCTTGATGCCTTTGGGTTTGGCCGTCGTGCCGCTGGTATACAGTAAGAACAGCAGGTCTTCTGCGTTCATGCGTTCGGGCTCGCAGGTCGTCGATTGTCCGGCAGTAACCTCGTCGAACCAATAGTCGCGACCCTCGTGCATGAAGACTTCGTCGCCGACGCGTTTGGCGACGAGACAGTGCTTCACCGAAGGCGTCTTTTCCATCGCGATGTCGCAGTTGCGCTTGAGTGGAACCTTCTGCCCGCGCCGCCAACCGTAGTCGGCCGTGATGATCGCGACGCATTGCGAGTCGTTGACGCGATCGATGATCGAATCGGGTGAGAATCCACCGAAGATCACCGAGTGCGGAGCGCCGATGCGTGCACAGGCCAGCATCGCGACCGGAAGCTCGGGAATCATCGGCATGTAGATCGCGACGCGGTCGCCCTTCTTGATGCCAAGCTTGCGCAAACCGTTGGCAAACTTGCACACGTCGTCGAGCAATTGCTGGTACGTAATGGTCCAGCGATCGCCGGGTTCGCCCTCATAGTAGTAGGCGATCTTGTCGCCTTTTCCGGCTTTTACGTGGCGATCCAAACAATTGACCGACACGTTGAGTTCGCCGTCGTAAAACCACTTGGCGAAAGGCTCTTTCCACTCAAGGGTCTTGGTGAACGGCTTCATCCATTCGAGCTTGCGGGCCCAGCCCGCCCAAAACGCTTGGTAATCTTTTTCAGCTTCTTCGTAGATGCCGGGTTGCGCATTGGCTTGCGCGGTGAAATCCGCCGGCGGTGGGAAGCGGCGGCTCTCTTCAAAGAGCGCCTCGATTGCTTGCGTGCTCATGCTGGCCGAGTTCACCGGGGGTCATCGCAAATGCCTGCCGAAAAAGTCATGCAAATGTTTGCCGCGTTCGTGCTCGCCGCCACGACGGTTCTGGCGCACGTGCGCGAGCATGCGCCGCCGCCCGACTTCACCATTCCAAGTGCTAAGGGGACGAAGCACCTCTACGATCTTCGCGGCAAAGTCGTCGTGTTGAATTTTTGGGCGACGTGGTGCCCACCGTGTACCGACGAGTTGAAATACTTCGTGCACGCGGGCGAGATGTTCGGTTCCAAAATCGACCTGTTGACCATCTCCTCTGAACCGCACGACGTCGCCGCGAGCTACTTGCGCCTCTGGAATCTGGACAGCGCGCTGCCCCTGGTCGAAGACCTGGACGGCTCCATCTCGTCGGCCTACGCGACGCCGCCGATCCCGCTCACGGTGGTGGTCGATCCCAGCGGCAACGTTTCGTATATTTCCAAAGGCGGGTTGTCGTGGGACGAGCTGCGCACGGCGATCCTGAGAGCGCTTGCGACCCCGGATGTTGGCACTCCGGCCCCAGGAGTGCTAAGATAGCCCGCAATGAAGAATGAGGGCGGGCTCGACAAGCGCAAAGCCTACATCCTGGCCACGGTCGTCTACGAATATATAGCGACCGCGGAGCCGGTCGGCTCGAACACGCTCACCCAGAAGTACAATCTTGGCGTGAGCTCGGCCACCGTGCGTAACGAAATGGCCGAGCTGGAAGCCGGCGGATACTTGGTTCAGCCCCACACCTCGGCTGGTCGCGTACCCTCTGATGCGGGCTACCGCACCTACGTCGATGAGCTCATGCAGCCCGAGACGCTGGCGGTGGAAGATCGCCGCCGGATTCGCGAGGATTTGCGCGAGGCGAGTCGCGAGTTGGACGACGTGATCGAAAGCGCGACGCGCCTTCTCGGCCGTCTTTCGAACAACCTCGCCTTCGTCACCAAGCCGCAGAACGACACGCAGAGCTTTAAGCACATCCAACTCATTTGGCTTTCGCCGCGCACCGGCGTGGCGATCGTCGTGACGTCGCTCGGCGTGGCGGCACAGACGCTGTTTGAAGTGACGAGCGACCTCGAAGCCGACGCACTCACTCAGCTCTCCAATGCGCTCAATGCGCGCCTTGGCAATCGTTTGATGCGCGAGATCGGTGAGCACGACGTCCAGGGCGCCGTCGACGAGCTGGGTCTCTCCGACGAATTGCGCGGCGCGGTCCTCGCGGCATTGCGCAGTGCGCGCAGCGCCCAAGCGCCGTCGATTGCTGCGGCGGGCGCACAAAATCTGCTCGATCAGCCCGAGTTCCACGACCTGCGCAAGTTGCGCTCGATTCTGCGCATCGTCGAGGAGCAGAAGACACTGTACGACATGGTTGCCGACGCAATCGGCAACGAGGCCGCCAGCGTCAAGATTGGCGGCGAGTTCGGCAGCGACGAGCTGGCCGATCTGTCGGTTGTCACGGTGCCCTACCGCTTCGGGCCCAACGCGATCGGGATGCTCTCGATCCTCGGTCCTCGACGCATGCCCTATGCGCGCCTCGTCGCGCTCGCGTCGGGAACTGCCGATACCCTTTCCGAACGACTTTCCGATATAGAGTAGAATGCCCACCAAGGATTATTACGAAGTGCTCGGCGTCACGCGCGACGCATCGCCGGACGATATCAAGCGCGCCTATCGCTCGCTCGCGCGGCGTCACCACCCCGACGTCTCGCACGACAAAGCCGGCGCGGAACATCTCTTCAAAGAGATCAATGAAGCCTACGAAGTGCTCTCCGATCCGCAAAAGCGGGCGCAGTACGATCGCTTCGGAACGGTCAGCGGTCCGCAGGGCGGCGGCGACTTCGGCTTCTCGGGCTTCGGTCCCAACGGCTTTGGCGACATCTTCGATATGTTCTTCGGCGAAGCGCGCGCGCAAGCTCAACCGCGTCGCAGCGGTCCCCAGCGCGGGTCGGATCTGCGCTACGATCTCGAGATCACCCTTGACGAAGCATTTACCGGAACGACGAAAGAGATTCAGTTCTCGCATCTCACCCAGTGCGATACGTGCAAGGGATCGGGCGCGCAGCCCGGTTCGCTCGTTGCCGGATGCGAACGTTGTCACGGCAGCGGCGTCATGCGCACTGTCCGTCAGACTCCGCTGGGCCAATTCGTCACGCAAACGACCTGCAACGCGTGCGGCGGTGAAGGTCATGTGATCACACAGCCGTGCGCGGTCTGTGCCGGCCGCGGACGACATGAAATCGAGCGGAAACTCACCGTGCGCGTCCCCGCCGGCGTCGACGACGGTTCGCGCATTCGCATCGCCGGCAACGGCGAAGCCGGCATTCGCGGCGGTCCCGCCGGCGATCTCTACGTGTATCTCAGCGTGGCTGTGCATCCGCTCTTCCGCCGTGACGGGCTCGAGACGTTCATCGACGTGCCGATCAGTTTTCCGCTTGCGGCTTTGGGAACGACGCTCGACGTGCCCTCGCTCGAAGGACCGTTGCAGCTCGGCATCCCGGCGGGAACGCAGAGCGGGACGACGCTACGCCTTCGCGGTCACGGCATGCCGTCGGTGCGTGGATCGCAGCGCGGCGATCATCACGTCACCGTTCACGTCGTCATTCCGACCAAACTCAATAAGCGCCAACGCGAAACGCTCGAAGAGTACGCGCGCGCCGGGGGCGACGCAATCGAGGAGAAGAGCTTTCTCGATCGCGTGAAGGACGCGTTCCGCCCCGAGTAGGGCGCGCATGCCGGCTCGGCGTTTTTTTGTTCGCGACGCGCACCATGCCGGAGAAGTCGTCGCGGTTCATGGCAGCGATGCGCACAAGATCGTCAACGTCTTACGCTTGCGCAACGGCGACGTGATCGAGGTCGTCGATTCGGCCGGCTCGATCTTCGCCGCAACGCTCGAAACAAAGGATGGTGCGCTGCACGCGCGCCTTGGCGAAGCGCACGCGCCGGCGGTGACCGCGCGGGTCGCTATCGACGTCGCGCAGGGTATTCCCAAGGGCCAGAAGATGGACTTTGTCGTCGAGAAGTTGGGCGAGCTGGGCGTGCGCAACGCTGATCCCGTTGCAGAGCGAACGGACCATCGTTCAGGACCTTGGCGCAGCAAAGCTCGAGCGCTGGCGCCGGCTCGCGCGCAGTTCGGCTCAGCAGAGCGGCCGCTCTGATCTCCTTACGGTCACCGACCCGTTGCCGTTTGCGCAACTCTGTTTGCAATTTTCGGAGTACGACGCGGTGCTCTTTCCGTGGGAGGTTGCCGAGCCGCAGCCGTTGCGCGAGCGTTTGCCTCGCGCTGATCGGCGGTGCGCAGCGGATTCTCGTGGTCGTTGGCCCAGAGGGCGGATTTTCTCATGGCGAAGCCGAGTCGGCGCAGGCGGCAGGGGCGCATCTGCTGTCACTCGGCTCGCGTATTCTGCGCACCGAGACGGCGGCGTTGGCCGTGGTGGCGGTCCTTAACTACGAGCTTGGGACGTAAAGCCAACACCGCCCATCTAACGATAACCTAGGTAATGATCGAGCGCCGCAGTGGCGGCCGGCTGCGCAGCGTAGGAGCAGTCGGCGCATTGGCAATTGTCGGGGTCCTGATCGTCCAGGTCGTGGTTCTCATCGTCCTCACCGATTACGACGCAGCCCCCGTCGCGATCGGTGAGCATGCCAGCGTGTTGCGCCGGGCCGACTACCTGGCGCATCCTCTATGACGCGACGGCGCACAATGAAGCCGACCTGCATACCAGCATCGCCACGCTGAGTGCCATGCAGTCGAACTTCAGCGATCTCTCTCCGGACGAGAGCGCGCTCTTCCAAGGGCTACCTGGCGCATCCAACCCGGACCGGTGCGCTCGCGCTGTTCAATCTCTTTGACGCCAAGACCATGGCCTACGAGCGGTATGCACGAGCATGGCGCACGCGCTTTCGACTTGTGGCCATCGCGATCAGTCTGATCGCGATGGCGATCGTGGCCGTACTCTATTTTCAGTTAGCACGGCCGGCGGAAGCGCGCTGGGCCAAGATGGTCGATCGGCTCGAAGAAAGCGGCGCGCGGTTGAGTTCGATGTTCGATTTCCATCCCGACGCGATTGCGCTCATAGACGCAAGCAGTCGGATCGTTCGGGCGAATCCGCAGCTCGAACGCTTGACGCTCTATCGCGCTGACGAATTGATCGGCGCACCGATCGATACGCTGGCGCCCGCGCCGGATGCGATCGAGCATGCCGGGCTTGCAAGCCCGCTCTTCTCGGACGCGTCGATCCGTTTCGATGCGGCGCTGCGAGCCAAGAGCGGAGCGGCCATCATCGTGCAGGTGGACACCGTCCCGATGCGCGTGAGCGGCGAGTTGGAAGGCGTGTACGTAATTGCACGCGACGTTACACGCGAGCGCGAGATTGAATTTCGAGAGGAGCTGCAGCGCGAGCGGTTACGGTCCCTTTCGCGGATCGCCTCGGTGCATGCCGGTTCGGTCGATCGCCAGATTAGCGAGACGCTGCAATTTTCCGTGCGGGCACTCGACATGCAAGGCGCTACCGTGTCGCGCGTCTTCGACGATCAAGTGAAAATCATGCACTCGGTCGGGGATACACTCCACACCGGTGATTCGTTTCCGTTTGGTGAGTCGTATACGCGGCACATATTCGGAACGAACAAGATGATCTCGTTTTGGAACCGCGAGAGCAACGAATGGGAAAGTGATCCGGCACACGCACGCTTCGGCTGGGGTGCGCTGATCATCACCACCGCGTTCGCCGACGGTGTGCCGGTAGGGGAGCTGGGCTTCATGTCGCGCAAGCCGCGCCGCCGACCCTTTGAAGAAGCAGACTTGGATTTTGCGCGAGTCGTAGCGGCGATGATCGGTGCCGCGCTCGCTCGCGAACGGCGCGAGGAGGAGCTGGAAGAGATCGCCTACGTCGACTCGGTGACGCGCTTACCGAACCGGCGCTATGCGATGGAGCAATTGCGGCTTGCGATTGCACGCGTGCAGCGTAGCGGCGAGCAGGTCATCGCCTATTTCATCGACCTCGACGGCTTCAAGGGTGTCAACGATGCATTTGGGCATGCCATAGGCGACGACTTTCTGTCGATTACGGCGGCTCGTTTACGGGCAGTTCTTCGCGAAGGCGACATCCTCGCGCGCGTCGGTGGTGATGAATTCCTCGCGTTGCAGACCACAAACAGCGACGGTGAAGCGCTTCGTCTGGGCGAGCGTCTGATCCAGGCCGCCTCGGAACGCGCAATTTTTGACGGCCGCTCGGTAGCCGTGGGTGCCAGCGTCGGCATTGCCGCGTACCCGCGCGACGCCGCCACCGCCGAGGAATTGTTAGCGCGGGCCGATGAGGCGATGTACGCATCGAAACGCGCAGGGAAAGGCGTGGCGACCACCGCTTCGTAAGCGGAAACCCTGGTTGCCCTGTCGTATGGGCTCGGGCTAGACTATGGCCAAGCTCCCTTTTTCCATCGTCGTTCCCACCTACAACGAAGCGGGCGGCATCGAGCGTTTGCTGCGCGCGGTGAGCGACGTTTTCAAAGCGCACGACCTTGACGGCGAGATCGTCGTCGTCGATGACAATTCGCCCGACGGCACCGGCGCCATTGTCGATCGGCTTGCCGCCGAACTCCCGGTCCGCTGTCTGCATCGTCCGGGCAAGCTTGGGCTCTCCAGCGGTGTAATCGATGGGTGGGCATTCGCGCGTCCGCAGTCGCAGGCGCTTGGCGCGATGGATGCGGACTTCAGCCACGACATCAACATCCTTCCAATAATGGTGGCGGCGCTCGAATCCGGGGAATACGGCCTCGCGATCGGAAGCCGCTACGTCAAAGGCGGCGGCATCGCGAACTGGCCGAGGCGCCGGATCATCACCTCGCGCGTCGCCTGTGCGCTCGCGTTGCCGCTCACCAGTGTCAAAGATCCGACCAGCGGTTATTTTCTGGTGAAGCGCGAAGCGCTCGACGGCGTGCAGCTGGATCCGATCGGTTTCAAGATCGGGCTGGAAGTAATCGCCAAAGCGCACTACGGACGCGCAATCGAGATTCCGTACGTCTTCACCGACCGGATCGTGGGCGAGTCGAAGTTGAACCAGAACGAGATCTTCAATTATCTCAAGCAGTTGCGCAAACTCTACCTGGCGCGGCTCTTGGGAGGACGTGGCTAACGTGGCTATTCCTGATTGGCTGCTGCGCCGGCGCGGCAAAGACGCCGATACCCGCGATGCCGCGCTGTGGACGAAGTGTCCGTCCTGTGGCGAAGTGCTCTACCGCCGCGATCTTTCGTCGAATTACGACGTGTGCACGAAGTGCGGTCATCACTTCAGGATGAACGCCTACGATCGCATCAACATGTTGATCGACGGAGATTTTACCGAGATCGGCAGCGAGATTCTGCCCGGCGATCCGCTCGGGTGGGTCGACAAGAAGACGTACGCCGTCAAGCTCGCAGGCGATCGTGAGAAAAGCGGGATCTCTGAAGGCGTGGTATGCGGTATCGGTTCGATCGATGGGTTCGAGATTGCTCTTGGCGTGATGGACTTCCATTTTCGCGGCGGAACCATGGGCACGGTGGTGGGCGAGCGCGTTACGCTCCTCCTGGAAGAGGCGCGTAGGCGCCGGATTCCGTGCATTATCGTGACCGCATCGGGAGGCGCGCGCATGGAAGAGGGCATGTTCGCGTTGATGCAGATGGCCAAAACGACTGCCGCCGTCACGCGTTTTAAGGAAGACGGTAATTTCTTCGTTACCGTGCTGACCGATCCGACGACCGGCGGCGTCTCGGCTTCGTTCGCGTTTGAATCCGACGTTATCATCGCCGAGCCAAAAGCGATGATCGGCTTTGCAGGACGGCGGGTCATCGAGCAAACGATTCGTCAAAAGCTTCCCGATCAGTTTCAGACGGCGGAGTTCTTGCTCGAAAAAGGCCACATCGATATGGTGGTCGATCGGCACGATCTCAAGACCACGCTGGTGCGCCTGCTGCAATACGCCGCCGGGGGGATCAAGGCTCCTTCGACAGGCTCGGGACAGTGAACGGGAATGTGATCGTCGAGCGCGAGCGCGGCCTGCTCGAGGTCGAGCGCCGCATCGCCGACTTGCGTAGCGCCAACGTCAACCAGCCGGTCGACTTCTCCGCCGAAATTGCCTCGCTCGAAAAAAAGTACGAAACGCTTCAACGCGAGCTCTTCGGATCGCTGACGCCGTGGGAGAAGGTCAATATGGCGCGGCATCCCAGCCGCCCGACCTCGCTCGACTTCATTGCGAAGCTCGATCGCTTCGACGAACTGCACGGCGACCGCGAGTTCCGCGACGATCCGGCTATTGTGGCGGGCTTTGCGATTTTACGTGGACGCGCGATCATGGCCATCGGTCAGCAGCGCGGGCGCGACACCAAGGAGAATCTGCGCCGCAACTTCGGCATGGTGACGCCCGAGGGGTACCGTAAGGTCCAGCGCCTAGCCCACACAGCCTCGCGGTTGGGTCTGCCCATCGTGACGTTTATCGATACCAAGGGCGCCGACCCCGGAATTGCGTCCGAAGAGCACGCGCAATCGGAGGCCATTGCCATGTGCCTCCAGGAGTTCACGCAGGCCCGCGTACCCATCGTCGCGTCGATCATCGGCGAGGGCGGTTCGGGCGGTGCGCTGGCGCTCGGTATCGCCGATCACGTCCTCATGCTCGAACATTCGGTCTACTCGGTTGCATCGCCGGAAGGTTGCGCGGCGATCCTGTGGGGCGATGCCGCAAAAGCGGAGGAAGCCGCGTCCCGGCTGAAGCTCACCTCGGCAGATTTGCAGCAGTTTGGTATTATCGATGAGATCGTAGCCGAACCGCTCGGCGGCGCGCATCGCGATCCAACCGGGGTCGTGACCAAGGTTCTGGATGCGGTGTCGGTGGCGGTTGAACGGCTCGCGCGGATAGCGCCGCAAGAATTACGAGAGGCTCGTTATCAGAAGTATCGCCGGATAGGCGCATGGCAAACGGAGCGTCAGGGGGACATCGGAACACCAGTACGGTGAAGCGTCGTACGCGCGCTTCATTGATATGGCGCTTTCTCGGGCGTCTTGGAGCCGCCGGCGTCGCGCTTTTGGTGTTTACCCTGGTGGCGATTCAGTTCGCGCGGGTCATCGATGAGAACGTCGCGCTCGCGCACGAGCTTTCGTCAACGCAGAGCGACATCACACAATTGCAGGCGCGCCGCGAGTGGCAGTTGCGCCAACTGCGCCGGCTCGAAGATCCGCAAGGCGCAATTCCCGAGATTCACGATCGTCTGCGCCTCGTACGTTCCAATGAAGCAATCGTCTTCGTCAGCCCGCTTCCCTCGCCGCAGTCCTCGCCGACTCCGTGATCGAACGCGTCTACGGCTTCGTAATTAATGTGAACGCGTATGGCGCGACGGTTCGCCTCGAGAGCGGTGAGTTGGCCAGCGCCCCCGCGGGTGACGTGGAAGCGCACCGTGTGGACTACGATCGCGGGATGTCGGCGCGCGAGGCACTGGCATTCGTTCTTCATCCAGGAGCGCGCCGTCCGATGGTGACGATCGTTCCGCGCATCGCCGAACCCGAGCTCGATGCTCAGATCGCGCAATATCTCGAAAGCACTCAGGAGTGGGAGAACGACGCCGACGGCGTCCCCGCGCACGAGCGGCATTTCCTGCGAAAGAAGAAGCGCGCGGCCCTCTTCGAATCCAAACACAGCGAGCCGCCCTAAGCAAGAAGGCGCATGAGCAAGCACTATGCCGTCATTTCGATCGGTACGAACTCGACGCGCGTCGCGCTTGCCGATATGGAGCCGAACGCTCCGCACGTCGACCTTGCGCGCTCAATCGGCACGCGCATCGGCGAGGGCTTGCGCGAGCACGGCGAGCTCGGTGAGGAGCCGATGCAGCGCACGATCGATGCGGTCAGGTCGCATCTACGCATCGTCCGCGGTCATTACGTGCGTCTCTTTGCCATCGCGACGAGCGCTCTGCGTCGCGCGAGCAATGGCGAAGCATTTACCAAACGCGTCCAAGACGTGCTCGGCGTGCCGCTGCAAATACTTTCAGGCGATGAAGAAGCCGCCGCGTCGTATCGCGGCGCGATCACGGCCTTCGGTCCGCTGCACAACGAAGAGTTGGGCGTCGTCGACGTCGGCGGGGGCAGCACCGAGTATGCGACCGGCAACGGCGCGGCCCCGGATCGAACGGTATCGTGTGAGATCGGCGCCGTCCGGCTGACCGAAATGCTCCCGCTCCTCGCCGGCAACGACGGCGTGGTCGATTTGGACACGATCGAGCAGGCGCGTGAGATCGTGCGCAACGCCGTTGCCCCCGTCGCCGATTTTCCGAAGGTGGGGCATGTGGCGTTCGTAGGAGGTTCGGCCACGACGGTGGCCGCGCTGCTTCGCGGCAAGCGCACAAAAATCGACCAATACGAGCTCTCGCGCAACGATCTGCAACGCGCGCTGGTTCGGCTCTGTGCACTTCCGCTCAACGATCGCAAGACGCTTGCCGGCATGAAGCCACAGCGCGCAGATATTCTGCCGGCCGGCATCATCGTGCTCGAGACCGTCCTCGATCTCATTGGCGAGGACCGCGCGACCGTGACCAGCGCAGATTTGCTGCTTGGACATCTGCTCCAACAGGTGGATCGGGCAGGACGACCCGGGCCCGGTCCAGGATGGTCCCCACATGGAAGATCAGGCCATTCATCAGCACATTGAGGACTTGGTTGCCGAGGAACACCGGCTTCTCGAACACGGGGATAGCGGGAAGCTGACGCCGCAGGACCGTTTGCGTTTGGAAGAAGTCCAAGTGCAGCTCGACCGCTACTTCGATCTGTTACGTCAGCGTCGTGCGCGGCGCGACGCGGGACAAGATCCCGAGGTCGCGCACATGCGTACGGCCGACACCGTCGAACACTATCAACAATAGTGGATCTGGCATCCGCAGGATGCGGGTGGTGATTTCGAGCACACGATGTGCGGTCCCACGGAGTGGGACGAAATCGGGATGATGGTGGAACTGGCAGACACAGCAGACTTGGGATAAAACCCCTGAGCCGCAGGGTCGGAAACGTCCTGTGGGATGCGCTCAAAGTCGGCGAACTCTTTACTGACAACGCCGAGCCAAGCAGGATTCGCGCTTTGGCACGAATCTCTGAAGGTGTAGAGACTGGATGGGCGCGGCCTAAACATGTCGAGCGTTGCTCGACGTGCACGGTCAAGGCACAGTCCGGACCACAAACGTTGAACGCGGTAGCGAAAGCTATAGTGGTGCGAAAATCTGCAGCTGGAAACAGCGTCCGGGTTCGAGTCCCGGTCATCCCATAACTTCTTGCTTTGTGACCGGAGCCGTTCATGTCGAAGCTCGGAGCCATTACTCTGATTGCGATCGGCGCGCTCGCTATGGTGATCGGCGCTCCGGGCGTGTATCTCGCGCTCTACGCGTACGCCAACGTGAGCGTCCTGAGCAGCGGCAGTTTCCTCATTACGACCGGCGGCATCGCGATCGCCGCGGCGGTCGGCATTCTCGCGGCATATAGCGCCGGGCCGGAGCGCAGTCGGTTTCCAGCTTGGGCTTTGAGTCTGGTCATTCTCGCCGGGAGTGTCTTGGCTGTTGGGTACGACACCGTGAACCGTATGCAATTGGAACACAGCATAGCCGATGCGCAAAAGGCGCAAGAAGCACTCCGTCAGGACAACTCCGCGCTGATTGCGGAGAGCGCGCGCGTCAAGAAGACCGCGCAATCAACCTATGCCGAGGCTCGCACGCTCAATCGCAGCAGCTCTTCGGCACTTGCTGCGATCCGACGAGAAGCCGCGGCCGCTGGGCTTCTCAATTCAAAGACTGTGGATTTGTCCGCGCAAGCCGGAGCCTTGCAACTTTCGGCTGCCGCAGCGCTGCGCGACCTTATTCAAGCGGCGAAGTCGAACCGGGAACTTCGATGTGCCCCTCACCAGGGACGCCCGAATAATTAAAGCCCTTTTCGGATTGATGCCATGCGTTTGGCTCAGTCTGGGTTCATAATGCGGGTATGGCTGGTCGACTAAAGCGCCGATCCCAAGGCGAATATGAACGCGTGGTTGCTGGCGCGGTGTCGGCTGCCGGAGCGCTGCGTTTGCTTGGCCTTCGGCCGGCCGGTGGTCGGAACAAAGGGCGTAGTGGGATGACAAAACCTACTTCCGCTTTGAAACTGCCAGCCACGCTGATTCAAGCGCATCGCGCAGCGTTGCCTTTTTCACCTTCGCCAGATTGACTAACGTGCTGCCGCGCTCGCCCCACGCGCCGGCCGCGGGCTCGAACGCCTCCGGCTCGATCCTCATATAGGCATATTGCTCGTCCGGGGTGAGTTTGACCATACCCCACTCCGCGTCGGGATAGCCGAGCGTCGCGAAGACTTTCCCCTTCACGCGAAAATCCGCATGTTGCTGAACGGATACGCAACTACTTGGGCGTGGGTCTATTGCTCTCGCTCATGCTCAATGCGTTCGTCACTCCGCTCTACCCCAACCTATCGACGTCTGACACGTACGTGAGGCCGGACGTTTTCTCCATTAGCCGCGCGACGCGCATAAGCACCCCGCCGCCGAAGCCGACTCCGCCGCCTTCGCACCGGGGGCGCCTGGTCGATGCAAAGATTTACCGGTCATCCAACAATGCGGCGATCGATGATGTAGCCTTGCGCGCGGCGCGCGGAACCAGGTACGCTCCGAGAATCGCGAACTGCGTGCCCGTGGAAGGAACCTATCTCTTCCATGCGGACTTCGAGCCGAACTGACGTCACTCGTCGCGTGCGGCCAGGTCGACTCGCATGTAGGCGGCAATCGCCTGCGCATCGGGATCGCCGAGTTTCTCCAACCCGGCGATGACCCCGGCGACGTTTTCCGCCGGGTGATGCCGGTTCAGTTTGAACAGCCCGGTCAACGCGTCAACCCGCAACTCTAGGCCGACGATCGCTTTGAGCTGCGATTCCATGTAGTCTTCCGGCGCTTCGTCGATCGTCCAACCCGAGCCGACGCGCGCCTCTTGTGAAATCGTCAAGCGCGCAACGAACGTGCGCAGCCACTCGGTGTCCTCAATAAAGCGCACCTGCCCTCGCGCTTCGACGGTGACGTAGTCGAACGTTGGGACTACGCGTCCGTTGATGCGTTTGGTTGCGTACCAGGTGGGCGAGACATAGTGTTCGGCAACGCGGAAGAGCGCGACGCCCCTGCCGTCGCCGCCGCGCCACTGGTTGTTGGCGCGCGCGATGTGCCCCTCGAGGATGACTACGCTCCCCTCCTCGCGCGCGAGGAGGGGAGCGTAGGTTACCACCGGTTCGCCCTGCGCAACGGTGATAAAAGTCGCCAGCGGGTGGGCAGCGATCAGCGCGAGCAACGGCGCACGCTCGTCGGCACGGACATGCGGGGGGCGATAGGTCATTCGAGCGCAACCTCAGCGGGAGCAAGTGGGTACGATAGTTTCGTGAGCAAGCTGTTCTCTCCCATGACCTTGCGCGGCGCGACCTTTGAGAATCGGATCGTGGTCTCGCCGATGTGTCAATATTCGTCGACCGACGGCAACGCCAACGATTGGCACGTGGTCAACCTCGGTCAATACGCGCTGTCGGGTCCGGGCCTGGTCTTTTTTGAAGCCACGCACGTGAGCCCCGAGGGACGCATCACCGACCAAGACCTCGGCCTCTATTCGGACGAGAACGAAGCCGCGATGGCGCGCGTCGTCGCGTTTATTCGAACGTGGGCGCGTAGCAAGATCGGCGTGCAACTTGCGCATGCGGGGCGCAAAGGCTCGACCACGCCTCCGTGGAACGGCGGCGGGCCGGCGAGCGGCGAGCACGCCTATCAAACCGTCGCGCCGTCGGCGGTGCCGTACTCGGATTGGCAAACGCCCGTCGCGCTCGATCGCGAGGGTCTGCAGAAAATCCGTAACGATTTTGTTGCCGCCGCGGAGCGCGCTGCACGGCTCGGCGTCGACGTGATCGAGCTTCATTTCGCGCACGGCTATCTCGCGCACGAGTTTCTCTCGCCGCTCTCAAATCAGCGCACCGATCAATACGGTGGGTCGCTCGAAAACCGGCTGCGCTTTCCGCTCGAATTGTTTGACGCGGTCCGCGCGGCATGGCCGCACGATAAACCGCTGGGCGTGCGAATCTCCGCGAGCGATTGGGTGCCGGGCGGATGGGATGTCGAGCAATCGATCGAGTTCGTACGAGAATTGCAAAAGCGGGGCTGCGACTTCGTCGACGTCTCCAGCGGCGGACTCTCGCCCGATCAGCAGATCGAGCTTGGCCCCGGCTACCAGGTGCCGTTCTCGCAAGCGATCAAGAAGGCGACGGGCATGACGACGTTCTCGGTCGGCATGATCACCGAACCCGCGCAAGCCGAAGAGATCGTCTCGACCGGTCAAGCGGACTTTGTTGCGCTTGCGCGCGGCTTCATTCGCAACCCGCGCTGGGTGTGGGATGCCGCCGATGAGCTCGGCGCGGAATCGTTCGTGCCGCCCGAATATCAGCGCGGCCGCAAGACCAAAGCGTAATATTACGGTCGCGTAATATTACCGTTACGTCCGGCGAATTTTTCCCAAAAAGACCGATTCGATGATGGAGGGTGCATCCCGAGGAGGTCATTGCCATGAAGACGTTCTTCGCGATTTTTTTCCGGGCCGCAGAGCGGCCGCACGACGACAGGTTGCGAGCTAACGAGTTCGACGGCGCGACGCGCTTCAGCCCCTGGGTCGCGATGCTGCCCCACCTTTAAATAGGCCTTAACTCCGAAGGCTCTCGTGCAGCGCGGACGTAAGTCTAGGCGCTACACGTGCAGAAGCTCGCGCTTTGGATTGCGGCGATGGTCGTCGCGTGTGGAATACCCGTCGTGGCCGCTGCGCAAGCCGCATCGCCCGGGCCCTCCACCTCTCCGTCCGCTTCCCCATCGCCCTCGCCGACGCCGGGCTTTTCGTTGCACGCGCAGGGTGCGAACGTTTTTATCTCCCAGGGTGCAAGCGGTCCGGGACTCGCGCCGCCCGAGGCCGCTGCATTCGAAGCCGGCGTGCCGCTCTCGCCGATGTCACCCTACGATTGGTTTACCAGCGCCGCAGAGACGCCGGGCAATGCGGGGATGCTCCAGTATCTGATCGACGGCAACGATCGCACGCGGACACTTACCTTCGATGCTCAGGTGCTGCTCGGTGCGTACGGTGGCGATTTGAACAACCTCATGTACTGGAGCGAGCCCTGGCAGGGTCCGCTCGATCCGCATGAGGGTCGCTCGCCGATCAACTACGCGATCAACTTTCCGCAAAGTGGTGGTGGCGGCATCGAAGGCGGATCCGCACAAGCGGTCGTGCCGTATGCGGCTTCGCTGGCAACCAACGACGGCGCATGGAAAATCAGCGGCGGATATGTCAATCTCACGCAAACCGATCGCTTCGTTTTTGCGCCGCCGGCGGTGACCAACGCGAATCCGTCGATCGGTGTGCCGACCGCCGAAACGCTTGGGCCGGGAACACCGAACGTTGATGCGTGGACCCCCTCTCCATCGTCGCTGCCGTTACTTGGCGCCGACCTCGTGTCAACGCATGGATCATCGACGGTCGAATTGACCGATGCCTTGCTGCCGGTCTTGCAAGGTACGCAGGCCCGTTTAGCGATGGCGTCCTACGTGCTCGATCGCGGTGACTATGGCCGCTTCTCCGCGCAAGTCGCAAACATCACCACCTCCGGCGATCCGATCAACACGACGACCTTTTTCGGCACCGGCCAAACGCTCTATCCGGGACCGCAGGGACGGCTCTTCTCAAGCACGCTTGCCGATCAGTCGCAAACCCTCGCCGGTGTACGCGCGCTCTTCCACCCGTCTCACGGAAACGATCTGCTGATCGAACTCGGTGAGGGATGGTATCACGACGGCCTTGCCACCGAACCCGGCACTCAATCGCCGGGTACCTACGAGCACGTTAAGTTCAGCCACCATTTCGACACGGGCACCAATGCCGGGATCGAATACTATCGTTTCGATCCGCGTTACGCGGATGTCATCTTGCCGTATGGCGTGCCGGAGAACGTGTGGAGCGTCGCGTGGTCGTGGCCGGGGCAATGGCTCAAGTCCACGTATCAAGCCGTGGACAACTCGATCATCGGTATCAATCGCGAAGGCTATCGCGCTTATGCAAATTACTCGCGTGGGAGGTTGCAACTGCACGCCGACTCGTACGTCTGGCGACAGATCGAGCCGATCACGCTTGCCACTGCATCGCAGGAGGGCTGGGTCGATGGTTACTTCTTACCGCAGTTCGATGTTAATGCGACGCTCGGTTGGCAGCGGCAAGCAGCGCTCTACGCGGTCTGGCACTGGCCCAACGATGACGTCGTTGTGGACTCGGTCTGGGACCGCTCGTATCGCCCCGCAACCGATCCGGTCGATTTTGTGAGCATAAACTATCCGCAGATCATCGGGACTTTCCAACATCATTGGAGCAAGAAGATGGTCGCGGCGATCGGTTACGGGCGCTACAGCGCAAACGGCTATTGGTCGACCACTCCGGTCCTAGGGATCTATGGGGAGGCCTTCGTGGGGGGCGAGTGGGACTTCACCAACGGCCAGCAGCTCCTCGTGCAGCTGCGTCACTATGGCCTGACCGGGCTACCCTCCGAACCAGGCGGTCCTCCACCGACCCTGCGTGGAACGGCTCTTGTGGTCGATCAGAGGATTCAGCTCTAGTCAACCCTAATGGCGCCGGGTTCTCCCCCACGTACCGCAGGAGGTCGAGTTCTCCACGTGAAGATCGTGGTCACGGTCAAGCTTGTGCCGGATCCGAATGCAGAAAAACGGATCGACGATAGCACGAAGCGCTTAGTGCGCACCGGCGTTGAGACGGTGCTCAATCCTTACGACGAATACGCACTCGAAGCGGCGCTCCAGATCAAAGAGAAGGCCGGCGGCGATACGACCGTCACGGTCTTTAGCATGGCTCCCGAGGCACTCAAGGAAACGCTGCGTAAGGCTCTCGCGATGGGCGCCGACGACGCGGTGTTGCTGAGCGATGCCGGGCTCGAAGGGAGCGACGTTTGGGCCAGTTCCTATGCGATTGCCCACGCGCTCAAGAAGATCGGGTTTGATTTGTTGATCGTCGGCGGACTCTCTGACGACGGTTCCACCGGTGCGACGCCGGGCGCGCTGGCTGAATACCTGCAAACGCCGCTCGTGACCAATGCGCGCAAGGCCGAAGTCGCCGACGGTAAGCTGAAAATCGAACGCGAGACCGACACCGGATATCAAGACGTGACTGCGCCGCTGCCGTGCGTCATCACGACCGCGCTCACGTTCGGTGAACCGCGTTACGCGTCGCTCAAAGGCATCATGGGTGCGAAGAAAAAGACGATCGCCGCGCTGACCGTTGCAGACTTGGGCCTGGAACAACCGGTCGGCCAAGGTGGTTCGAAGACGCAGCTGCTGTCGTTTGCGCCGCCGCCCGTACGTGGCAAAGGTCAAGTCATCGAAGCGGCCGACGGCGCCTCGGGTGCGCAGGCCATCTTCGCGTTCCTCAAAGAGAAGAAGCTCGTCTAATATGAACAACGTTCTGGTTTTCGTTCAACACAAAAACGCGCAAACGCCGAAGGTGACGTTCGAAATGGCGACGCAAGCGCGCAAGCTTGCCGACCAGCTCGGGGGCAAGGCGTACGCGCTCGTCGTCGGAGCCGGCTCCTCGACATTGGCGCAGACGCTCCAGAGCTATCCGCTCGATGCGATCTACGTCAACGACGACGGCGATGTCGACACGTTTCTGCTCGATCCGGTCATCGATTATCTCGAGGCCGCCGCCAGGACGATCGGCTCAGCACTCGTGCTCATCGCCAACACGTTGACCGGCAAAGACGTCGCAGGCCGATTGGTCGCGCGTTTGAACGCCGGGGTGTGCGCCGATGCGACCGATTTCAAGATCGAAGGCGGCAAAATCGTCGCGGTTATGCCCAAGATGGGCGGTGCCGCGATCACCAATTGCGAGCTACGCTCGGGCGATTACGGCATCGTCACCATTCGCCCGAACGCCTTCGCGGCGCAGGCGGGCGGCGGCGGCGCGACCGTGCAAGCGATCGAAAAACCGGCCGGCAAGACCTACAGCGTGGTCGTCGAGAAAGACGTTGAGGAAAGTTCGGGAGAACTCGCGCTGGAGGAAGCACCCGTTGTGGTAGCCGGCGGCCGGGGCCTCGGCGGACCCGAGCCGTTCGAAACGTTGCTCAAGCCGCTGGCTTCGGCGCTCGGCGGCGCGGTCGGCGCTTCGCGCGCGGCTGCCGACGCTGGCTGGGTGCCCTACAGCCTGCAAATCGGTCAGACGGGCAAGACGGTCAGCCCCCCACTCTACATCGCGGTCGGGATCTCGGGCGCGATACAACACAAGGTCGGCATGCGTTCCTCAGGTACGATCATCGCGATCAACAAAGATGGACAATCCCCGATCGCCGAGTTCTCGGATCTCCTCGTCGTTGGCGATGCGTTCGCTATCGTTCCGGAACTGACCAAGCTCGTTCAAGCCGCTAAATCATAGATTAAGGATCTCGAACACGTTGAAACGCTTCACACTCGTCCTCACTTTGATCGTCGCGATCGCCGCGGCGTTCGCCGTCACGCAGCCGGCACAGGCCGGACTGTTTGGTGGCGGCAAGAGCGCGGCATCGCCGTCGCCGTCGCCCAGTGCGTCGGCATTGCCGACGGCCTCCCCTGAACCTCCGCAGGTGGCGATTCCGAGACTTCAGGCCAAGCTCAAGACAAACCCGAACGATCAAGATGCGATGACGCAGCTTGCCGGTCAGTTCCTCGGAATCAACCGGCCGGATCTTTCGGCCCAACTCACGCAGCATTTGTTGCAGATGGGCGACAAAACGGCGCAGGTCTACTACCTCGACGGATTTGCGATGGATCAACTCGGCAAGGAAGATATCGCGATCAGCGATCTCGAGCAAGCCGAAAACCTCGATCCGAGTAACCTCGGCGTGCTCGAGCAACTCACCGAGCTCTATCTCAAGGCAAATCGTTTCACCGATGCCGAGCGCATCGCCAATCGCAGCATCGTGTTGAACAAAGGTGACTCGGCGTCGTACTCGATGCTCGGGTCGGTCTATGCGGCCGAACAGAAATACGATGACGCGCGCGTACAGTTCCAAACCGCTTCAAACAAGGATCCAAAAAATCCGGATCCGATCTTCCAGATTGCGCAGACGTACGCGTCGCAAGATAACCTTCCGATGGCTCTGCAGACGGTTGCCAAAGTGATCGCCCTCGATCCCAAGAACGTGCAAGCGCTAGTCTTCAAGGCCGATCTGTACGCGCGTCAGCACATAGACGATCAGGCTTCCGCCGCCTACGACGACGCTATCGTCGCTGCGCCGGACGACACCGCCAAGGTTCAGATCCTGGTCCGAAAGGCCGCCTATTTTGTCGGTGAAAAGAAATACTCTGTGGCCGAGGGGATCTTCCTACAGGGTATCGCGCAGTACCCAAAGGTACCACAAATTTACGTTGCCTACGGCGATTACTTCGCGGGACAGAAGCAGTTCGACAAGGCGAAGACCGAGTGGCTGGCGGCGCTAGCGATCGACAACAACGACGTTGACGCGCTCAGCCATCTGGCGGCCCTTGCGATGGGCCAGCAGAAGTTTTCAGATGCCGTGGGTTATCTGAAGCGCGTAACCGCGATTCAACCTGATCCGGCCGCGTTTCAAACGCTAGGAGAGGCATACTCCTATCTTCACGATTACGCGGACTCGAAGGATGCTTGCAGCAAGGCCTTCCAGCTACAACGCACGCCGCAGTTGCTCGGGTGCATCGCGGGAGCCGACTTTGAAATGAAAAACTACAAAGAGGCGGCGCAGATCTTCGACGTCCTCGACAACAACGCCAAGGGCTTCTTGAGTCAAAATCCGCAGTTGCTCTACGTTGCCGGGAAGAGTTACGAGGAGACCAACCAGCGTGCAAAGGCGGTCGACGCGTACAAGCGGCTGTTGCCGATGATCAAGAAGGGCAGCAAAGATTATACGCAGGTCCAAGGCTGGATCGCCGATCTGAGTAAGCCCGCTCCTGCGGCGCCGAAGAAGAAACCGTAACTCTTCGAGAACCTCAGGGTGAAACTCGTCTACGACGCGCTCTACGGCGACCATCTCCGCGATCTCGGGCATCCCGAATCCCCCGACCGCGTGGAGGTGGTCGCCGCGCGTTTAACGCAGCGCGGCCTTGCCGGCGACGTGTTGCGTCCGAGTGACGCGGGCGATGACGAGATCGAACGCGTGCACGCGCAACGGTACGTCGAACTGGTAAAGCGGGAGATCGGGGATCTCTCCGGGCCGCGCTACCTCTCGACCGGCGACGTGGTGGTCGACGCGCGCACCCTCGACGTCGCGCGCCGCGCTGCCGGCGGGGCCATTGCAGCAGCGCAGGCAGCCGTGGAAAGCAATGCGCCGGTCTTCGCGCTGGTGCGTCCTCCCGGGCACCACGCGGAATCGAACCGCGGCATGGGTTTCTGCGTCTTCAATAATGCCGCGATCGCTGCGCGTGCTTACCAGGCGCGCGCCGGCGGCCGCGTGCTGTTAATCGATTTCGATTATCATCACGGCAACGGTACGCAAGACGTGGTCGGCGAGGGGCTCAGTTACATCTCGACGCATGCCTCGCCCGCCTATCCGGGCACGGGCCACGAGATCGCGGCGATTGGCCGCGATGTGCTGATCAACATCCCGCTCCCGGCCTCGGGAATCGCTACCGAAGCCTTCGTCGCTATTTGGGAGCAGTTGCTGGAACGTGCCGCAGCGTACGTGCGCCCCGACCTGATCGTGGCAAGCGCCGGATTCGATTACGTTGCCGGCGATCCCGTGGGCGACCTCGGCGTCGACGTGAGCGCCGCGTCAGCCCTTGCGGCGGCAATCAATCGCACGGCACAGGAATACTGCAACGGGCGCGTCGCCTATGTGCTCGAGGGCGGCTACGACGTGGATGCGCTCACCGAGTCGATCGCCCAAGTGATCGACGTGAGCGATCGCGCAACGACCGAGCGCAGCGCGGCGCAACCGCATTCGATTCCGGCCCGGCAGCGCGAGATGCTCAGAGTACTCGACGAGCGCTTTGCGCGCTGAGCTCTTCCAAAACGCGCAGCGCCTCTTCGGCACGATCCAACGGCACGAAGAGATGATCGTGATAGAATCCGCTCACGACGTTGGCCGCAATCGTGTGTTTTGCGAGCGCGGCCGTTACCGCTGCCGTAAAGCCGACGGACGCTAAATCCGACTCGACGCGTAGCGTGATCCGCCGCGCGAGAAAAGCGTATTCGAGGTCATGTTCTTCGGCGACATGCCGTTCGATAACGATCGTAATGCCCTCGTTTTCGCGAAACATCAATAACGCGCGAGCATCATCGATGGGAAACGATCGGTCGACGCAGCAGAAGACCCACTCACGTGGGTCCAAGGCCGGCTTCATCGTGATAAGCAGAGTTGCTAAGTCGCGTTCCGGCACCCGTTTAGGGTAGCACACTCGCCCCGATCTTTTCCAGTTCCGTCAGGGTGAGATCACCGACGAGCGCAAAATGACGATTGCCGTCGGCCCACGCCAGGAGCGTTGTCGGCCCCTCTTCGACGTAACGCGCAGGATGATTGGCGACCTTCGTTGCGATTGCACGATAGTGGGAAAGATCGACTGCAGCGTCTTTTTCGTTTTGAAAAAGCGACACAGTGCGAATGCCGTCGGAGTAGATCAAGTGCAGCGTTGGGACGCCGTTGACCGAGGCGACGTCACCGGCGGTCGAGCTGAAGCCTTCGGGCAGATATTTCGGAACGAGCGCCGAGAAGCCGGCGGTCGAAATGACGTGCGCGACGTCGGTCGACTCGGCTCCTCGTTGCGCGCCATCAACCTGTCGAAGCCCGCGCGGGATTGCAAAAACCTCTGCCGGAATCGAGCCGGTATAGCGGATCTGCTCGATGTGCATTTGCGTGATGGGTGAGCCGTTGCTTGCGTACTGCTGACGTTCGAGGACAAGGTGTGTCACGCTGTCGATGTGCAGTCGCATGGTGGTCTGTCCGGTGTATTTGTTGTTGAGCAGTACAACGTGAACCGCGCGGCCGTCGATATTCTCGTCAGGCGCGTAAACCACGTTGTAATTTGCCATCATGATACCGAAATTTCCGCGCTCGGCGATCTCCTGATCCGCATCCTCGTCGTGCGAGACGACGACCTGTTCGCGCTTGACGTCGATGGAATAGGTCGTGGAGCCGCGCTTGATGACCGAATCGCCGTACAAATCCTGCGGCGCGAGGTACCAACGCCGCGTCATGTCCGGTGCGCGGTGTTCGACACGGTATATAGCCGCGTACGATCGCTGAGGGCCGATGCGCAGGACCTGGACTTCGCCGACGTACGAAACGTGTCGCTCGGCGACCATGGCATCGCGTAAAAGATCGGCGGCCGGAGGCGCCGGCGCGGCGGTCGCGCCCGTCAGGAGCGCCGCGAGAAGCGTAGCGGCGCTACTGCGTGCCATCCGCGTTCTCAGTTGTGAAGAGCGCGGTCGGAACGATGGTCCCTTCGTTGAAGGGCACTGCGCTGGTAAGCGCGGCATGATCGTCGAGGTAATAGGCGGCGTCGATCGTCGGGCCGCCGCGGTGGAGGTTGGATTCGTACCCGGCAAGCGCTGCTACGACGAATGCTGCGCCGACCGGAATCGCTACCACCGGACGCAGCCAGTGGCGCAGCCGGTCCGTCCAGGTAGGCGTGCGCTTGGAAGACTCGATAGCGCTCCAAATGCTCGCGCGCACGCCCGCTGGAAGCTCGCGCTCGCTCGCTCGCGCGAAGTCGCGGAGTGACTCGGAGAGGCGGGCCTCGTCCTGGTAGCGTTGGCTGCAGGGCGCGCAGCCTTCGAGATGCAGCAAGAGCGCTGCGTCCTCGTCGGATGCGAGTTCGCGGTGGAGGTAGTCGATAAGTTGTTCTTGGCTTGGATGTGATTTCATGATGATGTTGTTTGTGACTCGATCTGGCGGCGTAGCTGATGCCGAGCGCGATGCAGCCTCGAGCGAACCGTCCCGATCGAGCAGCCGACAATGTCGGCGATCTCTTGGTAGCTATATTCCTCAACGTCCGCGAGGACCAGGACTTGCCGTTGCTCCAGCGACAGGCTTGCGAGCGCTTTTGACATACGTTCGCTGAGCTGCCGCTCGACCAGTTCCTCGATTGGTTCGGTGGCCATCGACCTTGTCTGCCCGAACCGCCGCGGGGCATTGTCCTCGGGGATCTCTTCCTGATAACGTCCTTTCCGGCGCCGAAGTTCATCCCGGTAGAGATTCGTCACGATGCGGTAGATCCAGGAAAGGAAGGACGTGCCGGGTTGGAAGCTTCGCCAGGCGCGGTAGACCCGGATGAAGGCCTCCTGGGTCAGGTCACGAGCGTCGGCTTCGTTGTGGGTGAGTCGCACGGCGTAGTTGTAGGTGGCGCGGCCGTACTCGTCGATCGCGCGTTCGAGGAACGCCGTCTGCTCCGGGCTTGGGGGATCGAACGGCTTGCGCGGCGCGGCCATGATTCGGCCTTTACGGTCGGCTGACGCCCAGACCTTGCCGATCTCCCTGTCGCGCATGCGCGCGATCCAGTTCATCGAGATTCGAGTGCGCAAGGTCGTCATCGAGATGCAGCAAATAGCGACCGGCCGCGTCGGCGCGCTCCTTATCGCCCAATGAAACGGCGAGATCCTGGAGCGCAGCGCGTAAGCGACGCTGCACTTGAAGCGAATCGTTGCCGTAGATGCGAATTTCGTCGAAGGCTAGCGATAAATAGTCATCCCACGTCGGCATCGGAAAAACCAGGCGCAAGTTTCCGCTCGCATCCTTGGCGTAGCCGGCGTCGAGGCGGCACGCGCCGAGCCGGTGGAGGAGGTCCTCGATTTGATCCAACGACTGCACGGCCGTCGTCGGGTCGTTGACCGCAGGCGAGAGCGCCATGATCGCCGTGTCGACCAGCAGCCGCAGCGGGTATTTCGGATCCTGTTCGAACGTGCGGTCCCAGGAGAGACGCAATGCTTTCATGAGGGCGTCATCGGCTATCCGCGATCCGTTGCCAAAGACGCGCAGGAGTAGCGCGCCGTCGGGCACGGTGTCGCCTACCGCGCACTGGATGACGATGACGGCCTGCGCCTCTTGCGCAAGTCGAACGAACATGTCGATCTCGAAACGCCCGACCGCGCGAGGCGGACCCGAATAGCGTAGCGTTTGCGATGGCGGAGAAGCGCAGATCTGTGAGATGCGCTGATGTATTGCCTTGCGGTCCGATGCATCGCCCTCGGCGAGCGCGTACGTCCCGCGGATGACCCACCTGCCTTCGTTGCCGACGATGCGAAGCACGTTTGTGATCTGCAGCTGGCTCATGCGTTGCACAAGCAACGCCAGAAGCACGATGCTCAGGGTCAATAAGGCCCCGACAAAGAGCGTTGAAAAAAACGGGACCTTGCCGTCTCCGTTGCGATCGACGTACACGAGCTCCGCGAGCGCGTAGATGAATGTCGCAAAGAACATGCCCAGAGAGTTATATAGGATCGGATCGCGCCCAAATAGGAGGACCAGCCGCTTTGAATAGGCGGCGGCTCCAAATTGCATGACCAGGAAGTAGATCGAAAAAACGATCGCGGTGAGCGACATCGTACCCGAGGCAATCGCCGAGAGAAAGGCTTGCGCCGAAGAAACAGACATGCCGTGACCGTACGAGGACAACTCCTGGTACTCAAAGCGTGGAAACATGATTCCGGCGGCAAGACTTCCCACGGCATAGAGCAGTGGGATCAACCACAGTGGGATCAATCGCATGTCACGCCGCACGCGACCACAACACCCTTCCGACGATCCATAATGCGATCGTCACGACGACCACGATGAAGAGAAAGAGCGCGATTTCCAGCATCACGATGCCGGCGAATTGGCTGCCGCCGCACAGCGCGACCACGCTGGCTATCAACGAGAGCTTCAAGCGTTCGAACGGATTGCTCGCCATGCCTTCGATCGCCCGCGCCTCCGCGACGACGCCGCGCGGATCCCACCCGGCCGTGTCCACGACGTATGCAACGCGCCCCTTCGGCGTGACCATGAACAGCTTGTCGGAGTGGATGTACGTGCCGCTATCGGTCTGCAGCGAGGAAATACCGAACTCGTCGAGCACGCGTTCGATTGTTGAGCCGGTCCCGGTCAGAAGTGTCCAGCTCGCTGGGTTTTGATCGAATTGCTTACCGTACGCGCGCAGAACCGCGGGCGTATCATACGATGGATCGAGGCTGATCTCGACCAGCGCGAAGTGCGCCGGGTCAAGCTCGTGCTGGAGCTGTGCGTATTTCGTGCTGATCGCGATGCAGACGTCGGTGTCGGGACAGCGCGTGAAGATGAAGGAGAGCAGCATCGTCTTTCCGCGAAACGCATCGTGCAACTGCACGAGTCGCTCGTCTTGATTGACCAGCGTCGCGCGCGGCAGCGGCTTGCCGGCGTCGACCGGAACGACGCGACCTGCATTGGGAAGACCCGCCACGAATGCCGCCGCCGGCATCGGATCGCGCAACGTCCATGGCTGCGTCGAACGATCGAGAAAGGCATCGACTCCGGTGCCCGGACGCATCGCCACATTCGGCTCGAGCCGGTAGAGCCGTGTCTGTGCCGCCAACGTGCGCGGCATCACCGCACTACGCACGACGACCCTGTCGCCGCTGACCGCCGACACGACAACCCCGTGAAATGGGAGCAAGCCGGCGAGGAGAAGTGCGAGCATCACTGCCGCAAGGTCCGCACGTCGGCCGCGTAGTCACGCTTGGCATCATCGTCGTTGTGAACGACGCGTTCGTTGCCGGAGCGGTCGATGAGAAACGTGAAGGCGCTGTGGGCCTCATCGTAGTCGCTTCCACCATGGGGATCGGGCAGCGGTTTCGACCACACGTTGTAGGCTCGTTCGACACTCGCGATCTGCGCGGGCGTTCCGGTAAGGCCGACGATCGTTGCTCCGCTAAACCGGCGAATGTAGGCGTGCATCACCGCTGGAGTGTCGCGCTGCGGGTCGATTGTTACGAAGGCAATCTCCGCATTCGAGTGCGGCTGGGCACGCAGCACCGCTGTGAGCTTGGCCAGCGTCTCGGGGCAGGTGTCGGTGCAGTGCGTAAAACCAAAAAACAGGGCCACGATCTTGCCGTGTTGCCCCGCAAGCGTCCAGGGTGCTCCGGTATCGCTGGTAAGGGTAAAGTTCGGCGCTGCAGCGGGCGGCACGGCTATGCCGGTGAAGTGCTGCGCCGCCGCTTGCGCGCAGCCGGCGAGCAGCGCGCCCGCAAGCGCGAGCGCAAGACGCGTGTTCATTGGTTAGCTTCCTGGGTGTAGGATCGTGGTAATCGTCATCCAGACGCCGAGCACGATGATGACTGCCGAGAGTGAAAACGCGATCGTGTTGCCGAGCAGCGTGTTGTGGCGATCGCCGATGACGCGTTTGTCGTTGACCAGGACGAGCAAGAACCCGAGCACGATCGGGAGGACGAAGCCGTTAAAGGCTTCGACGTAGACCGTGAGCGCAATCAGCGGAAGGTTGGGGATCAGCACGAACGCGGCCGCGACCACCACGCACGCCACGTAGAGCGCAGAGAAGCGCTTCGCGCGCAGTCCGTCGTTGAGCGAGCAGCGCCAGCCGAAGGCCTCACCGAACGCCCACGCCGTCGCGAGTGAGACGACGAACGCGCCGAGCATCGACGCACCAATCAAGCCAACGCCGAACGTCACGCCCGCGAAGCGCCCAACGAGCGGCTGAAAGGCAAGCGCCGCGTGCGCCGCGTCGCTGACCGGAATGTGATGCACGAAAAGCGTGGCGGCGGTCGTAATGATGATGGCGATCATGATGCCTTGCGTGAGCACCGCGCCAAGCGCCGTATCGAAGCGCGCGAAGTTCATATCCTTGATGCCGAGGCCCTTGTCGACGACCGCGCTCTGCTGGTAGAAAATCATCCAGGGCATGATGACCGCGCCGATATTCGAGGCGATCAAGAGCAAGTAGCTATAGTCGGTCAACGGCTGCTTGCCGAAGATGCCTTGCATCACGATCGCGTGCAACGGCGGATGCGCGGCGAATGCTGCGGGGATGAACAGCAGTTCGACCAGGCAGAGCGCAAAAGCAAAGACTTCAGCGCGCTTGTACGACGCCGTGAAGATTACAACGATCAATAGCAGCGCTGCCAGAAGAACCAGGGGCGCGGCGGGCAAACCAAAGATCAACGCAGCGCCGGCGATGCCCGCGAACTCCGTGACGAGCGCGGCGACGTTGGTGATGAGCATTGTGCCAAGTGAGACCCACGCCCATCCCAGGCCGTAGTGCTCGCGAATCAAACGAGCGTGACCTTTGCCGGTGACCGTACCCAAACGCACGGTCATCTCTTGCACGACGAAGAGCGGCACGATCAGCAAAAGTTGGAGCAGAATCAACTTGTAGCCGAACTGTGCGCCGGACGTCGCCGCAGTCGTAACGCTGCCGGCTTCCGTGTCGGCGAATGCGACGATCAACCCCGGGCCGGTAACGGCGAGAAAACGCAGAATCACCCGCCATAGCGAGCGCTGGGGCCGGGCTGTCGCGACTGAACTTTCGAGCGTGGCCATGCCGTTGTTAGGTTAGCCTAATTGGGCTTGCGCCCTCTGCATGAAAGGTATGGATTATGGCGGTTGCGCTCGCGCGCGTGCTGCTCGGCGCCCTCTTGGTCTGGGCTGGCGCCGCGAAGATCGGCCACTCGGAGGCCTTAGCGGGGGCGATTGCGGGCTTTCGGCTCTTGCCGCCTAGCCTGGTCGCTCCGCTGGCCGTCATTCTGCCCTTTTTCGAAGTCTTGCTTGGGTTGTATCTGATTGCCGGGCTGTTTACGCGGATTGCGGCGGCCGTTGCCGGGGCACAGTTCCTCATCTATGCGGCGGCAATCGCCTCGGCAGTACTGCGCGGCATTCCCGCGAACTGCGGCTGCTTTGGCCCCGGTGACGCCGCGGTCGCAGATTGGCCGCACGTTGGTTTCGACCTCGCCCTTGCTGCCATCGCTCTCTTTATCGCCGCCGGTGCTCCCGGCGCGTTTGCCCTGGACCGGAGATTACGTTCCCGATGAACCAACGCATGCTCGCTCTTCTCTCGTTGCTCGTTCTCGCCGTCCTTGTTGCGGGTGGCATTCTCTTTGCAAAAATGCATGGCGCGCAGTTGAACAACGCCTCGACCGCTCCAGTCAGCGCCGGGGTGGCGATCGGGCAAAAGGCTCCGGAGTTTACGCTGCCGACAACGGCCGGCCCATTTGATTTAGCTACCGTCGCCAAGCCGGCACTCTTGGAAATCTTTGCGACGTGGTGCCCGCACTGTCAACGCGAGACGGTCGTGATGAATCAGCTTTACGCCGCCTACGGATCGCGCGTGGCGTTTCTCGCCATTCCCGGTAGTGACACAGGCATGGACGGCGCGTCGCCCGAGTCCCAATTCGACGTGTTGAATTTTCAGATCCGGTTCAACGTGAAGTATCCGATCGCGCAGTATGATCCGAATTTGACCGTCGCTAAACTCTATCTCAAGGGCGGCTATCCAACGATTGCCGTCATCGATCGCAATAAAACCGTCACGTATATCAACGACGGCGAGGTCCCGTACAAGGAATTGGCGACTGCGCTAAATGCCGTACTAAAGTGAGCGGATCGGCAGAAGGCCGAACGCCACAGGTTCAGCGAAGCTGAACCCTGTCAGTCGTTGGGCGGGAAGGCGTAGTTCGGCGGCGGCACCGTCGGTTTGCCGATCTCGAGCACGACCTGCTGATGCGAACGCAGCGGAATCGAGCGCAGATCGCCGTCGTACAGCGCGCCGTTGACGTAGGCAACGACCGGCCCTTTGAGGCCCGCGACGTTGTCGCGCGTCAGCGGTTGTCCCCACACGTCGAAGAACATGCCGAGCTGGAATCCCGGGCTGCCTTCGGGCGCGAGCACCGGCGATTCGACATGGATGATCCCGTCCATCGAATGCGTGTGCGTCCAGTAGAGGCAACCTTGCGGCGCAACCGGTGCGGCGCCGACGAGCTTAGGAACCGCGACCTGCGTTCCGTGATAAAAGATCGCCAGGTGTGTGTGCGTGTGGAGCGTGTTGTACTCCATGCCGCCGCAGGTCATGCCGTCAACCGGTTGGCCCTGGCCACCCGCCGGCGTGTCGGGCAATCCACCCTTATAGAGCTTGAACGTGGGCTTCCCGATCGTCTCACCGTCCGCGAGTTGAATCGGCTTTGCGGTGGTGGTGGCCAAGTCTGCGGATGGAGCAGGCGTCGGCGTCGCGTTGGCCTGAGCGACTTGCCGCTGTTGCATCCAGTTCATGATCGCGAAGATCGCGATGACGACAACGACCAGCACGGCCGCACTGATGTAGACGATGGTCATGGGGTCGCGTTTGGGCGGCGGTGCGGAACCGCCGCGTGCTTGACGACGGCGCTGTGAACGGGAATTTGACATCGGGCCTCGTTATCGGACGGAGAGAGCTTCTTGCTGTGCCGGGTCGAGAACGCGGCCCGGCTTGAGATAGTTGGTGACGTAGTCGCGCACGGCGTCGGCGAGCGGGGTGATAGGATCGACGAAGCCGCACCCGCGCAAACGCTCGATTCGCGCCTGGGTAGAGTACTGATATTTTGGGCGCAAAAGTTCCGGCATCTCGATAAACTCGATCCGTTCTGGAACGTCGAGCGCGGCAAAGATCGGCCGCACGAGGTCGAGCCAGGTTTGTGCTCGACCCGAGCCGACGTTGACCAGCCCGCTGGCGTCACTCTGCGCGACCGCAAGCGTCATTTCGACGGCGTCCTTAACGTAGAGGAAGTCTCGCCGTTGTTCCCCGTCGCGGAACTCCGGACGGTAGCTTTTAAAGAGCTTGACTCGCCCGTCTGCCCGAATCTGCTCGTAGGCCTTGCACACGATGCTGCGCATGTCGCCCTTGTGATCTTCGTTGGGTCCAAAAATATTGAAGTACTTCAGACCAACGATGCGGTCGCTGATACCGCTGCGTTGCGCGTAAAGGTCGAATAGCTGCTTCGAGTAAGCGTACATGTTGAGCGGCCGCAGCTCTCGTAAATCGATCTCGTCGGAGAGAAGATCTTCGAGCGCGCCGTAGGTGGCCGCCGACGAGGCGTATACGAAGCGCAGGTCTCGCTCGACCGCCCACTCCGCGAGCACTTTGGTATACTCGTAGTTGTTGCGCATGAGGTAGTCGGCGTCGCGTTCGGTAGTGGACGAACAAGCGCCGAGGTGAAAGACGGTTCCGACCGATCCAAACGCGCTAGGCCGTTCATCGACCATCGACGCAAAGTCATCGGCGTCGACGTAATCCGTGAAGCGCAGCGGAACCAAATGCCGCCACTTCTCAGATTCGTCCAAACGATCGACCGCGATAATGTCGTCGATTCCGCGGCGGTTGAGCGCCCAAATCAGCGCGCTGCCGATCAAACCGGCGGCCCCGGTTACGACAACGGGGCGTTCCTTGACGTTGTGCATAGCGCGAAGCGGCGTATTCCCCAGGCTAAAACGCTTAGTCCTTCAATAGGGCGCTTCGAGCGGGCCTAACCCGCGCAGCCGGCGCAGGTTCCGAAGAAGGTTACGGCGTGGCCGCGGACGTGGAATTTCGGCGGCACGAGTTTTCGAATGCTCTCGATACACCCCGCGATGTCAAAGACGCGGTCGCATTTCTCGCACTGAAAATGGTGATGGTGCTCCTTGTCGGAGCGCTCGTAACGAACGGGTTCTCCGGGGATCTCGACCGCCTCGATCCAGCCGTCTTCGAGCAGCGCCCCGACCGTGCGATAGACCGTGGCAACGCCGAGCCCCTCGATTTGCTTTGAGGCGGCTTCCAACAGCTCGCCGACGCTCAGCGGCCGCTCCGCCCGTTCCAGAACGGCGTGCACCGCATCGCGTTGTTTGGTTTTTCGGCTGGTCCGATTCACTGATTTCCCCTCGTCCATGTGCTTGACTACTTGATAATGATAAGCTATTCTCAGTTAGAACTCAACCCCAGCCCACCGTAAAGGACCCCGATGTTCCACTGGCTGCGGCGCTGTTTGCGCGCTGCTCTCATTCTTGTTGCCTTCATGATCGTGTGGACCGCGCCGTCGCGTGCGGTCAACGCGAGCGCCTTTCTTTCGGGCACTTTAACGCAGGACGGGCACCCCATAGCGCACGTGCAAGTGACCGCCCGTGGAAATAGTGTGACCGTTCGGACGATGACCGACGATCGCGGGCACTTCGGGTTTCCGCCGCTTTTGGTTGGAACGTATCTCGTTTCGGCGAGCTCCGGCGATCGCCAAGCCAGTGTTCGCGTCGACCTGAGCAGTGGCGGCGCAGTGGTCTCGCTTGCCCTGGTCCCGCTTAAAGAAATTACCTCGGTCGCGGTCGTCGCCGGCGCCGCAGGCGTGCTGCGCGGCAGCGGCAGCGACGTCACGCTCAATCACACGCAGCTTACCGAGATGCCGTATAACAGCAGCTTCTCCGAGATGGAGATTCAAATGCCGGGCGCGGTGCGCGGAGCCAACGGCGTGGTGCACATGAATGGGGATCACGGCGTCATCAATTATATGATCGACGGCGTCCCGCTGCCGCAGGAGCTCAATCGCGACATCGGTGGAGAGATCAACCTCAACGACCTGTCTTTCGTCGATCTGATCGAGGGCGCATATCCGGCGCAGTACGGGCTCAAGTTCGGATCGGTCTTCAACATGGCGACACGAGCCGGCACGGGACCGGCCGGATTCGACGGCAACTTCTCGTACGGCTCGTACAACACGGCAATCTCGACGATTGGCTACCATGCGCCGATTGCGGGCGGCGGCGGCTACGATATCGCGCTCAGCGGCGAGCAAACCACGCGGGGGCTCGATCCACCTGACTTTGATTCACCGCACAACAACGCGAGCAACCTCAACCAGCTTGCTCGCTTTACGTTGCCGGGCGGCGGCAATAACTATACAAATGTTACCTTCATCCACAGCCACGGTACGTTCCAGATTCCCAACGACACGCAGTTCGGCGAGCCGGCGGATACGGACGATAACGAAACGCAAGAAGATACATTTCTCGCGGTGCAGTTTCGCCATGCGATCGGAGACACGGGCTCGCTCACCTTCGGACCGGCCTTCAAGTCTTCGAAGATTCAAGACTTCGGCGACCCGAACAACGATTTCATCTACGGCGAATCGCTCAACGTCACGCCACCGCCGTTCGGCAACGGCGGAACGCCAACGGATTGCGCCGACGCGATGAGCAATCCGGATACGTATCTGCCGACGACGTGCGCATATTCGCTGGCCGATCAGCGAACGGCAATCGACTACATCATGCAGGTGGACTACACGCAGCAATTTGGTAGGCACACAGTTGCGGCCGGCGGTTCGTACGATCTCGCGCGTATCCTCAAGTACTACGCGATCACGCTTCAGCCCGATAATTTCCTTGCTCCTATTCAGACGCCGGGTACGCCTGACGTTCCGACAACCGTAATCGACAATGCGCCGAATCTCGGCAACACGTACACCTCGTACGTACAGGATAGCTGGCGCATGAGCAACCTTTGGGAAGCCGACTACGGGATGCGCTACGATTTCTTCTCGATAAAATCCACTGATTTCGCCGAGGGATTCGGCGCCTTCAGTCCGCGCTTCAAACTCACGCGCTCGTGGGGACCTCGGGCCAACGTGTACGCGTACATCGGCCGGTTCTTCGAACCGTTCTCGCTCGAAAACGTCAGTCCGGAGGCAGCGCAGTTGCTTAACCTGCCGCTTCAGCCGACCACGGCGCAGTTTGACCTCAAGCCCGAACGCGATACGCAACTCGAACTCGGAGGCCATATCCCGCTCGGTGCCGGCGATCTTGGGTTTCGCGTTTGGCAGAAGAACGCCAACGACCTCATCGATGATACGCAGGTCGGCGTGACGCTGCTGCACCAGGACATCAACTACACGCTTGGGCGACTCTCACAAGAGGCATTGAATTACACGCAGCCCTTAGCGCGTGGAGGCCGTGCCTACGTCTCGGTGGCGCACGTGATCTCGCTCAACAGCGGCTGCGAAACGCAATTACTCGCGCCATGCTTTGGCCAACCAACGGGCTTTACGCCGGCCGATCACGAGCAACGCTATAGCGTGGCGAGCGGTGTGCTGCTCCGTGATAAACGCAACGGTTGGTTTTCGCTGGATGGCGAGTACGGCAGCGGACTTTCATCCGACGTATGCCCGGATGATACGCCGGGCTACTGCAAGCAAACGCCGCACACGATCTTCTCCGTTGAGAAGGGAGTTGCCGTCGGGCCGAAGACCGCGCTGACGTTCGACGTCGACAACATACTCAACGATCGCTACTACGTGACGTTGCTCAATGCGCAGGGGAACCATTACGCTCCCCCGCGCACCTTCAGCATGGGCGTCCGCTTTAGCCCGTAACGCTTTGTCACCCTGAGCGTAGTCGAAGGGCCGAGATAACGTTGGTCCCTCGACTACGCTTCGCTACGCTCGGGATGACAAGGGCTCACATTTTCATCTTGGCAGCCTGCGCGGTCACGGTGAACGTTGCAGCGTTGCCGTTTGCCGTGACGGTAACGTTGTAGGTACCGTCGGGGAGATTGAGATTGTTCCCGTAATGCGTTGATTGCGGTCCTTTTCCGATCGCTTGCATCTCGACGATCGGGAGATTCTTCTGCACTCCTGACGCCGTCGAGTAGGCGATCGTCACCGTCGCGTTGGTCACGGCCTTGCCGCTGGCGGCATCATAGACGTGAACGATCAGGTGATGATTGGGATGCGATGGGTCGTCAGGCGCAACCGGTGTTGCGCCGCTGACGACGAGCATTCCGTCTGAGGGATGTTCCTTCGCGTATTGGTTTTGCGTGTAGAATGGCTCCGCCGGGAGAAGTTGGAGCACGAGTTTGTACGGCCCGGCGACCTTCGTTAGGGTAACGCCCGTACCCATGTTCATGGCGTTCGCGGGGATCGCGACCGCGGCAATTGCCGCGATTGCAAGTGCCTGCGAAAAGCGCGAGAATTGGTGCATCATAAAAACCTCCTAGAACGGCGCGGTCAAGCGCAGCAAGAACGAGCGGCTGTTCGCGATCTGCGTGGTGTTGAACCCGTTGGCAACCTTGATCACGTACTGATCGTTGAGCACGTTGAGCACGTCGAGTGTCACGCCGAGACCTTGTGATCCCGGCCCTTTGCCCGGCAGTACCACGCGTCCGGCACTCAAGTCCAACGTCGTGTGCGCGGGAAGTGTTCCGCTCAGATTGACGTTGGCATCTTCAAATTGCACCGGGAAGCCGCTGCCGTAGTTTAGCTGGAGCGTCGTGAACCACGTGCGGCCCGAGCCGAAACGCGCCGTGTAGCCGGCGGTCGAGGAGACGGTTTCCGAGTGGTCCTCTAGACTGAGTTGCGCTGGTGAAGAGATCGGTAGCCCGTTGTTGACGTTGGGTGGGAACAGGAACGTCGATCCCGAGATGCCGCCGGCATACGAGCCGGAGATCGTCGAGGTAAAGAACCAGTCGCTCCCATTGTTCTGGCGGTCTTGCAGGCGGATCTCTACGCCCTGATTGTGTCCGATCGCGTTGTTGTAGACGGCAAAAAGTGGGGTGTTGAGGAGCTGCGTCGTGTCGAGAACATTGACGACGTTCTTTTCGAAGATATTGACCCAACCGGTGAGATTACCACTGAAAATGTGCTGAAGTCCCGTTTCGAAGTAGCTGTCCATCTCGGGCAGCAGATCGTAGGGCGGGTTGGTTGTCGCGCAACCGCCTTGCGCCGCGAAGATCACGCACGCCTGGCGCACGTCCTCAAGCAGTGGCGCGGCGTAGTAGCGGCCGTAGAACATCGTGAAGATGTTCTTGGCGCCGTCCGAGACGTTCACGCCGACGCGCGGCTCGATCATGTTGCCACTGGTGTAGCCGGTCGAGTGATCGTAGCGCACGCCGTAGTTGAACACGATGTTCTTCGCGGCTTGCCACTTGTCTTGGGCGTAGAACGCCACCTGAGACCCTGGTTGCGCTTGTGAGGAAGACGCCGCGTAGTATGGCGTCGCAACCGGCGGGGTCACGCCGCCGCTCGGGATCGCGCAGGCAACGTAGTAACATGCATACGTCTGCGAGCCGCTAGAGTTCTCGCGATCCACATCCATGCCGATCTTCCACGTGTGGATACTACTCGAGCGTAACTCCGAAACGCGTAAGCCGAGGTAGTTCGCGTTGGTTGTTTCTTGAAGCCCGACGTTGTTGAGGTAATCGGGGTCGGGCGGCGTGTCGGACGCGCAATCGGGATAATTGGCGCAGCCGAAGTTCGGGCCCATGCCCTGCACGTCGGCGGCCAAGTCGCCGTTATAGTTGACTTGAGTCGAACGGAACCATGGAACGAGCTGGAAGACGCCGTTGCCATCCTTCGAGATCTGCGTGAAATTTAGATTGGCAAAGGTATCGTACTCGAGCTGGGTGTCGTCGGTGCCGGGAATTGCATAGATCGGATCGTTGATGTTATTCGGGTCCGTATTGATCGGAATTTGAAACTGCGAGAACTGGTTCGAGAAATCGAAGGCGACGGTGCTGCGATCGCTCAGTTTCATCACCCAGCGAAGAAACTGATCGTTCGAAGAGCTGTCGTCGTGAATCGGTTGATACGTCGGCGCGTCGAGGCCGCGATTCGTGCTCGAGCTGTTCAGGCTGAGAAACACTTCGTTGTTGCCAAAGCGCGAAACGGTATCAAACTGACCAATGGCCTGAGCCTGGTTACCTACACCGCCCGTGATCGTGCCGTACGTGCCTTCGGGGATGTCCTCGAAGCGGTCAGTAATGATATTGACGACCGCGCCCATGCGTTCGCCGCCGAACTCAGCGGGGATCGCTCCGGTCAAAACTTCGAGCGAGTTTACATACTTCGGATCGACGATTTCGGCGAAGTTTGATGTGGTCGCGAGCGGTAAAGGAGCGCCGTCGATTTCGTACGTGATCCCGTGAAAGCCGTTGGCCACCGGTTCGTTGTAGGAGAACTGCACGATGCCCGGCACGGTTTCGATCAAGCGATTGAGACTGTCACGCACCGGCGAGGTCTGGATATCTTTGTTGGAGATGGTGGTAGCGGCGACGGGTGTGCCGCCGACGCCCGCATTTGCGGTAACCGCGGTAACCACAATTGTCTTGAGTAAGTCGAGATTTACCGTCGCGACCGTGTCGGAATGGACGTCGATGTCGGCCGAACGATCCGTCGCGCCATTCACGTGAGCGGTGAGATGATAGCTGCCGAAAGGCACCGTTGGAAACGAGTATTGGCCGCGCGCATTGGTCGTCGCAACGAGGCGAGTACCTTCACCGGTTAGCGTAACGGTCGCGCCGCCTGTCGGCGTGCCGGACTGGGTGATGACGCCGTGCACGATTCCGGTTCCAACGGCCAGCGCCGGAATCGCTGAAAAGACTACACACGCGGCCACGAGCGCCGCGATCCATCGAGACATGGGTACTCCTCTGAAAGTGAAGTGATGCTAAACGGGGAGTAGCATCAGGCCCGGCGGCGGCCGGGCGAAGCGCCGGTAGACGAATACGGCGCGGCGCGCAGAGGAGCGGTGGGCGAAGCGGCGGCGATAGCAAACCGGCCGGCGCACGAACGGCCGGCGCGCAATTGCAATGGCGATCGCAGCAACGGCGCGTACCAGCGCGCGCGCCGCGGACGCAACCAGCAGGCTGGTTACAGCCAGGCAAAGAGCGACGACCAAAAGGGAGGCGTGCCAGGGATGTTCGGGCTCCAGGCTTTCGATCAGGACGAACCAGAGGCCGGCGCTGACCATCAGGGCCGGAGCGGACGGAACCAGCGGGCGCAGTGCGGCGGCCAAGATGGAGCCCTCGGCATGGCGCCGGGCCCCGAGCCACGCCAAGGCCCCGATCGACGCAGCGAACCCTCCTGCGCCCACCAGGGCGAGGAGTTCGAGTGCCGAGTGGAAGGCGCCGCCAAGCTGGTGGTTCCCGCCGTAGCTCGCCGTGTGAGCGAAAAGCGAGGCAAGCAACCCCAAGATGGCGAGGCCGGGCAACTGCCGGGGTCTCACGTTGGTTACCATTCTACGTGGACCGCAGGGGGTGCCTGGAGGCCACGTCGTATCAGGTGGACCCGATCATGAATAGCCGTCTTCCCTTAGAGAACGCTGATACCGTCAGCTTGGTGTGCGCACTGCTGGTGCGCTTCCCGGAGCTCGCATCGATTCGCTCGATGCCGGCCGAGGGCAGCGTCCGGTTGACGTTTGCCTTGCGCGCCCGGCTGGACAAACGCGCGCAAGCAGCGCTGGCCGAGACGATCGACGATCACATCAACGGCTACCTGATGCTCTCCAAGGACGAAGCGCGAGCGACACGGGTTGAATGCGAGGGCGACCGCTCGACGTGCTTCATTCATATCACGCGTGACACGGACAGCTTTTCTAAGGATGAGCTGGAACTGATCGTCGCGCTGCTGCGCGAACGTTACCCCGAGGTCCTGGTTCGCAATCCGCTGCCCGAAGATCATCTCGACGCGGATCCTGCTGCGCAGGATGAGGCCGCGCTCTACGCGATTGAGGCGCTCCGCGATCCGGCGCAATCCAAGAGTCTGGTCGGTTTTCGCGAAGAGGCGCGAGTGCTGGTCTACTTCTTAAAGGCGCAACGGAAAGCGAAGGCCTCGTCTCGCCGCTAGAAACGCTCAATCTACTCTTGATCGGTGACGTGGTCGGCTCGCCCGGCCGCGACACGCTCAAGCGCTGTCTTGCGCTGGTTCGCGACCAGCATCAGATTCACGCCTGCATCGCCAACGGCGAAAACGTCGCGGGCGGTTTTGGTTTGACGGCGCAGACCGCCGAAGAGCTGTTCGAAACCGGGGTCGACTTCATAACCAGCGGAAATCACATTTTCGATAAGCGCGATTTCAAGACGTACTTGGAATCGAGCGACCGTGTGCTGCGTCCGGCCAACTATCCGCCCAGTCTTCCGGGTAAAGGTCACGGCACGTTCGTCGCGGACGGCGTGACCGTTGGGGTCCTCAACGTCATGGGGCGCACCTTTATGCCGACGGTGGACGATCCGTTCCGCTGCGCGGATGCGTTGGTCGATGAGCTGCGCGTGCAAACGCCGATTATCATCGTCGACGTCCATGCTGAAGCAACCTCGGAAAAGGTCGCGCTCGCGCGTTTCTTAGATGGACGCGCTTCGGCGATCTATGGAACGCATACGCACGTGCAGACGGCCGACGAGCAGATTCTCCCCGGCGGTACCGCCTACATCACGGATCTCGGCATGACCGGACCAACCGACGGCGTGATCGGCATGGAACAGGAAGCTGTGCTCGATCGCTTTCTCACCGGTCTCTCCGACCGATTCAGCGTGCAGAAGAACGGGACCAAGCAATTTTGCGCGGCGGTCGTGCGCATCGACCGGTCGAGCGGACGCGCCGTGGAGATCAAGCGCGTCTTCCTGCGCGGCATCGCATGATCGTCGATTTTCATAGTCATACGTGCGAAAGCGATGGCACGCTTACCCCGCAGGCACTCGCCGATTTCATGGGCGAGCGCCCGGTGGAAGTCTTTTCGATTAGCGATCATGACACGATGTCGGCCTATGGCAAATTTACACCGCAGGCGGGTGCGCGCGTGGTTACCGGCGTCGAGATCAACACGACCTATCGCGGCAACGAAGTTCACGTGCTGGGCTACGGCATGCGGGCCGACGCACCGGAACTGGTGGCAATGATCGAGCGCAATCGCGATGCGCGGCGCGTTCGTGCGCAGCGCATGGTCGATCAACTCCAGCGTGCGGGCTACGGCATCACGTATGACGAGGTCTTGCGTGAGGCCCCCGACGCCAAGGCGATCGGACGTCCGCACGTGGCCAAGGCGCTGATCGCCAAAGGCCTCGTGCCCGATATCGACTATGCGTTCCGCTACTTGTTGCGCACCGGGATGCCGGGCTATGTTCCGTCGCTACACATCACGCCGCAGGAGGCGATCGAACGGGTTTCCGCCGCCGGAGGTGTCGCGGTTCTGGCACATCCCGGCCGGCTGAAAGATCGCAACTTGATCGACGAACTCGCGCCGCAGGGCTTGCGCGGCTTGGAAGTCTTCTATCCTTTGCACGATGCGCAAGACGTCCAAATCTTTCGCGATCTCGCCAAGCGCTACGGTCTCGTGATGACGGCCGGCATGGATTTTCACGATATTCGCTACCACACGCGGGGCGTTGGGATGGAAGTCGACCGCGCCGACATTGCGCCGTTTCTCGATTTAGTGACATAACGCAACTCTTCGAGCGCCTCAGGGTGACTAAGGGTAGAGGCACTACTAGCTGCGCGTCAAAGCTGCGCGTATGTGGAGATTTAAGGGCTTTGCACTGATCGCTGCGTCGCTAGCGATCTTCGCATTTCCGGCGGCCGCGCAAACGCCGGCCCCCTCGGCGCAAACCGTTTTGAGCGCGCTGCGTTGGCGCAATATCGGGCCTGGTATCGGCGGACGATCCGTCGCGGTGGATGCCGTGCCGGGAAATCCGTTTACGTTCTATTTCGGCGGAGTCGACGGCGGGGTGTGGCGTTCGACGAATTACGGCCTTACCTGGACGAACCTTACCGACGGCCAGCTCAACGCTTCCAACAGCATCGGCGCGCTGGCTGTAGCGCCCTCGAATCCGAACGTCATTTATGCCGGTACGGGCGAGGCCGATATCCGCAATACGTTCATTACCGGCGACGGTATCTACAAGACCACCGACGCCGGCAAGACCTGGCACTACACCGGTCTGCGGGACACGCATACGACCGCCAAGATCGTCGTCGATCCGCGCAACGCAAACGTCGTCTACGCGGCGTCGATGGGCCACGTCTATGCAAATAATGCCGAGCGCGGCATCTTCAAATCGACTGACGGCGGTGCGCACTGGAGCAAAGTGCTCTACGTCGACGACAAAACCGGTGCGATCGACCTCGTGATGGACAACTCGCACCCGCAGACGCTTTATGCGGCGATGTGGCAGGCGTATCGGACGCCCTATTCGCTGAACTCCGGCGGACCCGGCAGCGGTCTCTACAAGACGATCGACGGGGGCGCGCACTGGACGAAGATTTCTACGAATCCCGGTTTCGCGGCCGGCGTGCTGGGCCGCATCGGCGTGAGTGTTGCGCAAAGCAACCCCAGGATCGTCTACGCAATCGTGCAGGCGAAGGAGGGCGGTGTCTTCCGCTCCGACGACGGGGGCGCGCATTGGAAGCGCGTCAACGAGAGCATGGAGATGCGGCAGCGCGCCTTCTACTACATGGCGATCTATGCCGACCCGACCGATCCCGACACGATCTACGTGCCGAACGCCCGTTTCTTTGTCTCGCACGACGGCGGCAAAAACTTCAGCCTCTTGCGTCCGCCGCACGGCGACAATCACATCGTCTGGATCGACCCGAAGAACCCCAAGATCATCCTCGAGGGTAACGACGGTGGTGCGACCGTTTCGGTCGATCGCGGAGAAACGTGGAGCAGCGAGCACAACCAGCTGACCGCGCAGTTCTATCACGTCGCGCTCGACGAAGCGTTTCCGTTCAACGTTTACGGCGCGCAGCAGGACGAGGGCTCGTTCGAAGGGCCTAGCGCGTCATCGAACGGCGTGATTCTCACCAGCGATTGGAAGCGCACGGCACTGGGCGAGAGCACGTTCATCGCGCCGCAGCCCGGTAACACGAACATCGATTACGGCAGCGGCTACTTCAGCATCATGATGCGGCACGATGCCGTGACCGACGAGTACAATAGCGTCAGTCCGTACCCGCTCTATCGCGAAGGCGCAAGCTCGGGTGAGCTCGAGGACCGCTTGGCATGGACGCACCCCATTCTGTTCTCACCGGTAAATCGCAAGGAGCTGCTGGTCGGCGCGCAGTTCGTGCTGAGCAGCACTGACCAAGGGCAGACCTGGAAGAAGATCAGTCCCGATCTCACGCGCAACGATAAGAAAAGTGAAGCGCCCAGCGGTGGTCCGATCGACTTCGACGCGTCGAGCGCCGAGGTCTATCCCAACATCTCCGCGCTGGCAGTCTCGCCACTCGACGGCGATGAGCTATGGGCGGGGTCGGTCGACGGCCTCGTGCACGTGACGACCGATCACGGTGCGACGTGGACCTCCGTTACGCCGCCGGCATTGCCACAGTGGGCGGAGATCACGTCGATCGAGCCGTCGCACACCGACAAGGGCACGGCCTACCTTACGGCGTCGCGCTATCAATATGACGACTTCCATCCGTACGTCTACAAGACGACGGACTTCGGCAAGACGTGGACGTCACTGAGCGCAGGGCTTCCCTCCGACCAATACCTCTACACCGTTCGCCAGGATCCCAACGCGCCGAACTTGCTCTTCCTCACGACGAAGAGCACGGTCTACGTGAGCTTCGACGGTGCCGCGCATTGGCAACCGTTGACCCTGAATCTGCCCAACGTCCAGGTGCGCGACGTGGCCATCAACACCCGCGAAGGCAAGGTCGTCATCGCAACGCACGGCCGCTCGATGTGGGTTCTCGACAACCTCGCATTGCTCGAGCAGCTTACGACGCCTTCACCGCCGAGTGCGAACGGTGCCGTGCTTTACGCACCGCAACCCGCTTGGCTTACCCACGCGTACGGCGCATCGCCCTATGGCGGCCCTGCGAATATCGCGGGCAACGGAGAGAACCCGCCGTTCGGCGCGACGGTGATCTTCTTCGTGCCGCGCTCGTACGACGGGAACACGCCCATGTCGCTTACCTTCAAAGACAGCGCGGGAAATGTAGTGCGTTCGTTTGCGCTCCATTTCGTGCGGCATCGTGCAAGGCCCCAAGCGCCGAGCGAACGCTATCATCCAACGGAAGATCGCGAACATGCCGAGGCGCGTCTCACTAGTGTTACGACGGGAATGAATGTCTTTCAGTGGGATCTGCGTTACCCGGATGCAACCGAAGTCACGGGATTCGAGCCCTCGGGCTCGGGCGGCGGGCTCGAGGATTCGCTGCTCGGCCCGCAGATCGTGCCAGGCAAATATACGGTGACGCTCGACTACGGCGGGGCGCAGCGTTCGCAGCCGCTCGTGCTCACGCTCGATCCGCGCAGTACCGCGACGGCGGAAGATCTGGCCGCGCGGCGCGATCTGGGCTTGAAGATCCACGATGCGCTCGATCAGCTGGATCGAGCGGTCAATGCAGCGATTGCCGCGCGGGCGAAGGTCGCTCCGGGCAGCGCGACTGCAGCGAAGCTCGATGCGGCGATCGGTGCGGTCATCGACATCGTGCATCCCCAAGCCGACGAAGGCTCGTTGCTGTACGAGTCGCGATTGCGCAACTTCCTCGCGTACCTCAACGCCGAAGTCGACACGGGTTACGTGCGCCCGACCGCGGCCGAGTACACGGTATTCGACAGGCTCAGCAACGACGCGGTCAAGGCTGAGGCTGGCCTTAAAGCGGCGATGCCGTAGGCCTCACGTACCGGCGAGCACCTCCGCGACGGCGCGCCGGATACGAGCAAGCAGGGTCGCGGCGTCGCGCTCGTAGCGTTCGAGCGCGTGCTGCTGCGCTTCGATGGCCGCACTATCGCGCATGAAGCGGTGGTTGATGCGCACGTTGTAGGCACATGCGGTCAGCGCAGCGTGCGCGAATTCAGCGGCGCAGCCGAGATCGCTGATCAGGTTTGTGTTGCGGATGTCCAGTGCGCGGTCCGCAAGGCGCAGGACTTCGAGCGAATTTTGCGCCGCGGCCAGCGGCTCCGCGGCGGCGTGCGCGAGCGCCAATTCGAGCGACGCCCGCCGGGCGTGCTTTTCAGACTCCGTGGCCTTGGGCATCGCGGTTGCCGCCACAACCCGGTCGAAGGCGGCTTCGTCCCGCTCGCGGGCCTTCAAAAACTCCTCGCGAAGCGCATCGGCCTGGCCGACCAGCTCAACGGCCAGATCGCGGTGCGCCGCGTATTTGGGGTTGGCCGAGCATATCCGCGCGACCATCGCGATGAGCGACGCCCCAGCGGCTGCGACCATCGTCGCAGCGCTGCCCCCGCCGGGGGTTGGCCATTCACTGGCGAGCTGTGATAAGTATTCCGAGAGCGTTTCCACGCCGGGGGCTTTCCGCGCCGGGCTCGAAAAGCTCCCGCTGGCCCCCCATACAATCTTGCCTTTGCATAGGAGTCTCATCTTGCCCGTCACGGAAAAGCTTGCTGGTGATGTCAAAGACCGCAGCTTGGCAGAAGCCGGCCGCTCGCGCATCGCGTGGGCCGGAGCATACATGCCGGTGCTTGCCCAAATTCGCGATCGCTTCGAGATCGAAAAGCCGCTGAAGGGCGTGCGGATCGGTGCGTGCTTACACGTAACCACCGAGACTGCGAACCTGATGCTGGCGCTTCAGGCCGGCGGCGCGGAGATTGCGCTTTGCGCGAGCAACCCGCTCTCGACCCAGGACGACGTCGCCGCGGCACTGTGCGAGTACGGCATTCCGACCTACGCGATCAAAGGCGAAGACAACGCGACGTACTATTCGCACATCGAGTCGGTGATCGCCACGAAGCCGCACATGTCGATGGACGACGGCTGCGACCTTGTGACGCAGATCTACACCAAGCACAACCATCTCCTGAAAGACATGATCGGCGGCTGCGAAGAGACGACCACCGGCGTCATTCGTCTCAAGGCGATGCAGAAGGACGGCGTCCTGCCTTATCCGGTGATCGCCGTGAACAATGCGCTCACCAAGCACATGTTCGACAATCGCTACGGCACGGGACAGTCGACGCTCGACGGGATCATTCGTGCGACCAACGTCCTACTGGCCGGCCGCAACGTCGTTGTGGTCGGATACGGTTGGTGCGGTCGCGGCGTCGCGTCGCGCGCGGCAGGCATGGGCGCGCACGTCGTGGTGACCGAAATCGATCCGCGTAAGGCAATCGAAGCGGTGATGGACGGCTATCAAGTGATGCCGATGAACGACGCCGCCAAGATCGGGGACATCTTCGTCACCGTTACCGGAAACTATCACGTGATCGCCGAGAGCCACTTCAAACTCATGAAGGATGGCGCGATCGTCTGCAACTCGGGACACTTCAACGACGAGCTGGATCTCGATGGCATCAAGCGACTGGCGAAGGGCGTGACCGTGCCGCGCCAGTTCATCGAGCAGTATGAGTTTCACGACGGACGCAAAGTGTGTATCCTCGCCGACGGACGTTTGGTGAACCTCGCCGCGGGCGAAGGTCACCCTGCGGCGGTGATGGATATGTCGTTTGCCAATCAAGGCATGGCTGCGGCACATCTCGCGAAGCACCACGCGTCGATGAAGAAAGAAGTCTACGACGTTCCGCTCGAGATCGACGAGGAAGTTGCGACGCTCAAGCTCTCGTCGATGGGCATCGAAATCGATACGCTCACGCCGGAGCAGGTGAAGTACATGGCGTCCTGGTCGGAGGGAACGTAAATGGGCGAGTACCGCAGGCTGTTCACATCTGAGTCGGTAACCGAGGGGCATCCCGACAAGGTCGCCGATCAGATCTCCGACGCGGTGCTCGACGCGCTGCTCAAAGATGATCCGTATTCCCGTGTCGCCGTCGAGACGTTCGCCATCACCGGACAGATCCACATTGCCGGCGAGGTGACGACCAAGACCTACATCGACATCCCGCGCATCGTGCGCCAGACGATCGCCGAGATCGGCTACACGAAGTCGTCGGTCGGTTTTGACGCCGACACGTGCGGCGTGAGCGTGTCGATCGACGAGCAATCGCCGGACATCGCGATGGGCGTCGACAAGTCGCTCGAAGCCAAAGGTGGACGCGACGACGAGTTCGAGCAGACCGGTGCCGGCGATCAAGGCATGATGTTCGGCTATGCCTCCCGCGAGACCGCCGAACTTATGCCGCTGCCGATCGTGCTCGCGCATAACTTGACGCGCCATCTCGCCGCCGTGCGTAAGAACGGCGACATCCCGTATCTGCGTCCTGACGGCAAATCGCAAGTGACCGTGGAGTACGATGGCGATCGGCCGGTACGTGTCGATGCGGTGGTGATCTCGACGCAGCACGATCCCGATATTTCATTGGAAGTGATCCGCAACGAGGTCACCGACAAGGTGATCAAGCACGTCATTCCGGGTGCGATGTTCGATCGGAACACGCGCGTCTACGTCAATCCGACCGGACGTTTCGTAATCGGCGGCCCTAAGGGCGACGCCGGACTTACCGGCCGCAAGATCATCGCCGACACCTACGGCGGTATGGCTCGCCATGGCGGCGGCGCGTTTTCGGGCAAGGATCCGACCAAGGTCGATCGATCGGCGGCGTATGCCGCGCGCTGGGTGGCCAAGAACGTCGTGGCTGCGGGCCTAGCGGATCGCTGCGAGTTGCAGGTCGCATATGCGATCGGCGTCGCCGAGCCGATGAGCGTGCTCGTCGAAACGTTCGGCACGTCGAAGATCCCTGAAGAGCAGATCGCAAACGCGGTTAAGCAAGTCTTTGACTTGCGTCCCGCGGCGATCATCCATTACCTCAACTTGCGCCGGCCGATCTACAAGCAAACCGCGGCTTACGGGCATTTCGGGCGTCCCGATCTCGACCTGCCGTGGGAGCGTGCCGATCGCGTAGATGCGTTGCGAAGCGCAACCGGCTTCACGGGCGAGGCGCTGCGCGTCCCGAACTTCGCCCAATGAACGCGCTTGCCGCACTCGCCGCGTTCGTCATCGCGGCAACGATGCTCACTCAGCCGACCACCCTCAAGCCCGGCACGAAGATCGCATGCGTTTTGCAAACCGCGGTCGACTCGCGCACGGCGCAGTCCGGCGACACGTTCACCCTGCATGTCGATGATCCGTCGCAGCCCGAGCTCGCCGGCGCGCGGATCAAAGGACACGTCACGCGCGTCTATTCGCCGCACGGTTTCCAGCGTGCCGAGATCGCGTTCTTGTTCGATAGCATTACGTTTGCAAACGGCGCAAAGGAACCGATTCGTGCCTACGTCGTCTCGCGCAATGTGGTGCAGCGCAATGCCACGGGCCCAGGCGCACCACTGCCTCCGCCGGGACCGGTGCGATTGCCGAACACCGTAGGTCCGCCGAATCAATCGACGATGGTCTGGTCGACGCAGCTTGGCCCCAAGACGCAAGAAACGGCGCAAACTGGGGGCTACGCCTACGCCGCCGATCGAGATAAGCCGCTCGTCGTGCAAGCAGGCACGCCGGTAACGATCGATCTAGCCGGCGACTTACAAGTTCCTTAGAAATCAGAACCCCGCGGAACCAGCCCGCGGGGTTCTTGCGTTCGGTGGAGGAACTTAAGAAGCAAAAGGAGAGGGCATGAACCTTCGAAATGCACTGACGGCGTTCGCGATGCTGGCCGCGTTCGCCACAAGCACACTCCTTGCGTCGGCCCAAGAGCAGCTGACGCTGTACCAGGGAGCACAAGTCAACGCGCGGATGCGCACACCGATCGATACCGGCAAAGCACACGTCGGCGACCGCTTCGTCATGGATGTGGTACCGCCGTATCCCAGCGGCAACCCCGCCTTCCAGGGCGCGATCATCGCGGGCGAAGTGACCAGCGTAACGAGCGCAGGGCGAGGCCGCAAACCCTCGCTCGGATTACAGTTCGACTATATGCGCCTGGCTGATGGGAGCACCGTCGACATTTCGGCGACGATGACTGACGATCAGCGTAAGCAGGAGCAGAAGAGCGGCGTCAAGATCGCGCTCTCGACGCTCGGCGGCATGCTGCTCGGTAATTTTTTCGGCAAAACGATCTTCCACACCGGGGGCGGTGGTGTCATTGGTGCAGCCGGTGGCCTGCTCTATGGCCTCAACGCCAAATCGAACTTCCAGTTGCCGTCCGGCTCGAACGTGGAGATTACGCTCAATCAGACGGTCACGATTCGCCGTCAGACGCCGACGAGCTCACAGTCGAATAGTCAGTAGATGCCGCCGCTCGAAGCGGTGCTGGCGTGGCTGCACTTCGTGTGCATCTTCGCCCTCGTTGGCGCGCTCGTCTCGGAGCTGGCGTTATATCGGCGCCGGATGGACGTGGCGCGACTCACGACCTTACGGCGCGTCGATGCTTGGTACGGCATTAGCGCCGGTTTGGTCATCGTAAGCGGCATTTTGCGCGTCAGCTTCGGACTCAAGGGCGCGGCCTTTTATCTCCACAACCCCATCTTCTGGACGAAGATGGGGTTTTTCGTGGCGATCGCGCTGCTCTCGATCCCCCCAACGATTCACTACATCCGCCTGGCGAGCCGGGCGGACGCCTCGGGAACGGTCACGGTCGATCCGGGCGGCTACCGCCGGATGTGGGCGCTTCTCGGGGTCGAGGTCGCGCTTCTGGCCTGCATTCCGTTCTTAGCGGCGCTGCTCGCCCAAGGCCTCTCGAGCTTTTAATTAATTCTTTAGTTGACAGTTTTGGGTGGCCGGAGTATCGTAGCGGTATCAACTAATTTCTTAGGAGATACCGGAATGTACGCCCGCTTCCTCGTCAGCCTCGTCGCCGCCGCCCTCGTCGTCTTCGCCGGGTCCGAAGCGCTTGGATGCGCGATCGCTCCGCCGCAACTCAAGATTATCGCCACGGTGGTGGCCCATCCACGCGCCGCCTCGGCCGCCACGGCCGGCCACGTTCAAACGTTTTAGCGGCGGCGCGACCAAGGTTGCTTGCGCCAGTGGTCCCTGATCCAGTAGAATCCCGCAGTACCCTGCGAGAAATCGCAGCGATGCTGCTTTCCCGGTTAGCTCAGTTGGTAGAGCAATTGACTGTTAATCAATGGGTCGCTGGTTCGAGTCCAGCACCGGGAGCCACGAAACGAAACGAGCCCCAGCAATGGGGCTCGTTTTGTTTCATCACTTTCGCGCTGGACGAGAACCAGCGAAGCTGGCACGGCGCAGGATGCGCGTGGGGATTTCCAGTCGCAGGATGCGACAACGGGAAATCCATTCGAGTCCTATGAAGTTGAGACCTCGCCCGAAAGCTCGGCAGCCAAGGCCTGAGCCTTGCTTCGGACTAAGTCACGTATCTCACGAACGCGTTCGGGAGTTTGCCCTTTTGGATCGGGTAATCCCCAATCCTCGTCGATGCGTGGAAGGCCGGTAACGTCGCATCCCATCGTGATGATACGGTCAGCGCGCGCGGCAATCGCCGAATCAATCACCTTCGGGCGTGCGGTGGAGATATCAATTCCGTCTTCGGCCATCGCTGCTACGACGCCGGCGTTCGGCGCATCCGCAGCTTCGGCGCCCGCGGAGGCAACCTCGACGGCACCGCCGGAAAACTCGCGCAGGTAGGCTTCGGCCATTTTACTGCGGCCGGTATTGTGCCGGCACACGAAAAGAACAAGTGGCCTACGATGCATGGGAATCGACCTCCGATTGATGCGGCAAGAGAACAGCTTCGGCGTCCTTCTTTGATACTGGGACGACCCAGGCAAAGAACGCGGTCGCTGCGACGGCGCCGAGAAGCTGCGCAATGATGAAACCTGGCGCGTCGATCGGCCGAATTCCGGCGAACGTGTCGGAAAGGCAGCGCGCAATTGTCACCGCAGGATTTGCAAACGACGTCGACGACGTGAACCAATACGCGCCCACGATGTAGCCGGCCACGGCGAACGGAACGATCGTCGATCGAAACCGCACGCATCCCCAAATGACGAGTAGCAATCCAAACGTCGCAACGAACTCGGCGAAGAGTTGGGCTGCGCCCGGGCGCGCGTGACGCGAGATCGAAAAGATTGGCAGTCCGAACATCACGTTCGCGGCTGCCACGCCGGCGATCGCTCCGCCGATCTGGGCGCCGACGTACGCGGGGACCTCACACCACGGCAAACCGCCGCGCATCGCATCTGAAAGAGAGACGGCCGGATTGAAGTGAGCGCCGGAGAGCGATCCGAGCGCACCAATGAGGCACAGTAGAACGCCGCCGGTTGCGATGGAATTCGCGAGCAGCGCGATGGCAATGTTGCCGTCCGCTAGTCGTTCGCCCATGATCCCCGAGCCGACAACCGCAGCAAGCAGTATCGCCGTACCGATCGCTTCGACGGCGGCTCGCTTTGCTAACGAGGGCACGCGGTCAACTTACCAAGCGTTTGGGGGCTGCACTGTTGGATTTCTTATCGAGGACGGCGGCTACGGCATCTACCAGGAGCGCTTTCGCGCCTGGAGCAAGGCGATAGTAGACCCAGGTACCGCGCCGCTCACTCGTGACAAGTCCAGCCGTTCGCAAGACGCGCAAGTGATGGGATACCGTCGGCTGTTCGAGCGGCAAGCCCGCCGTGAGGTCGCACACGCAGACCTCGTCCCCAGCCTGAGCGATGGCAGCAAGGATCCTCGCCCGATGCGGATCGGCGAGAACCTTAAAGAGGGCGGCCTGCTTGTCATAGCTGCGTTTGACAAGCTGGGAGGGGCGACAATCCGAACTTCTCACTCGCGCCAGCATACCAATGGCGCTCCCGGTGGTCAAACGTCAACCCTAAGATCGTATTAAGGCTCCCTTAATCGACGCCCATCTATATTGATGGCGGTGTATGCACGTGGGAGTGTAAACCACCACGCCGCCGCGGTTGTTTAAATTTCGGCCGCGGCGGCACTCGTTGCACTACGCGAAATCTAATTGGAGAGATATTTGACGTGAAAACGCCTATGTTGCGGCGCGGGCTTGTTGCGCTATTGCTTGTCGCCCTGGCCGCGCCGGCACTAGCCGCGACGCAGCTCACGGGGGCCGGCTCGACATTCGATTACCCGTTCTTTTCGAAGGCTTTTTACCAATACAATCAGCAGCATCCCGATATCACCGTCAACTACCAGTCGATCGGCAGTGGCGGCGGTATCGAGCAGTTCACGCAGAAGACGGTCGACTTCGGCGCATCTGATGTTCCGATGAACGCAGACGAGCTGAAAAGGGCGAGCGGTACCGTCATTCAGATCCCGGTCGCTCTCGGTGGCGAAGCGATCACCTACAATCTTCCCGATATCGCATCCGGACTACATTTCACACGTCAGCTGATCGCCGAGATCTTCATCGGCAAAGTGACGAATTGGAACGATCCCAGCATCGCCAAAGTCAACCCGAATTTCAAACTGCCGAATCTTCCGATCATCGTGGTGCACCGGTCGGACGGATCGGGCACAACGTATATTTTCACGGACTTTCTCAGCCGCGTTTCCCCGGAATGGAAAAGCAAAGTTGGTACCGGTAAGAGCGTGACATGGCCCGCCGCAAGCTCGGTTGGCGGCAAGGGAAACGAGGGCGTCGCCGGCCAGGTCAGCAATAGCCCGGGCGCAATTGGATACGTCGAATTGGCCTACGCCCTTCAAAACCACATGACGACGGGCGTCGTCCAAAACAGTGCCGGAAAATACCTCGATTGCACGATTGCAACGGTGCGCGCAGCCGCAGCTACCAAGGCCGACGTTAGCGCTACCGATTTCTCGATCGTCGATCGTAATGGCGCCGACGCGTATCCGATCGCGGGCTACTCGTGGGTCATGGTGTACAGGCAGTATCCGGACAAGGCACGCGCCAAGCAGCTTCACGACGTTCTCGAATGGCTCGTCGGCGCGCAGGCGCAGGCAATTGCGGCAACGCTCGATTACGTCCCGCTCCCCGACAACGTCCAGGCGACCGCGAGAAAAGCCCTAAGTGAAATGTCGGTTTAGCAAAACCATCACAACAGCATAAGAGGGGCGGATTGCCGCCCCTCTTCAGTCCGAGGCTTCATGATACTCGAATTACGAAAACGAGCGCAGCGCGCACACAACAATGACCGACTCTTCCTCGGCATTGTCTACGGATCGGCTGGCGCATTCGTATTGCTCGTGGCTGCGCTTCTCGTTCAGCTGACCGCCGGGTCGTGGCAATCGATACGCACGTTTGGGCCCGCATTTCTCTGGACGAGCCAATGGAATCCCGTTACCGGGACGTTCGGGGCGCTGCCGCTGATTTACGGAACCGTCGTCAGTTCACTTATTGCGATCGTGCTGGCGGGAGTCGTTGGGATTCTGGCAGCAGCTCTTCCTGTCCGACTTCGCGCCGCCCGCGATCGCGCGCCCGCTGTCGTTCACGATCGAGCTCCTCGCTGCCGTCCCCAGCGTCGTCTACGGCCTCTGGGGCCTCTTCGTTCTTGCGCCGCTTATGCGAGTGTATATCGGACCGTTCTTGCAGCATCTATTCGGATGGTCGCCGCTTTTCACTGGGCCGATCTCCGGTGTCGGGCTGCTAACGGCCGGAATTATTCTCGCGCTAATGATTTTGCCTACGGTGACGGCAATAAGTCGAGATGTCATTGCTGCCATTCCCCGAGACCTGCGCGAAGCGTCAATGGCACTTGGCGGCACGCGATGGGAAACAATGCGCAACATCGTTCTCCCAGAGGCCCGCACCGGAATCTTCGGCGCACTGATTCTCGCCCTCGGGCGCGCAGTCGGCGAAACGATTGCGGCGACTATGGTCATCGGTAACCGCCCTGAGATTTCTGCGTCATTGTTCGCGCCATCGTACACGCTTGCCAGCGTGATCGCCAACGAATTCACCGAAGCGACCACAAATATCTATGTAAGCTCGCTCATTGAGCTGGGACTTCTGCTATTTGTAGTGAGTTTCATCATCAACGCCCTAGCGCGCCTAATGATGTGGACTGTGTTCAGAGGGCGGTGAACATGATGGCGTTGAGCATGGCTGATCAGCCGGATCGTGCCGCTCGCTCCATGCAAAGCCGGCGGGTCTTCAGCGCGCTGGGCGTCTTTGCGACCGGTTTCTGCGCTTCTGCTGCGGCGCTGGCGATGCTGCTCATCTTGTTCTACGTTGCACTACAAGGCCTTCAGGCAATCAACTTGGCCTTTATCACGCAGCTTCCGAGACCGGTCGGCATCGACGGCGGCGGCGTCGGAAACGGCATTGTCGGAAGCTTGATCATCGTCGGAATCGCGACCTTGATCGCGACCCCGGTAGGCGTGCTCTGCGGAATTTTTCTCGCCTTGTTCGCACGAGGGGCTCTCGCCGAGACGGTTCGCTTTCTAGCCGACGTGCTTTCCGGACTTCCGAGTATTGCAATCGGTCTGTTCGCGTATACTATCCTCGTCGCGCCGTTCCACCACTTTTCGGCAGTGTCTGCGTCCTTCGCCTTCGCGATCCTAATGCTGCCAATCATCATTCGGACAGCTGAAGGAGCGATCGCTTCGGTGCCGACCACGATTCGCGAGGGTGCGCTAGCGCTGGGACTCTCTTCGTACCGCGCGACGATGCATGTTGTGGTTCCGGCAGCTCGACCGGCAATTATCACTGGCATACTGCTCGGAATCGCGAGAATTACGGGAGAAACGGCGCCTCTACTTTTCACCGCGTTTGGAAGCCAATTTTGGGAATTGAACCCGACGAACCCAATGGCTGAGCTCTCGCTCCAGGTCTTTACCTACGCGATATCCCCCTACGATAGCTGGCATCGGCAGGCGTGGGGCGGAGCGCTCATCCTGATCTTCGCAGTGTTTGCACTTAACTTGCTTGCCCGCGCGGTGCTTGCCCCGAGAGGCCGGCGCTGATGCAGACGGCGACTCGCTCGCTCAGTGTGCGCGGTCTACACGCCTACTATGGTAAGCGTCTGGCCATAGACGATATCAATCTCGAGTTTCCCGCCCAGTCCGTCACCGCTCTCATGGGACCGAGCGGCTGCGGGAAGACCACCCTGCTACGCTGTTTGAACAGGGTCCACGAATTAATACCTGGCGCGCGGGTGGGCGGCAAAGTGCTGCTCGACAGCGAGGATGTCTACAGTTCTGACATAAAACCGATCGAGCTGCGTCAGCGCGTTGGAATGGTGTTTCAGCGCGCGAACCCGTTCCCCACGTTCTCAATCATCGGAAATGCGACAGCCGGTCTTTCCGATCACATGGACTCGAAGGAGCGACGCGCGATCGGCGAGAGCGTGCCGCATCGGACCGGGCTTTGGGACCAAGTCAAGGACCGACTGGATCGGCCGGCGCTCGATCTCTCCGGCGGCCAACAGCAGCGGCTGTGTATTGCGCGAGCGCTAGCCGTGCGACCCGAAGTGCTCCTCATGGACGAACCGACGTCAGCGCTCGATCCGATCGCAACGACGAGCATCGAGGAACTGATGATGGACCTCGCGCGAGAGTACACAATCGTCGTCGTGACACACAACATGCAGCAGGCGGCACGGGTGTCCTCGTACGCAGCTTTTATGCTCGCGGGTGAGTCGGGCGTGGGGCGGCTCATCGAGTTCGATGAGACGAGCAACATTTTTAGGAAACCCAAAGACCCGCGAACCGAAGATTATATCACCGGGCGTTTTGGCTAGATGTTTACGCGCGAGGAAACGCTCTTGGTCTTCCGGCAGAGCGCGACTGGGCACCTTGCCGCACTGCTGTCCACGGCGCTTTGCGAGGAACGAATAAGGTTATGCGCACCCGAGCCTTCGCGGGTCTTGCATCCCCTCGCGGTCCGGATGCTCCTCGAACTGAACCTCGACATAAGAGAGCTGATGGTTCTTCGGGTCGTGGATCTGGAGCAGCGCTATCGGGAGATTATCTTCATTGCGGAAGAAGGTTTCACCGCAGATTCACGGATTGATCTGCCGCGGGGAAGGCTCAGCGAGTGGCGCCTGCCAGTCGCTTTCATCCCCGATGAATCGTACGACGTCCAGCTGGTGCGCGCGCGGATCGTACGTGACATGTTGCTGAGTCGACTAGATCAGTGGTGCGCCAAGAGATGTCGCACGTCCACGCGTCGTCGTGCCAGAACGGCTTGACGCTCGACGGCGTATTTCGGGCATTCGGTTTGACAGAACTCCTCGATGTTTTCGGCAATCGAGTCGCGGATCTCACGTATTGCCGAGAGGCGATGCTCCCACAATCCATCGAGTGCAGCAGGGTCTGGTATGCTCCAGTGAAGTCGCTTGGAAATTCCGGGAAATATCGGGCACCGCTCGGCCCTCACCTGGTCACACACGGTGATAACGAACGAATACAGCCGTCCCTCCTTGAACAGATCGAAAACATTCTGCGCCGCGTTCTGCGAGATATCGATTCCAAGCTCGCGCATCGATGCAACAGCGAGGGGATTAAGATCGCCCGGCTCGATGCCGGCGCTTTCAGCGTTAAAGCATCGTGAGCAGGCGTCTCTAAGAACGGCGGCAGCCATTTGACTGCGAGCGCTGTTCTGAACGCACACGAAAAGCACGGTTCTCATGATGTCACGCAGCAGGTGCTCTCGTCGCCGCCCGAAGTGCAGGAGGTCGTGTCCACGTCGTCGCGCTCTTCCGTATCCTCGTGGACCGTATAAATCTCCCAACGGCGCCCATCCGGATCGATCGCCCAGACCTTCGTTTGATTCGCGTAGCAACGGGTTTCCTCGCGCTCGACGGAAGAAGCCAGGCCCGCCAAGGTAAGACGATCGATTGCTCGTTCGACGTCATCGTCGTTCTCGACGTAAATCCCGTAGTGCGCGTCGTTAGATGGCTGAACATCACCACGCAAATCAAGCGCCAATTCGAGTCCGGGTTCCTTCGTGATAAAGAGAGCGTAGTCGTTCAGGACTTTTGACGGCTCAGCGTCGAGGAGCGTGGAGTAGAAAGAAACGCTCTTATCGAGGTCCGTTGTGGCGAGATTCAAATGTGTTTTCATGCTGTTGCTTTCCAGACAATAGCGACGATGGCGTAGATCATACGCGCGACGCCGGTTCAAGGATCCCGATTGTCGCGGCTTCGATTCGTTTTGGCGCGTCATCGGCCAAGCGGTAATAAACCCACGTTCCCCGCCGCTCACACGTAACCAATCGCGCCTCACGTAGAATTCGTAGATGGTGCGATACAGTGGGCTGATTGAGTGGAAGATCTTCCGTGAAATCGCACACGCAAACTTCATCGGTCGCGCGTGCAAGCGTGCCGAGGATACGCAGCCGATAGGGGTCCGCGATCGCCTTGAGTAGCGCGACCTGATCCGTTAGGTCGCTCGCAACTCCGCGGCGCTGCATTGACATACATCGATTCTAGGGATTACATTGATACGTGTCAATATTGATGAGCATCGATGAAGGCTAGGGACACGGCCTCCTCGACTCAGGCGGCGGCGCCTAGCGAAGAAAATTCTTAGCTGATCAGGTCGTTACGATATCCATCGGTTTGAAGGTCACCTTGCGTAGCGCCTCTGATGGGCCGGTAACGCGCTCGATGTCCGCGTAGGTCCCCTTGTAGTAGGGGATGTTGGTCTGGGCATCGATAGCCGGCGTCACGAGGAAATCTGCGGTGCCCTTTGGCTGAGCGAACATGAGAAATGGTGCACCCGGCTTGACTTGATCGGTCACGTACGCCACGGCCGTGACGGTGGCATAGTCGTTATGAATTCGAGCGATGTCGCCGCTGGCGAGATGCAGTGCGTGCGCATCTTCTGGGTGTATTTGGAGAAACGAGTTCGCGTTGCGGCCCCATCGATCGGCGATGACCGGTTTTCGCCACGTCTCGTACCCTGTCTGCCACATCGCGTCGAAGCGCCCATTGTTAATAAGGTAGCGGTATTTCGCTTTCTGCGCGGCGACCTCAGCCGGAAGAGCCGGCTGCTTTGCCGGAATGAACGCAGCTCGTCCGCTCGGACGGTTGAATTTCCCGTCCTCGAATAGACGCACGGTGCCCACACGCTTGCCGTTCTTCGTATTGACAGGCACTTGAATGCCGTTGATCCCTTTGCTCAAGATGAACTGATGATCCAAAAACGCAACGTCTTCGGGGTCAAAGGTCGTTTTTGAATTTTCTGGTAGCGTCGAAACGGCTTCGCCCTGCCGCCCTGCGGCTGCCGCTTGCGCCGCGTCGGCGAAGACGTCGGCATCGGTCTTCCAATCGTAACCAGAGAAGCGGTCCGCCAGCTCTTTGTTTCCGTCGGCCCCAAAGAGCGCTTCAATCCGTTTGGCAACCAACGCCATGATCTCCCAATCGGGCTTCGCTTCGCCTGGCGGATCCATGAACTTCTGATAGAGTCGCATCCTGCGCTCGCCGTTGATCGACGTCATGTTGAGCTCGAATTGCGTAGCCGCCGGTAAGACGACATGCGCCGCCTCGATCGCTTGGGTCGGATAAATGTCTTGACCGACGATGAAGAGACCGCCTTTGTCGACGGCGTCGAGAATGCGCTGCACGCGATCGTTGACGGAACCACCCGCATTCATGGCTTCTTTCACCGGGGCGCCTCGATCGCTCATGAACTTTGCGATCGACGAGGAGTCAGGTGCGGTTTGAATCGGGTTGCAGCCGATAAACCACCAAAGTTTCGGGCCCTGCCCTTGCGCGAGCAACTTCTCGACATAGACACCAGGGCGCTTCCCAGGATAATCCGGGCGCGCGTAGCCCTCTTGATGGCCGCCGAGTCTCGAGCATCCCGTTCCGGGTTTACCCAAATTCCCAGTCAACACCGCAAGGTCAACGTATGACGCGACCACGGGATAGTTTTTGATGCTCCAAATCGCCCCCTTTTCGTAATGAAACAACGTTGCAGGGCGATGTCCGCCTGCAAGTGGCTTCGCGATCCACTCTGCAGCTTGAACGATTTGGGACGCTGGCACGCCGGCTTCTCGCGACGCCTCGCTTAGAACTTCGGCGAGCGGGCGGTCTGCGCCGACGGCCGCCTTGTATGGCGCAACGCTGTCAGCCTCGACGTGATCGCGAATGAACTCGTCGTTCTCCCAACCATGCTCGAGTATCACGCGCGCGATCGCATTCATTAGCACGACGTCCTTACCAGGGTCGACTTGCAAATGAAGGACGTTGTCGGCGCCGCCTGCGGCGCGCGCGGTAGTAACCGTAACGGTGCGCCGCGGATCAACGACAATCATGCGGCTCGACGGAAGCGGCTTTCCGGGGTAGTTGTGCTTCTTCTTGGCAGTGGTAAGGCCCTGAAGATTTGGAACCATGTGATTCAGATAATAATTTGTCTGGTCGGAATACGGATCGGCACCAAAGATGACGATAGTGTCGGCGATCTCGCCGTCCTCGTAAGCAATGTTGAGCTCAGGAATTCCCATGTCGCGCGAAGCCATCGGTTCACCGAACACGGTCGGACGATTGTGGACCGTAGCCATCGTGGTCTTGACGCTTTGATAGAAGAACTTCCCAGTCGACCAGGTGAACTCGTAACCGCCGCCTTGACCGCCGTGGTCGGAAAACTTAACGCCGATCGAGTCGGGCCCGTCTTTTGCCAGGAGCTGATGGGTGACGCGTGCGACGATCTCGACTGCGTCGTCCCACGATGCCTCCTGCTGGCCATGCGCCCACACGAGCGGATGCTGCAGACGTGCCGAAGTGGGACCCTCTTTGCGATAGACCGTCAGACCCATTGTGCCGCCGCGGACCGAATTGAGACCGCTGTTGACCACGCAGTTATTATCCGGAATGATCGCGACGTTGTACTTGCGGCCGTTTTCCTCGATTACATTGAACATGGACGGCGAGATCCACTGCGCCGTATTCGGTTGCGAAAGGTCGATGCCGAAGGCGTTTTGCGACGGCGCGGCGCCGCCATTTCTGCCGACAGGCCATTTGTAGACGCGATACCCGCACGCGACGATGCAGTATTTACACCCGGTTTGGAATTGCTGCGCGTCGCGGGGCGGAACCGGGATCGAAACCTCCTGCGTTGCCATTACAACACCGTGTCCTTTCCGCGAACGTTTGAGGAGCGCCCATAAATCAGTCCGTGCACACCGACCGCTGTGATTTCGTCGGTCGCCGGATCATACGTCAGCTCGATCCTCGGAAGATCCGTGGTCGCGTGGCCGACGATCATGACGCCTTCCTTTGCCGGGTCGTAGGAACTCCAATGGCACGGACAGACGACAGATCTCTTCGTGCGGGTTGTATCCGACGGGGCATCCTTTGTGGACGCACAACTGACTATAAGCGATGATGTCGCCATGCGGGCCGACGCCGTTCGGAACAGCAGACGACATGCGTATGGCGAGTGCCGGCGCCTGCGCGTCCGGATAGTTGAACGAGACTGGCTTGCCGACGACAAAGTGTTTTGCCTTGCCGACCGGAACGTGAGGCTCGCGCGCCTCGGCGGCGCCTACCGGGAGATGGGAACCGGTTGCAACCGCGATCGCACCGCCGGCAGTGAGAAAGCCCCGTCGTGAAACGGACATGGTGCCTCCTTCGAACGGGATCGACTGCCGCGCAAGCGCGTGCATCGACCGTCATCTATATAGGCAGGATTCTATGAGGACCCCGGCACCCCCCTATCCGGCGTGACTTTTCGCCGAACCGCCTTACTGCCAGTCTTGGTTGCGGTCCTAACGGGCCGTGCGCTCGCCGGCCCTCCGTTCCCTAACCGACGATCCTGAACCCGTCGATTACCACCATTTCGAATTCTATACGTTCGGCACGACAGACAAGAGCGCCGGGGCAACGTCCATCAACGCGCCGGCGATCGAATACAACATCGGCGCGTTACCCAATCTTCAGGTCCACATCGTCATTCCCTATGCGTTCAGCAGCGCGCCCGGTTTGCAGACGACCTCGGGACATCGGCGATACCGAATTCGGCGTAAAATATCGATTCGTGCAAGAAACGGCGACGCGTCCGCAGATCGGGATTTTTCCGATGGCTGAAATTGCCACGGGCGATGCAGCAAATGGCCTCGGCAACGGGCGTACTTGGTACCGTCTACCGCTTTGGATACAGAAGAGTTGGGGGCCATGGACGAGTTACGGCGGGGGCGGAGTCGCTTTCAACAACGCACCCGGTATGGCGAACTACGGCTTTGCCGGTTGGCTGTTGCAGCGTGAATTCGGCCAACATTTGACGCTTGGCGGAGAGATTTACACGGATGGGCCGCAGGCCTTCGGCACGCGCGGCTCCACGTTTTATAATATCGGCGGCGGCGGCGAACGCGACCAGCGGTACGGACAGTCCGGCAACTGCGATCGCTCGCGCAACGGGTTGTTTTATGAGGACTGCGGCCACCGCGATGAGGATCGGAGCGTACGCATAGGTCGGCTCGTATGTGAGACATGCGCACGCATACGCGACCGATGCGAGGATCACGTACCGCCGTTTCCCATTCCCGATAAAGGCGGCAAGTCCAATGAAGCTCAGCAAGACGAACTCGAGCGCGAGCTGCATATGCAGCGCGAAGTGTAAAATCGGGTCGTGGAACGCTCGCAGCTGCCAGGTCGCGGGCAGGAGCGCAACCGACAGTAACGCAAGGCGGGGAGCCGCAATTCACAGCAGTACATAGAGCGTGAGCGCGTTTACGGCAATCGCTACGAGTACGAGGACCTTCATCAACACGACGCTATGAATGAAATGGAACTCACTGAATAGTAAGAGCGAGAAGATCGGATAAAAGTGGCCGCGTCGCAAGTTTTCCATCTCGAAGAGGCGGTCGAACGCCTGCGCCGCAGTCAGGTGTTCGTACTGCATCCAGCCGTCGAGATAGTTGTTGAACGTATCGTCGCCCGTCCAAGGCGCACGCAGTGTCGGCCAGAGAAAGGTAGCGATAAGCCCGAGGGCAACGCACAGGCCTAAAAACGTTACGACCGGCCGGTGGCGCAAGAGCGTCATCGTGCCGGGCGTTCGCGCCTTCACCCGAAGGGCGCCTGCTTCGTCGAGTGTGAAGGGTGGCGATTAGGGAGCTGCTGCTTTCGGCGGGCGGCTAAGAGGTGATCGGACGGAAAGCTTGTAGCGAGTTTGCATGGACAAGAACGACGATATCCGTAAAGAGGTCGAAGCCGCTGATGCGACGGGAATGGTCGCAAACCAAGAGCTGCTCGCGTCATTTCCGGCTGAAGCGCTGCGCGGCGCGCTCCCGCCGTCGCACGGCGCGCGCGCGTCGATCGATCGGCTGCAGGGCGAGCTTGCAAAGCCGTCGCCCAGCCGCGACACCCTCGAGCAGCACGTACGCGCGCTTCGATCGGTCCGCGAGCTCGAGGCAACGATCGCGAACTGGTGGGACAACCCGACGACGCAGCGGATCGTCTTCGACCTGACGCAGATCGGGTTATAAGCCGGATCGCTAGCTCGATTGAGAGTCGGTACCCTCCTGCGCAACCTGCGCGTAGTTGAGAATCGACACGAGCAAGACCCCGCCCAGGGCATTGCCGATGAACACGGGCAAGAGAAAATCGACGGCATATTGGGAGAACGGCACGGCGCCTTCGAAGACCGCGTACAAGCCTTCCACGGATCCCGCGATGACATGAGAGAGGCCCGCCGCACCGACGATATATGTGATGATCATCACGATCGCGGGCCGTGAGTGCTCGGCGGCCGGTAATAGCCAAACCATCAGCGCGATGAGCCAACCAGCGAAGATTCCCTTTACGAGGGTTGTTCCAAAGCCGTAGGAGAGCGTCGTCGTCCCGAGTTCCAAAAATGCCGCCTTGATCCCCGGTGAAAAACTGTTGGTGTGCGCGACGAGCAGCGCGAAGATTGCGGCACCGACGAGGTTGGTCGTTAGCACGATTGCCCACATCCGCGCGACAGTTCGAAGCGTGCTCCATTTTCTACGGCTGTCCAGTAGCGGGATAATCGCCGTCACCGTGTTCTCGGTGAAGAGCTGTTGGCGCCCCATGACGACGATTAAAAAGCCGAGCGTGTAGCCAAGATTTGCTACCAGTGGTGTCCACGCTGCATTGGCAGGGAGTGCCGATTGAATGACGCCCGTAGCGACGAGCGAAAAGCCCATCGAAAGACCTGCCGCCAAGCCTGAGAATACCAGCGACACGGTCGGACGCTCGAGTTCTTGCTGGCCTTCGCGCCGAACCGTTTCGAAAACGATGGCCGCGCGCGGGTTCGTGCGCCGATCGGCTTCGCGGACTTCTTGAGCGCTAAGGGCGGCGGTGCCGCTACCTTTTTGGACGTTAGGTGTTCGCGGCACGGCTGGGTTTGAACGTGTCGATTATGGCCATTCGCCCCTTGTGCCCCGGGCGAAAAAGTCCTAACCGCTTTCGGGCTATTCCGCGTGCGGCTTGGGCACGTAGGTAAGGTCTTCGGGCCGAAAGCGGTGCTCGATCAGTTCGCCGTCGGCCTTCTTGTAGCGAACGACGACGGAGCGCGTATCGACTTCGATGACTTCACCTCGAACGCCGAGGTTTTCTATGACGACGTGGTCGCCGTATCGTAGTTGTGACATGAGCCACTGCGACTTCGCAATGCCGGTGCCGAGTGCCTTGGCTTGCGCGGCTGGGACGCCGAGGCCCTCGCGCCCGTCCCAAAACCGGAGCTTGACTTTCGAGGGGATTCCGGTCGTAGCGGTAATTGACCCGTGCGTGAACGATGAACGATTCCAGATTGCCGGGTTCTCGGGAGAGATCGACTTCACGACCCGTGAGGAGCTGCGGACGAAGCTTGCGCCGCTCTCCGACGCACAGGCGGCGATCGTTGATCTCTCGGCCGTGACCTACATGGATTCGAGCGCGCTAGCCGAGATTTTGTACGTGCAGCGCGGACGGGATCGGTCGGGACGAGCGCGAGTGTGGGTTGTGGCTAGCCCCGCTGTTCGTCGTCTGTTCGAGGCGGCGGGGCTCGACGGCGTTCTTTCCGTAGCGGCCACGCTGGACGAGGCAAAGGCGTCGTCGTGATCAGGCCCGAGCGGCTCGGCCCGGCGCTAGGGTACTTGTCCGCGGTTGCCGTGCTCCTCGTTTTCATCTTCGCCGCGTTCTCGATTCGGAACGCCGTCGAGCGGAATCTGACGTTTCAGCGTGAGTTGCGCGTGGCGCAGGTCGACCGCGCGCGCCTGTTGCGATTCCAAATCGACGAAGAGACGGGCGTTCGCGGCTACACGGACACCCGAATGCCCGTATTCCTAGCGCCGTACACGGCAGCGCTGCGTACATTTGCTCCGACCTCGACGCAGCTCGGCCAACGCCTCGCGCGTCTCGGGGTTGACCAGGCGCCGCTGCGGGACGAAGTCGATGTGAACCAGCAATGGTTGCGCGCAGTCGCTGCCGCGCTCATTCGAAATCCCCGAAGTGCTGAACTCATCTCGACGCAGGTCGAGGGAAAGCGTCTGGTCGACCAATTCCGCGCAACCGACGTGATTATGTCCAACGAACTCGACGCGGCCGCCGATATCGCTGAGGCCTCAACCGCGCGAACAGTGACCGAGACGCTGATCGGGGCGATCGTCCTCGGCGTTGTACTCGCCGGGTTACTAACGTGGCTCTCGGCCTCACAACGGCGTCTTGCCTTCGAGGTCGAACTGCAGCGGCAAGCGTACCTCGAGGAAAAACGGATTGCCGATGCACTCCAAGAAGCGTTTTTGCAAAAGAGCCTGCCGGATGTCGCGCGAGCCGAGCTGCACGCCGTCTACATTCCGGCCGGGCGCGAATCGCGCGTCGGCGGCGATTGGTACGATGCCTTCGAATTGAGCGAGGATCGGATTCTCTTCTCAATCGGTGACGTTGCCGGACACGGCATCGAAGCGGCGGTCGTCATGAGCCGAGTGCGTCAGGCCCTGCTCTCGGTCGGAATCGACGAGAGCGATCCGGCTGCCGTGCTCTCGCGTGCCAACGAAATTTTACTCATGCAAGATGGGACGATCGTCACGGCAATCTGTGGCGTAATCGACCTTGCATGCGGCGTGATTCGTCTGGCGAACGCCGGTCATCCGCCCGCGCTCATTCGCCTGCCGGACGGCACGATCGAAACGATCGGAGCCACCGGGCCGCCACTCGGCGCTCTCTATCAACCCGCTTATACCGTCGCTTCCGGCTTGATACTGCCGGGATCGCTGCTTGCGCTCTATACCGACGGTCTCATCGAGTACGGTCGAAATTGGGACGAAGGTGAACGTCGCTTGCTTGACGCGCTGCGCGCGATGCCCGCCGATACCGGCGATCCGGCTGACGCGCTCATGCATGAAATCTTCGGCAAAGAGCCTCCTCTCGACGACGTTGCGATTCTCACCGTGCGTTTCCGGGAAAGTAGCACCGATGGAGGAACGGAACAGGCCGTGGTTCGTGCGCGCCCGATCCTCGGCCGCAACCTGCGCACCTTCCTCGCGTCTGCGCCGCCGATGCTAACGGTTCCAACTGACTCATGACCCAGCAGTGGAGGTGGCGAATTGCACGAGCGGACGCGGGCACCGTCGCGAATTCACGGCATGCATTCGCGCAGGTCTTGCGCGACGATGGCCGCAGTCAGGCAGATATCGAAACGGCCGTCATGATTTTTGGCGAGCTGATTGCAAATGCGTGCGAACACGGCCGTATCCCGGTCGATATTCAGTTGCGCTCGCAAGGCGACTCGCTGGTCCTCGAGGTCTCGGATTCGGGTAAGGACATCGCGCGCCCGCGTCAGCGCGACCCTGAATCGCTGCGCGGACGGGGCTTCGAGATCATCGAGCGGCTCGGCGGCGTGATTCGCATCTTGCCCCGGCCGCGTTCGCAAGTCAGCGTGGTCCTGCCGCTCTAAGGGAACGATCTCGATCGAATACGTGTTGAAGACGGTGTGTCGCAGCAGCTCGGCTTCTTCCAAGCAGATGCTCGGGTCGTCCTCGACGACTCCAGCGGATCGATCGTCTATTATCCTGCGGCGCTGACCGCCGAGCAATCGTCGCGAGCTTTCGAGCAACTGTTCAACTCGATCCCCTGGCGCAGCGAGCGGCGCATGATGTACGAGCGCGAGGTGGACGTCCCGCGACTGGTCGCATCCACGCGCATCGATGACGAACTCGCGGTGCCCCTCGTCGAGATGCTGCCGATCGTCGAGGGCCTGACCGGCGCGCATTTCACGAGCATTGGGCTCAACCTCTATCGCGACGGCCGCGATAGTGTCGCGCCGCACAACGATCGCTTGCCCGAGCTGGTCGCGGGCGAACCAATCGCGCTGGTTTCGCTGGGTGCAATGCGGCGCATGACCATTCGTAGCAAGTCGCTACCGCGCCGGGTGCTCGACCTCGACCTCGAACCCGGAAGCTTGCTGCTGATGTCCTACCAGACGCAGCACACCTACGATCACGGGATTCCAAAGACACGCGGTGAAGTCGGACCACGCATTAGCGTTGCATTTCGAGTCCGGAGGATGAGCTCATGAATGCCCCACCCTCGTTGAGTTTTGCCCGGGATATTCGGCCCATGTTCACCGACATGGACGTGGCACATATGAAGCCCGCGGGCTTCGATCTCTCGAGCGCTGCCGACGTCAAAAAGCACGCGGCCGCGATCTACGCGACCGTCAGCGCCGGCAGCATGCCGCCTCCGAGCTCGGGCGAGCCGCGCTGGTCAGATCAGATGTGCGAGACGTTCAAGCAGTGGCAGCTCCAAGGCTGCCCGCCGTAACTTAGGCGTTGGCCGCGGCGCGCTTGGCGTCGAGGATTCGCCGTCCGCGTAACAGGGTGGCGGCAAATTCACGCAGCGATTGCGTTGAGTGAAATGCGTTCGTCCTGCGCAGCCCGGCGCCACCCACGAAGAGCGGGATCAACGGCAATGCCGTTGCGACCTCGCCTACGAGGCGAGACGCGTCGTGGCTCTCGACTCCGGCAAAGATGCCGAGTCCGACAACATGCAAGGACGTCGCGAGCGCAACGATTTGTCGCGGCGGAATCTCCGTACCGGCAAAGATTCCTTGATAGCCGAGTTCACTCGCCACGAGAGCGGCGAGGAGCGGTGGAATCGCGTGCCTTTCGCCGGGCAAGGTGACGAACAGCATCGCCGCCGTCGCAGAGGGTTGCTCGTATTTTGCAAAGAGCGTCACCGAGACGAAGCGCAACGTCTCGCACAAAAGCAAATGTTGCGAGGTCGCTTCGTCGGCGCTCCGTGACGTAAGCGCGATCTCGGCCATGACCGGCGCGACGATGTCGTCAGCAAACTCGATGGCCGAACGCTGTAGCGCAACGGCGCACAAATCGTGCGCCAGCATCCGCGCGTCCATCGCGCGGGTACGCTTCAAAAGTTTGCCGATCGCAGCGTCGTCGCTGTCGCCGCTACGATGGTCTTCACCAACCACGCGCCGCAGTTCGGGGTCACCGAGCGCCGCAAGATGAGAGATCGACTCGCCGGCTTCAACTGCGGCTTTGAGCAAGACGAGACGCGCGATGTCCTCGGGAGTGAAGAGTCGCTGGCCACCGGCGGCGCGCGCAGGCCGTACTGCGCCGTAGCGCTTTTCCCACGCGCGAATCGTGTCAACCGAAAGATTGGTGAGGTGCGAGACCGAGTGAATGGGCAGTCCGGCGTGCCTCGGCGATTTCGATGACGGCGTCTTCATTGCAAAAGGATGCCCCGGGATTTTGAATTGATTGAGAAGTTCCTGAGAAGGCGAGCGATTCCTAGAATGAACGCGCGCTTTTTTGCATTCTCAGCCTATAGTCGAAGTACGTTGCTGGTTGGCTGGTAGTGTGAGTAATGGACAAAGCGCGAAGGAACGCGGTAACCGATTGCTACGTCGTCGGGTATCCTCTGATGCTTAATCACGTGGCTTCGCGGGCCGACGTGATGCGCAACGAGATTCGCTTCCTTGCTCACCCTGACACCGAGTTGGAACGTTCGGTTGGAATGAACGGACGCGTCGTGTCGGCGATTGCATGGTTGGACTTGCGACGCGAGCCCGTCGTGATCGCGCTGCCGCGGTCGAGCCGATATTGCACGGCCTCGCTCTTCGATGCCTGGACACAGCTCATTGCGCCGCTCGGGACACGCGTCACGGGCAGTGCAAGCTGCGCGGTTGCGGTCATCGGGCCTAATGGCGATGCAGGCGCGATCCCGCCCGAGCTTTCGCGCATCGAAGCCGCGACGAACCTCGTTAGTTTGCTCGTGCGCGTTGCTGCTTTCAGCGAACCGGAACTCGACTCGGCGGCAGCGCTGTTACACGAAATCGACATCGTGCCATTGAGTGAATTTCTCCGTGGGCGCCGCACCACGGCAGTCGAGGGAAGTGCTCCGACGCAACGCCATGTCGTTGCAGCGGTCGAGGCGATGAGCGGTTCGGAGTTTTTTGCTGAGCTCGCACTGATCCACCCGGAACTCGAATGGCCGAAGAGCTGCGCCGATCGAGCGGCGGTTGACGAAGGTGCGCAACTCGCGCAACACCGCATCCAATCGTACGATGAGCAGCGAACAGCGTCTGACGACTGGCGAACCGACCGAACGTCGGAGCCGTCGAGTCCGTCGCACTATTTGCGGCGCGCAGCCGTCGCGCGTGTGCGTTTGCACGCCGAGTCGCAGCTGGATTATCTGCGACTGGTCAGCGATCGCGACGGCTCGGGACGGCCGCTCGAACCTGGGATCCCCTACGGCCTCACCATTGAACGGCACGACGAGCCGCCGGCGCGCGGGCCGTGGTTGGTTGGTGGCCGGCCGCTACGAGCGCAGGTGTGGCCAAGCGTCATGGCTGTTGCGGATTGCGGCGCCCAGGCGTTTCACCTCACCTCGGCCGACGAACCGTTCGCGGTCGTATTCCACGTTTTCTGGCCCGACGACCGGCTCTTGAGCGGCGGTTGGGTGCCTCCAAAAATTGAACGGCTCGCGTAAAAGAGCGGGCGCTAATCGCGGCCAATCACCGCGGGGTATGAGCGAAGAGAAAATCGTCTCGCGCGGTTTTACCGGCCACCGCCCGCAAGGCGGCACGAAGCTCCCTCCCGGCCAGTACCTTACCCACGATTTCCCCGTCCTCTCGGCCACCCCGACGCCGAGCATTCCGCTCGATCGCTGGGAATTTACGCTCACGACCGAGACCGGTGAAGTACGGCGCTGGAATTGGACTGCATTTCGCGCGCTACCGAGCACTCCGATCACGACGGACATCCATTGCGTGACGCGCTGGTCGAAATTCGATACCGCGTGGGAGGGCGTGGCGATCGACACGCTGCTCGAGGGCGTGCAAAGCGCCGCGAAATATGCGATGGCGCATTCGTACGGCGGCTATACCACGAACGTTCCGCTGGCCGATTTGCGCGACGGGAAAGCGTGGGTCGCGTTTCGCTACGGCGGAGCGGAGCTCGAGCCGGAGCACGGAGGGCCGGCGCGCTTACTCGTGCCGCATCTGTATTTTTGGAAGAGTGCGAAGTGGGTGAACGGACTCACGTTGATGGCGCAAGACCAGCCCGGCTTTTGGGAGCAGCTTGGCTATAATATGTACGGCGACCCATGGCGGGAACAGCGATACACGGGGGATTAGTCTGGCGCATCGGCACGCTGGTCGAACGTCACCGCGAATCCGCAACCGCGCACACGCTGGCGCTCGACGTGCCGGGCTGGCTGGGGCACGAGGCGGGTCAGCACGTGGACGTGCGTCTCACCGCACCCGATGGTTACAGCGCGGTGCGGTCGTACTCAATTGCCAATGCGTCCGCGGGGAATCGTCTCGAGCTGACGATCGAAGAGCTTGCCGACGGTGAAGTCTCGCCGTATCTTGCCGAAATGGTTTCGCCCGGTGACCCGCTCGAGATTCGCGGACCGATCGGCGGATGGTTCGTTTGGCAGCCTGCGCAAACCGAGGCCGTGCAATTGGTTGCCGGTGGGTCGGGCATCGTTCCGCTGATGGCGATGATTCGCACGCGCGCGAAGGCAAGCAGCAAAGCGCCGTTTCGTTTACTCTATTCGGTGCGCTCGCCGGAGTCGATTATTTACGCGGACGAATTGCAAGCACGCGCAGAGCATGACGCGGATCTCAGCATCACCTACGCCTACACGCGGAGCGCACCGCAGGGCTGGCCGGCCCCGCCACGGCGGATCGACGCGCAAATCGTCGGGGCAGCAGTCTTCGCGCCGGAGCGAAAGCCGCTGTGTTACGTGTGCGGACCCACGCCGTTTGTAGAAACGGCCGCGAATCTGTTGATCGCGGCCGGTCATGACGCACAGCAAATCAAAACGGAACGTTTTGGTCCGAGCGGTGGAGGCTCCTAAACCTTAGCGGCGGCGGCGCCGCGATTGGTAAACGACACGCGGCTTGGGAGCGACGGCCGGAACGTCGGGGAAGAGCGGGTTGACTTCGCGTTCGAGGGTCCGGCCGATCAAGTACTCGATCTTGCGGATCAACGGCTCTTCGTCAGAAGCGACGAAGGTGATCGCGTCACCGGCGGCTTTGGCTCGTGCGGTCCGGCCGATGCGGTGCACGTAATCCTCGGGGACGAGCGGCACGTCATAGTTCACCACGTGTCCGAGCTTGGCGACGTCGATGCCGCGCGCAACGATGTCGGTCGCGACCAGCACGCGGCACTGGCCCTTCTTGAGCATGTCGAGCGCACGAGTCCGTTGCGCTTGCGTGCGATTGCCGTGAATCACTTCGGAGTGGATGTTGCTCTTAGCGAGCGCCGCAGCGAGGCGGTCGGCGCGATGCTTGGTGCGCGTAAACGCGATCGCGGTGAAGATGTTATTGTCCTTGAGCAGTTCGAGAAACAACTCCGTCTTATGTTCCTGCGGCACGGCGTAGATGCGCTGTGTGAGCAACTCGATGGGGGTGTTCTCGGCCGCGAGCTCGACGCGCACGGGGTTGTCGAGCATGTCGCGCACCAGCGCCGAAATCGCCGGGGGCAACGTCGCGGAGAAGAAGAGCGTCTGACGCTTGGCCGGAAGTTTTTCGAGAATGCGCCGGACCGACGGCAGAAAGCCCATGTCCAGCATGCGGTCTGCTTCGTCGAGCACGACGGTGGTGATGTTTCCAAAACGCGCGTTGCCGCTGCGCATGTGATCCATCAGACGTCCGGGTGTCGCCACGATGATCTCTGCACCGCGCTTAAAAGCGGCAATCTGACGGCCGAAGCCGACACCGCCGTAGACCGCCTCCACGCGAAGATTCGTGTGACGGGCAAGCGCGCTGAGATGCTCGGCGACTTGCTCGGCGAGTTCGCGGGTCGGAACGAGAATCAAGGCCTGCGTTTTGCCGCGCGGGCGGTCGATCAATCCGCTAAGGATCGGTAAACCAAAGGCGGCCGACTTGCCGCTGCCGGTCTGGGCGCTGGCGAGAACGTCGCGGCCTTCGAGCGCCGGCGGAATCGCCAGCACTTGGATCGGGGTAGGCTCGGTGAAATGGAGGTCGCGCACGGCGCGCAAAAGCTCAGGCTGCAAGCCGAGCTGGTCAAAATTTGAAATGATTGTAAACGTCTTTCAGGTGTGCGCAATTCGATCGCATACACCGAAAGATCGCGCGGAGGGGGACGACGCAGTATGACACGCCGAGCCCCCGAGCGTCAAGGACGTTTGCTGCAGCGGCCGAATCCGAGGGCAAATGGCCTTAAATGCGGTGACGATCTCGGTCGCTTGGGCGCTGGATCAATATCGTCAGGTCCTGCGTACCGTCGGCTCGCGCAAGGGCCTTGGTCCCGTGCGTCTGCCGCAAGATCCGCCCGACGTCGTTCGCTACTTTCGCGCGATCGGCGTCGGGCAGAATATCGACGTCTACGCGTAATCCGCGGTACTGGTTCCGTCGGCTCCACGCATGCTTGATGCTGTATTAAACAGCGGCGTTGCAATGATCGAGACGATCAGGTTGAGGATGAGCGCGTAGAACGGGCCATAACCCACCAGTGGTCCGCCGAAGAGATGCAACGGGAAGGCTGCCGTGAAGTTGGTCTGCACGGCCATATAGGTGCCGGCTGCGATACCGACGATCCAACCCAAAAGCAGTGCTTTGGGATTGAACCAACGGGTATAAAGGCCGAGCACGAACGCCGGGAACGTTTGCAGAATCCAGGCGCCCCCGAGGAACTGGAAACCGATCGCGTACTGTGGTTTGATGAAGATTACGAACAGCAGTGAGACCAAACAGATGACCAGCGTGAGCATTTTCGCGGTCCGTGTTTCGACCGCGTCACGCTGGGCCGAGAATTGCCGGAAGATATTGCTGGCAAAGAGGTTCGCGCCGCCGATGGCCATGATGGCTGCCGGCACCAGCGCGCCGATCACGATCGCTGCGTAGCCGACCCCGGCAAACCAGTCCGGGAAGATCTTCGCGAAGAGCGCCGGAACCGCGAACTGCGGGTTCGTCACCTTGACGCCGGCCGCAAGAGCGGCGTAGCCGAGCAGCGCGAGAAAGCCGAGCAAGAGTGAGTAAATCGGCAACAGCGCCATGTTGCGCTGCACGACCGTACGGCTCTTGGCCGAGAGTATCGACGTGATCGAGTGCGGGTAGATGAAGAGCGCGAGCGCCGAGCCGAAGGCGAGCGAGCCGTAGACGAAATACTGCGGCTGCCCGAGCAGCAGCGTCGCCGGCTTGGGTTTGGCTGCCAGCGCTTTACCGGCGGCGTCGAAGATGCCGGCCCACCCGCCGAACATGTGGGTGACCGCCACGATGGCCGCGATGATCGTGATGTAAATCAGCGTATCTTTGACCAGCGCAATGAGCGCCGGAGCACGCAGGCCGCTCGTGTACGTGTAGGCGGCCAGCAGCACGAACGAAATGGCCAGCGCGACCACGCCGTTGCCGATTGCGAAGAACCCACCGAGTTGCTGAAAGACGACTTCCATGCCGACCAGTTGCAGCGCGATGTACGGAAGAATCGAAATGACGCCGGTGGTTGCGACCACGACTTCAAGCGAACGATCGCCGAAGCGATCGCGCACGAAATCGGCAGCCGTAATGTAGCCGCGGCTGCGCGAGACGCTCCAGAAGCGCGTCAGCACGAGAATGCCGAACGGATAGGCCACGATCGTGTAGGGCAGCGCAAAGAACGCCATCGGCCCCGCGGCGTACGCCAGCGCCGGAACGGCGATGAACGTGTAGGCCGTATAAAGGTCGCCGCCGATCAAAAACCACGAGATGACCGTGCCGAAGTTGCGGCCGCCCAGCGCCCATTCGTGCATGTGATCCAGCGTGCCGGTTCGGCGCCAGTTCGCGGCGGCAAATCCCAGCACGGTCACGGCGAGGACGAGAACGATGAGAACGATTGAACTAGCTTGCATCGCGCTCGCCTCCGCCGGTGAGAGCAATATAAATCGCTAGAAGGACACCGGAACCGATCGTCCATGCCAACTGGTACCAGTAGAAAAACGGCATACCGAACAGCGGGGGCTCGAGCCGGTTATAGAGAGCCGGAAAGAGCGTTGCTATAAACGGAATGAGTAAGAGTAGATTCCACCAAGCATTTCGTTTCATCCGGCCACATTGCGCGCGAGGCGGCGTGCGTCCCTGGAAGGCGCGCCGAACATCTGCTTGGTAAAACCAAATCGTGAATAGTACGCCGGAGGGGGCCGCGCGTGAGGTCGAGCGGCTGCACCGCGCGGGTAAATCCGAGGACGCATTCGAGCTGGCCCTCGAATCGGCCCAGCGTTTCCCGCAAAGCTCGCTTGCACTGACCAACGTGGGCTACTTCTATATTCTGCGGGGTGAGCCGGCGCGTGCGCTGCACGTCTACGAAGCAGCCGTGCGCGCGAATCCCAGCAACGCGGAAGCACGGCGCGGCCTCGCGGTCGCCAAGACCCAGTGCGGAATCGCTGCGCAGGGCGACTCGGTGACCTCTGTCCCCTTTCGCGGAACCGGACAGCCGATTCGCGTGCTCCTGCCGATTACGCTCGGAAGCGGCAACGTCGTGACCGAACGCCTTTTCGACGACCGGGTCTTCGCGGTAACCAAGCTCGCGGTCGAACTTCATCCGGCCGGCGAGGCGTTGCCGTCGCATGACGTCGTCTTCAACGCCGTGGGCGAGGCAGACAGTTCGGCCGAGGCGCTGCGCATGGTGCGAGCGCTCTTGTCCGCAACGCACAAGCGCGTGCTCAACGATCCGGATATCGTCGAACGTACGGGACGTGTGGAACAAGCGCGGCGCCTCGCCGGCATCGACGGGGTCGTCGTTCCCCCGATCGCGTCGCTCGCTCGCGACGACGCGCGCAGTGCTTCCTTGCCGATCTTGTTGCGCGCGCCCGGCTATCATGCAGGCGAGCATTTTCTTCGTGTCGATCGAGCCGAAGAATTGGAAGGAGCGCTCGCGCAGTTGCCCGGCGAGCGGCTTTTCGCGATCAACTTTCTCGACACGCGCGACGCGAGCGGGCTTTACGCAAAATATCGCGTCATGGTGGTGGATGGCCGTCTCTATCCACTGCATCTCGCGATCTCAAGCGATTGGAAAGTACATTATTTCAGTGCGCAAATGGCGTCAGAACCGGCCTACCGCGCGCGCGAAGCAGCCTTCTTACGAGATCCAGCGGGTGTTCTGGGCGAGCGGGCGTGGGGTGCTGTTGGGCGCATCGCCAAGGCGTTGGAGCTCGACTACGCTGGAATCGATTTTACGCTCGATGAGCGCGGCGCGGTCGTGGTATTCGAAAGCAATGCCACGATGGCAGTACGCTATCCGCCCGAGGACCCGATGTGGGCGTATCGCCGTCCGGCGGTTGACGCGGTACTCGGCGCGGTCGCGAAGATGCTGCTGCGTTACTCGTCCATCGAAACGTTGCCGCCCTGATCGTCGAAGAAGAAGCGCGTATCGAACGCCTTCACTTCACCGGTCGCGGCGTCACGCAGGCGCGAATGGATCGAGAGCCGGTGAAGCGCGCGTCCGTTTTTCTTGACGACGCCGCCGTACGAGTACTGCACGAGCGGCGTTTTCTCGTCGATGGGCGCAAGGCGGCCTTTTTGAACGAGCATGCTCAGCATCGTGTCTTGAAGCTTCTTGGGTATCAGCCGTGCGACGTCGTCGGCCTTGAGCCGCACTAGCTCGAGGTCTTTTTGCGCCTTGTTGTCGACGGCGACGGTGTCGTTGTTTGAAAAGCGTATGACCGCATCCCAGTCGTCGGCGCTGATCCCGGTAAAGGTCAGGCCATAGCGCCAGGCCGGCTTGCCTTGAGCCGTTCCCGGCTGCTGCCAGACGCGTTTGGCGCGGATGACGATGTTTCGGCCTTCGAGTTGGACCCGAAAGTTGGCTTCCTCGGGAACCGCAGACGGGCAGACCACGCCCAGGCCGCTGCCCGAGATGTCTAAACATGCGCAGTTGGTCCACTGCGTCCCGATCGCAACCCACGCCGGAAACGGCCCAGCGCGGCGCGTGTATTTACGCCGGTTCTGAGGCGCCCCGGTGAAAAAGGTGATCAGGTCGTTCAGCATTCTACCTACCTATCATCGACTCGGCCACCGTCATTACTTAAGATCGGGACCTTCCTGCGCCGGTCCTCCCCCGTGCGCGAGGCCCCACCCCGGGCGGGTTCCACCCCGAGCGCAGAAGAAGCACCATCTATGGCCGACGCAGCGCTACGGCCCGACCTTTCGCTCGTGCTGGAGCGCATCACTGACGGTTTCTTTGCGCTCGACGCGCAATGGCGTATCTCGTACATCAACGCACAGGCACGCAAGCTGCTGCACGCCCGTGCGGAGTGCGTCGGCGAGTTTTGGCTGGACGTCTTCCCTAAAGCGCGCGGCCGTCTGTTCGAGCGCGAGTATCACCGGGCGATGCGTGACCAGCGGCCGGTACAGTTCGTCGAGTACTCGGCCACCGCCGAGTTGTGGTTTGAAGTAAAGGCCTATCCCTCGCCCGACGGCCTTTCGGTGTATTTTCGCGACGTCACGGCACGTATCGAAGCGCAGCGCGAGGTCGAGCGCACGACGTGGCGCCAGCAAGCCTTGATCGATTTTGGTCGCGCTGCTCTCGCGGGTGCAACGTTCGATCGAACCTTGCTCGATGCGATCGAACTGCTACGAGAGATTTTAGACGCGAGCGTCGTCGATCTGTATCAGTACGACCGCCCGACGGGAACGTTTTCGATCATGCGCAGCGAGGGATGGGAGGCCGGCGCTTCGTTCGATCCGACCCGGCCGCCGCTCGAGCATATCGCGTCGGTTGTCCGCTCCGGTGAGCCGTTCGTCTGTTCGGATCTACGTATCGATCCTCGCGCACGTTCGTTAGCGCAACTCGAGCGTTCCGGCGTGCTTTCGTGTGTGGCGACCTTGATCGGGACCGTTCATGCTCCCATCGGCGCAATCGTCGCTTATCACGAACAGACGCGCACCTTTTCAGTCGGCGACGTACGCTTCGTGCAATCACTGTCGCAGTCGATTGCGGAGTTTTCCTCCGCGCTCGAATCCAACCGTCTCATGTCCGAGGTGCTCGAGAGTATTCACGATGCGTTCGTCGCCGTTGACGGGGAACTGCGCATTACCTATGTGAACGGTCGCATGGCGCGATACTGGGAACAATTGCCGGCAGAGATCGTCGGTACGCCGCTGAGCACGTACACCGACCGCTTCGAGGGATCCGACGGGCGCGTGATGCAGCATTTCAGGGAAGCGCTGCGCGAGCGCCGCTCGCTTACGTTCGAGTACTATTTTCGCGACCGCTGGCATGAGACGCGGCTGTATCCTTTCGGTAACGGCGTCGCGGGTTACGTGCGCGACATCACGGCGCGCAAGAACGAGCAGGAGCGAGTGCTCGAACTCAACGCGGAGCTTGAGCGGCGCGTTGCCGAGCGTACGACGCAGCTCGAGATAGCGAACAAGGAGCTGGAATCATTCTCCTATTCGGTCTCACACGATCTGCGCGCGCCGCTGCGGGCCATCGACGGGTTCTCGCAGGCGATGCTCGAGGACTACGGCGGTCAGATGGACCACCGGGCCAAAGGCTATTTGGATCGCGTGCGTCGCGCAGCCCAGCGTATGGCCGATCTCATCGATGCGCTCTTACAGCTTTCAAAAGTGGCGCGCGCTCCGATGGCCTTTACGCCGATCGACTTGAGCGGTATCGCCGGTGCTGTCGCGGCGGAACTGGGCGATAACGGGTCGCAGCGATCGGTCGAGGTGGTCATCGAACGGGGACTTGCGGCTCACGGCGAGCCACACTTGATACAAATCGTGTTAGCGAATCTGCTAGGCAATGCGTGGAAATTTACACGCCACGTCGAGCGCCCGCAGGTTTATGTCGGGAAAAACAGCGAAGGCGAATTCTACGTTCGCGACAACGGGGCCGGTTTCGAGATGACATACGCCGGCAAGCTCTTTGGTGCGTTTGCGCGACTCCACCCCTCCGACGAATACGAGGGAACCGGAATCGGTCTGGCTACCGTGGCGAGAATCATCCATCGTCACGGGGGCAGCATTCGCGCCGAGGGAGCGCCCGGAGAGGGAGCGACGTTCTATTTCACGCTGCCGGCGAAGGAACCGTAAGCTCGGACACGATGGGGAAGCCGTACATCCTTCTCGTTGAGGACAATCCCGACGACATCGACTTGACGATCCGCGCTTTCGAGAGGAATCGCATCGCCAACGAGGTCGTGGTCGTGCGTGACGGCGCGCAAGCGTGCGACTTTCTTTTCAGCGAATCGCTCACGCGTACGAGGGGCTTTCCGGCGCTGATCCTTTTGGATCTGAATCTTCCCAAAATCAGTGGACTGGAAGTGCTGCAGCAAGTGCGCGCTAACGAGGCCACGCAACTTCTACCCACGGTCATTCTTACGTCGAGCAAACAAGAAGAGGATTTGGTCCGAGGCTACCGGCTTGGCGTCAACAGTTACGTGCGTAAGCCGGTCGACTTCAATGAGTTCGTTGAGGCGGTGCGCCAGGTCGGATTGTACTGGCTGGTGCTCAACGAGCCTCCGCCCACTGCGGGAGGGGGAGGTATGTAGTGACGCTACGGGTGCTCTGCGTCGACGATTCGCAAGACGATGCCGAACTCAACGTTCTGGCGCTTGAGCGGCACGGTTTCACGGTTGAGAGCGCTCGCGTCGACGAGCGAGAAGCGGCGCGCGTTGCCCTCGCCGAACGGACGTGGGACTTGATTCTCTGTGACTACTCGATGCCGCGTTTCAGCGCACAAGGTATGCTCGAATTGTTGCGCATCGCGGGTACCGACGTGCCCACGCTCGTTGTCTCGGGCGCGATCGGCGAAGAAGCCGCGGTCGAAACGATCCGCTTGGGCGCCTACGATTACATCTTCAAGAACAACCTCAAACGCCTGGGTTCGGCGGCCGAGCGCGCGCTGCGCGACGCCGAGTTGCGGCGCGCTCGCGCATTGATGGAGGAGCAGCTTCGCGAGCGCGAGACGCGGCTGCGACTGCTGTTCGAGCAACTCCCGGCCCTGGTAATCTCGTGTGACACCGCGCTTACGGTCACCAGCGTCGAGGGAGCACAGCTTTCCCAGGTTCCCGACGATCCCGAAGCGCTGATCGGTACGCACGTTGCCGGCTCGGCGCTGCTTGCCGACGAGTCACGGTTTCCGATCCGTCACGCACATCTGCAAGCGCTGCAAGGCGGCGCGGGCGAGTATGAAATGATTTGGGGCGGCAAGACCTTTCGCGGTCACGTGGAACCGCTGCGCGACATCGATGGACGCATCGTAGGCACAATTGCCGTGGCCTTCGACATCACTGAGCGCAGGCTCGCCGAGCAGCGTATCGCCTACTTTGCGCAAAACGATCCGCTGACCGATTTGCCCAATCGCGCACTCCTTGAGGACCGGCTCACCCAAGCGATTGCCATGGCCGCGCGCCATCGTAGCCCGCTCTACGTTATCACGACCGATCTCGATGCCTTTCGCGAGGTAAACGAACTCTACGGAACCGGAAGCGGAGACCAAGTGTTGCGCATGATCGCCGGTCGCATTCGGCGCTTGGTCGATGGGGCGGCCACGGTCTCCCGCGCGGGAGAGGATCAATTCGTCGTGCTGCTGGTCGACGCGCTCGAACCGACGCAAGGGCGATCGTTCCTCGAACGTCTCCACGCGACATTCGAGGCTCCGTTCGTGATCGGCGATATCGATGTCTACGTCAACGCAAGCTCGGGTCTCGCTTCCTTCCCCGAGGACGGCGCCGATACGCAAACGTTGCTGCGCTCGTCGGAGGCCGCGATGCAAGCCGCAAAAGCCGCGGGCGGTCACGCCTTCCGGCTCTTTGTCCCGAGCATGATCGCATCGTCGGCGGAGCGCCTTTCGCTCAAACGCGATCTGCGCGGGGCCGCGGGCGCGGGGCAGTACGTCCTTCACTATCAGCCGATCTTTCGCGCGGCCGATCTTTCATTCACCGGATTCGAGGCGCTCGTGCGCTGGCAGCATCCCGAGCTCGGGCTCTTGTTGCCCGAACACTTCATTCATTTGGCGGAAGAGTCGGGAGCGATCGACGATCTCGGCGTCTTCGTGTTGCGCGACGTCTGCCGCCAACTGCGGGAATGGGACGCGCGAGGCGCGGAGGTTCCACGCGTCTGCGTCAACATTTCCGCGCGTCAGTTCGAGCGGGCGGGGCTGCGAGAGGCCATCGTGCGAACGTTGCGCGAGTCGGGCATCTCGCCCTCGCGGCTCGAACTCGAGCTGACTGAGAGCTCGGTGATGCGCGACATCTCGGGGGGTATCGCGACGCTGCACGAGCTCAAAGGCTTAGGTGTACGCTTGTCGGTCGACGATTTTGGAACGGGCTACACGTCGCTAGGCTATTTGCGGCGCTTTCCGATCGACACGCTCAAAATCGATCGAAGCTTTCTGCGCGACATGCTGCCGGGCTCGCAGGATGAGGCGATCGTCAAAACGATCGTGACGTTAGCTGAAAATCTCGGTCTTACATCGGTTGCCGAAGGCGTCGAATCGCGGGTCACGCTGGAGCAGATTCGCGCGATCGGGGCCTATGAAGTTCAAGGCTTTTTCCTGGGCGAACCCGCCCCGCCGCAAGACGCGCTCGACGCGCTCAACGATCTCCAGTCAGGACATCGACGCTAGGGGCTTCGCTCCACGGGCTGGACGTGGCGTGACGGCAGCGGTACGAAGTGCAGTTCGCCTGCCGCGTAGTCGATCGTGACGTTGAAATGCGCGAGCAACCCCGCGCCCAAATGTCCAAGCGCTGTTCCCTGCAGATCCTGCGTCGCGCCGATGTCCGACGATTGGATCGAATAGCCTCCGATTTGAACCAGTGGGATGGTGCCCATCACCTCCACACTCGAGCCACCGACGCCGCCGACGCGGCGTTGCTTGACGGCCGGAAAGAGATCGCGATGCCCGAGATAAAAATCGTAGGCGAGATTAATGCTCGATTCGTCGCCCGTGTCGAGCGCGAGTGATGCCGGGAGCGCGCCCAAACGCACGTCGACCACCGGCACGAAATTATCGAATGCCAGCGGAACCGTATAACCGTTCTGCGGTGCTGCGGCGCCGAAGACGACTCGGTGTGCAGCGTTATCGAGTTCAACCGTCGTTGCTCCGAAGACATCGGCGCCAAGCACGACCTGATAGCCGAAGCGGTCGATATCGTGCAATACCACGTAATTCGCCGCCGGCAACGTCATAGCACCGGCGCGCAACTCGCCCGCGCGGACGACTTCGGTAGCGTAATCGCCCAAACCGCGGACTTGAAACGAACCGATCGCCGGGGCGTTGAGTTCTTGCGCAAGCGCCGAGCTTACCGAGAGGCCCGAGTTGCCACTGTCGAGCAGGCACTTCGTTACGATGCCTCCGAGCGTACAGGCAAAAACCGGTGTTGCCTGGTCCGGATCGGTAGCGACGGCTGCCGGCGTCGATGAGAACGTCGGGACCGGGCCGTGCGGCCGTTCGAATGCTGTTGTCAGCGCACCGCGCTGATCGTAGCGCTCGAACAACGCGCCGTTGCGATAGACCTCCAGCGGAAGCTCGTAACGCCCGGCGACCTGAACGTAATCACGGTATTCGAGCGTCAAATCGCCGTTGACGTCGCGCATGTACGTAACCGCTGCGGTCTTCGGGTCGACGTACACCAACATCGGTATCGCGTCGCCGCTCGAGATCAAGAGCGTCCGATAGGCGACCTCCGAGATCATGGTCGGCCCGTCGTCGACGATGCGTCCACCGCGCGCGGTAAATCCCGGGTCGAGAAAGGAGAGGGAGGCGACGGTTCGCTCGGCCCGTAGCAGGGGGTCGCTGCCGTCGGTATCCGGCAACGTCGTGCCGTTGATATTGATCGAGAAAAGCCGCTCGCCGTCAAAATACGTTCCCTCGCAGATGCCGCCGTTGCACCGGTACGTCGCAAAGCGCAGCCCCTGCGATTCGCTGCGCAGGTCGACGGTTTCGCCGTTGTCGGTGAGACGCGAGGTTGAACTGAGGTGTGCGCTCCAAACCGGGCCACTGCGCTCACGCATGCGGGCGAGCAGTTGGGCGAGCGATTCGTGGGGCGGGGAAACTGCCAGCGTCGTAAGGCCGACTGCAAAAAGCACAGCAAGCCGGTTGGCGAAGACCATCCCTATGCACTTCGAGTTGATCGACGAGTATCTTCTCACCGGAACCGAGCGTAAAGCCGACGTGATTGAAAAATTACTGGCAAACCGCAGCACGCTGCCCGCCGCGGCGCCTTTTTATGAGGGGATGCGGATGCTAGGGGCTCGTACGCCCGATCTGACCTTGGTCGCCCTGCGGTTGGTTCTCGCAGGCAAGCGAGCTGACGATTCAAGCGTTGTCGAGCTCCGCGGATACGCCGAGAGCGCCCGCGCGGGTGGTTCGGGCGCTGCCGCTGCGCGCGAAGCCTACGCGCGCATCCTCGCGGTGATCATTTTTGGAATCCTGGTTGCGTTTGGTTGGCGCCTGCCGGCGTCCGCGCAGACGCCGACACCGACGCCGAACCTTTATCGCTCGCTCGAGGCTGGTCCATCGTCACATCCGGCCCGCGAGATTCATGGAACGATCCAGTCGGTCGATTATCCCGGGGGAACGCTCGTCGTCCGCGAGGGCTGGCGATCCCAAGTCGTCGCGGTGGTTCCAGCGACAACCATCTATCAGCACGGCGCTTACGCAACGTTCGCCGATTTGCATCGCGGGCAGCGCGTCGACATTTCGGTCTACGCGGTCGGTAGTCGCCTCGTCGCGCAGACGATTCGCATTTGAACGCGCTCGAACTCGCAAGCGGTGTCATCGTCACGGGCTTTACCGGAACGCGCCTGGGCCCCGGCGAACTCGCCGCGTTGCAGCGCGTCCCGTTTGCCGGCTACATTTTGTTTGCACGAAATCTCGAGGACGTCGCGCAAGCGCGCGCGCTCACCGATGCCCTGCGCGGAGAGGCGCCAGTCTCGCCGATCGTAGCGATCGATCAGGAGGGCGGCCGGGTGATGCGGCTACGTGCCGGCGTCGAGCCCATTCCACCGATGATGGCGCTGGGGGCACTCGGCGATGTTGCGCGTGCGTTCGAAGCCGGAGAGGCGCTGGCCCACGACCTGCGCCGCGCGGGTTGCACGCACGACTTCGCGCCGGTCGTCGATCTGGCGCTTGACCCGCGCAACACGGTTATTGGAACGCGTGCCTTCGGCTCGAGCGCCGAAATGGTCGCGCAATTTGGCGGCGCGCTTGCGCGCGGTCTCCAGAGCCGCGGCATCACGGCGACGTTCAAACACTTTCCGGGTCACGGTGCGACTGCCTTCGACACGCATGTGGGTCCGGCGCGCCTGGATTCCAACGAGGCCACGCTACGCGCGCGCGATCTTGCGCCCTTTGCAGCCACGCTTAACGACCGCGTAGCGATCATGGCGGCGCACGTCGCCGTTCCGGCGATCGACGGCGAGCGACCCGCTTCGCTTTCGCGCCGGTTCCTCACCGGTATTTTGCGCGATGAATGGGGATTCACGGGGGTGTGTTTTACCGATTGCATGCAGATGGACGCAATCGCTGGTGGCGTCGGCACAGTGCGCGGTGTAGCCGAGGCGATCGCAGCGGGCGCGGACTGTGCGCTCGTCAGCCACGATCCGGAGTTGGCCTTCGAAGCGGCATGCTACCTCGCGGACGCCGTCGAACGCGGCGATCTCCCGCTCGAACGTTTGCGCGAAGCGCACGGTCGCGTGATGACGCTGCGCGCCGCGGCCCAGTCGCCGCTCGATGCGCAGGCGCTTGCGCCACATCCGGGCGTCGGCCGCCGGATTGCGCGCGAGGCGGTGACACTGGTGCGGGGAGAGCTTCGCGCCGATTCGGCGGCCGATCTCGCGATCGTTTTCGGCGACGCTTCGCTTGCGGCGCACGCATCCGCACTCCAGGAGCGCGTGCTGAACGTCGATCCTGAGGATGGCGAGATCGCGGCAACCGTGACGGCCGTGCGCGCGAGCGGCCGGCGTCCGATCGTGCTTGCATACCGCGCGCATCTCCATGAACGTCAGGCGCGCGCCATCGACGCGATCCTCGCGCAGGCTCCCGACGCCATGGTCGTTTCGACCGGCGAACCATACGACGTGCTGCTCTTTGAGCGCGCGCGCCACGTGCTCGCATGTTACGGCAACGACGAGATCAGCCTCGACGGGCTTTCCGACGTCATCTTTCGCGGCGTTGCGTGCGCGGGAGTGCTTCCCATTGCGCTCGCTTGAACGCACCGCAGCAATCGACGACGTTCTCAAGCGAGCACAGAACCGCAGCTTCACCGCTGCGTTGGCGCGCGTCGAGCGCGGGGGAGTTCTGGTCTACGAGCGTGCTTTCGGGACGACGCGGCTGGACGCAGACGCGCAAGCGGTGTACGTCGATACGCGCTTCGATCTCGCTTCGATCACCAAGCTGTTCGTTTCGACGGTTGCGCTCGATCTGGTGGCGCGCGGTGTTATCGAGCTCGACACTGCGTTACGCGCGCACATTCCGGAATGGGAGGGCACCGAACACGCGCCGATCACCCTGCGGATGTTGCTGGCCCACACGTCGGGCATGCACTCGGGCGCCGATTACCGCACGCTGCTCGATACGCAAGTCGCGGACTTTGCGTTGCGGCGGCCGCTCGCGGCGCAGCCCGGCGAGCGCGTGATCTATAGCGATCTTGGGATGATCGCTCTGGGCGTTGCGACCGAGCGCATCACGGGGCGATCGCTGCCGGCATCGATCGCGCGGCTGTGGGGTTCACGAGTACAGTTCAATCCGCTCGCTCGCGAACGCGCCGCGATTCCGGCGACCGAAGAAGACCGGTGGCGTGGGCGTGTGCAGGGCAGCGTGCACGACGAGAAGGCGCATTTGATGAACGGCATTGCCGGCCACGCTGGGCTCTTTGGAAGTGCCGCCTGCGTCGCGGAGCTGACCGAGACGTATCTCGCGGCGGCTTGCGGGCGCACGTCGTCGCTTCTTGCGCCTGCGTTAGCGCATGAGGCCGTCGTCTTGGCCGCCGACGATCCGGTGCTGCGGCGCGGTCTAGGCTGGGCGCTCAAAACGACGGACGAAAATTCGTGCGGCTCCGGCTTCGGTCCGCGCAGCTTCGGCCATACGGGCTTTACCGGGACCTGCGTCTGGGCAGATCCCGACCGAGATCTGCAAGCCGTGCTCCTCACCAATGCCGTCTACTTCGGGCGGGAAGATTCCCGTCCAGTGCGAGTGGCATTTTATGACGCCGTCATCGAAACGTTCGGTTGATGATTGCTGTCGGCTTGATGAGCGGGACGTCGCTCGACGGGATCGATGCGGCGCTGGTACGCATCGTTCCCCGCGATATGGGATATGGAATCGATCTGCTCAACTTTGTCACGATGCCGTTCGACGGCGACCTCGAACGGCGCTTGCGCGCGGCACTTCCGCCTCACGAGGCAACCGCGGCCGCCATCGCGGGCTTGCACCGTTCCCTGGGCGCGGCGTTCGCGCGAGCTGCGCGCAGCGCCAGCGGAGCCCTCGCGGTTGACTATGTCGCCTCGCACGGGCAGACGATTTTTCATGATGGTGCGGCTCATCTGACGATGCAGATCGGCGATCCGTTCGTCATTCGCGAGTCTTTGCGCGCGACCGTATGCTACGATTTTCGCACGGCCGACTGCGTTGTCGGCGGAAATGGCGCGCCGCTGGTTCCCTACGTTGACGTGCTCCTGCTTGCCGATCCAAGCGAGGATCGCGTCGCGCTCAATATCGGCGGCATTGCGAACCTGACCGCGTTGCCGCGCGGCTGTGTTGCAAACGACGTCCAAGCCTTCGATTGCGGGCCGGGCGTTATGCTCATCGACGCGTTTGTCCAGATGCGTACCGGCCCGGGGCAGCGCTATGACGTCGACGGCGCGCTGGCTGCCGCCGGTCGAGTTGACGAGACGGCGCTCGAGGCCATGCTGAGCGATCCATATTTTGCCCAGGTTGCGCCAAAATCGACCGGGCGAGAGCGGTTTGGAGCCCAGTTTCTTCTTTCCTATCGGCACGTGCTCGAGCGTCTATCCACGCAAGACGGCTGCGCGACGTTGACCGAATTGACGGCCGCTACGGTCGCGGATGCGGTCGCCAAGCTGGGCATGGCCGCCGCGCGCGTGCTGTGCAGCGGCGGCGGTGCGCGCAATCCGGTGCTGATGCGGCGTATCGCAGCACGGTTGCCCCAGGCACGCGTCGAATCCAGCGACACGGTGGGCCTGCGCGGCGACGCAAAGGAGGCAATCGCCTTTGCCGTACTCGGCTACGAAACACTGCGCGAACGCGCCGCCAACGTACCGCGCGTGACCGGCGCATCACATGCAGTACCGCTTGGAGCGATTGCGCCGTTTTCGCTGCGCCGATTGATGTCGGAGGTGGAGAAGGAGTGCCGACCTTCGTAGGAGTCGATGCCGGCGGCACCTCGATCGAGTGCGTCGTCGAGCAGGATGGTGAGGTGCGCACCGCACGCGGCGAAGCCGCCAATGTGCGTACGGCAGGTGTCGCGCGCGCGGCCGAGCGCATCGCGGCGACCGTTCGTAGCGCTTTGCGCGGCGATGTATTTGACGCGCTCGCCGCCGGCGCTGCGGGTGCCGGCGACTTTGTGCTGGCGCGCGCGCTCGAGGTCGCCCTGCGCGCGTATTTTCCCGGCGCGGCGGTTGCGGTGTTCGACGATGCGGAGATCGCCCTGCGCGCGGCGATTCCGCAGGGAGACGGCGCGGTCTTGATCGCCGGCACCGGTTCGATTGCGTATGCTCGCGTCGGCGAAAAGGCGCACCGCGCCGGCGGGTACGGTTACCTGATCGGTGACGACGGCTCGGGATTTGCCGTCGGCCGCGCCGCCCTGGCCCAGATGCTGCGCTGGTACGACGGGCGCGCAGCGCATAGCGAACTCTTCGACGCAATTTCGGCGCAGCTCGGCGTGCACGATGCACAGGAGCTTTTGCGTTGCGTCTACGGTGAGCCGCACCCGGTCGCCATCGTCGCTTCGGTTGCGCCGCTTGTTCTCGACCGCGCCGGTGCCGGGGACCGGCTTGCGAACAAAATCGTGCAACCGGCTGCGCTGGAACTCGTTGAGCTGCTCAAGGCGCTCGTCCGTCACGCGAAGATCGAGGCGCGCGAAATCCCGCTGGTCTTGGCCGGCGGACTCTTTGCGCAGAACTCACTGCTCTCGTATCTCGTCGAAACCCGTTTGCTCGCCGACCTTCCATTATTACACCCGATCAAATCGCCACCACCGCCGGTTCACGGGGCGCTGGAGCTGGCGCGCAGGATGACAACGTGAGCGAGGGCCTTCCGCCGACCGAGGAGCGGCTGGCCGACAGCGCCGGCCTCGACTTGCTCGAGACGCGTGATCTCGTTGAGCTCTTGGTGCGCGATCAAGGCGACGCGGTCGCGGCAGTACGCGCGCAGTCGGCGACGCTGGCACGCGTGGTCGATGCCGTCGCGGAACGGTTGCGCCTCGGCGGTCGCGTGCATTACGTCGGCGCCGGGACGAGCGGGCGCTTGGGTGTGCTCGATGCGTCGGAGATGCCGCCGACGTTTGGAACCCCGCCGGAACTCGTTTGCGCGCACATCGCCGGCGGCGAGCGCGCGCTGCGCCACGCGGTCGAGGGTGCGGAAGACGACGCAGAAGAAGGCGCGCGCGCGATGGAAGGTCACGTCGCCGCGGGCGATGTGGTGGTCGGCATCTCTGCGAGTGGTGGCGCGCGCTACGTTGTTGCCGCGCTCGAGCGCGCGCGTTCGATCGGCGCGCTCACGATCGCCGTCACGAGCAGCGATGCTTCGGCCTTGGTTCGCGCTGCCGTCGAGGCGATCGTGCTGCCGACCGGGGCCGAAGTCTTGAGTGGTTCCACGCGTTTAAAAGCCGGAACGGCGCAGAAGATTGCGCTCAATACCCTCTCGACCGCGATCATGGTGCGGATGGGCAAAGTCCACGACAACCTGATGATCGACGTCGTCGCGACCAACGAGAAATTGCGTGCGCGTGCGCAGCGGCTCGTACGTACGCTGACCGGTGCCGACGATGAGCAGGTCCAAGCAGCGCTCGAAAGCGCCGGCGGCAGCGCAAAAGTGGCGGTCGTGATGCTCGCGCGCCGCGTTGACGCGGAGCACGCGCGTGCCATGCTGCGATCGGAGACGCTGCGATCGTTGCTCTAAAGGCGCTCGCGCTGTTGGCGGCGATCGTTTTCGTGCCGATGGACGATCGGCCGGTGACCTTGAGCTTACCGATCATGCTCGGCCAGATCGCCGGTCGCGCCGTTACGGCGCCGCCACGCACCCTGCTCGGGAATAATTTGCAGCCCGGCGATCCTGATGGAATCGTGGCTTGGCTCAACGCGCGCGCACCGCGCGCGCAAGCGTACGTGCTCTCGAGCGACATGCTCGCCTACGGTGGGCTGATTCCCTCGCGCGTTCCCGGGCCCAGCTATGCGGATGCGTTCTGGCGCCTGCGCGAAATCGAGCGTCTGCGCGTGCGCCATCCCGATGCGTGGATCGGGGTCTTCGGGACGATCATGCGCCTCGCGCCGACCGGCATCCCCGCAAACACCTCGTATTTTGCGCCGTATCCGGTGTGGTCGTACCTCCAGCAATACGCCAATCTCCACGATCCTCTCGAACCATCTGAGGAAAGTGAAGCGCAGCGTTTGCGCGGCCTAATCGGCCAGAGCGTGCTGCGATGCCTACCTTCAGACGCGCGCGCGCGATTACGGCGTGGACCAATTGCTCATCGATCAGGTTCGGGCGAAGTCGATCGACCGGCTCGTGCTCGGACAGGACGATGCGAAGTCCTACGGACTGCACGTGCCCGAAGTGCAGGCGTTGCAAGCCTATCTCGACGCAAGCGATGTGGGCGATCGCGCATCGATTGAACCGGGGGCCGACGAACTTGGCATGGCGCTCGTGGCGAACGCCCTGGCGCGCGACGCGCGCTGGAGACCACATGTCGCCGTCCATTACTCGACGCCGCAAGGAGCGTTGTATCAGGATCCGCTGGAGTATGCGCCGATCGGCGTCACGATCGATCGTTTGATCGCGCTGTGCGGGGGCGTGCGCGACGAGGCGACACCGGAAATCGATCTCTACGTGCACCTGCCGTCTACCGGCGCTGCGCTCGATGATGCGTTCCTCGGCTCGATCCGTGCCGGGCTCGACGCGCGGCGTTCGGTCGCGGTGGTCGATCTCTCGTTCGAGCAGAGTTACCCCGAGCAGAAGACGTTTGCTAGTGAGCTGTTGACGTCGGGCTTAGCGAGCCGATTGGACGCGTATTCGGCGTGGAACACCGATGCCAACACCACGGGAACGGCATTGGCCGAAGCGATTGCAGCTGGTGCCGGGCGACGCCTGCACAGCTACGATGCGCTCGCGCATCAGACGTTTACGTTTCTGCGTTTCGTCGACGACGTGGATTTTCACGATGACGTGCGTCCGGCGCTCAATGACTGGCTCGCTGCGCAAGGCGTGACGGATCATACCTTGCTCGCGCCGGACATCGCAGCGCAAACGGCGGATCGCAATCGCGCGCTGCTCTGGTATGAGGCGCAGGCAACGCTTGCGCAGCTCTATCCGCAGTTGCACATCGCCGCGATGTCGATCACGCTGCCCTGGGATCGCACTTTCGAGACCGCAATCGACGTGCGCTTGGCACCGAACCCCTAAGTTTCGCGCTGGCAAAGTTCGATGAGCACGCCGCCGGTGGATTTTGGATGAAGGAAGGCGATGAGGTTTCCGTGTGCACCCTTGCGTGGACGCTCGTCGATCAAGCGAACGCCTTTGGCTTTGTAGTCCGCGAGCGCCGTCTCGAGATCGTCGACGCGGTACGCGGTGTGGTGCAATTTCGCCTCCGCCTCGCCGCGGAAGCGCGCAATCGGCGAATCAGGATCGAGTGGGCGCAGCAATTCGATGACCGAAGCGCCGGCCTTTAAGCCAACCGCCTCGACGCCCTGATCGGCGATCGTTTCACGATAGAGCGGTTGAAAGCCGAGCGTCCGGGTGTACAGCTCGATTGCGGCGTCGAGATCGTTGACGACGATCGCGATGTGATCGATTGTCATGCCACCACCTCTTTTGCGCGGTAGACGCCGAACACCTCACGCAGTACGTCGCAGATCTCGCCAAGGGTAGCGCCCGCATCGACGGCTTCGACGAACGGCGGCATCAGGTTCTCGCGCGAGCCTGCCGCGCGACGCACATCGGCCAAACGGGCTTCGACCGCGCGCGTATCGCGCGCAGCCCGAAACGCCGCAAGACGTGCGACTTGCTCGCGCTCGATCGCTTCGTCGATGCGCAGCAGCGGGATCGTTACCCCGCTACTCGGACTCGGCGAACTTATTCACGCCGACGACGACGCTGGTTCCTCGCTCGATCGCTTGCTGCGCCTCGTAGGCGGAATCGGCGATGCGCGCTTGCATCCAGCCGCTCTCGATCGCGGAGATACTCCCGCCAAGCTCGTCGACCTGCGCGATGAGTTCCTTTGCGCGTTCGATTAGTTCGTTGGTCAATGATTCAACGTAGTACGACCCGGCCAGCGGGTCGACCACGTCGGCAACGCCGGATTCGTAGCCAATGATCTGCTGCGTGCGCAGTGCTACTTTTGCGCTCTCTGCCGTCGGCAGCGCGAGCGCTTCGTCTTTTCCGTTGGTGTGCAGTGACTGTGTCCCGCCGAGAACCGCGGCGAGCGCTTGCAGCGTGGTCCGCACGACGTTGTTGTCGGGCTCCTGCGCGGTTAGCGTCGAGCCACCCGTCTGCGTATGGAAACGCAGCATCTGCGAGCGCGGATCGGTGCAGCCGAACTCATCGCGCGTGATGTGCGCCCATAGATAGCGAGCCGCGCGAAACTTCGCGACTTCCTCGAAAAAGTCGTTGTGCGCATTCCAAAAGAAGGAGATGCGCGGGGCGACCAGATCGAGATCGATGCCGGCCTCGCGCGCTGCGCGCAAATAGGCCTTGGCATTGGAAAGGGTGAAGGCGATTTCTTCGACCGCGGTCGAGCCTGCCTCGCGGATGTGATAGCCGGAGATCGAGATCGTGTTCCATTGCGGTACTTCGCGCGCGCAGTAGGCCATCACATCGGTGACCAGACGCATCGACGGACCCGGCGGATAGATGTAGGTGCCGCGCGCAACGTACTCCTTGAGCACGTCATTCTGGACCGTTCCGCCGAGTTTCGCAAACGGAATCCGGCGGCGACGCGCGACCGCGAGCAGCATCGCGAGCAGAATCGAGGCCGGCGCGTTGATCGTCATCGAGACGGTGACCGTCTCGAGCGGGATGCCTTCGAAGAGCGTCTCCATGTCGGCGATCGAGTCGATCGCAACGCCGACTTTGCCGACCTCACCGCGCGCGAGCGGCGCGTCGGAATCGTAGCCGAGCTGCGTCGGGAGATCGAAGGCCACCGATAGCCCGGTCGTGCCCCGTTCGAGCAAATAGCGATAGCGCGCATTCGACTCGGCGGCCGTCGCAAAGCCGGCGTATTGGCGCATCGTCCATAGCCTCTCGCGATACATGCCGGCACGAGTCCCCCGCCCGAACGGAAACGCACCCGGCTCGCCGAGGTCGTGCGTCTCTCCCTCCACGCGATCGTAGTGTGGTTCGAGCGGAATGCCGCTGCCGTTAAACTCCCTTGCCATGGGAAAACAGCTTCGTCGCGCGGCTACGTCCTTCATCGAACGCGAGCTGGGTAAGGGGTGCCGAGGCCCGAATTTGGGGTATTCTGGGGCCCGAGCATAAAGCTGGGGACGTTTCTTTTCAGGGTGCAAGAAGGTGGGCGCCCCGATTGATGTCTCGAGTTATTTTCGTTCACTTGCAGGGGGTGCGCATTCGTCGTAAACTCTCACGCAGACGCCATGCAAACGAGCGAGCCCTCGGAGGTCAGCGGTGAGCACGGACGAGCCCTCGTCATTTGGCGCGTTATTGCGCCAATTCCGGCTAGCAAAGGGATTATCACAAGAGTCTCTAGCCGGGCGTGCCAGAATCAGCACCGAAGCCATCGGCGCCCTTGAGCGCGGCAATCGCACCTCTCCGCAACGCACCACGCTCTCGTTGCTGATCGATGCGCTCGAACTCGACCATGGGGGCCGTCTGCAGCTCGAGGCCGCCGCGGTCAAGCCGCCCCTTCCACGGAAACGAGCGCTTCGAGGCTCACTTCCCGAGCCACCGCCTCCCGCCGAGCGGTCGAACCTTCCGCACTCGCTCACGCGATTCGTCGGACGCTCCGCCGAAATGGTTCTTCTCCTGGAATTGATCCGCGAACACAAGCTCGTGACGATCACCGGCGTCGGCGGCGTCGGCAAAACCAGAATGGCGATCGAACTTGGGCTGCACCTGCTCGACCAGTTCCCCGACGGCATTTGGCTGATTGAGCTTGCGGCGCTGCGAGACGCATCACTTCTGCCACAGGCGATCTCCGCGGTGCTCAACATTTCGGAAATCCCCGGCCGGCCGCTCCTCGATTCGATCGCTTCGGCGCTCCGCTCCAAGGCGTTGCTGCTCATCGTCGACAATTGTGAGCACGTCATCGACGGCGCCGCGCGCGCAATCGAACAGCTCGTTCGCTCTTGCCACGGCCTCACCGTCGTTGCGACCAGCCGCGAGCCGCTGCGCGTCGGTGAAGCGGTCTTCCGTATGCCGATCCTGCGGTATCCCGCGGGAGGCGCTGTTAAAAACGCAGCGGAAGCGTCGGAGTTCGCAGCCGTGGAACTCTTCCTTCAAGGTGCGCGCGCGGCGAGCCCGGGCTTTACGCTTACCGATCGCAACGTGGCGGCAATCAGTTCGATTTGCCGTCAGCTCGACGGCATACCGCTAGCGATCGAGCTTGCCGCCGCGAAGGTCGCTGCCTTCGGCGTTGAGCAGATCGCCGGGAATCTTCGCGAGCGATTTCGTCTGCTGCGCGGCGGCTCGCGCAACGCCCTTCCGCGCCAACAAACCCTCCGCGCACTGGTGGACTGGAGCTTCGATCTCCTCACCGTGCAAGAACAAGATTTTCTGACCGCGCTTTCCGTTTTCTCCGGCGGATTTACCGAGGAGGCGGCAGCGTTCGTTTGTGTCGACGATAGCCAAGATGAAGTCGATGTTTTCTATCTGCTCGGATCGCTGATCGACAAGTCGCTGGTCGTGACCGACGCGTATGGCGAGCGCGCGAATCGCTATAGCTTGCTTGAAACCATCCGGATCTATGCGCACGATCGGCTCGTCGAGCAGGCGCGCCGCGACACGATATGCGGGCGGCATGCGAGCTACATGCTCGCATTTGCTCGCCGCACGGCCGCTTCGTTCGAATCCGCGCATGACGACGAGTGGTACGATCTCGTGCGCACGGACATCGACAACATCCGCGATGCGTTGGAATGGAGCCTCGCGCAAGGGCACGACATCGCGTTGGGCGCCGAACTGGGCGCGATTCTCGGTCCTTACTGGGAATCGCGGAGTTACGGCGAGGGAAAGCGCTGGCTCACTGCCGCCCACGAGGTGCTCGACCGGCTCGAACCGCACGTCGGCGCGCGCGTCTTATTGGAATACGTTCGTGCCCTTCCATTCGACGAGCACGCCATGGCGCTGTCGGAGGCGGCCGTTCGTGCGTATCGCGATGCCAACGACATGCCGGGACTCTGCCACGCGCTCGAGTATCGCGCGCGAGCGCTGATCAATATCGCCCGCTACGACGACGCCGCACGCGTCCTCGCGGAAAGCGAACACCTCTCGTCCGACGCGGAACACCACACCGGCGCGGCTCGGCTCGAGGCCCTGCACGGCTTTGCCGATGTCTATGCGGGCAAGACCGAATCGGCTCATGCGCATTTCGTCAAGGCCGAGGCGCTTCTGCCGCCGCCGTCACCTCCGCGTGAGCTCGCGCTCGTCATGCGTGGGTTCGCTGTGGTCGCGCTCATGCGCAGTGCGCCGAGTCTCGCGGTCGAATACGCGCGACGCGCCCTGCATTTAGTTGAGGATGGGGGCAACGTTCGGATCGTGGGAATAGCCCGTTCCGTCCTTGCGCACAGCTTGTTGGCAGCCGGCCGCGCAGCGGAAGCATGCGATTTTGCGCGTGAAGCAATCGGAGCTCTTGGAGGTACGCAAACATCGCTCATTTTTTCCGACGCCGTGATCGTCCTAGCGGCGGCGTACGAAAGCCTCGGGCGGCACGAAGAAGTAATGAGGCTGCTCCCATTCCTTCACCGTCTACCGCTGCCGCCATTTCGCTCGGATTTTCTCATTGAGGCTCTTCAGACCGATACACTTGCCAAACTCGAAGAACGCATGGGGCATTCGGCGTTCGCGGATGCTTGCGCATCCGGCAGCCAGATCGATGAGCTGGCGCTTGTCGACGAACTTTCCCACGATCGCAACGCGCGTCCACAGTACACCCGCCACTCACACTAACAGCACAGAAGGAGTTACACCATGGCTTTGATCGCGCAGTATCTTCTTCACCTCGCCGAAAACTCGCATGCAAACGAGCTTCATAACCGCTCGCCGCAATCCGCCCTCGACCAGATGAAGGCCTTTGGTCTGGACAAGAGGCAGCGTGCCGTCATCGCGACGGGCGATCGACAAAAAATAGCGGAGGCATTAGCCGAGGAGCTTCCTGCAGCAGATCCGGGCAACGCGATGAACTTCGACTTTGGCAGCGGCGTCGTCAAGACTTGCGCGATTGACGATCTAGAATAACCAGAAACCCTAGAGGAGGATGAAATCAGCATGAGGCAGCGCGGTACGCTGCGTGTCGTCGGCATCGGCGTACGCGCGCCATCCCACACATCCCTCGAAACGGTGGAGCTGATCAAAAGCGCCGACAAGGTCTATGCTGTCGTCGCAGATCGTTTGGCGTGGATCTGGCTCTCTGAGCTCAATCGCGACTGCGAATCTCTCAATGCTTTATATTCACCCGGAAAACCGCGAAGGATCACCTACGAAGAAATGGTCGAGCGAGTCTTGGGCGGCGTGCGGAGCGGACTGCGAGTATGTTTCGTGGCCTACGGCCACCCTGGCGTGTTTTCATCTCCGACGCACGAGGCGATCCGCCGGGCACGTAGCGAAGGGTTCGACGCATCGATGGATCCCGCAGTTTCCGCCGAAGACTGCCTCTTTGCCGACCTCGGTGTCGATCCGGCGACGTCGGGTTGCCAGAACTTTGAAGCGACGGACTTTCTGATCTACGGGCGCGTCTTCGATCCGCACTCGGCGCTGGTTTTATGGCAAGCAGCCGCCATCGCCGAGGAAAGCGTCAAAGAGGAGGCCGGAACGTGGAATGTCGCCGCGTTGAGCATTTTAGCCGAGGTCCTGATCGCGCGATACGGCAGTGATCACCAAATCGTGATCTACCAAGCGCCGGTCTTCGCCGTCTGCCGGCCGCTCGCGAAACGCATCACACTGGCGGAGCTGCCCACACAGACAATACATCTGATGTCGCTGTTATACGTACCGCCCTGTGGACCGGCCGAGCCGAATTGGGAGATGGTGCGTCGTCTTCGGTCGGGGAGTCATTCCGCATCAGTGTCCCCATGAACCCGAGCGGCTACCGACTCGCTTGAGCGGCGCGCTCACCGAACCGGGCCGCGATCTTCACAATGTAGACCCTCCGGCCAATTGTACGGATAAGGCGTCCAGATGTTCGTGGTGCCCGGGCCGCTCTGGTGGCACGATCGAGGCAGAGCCCATATGGTCCAAAAATCCTAGAGACGTTTCGGGCGGACCTGAACGAGCCGGAGGCACCCCCATGCGAACCAACGACCGAACGATTCCCCCGACCGATCTACCTTTGCCATCTCTGAGCGTGCGCTTTTTCGGCACGCCGCGCATCGTGCACGCTCCCTCCCAAAGAGAAATACGGCTTCCCGCGCAGACGCTGCTGCTCTTCGCCTTGCTCACAGTACGCAAGCACGAACTGCTCGATCGCGAAGAGATCGCATTCACGCTGTGGCCCGATTCCAGCGAAAGCGAGGCACGCGCGTCGCTGCGTCGCCATCTGCATAAACTCCACCAGGGGTTACCGCAATCAGGGCACCCGTGGACCGTTTGCGACACGCAGACCATTTCGTGGGGGCAAAGTGACGAGACGTTCGTCGACGTTGCGGAGTTCGAGCGCCTTAGCGAAACGCCCCAGACGTTCGATCAGGCCGCGAAGCTCTATGCCGGCGATTTTCTGCCGCGGCTCGATCACGAATGGGTATCGAGCCTTCGCGAGCGGCTTCGCCGGCGGATCGTCCGCGTGCTGGAGCGGCTCATCGCGCAATGCCGTGCCAGTTGCGATCGTAGCGCCGCGTTGGAGTATGTGGAGCAACTGCTCGGGCACGATCCATGGCGTGAAGATGCGCTACGCGATCTGCTGATGCTGCGTTTCAATGGGGGCGATCGTGCCGGCGCACTGGCCTATTACCGTCGCTTCTGTCAGCGGCTCGGCTCGGAATTCGGCGTCGAGCCGATGCCCGAGACGGTGAAATGCTTCGAATCGATATCTAATGGATCTCACCTTTTATCATACAACGGAGTAACGGCATGAAGGGCGTATTGGTTTTCAAGAACGTCGACGACGCGCGCGCTGAGGGATTCGAAATCTACGACCGCCCGCGCGGCGACTACATCGTCGTTTCGAAAGCGACCCCAGCCGGGCGTGCTTTTGCTATCGCACTGCTCGAGCGTTGCGGCTGCGCGTAAGCCGCTTGCGTTCCAGACGTTTCGCCGCCTAGGGCGGCATGCTCGCGCAGAGTAATGCAAACAGTGTGAGGGCCGCGGTCAGCAGTGCCGGTCCCCAATCCGCCAAGAAGTTCTGCGAGGTACGCGGTGGGCGGGCGACGCCTTGTTCGTCGTTGGTACGTAACATCGTGGTGTCCTCATCTAGGCAAGTCTGATGCAGTCGCGACGAGCAGCAAGAAGAGGGGAACTGCTTTCGGCGGTTCCCCACAACGTGGTGCCGGGGCAGGCGGTTTCCGGACTACTGACCGAAAATAACCGAATAGAGGAAGCTGTCGCCGGCGGCTTGGCAGCCCGAACTGGCGGCCTGGAAACGCGAAGCCCGCGCGACACGCATCGCTGCGAAGTCGAGCGCAGCGTCGCCCGACGACTGCGCGATCGCGATGTTGCTGATCTGACCGGAGGCCGCGAGATCAACGCGCATGATGGTCTCGCCCGATCCCGAAACGCCGTCCGGCAAGATGACATACGGGTGGCTCAACAACATGGCGCCGTGATCCGCCCCGCATAAAGTTGCGGCAACGATCTTCGTTGCCGCCGAAGCGGGCTGGTTCGCGCTGAGCACTGTGGTGAATGCGATCGCCGCAATCAGGAGTTTCGGTCCCCAGCCGGCAAAGAGCGCATGCGACGTGCGCGGTGGGCGCGCGATGCCGGTACGGTCGTCAGGGATCTCGGGGGTCCGAAGGTTTTTGAGTTGGTCGTCGTTGGTACGTAGCATTGTGGTGTCCTCACTAGCGTAGAGAGCAGTAACACCACAAGACTAGCTTTATCGCCGTCCGGCGTTCGTCCGAATAACGGTTCGAAAGCGTCCGAAAAGCGTCCGCGCCTAGGCGATCGTCACGAGCGCGGCGCGCGCCTCGACGGTGTCACCCGGCTGCGCGTGCACCGCACTCGCGGTGCCGGCTCTATGCGCGCGAATCTCGTTCATCATCTTCATCGCCTCGACGATCGCGACAACCTGACCCTCGGTGATCGCATCACCGGGCGCCACTTTCATTTCGACGATGACCCCGTGCATCGGCGACACGACGTCATTGCCGCTCGACGTGGAGCTTTTCTTGGTTCCGCCGGCGCGCGGCGCAATACGCGGCGATCCATTTCGAGTTGGTGCCGCGCTTTGCTTGGGTAAGTCGAAGACACGCACGCGATACAACCTATCATTGACCTCAACGCGAAGGTCGTTGCGGCGTCGAAGGTTCAGCGCCCCCTCCGGAGCCGAGCGTAACCATACTCAGCGAGGCGGAGGAGGGGGTCTGGAACTTCGACGCCGCAAAACCGGAGGCCGCAAATGCCTCGAGCGTGGCTGTTCCATAGGAAGCGTTTTGTACGCTCGGCTCGTCGCAGAGCGCGCGTAACAACGGCAGCGTCGTCGGAACGCCCTCGATGTGATACTCGTCGATCGCTCGGCCTAACCGCGCGATCGCTTGCGCACGGGTCGGTGCCCAGACGATCAGCTTGGCGATCATCGAGTCGTAGTCGGGCGAGATCGTGTAGCCCGGGTACGCCGCGGAATCGACACGCACACCAAGACCGCCGGGTTCGCGATAGGCGGAGATCGTGCCGGGTGCAGGACGGAAGTTGTCGGCGGGATCTTCGGCGTTGACGCGGCCTTCGATGGCAAAACCGTGAAATGCGATATCGTCTTGACCGAAGCCGAGCGCTTCGCCGGCGGCGACGCGAATCTGCTCGCGGATTAAATCGAGTCCAGAGATCATTTCGGTGACCGTGTGCTCGACCTGAATGCGCGTGTTCATCTCGAGAAAGAAGAAGTCGTCGCCTTGGACCAAACACTCGATCGTGCCGACCGAGTCATATGCGATTGCCTGCGCGGCACGCACGCCGGCTTCACGCATCGCGCGGCGCACTTTGAGCGGGATGTTCGCGGGCGCCTCCTCCCACAATTTCTGATGGCGGCGCTGCAGCGAACAGTCGCGCTCGCCGACGTGCACGACATTGCCGTGCTTGTCGGCGAGAATCTGCAGTTCGACGTGCTTGGGGTTATCGAGATAACGCTCGGCGTAAATCGTGCCGTTCTTGAAGTAGGCTTCGGCTTCGCGCTTGGCCGTGGTAAAGGCCGATTCGATGTCATCGAGCGTGCGCGCGACCTTGAGTCCTTTGCCGCCGCCGCCGCCCGAGGCTTTGAGCGCGAGCGGGAGCCCGTAGGCCAGGGCCGCCTCACGTGCGGCCGCGACGTCGTCGATTGCTTGCGTTCCGCCGGGCACAAAGGGCACGTCGGCCTTGGCCATGGCTTGGCGCGCGCGCAGTTTATCTCCCATCGCATCGATCGCGTCGGCGTGCGGACCGATCCAGACCAGACCTGCCGCAACCACGCGGCGCGCAAACGCGCTATTCTCGGCGAGAAAGCCGTAGCCCGGATGAATCGCTTGCGCGCCTGAGCGCTTGGCGACCTCGAGAATCGTATCGATGTTGAGATAACTTGCCGACGGCGCCGCCGGACCGATCAAGTACGCCTCATCGGCCATGCGTACGTGCATGCCGTCGCGGTCGGCCTCGGAATAGACGGCGACGGTCGCTATCGACATCTCCCGCGCAGTGCGAATGATGCGGACGGCGATCTCGCCGCGATTGGCAATGAGGATCTTCTTAAACACGACGGTAGTCTTCGATCTCCAGGTCGGGATTGCGCGTGGCTACTTTCCAGCGCGATGGTGGTGCCGATGGAATTGCTGGTTCGCCCTGTTCGGTCAAAATCGCGAGCGCTGACGCGATTGCCGCCAATTCGTCGTCGGTGATCACGCGTGGAAATCGGGCGGATACATCCCGACCGTGTGATAACCCGCATCGACGAAGTGCACGTCGGCGGTGATCGCAGACGAAAGATCGGACGCGAGATAGACTGCGGTATTCCCGACGTCTTCGGCCGAGACGTTGCGGCGCAGCGGTGCGACCTGCGGCACGACGTCGAGCATCTTCGTCGCGCCGGCGACTTGTCGCATGCTGGCGGTTTTGATCGGTCCGGCCGAAATGGCGTTGACCCGGATGCCGCGTGCGCCGAGGTCGTACGCGAGATAGCGGACGGACGATTCGAGGGCGGCTTTGGCGATGCCCATCAAGTTGTAGTTGGGAACGATTTGCGTTGCGCCGAGATAGGTCATGGCCATGATCGAGGCATTGTCGTTGAAATTGTCGCGTAACGCGGAGACCAGCGCGATGAGCGAATACGCCGACACATCGAGCGAGAGCGCAAAGCCTTTGCGCGAGGTATCGTAAACCGTCCCGCGCAGATCTTCTTTGTCGGCAAAGGCAATCGAATGAACCAGCGCATCCAGCGGACCGAATTGCGCGGCTAAGGCGTCGCGAAGGGCCTCGAGCGAGGCATCGCTCGAGACGTCGCATTCCATCACCGGGCCGCCCCCGAGTTCCGCGGCCAGCTTTTCGACCTCGTCCTTGACGCGCTCACCCTGATAGGTCAAGGCGATCGCCGCGCCGTGCTCGTGCATCTTGCGCGCGATGCCGGTTGCAATCGACCAGCGATTGGCGACGCCCGTGATCAGGGCACGTTTTCCTTCGAGTAGCTTCACGCCCGTTACATACCAGCGCAAGGGCCCTCGTCCTCTCGCGCGAACCGGTAGCGGCATGTTTGTGCTGCTTTCACGCTATCTCAAACCCCTCGACGAGGTCGATCGCTGGGTGCCCGAGCACCGCGCGTTTTTGGAGCGACATTTCGAGGCCCATCACCTCCTCACGTCCGGCCCGCAGAATCCGCGTGTCGGGGGCGTAATCGTCACGCACGATCTCACGCGCGAGCAAGTCGAGGCGATGCTCGCCGAAGATCCGTTCGTGCGCGAAGGCGTCTCGGAGTATCAGATCATCGAGTTCAAACCCACCCGCCCGATTAATCCCTAGTCGATGACGAAGGGCGCGCGCTGGGCAGTCGGCGTCGTGATCGTGCTCGTCGCGCTGGTCCACGTCTATGCGGCCGGCAGGTACGATCTCTTTCGCAACGAGCTGTATTTCATCGTGTGCGGCCGCCATCCGGCGTTCGGCTACGTAGATCAGCCGCCGCTCGTTCCGCTGCTCGCTGCACTCATGCAAGTCGGCGGCGTCAACGTATGGCTGGAGCGGTTGCCGGCGCTGCTCACGGCGATTGCGCTCGTTCCGTTGACCGTGATCTTTGCGCAGCTTCTTGGCGCCGGTGCGCGCGGTGCGTGGCTGGCTGCGATTGCTACCGCCAGCTCGTCGCTCGTTACCGCGATGTTTGGCAGCTTATCCACCGCAACGTTCGAGCCGTTTGATTTCACGCTGGTTGCGTACCTGATCACGCGTGGAATTTTGCGTAACGAACCGCGGATGTACTGGTGGGCGGGTCTGGTCGGCGGCCTCGCCTTTGAAACGAAGTATACGATCCTATTGTGGACGGTCGGACTTACACTCGGCATCGCGATCTTCGGGCCGCGCTCGATCTTTCGCTCACGCGACCTGTGGATCGGCGTCGGTATCGCCGCCGTGATCGCGCTGCCGAACGCGATCTGGCAAGCGGCGCATGGATTCCCGTTCCTGGAGCTCGTGCGCAACGACAACAGCGGGAATCTCATCGGAAGTCCGATCGGATTCGTGCTACAGCAGGTATTTCTAACGAACTTCCTGCTGGCCCCGCTCTGGCTTACCGGCATCGTTGCGCCGTTCGTATCGAAGCGTCTGGCGCCGTTTCGGTTTCTCGCCGTTACCTTTGTGATGATGGGGGTGCTGGTCTTCGTGACGCACGGCAAGGCGTACTACTACGCAGGAGCCTATCCGACGATCTTTGCGCTGGGTGCGGCAGCGTGCACGATGCTGCCGAGCATTCTTGTCGGCATTTGGGCCGTTCTCGCGTATGCGAATGCTGCGCTCGCCTTGCCGTTTGTATTGCCGGTGCTTCCGCCCGAACGACTGAAGTTCATGTACGACCATTCGGCGTTCAAGATGCGACCGATGGAACACGCGGGGATCGGCGCGCCGATCCCCCAGCAGCTTGCCGATCAGTTTGGTTGGCGCGACGTCGCGCGTTCGGTCGAAGGAGTCTACGCGTCGCTGTCGCCGGCCGATCGGCAAAAAGCGGGGATCTTCGGTTCGAATTACGGCGAAGCTGCAGCGGTCGACGTCTACGGTCACGATCTTCCGCCGGCGCTCAGCGGCAACAACAATTACTATCTCTGGGGGCCGCGCGGCTACGACGGCTCCGTTGTGATCGCCATCAACGTCGATCCGGCGCAGTGGGCCACGTTCTGCGACTCGGCGCGGGTCGTCGCGCACACCGGCAACTCACCGTACGCGATGCCTTACGAAGTCAATCGTCCTATCGTGCTGTGTCGCGGCATGCACCCGCCGCTACCACAGCAATGGCCGACGTTCAAACACTACGGAATCGAAAATCTCGGCACGACGCCGTAGGCGTTCTTTTTTAAAGAAGGAAGAGTTCGGCGATCTTGCCGTCCGGCGTTCGATAGAGGATCGCGCGCATCGACTTGGTCTTGAACGTCACCGTCAGGACGTTGACGACCAAACCTCCGCGCAGAACCGCGCGTGTATTTGCTACTTGGGCCGCTCCAAGTGGGGCTAACGACGTAGCCGCCTCGGCAATGCGTTGCGGCGTCATGAACGCGTTGAAGTCCGCCGTGAGCGCCGATCGATCGATCCGGCCGTGCGCAAGATTTGCGAGCCACGTCCGCGTCAGAGCCGCCGCATCCGGAAGGCCGGCGTCCACAGCTGCACTGCCGTAAATGTCTTCGGCGATCGCGCGCCCGATCGTCGAACTGACGTCACTGGGCGTTGCGTCGGCGAATACGACAATCGAGGTGTCATCGTCCGGGAAGAGCACCTCGAAGGATTGGTAACCAACAAGTTCACCGCCGTGGGCTACTTGAAAGTGACCGTTGAACGCGCCAAGTGAGAATCCCAGCCCATATCCGGGGTTCTCTCGGTCGGCAAGCAGCCGCGGTTGCCACATGACCGCCGTGTCGGCAGCCGGGACGACGTGGTGCTCCATGAGCGCGATCGTCCACAACGCCAGGTCGTGGGCCGTCATCGAAAGGCTTCCCGCGGCGTTGAGCCACGCGGCCGCGGCAACCGGCGCAACTTCATATGGTCCGAAGAAATACGACGTGTAGCCGGTCGCATCGGTCGGGCCGAAGCCGCCGTCGATCCAGTGCGCCGACGTCATACCGAGCGGCGCGAAGAATCTGCGGCGATAGGCGTCAAAGAGCGTCGCACCTTCGACGCGTTGGGCGATCACGCCGGCGATCGTGTATCCGCTGTTGCTATATTGCCAGCGCGTTCCCGGTGCAAAATCGAGCGGAAGGTGCCCGTAACGATCTGCTAGCGCCTGCATGGTGATTGGGTGAAACGACTCGAGCGTCGGATAGTCGAGCGGATAGTAATCTCGAATGCCGGCCTCATGCGCGAGCAATTGCGCGATCGTGATCTGCGAAGCATCGGTGTACGTCGGTTCGTATTTTGACAGAGGATCGTCGAGTGAGAGTTTTCCTTCGCGCGCCATTGCGACCATGGTTGCTGCCAAAAATTGCTTGCTGACCGATCCGATCGGGAACGTCGTTTCGGTGGTGGCCGGCAACTTTGAGTCGAGCGAACGCACTCCATACGCCTTTTCGTAGACGATCTTTCCGTTTCGCACGATCGCTAGCGACACTGCAGGTGTACCCGAGCTCGCCATTGTCTTTTGAACGAGAGCATCGACAAAAGCCGGTGCGGGTTCCGCTGCAAGCGTTGCCGCGAGAAGAAGAACGATCAGGACGTACCGCATCCGGTGGCTAACCTTTCGGCGGGGCGAGCGAGGTTTGCAACAGCGTAAAACGCTGCTCTTGAATTGCATGGATAGCCCAGACGCCCGCAGGAACCATCAACGCGTTGGGCACGAGATGGTGCGTGAAATCCGCGTAGACCGTATCAAATGGTTTACCCAGCGCCTTTGCCACCATCGAGGCTGTCCCGAGGGCCGCATTGTTACAGACGAAGAACCGCGCGCCGGCGTCGGCGACCAAGGAACGAATCGAGATATCCCCATCGCCGCCTTGCTCGCGCAGACACGGATTGCCGGTCGGGCCGAATTCACGAACCGATGCGATCTGCGCCGCGCCGTTTCCGTGTTTGAGCTTTCCCGAAAACGGGATCACGTACCGGTTCCAGACGAAATCGTCGAAGGCCAAGAAAATCGAAAAACCGTGATAGAGCACGGCGACCGGAAGCACGTCGCTCCAATCGATACCTACGTCGCGGTAACCGCCCAGCGTGTTGCGCATCGCCAAAAGCACTTCGCCGCCTTCGATTTGCACGGCGGTGAAAAGGTTCTTGTGCGCCTGGGCTCCTTCGAGCAGCACGTTAAACGCCTCGACGTCGAAGTCAAACTTCGGGGTCTTGGGGTGCACGGCTGCCGGCGCATCAGCAAGAGCCGTGCCTGGAATCGCGGCGGCGAGCGTTCCTGCCACGAGAAAGTCCTTACGTGTGGTCATCGCTGCTGGTGCTCCTCGTTTTATAGCGGAATATTGCCGTGCTTACGCTTGGGGCGTTCGACCCGTTTGTTCTCCAGCATCGTGAGCGCCGTCGCGATGGCACCGCGCGTGCGGTGCGCCTCGATGACGTCGTCGACATAGCCGCGCCCCGCCGCAATATAAGGATTGGCGAAGCGCTCGGTATATTCGTCAATCAGCTCTTTAGTCTTCGCGTCCTTATTGGCCGCCGCGGCAATCTCGCGCCGATTGATCACCTTCACGGCGCTTTCGGCACCCATCACCGCGATTTCGGCCGTGGGCCACGCCAGGTTCACGTCGGCCCGGATGTGTTTGGAGGCCATGACGTCATAGGCGCCGCCGTAGGCCTTGCGCGTGATTACCGTAATCTTCGGTACCGTCGCTTCAGCGAAGGCGTAGAGCAACTTGGCTCCGTGCAAAATGATCCCATTATGTTCTTGCGCGATGCCGGGCAAGAAGCCGGGAACGTCGACGAAGGTGATGAGCGGAATGTTGAAGGCATCGCAGAAGCGCACGAAGCGCGCGGCTTTGATCGATGACGCGATATCGAGCACGCCGGCCAGCACGCTGGGCTGGTTGGCTACCACGCCGACGCTTTGTCCCGCGACCCGACCGAATCCGCACAGAATGTTTTGCGCGTAGAGCGGTTGGATCTCAAAGAAATCGCCGTAGTCGAGAACGCCCTCGATGACCGCGTGCATGTCGTACGGCTTGTTCGGCGAGTCGGGAACGAGGTCGTCGAGGGCCGGATTCTCGCGCATCGGATCGTCGTCGCAGGCGTAGCGCGGCGGATCGTCCAGATTGTTTTGAGGAAGGTACGAAAAGAGCAGTTTGGTTTGCGCGGCGAGGTCCTCTTCATCGGTCGCGACGACGTGCGCGACCCCACTGCGCGTCGCGTGGGTCATCGCGCCCCCGAGCGCTTCGAACGTCACGTCCTCGCCGGTGACGGTCTTGATGATCTCAGGCCCGGTGATGAACATCTGCGAGGTCTTCTCGGTCATCAAAATGAAATCGGTGATGGCCGGCGAGTAGACCGCTCCGCCCGCGCAGGGGCCCGCGATCAAACTTAGTTGCGGAATCACGCCGCTGGCTTGCACGTTACGCCAGAAGATCTCCGCGTAACCGCCGAGCGAGACGACACCCTCTTGAATGCGCGCGCCGCCGGAGTCATTGATCCCGATCATGGGCGAACCGGTCCGCAGCGCGAGGTCCATCACCTTGCAGATCTTCTCGGCGTAGGCTTCGCCGAGCGATCCGCCGAGCACCGTAAAATCTTGCGAGAAGAGAAATATTTGGCGCCCGTCGATCGTTGCGCGTCCGGTCACGACGCCGTCGCCAAGGAACTCTTTTTCGTCTAAGCCGAACGCGTTGGTGCGATGGGTGACGAACGCATCCAACTCAGAGAAGGAGCCCTCGTCGACCAATGCATCGATTCGCTCGCGGGCGCTTCGTTTGCCGCGTTGATGCTGTTTCTCGACCGCTTCCGCGCCGGCCGGCGCTTGCGCCTGCTCGCGCTTTTGGGCGAGCTCGCGGTATCGTTCCTCGTGCGTTCTCACTCGCTCGGCATTATTCTATTGCAATCGCATGCCCTGCGGGCGCGGCCGCGGGCGCGCCTTTGGGCGGACGCAGCAAGAGCACCAGCGGCGAAAGCACAAGCGTTACTACGCCCAAGAAGTAAAAGGCATCCGCGAAGGACATGGTGGCGGCCTGTTGCGAGACGATTCCGGCTACCGCGCTCAGCGGTGCGTGGGCTTGCAACGCGTGTTGCACCGCAGGGCTCGCAAGGTTAATCGACGCGGCGAGATGATCTTGGTGGAACGCGCCGCGCCGATCGAGCAACGTCACGAGGACCGCGGTTGAAATAGAGCCGCCGAGCTGTTGGCACAGATTCATCAGCGAGGTCGCCTTTTGCGTGTCAAAGCCTTGGACGGAGCTGAGCACGGTGACGGAGAGCGGCACGAAGATCATGCCGAACCCGATGCCGCCGAAGACCAGCGGAAAGATGAACGTGCCGAAGACGCTGTTGGTGGTAAGTACCGCGGAGGTCTGGAAGTTAGCGATCGCGACGATGATAAAGCCGGTCGCAAGAAAAATCTGCGGCCGGATCTTGAAGCGATTCATCAGACCCAGCGTCACAAAGGTCATGACCATGATGCCGAGCGCGCGGCTGAGGATCGAAAGCCCTGAGAGTGTCGCGGTGAAGTTCAGCAAGAGTTGCTGGAATTGGGGAGCGAGGATCACGCCGCCGAAGAGCGAGAAGGCGAGCAGCATGGCGAGCCCACATCCCGCGGCGACGACGGGTTTGCGCGCCAGAATCCCGATATCGACGATCGGATTCTTGACCACCCGCAGCTCCCAATAGACGAACGTTGCCAGCGACGCGACCGCCAAAATCGCGGTGAATAAGATGTTGCGATCGTTCAGCCAATCGTACCGCTCGCCCTCATCGAGGACATATTGCAGTGAGCCTAGACCCATCGCGAGCAGTGCAAGCCCGACGCCGTCGAACGCGTTGCCTCCGGGCCGCTTCGGTGGATCGCGCAGCAGCATCGCGCAAAGCAGCGCCGAGAGGATGCCCGGAACGATGTTGACGTAGAAAATCCAATTCCATGACAGCGCGTCGGTGAGAATCCCGCCGAGCGTCGGCCCGATCGACGGACCGACCACCGCGCCGATGGCCGTTAAGGCTTGGCTCAGGCCCAGTTGCTTTGGGGGAAAAGTATCGCGCATGATGGCTTGACCGGTGGCGATCAGGCCGCCTCCGCAGAAGCCTTGCAGCACACGATAGAAAATCAACGAATCGAGCGAGGTCGCCGTGCCGCACAGGATCGACGTGATCGTAAACCCGACGATCGCGCCGACGTAATAATTCCGCCGGCCGAGAACCTGCTGCAGCCAGGGGGTCAGTGGAATGACGATCACTGCGGCGATGATATAGCCGGTGACGATCCACGCACCGTCGTCGAAGTTTGCGCCGAGGTTTCCTTGAATCGTCGGCAGTGCGACGTTGACGATCGTCGCATCGAGCACTTGCAAAAGCGTCGCGGACATGACCCCAACGACGATCAGCCAGCGGCGCGCACCGTATTCAACCAGTTGCTCGTGTGACTGCATTTCCTGTTGGAACGCTCCCAAGGATCACATTGGTTACAGACCGAACGGTCTGTTTTATGAAAGGTTCGAAACGGCGCCTGGCGATCCTCGCATCCGCGGCACCGATCTTCAACCGGCGTGGCTTCGCGGGAACGTCGATCGCCGACATTCTCGAAGCGACTGCGCTTGAAAAGGGCGGACTCTATAACCACTTTGCGAGCAAAGAAGAACTGGCGGTCGAGAGCTTCGATTTCGCGTATGCGCAGGTGGTTGAGTATTTCGGCAAGGCGCTGGTTGGCGCAAGCCCGGGTCTCGGGCGCCTCCGGGCCTACATCGATGCCTTCGAGCGTTACTGCGAACGGCCGGTGATCGACGGGGGGTGTCCGGTGATCAATGCCTGCGTCGAGGCCGACGATGCGCTGCCGTTCCTGCGCGAGCGCGTATCCAAAGCGTTCGGAGCGATGCGCGGCATCGTGCGCCGTAACGTCGAGCGCGCGGTGCTTGGACGAGAAATCGACCCACGCACCGATGTCGAACAAGCCGCTGACTTTGTCGTCGCATCGCTCGAAGGGGCAGTCCTTCTTGCGCGCGGGATGCGCTCCCGGACGCACTCTCGCAACGTTTGCGCCGGACTGCGCGGCTGGCTCGAGGAGCGCGCCTTGCCGTGAACGCGCAGGTGATGAAGCGTGACGTTGAAATTGCCGCCCTCGACGGCGTGCCGCTTCGCGCGACGCTCTTCGAACCAGCCGGAAATGCGAGTGCGGCGGTGATTGTGAGCGGTGCAACCGCCGTGCCGCGCGGTTACTACGCCGCCTTCGCCGCGTACCTCGCCGGCTGCGGTGCCGTTGCGGTCACCTACGATTACCGCGGATCGGGAGAGAGTCCGGAGCAACTTCGTCGCAGCGATGCACGCATGCGTGATTGGGGCGAGCGCGATGCACCGGGTGTGATCGCATGGATGCGCGCTCGTTACCCGCAGCTTACCTTGGGCCTGGTCGGACATTCCTATGGCGGTCACGCGCTGCTTCTTGCGCCGAACAACTATCAAGTGTCACGCGCGCTCACGGTCGCATCGTTTTTGGGCTATTGGGGCAACTGCCGGTTCCCCGACAACTACCGGATCTATGCCTTGATGAAGTTCGTCGTGCCGGTCGTGACCGCGATCTTCGGCTACTCGCCCGGTTCGCGAATCGGATTTGGCGAGGATCTCGCTGCCGGTATTGCCCGCGAGTGGAGCACGTGGGTATTGCAGCCGCGCTACTTTTTGGATGACGCAAGCCTCACGTCGTTGCGCAACGGAGCCGCTTACCATGGTGAGCTCGTCATGCTCGAGCTGACCGACGATCGCTGGGCGACGCGGGGCGCGATCGAGGGCCTTGCGTCGGCATTTACGGGGACCACGCCGCAGATCCGCAGAGTCGACCCGCGAGGCGGAGCCGGCGTGGTTGGGCACATGGGATTTTTTCGGGCGGCTAATGGCCCCGCGATGTGGCCGATCGCGCGCGAAGCGCTCGCGCTGCATGCCCCGGCACCCGTTTAATAAGGAGAACAGAATGGAGACCCTGCGCGAGTACTCGTTTACTTGGTGCGACCCGCGGGACGTCGCACGCGCGATGGCGGGCAAGCCGCACCTTGAGTGGATGCAGAACATCATTACGGGTGATTCGCCGCCGCCGCCGCTGGCGAGCGCCTTCGGGTTTACCTTCGAAACGGCCGAGCCGGGACGGGTGACGTTTTCGGTTCCGGCGCACGAGTGGACCGCCAATCCGGCAGGCGTCGTCCACGGCGGTTTCACCTCGACCCTGCTCGATACCGTGCTGACCCTCGCGGTGCAGACGCGCCTGCCCCAAGATCGCATGGCAACCACGGTCGACCTCCACGTGCACATGGTCCGCGCGCTGCTTCCGGATGGCCGCCGCATCACCGCCGAAGCGACCGCCGTTCACGTCGGGGCGAACCTCGCCACGGCCGAAGGCCGCGTCCTCAGTCCCGACGGGAAGCTCATCGCCCACGGCACGGGGACGTTTGCAATCATTGGAACGGCACAATAGGCGCGAGCGAAGCCGCGCGACTGGCTACCAAATTCCGAGAGCGGCCTTCACGTCATCGGAGGCCATGGTCACCGGATCCCACGGCGGCGAGAAGGTGATGTCTACCGTCGCGGTCTTGACCCCCTCGACGGCCAGGACGTGATCCTCGACCGATTTTTTGAACATGGGGCCGACCGGGCACATGGGTGAGGTGAGGGTCATCACGACGGTTGCGTGCTCCCCGGTGTCGCCTTCGACGCTTACATCGTAGACGAGCCCAAGCTCGAGGATTCCCAGATTGAGCTCGGGGTCCTTAACCTCGGCCAGGGCGGTACGGATTTGATCGGTGGTTGGCATGGCTATCATCTTAACTCACCCGAGGCCCCTGGCGATGCGGCGGCGTACCGCCCGATACAAAAGAGTAAAGCGCGTCACGAAACCCACCTGACCTGGGTAGCGTTAGAGTAAAATACTTGCGCGGGGCGCAAGGCACAGTCTTCGGAGGGAAGAGCCAAGCAATGTCAATGTGGGAACCGTTCACCGAGCGTGCGAGACGCAGCATCGTGCTCGCTCAAGAAGAAGCGCAGCGCTTGGGGAACAACTACATCGGTACCGAGCACATTCTGCTCGGTATTATCTCGGAAGGTGAAAGCCTCGCCGCAAAAGTTCTGGAGTCGCTCGGCGTCAATCTCGCCAAGGTGCGTCAAGAGGTCGAGGCCATCGTCGGCCGTGGCGGTCAGACCGTGCAGCAAGAGATGGTCTTTACGCCGCGCGCCAAACGGGTCATCGAGCTCGCCTTCGAAGAAGCGCGTCAACTCAATCACAATTACATCGGCACGGAGCATCTGCTGCTCGGCTTGATCCGCGAGGGTGAAGGCGTGGCGGCGCGCGTGCTGACCAACCTCGGCGTCGATCCCGCGAAGGTGCGCGTGCAAACCACCTCGTTGCTCGGCGCAGAAGGTCAACCGCCCGCACCAAAAGGTAAGAGCAAGACGCCGACGCTGGATGCGTACGGTCGCGACCTCACGCAGCTCGCACGCGAGAACAAACTGGATCCGGTCATCGGACGCAGCAACGAAATCGAACGAGTTATTCAGATTCTCTCGCGCCGTACCAAAAATAATCCGGCGCTAATCGGTGAACCCGGCGTCGGGAAGACCGCGATTGCCGAGGGCCTCGCGCAGCGCGTGATCAAGGGAGATATCCCCGATCCCCTGCGCGACAAGCGCGTGATCACTCTGGATCTAGCCGGGCTGGTAGCGGGTACGAAATACCGCGGCGAGTTCGAAGAGCGCATGAAGCGCGTGATGGATGAGATCCGCGGCGCGGCCGGTGAGATCATCCTCTTCATCGACGAGCTGCACACGCTGGTCGGTGCGGGCGCGGCTGAAGGCGCGATTGACGCAAGCAACATCATCAAGCCGGCGCTCGCGCGCGGCGAACTGCAGTGTATCGGTGCGACGACGCTCAACGAGTTCCGCAAGCACATCGAGAAAGACTCGGCGCTCGAACGGCGCTTCCAGCCGGTCATGGTCGGCGAGCCGTCGGTCGAAGAGACCGTCGAAATTCTCATGGGCCTGCGCGACCGCTACGAAGCGCACCACAAAGTGCAGATTACCGACGACGCGCTCGCCGCAGCCGCGAAACTCGCCGACCGCTACATCACCGATCGCTTCTTGCCCGACAAGGCCGTCGATTTGATCGACGAGGCGAGCTCGCGCGTGCGCTTACAAGCAACACTACCCCCGCCCGAGATCCGCGAAGTCGATGCGCAACTGCGCCGCGTCATCGCCGAGAAAGAATCGGTCGTCAAGAACCAAGAATTCGAAAAAGCTGCTTCGATCCGCGATCGCGAGGAGAAGCTGCGCCTCGAGAAATCGCGGCTCGAAACAGAGTGGCAAGAGAAGAAGGCGCGCAACGCGGACAAGCCGCTTCAGGTCACGAGTGAAAACGTCGCTGAGATCGTCGCCGCATGGACCAGGATCCCGGTCAGCCGCCTGGCGCAGGCCGAAACGGAAAAGCTGCTCAACATGGGCGCGAAGCTGCACGAGCGGATCGTGGGTCAAGACGAAGGGATCAACGTGATCACCCGTGCGATCCGCCGTTCGCGTGCCGGCCTCAAGAACCCGAGTCGTCCGATCGGTTCGTTCCTATTCCTGGGTCCAACCGGCGTGGGCAAGACCGAGGTCGCGCGTTCGCTCGCCGAGTTCATGTTTGACGACGAAGAATCGATGATCCGCATCGACATGTCGGAGTATATGGAGAAGTATTCGGTCTCTCGGCTCGTCGGTGCCCCTCCCGGATACGTCGGCTATGAAGAAGGCGGACAGCTCACGGAAGCCGTGCGCCGTCGTCCGTATTCGGTCGTGCTGCTCGACGAAATCGAGAAGGCGCACCCCGACGTCTTCAACTTGCTGTTGCAAGTGCTCGACGACGGCCGCCTGACCGATTCGCAAGGCCGCCAAGTCGACTTCAAAAACACCGTGATCATCATGACCTCGAACGTCGGTGCCGCGGGAATGCAGACGACGACCGACATCGGCTTCCGTCCGCAAAAAGGCACCGAAGAAGACGAAGCCAAGGGCTACGAGCGGATGAAGAACAAGGTCCTCGAGGAGGTCAAGCACACCTTCCGGCCCGAGTTCCTCAACCGCGTCGACGAAGTCGTGGTCTTCCATCAGCTCACCAAGCCGCAAATCGAAGAGATCGTCGGGCTCGAACTCGAGAAAGTGTTGCGCGAGGTTCGTGCGCAAGACATGCATCTCAAAGTGACCGAGGCGGCCAAAGCGCTCCTCGCCAAGAAGGGCTGGGACCCGCAGTTCGGTGCGCGTCCGCTGCGCCGCGCGATTCAGCGCAACGTTGAGGACGAGCTTGCGGAAGAGATGCTCAAGGGGAACTTCGTCGGCGGCGATCACGTTCTCGCCGACATCGATCCGGATGATCCCGAGAAGTTGAAATTCTCGAAAATTCCTTCGATCGAACTCCCGTCGGAACCGAGCGAACCGGCACACGCATGACCACCGGCCACCAGGCCCCCACCGGCCTGGTGGCCGGAAAATTCGATCCACCGCACCGCGGGCACGCCTTGTTGATCGACACGGCGCGCGCGCGGTGCGATCGTTTAATCGTGTTGCTTTTCGACTTCGAGGCGCAAACCGTGCCGTCTGCCGTGCGCGCAAACTGGTTGCGCGAAATTCATCCGGGCGTCGACGTACGCGCTTTTCGGACGTTGAACTATCCACGGCTTACGCCGCAGGATGCCGCGCGTGAAGCCGAGCGCGTGCGTGCGTTCCTTGGTGAACCGGTGGACTTGCTCTTTACCTCGGAAGACTACGGCGAGATGATGGCGGCGGAACTCGGAGCACGTCACTTCGACGTCGATCGCGAACGCGCACTCGTGCCGATTACCGGCACGATGGTACGACGCGCGCCGGCCTCAATGCTCGAATGGCTCGAACCGCCGGTGCGCGCCCACTACGTGCCGCGCGTCTGCGTTGTGGGCTCGGAGTCGACCGGCAAGAGCACGCTGTGCGAGCGCCTTGCCGTGCACTACGGCACGGTCTGGGTTCCGGAATATGGGCGCGAATACTCGATGGAGAAGAAGCGCAACGGCATGCAGGGCCAGTGGGTCGAGGACGAATTCGTCCACATCGCATTCGAACAGCAACGCCGTGAGGATGACCAGGCGCGCCGCGCGAACCGTGTGCTGATCTGCGATACCGACGCGCTTGCCACCAACGTGTGGTCGCAGCGCTACATGAATCGCGTGCCGACCCGATGGCCGCTCCCTCCCTCACGCATCGCCTTGTACTTGGTTCCCTTTCCCGACGTGCCGTTTGTCGCCGACGAGATCCGCGACGGTGAGCACAAACGCTATTGGATGTACGAACGGCTCATCGAGCTTTTCTCGCAACTGGGCCATCGGTTCGAGGTGTTGCGCGGGACGTACGAAGAGCGTGGTGCGCACGCAATTGCGCTCATCGACGCCTTGCTCGACTCAGAGTATTAGCAAGCGATCGATATTAAGTAACCACGGTATACTTTGTTTGCGAACAAAAGATTCAAAGTTACGCTCACGAAGTAAATCGCGTTGCAAAATCAAGCACCCGTAGAGCGGGGGCTTCATTCCCTCGTTGCCATCGCGCTTGCGCTAGCATATGCGCTTTCCTTCGCGGCGCTCATTTTCTCCGGCGAGTTCCAGGCCGGGTTTGGAATTGGCGTTTTTTCCGCGTTGGTCGCAGTTGCGGTCGGTGGCCTCGCCATTGCGGTCTTCAGCAAGTTTCCGATTGCGATGGCGGGACCCGACAACAATCCGACTGCGGTGCTGGTCCTTGTAGCTTCGGCGCTCGCCGTGGTCGCTCCAGCGCAGCGAATCCCGACAATGCTCACCGTCATCGTGCTGGCCACGTTACTGACCGGCGCGTTGCTGATTGCGCTGGGAGCCGTTCGCGCGTCGCGAGTTATCCGATTCATTCCCGAGCCGATGATCGGCGGGTTCAACGCCGCGTCCGGCGTGCTCGTGATGCTCGGCTCGGTACGCGTGCTCACCGGGCATTCTATGGGCTTGGCGGGACTGCGTGCTCTTGGCGCGGTGCCCGTGCTCGCGCAGTTCGCGCTCGCGCTTGCACTCGCCATCGGGCTGGTATTGCTTTCGCGCAGGTTCGGCGCGGTGGCGGTTCCGGCAAGCTTTCTCGGATCAATCGCTGCGGCGCTGGGGCTGGCGGCCGCGTTGCATTTGCCGCTCGCGGGATTGCGCGCGAGCGGGTGGTTCTTCGACATGCCGACGGCCGCACCGTGGTTCGCATGGTCGCTTCACGCCGCGATCGACGTCCGCGCCACGTTAATGAGCGTTCCCGCCATGCTGGTCGTGGCCATCGTCTCGGCGGTTACGGTTCTGTTCAACGAGACTGGGCTCGAGCTGCTCACCGGGGAAGACGTTAACCTCGATCGCGAATTGCGTATTACCGGCTGGGCAAACGTCGCTTCAGCCCTGCTCGGCGGGATGGTGACCTACATTTCGTTTGCACGGACGTCGATGAATCATCAGCTCGGCGTCCGCGACCGCTCAGTCGGCATCGTTGTTGGAATCGGGGCGATCGCGGCGATGCTGATCGGCCCCTGGAACCTCATAAATTTCGTGCCGTTATTTGCGCCTGCGGGTCTATTGATGGCTCTCGGCGGCGGGGTCGCCTACCGCTGGCTGATACGGCCGCACCGCGGTCAATCGCTCGGCGACTACGTGACGATTTGGGCGATCGTCCTGGCTGTCGTCTGCCTGGGGTTCGTTCCGGGCATCGTCGTCGGCCTTGCCGCAGGCTGCATCACATTCGTGGTGCGCTACGGACGTGTCGACGCCGTGGAGCATCGTTGGTCGGGAACGGTGATCCGCTCGAGCCTCCAGCGCTCGCAGCGAGAATCCGAGGTGCTCACCGAGTACGGCAATCGCGTGCGGATCTTTCGGTTGCGTGGGTTCGTATTCTTCGGCACCGCCGATCGCCTCTATCGCGAGCTTCTCGCTTGCGCAGCCGAGACCGACGGCGTGATATGGATCGTTGTCGATTTTGGCGGCGTCACCGGTATGGATTCGTCCGCTGCTGCGGCCTTCGTCAAATTCGCGCGCAAGATCGACGCTGATCGAATACAGTTCATGATTTGTGGAATGGCGCATCGCGTCATGATGCTCTGGGACGCATCGATCGAAGAGCACCTTCGCCCGCTCGCGTTCGGGGATCGTGACCTTGCGCTCGAATTTTGCGAAGCGCAGTTATTGCAGCTTTATGATACCTCTGCGCAAGAGCAGGAAGGCGTCGACGTTTGGCTCGCGGCGCGGTTCGGCGCGACGCTTGCGCAACTGATCTACGATCGCCTCGAGCCCATCGAATTGACGACGGGTGACGTTTTGTGCGCCCAGGGCGACATTGCAGACCGAATGTTCTTTATCGATTCCGGGCGCCTCGCCGTCATCATCGGCGAAGGTCAGGTTCGCGTCGCGAGCCTCGGGCCACAAACGACCATCGGGGAGATGGGGTTCTATCGCCACCTGCCGCGCGACGCGACCGTCGTGGCCGAAACGCCCGCCGTCATCTATGCACTCACTCGCGACGGGCTGGATGCGATCGAGGCGGTCGATGCGCGCGCTGCTATGTTGTTTCACGCGACGGTGGTGCGTTCGCTCGCCGATCGCATCGATCGACAGAACGACTTTATCGCCTCAACGTTCGTCTAAAGGGGAGAGAGGCCGATCACCCTCGTTTGGGCACGATGGTGTTGGCGATGTAGCTGAGCACCACAACATCGTCCTGGTTGAGCGTTTCGTTGCGAAAGCGCACCAGCCCGCGCGGCTTTCCGCCCGGCCACGGCGCCTTTTCGATGACCTCGCTGCGCACGTGCAACTCGTCACCGGGAGCGACCGGAAACGTCCAACGCAATTCGTCGACGCCGCTGCCTACCAGCGGGCTGTCCTCTGCGGATCGCGCATCGACGAGCAGGCGCATACTAATCGCAGCGGTTTGCCATCCGCTGATCACCAGCTTGCGAAAGAAGCTCGATTCGGCAGCCTTGGCATCGAGGTGAAAGGGCTGCGGATCGTAGGCGCGCGCGAAGGCCAATCCCTCCTCTTGTGTGATGCGATAGCGGCCGGTCTCACGCACGTCGCCGATTTCAAAATCTTCGTAGAACTGTTTGGGCGAACTCATCGGGTCACCTCGATTTCGTCGAACGATTCGACGCACGCATGTCGCGTCGTTGGAATGGTCAGGTCTTCCGGGCGCGCGAGTTGCACGGTCTGCACGCCGGCCTCTTGCGCCGCATCGAGTTCGGCTTCGTTATCGGAGAAGAAGATCGCCTCGTTCGGCGGGATGCCGATTGCCTCGAGGATGCGCTCGTACGAAGCAACTTCGCGCTTGGGACCGATTGTCGTGTCGTAGAAGCCCGAAAAGAGTGGAAGTAAATCGCCCGCGACACTATGACCAAAGAGCAGCTTCTGCGCGGGAACCGAGCCCGAGGAGTAGACGTACAGCGCGACGCCGGCGTCGTAAAATCGGCGCAGCGCGTCGATCGCATCCCGGTAGAGGTGGCCTTGGATGCCGCTGGACTCGAAGCCCTCGACCCAAATCAATCCCTGAAGCGCTTTGAGCGGCGTCACTTTGACGTCGCGGTCGGCCCAGTCGTGCAGCGCCTCGAGCAGTGCATCGAGGTCGCTACGCGCGACGCCGGCTTCGTCGGCGGTTTGATCGAGGATCGCGCGAACCGCAGGCTCTCGCTCGTGCTCGCGCACGTATGCATCCATGCGCAGTGCGGCAAACGGAAAGAGCACGTCGCGCACAAAGGCGATCGAGCCGACCGTCCCTTCGATATCGATCAGCGCCGCGCGGGCGCGGTAGCGCATTTAATCGAGCTTCGGGAAACCGCTTGCGATGGCGTCGCCGGTAAAGTTGGCGACCCAGCCTTCCTGGTTGTTAAAGAGGCGAATCGCCGTGAACTCGGGATCTGCACCCATGTCGAACCAATGCTTGGTTCCGGCCGGCACGCTAATCAAGTCGCCTTTGACGCAGACGGTTTGATAGACGCGTCCGTTGACGTGAAGATAGAACGCGCCGCGGCCCTCGACGAAGAAGCGCACCTCGTCTTCGGAATGCTGATGTTCGTCGAGGAACTTCTTGCGGATCGGTTCGGTGTTCGGCGTGCCGCGCTCCAAACGAATCACGTCCATCGTCTGGTAGCCGCACTGGGCGATGAGTTTGTCGATCGAACTGCGGTAGGCATCGATGACCGTTTGCTGGTCGGCGCCCTTGGGCAACTGCGCGTCCGCGGCCCAACGCTCGAAACGCACGCCGATCGTGCGTAGTTCGTCGGCGATGCGCTCGCCGTCGCTGGTTTCGAGCACGAGCGTCTGCGGCTGCTGGTCATCGAAGACGCGAAGCGTCGTGGTCAGGGTCGTGGTCATCCGCGTAGTCTCCGTTCCTCTAATGAACACTGGAGTAAGAATTCGAGCCCCTCGAGGTGGCGCTGCGCATCCGCCATCGTGGCTCCCCAAGCGTACAACCCATGTCCCGCCAGCAGGTATCCGGGCACCGGCGCTTGCGCCGGCAAGGCGCCCTCGATGCGGCCGGCAAGCCGGCCGGTGTCTTGATCGTTGGCAAAGACCGGCAAGCGCAGGTTGCTCTCATGGGTGGTTACGCCGCGCAGGCTCTTGTGCATTTCGAAGCCCTCGAGTTCAACGAAGCCTCGGGCGGCATCGGCGCGTGAGAGCACCGTGGCAGCGACGGTGTGGACGTGCACGATCGCCCCGACATCGGCGTCGCGGCGATAGCGCGCGACGTGCAGCGGTGTCTCCGCCGAGACGCCTGCCGGCGGTTCCCCGTCAAGCGACACGACGACCAGATCCTCGGGACGGATATGCCCCTTGTCGATGCCCGAGCGCGTCACGGCGGCGTGTGCCGCGTCGATGCGGCAAGAGAAATTTCCACTGGTGGCGGGCACCCAGCCGCGCGCCGCGGCGAACCGCCCGATGGCGGCGAGGTCGGCAGCGACCTTGGGGGGCACGGCGAGGTCGAGCATGGCGTCCATTCTAACACGCCTGTCCAGTGTTGAATTGATTGAAATTTGAGCAGTAGGCCGGGCAGTTGGCACACCACGAACCGACGATCTGCGCTAGAGTATGGAATCAGTGGAACGCACAACGGAACCCAAGATCGTCCTCCTGGTCCGGCTGCTGAGCGCTATCGACGAGGGCCGCCACTCGTTCGAAAGTCTCAAAGACCGGATTGCCGAGGGCACCAAGCGCCCCAGTACCCGCAGCCTGCGCCGCTACCTTGCGGTGCTGGCCGATGCCGGCTTCCCTTGGTATTTCGACCGGGCCACCAATGCCTATCGCTTTGCCGCCGGCTACAGCTTACGCCGTCTCGATCTGTCAAATGGCGAGCTCTTCGGCCTGGTCGCCTTGCGTTCGTTCGGCGCGTCGATCGGCGGCGCAATTGGTGCTTCGATCGATGAGATTACCGACAAGCTCCTGGGGTCGACGCGAAGCGCCGTTCGCGCCCAGGTCGATGCGCCTTCGCCGGTTGCGTTTCGACTCTCTGAAACTCAGCTCGACGAACACGGTGAGCGCGCGTTCAGTTTGTTCGCCGCCGCCGAGCGCACTTCGCGCAGCGTGCAATTCGTCTACCAAGATAAAGAAGGGAATCGTAGCACACGCGAGGCTGACCCGTACGGCTTCATCGTGAGCTCCGGGCGGATCTACTGCGTCGCGTACGATCATGCGCGTCATGATAAGCGTGTTTTTGCGATCGACAACGTCAGTGACGTGCACGTGACCGCGCAAACTTTCACGAAACCGCACGATTTCGACGTGGATGTGTTTGCCTCCGATTCGATCAGCGGCGTCATGCACGGAGCGCAGGCAACGCCCGTGCGCGTGCGCTTTGCCTCGCGCGTCGCAAAGGCGGCGATTGCCGCACGGGTCATTGCCGAGCGGCAGATCGAGCGCTTGGATGACGGTAGCGTCGAGATCGAATATCGCGTGAGCGATGCTGATGAACTCGCGCGGTGGGTATTGGGCTGGGGCGCGCAAGCCGAAATTCTCGGTCCGCCCGACGTCCGCGATCGTGTGGCCGCTCTCACTAAAGAGATAGCAAACAAATACGTAAGCAACGGTAAAGTGTCGCTTCCCCGAAACACAAAACTCGCTGGCGTGTAGCCAGCGAGTTTCGACGTATTCGCGCACCGAGGTCGCCTATCGGACTCCCGGGTGGGAGAGCCCGACTGACGTCGACGGCGGTTCGATCGTCGCCGCGGATGGCTACCAGCGCAGCCATCACACGTTAGTGCTTTCGATCGCGACCGATACGTGCGTCGCCCTTCGATGAATTCGAAGTGAGGTGATGGTAGCACCGCGTCTGTGGCCCTTCAAGAGTTCGCGCGCGCTCACCCACATGCTATCCACAAGTTTTTTGCGGTTATACACGGCAGGCGTCGGGTTATCCACTCGGAAGTACGTTTGATCCATGTCACAAACGGTCTATCAACCGCCGGTCGAACTCGACGGCCGGCACTTGAGCCTCGAGGCAATCGAAGCCGTCGCGGGCGGCGCCAAGGTCACGATTGCGCCCGCTGCGCGCGAGCGCGTCATTCGCGCACGCGCGTTCGTTGACGAGCGCTTCGCAAGCGGACATGCAATCTACGGCGTCACGACCGGCTTTGGCCGTCTGGCGAACGTGCAAATCGACCCCTCGGATGCTGTCGCATTGCAGTTAAATTTGGTGCGGTCGCACGCGTCCGGAACCGGCGCGCCGCTCGACGCGCGCTTCGTGCGCGCGGCGGGCGTGCTGCGCGTGAACTCGCTTGCGGCCGGGCATTCCGGCGTGAAGCTCGAGACGCTCGATCTCTTGGCCGAACTGCTCAATCGCGGCGTCACACCCGTGGTGCCTTGCCAAGGCTCGGTCGGCGCGAGCGGCGATCTTGCGCCGCTGGCCCACATGTCGTTGACGCTGATCGGGGAAGGCGAGGCGACCTTCAACGGCGAGCGACTGCCCAGCGCGGTTGCGCTCGAACGTGCCGGCCTGCGAGCGGTGACGCTCGGTCCCAAAGAAGGCCTTGCGTTGATCAACGGGACGCAGGTCATGACCGGCATTGCGGCGCTGGGCGTTTTGCGTGCGCAGCGCCTAGCGGCAGCGGCCGACGTCATCGGCGCGATGTCGCTCGAAGCGTTCTTGGGAACCGACCGCGTTTTCGACCGGCGCCTCAACGATCTGCGTCCGCATCCCGGCCAAGGACGTGTCGCTGCGAATCTGCGCGTGTTGCTTGCCGGCTCCGAAATCATGCTCTCGCATCGCGAGTGCGGCCGCGTACAAGATCCGTATTCGTTCCGTTGCATTCCGGTCGTGCACGGCGCGGTGCGCGACGCGATCGGGTATGCGCGCAGCGTGACACAGACCGAGGCCAACTCCGTCACCGATAATCCGCTGGTGTTTCCCGAGGATGGCGAATTTCTCTCGGGCGGAAACTTTCACGGCGAGCCGATCGCGCTCGCGATTGACTTTCTCAAGATGGCGATCTGCGAGCTTGCCTCCATCGGTGAGCGGCGCCTTTATCTCTTGCTCAACGCCGAGGATCGCGGGCTGCCGCTCTTTCTCACCGGACGCTCGGGCTTGCAGTCGGGACTGATGATCGTGCAATACGCGGCTGCCGCGCTGGTCAACGACAACAAGGGCCTCGCATGGCCCTCGAGTGTGGATTCAATTCCTACCTCTGCCGGGCAAGAAGACCACGTGAGTATGGGCATGACCTCGGCCAACAATCTCGTCCGCGTGCTCGATAACGTCGAAGGCGCGCTTGCCTGCGAGCTTCTCGGCGCGTTGGCTGCAACGGACTTTCGCCGGCCGCTCAAGTCGGGTGCCGGGACGCACGCCGCGCACCAATGCGCGCGCGAGCGTATCGCGCCTTGGACGACCGATCGCGTGCCGGCGCCGGATATCGAAGCGGCGCGCGTACTCATTGCGTCGGGTGTGCTCGTGCACGCCGCGCAAGCTGCGATCGGCGAGCCGCTGTAAGAGCCGTGCTCACCGTCGTCATACTGGCCGCGGGACAATCGACGCGATTCGGGTCGCAAAAGCTGCTCCACAAACTCGAGGAAAACGATACGCTGTTCGAACGCGCGATCCGCGCGGCCGGCGCTTTCGATACCGTGGTCGTCTGCAGCGAAGCGACGCAGCCCGTCGCCCGCGCCGTACGGGCACGCGCCGTACTTAATCGCGAGCCGGAGCGGGGAATGGCGCACTCGCTTCGTCTGGCCAACGAGGCGATTGAACTGGAACGGCCGATTCTCGTGCTTCCTGCCGATTTGTTGCTGATCGAACCGCATCACGTCGCCGACGTCGCCGCAGCCGCGGATGACGCGGACGTCGTGTACCCGATTCGATCCGACGGCACACCCGGTCACCCCGTTTACTTTTCGGCGCGCGCTCGCGCGCTGATTGCGAGGCTGCGGGACAACGAGCCGATCGCAAAACTGCGGGAGCATCCTGAATTGACGCGCCGTACCCTAGCGATCGAGGACGATTGGCCTTACGCGGATGTAGACGACCCTTCCGATCTGCCCTGACCGGTGATTCGTCAGACGCGCATGTCCCGGATGATGCGCACCGTCGTGCGCGCCCAAGGCTGCAGCAGCGTCGCCAGACCGAAGCTGACGGCGACGCAGACCGCTGCGTGGACGCTTAGGCTGAACCAGATCGGGCCGCCGAGCCAAACCGTGCGGCCGAGCGAGTGGCCGGCGACGGCGATCTGTTCAAGTGTCTCCATGGACGCGAGCAGCGCTAGCTGCAATCCAAAGATCGGCACGAGCAAACGGCTGACGGTCGCGCGCAGCGCGTCATCGGAGGCCTGCAACAGATCGCGGCGCACGCGCAACACGAAGTAGAGGACGACGAGTATCGCGCCTAGGGCAAGCGTAGGCAAGACGTCGAGATTCGAATGGTCGGTGTACGAGGTTCGCCCAAACCAACCGGCGTTCGAGATGCCTTCGACCAGTGGATCGGCAGTCGCGGCGGCGATGACCGCCGCAGCGGCGCAGAACCAGAATCGGCTCGAGGCCTGTTTCAATTCTCGGGAGACGACGGTGCTTCGACGGACGGGCTCGGGGGCTAGGGATATGATCTTCGACACCTTCGTCCCGATGAACGCGGAAACGGCAGAGTGATGCGCCTCCGAAATTGTACGATCGAACTCGGCAAAGGCCGGCAGCGCCGAGATCGCTTCCGTGTGCCAACGCTCGATATCGGCGCCCGACACTCCAACAACCGACCCGTCCGCGGGCAGAGCATGCGCATTGCTAAGGTCGATCGCGATCCCGCTCCGTTGATGAATCATCTGCTCGGTTTCACGGCGATAGGCTTGCGATTCGCCCAGCCGATCCGAGTCGATGATCTCTTGCGCGTCCAACAATGTGCTGTAGGTCGTGCCCATCCAAAAAGCGAGGAAGGCGCGATAGAATATGCCAGGTGTCGTCGTAGCCGGAACGACCCGGCTCAACCCCCTTCTCGTCGCACCTTTCACGACATCCTTCAAACGTTCAGGTGAGATGCGCAACGCTTTCAACACATGCGCGAAGAGCGGATGATCGTGATACAGCGCAAGTATCTCTAAGGGCTTGGTAATGAAGTATGCATTACCGGAAGCCTTGTAAATTCGCCATCCTGACAGCCACTGACCCCACGGTGAGCGTACGACGGCGATATGACGCGCATTCGGAAAGTGTTTGCGCATCCACGCAACTCGTCCAAGCGTGCGGCAATGCTTCATCACTGCCGTCTTTCCGTTTACGTGCGCGAACCGTAAGAGAGAGTCGAGATAGCTTGCGAGGCCTGGAAGATCCGTCTGCGGTCCGGCGAAAAAATGATCGTAGGAAAGACCGTCGGGAAATCCCGTGACACCGCACCCCGCTGTTGGAATCAGCGGGGCGAATTCCCCAAAGTACGGGCGCTCCGGGTCAGGATGTCTGGAGTCGGTGGCGCTTGGGCGCATCGCCGCAATGTCACGAAGCGTTGCCGTTGCGAGTGATTCGTTGAGGGGCTCGTAAAACGCCATCACGTCGGGTCGTGACCGGAACAGCGACCACAGCCATGTTCCCGCCGTACGCCACCCGCAGTGTAGGAAAATGGAGTCGGCGGCTTGGGGCTCTGGCACGCAAGAAGTTTCTAAGCAATGATTGAGAAATCGCTGAGCCCCAAAACACCTCCGGTACCGGCGCGCCGGCCTGATGCGTGCCTATCGAGTGAGGGTCCAGCGGCCATTTGTGTGCCGCAGATACACTCTATCGCCCTGTACGTCGGTGACGAAATCGATAGCGCCGATGGCTTTGCCTCCGCAATGGTCGATGCCGGGCATGATCTCGACGAGTACCTTCATTCGCCACGAGTTGGTGCTGGCAAATCCGGTATGCCAATTCGGCCCAAGGAAGCCCGGCCACCATTGGTTCTTTTGCATCGTCCAATTGATGTCCATGAGACCCTTGTGGTAAAAGGTGACCCAAGCACAGTGATCGGACCGGTTCAGCACCTCGATGCTCGGGTACGAGAGGGCAGGCCGCGGCAAAAACGCGATCGCAAGCGCTGCGAAGAACACGAGAGAAAGACGTTTGATCATATGAAAATCCGTCCTTTCGTCGCCTAGCGACTCGGACGGATTTTACGTCCGCCGCACGCATTCCCGCATGCTTTAGAGCATGCGGGTTCCTTTGGACGTGATCCGCTAGACGTGATCCGCGAGGATGTGTAAGAGCTCGCGCCGGGCCTTATCGAGCACCTCGACGGCCTTCTTGTAGAGTTCGAGGTTCCCGCTCTTGGCGATTTGCTTCGCGGCGTCTTTGATGCCGTGCACTTGACGCATTGCTTCAGCGACGGTCGCGTAGAAGGCCGGATTGCCGAAGGGCATCTCGTGTCCTTCCTCGCCCGGCTCGCGCTGCGCGAAGAGTTCGCGGCCCTTGTCGGTGATCTCGTAGATGCGCTTACCGTCACGTTCCTGACTGCGAACGAAGTCGCCGTCTTCGAGCATCTGCAGCGCCGGATAAATCGATCCGGGGCTTGGGCGCAGTCCGCGCTTTTGTTCGATGTTCAACATGATGTCGTAACCGTGACGCGGGCCTTCGAGCAGCGCTTCGAGGATCTCGTACTTGAGATCGCCGCGTCCGCGGCCGCCCCAACCGCCGCGTCGTCCGCCGCGCCCGGGTCCAAAGTGGCCTTCGAAGCCGTGGTGCCTGTGTTTGAAATGAAAATCCATAGTGTGTTGTTCCTAGGCGGTCGCGTAGGCCAGGTAGACCGACCCACGTTCCGCGAGTTTGTAAGGTGAGTCGCCGCCGGAGCGTTCGATGAACCCAAACCGCTCGAGCAGCCGTAAATAGCTATCGACGAGGGAGGGGTTGACCGGGCGTCCCATGCGGTCGTAAACGGCACCAACGAGTTCGGGAAGCGTCGCCGGTCCGTTCCAGAGGGTTGCCAGGATGGCGTAGTCCATTGGAGGTCCTTTCGAATAGTCGCCGTGCTTACGAGTAAGTTACTCGATATATCGAATAGAGTCAAGGGGTCGGCTTCCGCTTAGCGAGGGTGAACGTCGCGAGTCCCTAACACCCCGTGCATGGCAACGACGATCTCAGGGCCTCGCGTGGTGCGAGCGGCGCGCGGCACCACGCTGACCGCGCAGGGCTGGCCGCAAGAAGCGGCGCTACGCATGCTCTGCAACAACCTCGATCCCGACGTCGCCGAACGCCCGAACGATCTGGTCGTCTACGGCGGCAACGGGCGGGCCGCACGTTCGTGGGCGGCGTTCGATGCGATGGTGCGCACGTTGCAACGTTTGAAAAACGACGAGACGATGATCGTGCAGAGCGGCAAGCCGGTCGCGGTCTGGCGTACGCACGAGCGCGCGCCGCGCGTGCTGCTCGCCAATTCGAACCTTGTTCCGAAGTGGGCGGATTGGAAAATCTTCCGCGAACTCGAAGCGCAAGGCCTCACGATGTACGGGCAAATGACCGCGGGATCGTGGATCTACATCGGCACGCAAGGTATCGTGCAAGGAACGTATGAGACGTTTGCCGAGCTCGCGCGTCAGCATTTCGGCGGTTCGCTCAAAGGCCGCGTTTGTTTGACGGCGGGCGTCGGTGGCATGGGCGGCGCACAACCGCTCGCGATTACGATGAACGAAGGGATCGCGCTGCTCGTCGATGTGGATCGCTCGCGTCTCGAACGCCGTCGCGACCTGCGCTATCTCGATGTCGTCGCCGATTCGCGCGAAGCCGCGTTAAAGGAAGTCGAACGTGCGCGCGCTTCGGGGGAAGCGATTTCCGTCGGTTACGAAGGCAACGCAGCGACCGAGTTCTGGGAATTGTATAACCTGGGCTTTCGGCCTGATGCGGTCACCGACCAAACCTCCGCTCACGACCTCATCAACGGCTACGTTCCCGAAGGCGTCACCCTCGACGAAGCGGCCGCTTTACGAACGAGCGCTCCCGAGGAATACGAGCGCCGCGCATTGGAGAGTTGCGGAAAACACGTCGATGCCATGGTGCACTTTTTGGACGCAGGCGCGGTGGTTTTCGACTACGGCAACAACCTGCGGGCGCAAGCGCAACGCGCCGGCTACGCGCGTGCCTTCGATTTCCCTGGATTCGTGCCGGCGTTCATTCGTCCACTGTTCTGCAAAGGGTCCGGACCATTTCGATTTGCTGCGCTCTCGGGCGAGCCGAGCGATATTGCGCGCCTCGACCGCGAGTTGCTCGCGCTTTTTCCAAGTGACGCCGGTTTGCAGCGCTGGATCAAGCTCGCGCAAGAGCGCATTGCATTCCAGGGCTTACCCGCGCGCATCTGCTGGCTCGGCTACGGCGATCGCGCCATAGCCGGCGTGCGCTTCAACGAGCTCGTGCGTTCCGGGGAGATTAAAGCGCCGATCGTGATCGGCCGCGATCATTTAGATACCGGCAGTGTCGCGTCGCCGTACCGCGAAACCGAGGCCATGAAGGACGGCAGCGATGCGATCGCCGATTGGCCGATTCTCAACGCGCTACTCAACACGGCCGCCGGCGCACACTGGGTGAGTTTTCATCATGGTGGCGGCGTCGGGATCGGCTACAGCTTGCATGCCGGCATGGTCGTCGTTGCCGATGGGTCGGCCGATGCGCAAGAGCGGTTGCAGTGTGTGTTAACCACCGATTGCGGAATGGGCGTTGTTCGTCATGCCGACGCCGGCTACGACCTCGCGATCGAAACGGCCGACGAACAAGGCATCGATTGGCGCCTGTAGCGTGCTGACCCTCGTCCGCGCGGCGACGATCGTCACTTGCGACGGCGACGTCGTCCAGAATGCGGTGTCGTTTGCGGATCTTGGACGGATTGACGATGCAGCGCTCGTCATCGATGGCGAGCGTATCGCCGCCGTGGGACCGCGAGCGCAGATCGAGCGATCGCTGCGTGCCAGCGTTGAGGAACTCGACCTGCGTGATTGCGTGATCGTTCCTGGCTTTGTGGATGCGCACGCGCATCCGCTCTTTGCCGGCGATCGCGAGCCGGACTTTGCTTCGCGCCTGCGTGGCGAGAAGCCGGCGCTCGGCATGCTCTACACGGTCGAGCGAACCCGGGATGCGCTGCTCGAGCCCAACGCGTTCTACGACGACGTCGTGCGACCTCGATTGCGTGAAATGCTGGCGCACGGGACGACGACGCTGGAGACCAAGACCGGGTATGCGTTGCATAAGCCCGGCGAAGACGCGTTGCTCGACCTGATCGCACGTCACCGCGACGATCCCGACACGCCGAAACTGATTGCAACCTTTCTCGGCGCGCACGCATTGCCTCCGGAGTTTACGCGCGAGGAGGCCTACGTGGACTACCTGATCGATCAGGTGATTCCGACCGCGGCCGCCCACGGTGCCGTCTATGCAGATGCTTTTTGCGAGCCGGGATTCTTTTCACCGGCGCAGACGCGGCGGTATCTTCAGGCTTGCGCGGAGGCAGGGATGCGTCTGCGCGTGCACTGCGACGAGATGGCGTTCGGCGCGGCAGCGGAAATGGCGGTCGGGGTTGGCGTCGACGCCGTCGATCATTGCAACTGCATTCGCGAAGAAGACGTGGTCGCAATCGCCGACGCAGGCATCGTAACCGTCGCGTGCCCCGCCACGATCGCCTATCTTGGGTTGGCACAGAAAGCCCCGGTGCGCGCTCTACTCGAACGCGGCGCGAACGTTGCGCTCGCGAGCGATTATAATCCCGGTACGTCGCCGTGCTTTAATCTGCAGACGGTCGCCTATTTCGGCCGGGCCCTCTTTGGATTGACGGCGCCCGAAGCGCTGTATGGCGTCACGCGCGCCGCGGCGCGCTCGTTGCGCAGCGATGCCGGCGTTCTGCGCGCCGGCTCGCGCGCCGATTTTGTTGCGCTGCAGATCGCCTCGCCGGATGAATTTGGTTGGCAGTTCGGCGGCAACCTCGCCCGAGCGGTGGTGCGTCGGGGCGAGTTGGTCGAGTGAAGGCCGCAAGCGAATTCGTGCGTTGCGCGCGCGCTCTCGTGGGCGGCGAGTTGCGCCGCGACTACGCCCTTGTCATTCGCAACGGCACGATCGAATACGCGGGTGACTATGCGGTAATCCACGAGCACGCCGGCGATCTTCCAGCCCGCGCATTTCCGCAGGACCGCTTGATCGTGCCGGGATTCGTCAACGGGCACAGTCATGCGTATCAGATCTTGTTGCGTGGTTGGGCCGACGATTGGACCTTTGCCCGTTGGCGCAGCGACGCGCTCTACAAGGTCGTGCCGCAGCTCACGCCCGATGATGTGTACTGGACGTTCATCGCGGCGTTCAGCGAAATGCTCGCCGCGGGAATTACCTCCGTTGCGGAGTTCTTTTATCTTAATGGAACGGGGAATGCGCACGCCGAGGCGGCGATTGCGGCAGCGCAAGAGACGGGCATTCGCCTGGTCTTCGCGCGAACGTGGATGGATGCCGAGTACGCACCGCCTCAGTTTCGCGAGAGCATCGACGTCGCCCAATCGCGCACGCTCGAATTAATCGACCGGTATCCTTGGGCAAACGTGTGCGTCGCGCCGCACTCGCTCCACGCGGCGTCGCAGGCGATGATTCGCGCAGCCGCGGACTTCGCGCGGTCGTACGACTGCATGCTGCACGTTCACGTAGCCGAGGCAGCCTATGAGGGCGATCAAACGCTCGAGCGCTACGGTTCGACGCCGATCGTACTGCTGGACGAGCTTGGCGCACTCGACCACCGGACGGTCGCGATTCATGCAATTCACGTTACGCAAGAAGAAAAGCGGCTGCTCGCGCGGCGTGGCGCACGCGTGATCCATAACCCGATGACCAATCAATATCTTGGCGACGGCATCTGTGATGCAAGTGGGTTGCAGGCGCTGGGGGTGGCAATGGGCCTAGGCACCGATGCCGACGTAAAGCCATCGCTGATCGATGAGATGCGTGCGGCGGCGCTGCTGCAAAAGATCGCGCGACTCGACGGGAGCGCTTTTGGCGCTCGCGTGGCGTTCGATCTGGCGACCGCGCAAGGCGCGCGAGCGCTTGGGCTCATGACCGGGGACCTCATTGCGGGCTACGCCGCCGATTATCTGGTCCTCGACGCATCGAACATCGACCCGTGGACGCCCGAGCTGCAAGCGATCGTCTATCGCGGGCAGGATGCGTGGGTGCAGGCGGCGTTTGTCAACGGAGCCCGCGTCTACACCGGTGAACCATCCTCTGCAGCGCAACACGCGCGCGTGAAACTCAAGGAGATTGCGAATCGTGTCATTCCGTAACCAACTCGCCTGCGCGCTCTTGATCGCCGGCTTGGCCGCTTGCGGCGGCGGTGGAAATCAGAGTTCGAGCAGCGCTGAGCCATCGTCGAGCGCTGGAGCGATGATGAGCACCTCGGGCGCGATGAACGCGGCTTCGCCCGGCGCGATCGCAGCCGTCCCGCCGGGACTCAACTGTGGCGCGGTTCAGCCCGTGTGGGTGAACCAGCGTTCGCACACCTATCACGAGCCGTCCGATCCTCTCTACGGCCGAACCAGGCATGGCTCGTATATGTGCCCGTCCGCAGCCGTAGCGGCCGGTTATCATAAGGCCTCGGGCAAACACCGCCACGGCGGCATGGGCGGCAGCATGGAAGGCGCCGCTCCGTCACCGGCAGCGACGTAGAAAAATGTCGGGCTGCGTGCAAGTACCCACTTGCGCGCAACCTCGGCCCATGGTATCCTTTGCGTGCAAGTACATACTTGCATTAAGGATTTCAAGCGCAGGATACGATGCAGAGCCCGCTGACCATCAATTATCGCCCCGAATCGCTGGATGCGATTACCCGCGAAGCCCTTGCCGCCTTTGAGGACGGCGCGTCGCAGGTCGTGCTTGATCTCGACAAACTCGCGCGACTCGATACCGAGGGCGTCCGCGGTCTCATAACGCTGCTGCGCCGCTCGCGCGAAGTCGGTGGCGAAGTCGCCCTCAAAGTGACGCGCCCGGAATTGCTTCGCTCGCTCTCGGTCATGGCACTCGATCGGCTCTTCCCGATGGTGGGTATTGCGGCATGATGATGCGAGCTTTTGCCATGGTCGCAGCCATGGCCGGCGCTTCGGTTGGTGCGGTTGCCCAAAACGCGGCGCCGAGCGTCGCGCCGGCTACGGCGCAGATCGAATCGGTCCCCCAGGATGCAAGCGCGGTTATCGCGCGCATGCTCGCGCGCAACGCAGGCCTGACCTCTTACACCGCGCGCGTTCACGTAAACGCTCGCCCGTCGATTCCGCTGTGCAGGCTCCGCACCGACGGCACGGCCTACTATAAGCGTCCAGGGAGCTTCGCGGTGGCGCTCAATCCGATCTCCGGGCTGTGCGCAAGCTCGCTGCGGGCCATTCAAAAGCTCTCCACCGACGTCGGCGACCCGACCGCATGGGAAAAGGACTCGAACATCAAGCTCGCCGGCGTCCAGCCGCTCGACGGACATCCGATGATCGTGCTGGTGCTGACTAAGAAGATCTACAGCGATCAGATCAAGGACACGACCGTCTACGTCGATCCCGCGACCTACGAGCTCATCGAGATGGATTGGCACTACACCAACGGCGACTCCATCGTGATGAAACAGTATTACGGCATCGAAGGCGGTTTTAGCGTTGTCGTGCGCCAGCACTTCGAAGGGCGCCGCCGCATTGGATTTACCGGCGATTCCACCTACGATTCCTACCAGACCAACGTCGCCGTGAACGACGCGGTATTTACGCAACAACCATGATTGAAGCACAGAAGCACACAGACAAAGTTACTCCCGAAGAGACGCGCGATCGTATCGTCCTCGCGGCTCGCGACGTCATCAAGCGCAAGGGTAAGCGTGGCGCTACGACGCGAGAGATCGCTGACGTCGCCGGCGTAAATGAGGCAACGCTTTTTCGTCACTTCGGCAATAAGGACGCATTGATCATCGAAGTCGCGAAGCGTTCGTGCCCCGACGGCCAACTGCGCGATTTGATCGGTACGCTGGAGGGCCCGGTCGAGCAGCAGCTCCTCGCGATCGCAAAATCGATGAACGAGCACCTAGAGTCGATGAGCGACATGATCCGCTGGTCGCTGGTCGAGACCGATTACGAAAACAGCGTCTTCGCCCGGGAAACCTGGCGGCCGCAAACCGCCGTCCGGGCGTCGGTCGTCGAATTCATGGAGAAAAAGGTCGGGGACGGGGCTCTGCACGGCAACCCTGTAGACCTAGCCGAGTTCTTTATGGGTATGATCTTCGCGCGAGTCATGGCGCGCGGCAAGTTCCCGGATAGCCGGATGTTCTCGGATTCAGAATATGCACTTTCCTATATCATCGATGTCTTTCTCAACGGCGTAAGGAGCAAGTAAATGGATACGCGCGAGGCGCAAAGCAGCCAAGGCCAAACGCACGCGAACGGCTCGTCTGAACCGGTCGCCGAGATCCAAGAGCGCACGGGACCACGCAAGCGCGTCATTTTCGGTGTGCTCGGGGCAATCGTCGCGATAATCTTGATCGTGTGGGGTGTAAAGTGGTTCCTTTACGCACGCGTTCACGAGGGCACCGATGACGCGCGGGTCGATGCTGACCCGGTAGCGATCACGAGCAAGATCAACGAGCGCATCGACCAGATCCTCGTCGACACGAACGACGAAGTACATAAAGGACAGCTCCTGGTCGTGCTCGATCAAGCCGTCGAGCGGGATCAGGTACGCAGCGCTCAGGCGCAATACGATCTCGCGGTCGCAAATCAGCGAACGACCACCGTGCAGAGCCAAGGCGGCGTGGTCCAAGCTGTAGCGAATACGTCTGATGCATCAGCGCAGGTGCCGGTCGCACAATCCGGCGTGGACCAGGCGCAAGCACAGCTTCGCTCGGCGCAGGCGGAACTTCCGGCTGCACAAGCGTCCTACGATAAGGCCGCCGCAGACTACAACCGTACGCTCTCGTTGGTGAGCACCGGGGACGTGGCGCGTCAAGAGCTCGACGCTCAACGCGCGGCGCTAGCCGCGGCGTCGGCGCAGCTTCGGAGCGCTCGCGATCAAATCAATGTCGCGCAAGCGAATCTCGATGCGTCGCAGCAAAAAGTTGCTGCCGCGCAGGCTGGCGTGGCTGCGGCGGCGGGCGGTGTCACGAGCGCGCAAGGTAAACTCGCGCAGTCTTCAGATCCTAGCCAAGTCGAATCAGCGCGCGCGCAGCTTTCGATTGCCAAGCAGAACCTCGGCTACACGCGCATCGCTTCGCCGATCGGTGGATTCGTCGGTGAGAAGAGCGCCGAAGTCGGTCAGACGGTTTCGGCCGGATCGACGATTCTCACCCTGATCCCGGACGGGCCGGGTCAGATCTACATCACGGCCAACTACAAAGAAACGCAGATGGGCAGCATGCAGGTCGGTCAACCGGTCGACATTCATGTCGATGCCTACCCGGGCACGACGTTCCAAGGCCACGTGATCTCGATCAATCCGGCGTCGCAAAACACGTATGCGCTCGTTCCCGCACAAAATGCCACCGGCAATTTCGTGAAGGTGACGCAGCGTATACCCGTGCGGATCTCGATCGACAGTCAAAATCCCGAAGCAACCGCTTCGGCCGGGTATGAGTGTCGAAACCTACGTGAAAGTCCACTAGCGTGGATTCACCTGCGGTGAATCCTTCGCGCTCGGCCTTCGGCCGATCCGCAACTGTGTAACGCTAAGAGAATCGAGATGCAAGAGCCTAGAAACGTAGTCGAGCACGGCCTACGTAGGGCCATCGTGAGCGTCGCGGTGATCGCGGCCACGCTGCTCGAGATCATCGATACCACGATCGTTAACGTCGCCTTACCGAATATTCAGGGAAACTTCGGCGTGCCGGTCGACCAAGGCGCTTGGATCGTGACGGGGTACATCATCGCCAACGTGGTGGTGATTCCGATCACGCCGTGGCTAGCCGCGCGCTTCGGACGCCGTCAATACTTCTTCGCGTCGATCATCATCTTCACGATTGCGTCACTGATGTGCGGCCTTGCGCCCAGCTTCGGTGCGCTGGTCTTTTGGCGCATCATTCAGGGGCTCGGCGGCGGCGGCTTGATCTCAACCTCACAGGCGATCCTGCGCGATACCTATACGCTCAAGGAGCAAGGAAAGGCACAGGGCATCTTCGCGATGGGCGTCATCGTCGGTCCCGCGCTCGGCCCGGTGCTCGGTGGCTGGATCACCGACAATTTGACCTGGCGCTGGGCGTTCTTCATCAATCTGCCGGTCGGCATCATCGCCGCCGTGTTGATCTGGAACTACTTGCGCAATCCTATTAAGCCGCGTTGGCTCAAGCTGGATTGGATCGGCCTAGGCTTGCTGGCGATGGGCCTCGGGGCGATGCAATACGTGCTCGATCAGGGACAGCAATACGACTGGTTCGACGATCCGAACATCCGGCTGTTCACGGCGCTTGCGGTCGTAGGCATCGGCAGCTTTATCTGGTGGACCTTGCGTTCCGGAATACCGGTGGTCGATCTGCACGTGCTCAAATTGCGGCAGGTCGCGGCGGGGAGCGTCCTCGGCGCGGTGCTTGGTGTGAGTCTCTATGGTTCGATTCTCGTGCTCCCGCAATACTTGCAAAACTCGCTCGGCTTTACCGCAACGCTTTCGGGTCTAACGATTCTCGTGCGCGCGGCGGCGGTCATGGTCTTTACCCCGATCACCGCGATGCTCGCCAGCCGTGGAACGATCGACGTGCGCCTCTCGACCGCGATCGGCTTCGTGTTGCTGGGTGTCTCGAATTGGATTCTCGCGGGAGTCACGACGCCAAACTCGCAGTTTGGCACGTTCATCGTGTGCCTGGTCATTAGCGGCATCGGTCTCTCGCAAATCTTTGTGCCGCTTTCCATTGCGGTCATCGGCGGGGTCCCCGATAAGGAGGTTCCGTCAACCTCGGCATTCTTCAACCTTTCGCGTCAAGTCGGCGGCAGTATCGCCACAGCGATCCTGGTGACCTTGCTCGTTCGAGGCACGACGGCGCATCAAACCGAGCTCGCGGCCAGCATCAACTTGCACGCGCAACCGACGGCGATCTACTTACAACAGAACGGCGGCGAACACTCGACGTCCGCCCTGACCAGTCTGGAAGGCATGGTCGAAGGGCAAGCCGCGGTGCTCGCCTACGCGGATACCTCGCGTTGGACCGCGATTATTACGATCGCGCTTTCGCCACTCGTATTACTGCTTAACAAACCGCGACTCGGCGGACACGTCGCGGTCGAATAGGAGCGTTCCGTGAAAATTCGCATTCTCTCTTCCCTCGCGCTCGGCGCGCTCATCGCCGCAGCACCGTTCGCTGCGTCGGCGAAACCAACACTTCCGCCGGTGGCGGCGCTACCGACGCCCGTGCCGACACCGGTGACGCCGGCGGTTCCGACGGTCGCGCCCGGCTATAAAGCACCCGACATTCCACCAACCAATGCCGACATCGTCGGTGTGACGCAGCAGCCCTTCGTTGGTATCTCGCTGGAAAATGCGATCGGTATGGCGTTGCTCAAGAATCCCAACCTCTCGGTTGCTGCGGCGAACACGCGCGTCGCGACCTATCAGGTGCAAGAGGCTAAGGGCGCCAACGACGTGCACTTGTTCGTCGAGCCCTCGGCAAAGCACGACACGAACCCGGCACTCAACGCCTTTTTCTCGGGCGGCACCGATTTCCAGCCGTACGTGCAAAACTACCAGACACAAGAGGCCGGCGTGCAAGGGCAGTTCGAGACGGGGACGCAGTACAATATCAACGTTTCGCAGAGTAAAGTCAACGATAGCACCTACATCAATTCGTTCAATCCGTACTATTACGGCTCGTTCAACGTTTCGATCACACAGCCGCTGCTCAAAAACTTCTTGATGAACGACGACAAGCGCCAGATTCAGCTCTCGATCGTCAACGACGATGCAGCGCGGGCTTCGACGCTGGCGACAGTCTCGACGACGATCTCCAGTGTGGAAGATGCCTACTGGGATCTCCTTGCGGCGTGGCGCAACGTGGCGATTCAAGAGGACGCATTGCATCAGACCGTGTTGCAGCAGCAGAGCAATGTTCGCCAAGCCAGGCGCGGCGCCGCCGCCCCCATTGATGCGGTCGAGTCCTCGACACAAGTCGCGGTGTATCAGCAAAACGTGTTCTCCGCGCTGCAGACCGTGTCCGAGCTGCAGAATCAGCTCAAGAGCCAGATCGTCACCGATCCGGGCGATCCGATCTGGGAGGCGAATCTCGTACCGACCTCAGCCGTCTTGTCGCTCCCGCAGACACCGTCGGTCGCATCGCTGCTCGCGGCTGCAATGCAGAATCGTCCGGAAGTTCGCCAAGCAATCGATGCACTGAAACAGGCTGACGTGAATCGCGCCTACGCCAAGAATCAGCTGCTGCCGCAAGCCGACCTGCAGCTCACCTATAACGGCAACGGCTTCGCAGGTAATGCGTTGCCGCCCCTTGGCGGAGTATTCGGGACGGCAACGCCGCCGCCGTACTACGACGGCGCGTATGGTCAAGCATTCGCGAACTCGGGCCGCTTCTCGGCATATTCGGCCGCACTCCAAGTGTCGGTGCCGATCGGCAACAACACCGCCAAAGGCGCGCTCGGCGTTGCGGATGAGCAAGCGCATATCGCTGCCGTTCAAAAACTCGGCACAGCCGAACGTATTCAGTATGAAGTTCGCAACGCAGTGCAGACCTATGAAGCCGCGCTCGCGCGCCTCTTCGCCGCGCGCCAAGCACGCGAAGCCTCGGCGCAAGTGCTCGCCAGTGAAGAACGCAAGTTCCGTAACGGTGAGTCGACCACGTTCTTGATCAATCAGCGTCAAGTGGAATTCGTGCAGAACCAAGGGCTCGAGCTGCAGGCGCAGACCGACCTGAACAAGGCCGTCGTTGAACTGCAACGTGTCGACGGCTCGATCCTCACTCAGAACAACGTTTCGCTCGGTACGCTCGGACAAGGAGCGCTCAAGCCATGATCGTCCCCAAGAAACCGGCTCGTTCGCGCCGCGTCTCGGCGCTAACGTACCGTAAGCTTTCTGAACGCATTGCAATCCTGTATGGGCGGGAACTCAACCGGCTTAACTCGCGCAGTCGATAGCTCTTGGCGATGCGAGATCCTTCGGGGCCTCGCTTCGCTCGCTTTTCTTGTTTATGCTCGCTTCGCGAGGCCCGCTCGGACCGTCGCATCGCCATGCATCGCTTGGATCATCGGTCCGCGAGATAACCCAAGACAATTACGAGTCGAGAAAGCCGCGGTGGTTGAATTCGCTTTGATTGTTGGATGGGGTCGAGGCGACACTCCGTCAACGAAGACCCCGTCGACTCAGGTCAGCAGTTAAGGTTTTCCAGCCGCTGCTTTATCGACGAGCCAGATCAGTTCGCCGTCGCTGGGCGCGATGATCTGCGCGGGAATAGTGATCGCATCGTACGGACCTTGGCGTACCGCGCTGATGACGTCGGCTTTCTCCCCGCCGGTGGCGGCAAATACGACGGCCTGCGCGGCATTGAACACCGACGGCGTGAGCGTGAGACGCCACTGGTCGTGCGATGTCGCGTAGACGGCGCGAACCTTTTCCTGATCTTCGGTGCGTGGATCTTCGCCCGGAAACAGTGAGGCGGTGTGACCGTCGGGGCCAATCCCGAGCATCACCAGATCGAAGGACGGCTGCTCCCCAAGTTCGTCGAAGAGCACCCCGCGATAAGCTATTGCCGCCTGCTGCGGATCGTCCTCGCCGCGCATGCGATGCACCTGGCTGTCCGAAATGCTTAAGGGGCCGATGAACGCCTCAAAGGCCATCTTGTAATTCGACTGCTCGTGATCGGGCGGCACGCAGCGTTCGTCGCCGAAGAAAATATCGACGGCGCTCCAATCAATCGCGTTCGCGTAAGGCGCCTTGGCGAACATGGAGTACGTCGCTTTCGGTGTCGTTCCGCCCGCGAGCGAGACGACGAAACGTCCGCTGCCGTCAATTGCCGATGTGGCATAACGGATGAAGAGGTCGGCAAGCGCCTTGGCGACGTCGCCGGGCGCTTCGTAGACGTAGAGTGTCCCGGCTTCGCGTATCATGCAACATGCCTTTCGATAATGAGCTTGGCCATGCTCAGCGATTCCATGAAGACCTCGTCGCGCGCGCGGCCGAGAATCGCGCGCTCAACCAACGAGGCGAGATCGACCGTGTGCAGCGGGGCGCAGCGCGACGGACACGCCGTGAAGCCCGTGACGTCGAGGCAGATCGCACTCTGATCTTGTGGATGGACGCTCGCGGTAAACGATGCGCGCTCAGAAGCGAGCACGACCTTTGAGAGTCGTCGTGGCGGTCCGTCGTGAACCATTTTGAAGTGGACGTTGCCGGTCTTGGCAGCAAAGGTCGAACCGTCGAGCGGCGTCCACGCGAGCCGGCTCGCGAGCCAGCCGAGCAGATAGTACATCTCGGCGTCCGATCCTGCCGTCACTTCCACGCTCTGCAACGCTTCGAGCTCGCCGCGGCAGTCCGGTTCGTCGAAGAATTCTGCAATCAACTCTTGCCAGGCCCCAAGGCGCAGGTAGGCAACGTCTTGGACAGGGATCTCGGGATGTGCTTGCACGAAATTCGTGAGATCCCGCAGCGGCCGCTCATCGGTTCGCGCAACCGACGTACTGCAAATGGTCGTATCCGCGCGGCGGGCGAGCGTGAGAAAGCGCTCGTCGGCCGAAAGCGCTTCGGCAATCCAGAGCAGCACAACCGGCGCTTCGGGGAGTCGCAGCATCGCGAGCGCGGCATCAAGTTCACTGGGAGCCGCATCGTGCACACCGATCTCGACCCACTCGCCGCGCCGCTGCGACGGCTCGACGACACGCTCGTCCTCGTTTTTGTTCGCGTCAAAGACGACTACCCGAGAGGGATGTTTCTCGGCGAGTGCATGTGCGCGACCGCGTACCCAATCGGCTCCCTCGCCGTCACCGAAGAAAATTACAAACGTCATCGTGGCGGTCTTCATTGCGCCCGGATCTTGGCGAGCTTTCGCCAACGCGTCCACAACCGGGTGCACGTCGAGACTCACAACGCGCGCCACTCCGGGAACAGCGTGAAGGCCGACTGCGGACCCTGCGAGCCCGACGGATAGTTTGGAAACGTGAAGTCCTTGGTGTTGCGCCATGCGTCGAGTACCGGTGTTACGATCTCCCACGCGCGTTCGACCGCGTCCCAGCGGGTGAAAAGCGTCTGATCGCCGCGCATGGCGTCACCGATCAAGCGTTCGTACGCGGGCGGAGACTGCACGCCGAAGCCCGTTCCGTAGTTGAAGTCCATAAAAACGCTTCGAATGTGATTTTTCATGCCTGGGACCTTGGCCGAAAAGCGCATGGCGACGCCTTCGTCCGGCTGAATCTTCATGACGAGCACGTTGGGTTCGATCGTGTCGGTGCGCTCACCGTAGATGCGGTGAGGAATCGGTTTGAACGTTACCGCGATCTCGGATATCTTCTTGGCTAGGCGCTTGCCCGAACGCAGGTAGAACGGCACGCCGGCCCAACGCCAGTTCTCGACCGTCAGGCGCACTGAGGCGAACGTCTCCGTGTTCGATTGTGGATTGACGTCGGGCTCTTGGCGGTATCCGGGAACCGGTTTACCGTTGATGACGCCGGGTCCGTATTGGCCGCGCGCCGACATCGCTTGGACGTCATTGTGCTCGGGCGGCTCGATCGATTGAAGCACTTTGAACTTTTCGGTGCGGATCGCATCGGCATCTGAGCTCGAGGGCGGTTCCATTGCAACTAGCGCGAGCAGGTTCATCACGTGATTTTGAATCATGTCGCGCAGCGTGCCGGCGTTGTCGTAATATCCGCCGCGCATCTCGACGCCAAGTTGCTCGGCCGCGGTGATCTGCACCGACTGCACGTAGTTGCGATTCCAGACCGGCTCGAAGATCGTATTGGCAAAGCGCAACGCCATGATGTCTTGAACGGGCTCTTTGCCCAAGTAGTGATCGATTCGATAGACTTCGCTCTCGCGGAACACGCTCTCGACTGCGGTCTGCAGCGCGCGCGCCGATTCGAGATCAGTGCCGAATGGCTTCTCGACGACGATGCGGCCCCAGCCCTCTTGCTGCTGATTGAGGTCGGCCTCGCGCAGCAATTCGATGATTGTCGGGAAGACCGAGGGTGGCGTGGAGAGATAGAACAGCCGGTTGCCTTTGGTCCCGAGTTCTTTATCGTTGGACGCAATGTGTTTGGCTAGCTCGCCGTAGGTCTTGTGATCGTCGAATTCGCCGGCGACGTAGCTCAGGCGCTTGGCGAAGTCGTCCCAGATCGCACCTTGCGGTTTTTGATCGGCAGGCGCGAACTGATCGAGCTGTTCTTTGCAGTACGCGCGAAAGCTGTCGTCGGTATACTCGGCGCGCGAGACTCCGACCACCGCGAAATCGTTGGGAAGCGTGCCGTGCAGGCGTAGTGAGTAGACGGCGGGCAACAGCATGCGCTTGAAGAGATCGCCGCTGGCGCCGAAGAAGACGATCGTGCACGGATCGCTGATGCGATCAGTATGGAGCCCAGCGCGAAGCGGATTCTCGGACTGACCGTCGACCGAGACGGTCGCAACCGCTTCAGGCATGCGTCTCGGTCTTGACGGCATGGCCGCCGAACTGATTGCGCAGTGCCGCGATCACCTTGGCGCTGAACGACTCTTCCTGGCGCGAGACGAAGCGCTGCATGAGCGAGAGCGTAATGACCGGCGCGGGAACGTTTTGATCGATCGCGGCCTGCACGGTCCAGCGCCCCTCGCCGGTGTCCTCGACGTAGCCCCGAATGTCTTTCAAGCCGGGATCGGCTTTGAAGGCTAGCACGGCGAGTTCGAGCAGCCACGAGCGCACGACGCTGCCGTAGCACCAAACGCTCGCGACTTGTTCGAGATCGAAATCAAACGGCGAGGTTTCGAGAATCTCGAAGCCTTCACCGTAGGCTTGCATCATGCCGTACTCGACGCCGTTGTGTACCATCTTCGAGAAGTGGCCGGCGCCCGCGCGACCGACGTGCGCGTAGCCGTTCGGCGGCGCGAGCGTCTTGAAGATCGGCTCGCACGCTTTGACGGCCGAGTCGTCACCGCCCACCATCAGAGAATAGCCTTCTTTGAGGCCCCAGATCCCACCGCTCGTTCCGGCATCGACGAGCGACACGCCCTTGGTTTTGCAGCGATCGTATGCCGCAAGGCCGTCCTTCCAATTGGTATTGCCGCCGTCGATGATGACGTCGCCCTTGCTCAAGATGGCGCACAACTCGTCGATGGTGTCGTCGGTCGGCTTACCCGACGGAACCATGATCCACACGACCCTTGGCGAGCTGAGCTTGCTGCAAAGTTCTGCCAGGCCGCTCGATGAGGTCGCGCCGCCAGCCGCCGCTTGCGCGACCGCTTCCGCGCTGCGATCGTAGACGACGACCTGATGACCGCCTTGGATCAGACGCGTCGTCATGTTCGCGCCCATCTTGCCCAGTCCAACCATCCCGATTTGCATGCAATGCTCCTCTAACGTGCTCGTGCTGAAAGTGCGTCGTCGACCGCAGCGACGAATGTTTGAAGTGCGGAATTGATATCGCCTTTGAGATGGATGCGAAGGCCGCGCCGCTTGCGGCTGTCGAGTGATTGCCAGTCGCCGAGCGCCTGTGCCGCAAGCAGCGTGCGAAAGCCGACGTTCATCCCCGGAATCGGCGGATCGGCCGGATCGTCGCCGACGATCTGCAGCATCACTGCCGAGTTGGGGCCGCCTTTGTGAAGTTGTCCCGTCGAATGCAGGAAGCGCGGCCCGAAGCCGACCGTCGTTGCCACGTCGCGCGCGTTGCGGATCATCAAGCGCAGCTTGTCGAGCGTTTCGATGTGCGCCTGATCGCGCGCGATATACGCACAGATCGCGACGTAATCGCCGGGGCACAGTTGTTTGAAGACCGCAGCCAACGCGCCGACGTCGGCATGCGCGCCGGCGAAGTCCTTGCTTCCCGACAGGTACGTGATATCAAAGGCGGAGCCTTCGACATCGGGCGCCGGCTCGTCGATCGAGCCCTTTGCTTCGTATTGCGCCAACAGCGCTTTCGTGTTGTCCTTGGACTCCTGCACGTTGGGCTGATCGAACGCGTTGATGCCGAGAATGCTTCCCGCTGCAGCCGTCGCGATCTCCCACAGGTAGAACTGCTCACCTAAATCATATTCGTCGTTCATCGCCAAACGAATCACCGGATGCCCCGCGTCTTGCAAAGCTTGCAACGCTTCTTTCACGCCGGCTTTTGGATCGGGCAGATTCGATCCCACATAGACGAAGACGCGATCGTTTCCGTAATCGCTGGGCGCGCCCAAGGCCTCGCCTTCGATCGGCACGATGCCTTTGCCGTGCTTGCCCGTGGACTCGGCGATAAGCTGCTCCGCCCATGCACCGAAAGCGGATACGTCTGGATGCGTGACGATGGTGAGTTTATCACGTCCGGCGACGGCGAGACCGCCGATCGCGGCGCCGAAGCGCACACCCGTCGCGACACGCGGATCGACCGTTTTATCGTTGGCATGCATCGCGCCGAGCGCGCGATCGAGGATCAGGCGGACGTCGTATCCTGCGAGCGCGGCCGGCACCATGCCGAAGAACGAGAGTGCCGAATAGCGTCCGCCGATGTTCGGGTCGTTTTCGAAGATGCGACGGAAGTTGTGACCTTTGGCGACGTCGACCATGTGCGTGCCGGGGTCGGTCACGGCGATGAACTGCTTGCCCGCGTTGCTCGTACCGACCAGTTTCGCTACCTTTTCGTAGTAATACGCAAAGAACGCGTTGGGTTCGGTGGTCGATCCGCTCTTGCTCGAGACGATGAAGAGCGTGCGTTCCATGGCAAGTTTCTCGTCGAGTTCGGCGATCTGCGTCGGATCGGTCGAGTCGAGCACGTGCAGTTCCGGCCAATCGGCGTCGGTCGCCGGCCCTCCGGCAATGTCGCCGAAGGTTTCGCTCATGATGTCCGGCGCAAGCGAGCTGCCGCCCATGCCGAGCACTACCACGTGATCGAACTCGCGGGCAATCTCCTTGGCAAATGCGTCGAGCGCCGGCACGTGCTCCATCAAATGCTGTGGGATGTCGAGCCACCCTAAGGCGTGTTTGATGATGTCGGCGGCCTTGGGATCGCTGGTCCACGGCGAAGGATCTTTGGCCCAAAGCTTCTTGAGAAAATCAATGCTCGCGAGTCTGTCGAGCGCATCGGAGGGCGCGGACGAGATCGCGACGCGCTCTTTGCCGTCGGCCAGTTGCTTTTGCTTGTACACGATCGCACCCATCAGCGCGGCAAACGAATCGGAAAAGAGCGAGACGCCCTCAACCTGGAGCTCGTGCGTAACGTCGTAGAAGGAGATCTTGGCGTCCTGCAGCGCGCGCATCGTCGCACGAGCTTCATCGAGTCCGGTCTCGACCGTGTCGGGCGTGATCTTGCCGTGATCGAGCAAGGCGTCGAGCGTGTTGGGCGGCATCGTGTTGACCGTGTGCTCGCCGACAACCGTCTCCACGTACATCAGGTCGGGATAAGCGGGGTTCTTTACCGACGTGCTGGCCCAGAGCGGGCGCTGTACGGCACCACCGGCCTTGCGTGTCTGCGCGAAGGCCTCGCCTTCGAAGAGTTCTTTGAACTTCGCATAGGTGAGCTTGAGGTTCGCAACGCCGGCCTTACCCATCAGCGATTGCAGCGCCGTTTCGCCCTTGGCGATCTTGGCCTGCAGCAGGCGGTCGACGGCCGAATCGATCCGGCTCACGAAGACCGAATTGACCGAACGAATGCGATCGACGGGTTTGCCTTCCGCGAGGCGCCGTTTGAGCCCGTCGATGTACGCGGTTGCGGTCTTTTCGTACATCTCGATCGAGAAGATCAGCGTCACGTTGATGTTGAGCCCGGAGTAGATGCACTCTTCGATCGCAGCTACACCCTCGTTCGTACCGGGAATCTTCACCATCAAGTTCGGACGATCGACGCGCTGCCACAACAGCTTGGCGTTCTCGATCGTGCCTTGCGTGTCGTGCGCGAGCAGCGGCGAGACCTCGAGGCTGACAAAACCATCGTTGCCGCCGCTGGAATCGTAGACGCCACGGAATGCGTCACACGCCTGCCGGATGTCGGCCACCGCCAAGTCCCAAAAGAGTGCGTCGGCACTCGTTTCCTCGCCGATGAGCGTTCGAAGCTGCTCGTCGTAGTCGTCACCGGTGCCGATCGCCTTCTCGAAGATCGTTGGGTTGCTCGTCATTCCGCGAAGCCCCTGATCGATCAGGCGCTGCAGTTCACCCGAGGCGAACATGCTGCGGCGCAGGTTGTCGAGCCATACGCTTTGTCCGGCCTCGAGTAGTTGTTGCAATTGGTTACTCACGTGCTTCTCCTACGAAAATGATGAGCGAACTTTAGCGGGATGCGAGCGCAAATGCATCGAGGGCGACTTGCGCGACGCGCTCGGGCGTGAAGCCGAGGCTCTTGGCGACGGCCGCCATGGGTGCCGATTCACCGAAGCGATCGATGCCATAGGTTACACCGCGATCCCCGACCCATTGACTCCACCCAAACGTTGAGGCGGCCTCGATCGACATACGCGCGGTGACGTTCGGCGGCAAGACTTCGTCTCGATAGGACTGCGGCTGCAACTCGAAGAGCTCCCAGCACGGCATCGAGACGACGCGCGTGCGCACGCCCTTCTCTTCGAGAATCTTCTTGGTGTCGATCGCGAGCGAGACCTCAGAGCCGGTCGCGATCAGGATCAGGTCGGGTGTGCCGGACGCGTCGGAAAGGACGTAGGCGCCGCGACCGACATGCGCGTCGCGATCGCCCAGGAACGGCAGCTTCTGCCGCGAGAGCACCAGCACCCAGGGAATGCCTGCCGGATCGATCGCGAGCTTCCACGCCTCGCACGTTTCAAGCGAATCGGCTGGGCGCACGACGCGCACGTTCGGCGTCGCACGCAGCATCGCCAGTTGCTCGATCGGCTCGTGCGTTGGCCCGTCTTCACCAAGGAAGACCGAGTCATGCGTGAAGACGAAGATTGCGTGTAGCTTGGTCAGCGCCGCCAGACGCAGCGACGGTTTCAAATAATCGACGAAGTTGAAGAAGGTGGCGCAAAACGGCATCAGGCCCCCGTGCAGCGCGATACCATTAGTCGCGGCCGCCATGCCGTGTTCGCGTACACCGTAGTGAATGTTTCGACCGGCGTAGTTGCCGGGTTGAAAATCACCGCAGTCTTTAAGGTAGGTTTTCGTGGAGGGATCGAGATCGGCTGAGCCGCCGATGAGCTCGGGCAGAGCTTGGGCGATCGCGTTCATCACCGTTCCGCCGGCGTCGCGCGTCGCGACCGAGCCGTTCTCCGCATTGAACACCGGCCACGGCAGACTTGCCGGAAGTTTTCCCGCAAGTACACGCTCGAGTCGCGCGCCGAGATCCGGATTGCCCGATTTCCAAGCGTCGAAGCGCTTTTGCCAATCGGCTTCAAGCGTAGCTCCGTTTGCGCCGCACGCGCGAAAGAACGCGAGCGCTTCTTCCGGTACGTAGAAGTCGGGCTCGAGCGGCCAGCCCAATTCCTGTTTGGTCTTCTTGACGTTCTCAGGGCCGAGCGCTTCGCCGTGAACTTTGAACGTGTCTTGCAGCGGCGATCCGAAGCCGATATGCGTACGCACCGCAATCAACGAGGGACGATCGGTGACGCCTTTGGCCACTGCAATCGCTTGGTCGATCGTGGCGACGTCGTTCGAGCGATCGACCTCGACACGTTGCGTGTGCCAGCCGCTCGCGTCGAAGCGCGCGCACGCATCGTCGGTGTACGTGATGTCCGTTGGTCCGGCGAGCGAGACGCGGTTGTCGTCGTAAAGCACGATCAGCTTGCCCAGTTGCAAGTGCCCGGCGAGCGAGATTGCTTCCTGACTGAGGCCTTCCATCAAGTCGCCGTCGCCGGCGATGACGTAGGTGAAATGATCCACGATCTTCGCGTCGGATCGATTGTAGACGGCGCCGAGCTGCGCTTCGGCAATCGCGAAGCCAACGGCGTTCCCAAGACCCTGTCCGAGCGGACCGGTGGTGGCCTCGACACCCGGCGTATGATTTGCCTCGGGGTGACCCGGCGTCTTGCTGCCGAGTTGACGGAACGATTTGAGATCGTCGAGGGTGAGGTCGTAGCCGGTGAGATAGAGCAGTGCGTAAAGGAGCATCGAGCCGTGTCCGGCTGAGAGAATGAAGCGATCGCGATCGAACCAGTGCGGGTCTTTCGGATTAAATTTCAGGTGCCGGGTCCAGAGCGTATAGGCCATTGCGGCCGCCCCCAAGGGCATCCCAGGATGTCCGGAGTTGGCTTTTTGGACCGCATCGACCGCAAGAAAGCGGATGGTGTTGATGCGTTGCTCGTCGGCGGGGGCGTTCGGCACGACTGCTCCTTCTCGTACGCTAGTGAAGAGGCGGGAGCGTCTAATTCGCGCTCCCGTATCCATATCTTACCCGGAAGAAGAACGGCGCGTAGCTTAAGCCCGGATTATCCCCCGCTTGGACAGATAACGGCGCGGCCCTCGACGGTGCCGTCGTGCAGGGCCTGGTATGCTTCCTCGACGCGATCGAGCGGATAGCGCGTGACGTGCGCCGCGATGCCGCCGCGCGCAGCGAGTGCGATCAACTCGCGCATTTCGCCCATACCGCCGAAGTACGGCGTGAAGACTCGTGCGCCTACGGCGATTCGCCCTTGTCCGTAGCTCATCGTGCCGCCGCCGAGGCCGACGATCGTGAAATCGCCGCCGGGACGAACGAGTTTGCGACCGAGGTCGATCGTGGATTGCAAGCCGACGAAATCCAACACGACGTCGGCTTGCTCGCCGTGCAGCAGTTCCATCGTTTCCTTCAGAGCAGTTTCACCGGCCCGCACGGTTGCATCGGCACCGAGTTCTTTCGCGAGCACCAGCTTGTCTTCAGAGATGTCGATCGCAATTACGCGCACGGCGCTCGTCGAGCGCAGAATCTGAAGCGCGAGGTGACCGAGGCCGCCGATGCCCATGACGACGACCGTCGCGTCGGGTGTCAACAACGCGCGCGAGCGATTGATCGCGTGATACGGCGTCATGCCCGCGTCGGTAAGCGGCGCTGCTTCAATCGGATCGAGATCGCCGAGCGGCATGAGATAGCGCTCGGCCGGAACGAGTAGATATTCCGCCATCCCACCGTCGGCGCCCAGTCCTAAAGCATTTACCGGGCGCGAGCGCATGCAGTAGCTCTCGAAGCCGGCTAGACACGTGCGGCATTTCCCGCAACCCAAGGCGCAATACACCGCGACCTTGTCGCCGGGTCGGACGCGTTGCACGCCGGCGCCGACCGCCTCGACCCAACCGGTGCTCTCGTGCCCGAGTGTATACGGTGGCTTGAAGAAGCAATTGCCGGCAGCCGTCGCTTCGATTACATGGAGATCGGAATGGCACGCGCCCGAGCCGGCAACCTTTAAGAGTACCTGGCCTTCACGCGGTTCGGGGACCGGCGCGTCATCGATCAGACGCGGTCCGTCTTCAAAGAGTCGGTATGCGAGCATGGAAGCCCCTTCGCCGAGGCGTAACCTTGGCCCGGCATGAAAACCGACAAACTGCAAGTGCAAGTTGAAGCGCTTGCCGCCGGCGACGGCGACGTGCGCGGCCGCGCCGGCCGCGCGATTGATGACGTCATTGCGGCACTCGACGTCGGAACGCTGCGCGTGGCCGAACCGGACGGCGACGACTGGGTCGTGCACGTCTGGATCAAACAGGCGATCCTCCTCTACTTCGCTCGGCGCAAGGTGGCGGCGATGGGGGACGCGCAAGGCCTCGAATTCTTCGACAAGCTTCCGATCAAACGGAATTATAAGAAGCTCGGCGTGCGTTGCGTGCCGCCGGGCGTCGCCCGCTACGGCAGCTTTCTGGGTCGCGGCACGATCCTAATGCCGGGCTTTGTGAATATCGGTGCGTACGTCGATGAGGGCTCGATGGTCGATACCTGGGCGACGGTTGGGTCATGTGCCCAGATCGGCAAAGGCGTGCACCTCTCGGGCGGCGTGGGGATCGGCGGCGTGCTCGAACCGGCGCAAGCCTCTCCCGTAATCATCGAAGACGGCGCTTTCGTGGGCTCGCGCTGCATTGTCGTCGAGGGCGTTCGTGTCGAGCGCGAAGCCGTGCTCGGAGCCGGCGTCGTGCTCACTGCCAGCACACCCGTCGTCGACGTGCGCGCGGCGGTCGCCGTCACCTCGAAAGGCCGCATTCCGGCTGGTGCTATCGTGATTCCGGGGACGATTCCTAAGACGTTTCCGGCGGGGGAGTACGGCGTGCCGTGCGCGTTGATCATCGGTACGCGCAATGATTCGACCGATCGCAAGACCTCGCTCAATGCGGCGCTGCGAGACTTCGAGGTGCCGGTGTGAACCCACGGGTGCTCGAGATCGAAACCTCGCTGATCCGCAGGGTTGCGGCCAAGCGCCGCCCGAGTTCGATCGACTTGGGTCTGGGCGAACCTTCGCTTGTGCCCAACGCCGAACACTTCAAGTATGCGATGAACTACATTGAAGCGCACGGCATTCGCTACACGGCCAACGCCGGAGATCCCGCGCTGCGCGAAGCCATCGCGCGACACTACGATTATCCCGGGATGCATGAAGCAAACAACGTCTGCGTCACGACCGGTTCGCAAGAGGCCATGTACGTGACGATCAAGACGCTTCTCGATCCGGCGATCGACGAGTTGTTAATCGTCGAGCCGACTTTTCCGTCGTATGCGAAGATGGCGCGGCTCGAAGGCGTCGCCGTTCGCGGTGTCACGATGAGTGAATCCGAAGACTTCGCATTCGATGCCGAGCGCATCGTGCGCGGCATCAGCGAACGCACGCGCGCGATCGTCATCTGCTCGCCGAACAATCCTACCGGCCGCGTACTGCACAACGAGCAGGCGGAAAAATTAGTCCACGCGCTCGAGACGCGAACCGGCGAGCCGATCTGGCTCATCCACGACGAAATCTATCGCGAACAGAGCTTCGTCGAAGACGAAGCTTTCCTGGGCGAACGGTATCCGCACACCATCGTCACCAACTCGGTGAGCAAGAGCAATGCCCTGACCGGGTTACGCCTGGGCTGGCTGATCGGTCCCGAGACCTTCATCGACAATGCGATCAAGACGCACGCCTGGCTGACCTCGTGTACCGATACGTTTGCGCAGCAGGTCGCGTTGCACATCTTCGGCCAGCTCGGGGGCGTAAACGAGCACGTCTCGTGGTACCGCGCTCAGTGGGCCGGCGTCGTCGAGGCGCTTGCATCGAGCGGTCTGCGGTTCATTCCGCCCGAGGGCAGCTTTTATGCGTGCGTCCGCCTTCCCGACGGCGTTCGTTCGTACGACGCGGCGATCCAACTTATCGAAGAGCGCGATGTGCTGGCGATTCCCGGCGTTGCTTTCGGCGACGCATTTGAGGGCTGGCTGCGTTTAAGCTGGGTCGCACCGCTCGAGCGCGTGCGCGAAGGCATCAAACGCATCGCCGCTTACTGCAAGGAATACGTCTAAATCAGACGTCCTTACGTCGTCGTCACCGACTTCGTCACGAGGTAGGATTCGATGCCTTCGGTGCCGCCTTCAGATCCGTAGCCGGATTCCTTGACGCCACCGAAGGGAATCTCGGCCAGCGAGACGCCGAAGTGATTGACACCGATCATGCCGGCCTCGATGCCGTTCGTGAGGGCGATGTGTTCCGAAACGTCTTGCGTAAACACGTAGGCGGCAAGCCCGTACGGCAGCCGGTTGGCTTCGGTAATCGCCTGATCGATGTCGCCGAACGTGCTGATCGCGGCGACCGGACCGAAGGGTTCTTCGTTGAGCACGCGCGCATCGGGCGGGATGTCGGTCAGAACCGTGGGTGGGTAGAAGAAACCGGGCGTGTCGTACGGCGTGCCACCGAGTTGGAGCTTTGCGCCGCGCGAAACGGCATCTTCGACCAGGCCGTGAATCGAAGCGCGACGGCGTTCATTGGCAAGCGATCCCATCTGGGCGCCTTCTTCCAGCCCCGCGGCAACACGAATGTCGGCAGCGGCGCGCGCGAAGCGCGAAGCGAACTCGTCGTAGATCCCTTCTTGCACGAGGAAGCGCGAGGGCGAGACGCAGACTTGTCCGGCGTTGCGGTATTTGAAGCCAACCGAAAGTTTTATCGCGCGATCGAGATCGGCTTTTGCCGTCACGACAACCGGGGCGTGCCCGCCAAGCTCGAGCGTAGCGCGTTTTATGCCGGTTGCCGCGAGCGCCGCGAGCTGCTTGCCGACGGCGGTTGAGCCGGTGAAAGAAATCTTGCGTACGATCGGCGAGGCGATGAGCGTCGACGAGATGTGCGCGGGATCGCCAAAAACCATCTGCGCGGCATCTTCCGGGAGACCGGCGTCAAGCAATGCCTGCATCAATGCAAGCGCCGTGCCGGGCGTTTCTTCGGCCGGCTTGATGATGATCGAGCAGCCTGCAGCCAGCGATCCGGCGAGTTTTCGCGCCGGGGTAAGCGCCGGGAAGTTCCACGGCGTGAACGCCGCTACGACCCCGACCGGATCGCGCATCACGATTTGACGAACCTTGGGCGAGCGCGACGGTACGACGCGCCCATAGGCGCGGCGCCCCTCTTCAGCGGCCCAATCAAAGATGTCGGCAGCAGCACCGATCTCGGCTCGCGCTTCGGCTAAAACCTTACCCTGTTCGAGCGTCATCGTGCGTGCGATGGCCTCGATTCGTTCGCGCAGCAGCGCTGCAGCCTTGTGCAGGATGATCGCTCGATCGTAAGCGCTCACCGTGCGCCAGCTAGCAAAGGCTTTTGCTGCAGCAGCGAGCGCGCGTTGCAGATCTTCATCGGTCGCAATCGGAAGGTCGGCAAGTACCGCACCGGTCGCGGGATTGATCACCGGGCGCGTTGCGCGCTGCTTTGCACCGATGCGTTGGCCCGCGATCAGCAGGTGCAGGGGTTCGTACGTTTCGAGAGTCGCAGTCATGGTGATGGTTCTTTCTGTAATCGTTGACTCGCCGAGTTGAGGTGTGCCCGCATGGCTTCGCGCGCCGCAGGCGCGTCATGTGCCGCGAGCGCTTCGTAAATCGTCTGATGTTCCGCGAGCGAGAGCGGTTCACATCGGGTTTTGTGCAAGCTTCGGCGGATCCAGGCGCTGACGACGTGCTGCAACATCTCGAGCGCGTAGTAGAGGATGTCGTTCTTCGACGCGCGCGCGATCGCCAGATGAAATTGCACGTCGGCCGCGAGATAAGCCTCTTGGTCGTTCTGCGCCGCGCGCATACGGTCGAGCACGTGGCGCAATCCCGCGAGCTCCTCTTCGGTAACACGCTCTGCCGCAAGCGGCGCGAGTTGCACCTCGAGGATTTCACGGGCTTCGATCGTCTGCTGCAAGCTCGACGCGTTCAGCAGCACGGCCCATGAGAGCGGCTTGGCGAGCGACTTCGATCCGCCGTGGCCAACGTACATTCCGCCACCGGCAACCACGTCGATGGCTCCGACGGCACGCAGGGCCTTGACTGCTTCGCGAAGCGACGACCGGCCGACCCGAAGCGACTCGGTAAGTTCGCGCTCCGCCGGGAGTTTGTCGCCCGGTTTGAGCTCGCTTTGCATGATGAAGTCGCCCAGGCGTGTGACGACTTCATCGAAAACCGAGCGGCGCTCGATGGGCTCCAAGTCGCCGGCTACGTTTGGACGGTTCAGAACGGCTCCTCCGGTCGTTTTGGGGGTTTCAGTGTACCGGGAAGCGTTCCATCCGACAAGACGATAGTCCGACGTCAGACGAGGGCTGACCACAGGACTCGAGCGTCGCTTATACAAAAAGTAGCCTTCCCCAGTTTTCTGACCGCAGAGGTAATGTGCCCTTGAGAACCCTGTTCCTTAGTCCGCCTTCGTTCGATGGATTCGACGGCGGCGCGGGCGCGCGATACCAGGCAAAGCGCGAGGTGACGTCGTTCTGGTATCCGACATGGTTGGCGCAGCCCGCGGCCCTCGTGCCGGGCAGCAAGCTTGTGGACGCGGCCCCCCATGGTCAGACGATCGACGACGTGCTGGCAATTGCTAAGGATCACGACCTGGTGATCATGCACACGAGTACGCCGTCGCTCCCAGGCGACGTCGAGTGTGCTCGCCGCCTCAAGGCTCAAAATCCCGCGGTTAAGGTCGGGTTCATCGGCGCGCACGTCGCGGTGCTTCCCGAGCTGACACTGCGCGACCATCCGATCATCGATTTCGTCTGCCGAAACGAGTTTGACTACACATGCAAGGAACTCGCCGAGGGGCGTCCGTGGAGTGAGATCCTCGGGCTTTCGTACCGCGATGAGAACGGTGAGCTCAAGCGCACGGAAGAACGTCCGCAGATCCACGACTGGGATGCGATGCCGAGCGTGTTGCCCATCTACGCTAAGCACCTCGACGTCACGAAATACTACAACGGCTACCTGCTGCACCCGTACGTTTCGTGGTATACCGGCCGCGGATGCACGGCAAAGTGTACGTTTTGTCTGTGGCCGCAAACCATCGGTGGCCACATTTTTCGGCACAAGAGCCCCGAGGCGGTCGGCCGCGATCTCGACGAAGCGAAATCCATCTTTGGTTCTACCGTTCGGGAGTACATGTTCGACGACGATACGCTCACGAACGAAAAAGCCTACGCGATTGAGCTGAGCAAACATATGAAGCGTTTGAAGCTCAGCTGGGCTTGCAACGCCCGTGCCCATGTCGACTACGACACCCTCAAAACGCTGCGCGACAACGGTTTGCGCGTGCTGCTCGTCGGTTTCGAGTCGGGTAACCAAGAGATTTTGTATCGCATCAAAAAGGGACTGAAGCTCGAGATGGCGCGCGAGTTCATGAAGAACTGCCACAAGCTCGGCATCAAAGTTCACGGGACCTTCATCATCGGGTTGCCCGTGGACACGCCCGAGACGGTCCGCGAGACGATCGAGTTTGCAAAGGAACTGGACCCGCACACGATTCAGGTTTCGATCGCGTCACCCTATCCGGGGACGGAACTCTACGATCAGGCGCTAGCGAACGGCTGGTTTGCACGCGACGACTTGGTCTCGGGAGCGGGCATTCAGACCTCGACGCTGCGCTACGACACGCTTTCGACCGCCGAGATCGAAGACTCGGTCGAGCGGATGTATCGTGAGTTCTATTTCCGGCCGAAGAAGATCGGAAAGATCGTCGCCGAGATGATTACGAGCCGTCAGATGATGGTTCGCCGTCTGCGCGAAGGCGGTGAGTTCTTTGGGTACTTGCGGGCGCGGCGAGTGCAAGCCGGCGAACGGCGCCTCGAAGCGACGTCGGCCTGAGCATGATCGTCGGATCACCCGCGCATCGGGATCTGCTCTGCCGAACCTTCATCGATACGCATCGGATCTTTGAACCGGCGGAACTTCCTTGGCCGCACCTCGAACCGCGCCATATTGAACTCTTGCGCGCGTTCCCGTTCTGGGCATTCGCATTGAGCATGGAACAAGAGGCATCGCGAATGATCACCGCCTTTGCTCGCACGATCGACGATCCGCTCATTCGCGAAGCCATCGAATTGCAAGCGTTTGAGGAAGGACGGCACGGTCGTCTCCTCAAGACGATGTTCGAGCGTTACGGCATCGACGTCGCGCCACTTCCGCTTTCGACCAAGCCGGTTGGTCGCGAGGACTTTCTGGTGTTCGGCTTCAGCGAGTGCACCGATTCGGTCATCGGCTTCGGTGGCTTTGCACTGGCACGGCAGAAACGGATCTTCCCCGACGCGTTGTTGGATATTTTTGAACACGTTTTATACGAAGAGGCGCGCCACATCGTCTTTTTCATCAACTGGTGGCGCTATGAAGAAGCCCTGGCCGGACGCTCGAATCCGATCGCCCGCGTGCTTCGTGCCCTACAACATAGCGCTGCGGCGGTGATGCACCAGGCGCAGACCGCGCAAGGCACGGCCGTTGCAGCGGCACCGGATCTAACGAGCGGCGGCTCGCAGGCAGTGCTCGAAGGCGTCACGCCCCAGATGTTTTTGGAAATTGCTCTCGCGGAGAACCGCAGAATGATGCGGCGCATCGACCCGCGTCTGCTTCGTCCACACATTATCCCGGCACTGGCAACGGCAGTGCTGCTCGGCTTGCGCATGTTGCCGCCGCGCGAAGAGGTTTCGTCGCCTAAGCTTGTTGCTGTTTAGGCTCGAGCTGCCGCGCCGAGGCGAGCGTTTCTTCCAGCATGTTGCGCTGAAACGCAACCATGTCGGCCACGTGCGGAAACCGCGCATCGCTCCGCTGTTCGCTAAGCCTTAAGCGTTCGCCATCGGCGAGCAGCGTGGCGCGCTTTCGCAGCGTCGCAATCGCGCCGGCGACCGCGGCGTCCGGATCGCGGCGCAACTCCGGATCCACAAATACGTTGCCGGGCAATGCGTCGAGTCGCTCACGTATGGCGTGCACGGCATCCTCGATCGTGAACGTTTCGGAAACGTTGAGCAAGAATTCCGCGAGCAGTGCAGAGGTGGTAATTGGCCGTGCTGCGGCGAGCGACGCTCCGACGTCGTCGCTGCGCAATGGAACGACGCGATAGAGCATCGGGAGACGCCGGCCGCGGAACGGGTCGTAGGCAACGGCGTTGAGATACAGGGCGGCGAATGGCGCGACCGCTTCGACGATTCCGCCGCGCATCGGGTGCATCCGGCCATCGCGGCTGAAATCCCCTTCAGGCGTAACGTAGAACGTGGCGCCGGCCCGAACGCAATCCACGATCGCTGCGATATCGCGCGCAATCGTCGCGCGGAGATTCTCGACCACTTCGCGCCGGTACGGTTGTTTAATATTGGAAATCTTCAGCCAGGCCTGGGCTCGCATAAAGTTCTGCAGACTCCAAAGATCGCTGAGCGAACATCCCTCCAAGCCCAATTGCACGAGCGTTTCAGCCGGCAGAACAGCGTCCAGTTCTAGGTCACCGTGTGCGGAGCGAAGCTCTTCGGCGATGCTGATGAGCGGTCGTGAGAAGAGGTGGTTCTCAATCGGCAGAATGTTGAAGGTGGCCCACAGCCCACTGAGGTTTACGCCGCGCGTGAATCGCGCGGTCCAGGGCAGCCGCGCCGCGATGAATCCCGTCTCGAAGGTGCGGCGCGAGTTGCACATGACGAGCGGCTTCCACGGGTGCTGGAAAAAGACGCGCGCCGTGATCGTTTCGCCTTCGTCCATGTGCTGATGGTTGGTGATGAGCACGGCGGCGCCGCGCTGCGCTGGTAGATGCCCCCACTGACGGATACGAATCTTGAACGCAAGATAGAGCTGGCGCGTGCCATAGGTAATCGCGCGCATGACCCAGTTGGGTTTCATTCGGTTGCCGGGGATGGTTTGCGCGCCGCAAGCACGGTCAGCGAGCCGAGCAAAAAGCATGCGCCGGCGCTGGCGAAGAGCCAGCGATAGCCGTCGCTCACGGTTGCCCCGCCCGCGATGATCGCCGCGCCGACCCCCGGAGCGATCAGCATCGGAAGATTCGAGAGCGTGCCCCAAATGCCGAGATCGCGCGCAACGTCCCCCAATTCGGGAATCGAATCGAGCGCGAGCGCCCAACCGACCGAGAAAACGCCGCCGTATCCAAGGCCGAAGAGAGCGGCATACACGAAGATCAGGCGCAAATCCGGAGCAAGTGCGAAGCCAAGCGCAGCCAACGTCATCGGCAGTCCCGAAAGAAAAACAACCAGCCGGCGATCGACCTTATCGGAAATGATTCCGACAGCCACGCTTGACGCGACCGCCCCGAACATCGCGGCTCCGGCGACAAGGCCGGTGTTGAGCGACGCGTTTCGGACGCCGAGGACGTCGTGGAAGAAATACAGCACGTAGGTGTTGAGCAGCGTCATGCCCATGACGATCCACGCGCGGGCGATGAGCGTGACGACCAGATCGCGGCGATCGCGGATGTGTGGACCCTCGCGCTGCGCGGTGGCGACGAACGGCGGAGAAGCCGGGACAAGGAGCAGCAGCAAGGCGCTCGCGACAACGCCGCCGGCTGAAGCGAGCAACGCTTCGCGCGCCGGCAAGAGCGCGCCAAGAAGAAGGCCGATGATCGTCCCGATGAGGGTCATCGCGCCACGATAGCCTGCGGCGGTTCCCCAGAATCGGCGTGGAACGATCTCGGGTACCAATACCTGATAGACGACCGAGCCGCTCATCAATGCGACCGTCGCAACGACGGTGGCCGTGCCGAACGAAAAAATCGTCGAGACATACGCCATAACTAAGAGCGCGACCGCGTCGATCGCGAGTACGATCGCCGTCTGAACGCGCCGGTCGTCGATGGGGCGGTCGCTTCCGCGCCGGCGCAGGCGGTCCGAAAGTGCGCCTACAAACGGCGGTACGATTGCGGTCGCGATTGCGACGATTGTCGAAAGCAGCGCGAGAACGTAGGTATGGTTAGCGGGAGCTAGCTGCAGCAAGACCGCCGGCACGATGATCGACATCAACGCCGCATCCTGGAAATGAACCCCCACCCAAAGCGCATTGATCGCCACATGACCGCGGCGACGAAACCGTTCCGTGTCCCCCATTGCCGCGACGTTCATCACGAAGAAATGCGAGGCCCCCTTTCGCATGCTAGCGAACCGGCGCTGGTGTGAAGCTCGCACGTCTGCTCGCCACCGGCATTGATATTGCTGCCATCGCCGCAATTGGCTATACGGCAGTCGCGATCGTTTGTATGGCGTGCTTCGGACGCCGGAAGCTCAAGGCTCAAGTCGTCGACGACCTGCCAGGAGTGACCTTGCTCGTGCCCCTCCACGGTGCGGAGCCGGGACTCGAAGAAAACTTGCGTGCGTTCGCCTTGCAAGACTACCCCGATTTGCCAGCTCGTCCTCGGCGTTGCGCGCGCCGACGATGGCGCGCTGGCGATTGCGCAGCGCGTCGCGGCGGCTCTCCCCGACCGGCACATCGACATCGATGTCGGCGAAGTCCCCGGTGCGCGCAATCCCAAGATCGCAAACGTCCTCTCGATGATGCGGCTGGTGCGGCACAAGGTGTTGATCTTGGCCGACAGCGACACGCGCGTTGACCCGTCGTACGTCGGTTCTGTCGCCGCGGGCCTTCGCGAGCCGGGCGTTGGCGTGGTGACGTGTCTCTTCGCGGGAGTTCCCGACGGCAGTTTTTCGTCGAAACTCGGAGCCATGTTTATGACCGAGCAATTCATCCCGTCGGTGCTCGTCAATCGGCTTTTTGGCCTCGCGCAACACTGCCTTGGACCGACGAATGCCTTTCGCTCAGAGGTCCTGGCATCAGTCGGCGGTTTTGAGGCGCTTGCACCTCATCTTGCAGACGACTACATGCTGGGAAACTTTGTCGCCGCCCGTGGGCTTCGCGTCGCGATTTCGGACCACGTGATACGAACGATGGTGTCGGACGCGACCCTTCCCGCGCTGTGGGACCATGAATTACGCTGGCACCGAACGATTCGCGGGGTGCAGCCGGCCGGTTACGCCGGGATGTTCCTCACCTATCCGATTCCGCTCGCGCTGCTTGCGTTTCTGATCGCGCCGCATCCCAAACGCGGGCTCACGCTTCTGGTCGCGACGCTCGCGCGTCTTGCGCTGCAGCGTATTTCCGCGCCGGCGCTCGGGGTCGATCCTGCTGCAGCGTGGCTCGTGCCGGCACGTGACCTGTTCGGTATCGCCGTGTGGGCCTGCGGGCTCACCGGAAAAAACGTGCGCTGGCGAGACGCGCAACTTCACATTGAATCCGGCGACGTGCTCGCGGAACGAGAACCCGAGGTAAAATAGTCCTACGTGCCGACAACCTGCGTTGTAGTGACCTCGACGTAAATGGGCACGGATTGATTCCCGGCGGAATCCGAGAAGGTAAGGATGCAACGGCCTGCGGCGATTGGGACGATTGATAGTTGCGTGTTGGAGAGCGGGCTAACCGTAACGATTCCGACGCACTGCGTCCCGGCTGTAAACGCGCCCATGTATCCTACTTCGCTTAGCGTGACCGTCTGCGCGTACGCGCTCCCAATGGCATAGAAATTGAATACGTCGGTCGGAGCGGCCACAATCGGAGCAGGCGCTGGTGTCAGAGTCGGTAACGCGCTGGGAGTTGACGTCGGCGCTAGTGTCGACAGTATCAGCGTTGGTTGCGCGAGGGGAACCGATGGAGTACCCGCGCCGCCGCCCCCACCGCAGGCCGTAGCGGCAGCGAGAAAAAGCATGACCAGGCCGACGTGCAAACGGTCTAATTGCATTGCCCAATTCCGATTCCGAAAATTGCTGTCGGCGATTGAAGGCCCGAGAACGCGCCTCCCGCAAGGCTGATGGGATTTCCTTGCATATCGTAAGCAGTAACCGTGTTGTTAGCCTCGTTCGTAACGAGGATTCCGGCTTGGCTGGGATTGTGAGTCATTCCGTACGGCTGAGAGAGTCCGGAGAAGGACCCCGTTACCGATGCGGGCGCACCGGTGACGTCGTAGGTCGTAATCGTGTTGTTGCCGTGATTGACCACGTACATCATGGTATTTGGAAGCTCATTCCCAATCGCACCGGTTGGATCGTTCAAGCCGGCAAAAGCACTCGGCGGAAGCGGCGACTGATCGCCGATGATGGTGGCGCTGTTGTCGCTACTGAGAAGGACCTGTTGCGCGCAGGTCCCGAGGCATGCCATGGCAGACGGCGTATGTGTCCACGTGTAGGGCGGAAATTGCGGGCCATTCGTATAGTAGCTCGAGACGGTGTCGTTGCTGGCGTTCGCAACTAGATAATCGGTGTTCAAAGCATCGAGCGAAATTGCGACCGGGTTCGAGATGCCTGTGAACGGACCGACTGTGTACGGGTACGTTTCGCCGTCTTCACCGTAGAGCAGCAACGTATTCAAGCCGGCATCGGCGACGACGAGTGTTCGCAAGCACGGGTCGTAAGTGAGCGCCGTTGGATGCACCAGCCCTTGAAAGCTGGTCGACGGAAGTGCGACAACGTTCCCATTGCCATCGAACAACGAAATGGAGTTCGTCCCGCTATTCACGACTGCGACAAGCGGCTCGTCCTTGATTTTCACGGGAGGAAGGCTCAGTGTGGTTCCGTCGGGGTTCTGGAACTCTAGACTGACGTTTTCGTATCCGGAGCTGATACTAACGCCAAGGAAAGATACTTGAGACCCGGTTTGATTGGTGTATCCGGCGCCCACCGTCGTGTTCCCAGTGGTAATAAACGGAGGCGGATCTGTGAGGATAATATTGCCGTCGGCATCCTTGAGAACGAGATCGAAGAGCTCCGGTTGATTACCGAGCAGCGTGTAACCGGTCGACGCGTCACCCAGGAGCAGGGGTTGATTCGGCACGACCGATAGAGTAGCGCTCGCCGCGATACCGACGACGGCAAGAGTGATCGTATTCGCTTGGCCGAGTTGGATAGAAGGCGCTGCGGTCACCTCGCCGAGAAGCGTTCCCGTTCCATTTGCCCCATCGAATGTCTTCATGGTGATCGGCGAATAGTCGTTGTACGCGATGGTTACGGACGTTGTTGAGTTTCCAGATGCCGGAGCGTTCATTGTAGCGACAATCGCTCCATCAAAAGCGATTGTTACGCTGCGCGCTGAAGGCGAGATGAAGTGTGGGCGCGTCGAGCCTGAGCTCGACGGAACCGGCCAACCAATCACGATTGTGAGAGGTGTAGTCGGTCCCGACTGGAGCGTCTGCGGCACGCTCGATGCTGATCGGCCTCCGCACGCCGCCAAAATGGTGCACCAAAACAGCGCAGCTGCTATGGCCGCTCTCGTCCAAATGACTTGCACAGCGCACCGTTTCTTTGGCGGTCAAGCTGGGACCCTCTGCCACCCACTAGTCCAAAAGTCCCAAGGGACAGCCTTTGGGCCGCTACGCGACCTACCGCATTCGGCGCAAGATAAAAAACATCAAGTTTAAAATCGCCGAAATTTGCCCATAAATCAGCGGTCCAGATCCTCGGTAAAGGCGTTTAATACTTCGTCCATACTAGGGCCGGTCATACCGCTGGCGACGGCGACGTGGAAGTAATGCTGAAGATCGGGCCGGTTCAACTGATGGAGGAGGCCACGAACGGCCTCTCGATCTGCGAGGTTCCATAACAACACGATTGCGCGAGGAAGACTTTCGGAATCGGTTGGAAACGAATTGGCCCACAGCACCCCACTTCCCGACTCCGTGAGCATGTATTCCCGAATCTGATCCATTCGGTGAGACAGCCAACGGAGCGCTTCAACCCGAGATGTTTCCAGCCACGCGGGCTTGGGGTGAAAGATCGTTAGCGCAAGTAAGCGGGGAGTCCCGGTGTCGTAATCCGTTTTAGTACGTTCCCGACCACGGCCCGGGCGGCCCGGAGTAGATTTCGACCAGAGCCGTCGGGTCGAGGTATTTTTTCGCGACGCGTTCGACGTCGGCCGCCGTGATATTGGCGAAGCGATCGTTGAGCGTGCGGTAGTAATCGAGCGGGAGATCGTTGGTGCCGATGTCGAGCAATTGCTGAACCTGACCTTCGGCCGACGCTTCATCCAGCAAGGCGTCGCTGACCAGGCGTAACTTGGCATCGTCGAGCTCGGTTTGCGTGACCGGTTGTGTCTGTAGTGTTTGCAGTTCGCTGCGCACGAACGCGACCGCTTCGACCACTTTGGCCGGCGACGCATTGAGCTCGATCTTGAAGTCGCCCCGATCGCTGCCGGCATCCACGGTGCTTGCCACGCCATACACCAGGCCGCGCTTTTGACGAAGTTCTTGCCACAAGCGCGATTCGAACGCGCCGCCTGCGCCGAGGATTTGATTGAGCACGAGCAGGGTGTCGTAGTCCGGACTATTTCGTCCGACCGCCGGCTGGCCCAATCGAACGTAGACTTGGTTCGCATCGGTACCGACGTATTCGTGGCCCGAATGTGCCGACGGAAACGACATCGCGTGCGGGTCGGGCTTTGGGCCTTGCACGCTCCATCCGCCAAACGCGTTCTCCAGTACGTTGCGCACTTGGTCCGGCGTCACGTCGCCGACGACCGCGATCGTGGTTAGATCGGGGCGCCAATAGGTCTTGGTGAAGGACGCGAGATCGCTTTGCGTGAGTCCGTCGACGGTACTTTGACTCGCATTACGGAGCGACGGATCGTTGGGCGCGGCGAGCAGTCGCAGGTAGGCGCGATCGATCATCACGCCGGAAATGGTTGACGTGGATTGCAGGCTGTTGGCGAGTTGGTTGCGTTCCAGAGTGAACCATGGCTCGCTGAAGGTCGGGTGCATCTCACCGTCGGCGAGAATTGCTACGATCTTAGGAAAATCGCGCGCCAGACCGCGCGCGTTAAACTGTTGGCCGTTTTGCACGACCGCACCCATCATATCGACGGCCTTACGCCGTTGTGCGAAAGGATACTGCGCGCTACCGAAGTCGGCTAGTGTGGAGGCAAGGTCGCTGATGCCCTCCTCACCCGCGGGCGCGAATGCGGCCGAGCCGGCGATCTGACCGCTCAGAATGAAGGTCGAACGATCGGGCTTCGGCTGCACCAGCACGCGAATCCCGTTGGGCAAGGTAAAGCTCGTTGGATCGAGCGAGCTGCGCGCAGTTGTCGGCGTGCGCACCGCTTCGCGCAGCGCCGCCGGTTCAACGATCGGTCCGGTCGGCACGCGTTTGGAAAAGTCGTCGCTGATCGCGGCATTGCTCTTTTGCGAATTGCTGCGCGCCGGTTGCGCGTTCGGATCGAGCCGGCCGATCACCGTTGGGCGGCTCAAGTATTGCCGGGCGACGGCCAGTAATGATTGGCTGTCGAGCGCGGCGAGGCGATCGTCTTCATCGCTCAGTCGCTCGCCCACGATGCCATAGGTGTAACCGGCGAGATCCCCGAGTCCATCGACCGAATCGGCGGAGTAGAGACGGTCGGCGATCGTCAAACGCTTAGCGGCCTCGACGAGATCCGGCGAAAAACCGTTGGCAAGGGTCTGCGTCATCGTCGTTTGGAAGACGCGCTCGGCTTCATCTGCGGTATGCCCGGGATTGAGCACGATGTAGACGTCCAGCAGGCCGCCTTTAAGTTGCGTGTCTTCTTCGGATTGGACTGCGATTGCAATGTTGCTTTGTACGAGGGCAGCATAAAACGGCGAGAGCTGATTTTCGATCAGCGCGGAGAGCGTGCTAATCGCCGGCTCGCCGGGCTCGGTGTCACCGGGAACCGCGTACGCGAGATCGACGATACCGAAGGGGAAAGGCAGATCCGAGGTAACGGAGACGGTGTGCGCAACCGGTGTTGGGTGCTTCTCGGTACGCGCGGGCAGTGTCTTGCGTGGAATCGCGCCGAAGTCTCGCTCGGCTTGGGCGAAAATCGTCGAATGATTCACGTCGCCGGCGACGACCAGCGTCGCGTTGTTCGGCGCATACCACTCGTGGTAGTACTTCGCGATATCGGCGGCGGTGGCGTGCTCGACGTCGGTAATGTATCCGGTCGGCGTACGGCCGTTGGGTTGGTCCGGATACGCCGCAGCGCGAACCTTCGAGAGCAGGCTGAAGAACGGCGAGCCATCGTCGCCTTCGAGTTCGTTGAGCACCGCGCCGCGCTCGATGTTCCAGTCGCTTTGGCGCATGGCCGCATGTTGCATGCGATCGGCCTCGATCGCCAGCCCCACGCCGACTTTATCCGCGGGCATCATGAAATAAAACTCGGTGTAATCGTACGAGGTCTGCCCGTTCATCTGTGCGCCAAGACGCGCCACGATGTCATCCAGACCGCTGGCATTGAGATCCTCGGTTCCGCGAAACATCATGTGTTCGGTCGCATGCGCAAGTCCGGTCTTGCCCTTGGTTTCGTCCAGCGAGCCGAAATGATACCAAACCGCCGTCTGCACGACCGGCGCCGCGTGATCCTCGACCACCACGACCCGCAGTCCGTTTTTCAACGTGGTCGTGTAAATGCCGGCGTCACCGGGGCCACCGGTTTGCTGCGCGCGAGCGCTCGAGCCTGCAAGCGCGAAGATGGCGCAGGCGATCAGGATAACGAGTCGTTTCACAATGTCCCCAAATAGTAGCGGGCCGATGCTTCCACGCAGGCTCGCGGAACCAGACCGATGAGCTCACTTCGGCGGATCGCGACGCCGTTCTTGGCGGCCAGGCGCGCGATCAACTCGACGATACGATAGAGCGGTGTCGCTTCAACGTCTGTGACATTGAGCGAGACTTGGACGACCCCCTCACTCAAGCGCAATCCTAGAGCGCGAAGCCCGCTTAAGCCGCCGTTCCGCTCGCGCAAACTCCGAGCGATCGTTTTGGCCAGGGCAAGATCGTCGCTGTGGAGTTCAACGTTGAATGCGACGAGGAGGTTCCGCGCGCCGATCGCAATCGCGCCGGCGCGATCGTGCCTGGCGAATCTCGCCGACGTCCGGCGGCAGACGAGCGAAGCGCGCTTCGAGCCCTTCGAACTCGCCGGCACGCACGTCGGCGAGGATGCGCGCTGGGGTGCCCGTGCCGCGGCACCATAGAAGAAGGACGGCACGCGATAGCGGTCCCAGATGCGCGCACCGGCTTCATGCGCCAACGCAGCCGCGTCGTCCATCGAAGCGTCGCGGAGCGGCACGAAGGGTAACACGTCGAGTGCCCCGATGCGCGGATGGATGCCGCGATGCTTACGCAAGTCAATTCGCTCGACTGCGACCCCGGCAAGCGCTACCGCTGCGTCGAGTACGTGCGGACCGTCACCCGCGACCGTGAGCACGCTGCGATGGTGGACCGGATCGCTGGTACGATGCAGCACGCGTGCGCCGGTCGCGAGCACGGCGTCGACCGCCGCATCGATCGTTGCCGGATCGCGTCCTTCGGACAGGTTGGGTACGATTTCGAACAGCGGCATGGCCATGCTACGAAAGCGCGGCAGCAATTGCCGAGGCGACGTCGCGATGATTCTCCGGGGAGAAGATCGTGCGATACCCGAGTTTGCGAGCTTCGGCTTCGCGCCGGGCGCTCGCGTTGACGTTGCGCAGTTCGCCGGAAAGACCCAGTTCCCCGAAGGCCACGGCATGCGGCGGTAGCGGCCGGTCGCGAAACGAGGATGCAATTGCCAGCGCGATGCCGAGGTCTGCGGCGGGTTCACTCACCCGCAGTCCTCCGGCGACCGACGCATAGACGTCATGCGTCCCAAGATGCATCCCGACGCGTCGCTCGAGCACGGCTAGAATCATCGCGAGGCGCGCTTGGTCGAGATTGTTCGCTAAACGGCGCGGCGTGCCGTAACTGCTTTCGCCGACGAGCGCCTGTACTTCGATGAGAACCGGCCGCGATCCGACGATCGACGCGACGACGCACGAACCGCTGGGGCGCTCTTCGCGCCCGGCGAGAAACAATTCCGACGGGTTGGCGACTTCATCGAGACCTCGGTCGTGCATCGCGAAGACGCAGATCTCGTCAATGGAACCGAAGCGGTTCTTGTACGCGCGGAGAATCCGATATTCGCCGGTCGTCTCTCCCTCAAAGTAGAGCACGGTGTCGACCAAGTGCTCGAGCAAAGCGCGGTCCGGCGATCGCGCCGTCTTTGGTGACGTGCCCGACGATGAACGTCGAGCAGCCGGTGCGCTTCGAGAATTCCATGAGTGCCTGCGTGCAGTCCCGAATCTGGGTGACGCTGCCGGCATAGGATTCGGCGTCGGGCAGCCACACGGTTTGAATCGAATCAACGATGATCGCGATCGGATCGATTCGATCGAGCGCGTCGAGCACGGCACGCAGGTTCGTTTCGGCGTGCACGAGCAAGGGCGCCTCGATGCCGAGCCGCTGCGCGCGCAGCTTCACTTGCGCGGCAGACTCTTCGCCGCAGACGTATACGACGCGGCCCGCGGCGCACAGTCGCGCGGCGATTTGCAGGAGCAGCGTCGATTTTCCCGCACCCGGCGGCCCGCCGATCAGCGTAACGCTTCCCGGCACGATACCGCCGCCCAGCACGGCATCGAATTCGCCCATGCCGCTGCGCAAACGAGCGATCTTCGCGCTATCGATCGATTCGAGCTCGACAGGAGCGAGCGCGGCATGGCGCGTGCTCGCGACGGCTTTCGCCGAGCGTGACGGCACGGCGAAGGGACGCTCGTCGAAGGAGTTCCAAGCCTCGCACTGCGGGCAGCGCCCGAGCCATCGCGTCGATTCGAAGCCGCACGCATTACAGAAGAAGACCGACCGCGTCTTTGCCACGCGGTGAAGTTTGCTACCGGGGGTAAAGCGACCCCTCGGCGAATCGGCGGCTCGACCCATGAGCGTCCCATCGTACCTCCAGATTGCCATCGACGGTCCCGCCGCGTCGGGTAAAACGACCGTCGCTTTCCGGCTGGCGCAAGACCTCGGCGTGCTCTATTTGGATACCGGCGCGATGTATCGTACGCTTGCGTATCTCGCGCTACGCAGCGGCATCGACGCCGATAACGAGAGCGCGCTGGTGCGGCTGTGGGAGGGCGCGCACGTTCGCGTGCGCTCGATGCGAAGGCTCCGCTGGGTTCCGCATCATTGCCGGCGGCGTTGAGCTCGATGACGCGACGCTGCAATCAAATCAAGTGAGCACCGTCGTCTCCACCGTTGCCGCGCATCCGCGCGTGCGTGAAGCGATGGTGAGCAGCCAGCGCGAGATCGCGCAAGAGGGCCCCGTCGTCATGGCCGGACGCGACATCGGAACGGTCGTGCTGCCGCTCGCGCAGGTCAAGATTTTCCTCACGGCATCAGTCCAGGCACGCGTCGAGCGCCGCCGAGCGCAATTGCTCGCGGCCGGCGACAACATCGACGAACACCATCTTGCGCAAGAAATTGAGGAACGCGACCGGCTCGATCGGGAACGCGCCGTGTCACCTCTTGCGCCGGCGCAAGATGCGCACGTGCGTCGATTCGAGCGACGCTGGGCATCGATGCGGTGGTGGCGGAGATCGTGGGCCTGGTGGAGCGATCGCGATGAGCTTGTACGGACTGGCCACGGGCTTGATCCGCATCTTGCGGTGCGCCCCTTTCGGCGCCTGCGCGCATACGGGAGGAAAAACGTTCCGATGAGCGGGCCGCTGATCGTCGCGTGCAACCACATCTCCAATCTCGACCCGCCGCTCCTTGGCGCATGCTGCCCGCGCCGGATCAGCTACATGGCCAAGAAGAGCTGTTCGAGATCCCGTTGCTCGGCGCCGCTCATTAGCGCGCTGGGCGCCTATCCGGTCGATCGTCAGGGCAGCGCCGCCGCGGCGATCAAGCGCTCCGTCGAGATCTGCGCGCAGGCGGTTGCGTCGGCATTTTCCCCGAGGGCGGACGCAACGTCCACGGCGATAAGGAGCCGCAGATCGGCATGGCGCTCCTGGCCTCGCTGACCAAGGCGCCGGTCGTGCCGGCCTATATCTCGGGAGCGGATCAGGCCGGGCGCCTGGCTCAGATCAAAGTCGCATTCGGCAAACCGCTCGCGCTGCCGGCGGACCGAAAGCAACCCGCGAAGACTTGGCGAAGTTCACCGAGAGACGTAATGAGCGCCATTTGGGCCGTACGGGAAAGCATCGGTGGAAATTCGTAAGGCGAAGGTCCAAGGGCTTCTGCTTCGGCGTCGCCATCACGGTGAAGAAAGCCGAAGAAGCGATCGCGCAGCGCAGCGACGTGACCACGCTCGGTCATGTCGTACATAATCCGCAGATCGTCGCAATCGCTCGAAGCCAGCGGGTTGCGTAACGCCGCGCAGCGTCGACGAGGTCGATGCGCGGCGCGCTCTTTGTGCGCGCGCACGGCCTGCCGGTCGACGTGTTCGAAAAAGCGCAAGCCAAGGGTCTGGAGATTATCGACGCGACCTGCCCGATGGTCACCAAGATTCACGTGCAGGCCGAGAAGCTCAAAGCCGAAGGCTACAAGATCATCGTCGATCGGCGACCCGACGCATCCCGAGGTCAAAGGCACGCTCAGCCACGTACCCGGCGCCTGGTGCATCGAGACGGTCGAAGACGTCGACAAGCTTCCGCGCGGCAGCCGCATGGGCGTGGTCGTGCAATCGACCTAGTCGCGCGAGCGCTTCAGCGACATCGTCAAAGCGCTGAGCGAAAAATATTACGAAGTGCGCGCGGTCAATACGATTTGCACCGATACCAACAACCGTCAGAGCGAAGCGCTGCGCCTGGCGCACGAAGTCGAGGTCATGGTCGTCGTCGGCGGAAAGACCTCGGCCAACACCAAGCATCTCGCCGAACTTTCCGAAACGCACGGCGCGCACTCGTTTCACATCGAGGGCCCGGACGAATTGCGGGCCGAGTGGTTCGACGGCGTGAAGGTCGCCGGGCTGATGTCGGGCGCGTCGACCCCGGGATGGCTCGTCGATAGGTGCAGGCGCGCATGGAGGAGCTCGCCGTCAACCCGTCTGAGCGCTTCGAAGCCGCATCTGAGCAAGTAGCGTCCGCGAATATCGGCGGATCGGCGGCGATCTCCGATATGCTCTTCGTACCACTTCGGTTACGCGCCGCACGGGCCGGCGCGGCGCGGAAAACGGCTGCGCCCGACAAATGCTCATGCGCATCGGCGAATCGCGAAGGCGCGCCGCTCGAGCACGCGCTCGATGCAGCTGCCGCGGTCGAGATGTTGCACAACTATTCGCTGGTGCACGACGACATCGAGGATCGCGACGAGTTTCGTCACGGACGCCGCACACTGTGGAGCGCGTACGGCATCGCCGCAAGCGATCAACGCCGGCGATGCGATGTGTGCGCTGAGTTTTCTCACGCTCTCGACGCGCGCGAAGGCGCTGCTCGGCCCGCGCGAGCGCTCGACGATGATCGAGCGTTTGCACCACGCGCACCGCACGATGTGCGACGGCCAATCGCTCGATCTGCAGTTCGAGAGCGAGGGCCACGTCGAGCTTGCCGACTACGAGCTTATGATCGCGTGCAAGACCGGCGCGCTCTTCGAAGCGGCCTGCCGCTTGGGCGCGCTGCGCCGGCGTCGACCGAAGCGCGCGTCGCCGCGGTATGCCGCGGTCGGGCGAGCCTACGGTATGGCCTTCCAGATTCGCGACGATGTTGCTGGGCATTTGGGCGAGCGCGGATCGACCGGAAAGATCTCGTGGCCGGCGATCTCGCGCGGCGCAAATGGACTTTCCGGTGGTTTGGGCCCTCGCCCGGCCGCCGTCGCCGGCGCGCGAGTCGTTGCCGCGGCCTACGCCGCGGCGACCGCTCGACCAGCCGAGGTCGTCAGGCGGTGGTCGAAGCGCTCGAGGAGCTCGGCGCGCGAGAGGCCGCGACGCGGGCCGTTGCAGAACCTATGGCGGTCGTGGAACGCCGCCCCAACCGCGCCTTGCGCGACTACCTGCTCGAGACGCTCGCCGATACCCGTCGGCTGACCGGAGGCAAGCCTCTACCGTGAACGCCGGACGACGAACGTCCAAACCGTCCGTCGGGATGCGCACGCTCCCGTGGCGCTGGCCGCTCTGCTGTTCGTCGGCTTCGTCGTGCGCCTGCTGTTCATTGGTTCGAGTAGGGCTTTCAGCCGACGTCTACACGTTTGTCGCCTGGACGTTGTCGCTGCTTCGACAACGGTCTGCCGAACTTCTACGCAAAGCGAGCTTCGCCGACTATCCGCCGGGCTATTTCTACATTTTGGCGATCGTTCGGCCATCTGTGGGCGCTGTTCCGCGCGACGATCCGCGGCTACAAGCGATGCTGCATGCTCGTGGTCAAGCTGCCGGCGATCCTCGCCGACCTGGGCGTCGGCGCATTGCTCTTATGCGATCGTCCGGCGTTCGCGCGCGCGCCGCGGTGCGCTTGGCGCGGCGGCGCTGTATGTGTTCAACCCGGCGGTCGATCTATATCTCGGCGGATTGGGGACAAGTCGATTGCCGTCGCGGGCGGTTCTGCGCTGCTTGGCGGTGTATCTGCTGCTCATGAGCGACGATGCCGACGCGGAACGCTCGCGCTGGCGCGATCCCGGCTGGCGTGGGTTGCGCTCGCGTATTCGCTGTTGATCAAGCCGCAGGCTGCGGTCCTCATCCCGCTATTCATTGCGTTCGCTTTCGCCGATCCGAGCGCGCCGCGCGCAGCGCGCTTCGTCGCACCGGCATCGGCATCGTCGCAGCGCTCGTCTTTACGTCGCGCTCGTCGGCCGTTCCATCCCGACGCCAACCCGGTCGCCGCGCTGCAGTGGCTCTTGCGAGCAGTTACGCGTTCGGTTCGACGCGTATCCGTACAACTCGGTCAACGCGTTCAACCTCTGGGCGATCAAGGGCCGTTCTGGCAGCCGGACAGCGAGTTGATCGGTTCGGCATCTTTTGCTGCCGCAATACTTGTGGGGCATCGTGCTCGTCGATTGCGGCGCTTGTGCTGGTCGTCGTGGCGCTACTTCGCAAGACCGCACGCCGCGGCGCTGCTCGAGTCCTGCGCCATCGCGCTGCTCGGCGTTCTTCATTCTCTCGACGCGCATGCACGAGCGCTACATCTTCGATGCGCTGTTCTTTTCGCATCGCCTGCATCCGTTCGCGCGCCGCTATCTTTGGGGCGCGCATCGCGCTCTCCGTCGTGCTCTTTGCGAACCTCGGTATTCGCTGCAGTATTTGACCGTGGTGACGAACCAGACGCCGGGCGTCAATGCGGTTAACCTGTGGGGACCGCTCACCGCATTTTACGCGCTGATCGCGGTCGCCACGTTCTTTGTCTCGGCTATCAGTTCTGGGCGGCATCGCGAAGGCGCCGGCGGCGGCGCGGCGTGCACCCGAAACCAACGGTCGCTCGCGGCATCGACGAGATGGGACCTGGAAGCGGCCGCGCGACTGGTTCGATCCGCGCGAAGGTCTCGCGGCATGCAGCGCCGCTCGACTACATCGCGATGCGGCGCGCTCGGCCTCGTCAGCTTCGTGCTCTCGTTCGTTCGACTATTGGTAGCCGGCGCGATAAGATCTTCGACGAGATCTACTTCGCGCGCGCGGGCGAAGAGTATCTGCAAGAACATGCGGATCTACGAGAACACGCATCCGCCGCTGACGAAGCTGCTGGTGACGCTCTCGATGATGCTTTTCGGCGGCGCTCGGACGCACGGCGACAATTCGTCCGGCTGGCGCTTCCTCGACGTCGTGTTCGGCGCGCTGGTCGTGATGCTGCTCTACGTGTTTGCCAAGCGCATGACCGGCTCGACGCTCTTCGCGCCGATCGCGGCGGGCATCCTGATCTTCGACGGCTTGCACTTCGTGCAGTCGCGCATCGCGACGCCCGAGGGCTTCGTCGTCGTTCTTCGCGCTGGCGACGGTCTACGCGTTCTATCGCTTCTGGATCGCGTCGCAAGTCGGGCGCGCGCCACGTGTCGTGCCGCCTGCGGCGTTTGCCGCAGCACGTTGGCGCATCGGTTGCGTGGGCTGCTCGTCGTTGGCGCTGTGGGACGTCGTCTGGAGCCATATGCGCTGCATCGCGCTCGATCCAGGCGCCGCTGCGGCTCGTCGTGGCGCTCTATGTCGGGCTGGGCTCTATCTCGTTGCGCGTACGGTCTGTGTTCCGCAGCGTCTCTTGACGGCGACGCAGGAGCTCGGCGTACGCCGAGGGCGTCGTACGCGTCGTCGACGGCGAGCCGTGCACGCTCTGACGCGCCCGACGGCGGCAGTCGTCGAAGGCACCGGCGGTAAGGCGCGCTCGCGGCCGGCGACCGTTCGCGAACCGTGGGCGCGCTCGTCGTACGACGACGACGAGCTATACGATCGACTATCGTGCGCGAGCCGAGCGTCCGTACGAGACGCCCGACGGCAGCGCGCGTATGCGCACGATGAGATGCGCGCCGGCGACGCGCGTCGAAGAGGCGTGCGTCGCTCGACGCTGTGGCTCGTCGCTCTTCACCGTCGCGCTCGGCTGTCTGGTCAGCTCGAAATGGTACGGGGTCATGGGCTTCGGCGTGAGCTTCGTCGTGCTCATTGCGGTCGTGGCTGCAGCGCGTACTTCGTGAAGCGCCGCGGCGCTGTGGGGCAATCCGCGCGGCTTCCGGCTCGACGTGCGCTCGTGCGATTTGCTTTGTCAGCGCGACGGTCTACGCGCTGGCGTGGTGCCGGATCTCGTGCTTCATTCGCTCGACCCCAACGAAATTCACAATTTCATCGACATCGTGTACCGCCAGTACTCGATGTTCGACTATCACGACACCTCGTGCGACGCACCCGTACTCCTCGTAGTGGTGGCAGTGGCCGACTCGACTCGTTCCGATCGCGTACTACTACCAGGATTATCGCAACGGACCAGCAACGATCCCAACGGCTGCTGCGTCGCGGAGATCTCTCGCTGCCGAACCCGCTCGATCCGGTGGTTCGGCCTGCTCTCGGTTCCGTTGGTCGGCGTTGCTCGCGTGGCGCGAACGCAACAAGGGCTACGCGCTGATCGTGATGACGTACTTGCTGCAGTGGCTGCCGTGGATCGCTCGCCGCGCATCACTTTCGAGTACCACTTCTTCGTCGAACATCGCGCTGATCTGCTCGTGCAACGCGATCGTGCTGCAACGGTCTGGGAGTGGGTCAAGCGCGAGGACGAAGCGCACGACCGTGGCATGCGGAGCGGTCGCGCGCTCGGTCGCCTACGTCGTCGTCGTCGTCGCGGTCTGGCGTTCGTTTACTTCTATCCCGATCCTGGCCGGCTCACGCCGATCTCGTGGAACGCTGGCATCGCGCGCATGTGGATCGGCTGAGTCAACTGGATCTATCGGGCCCGGCTAGTCGAAGAGGCAGCTTAGCGAGGGCAGTATGTCGGGACATTCGTAAATGGCATAATATCAAGCTGAAGAAGGGCAAGGTTGACGCGCAGCGGGGCGCGCTCTTCACCAAGCTGAGTAAAGAGATCATCCTGGCGGCGAAGAACGGCTCGCCCGATCCCGAGGCCAACTACCGGCTGAAGATGGCGGTCGAAAAAGCGCGCGAGATCAACATGCCGCAGGACAACATCAAACGCGCGATCGCGCGCGGCGCGGGCGGAGCGGCGAACGAGAGATCGAGGAGATTCGCTACGAGGGCTACGGCCCGCCGGGATCGCGGTGATCGTCGACGCGGCGACCGACAACCGCAACCGCACCGCCAGCGAAATCCGCTTCCTGTTCAGCCAAGCACGGCGGGACGCTGGGCGAGACCGGCAGCGTCGGCTGGATGTTCGACGCGCGCGGCTGATCGAAGTCGATCCGCAGCGGCTCGATCGAAGACGAGCTGACCGAGCACGCGCTCGTCGACGGCGTGATCGACGTCGACTTCGCGCGAGCCGGCCGAGATCGTACACGCGAGCCGGCGCGCTCGGAGCGTCCGCGAAGCGCTGCGCGCGGCGCGGGCTCAAAGTCGCCGACGCGTAGCTCGGGATGGGAGCCAAGACAAAGCGTCGCGCCCGAGGGCGACGAGCTCGCCGAGGTGCTGGAGTTTCTCGACGCGCTCGAAGAGCACGAAGACGTGCAGCGCGTCTACAGCAACCTCGACTATCGACGAAGCGCGCTGGAGGCGCTCGGTCCTGAGCACGCGACGCCGTCGACTGGCGCCGTCGCTCGCGAGTACTCCCGCGCGACTGGGTGTTCGCGCTCGCGCTGGCATTCTTCGTCGGGTCGTCGTGTGGTTCGGGCGCTCGTCCAAGACTTTCTTCGGCCGCCGCCGACAGCGTTCGTGCCGGCGTTCGTCGGGCAGACGCTCGACGACGCGAACGCCGAGGGCGCAGCGGCTTGCACCTCACGCTCGGTCGTCGTCGACCGCAGACCAGCGATCAGTATCCGCAGGACGTCGTGATGGGCCAGCGCCCGGACGCCGGCGCGCACGTGCGCGAGGGCGCCAAGTCTCGCTCGTCGTCAGCAACGGCATCGTCGCGCCTATGCCCGATCTGCGCTACGAATCGCTGCGCGACGTGCAGCTCGACCTCGCGCGCGTGCATCTGCAGCTGGCAAGGTCACGTACGTCAAGAACGACATCGTTCCGGACGGCGCACGTCGTCGCCAGGATCCGCCGCCGCTGACGAGCGTGCGCGAGGCAACGTCGTCAACCTCGACGTGAGCAAGGGCGGCCGTCGCACGTGCAGCGTGCCGAACTTCGTCGGCATGACGATCGACGAGGCGCGCGACGCGGCGGCGGAAGCGGGTATCAAGCTCGGGCAGATCGTGTGGACGCCGTTCGGGCCCGACGGGCCGGCGCGCGGCATCGTCGTGCGCCAGTCGCCGGCGGCCGCGCAAGATCGACCCGTTCGAGCCGGTGTCGCTGCAAGTCAGCGCCGGGCCGAACGAGTCGGGCTACCTCGTGCGCCAGGTCCACGTGCCGTATCGGTGCCGGTGCCGCGAGACGCGCAACCGGCGAGCAGCTCGACGTGCGGCTCGCGGTCACCGACGAGACCGGCACCTGGAACGTCTACCACGGCTTCGCGCAACCCGGCCAGAAGCTCGACTTCAACGTCACCGCGGTCGGCACGTCGGACTGGACACGTACGTCAACAACGAACTGCTCGGCGCGACCATGCTCGGGCATCGAGCCGCCGCGCGTCTACGACAGAAGGCAGCCGCGCCCTCGCCGTCGCCCGGAGAGTCACGTGCATGCGTGCAGCGTAAGATCGCGCCCTCGCTGCTCTCGGCCGATTTCGCCGCATCGCGGACCAGATCGCCGTCGTCGAAGCGGCCGGCGCCGACTCTCTGCACCTCGACGTGATGGACGGCCGCTTCGTTCCGAACTTCACCTGGGGGCCGAAGATCGTCGGCGACCTGCGCAAGCTCACGCCGCTGTCGTTCGACGCCATCTGATGATCGTCGAGCCGGAGCATACGTCGACGACTTTCGCGAGGCCGGCGCGACATCATCACCTTCCATCTAGAAGCGACCCCGCACGCGCAGCGCTTGCTCACGCACATCCGCTCGCTCGGCGCCAAGGCCGGCATCGCGATCTGCCCGCAGACGCCGGTCGCGATGCTCGAGGACTGATCGAGGATTGCGATCAGATCCTGATCATGAGCGTCAATCCCGGCTTCGGCGGTCAGCGTTTCATCGAGCGCTCGCTCGAGAAATTGCGCGAAGCGCGGGCGCTGATCGACGCGCGCAATCCGGCCTGCGATCTCGAAGTCGACGGCGGCGTCGGCGCGAGAACGTCGCGCGCGTCGTCGAGGCCGGCGCCGACGTGTGTGATGGGCTCGAGCGATCTTCGGCGCGACCGACCCGGCGGCCGCGCTGCGCGCGCTGCGCTCGCACGCGTCGACGCCGCATCCGTGACGCGAAGACGACCTGGTCGCGGCGATTGCGCGCGATCGTCGACGCGCCCGCGTCGGCGCCGAGGTGCGTGCTGCTCGGCATCGGCGACGACGCGGCGGTGTGGCAGCCGTCGCGCTCGCATCGCAGCGTCGATCACGACCGACGCGCTGGTCGAGGGCGTGCACTTCACGCGCGAGCTGCGATGTCGCTCAGCGATGTCGGCCAGCGCGCGATGGCCGCGAACCTCAGCGATATCGCGGCGATGGGTGCGCGGCCGGTGCTCGCCACCATCGCGCTCGGGATTCCGGCCGGATCGTCGACGCTGGAGAGCGTCGCTCGAGCTGCTATCGCGGTTGGATAGCGCGGCGCGCAGCGAGCGGACGCCGCGATCGCCGGCGGCGATCGTCGCGCGCGCCGGTGCTCACGATCGCGATCACGCGTCGTCGGCGAAGTGCGCGCCGCGAACCTCAAGACGCGCGGCGGCGGCCGTCCCGGCGACGTGCTCGCGCGTGACCGGACCGCTCGGCGCGAGCCGCGCGCGGGCTGGCGCTCTGCGCGAGCGCCGGCTGCGCTAGCGGCGACGCTGCGGCGGCGGCGCTAGCGGCGTTTCGCACGCCCGCAGCCGCGGTTGCCGAAGGCCGCTTGCTCGCCGCCTCGCGCAACGTGCGCGCGATGATGGACTGCTCCGACGGGCTCTCGACCGATCTTGCGCGGCTGTGCGCGCGCGACGAATGCGGCGCGGATCGAGCGCGGTGCCGGTCGCGACGCCGCGCGCGCGCCGCGGCACGCGCGCGCGGCGACGATCCCGAGCATTTGCGCTCGACGGCGGCGAAGACTTCGAGCTGCTGGTGGCGGTTCGCCGCGCGCGTTCGCGCATCTGCGCGCACGCTTCCACGCGCGCTTCGGGCAGCCCGCTGCTGCGGGTCGGCACGCTCCGCGCGGAGACGTCTGTTGTGGTGTACTGGTCGAGACGAGCCGCTGACGCGTACCGGTTGGGATCACTTTTGCTTGATGAACGCATGTGCTCGGAGACGATGCCGCAGGGTATCCGCTTGATCGGCAGCATTCAAAATAGCGTCGGCATGGGGTTTCTGGGAAATCAAGCCGCATCGGCGATCGCCAACGGGCTCGGCGCGCGTTCGATCCCCGCGCGGTCGGATCTTTGCCGAGCGCTCACGGCGGGTTCTCGGGACGGTCGAGCGAGATCGCGGCCTTGACGCAGTTTCGGCGCGACGTTGCGTTTTGGTTCGCCCAACGTCCCGGCATCGTTATCGTCGGCTTCTTGCCCAAGCCGCAGCACGTCGAGATCGTGGCGCACGCACTCGAACAGTACAAAGGGGTCGTTCTTGCTCGATCCGGTTATCGGCGATTACAGAAGGGGCTTTTCGTCAGCCGAGGAGACCGCTCGCGCCATCCGAGAATCGCTCGTCCCGCTGGCCCAGATCTCACGCCCAATCGCTTCGAAGCCGAAGTGCTGCTCGGCACCGGCGAACGCGAGCTGACGGAGTACGCCTTTTTCAATGGCCTCTTCGATCTCGGGCCCAAAACGGTCATCATCACGTCGTTCGAGCGCGACCCGGAAAAACACCGCGTCAAAGTTGCTCTTTACCAACGGCTACAGCTACCATCGCATCGTGGGGCCCCTCTTCCGCGCGTATCCCGCGCACGGTGCGGGCGACGTCTTCGCTGCGTCGGTCGCCGCATTTTGGGCTCGGGGGCCTCGCCGTTCGCCGCCGCGCTTGCTTTCGACGGCCCTCGCAGCGCGTGCGGTAGCCAACACGACGCCTTATGGCGGTGCCACGGTCGATCCGGTGGCGGCGCTCGAAAAATGGAACCCGCTCGGCTATCATATCGACGACGATCGCACGATGCGGTTTTGCGAGCGATCGAGCGTCGAAGCGATGCGATCAAAGCCGACGGCCGACGATGGGCGCGCGATTGAAATTCGCACCCCCGCAAACATAAGATCATCACGGATAGCGGTGGACGGCTACCCATTCGAATAGGCGGGGGCGGACGGCGCGCACGTCCGCATCGAAGTTCTTGGCTACGAACATCCCGAGGTCGCCGAGCCCGCAGGGTTCGATTTGCTGGAGTGCTCGTATCCACGCGAGCGCCCCGCCGGTACAGTGCCACGTTTCCCTTCTCGTTGCGCGTCGAGGAGTTTCTCACCGATTTGCGCGGCATTATCTCGCGCGAAATCAACTCCGGGAACGGCCCCGCGGACTTCGAATTGGCGGGCGGGATGTTCGAAATCTCGTTTGCGCCCAGCCGCCGCGGCCCGGTGCTGTGCGCGGCGCCTCAAGAGCATCGAGAGCTCCCACGTTCAGCCTAGAATACATAGTCACGCTCGAACCCGAAGCAATCACCTCGCGCCATCTTCTTCGATCTTCGGCTCACTCGAAACGTCGGTAAGACAATGTAGTTCCCCCTTTGTTATGAGCAAAAAGTGTCAAAAGCGAACGCCACTTGGAGCGGCTTTCAATGGTTTTCGTCGAAGAACCCGTCGGCTTAACGACCTCAGCCTAGAGGCGCGACACCCGCTTCGACCGCAGGCACTTGCGCGGACCTGGTGCCGTGCGATGCGTGCCGCTTTTCACCTTCACCGACTGCAAATTCGGCAGCCAGCGGCGTCGGGTTTTGTTCATCGCGTGGCTGACATTATTTCCCGTCATTGGGCCTTTGGAGCACAGTCGCAGCGTTTTGCCATCGGGGTCGAGTCCCTTACTGGGCACGAAACTTTGGGATAATAGCATGGTGCCCGAGGCCTTGACAAGGATTCCGGCGCCGGGGCTCGAAGACCGCTCCTCCGTGGACGTTACCTCGCTGGATGGCCGCGGCTACGCCAAGTTTATCGCGGCCGGCACCTACTTCCTAAGGAAGTATCGCCAGGTCCTCAACGACCTCAACGTCTTCCCGGTCCCCGACGGGGATACCGGCACAACATGCACCTGACGGTCCGCTCGGCGATGCTGGAGGCCGGCAAGCTCCATGACGCCCCGCTTTCGCCGAGGTCGCCGCCGCAGCTGCCGCCGGAAGCCTCATGGGGGCCCGGGGCAATCCGGGAGTGATCATCTCGCACATGCTGCGGGGTTCGCCCATCACGTGCGCCATCGCGTCGAGATCGACACGTTCATCCTCGCGACGGCATGCGCGAGGCCGTTGCGGCTGCCGACAGCGCTCTTTGCGTCCCGTTGAGGGGACGATTATTTCGGTTGCCGAGGCAGCGGCCGAATCCGCGTACCACCTGGCGTTCCGCGAACGCGACTTTTATCGCCTCGCGATCGGCGTGGTTCGCGCAGCCAACGAGGCGTTGGACCGGACCCCCGATCAATTCCCGGTGCTGAAAGAGGCGCTGGCGGTGGATTCCGGTGGCGCGGGCTTCGTATATTTTCTTGAGGGCATCCTCCGCTTTCTTCCCGAGCCAGGTGCGCGCGACCGCGTTTCCGCGACGTCCCGTGAGCCAGCGTTTTCACCCAGGCGCAACTGTCGGCGAGAACAAATATTGTACGGAGTTTATCTTCAAGACGCCGTTTACCGTGGCCATTTGCGTCGATTTGCTCGAGCCGCGCGGCGAATCGTTGCTGGTGATCGGCGCGCCGCCGACCCTCAAAGTGCATATCCACACCGACAATCCCGATAAGGTGAAAGATATCGCCGGACGCCATGGGCGACTGACGCGGGTGAAAGTCGACAACATGGAACAACAGCACAAGTGCTGGTTGTGAGAAACCCGAAGGGGTCGACTTCGATCTCGCTGTGGTTCCTGGACCGGGCTTCGACCGGATCGCGCGCGAGCTCGGCGCCGAGGTCACCGTCGCGGCGAACGCAACCGAGCGTTCGCGATCTGTCTTGCCGTGAATAAGACCTTGGGCGTGACGACGTCTATCTCTTCGTCAACGACAAGAATGTCGCGCTCGCCGCCAACAGAAGCTGATCCAAGTGACGGATAAACGCATGGACGTGGTTCCGACGCTGGATATTGTCGGAGGTATTGCGGGGCTCTTTGCGTTGCGCTCGGCCGGGGAGTCCTTCCCACGACGACGCGGTTTGGGCGCGGCGCGCGTGCGCGCGCGCCCAGGTATTTCTTGCCGGAAAGATGCGACGCTGGGCGGCGTGAGCGTTGACGAGGGAAAGCCGGCGGCGAGCCTAATGGACGCCTCATGGCTGCGAGTCGCCCCTGGGGGTGACCTCGATCGGCGCTCGCGATGGGGGCCGACCGAAGGCGGCCTGGTGACGCTTTACTACGGCGGCGCGCAGCCAGGAGAAGATTGCGCAACGTCTGGGCGAAGAGATCATGCCGTCTTCCCGGATGCTGACGTCGAATACTACTACGGCGGGATGAAGAACGCGGAGTACTGGATTTCATTGGATGAATAAGCCCGAATAGCGATCGACGCCATGGGTGGCGATCACGCACCCGAGAGATCGTGGAAGGCGCCCTGGCTCGCGGCAACGAGTGCCCACGCGTACTGACCCTGGTTGGCGACGAAGCGCGCGTTCGACTGCTGCTGAGAGGGCCGGCGCGGGCGAATTAGATCGTGCAATCGCTGAATCCGTCCCGATGGATCAGCACGCTTCGGCGGCGTTGCGCGGCGGACGAAGCACCTCGCTTGGCGTGGCGGTGAACGCCATGTGAAGACGTGTGAGGCCGACGCGGTCGTCTCGGCGGGGAACAGCGGCGCGTTTCTGGCGATCGCGCTTATCCGGCTCGTACCGATCGAAGGCATCGCGCGTCCGGCGATCGCGACCGTATGGCCGACATCAAGGGTCGACGCGTATTGTTCGACGCGGGGGCAAACGTCGATTGTCGGGCGGAGTGGCTGGAGCAATTCGGTATCATGGGCTCCGCTTATGCCTCGGCCGTCTTAGGTGTCGCGTCCCGCGGTTGCGGTTCTCTCGGTTGGTGAAGAACGTTCCAAGGGCAATTCGCTGGTGCTTGAGGCGGCGGCATTGCTCGAGCGGCGCCGATCAATTTCATCGGCAACATCGAAGGCAAGGACATGTTCCACAAAGTGGCCGACGTGGTGGTTACCGACGGCTTCGTGGGTAACGTGTTGCTCAAGACGGCAGAAGGCATGGTCTCGGCGATGGGCGAGGTGATCAAAGACACGCTGTTGCGCCGCAACATCATCAATCTGCTTGGCACGGCCTTGCTCGCGCCGTCGCTGCGCGGGTTGCGCCGGCGTTTCGACTACGAAACGTACGGCGGCGCGCCGCTGCTTGGCGTGCGCGGCAATTGCATCTACACACATGGGCGCGTCTGCGCCGTGGCATCAAGGGCGCGATTCTCAGCGCGATCAGCGAAGTCGAACACGACGTCGTTGGCCGTATCGGCGAGATGGCAACGCCGCACCTCACGCGCGAAACCTCGGTAGAAAGCGCATAAGGACTCTCTTTGTCGATCGTCGTCGTCACCGACAGCACTTCGGATATCGACCCGCAGCGCGCTGCAAGCCTCGGAATAACCATCGTTCCGCTCTTCGTCGTCTTCGGCGATCGCAGTTACCGCGACAATCTCGACTTGAGCCGCCGCCAATTCTTCGAAATGCTTGCCAACGAAAAGGCGCTCCCCACCACCTCGCAACCCACTGCGCAGATGTTTGAAGATGCGTTTCGTCCGCTGGTGCAAGCCGGGCACGACGTTCTCTGTCTTACGATCTCATCGTATCTTTCGGGAACGATCAACGCAGCACAGACTGCGGCGCAGCAGTTTCCAGATGCGAAGATCGTCGTCTATGACTCGGAGAGCGCAGCCGGCGGCCTGGGCATCATGGCCTTGCGCGCGCAAGAGCTCGTTGCTGCGGGTGGGAGCTGGGAGGACCTTCTTGCCGCGCTCGATCGCGAGCGAGCCGTTCAGCGACTTTATTGCTGCATCTCGGACCTTTCGCATTTGCAGCGCACCGGACGCATTGGCAAGGCGCAACAAGTGCTTGGTACGCTTATGAAGATCGTGCCGGTCATCGTCCTTAAAGACGGTCAAGTTTCGGCTGAAGCGCAGGTGCGCACGTTTAGCCGCGCGCAATCGACCATGATTGACCTTGCCTTGGCGGCCTTAGACTTTCCAAGGCGCGGTTTTTGGTGATGCACACCGATGCACCGCATTTGGCGGAAGCTGCGCTGGAACAACTGCGCGCGCGTCTGGGCGACGCGCAACCACGCCTGCTCGATATCACCGAGGCGGGGCCGGTGATCGCGACGCATGCGGGGCCGGCGCGGTAGGCGTCGCCGTTGCGCAAGATACATAGGAGGACCCGTGCCAACAACAATCGTTACCGATAGCGGAAGTGATCTTTCGCGCAGCGAGGGGCAGCGTCTCGGCATCGAGATCATTCCCGTGTGGATCATCTTCGGCGAAGAGCGTTTCAAGGACGGCATCGACATCGACCGCGAGACGTTCTTTGCACGCATGCAAGCGGAGAGCAGCCGCGCACCGAACCGCCCACGCCCGAGCAGTTTCGCGAGACGTTTGCGAAGATCGTGAATGCCGGCAACGAGGCGGTGATGATCGTGCTCTCGTCTCAGATTTCGAAGAGCTTCGAAATTGCGACGGAGGTAGCCAAAGAGTTTGGTGGCAAGGTTGTCGTGGTTGATTCGCGTGGCGCCTCTGGCATGGAGACACTTCTCGCCTACTACGGCCTTGAGCTTGCAAAGGCCGGCGCGACCGCCGCGGAGATCGCCAAGAAGATCGATCCCCGCGGGCTCAAGTACACTGTGTACTTCGCCGTGCCCGACGTAAGCATGCTATCGCGCAGCGGCGGTTGCCCAAAGCCGTCGCCGCACTCGCTCGATGCTCAATGTGAGCCTCGTGCTCAAGATGAACGAACAGGGTGCCATCGGTCCCGCCGGGCAGAGTTTCTCATTTGATAAGACATGCGAAATTATGGTCGACGCGGTGGTGCGTGGCATCGATCGCGCGCCGAACGTACGCGTCGCTTTCGGACACATTCAGGCCGCCGAGATGGCGGAAAAATTACGTAAGCAGCTCGAAACGAAACTCGGTCATCCCCCTGCGCAGGAAATCGTGCACGAGGGCACGCTCACGATCGCGGCGCACATGGGACCCGGGGCAATCGGGATTTTCGCTATCGTGCCCTAAGGCCGGTCATGCGGCTCAGAATCTAGTTCATTTGCCGTTCTGTCCGTACATTTGCCCGTATTGCGATTTCGCAAAGTGGCCGATGCGGCGGTCGCGCGCAACGACGTACTTGGAGGCGCTGCGCGCGGAGATCGCCGTGCGCACCATGAGCCGGCAGCCACGATCTTCTACGGCGGCGGAACGCCTGACGCGTACGAGGCGGACGAGATTGCGGCGCTCACGACGCTTTTGCGCGAGCATTTTCCGGCTAGCGGCGATGAGCACGAGATCACGATCAGAGTCAATCCCGACCTCGTGCGCGACGAAGATTTTCTGCGCTATGCGGCATCCGGCATCAATCGCGTCTCGATCGGCGTGCAGTCATTCGTGCCTAGCGAGATTGCAACCCTTGGAAGAAAGCACACCCCGCAAGACGTGACACGCGTCGTTGCGCTAGCACGCGCTGCGCGGATTCGTTCGGTCTCGATCGACCTGATCTTTGCCGTACCTGGGCAAACCGTGCAAAGTCGGGAGCACTCGCTCGAGTGCGCGATCATCTTGGCGTCGATCACATCTCGACGTACGGTTTGACGATTGAGCCGGATACCCCGTACGAGCGCTGGCGAGAACGCGAACCGGCCGCTTCATGAATGACGCGGCCGAGGCCGATCTCTACGAGACGGCAATCGAACGCTTGGAACGGGCCGGCTACGAACAGTACGAGATCAGCAACTTCGCGCGCCCGGCACATCGCTGCGCCCATAACGAAAACTATTGGCGCAACAGCGAATCAACGGGTTTGGGGTGGGCGCGGCCTCGTACCGTGCCGGCGAGCGCAGCGTGCATACCCGCGATCTCGACGCATATCTGGCGGCAGCGATCTCGGCGGCCCAATTCCAGGTGAGGCCGAGCGCCTAGGCGGAATCAAGGCCGTGGGGGAAGCGGTGATGATCGCGCTACGCACCGTGCAAGGGGTTGCTCTGAGTGAGTTCAAAGAGCGGTACGGCATCGACGTGCCGAGCGATACGCCCCGGTCGTGGCCCGGTATGAAAGCGATGGCTTGCTCGAACGCAGCGGCGATCGGCTCGTGTTGACCAAGCGTGGGCGATTTTTCGCCAATGACGTCTGCGGAGCGTTTGTAGTATTCGAATGAGCACAGGGAGTCTTTCGCGACGGTGCTGCGCACGGTCTTTGCGATCGTGTTTTCGATCACGGGCTTCCTACTCGGGCCGAGCTCTATATCAACGTGCTCTCGCTCCATTTTGCAAGCGATTGGCTGCAGTGGACGATGATGATCCTGTCCCCCGTCGTCGGCGCCCTTGTCGGCATTGCGGTCGCGCCGCTGGCGCAGTCGTTCTTCGAGGACGAGCTCAATCTCGTCGAGCACGCGATCGAGCGGCTGGCGCCGGCCGAAATTGCCGGTGGGGCCGTGGGTTTGCTGGTCGGCCTTGGAACCGCGCTGCTGGTTAAAAGCATTCTGTTCGAATTCATCTCGATTACCGGACGCGCGGGTAGCTACCTTGCAATTCTCCTCTATCTCATCGTTACGATTTTCTTCGCGTATCTCGGTGCGCGTGGGGCGAAAACCCGTTTATTGCCGCTGGTTTCCAAAGACGCGAATCTGCCCAGGAGCGGAGGCGCGAAGATCGTCGATACCTCGGTGATCGTTGACGGTCGCGTGGTCGAGATCGTGCAGAGCGGATTTCTGGAAGGCGCGTTGATCGTGCCGCGTTTTGTGCTCCGCGAACTACAGGCGATCGCCGATTCTGAAGATCCGCAGCGCCGTACGCGGGGGCGCCGCGGGCTCGAGGCGTGACCAAACTCCAGGAATTGCATGCGATCGAGATCCATGAGCGCGAATACGACGACCTTCCACCGGGAAACGTCGACGCAAAATTCGTTCGCCTGGCACGCGAATTGCCCGGCCGGCTCTTGACCAACGATTATAATCTTAATCGCGTTGCGCAAGTCGAGGGTGTGGAGGTGCTCAACATCAACGAATTGGCTAACGCCGTCAAACCAGTGGTTTTGCCCGGCGAGGAACTGCACGTGCACGTCATTCGCGAGGGAAAGGAGGCGACCAAGGCGTCGCCTATCTCGACGACGGTACCATGATCGTCATCGAGCAGGGGAAGCGGCTCGTTGGATCGAGCACCGATTGGTCGTAACCAGCGTTCTGCAAACCGTTGCCGGTCGAATGATCTTTGCGCGCCCGAAGGCTGCGAGCGCCGCGGCCCGATGAAGTGGGGCGCCGTGATTGTTGCGGCTGGACGCGGAACGCGCTTTGGCCGTCCCAAACAACTGATCGAGATCGCCGGACGCCCGATGTTTGCGTGGTCGTTGCAAACCTTTGCCACGATGCCGGAGATCGGCGCAATCGTGGTGGCGACGGAACGCGATTGGCTCGGCGCCGTAAAAGACGTGACGAGCGCGTTTTGCGCGCAATGCGAGGTTAGCGTCGTCGGTGGCGGCGCGACGCGGCAAGCCAGTGTGCGCTGTGGCTTAGACGCGTTGGCGTCGCATACGATGCCGTGCTCGTGCACGACGGCGCGCGGCCGCTCGTGCGCGCCGACGACGTGCGCGCAGGCATGCGTGAGGTGCGCCCGGGCCGTGCTGCGGTTTTGGCCGCGCCCGTTGTGGACACGATCAAAGTCATCGACCCGGAAACCATGCTGGTGCAGCGCACGCTCGATCGAAGCACGCTGTGGGCTGCGCAGACGCCACAATTCTCAATGCGTGCAGAACTTGCCCGGGCGCACGATGCCGCATCGGAGGCAGCGCTCGAAGCCACGGACGACGTTGCGCTGCTCGAAGCAATCGGCATCGAGGTGGCGATTGTTCCGGCTAGCGCGCTGAACTTCAAGGTGACGCATCCCGACGATGCGGCGCGCGCGGAAATGCTTCTGGGAGCTTCCCTTTAAATGACGCGTTTTGGTCATGGCTTCGATGCGCATCGATTGGTTGAAGGACGTCGCTTGGTCCTCGGCGGGATCACGGTACCGCACGATCGCGGCGCGCTGGGCCACTCCGATGCCGATGTTCTTGCGCATGCAATTTCCGACGCAGTGCTGGGTGCTGCGGCGCTCGGCGACCTGGGCGGCCATTTTCCCGACAGCGATCCGCGCTGGAAGGATGCCGATTCGATGGTTCTGCTCGAGGCCTGCGTAGCGCGCGTCCGCGAGGCGGGCTATCACATCGTGAACCTGGATGCGACGATCGTCGTCGAGCGTCCGAAGCTCGCGCCGTATATTGGGGCCATGCGCGAACATCTCGCGACGCGCCTGGGCTTGCCGCTCGAGTGCGTGAGCGTCAAAGCTAAAACGAGCGAAGGTATGGGTTATACCGGCGACGGTACGGGGATCGCTGCGTTCGCGGTCGCGTCGCTGGAGCGAGGCGTGCAATGACGACATCACGCGGGCCCAGCTCTTGACGGCAATGCAGCGCTGGGGCTTTCTGGAGGATCCCGCGCCCGACGCGGCGCTGCGCTGGATCGATACGTTTCTCGAAGCGTTTGCCGACCACTTGTCGCAGGTCGACGATGCGTTCACCTACATCGCTGCCCTGCGCGCCGAGTCGTGCGTGATTCCGCCCTGGAACTCGAGCGATTGCGTACCCGTTCGGTACTCTTCTTCTCGACGCCGTTGGGCAGTATATCGATCATCTGCCTGAGCTGCGCGACCTGCCGCTGGCGCACGACATTCCAGCGATTGCCGACGAGTTCGGAATCGCAAAAGCGGACGCGTTCGCGGCGGTGCGCATGGCTCTCACCGGTGAAAAAGAGGGACCACCACTCGAGTTGCTCTTCCCACTACTGGGCCACGACCGGATGCTGATTCGCATCGGTGCGGTGAGCTCGCGCCTGCTCCACGGGCGCGGCCTCGAACCGATCAAATTTGGCCCTGACGGCAAGCCGTTCGAGACGATTGAATCCAAGCGCGTTGACCCGTAGGTTAAGATTATCTGCAATGGCTGGACCGTTTGAGACATTTCTCAATGACCTGCGGGCCCCGCTCGAGCGCGATCCCGCCGCTCGGGGTTGGCTCGACGTCGTGCTCTCCTATCCGGGCTTCCATGCGCTGACCGCCTACCGCGTCACCCACCGGCTGTGGCTGCTCGGCATTCCGTTGTTGCCGCGTTGGCTCTCGCATGTTGCTCGATTTCTGACCGGTATCGAGATCCATCCCGGTGCGACGATCGGACAGCGCGTTCTTCATCGATCACGGGATGGGCGTGGTCATGGGCGAGACGGCCGAAGTCGGCGACGGCTGCACGATCTACCAAGGCGTCACGCTCGGCGGCACGAGTCTGGCGCACACCAAACGCCATCCCACACTCGGCAAGAACGTCACGGTCGGCGCGAGTGCCGTGGTGCTCGGTGCGATCGTCGTGGGCGATAACGCCCGCGTGGGCAGCGGCTCGGTCGTGGTGCGCGACGTGCCGGCCAATGCAACGGTTGTCGGAATTCCCGCACACGTTGTAGCCCAGGACGGCAAACCGGTACGCGCGGTGCCGGATCGTCCGCAGGTCGAGATGCCCGATCCTAACGCCGGCGCTATCAACCATTTGCAGCGCAGGCTCGAACAGCTTGAGGTCCGCTTAGCACGGTCGAACGCGAGAACGGCGAAGAGACCTGGTCGTGGGTCATCTGAAGCTCTATAACACCCGTACGCGCTCGCTCGAAATCTTCACTCCTCTGCGCGGCAATGCGGTGAGGGTCTATGTCTGTGGCCTTACGCCATCAGCGCAGGCGCATCTCGGCCATGCGCGGTCATTCCTCTTCTTCGATCTCCTGCGCCGGTATCTCAAGCACAAGGGCTACGACGTCGTTACGTGCAGAACGTTACCGATATTGACGATCGCAGCATCAATCGTGCGCGCGAGACCGGCGAAGATTGGCGTGAGATCGTTCGCGGTTACTACCAAGAGTTTCACGACTCGATGCGCCGTCTGGGCGTAATGGAGCCTGACGAGGAACCGTACGCAACCGCCTATATCCCGCAGATCCAAACGATGATTCGCGAGCTCATCGAACGAGGGAATGCCTATGCCGTCGCCGACGGCATCTACTATCGCGTGAGCAGTTTTCCGAACTACGGAAAGCTCAGCAATCGCAACATCGATGAACTCGAGGCGGGCGCGCGGATCGAAGTCGACGAGAGCAAAGAAGATCCCTTGGATTTCGCGCTGTGGAAGTTCGCAAAACCCGGCGAGCCGAAGTGGCCGTTCGAGCCCTACGGCGACGGGCGGCCGGGTTGGCACATCGAATGCTCGGCAATGTCGCGCACGCTGCTCGATCCCGACGGCGCCGGTTTCGATATCCACGGCGGTGGCGCGGACTTGATCTTTCCACATCACGAGAACGAGATCGCGCAGAGCGAACCGCTGATGCCCCATCCCCCGATGGCGAACTTTTGGATCCACGGTGGATTGCTCAACTTCGAGGGACGGAAAATGTCGAAATCGTTGGGCAATTTCGAACCATTGGTGGACCTGTTAGCGCGCCACGATCCGCAGGCAATTCGGCTGGCGTTTCTGACGACCGGTTACAGCAAGGTCATGAATTTTACTGAAGAATCGCTAGGAGCGTCGTACGCAACGCTCGAGCGCTTGAAGAAAGGGTACCGCGCATCGACACCGGGCACCCAATCGACCGGGTTGCTCGAACGCATGGAAGCGGCGCTCGACGAGGATATGAATACCTCGGTCGCGCTGGCTGAACTGTTGCAATGGAATCCGCGCCCGGGGACGCGGATGAATTCGAGCGCGCGCTGTGGCTGCTTGGTATAGAGCCGAACGAGGATTGGTTGCTCGAACCGCAGCGCGCGCTGCCCGCAGACTTGCTCGAACGGTTGCGCGCAAAGCTCGGTGACGAGCTTTCGCTCAATGGTTCGAATGCGGAAGCGGCGATCGCGGCGGTGATCGAAGCGCGTGCGCGCGCGCGCGCGAGCAAGGATTGGGCAGCGTCGGACCGGTTGCGCGATGCCCTTGCAAGCGCCGGCGTATCAATCAAAGATTCGAAAGACGGAACGACGTGGACCGTCGCAGAGTAAGAAACTTCAAACCGCGTCTGGATTTTGACGACGTGATGTACGGCATTCACGTCGTCGAGGAAGCGCTCAACGCCGGCGAGGAATTGCGCGCGATTCACATCGCCGACGAGCGCAAGCGCGATCTATTGCTTCGGAAGATCATCGCCCAAGCAAAGGAGCGCAACGTTCCGGTGCGCTTGGAGGCACGTGGGTTTTTTACCCAACTGCCGTTCAAGACGCATCAGGGCGTGGTGGCGGTCGCGCCGCCGTTCGACTACGCTGGCCTGCCGGAGGTCATCGGATCGAAGAAAACCGGCCATGCACTGTTCGTGATCCTCGATCACCTGACCGACCCTCACAATGTGGGGGCGATCATTCGCACCGCCGAGTGCGCCGGGGCCGATGCGGTGATCTTGCCCGAGCGGCGCTCGGCTGGGGTCAATGCCACGGTCCGCAAGGCGGCGGCCGGCGCGGCCGCCTATCTGCCCGTCGTTCGGGTAGCCAATATTAACGAGGCAATCCGCACGCTCAAGAAGGCCGGAATCTGGGTCGCGGGGGCAAACGCGGGCGAGGGTCGGTGCCGATGGGGCAGGTCGACTTTGACCGCGACTTGGCGCTCGTGATCGGCGCTGAGGGCGAGGGGCTCGCCCCGCTCGTGAGACGGGAGTGCGACTACCTGGTCAGTGTCCCTATGCGTGCCGGACCGAGTCCTTGAACGCCTCGGTGGCGGCCGGTATCTTGCTTTATGAGGCGCTCCGGCAGAGAACACCCTAGCCTTGCCTACCGAATCTGCGCTTGACGGCGGGAGGACCCCCTCCTATAATCACCGGGATGTGCCGCGCCCGATGAGGCTCCGGCCCGCGTTTTGCGGTGCATCGACCAACGAAGGCAAAAACTATGGCTATGACCCATCCCGTGACGGATGGTTTGGAATCAACGAGAGAGTAGACGAAGATCTCGTTGCCATCGCAAAATCAGGCGACAACCTGGCGATGGAATACCTACTGAACAAGTACAAGAACTTCGTCAGGATTAAGGCCAAGAGCTATTTCTTAATCGGCGCGGACCGCGAGGACATCATCCAAGAAGGTATGATCGGCCTCTATAAAGCCGTGCGCGATTTCAAGGCTGACAAGCTCTCGAGCTTCCGCGCGTTCGCCGAGCTTGCATCACGCGGCAAATCATCACGGCGATTAAAACCGCGACTCGACAGAAACACATCCCGCTCAATCAATACATTTCGCTCAATAAACCGATCTACGATGAGGATAGCGAACGCACGCTCCTCGACGTGATGGCCTCGCAGAAGACCTCCGACCCCGAGGAACTCGTGGTCACCCAGGAGGTCTCCGACGACATCCGTCAGCGTATTCGGCAGAATCTCTCCGAGCTGGAATCTCAGGTGCTCGAATCCTACCTCGAAGGTAAGAGCTACCAAGAGATGGCGCGCGATCTTGGGCGCCACGTGAAATCGATCGACAACGCGCTTCAGCGCGTGAAGCGAAAGATTGAAAAGAATCTAGCGGAGTTTGAATTTCAATAGACGAACCGCTAAGTAAAAGCGGCCGTCCAATTGACCGGCCGCTTTTTATCCTGATGACCGGTATTCTAAAAGACGCCGTTTTCCTTGAGGACTGAGGCGTCGCCTTTCACGTATTGCACGAAAGCCGTGATGCCGGCGTCGGCATTCTTCCACGTGTAAAGATGCTCGTCGGTTGAGAATGAATACAGGTGGTTGCGTATGTTGTCGGGAGTCGGCTGAACGCCGTTGTACGATACCACCATGTTTTGATGATCGCCGATGAAACCGCTTGCGATGTATCCTACCGCGCCGGAGGTGTGCGCGACCGCCTCTGGCCACGGCAAGCGTTTTTTGCCACCTTGATCGGGATCAGTGTCTTGGCGACTTTGTCTTCGAATACAAAGCGCGTGCCTGTACCGATCTCGCGCCCGATGATGACGATTTTGCGATCGTTTCCGCCAATCTGCTTCCAGTTGGTGGTCTTGCCGGAGAAGTTCCCCATGGAGTTCGTCGCGGGTCAGGTTTTTCATGCCGACGTCGGGGTTGACAACGAACGCGAATCCAACGACTCCGAGGACCGTATCAGCGAGGTCGCTGTCGTTAACGGCTACGTCGGACATTGCGATATCGACCTGATGATCCTTGAGCGAGGCGATGCCGGCCCCCGAGCTGGTTCCCTTCACGGAGATCGTCACACCCGGGTGAGCGCTTTGATACCCGTAGCCGCTTTAGCCACGAGCGGAGCCAAATTGGTGGTTCCACCTACGTTGATGGCCTGCCCGGCGCCGGCCGGAAGCAGCAGCGCCACGGGAAGAACCAACGCAGTGAAGGGGGCGAGGTAACGATGCACGTGCATTTTCATAATCGAAGCTCCTTAGGCGGTATTCCCGCTTTGTAATAGATCGGTAAGATAGTTAAGAAGATTAACCTTGTCAGTAGATGCCGTTGGCACGGAGCTGATCGGTACTGCTCTCGACGTACCGGACAAACGCGGCAATTTCCGGTCGAGGATTCTTGTACGTGTAGAGATGCTCGCTCGTAGAAAAGCGATATTCTCTCGTCCGAATGGTGACCGGAGTCGGCATCACACCTTGATAGGAGACGAGCATGTCCTGATGGTTACCAAGGAAACCGCTTGCGAGATATCCGAGCGCGCCGGACGTGCTCGCGACGGCGTTAAGCACCGCCGTCGCATTGGCTTCGATGCGAATTGGGATCGTCGTCTTTGCCACATCGTCCTCGAAGACGAAGCGAGTACCCGTACCGATCTGGCGGCCGATCAGCGCGATCTGGCGATCGCTCCCGCCCACGTCTTTCCAATTTGTGACCTTGCCCGAGAAAATTGCGATCAGCTGCTCGCGGGTGAGGTTCTTGATACCGCAATCCTTGTTGGCTACAAACGCAAAGCCGACGCTGCCTAACACGCTATCGCTGAATTCAACATCATCGACGGCGACATCAGACATCGCGATGTCAATGTCATGTTTCTTCAGCGATGCAATCCCGGCGCCCGAACTCGTGCTGCTGACGCTGATGGTCACGCCAGGGTGCGAGTTTTCATAGTCCGCAGCAGCTTTAATCAGCAGCGGCGCCAGGTTCGTCGTGCCGCCAACGCTGATGTCAACCCCCGCCCGAGCTGAGAGTGATGGCGCAAGCAGCAGCATCGCGGCGAGCACCGTGGTCGAGCGGAGAAAGATGTGCGGATTCATCCTTACACTCCTTTAGTAAATCCCCGCCGACGCGAGCATTTCACGTTGCGCCTTCGCGAACTGAACAAAGTCGCGCGCTGCCGCTGGGGCATCTTTGCGGACGTAGAGATGCTCGTCAGTCGAGATGCCGTAGCTGTGGTTGCGAATGTTTGAGGGCGTCGGCGCAACGCCGTTATACGTCAAGACGAGCTCGGGGCGTTTGGCGACGAACTGAGTCGCGATATATCCAACAGCGCCGGGCGTCGTCGCGATTTCCTCGACCGTCTCTGCTGGGCTGACGGGATCTTTGGTGGGCACGGTGATCTTCGCAACCTTATCTTCGAAGAGGAACCGCGTCCCCGTGCCGATCGCGCGCGCGAACAAAACCATCGCTTGGTCGGCGCCGCCGAAATCCTTCCAGTTCGCGGTCTTCCCAGCGTAGACTGCGATCAGTTGTTCCCGCGTGACGTTCTTCAAGCCGCTACCCGGACCGGCGAGGACCGCAATGCCCAGCACGCCGATCGTCGTATCCATGAAATTCGAAGAATCGACGCTGATGTCCGAAGCCGCGACGTCAATGGAACCGGAACGCAGCGCTGCAATGCCTAGGCCGGAGTTGGTTGGCGTTACGTCGATACTCACGCCCGGATGCGCCGCCTGATATGCAACCGCGATCTTTTGCAACGCAGGGATCGCATTGAGCGTGCCCTGCACGACAACGGTAGTTGCGGTCGGATTCACGGCTGCGACGATACCGCCGGCTTTGAAGATCGCTCGCTGTGTCGCAGCCCAGGCGACGAACGCCTTGACCTCGGGTGATGCACTCTTGAGCGTGTAGACGTGCTCGTCGGCTGAAAATTTATAGACGTGGCTCGCGATGTTTGCGTCGGTAGGAGCAACGCCTTCGTAATTCACGACGAGATTCTGATGGTCGCCGATGTAGTTGACGGAAGCATAGCCGACACCGCCGGGTGTTTCCGAAACGGCATTGACCACGGCGGTCGCGTCTTTCTGTTCCTTCATATCGATGAGCGTCTTTGCAACGCTCATCTCGAAGACGAAGCGCGTGCCCGCACCGATCGGGCGGCTAAACGGCACGATCGCGAGATCGTTACCGCGGAGCTGTTTCCAGTTCGTGTATTTCCCGGAATAGATGCCCTGCACGTCCTCGCGAGTGAGGTTCTTCACGCCGGCGCCGCTTCCGACTACGAAGGCGATGCCGATGACACCGACGCTGGCATCCTCGAAGGCCGGGTCGTCCACGGGCACGTCTGAGCATGCGACATCGAGCGTCCCTGCTTTGAGGGCGGCGATGCCCTGACCCGAACTGCTGCCGGCAACGGCGATCGTCGTCCCGGGATGCGCCGCCTCATAGGCTGGAGCCATCTTTGAAAGCGGCGGCGTGATGTTGGTTGAACCACCGACGCGAATGTTCGTGTCGGCAAGTGCCGGCGCGAGTGGCGCGCAAAGCGCGACAATGATTGCGAGCGAAAATGAGCGAGCGAGAAAGCCCACGACAATAGCCCCCTACCCATAAGGCGGAAGTGAGATGGGACTTACCCGCAGTCCAAAAGCGTTCTGTGAAGGACGCTCTATAGTTGTTTTCGGTAGCGTGGGCCTGATGGTTTACTGGGAACGGCTCTTTTTGCCCATAGAATCAACAATGAAGTCGTAAAGATTTGAACGCTCTTCAATCGGATCGACGACAAACACGTTTGCCGGATCGCCGTTTTTTGGATCGAGGCAAACGGTTACTTTACCTTTCGCACAGACGTCCATGCAGGTAGTTGCAATGACACGAATGGGGCCCCACTCACCGTTTTCTTTGAGCTCGGACTTCAGCCAGTCGCGCAAGTTGAAATCGCCGATCCGCTCGGCGACCTCGGGCGCCTCTTCAGGGATGCGTTCTTTAAAGCAACGCTCGCACACGAGTACGAGTCCGCTTTCGAGCCATTTGGGATTAACCGGTTGCATGCGTTCCTTATAACAGACGGAGCCGGAGGTCGGATTCGAACCGACGTGGACTTGCGTCTCGGGTTTACAAAACCCGCCCAATCGACCGCTATGGGACTCCGGCGTGACGGCCCTCGTTTCCACGGTCATCTAAAAATTCTTCCATGGCGTTTGCGAAGCGGTCGAAATCGGTGCGATAGAGATTGTGCCCTTGGTCGTCGAGCGTCACGATACGAACGTTTGGCGAATGGTGTGCGTCAATCTCCGCCATTACCGCGTCGGTAACGATCGAACCGTCGCGCCCGGCCATCACCAGCAAGAGCGGCTTGGAATACGTCGCGATATCGCCGCGGAGGTCCCACGTACCGTCGCGATTTTGGTCGCGCAGTCCCGCGATCGGCGCTGTGGTCATTGAATGCACCGCGTGAACTTTCCCCGCGACGTCATCGGGGTGCCATTGCTCGTAATCCACGCGAACGCGTGCATCGCGAATCGGCCCGCTGGCCGAGAACATCTCATCGAGTTCTTCGATGAATTCGGCATACCAAACGTCGCCGACTTGCACGAGCATCGGATCGATCGCCACGACCGCGCGTACCGGTAGGTCGAGACCACCGCGCACCACGACCGCGCCGCCCCACGAATGACCGACGAGTACGTCGGCGCCGGCAACTGCCGCGACGTTACGCAGATCTGCCACACCGCGGTCCAGCGTCATCGGCCCCGCTACTGCGGCGCTATCGCCATGGCCGCGTTGATCGTACGCTGCGACTTGATAGCGGTCCGCGAAATGCTGCGCAAGCCGGTGCCAGGCTTTGCGCGAACTAGTCATGCCGTGCACGCACAGCATTACCGGCCCGCGCTCGCCCCACGTCTCCAGCGTCGTGGTTGCGCCGTCGTCTAGTGTGATTGTCGCAAGCGTCGATTTCATGAGAGCCTCCCGTTACTCGCGCAGCATGACGCGCGCCGCATTCCAACCCGGTGCTCCCATCACGCCGCCGCCGGGATGTGCCGCCGATCCGCACATGTACAGATGTTTGACCGGCGTCTTGTAGTTCGCATAGCCGGGCACAGGACGCAGCGCATACAAGTTGTGCAGCGGCATCGTGCCCTGAAAAATGTTGCCGCCGGTCAAGCCGAACGTTTCCTCGATGTCAACCGGACTGAGAATCTGCCGGTCGATCACCGACGAGGTAAAGCCCGGCGCATGGCGCTCGACGATCGCAAAGCAACGATCCGCGAAATCGCCTTTGACGGCTTGCGTCCATGGACCGTCTTTGAGTTTATACGGTGCGTACTGCACGAACATCGACATCAGATGTCTTCCGGGCGGCGCGACGCTTGAATCGAGCGACGAGGGTAGACAGCACTCGACCACGGGCTCTTTCGACGGATGACCGTATTTCGCATCGTCGTATGCGCGTTCGATGAAATCCTGATCGGGACAGAAGTGCACCGTACCGTGATGCTGCGGACCGGGCTCGTGGCCTGGGAGCGCGGTGAAACTGGGTAAACGCTCGAGCGCAACGTTGATCTTGACTGAAGCGCTGTCGTACGAGATTCGCCCAACGGCCTCGCGAAACGCCGGCGGTAGCGTTGAGGGATCGAGAAACCGTTCGAAAGTGAGGTGCATGTCGACGCCGCTTGCGACCTTCTTTGCGCTGTACTCCTCGCCGCTGCGCAGCGCAACCCCCGTCGCGGCACCGCGTTTGGTGAGAATCTTCACGACTTCCGCATCGGTTTTGATCTCGACGCCGAGGTCGGTCGCCGCGCGCGCCAGCGCCTGCGTCAGACCGCCCATGCCGCCGCGCATGTATGCCCACACGCCGCGCTTGCCGTTGGTTTCGCCCATTACGTGGTGAAAGAGCACGTACGCCGTGCCGGGCATCGACGGCGCCATGAACGCGCCGATGATCGCATCGGTCGCAAGCGTCCCTTTGAGCTCCTCACTTTCGAACCAGCGATCGAGGATCGGCCGCGCGGCTCCGCTGAGCATCTCGACGGCCTCGTTCATGTTGGGACCCATTTTTTGCATCGCACGCGCCATCGCACCGAGATGAATCAGATCGGTGAGGCCGGGATGCAGCACGTTGGGCGGAACCTGGGTCAGCGTCGGCTCGATCACCGCGGCCACACGCTGCAGCATCGCTTCGTAATGCGGGTAGGCAAGCGCATCACGGCGGCTGAACTTCGAGATCTCTTCCACGTCGCGCGCCGATCCGCGGCCGAGCATCAAATAGCGTCCATCCATAAATGGGGTGAAGGAGGCTGGATCCCGCTCGATCGCTTCAAATCCATAACGCTTCAAGTCGAGATCGCGCACGATCTCCGGGCGAAAGAGGCTGTTGACGTAGGCCGCGGTCGAAACTTTGAATCCCGGAAAGGTCTCCTCGCTAACGCACGCGCCTCCGACCAGATAGCGGCGTTCCAGGACAAGCACGCTGCGCTTGGCGCGCGCCAGGTAACACGCCGTTACCAGGCCGTTGTGACCGCCCCCGATCACGATCGCATCATAGGTCTTGGGCATAAAGCGGTCATTAAGTTGGAGGGAAGGCTGACCCTGTGAGCGGTAGTTGTGCGGATATGGAGATCACCGTGCGGCGCGCGACCACCCGCGACGTCGACGCGCTCTTGCCCCTCGTGCAATCATACCGCGCGTTCTACGGTCAGGTGCCTGACGACGCGGGCGAGCGCCGATTCCTGGGCAAGCACCTGCGCGATCGAACGAGCACGGTGTTCTTTGCAAGCGGTGCCGGCATCGCGCTGGGTTTCGTGCAGCTCTTCGAGGCGTGGAGCACCGTGCGCCTCGCACCGGTTTTGATTCTGGAAGATCTCTTCGTCGAGCCGCAATTTCGCCGGCGCGGAATCGGTCGCTCGCTGATCGATGCGGCGCTGGCCTATGCGCGCGAGAGCGGCGCCGTCGCGATGTTCCTGGAAACGGCGGTCGACAACGATCGAGCGCAAGAGGTCTATGAGCGGGAGGGCTGGCGGCGCGAGGTGGCTTTCCTCAAGTACAACGCGCCCTTGTAGACCGTTCCGACAAACATCGCCTCTCCGGAGGGCGAAGCCCGAACGAGCCGGATTGCGCTTTGCGCAATCCTTGCGAGGACCCGGCGCCCGTGGTATCGTACCGTCGTTAGCCGTGCCGGGATCCCGTGGGTCGGTGGTCGAGTGGTTAATGGCACCGGACTGTAAATTCGGCTCGCGAAAGCGATACGCTGGTTCAAATCCAGCCCGGCCCACCATCCCGTCTTTGGCTTTCGCGGGCGTTGCATAATGGTAGTGCCTCTGCCTTCCAAGCAGATAGCGCGAGTTCGATTCTCGCCGCCCGCTCCAAAAAGAGTGCCAACCTGGTGGATCACTTGCCGATTACACTCGTGTGGTGAAACGCGACACGAAGAAGATCGGTGTTGTTTCCGAGCTTATGGTAATGGCTGCCTTGGCGAAAAGCGGCTACCGCCTGTTAATCCCCTACGGTGATTTCGCGAGGTATGACGTTGTGATCGTGGGCGAGGACGGCGAGTTTGCGCGCGTTCAAATCAAGACAGGACGTCTTCGTAAGGGCACCATCGAATTCCATGCCTGCAGTTCCCATACACACCGCGGCGGCGTGTCCACGCGTTCGTACGTGGGCCACGTCGAGTTTTTCGGAGTCTACTGTCCACAGGTTGATCGATGCTTCCTCGTGCCGGCATCGGAAGTCAATACCTTTAAGAGTCTCCGCCTTGAGCCGACGCGAAACGGTCAGACAAAGCGCATCCAATGGGCGCAGGACTATGCGTTGAGTTCGGAAGCGCCGAAAACTGGTAGGGACTTACGCCCAAAGCGTAGTACGCTTTCGGGCTTGATGCCGTTGTAGCTTAGTGGTAAAGCACCGCCTTGGTAAGACGGAGACCGCGGGTTCAATCCCCGCCAACGGCTCCAGATCAAAAACGGCCTCGCAGTCCGCGAGGCCGTTTTGCATTTCACCTGTTACTTGTCGGCCTACCCGTTGCGCTTGAGATTTTCGACGATTTCGCCCAATATGCGGTCGGCGTCGGCCGGCAACGGTTGACAGGTTCCGGCGCCCACGTGGCCACCGCCGCCGTACCCGGCAAGCATGTCGCCGACACTGGTCTTACAGTCGCGTTTGAGAATGTTGTGTCCGACTTGAATCGAGACAAACTCGCCGGCGCGCCCATCGGCCACGCGCACCGAGACGTTCGCGGTCGGGAAGAGCTCGTAGATCAAGAACCGGTTACCGCTCGGAAGATTCTTGAGTCCGCGCACGTCGGTTATCACCACGTTGCCGTCTTGGCGTGACGTTGCGAGCAAGTGCTCGCGGAATGCCGGTTCCTCGGCCCGAAGGCGCTCGACGTGTTTGCTCACCTCTGGGTCTTTGAGAATCTGCTCGACGGTTTGCGCTTTAGCAAGCGCCATCAAGTGACGGAAGTAATCTTTGAAAGCGCCGAGGCCGCTGCGCGGATCCAGCGTGTACCCCACGAGAATCCAACCCTTGGGATCGACGATGTCGTCGCGCGTGAGCAGCGCGGCGTCGAGCCGATCGGTGGCTTCCATCAAATCCGAGAAACGGCCGAACTTATCGGACTTATAATGGTCGGCGATAACGCGCGCGGCGCTCGGAGCGACGCCAAACTCGCCGCGCATCTCCGGATTCCAGGCGGCGTCGGACTGACTGACGTGGTGGTCGAACCAGAGCGCGGCCCGTTCGTCATAGGGGAGGTTCGCGAGAATGTCGTTGGCGGAGAGAGCAAATTTGCCGTCCTGCACGTCCTTAGGATGAGCGAAGTCGACCTCCTCGATCGGCTCTACTTCTTGGAGCAGGATGGCCGACGTAAGGCCGTCGAGGTCAGCACGGGTGATCAGGCGCATGGCGATTCCTCCGGGGCCTTGAGCTTCGCGCAAGCAACTTGGCGCTCCTTATGCCTTTGGACGCATCCGGAGCCGGGGTGCGCGGCGTTCTTAAGGGTGCTATGAAACACGACATCATCCCACCGATCGCCAAGACTGAAGCGCAGTGGAGGGAGGAGCTCGGGCCGCAGCGCTACGCGATTCTACGCGAGGCCGGGACCGAACGGCCCTTCACCGGGGAGTTGCTGGCAGTTCGCGACGACGGAACGTTCCTCTGCGGCGCGTGCGGCGCCGAACTGTTCACCTCGGATGAGAAGTTCGACTCACACTGTGGCTGGCCGTCGTTCACGCATCCGCACGAACAGCAAAACGTGCGGCTGCTCGACGATACGACTCACGGCATGCATCGCACCGAAGTGCGTTGCGCGCGTTGCGACTCGCATTTGGGTCACGTCTTTGATGATGGTCCCGGACCGCGCGGCACGCGCTACTGTATCAACTCTCTCTCGCTCGCGTTCAAGAAGACCTGAACCAATCGCTCGATGCCTGCGCGGTCGCCGTCGCTAAAGCGTGCCACGCGCGGGCTATCGATATCGAAGACACCGACAATCGCGCTTTGGGCTCGGAGTGGAACGACGATCTCCGAGACCGAGGCGCTATCGCACGCGATATGATCCGCAAAGGCGTGGACGTCGTCAACGACGAGCGTCTGGCCGGAGGTCACGGCGGCGCCGCAGACGCCGCGGCCCTTCGGCAAACGCGTACAGGCAGGGCGGCCGTTGAAGGGCCCGAGTATGAGGTCACCGCTGGGCTCGGTAAAATAGAAGCCCGCCCAGTTCAGCTCGGGAATTTCGTGGTAGACGAAGGACGCAAAGTTGGCGGCATTGGCGATAAAGTTGCTCTCGTCCGCGAGCAAGGAGGCCGCCTGGGCTGCCAAGAGATCGTAGTCCATGCGCGGGGGTTCGCCGCAGCCCCCGCGAAACCGAGCCGAAAGTCCCATTGCAGGAGCCCAGTGTGAAGGATCAACTGGTCGGAAAACGCCGGGAGGGCGGCAACGATCGTCTGCTCATCCAGCAGGCGGCCTCGCTTTTGTCGACCGATCTTTCGCTCGGTGAACTGTTCGAACGTCTCACGACGATGCTCGCCGCGCACATCGATTCAGCCGTTGTCTTTATCGCGCTGGCGCATCCGGACGGCAACCACGCAATCGAGTACATTTACGACCATGGCGAGATTCGGCGCTATCCGCACATCCAGTTGACCGAACGGTCGCGTGCGCGGGCGGTCATCGGCAGCGGTGAAGTTATCTGGGGAAATCGCCGCGACGTCTGGGCACCGCAAGGGACGTATCCAATCAATCCCGACCGCCCGTGGACCGACGATACGCTCTCTGCGATCTTCGTGCCGATGCGAGCCGGCGGAACGATGGTAGGAGCGCTGTCGGTGCAGAGCATTCATGAGAATGCGTATTCCGCGCAAGAAGTGGAAACGATCGCGGCGATCGGGCACTATCTGGGCGTCGCGGTACAGAATCAGAGAATGTATCAGGCACTACAGCGCACCGCGGAATACGATCCGCTCACCGGGCTTGCGAGCCACACACGCATCTCGCGCGAATTGGAAAGCGCAATTGCCGGCTCGACGTCGACACAGCCGGTCGTTGCGATGATGTTCGACGTCGTGAACTTCGCACAGTTCAACGAACTGTACGGACATGGCGAAGGCGACGACGTCCTGCGCCGCATCGCCGCGGTCTTGCGCGATTTCGAAGGCGCCGAGGAATCGATGGTGGCGGGGCGTTTCGGCGGCGACATTTTTATGGTCTTGATGCGCGACAGCGCCTCGGACTTGGCGCCTTATAACGTGATGCAGGTAGTGGCGAAGCTCGCCGAGCTCGCGTATGTGACGCGCGATCAAACCTTGCCGGTTACCATTGCCTGCGGGTACGTTGTAGTTCCGCTCGACGCCGGGACGCGCGCCGATGTGGTTGCGCTATGCGAGCATCGGACGCGGCTCAGCCGCAAGCTCGGTGGAATTCCAGTCGGAGCCGACGACGTCGACGCCTACACCATTCATGGATCGTTCGACGGAATCGAGACGATTCTCGAAAGTTTACTCGACCGCGATCCTTTCACGCGCGTGCACCTCTTGCAAGTCAACACGATGGCCAAATTGTGGTCGGAGCATAACCTCGATCTCGATCACGCATCACTCTCGAAGCTGTTACAGGCCAGCCTGATGCACGACGTGGGCAAGCTGCTCATCGCCGATCGGATCATGAGCAAGCCGGGTCGCTTGACCGAGCTGGAGTACGAAGCGGTGATGCGCCACGCGCAATACGGCCGGCACGTGCTGGCCCAGCACACCGGCTACGCCGAGGTCGCGGAGATCGTCGGTCAGCACCACGAACGCTTCGACGGCAAGGGCTATCCGCACGGGCTGGCCGGCAAGGACATTCACCCGATCGCTCGCGCGGTCTCGATCCTCGACGCGTTCTCGGCGATGGTCGCCGACCGTCCTTACCACCGCGGAATCACCGAGGACGCGGCGCTTGCCGAGTTGCAGCGCTGTGCCGGCACCCAGTTCGACCCGGTCCTCGTCGACCGGTTCGTTGCCTGGCGCGAAGAGGGCAATCCCCCTCCCCTCGCTTAACTGCCTTAGCGCGCGCGTCCGTAGCTCAATTGGATAGAGCAAGGCACTCCTAAGGCCGAGGTTGGCGGTTCAATTCCGCCCGAGCGCAGATTTTGGGGGCCCCGACGAAGTTGGGGGGCGCGCAGCTGCCGCAGCAGCGCAGCGCCTTTCAAACTATTGGGGTCCCCTTGCGCGTCAGCGCATGGGGATAGAGCAAGGCACTCCTAAGGCCGAGGTTGGCGGTTCAATTCCGCCCGGACGCATGGTTTACCAGACCCCGCCCGGGTATAATATACTTGACGACAGTGACCTCCGGTGAGACAATAGTGGCATGGAAACGTGTGAAGATTGCGGTCACGCCCAAGATAAGCATACGCCGTGCGATCAAGTCACTCTGCAACCGCTTCGCGATCCAGGTATGGACCACGCGGCGGAAGCCGTCGCTTTCGGGTGCTCCGACTGCGAGCGGGAGGGTGGACCATGCCCTCCGGCGTGAGGATTCCCGAGACCATGATCCAAGCCGTGCGGCAGTTTGCCGACGAGCAGCAAGCCCATGACTTCTGGGTCCAGATGCGCTGGCCGACCGTCGTCGGTTGTCCCCTGGACTGCGGCTCGCTTCGGGTCGCCTATATGCCCAAGCGTCGGCGCTGGTACTGCAACGATTGCAAGGGTCAGTTCACGGCCAAGACCGGGACGATCTTTGAGGATTCGCCCATTGGCTTTTCCAAGTGGCTCCCGGCGATCTGGCTGATTGCGAGCAACCGCAACGGTATCTCGTCCTATGAGATTGCGCGAGGGCTCGGCGTCACGCAAAAGACGGCGTGGTTCATGCTGCACCGCATCCGTGCCGCAATGGAATGTGACGACTTGACGCCGCTTCGCGGCACGGTCGAAGTGGATCCCTCGGCGGCAAGTGGGAGAACAAACCGCTTCGCGTTCGCCGCGACCCTGCGAACACGCCGCAAGCTATTTCTGCTGTAAAGACGGCGGTTTTTGGCATGGTCGAGCGCGGCGGTCGCGTTCGCGTTTGGGCCGTTAAGGATACGACGCACAAAACGCTGTTGCCGAAACTGCGTGCAAGCATTGATTTGGATGCGACGGTCTACACTGATTCATCCCCGCTTTACACGCACATTAACGAGTATTTCATGCAGCACGGCTCGGTGAATCATCGGCTCAAAGAGTACGTGCGCGGTAACGTGCATACGAACAATATCGAGTGCTTTTGGTCCGTGCTCAAGCGCACGATCGGCGGGACGTACATTCACGTGAACCCGTGCCATTTGGACCGCTATTTGGCAGAGCAGGTGTTTCGGTTTGACGAGCGCGAGAACGAGGACGACCCGCGCTTTGTTAAGGCGACAAAGCGGGCGGACGGGAAGCGCCTGACGTACAAGCGACTAGTCCAAAAGTAACGCGCCTAGACGGGACGCGGGGCGCGGGCGTATAATGCAGCCGTTATGCCTACCAGTCTCAGCGCCATCGGCAGTTGGCTCGGCGAGCAGTCCGAGTACACGGCGTGCAATGGCCTTCGGCCGTTCTATCTTTTGGCCCGCCCGGGCTTCTGGGGCGGCTTCGGCTCGTTCCTCGACATATTTAGCCCGCTGACCTGGAACTATGTGAGCACCTTCGATTCGTTGAACGAAGTTAACGCTGCTTCGATATACATTGACTGGTGTATGGTCGGAAACGATCTGCAAGAAGCTATTATCGAAGCGAAGCCGCTCGCCGCCTAGTGCTTGGCTAGCAGAAAAGCACGCCTCGCGAGGCAGCAACAACAGCAGCAGCTAACGCAAGTTGCGTTTCAGCAGACTATGTCCGCTGGTCCGCTTCCGCCTGCCGAACAACTCGAACAGTATGAGCGCGTCTCTCCCGGTTCTGCCAAGATCATTTTCGACGAATTCCAGAAACAGAGCGAGCACCGTCGAGCAATGGAGCGAATCGTCGTTCGTTCGGACTCTGTCAGATCGTTTTTAGGCCTTTTCGCAGGCCTGCTCCTCGGCGGATATATCGTCTATGTCGGAGCAGGTCTGCTGCGCGAAGGGCATTCGCTGACCGGGTTTTCTGCTATTGGCGCGGCAGTCGCGATTGCAGTCGGGCCATTCCTGGTCCGTAACTATCTGCAATCACGCGAGCGCCGTGCCCAGCAAGAAGCTTTGGCAAGACTGCGCCGATAGGCATCTTTACGGCATGCCGTCTTGCGTTAGGTCGGCCTTTTGGGTTTCTCTTTGATCCCGTCGTCGTGCAACGAACGCACGAATGCCCGCGCCGCGTCAATAATTTCCTTCGCTGTCTCGCGAGTATATTTAACCGACGTATGGACAGTGTAATCACGCCATGCCCTTTCGAAGCCCTGGAAATGCGTGGTCATCTGCAGATATTTCCTGCGCCGCGCCTTTTTCGCTGTAGTGAGGCCCTTGCTCGGGTATTTCTCGTCAATTTCATCCCGAATTGCCGCGAGCACGCTTGACCAGCTTTTGTCTTGGCGCTTTACGGGCACTCCGAGCTTGATAGCAAGGCAGCCTATTCCGACTTCCAGGATGCGCATTGCATGGAACACCGCTGCAGTAAATCGCCCCGCAGCCATACACCGTACCGATTCCTGGGCGTCAAAGGCGGCTGATGGAAAAGCTTCCTTAGTGGAACGCCACACCGAGAACGGGTCGCGATAGCCGGCAACGTCTTCGCGCGGGATATAGATATGCCAGCATTCCTTGAGTTCGCTCATAATGCGGTCCGCGAGCTGCGTCATCATCGCTGCCGCGTCAGCGTAAGGTACGACCGAATTTAGCTTGTGTTTTTGGAGGTCAATAAGATAGTCTAGCGAGTGGCGCAGCTCTAATGCCTCGAACCATTGCGCGGCATATTCGAAAGAAAGGCCGCTGCGAAGCGAAGCTAACTCTGTAGGCGAAATATGCGTATTGGACGGCGCAGGTACAAGAGGGACGGACTTCTTCAACGTCCGTTCAAATTTCCGTATCTGAACCACATAGCTCGTAATGTAACGGCAATACTTGTCAATCAATGACGCTAGGCTCACTAAGGAATAGGGAGCAAAAGCTAGTCCTGATCGGAAGGTTCCTGTTTCGGTGTCTTGCGCCTCGTCTGGGCTTCCTCTACCGCGTCCTTCGGAACGTGCGCGATCTGCGCGACCACCTTCTTCAGGTCGTTCAACGGAATCAGAGGTTCCAGCGGCTTCTTCGAGGACATTTGAGCTATTGTAGCACGCATCCCGAGGAGGCTCGCCCGATGGATCGGATTGACCCAGAACACCTCCGCGAAATGGGGCGCAAGGCGCTTCGGAATCTTCTTGATACTCAGCATTCCTACATACGAGAGCTGCTAGATGACGACGCCGCGTTGCACCCGGGCAGCTTCGACAAACACGCGCGCAGCTTCGAACCTCGGTGCAAGGTCTACACGATCTTGGGGTCGAGGCAATGCGAGAATAGCCTCGTACTCGTCGGCCACGACGGCCAAATAGAACGCCTTTTCCCAGGGCGGCCGGACCTCGCCCGCTCATAGCGCCGCCCTGTCCTGCTCACCATAGCGAGGAGGGTCACTGTCGTCAAGTATATCAAAGCCC